>NZ_JAUORX010000009.1 GCF_030548175.1 Cognatishimia sp. 1_MG-2023 | reverse complement strand
GCATCTTAAGGTGTGGGAGAGTAGGGCATCGCCAAACCTAATAAACGACTAAAGATCATATTCTCTCTACGATGATCATTTACTACCCCTGTCGCGGGATGGAGCAGCCCGGTAGCTCGTCAGGCTCATAACCTGAAGGTCGTAGGTTCAAATCCTACTCCCGCAACCAACACTAATTCTTCAATATTATCAATAGCTTGAGATTCTGATCTCGGGCCTTCTTTGCGTTTTGCACCCAAAGCAAGCGTGAGAAGCCCAGACAAGGCGCCCTCAAGAACGATGTCAAGTTTGCCGGTCTCAGGTGACGGCTGAAGAACAATATGGTCAACAAGCCCCCGCAACGCTTCCTGCGCTTCTTGCATCTCTCCCGCTTTGTTCAAACCTGAAATCAACGATCGGACACGTGTCTGATACGTCGCTGCCATCTTGGGGTGAATGCAGATGGGATCAGGGGTAGGCGCCTGGGCAAGCTGCGCCTTCAGGGCCTCGTGCCGCTCTGAGAGCGCCTGCATCTTATCCTTCACCTGATCAGCTGGAATGCCTGCTGATGGCATCTACGAGTTTACCGTGGTCGCGGACGGTGGTTGCCAGTTCCTTCTCGAGAGCGCTGCGTCCTTGCTCCGCTTGGGCATTCAGACGGTTCCGCTCTTTGGCGTATTCCCTACAGAAGACTTCAAGCAAGTCTTGATCCATAAGGTTGTCCTGCAGGGCATTTAGAACGCGTTCTTCCAGATCGGTCTGAGAAATCGTGAGGCGGTTGGTGCAGAGCGCTTCGCCCTTGTTACGCGCAGTGGAGCAGCCGAATTGGGTCTGAGACACCTTAGAAAACCCACCTCCGCAGCAGCCGCACTTCAACAAACCTGAAAACAATGTACGTGGGCGGCGTCGGTCCCAGATATTGTCGCCTGTGTTCTTTGTTTTAAGCGCGCCTTGGCGGTCCTTTGCAGCGTCCCAGAGCGATTGCTCGATGATACGCAACTCTGGGACATCGGAGATGACCCAGTCCTCTGCGGGGTTGAGGCGGGATACCCGTTTGCCCGTGTCTGGATCTTTTGCGTAGTTGAGGCGGTTCCAAATCTGGCGACCGATGTAGAGTTCGTTGTTCAAGATGCCCGTGCCACGTTCTCGGTTGCCGTGCAGGGTGGATGCGCCCCATCCGCGGCCAGAAGGGCCAGGGATGCCTTCGTTGTTCAATGCTTCTGCGATCTTCTTTGGTGAAATGCCGTTCGAGTAGTCGGTGAAAATGCGATTGATTGTAACGGCTTCAGTTGGGATGATGGTACGATCACCTTTGATGTGGTCACCTGCTTCGGTGAACTTTACGATGTTTTTGTACCCGTAGGCTTTACCTCCAGCACATTTGCCTGCGAGCGCACGCCCCATCAAACCACGGCGGGTTTTGTCACCAAGGTCTTTGATGAACATGGCATTCATTGACCCCTTCATGCCAATATGAAGTTCAGACAATAAGCCTTCGGAGAGTGTCTCAATCATCACGCGCTGAAATTGGCACCGTTCATAGATCAAGGCGATATCTGCTTGGCTACGCAACAAACGATCCATGGCCTCTGAGATTACCAGATCAAAGCGGCCGGTTTGCGAGTCTCGCAGCATCTTCTGCATGCCGCTACGCATCAGACTGGCGCCTGAGATCGCTCGGTCAGAGTATTCCTCGACGATCTCAATGCCTTGCTTTGCGGCGAAGGCGCGACATGCGCGCAGTTGGTCGGCGATTGGATCAAGGTGCATGTCCCTTGCATCCTCGCTCAAGGCCAGTTCTAGAATTTTTAGAACGGATGATCTGTCCGGGTTTGTGAGCTCAGTCTTGAGATTGAACAGCCCTGGTCTGAGCACTGCTGGATCGACCATGTCTGGGTGTTCGACGTCAGCGCCTATGGGGCCAAATAGGGGTATTTGCTAAGAGAGGGTTTGTTGCTCATCGCAGCCACTGAGGAGTGGACGATGAGAAAGACAACGAAGAGCCCGGGCGAGAAGATCGTCAAAGACATCAAGCGGGCTACCCGTAAACATTATTCATCCGAAGAGAAGATCCGGATCGTGCTGGATGGGCTGAGTGGCGAAGAGAGCATTGCTGAACTGTGTCGCCGTGAAGGGATATCACAGGGTATCTATTACAAATGGTCAAAGGACTTCATGGAAGCCGGAAAGAAGCGGCTTGCTGGGCGATTATTTGGGAAAGTGGGTAAGTTTCTGTAATTGGAATGCCAAGTTACTCTATCTTTGCGTGTGTGTGATTCAATTTTCGCGATCCGTTCTTATTCTGTTCCAATTGATCGTTGTCACCTTGATAGCAAAGCGCGTTTGGCACTATTTTTGCGCGGATTTTTGCGCTGATGGGGTGAGTTGAGCGTGCTTGTTGTAACGATTATCGTGCAATTACTTTACTGTTGAAATAGAGTTCTACGGTCAAGTTTCAGTGGAGTCTCAATACTCATTTTGATACTTAACATTCTGAAAGTAATCACTATTTATAAAGCAATGATGTAATTTTGCCGCACTCGCTAGGCGATTACACGTATTTCCTTTCTGATTTCAAACAAAAATATTTCCCTCTATTTTCAACGAGCTCATGAGTGTCATATCAAATCGTAGATTTTTTGATTTGAGGTGGCTGAAATTAAATTGCCTCAATATTTTTCAGTGGTGAGCGTTATGTGCTTTTTTTCATTTCCTAATAAATTGAAATTGCTTAGCGCACTGGCTTTTTTCTTGTTTGGGTTGTGTGTTCCGGCACATGCCACGCCCTTTACAACAACGGTCCCCGGAACAAACCTTCAATTGCCGAGCGATTATCCAGAAGCGGGCGGGGTCGCATTTGTTTTAGTGGGTAACAACGGCAACCTGTATTACCAATTTTCTAATCCAAATGGTGCATTCCGTGGGTTTCAAAACAACGGTAACCCAAGGCGGTTCCGCGGAAACCCCTTTACCATAAATGACCCGCTTACTTTAGATTGTGGCTTTTCGTCTTGCTCCGATTACTTCGGAGGTGGCCTTCAAGAAGTTCACATCCGCTTTACGGCGTTTGATGGGGATACGCAGCCAGGCGGTTTTGATGAAAACGACATTTCTCTGGTGTTGAATGGCTTCAACATTGGGAGCTGGTCCGGTCTTCCAACGGAAGCCACAGATACAACCGGCACCCAAAGCTTTGGGATGGGAACTGGTTTCGGGAACGGCACTTTTGACACAGGATGGTTTAGCTCGACGAATGCGTCTTTGCTCAACAACATTTTGACCACCGGGCAAACTACCACTCAGGTTTTTGACCGCGATCCCAATGATAACTATTGGGATTTTCGTCGCGGTAATTCGTTAACCAATCCTGAAATCATCACCGTTGCACCGGGTTACACCTTAGAAAAAACTGCAGACCGTCCAACATTTTCCGCTGTTGGCGAAGAAATCACATATAGCTTTGTGGTGACAAACATTGGTTCGGTTCCAATCCGTCAGCTGTCGGTTAATGATGATAAAATCGGCAGCGTATCCTGTGATAAGACAGTTATCTTTGACACGAGCCCGGGCGGTGTCGCTGAGTTTGCAACCTGTCAGGCAACGTACGAAGTCACGCAAGAAGATGTCAATGCTGGGCAAGTTACCAATATCGCGAGCGCAGTGGGAACGCCAGATTTCGGTGAACTTGGAGAGCTGACTGATACTGTGACAGTCACCGGCCCGGCCGCCAATCCAATTGTTGAGATCGAGAAAACCACAACGGCCACAAGCTTTGGGGCTGTTAATACGACAGTGCCATACCGGTTTGAAATCACAAACCGCGGCAACGTCACTTTGAGTGCAGTCTCTGTATCTGATCCGTTGATCCCAGGGCTGTATTGCCCCGTTCCTGATTTGGCACCGACAGACTCTTTTGTGTGTAATGGCACTTATACCGTTCAACAAAGTGACGTTGATGATTTTGCGGCCAATGTAGCAAATACACTGGATAACACAGCCTCTGTTTCCGCGCGTGCACCGAGTGGTGCAACTGTTACTGATACAAGTGATTTGGTTAGCCTGCCGGGTACGCCTACGCTGGATATGGAGTTGATCAAAACAGCGCTGACAGCCGACTACGATGCCGAAGATGATGTTCTGACCTACCAAATTGAAATTAGAAACACGGGTACGGTGACGTTCCCTGCACCGCCGACCGTTACGGATGTTTTGACAGGGGGGGCAACTTGTCCGACTGGGCCCGTGGCTCCGGGAAATTCAGTAATTTGTTCGGCTACCTATGATGTTATGCAATCAGACGTGGATGATGGTTCCGTTGAGAATACGGCTTCAGCAGAGATCACTGTTGGTGCGCTAACAGCTTCAGATTCTGACACCGCAACGGTAGAGGCGGTTCAAACAACGGGGCTGGAGTTGACTAAACGCCTCGCATTGGCTTCGCCCAGCAATTTTTCGGCTGTTAATGTTGGGCTGAGTTACGAATACGATCTGACTAACACCGGTAATGTAACCTTGTTGGCGCCAACCGTGACCGATGATAAAGTGGCAGTGTCTTGTACCGCCCCGAAGATTGCGCCCGATCAAACAGTTACCTGTACGTCGGCAACCTATCAGACTGATCAAGACGATTTGAACGCTGGAGGTGTAACAAACATCGCTAGCGCAGCGGCGACGCAGGCAGGTCCAACCCCAAATTCTATTGATTCAAATTCTGACAGCGTAACCGTTCCTGCACAGCAACAACCCGCACTTAGCCTTGTGAAAACAGCGCCAGTTCTGACAGCGGCTGAGTTCCAGCAAGGGGAAACGGTGACATATAGATTTGATGTCACAAACAGCGGCAACGTTGAGTTTTCATCGACAGTAAATGGTGTCACGGAAATTGAAATCACCGACGATAAAATTGGAACGTTTACGTGTTTTGCCACACCATTTGCGGTGGGCAGCACGCAAAGCTGTACCGCGAGTTACATCCTTTCTGCCGCAGATATCTTGGCTGGAACTGTATTGAATACAGCGACGGCATCCGGCGGTGCGACTACTTCGGCGCAAGTGTCTGCAACAATTGCGCCAGCTCTGAACCCCGCTATTTCATTGGAAAAAAGCGCGATAACTGCATCCGTCGCAGCAACCTCTGACAGCATCAACTATTCATTCCTTGTGACAAACTCGGGCAATACGCAGATTTTGCTGCCTGCTCAGCCGATTTCCATCAATGATGGATTGTTGGATTCTGCAGCTGATTGTTCTGCGCAGCCAAGCCCGTTTGACCCTGGTGATTCATTCGTTTGTACAGGTACGCGTACAGGCGTATCGCAGACTGAATTGGACGCCGGACAGGTTGATAACAGTGCGACGGCGAGTTTTTCATTCACCAATAACAGCACCACGATTTCTGTAACGTCTGACGCAAGTGAGGCCACTGTGCCAGTCGTTGCTTCACCGTCGATGGTTTTTACCAAGTCGGGTCCAGCGCAATTCAACGCTGTTAATCAAACGTTGAATTATACGTTTAATGTCGTGAATGATGGCAACGTAACGCTATCATCCGTCACGATCACTGATCCTTTGATCCCAGCGCTGTCATGTACATTGACAGATATTGCACCTGGTTTGAGCGACAGTTGTACTGGCTCATACTCTGTGCAGCAGAGCGATATTGATCTCGAGCAAATTTTGAACACCGCAACAGCAACGGCGCAGCCGACGCAGGGAGCCCAGTTTTCAGAAACAGACGGCGCGACGTCGAATGTCGATCCTGCAGTGCCCTCTCAGACCGCAACTTTAGAAAAAACAGCTTCTCGAAGCGAATTCACCACTGTTGGTGAGCAAATTACATATACAATGACCGTCGAAAATACGGGCACCCAAACATTGACGAACCTCACCGTGACCGATGCACTGGATGCAGGATATACTTGCAATATCGCGAGTTTAGCGCCGGGCCTCACAGACGAGACCTGTACGTTCGTTTACACCGTCGATCAGGGTGATATCGATGCGGGGCAGGTGGTGAACAATGCCAGCCTAACCTCAGCAGATATTGCCACTCAAACGGATTCTGTCATAGTGACCGGCCCAACCCGCAGCGCGACTTTCGATTTTGAAAAACGTGCAAGTGGTGACTACACCGCAGTAGGCGATTCAGTGGACTATGTTTTCGCGTTGGAAAACACAGGCAACGTCACACTCACAAATGTCACGGTCACAGACGCTTTCTTTGGAAGCCCGATCAACTGTGTGATTTCAAGTCTGGCGCCGGGCGTCACCGATACTACAAGCTGCACGGCCAGCTACACAATTCAGCAAGCAGACATAGATGCAGGATCTCTGAGCAATACTGCAACTGCAACTGTCACAGCGCCATCGGGTGTGACCGCACCTGTGTCGCAAGACAGCAGTGTCACGGTGAATGGCCCTACTGAAAGCGTTGTGCTGTCTGTGGTGAAGTCTTTTGATGATGGTGTCTTTACCACCGCCGCAGAAACAGAAGACTATACGTTTGTTGTTAGCAACAACGGTAACGTCACGTTGACGGGTTTGACGATCAACGATGCAGACCTTGGGTTTACTTGTCCTTTGCCAGACCTAGTTCCGGGAGCTTCGACGAGCCTGTGTGCCGATGGGATCACGTCTTTGGCTGCGACAAAATCTTTGACGCAAGCGGACGTTGACGTAAGCAGCTACACAAACACAGTTATTGTTACCGGTGAAAGTTCTGGCTTAAGTACTGCGGTTGAGGCTGAAGATGAGGTCACAATTGTAGGCCCAGCACCTGCTCCGATGATTTCCTTGAATAAGGTCGAGACCTTTGGCACGACTTTTGATGCGGTGGGTCAAATGCTGACCTATGATTACATCATCACCAACACCGGGAATATCACGATTACAGCTGATATTACGGTTACAGATGACAGAATTCCTGACATTGATTGCCCTGTTTTACCACTTGCGGGCATTCCGCCATTGGGCACCTATACATGTACAGGTGAATATGAAGTCACACAGCTTGATCTAGATGCTGGGCAAGTTGTGAACATTGCAAGCGCAACCGTAACACAGCCGATTGTACCACAAAACCCGGGGGATGACCCGTTTGTCGTTGTGGATTCTGGCAACGCCACTGAAACGATTTTGGCCTCTCAATTGCCTGCGTTGATGTTGGACAAACGCGTTAAGTCGACGTCTCCTGCAAGCTATTCAGATCCACTAAACGAAGTGGTGTTTGAGTATCTGGTGTCCAACTCAGGAAACGTGACGACCACTGCGGATATCACAATTGACGATGATAAAATTCCAGGCATACTAACGTGTACCACCGCACCACTTGCGCCGGGTGCCAGTGTTTTGTGTGAGCAGATCTTTGTCGCAACCCAAGATGATGTTGATGCTGGCTTTGTCACAAACATCGCCACTGCGGATACGGTCTTTGACAGCTCTGCAGTGCAATCCAATACAGACAGCGTAACGATCAATTCTATCCAGGCGCCTGAGTTGGGAATTGTGAAAACATTTGTTGCGACAGACTCGCCCAATAATTTCAACCCGGGTGACGAGTTGAGCTATACAATCGTGGTGACCAACACTGGTAACGTAACGATAGACGGCCCGATCACTTTGACCGACAATCTTTCGGTCCCAAGCTGCCCTGCTTTGGTTGATAACGAGTTGGTTCCAGGCGAGACGCTCAACTGTACCGCAACTCATTTTGTAACTGATGAAGACATTGATTTGGGGTCTGCGACAAACGTTGTTTTCGCAACGGGCTCGTTTGATGGAAACCCTGTTCAATCTCCAAGCGATAACGCTGTGTATCCAGCCGATAGCTCGCCTGCCTTGCAGCTGACTAAAGAAGCCCTTGCAACAAATGTGCCGTTTGACGATACAACAGACGTCATCACGTACCGCTATACTGTGACCAATACCGGTAACGTTGCACTGTCTGGGGCCATTTCGATTGAAGACGACGTTATGGGCACTTTGGCTTGTCGCCCAGCGGCGGGTGGAGGCTTTGCGTCACTTGCGACAATGGAATCGCATGTCTGCGAGCATGACTACACCATCACGCAATTGGACCTTGATCGTGGATTTGTTACCAACAACGCCACGGCGAATACTGTGTATGCTCCACGTGGACCAGCAACAGCGGTTGTTTCACCGAATGCGGCTGAGACCGTTCTTGCAACTGAAGATCCTGAGCTAACAGTTTCTAAGGCAATGACTACGCTTGGAATCGTGACAGCTTCAGCTGGGGATGATCTTGAATATACCATCGAAGCCGAAAATACGGGTAATCAGACGATTGCGGGCGTTAGTATTTCTGACCCGCTTGTGCCAAGCCTGACATGTAACGTTATTGCAGTGGGCGGTGCGAGCAGCTCTGCACCTGCGAATGTGGTTCTTGAGCCAGGTGAAACATTGCAATGTGTTGGGGATTATACTGTCACCCAAGATGACATTGATGCGCAGACATTGACGAATACAGCAACTGCAACAGGCACCGACCCTCAGGGTGTCACCATTTCTGACAGCGATACGATTGCCCAACCGCTCGATAATCCGGTAACAACCATGACGGTTTTGAAAGAACTGTTCCCCGCGCCAACAGGAGCGCAGGCCTTTACGGATCCGGGTCAGATTTTGACTTTTGTCATTTCAGTTGAGAACACCGGTAATATCACATTGCAGTCCGCCACAGTGACCGACGATCGTTTGGTGACACCGGCGAGCTGTACAATTGGCCCGATTGAGCCAGGTGAAATCGACGACAGCTGTGAGTTTGAATATGTCGTAACACAAGACGATGTCGACGAAACCAACACTGATGGTTCGAGCTTGTTTGGTGGCTTTACCAATACTGCCAATGTGACTGCTGTGCCTAACAATACTGATCTGGACCCAATTGATGGGTCTGATGATGTCTTTGTTCGGGGTCCACCCCAAGAACCACTGATTTCTTTGATCAAAGAATCTGAGACAACAGAGATTACGACGTGGAACCAACGGATTGTTTATACTTATACAATCGCGAACACGGGCAACACGACGCTATTCGAAGCCCCTGAAATTGATGACGATAAGATCGGAATTTTTACTTGCGAAGGTATTCCAGCGGCAGGGTTGAGCCCAACGGAATTCTATCAGTGTGAAGCCGAGTATTTTGTCACACATGAAGACTTGGATGCTGGGGGAGTCACCAATGTTGCCGTTGCAAGCTCAAGCGAACTTCCCGACGATGCGACAGACACGCTAACCATCGATGCGGAACGGTCGCCGAGTGTTTCGATCACAAAAACACCTTCGGTAACTGAGGACGTCGCAGAAGGCGAAACCGTTACTTATACCTACGTGGTGACAAATACCGGCAATGTGACTCTGTCCAACGTCGCGGTCAGTGACGCGCATGTTTCTGCGGGTGGCACTTCGGCTTTGACCATCGAAGGGGATAGCCTAAGCACAGATATAAACGAGATCGGCACATCCGTAGATAGTTCAGGCGATGGCATCTGGACAACATTGCGGGCAGGGGATGCAGTTACCTTTACAGCGGACTATGTGGTCACTCAGGATGACATAGATGAACAAATCACGTTGACGAACACGGCAACCGTTCAAGCAGACGCACCGGGTGGTGAAACGGCCAACGATGAGGCCGATGCATCGGTTACCGTTGAAGACAAAGCGCCTTCGCTTGAAGTTACCAAAACAGCAAATGCAACGGCTTTGACTGATCCAGCGGTTGTGGGGCAAACGGTCACCTTTACGATCAATGTCGAAAACTCCGGCAATCAGACACTTGATGAACCGACATTGACAGACACATTGACCGACGCGAATGGCGATGCGCTGACACTGACAGATGGACCTGATTACGCAAGCGGTGACACAAACAACAATGATTTGTTGGATGTAGATGAGACTTGGATTTATTCCGCAAGTTTTGATCTAGACCAGCAAGCCATTGATGCCGGCGGTGTTAATAATACAGTGACGGCGACAGCGCTTGATCCGCAAGATGAACAGGTTACGGATACGCTCGATACACCTGTTCAGGTGGCAATCGCTCGTGATCCACAAATTGCCGTTGTGAAAACATCGGTGGCAAATGATGGCGGGGATGGGCGTTTAGATGTCGATGACACGATCAACTATACCTATGTGGTGTCTAACGTCGGCAACACGACGTTGTTTGACATCGCCGTTTCAGAGACCAGCTTTAGCGGCTCAGGGGGCACCCCGACACCTGGTTCACCGAGTGGTGGTGCAGACATTGATGGTGAGGCAGATGGGAACGATCTAGAAGTTGGTTCGGGTACGATCACCCTTACGGCGTCTTATGCGATTACGCAGGACGATCTGGATGCGGGCTTAGTGACAAACCAAGCCACAGCAAGCGCGATTGATCCAGAGGGCGATACCGTTTCAGATTTGTCGGATGACAGTTCGACGGCAGATGGCGAAAATGACCCAACAGAGACACCGTTGGGATCGGATCCTGGGTTGGTATTGGAAAAACGCGGGGATACTTCTGCATTGTCCACGCCACCTGTGGCAGGTGAGACGCTGACTTTCTTGTTCACTGCTCGCAACACCGGGAATGTCACTCTGACAGCGCCAACTTTTGTTGACACGCTGACTGATGCGGATGGTGGGGCGTTGGCTTTGTCCACCCAGCCAGCTTTGACCGGTGGCGATACGAATAATGATGGCTTCCTAGATGTGGGGGAAACCTGGAGTTTCGAAGCGGCTTATGTGTTAGAGCAAGGCGCATTGGACACTGGCGGTGTTGAAAACACTGCGACGGCAACTTCACAAGATCCCGATGGGAACAACGTTTCTGATGTCTCTGATGATGATGCGGGGGCAAGTGACAGCAGCGGTGATTCAGATGCGACCAACGATCCTACAAGTGTTGAATTTAGCCAAACTTCAGCCATGGAAGTACGCAAACGAGCTGACCTGACAGATCCGGCTGTTGATGATGAAATTACATTTACGATTGAAGTCGAAAACACCGGTAACCAAACTTTAACCAACGTAACTGTGGCTGACTTGCAGACGTCTGCGGCAGGGCAAGTTGCCTTGACTACCTCTGATGAAACACTGTTGACGGATGCAGGTAACGCAACAGGGGACAGTGTTGATGCTGCGGATGATGGAAGCTGGGATACGCTAAGTCCGGGTGACGTCGTGACCTTTACAGCGACATATTTGGTCACGCAGGAGGATATAGACGGTCAAGTTGCGCTTGAAAACACTGCGACGGCGATAGCGACGCCATTGAATGGCGGTAGCGATATTACCGCTGAAGACACGCTGACTGTTGGCCTTGAAGATGCCAATGCTGCTTTGGAGGTTATTAAAACATTGGATGCCTCCGGGCTTTCATCGCCTCCTGCTGTTGGAGAGACTGTTCCGTTTACAATTACCGTTGAAAATAAGGGTAATCAGACACTGACGGATGTGGTTTTAACGGATGTGTTGCGCCGCGCAGATGGCACCGTTCTGACGGTGGACGCGCCCGTTCTTGAAGCTGGCGATGCGGGGGTATCTGGTACGCTAGAAGTGGATGAAACTTGGAGCTTTGCGGTCGAACATGTTCTGACACAAGAGGACATTGATTCCGGTGGTATTAACAACCAAGTTTTTGTAACGGCACAAAGCCCAGCGGATACCGCTGTTACAGATGTATCTGATGACGGTGACGACACGAACGGCAGTGCCTCACCAACGGCCTTACCGTTGCCTGCCGAACCCGGCATCGAGGCTGTTAAAACCGTTACTTCTGGTGTTGCCGAGTTGGGTGAAACCATCGAATTCTCGATCACTGTTGAAAACACAGGAAATGTCACGCTTTCGAATGTTGGGATCGCTTCTGATACTCTGACCCGCGCAGATGGCACAGTTTTGGCCCTGAACAATTCACCGGTCTTTATGGGTGCGAGCCTTGGGTCGGCCGCAGGCACTTTGGTCCCCGAAGAAATCGCGACCTATACAGCGACTTACACATTAGTTCAGGCTGATATTGATGCTGGTGGTATTCGCAACTCTGCGACAGCAACAGGCACTGTGCCGAGTGGCGGTGTGATCACTGATCAAAGTGATGATAACGATGATGCGGATGGTAACACGAGCAGTGACCCGACCAAATTTGACATCGAAGCCGCACCAGCCATTGCGTTGACCAAAGCATTGGCAGGAAGCGCGCCTGCAACCTTTGATACTGTTGGGCAGTCGTTGGAGTATGTCTTTACAGTTGAAAACACTGGGAACATTACACTGACGGATCAGGTGTTTGTGAGTGATCCATTGATCTCCGACGCCGGTGGTTTGATTGTTTGTGATGCGATGCCCGCCGGTGGCCTTTTGCCCGAGGCAGAACTGGTGTGCCGTGGCACATATGAGGTCACGCAAGAGGATATTGATAAGGGTCAGATTGAGAACTCTGCCACAGCCAACAGTGGTTTGGTTGAAACCACTGAACCGGCAACCGCGACGATTATGGCACAGCAAAATCCAGCGTTGGCATTTGAAAAGACTGCTCCAGAAGTGGCATCAGAAGCGTTCGTAACTGGTGCTGAGCTGAGCTTTACGTTCACTACGCGGAATGTCGGGAATACGACAATCACGGAACCAATCGTTGTAAACGATACATTGATCGCGGCAGAAGGTATTACTTGTCCTGTTTTCCCAGCCGAGGGCATCGCGCCAAATGGCAGTTATGTCTGTACTGGGATCTACGAAGTTTCGGCGACAGATGTTGACCTAGGATCAGTGACCAATATCGCGTCAGGTACATCTGATGATGTAACGTCTCCGATTGACAGTGCGACGATTCCAGACGACGGCACACCGCTGTTGTCCATTGAAAAGACTGCAGATGTAAGCAGCTTTGACTCTGTCGGAGACGAACTGACCTTTACATTCACTGTGACGAATGCCGGCACTCGTGCTTTCGCGCGAGATGTTGTGGTGACGGATACGTTATTGGGGGATGTTACTTGTTTCGCCCCCACGAGTTCTGACCCTGATTTCGCACCAGGTGAAATTGCAACGTGTGAGGCCGTTCTTACCGTTGATCAAGATCAATTGGACGCGGGCTTTGTCTTCAACGAGGCATACGCGAGCACTGAGTTCGGTGCAGATGATACACAGGTATTGTCACCGCCAGATAGCGTGCGGGTTGATGCAGAGCGATCACCGGAAATTTCACTCGAAAAATCTGTGGCGACCTTGCCAGTCACTTCTGTTGATCAGGTTTTGACCTATTCGTTGATTGCTACCAACGTTGGTAACCAAACACTTTCTAGCGTTGAGATTAAAGATGAAATGCTGTCAGGCTTTACATGTACCGCAGCTTCGCTTGCGCCAGATGAAAACCTGACATGCTCGGGGACCTACACCGTCACGCAGGGCGACATAGATGCAGGCTCTTTGGTCAACACTGCAATGACTTCAGCCATTACGCCACAGGGCCAAAGCATTGATGCAGAGGATAGTATAACCGTTGATATGCCAGCACCGGCACCTTTGATGGAATTGACCAAAACTGCTGTGCCTTCCACGTTTGGGCAAGTTGGGTCAACGCTGACTTATCTGTTCGCAGTAGAGAACCAGGGCAACGTTACGCTGTCCAACTTGGTTGTCACCGATGCGATGGACAGCACGTATAGCTGCCAAATCGCGAGTCTTGTTCCAGGTACAACCGATACGACCTGTGCGCTCTCGATTGAAGTAACACAAGACATGATGGACGCAGGGGAAGTAGTGAATACAGCCTTTGTCACCGGGTCTGACCCGTTTGATACGCAGGCCCAGGACAGCGATGAAATCACAACGCCTGGCCCTACTCAAATTGCGTCCATGGAGGCGACCAAAGTCGTACTACCTGGGGCCGCGGTTCTTGGGCAGCCAGTGGCTTTCCAACTGAGTGTGGAGAATACTGGCAACGTCACTCTGGATAGCGTTGGTGTCACCGACACGATGACCACCGCAACAGGAACCTCTGTGACCCTAGATGCGCCTTTTGCGTTGGTCGCAAGTTCGGATGCCGATCAGGACGGGGCACTCGATGTTGGCGAAACATGGGTCTATAACGCTCAGGTCACGTTGACCCAAGAAATGCTCAATGATGGTGGTCTGGAAAATACCGTCACCGTCAAGGCTGATGACCCGAATTTAGCGCTAGTCGTTGACACGTCTGACGATGGCTTGGACAATGACGGGAACAGTGCTGACGACGCAACTTTGTTTGATATTCCATCAGAGCCAGCGCTTGCGGTCACCAAACGTGTGACGTCAGAAAATACCCGCGTGGGCGATGAAGTTGTCTTTGTCATCGAAGCCTTAAACACAGGCAACGTTGATCTAAGCGATCTTTCCGTCAGTGATACGATGACAAGTGCAACTGGAACAGCGATTGCCGTGACACCAGCTGCGGTAGATGTACCAGATACTTTGTCACCGGGCGAAATCGCAACTTGGGAAGTGCGTCATGTCCTCACTCAAGATGACATTGATGCAGGCGGGTTAGTAAACCGGGCGATCGTCACGGGTACGCCTCCTGAAGGGGCCCCTGTCAGTGATATGTCGGCGGATGACGACCTTTCTGACGGCAATCTTGAGGATGACCCAACGCTTTTGTCGATTACGCCAACACCTATGCTGGAAGTGATCAAAACCGTTGAAGAAATTGGGACGGCTGTTGGTGAAACCGTGGCGTTCCAAGTTACAGTGGCAAACACTGGTAACGTGTCATTGACTGGGGTTTCTCTGTCGGATGAAACCATAAATCTAAATGGTGATAACCCACGCAACCCAACGCCGATTTTTGTCGAAGCTAGTGGTGAGCCAGCGTCGCCAGAGGGTGTATTGCAGCCCGGTGAAGTTGCCACTTACACGGTTTCGGTTGATCTAACGCTTGAGGATATTGATGCAGGTGGGGTGTCTAACTCTGTGACTGTAACGGCAACTACACCGACAGATGCATCCATTGTTGACCAATCTGATGATGATGGAAACGGAGACAGCGATCCAACGATTGCATCAGTTTCTGCGTTACCAAGTTTCGAGGTGACCAAGACGCTGGTTGAAACTTCTATTCTCTTCCCAACCATTGAACGTGCAGTCTTTGATGTCATGGTCACCAATACTGGGAACCTGACGCAAACTGGTATTTCGGTTGTCGATGATTTGGAAAGTTTCTTGGCGCCAGCGGAACTGCTGCATGATACCTATCCAATCGAACTTATGGTTACTGGATTTACAGCGGCTTCGGTGAACGCAAATTATGATGGCGCGGTTCAAACGCAAACCATTTTGGGTGATCCAACTTTGGCGCCGGGCGCTGTTGGTACGGTTCGCATCAGTTTCGTATACGCGTCAACCAACGGTTACCCGACTTCACCAAACGTTGGGTCTGTAACGTCTGACCAGCTATCAACACCGACAACCGCACAAGCTGACCTGACCAGCGAAGACACTGATCGTGATGGCGCTCCAGATCACCTTGAAAGTGCAACAGAGGATCGTGATGGGGATGGTATCCCTGATCGCGAAGACTATGATCCAACGGGTTATTTCTATTGCGAAGAAGACGGGCGCATCCTGTCTGGCGGCAATGTTACTGTAACTGGGGGTGGCTTTAGTCAGAGTGGTGTTGGTACCACAGGTCCAATCACGATTGTGCAGGGTGGTTCGTCTGGTTTCTACCAGTTCTTTGTAACGGCACCTGGGACCTATACTCTTGGTCTTTCGTATCCGAGCTCTGGGACGGCATCGACCGGACGCACCAGCTTGGGTGTGCTGGATGCAACAAGCTTGTTGCCGAGTAACCCGGCCTCCATCGGCTCTAGTGAATTTGGCAGTACAGGTGTTCTTGCGGATTCATCAGCTGGTGCAAACCTCTTTTATACCAGCTTCGATATCGAGGCCGGGGACCCATTTGTTTTGAACAACAATATCCCGTTGATGAACTGTTCGACCGCACGTGACGTTATTGCGACCAAAACAGCGGACCGTCGTACTGTGGTATTTGGGGACACGATTAATTATACGCTTACGTTCCAAAACAGTTCGCCCTTCGATTATTTGGGGGCCACAGTTTATGACCAGCTTCCAGCCGGATTGGTTTATACGCCGGGGTCCGCACTGGTTTCTGGCATTCCGATCGAACCGACGATTGTAGGCGGTCGTTTGTCGTGGCCAGTCGATTTGTTACCGAACGGGTCAGTCACAATTACAGTGGCAGCACGTGTTGTCAGTAGGGGGACCTTTGGGTCGTTGACCAACCAAACGTGGCTTGAAAACGCCTTTGGACGCGAAGTTTCAAATCGTGCGACTGCAACTGTGCGTATTCAGCCCGAAGCGATTTTCGATTGCTCTGATGTGATCGGTAAAGTCTTCGATGATCGCAACGGGAGTGGGTATCAAGACGACTTTAGTGATCCTTCAAAGCATGAACCGGGTATTGCTGGCGTTAAACTGGTCACAGTAGATGGCAAGATTATCACCACCGATGAGCACGGACGTTTCAGTGTGCCATGTGCTGCCTTGCCACGCAAAATCGGCTCGAACTTCCAGCTGAAACTCGACACGCGCAGTTTGCCGAGTGGCTATCGTGTGACCACTGAAAACCCACGTAATATCCGCGTAACAGCCGGTAAAGTCGCAAAGTTGAATTTCGGTGCCGCTATCAGCCAAGTGATTACCATTGATCTGACAGCTAAGGCGTTTGTTACAGGCAAAACCACAATATCGCAGGGGCTAGAGACGTCGATGACGCGTCTTCTTGAGAAAATCGCCGAGAAGCCAACCACGCTGCGTGTAAATTACGTTTTGACTAATGGTGAAACACCAGCCGAAGCGCAGGCGCGATTGCGCGTGCTTCAGAGAACCATTCAACGCAGATGGCGCAAAATTGGGACCTATCAATTGAAAATCGAACGTTCGATTAACCGGACGAAGTGAGGAACTTATTGATGACTTACAAATCAAACAACACTCGCTTTTTCTGTACTTCCAGCTTTGTGGTGCTTTCATTGGCGTTGATGACACAAATGACGTTGGCCCAAGGAACCGTTGTGGTGCCTGTTGGCCGTAATGTCGAACCGACTGCGGCCAATGTCTTGGACAGCGGTGTCGGCTTTGCTATTACGTTAGACACAGTACCAACCCCGACCACCAACGCTAAAGAGACTCGCCGCAGTGATATCGCTTTGGCACAAGCTGGGTTTGATGTGCGCTATGATGGTTTGGAGACCGACCGGCGTTTGGATCTTCAGATTCTGAATGAAGGGTCTGTTCGTGCAGGGGATCGGATACGATTGCAAGGTCAGGCGAACTATCTCGCTTTTGTAGAGCGTGCTGAGTTCAGGGTGATTGATTTGGCCGCCGAAGGTGGCCCAAGCACATTGCAAGTGGTGCAATCAGCACCAAATGGAACAGTACAGATTACTGTTCCCGAGGGAGAGAATATCGTAGTCGTACATCGCGTTTACGATGCCCAAGGGCGTTTTGACCAGACGGCAGGATTGCCTTTAAGTGTACGTGAAAATCGTCCAATCCTTGATGATGATGCTCAAGCAATCGAACTGGGCACAAGTACGTTGGTCAAACAGAGCATACCTATTTTTGGTGGCTCTGTAACGGTAAGCGGCACCAATGTAACACCTGGTGGACGCGTTCAGGTTTTAGGCGAAACAGTTACCGCTTCATCTGATGGATCTTTTGTGTTGCAGCGTATTCTGCCCCCGGGGGATCAAACCGTCACTATTCGTCCGGTAGGGCCCGTCCAAGGTGTTTACTTTGAGCGTGATCTAACCATTCCTAAAAATGAATGGTTCTATACTGGAACGGCCGATTTGACGTTTGGCCGCCGCTTGGGCGATCTAGAGACGACAACCGGCGCTACCTTGCCGCGAAATTATAACCATGGGCGTATTGCAGGATTTGCCACAGGGCGTACGCAGAATGGTTGGACAATTACTGCGAGCGCGGACACCGGCGAACGTGAACTTAAGAATTTGTTTCGTGATTTTGACGGTAAAGATCCGCAAGACTTGTTGTTGCGGCTGACGGCTGAAAACAGTTATCCCATGTTTGGGGATGACAGCACCATCGAAGACGCTGCACCAACACGGGGTAAATTCTATCTAAAGGCTGAAAAGAACGGCAATCATGTGCTGTGGGGCAACTACAAAAGCACGATTTCTGGGTCGCATTATCTGCGCAACGAACGCGACCTATATGGGGCGCAAGCTGTCTACAAAAGCCCTGAGCAAACTCAAAATGGCGACGCAAGATTTTCGGTAGAGGCCTATGCTGCTTCACCAGATCGCTTGCCAGCGCGTGATGCATTTCGTGGAACCGGCGGATCGATTTATTTCTTGAACCAACAAGATATTTCCGTTGCGTCCGAAACCCTAAGCATTGAACTGCGTGATGGTTTGAACGGCCGTCTTGTGGAAACCCGGACATTGGTCGAAGGGCGTGACTACGTTATTAACTATATCCAAGGTGTGATTACTCTGGTCGAGCCATTGAATAGCACATCCTCTACTGGAGCTATTGTGACAAGCCCGAACGCAGATTTGGATGTGTTTCTGGTAGCACAATATGAATTCACGCCGGTCGGAACGGATATAGATGGTCTAAGCTATGGCGCCCGTGCCGAAGGATGGGTGTCAGATCAGCTGCGCATTGGGGCTACAGGTATTGTCGAACAAACTGGCATTGCAGACCAATCTGCCGTGGGTGTGGATCTACGTTGGCAATATTCTGAACGCAGCTTTGCAGAGCTTGAATATGCTGAAACTTCTGGCCCAGGATTTGCTTCGACAGTGTCGTCCGATGGTGGCTTGATCGTAACAACCAATCCGACAACAGGAACGTCTGGGGGCACCGGTACAGCGCTTCGATTTAACACTCAGGTAGATTTGGAAGATCTGAGCGCGGCGGTACCGGGCACGATTGGGGCCTATTATGAAAACCGCACGGCAGGGTTTTCGACTTTGGACTACCAAGTTGCCAATGACCAAGAACTTTGGGGGCTCAGCTTTGATATCGAACCGAGCGAAGATTTAACATTCCGATTTGCGTATGATGATTATAGAGACACTACCGGTAAGTCTTTGAAAGAAGGTGAGCTATCGGTTGGTTACAAAGTTTCGGAAAAGATAAATTTGGACTTTGGTGTCGCTCATCTCGAAAAGGCCACACCACTTGGAGCAGCGACAGAAAACGGTATACGCACAGATGTTGCCGCGCGTGTTACAGTACAGCCGAGCGACGACTTTAAATACTATGTGTTTGGCCAGAAAACGGTTAAGAGAAGCGGAGGCTTGCGCAAGAATGATCGGTACGGTGTCGGCGCTGAATTAAAGTTCAACGACAACTGGTCTGTACAAGGTGAAGTTTCTGACGGCACTTTGGGTGTTGGAGGTGACGTTAAGCTAAGTTACCAATCTGGGCCCGACAGATCCGCTTATGTGGGCTACCGTCTCGAGCCAGGCCGCGATTTTGCCGGCGTAACCCTCTTGGGGCGGGATGCTGGAACATGGGTCGCAGGTGGTCGAAGAAAGGTTTCCGAGAGCGTCGATTTCTTTGGCGAGAACACCTTTGATAACTTTGGGCGTCATAAGTCATTAACCAGTGCTTATGGGGTAGAATACCGCGCGACTGAGGCGCTGACATTTAGTACGGCGATAGAGGTCGGGCAGGTTGACGACGGGCCAGAGCAATTTGATCGCCACGCGTTGTCTCTAGGCATTCGTTATAGCGAGGGCGAGAATATCGATGCGAATGTACGCATTGAATTGCGCCATGACGACGGCACAATTGGAGGGGTGAACCGCGACGCAGACTCTTACCTGTTGGCCGCCGCGGCACGTTACAAAATCGACGAGGATCAGCGTCTGCTATTCGATTTTGAATATTCTGACACCATCAGCAACAACGCGTCTTTTGCAAGCGGCACCTACGCCGATTTGGTTTTGGGTTATGCATACCGCCCCATCGACAATGATCGTCTTAACCTCTTGTTTCAGTATCGCTATTTGTACGACATGGTTGGTCAAGAACTTGACGGTGTTTCAACTCGTGGGCCACGTCAAGAAAGCCATATCGCCTCTGTTGATTTGAATTACGACATTTCAAATCAGTGGACATTGGGTGGTAAGCTAGGGGGACGTTGGTCTTATAGCTCTCCTAACAACACAACGCCATTGACGCGAAATGATGCATGGTTGGCGGTTCTTAATGCTCGGTATCATGCGACCCACAAATGGGACATCTTGTTAGAGGCACGTCATCTTGAGGCAAAACAAGCAGGTCTCTCTGAGACAGGGTTTGTGGGGGCCGCTTATCGGCATATTGGGAATAATGTGAAGTTGGGCATCGGTTACAATTTTGCGAGTTTTTCCGATGACCTTTCTGACCTGACGTTGGATGACAAAGGTATATTTGTGAACTTCGTCGCCAAGTTTTAAGTTGGATACACGCATGCGTCTTCCTCATTGGAGGACCAAGAGTGTACCTGTCACGCTTTAGTGCCGCCCCTTTGATAGCATTTAGTGCAACAAAGGAGATGAACTATGGGACTGAAACGGACGGATGAATTCCGCCAAGATGCTGTGCGTATCGCACTGACCAGCGGGCTTACACGCAGGCAGGTCGCTGACGATCTTGGTGTTGGGATGTCGACACTGAATAAATGGATTACAGCGCATCGAGACACAGATGTGGTTTCCAAAGAGGATTTGGACCTCGCGAAAGAGAATGAGCGGCTTCGACGTGAGGTCCGGCTTCTCAAGGAGGAGAGGGAAATCCTAAAAAAGCGGGCCTAAAGCAATGAGATTTAGGTTTGTCCAAGAGCATAGGGCCCACTTTCCAACCGACCGTTTGTGCGGTGTTGTCGGTGTCAGCACACGCGGGCTACGCGCATTCCGCAACCGTCCTGCCAGCCGAAGACAGCGGTCTGACTTGGTCACGCTTGCACATATCAAAGAGCAATCCCGTCTCAGCCTTGGCAGTTATGGTCGTCCGCGCATGACTGAAGAGTTGAAAGAGATCGGTCTGGATGTGGGCCACCGCCGGGTTGGCAGATTGATGCGTCAGAATGGTATATCCGTCGTCAGAACCCGTAAACACAAGGTCACCACAGACAGCGATCATAAGTTCAACATTGCGCCGAACCTGCTGGATCGTGACTTCACCGCCAACGCGCCGAACCAGAAATGGGCCGGTGACATCAGCTATGTTTGGACCCAAGAGGGTTGGCTTTATTTTGCGGTGATCCTGGACCTGCATTCACGTCGTGTCATTGGCTGGGCAGTCAGCAATCGGATGAAA
The DNA here is from genome assembly GCF_030548175.1 of Cognatishimia sp. 1_MG-2023. GTDB lineage: Bacteria > Pseudomonadota > Alphaproteobacteria > Rhodobacterales > Rhodobacteraceae > Cognatishimia. Next base: position 63,491 of record NZ_JAUORX010000009.1, on the reverse strand, counting down.
CGGGATTTGGCGATCCGGGCGTTGAACATGGCGATTGCATTCCGGCAACCGCCCAAAGGCTGCATCCATCATACGGATCGTGGGTCGCAATACTGTTCTCACGACTATCAGAAGATCCTGCGCCAGCACGGCTTCAAGGTGTCCATGAGCGGAAAGGGCAATTGTTACGATTGTGAGTATGGTATTGCGGCTTGATGGCCTGACCCATGCTACGATTGACTGCGTGTCATTGCGTTGACGTGTCGACATTCAGGTTGCGCAGACATCAGTTAATGGCGCGCTTTTGGTCTAAGAGGGCTTGGGTGCCGACGTGTCGACATCGTGGTCCACCATCAACCAGCCAGTTCCGCTACGTTTCTGAAAGTCGCTATATTCCGGACCAGGCAATTAGGCTGAAGTTATATTCAACCATTTCGTTGAATGCTGGAAATTTTGTGTATTGACTGTGTAGTTGACTTTTCGGTAGTGGGATTCGGATGTCAGAGTTGTGAAAATGTATGTTTTTCAATTGGTTATGATTGCCCTCGTCGATCTGTAGACTCTCGTTGACTCGGGCTGCCCATAGGCTTAGCAAGGCGCCAAGTTCAACCAGTGGAATTGTGCGTGACCGATCCTGATGACAAAGAGCGGCTTAAGCAGCTTGAAGCGCGGATCGAGGCGGCCAAACAGGCCCAGGCACCCAAAGATCACATGGAAGAACACCATTCTCAGGCGCAACTTGCTTGGCGGATGGTAGTTGAGTTGGTTACCGGTCTTTTGATCGGATTCGGCATCGGATTTGGGCTGGATAGCCTGTTTGGCACAATGCCAATCTTCATGGTGCTATTCATAATGCTGGGTTTCGCGGCCGGGGTGAATGTAATGCTCCGCAGCGCTAAGGAAATCCAAGAAAAGAAATTGGCTGAAGAAGCCGAGAGAGACGAGAGGGACTAGACGTGGCAAGCGAAGTACACGGCGCAGACGAAGGTGGTTTGGTTTTCCACCCAATGGATCAGTTCACTGTGAAGCCTCTGTTTGGCGGCGATCACATTGGCATGTTCACCATCACAAACGCGACCCTGTGGATGGCCCTAGCGGTTGTTGGCTTGGTGGCAATGATGGTTTTCGGCTCATCTCGCAGAGCAGTTATCCCAACGCGCGCTCAGTCTATTGCTGAGCTTGCTTACGGTTTCATCTTCAAAATGGTCGAAGACGTTGCAGGCAAAGACGCTGTGAGGTTCTTCCCATACATCATGACTCTGTTCATGTTCATCGTCTTCTCGAACTTCTTGGGCCTGATCCCAATGTCGTTCACTACAACATCACACTTTGCTGTCACTGTCGTGCTTGCTTTGCTGGTTTTTGTAACGGTAACTGCAGTTGGCTTCGCGAAGAACGGCGCTAAGTTCCTTGCATTGTTCTGGGTGTCTTCCGCTCCTATGGCGTTGCGTCCGGTTTTGGCAGTTATCGAACTGATCTCTTACTTCGTACGCCCTGTTAGCCACTCTATTCGTCTTGCGGGTAACGTTATGGCTGGCCACGCAGTTATCAAAGTTTTCGCAGCCTTCGCGGCGGCGCTGGTTGTCAACGAAATCCCAACAGCGGTTGGTATTATCGTGACCCCGCTGTCCATCTTGGGCATCACGGCACTCTATGCACTTGAGGTTCTGGTTGCCTTTATCCAGGCATACGTCTTTGCGATCCTCACATGCGTTTACCTTCGGGACGCATTGCATCCATCACACTAATGGGCAGCCGGGGCAACCTCGGCTCACCCAACAGTTCAAACGTTTCACATCTATTCTATAAACTTCCAACGTAAGGAGAATTCACCATGGAAGGTCAACTCGCACACATCGGCGCAGGTCTCGCAGGTCTAGGTACCGGTCTAGCAGCACTGGGCGTTGGTAACGTTGCAGCAAGCTACTTGGCTGGCGCACTTCGTAACCCATCCGCAGCAGCATCTCAAACAGCGACACTGTTCATCGGTATCGCGTTCGCAGAAGCACTGGGCATCTTCTCGTTCCTAGTTGCACTTCTGCTGATGTTCGCCGTCTAATCTAGCGGAACCATCCTTACGTGCGGGTGGACGTGCATTAGCCGTTCACCCGTAAGACTACGGAAGTTCCCAGGAGGACGTTATGGCGACAGATACACACGCCGCCGCAGGCCACGCAGCAGACGCTGCTTCGGCTCCAGGCATGCCACAGCTGGATTTCTCTAACTGGGGTAACCAGATTTTCTGGCTATTGGTCACGCTTGTCGTGATCTACTTCGTCCTTTCGCGCATCGCGCTTCCGCGCATTGCTGCGGTTCTGGCAGAGCGTCAGGGGACAATCACAAATGACATCGCCGCGGCTGAAGAGCTAAAGGCGAAAGCTGGCGAAGCTGAAGCAGCCTATAATCAGGCGCTTGTCGATGCACGTGCGGAAGCACAGCGCATTGTTGGTGAAGCCAAAGCAGAAATTCAGACCGATTTGGATGCGGCAATCGCGAAAGCGGACGCTGAGATCGCTGCCAAAGCTGCCGAATCCGAAAAGGCAATCGCCGAAATTCGGGCCGGTGCCGTGGACAGCATCCGCGACGTTGCAGCCGATACGGCTAAAGAAATCGTTGCAGCACTTGGTGGTAAGGCAGATGCCAAAGCCGTTAAAGCTGCTGTTGAAGCACGGATGAAGGGGTAAGAGATATGCGTAAACTGGCGACTCTTCTTGCTCTGACAATGGCCTCCCCAGCGTTTGCTGCATCTGGACCATTTCTTTCGCTGAAAAACACCGACTTTGTTGTGTTGTTGGCGTTCATCCTTTTCATTCTTGTTCTGCTAAAGTTCAAAGTGCCCTCAACACTAAGTGGCCTTTTGGATAAGCGCGCAGAGGGCATTCAGTCGGAACTCGACGAAGCTCGTGCGTTGCGTGAAGAGGCTCAGACAATTCTGGCGTCTTATGAGCGCAAGCAGAAAGAAGTTCAGGAGCAAGCAAATCGCATCGTGGCGCAAGCCAAAGAAGATGCGACTGCGGCGGCTGAACAAGCGAAGGTCGACTTGCAGGCCTCTATCGCGCGTCGTCTGACCGCGGCAGAAGAGCAAATCGTTTCTGCGCAAACCAAGGCTGTTAAAGAAGTTCGTGACCAAGCTGTTGTGATCGCTGTTGGCGCTGCCAATGAAGTGATTGCAAAAGGCATGACTGCTGCGGATGGTAACAAATTGATCGACGCTGCAATCGCAGATGTTGATGCGAAGTTGCACTAAGCAAATATTTAGGTTTCGACCTTGTTGAAGAATTAAGGAACCCGGCCCATGTGGCTGGGTTTTTTTAATTTTAGCCTCTATCCTGCTCGTGTTCGTACCTTTGCTGTGCGATCGATTCATTGCGTAGTGATTTACTATGATCAGCAAGTGATTGTTCAACGAACGACAGATGATCCTCGACGGCCTTGCGTGCTGCGATTGGATCACGTGATTGCAGTGCAATATTAATACGGCGATGTTGCTCCAATAGCTCGGAGCGGGTCGTGCGTTGTTTGAACATCATCGTGCGATTGTAAAAAACACCTTCGCGCAAAAGCTCATACATTGAACGCATCATGTGTAGCATTATGACGTTATGACTGGCCTCTATTATCGCTAGATGAAATTCAGCGTCTAACCGCGCTTCGTCAGCTGGATTCCGTTTCGGATGAGCGGCCTCCATCTTTTGGAAGACCGCGTCAATGACTTGCAGATCCGTGTCAGATGCGAATTTCGCAGCGCGTTCAGCTGCGAGGCCCTCCATGTCTTGGCGAAAGGAAATATAGTCAAATACGGCGTCATCGTGGGCTGCGAACAGCTTGATCAATGCTGGGCTAAAGGCGTTGCCTAATACATCGGCCACAAATACTCCTGCGCCTGCTTTCGCGTCCAGCAACCCGCGTTCCTGTAGCTCGGAAATTGCTTCGCGCAAGGATGGGCGAGAGACGCCAAGGCGCTCGGATAACTCTCGCTCAGAAGGGAGTCTCTCTCCTGGACGTAGGATGCCACGCAAGATCAGTAGTTCGATCTGTCGAATGACCGATGTCGACAGCTTTTCTGGTGTCACTTTTTGAAAGGGCATAGGGCCTCGGGCTAAATTGGTCACAACATATGACCATGGCTGACGGAAGGCTGCAAGTGACGCGAGGTGCAATTCCACACGTACGTCAGCGAGGTTGACATATTATAGGTCTGCAATACTGTCTCATTAAATTTGGGAGAGGAAGGCGATTCGATGGACTTTCAGAAAGTATTTGCGACGCGCGCATCCAGGATGAAGGCGTCTGAAATCCGCGAGCTATTGAAATTATTGGATCAACCTGGCGTCATTTCGTTCGCCGGGGGGATACCTGATGCGGCGCTTTTTCCAGCCGCTGCGTTCTCGGAAGGATACCAGAAGGCACTGTCTGCTGAATCTGCTGGTTCTGCTTTGCAGTATTCAATCAGCGAAGGGTTTTTACCATTGCGCGAATGGCTTGCGGGCCAGATGCAAAAGCTGGGCGTCACCTGTACGGTCGACAACATTATGATCACAAATGGGTCACAGCAGGCCTTGGACTATCTGGGGAAGGTGTTCCTGTCCCCCAATGATACTGCGTTGATCAACTGGCCGACCTACCTCGGAGCGCTTGGCGCGTTTAACGCTTATGAACCGCGTTATGATCGTTTGAATGTTCTAAGCAATCGGGCCCCTTCTGATTTCGCAGCAGAAGCAGAAGCCGCCGGAGGAAAAGTAAAGTTTGCCTATTTGTCTGCGGACTTTGCGAACCCAACGGGCGAGACTGTTGATCAGGTTGGTCGTGAGGCATTGCTTGATATGGCCGAGGAACTGGATTGTGCCGTTATTGAGGACGCGGCTTATCAATCCTTACGCTATGACGGCGATGCGATCCCACCAATTCTTGCGCTTGAGATTGCACGAAAGGGGTGCATCAATGACTGCCGTACCATCTACTGCGGTAGCTTCTCCAAAACACTCTCACCCGGTTTGCGCATTGGATGGGTCTGCGCTGCGGAGCCTCTCATCTCGCAAATGGTTCTATTGAAGCAAGCCGGTGATCTGCACAATTCGACCATCAACCAGATGGCTATGACACATGTTGCAGAAACAATGTTTGACGAGCACGTAGAGACATTGCGAAATGTCTATTCCGAGCGTCGCGATGCGATGCTGTCTGCTTTGAACGAACATATGCCAGACGGGGTAGAGTGGACGAAGCCAGAGGGGGGCATGTTTGTATGGATCAAGCTTCCAACTCAATTGGATGCTGCCGACATTTTCGCGACCTCTTTGAAAACGGAAAAGGTGGCCTTTGTTCCTGGCTCGGCATTCTTCGCTGACGGAACTGGTCACAATACCATGCGGTTGAGCTTTTCTTGTGCAGACGAAGCCACAATTCGTGAGGGTGTTGCGCGTTTGGCAAAGGTTATTCGCGCGGCGTTATAACCCGCTAACAAATTCTTAACTATGATGAGGCAGAGAAGGCGGATGGACCGTTTTCTATGCCTTTTATTCCTATTAGCTGCCTGTGACACGCCAAGCCCCGCATTTTGGAATGCACCAGTGCAAAAGGTGGAGGTTGATGGAAGTTATTTCGACATCCGCCATCAAGGTGAGGTGGCCGAGGCGATCCGGGTTAATGCCGAGAGCCGACCGATGATCGGGGTCATCGCGCGAAAAGCTGAATTGGCGATGGAACAAGCGACCGGATGTACGGTGGAAACAATGCACGGGGACGTGGCAATGCTAAAAGGGAGGCTGGATTGTAGTCAGCTACCAGTTCAGGAAGAGCGCGCAGTTTGGAAAAGGCCGCCAAAAAGCGGCATATCGTGTCTGGGTGTAAGGCTTTGCTGAAAGCCGCTTGTTCTCTAAGCTATCAAGTCAGCGATTTCATCATAAAGACAGAAGCAGGACTGGCAGTATAGTCGCCAAAAGGGCCGCAATCGGAAAATCCGAACCGATAGTACAGACGATGGGCCTCGTGAAGCGTGTCTCCGGTTTCCAGTTTAATTGCCACAAGGCCTTGCGCACGAGCCTCGGTTTCAAGTTGCTGCATGAGTGCTGCACCAATGCCAAGGCCTCGGGTGGCCGGGTCAACAAACATCGACTTCATCTCACCATAATGGCCCTTATTCGCAAGTGCGACGCAACCAAGATAGGTTTCGTCCTTTTTCGCTACGAAAAAGCTGATGTTGGCCGCGCAAAGTTCGGACACTTCGAGGTAGTGATTATCTTCTTCGGCAAAAAGCGATTGCATCAGCGCATGACTCCGATGAAGCAACGCAGTGGCGCGTGGATCTCTTGGGTCTGCGATTGCGACGGTAACCTGAGACATAACGATCCTTTGATTTAAGTGGCACGGCGTAATTGTTAGAATTTTTCAGGAGGTGTCCAGATTGAAACTGATTGGGCGGCTGGCTGAATGATAGCTTCGTTGAAACGCTTGGTGCTCACCCTTTATGGCCTATTTCTAGTGTTGAAACGGCGAACTGGCATCTAAGCAACCGCAATATTTTGTGGATAACTTTGCCGATCACCCCATATTCGGTGGAAAATCGTTGACTTGAGGGGCGCGACTTAAGCAGACTCAAAACACACGGAATCACAGGATATAGCTATTTGCGCTTTTCCAAACTCAGATTGACGGGCTTCAAAAGCTTTGTAGACCCGACGGACCTGATTATTGCTGACGGGCTGACCGGCGTTGTCGGACCAAATGGCTGTGGAAAATCAAACCTGCTTGAGGCACTGCGTTGGGTGATGGGTGAAAACCGTCCAACCGCTATGCGCGGTGGTGGCATGGAGGATGTGATTTTCGCAGGCGCCGCGACGCGCCCTGCTCGCAATTTTGCAGAGGTTGCTTTGCAGATCGACAATAGTGATCGCTTAGCGCCTGCGGGTTTCAACGACGATGACAATCTGGATATTACACGGCGCATTACCCGCGACGTTGGCTCTGCTTACAAAGTGAACACCAAAGACGTACGCGCGCGAGATGTGCAGATGCTGTTTGCGGATGCGTCAACAGGCGCGCACTCGCCAGCGCTTGTGCGTCAGGGGCAGATTGCTGAGCTGATTAACTCAAAACCCAAAGCACGGCGTCGGATTCTAGAAGAAGCCGCCGGGATTTCTGGGTTGTACCAACGGCGGCATGAAGCAGAATTGAAATTAAAGGGCGCGGAATCGAACCTGACGCGGGTTGATGACGTGGTGGAGCAGTTAGCCAGCCAATTAGCGTCTTTGGCGCGGCAAGCGCGGCAAGCGGCCCGATATAAAGCGATTGGCGCTGAGTTACGGCAGTCCGAAGGTATGCTGCTTTACCGGCGCTGGCGTGAGGCGGAGGAAACCCGTGCGAAGGCTGAAGAAGGTCTAAGAGCCTGCACAATGACGGCGGCACAATCTGAAACCGCCGCTCGTGAGGCTGCAAAGCGTCGCGAAGAATTGGATAAGGCGCTTCCTCCGTTACGTGAAGAAGAAGCCGTAGCAAGTGCGATCCTACAGCGCCTGCAAGTGCAGCGTGACAGTTTAAAGGATCAGGAAGATCACGCCCGCCAGATTATTTTGACGCTGACTAACCGGATTGATCAGTTAGCACGCGACATGGAGCGCGAGTCTGGCCTGAACCGTGACGCCGAAGACACGATTGAACGTCTGGAGTGGGAGCAACGCGAGCTGGCAAAAGCTTCGGAAGGGCACGATGAGCGAATTCAAGAAGCCGAAGACGCCTCACGTGAAGCGGCGTCGTTGCTCCAGGAGCGGGAAAGCGACCTTTCCGAACTGACGGAAGATGTCGCGCGATTAGCGGCGCGGCATCATTCAGCGCAACGACTGTTAAGTGATACACAGCGTCAGCAGGAAAAGAGCGAAGCTGAGGCCGAAAAGGCCGGGAATGTCGTTGCAGAGAGCAAAGCGGCGCTTGAGCGTTTTGAAGAAGAATTTGATCTGGCGAAGGAAGCTGAGGAGGAGGCTATAGAGCGCGCCTCATTGGCAGAAGAAGCGTTAGCCGAGGCTGAAGATGAACGGAACGAAACGCATTCGCGAGAAGCGGATGCGCGGGCGGAACGGTCTGAGGCTGAAGGTGAGCTGAATGCGTTGCGTGCTGAAGTCACCTCGCTCGCCAAGTTGCTAGAGCGTGATACAGCAGAGGGTGGTCAAATCTTGGACCGGCTCCAAGTTGAGCAAGGTTTTGAAAAGGCGCTGGGCGCTGCGATGGCAGATGACTTGCGTGCACCCGAAGTTGACGAAGATGGCCCCTCGGGTTGGCACACGCTGCCGCAATATGATGAAACTCAGGAATTGCCTAATGGTGTGACATCATTGGTCCAGCACGTGTCTGTGCCCGAAGTTTTAGAACGTCGGATGAACCAGATCGGACTAGTGGCACCCGAGGATGCACTAGCCTTGCAACCATTGTTGAAACCCGGGCAGCGCCTTGTGTCACTTGAAGGTGATCTGTGGCGCTGGGATGGATTCCGCTCTTGGGCCGAAGATGGACCAAGTGCGGCGGCACTGCGTTTGCAGCAATTGAACCGCCTAGAAGAACTAAAGCAAGAAATGGCCCGGGCAACTGCGCGGGCTGACGGTGCTGTTGATGCGCACGAAACACTACAGATGCGGCTGGTCGTGCTTGCCGAGGCAGACAAGCGTGCGCGCGAAGCCCGCAAAGACGCCGACCGGGCGGTTGCAGATGCGGCGCGCGCCCTGAGCCGAGCAGAAGCAGATCGCAACTTGGCGGAAGGTAAACTGGAATCGATGGGCCATGCGGTTCGTCGTCACGAAGAGGAAGCCCTAGAAGCACGGACCCGTTTGCAAGAAGCAGAGCGTGCGATGAGCGATTTGGGTGACTTAGATGTCGCTCGGGCTGCTGTTGAAGACATCAAAATGGCAGTGGAAGCGGCACGCATAACCATGATGTCCAAACGCTCTTCTCATGATGAGCTACGGCGCGAAGGCGAGGCTCGCTTGGGGCGGAGCCAGCAGGTTAAAAAAGAAATTTCTGGCTGGCGGCATCGGTTAGAAACCGCTGAGAAACGCAGTGGTGAATTGTCCGAACGCAAAGCGTCTTCTGAAGAAGAGCTGATCGAAGCACAAATGGCGCCAGAGGAGATTGCGGAAAAGCGTGAAGACCTGACAGTCGCAATTGAAGACGCGACCGAGCGTCGTAGCATTGCTGCGGACGCACTCTCTGAGGCCGAGACCGCTTTGCGCGCCGTTGAGCAAGCAGAGCGCGATGCAGAACGTTCAGCGTCTGAGGCGCGTGAAGCACGAGCGCGGGCTGAGGCGCTGACGGATGCAGCGCGGGAGACAGTTACAACCGCTGCCGAACGTATCAGTGATGAAATGGAGCAAACGCCAGATACATTGCTGGAAAGCTTGTCCGTTTCACCAGAGGACATGCCAAACAGCCAAACGATTGAGGCCGATGTAAATCGGCTGAAGCGCCAGCGGGATGCTCTGGGTGCGGTCAATCTGAGGGCTGAAGAAGACGCACGCGAAGTTCAAGAAGAGCACGCGACCTTGGTGACCGAGAAGCAAGACCTTGAAGAGGCGATCCGCACGTTACGGTCTGGAATTGCTAGCCTGAACTCTGAAGGGCGCGAGCGTCTACTGACAGCGTTTGAGCAAGTGAACAGCAACTTTACAATGCTGTTCAAGCACCTGTTTGGTGGTGGCGAAGCAAATCTGGTTTTGGTGGAAAGTGACGACCCGCTGGAAGCTGGCCTGGAAATCATGTGCCAACCTCCTGGCAAAAAGCTTTCGACTTTGTCTTTGTTGTCAGGTGGTGAACAAACTCTGACAGCGATGGCCTTGATCTTCGCGGTGTTCTTGGCGAACCCAGCCCCCATTTGCGTGTTGGACGAAGTTGATGCGCCGTTGGATGACGCGAATGTCACTCGTTTCTGTGATCTGTTGGACGAAATGTGCCGTCAAACAGAAACGCGGTTTTTAATTATTACGCACCACGCTGTGACGATGGGGCGAATGGACCGACTATTTGGAGTGACCATGCAAGAGCAAGGCGTGAGCCAGCTCGTGTCAGTTGACCTTAAAGCTGCCGAAACTCTTGTAGCATAATCACCTGAACGTGACGCACCTTTGGCATTTGATCCGCTAGGCTGGTCAAAACAAGGGGCCTATGAATGAGAAAATTCTGGATTGGTTTGATGTTGTTCGCTGGCGCGGCTTCTGCTCAAGATGACAGGTTACGTGACGGCGAGGATTGGTTGTCTTTGCCCGCCTTAGAGAAGCGATTGGTAGGACAAACTGTTACATTCTTTGATGATGGGCAGTCATATTATTACGAAGATGGCCGATATACCTACACCTATGGCAATGATGGAGGTTCGGCATACGGATATTATGAGCTGGGGGCAGATGGCACCGTTTGCATCGAATTCGTAAATGGCTTTTCGCGCTGTGATCAGTTCATCCAAGCAGAGGAACGATTGATGCTGCTGACCGAAAAAGGTGTTCGTTTCCCAATTCGGCCAGCTGAGTAATTGCTTACAGTTTGTTTAGTAACGCTGGTGTCGGCCATGCGTCAGCTGGCAGGCCAAGGCGTTGCTGCTCTGCCTGAACAGCATCACGGGTTTTAGCACCCAGAATGCCGTCGATTTTACCAACATCATAGCCGCGACGCTGCAGCTTCTTTTGCAGCGTTTTCATTTGTTGCCCTTGCAGGCCAGGTTCCGGGTTGCCAGCGTTGTAAGCTGGAGCACCTTCAAGGCGTGTGGCGAAATAGGCGGCGGTGGTTACATAGATAAAGCTTTGGTTCCATTCAAAGTAGACTTTGAAATTTGGGTAGGCCAAGAAAGCAGGCCCTTTACGGCCCTGCGGAACAATCAAAGAAGCCGGTAGGTTCGCGACAGTCCCTTGCCGAGGCTTCACACCCATTTTGGTCCAGTCGGATGCCGTCTTGGTGGTGTTCAAGCCGGTTTGTGACCAATCCAAGTTTGAAGGCACGGTCACTTCTTGCAGCCAAGGCTGGCCCTTTTGCCAACCAAGGTGTTGCAGCATTTTACCGCCAGACATCAGGGCATCGGTGGCTGATGTTTTTAAACTTACTTTTCCGTCACCATCGCCATCAACGCCGTTTTCAATGATGTCGGCAGGCAGCATTTGAACCATGCCGATTTCGCCCGCCCAAGCGCCAGTAGTTCTGGTTGGGGAGAAATCTCCGGTTTCGTATAGCTCAAGCGCTGCAAAAACTTGCGGGCGGAATAATTCTGGGCGGCGGCAATCATGTGCTAAAGTCACCAGCGAGTTCAGGGTGTTAAAGTCACCTTGGAAGCCACCAAAGTCCGTTTCGAACGCCCAAAATGCCAGAAGCACCCCGCGCGATACGCCATACTCCTGTTCAATTCGGTCAAATACAGCGTCTAGTTGTTTGCCTTTGGTCTTGCCGCCATTCAAGCGGTTTGAACTGATAAGCCGCTGAGAAAACTCTAGGAATGGTTTCTGAAACACGCCTTGGGCGCGGTCAGCCTTCAGAGTGCGGTTGTCTTGCGCGACACTTGAGAAGAATTTGTTAACCGTGTCTTGAGAATGGCCCAGGGCGACGGCTTCTGATTTGAGCCCTTTAACAAAGCCGGAAAATGAGCCGCCGCAGGGCGTATTTGCCAAGGCAGTTGTGGCGGACAGGCAAAGGCCTGCAAGTGTCAGGGCAAATCGCATGGGGAACCTCATTACTTTATTTGCGCGCACACTAACATCTGCGCATTGAACCGCAACTGTCAGAGCAGAGCGAATAGGCCAACGATTGCCAGCCCAAGCGCCCAGCTGCGCCATAGTGCGCTGGTTGCGGCGTCGATGTCGTTTGGGCCAATGTCTTTGCGACCAAAGTCATTCACGTATGGATACTCGCGCATCTCGCCTTCGTAGGAACGCGGGCCGCTGAGCGACACATCCAGCGACTGCGCCATTGCGGATTCTGGCCAGCCTGCATTGGGGGAACGGTGAAAGCCTGCGTCTTCTTTAATGTCGGGCCAGCGGCCTAGAGCGTTGTGAGTCGCAGCGATCAACAGGGCGGTTAGACGAGCAGGAACCCAGTTCAGCAAGTCATCTAGGCGGGCTGAGGCCCAGCCGAAATCCTCGTGCTTTTCCGTTCTATATCCGATCATTGAGTCCGCTGTATTGACGGCCTTGTACATCAATAGCCCAGGTAGGCCGCCGATTAGGAACCAAAAGGCAGGGGCAATGACGCCGTCTGATTGGTTTTCCGCGGCACTTTCAATGGCCGCTCGTGCAACTGCCGGTTCATCCATAGCGGCTGTGTCGCGACCCACGATTTTGGCAACGGCCTTGCGTCCGTCCCCAAGTGAGATACGCAGTGTATCACCAACATCCTTGACGTGGTCCACCAAAGAACGTTGTGCAAGCAGGATGGCCGCGACAATCAGGGTTGGTAGCCAACCAAACCAAGAGATGACGTTACCCATCGCCCAACTGGCTACGATCAAAGCTATCGCCAAGAGCGCACCATTTAAACGGCGTGAACCACCCTTATTGAAGCGTTCATCTGCCCAACCAATGGCTTTTCCGATCATAACTGCCGGATGTGTGAAATTGTCCCAAAGCCACTTTGGTTCCCCAAGGGCAGCGTCTAGCAAAAGGGCAAGGAACAGGATTGTCGCGATGTCCATGACTTAGTCCTTTAGGGCGTTTTCTAGCTGCGCCCAGCGATCCGGGGTAGGCAAGCCTAGGCGCAGGTATGTGTCAGAGTATGGGAAAATGCGGCTAAGAATGTGGTGTTGGCAGAGACGATCTTGCCATTCAGCCGCGTTCGTCACGTCATAAAGCCGGAACAGATCGCAGCCACCACTCACCTTAGCGCCAGCTTGGGTCATAAGCGCGTCTAGGCGGAGACAGTCAACTGATAGGCGGGCGCGGGTTTCGCTGGCCCAAGTATGATCTGCTAAGGCACGGATTCCGACCTCAAGGGCTGGACCGGAAACAGCCCACGGACCAATCACATCCTGCATTCTAGCAATGATATCAGGCGCGCCGATAAGGAAACCAAGGCGCAAACCTGCGAGCCCCCAGAACTTTCCAAAGCTCTTTAGGATAATCCGGTCCGGCTGATTTGAGTGGGCGATTAGAGACTGTTCCGGCGCAATGTCACAAAAACTTTCGTCAATGATCATGACAGGTGCGGTCAAATCAGCGGATGTCCAGATATGGCCGGTCGGATTGTTCGGGTGCACAAGAACACGTGTCTCTGCCTCATCCGAAATGTCCCAACCCTGAGCGCGGAAAGCAGCAACGTGCTCGTTGTAAGTCGGCTGAGGGATGTCGACTTGGCTTTGTGGATAGAGTGTGGGGATACGTGCAATCAGGCTAGACGCGCCGGGAGCCGCGAGGATTGCAGCGTCATCTGGTACATTCCAAAAGCTTCGTGCGGCGTCAGTAAGAGCAGATTGCGCTGCCTTGTCTGGTAGCGCTGTCCAGCTATGAGCTTGGAATTCGGGCAATGGATAAGGCACTGGGTTGATCCCCGTCGAGAGATCAAGCCACTGATCACGTGTTCCGCCCCATTGGGCGATTGCGGCATCCAAACCGCCGCCGTGATCTCTTGATTTTGTCTCTGCCATAAAGTTCCACCTGCTAACTTGATGCTGTGTTCGCGGAATTTAGGGCATTTGGCAAGAGAAGAGGCGGCGGGTTCACGGGCGCACTAACTGGATGCGACACTGCGCCCGCCGATTTTCAATTGATGTGTAGAGGCCATCAGGCGCGGCCATGGGGTTCCAGAAAGTTGATTTGGGGATTAATGGGGATGATCCGATGCGGATTTATGGATTCGTGGCTATAGTGATAGTGGCGCACAATATGCGGCATGTTCACCGTCTCTGCCACACCTGCCGTTTGGTAGAGATCCCGTGTGTACGCCCAGAGGTTCGGGTAATCTACAATTCGCTTTAAGTTACATTTGAAATGCAAATGGTAAACGGGGTCAAAACGGATCAATGTGGTGAACAAGCGCCAGTCCGCTTCAGTTTGCGTATCACCCATCAGATAACGGCTGTGTCCCAGGCGTTCTTCGAGCCAATCCAGGGTTTCAAACAGGGGACGAACGGCTGCATCGTAGGCAACTTGTGTCGTGGCAAACCCCGATTTGTAGACGCCGTTGTTCACATTGCTGTAAATGCGCTCGTTGACGTCCTCAATCGCATCGCGCTGGGCCTCAGGCCAAAAATCGAGTGTGTTGCCTGTAAGGTTATTGAACGCGCTATTGAACATGCGGATGATTTCCGCGCTTTCATTCGAAACGATTGTGTTGCGCTGCTTATCCCAAAGAATTGGAACTGTGACGCGTCCAGAATATGTTGGATCAGCACGTGAATAAATCTGATGAGCAAAGTCATATCCAAATAGGTCGTCACCTGTCGCGCCATTCTCATCTTGCTCAAAAGTCCAACCATTGGACAACATGTCAGGGTGCACCACTGAAACCGTGATGTGGTTGGTCAATCCTTTCAGTTGGCGGAATATCAACGTGCGGTGCGCCCAAGGGCAAGCATTAGATACGTACAAATGGTAGCGTCCAGATTCTGCTGCAAAGCCGTTTGTGCCAGTTGGGCCAGCTTCACCATCTGGGGTGATCCAGTTTCGGAATTGGGATACCGAGCGTACAAACTTCCCGCCTGTACTTTTGGTGTCATACCATTGATCCGTCCATTTTCCGTCGACCAGCAGACCCATTGTCTTCTCCTTAAGTGGTTGGTGACAACCTAGAGAGTAGGCTGACTGCAACCAACCCTTCTGGGCGCAGAAGTGTTGCGCAATTGTGCACATAACTCGGGTGTCATATTGGTGCTACCTTGACGAAATATGCTTTTAGAGCGACCATTTAGGCAGAACGGAGCCAAAGAATGACTATGTTTCTTCCAAAAGATGTTCAGGCGGGCCTGGACGCTGCGCGCAAAGCGGATTTGAAGAAAAAGAATCGTTTGCGTGTGAAAACCGGCGACGAGGTTTTTCGTGTGTTGCGGTTTCAGGAAGACGGATTCACGTTGGACGTAGAAGATGCTCCGCATTTAAGAGGGTTTGTTGATCTGTATGATGGCGCACGGCATTTGTACCAATGTCTTGTCGTGGCATCGGTCGAAGATAATGGCGAGATGTTTTACGAGTTCAAGCGTGCGACGGCAGCGGCTGATAAGCCAGCCTTGGACTATGTCCGAAATGCCAACGCGCCTGTTGGATTGGTCACAGACCAAAGTAAGTAATTCGATTTCGAAGCATTGCGGCGAAGGCTATGATCGCGGCAAGGGTAATGCAACTTTCGCCTTCCCGGTTACAGGAAGGCGTAGAGCTGCGGACGACTGGATTACTTTAGATCCGAAAATGCGTTGGATAGGCGCTCTGCTGCTTCCGCAACAAGGCTGCGCCGCGTGCCTAGATTGAACCGCAAATATGTGGCGCCGCCATTTCCCAGGCCTTTGCCAGGTGTGGCCACGATCTCAGCCGTTTTATAGACTCGGTTGTTCACCTCTTCCATGCTCAGCCCGGTTTCCTCAAAGTTAGCCCAAGAGAGATAAGTCGATTCCATCGGCATTAATGAAACGCCAGGAATCTGATCGAGTACACCTTTAAAAAGATGATAGTTATCATGCAGATAGATGTTAAGCGCATCTACCCAAGCGGCACCCTCTGGTGAATAGGCGGCTTTGGTCAACTCCGTTCCCAGTAAGTTTGCGCTGATATCAAACCGATTGAAAAACGCTGCAAATTTCTGGCGTAGTTTCTCGTCTGGAATGATGACACAGCCTGTCCGAGCACCCGCGATGTTGAATGTTTTGGATGCAGCAGTGGTCACCACCAAACGGTCCAGAATTTCAGGGGCGGCAATTGCTGCCGTTAGGTGCTTGTGGCCGGGAAAGACGAGGTCGTGGTGGATTTCGTCGGAAACCAGATACAAATCATGGCGCATACAGAAGTCGGCTAATGCTGTCAGCTCGTCTTGTGTCCACACCCGCCCCGCAGGGTTATGCGGTGAACTGATAAGCATTACTTTTTCGTTGCCGGTCATTAAGGCGTCATAGGCCTCAAAATCCATGCGGTATTTGCCCGTTTCATCCACCTTCAAAGGTAGCTGAGTGTTCACTCTGCCTGCCTTTTCGATCTTTGATTGAAACTCGTGGTAAACCGGTGTGAACGTTGCGATACAATCACCCTCGTTTGTCAAAGCCTGCAAAGCTGTAGCAATACCGTGGCCAAGACCGAACGTGATAAATGTCCAATCGGCTTGAATTGTCCAGCCGTGACGCGTTTCCATCCACCAAGCGACGGAATCGTGAAACGATTCTAGGCCTGAAAAGTAGCCGTAGTTGGCTTTTTCAATCAAACCGCGAGCCGCGTTTTGCAGAAATTCAGGGGCTGCAAAATCCATGTCGGCAATCCACATGGCGATGCCATTCTCTGGGGAAACGCCGAATCCGCGTTCCATTTGATCCCATTTTGTTGAATCGGTGCCGACCCGGTTGATGACATCGTCAAAATTCATAAAACGTTCCTGTATTTCGGTATAAATGCGACATCCGCACGCTAGACAAAAGCGAGGTGAGCGCAAGACCCGTTGCAGAAAGTAGCGCCTTGGCCTATGTCAGCCGCATGCTAAAAACGATCCTTATTCATCCCGATCCTCGCCTTAAAAAGAAATGCGATGCTGTTGCTGACCTGAGCGACGAGCTACGCACATTGGCGGCAGATATGTTGGAAACCATGTACGAGGCGCCAGGCGTTGGCTTAGCGGCGCCCCAAATTGGTGTGCTATCTCGTTTGATCGTGATGGATTGCGTCAAAGAGGGCACCCCAGAGCCCACTGTGATGTTCAATCCTGAGGTGCTGTCTTCCTCGGATGAGACGAACGTTTACGAAGAAGGATGTTTGTCGATTCCGGATCAATTTGCCGAAGTTACGCGCCCGAAAGAAGTGCGCGTTGGATGGATTGATATGGATGGAAACCCGCAGGAAAAAGATTTTGACGGGCTTTGGTCGACATGTGTTCAACATGAGATTGATCATTTGAATGGCAAGCTATTCATTGATTACCTTGGCCCGATGAAGCGGCAGATGATAACGCGCAAATCACTAAAATTGAAACGCGAGTTAGCACGCTAATGGCCGTTCAATCTTGCTTGCCTTGGCCCGACAAGCGGCTTCGAACCGCGGCAGAGCCTGTCGTGGAAATTTCGGACGCAGATCGTCAGACTTGGCAGGATTTGATCGATACGATGGAAGCCATGCCCGGAGTGGGAATGGGGGCCAATCAGATCGGTGTCTTGCGCCGATTGATTGTCGTGGATGCGTCAAGCGAACGTGGGCAGGTTGTGAAAATGGCTAACCCCGAGGTTTTACATAAATCCATCGAGCTGCGCCCACACGAAGAGGCCAGCCCGAACTTGCCGGGCGTGTCTGCCGTCATCAAACGCCCACGGGCTGTGACAGTGCGCTATATGGATGAAAACGGTGACGCTGCAGAGAAAGACTTTGTTGGTCTCTGGGCAACGTCGGTTCAACATCAAATCGACCATATCAATGGGCGTATGTATTTCGATCACCTCAGCCGCACAAAGCGCGAGATGTTGATCAAGAAGGCTGGGAAGCTGCGATGAAAATTGTCTTTATGGGCACGCCGGACTTTTCGGTTCCGGTTCTGGACGCTTTGGTTAACGCCGGGTATGAGATCGTAGCAGTTTACAGCCAGCCACCCCGCCCAGCCGGACGCGGTAAGAAAGAGCGTCCATCGCCCGTTCAGGCACGTGCAGAAGAACTTGGGCTGACGGTTCGCCATCCAGTGTCCCTTAAGGGGGCAGATGAACAGGCGGAGTTTGCGGCGCTGGGCGCAGATGTTGCAGTGGTTGTCGCATATGGTCTGTTGCTCCCTCAGGCGATTTTGGATGCTCCTGCGCGTGGCTGTTTAAATATCCACGCAAGCCTTTTGCCACGCTGGCGCGGTGCTGCACCAATTCATCGTGCGATTATGGCTGGGGATACTGAAACGGGTGTTTGCATAATGCAGATGGAGGCCGGGCTTGATACTGGTCCAGTATTGATGCGGCAGACCACCTCGATTGGTGCCGAAGAAACCACACAACAGTTGCATGATCATCTAAGCCAGATTGGCGCAAAGGCGATAGTGGATGCTCTGGCTAATTTGGATAATTTGACCGCTGAGCCACAGCCAGAAGAGGGTGTGACCTACGCCAGCAAGATCGACAAGGCAGAAGCCAAAATCGACTGGTCTGAGCCCGCTTCCGTCGTCGACCGTAGGATCCGTGGTCTTTCGCCTTTCCCGGGTGCTTGGTGCGAGATTGAGGGGCAGCGCGTGAAGCTTTTGGCGTCGCGATTGGCGGAGGGTACAGGCGCGCCCGGCGAAATTCTTGATGACGCGCTAACAGTCGCCTGTGGCGAGAGTGCGGTGCAATTGCTGCGTTTACAGAGGGCCGGTAAGGGTGTTCAAGATTCCGAAGTTTTCTTGCGTGGCTTTGCTTTAGCGCCCGGCCAGACACTTTGATCTTCCTTCGATACACCGAAAATGTGCATGAAAGGTTGGGAAAACCTGACCTTTAATGTCTCAATATGACCTTTTTCTGGACCGAATTCTGCCGCCAGGCTAAGCTAACGTTAATAAATAATTAACCACAACTTAATGTTGAGCGAAGCAAATGGCAGGCACATCCACAACGAGCCTAGGAACTGGGCCGAAGATTACCGTTGTTACAACAATGAAGGACGAGGGACCTTATATCCTCGACTGGATCGCGCACTACAAAACACTTGGCGTGACAGACTTTGTGGTTTTCACAAATGACTGTTCAGATTCCACTGATCATATTTTGCGTTGCCTGAACCGCGCTGGCGTTGTGGAGCATCGCTTCAACCGTGTTATGCGCCGTGGTCCGCACAAAAGTGCGTTGATGTGGGCGCAGTACGAACAGACGGTACTAGAATCTGATTGGATCATGGTCATCGATGTGGATGAATATCTACAAATCAATTCCGGTGACGGCACGCTTCCCGGTCTGATTGACCAGTATCCAGAAGCTGATGCCATTTCGTTTGTCTGGCGTGTGTTCGGAAATGCCGGTGTGAAAGAAATCGAAGCAACACCTGTTCCACAGAATTTCACGCTAACGCAACATGAGCGTGGCGACATTAACGAGAACCGTTTCTTTAAAACCATGCACCGTAATACCAGCAAGTTTGAACGCTTGGGGGTGCATCGTCCGTTCCTTGCCGAAGACGCAAAGGACGTGCGCTGGATCTTGCCAAATGGCCAACGTTTGACCGAAGAGCAAATTGCAACGGCGTTGTTCGTTTACGAAGACTATGGCTATGAAGGTGCGCAGCTCAATCATTACGCTTTGCGTTCTCAAGACGCACTGTTGAATAAGAAAGCGCGTGGTCGTGCAAACCACCATACGCAGGGCATTGCGCCTGGGTATTGGAAGAAATTCGATAAGAACGATGTCCAAGACGCAACATTGGCTGAAAACTTTGGTGCGGCCATGAACGTCAAAGCGCGTTTGCTTCGCGACGCAACGCTTCGCAAGTATCACGAGGAAGCGCTGGTTTGGCACCGAGATCAGGCAGCACGCCTGCGTAAGAAGCAAGAGGTTAGGGCATTCTTGCAAACGATCGAAGGTGTCGAAGACGAAGGTCAGCAAGCCGCCTAAGTCTTATTGCTGAGGTGGCCGCGCTTTATAGACCGGTAGGCGCCAACCAAACAGCATGGAGCCTGCTCGTAGGCCCCATGTGACACCTGCGCAGATAGCCAGCAGCGCGAGCCCTTGCAGCCCAAGCCAACTGGCGACAACGGTTGCAGATGCGCCCAAGAAAGCTGCCGTCGCATAGATTTCGCCTTGCTTCAAAAGCAAGGGAACTTCGTTGCAGACGACGTCACGCATCAAACCGCCAAGACATCCCGTTGAAATGCCCATTAAAACGACGATGACCGGATCGTGGCCAAGGTCCATGGCTACACCAGTTCCCGCAGCCACCGCGACAGCCAGCGCAATGCTGTCGAGCCAAAGCAGAACTCGATAACGGCTTTCCAAGAAATGCGCAGTGAAAAACACAAGCAGGGCAGCGCTGCAGGCCAGCAAGATGTATCCGGGTTGCCCGACCCAAAAAACGGGATCACGGCCAAGCAGCAAGTCACGCAGTGTCCCGCCACCCACAGCAGTTAAACAAGCGACAAAGGCAAAACCCACAAGATCAAGTTGCGCACGGCTTGCGACCAACGCTCCGGTCAACGCGAAAACGAAGACAGAAGCAAAGTCGAGAAAACCGAGCGCCGTCATTATGATTTACCGGTCTTAAAGGGGGCCATGCCCGCGCGGGCCAGTTCGTCTGCTTTTTCGTTTTCCGGGTGGCCAGCGTGGCCTTTAACCCATTCCCAAGTCACGGTATGGCCTGCTTGAGCGGCATCAAGACGCTGCCACAGCTCTACATTCTTTACCGGCTTCTTGGCAGACGTTCTCCAGCCGTTACGCTTCCAGCCGTGAATCCAACCGGTTACACCATTTTTGACATAGGCGCTGTCAGTAACCACCGTGATCGTGCTGGCACGTTCAAGGGTTTCCAATGCCATGATGGCCGCCATAAGCTCCATCTGGTTGTTGGTTGTCAGAGCCTCGCCGCCAGAAAGCTCGCGTTCTTTGATGATTTCATCGCCATTCGTGGCGCGCATCAGAACGCCCCATCCGCCGGGGCCGGGATTTCCGGAGCATGCTCCGTCAGTGTATGCGTGTAATTGTGCCATAGGACGCCGATAGCCAATATTGGGCGGGCACGTCTAGCCCCAATGTGAAGCTAGTTCAATCTTCGGTCCAGAGTGGCGCCTATCAGGCGTTCAGTTCCACATCTCGCAAAACGCGTGGCACTTTGAAATTCACCGTTTCAACGGCGGTTTCAACGATGTCGACAGTCACATCGTATTTCTCGCGGAAAGCATCAATGACTTCGTTCACTAGTACCTCTGGGGCCGAGGCGCCAGCAGTGATGCCGACCGAGGTAAGATCACCCAAAGCGCGCCAATCAATGTCTGCACCGCGTTGCACCAGCTGGCTGTAGCTACAACCAGCCTTTGCGCCAACTTCGACCAAGCGGCGAGAGTTGGACGAGTTTGGTGCGCCGACGACCAGCATGGCATCCACTTTCTCGGCCATGGCTTTGACGGCCATCTGGCGATTGGTGGTGGCGTAGCAGATGTCTTCTTTGTGTGGGCCAACGATAGCTGGAAAGCGTTTTTGCAGCGCGGCCACAATGCCAACGGTATCGTCAACGGATAGGGTCGTTTGCGTCACAAAGGCCAATTGCGTCGGGTCGCGGACCTCTATGCTAGCAACGTCTTCTTCGGTTTCGACCAAAAGCACTTCGCCATCTGGCAGCTGGCCCATTGTGCCAATGGTTTCCGGGTGGCCCGCATGACCGATCATGATGATTTGCAGACCAGCGTCAGAGTGGCGTTCCGCTTCGATGTGCACCTTGGATACCAGGGGACAAGTTGCGTCGACATATACCATGTTGCGGCGCTCTGCTTCGGCCGGGACGACCTTGGCAACGCCATGTGCGGAAAAGATCACTGGTCGATCATCTGGGCAATCAGACAGCTCTTCAACAAAAATGGCACCTTTTTCGCGTAGCCCATCGACCACAAATTTGTTGTGTACGATCTCATGCCGTACATAGACCGGAGCGCCCCACTTTTGCAGTGCCATTTCAACGATCTTGATCGCACGATCCACGCCCGCGCAAAATCCGCGTGGTGCAGCCAAATAGATAGTCAGGGGGGCTTTGGTCATGTTGGATCCTCTGGTCAATTGGCACAGAGGTAATTCCTATGGCAGCGTCCGTAAAGGGAACCGTCCGTCGCAGGTAGAAAAAAACCGAGGCCTAAGCCTCGGTTTCATTATTTTTCTACAGAGTAATCCATTTCTGGCTCACCCGGCATTGGATCACGCGGCGGTCGGCCGATCACATCCTTCAAACCTTCAAGCTCGATGAAATTATCGGCTTGCCGGCGAAGTTCATCAGAAATCATCGGTGGTTGGCTGCGAATTGTTGAAACAACAGAAACGCGAACGCCCTGTCGTTGTACGCTTTCGATCAGAGGTCGGAAATCGCCATCGCCAGAGAATAGAACAATATGGTCCACGTGTGGGGCCAGTTCCATTGCATCAACAGCAAGTTCGATATCCATGTTGCCTTTTACCTTACGGCGGCCTTGGCTATCCGTATATTCCTTGGCCGGTTTAGTGACCATGGTGAAACCATTATAATTAAGCCAGTCAACCAAAGGTCGAATTGGCGAGTACTCGTCATTTTCCAGAAGTGCCGTATAATAAAAGGCGCGCAGCAATTTGCCACGACGCATAAACTCTGCTCGAAGGAGTTTGTAGTCGATGTCGAAACCAAGCGACTTCGCCGCCGCATAAAGGTTCGATCCATCAATGAACAGCGCAAGCCGTTCGTCCTTGTAAAACATCAAATGTCCTTCCAGTAAAAAACGCTGCGCCGTAATGTCCGTGAGTGTGAAATAAGGTAGGCGCAACTAGGCTATTAGGCTAAAGGTTTTTCCTTCTCCTGCAAGCCTATGAGTCGTAGGTCATGCGTATCAACATGTATTCTTTCGGTTAGGTTCTTTAAAAAGTGTTAAAAAACAGCATTTTAGCTTTTGGTGGGAACGCAGATTCACCTGTCGGAACGCCGCGCGAAACGTTGAATTTCGCGCTCAAGTCGTTGGAGGGTCACGATATTTTCCCTCTAAAGGTGAGCCGACCTTACGTCAACCCCGCATATCCGCGCGGTAGTGGCCCGGATTTTGTGAATGCAGTTGCGGTGATTCAGTCTCGACTTGATCCTGTCTCGCTGTTGCACGTGCTGCACGAAATAGAAGCAGAATGCGGACGTGTGCGTGAAAAACGGTGGGGGCCGCGAACGTTGGATATTGACTTGATTGCGTGTGGCGACATTGTACAGCCAGACATTAAGGGCTACCAAGCTTGGCGTGATATGTCGCCGGAAGATCAGCAATGCAAATCACCTTCTGAACTGATTCTCCCGCATCCCCGGATTCAGGACCGTGCATTCGTCTTGGTTCCCATGGCAGAAGTCGCTCCAGAGTGGATTCACCCCGTTTCAGGGCTCTCCGTTGTGCAAATGCTAGATAACTTGTCAGAAATTGATCGAAATGAGGTTGTCCCTTTGTGACAATCCGCTTGTAACTATGTCAGAACCATCTTAAATACTCGGTTTCTGATCCCATCCAGAGAGTGGAGTGCCCCGATGGCCCGCGTGACCGTTGAAGACTGCGTAGATAAGGTTCAAAACCGTTTCGAGCTTGTGATGCTTGCGGCGCACCGTGCGCGTGAAATCTCTGCCGGTTCGGCAATTACTGTAGAGCGTGACAACGACAAAAACCCTGTTGTGTCCCTGCGTGAAATTGCTGACGAGACACAAACAGCAGACGAGCTGCGTGAGCGTCTGATCGAAAGCAACCAGAACCAGATCGAGGTTGATGAGCCTGAAGAAGACTCAATGGCTCTGTTGATGGGTGCGGAAGCTGCAGACAAGCCATCTGACGACGATATGTCCGAAGAGAAGCTGCTGCGCGCTTTGATGGAAGCACAAGGCCAGGGCTAAACGCCCAGGGGAACGAGAAGGCACCATATGATTCCGGCTGACGATCTGGTCGAACTCGTCCGGGCCTACAACCCCAAGACAAATGAAAAACTCATCCGCGAGGCCTATGAATTTGGCCTCGAGATGCATGAGGGTCAGTACCGTCATTCGGGAGAGCCCTACTTTACCCACCCAATCGAAGTTGCCGCCATTCTGACGGAACAGCAGTTGGATGATGCCACCATCATCACAGCTCTGTTGCATGACACGATTGAGGACACAAAAGCCTCCTATCAAGAAGTTGCAAAGCGTTTCGGCAACGAAATTGCGATGCTTGTTGATGGCGTTACGAAGCTGACGAACCTTCAGCTGTCTTCGACAGAAACCAAGCAGGCCGAAAACTTTCGCAAGCTGTTTATGGCGATGTCCAAAGACCTGCGGGTTATCTTGGTGAAACTTGCCGACCGATTGCACAATATGCGCACGATCCGTGCCATGCGCCCGCAAAAACAGGTCGTTAAGGCACGCGAAACCATGGATATTTACGCGCCACTTGCAGGGCGCATGGGTATGCAGTGGATGCGCGAAGAGCTTGAAGACCTGGCGTTCAAGGTTTTGAACCCGGATGGCCGGGCCTCTATTATGCGGCGGTTTATTACGCTGCAAAAAGAAACCGGCGACGTCATCGAGCGGATTACAGCAGATATTGAGACGGAGCTTGAAAAAGCGGGTATCGAAGCGCAGATCTACGGTCGCGCCAAAAAACCTTATTCCATTTGGCGCAAGATGCAGACCAAAGATCAAGGGTTTTCAAGGCTTTCTGATATTTACGGGTTCCGCATTGTCAGCAACTCGGACGAGGACTGCTACCGCATTCTTGGGGTTATTCACCAGCGATGGCGGGCGGTTCCGGGGCGTTTCAAAGACTATATCAGTCAGCCGAAATCGAACGGCTATCGTTCTATTCACACAACGGTCTCTGGTCGCGACGGGCGGCGGGTCGAAGTACAAATCAGAACGCGGCAGATGCACGACGTTGCTGAAACCGGTGTTGCGGCACATTGGTCCTATCGGGACGGTGTGCGGGGGGAAAACCCGTTTGCTGTTGATCCAGCGCGCTGGATTCGTTCGTTAACAGAGCAATTTGATACCGAAGAAGATCACGAAGACTTCCTCGAGGCGGTGAAGCTTGAAATGTATCAGGACCAAGTGTTCTGCTTTACGCCGACTGGTGACGTGGTCAAGTTGCCGCGTGGTGCGACGCCGATTGACTTTGCTTATGCGATCCACACACGGATCGGGAACGCCTGTGTTGGTGCAAAGATCGACCATATGCGTGTGCCCCTGTGGACTCGGATCAAAAACGGCCAATCCGTTGAAATCATTACAGCTCATGGGCAGATGCCGCAGGCGACCTGGTTGGATGTGGCGACGACGGGTAAGGCAAAATCTGCTATTCGCCGCGCGTTGCGCGAGCTTGATCACGAACGTTTTGTAAAGCTTGGTTTCGAGTTGGCACGCGCCGCGTTTGTTCATGTTGGTAAAAAACCGACCGAGAAAGTTTTGGATATGGCTGCCAAGCAGCTGCGCCTTGAAGATCGCGACTCATTGTTGGCGCGTCTCGGGAGTGCAGAGTTGCGTGCAGACGAAGTCGTTCAGGCGGTGTATCCAGAGCTTGCTCAGGAAGAGGGTGATCTGGTTGCGGCGGATCGGGCGGTTATCGGTTTGTCGCCTGAGCAGAGCTTTCAGCGCGCGCCGTGTTGTGAGCCGTTGCCCGGTGAGCGGATTGTTGGGATTACCTATCGCGGCAAAGGCGTGGTCGTGCATGCGATTGACTGCGACACGCTTTTGAAATTTGAAGATCAGGCAGAGCGCTGGTTGGATTTGCATTGGCAAGTCGGCAAACATCAGCCTGTCTATGGCGCAACGCTGGATCTGACAATTGGTAATGATGCCGGGGTGTTAGGGCGAATTTGCTCTTTGATCGGCGAGCACAAAGCCAATATTTCTGATCTAGAATTTACCGACCGGAAACCCGATTTCTATCGCCTTTTGATTCACGTCGAGTTACGCGATATGGAGCACTTACATTCGCTGATGTTGGCTTTGCAGGCCGAGAGCGAAGTCGCCACCATCGAACGTCTTCGTGATCCCAGCAGGGCTTACCCGAGTTCGTCCAAGGAATAAGGAACGCCCACCGTGGTTTTTAAACGCCGGGACAAACGACCGATCCTGCAGATAGTGCAGGAATTCGTTTGGCCTCGCGGTGGCTGGGCTCGCGCATTTTACTATATGCGTCATAGGGTTAGACGTCTTCCGGGGTCTCCTGAACGCATTGCGCGCGGACTTTGGGCCGGCGTTTTTTCAACCTTTACGCCTTTTTACGGATTGCACTTTATTGTCGCGGCTCTGTTGTCGCGGGCGGTGCAGGGGAATTTGCTGGCAGCATTGTTGGGCACTTTCTTTGGCAATCCGCTAAGCTATTTGCCGATTGGCGTTATCTCCTTGAAAACGGGTCACTTTTTGCTGGGCACTGAGTTTGAGCAAGGACAAGAACGCTCTTTGGTTGGCAAGTTTGCGAATGCGGGTTCTGATCTGGTTCACAATTTTTGGGCGGCCTTTACCGATGCGACAATGGATTGGCATGGGCTTTCGATTTTCTGGGGAGAAGTGTTTTACCCTTATTTAATTGGGGGAATCCTTCCTGGAATCGTGGCGGCGACTGTGACGTATTACCTATCTGTGCCGGTGATCCGGGCCTATCAAAAGCGCCGGGCAAAGCAAATTCAAGCGAAATTTGAAGCACTTAAGATCAAAGCACAGCAAGCCAGCGCACATGCAGCTGAGCAGCAAGAGCCTAAGAAATAAGGGTTTTCTCTTTTGTTTTGCGGGATTAGGGTCTGCTCAGATAATTTCTGAGGAGTCTTCACCATGCTGCGTTTGGGTGTGAATATCGATCACGTTGCAACAGTGCGAAATGCTCGGGGTGGGGTGTACCCTGATCCCACGCGGGCGGCCTTGTTGGCAGAGGCCTCTGGGGCGGATGGGATCACGGCTCATTTGCGCGAAGATCGTCGCCACATCATGGATGAAGACATTGATAAGTTAATGGATTCATTGGAAATTCCGTTGAATTTCGAAATGGCTGCGACGGATGAAATGCAAGCGATTGCTTTGCGTCACAAGCCACATGCAGTGTGTTTGGTACCTGAGAAGCGCGAGGAAAAAACCACTGAGGGTGGTTTGGAAGTTGCGCGGGAAGAGAATCGGTTGGCGCATTACATTGCGCCTTTGCGTGAAGCTGGATGTCGGGTTTCGATCTTTATTGCGGCGGAAAAAAAGCAGATCGAGGCGGCACACCGGATCGGGGCAGAGGTGATTGAACTGCACACCGGGGCCTATTGCGACTATCATGCCGATGGCAAATTTGACAAGCGAGATCAAGAGCTTGAGCGTCTGACAGAGATGGCTAAGTTTGCGGATTCTTTGGGGTTGGAAGTGCATGCGGGCCACGGTCTAAGCTATGAAACCGTGAAGCCGATTGCTGCTTTGCCTGAGGTGAAAGAGCTGAATATTGGGCATTTCTTGATGGGGGAATCCATGTTTGTGGGCATGGATGCCTCGATTAAGGAAATGCGTCGGTTGATGGACGAGGCACGGGCCGTTTAGTTTCTGTTAATGTGAGTTTCGTGCGTTTCGCCGCGCGAAACGTACGATTCGTTTTCAAGATTGTCGCTCATAGGAGTTGATCTCATGTTCGGACCCGAAATTCTGTTGGTTGTTTTGGCATGGGGCATCGCCGGGGGAACGCCGGGACCGGCGACTTTGGCAATTTCTGGAACCGCGATGGGTGCCGGACGTGGGGCAGGGGTTTCTGTTGCATTAGGAATCGTTGCTGGGTCTGCCTGTTGGGGGACTGCGGCGGCATTGGGCATGAGCGCGGTGATGGTTGCGAATGCTTGGATGTTTGAAGTGATCCGATACGCCGGTGCAGCCTATTTGCTGTATCTGGCTTTGAAGTCGCTGAAGTCGGCCTTAAATCCGAAGCCTTTGGTGGTGAGACCGCAATCAAAGGAACGGTTGTTCCTGAAAGGCCTTTTGATCCACCTGACAAATCCAAAGGCGATTCTGGCTTGGGGCTCGATCTATGCGATTGCTTTGCCCAAAGGATCAGGGACTGTTGAGATTTGGCAGTTGTTTGGGATGTTGATCACTATGTCGACGTTTGTGTTTGTCGGCTACGGTATTTTGTTCGCCTTACCTGCGGTGGCAAAACGCTATGCTGCGATGAAGCGGTGGTTTGATGGGGCGTTTGCGGCACTGTTTGGTGCGGCGAGTTTGAAAATTCTAACAGCGCGTTTGGAGATGTGACTTTGATTAAACATGCTTTGATGGCATTGGCGGTTTTCGCGACTCCGGTTGCAGCCCAAGAGGTGATTGATTGCGATTGGCAGGCACGTGCTGATGCCATTGTGGAACCGTGGGAAGACAACACGCGGACCTTTGCGAATGGTGCTGTGCGTTTGGCTTTGCTGGACACGATTGAACCGGCCGCGGGTGCGTTTCATGTGTTGGTTTTATCGCCGCCTTATGACGAAGTGGGTGGCCGACAGTGCAAGACGATTGGCGTTGGCGGCGGGGCTGGGTTCTCTGGCGTTGGCTTCGAGGACATCACGGCGGAATACGATCCGGTTAAGGGGCTGAGTTTCTGGCTTGAGGTCGATTACTACGACGGAGAGCTGGCAGATTTTTCGGGCGGTAGCCTGAGTTTTTCGGTGAACCAGCAGACTGGCGCGGTAGAGGCGGTGTTGGAATGATCCTAGGGATCGGGACAGACCTTGCGAATATCGAACGCATCCAAGGCACGCTGGATCGGTTTGGTGACCGGTTCAAGAATCGCGTCTTTACCGAACGAGAGCAGATGAAGGCGGAGCGCCGCAAGGATGTGGCGGGCACCTATGCCAAACGCTGGGCGGCGAAAGAGGCCTGTTCCAAGGCGCTGGGCACCGGATTGGCGATGGGGATTGCGTGGAAGGACATGCATGTCACCAACCTGCACACGGGCCAACCGGTGATGGAGGTCACGGGATGGGCGAAAGAGCGGCTAGAGGCGATGACGCCAGCAGGCCATCGGGCCGTGATCCATGTGACGTTGACCGATGATCATCCATGGGCGCAGGCTTTTGTGGTGATTGAGGCATTGCCGGAGGGGTGAGTGGCTTCTGCTTGGGGTGAAGGGCGACTAGGCAGGTCACGCTGACTTTAGTGCAGTCGTGGCGAAAAGCTGCTTTGCCTACCAGTCAATTGCTCAAGCAACTTGTTGATCGACAAATTCTGGAAACGGGTCGTTATCGAAATCCAAAATTTCTGCAGCTGTAACCGGGTATGATATTTCGAGATTTTTGGAGACCCATTCTTGGGCCAAAATCGGTTTTGGCCACGGTTGTGAATTGTATCCTGAGAAATCTTCCTTCGGCGTTAACGATACTGTGTCTCGACCTTCAATGCTAAAGTAACCCATCGTCAACAATACAATAAAGTGACGTACATCATCTGCTACTTGAAAAGCCTCACCTTCCGACCCGAGAAAAACATATCGATCTTTTCGATCATTTTTCCATACCGCAAAATAGCTTCCGTCTGCCCCACATTTAACGATTGGAACAATCACGTTCTCAAGGCCTTTTTTACCAAACCAATGTCGCACAAGGTCAGGTTCGACCACAAAAGCAAGATGTGACCAAAGGGCATTGAAGTTAGCGACGGGCGTTGTAGGCACAAATAGATCTTGTGTGTTTCGGTACTTGAAGGTTTGCTTCTGACTTTCCAGCCACTGAATGTACCTCCAAAGCTGGGCCTCCAAGGTGAATCCCGTTGGCAGCGAAGATCGCAGGGCCATTTCAAATTCATTCTTTTTGCGAAAACTAAACATAAAGCTATACCAATCTAAAAAATTAATATCCAGTTTGGAAAACGCAAATCACTATTGCAAGAAGAAACGATGGGTTCTACGTCAAAAAGCCGTTCTTGGTGCATCTTGCGATATTTGTCTCAATGGCTCTAAATCAGACTCCGCAGCGTTGGGTTGACACCGCGCCCGTGCAATCGCATGTAACGCGCAACCCTATGCGGAGAGATATAATGGCGTCTGAGGCCACTGAAAAACCCAATGGTATCGTCGAAACGATCAAAACAGTTGTTTACGCCCTGCTGATTGCCGGGATTTTCCGGACACTGTTTTTTCAACCGTTCTGGATTCCGTCAGGATCAATGAAAGACACGCTGTTGATCGGTGACTTTTTGTTCGTGAACAAGATGGCTTATGGCTATTCCTACGCGTCTTGTCCTTCGGTCCCGATTATCGGCATTGATGCGACGGATGTTTGCGGCATGTTTGATGGCGAAAACAATCGCCTGTTCGGCTCTGAGCCTGAAATGGGCGATGTCGTTGTGTTCCGTCATCCGGTGAACGGCTCTGATTTCATTAAGCGCGTTGTTGGTCTGCCGGGTGATACGGTTCAGATGAAAGACGGCGTACTGCACATCAATGGCGAGGCTGTAAAGCTGGAGCATGGTGGGTTGTTTGAAGAGGTTTCCGAACCGCAGGGTCCGCAGGGCAATCTGCCACGCTGTGAAAACGGTCCTGTGGGCCATGGCGGCAACTGCGTAAAGACCCGCTTGATCGAAACATTGCCAAATGGCGTGAAGCATTCGATCCTGAACATCGACACGGCGTTCGTTGATAACACGGGTGTCTTTACGGTTCCGGCTGGGCATTTCTTCTTTATGGGCGACAACCGTGATAACTCTACGGACAGTCGTTTCCCGCAAAGCCGCAATGGTGTTGGCTTCGTTCCGTTAGAGAACCTGATTGGCCGCGCGGATCGCATTATGTTTAGCTCTGCTGGTCGGTCGATGTTTGCCTTCTGGACGTGGCGGAGTGATCGTTTCTTTAAGGGTGTCGAGTGAAGATATCTGCTGAACTAAAAGCATTAGAAAAACGG
Source organism: Cognatishimia sp. 1_MG-2023 (assembly GCF_030548175.1). Classification (GTDB taxonomy): domain Bacteria; phylum Pseudomonadota; class Alphaproteobacteria; order Rhodobacterales; family Rhodobacteraceae; genus Cognatishimia. The sequence goes on along the minus strand of NZ_JAUORX010000009.1, from coordinate 32,872 downwards.
CTGGGGCATCAATTTGGTGCCCCTGAGCTATTGGTGCGTGCCGTGACGCATTCGTCGATTTCGACGGCAACACGGCAAGATAACCAGCGGTTGGAGTTCCTTGGTGACCGCGTGTTGGGGCTGGTGATGGCTGAAGCCTTGCTGGATCACGACACAGGCGCAAGCGAGGGGCTGTTGGCACCACGGTTTAATGCGCTGGTACGTAAAGAGACCTGTGCCGATGTCGCCCGCGAGATTGAGCTGGGCGAGGCGCTAAAGCTGGGCCGCTCTGAGATGCTGTCGGGTGGTCGTCGCAAACAAGCGCTGTTGGGCGATGCGATGGAAGCGGTGATTGCCGCAGTTTACAAAGACGCCGGGTTCGAAGTGGCCAAGGCGATGGTTGTGCGGCTGTGGGGCGCGCGGGTGACTTCTGTTGAGGAAGACGCGCGCGATCCAAAGACAAGCCTGCAAGAATGGGCGCAGGCCCGTGGCTACCAGCCGCCAAAGTATGAGTTGGTAAAGCGCGCGGGGCCAGATCACGCACCGGTCTTTACCATTGCTGCTCGCCTGGACAATGGCGACACAGAAGAAGCGACCGCAGGGTCAAAGCGTCAGGCGGAGCAAGCTGCTGCGAAGGCGCTCTTAGCAAGATTGGAGAGCGCATGAGCCGCGCCGGATTTGTCGCCTTGATTGGCGAACCGAACGCAGGGAAATCGACCCTGACAAACCGTATGGTTGGCGCGAAAGTGTCGATTGTTACCCACAAGGTGCAAACCACGCGGACCCGTATTCGCGGTGTGGCGCTGGAAGGTGACGCACAGATTGTGTTTGTCGATACGCCGGGCCTGTTCCGTCCGCGTCGCCGGTTGGACCGCGCGATGGTGGCTGCCGCTTGGGGCGGTGCTGCGGATGCGGATGTGGTTGTGTTGATGGTCGAGGCACACCGTGGTGTGACTGAGGGTGTTGAGACAATCCTTGAGGGTCTGGAAGAGGTCGGCCAAGGGCGCAAAGTGGCGTTGGCGATCAACAAGATCGATATGGTTCAGGCCGAGACACTGTTGGCTTTGTCCAAAGAGCTGAACGATCGCTACCCCTTTGAAGAGACATTCATGATCTCTGCTGAAAAGGGGCATGGTGCGAAGTATCTGAAGGAATGGTTGGCGAGTGAATTGCCAGAGGGGCCATGGCTCTATCCAGAGGATCAGATCGCTGATCTGCCAATGCGGATGATCGCGGCGGAAATGACGCGCGAAAAGCTGACGCTGCGCCTGCATCAGGAATTGCCGTATCAGTTGACTGTGGAAACCGAAAACTGGGAAGAGCGCAAAGACGGCTCTTGCCGTGTGGATCAGCTGATTTACGTGATGCGTGACGGCCACAAAGGCATCGTTCTAGGCAAAGGTGGGGAAACTATCAAAGCGATCTCTACTGCGTCGCGCCAAGAGCTATCAGAATTCTTGGGCCGCAAGGTGCATCTATTCTTACAGGTCAAAGTGCGCCCGAATTGGTTGGAAGAATCCGAGCGCTATTCCGAAATGGGCTTGGATTTCAAAGACGGCAATACATGACACGGCTGACCGCTGAATTCTGGGTGTCTGCCTATTTGGCGCGGTTGCGATTTCAGGAGATCCCGGCCTTTGTTGTGGCGCATGGCGACAACACGGCTGGGGCGGTTCTGGTGAAACTGAACACGCTGGATGGCCGCGCGCAGGCGTTGCAGCGGTCCTTTGATTTGATGTCTGGCGAGCGCACCTGGATTGTGCTGTCAGAGGGTGACGAGACCGAGGTTGACGCGGCCATTGCCAAACAACGCTCGTTTGATCCGGATCTTTGGGTGATCGAAGTAGAAGACCGCGCTGGGCGGCACTTACTGGATGAACCCGGTCTGGCTGATTAAAGCTTTCGGATTTTGAGTATTTTTGGAAAGATGAAGCGCGGACCCTGTGCTTTTTCTTGATCTAAATACCTAATTGCGACGGGGCAGGGTAACGCCTTAGGGTGCGGTATGGACTGGCGCGATCAAGGCATTGTTTTATCAACACGTAAACACGGTGAGAATTCCGTGATCCTTGAGGTGTTTACACCGGATCACGGAAAGCATGCCGGTGTGGTGCGTGGTGGGACCAGCCGCAAGATGACACCGATTTTGCAAGCTGGATCGCAGGTGGATGTGAGATGGCGGGCGCGGCTTGAGGCGCATATCGGGGCCTTTACGGTAGAACCTTTGCGCAGTCGGGCGGCGGTGTTGTCAGATCGGTTTGGTTTGGCGGGTTTGAATTCTGTGACCTCGTTACTGTCGTTCGTTTTGCCAGAGCGCGAGGCGCATTTGGCGCTGTATGACAAAACCGCGCCGTTGTTGGATTTGTTGGGGCAGACTGATCTGTGGCCCTTGGCCTATTTGCAGTGGGAATTGGCGCTGCTTGAGGATTTGGGTTTTGGGTTGGATTTGACCGGTTGCGCGGTGACAGGGGCGAACGATTGGTTGGCTTATATCTCGCCCAAGACCGGCCGCGCTGTTTCACAGAGTGCGGCGGGGGAATGGGCGGATCGGTTGTTGCCGTTGCCACCTGTGCTGCTGGGTGAAGGGGACGCCGGGGATGCCGATATTTTGGCTGCCTTGCAGGTGACCGGGTATTTTCTGGAAAACAAGGTGGCCCCAAGTTTGGGGTCAAAACCGCTGCCCGAGGCGCGGGCGCGATTTTTGGATCAATTGAGCCGCCGGATTACTGCGCAGGAACGGCGATGAATTCCATCGTTTGACCTGTGTCGTTTGACAGGATCAGAATGTTTCCGGAAACCTCTGACAAGGTCATGTTTTGCAGTGCTGTCAAAAACGCGCTTTCAGCAGAGAGGTCATTGCAGGCGCGTTTGGTTGCTCGGATGGGGGACAGTTCAAACCACGGGTAGGGCGCGGATTGTGTGGCGCCAAAGCTGTTGCACGGGGCACGGCCAGTGACAGTGCCGTCGTCATGGAAGGTGATCATCGCGGCGGCCGTAAAGGCGCTGCCGTTGATTTCCGTAAGCTGCCATTGGCCTAGAGCGCCGTGACCGGCGAGGGTTTCATCGGCTTGTTGGCAAGCCGCGAGCAAGAATAGGGCAGGGAGTATTTGTTTCATGAGTCTTCATATAGCGCGAGAATGAGATCAACCAAAGTGGCAAGCGCGTCGGCGTTGGAGGCACCGTCGCGGTGAGAGAGTTCCTGCATGCCAACAAGCGCGCCGTAGAGGATGCGGGCCAACTCTGGATTGCTAAGACCGATTTCTGCCATCAGTTCGTTGAGGTAGCCCATGCGCTTGGCATCGACCCGGTCGACGGCTTCGGTCACAAGGGCGTTGTCGCGGGCCCATGCGCGAATGGCGGGTTCTATTTTGGGGCCGCCAAAGTCTGCGGGGGCATCTTCGGCTGCAATAGAGCCGAGTTTGCGCAGGCGCTGGACAGGGTTACCTTCGCTTTCTAGTGACGCGATAACATCTGCGACGGCGCGTTCTTCCCATAGGTTCAGCATGGCGGCGTGAAAGGCGGGCACATCGGCGAAGTGCCAGTAGAACGACCCTTTGGTAGTTTCCAGAGCGCGGGCCAATGGTTCAGCCTTGAGAGCTTGTGGGCCCTTTTCAGCTAGGGCGCGAAAGCCTGCGGCGATCCATGCCTCGGGGGAGAGTCGATTCTTTGCCATATGAAAGGCGTAAGGGGCGCGGCGCTGTTGGGCAACCATGGATTTCGCAGGTGCAGCATTCTGAGGGGCGGGTGCGATGTTGCACCGCAGGTTGGGCTGAAATTGGCTTAGATATAGCGCAACGAGATAGAGGTCCGTGCGTTTCTGCACGGACCTCTTTGTTAGTGACGTTTTGGCGTCGCTTAGTCGAGCAAGCGGCGCGCGATGACTTGGGCTTGGATTTCTGCGGCACCTTCGAAGATGTTCAGAATACGCGCGTCGCAGAGGATGCGGCTGATGGAGTATTCTAGTGCAAAGCCGTTGCCGCCGTGGACCTGTAGGCCGTTGTCGGCGGCAGCCCATGCGACGCGGGCGCCGAGGAGTTTGGCCATACCTGCCTCGAGATCGCAGCGTTTGTCGTGGTCTTTTTGCCAAGCGGAGAAATAGGTCAGCTGGCGGGCGACCATGATTTCGACGGCCATCATTGCAAGTTTGCCAGAAACGCGTGGGAAGTCGATCAGGGACTTGCCAAATTGTTTGCGGTCGATGGCATATTGCATGGACACATCAAGTGCGGATTGCGCGACGCCGACGGCGCGAGCCGCGGTTTGGATACGCGCGCTTTCGAAGGTCTGCATCAGCTGTTTGAAGCCTTTGTTTTCTTCGCCGCCGAGGAGGTTTTCTTCTTTGACTTTGAAGCCATCAAAGCTGAGTTCGTATTCTTTCATGCCGCGGTAACCGAGGACTTCGATTTCGGTGCCGGTCATGCCTTCGGTTGGGAAGGGGTTTTCATCGGTGCCCGGTGTCTTTTCGGCGATGAACATCGACAGGCCTTTGTGGTTGTCGGTGTTTGGATCGGTGCGGGCCAGCAGGGTCATGATTTGGGTGCGGGCGGCGTGGGTGATCCAGGTTTTGTTGCCGGTGACTTCGTAGCCGTCGTCTGTTTTCACAGCGCGGGTGCGTAGGGCGCCGAGGTCAGAGCCGGTGTTTGGTTCGGTGAAGACTGCGGTTGGCAGTACCTCGCCGCTGGCGAGTTTGGGCAGCCATTTCTGTTTTTGCTCTTCGGTGCCGCCGCAAAGGATCAGCTCTGACGCGATTTCTGGGCGGGTGCCCAGAGAACCGACGCCGATGTAGCCGCGCGAGAGTTCTTCGGTGACCACAACCATCGACGCTTTGGACAGGCCGAAACCGCCGTATTCTTCGGGCAGTGTCAGACCAAAGACGCCCATTTCGGCGAGTTCTTCGATGACTTCTAGTGGGATCAGTTCGTCTTTGAGGTGCCAATCGTGGGCGTGCGGTAGAACTTTGTCGACGGTATAGCGGCGGAACTGCTCGCGGATCATTTCGAGTTCTTCGTCGAGGCCGGTTTTACCAACGGTGATGTTAGCGGCCTGTTCTTGCATCAGTTCGACAAGGCGTGTGCGGGCGTTTTGGGTGTTGCCACCGTCACAGAGGGTCATGACCTCTGGCTGCATAAGGCCGCGCATTTCGTCTTGGGTGATGCCGATGTCTTGTAGGCGCATGATTTCGCCTTGGCTCATCGGGATGCCGCCGTAGATCTGCCAGAGGTATTCGCCAAAGGCGATCTGGTGCAGCAGTTGTTCGATTTCGCCAAAGTTGCCTTCGGCGTTTAGGCCCTCGGCCCAGCTTTGCATTTGGCGTAGGGCTTGGCCGTAGGTCGCGAGCCAAGACAGGCCATGGGCGGCTGATTGGTTTTCTTCGATCTTGGCGCCAGAGACGCGGCCATCGACAGAGACCATCGCGCGAAGTTTTTCTGTTGCTGTGCTGATCAATGCATCCACCGGCGGCAGGGCCGCAGCAGTGAGTTTTAGTAGATCAGGCAGAATGGCAGTGTTGGTCATTGTCAGGTCCTGTCCGTCATGCGCCATGAATCACATCCTTGTATTGCTGCACTGCGGTATAATCACTTTGCAGTCGCAGCGCAACAAAAATACAAAAATAGACGCAACGAAACATATAATATTTCGTGTAGGATTTTGCCGTTTGTTTTACCGGGTTGTTTTGGTGCGCCAGAGGCGGAACGTCAGCATGAGCGCCATCATAAGGAAGAATAACCCGGCCACGTCGCCGATGAAGAAGGCAAAATAATCCAGTGGCGGGCTGCCAAAGGCGAGGTTGGTTAAAATGCCGCCGATGACTGCTGCGATTACGCCAAGGCCCATCACGCAGGGCCAGCATGGATCATGTCCGGGGCGCGAGCGCGCATCGTAGAAAAGTTTTGCCGCGATGTGAAAAACGAGGGGCGCAACCAAGACTGCGATGGAAATGCCCATTAACCGACTGAGCATGAAGGTCTTTTCACCTGCGAGGTAATAATAGGTAAAGAAGACGCCGGGAAGCAGGGCAGGAATGGAGCGCCAGCCGAGAAGCCAAGCTGATAATACGCGCACGCCATGCGGTAAGAACAGCAAGCTGGCGCTGCTGTGGAAATCCGGGAAAAACATGTTCTGAATGGGCATCAAGCCCGCAAATGTTATGAAAAACGCGAGGACATAGGCTGTCGACGCAAAAACGGTTTCTGTGGCAATCGACTTTAGACCCAATGGATACCTATGTGAGAAAAATTCTAGCTATTCGGTGAGTTAACCACATAAACGCCGCGACGCGAAGGGGCACTTTGGGAAAGGTAGCCCTTGTTCACAAGAGACTTAAGCGCGCGGAAAAATGTTGGGCGCGAAACGTCTTGAATTAATGCATGGGTCAATAGACCCGTTGTGCGAACGCCTTGCGCCTGTTTGGATAGATCGCTGGCCGCGTAATAAATATCACGCTCTACCGCAGACAAATCTTCGAGCCCGAGGGCGCGCTCCATGCCTAGGAGTAGTTTTCTTAGTTCAGCAAGTTTGGATATATCGTTCATTTTACTCGTACCTCACCGGGCAGACATTAAAATGGTTGGTCAATAAAATCATCAGAAAAATCACTAAAACTTGGTTTGTCGTCGCGGAACAGGCCAAAAATGCGCAATTTTTTAAAAGTCGGTATCAATAATGCGCCTTGGCGCAACGGTTAGCTGAAAATCCATTTGTTTGGACCGACATCAAGACGGTGAATATGAGATTCGCCATGTTGTGGAAACATGAGGCGCACGAGGGGATCGTGACCGGGAATGATTAACTGTGGTGCGCTGGCCAGACGGGTAAGTGTGTCAAACCCATCGAGCATGTTCTGCAGGTCCACGACGATTGGGAAGGGTTTGCGGGCCATGAAATTTTCGTAGTAGTGGGCCGCGTCAGAGGCGAGAACAAGCCAACCTGATTGGGTTTTGACGCGCACGCATTGCAGGCCACGGGAATGGCCACCGATGCAATGAACGGAGAGGCCCTCGGCAATCTCGGCTTCGCCATCGTAGAAGCGAATTTTGCCGGAATAGAGCCGCTTTACGGCTTCGCAGATGTGATTGGCGGAGAAGGGCGCGCGCAGGGTGTCGTGGCACATGCAAGGGCCAGTGGCGAAGGCCATTTCGGCGGCTTGCATGTGAAGCGTGGCGTTTGGAAACATATGAAGGCCACCGGCGTGATCGTAGTGCAGGTGAGTGACTATGACGTCGGTGATGGCTTCGGGGTGAATGCCGAGCGGTTTTAGTGCCTCGCGCGGGTCCATCAGGATGGGGCGGTCGCGTTGGGTGGCCTCGGCCTCGTCATAGCCGGTGTCGACTAAGATGGTTTTGTTGCCTTTGCGTAGAACCCAGACAAAGTAATCCATGTTGTGAGGGGCGTCGTGATTGTCGTCAAAGATAAAGCTGTCACGTCGGGTCCGTGTATTACGGTCCGCGTATTTGACGGAGAAGACTTGCCAGTCGGTCAACGGATTACCTCATGAAACAGGTTAATGGCCTTTTCGGCGATCATATCGGTGACGGCTGTATCGAAGGATTTGAAATGATCGCTTTTTAGGTGGGCGTGGAATGCGGCCTGATCGTCGTAGATTTCGTAGAGAAAGACAATGTTTGGATCGTCGCCTGTGCAGATGTCAAAGGTTTGGCATCCCGGTTCTAATTCACGAGACAGGCGGGCGTTTTCGATCATCAGGGGCATGAACGCCCCTGATGTTTCGGGATGAAGGCGGAAGGTGACTGTGACGGCGTACATTATGCAAATTTCCCTTTGATCCAGCGAAAGCCACGTTTGGTTGCGGGTACTTGGCTTAGGATAAGCAGGATGTTGACGGTTAGAAGGATGGCGGCACCTGGGCGGCTGATGAAATGCTCTAGGCTGCCATCAGAGATCAGAAGCGAGCGGCGGAAGGTTTCATCAAACAAACTGCCGAGGATCACGCCGATGACCAGTGGGGCAATCGGATACCGTAGGAGGTTCATGAAGAAGGCCACAAAGCCAACGCCCAGCATCAGGTAAAGATCGTTGATGCCGCCCCCGACCGAGAAGCTGCCGATGGTTGTAAGGACCATGACTATTGGCAGAAAGACGGTTTGTGGGATGCGTAGGATTTTGATGAAGATCTTGGCGGTGAAGAGACCCATGATGAACATGGTGAAGCTTGCCAGCACCAAGATGGCCACAACACGCAGGATGATCGCAGGGTCGATGGTTGGGCCGGGGATGATGTTGTTGATCTTGAATGCGCCCATCAAGGCAGCGGCTGGTGGGGAGCCGGGAATGCCGAGAACGAGCAGTGGGATGAGTGCACCGCCAATGCAGGCGTTGTTGGCGGTTTCTGAGCTAAGTAGACCTTCGACGCTGCCTTTTCCGAACTTTTCACCTTCTTTAGAGACTGTTTTGCCGACGCCGTAGCTGACCCAGCCTGCGACGTCTTCGCCAACGCCGGGCAGGGCGCCGACGCCGGTGCCGATTACACCCGAGCGGCCGATGGTGGGGAAGTAGCGGCGGATTGCGGCCCAGCTTGGGACAATGCTGCCTTTGAGTTCTAGGACTTTGCCAGCTTGGACGTGGCGCATGCCTTCGATGATTTGTGGGACTGCGAATGCGCCCATGAGGACGGGTACAACTTGGAAACCGGACAGCATGTAAGACCAGCCAAAGGTGTAGCGTGGTTCGGATAAGAGTGGGTCCATGCCGACCATGGCCATAGCGAGACCGATGAGGCCAGCGATCCAGCCTTTGATCACGAGGTCTTCGCTCATCAATGTGCCGGAGAGGAGGATGCCGAAGAGTGCCAGTAGCGCCTTTTCGGGGCTAGCGATGTTCTTGGATACCAGCAGTAGCACCCAAACAAAGATCAATAGTGCGAAAGTGCCGATCAGCGTGCCAATGAAGCTGGCGGTTGTTGTTAGGCCAAGGGCCTCGCCGCCACGGCCTGCTTTGGCGAGGGGATAGCCATCCATGGCGGTTGCTGCACTGGCGGCGGTGCCGGGGATGTTCAGTAAGATGGATGGATAAGAGCCGCCGTAGATCGCACCGACATAAGCGCCAAGTAGGGCAATCATCGAGTAATCGAGTGGGATTTTGTTGGAGAAAAAGCCGGTGAGGATCGTCACGGCTAGGGTTGCCGTGAGGCCAGGTAAGGCGCCGAATGTGATGCCGAGAAAGACGGATGTTATCAGATAGACATAGGTGAGAGGGTCAGTGACCAGATCGGTCATCGCTCCGCCGAAGCCAGCCAGTTGGGAGAGTACGAATTCCATTATTTCTGGCTCCACAGAGGTTTGAGTGTGACGTAGTATTGGTATTCGATCTGCTTAAAGATCAGTCCGCCTCGGGCTGGCACATTTTGGCGGAAGCCAAAGGCCATTGCGCAAACGAGGATGGTCGGCGCGAGTACGGCGATGATCGGGAGTTTGCGCGCGAATGCGTCGCCTTTGCCTTGGATCAGGACAATGGCGGTTAGGATGGCCCAAAGCGCCAATGCGACCCAATCGTCGTCATGTGCGTTCCATTCTGATTGCGGTGTGTGCGCGGTAAAGGCGTAAAGTCCTGCTGCAAATACGAAAATTGCAGAGGTGATCATGCGATTGGTGTGCCCGCCGCGGTAGCCATAGATCATGGCCGTGACGATCAATGCGCCGCCGATGATGAAGTCAACGCGGGGGACGAGGCCAACGATGTAGCCGATTAGGGTTAGTCCGATGGTGGTGAAGCGCAGGGCTTCGGCTTTGTCCCAGCCGATGCCGATCATGGACAGGGCGCGCTGGGCGCCGCCTGCTTTAATCGAGATGCCAAGCAGCACAAAGGATAGGATGAGCATACTGCTGAAAATGCCCAATGGGACTAGGGCCGCAGAGTTATACCAATCGACGCCGCTTACCCCGGCGCGGTTTTCGCCAAAGAGGGGGATGTCTGTTGTTTTCCAAAGGAAAAACAGCGACAGCACGATCAGTACAAGCGATGTCCAGAAATCTCGGGTGCGGAGCACCGCGATATTGTCAGGTTGATCCAAGGTCTTTTCTCCAAATAGAAAAAGGGCGCTTTGAAGCGCCCTTTCCTTATGTGCGCCTTAAGGCTTTGTGATGCCCAAAGACATTGGATCAACGGTAGTCGCGCCAAGATCTTTCAGAGTGTATGCGAAGGTTGCTTCGAGTGTTTCGAACAGTTTTTGGGCCTCTTCGCCGTACTGACCGCCAACGTCGTAGTTGTTGGCAGTTGCCCAGTCCGCCACCACGTCGGATGCGATTGCTTTTTCAAAAGCTGCACCCAGTTTCGCCTTGATGGCGTCGTCTGCTGAGTTGTGAACCGCGAATCCGATGGCTTGCTTCAAAGGCAGGTACTTGTCTAAGCCATCGAAGCTGTCGAATGCGGATGGCACGGTCATGCCAGCAATTTCAACGGAATCTGGTGTTAGCATGGCAAGTGGCTTTAGCTGGCCACCTTTGATCAGGGCTGCTTGTTCTGCGAGAGAGGTTACAACCAGTGCAACTTCGCCTGCCATTGCGGCCTCTTGGCCCGGAGCGGAGCCTTTATAGGGTACGAACTTGAAGGTCGCGTCTGCGCCTTGTTCGATGGCAAGCAGGTTCAGGTGGTGGATGGAACCAGCGCCTGATGCTGCTGCTGGAATTGTGCCTGGTGCGGCTTTTGCCGCTGCGACCAATTCTTCGATTGTGTTGTACGGGCTGTTTGCCGGGACAGAGATCAGATCGGGAGAGCCACCGACGATGAACGGATACCAGTAATCGAATTTCTGATCCCAGCCACCTTGAACGGCTGCGGTCACGTTTGATTCGGACAGGCCAACCAATGTGTAGCCGTCATTTGGCTGGTTCTGCACATAGACCATGCCGTTCGAGCCCGCGACGCCGCCGGTCTGGTTGATCACATTAATAGAGACCGGCAGGTGCTTTTCCATTTCGGCCATGATCATGCGGTTGATGCTGTCAGTCCCGCCACCGGCTCCCCAAACGACGGCAGTTGTGATGTCACGATACGGGTATTCTTGTGCCGCTGCGGCGGTACCGAGTCCGACGACCACGGCGGTCACGGCTGCGATATTGCTCAGTGCAAATTTCATTGTCTCATTCCTCCCAAAGATAATGTGTTTTGTATTGCATTTATTTGCGTATGCATTAATGAATGCATTGTCAACTTTTGGATTCAAAAATCCGAAATACTAACCACACAGAACCGGAAGGACGCAGGGCACCATGGCGAACACATTTGAAGTTGCGGTATTTGCAGGAGACGGCATTGGCCCAGAAATTACGGCCCCAACGGTAGAGATCCTGCGCCGTATGGCAGATGCGTCTGACGCCTATAGCCTAACGTTTACGGATGCGGCTGCTGGCGCGGCGCATTACGCTAAGACGGGAGAATCACTACCAGAATCGTCGATGGTTGCCGCAAAACGTGCTGATGCGATTTTGCTATCAGCGATGGGTTTGCCGGATGTGCGGTACCCTGACGGAACCGAGATTTCGCCGCAGATTGATTTGCGCAAAGCACTGACATTGTTCGCGGGTGTGCGTCCGGTCACCGTAAAGGCGGGGCAGCGGACTCCGTTGAATATGCCAGAGGGCAAAGAGATTGATTTCGTGTTGATTCGCGAAAGCACCGAGGGACTATTTCATACGCAGGGCTGTGGTGAAGTCACCGAAAATGAGGCGCGTGAGACGCTACTTATTACGCGGGAGATTTCGGAAAAGCTGTTCAAGTTCACATTCGAGCTTGCGCAGTCCCGCAAAAAGGCGGGACGTGGTAAAGGGCGTGTGACCTGTGTTGATAAGGCCAACGTCTTTCGTGCGTTTGCGTTCTTTCGTGATATGTTTGATGCCGAAGCAGCGAAACACCCAGAGCTGACGGCTGACCACGCTTATGTGGATGCGACCGCGCTTTGGATGGTGCAGAAGCCTTGGGATTTTGACGTGATGGTCACGGAAAACATGTTTGGTGATATTCTGTCTGATCTGGGCGCTGGTCTGATGGGTGGTTTGGGCTTGGCCCCATCCGCAGATATTGGATTAGAGAATGCTGTGTTCCAACCTTGTCACGGGTCGGCGCCTGATATCGCGGGACAGGGTGTGGCCAATCCGATGGCCATGATCTTGTCTGCGGCCATGATGTTGGATTGGTTGGGTATTAACAACGACAATGCGGGGATGATTGCAGACGGCAAGCGTTTGCGTGAGGCGGTTGAGGATGTGGTCGCAGAGGGCCGGGTTCTGACACGCGATTTGGGCGGGTCTGCTGGTACTGCCGAAGCGGCCTCTGCCGTTTTGGATGCGTTGTTTGTTTCATGAGTGAAGATGTGAATATCAAGGTTGCCTGTATTGGGGCTGGGTATTTTAGCCAGTTTCATTACGGCAGTTGGGAGCGGATGGAGGGCGTGACTCCGGTCGGGTCGTGCAATCGTGACATTGCTAAAGCTCAGGCTACTGGCTGGGATGCTTATGATGATCTGGCCAAGATGCTATCTGAGCAAAAGCCCGACCTGTTGGACGTTATTTTACCACCAGTTGCCCATGCAGAGACGATCCGTGTCGCCTTGGCGCAGGGTGTGAAATGGATGATCTGCCAGAAGCCATTCTGCAACGATTTGGAAGAGGCACGGGCCATCGTCGCTGAGGCAGATGCGGCTGGCGCTACGATCATTGTTCATGAGAATTTCCGTTTTCAGCCGTGGTATCGGGCGATCAAATCGGCTTTGAATGTGGGCTTGGTTGGGACGTTGCAGCAAGTGACGTTTCGATTGCGTCCCGGGGATGGTCAGGGGCCAGAGGCCTATCTGGATCGTCAGCCGTATTTTCAGCAGATGGGGCGGTTTCTGGTGCATGAGACCGCCGTGCATTGGGTGGATACGTTCCGCTATTTGTTGGGGAACCCGACTGCGATCTATGCGGATCTACGCAAGATGAACCCGGTGATTGCTGGTGAGGATTCTGGCTATATACTGTTTGATCATGCGGATGGGGTGCGTGCCTTGTTTGATGGAAACCGCCATTTAGATCATGCCGCAGATAATCATCGTCGCACGATGGGCGAAGCGCTGTTTGAAGGCACTGAGGGTACGATCAGCCTTTATGGTGACGGCCGCGTGGGTCTTCGTAAGTTTGGCGAGATAGATGAAGTGGCGCTTTTGGCCCCGGATACATGGGATGGTTTTGGCGGTGATTGCGTGCATGCCTTGCAAAGCCATGCCGTTTCAGGCTTTTTAGGGAAAGTACCCCTTGAGAATGTCGCCCGTGACTATTTAAAGGTTATCGAAATTGAAGAGGCGATTTATAGATCTGCTGAAACGGGTCAAAAAATCGCTCTGGAGGCCAATTGAACGACATCGCCAACAAAAGCCTTTCGAATTCGCAACGCGCGTTGCAAGAATTGCGGCGCATGATTTTTGCAGGTGAGCTGGCCGGTGGGACAGATCATTTGGAAAGCGAATTGGCCGAGCGGCTTGGGATGTCACGCACGCCTATCCGTGAAGCCGCTTTGACCTTGGAAAACCAAGGCTTGTTAGAGTTGCGCCCCCGAAAAGGGGTGCGGATTTTGCCGGTGTCTGCCGCGGATATGCGTGAGATATATGAAGTTTTGACGGCGTTAGAGAGCCAGGCGGCAGAGCAGGCGGCCTTGATGGGCTATGATGAAGAGGCGTTGCGCCATCTGGCGCAGGCGATTGGGGACATGGATCTGGCTATTGAAAGCGAAGATCTGGAGGCCTGGGCTGAAGCAGATAATAGGTTTCATGCGGAATTGGTGCGGTTGGGGAATAACAATCGGGTCAATGCGATTTTCAATATGATGAATGATCAAGTGCGTCGCGCCCGAATGACGACGCTGTTTATTCGACCCGTCCCGACGAAATCAAACGCAGATCATCGGGCTGTTTATGACGCCATTCGGCAAGGGGACGACGATACAGCGCGTCGTCGCCACAGAGAACATCGGCAACATGCCAAAGAGATTTTGATCGGTTTGTTGGAAAAACACCGGCTAAATCATCTATAACGCAGGCCAAAGTGGGCGCGATTGCCTCAATTGGGTCTCTAATTATCCAAAATTCCCATTTAAGAAATTTGAAAACCCGAGCTATGCTCAGGTATCGCAGTATGGTTTCAGGTGTATCAAGCGCCGGTTTGCGCCGCCGTAATTAATAAAGTTCAGGGGAACGTAAGATGGTCCAGAAAGTCACGAAAGCAATTTTCCCGGTGGCCGGATTAGGCACACGATTTTTGCCAGCGACCAAATCTGTCCCCAAAGAAATTATGACTTTGGTTGATCGCCCTCTCATTCAATATGCCATTGATGAGGCGCGCGCGGCGGGAATTACCGAATTTATCTTTGTCACGTCTCGCGGCAAAGGGGCCTTGGAAGATTATTTTGACCATGCTCCGCAGCTTGAGAGTGAGCTTGAAAGCAAAGGTAAAACTGAGCTTCTGAATATTCTACAGGACACGAACATGGATTCTGGTGCTGTAGCTTATGTGCGCCAGCATAAAGCAAAAGGTTTAGGTCATGCGGTTTGGTGTGCGCGGCGGTTGATTGGCGATGAACCTGTAGCGGTACTTTTGCCAGATGATGTTATTGCTGCGGATAAGCCGTGCCTTCAGCAAATGGTTGAAGCTTACGAAGAGACCGGTGGCAATATGGTTGCCGCGATGGAAGTGCCTTCAGAGAAGACTTCCTCATACGGTGTTCTGGATGTTGCGAATGACATGGGCAATATGGTTTCCGTCAAAGGCATGGTTGAGAAACCTGCGCCGGGTACCTCTCCCTCTAATCTAGCCGTGATCGGACGATATATTTTGACGCCGCAAGTTTTGAACCATCTGAACGATATGAAAGAAGGCGCTGGTGGGGAAATTCAGCTGACCGATGCGATTGCGCAAGAAGTGACTGAAAGCAATAACGTGTACGGTTTCCGCTTCCGCGGTCAGCGATTTGACTGTGGTTCAAAGGCAGGCTTTTTGCAGGCGACTGTATCGTTTGGTTTGCAGCGACCAGAGTTGAAAGATGAGCTAGAACAGTATCTGATTGAACTGGCAAGCGCGCGACAAGCGGCTCAGTAATTCTGAACTGAAAGTAATAAGAATGAACAAGAATGTTCTGGTAACAGGCGGCGCGGGCTATATTGGTTCGCACGCCTGTAAAGCGTTAAAGGCTGCGGGTTACGTGCCGGTGACGTTTGATAATTGCTCAACCGGATGGGCGGATGCCGTAAAGTTTGGCCCGCTTGCGCGGGGTGATCTTTTGGATCGCGCGCGTCTGGATGAGGTGTTTGCAGAATATCAGCCGATTGCCGCTATGCATTTTGCAGCCCTTAGCCAAGTTGGCGAAAGTATGCAGGAGCCGGGCCGGTATTGGCGTGAAAACGTGACCGGCGCGTTGAACTTGGCGGAAGCAGCAGTTGCGGCTGGCTGTTTGGACTTTGTTTTTAGTTCAACCTGCGCGACTTATGGCGATCAGGACAATGTTGTTTTGGATGAAAATTCAGCGCAATTGCCGATCAATGCCTACGGGGCGTCAAAGCGAGCGATTGAGGATATTCTGAAAGACTTCGGTGCGGCATACGGGCTACGCCACGTGATCTTTCGCTATTTCAACGTGGCCGGTGCCGATCCAGAGGCGGAGGTGGGTGAGTTTCACCAACCAGAGACGCATTTGATCCCGTTGATGCTGGATGCAATTGATGGCAAGCGTGACGCGCTAACTATTTTTGGCACGGACTACGAGACTCCGGATGGTACTTGTATTCGCGACTATGTGCATGTCTGCGATTTGGTGGATGCGCATGTTCTGGGGCTGGAATGGTTGAAGTCTGGCAAAGGGAACCGTGTCTTTAATTTGGGCACTGGTGATGGGTTTTCGGTGCGCGAAGTTATCCAACATAGTCATTCCGTGACCAATCGCGATGTGCCGTTTGTAGAGGGGGATCGTCGTCCCGGCGATTGCACAAAGCTTGTGTCAGGGTCGAGCCGAGCTGTGAACGAATTGGGTTGGAACCCGAAGCGTTCAAACCTTGAGGCGATGATCCGGGATGCTTGGCGCTGGCATCAAAATACGGACGGGCATTACGCCAAGTGACACGCGCAGAATGATTGGACTGTTAAAATCGCCCAGCGGGAAGCGCATGGGCGATTTTTTTTCCTAAAGGCGACAAGAAACTAATCTTGGATAATCCAAATGGCGAAACCGGCGCTTTTTTCGTCGCAATTGCTGCTTGCGGCGCGGAATGGATCAATTAGGCCTTAGGTCAAGCGGCAGACCGTTTAGAGTCTTAGCTCGCACCGGCTACATGAGATGAGAAACTGATGACAAAATATGTTCTGACTGTCGAATGCCAATCAATGAAGGGCATCGTTGCTGCAGTGTCAGGTTATTTGGCCAAGGCCGATTGCAACATTCTGGATGCGGCGCAGTTTGATGATCAGGAAACAGGAAAGTTTTTTGCGCGTCTCATGTTTGACGCACCTGAGAATGCTTCTTTGGAGACGTTGGAAACCGAGTTTGCGCCGATTGCCGACCAATATGGGATGAAGTTTTCATTTCACGACAGCGCGACGAAGATGAAAGTGATCATCATGGTGTCGCGGTTCGGGCATTGCTTGAATGACTTGTTGTATCGTTCGCGTATTGGCGCACTACCGATTGAGATTGTTGGCGTTATTTCCAACCATATGGATTATCAGAAAGTTGTCGTGAATGCCGACATCCCCTTCCATTGCATCAAAGTCACCAAAGAGAACAAGCCCGAAGCAGAAGCTGCACAAATGCGGATTATTCGCGAGTCTGGTGCGGAATTGGTTGTTTTGGCGCGGTATATGCAAGTGCTGTCAGATGAGATGTGTCAGACAATGTCTGGCCGGATCATCAACATTCACCACTCATTTCTGCCGTCATTTAAGGGGGCGAACCCTTATAAGCAGGCGTTTGAGCGTGGCGTGAAGCTAATCGGTGCGACCTCGCATTACGTGACCGCTGATCTGGACGAAGGTCCGATCATTGAACAAGACATCGTGCGTGTGACGCATGCACAGTCTTCTGCGGACTACGTGTCGTTGGGGCGTGATGTGGAAAGCCAGGTATTGGCGCGCGCAGTACACGCCCATGCGCGGCAGCGGTCTTTCATCAACGGCAACAAGACCGTTGTATTCCCGGCGAGCCCGGGTAGCTATGCTTCTGAACGGATGGGCTAAGGGCAAATCTGCCAGTTCGCGCTAGGCGTGTGCTGGCAAAATGCTTCTCCAATTTCCCGTAATATGTTAATAATTAATAACTAACGGGGACATATCATGAAAAAATTAATGGCAGCGGCGATCTTCGCCGCATCTACGCAAAGCGCTGTGGCTGGATTTGAAGCTGAAATTCCTTCCAGCTACGTTTATGAACCAACGTTTTTCCTTGGTTTGACATGGAGCTTTGGTGGCGGGAACATCAGCAGCGCCCTTCCGGGTAGCAGCAATGTTGGCGTCACGCTGAAATACCTTAGTACAAACGAGCCTGACACATTGGCGGCCGCGATTGGTTTGACTTATTTCCTTGATGGTTCGATTGGCTGTGACGCTGGTGTAGGCTTGAACCACAACAGCGCTAGCCTTGGGTTGAGCTATGATTTCTGCCGTCAGTTGCCGCAGATCAGCCTTGGTGGAATCAAGAAGCCGGAAATGTCCTCTGAGGCGATTCCAGATTAAACCATCGTGATTCTCCGAGAGGCTTGGGTTTATGAAGCGTCGTGAGGCGTTGGTTGCTATGGCTGCGCCGCTGCTGGTTGGGTTTCAGCCTGCGGCGGCTCAACCAACAGTAGCGCGCGGTATCTTGGCGCATTTCCTTGATTTGATCATACCGGCGGATGATGTGACGCCTTCGGCATCGGCTTTGGGTGTACACACAGAGCTGGAGGATGCTGTTCGTTCGCATGCCCTATTATCGCAGTTGTTTGACTATGGGCTGAGTTGGTTGGATCAGGCTGGGGGGCGATCGTTTCTGTCGCTGTCCCCTGAGACTCAGCAGGCGATATTGGTTCATGCCGCGCAGGCCGATTTCAATCAAATTCCCGGTCGGTTTTTTGCAGTGGCACGATTGTTGGCGACTGAAATCTATTTTAGCAAGTCAGAGGCGATTGCAGGGCTTCCTTTGAATAAAGCGCCGCAGCCAGACGGGTATTTGCCGCCGTGGAGTTAAGTCGAACCCCAGATGTCGTCGTGATTGGATCAGGAGCTGGTGGGGCGTCTGTGGCCTGGGGGCTGGTATCGCAAGGGGCTGAGGTCTTGTTGCTGGAGGCCGGACCGCGGTTCGACCCATCGGTGGATTACCCGCAGGACCGGCCGGATTGGGAACGGCGTGCCTTTCCGCAGAAACCGGGGAGCCGTACGCGGGTTTTGTATGGTGACTTGGGCATATTGAATGCTGACGACCGCGACTTGATGCGTTGGTCAAAGGTAGCGGGGCGTGATGTGCCGGTATTAGGCAGTGCGCGTGTGGCTTCGGGTGGTGGCTATAGTCATGTGATGGGTGTTGGTGGATCAACGCTACATTTTGTTGGGGAAGCGCATCGGTTACACCCGGACGCGTTTCGTTTGCATTCGTTGACTGATGCAGGTGTTGATTGGCCGATGTCGTATCAGGCGTTAGAGCCTTATTACAGCAAGATTGAACATGCCATTGGTATGGCTGGCACGGATGCCGGGCCGGGACGGGCGCAGAGTCGCGATTTTCCAATGCCTGCGCATCCGCTGAGTCCCGGGGCTAGGGTCTTGGCTGAGGCTGGGCGAAAGATTGGTCGGCCGTGGTCTGTGAACCCCAGAGCGGTGAATTCCCGGGTCTATGACGAGCGTCCTGCCTGCAACTATTGTGGTCAGTGTTCGCGCGGGTGTCCGTTGGGGGACAAGGCCTCTATGGATGTTAGTCTGTTGCGGCGAGCGATGGATAGTGGCCGCTTGACGATTGTGTCTGAGGCGCAGGTAACGCGGTTGCTTTTGGGCAAACAGGGTGTGATTTCGGCGGTCGAGGTGGTGTCGCAGGGGCAAAAGCACCGTGTCGAAACTCCGCAAGTGGTTTTGGCGGCAGGGGCGGTGAACTCGCCGCGCTTGTTGTTGGCGTCGGCCAATGCAGAGCAGCCGGATGGTATTGCAAATGGATCGGGGCAGGTCGGGCGGAATTTTATGGAGACGCTCTGGTGGAATAGTGCGGGGCTGCTGCCCGGGCTACGTAATAGCCATATGGGATTGCCAGCGGATGCAACTGATTGGGGTATGGCACACCCGGCTTCGGTGCCGGGTTTGGCGGGTGGCTATAAGCTGACGCATACGACGTTGGACACAGGGTTGAATGGCCCAATTGGCTATGCGGCGCGATTGCTTCCGGGGTTTGGGGCGGAATGGAAAGCACAGATGCGGGCGAGGTTTGGATCAGCGGTTTCTGTGGGGGCTGTTGGGCAAGTGATCGCAGATGAGCGATCAAAGGTCTCGCTGGATCCCGAGCAGGTGGATGCGTTTGGTATGGCGTTGCCGCGGATCGATTCTGTTTTGACCGACAATAGTTTGGCACTGTTGCGCGAAATGGCGCGTGGTTGTCGTGAGGTCTTGAGCCGCGCTGGCGTGGAGATTGCTGAAGAGACCAGCAATTGGGATGCGTTTCAGTCGACGCATGTCTTTGGAACAGCGCGGATGGGTTTGGATAGTGCCGAGGCAGTGGTTGATGGGCAGGGCCGTAGTTTTGATCACCCGAACCTTTGGATCGCTGACGCGAGTGTCTTTCCCAGCTCGGGTGCAGGTGAGGCCCCATCGTTGACGATCATGGCGTTGGCTGCGCGAACGGCGGATGCTATTTTGGCGGGATGACCCTGATTTACCGTACCGCGTGACGTTGGAGAAGTGGGGCTTTCCAATGGCGCATGTATGGGCGATAACGGCGGATGTTATGGCATCAAAAAACTCCAAATCTGTTCGCTTTAGTGATCGTCTCCAATTCGCTTTGATCCGTTCCATTTTGGGCGTCTTATTTGCTTTGCCTTATCGTCGGCGCGTGCGGTTTTTGGGCTGGGTGATGCAGCATGTGATCGCGCCCGTTGCGGGATACAATCGCCGCTCGAAAGAGAATTTGGAAATGATTGCCCCTGAGCTTTCGAGCGAAGAACGCAGCCGCATGGTTGGCCGGGTTGCCAACAATATTGGGCGGACTTTGGCAGAGCTGTTTTCGGCGCAAGATTTTGTGGATCATGTTGGCGGGACGGAACTGTCAGGCCCTGGATTGTCTCAAATGCAGGAGGCTAAGGCGGCTGGGCGTCCGATCATTGTGATTTCCGGACACTTTGGTAATTACGATGTCGTCAGGTCTGCATTGATCCGTCATGGGTATCATGTTGGTGGCTTGTATCGGCGGATGGATAACCCGCTGTTTCATGATTTCTACGTAGATAGGATTTCAGCGATTGGGACACCATTGTTTCAACGTGGCCGTCAGGGACTTGGCCAGATGGTGCGGCATTTGAAGTCAGGTGGTACGTTGGCCGCTTTGATTGATGTGCGCGCAGGCAATGGTGCGCCGTTGACGTATTTTGGTAAGCGCGCTTGGACTGCTTTGTCTATGGCAGAGTTGGCGTTGAAGTATGATGCGTTGGTTGTGCCGTGTTATGCCGTGCGGCAGCCGGATGGTTTGACTTTTAAGACATCCGTTGAGGAACCAATCCCACACACTGACCCCGAAACGATGACGCAGGCGTTGAATGACTCGTTAGAGGCGCAGGTGCGGGAGAATATGGAACAGTGGTTCTGGATTCACAGACGTTGGAAAGACGTTCCCAACGCTGTGGTTCAAGAGGAGGCTTAGCGCAGCTTATAGTTTGGTGCGCCGCCACATTCCCATGTTGTTAAAGCCATCACGGGCCGCTTCGTGATCATATTCCGTTTCGACCCATTCGCGAAATGGGATCGGGCTTTTAGCGACGCGGCGTGCGTACATGTCGATCACGTAATCCAAGATGCCTGTCTTTGTGAATTTAATATGCACAAAGTCAAATGACAGCATTTTACGTGCTTCTTCGACAGGCTTGCCTAAGATGTGCATCAGGTACATTGCAGAGACGATGCCGGTGCGATCTGCGCCAGATTTGCAATGCATCAACGTTGGGATGTCTACTAAGGTTTCGAGCGCATCCATTACCTCAATCAGCTTTTCAGGCGGGGGCGCTGACCGAGCGCTCATCGGTATGTCGATGAGGTCTAGGTTAAGCTTTTTACAGCTTTCGACTTCGAAGTAGTAAGGCGAATGGTTTGACGCGCCGCGCAGGTTCAGCACGGTTTTGATGCCTAGTTTTGCGTAGGCTTCGAAGCGTTCGTGATTTGGATGGTTCGAACGGTACATGTTCGGCGCGATCTGAGCGAAGTTGTGCCAGCGATAGCGCAATATGCCATGATCCACCCAGTCGGCGTAGTGCTGCGACTTTTTACGTTCTTCTGGGTCAATAAGGTCGTGGGAATACCGCTCTCGGTTTTTGCGCTCCCAATCTTTGAGCTTTCGCCAAACGGCACTCATCATTGTGACTCCTCATGTGTCGTTTGGTCAGAGAGTTGGTGACCTGAGGGGCCTATATAGGTCACAAATTATGCACCCGCTATAGGTTATGTTGTCATTGTTGATCATTGAGAATCCTATGTGGTACTGCAGTGCATTCGTGGTGCTCTCGACAGTGTTGATGCAGAGCGGTACAGCGCTGTTGAAATGAGGCAAAACAAGGTAGCAAAGAGCTATGAGCAAATCTGTTGTTCTTTCGTCATACCTTGGCCTGAGCTGGGTTTTGGGGCCGGTTTATCGGTTTGCGATCCGTCGTCGGTTGGCTGGGGGCAAAGAGGATAAAGCGCGTGTCGCAGAGCGTTTTGGTGGCACGACGCTGGCGCGGCCTGATGGCCCTTTGATTTGGATGCATGCGGCCAGTATTGGTGAAACCCAATCGTTGATGGGCTTGATCCCGGCGTTATTGGCAGCGCAGCCAGGGCTTTCCATTTTGGTGACGAGCACCACAGTCACCTCGGCACGGTTGTTGGAGCGCGATTTACCAGAGCGGGCTTTTCATCAGTTTTCGCCCATTGATACGCCACAGGTCATTCGCCAATTTTTAGACCATTGGCAGCCTGATGTTGCGGTTTGGGTCGAGAGTGAAATCTGGCCGCGGATGTTGGTCGATACGAAGGCGCGCGGCATTCCCATGATGCTGATCAATGCTCGGGTTTCTGCCAAAACGATTGAGCGGTGGTCTTGGGTCTCTAAAACCGCACGCTTGTTGTTTTCAAAGTTCGATACGATTTTGGCGCAGGATCAAAGCACACTGACGCTATTAGAGAAGCTTGAGTTAAACGACGTTGCTTTGCGTATGACTGGTTCGTTGAAGCAAGAATTAGCGCCACCTTTGCAAGACGTTGACGAGATTGATGCGCTGGAACAGACGCTACGTGGGCGCTCGGTTTGGGTCGCAGCCTCGACCCACCCGGGGGAAGAGGACGTTTTGCTTGAGGCGCATAAGCACTTAGCGACAGATGCCGTTATGATTCTGGTACCGCGTCATCCAGAGCGGGGTGACGCGTTAGCGGCGCAGGCGCGCGCGGCTGGTTGGGTGGTGGCCCAGCGTTCTAAGGGAGAGCCGCTAACCGCGGATACGCAGGTTTATTTAGCAGATACGATTGGCGAAATGGGGCTATGGTATCGGTTGTCAAAGGTTAGTTTTATCGCGGGGTCGCTAGAACCTATTGGCGGTCACAATCCGTTTGAACCAATTTTGCTGGAGTCTGCTGTGATTTCGGGATCGCAGGTTGGGAACTTTGCCGATGTGTATGCTCGGTTAAAGAACACCGAAGGTGCCGTTTTTGCCGATACGTCTACGGCGATTGCTGAGGCGGTAATCGCATTGTTCGATGAAGACACACGCGCCCAGCAAGCTGCGCGTGCGTTGGACTGTCTGGCAAGTAATGCATCCATCACAGCGCAAGTTCGGGACCATGTTTTGGCAGCGATAAAAGCTTAAGACGCGTTACTTGCGTCGCAGGTATTGGCCAATGCGGAAAGTGCCAGGGGCGATCGCTCGTGTGCGGTTGCGAAGAACCGGGGTGTTCTTGGACGTGCCGCTGAGAGATTCCCGGATGACGATATAGATGCCGCTTAGAATGATGACGCAGGCGCCTATGATTGTTTGGAGGTCCGGTGATTCATTGAAGAAAACTAGCCCGAAAATCGTTGCCCAGATAATTTGGCTGTATTGCATCGGTGCGACGACGGCTGCTTCGCCAGCGCGGTAGGCGCCCACTAAAAGAAACGACGCTAGGAACCCCAGAGCCGCAATAACGGTGACGGCGGCGAAATCTATAAGTGGCATGGGTTTGTAGACAAAGGCCAAGGCGATGCCCATCGTTACAAAGACCGCAGAGAATGGGTAGAGAAGCATGACTACCGGGCTTTCGTCGTTGCCGATCCGGCGGGCGATGACGGATTGGGTCGCAACGCAAACTGCGCCTGCCATAGCTGCCATGTGGCCCAATGTGATTTCAGTTGATCCGGGCCGAACGACAATAATCACGCCAATCAATCCCACGACCACAGCGCCTGAACGGTGAAGGCCGACGCGTTCGCCCAGAATCGGAATTGCGAGCAAAGTGATTAATAGCGGAACTGTGAATAGGATCGAGTAGACCTGCGCCAGTGGCAGGACAGAGAATGCATAAAAACCGCAGACGCCGCCGCCAACCATCGTAAGTGAACGCAGGCCGACCCACCAAGGATGAGTTGGGCGTAGATTGACGCTGCCGCCGTTGTTTACCATCATCAAGGTCAATAATGGGAAGGACAGTAAGCTCGCGAAAAACAGGATTTGCATTGGCGCATAGGTGGCACCCAGATAGCGCACGATGACGTCATGGGATGAGAATGTGCTGAATGCGGCGAGCGATAGAAGCGCGCCTTTTAGGTTGTTGTTCGGAGTCATGGCAATTCCAATGCGATGAGGCGAGCTCTTAACTTCAATTAGCACAAGTTTGGAGAGTCGCAAGAACCGCATCGCAATCGGGTTAGACGATTGCGGAATTGGGGTTGGTTGGCGCAAATTTTATGCGCCAACCAAATATGTCTTACAGAGATGCGTCCAGCGCTGCCAAGATCGCATCGCCCATTTGGGTTGTGCTGACTGGCTGTGCGTCAGAGGCTTGCATCAGGTCGCCTGTGCGAACGCCGTCAGAGAGAACTTTCTCAACCGCTTTTTCTAGACGTGTCGCTTCGTCGCCTTGGTCAAAGCTGTACCGCAGTGCCATCGCAAAGCTTAGGATACATGCGCAAGGGTTTGCTTTGCCTTGTCCTGTGATGTCTGGTGCAGAACCGTGAACCGGTTCGTACATGGCTTTTGGACGGCCATTTTCCATTGGTGCACCCAAAGAAGCAGACGGCAACATGCCCAAAGAGCCGGTCAGCATTGCTGCACAATCAGACAGGATGTCGCCGAACAGGTTATCCGTCAGGATGACGTCAAACTGCTTTGGTGCGCGGACTAGCTGCATGGCGCCGTTGTCGGCGTACATGTGAGACAGCTCTACGTCGGCGTAGGATTCTTTGTGAACTTTCTCGACAACTTCGCGCCACAGAATGCCAGATTCCATAACGTTGGCTTTTTCCATCGAGCAGACTTTGTTGCCACGACGACGTGCCAATTCGAATGCAGAACGTGCAACGCGATCGATTTCAGCTTCGGTGTAACGCTGGGTGTTGATGCCAACACGCTGGCCGTCTTCTTCGAAGATGCCGCGTGGTTCGCCGAAATAGGAACCGGATGTCAGCTCGCGAACGATCATGATGTCCAGGCCAGCGACGATGTCTTTTTTCAGCGACGAGAAGTCAGCAAGTGCGTCAAAGCACTGTGCCGGACGCAGGTTCGCGAAAAGGTCCATCTCTTTGCGCAAGCGCAGCAGGCCGCGCTCTGGCTTAACGGAGAAGTCTAGGTCGTCATAGGCAGGACCACCAACAGCGCCGAGCAGAACAGCGTCTACTTCTTGGGCTTTTGCCATGGTGTCGTCGTGCAATGGTGTGCCATGCGCGTCGAAAGCGGCGCCGCCAACCAGATCTTCGCTGACATCAAATTGCAGGCCGCGCTTGTCGCCGTACCAGTCGATAATGCGGCGCACTTCCGCCATGACTTCCTTGCCGATGCCGTCACCGGGCAAGATCAGAAGCGAGGGGTTGCTCATGTTCATAATCCTTCGTGAATTTGCTTGCTGCTGCCTAGCTTCTGTGGCGCGAAAGATCAAGAAACGAAGGTGTTTTGGTGGCATTTGTCAGAAGTCGATGTCGATCCAGATCAGATGGTGGCGGCTTGCGCTTGGCATTGGTCGGTTTCCGGTTGCTTTGACCGTGATGTTGGGGCTGGGCAATAGATAGCTGACCCGCATGCTGGATGATTGGGTTTCGTTCCATTGAACGGTTACGCGATTTGTGGGCGGCACTGTAACGAGCGGTTCGCGGAATTGCTGGCTTTGAAGAATGGACTGCATGGCGGAGCGATGTCCTTGCCCCTTGTTTGGATCGATATTCGTAAGAGCAGCAAGAATATAGGATTGAGGCAGCGCCTCGGTGAAGGTTCCATTTAGATAAGCCAGCCAAAACAAGTTTTCTGCAGCGTTTCGAAAGCCATTGCGATCCTCTGGGCCGTCAAACATGGGCGGCGTCGCGTGATGGGTCAGAATTGTGAGTAGACTTCCGTTGATCGAAAACGGGATCGCGACGTGGGCGGTTGATGACAGGCGAAATGTGTCGCGGGCGTCTATTGAAAGCATCTCAGGGGCGGGAATTACATCAGGAGCGGCAGCGGCGGCGTTTTGCCAAAGAATGTTCGAGAAGGATTGAACGCCTGCGGTGGCAATTGGGTGTTGCGATAGAATTGCTATTCCACGCTGACCGGGGAAGGTGCCATAGCCGTGCGCATCGCGCGGTCCGTTGGATATGCCATCTCCATCGATGTCTATGCCAGTCGGAATTCCGGTGTTTGGACGTGGGGCAAATAGGTGGGGATAGCTCGGGCCACCTTGGTTATTAATGAGCTCACGCAGGCCGGAAAGACCGTGGTTTTGGCTATCGAAGTCGATGTTTTGAAGAACAATGATGTCTGGTGCGGCATCTGCGATTTGTTTGGCAACCGCCATCGGTTCGGGATCTTTTCGCAGAATGTCGCGCAGCATTACGCCAGGACCGGTGCGATGCAGGTCCGTATTATAGGTTGCAATTCGAAGGGTGTCGGCTTGGGCCGTAGCGGCCCAAAGGATCAGACTGGCTGCAAGCCCTGCGCAACGGCATAAGCGCGCTTGCGGTTTTCGTCGATCATCGATGCGATGCGGATCATTGCGATGCCACGCATGATCATACCTGCCGGGAAGAATGCCCAAACGACCACCGTCCAGATCAAAGTCTGAGGGTTGGTCAGTTGCAGTGGGTTGGCCAACTCAGAGATTGCGTTGAAGAATGCTGGGAACATGAATGGCAGAAGAAAGCCTAATGCAATGTTAAGACGCCCGTCGCGGTTTAGGCGGGGAAGAACATCACCGCCGGCTGTTGGGTCAAACAAAGGCAGGTTCACCCAGACATTAAAGGCGCCATTGCGGGCAGGCCAATCGCGGGCGCGGACCATGAAGTAGAAGACACCAAGGCTGATCATTGAAAGGGCATAGGCAAGGCCCGCAGAGGTGCGAACAAAGCTAACATCTGCAATGGCTGCATCTGCAGGTAATGCGATGATGACCAAGCGAATTGGTGAGTAAGGAAAGTCGAGCGCATTGCCTGCTAATGTGCCAATCGCGCGCAGCAATCCGGTCAGCGCGTTTGGTTCTGTTAGCCCCCGTTCAATCGAAGCGAGAGTGAAGACCGTGATGAATACGACAATGAACCGCAAACGGTTGAACGGCGGTGCATAGCGGAATTCAATGATGCTGGGGTAAGTCGAGAAATATTCGATGAAGATCAAAGCTGCCGCAAAGAAGGACATCAAAAGCGCAATTTGACTGGCGTCCGAACTGACGTTCGGGAGTATCATCGCAGGTGTGGCTACCAGAATAGCCATCAGAATCGCGCGTGTTGCCGCGCTTATAAATTGTGTGAGCACTGCTCCGTTCCCTTCAAACTGGACCGCCGCGATACGTTGCCGCCTGCTGTTTCCAACTTGAACCATCCTCGTCCCCAAGGGTGGTCTGCCTCATTCTTGCCTTAATGTTGACGGGGATTGCCCGAATTCTCAAGGCTTTGTTTCTGATCCGTTAACTTTCTGACCAAAGCTGACAAAAAGTGGTGCGCCTTTGCACCATTCAACGGAAAAAAGACTGCGAATCCATCGTTCTAGATTGAGAAGCTCGTGCGATTTTTACGGCTTTCGCAGGTTGGGATGGGTTTGGAGTTGTTAATGCGGATCGGTTCTCCGGATCCGGTATGGAAGTGTAAGGCATTGTTACCGCGAAAATGTGGCGGAATTCGGGCAGGGTGTATTCGGATGAGTGTCACAAGATGGACGCGTTTTGATATTGCCTGTGTCTGAGCAAGCTTGAGCCTTTTTTTTGCCCTGACCATGGGCTAGGCAAGCCAAATGACACGTCGCCGTATTCTGATCCTCGCTGAGCAATGCAATCCCGAATGGCCCTCTTTGCCAATCGTTGGCTACAAGTACGCGCGTGCTTTGGCCAAGGTTGCGGATGTGACGGTTGTGACCCATGTGCGCAATCGCGAGAACATCGAAAAAGCAGGCGACATGGGCGCGCCAGTGCATTTCATTGATACTGAATGGCTGGCCGCGCCGATGGATAAAGTCGCGACATGGTTGCGTGGTGGCGATCAGGTGGCGTGGTCTACAAATATGATCATGTCTTATCCGCCCTATGTGGCGTTTGAAAAACAAGCCTGGCGTACGATGAAAGATCGTGTGAATGCCGGTGAGTTTGATGTGATCCATCGCATAACGCCGATGTCTCCAACCATGCCAAGTGCGATGGTGGCGAAAGGTGACGTGCCGTTTGTGATTGGCCCGTTGAATGGCAACCTAGATTGGCCAGCTGCCTTTTCGGGTGAGCAAAAGCGCGAGAAAGAACGCGCGCGTGGTTTGCGGGATCTGTACAAATTCTTGCCCTATGCGCGGCGTACTCAGACTAAAGCGGATTGTTTGCTGGCAGGTTTTCAGCACACCATTGATGATCTGAACTTGGCTGATCCGAACAAGATTATTTCATTCCCCGAGGTTGGGATTGATCCTGAGCTTTTCCATGCGGGTCGCGCGCGAGGACCGTTTGCAGGTGACGGCCCGTTTGAGTTTTTGTTTGCTGGGCGATTGGTTCCTTACAAAGTGCCCGAGGCGGCGGTGCGTGCATTCGCCAGCTCTGAAAAGCTGAAGGCGCATAAGATGACGATCATTGGCGACGGGCCGGAATTACCGCGTTTGCAAGCCATTGTGGCCGAGCATGATGCGCAGGATCGGGTGATATTTGAGGGTCGCAAGACGCAGTCCGAGGTTGCGGATGCGATGCGCCGGGCGGATGCCTTTGTGTTTCCGTCTATTCGCGAGCTTGGGGCTGGTGTTGTCGTCGAGGCGATGGCCTGTGGTACTTTGTTGATCGTAACGGATTACGGTGCGCCAGGGGCTTTGGTGTCTAAAGGGCGCGGGATTTCATTGCCGTTGTCCCCGATGGATGGGCTGGTGCGGAGTAATCAAAAGGCAATGGAAGCCTGCGTGGATGATCCAAAGACGCATGAGGCAATTGCTGGTGCGGGGTGTGAATATGCGCATCAAGCATTCACTTGGGAAGCCAAGGCGCAATACACTGCGGAGATTTACGAAGCGGTGGTGAATAAAGCACCGCTGCGCAGTTTCACGGCTTACGACTGATCAAATGAAAAAGCCGCCCACGTTGGGGCGGCTTTCTTTTTGCGTGGTGCTTGGGATTAGACCCAAGGACGCGATGCGTTTGCAGTTGCTTCGAACGCATCAATGGATGCTTCTTTTTGCATCGTTTGGCCGATGTCGTCCAAACCTTCGAGCAGGCAATGCTTGCGGTGTGGATCAACGTCGAACTTTATGACTTCGCCATCTGAAGTTGTGATCTCTTGTGCTTCAAGATCAACAGTCATCCGCGCGTTTTCACCTTTTTCCGCGTCTGACATCAGCAGATCAACAGTTTCCTGCGGCAATACGATTGGTAAAATGCCGTTCTTGAAGCAGTTGTTGAAGAAGATGTCAGCGAAAGATGTCGACACAACACATTTGATGCCGAAATCTGCAATCGCCCAAGGGGCGTGCTCGCGAGAGGAACCGCAACCAAAGTTATCGCCGGCCACCAGAATTTCGGTGTTGCGATATTGTGGTTTGTTTAGCACGAAGTCTTCGATTTCTGTGCCGTCGCGGTTGTAACGCATTTCGTCAAACAGGTTCACGCCAAAGCCAGTGCGCTGAATAGACTTCAGGAACACTTTTGGGATGATCATGTCTGTGTCGATGTTCACCAGCGGCATTGGTGCCGCGATACCGGTCAGTTTTTGAAACTTTTCCATTTTCGTGGTCCTTACAGCAAGTCGCGGATGTCGGTCAGTTTACCAGTCAGTGCAGCGGCGGCTGCCATGGCTGGAGACACGAGGTGTGTACGGCCCTTGTAGCCTTGGCGACCTTCGAAGTTCCGGTTTGAGGTTGCTGCGCAACGCTCGCCTTCGGACAACTGATCTGGGTTCATCGCAAGACACATAGAGCAACCTGCAAGGCGCCATTCAAAGCCAGCTTCTTTGAAGATGTCTGCAAGACCTTCTTCTTCAGCTTGTGCACGCACGAGGCCAGAACCCGGAACGATCATCGCACGCATTCCGTCTTTGATTTTCTTGCCTTTGACCACTTCGGCCACAGCGCGGAAATCTTCGATACGGCCGTTGGTGCAAGAGCCGATAAAGACAGTGTCGATTTCGATGTCAGTCAGTTTCTGACCCGGTGTCAGGCCCATATATTCAATCGAACGACGCGCGGCTTCTACTTTGCCACCTTCGAAATCTTCTGGATTTGGAACAACGCCAGTGATTGGCAGAACGTCCTCTGGAGAGGTACCCCAAGTCACAACTGGCTGAATGTCTTCGCCTTTGAGGGTGATGGTTTTGTCAAATACAGCACCTTCGTCAGTGAAGAGAGTCTTCCAGTATTCTAGCGCTTGCTCGAACTGACCGCCTTTAGGTGCGTGTGGGCGACCTTTGACGTAGTTGAATGTGGTTTCGTCAGGCGCGATCAGGCCTGCACGTGCGCCGCCTTCGATGGCCATGTTACAGACGGTCATGCGACCTTCCATAGACAGGCTACGGATGGCTTCGCCGGTGTATTCGATCACGTAACCGGTGCCACCGGCTGTGCCGGTTTCGCCGATAACAGCTAGCGTGATGTCCTTGGCGGTGACGCCCGGGTTCAGCTTGCCGGTGATTTCCACCTTCATGTTTTTGGATTTCTTCTGGATCAGCGTTTGCGTGGCCAGAACGTGCTCAACTTCAGATGTGCCGATGCCGTGCGCCAAAGCGCCGAATGCGCCGTGTGTCGCTGTGTGGGAGTCGCCACACACAACAGTCATGCCTGGCAAAGTCCAACCCTGTTCTGGGCCAACGATGTGCACGATGCCCTGACGGACGTCTGACACTGGGTAGTAGTGCACGCCGAATTCTTTGGCGTTTTTGTCCAGTGCTTCGACCTGAATGCGGGATTCTTTGTTTTCGATGCCCTTTGCACGATCCAAGGTTGTTGGAACGTTGTGATCAGGCACCGCAATGGTCTTTTCAGGTGCGCGCACCTTACGACCTGTCATGCGCAGACCTTCAAAGGCTTGCGGCGAGGTCACTTCGTGGACGAGGTGACGGTCGATGTACAAGAGGCAAGTGCCGTCTTCGGCTTCGTGGGCAACGTGAGCGTCCCAGATTTTATCATAAAGCGTTTTGGGAGACATAGGTCCCTCCGTATTGGTGAATTGGCGATTATGGCTGCAATACGGGCGTGCGAAAACACGCCGGGCCCTTATAGGGCGGCGATGACAGATTTAGATTGACCGAAAAACCGCCAAGGCAGGAAGGCACGGTCTGCAATGTCATAGATGCGTTTCATATGGGTTCAGATAGACGGAGTCGGCCCTAGCTGCAAGGGAAATGGCTTGTTTTCCATGGTGGGGCCGTGTCACGCTGGATGAAAGCAGAGGCACGGCATGACTGAACACACGACTACTCTTGAAAACGCAGACACCCAGCAAACGCCTGAGGCACCATCAACACCTGCGGTCGAACAAGATACGCAAGAGATCGCGCTGAGTTTGTGGGATCAGGGGATGGCGTTTGCCGAGGGGCTGTTGCGGCCTTGGAATGCCTATCAGGTCGGCATGATCGTTGGGCTATTGATTGCCTCGTTTGTAATATCGCGCATTGCTGGGCCACGTATCAAGAACTGGATGCGCAGCCGAGAAGGGTGGCCCAAGTGGCGCTATCGGTACATGTTGTTGCTGCAAAAGCGGTTGGCTTTGATCATTTTCGTTGTTCTGATCTGGTTGACCGTCCTTGTGATGCGCGAAGTAACTTGGCCAAGTCGTTCCTACCTATTGGGTGTTGTCGCGAATTTGGCGTCAGCATGGTTGGTGATCGCGCTTGTGACGCGGCTGATCCATAACTCCTTTTTGCGCAGTTTGTTGCGGTACGGCGCATGGGCTTGGGTGACATTTGCCTTGATCGGATTGGGCGAAGAGGCCCAGCAATTGCTGGATTCGGCGGCGTTGAATGTCGGGACCCTGCGGCTGTCGCTTTGGACCATCGTGCAAGCCGCTGTGATGTTGGGGCTGACCTTTGCTGTTGCTCGGTTTGTGGCTGGAACGACCTCTGATCGCATCAAGCGCAATGACGACATTAGCCCTTCTATGCAGGTTCTGGTGGTGAAGTGCCTGCAAGTGGTTTTGTACGGTGCTGCGTTTTTCATTGGGATGCGGATCGTGGGTGTCGATTTGACAGGCCTTGCTGTTTTGTCAGGGGCGATTGGTGTTGGTCTTGGTTTCGGTTTGCAGAAAGTTGTGTCGAACCTTGTGTCTGGTGTGATCATTCTGCTGGATAAATCGA
The DNA here is from genome assembly GCF_030548175.1 of Cognatishimia sp. 1_MG-2023. Classification (GTDB taxonomy): domain Bacteria; phylum Pseudomonadota; class Alphaproteobacteria; order Rhodobacterales; family Rhodobacteraceae; genus Cognatishimia. The sequence goes on along the minus strand of NZ_JAUORX010000009.1, from coordinate 772 downwards.
TTAAACCCGGCGATGTGATTTCACTGGGGGAAACCTTTGGCTGGATCAATTCATTGGGTGCCCGATACGTCAGTGTCGTCACGCGGGATGGCAAAGAATACCTAATTCCAAATGAGGATTTGATCACCGGGCAAGTTGTGAACTGGTCCCATTCAAACGATTTTGTACGGCTCGATATCTTCTTTGGTACGGCTTATGGCGATGATCCGCATCTGGTGCGAAAGGTGGCCATTGAAGCGGCTCAGACAGTAGAGCGTGTGCTATCGACTCCAAAGGCGCCTGTGTGCCACGTCGTCGGGTTTGGGGATAGCTCGGTTGATTATATCTTGAGGTTCTGGATTTCTGACCCAACCGGCGGCCTGACGAATATTCGCGGCAATGTGTATTTGGCCCTTTGGGATGCCTTCAAAGCGAATGAGATCAACTTCCCATTCCCGCAACGCGAAATTCGTATGCTACGCAATGGCGTAGACGTTCTAGACTAACGCATCTCTAAAACTATGAAAGACGGCCCTAGGGCCGCCTGTTTCGTCCATAATCCGCGCTACTGGGAGGTTGGTAGCGCGGATTAGTAGTTGTTCATTAGTTCAAGTGCTTAAGCAATGAACGAACTTGTGCTTGTTTCTGTACAAAGCTGTCATCGCGGTCGTCGTTGATTGTGTTCAGGATATGAGCGATTGCTGCGTCAGAGTATGCAGACAGGTCAGCTTCGGGAGCGAATTTTTGAACAGCTGCGTCGTTAGCAGAAGCAGAAGTCATTGCGGAAGCTGCG
>NZ_JAUORX010000008.1 GCF_030548175.1 Cognatishimia sp. 1_MG-2023 | reverse complement strand
GTGCCGAAAAGGACTGACATGTTTAGCCGCGCCTTGTTCGGCGACATGGGTAAACCCGTTCAAGAGGGCGCGAAAGGTGGATTATATGTTCGCAAATCTGCGCCATCTATGGCGCAGCGCCGCGCCTTGGGTGCCTTTACTCTGTTGCAAGACGGCGAAAGCATCCAAACTCAAACTGAGTTAGACGCACAAAAGGCGCATGATCTGGTCAAAGCGACAAGCTATTTCCTTGGCATCGACGCCGTCGGCATTTCGCGCTGTCCTGACTGGACATGGTATTCACATGACGCCGCTGGCCAGCCGATTGATCCGCCTCATGATCATGCTATTAGCATGATCGTTGACCAAGGCTTTGACACCATGGAAGGCTCGTCAGGCGACGATTGGATCGCTGTTGCGATGTCAATGCGGGCCTATCTGCGCTTTTCTTTGCTTGGCGGGGTCATGGCACGGCAGTTGCGCAACCTTGGTTACAAAGCCAAAGCGCATTCGGTTATGGATGGTGAAGTGCTGCAACCACCATTGTTGCTCTTGGCAGGGTTGGGCGAAGTTAGCCGCATTGGCGAGGTGATTTTGAATCCTTACCTTGGCCCACGATTGAAATCCGGTGTGGTCACGACAGACCTCCCAATGGTGCACGATAAGCCCATTGATTTCGGTCTGCAGAAATTCTGTGATGCCTGCAAGAAATGCGCGCGAGAATGCCCGTCTGGTGCCATTACCGCCGGTCCAAAATTGATGTTTAATGGTTATGAGATTTGGAAATCTGATAGCCAAAAATGTACAACGTATCGGATCACAACTCCGGGCGGTGCAATGTGTGGGCGATGCATGAAAACATGCCCATGGAACTTAGAGGGTATTTTGGCAGACAGCGCATTCCGTTGGGCTGCAATGAAAGTACCCGGCACAGCCCCAGCGTTGGCCAAGCTCGATGACATGATGGATCGTGGTAGCTTAAACACGCTCAAAAAATGGTGGTGGGATCTCGAGATCCAAGAAGACGGTGGATACCGGCCAACCGATAAACCTGTTAACGCACGTAACTTACAAAAAGATCTCGACCTTAAATACGAAGATCAAACTTTGGCAGTTTATCCTGCGAACTTGGCCCCGCACCCTTATGCATATCCTTATCCAATGGATCGGGAAGCTGGGATTGAAGCCTACCAAGCGATGGTTACGGCGGAAGAATATCAGGAACGTTTGGCGAATGGTGACGAAAGCGCAGTACATAAGCGCCCGGATTTCTCGGATAGTCCGGTGTTGCAGGTATTGATCACAAAAGCCGAGGCCCAAGCTGACAGTGTGACCAAGTACGAAATGCAAAGCCTTGATGGTTCGGACCTACCAGAATGGACCGCAGGTGCGCATCTCGATATCGTTGTTGCCCCAGAATTTCTGCGCCAATACTCCATGAGTGGTAACCCGGCGGATCGTTCGAAGTACCAGATTGGAGTACTTCGGGAAGATAGTGGGCGCGGGGGCTCAGCACTGTTGCACCGTATTTTCGCAGAGGGTCGTAAGATCTTTGTGTCAAAACCGATCAACCATTTCCCATTGCATGAGGATGGGACCAAGTCGTTCCTGATGGGCGGGGGTATTGGCATCACGCCGATGATCGCAATGGCGCATCGTTTGCATGCAATCGGCGGCGACTTTGAGTTGCACTATTCAGGTCGATCTCGTGAAACCATGGGCTTCCTCGAAGACCTCGCCGCTTTCCCTTGGGCAGACAAAGTGGAGCTGCATGTCTCTTCAGAAGGCAGCCGGGCGGACATGGATGATATTCTAAAATACTCCAAAGGCGCGCATGTTTATACCTGTGGTGCAGAGCCTTATATGCAGGCCGTTATGGATGCCGCTGAAGCAGGTGGCTTTCCAGAGGACAATCGTCATTTGGAATACTTCAGCGTTCCTGAAGCTCCGGAATATGAAAATCACCCGTTCACCATCAAGCTGGCAAAGTCTGGAAAAACATTCCAAGTACCAGCCGATAAATCTGCGGCGGATGTCTTAGTAGAAAACGGTATTCCGATTGATATTAAGTGTGCCGACGGAATTTGTGGTGTGTGTAAGTGTGGCCTGAAATCAGGCGATGTGGAGCATCGTGACTACGTTTTGTCTAAGGCACAGCGTGAAACGGCCATCGTGACATGTCAGTCTCGTGCCGCCGAAGCTGACGGTGTCATCGAACTAGATCTTTAAGAACTTATGACCCTTGGCGGTATGCGCTGGGGGTCATGCCAAATCGGGCTTTGAACAGACGCGTGAAATGCTGAAAGTTGCCCATTCCCCACTTTATTGACACTTGTGAAATGGACATGTTGGCCATCAATGGATTGCGCAGCTCTTCTGCAATCTTGTCCAAACGTGCGTCACGGATGTAAGCAGATAAACTTTCATTACTGTCAGCAAATAAACGGCGTAGTGAACGGCGGGACACACCCATCGCCACGGCGATTTGAGTAGGGTTAAGCTCATGTTCTCTAAGGTTTTCACGTACATAGGCTTTGGTACGCAATAGCATCATAGATTGAGGGCGCGATAGCTGGTGTTGCTCCGGTGTTAAGGTCGCTAGAGATGCAGCCAAAAGGTCCAGAATTGTATCCTGTAGGAGGTGCTTTACCTCATCAGTCTGCGTGCCAATCATGCTTGCATATTGGCATAAATGCGCATGGGCCATCCGTACCAATGCGCTGTTCCCGTCAACGCGTCTTGCGGTTAACATTTCAACGTTTGGCAGTCGGGTGATCAGGTCCTTGTAGGGCAACTGAATGACAAGTTGATCAACCTTGTTTACGCATTCTACCGAGTATGGTTCAGCTGTGGAATAAAGCGCAAAATCACCTGGCTCTAAGAACGCTTGGCGGTGCGATTGCGTGACGTTGCAGCTTTCTCCAAGCGGCACACTCACCATAAAAAAGCGTTCAGAATCACGGCTGATCTGGCTTTTGTTGCGCGACACGGTTTGCGCACTTGCTTTGATGAATGAGAGGTTCAGTCGCGACAAGCGCTCTAGCGAGATACTACCGTTGAACGAACTGGGATCGGGTGCTTCGCAGGCGATCGGCAAATACGCATCGCAGGCCGCATCTTGCCAATAAGAGAATCGATCTCTTTGCATCACATTCTTCGTATCAAAAAGCATTTGCATCGCATCGCTCATTTTTTGTGTGCGGGCAGGGCAATTGTCCGGGAATCACAAAGTTTCTGTCCGGCAAAAGCAAGCACGCTTGGGGAATTAATAACACAATTACAATTGAGACTAAATCCATCAGGGAAATTATGTTATGAAAATGGAACCAAATATCGTCAAAGTGGCTGCTGTTCAGGCAGCCCCAGCTTGGATTGATTTAAAGGCTGGCGTTGAAAAGACTATTAAGTTGATCGACGAGGCTGGCGCACAAGGCGTGCAGTTGATTGTCTTCCCAGAGACTTGGTTGCCGGGCTATCCTTGGCAAATCTGGATGGGGCCACCGGCTTTCGCCATTCATTATTTCGGCGCTTATATGCAAAACTCGATTGTTGCTGGTAGCGACGAAGAAAAAGCGATTTGTAATGCAGCGCGCCGCAACAAAATCCACGTACAGATGGGTGTGTCTGAACGTATTAGCGGTAGTCTCTATATCGCGCAGTGGCACATCAATGCTGAAGGTGAAGTCATTTCACGCCGTAAGAAACTGAAACCAACGCATGTCGAGCGTTCGGTGTTTGGCGAAGGTGACGGCAGTGACATTATTGTAAACGATACTGAGCTTGGTAAAATCGGTGGGCTTTGCTGCTGGGAACACTTCCAGCCTCTGTCCAAATACGCGATGTTTGCACAGGGCGAACAAATTCACTGTGCGGCATGGCCAGCCTTTAGCCTGTACGACAAGCTGACTCATGGCTTCAGTGCAGAGGTCAATACCAACGTAAACCAAACCTATGCGATGGAAGGCCAAGTATTTGTTATTCAATCTTGCGCCGTGATTTCGCAGGAAATCTATGATGAGTTGGTAACGTCAGAGCAACAACAGAAGTTCATGGAAGTTGGTGGCGGGTACTCTCGTATTTGGGGTCCAGATGGTGCGACACTTGGTGAGAACCTTGCACCAACAGAAGAAGGCCTCGTCGTTGCAGAAATCGACCTCAGCCGCATTCTGTTGGCCAAAGTTGCCCATGATCCTGCAGGTCACTATTCGCGAGCAGATGCTTTGGCTCTGGTGCACAATAAAAAGCCGCTTAAGCCGGTTTTGACACCAAGTGAAGCAGGTCAGGTTATGCGCGACGCTTCTGAAAACGCTGAGCCGGAAACAGATGCTGAAATAGCTGCTCAATAAAAAAACTGGGCCAGGGCGTTAACCCTGGCCCATTTATTTTGACATCTAAAGTGGGAGAATTTCATGGAAATGTTTGGAGAGGGCAGCCGTAAACTGCAGGATCGGTACAATGCTCGCAAAGTCGCAGACCTAGTCGTAGGCGCTACAACTGTTTCAAATTTTGATGACGATAAGTTCGGCTATCGCGAATTTATCGAAGAGTCGTCGTATTTCTTTCTCGCGACATCTTCGGGTGAAAACACGGATTGTTCTTACAAAGGCGGGCCCAAGGGATTCATCAAAATCACCGGTCCAAACACGTTGGTTTACCCTGATTATGACGGCAATCGCATGTACAAATCGCTTGGCAACATAATCGAAAACCCGAATGTGGGCATGCTGTTTGTCCGCTTTGAAAACGAAGAAGGTAAACGGTATCTGCGTGTTCGGATCAACGGCGTCGCAACGCTTCACGATGAACATCCAATGCTAGGCGAATTTCCAGGTGCAAAGCGATTGATCGAAATTAATACGAAGCACATCTATTTGAATTGCGGTCGTTACATCCCCGAAATGACCCTTGTAGAAGAGTCAGCTCACCTTCCCAAAGAAGGTAAGGAACAGCCTGTTCCTGCTTGGAAAATGAAACCAGGTATCCGGGAAGCTTTGGAAGGATCTGATTAATCAGATTGCGCACTATGTTTGGCGGTATCCCTTGGGAGTAATACCTTGGGTGCTGCGAAACAGTGTTGAAAAATGCTGAAGGTTAGAAAAGCCGTTTCGCATCGCAATTTCGCTAATCGATAAACTTGCATACCGTTGATCACGCAATTCCAATGCGACACGCTTTAACCGTTCCGCACGAATATATTCCGCGATAGAGTTATCTTCTTTCGCGAAAATCGCATTCAGTCGCCGAACGGACATACCAATATCGTCTGCGACCATGGTGCGATCCAGATCAGGGTTTCCCAAGTTTCCGCGAATAAAACTCTTTGCCCGCATCATGACGTGCTGTTCTGGCGAGGACAGCTCGACCCTTTGGCCAATCTCGCTGGCTAGGCCGGTCGCGATTAGGTCTATCAAAGTGGCCTGAACCATTTCGCGCAACGCTGGATTATTTTCATTGGCGTGTTTTGAAAATTCGATAATGTTTTCGCTTACCAATTTACCGATGCCAGATTGCCCATCAATCTTATGCGCGACCAGCGCATGTGCATTCGGCAATCGCGCAATCAGTTTGTCTTTCGGAAGCTGTACAACCGTCTTTGAAAAGTCGTCAGACAACTCCAGCTTGTAAGGGTCTGAACTTGCATAAAGTGCCATGTCACCCGGGTTTAGGACCGACGTTTTACCAAATTGCGTGATTCGCGAAGTCTTGGCAGTTTGCAAACTCAGCAGAAAATATTCGTCAGTCGCACTTCTAATATCGCGCTTCCGTCGCTCGGCCGTATGCGCCATGCCAGAGACATGAGAAACAGAAAGTACAGAGTGACGGTGTATTTCCAACGAGCCGTTGAAATCGTTTACGTTTTTCGTGTCACATCCCAGCTGGACATAGCTTTCGCAGATCACGTCACGCCAGTAGGCGAAGCGATCTAAAGCGGCAACTTTCGCCGTATCGTATCGAGCTGTGAGATCCATTAAAAACTAGTCCTATTTTCATCTAATTTTGCGTGAATGACCCAAAAACGCAAGTTTTTAAGCCCAGTTTCGAAAGCAACCAACAGTTTTCGCCTCCAGACTAAGCTTATCAATTGGGAGAATTCACATGTCACAACAATTCAAAGTTGCCGCGGTTCAAGCTGCGCCTTGCTACCTCGACCTTCAAGCTGGGATCGAAAAAGCGGTTAAGTACATCGAAGAAGCCGCTAAGGCCGGTGCGAAACTTGTCGTCTTTCCGGAAACATGGTTGCCGGGGTATCCAAACCATATTTGGCTTGGCCCTGTGGCATGGCAAATGCAATTTGTCGGCCGCTATTTTGAAAATTCCATCGAAGCGGGTTCCGAAGAAGATCAAGCAATTGCGAAAGCGGCGCGTGACAACAACATTCAAGTGTCCATGGGCTTGTCCGAGCGCGCAGGCGGTTCGTTGTACATTGCTCAATGGCATTACGATGAAAATGGCGAAGTCATCAAACGCCGCCGTAAACTAAAACCAACCCACGTAGAGCGTACTGTATTCGGCAGTGGCGATGGTTCAGACTTGCACGTCGCAGAAACATCACTTGGCCGTATTGGTCAGCTTAGCTGCTGGGAACACCTTCAGCCGCTTTCTAAATACGCGATGTATTCAGACAATGAGCAGATCCACTGCGCTGCTTGGCCAAACCTCTCATTGTACAAAGGCGGAGCATATGCCCTTGGCCACGAAGTGAACAACGGCGCATCTATGTTGTACGCTGTAGAAGGTAGCTGTTTCGTTATCGCCGCCTGCGCATTGGTCAGCAAAGAACAGCAAGACATACTGTGTGAAGGCGATCCAATGAAAGAGTCATTGTGCCCTGTCGGCGGTGGCTACACTAAAATCTATGCACCAGACGGGCAGTCCATCGGTAACGTCATTCCTGACACCGAAGAAGGCATCGTCTTTGCGGACATTGATCTGGGTATGATCGCCTATGCGAAAGCGGCGGCAGACCCAGCGGGCCACTATGCGCGCCCAGACGTCACACGCCTTATGATCAACCGCAAAGCACAACGTCCAGTTATGGCATTTGACGAAACCTCAGGTTTGTCGCTGGTAGACGACTCTGAAACTGCTGAACTCCAAGACGCAGAATAAGTCTCAGTGTGTCCCCGGTATTTTAGCGCCGGGGACATTTCACACGATGCAATCAACACTTGGAGGCCAAAATGCCAACGCCAGAGGAATTTTACACCGACTCTCAACGCGCTCTTCAGGAAGAGGGAAAACAAGACAAGCTGGCGCAGGTTGTGGTGCATGCCATTGTCCGCGACGAGCTTGAAGAAATTCACACCGATTATATCACCAGCCGCGATTACTTTTTCCTGTCCAGCGTGAGCTCCAAAGGCGAACCGACAGTGTCGTACAAAGGTGGCGACGTAGGATTTGTCAAAGTCCTGTCCAACAACCGTCTGATCTTTCCGAACTATGACGGCAACGGAATGTGGTTCTCGCTCGGCAACATCGACGAAACCGCAAAGGTTGGGATGCTGTTCATGGATATGGTCACACCATGGCGTATTCGCGTGCAAGGCACTGCGAAACTAAGCCGTGATCCGGAGCTTGTTGGCCAATTCCCCGGTGCCAACATGGTCATTGATGTTCATGTTGATTCAGTTTTCCAAAATTGCGCGCGCTATATTCACAAACACACCCGTGTTGAAACTTCGCCATATGTGCCGGATGCCGAAGGCAAAGCACCCTTCCCAGCTTGGAAACGCATTGATCCGCTGCAACCTTTCTTGCACCCGGATGACCAGGGCCGTGCCGAAAGCGAAGGCGGCACAATTTCCGAAGAGGAATACCTTGAAAAGGTAATTAAGGGCACGTCCTGAGCTCTTTCAAAGGAAGTTCATAGCGACCTAAACCGAATGCTTTTCACAAGAAATTCGAGGCACCAAAGAGGGCCCTCGGACCCTAAAAGTGAACCTTTTAACTACCGATTTCGTGGCGGCCTACGTCACCACAGAAACACCGTTGGCGGCACGTTATCTGCCCACGGCAACAATGAACAAACGGCTGCACACAGAATGCGGTCTTTGACCTTTAACCAACAATAGGGAGAACAATAATGAAAACGACACTTCTTTTTGCAGCCACGCTTATGGCCGGTGCTGCATTTATGGCTGAACCAGCGAAAGCAGATGGTCACGCACCAGTTTGTGGTCTGAACACTGGTACCGCTGCGACTGGTGACCCGATTAAAGTGGGGGGCATCAACGGGAACGCCCCTCCGGGTGACTTCTCTGGTGGGACAGACGGTGCTGCCGCGTATTTCGACTGTGTAAACGCGAATGGTGGCGTCAACGGCCGTCCAATCGAATACATCGTTGAAAACGATCAGTGGAATCCAGAATTGGCGGGCCAAGTGGCAACCAAACTCGTCAAAGACGAAAACGTGGTAGCCTTGGTTGGCAACGGTTCTGTCGTTGAAATGGCGGTAAATGCCCCACTTTATGCATCCGAAGACGTCATGGTCATGGCATCCGGTTGCGCGATCTCTGAATGCTACGAAAGCAGCCATATCGTTTCCACGAACCAAGGCCCATTGCCTTCAGGCATCGGCGCACTGAAATTCGCAATCGAAGAGCTTGGTGCAACAAACGCAGCCTGCATCGGTTTCAATATCCCAAACAATGGCGGTTGGGCGTGTGACTGGATGAACGAGTATATGGAAAGCAAGGGCCTGCAAGGCACTTCGATCCTAATGGACCCAACAGCCGTTGATCTGAACTCTGTCTATCTACAAGCCCTCGCCGAAGGCGTAGACACCATTCTGTTGATGCTGCCAGCAGGCCCTGCAATTGGTCTTCTGAAAGTCGCAGAAGAACAAGGTGGCCGTGACTTGTTCAAATGGGTTTCTCCAACGCCTTTGTATGAACCAGGTGTCGGCGAAATCCTGGGTGAGTACTGGTCTGAAAACCTGTACATCAACATCGAGCTGAACGAGTTCGACAGCGAAGGTGCGGACAACCAAAACTGGGCCAAAGTGGTCGAGGCTTATGGCCAAGACGGCGACCGTCAGGACACGTTCAGCCAATCTGGCTACATCTCAGCTAAGTTTTTTGTCGACGCATTGCTGAAGTTGGATCCAGCTACAATTGATCGTCCAACTGTCACGAAGGCCATCCAAGGCATCGTTGGCGCAGAGTCTGATTTGCTGTGCAAACCTTACTATGTCGGCGAAGCAGATCGTCACATGCCAAATCACGCTGGCCGTATGGTTGTCTTTAAAGACGGCGGTTTTGAACTGGTGCGTGATTGCTATGACATCGACACCAATTACCTCGATCCGATCCGTGCGCAGGAAGCTGCTCTGGGTCTGAAGTAACCACCTCCCAAGAGGGGCGGTGCGGCCTAGGTTGCCCGCCCCAATTAAGGAAAGTCTCATGCTGAAAGTCTACGGTCTCTTTCTGGTCTCTGGCCTTGCAGTAGGGTCGCTTTACGCGCTCGCTGGCATTGGTCTGGTGATCTTGCGCCGCTCTACTGGGTTTTTAAACTTTGCCTACGGCGCCCTTGCAGCCGCGGCAGCGATGGTGGCTTGGCAAGTCGCAGATTGGGGCGCTTGGGGCCCAATTGCTTGGCTCTCTGCATTGCTCACCGGTGTCATCCTAAGTGTCGCTTATGGACGTATCATTGCGCCGTCTCTGGCTTGGCGCGAGCCGGCAGTCAAGGCGGTCGCAACGCTGGGCTACATGCTTATTCTTCTGGGCGTCATGGGGCTATTGTGGGACGATGAACTCCGCAAGCTCAGCCTGCCGACTGATAAGATGGCGACCACGTTATTGGGTGTTCGCGTCACCGTGACCCGTATGATTGCACTCGGCCTCTCGGTCGCTGCAGTGATCGCTATGATTTTGTATCTAGATAGGTCCCGCATGGGTCTAAACATGCGCGCATTGGCGGATGATCGCGATCATGCCGCGTTGCTCGGTATTCCTATTGTGCGCGTGGAAACAATCGCTTGGTGTATCTCTGGCGCACTGGCCGGCGTAACCGGCTTACTCTTTGGTAGCCTTGTGCGCCTAGAACCAACTGTCATCACCTTCATGGTTATTCCAGCCACAGCTGCGGCGATTGTTGGACGATTGAATTCATTGCCAATGACCCTGCTGGGCGGCCTGCTGATCGGTGTCGTTGAGGCGATGCTGACACTCTACAAACCCCTCGCACCGTTACGGGCCATGACACCCTTTGTGATCGCTGGCTTGGTCATCCTTTGGATGCAACGCGGCACCAACTTAACATTCGCGACAAAGGATTAATCCAATGCAACTCCTTACGCATAAATCCACGCTTGTCGGTCTCGTAGCCTTATTACTGGCAGTGATCCTACTACCCATGTTCGCGGGCGCCCTTTGGGTCAAAGTCCTGACGTCAGCTGCGATTTTCGCACTAGCGGCGAGCGGTGTATCCTTGGTCTACGCCCAGCTCGGTCTAATCAACTTGGCACAAATCGCCCTAATCGGTATTGGCGGCTGGATCGCATTGCGCCTGAACTACGGCACTGCACTTCCTGTCACTTTAATTGTTCTAGGCTCGGGTATTTTAACGGGTCTTATTGGTGCGCTCTTTGCGCTGCCAGCATTACGCATGCGGGGCCTATACCTCGCGCTCGTCACCTTGATGGTCGCAGCACTCTTTCAGATCATGTTCAACGCCTTTCAATTCCCGAATGGTGGCGAAGGTTTCTGGGGTGTCGCACAAAAATCTGCGGCATCTATTCGACGACCTGCGTTCGCTGAAACAGATGAAGCCTATTTTCGCTATGTACTGATCGCTCTCGGATTATCTTTTGCCTTGATTGGTCTTCATAAAGCAGGCCGCCCAGGTCGCGCGTGGGCAATGACACGACAATCAGAAGCCAATGCAATGGCGGCAGGGATCAATGTCACGTTCTACAAACTTTGGGCCTTTGCCTTGTCGGGCTTGCTCGCAGGTATCGCGGGCGCACTCTTAGCCGGAGCACTTGGCCAGTTGGATGCACGCAGCTTTCTCGCCGGCGAGGGAATTCTCCTCTTCGCCCTCGCCGTAGTTGGCGGAGCATTCAGCTGGCTCGGGGCTGTGTTTGCGGGCTTGCTGTACAAATTGCTGCCAGCTTTGTTCAACGATTGGGGGCTAAGTGCCGATATTGCTCTGATTATTTTTGGCGGCGCCTTGATGCACGCCATCATGACCGCGCCACACGGCATCGCGGGCCAGATCCTCGGCGCATTCAATAAGGAAAAATCCGATGATTGAGATTCAAGATATCACGGTCAAATTCGGTGGCGTTGTTGCGCTGGATCAAGTCACACTCAAAATTGCAGATGATGTAGTTGGGCTAATCGGCCCGAACGGAGCCGGAAAAACGACCCTCACAAACGCCTTTTCGGGCTTTGTGAACGTCGCAAATGGTTCCATCACGGTCAATGGCACAAACCTTATCGACCTCGCGCCACACCTGCGCACGCGCTGGGGCCTAGCCCGGTCATTCCAAAAGGTCCAAATTGTGCCGGACCTGTCAGTCGAAGATCACCTAAAGGCGGTGCTCGACGGCAAAGGCATCCCCGCGTCCCAGCGCAAAGGTGCCGTGTCCAAAGCACTCGAATACGTAGGTATTTCTGATATCCGCTTCCGCAAAGGGTCTACATTGAACCCCTATCAGCGGCGCATGACCGAAATCGCGAAATGTCTAATAGGTGCCCCACGCATCGTCTTGCTAGATGAACCGGGTGGTGGCCTTTCTGAATCTGAAATGCAGCATCTGCGCGAAGTTATCACAGGCATTCACCCGGAATTTGGTGCACAGGTTTTGCTTGTGGATCACGACGTTGATCTCATCCGCGATGTCTGCGCGTCGACCGCTGTTTTGGACTTCGGCAAACTCATTGCCTTTGGTCAGACAGATGAAGTTTTGGCCGATGAAGTTGTGAAAACAGCTTATCTGGGTCGCTAAGGAGAGCCAAATGTTAGAACTCAAAGATGTCACTATCGAAGGCCCAACACGACGCGTTATCGACCAAGTGTCCCTAACAATTGAACCGGGACAAATCGTTGCCTTGCTTGGGCCAAACGGCGCCGGGAAATCTGAATTGGTCCTTGGTATTGCGGGGGTATTGCCGGTGACCGGTCAAATTCTGGTCGAAAACGCCGATGTTACCGGCAAAGGGGTGCAAACCATCCGTGCGCAAGGCGTCGCAGCCATTCCAGAAGGGCATCAAACACTGCCTGGTCTTTCGGTCATTGATAACCTACGCGCCGCTGGTCCTGAATTAAGCGACGCAGAACTAGAGGCTTCAGTCGAAGACGCGTTAGAAATTTTCCCGGAATTGCGTGAAAAGTCTCAGCAGGCGGCCGGATCCCTGTCCGGTGGTCAACAGCAGATGGTCGCTATTGCGCAAGCACTCGTGTCGCGCCCCAAATACCTGTTGCTTGATGAAATGAGCCTTGGCCTTGCGCCGGTTATCATTGAACGACTGGTGGGTGTCGTACGCAATCTACGGGCCAAAGGAATGGGCATTTTGTTGATTGAACAATTCACCCAACTTGCATTGGACGTGGCAGATCAAGCGCACGTTATTGCCCAAGGCCGTTTGAAATTTTCTGGCACACCGGAAAAATTAAAAGAAGATCGTTCGATCTTGGAACAAGCCTATTTGGGTTAAAGCTTAGCGTACTTTAAAAGCAGGCGATGAAGGACTTCAAAGTCCTCATCGCTCAGCTCTTCACGCAATTTCGCGTCAAACCCCATGGCCGCATCGCGCAGGTCGACAAAGACCTCTTCACCGGCCTTTGTAAGGTGCAAAACAGTATGACGCCGATCATTCGTGTCGATCTTGCGGGTTAAATAGCCTTTTTCATCCAATGCGCTTACAGCGCGAGATACCTTGGTCTTGTGAATGCGAGCACGCTCGCAAATATCTTTTGCCGTCAACTCACTAAAGGTGCCCAGATGAAAGACAACCCGCCATTCTGTGCGAAGCATTTTGTATTTCTCACGGTAATACGTTTGAAATTCCATGCTCAACTGATCCGCAGCCTGCGTCATTAAATAGGGCAGGAAGTCGCTTAGGTCATAGGATCCAGAATTGGTTTGTTTATTCATCGGGCGTCTTTCTGTGTCCGTTAGCCCCCTAATGTGGAGACTGATCGGGGTGGGCTTGGTCAAAGGCCGGCAATTTGGCCAGTTCTGCAGAAACAGCGCGTATTTTTGGCATTTCAGTCAAATCAACACCCCAACGTTCTGCGTTGTACAGCTGCGGCATAAGGCAAATATCTGCCAAAGTCACGGTTTCGCCGAAGCAATACTTAGATCCATCTAGCATATTTTCCAAAGCGACCAATCCCTTGGTAATGAAATGTTGCATCCATTGTTTGGTTTCAATGTTCTCATTGGATTGGCTCACCGCGAATTTTACCACGTTCAAGTTACAGACGGGGTGGATTTCCATTGCGACAGCAAATGCCAGCGCACGCACTGTTGCACGGTCTGCTGGTGCCTGTGGTAATAGGCCGAGCGATCTCGTTTCATCTAAGTATTCGATGACCGCGACGGACTGCGTCATCATCAGCCCGTCTATCTCAAGTGCAGGAACCAGACCCTGGGGGTTACGGGCTAAATGGGTATCGCTCTTATGGTCCCCATCCAGCAAATTTACGATTTCGGTTTCCCATTCGAGATTTGCCAACCCCAAGGCAATCCGCACCCGATAGCTCGCAGAAGAACGCCAGTAGTCATAAAGTTTAATCATTTTTCTATCTCTTTCATTATGTCGTCCAAGGCGGATTTAAGCGGTGCAAATTTGGTACTTAAGCGCTCCTGCAATTCTCCTTGAAAGCGTTTCGCAATGGGAACCAAATCAGCGACCAGCTCATAGCCTTTTTCCGTCAGGGCCAATTCAAGCAAACGGCGGTCTTCCGGGTCAGTTCTTTTCGTCAAATATCCGGCCGAATCTAAGCGAGTGACCGCTCGGCTGATTTTGGATTTGTCCATGCTGACCCGCCATTGGATGTCTCGAACAGAGAGACTGTCCGAATAAGCAAGATTCACCAGAATGCGCCATTCGGGCACAGAAATGCCGTGCCGTTCTCGGTACTGAGTTGCAAGGTTGTTGCTAAGATACGAAGAAATAACAGAAAATTGGTATGGCAGATAACTGTCCAAATCAAATTCTGGCAGATTCTTTCTCATCGTCACGCTCCAATAGCAGGCCTGTCAGCTCTAAACTGCGGGAAAAATGGTTTCACTTGCAACAAAAAACTTGACATCGTTTCATTTGCAACGAATTTTAGGGGCAACAAATACACAGCGCTGACCGCGGCATTTTCAAGAGGACCATCATGAGTGAATCAACATTGATCCGGGCCACAAACACCCAAGGCATCACACCTGGTTACATGCCAGGATTTGGCAATGATTTTGAAACTGAAGCCCTACCAGGCGCGCTGCCAGTCGGCATGAACAGCCCACAGAAATGCGCCTATGGTTTGTACGGTGAGCAACTGTCTGGAACAGCTTTTACTGCCCCAAGCCACCAAAACGAGCGCTCTTGGTGCTACCGCATCCGTCCTTCCGTAAAACACATCGGTCGGTTCGAAAAAATCGAAGTACCAATGTGGAAATCTGCTCCAAACGTAATTGAGGATATTACCTCACTTGGTCAGTACCGCTGGAACCCAATTCCACACGCGAAAGAGGGTGCAACTTGGATTACCGGTATGCACACCATGACCACCGCTGGTGACGTATACACACAGGTTGGTATGGCCAGCCACGTCTACATGGTCACAGAGTCCATGGTTGATGAGTACTTTTTCTCAGCCGACTCAGAGTTGCTGGTTGTGCCACAAGAAGGTCGCCTGCGGTTCTGTACCGAGCTTGGTGTGATCGAGATTGAACCAAAAGAAATCGCCATCCTCCCACGCGGGCTGGTCTATCGTGTCGAAGTTATTGATGGACCGGCCCGTGGCTTTGTCTGCGAAAACTACGGCCAGAAACTTGATCTACCTGGCCGTGGCCCAATTGGCGCGAACTGCATGGCCAACCGCCGCGACTTCAAAACTCCGGTTGCTGCATTCGAAGACCGCGATGCACACTCCCGCGTTGTGATCAAATGGCAGGGCCAATTCCACGAAACATTTATCGACCACTCTCCACTGGATGTGGTGGCTTGGCACGGTAATTACGCGCCTTGCAAATACGACCTTCGCGATTACTGCCCAGTCGGATCAATTTTGTTCGATCATCCTGATCCATCAATCTTTACAGTTTTGACAGCTCCATCAGGCCACGAGGGCACCGCGAACATCGACTTCGTGCTGTTCCGTGAACGCTGGATGACCATGGAAAACACCTTCCGTCCACCTTGGTACCACAAGAACGTCATGTCTGAATTGATGGGTAATATTTACGGCGAATATGACGCGAAACCAGACGGCTTTGCGCCCGGTAGCATCAGCTTGCACAACATGATGCTAGCCCATGGTCCAGACAAACAAGCATTTGATAAAGCAACACACTCAAACCTTGGCCCGGAGAAACTGGAGAACACAATGTCCTTCATGTTTGAAACGCGCTTCCCACAACACTTGACCGAATTCGCTGCAAAAGAAGCACCCCTACAAGACGATTATATTGATTGCTGGGACAACCTAGAAAAGCACTTTGACGGCACGCCTGAAGGCAACTGGAAACGATAAGGATATATGATGACTTTGCTCAAAAGCTGGGTATCCAGCGCAAATAGTGCCGAAACTGAATTCCCATTGAACAACCTGCCATATGGCGTGTTCTCAACGGGTGGTGCGGCAGCCTGCGGCGTCGCAATCGGCGACCAAATCTTAAACGTAACGGCACTCGAAGCTGCTGGAAAACTAACACTTGCCGGTGGCCCATTGCTGCAAAAGGCTGCGTGGAATGACGTAATGGCTGCTGGCCCTGCTGTTTGGGACGCCCTGCGCACCACATTGCAATCGGCTTTGGCTGAAGGCGCTGCAGAAGAAGCTACTTTTGCTCCTAACCTGGTCGCACAGGCAGATGCCACAATGCACATGCCGTTTACCGTTGCAGAATACACCGACTTCTACGCAGGTAAAAACCACGCGATGAACGTGGGCACCATGTTCCGTGGCCCTGAAAACGCATTGCCGCCAAACTGGCTATCAATCCCAATCGGCTACAACGGTCGCGCGTCGTCCGTCGTAGTGTCCGGCACAGACGTTGTGCGTCCAAATGGTCAGCTCAAAGGCCCGAATGACGAGCTTCCTCGCTTCGCACCAAGTGCACGTTTTGACATCGAGCTAGAGATGGGTGCCATCGTTGGTACAGCTTCTGATGGCATGATCTCTGTCGATCAGGCAGACGATAACATCTTTGGCTATGTCCTTCTTAACGATTGGTCCGCGCGCGACATCCAAGCTTGGGAATATCAGCCGCTCGGCCCATTCCAGGCAAAGGCGACGGCAACGTCAATCAGCCCTTGGATCGTGACAAGTGCGGCCTTGGAACCATTCCGCACAACAACACCAGAACGCGAGCGCCCATTGCTGCCGTATCTGACCGAGTCCAAACCGATGCTATATGACATCGACCTCGAAGTTGCCCTGCAACCCGAAGGCAAAGACGAGACAATCGTTGCGCGTACAAACTACAACGAAATGTACTATTCCGCCGCTCAACAGCTATGTCACCACACAACATCCGGCTGTTCCATGCGCGTTGGTGACCTTTTGGGGTCCGGTACAATTTCAGGCCCGGAAAAAACCAACCGCGGCTCATTCCTTGAACTCAGCTGGGGCGGCAAAGAGCCACTTACTTTGGACACCGGCGAAACCCGCAGTTTCCTCGAAGATGGCGACACCGTAGCCCTGCGCGGCTCTGCCAAAGGCGACGGCTACCGTGTCGGATTTGGTGACGTTACCGGCAAAATTTTACCAGCTCCGGCCGTGCCTGACTGGGCAAAATAATCTCTTGCCCCAAAGACGGGGCACATAGCGAACTTAGGACACCGGCACCGCCGGGAATGGAGACCGAAATGGCTACAGCATTTGCCTCTGCAGGCGACTTAGAAGAAAAGAAAATCAGCTTTACCAAAGTGGGCGAAGGTCTTTACGCCTTCACCGCTGAAGGTGACCCAAACACCGGCGTGATCATCGGCGACGAAAGCGTGATGATCGTCGAAGCACAAGCAACACCACGTTTGGCGAATA
The DNA here is from genome assembly GCF_030548175.1 of Cognatishimia sp. 1_MG-2023. Taxonomy (GTDB): domain Bacteria; phylum Pseudomonadota; class Alphaproteobacteria; order Rhodobacterales; family Rhodobacteraceae; genus Cognatishimia. The sequence goes on along the minus strand of NZ_JAUORX010000008.1, from coordinate 81,941 downwards.
AAGTTATCGAATGCGTTCGCACTGTAACTGACCTGCCAATCAGCCACGTTGTTCTGACCCACTATCACGCCGTTCGCGTGTTGGGTGCATCCGCTTACGGCGCACGTGAAATCATCATGTCTGACGTTGCCCGCTCTATGGTTGCGGAACGTGGCCAAGAAGATTGGGACAGCGAATTTGACCGCTTCCCACGCCTATTCCAAGGCCACGAAGAAATCCCAGGCCTGACATGGCCAACCACAACATTCAGCGACAGCCTGACAGTGTACCTCGGCAGCCGCCGCGTAGACATCATGCACCTTGGTCGTGCACACACAGCAGGCGACGCTGTGGTTTGGGTTCCTGATCAGGAAGTCATGTTCACTGGTGACATCGTTGAATATCACTCTGCATGCTACTGCGGCGACGGCCACTTTGGTGACTGGGCAGACACGCTCGCAAACATCGCATCCTTCGAGCCAAAATCCATCGCTCCAGGCCGCGGCGACGCGCTGGTTGGCCCAGAAATGGTGGCAAAGGCATTGGCAGCAACAGAAGATTTCGTGCGCTCTACCTATAAGCCAGTTGAACGCGTTGTGGCCCGTGGCGGCAGCCTAAAAGAAGCATGGGATGCAGTTCGCGCAGAATGCGATCCAAAGTTCAAAGACTTTGCAATCTACGAGCATTGCCTGCCGTTCAACGTTGCGCGTGCCTATGACGAAGCACAAGGCATTGATACCCCACGTGTTTGGACCGCTCAGCGCGACAAAGACATGTGGAATGCACTTCAAGGCTAATCAGAACACGATGACGGGAGGATCTCAGATGATTCAAGATCGGTACACACTGGCCTTCAAACTCTATCCCTATGAGCGGTCGGTCGATCAAGATGCGGTAACACCTGTACGTCATCCCGTTGTGGTGATGGGCGGCGGTCCCGTTGGACTCGGGACCGCCCTCGATCTGGGGCGCCAAGGCGTCCCAGTTGTCCTGCTGGACGACCACGAGGGCATCGGAATGGGCAGCCGTGCGATTTGTTTCGCAAAGCGCACATTGGACATTGCGGATCGCTACGGCTGTGGCGAAGCTATGGTCGACAAGGGCGTCGTATGGAATGTTGGCAAGGTATTCCATGATGACCGCCAAGTATTTGACTTCAACTTGTTGCCCGAAGAGGGCCACAAGAACCCAGCATTTATCAACTTGCAACAACCGTACTTTGAAAAGTTCTTGTACGAACAAATCGAAGCGGCCGTCGCCAACGGCGCGCCGATTGATATCCGCGGCAAAAACCGGGTTGATGCTGTTAAACAACATGACGGCTACGTCGAAATCACGGCCATGACACCCGAAGGCCCCTACACACTTGAAGCTGACTGGATGATTGGCTGCGACGGCGCAAGTTCGCCATTGCGTGGCATGCTGGGTCTCGACTTCGAGGGCCGCATTTTCCAAGACAGCTTCTTGATCGCCGACATTCGTATGAAGGCAGAATACCCAACAGAACGCTGGTTCTGGTTTGAGCCATATTTCAAGTCTGGTGCTTCAGCCTTGCTGCACAAACAGCCGGACGACGTGTGGCGCATCGATTTCCAAATCGGTTGGGATGCTGATCGCAAAGAAGAGATGAAAGAAGAGAACATTCGTAAGCGCCTGGACGCCATGCTTGGCGAAGGGATCGAATACGATATCGTGTGGTCTTCGATCTATACATTCCAGTGCAAACGCATGGAAACCTTCCGCCATGCAAACGTGCTCTTCGCAGGCGATGCTGCGCACCAGGTGTCACCGTTCGGTGCACGTGGCGCAAACTCTGGCATGCAAGATGTCGACAACCTCGGCTGGAAACTCGGACTCGTGATAAACGGCAAAGCGCCTGAATCGCTGTTGGATAGCTATTCCGAAGAGCGCGTCTATGGCGCCGATGAAAATATCCTAAACTCGACGCGAGCGACCGATTTCATCACGCCAAAATCCAAAGTCAGCCACACGTTCCGCAACGCGGTTCTCGACTTAGCGCAGCAGTTCCCCTTTGCGCGCCCGATGGTGAATTCAGGTCGTCTGTCCCTGCCATGCACATATGATGATCTGTCTCTAAATGGCCAAGATGCCTTAACGGGCGGTCCAACGCGCACACGCGTTGGCAGCCCTTGCCCAGATGCACCTCTACAAGACAAGCATTTGCTATCATTGCTGGGGGATGAGTTCATCCTTCTGACAATCAACGCCGACGCGCCCGATAGCCTAGAGGACGAAGGGATTTCCATGCGTCGTGTGGCTCTGACTGCAGAAGATGACGCAACAGGCATGCTTTCGGAACGTTATCTCGGCGAAGCAAAGTCAGGTGTTTACTTGATCCGCCCAGACCAACACGTCGCGGCCCGTTGGAGCACTTTCGATGAAACGTCCGTACGCGCCGCGCTACGCAAAGCCTGTGGCAAGGAGTAAACCATGTCTAACCTGATCACAGACCCAAACCTGGTAAATGCTGATAACACCTATGCTCAACTGATTGACGCCCACGAAGGCCTGTCAGACGAGCAAAGCCAAGCATTGAATGCACGCCTCATCCTCGTTCTGATTAACCACATCGGGGACGACGCCGTCATCCAACAAGCCCTAGCCGCTGCAAAATCAATCGGCCAAAACAACTAAAAAATAGGGCCGACATCTCAACAGAGAGTCGGCCCTATTTTAACTCCACAAGAGCGCTTAGTAATCACGCTCTAAGAATATCCCAATACTGCTATCACCTTCTGACGACACGCTACCACGCGCGGTCAAGCCGGGTGTCAAATCCAAGTTCAGCTGCAGCTCGACTTCGCCACCAGACCCGATTTCCACATCCGAATACACATTCTCAGAAATGTAACGACCAACGCGCAACTGTGTCTCACCGGTCTCATCCGTTGTCAGGTCAAAATCATCTACACCTAAAGACTTGCGCAACACGCTCGTCAGAGTCTTCCCTCCTGCAAGACCAGAGATCGTATCGACCAATTGTAACGCCTGTACCGGCGACAGGCTGGTCGAGGCCCGCCCAAACAACAACCGCGCCAAAATTTCATCTTCGGGCAGGCTAGGCACCGATTCAAACCGCAGTTCCGGCTCTGACACCAACCCCTCTAGCACCACCGAAATAACCGTGTCCTCAACGGTCGTTGACGACACCAACCGCACATAAGGGTCAAAGCTACCCCGCAAAAAGATCGACGCTTCTGACAAATCAAACCGCTGACCCTGCAAGATGAACCGCCCCCGGATCAGATCAAACTGACCAGAGGCCACAACATCCTGACTGGTGCCGCCAATACGAATACCGCCACCCAATTCCGCATCTAATCCACGTCCTCGGATGAAGATTCGAGAGGGCGATTGAATATCCAAATCCAACCCAATCCGCGGCCCCGCCCCAGACCCTTTGCTTTTCAACAAGCCCGCCTTGCGCCGCGTCGCCCGCTGCGCCGTTGTTTCACCAATATGCCTGATCTCCGGGATCGGTTCGGCTGATCCAAACGCGATCCCCTCAAGGAAAATATCGGTTTGGCCCAAGATCAATTGCCCAGACAATTGGCTATTTTGTGCCAACTCGCCAGACAATCGCAACGACCCGCGATCAACCTCGGTCTCAAACGCATCTGCATCTTGATACCGCAAACCCGCCAAAGCGATGTCAAATGACCCCGGCAAGGCCGGTCGTGACACATCAACCGATCCGTTCACCGACAGCGTACCGCCGCCTTGCGGCGTGCCATCCACAGACACTTGCACCCGCGCGCCATCAATACGGCCATCTACCGAAACATCATCAATGCTCACACCCAAAGACGGATCAAACAACCGTAGACCTCGGCCCGTAAATGTCCCTGAAGTCGACGCAAGGGTAGGGGCCCCGGACACATTCAAATCAAAATTCGCAACCCCGCGCACAGACCGCGGCGCCACAATTGGATCAGATAACGCAAGAGGCAACGATCCAACCGCTGACAAAGCGACCGCTTGGTTCGGCAGCCCAATGCGCCCCGAAACATCCGCTCGCAATCCGCTAATACCCTGCGCCTCGGCGCTTACATTCCACGGCATATCCTCTGCAGCGCGCGACAAGGCCGCCGTCAACGAAACACCGCCGGGCAGGGCCTCACTGATCACAGCTGCACGCCGCAATTCCGATGTCACATTCAATCGGCTCGGGCCCGAGGATAAAACACCCTTCGCCTGTGCAGACAGCTCGCGGCTATCAACAGCTAAACTTCGCAATTCCAATCCGTTTTCGTCACGCACAACATCTGCCTGCAACGTGCTCTTGCCGGCCAGAAGCTGATCCGCAATTGGCTGCGCTAAACTCAGGTCTTGCCCCTCGGCCGTCAGGGTCACGTCAAACCCACCTGACAATAGCTCAACATCACCCGCCAGCTGCGCCGTCAGAGCACCAGATAAACGCTGTCCAGCAACATCCGAAAATGGCGTTAGGTCAGGCAATAAACCATCAACCTCCAGCCCGACTGAAACCTTGCTATCCGCCGCAGTGATCCGCGCATCGCCGGTAAAGGATGCGGTATCGCCAGAAAACCGAATATTCTGCAATTTCAGCGGATCACCACGTTGCCAATCAGCCAACAAGCGCAACTCTGCATTCGACCCTATTGCAGCCTGAAGTGCATTATCCTGTAACGCTAACCCCGCCAACTGCGCCGCAACAGAGGCCTTAACGGATGAGGCATCGACCGGATCAATTGTACCATCAAACGCCAAGGTTCCGGTCGCGACATTCGCCTGCGCTGTACGTAAGTCACGAAATGAAAACTGACCATCCCACGCCGCACCTTGGGCCGCATCAAACCGCAGATCGACCTTGGCCGCCCCAACATCAACCGGCGATCCGGACAAAGGTAGCCGGATCAATCCTTGGTCAGCCCGACCCAATCCACCGCGCAAAGAAAAGCTTTTCGGCTGCCCATCTGCATTCAGTTCCGCAGCACCAGTCAAAGCCATCGCTGCCGTCGTAACGGCGAAATACTCAACCGACACTCCGCCCGTCGCGATGTTCACAACATCACCTTCGAACGAAACTTTAGGCCCAAAGAACTCCTGATATTCCGGCAAAAACAGCGCGCTCAAATCGCCCGAAACCCGCGCAGAAATCCGTTGATCACCGCTTTCAACCCGCGTTGAAACGATCTCACCCGCCATCCGCGAAACGCCATCTGTTGACAGGTCCAAATCAACCGTCAAAGCATCCAGCGGACCCGCACCCTCGGCCACAAATTCTAACGCTGGTGCTCCGGGAAGATTTGCCAAGGTCGCCAAAACACCCTTAGCATCCTCTTTGATCTTCAAGGACAGGTCCAGATCTTGCGTGGCATTGTCATAGGCAGCCGCCAAAGTGAATTGCCCCTCGGGGCCATCCAATCGCGTAATTTCAAAAGCCGCGCTGCCGTTTCCTTCGGCAAGGTCGGCGTTACCAGACGCCGTTGCCAATAGCGCCAAACCCATGACATCCACGCCAAGCGCTAACTCCTCAAGCTCCAGCGCACCCAACCGCACAGAAACCGGCAATTCTGGCAAAGCAAACGGCGTGGCTTCTGGCGAAACGGCAGCCGCGTCACTCACTGGCAAACGCGTCAGCTCAACCCGCTTGGCCTTCAGGCTGTCAATTTCCAACGCACCGCGCAGCAGGGCAGATCGCGTCCAAACCAGCTCTGCATCCGTGATCGTCAACCAAATCCCATCAGCATCAGCAATCGTCAGTTTTGTCAGGCTGGCAGTCGAATTCAAAGCGCCCTGAAAGCCTTCAATCCGCACCTCGCGCGCGTTGCCATCTGAAAGCGTATCCTCAAGCAACAACACCAGCCGAGACCGCTCTTCGGCCGGCTCTTGCCCCCAAACCACGCTACCCCCAAGGCAGATCAAACCTATGACCAAAACCCGCATCAAAACGACTGTCCAATCCCGATGTACAAGGCAACATTCCCGCCAGACCCAGCCCGCCGGATCGGCGTTGCCACATCCACGCGAATAGCCCCAATCGGGGTCTTATACCGCGCCCCAATCCCGATACCTGCGTGCCAATCACCGGCACCCGCCAAAAAGGAATCCGTTGCGACATAGCCCGCATCCGTAAACACCGCCGCACCCCATTTATCCGTAATATCCCGGCGCACTTCCAACGAAACCCCAGCAAAGCTGCGCCCCCCCGTTTGAACACCCGCCTGCGTCGCGCCCAGTGACTGGTAGCTCAGCCCGCGCACCGTGGAGGACCCACCCGAAAAGAACAACCAATCCGGGGGAAGGGAGGTAACATCGCCCCCCTCAATCGTGCCAAACTGCAACCGTCCCGCCAACCGTGTCTTTCCCGACGCCCCAAGCGAGACATAACTCCGCGCATCCAACGTCGCCCGCGCGCCACCACTGCTTGATGCAATCACAAATGGCTGCACACCCGCACTCAAATACCAACCCTTGCGCGCATCCAGCGCCACATCCCGCGTATCCCACGTGATTTCGGTTGGAAATGAAATCAACGTCACCCGCCGAGTTGATAAGGAATCCGTGATTTTTGACCGGTCAATCTCAACGCCGACAGACCCCGTCACTTGCTTAGAAAAGCGATGCGTTAGGGTCGCCGTGACATCAATACTGTCCTGCTGAAAACTCGGCTCATCCAAGCTTTCCAACTGCAACCCCAGACCCAGCGTCGTATCCGCCGTAAACGTCGCCGGCCGTGAAAACTGCACACCGGCCACATAGTCCGCACCGCCACTATCGCCCCCGATCCCGCTAATCTCGGCATCAAACCGCAATCGTTCAGCACCGCCAAACACGTTGCGATGCAACCAAAACCCGCTCAGTGTTAGCCCTTCTGTTGACGCAAGCTCAGCCCCAAATCCAAACCGCCGCAATGGCGCTTCCACAAACTCCGCGTCCACATCCAAAACGCCATCCGCAGACAACACACCCTCTCTCAGGGACACAGACGAAAACGCCCCAGTATCGCGCAATCGTTCTGCCACACGCTCGGTCGTATCGGGGTGAAACCGCTCATCTTTGGGTAGGCCAGCAATGGCCCGCACGCGTGCGGGCCGCATCCGTTCCAACCCAGTTGGCTTCAATTCCCCAAACCGCGCCACTTGCCCCGGCGTCAATCGAATATCCGCGTTCAATACAGCTTGGCGATTATTGGCCGTCACAGTTTGCCCAGCCACTTCAGCTTTCGCAAACCCCTGTGCGCGCCAATCCTCAATGCCCTGCGCCACAGCCCGTCGCAACAATGGCGTCGTCGCAACTTGTCCGGTGGCAAATCCCTCTACCGGGGCCGTCCCCGGTGCCAACGGCGCAATCACCGCACGGCCCAGTTTGAACGGCTCACCAGACTCAATGCGAATATCGACGTTCTTCACAGACCGAACTTTCGCAAACGGTGAAATAGAGGCCGCCTCGACCCCATCCAAGCGGATCGAGATCACCGCACCAAAATAACCACGTTCGTACAAGGCCGCCAACAATCGGCTATACTCAGCCCGCGCCGTCGCAATCAAATCCTGTGCAGGAATGGCCGCTACTTGTTCGGCCGACGCCAATTGCGAATTCGCCATCAGCGCACCTTTCAACGAAGCCTCCGGAGACTGAACCTTAAACTGTACGTCCCCAATAGATTGGGTCGCCAAAAGGCAGATGGCAAATGCCAGCTTAATAAGGAAAGAATGACGCATTGATGGATCCCAAAAGGGCGATACTAAAGACAGCTCCAACTTATGCGGCTTGTCCGCAATGCGCCATACACAACTTCGGCGACGCTACGCATATAATGATGATTATGTGAATTTAATACCTAATTCACTCGCCAAACAATGCTAGTCAATATCAGTCCGCAAACTCGATCCCACAGGCGGTTTACGTTTTGGATCGCGTTGCAAGGCCATGACAAAGCTAATGATTTCGGCAACAACTTCCCAATGTTCAACAGGTACTGGGCTGTCGACTTCAACCACATCATACAACGATCGTGCCAGTGGCTTGTTCTCAACAACCGGCACTTCGTGTTCTGCCGCCAGAATTCGAATTTGCCGCGCCATCAAATCCGTACCCTTCGCCACGCAAACCGGCGCCACATCGACACCCTGTTCATATTTCAAGGCCACCGCAAAATGTGTCGGGTTGGTCAAAATCACGCTTGCGGTCGGCACCGCTGCCGCAATCCGTTGCTGGGCCCGCTGACGCCGCAATTGTGCCCGCTTGCCTTTGATCATCGGATCACCTTCGGACTCTTTCATTTCGTCCTTGATCTCTTTCATCGACATCATCTGCTTACGTCGCCAATCAAAGCGCCGCCAAAGGATGTCCACGATTGCCACGGGCACAAGAAACATCGCAGCAGCGATCAGCAGCTTACGCGTAGCATCCGCCATATATCCGGGCAGATGTTCTGGGATAAATCCGGGCGAAGCCCAAATCCCACGCACCGCAGTATTCGTCACCCACAGCGCCAAGCCACCAACAACCAAAACCTTAATCAAGTTCTTCACAAACTCGACCAAAGTGTTGGCCGAAAACTGGCGTTTTAGACCCTCTTTCACCGAAATCTTAGATAATTTAGGTTTTATCCGATCCAGCGCAAACACTGTTTCGCCTTGGATCAACACCCCAAACAACGCGCCGGCAATCAACAGGCCAAAGATCGGCACCAAGGCGGCTGTCACCCGTGCGATGAACTCCCAGAACACTGTGCCCAAGGTCGCCACGCCGGGGCGTTCAACACCCACATGAATACGGCCCGCGTTGTCGACCAATGTCGCCAATGCATCAACCAAAGCCGGTGCTTGCCATTGCAGGCCAAAGGTCACAATCCCGATCATCGAAACGACAACCATCATGTTGCCGGTCTCACGCGAATTGGGCACGTCGCCTTTCTTGCGCGCGTCACGGAGCTTTTTCTCGGTGGGCTCCTGGGTCTTACTACTTTGGTCTTCGTCAGACATGCGTCAGAACCTAAAGGTGCCGAACCACGTAACAAGTTCAGCCAAGAAAAACTCGATCATAGAGGGTGCAGCCACAGCAAGGACGATCAAACCTACGCCAATCAAAATGGCGGCTGCGACAAAGAAAACTGGCAACTGCGGCATCATCCGGTTCGCAAGGCCCATGCCAAGGTTCAGGATCACACCCATCACAAAAAAGGGTGCCGCAATAGAGGCCCCAATGTAAAGGCTGCGACTGGCCGCATGCACAATCTGCTGTGCCAAATCACCCGCCATGATCACGCCGGGCGGAAAGACTGTATAGCTTTCCATCAACCCACGCAGAATGATGTGGTGCGTGTCGGTGATGAACAACAAGGCGACCGTGGCGACCAGCAGCAGCGTCGCCATCAACGTCGCGCCTTCGAACGATCCAAGCGATGGGCCAAAAGCGTTCGCCAAACCCGACACCTGCCCCACCTGATAGCCCGCGAATTGCATCGCTGACAAAAGCGTTCGCGCGGTCAGGCCAATCCAAAGGCCAATCGTTGCCTCGGCCAGCAATAACAAGAACATCGCCGATGGCGTATCCGGCTGACGGTCAACCACGGGCACCACAGGATACAGCGCAAGACACAGAACCAAAGCAAACGACAGCCGTGCCCGCAGCGGAATTTGTGTCTCGCCAAACCCCGGTAGGAACAACATCGCGCTGCCAATGCGCGCGACGACCAAAATGTATCCGAAAATCAGCGTCGCAATGTAGCTGTCCAGCGTCATCGCTTATGGACCAATCGTCGCCACGGTCTTCAACGAGGCCTTACGATGCACTTCGTTATGCGAAATCACCTGCGTCATCGGGCTAACCCGCTCTAGGATCGACCGCACATAGGGCCGCGTATCCGGCGCCACCAATAAAGCCGGCCATTGATCACTCGCCGCGAACTGCTGAATCTCTTTACGCACCGCCAGCACAAAATCCTGCACCCGCTGCGGCGACATAATAAAGTTCACCTCTTCACCGTTCCGCGAAATTGCGTTCTGCATTTCCATTTCCCAAGTCTGTCCCAGCGTCACAACTGGCACATACCCGTTCTCATCCACAAGCGCTTGGCAAATCTGCTTACTCAACTGCGCCCGCACATGTTCAACGATGATCTTCACGTTCTTCGTTGTCCCAGACGCCTCGGCAACCGCCTCAATAATCTTCGGCAAGTTCCGAATAGACACCCGCTCTGACAACAACGCCTGCAACACATGCTGCATCAACACCATCGGCGCGTTGTTGGAAATATCGCTCAGCAGCTTCTGATATTCCTTCGTCTGCCCCTCAACCAACTCCTGCGTTGACGCATAGGTCAGCAGCTCCGGCATGTGTTCTTTGATCACTTCCGTCAGATGCGTCGTCACCACGCTCTCAGGATCAACCACCGTCATCCCCCGCGCTTCCGCTTCCGAAGCACGGCTCTGATCCACCCAAATCGCGTTCAATCCAAACGTCGGCTCCCGCGTGCGTTCACCCGGAATATCCACATCCGCACCATTCGGCTCAATGATCATCATCGCCCCCGGCCGCAATTCACCGCGCGCCGTTTCAACACCATGCAAGGAAATCGCATAGGTCATCGCCGGCAGCGTTGTGTCATCCTTGATCCGCACAGGCGGGATCACATAGCCAAAATCCTTGATGAACAGACTGCGCAGGCTCTTCACCTTCCCAGGCAGTGCCGCATCGGCCGAGGTGATTAGCGGCACCAACGCCGCCCCCAAATCCAAACGCAGATCATCCAGCTTCAGCATTTCCTGAATTGGATCAACCGGCGTTTCGCCCGCCTTTGCCTTGTCCGCCTCTTCAGAAACACGGTCTTTTTCCTGCTCCGCCAATTGGCCCTGCATGAAATAGCCCAACGCCCCCATGGCGCCGGCCAATCCCGCAAACACAAGGAACGGAAACCCCGGCATAAACCCAACCGCAAAGCACAACGCCGACGCCATGTACAAAGCCCGTGGGAAGTTGCCCAATTGCTTCAGAACCGCTTCGTTCGCTGCACCCTTGGTGCCGCTCTTTGTCACCAACAAACCAGCCGCTAACGAAACGATCAGCGCTGGGATTTGCGACACCAGACCATCACCAATGGTCAGAACCGTGTAGTTATTCGCCGCCTCGCCAATCGACAAGCCGCGGCTGGTGACGCCAATCAAAATACCGCCCACCACGTTGATCAACGTAATGATCAGGCCGGCAACCGCGTCCCCGCGCACAAACTTCGACGCACCGTCCATCGCACCGAAGAAAGAGCTCTCTTCCTCAAGCTCCGTCCGCCGCGCCCGCGCTTGGTGCTCGTCAATCATGCCCGCGCCAAGGTCGGCATCAATCGCCATCTGCTTACCCGGCATCGCGTCCAAGCTAAACCGTGCCGCGACTTCGGCAATTCGGGTCGAACCCTTGGTAATAACGATAAAGTTGATGATCACGAGGATCGAGAAGATCACGATCCCGATGACAAAATCACCACCAACGATGAACCGCGAAAACCCTTCGATAACCTTACCAGCCGCCGCCGTTCCGTTGTGCCCTTCGCTAAGGATCAGCCGCGTTGACGATACGTTCAACGACAGCCGTAACATGGTCACAACCAGCAACAGCGTCGGGAAAGAGTTAAAATCCAGCGCCCGTGGAATCCACAAGGCCACCATCAAGATCAAGACAGACAAAGACAGGCTCGCCGCCAATCCGAAATCCAACAGGATCGGGGGCAGCGGCACAAACAACATGCCCAAAATCATCACAACGCCAAGCGCAAAGGCGACGTCGCGGTTTGCCATCAGACCGGCAATATTGCCGCCGGCTTTTGGGGTATCTGTATCACTTACGGCCATAATACCTCAGAACGCCTCGCGATATTGCGGCAAGATCGGTTGCAGCGGAGCGTTGGAATAAATTGAATAGTTAGAACCAGCTTCTCCACCCCAGAAAACGGGTGGTGCTTTCACTTCTGGCACGACGGCTTGAACCACTTGTACCGCACCAACTTGGCCGGCAAGCGCGCTTAGGCGCGCAAAGTCACGCGCGACCACGCCTTGGTTTCGGGCCAAGCTAGCCAAATAGCGTTTCTGATATTTCTCAGTTGCCGAATGGTAGCGCCCCGCCGCTTTTTGCCAGCTGCCTGTTTGTTTTTTCAGGCTCAGCAAAAACCGCGCCGCATAATCGGCATTCAACATAGGATCAAACGCGGCGTCTTGATGCGGGAACTGATCGCCGTGCCAGCGCAAATTGACCTGCATACAGCCAACGTCAATGCTGTTGATCCCCTGCCCCTGCTTTTCCCGCACCCAATCCTGCGCCTCTTGGCGTGTTTTGAAAAATGCGCCTTCACCATTTGCGTTAACCGTCCATGGCCACACAGCCAAACCCGCTGGACCTTTGCGGCCCGCTTCCTGAATACCAATCGACAACAGCAAATTGTCAGGAATGCCATAGCGCTGCTGCGCACCAAGAATAGCCGCAATACACCTTGCACCTGTTGTTTCGGTTTGGACTGGAACGGCCAAGGATTGATTTTGGGGAGCCTTGCTGGTGTAAAAGCCGGAAAATAGGTCAGCCTGCGCGATTCCCGCACCCAAAAGCAAAAAACTGAATTGTACAATTCGAGCCGTGAAACGTACGAAACGTACGATTCGTTTAGGTAACGAACCGGCCATATCAGATGCCCCCGCTGACGATCAGATCAAATACCCGATCCGACAAACGGGTTAATGTGCCGAAGATGAATGGAAGTGTTAACGCCAAGACGCCAAAAATCGCGATGATCTTTGGAACAAAGGTCAGCGTCATTTCTTGAATTTGCGTAAGTGCCTGAATAAACGAAATAATTAGGCCTACGCCTAATGCGACGGCCAAAACCGGCGCGCAGGCGATGAGGATTGTATCAATCGTCAGCCGCAAAATGTCATATGCGCTTGCGGTGTCCAACCCCGTGTTCCTTCCTGGGAATTACAGCTGCGATCCTTAGATCGGCATCCGCATAATTTCTTGATATGCCTCAACAATTTTGTCGCGCACGGCAACGGAAACCCGCACAGTGCTTTCCATGGTCATGGTCGCTTCGACCACTTGTTGGATGCCCGCCCGCCCCGTTAACCCTTGCGTCGCAACTTCGTCGCCTTGGCGCACGTTATGCACCGATTGTGCGGCAGCATCGCGCAGCATGTCTCCGAAATTTTGTTTCTTTTCAGAGTCTTGGGTAGAGGTCGCATCGTTAAGGTTTTGCGCCTTGCCATAGGCGCCCTGAACAATCGCATTTGGGCGGATCGAAGAGAAGTCACTCATAATTCAGCCCTATTCCATCAAATCTATCAAACGGTTACGCATGGATCGCGCATTTTCGAGCATCGACATATTGGCCTCATAGGACCGGGATGCTTCCCGCATATTGCTCATCTCAATCAAAGGGTTCACGTTCGGTAGCTTAACGAAACCGGCCTCATCCGCGGCCGGATGATGTGGCTCATACCGCACTGTGAAATCCGACATATCGCGGGAAATGTCCGCGACTTCGACTTTGGAATTACCCGTCCCATCGTCCAGCAACTCGCTGAAAGAAATAAGCTTTCTACGATACGGTTCGCCACCGGGTTCATTCGCTGTAGAGCCAGCATTCGCGACGTTCTCTGACACGACGCGCATCCGCTCGCCCTGTGCCCGTAAACCACTCGAGGCGATTGCGGCGATAGAGGTTAATGAATCCATGTGTCCCTCCGTTTATTAACCGCTGACTGCACGGATCATATCGTGCGCCTTGCGGTAAAGGTTGGCGGCAACACGATATTGCCCTGCAGTTTCAGTGGCTTGAAGCAATTGTTCTTCGAGCGAAACGTTGTTCCCCGAAAGATCTTCGCCCCAAACGGTCTCAGCTTCAAAAATCGCAACATCCGGGGATTCTCCAACCCCATCCGCAATTCTCAAATATTCATCAAACCCCTCAACCTCCCGCGCCCGATACCCCGCCGTGTCCGCGTTCGCGATATTCTCGGACACAACTTTTTGCCGGTCCGAGAGCCATTTTAGACGGTGTGACGCAAGTTCAAATAGATTGGGTGCATCCAAATTCATCATGGACTCCTGCTGCTTATTATGGATTATAGCAAGTATAGCAAAGATTAACAGAGGATTTATTCTTGTGTCCAAGATTTTTTTGGAGTTGAAAAACAAGATCGCCTCGCTGGAATGCACATCCATCTGCGGGCGGGTTCAATCCATTGTCGGCATGTCACTTACCGTAGCCGGGCTGCAACGTGCTGTAGGCATCGGACAGCGCTGCATGGTTAACGGGTCACGCGGCCCCATTTTGGCAGAAGTCGTAGGCGCAAACCATGACGGCTTACGACTGCTACCATTTGGCACTTGGGACGGAGTGGCCGTCGGTGACCCCGTAGAATTGATACAGCACGAACAGGGGATTTGCCCAGACGACAGCTGGATCGGAACAGTCGTTGATGGCCTAGGAAAACCACTGTCTCTAGCCCCGAACTTTAAGCGAGGTCGCAATCGCTCAACAGGGCGCAACGGCCCCCCACCGGCATTTGGCCGTCGACGTGTCGGTCAGAAATTACAGACGCAAATCAAATGCATAGATGTTTTCACACCCCTCTGCCAAGGCCAGCGCATGGGCGTTTTCGCAGGATCCGGCGTTGGTAAATCTACTCTCATGGCTATGCTTGCTCGCAACACAAATGCCGACGTTATTGTCATCGGATTAGTTGGCGAACGTGGTCGCGAGGTTCAGGAATTCATACAGGAAGACCTCGGCCCAGAAGGCATGGCCAGGTCTGTCGTGGTCGTTGCTACAGGTGATGAAGCCCCCTTGTTGCGCAAGCAAGCAGCCCTAACTGCAACTACTGTTGCTGAACATTTCCGCTCAACAGGTCGACAGGTATTACTACTACTCGACAGTGTGACCCGTTTCGCCATGGCTCAGCGTGAAATTGGCTTGTCCAGTGGCGAGCCACCAACCACCAAAGGATACCCGCCAACGGTTTTCTCGGAACTCCCCCACTTACTCGAGCGCGCAGGTCCGGGACGAGAGGGCGAAGGCGACATCACCGCAATTTACACCGTCCTCGTGGATGGAGACGACATGAACGAACCGATAGCCGATGCAATCCGCGGCATCGTAGACGGCCATCTGGTTTTGGATCGCAACATTGCCGAGAAAAATCGCTATCCGGCAATCAATATTCAACGCTCGATCTCACGCATGCTGCCCGCGTGTCATTCAGATGAAGAATACAAAATCATGCATGAAGCACGGAAATCACTGGCAAAGTTCGCAGATATGGAAGATCTGATCCGCGTTGGTGCCTACAAGCCCGGAACCGATCCTGAAATTGACGCGGCGGCCCAGTTTCACAAGGTGGCAGATACCTTCCTTGCACAAAGAAAGTCCGAAAAACTGCCATCAGATCAAAGCTTTGCGGAATTATTTCGGATGCTATTAGAAGCAGGAATAGATGTTCCCATTGACCTTGGTGTAGCCAGTTAACCAATTAGTCGGCCACCACAAGGCAGCCGACCAAACTCCATCAAAGGAGAATTTACTTAGATCAATCGTTACGGAAAGCCTTTGAAGGAGCTTTCGCGCTAAGTCATTATCGGAACAGCGACAGAATATTCTGCGGCGCTTGGTTCGCGATAGACAATGACTGTGTTGCCAACTGCTGCTGAACCTGAAGCGCTTGCAGCCGTGCTGCTTCTTCTTCCATATCCGCGTCAACCATCGCAGATACACCTTGGTCTAGCGTATCTGTAAGTGCACCTAGAAATTCCTGCTGACCTTCAAGCGTTTTCTCAGCAACACCCATAGATGTGGCCGCCGAAATCGCTGCGCCTAGTTGGCCTTCTGCAGACGCTAGGTCTGCTGCGAGATCGGTAGAAGTTGTCAGGTCAATTGCACCAAGGGCGGTTTCAATTGCACCCAAATCAACAGAGTCGAAGGAAATTGTCGTTGCTGCAAATGTACCACCTGAACGAGTTACACCAGACACGACAGTTTGCGTTGCCGCAGCGCCAGACACCAGATCATCGCCATTAAACGTCGATTGTGAAATCGCGGCACCGATTTGAGACACCAGTGAATCCAACTCGGACTGAACATCAGCTAGATCAACACCGCTACCCTGTGCGAATGCAACGCGCTCAGAGAAATCAGACGCCAAATCTTTAACTGTCTCAGCACCTAGACGCGCCGTGGAGACAGAGTTTTTAGTAGATGTGAGGCCCTCATTGATGGCGCTCAGCATGCCGCTGTCACCCTTCATCGTTTCAGAAATTGCGAAGAAGGCGGCATTGTCTTTACCAGAGCTGACTTGCAGACCTGTAGACACACGGCTTTGAGTTTCGTTAAGACCCTTGTTCACGTTTTGAAGGGTCTGAAGGGCGTTCATTGCAGAACTATTTGTGAGAATGGACGACATTTAATGCTCTCCTCATTTTCTCGAGTTTTGTTCAATCTTCTGACTGAAGTCGGTTTTGTTAACCTGCAGTTAAGGTACAGGCCTCGAGGTTAAAGCCCAGTTTACGCAAATTGTTCATTTAATGGCAAATATGACCAGAATATGGCAGCTGCGGTGTAACTGATAAATTTCTAGATTTAGCCATTTAATTTCAAAAACTTAAATGAGCACTAGGCGCCTAAATCACGCCATATTACCCGTCAAACATCGCCAAAAAAGCGATGCAAAAATACAAGAAAGCAAAAAACCGGCCACCTTTCGGCAGCCGGCTTATCTCCAAAAATGGAGAATTTAAGAGAATCAATCGTTTCGGAAAGCCCTGTAAAGAACCAACCCCTTAACCGATTAACGGAATAGCGACATGATGTTCTGCGGCGCTTGGTTCGCAATAGATAGCGATTGTGTCGCCAACTGCTGCTGAACCTGATACGCTTGCAAACGCGCCGCTTCTTCTTCCATATCTGCATCGACCATCGCAGAAACACCGGTGTCCAGTGTGTCCGTTAGCGCGCTCAAGAATTCTTGCTGCCCTTCGAGAGTTTTCTCAGTGACGCCCAAAGACGTTGCTGCGGAAATCGCATTACCTAACTGTGTTTCAGATGTTTGTAAGTCAGTGGTGGTAACACCGCCAGAAATATCAATCGCATCAAGAGCAGCATGAATTGCACGAAGATCAACTTCGTCAAACGAAACGGTTGTCACTTCAAAATCCGAAGCAGTCGCTGAACGCGTAATACCAGTTACAGCTGTCTGAGTGGCCGTACCTTCGACGAGGTTTTCACCATTAAATGTGGCTTGAGTAATTGCGGCGTCGATACGATCAACGAAACCGTCCAATTCTGCTTGGACTTCTGTTAGATCAATACCGCCACCTTGCGCAAAAGCAACACGTTCTGAGAATTGGTTAGCCAGGTCCTTCACCGTTTCAGCACCCAAGCGTGCAGTTGAAACTGAGTTCTTGGTGGATGTGAGACCTTCGTTAATGGCCTTCAGCATGCCGCTGTCGCCCTTCATCGTTTCAGAAATCGCGAAGTAAGCGGCGTTGTCTTTACCAGAGCTAATTTGCAAGCCCGTGGAAACGCGGTCTTGTGTTTGGTTCAAACCCTTGTTGACCATGTTCAAGGTCTGAAGGGCGTTCATTGCGGAGTGGTTTGTGAGAATGGACGACATTTAATGTTCTCCTCATATCTCGGGTTATAAAATCAGTCTTCTGACTGAACTTGGTTTATTACCAATACTGACAATATAGGAATCACGATTAAAGCGCGGTTTACGAATTTGGCATTTTTGTGGCCAAATCCTAAAACTCCCGATCAATTGTCATTTTCGGAGCATTTGGATCAGAAATCTTTTGCCCGGATTTTCCATAAAGCCCGTTTAAACTATGCCTTTGTGTAGCCTTTTCGATTTCACGAGCAACGGTTCCTGCTGCGGTGGCCATTCTCGATAAAAGCGATGAATTTTCTTCAACAGCGGATTTAAATTCATCCAACCGGTCCGGAAGCTTGCGTGCCAACGCAGCATCTTTGCGAATAAATGGCTCAACCAAAGGCATCTTCAACTCTAACCATTTTAGGATATTCGATTTATCCTCAAATAGGTCACTGACAATATTTAAGTTGCCCTCATTTATTGCGTTGATTTCCTTTCGCAGCAAATCAATCGCTTCAGAAATTTTGCCAGTGAAATCGTCGATGTTTTGAATGTCTCGCTCGGTAGGCTCACCTACTCCGCCTTTTTTCTGACGTTCACCTAGTCTGAATTGACGCGCTGCAATCATTGTTAAGCCTCCTTCAGACTCTTAAGGCCGCTTATAAGCTGAAATCACCTGACCAATATTCGCAGCCAAACCCAAGCCGCCCCGATCAACCAAACCCTGGGACAATGCATCTGACATGAAAGAACGCCACATCTCACCATCTTTGCCGCCTGTGGACACACCAACATCAACAGTCTTCATCATCTCATCAACGAATTGGGCTAGGAACACTGCTTCGAATTCTTTTGCAGATTCCAGTTCTTTTTCACTTAATGCTTGCGACTGCTGATGCACTTTGGCCTGCGACAGCGTGGACATTCCGGTAATTTCAACCATTAGATAATCTCCAAGTCCGCATGCAGTGCACCAGAGGACTTAATAGCCTGCAATATTGAAATGGTTTGCCGCGCGCCAACCCCAATCGCATTCAGGCCGTCGACCAAATCCTGCAGACTGACATCGCCTTCTAGGATCGTGAACTTGCTATCTTTCTCTTCGACATCCAATTCGGTGTCCGGGATGACAACAGTTGTTCCGCCAATCGAAATAGGCTCCGGCTGACTAACATTAAACCGTTCACGCACTTTGACTGTTAGGCCACCCTGGCTGATGGCAACTTGGCCAATCCGCACGTTTGACCCAATTACAATTGTACCTGATTTCTCATCTACAACAACACGTGCGACGGAGTCGGGAGTAACGGTTAGGTTTTCAATAACAGAAACAAACTCTGCAACATTCGCCTTATTTTCGACCTGTACTTCCACAGTGCCAGGATCCAAGACGTTAGCGTATTGCGCACCCAGTTCCATATTGACCACATCACGCATACGCGTGGCTGTCGTAAAGTCGGGGGTCCGCAAGGCTATCCGAAAACTATTAAGCTCGCTCAAACTAAAGCCAACTTCGCGCTCGACAATGGCGCCATTGTCGATGCGTGCCATTGTTGGCACTCCCTCGGTAATCGTTGCTGCGTTGCCTTCGGCCCTGAAACCTGAAACGGCAATGGCCCCTTGAGCAACTGCATAAACTTCGCCATCCGCACCAGACAACGGGGTCACCAAAAGCGTACCCCCGCGCAAACTGGATGCATCACCTAACGAAGAAACAGTGACATCAATTGGCGCTCCTCGGCGTGCAAACGGTGGTAATTTGGACGTTACCATGACGGCCGCAGTGTTTTTGGTTTTCAGCAGGTTCGCATCAATGTTGGCAACACCCAAGCGTTCCAGCATCCCGCGCATGGATTCACGGGTAAACGGGCTATTAGACAGCTTATCGCCCGTTCCACTTAAGCCAACAACAAGCCCATAACCGATCAGATGGTTCTCGCGCACACCTTCAAAGCTCGCAATATCCTTGATCCGCACCTCTGCTGCCGCAGACACGGCGAAGGAGAGCATTCCAACCACCATTAGAATGCGCCCTAACCCTGCGTACAGGCGTTTGGGAAATTTTTGGTACTGCTCCATAGGATCTTTCCTCTATGCCCACCCAAAGATTAACAATTTATTCTTGTCTCGTCTATATTAACCCGCACTTAAACTTGAATTATCTTTCTTTAACCTTGCTTTAATTAAAAATTAATCTTGGTTATTTTTCCTTTTATTGTTGAATAGATTTTTTATCCTTGCTAGCGATAATGAATAACATAAATAAAGTGGAGCTGCGGTCGCCATGCGTACCTATGTTTTTGAACCACGTGAAAAGCGTCGGGCATCCCTCGCGTCAGAGTTAGAAAATGTCGGCTTACAGCCACTTTTTGTCGGCGAGGAATTTTTTGAAACTGGGCTTGCGCCATTGACGCAGCCCGGATGTGAACATCGAGCGATCCTAATTGGAGAGTCGCCCAACACACACAAACAAATCCGCGCCATCCGCACCTCTGGATGTGACAATCCGTTGATTGTATTGCGAGATTTTCGAAACTCAGCCGATACGGCAGCCGCTCTTGATCGGGGTGCGGATGACGTTATCGTTAGTCCAATCAAAGGCTCCGAAGTCTTTGCGCGCATAAATTCAATCGTTCGCCGCTCTCATGGCCACGCGTCCGAGAGCGTGATCGTGGGTGAAGTCACGGCGTATTTTGATGGTCGCGATCCATTGGTTTCTGGCGCACGGATCAAGCTCAGCAAGCGTGAGCATTCGATCTTTCAGCACCTTGCTTTGAATTCGAACAAGGTGATTTCAAAGAACGCCATCTATGATGCGGTCTATGGAATGAGCGCGGATCAGCCTTTTGACAAAGTGATTGATGTCTACATCTGCAAACTACGTAAAAAGATTGCTGCCGCAGCCGAAAGTGGCGCGCAGTACATCGAGACTATTCATGGCCGCGGCTATAAACTGAGCACGCCCGAAACAATTGACGTTCCACTTGAAAACCTTGCTCAAATCGCACCGGTTGAGGCGCGCGCCTAGCGCGCCCTAACCAGTTACCTCAACCAATTCAGTATTGAGAGACCAGAAAGTCGGCCTGAAACGCTATAACTCGCCTGGAGTTGCGTTTCGAGGGCCGACATTTTTGTTGCGACCTCATAAGGGTCTATGTTTTCGTAGGTCGCAATCTGAGTACGCTGGATTACCGAAAGGGCCTCTAGTCGGGTTTTGGCCTTTTCCACAACCTGTTGGTTAAAACCTATCTGCGCTGCATCATCCAATGTGCTCTGGACACCATTAGCAAGAGCACTTGTCGCCTCATCCATCCAAGCACCATACGCGTCTTCATCGGTCATGGTTGATAGGTCAACAGACACAACCATCGCCAACCCCTTGATGATATCACGAATGCCTTCGTCATTCCCCTGAACGCCATAAGGCAGCACTTGCCCCACATCCAAGCGACCAGAAATACGCTCGCTAGGTTGGCCGAGACCATCTAATTCAGGTGTCCCCTGGTAGAATGTCGATTCAAAATTGTAGTTGGGGTTACCAGTATGCTGCGAGCTAAACGCCAAATCCAACTCGGCAATCATACTAAGGGCAGTGGCTTGATCGGTCGGACCTGTACCGACGATTGCATTCATAACCCCTTCTGGAGACAAACCCGTGGTTGCATTTACAGCGTCCCATCGGTTCATCGGAGGGCTATCGCTCGCTATCCCTGCAAAAAGATGTTCACCGTTATAGTTTACATTCAACGTTGCAAGAACAGTCTCTAAAGCGGCGCGTGCTTGTGACTGCATTGCGTCAGCACTTGTCGTCGGCTTGGACTTGTTCAGGATAACTGTTTCAAGCACGTCTTGAACGGAATCTCTGATCGTTTCCACAGAAGCCAAAGTCGCCTCTAGCTTGTTTTCCAGAACATTATTGGACCACAGATAGGATTGCGTGCTTTCTTCGCGTGCGCGCATCGTGATCGCGACACCGGCCCGCGGCCCCAGATCACCGAAAATATCTGCACGACGCCCAGTCGATAACTCCTGCCCCGCACGTTGCAATTCAAGCGAGGCCTCAGACACACCGCTGCGCAGGAAATAGTTCATCTGATAGGTCGACATTCTTGTCGCTAGCCAGGTCATATAAGACCCTCCCTATACCGCTGCTAATAATGTATCGAGCATTTCGGCGACCGCAGTTAGCATCTTAGAATTCGCCGCGAAACTCTGCTCGATCATCATTAAGTTTTGCATTTCTTCGTCAATATTCACGCCTTCGACATTCTGTCGTGACGCTTGGATAACTTCAGCTGCAGAACGCGCCGCATTAAAGTTCTTTTCTGCGCGAGAGGTGGCAGTGCCCTGTGCGGTCACGACCTCTGCACCGTAGTCAGCGAGCGTGACGTTACTATTGATACCGGTCCCGGCAGCCGCACCCATTGGTTCATTCAACGAGTCAATAAACGCCTGAATTTGCACAACGCTAGACGCCGCACCAGGAGCCGTTGCACCAAGACCATCACGCACCAACCAAGCAGACCCGCCAGAGCCAGCATGCACAGCCTCATTCACCCGCAAGCGCGAGGCCAAGCCCTCAAGATTAGCGGCATCATAAGCAAATCCATTGTCCGTAAAGAGGCCAGCCTGACCAGCTGTCAATGATGCATCTGCACCTTCAAAGGCTTCGATGATGCCGCGTGCATATTCATCCAGCTGCAATTGGAACTCGGGAATAATGTCACGCTTTAGACTAGAAAACCCAGCCAAACTCCCATGTTCGATACCGCGTACAGACGGATCATGCGCAGTGATTTCCTGCGTCCCGGCGAAAAGAGTTCCGTCACCTGCATTATAGGTGACATCTTGAACGCGGTCCCCCTCCAATAGTGCAGCACCACCAGTGGTAAAGACGTTAACCCAACCATCTGAGGTATTGGTCACGCGAATATCAACGATGCCAGAGACTTTATCCAAGGCCTGATCAACTTGGTCCTGATATGCTGCCGCCTCAAAACTTCCCGGCTCAAAGTCGCGCATTCGAAGGTTGTAATCGCGCAACGTATACAAAAGATCATTTAGATCAGAAACTTCGTATCGGATCTCCATATCAACATCGGCACGGATGCCCGCCAGCCTGTCACTTGCATCGCGAATAGAGGTCGCCATGTCCTCGGCGGCATAGATCACCCCCTGCTGCGCCGCAGTCGAGGATGGCATATTCACCAATGTTGTCATTGAGCTGTTAAACCCTGCAAATTTTTCTGCAGGAGACGTCCCATCGCCGGGCTGACCTAAGAACAATGTGTAATCGCGCAGGCCCTCATGAACAGCCTGTTGTTCGGCCATTTTGGCATTTTCGTTGCGCGACATGCGAATTAGAGCCGAATCCACCTCGCGGCGCACCTCGGCGACATAAACGCCACCCGTGCCCAATGATGAACTGACCAACACCGCATTCCTGCGCGCGTAGCCTTCGGTCATGGAATTGGCCACGTTGCCCGCTGTCACCCGAGACAAGCTCTGGTTCGCGTTCAATCCCGCTGCGGCGGTATAAAGGGCACCTGAAAGGCTCATTTGGAACGTCCGTTAGTCATTCCCGCTTATCGCTTCAGACGGGTTGTCTCATCCATCATTTCATCAACGGTGGTGATGACTTTTGCGTTGGTTGAAAAGGCTCGTTGGACTCGGATCAAATCGGTCATTTCTTCTGCAATATCAACATTCGAACCTTCTAGTGCATTCGAATTGATTGCCCCGGTAGAACCGCTGTTTGCCTGCAGCGCAAAGAAGGCACCAGTTTCACCAGACAAGCTATACGCGTTGCCCTTTTCTTCAAGCAAACCATTTGGGTTGTCTACAACCGCAACCGGGATTTCATACAATGGACGCCGAATGCCGTTGTCAAAAACCCCAAACAGCGTACCTGCTTCATCAATTTCTGTCCGGATTAACTCGCCAACACTGGAACCATCACGCTCAAAGGATTGAGAGAAGTCACCAGCAAACTGGGTTACACCGTTAAAAGAACCAGGTTCACCCAGATCAACCGTAATGGTTTGCGGAGTTGTGCCGTTATTTATGGTGATTGTTGCCTGTCCGGTTGCTGCATCAAAAGCAAACGCCGATGGAGCAACAGCAACGGATGTTGCACCAGAATACGTTGCTGGTGAACCAGCAAGTGAACCGGAGTCATTGAATTCCACGGTAACGGATCCAAGCGCCGTGCCCGTGTGGTCGTTTAATGTAACGGTCCACTCATTGGCGTTGGACGTGGGCTGCCAACTAAAGTCTAGGCGCTGGGTCTCACCCAAGCCCGTGAACATTTCAGATGAGGTTTGAAACGGCGCACCCGGCGTCGCTAGGCCGGTATCTTGTGACGGCAAGTTACCCACAACCGACATAGTTGTCGTTTGGGCGGCGGAAAGGCTAACGTTACCAACGTTAACTGTTTCCATGGAACCAAAGGAGCTACGATCAACGTTGCCGATCGATCCATTCGCATCATAAGGAAAACCCGATAGGAAGAAGCCTGCCGCATTTTTCAGGTTACCATCAGCATCGGGCAAAAAGGCCCCAGCGCGCGTTAGATGGTAATTTGTCTGCACAGTTTCATTCGGATTTACGGAAACCACAAAGAAACCATTCCCACTAACGGCCATATCTGTTGAAGAGTTTGTAGAGATCAAACCACCTGATCGGTTGATGTCCAATGTTTCGCGAGCTTCCACAGACAACACGCCAGAGCCGTTGCCCCCAGACGCCGTTGTTGTAACCATTTGCGCGAACCCGCGGCGATAGCCTACTGTGTTCGCGTTTGCGATGTTTTCTGAAATTCCCCCAACTGCCTGGGAGTTTGCCTTGAGTCCACTGACCCCGGTCTGCAATGCGCTGGAAATCGACATAACGGTAGCCTCAGTTCTTTTTTTGTTTTGTTGGTCTTACTAAAAGAATTACACGACGATCCTTTAAGGAGAGTTAAAGAATAGCCAAAACCCTACAAATACAGACAAATTTATCCTTGAGGACCATACTCACTAGCTAAATTGCCGGAATTATAGCCCAGAATTTGATAAATTCTCCAAGGATCGCTGCAAACTATTCATCCTTTTGTCTGCCGCGCCTCGCGTTAGTGGGAATACCTCGGCAGGTGTCGCAAGAATACTTTCAGCCACACGCTGCCAGCCTTCGGACTCTGTCAGCCCCGGAAAGGCATCAACAACCCGTTCTGCTGTTTCAGTATCCCCAGAGCGATGTGCTGCAATTAATAGATAGGTTGCATCGTCAACGTTAAAATTACCCGGATGCTCGGACCACAACCTATCAAAAAAGATCACCGCCTCTGACCAATCTTGCTTGTCCCATAGCGCACGCGCCACATTCCGTAAGTTATTCGCGGTTGGCATTTTGACATGCGTCCGCAGCAATCCATCGTGGTCACCGAGCTGCGCAAGAATGTCAGCTCGCAACAAATTAACCTTGTCCCGTTTCATCTGTTCTTCTGGCACGCTCAACGACATTAAGACATCTTTAGCCGCCATCAATTGCCCACCCGCCTCGAACGCTTGCGCCAACTTGTACCGCAAAAGGAACTCGCGCTCTTCATCTCGCTTACCAGGATAGTGAATGGACAAATCCCTTCGCAAATCCAACGCCCGTTGATATTCTTGGGTCGCCAGTGTCGTCCCGCCTTCCTTCAACAGAAAGTCGCCCATTCGCTCTACAAATTCCGGAAACTGTTCGTAATAACGAAAGGCTGGCACTAGCCTGTAATGCGTCGAAAGCCACTGAGACAATGCAATCTCACCCGAAGCGCCACTGTTATATACGGCCTCCAGATCAACGGAAGCCTGCGCCTCGGCCGCCGCAGCCGCCTCGCTACCCGGAAAGCGCAACATGACACGGCCGTGAATTTTTAGCGCTTCAATGCTGTCACGATTGGCCTGATAAACTTTAGCTAAAGCCTGCAAAGTTGCGACCTCTAAATAGTCGCCTTTCCAAGAATCCGCGCCGAACTCCAAAACATCTTTAGCCGCTAAAATTGCGCCGCGCCCGCCATCTTCTAACGCCATCTTCGCTAGCGCAAGGCGGGATCGGGCCGCATAACGATCCCATCCTTTAGACGCTGTGAAATAGGCAGCAAGGGCTGACGACTCGTTTCCCTGAACCTCTTGCGCTCGACCACGCAAATATGCGCCTGTCGAGCTTTCTGAAATATCGGGGAAATCCTCCATCAGGCGCAATGCCTGCGCTGCCATCTGATGCTCGCCAGTTTCGATCATCGCTTCGGTTAAAACAGGTAAGATAGTGCGTGCAACAGGCCGTGTTTGGTGCATCAACCCCAGCAAGCCTAGCTCCAGATTAACGGTGAGCATTTGCGCATCCGCGGAAGCAATCGCTTGAAGCGCAGCCCAAAATGCCCGATCCGCCCGGCCCGGTTCAGCCAATGGCGAATTGTCGAAGTCTTCAACGGCAGCGCCTTCTAGTAAGCTACGCGCATGTAATAACGCACTTAACCGGCGTTCTTGGTCGGGACCTACCGCCTCGATACTGTCAAGAACGGATCCAGCCTCATAGACCATCATTTGACCAAGATAGAGCTCTGCTGTGTCCATCAACACCGATACACTTTCGATACCATGCGACTGTGAAAGCGCATCAATGTGTGCCGTTAAGTTCTCGTAAAAACGTTCCTCAGGCCATCGACGCAGATCTAGATCAAACAGCTGACGCACACCTGTGCGCGGCGCGAGAATCTGCTCTGGTTTAGGTGTCGCGACAACCGGCGCCTCTGGCGCTGCCTCTTCAGCAGAAGAGGCAGCGAACAGCGCAGTCCCAGACACAGGGCCGGTCAGTGATAGAACAATCGCGAACGCAACTCTATTCATGTGGCCAAAACTATCCTTGGTAAGTCACAATTAAACCTTGTTTTAATCTTTATATTGATGGATAGTTCAACAAGCAACAACCAAGGTATTCCTAATATCCATCCGCTTTGTTCTTGTAACACACCGGAATATGTGAGGCTCTGAACATGGGAACAACAAATTACGTATCCCTTTCTTTAGCCACCGCGCTAGAGCGCAGCCTTGATTTGGCCGCTCACAATATGGCGAATGCTTCCACCGCAGGCTTCAAAACCAGCCATCCATTGTTAGAAGCTGTTGACCCCAAAAACTCAGGCGACAAAACGCAGGCCGTCAATTACGTCAAAGACAACGGAATCTACGTGGACACTTCGCAAGGTGCGATGGTTCCCACAGGAAACCCATTGGATGTGGCAGTGAATGGCTCCGCCTGGCTTGGGTATGAAACCCCCGGTGGCGATGTCGCCTACGGACGTGATGGTCGGCTCACAATCGATAACGAAGGTCGGCTAACAACTGTAAGTGGCTCACCCGTTGTGGACATCAGCGGTTCACCGATCACTGTTCCTCAAGAAGCTGGGCAATCCGTTACCATCGCAATCGACGGTACGATCACGGACCAAGATGGCGGCCAGATCGGTCGAATTGGCCTGTTTGAAATTGGCGATCCCTCTTCCATGAATGCATTGGGCAATGGGTTATTCTTGCCACCGGCTGGCGCCAATCCAGAACAGACCGAGACCAGTACGATCTCCCAAGGATATGTAGAACAAAGCAACGTAAAGCCGGTGGTCGAAATGATCCACCTAATGGACATTCAACGCGCCTACGAACGTGCGGTTAAACTCATGGATGACGAAAACAACCTTACGAAACAAGCGATTCAACGACTTGGTCGTGTGGTCTGACCTGTCCGAGCAGACAGAGAAATAAGGATGAGGCAATGAAGGCACTAGGCATCGCAGCAACTGGCATGTTGGCGCAACAAACGAATGTTGACGTCATCGCCAACAACATCGCCAACGCGAATACAACAGGTTTTAAAAGCGGCCGCGCCGCATTCCAAGATTTAATCTATCAATCCATGATTCAAGAAGGCGCACTCACGTCGGCCGAGGGTACCTCCCGCCCGGTTGGCCTAAACGTGGGACTGGGCGTTCAGGGGGCTGGTGTAACCCGCCTGAACACCCAGGGGGGCTTGATTCAAACGGAAAACCAAACCGATTTGGCGATCGAAGGGCGCGGGTATTTCGTTGTGAACCGCCCAGACGGCACGCTTGCCTATACACGCGCTGGCAATTTCAACCTGTCAGCCGAAGGCCAGATTGTGACATTGGATGGCTACGAAGTTGACCCCGGGATCACCGTTCCTGATGGCACCAGACAGCTAACAGTCAGCGCACAAGGCGTTGTTTCAGCCTTTGTAGACAATGAAAACGAGCCAACCGAGTTAGGCCAGCTGACAATGGCAACGTTCTTGAACGATGCAGGCATGAAGCCAATTGGGAATAACTTGTTAGAAGAAACCACCGCATCAGGCGAAGCCACAACAGTTACACCGGGCGACCCGGGTGTCGGCTTGATCCGTCAGGGCAGCTTGGAAAATTCCAACGTGAATATCATCCAGCAAATCACTGACCTTATTCAGGCCCAACGAGCCTATGAGATGAACTCGAAATCTATCGAAACTGCGGATCAGATGCTGCAAACCGCAAATCAGATTAAGTAACCCGTGATGCGAAAACATCTTAAATCCATTGCTTTAGCCGCCATCTGCAGCACTCTTTTAGGGTCGCCAGAATTGGCAGGCGCAGCCGAAGTCAAACAGCTGATCGCAGAGCGTACAGAGCAAGAGTATGGGCCAGCCATGCCGAACAATGGCGCCTTTTCCATTCGAATGGCTCAAGGCGCGCCAGCAGAGGCCGAGTACCTTCAAGAATTCTGGGTCGATAAGGACACTGGGCAGTTCATCGCAAACGTGGTCACTGCATTGGGTGAAATCCGTCGCGTACATGGATTGGCAATTTTGAATGTGCCTGTCCCCGTCGTGAACCGACGTATTCAACCCGAAGAAATCATCCGCCCTGAAGATATTGAAATGATCGAAATGCCTTGGGCACGGGTCCATTCCTTTGCAATCACGGATGTTGCCGACTTAAACGGCATGCAGGTACGGCGCATGCTATCCGCTGGTCGCCCCGTGCACAGGCAATCTGTGATCCCCCCGATTATCGTATCACGCGGGGAACGCGTGATGATTGAATTACAATACGGACCCCTTCAATTGACTGCACACGGCAAGGCCATCGGCGATGCCCACCTGGGTCAGGAAGTTAGGGTCATAAACCTTGCAAGTAATAAAACAATTCTTGCCATCGCGCGGGCTGATGGCATGGTGGAGGCTTTATTTTGACCCGGCAGGCAGATCACTCAAACCGCGCAAAGATGCGGACCGTTGGAACAATCGCTTTGATGGCATGCGTCGCCGTCGCGGGCTGTACACAAAAATACAAAGAACATCGCAATCCGCAGTTTTCTGAAATGGACCCACAGCTGGTGCCAGAAGTGAACCGCGTGAGCGTACCACTGCCGCCAAGCGAACCAAATCGCCGCCCCAAACGCGCCGAAGCGTCCAGCCTTTGGAGCAAAGGAACAAGCAGCTTCTTTGATGACCAGCGCGCGCAAGCCGTTGGCGACATTCTAACGGTCGTTATTAACATCAAAGATGACGCCCAGCTCAAAAATCAATCTGACCGCTCACGTTCCAGCTCACAGAATTTGGATGATCCTGGTTTCTTTGGCTACGGAGGCAAAATCGACAAGGTGCTTCCAGGTATCAGCGCCGCAGACCTGCCAACGGGCGGCAGCATTGTTGATCTTGGCAATACCTCCAGCTCGTCAGGCGCTGGTACAATCAAGCGAAATGAATCTATCAACTTGCGGGTCGCAGCATTGATTATCAAAGAATTGCCAAATGGCAATTTTGTCATCGCTGGACGCCAAGAAGTTAAGGTGAACCAGGAACTGCGTGAATTACGCGTCGCAGGCATCATTCGCCCCGAAGACATCAATACCGCAAACACCGTTCCCTACGACAAAATAGCAGAAGCGCGCATCGCCTATGGCGGCCGTGGTCAGCTAACCGTCGTGCAGCAGCCTCGGTATGGCGAAGACTTCCTTGATGTCATTCTCCCCTATTGATCAGGTGACATGAAAAAACTGCTCATCATACTGCTCGGGCCCATCATTTTGGGTCCGACTGGCTATTTTCTTGGCGGCATGATGGCACCTGAACCGACTCCTGCCGAACCTGCCCCAGTTGCGGCGCATGTGGTTAAAGAAGAAATTCTCTACAAAATGCCGCTTGGAAAATTCACGGTTCAGGTTCTGCAACCGCGAAGCATTTTGCACCTATTAATGGACGTGGATGTCTACATAGCAGGCGCCGCAAACTTTGAGCGCTTAAACGGTGCGGAGGGACGCAATCGCTTGCGTGACGCAACCGTAACAATCATCTCAGATATGGCCGAAACAACGCTCTGGCTCGAAAAAGGGGAAGAAGAGCATATCGACCAAACAAAGTTAGCCGAAGATATTGTACGCAAGCTCCATCAAAGCTTTTTATCCATTCGCACAGCCCGCATTAATGAATTCAACTACGCTCGCTCGCTACGAGAATTACCCTAACTTGCAGCCAAGACGGCTTCTGCAGCCACAGTCTCGTCCCCATTTAGCTTAAAGTAATTCTGCCCTTCAGTGAAAAGCACTTCCTGTACCTCTGCCTTACGATACGTATAAGCAGGAACAGGGCTGTCATTCGCATCTTTAGCAACTAAGGCGACGGTATACTTACCGTCCAGAACTGGGTTTCCAGCATCCGTCAGCCCATCCCATTCCAAATGTTGCAGCTCTGTATGGTCTGTCGAAAGCCCGCTAATTGTTCTAACCAAATTCCCATCAGGATCACGGATCTGCGCCGACAATGTCGCCGTACCTTCGTTCACCGAGTAATAGCTGTCCACTTCACCGTTATCGAGCGTCAGATTATCTGAGGAAACCGTAATTTCACGACCCAGCATTGCCGCGCCAGACACTGACAACAGCGAGCCCATTTGCGCACCCAAGGACTCTAGGTTTGAGTTAGACTTTACCGCCTGCTCAACCTGGCTCAATTGCGCCAATTGCGACACAAACTGTGTCGCGTCCATTGGTGCAAGTGGATCTTGATGTTGTACCTGTGCGGTCAGCAACGTCAAAAATCGAGTATAGTCCTCGCCCAATTGGGACAACGACGAACCACTGCCAGATTGTGCAGCTGCTGTATTGGATATTGGAGCCAAAGCCATCGTTGTTCCCCTAAGTCATCAGATCAAGTTGACCACCGCCAATTTTTGCGGTGTCACTCGCTACATCTGCACTATCTGCAATAGATTCACTGCCAGTCCCGCCACTAAATCCTTGGCCGCCCTGATCTTGCGATTGTTCATCTTTGTTGAATTCCTGAAATTCAAACGTACCCTGCCCCGCATCAGATACAGCTAGGGCCAATAAGTCTCGCTCTTCACGAAGACTGCTAAGAACGTGCGCATTCTCAGCCCGGACAACAACTGAAAGCGATCCATCGGAATTCGTCTTCATTTCAATTTCAACACTACCCAGACCACGGGGCGTTAGCTCAACCTTAGTCGTGCCTTCTTGAAAATCGGCAGCACGCACTTGGCTAACAACAGCCTGAGAAAATCGCGGCGTTTGACTTTCAGCCGCGCGCGCCGCTGACGTCGACTGTGTGGCTTCAACCGATTGAATTGCGTCACGCGCTGTAGCAGCAATATCTTGCGGAATAATGGGCAACAATTCTCTCGGCAGCTCTAAGATTTGACCCAAAGACGTCTCAACCGGCACTTTTGGTGCTGCACCGTTCTCCAACGCATTCCCGATCGCCGAAAAGACGGATTGCGCCGCCTCACTCAGCTTTGGTGTGGCCTGTCCGATAGCCTGTGTAGCCCATTGAGGCAAAATAAGCTCCTGACCCTGCGAGCTCATTGGCTTCACAACAGGTCCGGCACCTGACTGTTCAAGCACCGGAACCGTGGAAAACTCAGGCACGGCACCCAATATTTCGCCGGTAGCGGGCTTTTGCGGTGAATTTGCCGGTTTCTGTGTGGACACAACCGAATTTCCGGCGGCCATAAATTTCGTCGCAATATTCGCGACAGTTTCTGGCAGCGCCTTCACAACCGTATTGATTTCACTCTGTATCGCGGTGGCGATCTCAATCACGGCATGGGCCAAATTCTCGGGAGACAGCGGTTCGACATCTGTGATCTGCAAAATATTCGATGCTGAAAAATCAACAATCTTGGCTGCAACAGACTCTATATTACCCGATATCTGCTGGGCCATTGCATTCGGAACAGACTCTGTAAGACCTCCTAAGAAGGCTCCGTTCGTAGCTTCGCTCAGTTCACCAATAACGTCAGTAAGCTCAACCAAAGCTGGTGCAATATCATCAATCGTTACCGTCGCATCGCTTTCATCAGAAAGAAGCGTGGTTACTTTCTCGATAATTCTCTCTAATTTTCCAAGTAATTCAGGTAACTTACCTGTTAGCAACTGCCCCGGCTTAGCCACATCCACAGATAGGCCATCATTGCTCTGAGCTTGGTTCGTAACCAACATGGCAAATCCCATTGCGGCACTTCCCCCTGGCGATGCAATTGGTGCAGCGGTAGTGTCCGTGGCAGGGGCTGCGCCGAGCAAGGATAGAAGTGGATTGGCAGTAATATCCATTAGATTGCCCGAGCGCTTGAAACGCCGCGCGACAACAGCGCGAACTTTAAGCGCGACAATGCACGCCGCTCGATCTGGCGCATCCGATCACGTCCCAATCCCAATCTTTCAGCTAACGCTTCGATGGTTTCCGGAACCGTGCGCAGGTTTCGCGAAATAACAATTTCGCGCTCAATATCATTCAATTCTTGCAATGCCGCGACCATTTGGCGGCGCATTTCATCGGAATCCGATTTTGCAATCGCTTGTTCTTCGGGCGTCGGATCTTCGGACGTAAGAAATTCATCCAAATCGTCTTCGGAGATCGCTGTATTTGCTACCGGTGCATCAGAGTATTTTATGCTCGGCGGCATCGCGACCACATTTCTTAGCCGTGCATTTGCTGTGCGGACACTATTCATAACCCACCACTGCGCATATGTGGAAAATCGAACATCACGCGACAACTCAAAGCGATCTGCTGCTGTAATAAGGCCAATCAATCCTTCAGCCACTAAGTCTTCTTGATGTTCAAAGTTTGAATTCATGCGTCGCGCGCATGCGTGAACTTGTCGAGCATGAGAAGCGATCAAAACCTGCAAAGAGGTTCCGTCCCTCTTTTGCTGCCACTGTTCGATCAATGAGCGCTCCTGTTCACGTTCTAAAATCGGCGCCTTTAGCGCCGCTGAGTATGAAATAGTCATGTCCTGCCTCGCGAAATCTTTGTTTCGTCAAGAACAACAAAATCACAACCGCAAGGATCAGCAAAGACAAATATGATTAACGAAAGATTAAATCAACTCCGCGTGGCAGCTCCACCTCATAGCTCACTGAAGTCGAGAGGCCGCCAACGCTTGGCTTTCGCTAATTGCTGATAAAGAACCCGAAAGATCGACACCTTCTTTGTCCGATGTCACTTCCGCAACATTCAATTCAACAGATGAAGAGGCATCTTTCGCCATATCCAGAATGATCATGCCCAACATTTCGCCAAGCTTTTGTCCTGAATAATCCTTAACGTCTGAAAAGTCCTTTGGCTGAACAAGAATAAGCGCACCGAATGGCACCTCCAAAGACAACTCTTCGGACAAAATGTCACCCAGCGATACACCCGGCAAAACTTCTGAACTCTCAAGTAGCGCATATGGGCGGCTACCTTCCAGTCGAGAGGTCAACGTCACTACAGGCACATTCACGACCGAAGCCAACAAACCTTCTAACGGCGTAACCGCCGACACTTGTGCTTCTGAGATGTCCCCACCCCAAATCTGTTCAACAATATCCAACTGTCCCACTATATATTCCCCCAGGCCATATATATGTTTGTTAGAGTAGACTAGATCCTTTCCCGCCAAAGGAGAATTACCTCTTTGTAAAGATGAGTTAACTCTCCTCATAGTCGAGAAGAAGTGTCAAATTGACATTTTAAGCAGGTCTAAGTTGTACTTTTAAAAATACACTCGCCATTTTCCCTTAAAACCAACGGGTAAACCAACATCTGGGCACGCAGGTGAAGTTATCCACAAGCAGTAGTAGGTCACACAACCGTGAACTCAACCGCGAAAAGACCTGTGGAAATTTACAATTCTCTACTTGACGGAGAGCTGAGGGGCCGAATTGTCACCCAAGGGTCAGTTAAATAACCGCGCAATTCCATCTTCATCAAAAGACAAAACATAGCCTTCTGCCCGAACTGTCTTTACCGAGACATGCTCTCCAAAGACAGCCGTTAACTTCTTGCGGATTTTCGCAACATGCACATCAAATTTTCGGTCCCCATAGTCCCAAGGCCTATGGTCAATGGCATAACTCAGCACATCCCGCGAAACGACTTCACCATTCTGACTGATGAGTATGTGCGCGATTTGCGCTTCCGCCGAAGTCAATGCAGCCTGACTCGCAATATAAGCACCGGAATTCCAAGACGACGTGTCCCGCAATATTTCCAAACCCTCTGGCGTATCCAGCATTCCTACGCGCGCCCTCAATCTTAACGCGAATGCGCGCAAAGAGATCGGGTAACGAACAACATCGTGAGCACCCGCAAGAAAAGCATCTTCGGCTTCATTTGTTTGTTCTTGGCGGTCGATTGCGATCACGAACGACCCGGAGTCAATTTCCACTAGCGTTTTCAAAAATTCAGAGCGCGCTCTAAGCCGCCCGACAACAACAACCTTTGGTGCATCACCCGATTGAATTATAGACAATGCAGCGTCATCAGAAGCAAAGACTTCCGCCGACAGCCCGCAAATAACACGAAAAAGATGACGCAAGGATAGCGCGGTGCCAGGATCTGAATCAACGATCACCGCATATGGCGCTTTCGAAATCATATTTGCTATCGCCTCTGCTCACTTCAACGCCATCCGAATCATCTTGCCCAAGATTAAAAAACTATTAAAAGGCAACTACTGAATTCATGACTATTCAAGCAGAAGCCTGACGGTTATCACAAGAACAGCTATGAACCAGGCCTTAGATTAACGCATGTAATACTCAAATTTAACCATTTCTTTTCTTTTGCCACCGAATTTTGGCAATATTTTAACCCAAGTAATAATATTCTCAGTGTCAGGTAGCAGAATGCACCGAATATCACTCAGAATGGAGTAGAGCTATGGCAGGACCCCTCGCCAAGGATGCCCATATTCGTGTCGCATTTTCTGCGGCTGCGCATATTCGGCACCTACTGTCCTCGTTGGACACCGACCCCTTTTTCATCGAAGTCCTTAAGTCGGCAAACCATGTCTTGAAGGATATTGACCTCGACACTTCTTGCGCAATGCAAACGCCTTCAAGCGCAATGAATGTCGCGACCTTGATTGGTCACAAGCCAATTCAGCAGGCCAACTTCAGAGACAGCGAACACTACCTTCGCACTTTGCACTAAGCCACCAAGGCAAAATCGGAATTACACGCGAACTGCAACTAGACGCCGAGGCACTACCGCAGAGCGCTCAACCCCAAGTTTTATTTGGGTTTTTTCCGCCGAAACGGCAAGGACAAACGCGGCTATTCTTGACATCTTCAAAAGTTAAGATATATGATCTGCCGCGAGACAGGGATTAAACCATGACCACAAAAAACGACATGGACACCGCCAAGGACCATTCAAAAGACGCCGTCGCGACGGTCGTTGCCGCGTTTGCGCAGCGCCGCAATGTGTCGGTTGATGATATCGTATCACTTGCAACACAATTGATGCCCGTATTTGGCAAACCAGAAGTCACCACCCCTGCGATCGCCACAGAACCCGTACCCATCATCGAAACAGTCAAGTCGGCAGCT
The DNA here is from genome assembly GCF_030548175.1 of Cognatishimia sp. 1_MG-2023. GTDB lineage: Bacteria > Pseudomonadota > Alphaproteobacteria > Rhodobacterales > Rhodobacteraceae > Cognatishimia. Next base: position 46,438 of record NZ_JAUORX010000008.1, on the reverse strand, counting down.
ACACCAGCTATCCCGCTGGACAAAGCCGTGACCAATGACAAAGTTTTCTGTCTATGCTGCGGCCGCGGCTTTACAATGCTAAAGCGCCACCTCAATGCCGAACATGGTTTAACCGAAGAGGAATACCGTCAGTTATTCTCCCTACCTGAATCCATGCCATTGGTTGCACCGAACTACTCAGAGCGCAAAGCGGCTTATGCAAAACAAGTTGGTCTTGGTAAATACAACCGCGACTCCAACTTGGAAGAAGGCGCAAGCGCTCCATAAGAGCACGCGTTTTTTCAACTGCCTTAATCTTGTCTTAATCGCGCCCTTCTCGGGGCACGGTTGGTTGCGATACCTCTACCTGACCAATAGTGCGCAGAAGCGCGTGTTGAGAATAGCCGGGCAAACCGGCACTCACGAGGCAGAGACAAATGGCAAGCGATGCAACGGTAAACATCATTCGCAAAATCGAAGTGGTCGAAGGCCACGGGCACCACGGTGGTGCTTGGAAGGTGGCTTACGCTGATTTCATGACCGCGATGATGGCGTTTTTCCTATTAATGTGGATTTTATCGTCAAGTGACGAACAAAAACTACGAGGAATCGCAGAATACTTCACAAATGCCACCCTCCCCGGCGGCAGTGGTGTTCTAGATGGCGCGACATTGGGCCCACCTGGCACATTAACAGCGTCAAACGGTTCAACCGTGGCACGTGGCGCCGAGTTTGGCGAAAAAGACGATCCATCTCCTGCCAAATGGGAAGTCATGGACACCACTCCAACGGCTGATCCTGCCGAAAAAGTGCGCGGTTCCCAAGAAGGTCACCACGAGAATCCAGCTGGTGGCGCCGCAAGTCCGGTATATGAAGCGAATCCAAACGAAACCGCTGTAACGAATGAACAAGCGTCGGCGGGCAAAGCGCAGGAAGCGACCGAAAGCTTAGATGCAATGCAAGCCGCATCTATGGCTGGCGCCGAATCCATCACTACCCTTGATCAAGCAGAGAAAAATGCTGCAGGCGATACCCAAGCGACCAATCCGGACCATACCGCGGATGAAGAGCGCTTTGAGGAAATGAAGTCCAAGATCTTGCAAGCCATGCAAGCCAGCCCAGACCTAGCACCACTGCAAGAGAACTTGATGTTTCAAAAAACACCTGAAGGCTTGATGATCCAGATCGTCGACCAAAAGGGCAAGCCTATGTTCTCTAGCGGTAGCGCACAAATGAATGCGGCGACTGTAAAACTGATGACACTTTTGGGTGACTCGCTGACCAAACTGCCAAATAAGATGGTTATTTCCGGTCATACCGATGCTGTCCCATTTTCGAAGTCCGCGGGCTATGACAACTGGGATCTTTCCTCTGATCGTGCCAACGCGATGCGCCGAGTGCTTATCCAAAGCGGTGTTACACATGAGCGGATTACGCGTGTGTCCGGCATGGCTGACAAACAACTGCTAAAGGCTGATGCGCCGAAAGATCCTTCTAACCGCCGTATCGAGGTTTTACTGGCTTACCAAAAACCAGTGACCGCGGACGCGGCACCTAAAATGGCCGCCAAAGAACCAATGGCAAAACCTGAAATGGCCCCTGCTCCGACAGTAGCTGAGCCAACCAAACAAGCCACAGTTATGGAACCAAGCGTTTCTGAGATCATCGAACAAGAAAGCCAAGTCTCTTTGTTGAACGAAACGGTCTTTGAAAACTTACGTAGCGCATTGCGGTAGGCCAAATTGAAAGCTAAAAAATCGTCCGCCATTCAGCGGGCGATTTTTCTATCCAAGCCCATCATTCATCGACAAGCGGAACTGGCTCCAATCAATTGGTGTTTTACCCGAATTCTGGCGTGTCATGTCATCAGGTTGCGCACTTAGAACCACAAAAATCGCCAGCGTTGTGATTGTCGTCAACGCAAACAGTCGAAACCCGCGATTCCGGCGCAGGTTTGGCCAGCGCTTACGCGTTTCATCCTGCGCCAAGCTGGCATGTAGATCAGACATTTCAACACTCTGCGCATCACCCGAACGCGGCGGCAGAGCTACATAAAAGAACCCATTTTCAGCAGAAACGTGAACCTCGCCAATCGCCTCTGTCAGAACACGTCGCAAGACAGCCGGCAGGCACTCCACCGAAATCCGAATATTTGCAGGCAGGTTTGATGTAACTGCATCGGAACGGATCGCGAGCAAAGCACGATCATCCCGAAGGAACAACAACGAAGGATCAGTAACCGGCACAGCGGCCCCTTCCCCACGCGAAATCTCTATCCATTCACCCTGTTGCGACAAACGATATGCGCCCGGAGGGGTTTCAATAGACGCCAGTTGATCAGCGGACAAAAACTCTGCGCCTAGATCGGCTGGCTGTTCATTCATCATGACTGGCTCGGGCTTACTCGCGCCTTCGATATCTCGGGCTGCTTCACGCGCCAAATCAAAGCGTAAGTTTCGAATTGATTTTTCTTCCTCAACCGCCTGCTGACGCCTTGAAGAAAACTGCAAAACATCCGCCGACGCTTGTGCCTTTGACGCCCCAAAGAATGGAGTTTCGATCTCGACATCTTCCGCGACAACTTCAACGCCAAGAAAGGCAACGGGATCAAGCCCCTCTTCCACAGCATATGAAAAGTTAACCGAATAATCGTGTGCGTCTTCAAGCAAACCTGGCGTATCAGCCAACAAAGCCGCAAGGCTACGTTCATCTGAATACTTCACTGCACGTGACGGAAACCCAGCAACAGGCGGGTAAATGCTTAGCTCTTCCGACCGCAATCCAAGATGTTTGCGAAGGCGCTTAGGGAATGTCGCCGCCTCTTCTTCACGAAATAACATCAACTGGCATTCGCCGCTTGGCATCAAACAAACAGCCAAGCGCATATTCAGGGGCCAACTGCGATGAACCAAACGAAGATCATCCGCTTCAAGCAAGACTGCCATGATTTGTTCATTACCGAACATGCGTTTCCCCAGGTGTCGCGTCGCAGACGTTAAACTATTCTTTATTTTTATTATAATTACGCCAATTAATGTCAATTATCCATAGCTATTCTTTAAATTGAGCCGTGTTTAACAATCTATTCTACCAATTCACTCATTAATTCTTGCTCAAACCTTATAATTTATGGCAAAAATGGGGCATACGAGCAATGCAATCGCCAGAAGGCGCTTAGGATAGCGAAACTACATGAACATTATCATCGGATTTATTCTTGTCATGGCTCTCGTGTTTGGTGGCTTTTTGCTATCAGGCGGGGAAATGGGCCCCATTCTTCACGCCCTCCCGTTCGAGGGCATGATGATCGGCGGCGCCTCCTTAGGGGCCTTTATTGCAGCCAACTCGTTTGCGGACTTTGGTGCAACGATCAAAGGTTTGATCAAAGCGCTTAAGGGGCCAAAATGGAAACAAGCTGACTACATCGACCTACTGAACTTGATGTACGGACTTACCAAGATCTACCAACGTGACGGTATTCTGGCGCTGGACGAGCACATCGAAAATCCACACGACAGTTCGATTTTTTCGCAGTTTCCCAAAATCCAACATGACCATCACGCGATTGACCTGATCACTGACAGCTTCCGTATGTTGGCGCTACAATTTGATGACCCATTCCAAACCGAGGATGTGATCAACAAAAAGCTCAAAAAGCACCACCACGAGGTGATGGTCCCTGCCCACGCACTTCAAGTTGTTGCTGACGGCCTCCCGGCGATTGGGATTGTTGCGGCGGTTTTGGGTGTTATTAAAACGATGGGTTCGATCGACAAACCACCGGCCGTTCTAGGTGAAATGATTGGTGGTGCGCTTGTTGGTACGTTCCTTGGGGTTTTCTTGGCTTACTGTTTTGTGGCTCCGCTATCTGGCCGCTTGGGGGTGATCGAGGACCAAGACGGCGCCTTCTATAACGTAATCCGCGACATCTTTATTGCGATTTTGCAAGAACACTCTCCAACCATCTGCGTTGAAATTGGCCGCGGTAACATTCCTACATCCTTGCAGCCATCCTTCTACGAGATGGAAGAGGCGCGTCAGGAACTGACCCCAGCATAATGGACCGCGCCCGACGCATCGAAGCATTAGCCGTTTTACAACGCATCAAAGAACATGAGCTTGACGGCCATGCCGCAGAGATGGGCCACATCCGGGCCCATCAAGCGCAGCTCCAAACCGAGTTAGACAAGCTACAAAATCAGCTCGAGACAGAGGCGCACATCCCCTCGCCCGAAGCCGCGCCTTTTCTTGCAGGCTTCTTGAAAGCCATCGACACACGCAAGGCGTTTTTGCTGAAAGAGATGGATACACTCGACAAAAAAGCCGCCCTAATTGAGGGGCGGCTTTTTGAAACTTATACAGAGGCACGGTCTAACGAGGCTGTGCTGGATAAAAACCTTAGCGAAAAACGTAAAGAAGAAGACACAGCAGAATCTGCTACGCTCGAAGAAATCGCTCGTAATCGCTACATGCGACAGATGGCGAAACCCTAAGCGGCGTTCGCTAATCCCTGATCCCACATCTCGCGAATTTGCATGGCCAAGGTTGTCGGATCAAATGGCTTGGCGATAAACCCAAGCTCATATTGCCCCAACAGACTGTCCTTTTCAGACTCGCCCACTTTGGCCGTCATGTAGATCGCCGGGATCGTTTCAAAACCTGGCAACTTACGGATCGCCTCAATGGTTTCTGGCCCAGTTAAACCTGGCATCTGAACATCACACAGCAACAGGTCAGGCGCAAAGCCTTCGACAATCTCCAAGGCAATTGTACCCAAACCAGCCTGCGCAACCTCAAAGCCACCAATCAGCTCAAGCGCCATATTGGCGATTTCGCGAATATCGTCTTCGTCCTCGATGTGCAGAATTTTATTCAATTCACCCATTTCCTAACCTCTCATCTCGTATTCTATCACCCGCGCGCCCGGCGCCGGGATTTACCGCGTCCTGCGCCCGACGGACGCGCAAATTTCGAAACCACACCGCGTTCTGCCTCTGGTGCCTCAATCTGTGTCACGATCAAAATGACCGGAACAGTGCGCGGCAACCGTCCACCTGAAACAGGAATAATCGTCAGGCAATGCGCCAGATCGATCTTATCAAAGTGCATAACGGCATCGTATTGATCATTGTCTGCCAAAACCAAAGCCTGCGACACATCTTGCGCCACCGCAATCGAAGCATCATCACCATCCAAAGACGGCAAATCTTCGCGACCAACACCCATCAGCTTAAAGGCTGCGCCTTCTGCCATTGACGGAATGTTGGATAGCCAATTTGAGTACATATTCGCCTTAAGGCCATTTAGTACCAGTGAATCCGACATGTTACCGTCTGCTGATTTCGCCTGCAGCACCGTCACGTTCAAATTCTGCAGCTTGTCGCGTTCAAAAAGTTCGGACACCAATGTGCGCCCTTCATCGGTCAACCAGTTAAAGACGGTCGATTGCCCAACAACGCCTTTGCCGCTGACGACCTGACTTACAGTCACAGAGCCGGTTTCAATCTCGGCATCGAAACCGCCAGATTTCAACTGAGCCAAAAGAACCTGAATATCTGATCCGTCACCAGCGCCCTGTGTCACAGCAACTGCTTGTTGATCCTCCGTCAAGCCAGCGTTGCTGAACGAAATCTCGTCTTCATCACCAAGTGGTTCTAGCGGGATAACCTTATCACCAATCATACGTGGCAAATCAACGTAGAACTCAGTTCCGATGTCTTCTTCGCTAGCAAAGAAAATTGCGCCCTTGTGGCTTTCAACAATCATTTTCACGATCGACAAACCAAGGCCGGTACCCTGCTGTGTACGCGTGTCACCCATGTCGGCTTGCGTGAACTTGTCGTAAATCGTTGCATGCGCGCTCTTTGGAATACCGCAACCAAAGTCGCGAATACTAAAGCGGACGCGGTCACGATGGATCTTTAACGTCACGATGATTTCTTTACCACCAGAGAACTTCGCCGCGTTCGACATCAGGTTATCCATAACCTGCGTCAGGCGGCTCTTGTCACCCATGGTGTTAAAGCCATCCTCATCTTCGACCAAATTCATCCGCATCGTGGATTTGAATTTCTCGGCATAGAACTTGTTGGATTCCATCGCCTTGTCGACGATTTCGGCCATGTCGACCGGTTCCATTTTGAAGTCCATTTTACCGGCTTCAATCTTTTCCATATCCAAGATGTCATTGATCAACGTCACCAGGCGGTCGCAGTTGTTGCTGGCCATGCTGACCATCTTGTTCATCTGCTCTGGCATTTCGCCAATGGCACCTGACAAGGCCAGACCCAAGGCACCTTTCATAGATGTCAGCGGAGTCCGCAATTCGTGGCTAACGGTTGCCACGAATTCGTTCTTCGCCTTTTCAGCCACCTTGCGCTGCGTGATGTCACGGTAGATCGCAATGAACCGCGGCTCATCATTTTCCGGCTGTACATATTCCAGGCTAATTTCATAAGGCGTGCCGTTCGTCGCCGTCACTTCCCAAGTGATCCGCCGCTGCGGACCCTCTTCCAATGCTTGGCACCGCAGTTCCAGCGCGTGAACATCGCTTTGCGTCAGGATGTCTTTTGCACGCTTGTCTTTCCAGCTGCCACCAACGCGATCTTCGATCAACCGCTTACGCGCGGTCTTGTTGCAATACAGCAGGTCCAACGTACCCGGACGCAACACCACAACCTGATCATCAATCAGCTCAAGGCTATCGTGGAAACTTTCGTCAGAGATACCTTTGCGCGTTTGGGTCATATCCGTCGCGACTACTGCGATTTCAGACAGCTCATCGCCTGCACCACTGACCGGAATAACCGTACATTGTGCCCAAGCTACCGTACCATCTTCGCGCATAATCTTAAGCGGCCCATCCCAAGGCGCACCAACTTCCATCGCCTTCATGATGTCGTCGTTCAGAATTTCCTGCTCGCGTTCACCTAGTAAATCAGACAACGGAGTACCCAACAGGCTCGACCGATCCCGAGCGGTGGTTTCGCAGAAACTGTCATTCACATGCGAAATACGACCATCCAGCTTCAGCATACAGAACACCGTATGTTCCTCGACCGCACTCCGATAGAAAATCTTGGACCGGATTTCGGATTCCAACACTTCCTTTTGCTGTTCTGCCAACATGATATTGCGACGCAACTGAAGCGTCAGGAACAACAGCGACAGAATAATTGCGGTAACAACGCCCAGAATTGTCCAACGATAGGCTCGATAAATCCTGCTTGCCGCCTGAACTAGATAGTTCTCATAGGGTCGTACGCGCAGGGAAATCAACAGATCATGGACGGCCTGATAGTTTTGCGGAGCCTGCCAAACAACATTACCCGCGCTGCGGGATTCCTCACTATCAGCCTGAACATTCAAAAACGAATTGATGACCAAGGCCAAGGCACCTTCGGGCACTTCTGGCGTCGCCGCCAAAACCCACTCTGGATACAAAGGCGTCGTCGCCCAAAACGGATACTCTGGGTAGTCAATTGGCGAAAGCGGTGTGAAATCTTCTAGGTTAACGGTACCTTCTTCCGCCAAGGCTTCCAGCACACCAGCCCGAATAACACCAGCATCCACCAACCCTGCCTGAACCGCATAAATAACCTCGCGTTGGTTTCCGCCAGAAAAGACCAATTCACCCAACAGGGAGCTCGGCTCTAATCGACGGCGGCGGAATTCTTGCTCTGCCAACCACCAACCCGAAAAATCATTTTCGGCAACCGCCATAACACTGGCACCTTCCAGCTGGCCTAACCGCGTAAAGCCGCTATCTGCGCGGGCAAACACCACAGCACCGGTTTGACTATATGTACGTCCTTCCCACATGCGAGCCTGTGAAAGCACGGCCCGCATACCGCTTTCCACTTCAGCCGCCACAAAGTGGGCGGGGTTGGTAAGAGCAAAATCAAGCGTACCCTCGGTAACGCCTTGCGACAGTGTTTCAATAGAATGGGGCCGCACGACAAAGCGATACGGCGTATCCAGAAACTCGGATTCACGGTTTAAGAAATCAATCGTCGGCCGCCACGCCTCAAGCGCTCGGGTTGCGCCTTCTGTGCTTAGAACGCCAACAGTAAAGACTTCTGTATTGGGGCCAAATTCTGATTGCTGTGCATTCGCCGCCGTCGCTCGAACAACAAGCGTTACGGTCAATGCAGCCAGCATTACCCAAAATCCGAACCAGCGACTTAGGGCTTTAAGCCCACGCCATATGGTTACGTTATCCGCCATCCACATTCTGCTCCATCTCATCGAGAAGCGCATTGAGAAGGTCGTCGACAAAGTCGGTGTTGAGGGGGCGCGGCCCAGCAATCACAGTATCAATATGCTGTTCCAGCTGCGCCGCGAGGGCGCCCATGCGCGGTTGCCCAACGCTGCCACAGATACCGTGTAATTTATGTGCTTGTGCGCGAATTTCCATGCAGGCGGATTCTTCCGTCGCTGGATCTTCAAGACGTTCCGAGAGGGCACAAAAGCTTTCAATACGATCATCCAACGAAGCGATAAATCGCTCGCGAATCCGCGCAAGTCCGGCTTGAAGCACGGCCGCTTTATCTGCGTCCATTCCCTGCATCATTTTCTGCTCACCCAAACGTCTTATTCCTCAACGCTCTTCAGGCGCTGATTGTTTCTTGCCATTTCACAGTTACCACGAAACGAGGCAACAATGTGGCAAAAACAGCCGAAGAGTTTAAAGAATGGTTAACAAAATCCATGGTTTACAGCCGATTTCCCAACACTGGTGCGCTTAGGACACGAGGACTAAGGCGCTGATCAGGAATACAAAAGAGGCGCCATGGCGCCCCAATTGCGTTCAGCAAATCATTACGCTGCGAATGCTGCGCGGCCGCCGCTTGATCGTGCAGCACCACCACCAACTTCGTTCAGCTTCTCAACCGCCCGATCCAAGAAGCGTAAATCGCCACGTTTCTCAAACAGCTTAGGTGCCGCAATATCGCCGATCTGTGCGGAGAAGCCCGTCGCGACTTCTTCACAGTAAACCAAGTCAGGATCGTTCAGCATCATGACGAATTCGTCCTGCATGCTGTCCGCTGACGGCAACTTGTTCTTTGCTCCAACGCAAACGAAAATCCCGCCACCGATATAAGACAAGAACGCCTGCGCGCCGACCAACACATCCGAAATCACCTCGGCCACATCTGTGACGACATATGTGAACTCTTCAATGTCAGAACCGGCATGAACCGCCGCCAATTCCGGAATACGGATCGCAAAGGCACCCATTGCGAATTGCTTCTGCTCTAGCATCAGCATCACGTAGTTATCCAAAGCAGCGCTCTTAACAACGCCACGTACATCTTTCACCGTGACCGGTTCTTTAAACGCAGGCTTAGGCGCTGCTGCCGCCGCCGGAGCTGCAGCCTGAGCCGCCGCAGCTTTGCGTGCTTCCGCCTGAAGACGATCAGCCAGACGGATCCGGGTCATCAATTCAGTCGTATCAAAAGGTTTGGTCACATAGTCCGTCGCACCCGCCATAAAGGCACGGTCGACATATTCTTTGTTGTTCATCGCCGTAATCATAATGACAGGCGAGTTCTTATAATGCTCCATCTGACGCACGTGCTGGCACAGCTCGGTCCCGTCCATACCTGGCATCTGAATGTCGAACATAAACCCGTCAAACGGCGTCGGGGACGCGGCGATCTTCTGCAATGCGTCTTCACCGCTCTCGGCAAGGGTCACATCTGTATACCCATGCGCCTCAAGGGTCGCGGACAGAATTTCGCGGATTAGTTCGTCATCGTCGACGGCAAGGATCTTCATCTTCTTCTCCAGTCGCTTACCACCCGGGGGTGGCTTAAAGGCGCTTCTGCACCCATTTAGTTCCAGCTCGGTTAATAGATTTGGCCCGAAAGGGAATATGCTCAGTTGGTATTGTTCAGATTATTAGGACAATTGTGGCGCAAATTGGGCGATCTTTTGGATTGAGTGAAGCAAATAATGCAAACGTTAACCCAGCATTAACCGAAAACACTTTTGAAAAATGTTAAATTTAATAAAATCAACAACTTAAGATCGCATCAGATTTTACTCAAAAGTTTAATTTAATAAAATCTAAGGTTGAGTAGGCTGTGCAAAACCTACAATAATCGCTCGTTACAATCATACACCCTTTGATTGCTTTTATCTCCGCCGACTCAGTCTCACAGATATGTTGTCGCCAGTTCAGCCACGCATCGTCCCAATATTGGAAACAGTAGAAATTGCCGGCTTAGGCATCCATTTCAAACAGTCCAGGAACCAGCTCTTCCCAAAATGCAAAGATCGCACTGGCGTTTAGGGCAGAGTTCCAACCATGCGCACGAAACTCTTCACGGGCCAGATCGTCCGGCAAGCTCGCCATAAACAACCGCTTGTCTGCATCCCGCTGCGTCGGATTTCGGCTGCTCACCATATCCGCAACAATCGCAAACTTGCGCCCGCGCTCGGCCTTCGCTGCACGACGCGCGCCCACATCCGCCTCTTCAGCGGCCTTTTTACGCGCGCGTTCTTCGGCAAGCCGTCGTGCCTCATCAGAAACAGGCGCGACCGGTTCTTCGGCGGTAGGCCGGTAATCATCCCGAATGGCCGCCGTCAAATACCCGATCTTTGACTTAACGCTATCTTGCCCCGACATATAAGACAGCTTTTCGCTCACATATTCCGGCCCATGTTCCGCAATCCATTGACGCGCTAACCGGTCCGAAACCCCCTGCGCAAGCAGCGCTTTATAGACGGGCAGGTTTCGCGTGCCGTCACTGTCATCAATCTGGAACATCGCAAGCTGCGGGTTCTCTTTGATCAAAAACCGAATATCCGTGACCGCCCTGCCCTTTTTCTGGAACTCAGGCGTGATCTCGATATCCGAGCTTTTATTCACTTCGGCCACCGCTGGTTTGATGATCTTGGCATTCAGATGTTTGAAACTCTCATAATAGCTCGACCCCTCAACTCCCATCAGCTTGCGAAAGGTGTCCAGGCTCAACCAACCGGTGCTACCGGTCCGCACAAAGCGATAGCAATTTTCATACAACGCCAGCCCATGACCAGAGCTAAAATTGCGCTGAATATGCACATTGATCAGCGCATAGATTTTCGGGTCATGCAATTTCTGCGCCAATGCCGGCGAATAAGCATATTCACAGACGCCATTCTTTAGCTTGGCAAATGACAACAAAGAACTGACGCCCCATTCCTGTTTACCATCCTCATCCAACATATCCCACTCAGCGACGGTCTCAGCCAAGGCTCGCAAGCTACCGCGCAGCGTATCAAAGTCATTGGAGTTGTAGCCGACCATCATCGCCAAGGTGCGCGCGTCAATAGAATGGCTTTGCGCCGAGGTTAAAGAGTCATAAGCATTCAGCAGCAGCACATTGGAAAGCTTGCGTTGCAAAAGCGATAGCTTGCCGCTGATATGGATCGCAGCCACGTTCTTTTTGACCGTCTCGCGCCGTAGCGCACCAGTCAAACTATCCATATCTATTTCGGTCGTTGCCATGATTCTGTGCCGCTCGTTCGTGACTCATATCTCTTGCACAAAAGGTACCCACGCTCAAGAAATTCCTAGGTTCTTTTATCCATCCCGCAAACGGGTACCCATTGACTCTTCTCTAATGGATTGTCTCGAATCACTTAACAATTCGTAGACTCACCGAGTCGCTACAGCCGCTTTCAGGTCGAAAATCGGGGCATATGTACCCTCAGGTCGGCCAAATACCCCCATATTTAGCACTCCCGCGAATCGGGTCCCCTTATCCTGCATTTGGGTACCATTGATCCCGTATTTAGGTTCCTTACATCCCGGAATCGGATACCCTTCGTCCTGATTTCAGGTTCCCAAACACATCTAACCTATTGATAACAAATCAATTCTCAGCCGCAAATTCTTTAAAGTCCTAAAAGGAATTAAACTCTTTGTTGGGTGCTATTTTGATTATCAACATAGGTTTCGCCGCGAAACCTCCAGCTAAATCCCAGAATTTACCGAACTATGCTGACGCGATGCTGGTTCATTAACAATATGTGCGCTACTCTAAGGCATATCCTCAAAACAGGCGTACATAACATGAGGCAACGAAAGTGAGCAAAGCTCCCACACCTCCCCTGCCCCCCTATCTGAACCTAGATCCAGAGGCAGCAGCCAAGAAGCTCCCCGACCCTATCGACACCACACGATTCGCGAAAGCCGCCGCATTCTGCGGAAAAGGCCGCGAAGACATGGCTCGTAGGGGTTACGCTCCAGATGGTGAAAAGCGACTCCGCAAGTTCTCGACATGGGAGATCACCAAATACCTGATCCCCGTCGCCCCCGCACATTTACGGCGCGTACTAAAAGCCCACCCTGAATTACCTCAGGGCGAAGGATCCGGTGGATCGAAGTGGTTCACCCTCGAAGAGGTGCTTTCGCTGCGAAACCATTTCGCCAACGAAGGTGTCAGCACAAAGGAATACCTGCCCTACCGTCCCAAAGACGTCCCAGCCAAAGTCGTCGCTGTCGCGAATTTCAAAGGCGGTGTTGGTAAAACCTCAACCGCCGCTCACCTTGCTATGTCTGCGGCTTTGGACGGTTACAAAGTGCTGGTGATTGATCTGGATTCCCAAGGCTCCATGACCTCCATTCTGGGCGGCAAAGTTCCTGATGAATGGTCCACGGTCTTTCCCTTGATTGCCAAGGATTACGCCAAAGCCGTCGTTGCCGAAAACGAAGTTCGCGCTGCTGGTGGTCAGGCGGAAATCCCGTTGGACGAAACGCTAAAGGAATCGCTGAACGTCACCTCCAAAGACGTCATTCAGAAAACCCACTGGCCCAACATTGATCTAATCGGTGCGCAGCTCAATTTGTATTGGGCGGAATTCCAAATTCCCGTTTGGCGCATGGGTCTACGCAATTGGCCGCTTTGGGATGGTCTAACAAACTTCCTGAACGACGAGGGCGTTTTGGATGACTACGACATCGTCTTCCTCGATACCCCCCCTGCCCTTGGTTACCTAACCATTAACGGTTTAGCCGCCGCTGACATTCTGTTGGTTCCGCTAGGTGCCTCGTTCTTGGAATTTGACTCCACGGGTCGTTTCTTTGACATGCTCTACTCTACATTCGCCAGCATCGAAGACGGTGAAAACGCGGCCGCACGGGCGGCCGGTTTACCAGAGCTTAAGTTTGAATGGGATGTAGTCAGGGCGATCGTCACCCGTTTTGATGCCAGCCAACAAACCGATATGGCAAATGTGATTCAGGCCTACTTTGGCGATTTCATGAATGCATATCGGCAGGATTACACCGCACTTGTCGGCCAAGCTGGTGAGCAGGTGAATGGCATCTACGAAGCGGATTATCGGGACTTTAACCGCGACACCTACGTTCGGGGCCGTGAAACCTTTGACCGCACCTATGCGGAATTCAAAGAGCTTCTGATCGGCAGTTGGTGGCGCGATACGCAAATGGAGGATGAGTGATGGCACGACGCAGACGTCTGGTCGCCCCTGATCAAAGTGAACTTGAAAAACTAGACGAAGGTTTCGCCGCGAAACCTCCGTTAGGTCAATCTATGACACCGCCCATCGCCCAGGTCGCGGGCGAGGCGGCTGCCCTTTCGGGCATGAGCAATGTTGCTGACCGTGTCGAAGCGGCCAAAGATTCTGCAGACGCGGAAAAATGGCGCGAGGCGGACGGTGCAGGGCGGGTGGCCTATGCCATTCCAACGGATGAGATTCAGAACGACTATCTGCGTCGTGATCGAATACTAGATAGCCCGGAATCCCGCGCCGAACTTTTGGCATCTATCCAAGCACACGGGTTACGGACGCCAATTGAGGTCATGAAAATTGATGACGGATATGGTCTTATTGCTGGGCACCGGCGTTTGCTGGCATTTCGAATGTTGGCCATCAAAGATCCGAGTTTCGCGACGATACCGGCGTTTATTCGTAAGCCAAAAGATAGCGCTGCGGCCTATCAGAATATGGTCGAAGAAAACGAAGTTCGCGCGAACCTAAGCCATTACGAGCGTGGACGGATCACGGTTCTGGCCACACAAAACGGCGTGTTTGAATCTGTTGATGACGCCGTGAATTGCTTGTTTGAACATGGGTCTAAATCCAAACGATCCAAAGTGCGCAGTTTCGCTGCGGTGCACGAGGGGCTGGGCGACTTGCTCCAACATCCGATTGATATGACCGAACGCTTGGGTCTTCGTTTGGCAACTGCTTTGCGTGACGGCGCGCAGAGCGAGCTTCGGGCAGCAATCAGCGGTCAAGATTTTCGCGTTGCGGCACAAGAGGTCAAAGCATTGGAAGCTGTGCTGAATTCGCGTGAGCTAACGGAGAAGGATCCGGCGCGCGGTGGACGTCCAGCCGAGGTGACGAAGACTCCGGTGATTAAACTTAACGGTGGTGGCCTGCTTCAGGCACAGATGTCGCCGCAGGGGTTTAAGATTGATCTGAAGGGCCGCGAGGTCGACACCGAAACGGCTAAGATTATTCTGGAGCAAATTCAGAAAATCCTGTCTTAAAACACAAAGGGAGGTTTCGCCGCGAAACCTCCCTTTGCTTTGTGAGCCCTTACCAGGGAAAATTATTGCACAATAATGTGCGTTAGAATTCCAAGTATTTGTTGTAAAAACAGAAGAGCAGTCCGCGCGACATTTCCTGATTAGCCGTGTTTAGGGCGGATGGTGGCGACAAGCTCTGCCACTTTGATCCCAAACTTACGCATCTGAGAACGATTTAGGATCGTCCCGTTTTCCATCAAGTACATCCAATCCACGACATTCAGAACATGCCCACCAGCATCTGGCGCGAGCTTTAGGCGATAAGTCATCCGTGTTGTCGCGCCAACGGATAGGCCATGCATCTTTCCAATGATGTCATCTGCGGTGCCCGAAAACTGACCATCTTTGCCAAGTGTCAGGTGCCACTCGCGCTGCTGAATGCCGCCGCTGGCAAAGGCAAAGTCTTCTTTCAGAATGCCTTGCCCACCGTCCCAAGAACCGTCCATGTCAGCGACAAATCTAGACACTATTCGGCCCATAGGGCCAAAAATGATGCCTTCGGAAATCATCTCGCCAGACAGGTGTTCGCAAATGTTTAGCGGCGGTTCGGTTCCTGCGTATTCGCTAGGGTTTTGTCCTTTGAACCCAATACGTTTAAGCATGTGCGAGTTCCACTTGGACAACGTCTGTATGACCAACCGCAAAAGATGCGGCGCAGATTTCTAGGTAGAATAGCCAATTGCGCAAGAAGGCTTGGCCGTAGCCGAGCTCGTGGATTTTGGCGGTTTCGCTGCGAATTCGTTCGGCCCAGATGCGGCAGGTTTGGGCGTAATCTTGGCCAAAGGCGAAGTTGTCTTTGACGGTTAGGCCTGCTTGTCGTGCTTGGTCTGAAATCACGGCATCTGACAATAACATGCCACCAGGAAAGGTGTATTGGCGGATATAGTCCGATCCTTTGCGATAAAGATCGAAGTAGGAATCTTGGACGGTGATCGCCTGTACAACAGCGCGGCCGCCTTCGGCTAGTCGCGATTTGAGTGTGGAGAAATAGCTGGGCCAGTAACGTTCGCCGACGGCTTCGATCATTTCGATTGAGACGATGTTATCAAACAGCCCGGTTGATTTGCGGTAATCTAAGAGTTGGATGTCAGCACGATCGTCGAGGCGGGCCTCGGCGTAACCTTTTTGGCTGGGAGAGATGGTGAGGCCGGTCACGTGGCGGCCTTGATCTGCTGCGCGTTCGGCGAAGCCACCCCAACCGCAACCGACCTCTAGCACGCGTTCACCTGAAGACAGCCGATTGAGGACACGATCATATTTCTTGAGCTGGCCGCGCTCTAAATCAGTCTCTGTTCCAGCGAAAAGCGCGGAAGAATAGGTCATCGATGGGTCGAGCCATAGCTGGTAAAATTCGTTTCCAACGTCGTAATGCGATTGGATGTTCTTAGATGCGCCACGGACTGAATTGATGCGCAGTATGCGATCTATGATCAGGAACTTGAGTTGGTTCAACCGGCTCGGGTTTGCGAAGTTGGTGAAGGTGTTGAGGTTTCGCAGCGCGACTGTGATAAGGTTTTCGATAGATGAGGTTTCCCAAAGTCCCGCTACATAGGTTTCCCCCATACCTACATCGCCGCGCGCGGCCATGGCTGTGACGACGGACCAGTCGCTGATATGCATATCCGCTTGTGGGCCAGAAGATCCGAAATCGTAGGTTTCCCCATCAGGTGTGCGGAGATGCAGGCGGCCAATGGTGATTTGGTTACAGCATTCTAGGAATTCGGATTTCACCGCATTGGTTAGAACAGTCATCCTGAGATCTCCTTTTCTGGCGGGGTCGGGCGTGTGCGGTAGCGTGCGCCGTGGAGTTTGAGGCGCAAGGCCTGCCAATAGATTAGTACGATTGTGCGTAATGGACCAAATGGGCGGCGTAAGGCTGCCCATAAAATGGCGCGGTTTGTAAGCGGGAGGCGTGGACCGGTGAGATTTGCAAAGAGCGTCTCTGTTCCATTTTCCATCTGGATTTTGATGTGCAGTTTTTCATTTAAGATATTGAAATTAAACAAGTAAATTCCATTTATCTCTTGAAAGGGAGATACGTGCATTTGTTTTTGGGCAGAAATCGTGTTTCCTGGTGTAATAGGCTCGAAATTTGGCCGGTGGCATAGATAGCTGTGGCGGTCGCCGAAGGTATTGTTAACCTCTGCAATGGCGGCTTTGAGGTGAGCGCCCTCGAATGCCAACCAGAAGCTGATGGGGTTGAAGATATAGCCAAGGAAGCGTGGTTGCGTCAGGAGCAGTATTTCAGCGTTTGGCAGGCCTGCCTGTGTGAAAACATCCTGTGCCCAATCTACGCCGCGCCCATCGCCTCTGGGGCCGCCGTGGTGCTTGTCGTGGACCGAGGTCAAGTTGAAGCGGTTGCGGGAGAACAAGAGTGGGTTTTCTATCGATTTAGGGTCGATCAGGACATAGTCCACGGAATAGGTAAAGCTACGCTTTAGGTCGCCGCCACGCGTATGCGTCGTGCACGCAGGGATGTGTTGTGGGCGGGTCATGCGGCGGCAATCTGATACGGGGTTTCATTTAAGGCCTTGGCGACACGGACGGCGCTGGCAAAGCCGTCTTCGTGGAACCCATGGCGCAGATAGGCGCCGGCGAACCACGTGTTATTGTGCCCTTGGATGGAGGCAATTGCAGATTGGGCGCGTAGGGCAGGGCGATCAAAGACCGGATGGCGAAAGGTTTTTTCGTCGTAAATTAGACTCTGTTTAGGGGGTTTTGCGGGATTTAGGGTGACAAATAGCGGATCGTCTTCGCGGATGTTTTGGAGCCGGTTCATCCAATAGGTCACGCCGATTTCGGATCGGTCATCAATGGCATCTGCTTTGTAGACCCAGCTGGACCAGCACGCGCGTCGCTGGGGCATTTGCGTTGGGTCGGCGTGTAGAACCATGTGGTTGTCTTGATACCGCAGGGCGGATAATGCCGCGGTTTCTTGTGCGGTTGGATTGCTGATCATGCGCAGGCTGTCATCAGAGTGGCTGGCAAAGACGACCTCGTCAAAATGCTCTGTCGCGCAATTGGGTGCTTGGATCGCGACGCCATTTGCGGTGCGATGAACGGCTGACACGGGCGTGCCTGTGCGCAATGTAACGCCTTGGATGGTCAGGCGTTGGGTTAGTCGGCGGACATATTCGATGCTGCCACCTTTGACGGTCCACCATTGATGTTGGCCGGTTGCGCTAAGCAAGGCGTGGTTGCGAAAGAAGCGAACGAGTGATCGAGCAGGGAAGCTGTTGATCTCTTCGGGTGGGGTGGACCAGATCGCGCCGCAGATTGGCATCAGGTAGTAGCGTCGAAACCATTCACCGAGCTGCATGTCAGTGACCAGCTCGCCAATTGTTGTCGCGTCAGAATCTGCACGGCTTTCGGCCCCTTTGTTAAACCGCATGATGTCATTAACCATGCGAAAGAAAGAGGGGCGCAACAGGTTGCGCTTTTGTCCGATCAAAGCTGCGAAATCACGCAGGCCGTATTCGACTGCGCCGTTGTCGATGGTGGCCCCAAAGCTCATGTCGCTTTTGACAACCGGTACATCTAGGTCTCGGAACATGCGGGTGAGGTGAGGGTAATTCACATAGTTAAACACGATAAACCCGGTATCGACCGGTTGATTACCATGTTTGCCTGCCATCACTGTACGGGCGTGGCCACCAAGTTGAGGGGCCGCTTCGAATAGAGTGACATTATGCTGGCCTGCCAAAAGATAGGCCGTGGCCATCCCGGATATACCGCCGCCAATAATCGCAATGCGTTTGGAGGGGGCGGGTGGGGCGTCAAAGGACATGTGTTCTCCTGCTGTCTTTATTGATTTTACGGCAAAAATCCGAAATCGGATCAAAAAAATGATCCAAAGCTTGGCGGGCTGCGTAGACATAGTATGCTGAACTTAGAACAACCCCTTCGTGAGACGCGCCAGACCACCGCTGTGGTGGGATCTGCGGCCTGTAGAAAATGGGATCGTGTGGAAGAAAAAGACCAGCTGGACTATTCGGACCAAACGCGTTGGATGATGGCCGTGCAGGCCAAGCGTGATCGCGTGGCCTTTGGTCAGTTGTTTGATTTTTACGCGCCGCGATTAAAGGGATTTGTGATGCGGACTGGTGTGCCGAGCGCGCAGGCCGAGGACATCGTTCAAGAGGTGATGCTAACGGTTTGGCGAAAGGCCGCGCAGTTTGATCCGCATCGCGCCCAAGTCAGCAGTTGGATTTATCAGATCGCGCGGAATCGTCAGATTGATGTGTTGCGTCGCGAAAATCGGGTGATGCCCGAAGAGCTAACGCAAGAGGCTGATCTGACGGAAGACGCCAGCCAAATTGTGGCGCTTGAACAAGAAACAGAAACGTTGCGTGCGGCCTTGGCAGGATTGAAGCCGGGACAGCGCGAAATGGTTGAAAAGGCGTATTTGGGTGAGTTGTCCCATAGCGAGATTCAAGCAGAGACGGGCTTGCCGCTGGGAACCATCAAATCACGTATACGGTTGGGGCTGGAAAAGCTTCGCCATGAGCTTAAGGAATTGAGAAACGCATGACGGCGATTTCGCATCATATATCAGAGCCGCTGATGGTGGCCTATGCGGCAGGCAATCTGGCCGAACCCTATGCGCTGGTGGTGGCGACACATATTTCGATGTGTGACGAATGCCGGGCGCGTATGGCTGCGCATGAATGCGCGGGCGGTGTTTTATTAGAGGGCACAGGCGGGCAGGCGGTGTCTGGCGATTTGAAAGATCGCGTGCTTTCCGGATTGGATACCGAGGTAAAAGAAGCGCCGGTCTATGCGCGGTCTGGAGTGTTTCCCGGCCCCGTGATGGCTGCGTTGAAGGGCAAACCGCCACAGTGGAAATCCTTGGGCTTTGGTGTGCGGCAGCAGATTTTGCAGTCGTCCGGAAAAGGATCCGTTCGGTTGTTGTACATTCCCGGGGGGCAAGCGGTGCCAGATCATAGTCATGATGGGCTAGAGCTGACCTTGGTATTGCAAGGTGCGTTCAGTGACGAGAGTGGGCGCTTTGGGGTGGGCGATCTAGAGATCGCGGACGATGATGTGGATCACGCACCAATGGCAGAACATGGCGAGGTTTGTATTTGTCTTGCCGCCACCAGTGCGCCTTTGCGATTCAACTCTTGGATGCCACGGCTGTTTCAGCCGCTGTTCCGCATCTAGCGCCGCATTCTGTGTAATTGTGTTTTGGCAGACCAGAGCACGATACGGGAATAGAGTTTGTGGAATCCCATGAGAGCGCGGGTTGAGAAGCGGAGTTTAATCTCTCCATTTTCGGATGCTTCGGGAACTAAGGCAGACCCGAAATAGAGGCGTGTGGTCTCTTCGGATGTTCTGGATACCATCATCCAAGTTCGGATGCCTCCGCTTGCAGCCTTTAAAATGATCTGGGTTTCGTCACGCTGATCAACGGTCCAAAGCGCGATTTTGTTGGCGGTGCCATTGGCGACGGCGGCAACATCTGCTGCGGTGGATCTTGCTGATATCAGAGCCAATAAGCGCCGCTCAAGTCGTAGGACTGGAGAGCCAAAGAATGCACTAATAAATTCGCTGATCGAAACGTCCTCTGAAATAGCCGTAACAAAACAATCTGTATAATTGCCCTCGCGATGCGTTAGATCTTCTAAAAATGTGGTGTTGGGAATGGGGCAGGGGGCAACGTTGAACATTATCTTAACTCCATACGGTAACGTATGTTTGTGGCATGTGCGATCTGAGGTCAACGCACAAAACGTCACATGCCTAAAAGCTTTCGGTGTTCTTTCCGTGTCATTCCAGTAAGATCAGATTAGCACGTAAGAGTGCGTGTGACGGCTCGACCTATCTGAAAGAGACTTTCGATGAAGCAAGTGCCTAAAGAAACAACCGATGATGCCCTGATCCAAGAGTTCCTGAACAAAGGTGGAATTGTGAAAAAGGGAAAGACCAAGCCAATGCCTGCCGATATGGGCATTAGTAAAAACACTTGGAATATGAAGCTGACCAAAGAAGAAAAAGCGGCGCGGAACAAGAAAGACTAAGTCTGCCTGCCGTTTTTGCTTGATCCAAATACCTTGGGGTCTGGGGCAAAGCCCCAGTCTGTGTTTGGCCACAAAAAAACCCGCAGCGCTTGCTGCGGGCTTTTGAACAGTATTTCTAACGACTAATTATAAGAACGCAGCCATTGCGCGGCCTGTGTCGATCATGCGGTTAGAGAAGCCCCATTCGTTATCGTACCAGCTGACCACACGTACCAGGCCTTCGGATGTCACAGATGTCTGTGGTGCCGCGAAGGTAGAGGAGTGTGGGTCGTGGTTGAAGTCGATGGAAACCAGTGGGCGATCTTCGTACGCGAGAACACCTTTCAGCGCGCCTTCGGATGCTTCTTTGATCGCTGCGTTGACCGCTTCGACAGATGTTTCTTTTTCCGGAACGAAAGTCAGATCAACCAAAGAGACGTTTGCTGTTGGAACGCGGATTGCGGAGCCTTCCAAACGGCCTTTTAGGTGTGGCAGAACTTCGGAAATCGCACGAGCCGCGCCAGTCGATGTTGGGATCATGGAAACCGCGGCTGCCCGCGCGCGATACAGGTCTTTGTGTGCAGCATCGTGTGTAGGCTGATCGCCAGTGTAGGCGTGGATCGTGGTCATATAGCCCGTTTTGATGCCAAATGCTGTGTCCAGCACTTGGGCGACAGGTGCCAAGCAGTTCGTGGTGCAAGATGCGTTGGAAACGATGATGTCGTTCGCTGTTAGCTCTTGATGGTTCACACCGAAAACAACCGTGCGATCAACTTCTTTACCGGGTGCAGAGATCAAAACACGTTTGGAGCCGTTTTTCAGATGCTTGGAGGCTGTCTCATGCGTTGTGAAAATGCCGGTGCATTCGTACGCGATGTCGACGCCTTCCCAAGGAAGTTCTTCTGGATTGCGGATCGCTGTCAGTTTGATGTCTTGGTTACCAACTTTGATGCGGTCACCGTCGACAACGACGTCTGCTTTTAGGCGGCCATGCACGGAATCAAAGGCTAGCAAATGTGCCAGTGTTTCTGCCGGAGCCAAATCGTTGATTGCGACGACGTTCACGTCGGTCACATCATTTTCGATGATTGCGCGCAATACGTTGCGCCCGATACGGCCAAAACCGTTGATTGCGATGTTCAGGGTCATCCTGGATCTCCGATCTAGTAAATACTTCGCTGATGCCAAAGGCTGTTAGCGATAACGTTGCGCAAACCGTTATCGCTAACGATATCGAAAATCAAGCCGATTTGCGAAGGTAAAGTTTTTTGGCGGTTCTTAGGAATGCGGGTTGAAGTTTGATTGCGGGTCAATGACGATGCGCGCATGACCAAACGGCTGAACTTAAAAGATGTTGCGGAAATTGTGGGTGTCAGTGAAATGACGGCCAGCCGTGCATTGCGCGGAGCGCCGGATGTTTCGGAAAAGACCCGGCGCAAAGTAGAAGAAGCTGCGCGCGAGATGGGTTATGTACCGAATCGCATTGCTGGCAGTCTGTCGTCGCAATCGGTGAACTTGGTGGCCGTGGTTGTACCATCGTTGAATAGCTACGTTTTCCCTGAAGTGCTTTCGGGGATTTCAGCGGTTCTGAAAGAAAGCCCATTGAAGCCGGTTGTCGGAGTATCGGGTTACGATCTTGACGAAGAAGAAAGTGTTATCCGTGAAATGCTAAGTTGGCGGCCATCTGGTTTGGTTGTCGCCGGTTTGGAACACACGGAAACCACACGCAATATGCTGCGCAATGCGCATTGTCCGGTTGTTGAGGTCATGGATACTGACGGTGATCCCGTATGCCATTGTGTCGGTATTTCGCATTTAGATGCGGGCCGAGACATGGCGCACCAGATATTGGCGCAGGGATATAAGCGGATCGGCTTTATCGGAACCAAGATGCCGCAAGACTTTCGTGCGCTTAAACGGCTTGAAGGATTTAAAGTAGGGTTGGCAGAGCAGGGTGTAACCATGGTGGATGAGACCTTGTACGCAGGGGACTCGTCTATCCAGAATGGGCGCGCATTAACGGCCAAGTTGCTTGCGCGGACGCCGCATTTGGATTGCATCTATTATTCTAGCGATGTGATGTCGGTTGGAGGCTATATGCATTGCCTCGCCGAGGGCCTCTCTATTCCAGGTGATGTGGCATTGGCTGGTTTTAACAACTTGCAGATTCTTGAGGGGCTGCCGCTGGAGCTGGCAACAACGGATGCGTGTCGGCGCGAAATTGGAACGCGGGCTGCAGAGATCATCTTGCAAGGTGAAGCGGCGCAAAACGACGGTTGGGTGTTTGAGAAGATGCAATCGCGTGTGACGCTGGGCAAATCTTTGTAGATATTCGATTTCGCGTTTCGCGGGAATCGGCGTAGGCTGATTGGGTCATGACGTCGGACCCCGAGAAACCCTTGGATGATTACGAAGACGGAGTGCTGCCACCATCTGTTTATGATGCGCCGCAGACACCCGAAGAAGAGCTATGGTTTTTACCTGGCCCTCCCGAAGATTTTGCCCCCGGCGATAGCCCTTTGCTGTTTGCCAATCGCAGCCATTTACAGGGCGCTTTGAATTGGGACATTGCCGAACGGGCGCAATATCGTGCGTTGGTATCTGCTGCTGAAGCTGTTGCACGGTTTGGGGCGCGAATGGCCGCTTTGCCCCCGGATGTAATGGAACGGATTGCACTGCAAACGGTTTCTGCGGTGTTGCGCGCTGAAGGTGTTTGGTTGAATCCAGAACATATCGCGTTGTTCCGCGCGTTGCGGGCCAGTTCACAAGATCAGACGCGCGATCTTGAGCGTGCTTCTTGGGCAGTGCGGCGGTTGATTGCTCTGCGGCATGGCGGGGTTTTAGACGAAGGATTGCATGCGTTTTTGGGGCGACGAAAGCAAAGGGATGCGAGCGAACTGTTGGGTGATGATCAGCCGATGGGCGCTGAATTGGACGAAATGGGTGAAGAGTGGCGGCGAAAAATACAAGAGGCCGGTGATTTGCATCGTCTGACACGCGCTGCGTGCGGATTGTTTTTATGGCGGCGGTTAGAGATTACACCGATTGATGCGGCGCTTGAACCGATGATAGCAGCGGGTTTATTGGGGGCTGGTGACAGCGCACCGTTTCTGCCGTTGCCTGAAGGTATGCCGCAAATTTACGCCCATGCCAAAGATCCGGCAGAGGCCTTGGGGCGATTTTATGCGACCGTGGAACAGGGGGCATTGGCCGCCATGTTGGAAATGGATCGCCTGGTCAACTGGCGGAAAAAAGCGCAAGGCGTGACCAGTGATTTGAGCGGTAAGACACCGCGCAGTGTGATTGATACCGCGTTGAGATTTCCGGTTTTTTCGGCAGAATTGGCGGCGCGAATGGCGCAAAGCTCGAACATGTCAGCACGCCGGAGTCTGAACCTTTTGCAGGATCGTGGGTTGTTGAAAGAGGTCACGGGCCAACAGCGGTATCGCTTTTGGGCGGCACGGCTTTGAGTGCAGCAGGCTTGACGGATTGAGATTCCTGACCAACAATCAACAAACGCGACTCCTCTTTCGCAACGACGCAAGGGTTGAGCGCAGACTGCCGAGGCAGAACTTTCACAGGTGAGTGACGTGGCGCGATGGCTGCGATCCTTTCGGGCGACGATATAGCCGGGGAGGGAAAGGTGTGCGTGTTTTCACCATAATTGGTCCGTCACAATCGGGCAAAACGACTCTTGCTGCTGCTGTCGCTTCGATCGACGGTAAGCCCGGCAAAGCTGTGACTGTAAAGGGCGTTGGAACGATCCTGCCTTTTTCGTTCATGAATGAGGATTGGGCTGTCATCGACATGGATGGCGGCACCGAGAATCTGTCACACGCAGGTCCCACGGTGGCCGCCAGCGATGCTGCGGTCCTCTGCGTGTCGGCAGATGCAGACGCGGCTGATCTCGCCGCACCCTATATGCGCCTTCTCGAAGAATCAGATGTCCCCAGCATCATCTTCGTAAACAGGGTGGATTCGGCGATGAGCCGAATAAGCGAGATCGCCGCGGCACTGCAGACGTATTGTAGCCATCACATTTTGCTTCGTCAGATTCCGTTGCGTGAAAGGGGTGAGATCGTTGGCACTGTTGATCTGATTTCTGAGCGTGCTTGGAAGTATAATGAGGGTGCGCCTTCGGCTTTGATTGAAATTCCTTTGACCATGCTGGACCGGGAGGCTGATGCGCGGAATGCGTTGTTAGAAACGTTGGCAGATTTCGATGACAGTCTGTTAGAGCAATTGATCGAGGACCGAAAACCGCTAACGGATGACATATATAATGTCGCGACCCAAACGGTGCAGCATCATGATTTGGTGCCGATGTTGTTGGGATCTGCAGAGCACAAGAACGGGCTGGTTCGGTTGATGAAGTCGTTGCGGCACGAAGCACCGGATGTGGCGCGCGCACGTGCGCGTTTGTCCAAAGGCGGCAAGGCAATCGCCACAGGCGTGATGGCCGATCAAGTGAAACATCTAGGTAAAATGATAGTGGTCCGTGCGTTGCAGGGAACACTTGGGGGTGGAAACCCCGTGGCGAGCGCTGTTTTGGGTGGATTGACTGATATTGTGTCAGGTCAAGACAGCGTACCAGAGGGAGGGCTTGGGATAGCGGTGAAATCAGATCATCTGTCTCTTGGAAAATCTTTTTCCAGCGAAGCTGTTTTGAGTTTGCCAGGTTGGGCTCTCTCTCATACGCCGAATTACCGGCGCATTGTGACGCCATCGCATGAGAGGGATGAGGCGCGTTTGTCCGGCGCTTTGGAGCGCTTACGCGAGATTGATCCGGCATTGCGGATTGGTGTTGATCCGTTTTCCGGGCATGCAATTTTAGAAGCGCAAGGGCCGCAACACTTTAAACGCATCTTGGGACTGTTACGCGAACGCTTTGGGATCAACGTGGAAGAGGCTGTTGTACCGCCGGCCCTGCGTGAGACAATTGTGAAGCCCGTGCGACATATCCATCGGCACCGAAAGCAGTCGGGTGGGGCAGGGCAATTTGCCGATGTGCAAATTGACATTCGTCCTCGAGATCGCGGGGAAGGGTTTCTGTTTGACGATATTGTCAAAGGTGGAGCCGTTCCGAAAAACTACATCCCGTCTGTTCAGGCGGGCGCGATTGACGCTTTGGAGCAAGGTCCCAATGGGTATTCGGTGGTGGATGTTGGTGTGACTTTGGTTGATGGAAAACACCATTCTGTTGATAGCTCTGATTTTGCATTTCGTATGGCGGGGCGGACTGCCGTACGAGAGGCGGTTGCCTTGGCAGGGACCGTGATCTTGCAGCCGATTATGAAAGTCCGAATTCATGTGCCTTCTGTTTATTCGGGTGGGTTGGTGCCTGTCGTCAGCGGGTTGAAAGGGCAAATCCTAGGGTTTGAAGGGCATGAATTTGCCGCTGGTTGGGATGTGTTTGAAGCGATGTTGCCGACGGCATCCTATGATGCCCTTGGAAACACGCTTGCCTCGGCCACACGTGGTACAGCGTGGTTTGATGCAAAGTTTCATCATTATACTGAGGTCTATGAGAAAGGCTTGGCCTTCGCTTAACTCTTGGTTTGTCCTCGTTACCTAAAACATCGGCGAAGTACGCTGCGGCATTACGTTTCGCGGCAAATGGACCTATCCGATTGATCGTCGGGTCAACCTGTTCTAAAAGGGCCTCGAATGAGTCTATCTGTCAGCTTGATGCCAGCTTTTGGACTTAGTGAGATCTGTGAACCCGCGCGTTTGGCAATGGCGCTGAATGACGCAAAAACCCCTTCTATGAACGGTGAAAGGTAAAAATCCAATGACCGACACATCGAAACCAGACGTATTGTATACAATTGTAGACGAAGCGCCTGAGCTGGCTTCTGCGTCCTTGCTGCCAATCGTACGCGCCTTTGCTGGTGCGGCTGAACTGAATGTTGGCACTAAGGATATTTCCTTGGCTGGCCGCATCATTTCTACATTCCCGGAAAGCCTGACCGAAGAGCAGCGCCAGTCAGATGACTTGGCGGATCTGGGCGTTTTGGTGAAAACACCAGATGCCAACGTAATCAAGTTGCCAAACATTTCTGCGTCTGTTCCACAGTTGGTTGCCGCAGTTGAAGAGCTGCAGGCCAAAGGCTATGCGCTGCCGGATTATCCTTCCAATCCTGCAACCGATGAAGAAAAAGCGATCCGCGCGCGGTATGACAGCATTAAAGGTTCCGCCGTGAACCCGGTTTTGCGCGAAGGTAACTCTGATCGTCGCGCTGCAAAGGCGGTTAAGAATTTTGCTCAGAATAACCCGCATTCGATGGGTGCTTGGGCGTCTGACAGCAAGACCAAAGTGTCGAGCATGCCGGACAATGATTTCTATGCAAACGAGAAATCTGCGATCATCACGGCTGCACAAGCTGGTGACGCTAAGATTGAATTCGTTGCAAAAGACGGTGCAGTAACTGTGCTGAAAGATGCTTGGCCGTTGGAAGAAGGCACCGTTGCGGACGCGACTTTCATGTCTGTAAAGGCACTGTCTGCATTCTTGGCTGATGCGATCGAAGATACCAAAGCTGATGGCACCATGTTCTCGTTGCACATGAAAGCCACCATGATGAAGGTGTCCGACCCAATCATCTTTGGTTTCGCGGTTAAAGCATGGCTTGCGCCAGTGTTCGAAAAGTTCGGCAAAGAGCTGGATGATTTGGGCGTGAACGTAAACTCTGGCATGGGTGACCTGCTAGAGCGCGTAAAAGACAATGCGGACATCATGGCAGCCATCGAAGCTGTCACAACGGAACGTCCAGCGATGTATATGGTTGATTCCGATAAGGGCATCACCAACTTGCACGTGCCATCCGACGTTATCATTGATGCGTCTATGCCAGCTGTGATCCGTGCAGGTGGTAAAGGTTGGGACGCGGCCGGTAAAAAGGGTGACACAAACTGTGTAATTCCTGACCGTTGCTATTCCACAATCTACGATGAGTCTGTGAACTTCTTTAAAGCCAACGGCGCGCTGAACCCAGCGACTGCCGGTGCCGTAGCCAACGTCGGCTTGATGGCACAAAAGGCTGAAGAGTACGGTTCGCACCCAACAACATTCCAGGCACCTGCAGATGGTGTGATCCGTGTTGTTTTGGCAAACGGTGAAACACTGCATTCTCATGATGTAGAAGCAGATGACATCTGGCGTGCGTGCACTGCTAAAAAAGCGCCGATTGAAAACTGGATTGAATTGGCGATGGATCGTCAGCGTTTGACCGGTTCAGAGTCAATCTTTTGGTTGGATGCAAACCGCGCGCATGATGCGCAGTTGATCTCGCTGGTGAAGCCAGCGCTGGAAGCGGCCGGTGTTGCCGATAAATTCCAGATCATGGCGCCGCGTGAAGCGACAGCGCAAACGCTGAAAACCATCACAGCTGGCAACGACAGCATCGCGATTTCTGGCAATGTTTTGCGGGATTACCTGACTGACTTGTTCCCAATTCTGGAGCTGGGCACCTCTGCTAAAATGCTTTCGATTGTGAAGTTGATGAAAGGTGGCGGTTTGTTTGAAACTGGCGCTGGCGGTTCTGCACCTAAGCACGTTCAGCAGCTAGTCGAAGAAAACCACCTGCGTTGGGACTCTATGGGTGAGTTCTGTGCCCTTGGTGAAAGCTTTAATTTCCTAGCGGATACGCAAGGCAACAAAAAAGCTGGCGTTTTGGGTGTTGCTGCTGAAGCGGCGACGCAAGGTATCTTGGACAACAACCGTTCGCCTTCTCGTAAAGTGGGTGAGCCTGATAACCGGGCAAGCCACTACTGGTTCGCGCGTTATTGGGCAGAAGCATTGGCTGCACAGACAGACGACGTGGAGCTGGCAAACCACTTTGGCGAGATTGCAGATCAGTTGGCTGCGGGTGAGGAGAAAATCCTTGCTGAGCTGGCAGCAGTTCAAGGTGCGGCTGTTGATCTGGGCGGTTACTTCAAAACGGACCCTGCTAAGACCGCAGCTGTGATGCGCCCAAGTGCAACACTGAACGCGATCATCGGTTAAGTTAAATCATATTCTAAATGTAAAAGCGCCCGGGGAAACCCGGGCGCTTTCTTGTTTTGTGAGTGTGGAAAAAGTGAGTTTAGTTATTACTGAGTGGTAGGGAGTTAGGAATTCGCTGCGACCTTTCGATCCTGCATTTCTTGCTTCAAAAGAGCCTCGTAAATTTTGCGGTCGTCTTCGTTTTCAGCCGTACTGATGCCGCCATGTCTGGCGACACGAGCTGACATTTGCAGAATGTTGTGGTAACTATCGGATCGTGCTTCTGCCCGAGCGACAGCATTTTGCAGGCTTGTTAAGCTGCCGGCGCGCGTCAAAGATATGAGCGATACCGGTTCGCCAGCACAGACCTGAATCGTTGCGCCAGCTGCACGAGCGGAGGGCAAGTCACGGATGCGCCGATTGATCATCTTTTCAAGTTCAAATTGTGAAAATGGTTTCCGGCTGCTGGTCGCGATGGCAAAGACGCCATTGCCGCGATAGGTCACAAGATCGCTTTCTTCGCCATAAATATCGACGGCAAGCTTACTGATGTCTGTCAGCAAGTTCCGGAAGTCGAGGCGGGATGTGTTTCTAAAAACTTTCTCAACGTTTAGAATTTTGATCGCAAGAACGCTGGTTAGCATCATGCGCATTCGGGACAGCTGAAGCAGGTAGTTTTCAAAGGAGACATAGCCAACCATACGCTCGACGCCTAGTATCTCTACTGGCTCGCTGAGGTTGTGCTCAAAGCTGCGTGCGAGGTCGTTTTTAAGGGTGGTTACCTCGGCGCGGCGACGGTTCGCACGGGTTTGTTCCTCTATCAATCGTTCAGCGTTTTTCAGGCGGCTAAAGAGTTCTAGAAACTCAAACGGCTTTGAGATGTAGTCCGTTGCTCCAGCTTGAAATGCGCGGTCGACGAATTTCTTTTGAGCCATCGCTGTCAGCATAAGAATAGGTGTGTCTCGATAGGCCTCTTGCTCGCGTAAGCGGCGGCACAATTCGATCCCATCCATGCCAGGCATCTGAATATCCAGCAAAAAACAATCAAACTTTTGCTGATCCCAGCGCGTTGCGGCCAACGCTTTGTGGGCGCTTGGTACAGTATATATCTTATGGCTGGTTTCTGCTGCTATGGATGCAGACAGGAGCTCGCGGATGTTTTCATCATCGTCGACAGCAAGTATGCGCATCGCCTATTCCACTATCTTTGCTTCAACCGAAACGGGAGGCATGTCGGGCTGCTTCTGCACCCTAGGGAACCCTGTTCGTATCAAGGCACCAGAAAAACCTAATTAGCTAGGCATGTTGGCAGAATGGTGGCCATTTGTGGTCAAATTTGGGCGGATACCCCTTGAGTTGAGCAACAGATTGGTAGCGATTTGGAAACAAATCCTAACAAACTGTAAAAAACCACGAAAATGCCGCAAAGGATTAATCCGCTTTTAACTTGAGTTGCGTACCTTAGTCCTTGAGGCAGAAAAAATAATTCGGAAGAAACTGAATGAGCATTACCGCGTATAAGCGGACGATCTCGGACACCGAGACGCCGCGACAAATCGAGCGGCGCGTCCTATCAAGTGTGACGGCTGAATTGGAATCCCGGCAACTAGACTTTGATCAGGCCCAAAAGCCCGGTGAAAAATTGGCTATGCTGGCGAATGGATTACGCGACAGTCTGTGGTATAATGAACGTATCTGGATGACGATGCGTAATGATCTGGCCGAAAGCGGAAACGCTTTGAGCCCCGATTTGCGGGCGGGCTTGATCTCTTTAGCCCTTTGGGTTGAAACTCATACTCAAGGCGTCATGAAGGGTGAAAAGAAAATTAAACCCCTGTTGGATGTTAACCGCAGTATTATTCGCGGGCTTGAAGGCAATCCAATGCATGTGATGGAGTAAAATTTGGCACTTCGTCTAACGCTTAAACCGAACGAAAAGATTGTTATTAACGGCTGCGTCATTCGCAACGCCGATCGTCGGCAATTGCTGACGATTGAAAATCATGCGGATATTGTTCGCGGTGTTGATCTATTGGACGAAGATGAAGCAGGTTCGCCAGTTAAGACGGTGTACTACTTTATCCAAACGGCTTTGCTGAACCCAAAAGTGCGCGACGACCTGGTTCCAGTTATTCAAAAAGATCTGGCGGCGTTGGTCCCGATCTTTCACGAAGAAATCGGTGGGCATATTTTTGAAGCAGCCAGCCATGTTTCTTGTGCAGATTTTTACAAAGCAATGCGCGCGCTGCGGCCGTTGATAAAATACGAAGCCCGTTTATTGGACATGCTTAAAGGCAAGGAGGCCGCTACGGCGGCAGAGTAGCCATGGTTTTAAGTATTTCCGGATTGGGTAGCCAGCTTTCGTTGAATTTGATTGATCGTACCAAGGATCGTCAAATGGAGACGTTGCGCAATGAAGCGCAGCATCAACGTGCGGCTGAATCCTTTCGGGAGCGCATAAGCAATATCTCTACTCCTGAAGAGTTCGTTAAGGACTTTGAGGTTTATTCCTTTGTTATGCGTGCCTTTGACTTAGAAGACCAAATTTTTGGCAAAGGCATGATGCGCAAAATCTTGGAAAGTAATCCTGACGATGATGAGTCATTGTTGAACCGGTTGGTAAACGCCAATTTCGACGAGATTCATGAGGCAATGGGCTTTACGACCGGGGCAGGAGTGCAGACACCTGACTTTGCAGACACGGCTTGGCAAGATCAGATTGTTGATCGCTATTTTGATACGGTATTCCGTCTAGAGAATAATGTGCAAAATCCGACTGTTGGTACGGTGTTGGAATTGCGCGATAAAGTCGGTGAAATTGACAGCTGGTTTGACGTCTTAAAAGACAGAGAGATCGCAGAGTTTTTCAGAACAGCCTTGGCATTGCCATCTCAAATGGCGACGCTGGATGTCGATAAGCAGGTCGAGATTTTCTCTGAAAAATTCGACCTTTCAAAGTTATCAGATCCGGAAGAAGTATCGCGTTTGGAAACACGTTATCTTGCGATTTCTGATGTTTTGAATCCGCCGCAATTTCAAACGAACAGCATCGCCGTTCAGTTGCTAAGCTCTTCTGCTAGTGGCCAATTTATTCCGATTACAATTGATATACCTAGCATCCAATACGCGAGTGCTTCGCTGTATCGTTGATCACTCGATCATGTCTTCTTCGTCAGTTTCGGGCAGCTCGATGTCACCGCTTTCTGCCAATTGAAGAGCAATCTCGACCATTTCAGATTGCGCTTCTTTGACTTCGCGGGATTTGACAGGGCCCATTGCTTTCATTTCGTCAATTAGCATGTCACGCGAACGAGCAGGCATGGAGCTTAGGAAGTGCTCACGCACTTCTTTTTCAGCACCGCGCAGCGCCAAAGGCAGGCTGTTTCCAGACACTTCACGCATAACACGTGCTAAGGCGTTGGCTTTTAGGTTCACAAGATCGTCGAAAACAAACATCTTTTGTTTGATGGCCCGCAGCTTTTCGGGGATCTTTTGCTCTAGATCGCGCGAAAGGCCTTCGAACAGTTTGGCGTCCAATTTGTTGAACACTTTGACTAGCTTCTTTTCGGCTTCAGCTTCAGCATCGTGACCCGCCTTGGCGAGGACTTCGCGGCGCAGGCTGTCTTCGATTGCGTGGATGGCTTCAGAAGGAAGTTCTTCCATGCCAACCATACGTTCAACCAGATCAACAGAGCGATCATGCCCCAGCAAAGGCAATACCTTTGCGACAGCGTCAGGTGTGATACGCGAAAGAATGACGGCAACCGTTTGATTGTGTTCTTTGCGTAAGTAATCCGCCAGCATCTTTTCGTCGAGGAGTGAGAGGTCTTTCCACAGATCACCAGTCCCGCTGCCTTCGATTTCGTTTAGGATTTCGGCAACACGGTCTTCGGGAAGAAAACCTTTGAGTAAGCCTCGCGCCGCTTCGACGGAACCCGTGATCCCGCCGTAACTAGAAACTTTTTGGCCAAACTCACGCATGACTTCTTCGACGACTTCTGCTTGAACTTCGCCCATCGCTGAAATCGCACGTGTAATTTTCGAAATTTCGGCTGTGTCCAATTGCTGCATAAGGGCGCCGCCACGGTCTTCACCTAGGCACAGAAACAGAATCGCTGATTTCTCTGGCCCGGTCAGGCGTTTGGCGCGTCGAAAGCTGGCAAACTGGTTCATAGGCCCGTCCCGTTTATTCGGGTTTTAAGGATTGTTATCCATGAATAGCCCGATCTATTCTTGTTGATCAACAATAACCTTTAAATTGGGGTAAAGACAATCGTCTTTTAGGCGAGTTTATCCGCCGCCTGCGTAGGGTAGGTAGGATTCCATCAGAGACCCCGCGAGCATGTACCAACCATCAATCAAAACAAAGAATATGACCTTAAACGGAAGTGAGACGATCACAGGGGGCAACATCATCATACCCGCGCTCATCAGGACGGATGCGACGATCAGGTCAATCGCGATAAACGGAAGGTACAGCAAGAAGCCAATGGTGAATGCCCGGCGCAATTCGGAGATCATAAAGCTGGGTACCAGGATGCGCCACTCAACGTCATCGACCGATGTCACCGCGACATCTGGGTCCGATTTCCCTGCAATGTCGCGGAACAGCGACATGTCCTTTTCGCGCGTATTCGCAAACATGAACGATTTGAACGGTTCGGAAATTGCCATTACGGCTTGTTCTTCGGTGATCGAATTTTGGATCAAAGGACGTAGGCCGCTTTGGTAGGCGTCATCAAAAACAGGTTCCATCACAAAATAGGTCATGAACAACGCCATAGCGTTTAGAACCATGTTTGGGGGCGTTTGGTTTAAACCAAGCGCGGATCGAAGCATCGAAAAGACAATCACAAATCGGGTAAAACTGGTCATAACGACCAGAAGACCCGGTGCGATGGACAGGATCGTAACAATCGCAAAAAGCTGGATGATCCGGCCCGATAAGCTGGCCGCGTCGTCCGTACCTGCATCCGTATTGCTGAGCGTGGTAGAAAGATCGCGTATCAGGCTGCCAATATCAGCATCTTGGGCCATAGCGGGCGCGACGAAGGCAAGGGCCAGAAGCAGCCCTAGACCAATCGTTAATAGATATTTGCCTGCAAGAATGCGTGCCACAGAAAGTCCGATCAATTACCGGGGATGAAATCCTTGACGATCTCTCGCAACGCAACACCGATGAAATCACCGTTCACTTTGACCAAATCGCCGCGGGCCACCATACGGTCATTGATCATGATGTCGATGGGGTCGCCGACCTTTCTGTCGAGTTCGATGACTGAGCCGCGTGTTAGTTCTAGCAAATCGGCAATCGACATCCGGCTACGGCCAAGGACCACGCGAACGTCGAGTTTCACATTGTATAGTGCGTCGATGTTTCGACCGTCGCCACCCTGCGCCATGGCTTCAAGAGTCGCAGGATCAATGCCATTTTGAAGCGCCTCGGTTTCTTGTGGCGCATCTTGACCTTCTGGGGCGGCGTCTGGGGTCGGAGTGTCTTCTGACATGCGTTAGACCTTTTGAGAGTGTTGATTCAATTCTTCAGAAGCGTGGCGCAGGGCATCCAGAACTTCTGAGCAGACATTGTTTAGGCTGTATTTCATAAACCCGTTGTCCCAAGACATGCGGGCTTCGCCATCTTTCAAATCGGGATCAGCGGCGATGTTTAGATTTGTCGTGGAGTCTTCGTTCGCGAGTGCAATAAGGTCGCTGGACAAAGCTGCCTCGGTTGCGGGCGAAAGCCGCATGCACAGCGTGGTTTGCCCTTTACCGATATGTATTGCGTCTTTTAGGCGTGCTTGGACTTGCTCGGTTGAAAAGCTCTTAAGGAGGTCTGGAACAACTCGTTCGCAAATATCCAAAACCATGTCGACAAGGTCACTTTCCAGCTCAAGTCGTCGCTGCGCATCCTGGGTAATAAAGACGGACATTTGGTCACGTAAATCATTTAGGGCAGCAGTTGCTAAAACCTGATGCTCGCCCTGTGCTTCCAGGCGGCCCGCTGTTAGACCTGCTGCGTGGCCCTGCTCTGCGCCTTGCGCCCTTGCATCGGCCAAGAGTTTGCCAAGCTCTTCTTCTGTAAAGGAAAATACCGGGACATCCTGTGGTGCAGATTGCGAATTGCTGGAGTGTACATCGCCAAACCGATCACATTCCGCGTCGAAGTCACGAAGGTTCAGGGCCATCATGCTTCAGCCTCCGAGTGCAACCAGGTGCGAAGAACGCGTAAGACATCTTCTGGTTTTTCTTCCGCCATATTTTGGATCGCTTCAACACGTGCTTTGATCAAGTTGCCGCGTACACCAAGTGTTTCGATGTATTCATGTGGGCCATCGTCTTCGTCTAAATCAAATAGGCTGGTTACACCCGGGCCTTTGGGATCAAAGGATAGGGGTTCTGGCCGTCCACCATATGCGGTGCCGTTATCTGATGCGGGTTTCGGTTGTGAGCCGTCCGGCAAGGCGTTTACTGGCAAAGGTGCAGGCTCACCTTCCGCTGTTTCGCTTAACACTTCGCCATCTGGTCCAATCAGGGAAACCGATTCATCTGCGGCTGGAAGCGCAGCTTGAGGTTTCTCAAGAAGGGTGCGCAGGGCAGGGCGTACGCCTAGTATCATCACCAGAGCGACAACCATCAGACCCAAGAGGCCTCGTAGGATAGAGACAATGTTGCGCGTGATTTGATCACCCATCGACATGGTGATTGGATCGCCGACTTCCATCGAATAGTCCATAAAGCGTAAGCTATCGACCGAGATTTCATCGCCACGGGACGAGGTGAAGCCGACCGAGGATTTCACCAGTTCGGTGAGGCGCTCGATTTCTGCGGCATCGCGATCTGTGTAGACGACTTCGCCTTCGTCGACGTTGTAAATACCATTGACCAACACGGCGACAGAGAGGCGCCGGATTTCGCCAGCTTCGCGTACAATTTCACGGCGTGTGTTGCCGATTTCGTATTGAACAGTTTCGCCAGTTTTCGATTGGGTAGAAGAGGCGGCACCGCCTCCTGCGTCTTGCAGCGCAGCTGGAATGTTGTTTTCAACGCCTACGCCACCAGCGCCTTCTGTGCCGGCTTGTTCTTCGTTACGGCTTTCGGTGGACCGGACGACTTGCTGATCTGGATTGAAGCTTTGTTCAACGACCACTTCGCGGGCGGTTGTCAGTTCTACGTTTACCCGAACACGTGCGTTACCTGCACCAACGCGCGCGGTCAGCATGTTTTGCACTTCTTGGGCCAGCCGCTCTTCGATGCTGGATTTTGTGGATTGCATGGTGACTTGCGACGCACCTTCACCAGATTCAGCTAAAATAACTTCACCGCTCGCTGACAGAACTGTCACGCGGCCTAAGTCCAGTTCGGCAACGGAGGATGCAACCAAATTCCGGATCGCAGAAGCTTGTTTGCGGTTGA
Source organism: Cognatishimia sp. 1_MG-2023 (assembly GCF_030548175.1). Lineage (GTDB taxonomy): Bacteria > Pseudomonadota > Alphaproteobacteria > Rhodobacterales > Rhodobacteraceae > Cognatishimia. The sequence continues at coordinate 10,514 of NZ_JAUORX010000008.1, read as the reverse complement.
TGGTTCGTCCTGGAACAGGGCGGACGATGATAGATGCGCGCGGATTTGGTCGTTCGCGGGAAAAGGCTTCGCGTTCTGGCAGGACTAGGTGAACGCGTGCGCTTTGTACGCCCTCCAGCGTCTGGATCGAACGAGCCAATTCACCTTCCATCGCGCGCAGGCGGTTCACGCGTTGCATAAAGGTGTTCATTGCTAGGCCCGATGCGTCATCGAATAGTTCCCAGCCCGGATCGCCTTCGATTGGAAGGCCAGTTTCAGCCAGCACCATGCGGGCACGAGCTAGGTTGTTGGCGGGAACCATGACAGTTGTGCCGTCCTCGCCCATGCGTGCGTCAAAACCTGCGTTGGCTAGTGTAGCCTCTACCGACGTTGCGGTGGCAGGTGATAGGTTTTTGTAAAGCGTCGCGTAGTCTGGGGTGGCTACTGCCGAAATGCCTAGAATCAAGGCCGTCATCAAACCAACAGCAACGCCGCCTAGAATCATGAGACGTTTCTGGCCAAGGTCCATTAGGTTTTTGATCAGATTTTGCACGATGACTCCGATGCATTCATTGGGTGGTTAAAAATAAACTAAACTATTTTTGCACGGCAAGTAAATAACCATGTCTATACTTGCAATCATTATGAATAAATAGGAGTATAGTTCTTGAATAAAGATGGATTTATCAATGGCAAAAGAGCCTAAAGCCAAGGATCAAGAGCCCGCAGCAGAGGCTGAGGGCGAAGAGGGCGCGAAGCCTAAGTCCAGCAAAAAGCTATTGCTGGCTGCGATTGTTTTGTCTGTGATTTCCTTGGGCGGAGGATTCTTTCTTGCGCAAATGGCGTTTAAAAATGACGCCAAGCAATATGAGCCAGACTACGTTGAAGAATCCGAGGAAGCCCCAGCAGAAGGTGAAGAAACTGCTGAGGGCGAGGCAGACCCTTATGCCGAAGGGGATGCCAAAGAAGAAGAGACCGCCGAAGTCGCTCCTGAAGACGAAGGGATGTTGGATTTTGATGAGATCCTCACCAACATCGTCAGCCATAACGCGCAGGGTGTGCCTTCGAATGCCTTTCTAAAGCTAGAGGTGGTTCTGGTTTACCGCCCCGACGAGGGCGCGAAGGAAATGATGGAAAAGCGCCAGCCGTTCATGCGGGATTTGTTTAACGGCTATGCCCGCAGTCTGACTGAAGCTGACGTGCGCGGCATGGCGGGCATTTTGAACGTCAAGGCAGAGTTGTTGAAGCGAGCACGCGCCGCTGCAGGCAACGACCTTCCACAAGAAATTCTAATCAGCGATCTGATCGTACAATAGGACCGTCATGAACAAGGTAATGACCCCAGAAGAGATCGAAGCGCAGAGCGGTAATCTGGTGGATGAAATCATCCGCATGTCAGATTTCTCGTTCGAGCGGTTGCCTATGCTCGACATTATTGGCGAACGGTTGGCTGATTCCATCTCTGTCATCATGCCTGAGCTTACTGGTGTGATTTGCGAAGCGTCTCTAAACCAGCTTGACTACCTACCAATGGCCCAAGCGACGGAGTCGCTGAATCTGCCAGCGATGCTTGGGATAGTTGCGGCACAAAACCTTGATGGTGAAATCCTGATTGCGATGGATGCCACTTTTGCTTTGACCGCAATGGAGCTGATGCTCGGCGGTAGCGCAAAGGGCGAGATGGTGCGCCAGTCCGAAGAATTCACGGCTATTGAACGGGGCTTTGGTCATCGACTTGGCGATGTTCTAGCAACGGAATTACAGCGTGGTCTCGCCATGGTTGGCGACGTGGACTTAGAATTGGATCGTGTTGAAACCGACCCAGATTCCGCGTCGGTGACACAACCAGCCAATTTATGTGTGCGTATGCGGTTAACCGTGGTTTTGGGGGGGCGTACCGGTTCAATTGATGTCGTCATCCCATATGATGCACTGGAACCTATCCGCCCGAAATTGGGCAAAATTCACTTTGGTGAGCCGTCCGAGGATGGCAATCCTTGGAAAGAACAGCTGAGCGGGCAAATAGAACGTTCAACTGTTGAACTTGAAGCAGTTCTGACGTCTGTCGAAATCCCAATTCAAACTGTGATAAATTGGAAGCCCGGCGATACCATCAATCTTTGGATTGATGAAGAGCACGAGGCAAATGTCGTCTGTGCTGAAACAAATATGTTCAAAGCCGTCATGGGCAAACGAAACAACGGCAATACTGCCATTCGTATTACCGAGCAGATAGAAGCCGAAGAGGAGACCGAAAATGGCCGCGACCCTTACTGATATTGTAATTATTCTCTTACTCGCAGGAAGCATTGGCTACGGCTGGTATGTTTCACGCAAAGTGCAGGTCTTAATGGCAGCACTCCAGCAGCTAGAGCCGTTGGTCGAGCAGTTTTCCTCTGCGGTCGATAAATCCGAAGAGTCTGTGCACCAGTTGAAGTTGAACCTGCAAGATCCTCCACAGCCCGAACCAAGGGTTGAGGATGATGATGAGCCGATGTTCAGTACGCGCCGCCAATCTGGCCATAAGATCCCTGGCGTTCAGGTAGTCCGTAACAAACAAGACCTGGTGCGGCGTTTCTTTGAAACATCTCGTTCGGAAAAAAGGGCCTGATTCATGGCAAAATTTCTTCTCGGCAAGGTTCTTATTGGTGGTTTGGTGATCACTGCTTTTGCAAAGGCAGCCGTTTCCTTCCCAGATTTGCCCAATGCATTTGACGCGCCGCAGCCGGACACAGCCATTATTCTGGCTGCAGCGAGCGCCGAAGAAGAAGTTCCTGAAGAAGAGGAAGATTTGCCACCGCCAGTGGTTGCTGGATTGGGTAGCGAGCCTGCGATGTGTGAAACGCCAGAAGAAGTTTTACGGTCACTATCCTTGGAGCGCGACTTGATCGCGGATCAACGAAAGATGCTGGATGTTCGTGAATCCGAATTGGCATTGGCACGTGAGAAACTTGGGCTTGAAAAGGCTGCTTTGACAGAGCTTAAGGATTCTATCGAAACTCTTTTGGGAAAAGTCGAAGCACAGCAAACAGCCGATTTGGAACGCTTGATCAGCTTCTATAAAAACATGAAGCCTGCAGAGGCGGCCGGGATCATTGATGACCTAGATATTGAGGTTACTATTATGGTTTTGGGCACTATGAATCCACGAACCGCCGCCCCGATCATGGCGAAGATGAGTCCTGTGCGCGCACGCGCTGTTTCCAAGATCATTCTTGAGCGCAGCCAGTTACCAGGCGACCAAGATTTGAATGGTATTCGCCTAAACTAATAAAATGACGGCAGAATTTCCGATTGTTGCGGGGGTCATCGCGTATGCGGTGGCCTAATTCACTTGAGTAAAATTAGTTTCATTTGAAATCAATATTACTAACTGCTACATGTGTGTGCCTAGCAACCTGTGAAATTTGATGAACGCAACCCGAGCAATATCCTTATCAGCGTCCAAACCAACCAATACCCAAGGGGTGTCTGCGGACCATATGTTTGACCGATTTCAGGAAGATATTCTGGGTATTTGTGGTGAGTTCTATTTGCGGCGTGCTGACAGTGGGACGCGGTTTTCCGGTGCGATCAGCAAGCGTAAATCGGGTGGGTTTGGATTCGCACAAATCGGCCATAACTCTTTTGGGGTTCAACGGCGCCCCAAGGATATTCGGCGTGATAGTCTGGATCAGTTCGTTTTAATTGAGCAGAAATCCGGTAACAGCTGTGTCGTACACAACGGTACGGAGACGAACTTGGTAGCTGGCGATTTATATCTGTTAGATGCAGCCAGGCCTTGCGACATTCAAAATGGTGGAAAATCTGCGCAACATTCCGTTCTGCACCTTCCACGTGAAAGCATGACGCAACGGTTCGGCCCGATGTTAGCCGGTGGATTGAAGGTCGCAGCAACGGATTCAACCGGGCTGGCTATGCGATCTATTCTACGTAAAATCGAAAAGGCTGATGATCCAGACTACTCGCCTTTTGGGGATGCGTTTTATTCGTTGTTTGGCGCGCATCTTGCAGAGCGAAGGACACAAGCGCCCAGTGGCTTAAACCTCGACCAAGCTTTGGTTTCGCAGGCGATGGGCATTATTCGGCAACACTACCGAGATCGAAAGCTGGCGACAAAGAAAATTGCCGAAGTAATCGGGACGTCACCACGGCGATTACAGGCGGCATTTGCAACCTATGGCGAAAGTCCACATGCGACACTTCAAAAGTTCAGATTAGAGGCGGCTCATTCAATGTTGATGGCTTCTGAAATGAACGGCCACACAATTGCACAGATTGCCTTTGCAAATGGATATAGTGATTTGAGTACGTTTCACCGCCACTTTAAAGCGCGGTTTAATCTCTCTCCAACGGCTGCAATGAATCAGAGTTTGCGCGATTTGCAATGAATTGGCGCGCGCTTTGCCAAGACCGTACCGCGAATTGCTAGATAGCTTTCCGGGATATGTAAGGCCGCATTTTGCGGTGATATTCCTGAGAGGACAGAAACCGTGTCGAAAGCATTTTCATTAACCATCGGTGACGCGGCTTATGCCGTTGATTCAACTTTTGATGTTGTTAACCCGTCAACAGGTGCGGTCGTTGGCCAGGCACCTGACGCATCAACAGAGGATTTGGATGCCGCCGTTGCTGCTGCCAATTCGGCGTTTAAAGCTTGGAGCGTAACCTCTGAAAAGGACCGCCAAGCTGCGTGCATTGCTATAGCTGATAAGCTTGAAGAGAATGCTGAGGAATTGGCGCAAATTTTGACACGAGAGCAGGGTAAGCCGCTTGGTGGTATTGGCTCGCGTTGGGAGGTAGAGAAAGTTGTGGCTTGGGCACGCTTTACCTCCAAACTGTCGCTGCCTGTTGAGGGGATCCAAGACAATGAGGCAGGACGTGTTGAATTGCATCGCAAGCCACTCGGCGTTGTTGGGTCTATTACTCCCTGGAACTTTCCGCTTTTGATCGCAATGTGGCATGTGGCTCCTGCCATTCTTTCTGGCAACACAGTGGTCATTAAGCCTTCGCCATATACGCCACTATCGACATTGCGAATGATCGAGTTGATGTCCGAAGTGCTTCCGGCAGGCGTCGTAAACTGCGTGACAGGTTCAGATAGCAGCGGTTCGAACATTGGCGGTGCAATGTCTGCGCACGAAGGTATTCGTAAGATTGTATTTACAGGTTCCTGTGGCACCGGTGAAAAAGTGATGGAGTCCGCGGCATCTACGATGAAACGTCTGACGCTAGAATTAGGCGGGAACGATGCTGGTATTGTTTTGGGTGATGTTGATGCCGAAGCGATTGCACCTGGTTTGTTCTGGGGGATCTTTATCAATAACGGCCAAACTTGTGGTTCGCTTAAACGGCTTTATGTGCATGAAGACGCGCATGATCAGGTGGTTGACGCTTTGGTGGCCTTTGCAAAAACGATCAAAGTTGGTGACGGATTAGCCGAAAGTAGCGTGCTTGGCCCAATTCAAAACCAGATGCAGTTCGACAAAGTTTCCCGTTTGGTCGCAGATGCAAAATCCCGCGGAGATGTGAAACTTGGTGGCGAACCGGGTGAAGGCCTGTTTTTTCCTCCAACAATTATCACTGGTCTGAGTAATGACGACTCCCTTGTCAGTGAAGAGCAGTTCGGTCCGGCGATTGGCGTTGTGAAATACACTGATCAGGACGACATCATTGCAATGGCTAATGACAGTGACAATGGTCTAGGTGGCTCTGTGTGGTCCAGCGATGTTGAAAAGGCACGTGCACTGGCTGGGCAGCTGGAATGCGGGACCGCGTGGGTTAATAAACATGGTGCTTTGCAGCCGAATGCCCCGTTTGGCGGTGTGAAAAAATCGGGTCTTGGCGTCGAATTCGGCGACGAAGGCTTAAAGGCTTATACTGATATTCAAGTCATCATGAGCTAAACGTTTGTCAGCAAAAGAAAGAAGGGGCGCTCATTTGGCGCCCCTTCTTTCTTTGAAACGAACTGGGAAGGACGTTTCCAGCAGACAGGTAGACGCTAGTAGCTATCTACTCTCGTCGACTCGCCTTCTACCAACTTGGACAATGTTATATCGAGCATACGCAGCTCTTCGGCATTGAGCTTGTTGGTGAAGTAGGTTTGATTTTCGTTAACAATTGGGTGGCACGCCTCTAGGAGGGCGCGGCCGCTTTCAGTTATGACGAGGCGCCGAGATCGGCCATCTTTGGGATCGAACTCCTGTTCAATCCATCCCTTTTTGCGCATTTGTAAAAGCAACCGGGAAATTGCTTGCCGCGTAATTCCAACGTGATCTGCGATTTCTGACGGAGTTGTAATGTCTTCCAACCCAATCCCAGACAGCACGCACCATTGCAGCCTTGAAAGCCCGTATTTGGCGAGCTTTTTCTCCAGCCTATCTTGGATGATTTTCGATAAGCGACTCAGGCGAAAACCCAAGCGAGAACGTAAATCATATTCGGTTTTTGGCTCTTTCAGCTCAGCCATGGTCTGTTTTCCAGTTTCTGTTGCTTCCGTTAATCTATTTTCAAGTCATTGAAATAAATTGAATTTTCTTTCTCAAGACGGGTGAGTTGAATTTACATTACATGCTTATAGTTGCGCTTGTAAATAATTTCTTGACGCAATCAGTTGCAATTGAAATAGTTAGCAGTGTTAATCATGTGGTGAGTGAGAAGACGCTAGCCATAGTTGAGCAACAAACAGGGAGACAAAATAATGAAAACTTTTGCAAAGGGCGTTGCAACGACAGTCGCCATGCTGGTCGCATCCGCGTCGTACGCTGAAAATCTATCACTCGCATACTTCATGGGGCCAAATCACCCGATGAACAAAGCGTTCCTCACGCCAATGGGTGAGATGATTGAAGCAGAAACAGGTGGTAACGTTACCGTTCAACACTTTCCAGGTGGGGCCTTAAATGCGAGCCCACCAAATCAATACTCCATCATGCTTGATGGCGTGGCGGACATTGTCTTTATGCTGCCAAGCTTCTCACATCGCTTGTTCCAGAAATCAGCTGTTTTAAGCCTTCCAGGCGTTTGTGAATCCGCAGCAGCATGCACCGAGGCCATTCGGGCTTCGCGTGATGAGATCGAAGCGGAATACAAAGGCAAAATGATCGGGTTCTGGACTAATTCGCCACCCGTCTTGATCACGCGTGGTAAAGCGGTGCGTAGCCTTGAAGACGCACAAGGGCTGAAAATCCGAGTTTCTGATCCAACAGCTATTCCATTCCTCGAAGCGCTGGGGATTTCAGCAATCGCGCTCCCGGTGACAGAGGTCAACCAAAGTCTCGCAAACGGGATTGTTGATGGTGTTATGATCGATCCATCGGGCATCCTATCCTTTAAACTGGACGAGCCGGGTGACTATATCACGACCTGGTTCCCAGGTGGCCCAGCGACCTTTGCTGTTTTGATGAACCAAGACGCATATGACAGCCTTAGCGAAGAAGATCGCGCGGCGATTGACCGGGTTGCGGACTCCAACTTGTCGATGCAAGCGGCACAGACCTATGCGTCTATCGGCCAAAAAGGCATCGATAAAGCCGCCGCTTCAGGCCTCGAAATCATTGATCTTCCAGACGCTGAGCGTGCCAAAATTCAGGCGGTTATCGATGAAGTCATGGTTGACCTGAAAAAGAACCCGGCCGGCGACAAAACTGTAGGTGATGTCATCACCATGTTGCAGGGAGGTTAATATGTCAGGCCACAACCTTTCCTCGATTCCACTAGGATCAACCATCCGTAAGCTTGGAACAATCGCATGTGTCATAGGAAGCCTCGGCGTAACCTTTATGATGCTTTTGACGGTCGTCGGCGTTTTCTGGCGCTATGTGCTGAATGACGCACTTTTCGGATTGCAGGATGTGTCTGTCCTAACGGCTTCGGTGGTTGTGGCCTGCGCCATTTTCTATGGTGGGATCTATGGAGCCCACGTCACCATTGAATTGATTGAGCGCCACTTCGGTGACCGCGTGCTTCGCATCGCTGATGTGCTCGTTCACGCGCTATCTGTCGGCATCCTCGTCGTTGCCGTGCGTGCATTAATCAAGAAAGGCAGATGCGGGTTTGACTGTGGGCACATCACTGTGAACCTCGGGATTCTGCATCAGCCGTTTTATTACATACTGGCCGGCGCTTGCGCGTTGATGGCCGTGTACTACAGCTTGCGGTTCATCGCAGCGCTTCAACCAGTAAGGAACTGACCATGGACTTGGCAACAATCGCGATCATCGGTTTCGCTGTCCTTCTGATTTTGCTCTATCTGCGCATGCCCGTTGGATTGGCCATGCTTCTTGTCGGAACAGTGGGTATTTATTTCATCCGTTCTAATGCGGCTCTGCCTAAACTTGCCGGCGAAATCTTTGCAGAAGCAACATCGTACCCGCTGACCATCATTCCATTGTTTGTTTTGATGGGTAATCTCGCTGGTGTTTCTGGTATGAGCCGAGAGATTTATGGCGCTGCCTATGCATGGCTAGGCCGTTTTAGAGGTGGTCTTGCATCTGCCGCTGTTGTGGGGTGCGCAGGCTTTTCAGCTTTATCAGGGTCTAGTTTAGCCTCTGCGATGACGATGGGCCGCGTGTCGCTGCCAGAAATGAAGCGGTTCGGATACCATGATGGTTTGGCGACAGGTGCTATCGCTGCGGGCGGTACATTAGGCATCCTGATCCCGCCATCCGCTGGCTTTGTTGTATACGCAATTCTGACAGAAGAAAGCATCGGTCGACTATTCTTGGCCGGCGTTTTGCCAGGCCTACTGCTAACCCTATTGTTCATCGCTGCGATTTGGATTTCGGTCATCATTAATCCGTCCAAAGCGCCTATGAATGATACTGTTATGACAGCCCGTGAAAAGTGGTTGGCGCTCTGGAAGTCCAGCACAATCCTTGGGATTATCTTTTTAACGATTGGTGGCATTTACACCGGTGTATTTTCGGCGACAGAAGCTGCAGGTATTGGCGCGTTTTTAGCATTCATGGTCACGCTGTATCGGCGCAAACTAACCAAAGATAACCTGCAAGACGTGTTTGGTCAGACTCTGCGGGCAACAGGTACTGTATACCTGATCCTGTTTGGCGCATTTGTCTTCAAAACGTTCATTGGGTTCACCGGTGTAACGTATGCTTTGTCGACATGGGTCGCTGACCTTGGCTTAACAGGTTCACAAGTTGTCATAGCCTTCCTATTGCTCTTCATCGTGCTAGGAATGTTCTTGGATGGCTTTGCCATGTTGGTTTTGACTATTCCGCTGGTTCAGCCAATTTTGGAGCCACTTGGCGTTGACATGGTCCTCTTTGGTGTCCTTGCTGTGATTGCTTTAGAGATGGGATTGATTTCGCCTCCGGTTGGAATGAATGTCTTTATCGTCAAAGGTGTTGCGCCTGACGTCCCAATCGGGACAATTTTCAGAGGCATCTGGCCGTTTTGGATCGCGATGTTCCTGACACTTGTCATTCTGCTTGTCTTCCCTGCCGTCGCACTGTTTTTACCAAACACAATGTTTGGCAGTTAACTAAGGAACTCACTCTAATGGGTATCGCATTACGCTCGAACAAGAGGCGTCCAGTTCACATGGGCCGGTTGCCGTTGGAAACACTGTCGCGCGCAGCAACGGTGGACTTTGATAAAGTCCCGAGCTTTGAACCTTTGTCGTATCACCGACCAAACCAACCGGATTCCATCGTAAATGCGATGGGAGACCATCAGGCGATGTTGGATGCAATTCGCGATGGCTTGATCAATAAATCCGTCGCTGATGCGCCAGTTGAATTGGTTGAACGCGCCAATCACCTAAAGGCCTTTGGGTACTTTGCGGACGCTTCTATTGTCGGTGCCTGCGCATTGCCGACAAATGCAATCTTGCCAACGCCAATTCGCAATCCAGATATTGATCGTCTGGCCGAGGATTTGCGCACCAGGCAGACTAAAACATTTGCTTCTGGGATCGACCTGATCATGGCCGATCTCAAGGAGTCGATGGAAGCACCACCCACAACCATTTCCAATCATACACACGCTCTTGTCTTTTTGTATGAGCACCCCCGCGAGCCCAATAAAGATGAACCTGGGTCGGACTGGATCAAAGATGCATCTGCGCATCGGTCTTCGTTGCTGGCCGCCGAAACGGCAGTTGTTATTGCGAACTACCTTCGCTTGTTGGGTCATGACGCACGGGCGCATACAGCGAGCTCTAGTGATGTTGATTTGAATCGGTTGGCCGTTGCTGCAGGCGTTGCAATGGTTAAAGGCAGTGAGCTTGAAGCTCCTTTTATCGGATCGCGCTATGGTGTCGCAGCCGTAACAACAAGTTTTGAATTTGCTTCAGATTTGCCATTGGCAAAATTGCCGAAGCAACAAAATGAGCCTGCGTATGCCAAGCGACAATTCAAAGATGGCGCGCATCCGTTTGAAAAACTGAAGCGCGTTGATAATCCAACGACATACATTGACGAAGCACGCGTACCTCGCGTGCCGAAAAGGACTGACATGTTTAGCCGCGCCTTGTTCGGCGACATGGGTAAACCCGTTCAAGAGGGCGCGAAAGG
>NZ_JAUORX010000007.1 GCF_030548175.1 Cognatishimia sp. 1_MG-2023 | reverse complement strand
TTTCCTTAATAAGTGGTTTCAGTCTTGGGGAGACTTTGGATTGATTAGTTCAGGTGCTTAAGAAGCGAACGAACTTGTGCTTGTTTTTGAACGAAGCTGTCATCGCGGTCGTCGTTGATTGTGTTTACGATGTGAGCGATTGCTGCGTCAGAGTATGCAGACAGGTCAGCTTCAGGAGCGAATTTTTGAACAGCTGCGTCGTTAGCAGAAGCAGAAGTCATTGCGGAAGCTGCGCCAGTCAGAACAACAAGGGCTGCTGCGGAAGTTGCGATAATACGTTTCATGGTTTTTTCCTTAATAAGTGGTTTCAGTCTTGGGGAGACTTTGGATTGATTAGTTCAGGTGCTTAAGAAGCGAGCGAACTTGAGCTTGTTTCTGAACGAAGCTGTCATCGCGGTCGTCGTTGATTGTGTTTACGATGTGAGCGATGGCTGCGTCGGAGTAACCAGCTAGGTCTGCTTCAGGAGCGAATTTCAAAACAGCTGCGTCGTTTGCAGAATTCATTGCAGAAGCTGCGCCGGATACCAGAACCAAAGCTGCTGTGGATGCTGCGATAATGCGTTTCATAATGTGTGTCCTTTCGTTGCGTATTGCAGTGTTGTTATTTGTCGTTTGCCAGCTGTCCTGCTGACACCAACCAAATTAGGGACGCTGATCCGAAGTTTGAATTCACGAAAACGCACACGAGAAATCACGCTTTTCTTCCTTGAAAAGAGTTTCCAGTTACCAGCCCTATGTGCAAAGCTGCAGGCCGCCTGTGCGGGTCAATAAAACATGGCTTTGGCGCAGGTCGACCTCGTGTGATTGCGAGAGGACATCGAGAGAATTTTGAAGAAATAAAGTTTGTCATATCGGCGTCACAAAAAAGTGCAGTCGTTTTTTAGTCGATTTATTTCAGGTGGTTCACGAAAGCGCGTGCAATTCGCGCGTTGGGGTGCGTTTGTGTGAGGGTTCTGTGATCAGAATTTGCATTGAGAGTCGTTTTTGTCTTGCAGTTCGGCTGAGTCTCTCTTAATTCCATCCTCACCGTAGGGGTATAGCTCAGCTGGTAGAGCGACGGTCTCCAAAACCGTAGGTCCCGGGTTCGAACCCTGGTGCCCCTGCCATTTTCCAACGGAGATAGGACCATGATTAAAGCATAAGCCTGAATTTCTTTAATTTCAGTATGGAGCTTTGATATGCCCTTTCCCGACCCGAACACCTTTTATCCCATCAAACTAAAAGATCGCACGCCTCATAAGGGGACTGTGTTCCTAAATGCAGCAGTCGATCACCCGCGCCTGTTTGTTGGGGACTATACATATATGTCTGCGCATCAGCCGCTCGAGGATTCTGCGGACATTGTTTTTCGCCTTGCGCCATACCTTTATGAATTTGCGCCCGAAAAGTTGGTAATTGGAAAGTTCTGCCAAATCGCGGCTGGCGTGCAATTTATCACGTCTTCGGCCAACCATCGGTATGATGGATTGTCGAGTTTTCCATTCCTCGTGTTCGGTGGTGGTTGGGAAAATCGACCAAGCTTGCCGGAGCCTGGGGCAGATACGGTTGTTGGCAACGACGTTTGGATAGGTACAGGTGCAATGATAATGCCGGGCGCTGTCATTGGAGATGGTGCGATCATTGGCGCCGGGGCGGTGGTTTCGGGAAAAGTCGCACCGTATTCTGTTGTCGCGGGAAATCCCGCGCGTGAGGTTCGTCGTCGCCTTTCGGATTTGGATGCTCAACGTATGCAGAAGATCGCGTGGTGGGATTGGCCGATTGAACGTATCCAAGCGCATGAGGCCGAAATCTGTGGCACGGATTTGGATGCGCTTGAAGCCGTTTAGTCTGTTTCGGCTGCTTCAAGAATATCGCCGGGCTGGCACTCAAGCTCTTTGCAGATTTTGGCAAGGGTCTCAAAGCGGATGCCTTTGACCTTGCCTGATTTCAAGAGACTCAGGTTTTGCTCGGTGATTCCAATCCGTGCCGCGAGATCTTTGCCCTTAATCTTGCGGGTGGCCATCATCACATCCAGCCGGACTATAATCTCCATTAAACGAATGCCTTGTTTTCTTCAGCAGCACGGGCTGCTTCTTTTGATACCCAGCCAATAACAACAATAAGAGCGCCGGCCAATAAGAAGCCCAAATCTCCGTCGCCAAAGCTAATGGATAAAGTGCGCTGACCGGGTGGGTTGTGGAATGTCAGAATGAGAACAACAATTGTTTTTGAAAAGAAGCTGACGCACCCAACGGCGACCAACCCTTGTCCGATCCGCAAAATTCGTTTTGCGCAACGTTCGGTTAGCGTCTCACCGGACATATATAAAGCAAAGAGCGCACGCATTTGCCACAGGACGAAGAGCGTCAGAAAAACACCAATCGCTTCGATAGCTAAGATTGAGGCGAATTTTGTGGACGAGATGACATCCGGTAGTCGGTAATCGGAATAGGTCTCGCGCAGCCATTCAGTCAGCATTTCGGTTTGGGTGCAGGCAACAATGAAAAGAACTGGAAGTGCCAACAAAGCGAGTGTTGTCACGTAGAATAGAAATTTGGCGAGGCGCCGAATGTTGGATTGATTGTAAGATGACATCTTTTCTTCCATTTATTAATTAATTATCGTTTAGCAATAATAATTGATTCGATAAAGGGAATTCTCATGTTTAGCTATAACCTTCGATGTGTTGTGCTGGCTTTGTCCGTTACGACGGCTCTCAGCGCAAAAGCTGTCGCTTCAGAGCCAGATCCAATCACAGCCGATCCGGTAGCATTCGCTACGCGCATTCAGCTGTCGAAAGGATACGCGATCTCTAAGAAAGGGGTGGAAATTTCAGTGCGGGCTAGAAACGAACAAAGCCAAGATGTTTCAAGCGAGACATATCACCTCGTTCGGTCAACGGATGCGGCGGAGTTTGTATTAACTGTGCAAGATCGCGCAAGATTGGCGGCGCAGCAGGCGCACATATTGTCTTGGATGGATGCGGGTATTGATGTGGATGGCGCGTTTTCAATGCAAATCAATCCGTGCCATATAGATCCGCCGAAAGCGAATAAACCACGCGTGTCGATAGCTGTTCGAGGTGATTTCGAAAGCGGGTTTTATAAGGTCGTAGATGAGATGCGCTTAAGCCGTCTGATCAACAAATCGATCGATACGCTAGAGCCGTGTGGCACAAGCTGATGGCGCGTTGTTTCTCATGATTTAGTCACATCAGGTTACAAAAAACAATGAAACGCAGCATTCCGCTTGCGTTTCATTGGAAATTCATAGAACGGATGCTATCTTGAAGTTAGGCCCAGTGCCGGGGCAATGCGGCACGTTGCAAGGAGGGCAGGTCTCTGTCTTTGAATGTGGATGTGGCACCCGCCGCAAATGGTGACCAAATGGCTGATACGCCAAAAACTGGCGTAACAGCCCCTGAGCTACTTGAGCTTATTGTTAACACTCTGGAAAGCGACAAAGCAGAGGACATCGTGCAGATTGATCTGCGTGGTCGTTCGTCTATTGGCGATTTCATGGTCGTGTGCTCCGGGCGCTCATCGCGTCAAGTCTCGGCGCTTTCTCAGAAACTGGTAGAACGCATTAAGCATGAAACCGGTCGACTCAGCAAAATCGAAGGTAGAGATACCGGCGATTGGGTTCTGATTGATACCGGTGATGTTGTTGTGCACGTTTTCCGTCCGGAAGTACGTGAATTCTATCAGCTGGAAAAAATGTGGGTACAGGGCGGCAGCGCCTAACATGTTTTGGGCCGGTGGCCCTAAAGGATAGACATGGCATTGCGTATCCATATTTGCGCTGTTGGCCGGCTTCGGTCTGGCCCAGAGCGTGATTTGATTGATGACTATCTGAAGCGGTTTGACAAAACCGGGCGAGCCTTGGGGCTTGGCCCGGTTAAATTGCATGAAGTCGAAGACCGCAAAGGTGGCGGCATGCGGGCCGAAGCGCCACTGTTGCAAGGCGTTATTCCGAAAGGAGCTGTTATTTGCACCATGGACGAACGCGGAAAGCTGATGAGCTCGCCTGAATTTTCAAAAGCTTTGGCGCAGCGCCGTGATAATGGCGTTGGGGATTTAGCTTTTGTGATTGGTGGTGCGGATGGTATCGACCCAGCTTTGCGCGCGCAGGCCGACATGTCGCTTAGCTTTGGTCAAATGGTTTGGCCGCATATGTTGGTGCGCGTGATGTTGAGCGAACAACTGTACCGCGCGGCATCTATTCTATCAGGTTCGCCGTATCACCGTGCGTAGTTTGGCTCGTCCAGAGAAATCGTGACGGTCTGATCTGACCAGCCACCAACTGAATCGCGCGATTGAATGACAATCTCTGAAGCACCCTCTGGAATCGTAACGCCCGACAGACTTCGGGTGAATGGCTGTTCGTTGACATGAGGGTGGTGCAATACGCGCATGCCAAGCTCTGTTCCATCGGTATTAAGGACGCGCCAGCCGTCCGCGTAATCGTCCCAGCCTGTATCTGCATGGCTTAGGGTTACGTCAAACTGCCAAGTTGTACCGCTTTGGCGACCTTGGACTTTTTCAATAACCGGAGAATCTGCCCAAGCGGGTGAGGCAACAAAAGCTAACAAGACAAGTGCGCGCATAAGGATTCTCCGCCGGTTACAAAGTTGATTTTAGTAGAGCTGCCCGCGAAATGCTTGCAAACTCTCGGCGCCACACGATGAAAACCGTTAGAATGGCTGCTAGGGAGAGGGCAATTCCACCGCCCAGCCAGGCTGTTGCCGCTAATCCAAAATAGACTGATCGTAGAGCACGGTTGTAGCTTCGGGCTGCAGCAATGTTGATTTCTGCTGCTTTTTCAGCGCGTGGAATGCAGAGCGGATCGTTGGGGTCGACAGGAACAGCAGACATAATGACGGCTGCATAACCAAAGAGGCGGTGTGACCAAACGAATTTAAGAAAAGCATTAGCGATAAAGAAGAGCATGATGATTAGCTTGATTTCCCAAACAATCGTGGGAACGTTGGTTAACGTCAGGTCCGAGGCGACGCCGGTTAGGCGCTCTGCATTTCCGATTAGGGCCAGCCCGCCACCAATTGCAATCATAGACGTAGATGCGAAAAAAGCAGTGCCCTGCCGTAAGTTGCTAAGGATTTGCGCATCATAGATGCGCGGATCACGCAAAATGAACTGGCGCATCCATTCCTGGCGATAAAACACCATCAGCTTAGAAACCGATGGTTTGTTTTTGGGCGGGTTTTCTGTGATCCAGCCAATGGTGAACCACCCGGTAAAAAGCAGGAAGAGACCAATGAAATCAATGGTCGAGAACAGTGCAAGGCGGTCAATCCAAATCATGAGCGCACACTAGTCGGTTTGCCGCAGGGTTGTCATTGGTAAAAATTGGTTATATTAAATTACCAATTCAATTGAGGTGCCGTTATGGAAATGCCACTCCCTGATCAGACAGTTCTTGCGCGAAAGGCAGAAATTGTTGCGTTGTTGCGGCGCGTTTTGCCCGCGGGCTCTGTGATTGACGCGCCCGAAGAAACCTACGCCTATGAGTGTGACGCGTTAACGGCTTATCGTTGTCCGCCCTTGGCTGTTGTTTTGCCAGAAACAACAGAGCAGGTGGCAGCGGCGTTGAAGATTTGCCATGAGCAGAATGTGCCAGTTGTCCCTCGGGGGGCTGGAACGTCGTTGGCGGGTGGTGCAATGCCGACATCTGATGCTGTCATTATTGGAATTGCCAAGATGAACGAGGTTCTGGAAACCGATTATGACAATCGAATCATTCGCGTGCAAACTGGGCGCACGAACCTAAGCGTGACGGGCGCGGTAGAGGAAAACGGATTTTTCTACGCGCCTGATCCGTCGTCACAATTGGCCTGTGCGATTGCAGGCAATATTGCGATGAATTCAGGTGGGGCCCATTGCCTAAAATATGGTGTGACAACCAATAATCTGCTTGGCGCACGGTTGGTCACGATAGAAGGCGACATTATTGATGTTGGCGGGCCATATATGGATGCAGGCGGGTTGGACCTTCTTGCGTTGATTTGTGGCTCCGAAGGTCAGCTTGGCATCGTGACTGAAGCGACCTTGCGCATTCTACCAAAGCCCGAAGGGGCGCGGCCAATTTTAATTGGGTTCGATGATAATGAGGTAGCAGGTGCCTGTGTAAGTGACGTGATCAAGGCTGGTATTTTACCGGTCGCGATTGAGTTTATGGACCGGATCTGCATCCGCGCGACCGAAGATTTTGCCGGTGCAGGTTACCCCGATTGCGAGGCGTTGTTGATCGTAGAGGTCGAAGGATCGGATGCAGAGATTGATGCGCAGTTAGAGCGGATCAGTGAGATTGCGCAGAAACATAATCCGGTTGAACTGCGTCAAAGCCAGTCGGCAGAAGAAAGCGCAAAGATTTGGTTGGGCCGCAAATCCGCCTTTGGGGCGATGGGGCAAATCAACGACTACATGTGTTTGGATGGGACTATTCCTGTCAGCCAACTACCACTGGTTTTGCGCCGGATAAGTGAGTTGAGCGAAGAGTTTGGGTTGAAGGTTGGGAACGTTTTCCATGCGGGCGACGGCAATATGCATCCGCTGATTTTATTTGATGCAAATAAGCCCGGCGATCTAGAGAAATGCGAAGATTTAGGCGCAGAAATCCTTAAGCTTTGCGTTTCTGTTGGCGGTTGCTTGACTGGCGAACACGGGGTTGGCGTCGAAAAGCGCGAGCTGATGACGCATCAATTCTCAGCAGATGATCTGGATATCCAGATGGCGGTTAAAGATGTGTTTGACGAAAAGTGGCTATTGAACCCCGCAAAGGTCTTTCCGCTATCCGTCAGCGCCTCGCGACGTGGACCACAGGAGGTCAATCGATGATCCCGAAGACCGAAATTGAGATGGCAGAGACCATTCGTGAGGCCAAGTCGCCGATTGCGCTCCACGGTGGTGGTTCACGTGGGCTATCTGTTCACGGCGATCCGATTAAGACGACGGGTTTGAATGGGATAACCTTATACGAACCCGGTTCGCTGACTTTAGTTGCACAGGCTGGGACTCCTATTTTGGACATTGAAGCCGCACTTGCGGCTGAAGGGCAGCGGTTGGCGTTTGAGCCGATGGACTCGCGCGGGTTGACTGGATCAGCTGGCGCTTCCACGATTGGAGGCGTCGTGGCTGCGAACAACTCGGGACCACGGCGGGTCTCTGTTGGTGCGTGCCGCGACTTTCTGCTGGGTGTGCGTTTTATTGACGGAATGGGGCGTGCGATTAGCAATGGCGGGCGGGTTATGAAAAACGTGACCGGCTATGATCTGGCAAAGTTGATGGCGGGCAGTTGGGGGACCTTGGGGGTTATGACCGAGGTCAGCCTAAAGGTTCTGCCGAACCCGGAAATGACGGGCGTGCTATTGTTGAACGGATTGGATGATCAGGCGGCTGTGGCGGTTATGTCCAAAGCGCTTGGGTCGCCGTTTGAGGTAACCGGTGCCGCGCATGCGCCTGTCGGCGTTGATGGGCATCCGGTAACGATGCTGCGGCTAGAAGGCTTTGAAGAGTCCGTCACGTACCGGCTGGATGCATTGCGCCAGCATTTAGCAAGTGATGCAGAACAGGTGATTGAAACCTCGCCCGACCGAACCACAGCGGGTTGGAAATGGGTACGAGATGTTGAATTGTTCCACGGGCGCAAAGGCAATGTATGGCGGGTTTCTGTGAAGCCCTCAGATGCTCCTGCGCTGGTGTCGAGGATCGAAAACGATGCCGTGCTCTATGACTGGGGCGGCGGGTTAATTTGGTTGCTTTGCCCAGAAGACGAGGACGTTCGTTCAAAGATGCACGGCGTTCAAGGGCATGCGACTTTGGTGCGCGGCGAAGGGCATTTGCTTTTTCATCCTGAGCCGACAGCCATTGTCAAACTATCCCAAGGATTGCGCGCAAAGTTCGATCCACGCGGGTTGTTTAATCAGGGTTTGATGGGGTGAGTTATGCGTACTGAATTCACAGCTGAGCAACTAAAAGACCCTGAGATTGCACGTGCGAATGAGATTTTGCGCGCTTGCGTGCATTGCGGATTTTGTACGGCGACTTGCCCAACGTATCAGGTGCTGGGGGATGAATTAGATAGCCCGCGCGGGCGCATCTACTTGATCAAGGATATGTTGGAAAATCAAAGGGTTCCGGATGAAAAAACGGTAACGCATGTGGATCGTTGCCTATCGTGTCTTGCGTGCATGACGACCTGTCCTTCTGGTGTTCATTATATGCACCTTGTCGATCAAGCGCGGGCCTATATTGAAGAACATCACAAACGACCGTTATCTGATCGCGCCCTGCGCTGGATTTTGGCACGGATCATTCCGCACCCGATGCGGTTCCGCGTCGCGCTGTTACTGGCAAAGCTTGGGCGGCCTTTTGCAGGTTTGATCCCCAGTGCGCGTTTGCAGGCCATGTTGCGAATGGCGCCAAAGCAAATTCCGCCCGTCAGCCGCAATGATCGCCCGCAAAGCTTTGCGCCCGAAGTCGTGCCGAAAATGCGTGTGGCGTTGATGACGGGTTGTGCGCAAAAGGCGTTGAATACCGATATTAATGACGCGACCATTCGTTTGCTGACGCGGTTGGGTTGCGAGGTTGTTGTGGCCGAAGGCGCGGGCTGTTGTGGGGCGTTGACGCACCATATGGGAAAGACGGATGAAAGCCATACGTCTGCGGCGCGGAATATCAATGCGTGGGTACGTGAAATGGACGGCAAGGGGCTGGATGCGATTGTCATCAACACCTCGGGCTGCGGGACAACGATCAAAGACTATGGGCATATGTTCCGGAATGACGCTTTGGCGGCGGATGCAAAGCGGGTGTCAGACATTGCTTTAGATGTGTCTGAGATTCTATCGCGCCTTGAAATGCCAAAGGGCGCGGATAAGGGATTAGTTGTTGCTTACCACGCGGCGTGTTCGTTACAGCATGGTCAAAAGATTAAATCCGCGCCGAAAGATTTGCTGAAGCAGGCGGGTTTCACGGTTGTTGAACCGGCGGATAGCCATCTGTGTTGTGGCTCTGCGGGGACGTATAATTTACTGCAACCAGAGATTTCTGGGCAGTTGAAAGACCGCAAAATCAAAACCTTAGAGGCTAAGTCGCCCGACATTATCGCCGCTGGAAATATCGGATGCATGATGCAGATCGGCTCGGGCACCGATGTTCCGATCATGCACACGGTGGAGTTGCTGGATTGGGCGATGGGTGGACCGAAGCCTGCTGCACTTACGGCGAAATCTGGGCAGGTCGAAGGCCCACCTATCCTACGATAGCCCTAGAGCGGCCCAATTTCTGCCCTTTGGATGGTGGAGCATAGCGTTCAAGTTGAACGGGAAATTCTATGCTGCGCCATTTCATTGCTGTGTTTTGCCTTTTGGGTACAATGGTTTCTGCCCAAGATGGGTTTCAGGGGCAAAGCCGCCTTTGGCAAGCTGTTGGCCGGATTGAACTGGGGGACAAGGGGTTTTGCACCGGCACGTTGGTTGCGCCCGATTTGGTCCTGACCGCTGCGCATTGCCTGTATGACAAATCCAACGGCGCACGGTTTGATGCGTGGCAATTAGAGTTCAAGGCAGGCTATGCGCAGGGGCGCGAGACGGCGCATGCCTATGTGAAAAAGGCCGTGACACATCCTGATTACGATGTGGGTCGTCAAGGTAACCTTCAGAATCTAAAGCATGATTTAGCATTGTTGCAGTTAGAGAACCCGATTTCTGATGCTGTGGTGCAGCCCATTCGTGTGGGCTTTCCTGATCTCAGCGGTGCTGAGGTTGGTGTGTTGTCTTACGGCAAAGGCCGCGCCGAAATTCCACAATTGCAGCATAGTTGTTCGCTGAATTCACACCCAGAAGGGGTGTTGGTGACAACGTGCCAGGCGAATTTCGGCACAAGCGGCGCGCCGGTTTTGCAGATGGTGCAGGGGCGTGCACAGATTGTGTCAGTGGTTTCGGCGATGGCGCGGGCGGATGGTGAACCGGTGGCTTTGGCGGCGAGTGTTGCGGCGGCGATGGCGGTGCTGAAGGTCACGTTGGCAGAGACCCAGTTGGCCTTGGGAGGATCGTAATTATATGAAATTATTTGGAAAAATTGCGCTTTGTTTCGGGCTGTTGATGGCCAGCCCTGTTGCCTCGGGGACCGCGTTGGAAACCATGAAAAACCGTGGCGATATGTTGGGTTGGGAGGCTGTTGGACGGCTTGATCTGGCAGATGGTGGGTTTTGCACGGCTGTTTTGATCGCGACTGATCAAGTGCTAACGGCAGCGCATTGTTTATATGATCCTGACACGCGCAAATCACGCGATGCCCGGAATGCAGTGTTTCGGGCCGGTTACTTAAACGGCGATGCTCTGACCGAACGACGCGTGGAAAAGTACGTAATTGCAGAGGGTTACGTGAACGAGGGTGGTAAGGCCACGGCGCGTAGTATCCCACGAGATGTGGCTTTGCTGAAACTGGACAGTCCGATTTTCAGTTCGGAAGCGGACCCGTTTTTGGTGCATTCAGGAAGCGAAGATGTCACGAATGTTCAAGTAATGTCTTATGGGCGCGGGCGCAGTCAGGCGATGAGCTGGCAGCGGCGGTGTAACAAGGTTGGGCATTACAAAACGATCTTAGAATTTGATTGCGATACCACCTTTGGATCATCTGGCGCGCCGGTGTTCGTAAAACATGGCGGGCGGGTGCGTATCTTGTCTTTGGTTTCTGGTGGGACGAACTTAGAAGATGGCTCTACGCGCGTATTTGGTATGGAATTACAAGAGGTTGTGAGTGACTTAAAGCGCAAGATGCGTGGTGAAAGCGCGGTTGTGAACCGTGTTGGCACAGGCGCAAAACGCATCACAGTTGGCGGCGGTAACAGGGCCGGTGGCGCGCGATTTGTGAAAGTTGGGCAATAGCCTGCTCTTGAAACCGAAAATCTGACCTATATCTCAGCTTTACCGGGTGCCGATTTCGGGCCTGGTGATTAACTGTCTGTCCCAAGAGGGAAGGCAAATATTGTTGTCGCTTAGATAAAGGATAACCCTATGCGTACGTTTGATTTTGCACCATTATACCGTGCTTCTGTTGGCTTTGATCAAATCGCTGATCTGATGGATCGCGCCCTGACACAAGATGCAGCCGGTTCCAGCTATCCTCCTTATAACATTGAGAAAACCGCCGACGATACCTATCGTATTTCGATTGCCGTTGCTGGGTTTTCTGCCGATGATCTTGGCATTGAAGTCAAGCAAAACGCGCTGGTTGTGACCGCGCGGAAACCTGAACAAGACACTGAAAAATCATATCTGCATCGCGGAATTGCAACTCGCGCGTTTGAGCGGAAATTCCAATTGGCTGACCATGTGCGCGTGAATGGTGCAAGCCACGAAGACGGCATGTTGCACATTGATTTGCTGCGTGAAGTGCCCGAAGCATTGAAGCCGCGCCGCATCGAAATCGCCCGTGGCAATGCGCCGATTGAGGCGGATGTGGTTGACGCGAAAACGGTCAATTAACAAACTGTAAATCTGGAAATTCGTACGTTTCACGGTCTGAAACGTACGATTCCTTTTTGAACCCCGTGGCCTTTGGTTGCGGGGTTTATTGTTAACGGATGTTAACGATCTGCAGCGATGACCAAACCTGATGCGACCGCGGTGAACACGGCCGAAAATTCGTGCTGTGCCTGAGGCATCATCGCGCGCATTGCGTCGGTGACAAATGACATCAAGCTGGACCCGCCGACATAGACCACCCGATCAATTTGCGCGGGCGAGAGCTGTGCCTTTTGCATCGTGTCTTGAGCGCCTTGAAACAATGCGGTGGCGTATGGCATCAGGATTGCGTTGATCGCAGATTTGGTGAGCGGCGCGGCGAGGTCGCGCTCGATGTAGCCTAGGTTGATCCGCGCATTGGCGTGATCGCCATTGGCGGCGACTTTGCCGGCCTCTGTCGCAAAGGCGATCTCGTGGCCGAGTTCGTCGGTGAGGACGGCGTTCAGACGGTTTAGCACTTTGGGTTCTGCCGCCAGTTTCGCCATGTCGGCCACCATGCGGCGGGTTTGCGCGGTGTAGAGAAACGGAATTTTCTCCCACGTGGCAAGATCGTTGAAGATGGCATTGGGCGTGTCGGTGGTGCCGGTGCCGAATTCACGGTTTAGCTTAGCGCCTTTGCCCAAAAGCGGCATGACCTGATCAAAGCTGATGGATTTATCAAAGTCTGTGCCGCCGATGCGGACGCCGTGGTTGACGAGGATTTCGAGGCCCTTGTCGGATTTTTGAAAGATCGAAAAGTCTGATGTCCCGCCGCCGATGTCGACGATCAGCCCAAAGCCTTTGGATTGGTCGGCTCCGCCAGCGATGGCAGCTGCTTGGGGTTCGGGCATAAAGGCGATGTCGGTGAAACCGGCGGCTTCGTAGCAGAGGCGCAGGTCGTCTTCGGCCTGTTGTTCGCGTGGATCGTCAGCGCCGTGAAACACGACGGGGCGACCAGAGAGAACCTTGGTAAAGGGTTGGCCTGCGTCCGCCTCGGCGCGGGTTTTGAGTTGTTTGAGGAAGCGGGCGATGACGTCGACAAAGGTGACACGCTCGTTCAAGAGCTGGCGTTTTTCGTGCATCAGGCTGGTACCAAGCACACGTTTGAGGGCGCGCATGTAGCGGCCTTCGTCGCCGTTCAGCAAGGCCGCGTTGGCCGGATCGCCGATCAGGGTTTTGCGGGTGTCAAAATCAAAGAAGAAGCTGGTGGGCAAGGTCGTGCTGCCCGGCGCCATTTCCACCAGATGCGGTTGCTCATCACGTAGATACCCCACGGCGGAGTTTGAGGTTCCGAAATCAATGCCAAGGGCAGGGGAGATCGTGGGCATGGCGCTATCCTAGAAGTTTTGGAAGGCGCGAGGGGTAATTTGGTTGAGGGGCGTGGTCAAGGGGGGCTATAAATCGGGGCAAACTTTCATGTGGGTTTCTTGGATGTCTTCCACCTTTTGTGGAAAGCTTGGGTGTTCGGTATCCATCGTAAACAGTTGATCGCTAGCGGGTCCAAAGCCCATGCATTGAAACTGGTCAAAAGATTGAAATAACTGTTTTGATACTTCGGATTTGGACGTTAATGCGGTGGCGCTGACGTAGGTTAGCAAATGTTCTCTTTCGTTTGGATCAGGAAGCAGGCATGTGGCCAAACGGTACTTTGCTTCGGTTTCTTTCGCAAAGGATCGGCTGTGTGTATTGCCATCTATCAAGGTGACAAAGGCTCCGACATAATCCGCAAGGTGTGAGATCGCTGTCACGTATTTTCCCCATGCGGCTAACGTGACGGGGTCCATTTGTGTCTCACCTACAACCGGGGTTGTTTCTACATGAGTCAAGGCGTCGGGGTTTAGGGATTTCAGGTGCTTCCATTCGGCCGGACAATTGGATTGGGCCACTTCTACATACCTGATGGGCCCTGTTTGTTGCGCAATCGGTGCGGACGCTAGAGCAATGATTGAAATGGTGAATGCGAAAATGATTTTATTCATACGACTTATCCAAATTTGGGGGAATCGTACGCTGGGAATGTGGCGATTTTGAGAGATGCGATTGAATGCTCTATCAAAAAACGCGCGCCAGTTTTCTGGCGCGCGTTTCTGTTTTTAACGGTTGGTCTAGTTAGCCGTGAGAGCCGTCAATCTTGCCGATGTTCATAAAGATGGTTTCGCCGGAGTGATCGTCTACGCCGTCGTTGTCGGTGGAGAAGATTGCTGTGCCGTCTTCGAAAATCGCGAGGCCTTCGACTTTGTCTAGGACGTAGCCGCCGGTTGATGTCAGGTCATCCAGCAGGTCGCGGACCAGTGTTTTGGTGACGACTGGTAGCGGTCCGCCCAGTGGGGCTGGGGTCATTTCGGACAGGGCGATTTTGTAGATCTTTTTGGTGACCGCGCGGGTGTCGTGTTGGTTGTCGCGTTCGATGACATAGACGTTGTCGCCATGTGCTACGATTTCAGACAGGCCAACCCAGCCCTTTTTAGGCTCTGCTTTTGGATAGTGGACCGCGCCCCATTCTTTGGTTTTCAGATTGTAGGCCACCAGTTTGACGTGGTTCTTTGGGTCGTCTTTCCATTCGCGTTGCACGGCCATCCAAAGGGTGTCGTCGATTTTGGTGATGCCTTCGAAGCCAAAGCGTTTTTCGACAGACATCAGTTCGGCTGGAAGGCCGATTTCGCCTTTGCGGTCTTTGATCAGACCATCGGCGGAGACGTGGTAGATGGCGTGTGGGATGACGCGATCTGTGCGGCCTTCGGAGGCGAGGTAGAAGCCGCCTTTGCCGTCCAGTGTGATACCTTCGAGGTCAAGCTTTTGGGCGGCTTGGCCGTTTTGGCGGTGGATGCGGATCACGTCGACGATTTTCGCAGGGGTGCTGTTGGTGTCGATTTTGAAGATGGACGGTTGGAAGCCATAGAAGCTGTCGTTGACGGCCCAGACGATACCGTCTTTGTCGGCAACCATGCCAGAGATTGCGCCCCAGCCGATGAGCTCATCTGCGCCTGCAGAGGTGAGGTGCGGGTAGGTTGCTGGTGCGTCTTGCTGTTCAAACAGCATGACGTGGGCACGTGCGCCGCCGTCTTCGATCAGGTCTTTTTCGTTGGCAGAGATCAGCAGGTTGCGTGATGGGATCACGGCGTAGCCTTCTGGGCCAACGCCGGATGGCAGCAGCTGTGTGAGCTGTGGTGCCGCTGGGTTTGTGACGTCGTAGACGCCGACGACAGAGGCGCGTTCTGCGCCGACAAAGACGTAGGGTGTGCCATTGAATTCGCCGAAAGTGACGGATTCTGGTTCTACGCCTTTTGCGTCGGAGCGTTTGTCTGGGTAGTGGCCGATTTCGATGATGGCTTTTTCAAAGTCGGTGCCGGAGTCGTAAACCACGGTGCCGTTTTTGTTAAAGATCGTCCAACCGCGCGAGCCGCCTTCGTAGTCGCCTTCGTTGGCGGTGGCGAAGTGGGTGTCGTCGATCCACGTCACGGCGTCTGGTTCGCGTTTGCGGCCCATTTGGCTTTCGGTGAAGATCAGGGCGCCGCGTTCGTCGGTGGCGTCGATGCCGGTGAGGTCAACCGCGCCTGCGGAGAAGTGGTTGATGATGTCGCCGTTGGCAGAGACGACAACCATGTGGTTGTTTTCTTGCAGGGTGACGACGGTTTCGCCAAGGCTGTTGATTGAGACATATTCAGGCTCTGGATCGGATGGGGCGATGTCGGCAAGACCTGTCAGGTCGACCATTTTCATGGAGCCGCAGTCTAGGCCGTCTTTGGCTGTGTTCACCAAGATCAGGTTGCCGGCTGGTAGCTGTGGGATGATGCCGTCGTTTAGGTCTTCGTCACGTTCGTTTTCGATGGCGACTGCGATGAAGCTGCCGTCTTTGGAAGCGGCGATGGAGTCTGGCTGACCGCCAAGGTCGCAGGACGCGAGGGTTTTGCCGGTTGCGACGTCGATTGCGTCAAACTGGCCAGACGGCGCTGTGTAGCTTTCGGATGTGTTCACGCCTGCGTAGGCGGTGGAGCCGACGATGGCGACGGATGTTGGCTCACCTGCCAGGGCGATGTTGCCCAATGGTTTTGGGTTTGCGGCATCGGTGATGTCGATGCGACCCAATGCGCCCAATGGGCTGTCAGTGTAGACCAGTGTCATGCCGTCAGCGGTGGCGGCGATGATTTCTGGGGAGGTTTCGCGGCTTGTGTCCTCGCCCGCCGCCATGTTCAGCGGGGTCGCGAAGGATGCGATGCGGTTGAAGTTCATTTCGGCGTTGGCCAGACCAGCGGTCAGGGCGAAGGCCGAAGTTAGGCAGATAAAGCGCGCAGACATTCTGAGCTCCTGATTGAATTCGGTGCTCGGGGAGATGGTCTATGCGTGTTACGCCTGTGTGACGTTTGCGTATCGGTTGTGTGACAGTTGACCCTAGGGTAGGCGGTAGGGTGGCACGGTGTCGTTTGGGGCTGGGCTGGCGTGATAGACGCCGCGGGCGATGGCGCGTGCGAGGCAGGTGGCGGCGGCATGGCCGAGGTGAATCGGGTCTAATGCAGGGTCTTTGAGCGGTTTTGCGTTGGTTGATGCGGCAAAGACCAGATCACCGTCCATTGGGGTGTGGCTGGGCACCAGTGCGCGGGCCATGCCGTCGTGTGCGGCAGTGGCCATGCGGGTGCATTGGGCTTGGGTTAGGTCGGCATCTGTTGCGACGATAGCGATGGTGGTGTTCTGGCTGCTGAATTTGGTTTTGGGCCAATCGGTAGGTGGCGTGGGCGCTGGGCCGTGGTTTCCGAACTCTCCGTTTATTTCCCAAGGGGCGGCCCAGAAGTGGTTGGTGCCGGGGACGATGGCATCGCCGAGGGCGTTGACGGCGACAATTGCACCAACTGTGTGGCCGCTGGGTGTGATGACGGATGCAGAGCCTAACCCGCCTTTGAAGCTGGCGGTTGTTGCGCCGGTGCCAGCGCCGTGGGTTCCTAAGGAGAAGTCAGATTTGGCCTGTAATAGAGCCTGTTGGCCAAGCTCGTAATAGGGGCTGCGGTCCCATGATTTATCGCCGCCGTTGGTTAGATCAAAGAGGATCGCGGCGGGGACGATTGGGACGATTTGGTCGGCGACTTGAAACCCTTTGCCTTGGGCGCGCAGGGCATCAGCGACGCCGGACGCGGCATCAAGGCCAAAGGCCGAGCCGCCGGAGAGAACGAGGGCTGTGACCTGTTGCACGGTTTTGTCCGGTGCCAGTAAGTCGGTTTCGCGGGTGCCGGGCGCGCCGCCCATGACGTGAACAGCTGCGGTGAAGGGATCGTCAGCGGTTAGAACCGTGGTGCCGGATTTGATGTGGTCGTCTTGGGCGTTGCCAACGCGCAGGCCAGTTACATCGGTGATGAGGTTTTGAGGGCCGGTTTGCATGGTGTCTCCGCTGTGGTTGTCGCCAGAGTAGCGGGGATTGGGGGGTGATCAAGCGAAAGCGGTGTGGCGTGTTGACGGCATGGAGTAGGTATTTGGATCAAGAAAAAGCGCTGGGTTGGCGAAAGAATTGCAACGGTGTTTGTTGCGTGGCATCAGGATGTGCAGAGCAGAGGTGGGATGGCGATGACGAAATCTAAGTGGATTACAATATTTGAGGTCTCTGGGTCGGTTTTGGCCATGGCCTATGCGTTGTTGATCGCATCCAATACCGGCAACGAAATTCTTGGGTTTTCGTTGTTGTTGATCTCTGCCCTGTTGTTTGCGGCTTGGGGGGCTTTGGATAAGCGCTGGGCGTTTTTTGCGCTGCAGTTTTTCTATGCGGCGTCCGCGATTATTGGGTTGGTGCGCTGGGGCTAGCTTTGCGGTTTGTCGAGCTTTGCTTCGATGGCTTGTAGGCGGGCGAGGACTTCGTCGCGGTA
This sequence comes from Cognatishimia sp. 1_MG-2023, assembly GCF_030548175.1. GTDB lineage: Bacteria > Pseudomonadota > Alphaproteobacteria > Rhodobacterales > Rhodobacteraceae > Cognatishimia. The sequence continues at coordinate 123,979 of NZ_JAUORX010000007.1, read as the reverse complement.
GGTGTCTGTTTTGGCGACGTCTTCTTCGTGATGGGCGTCTTGCATGGAGTTCACAATCAGACCAACCAAAAGGTTCACCACGGCAAAGGTTGTCACCATGATGAAGGGCACGAAAAAGGCCCAAGCGTAGGGGTGCTGATCCATGATCGGGCGGACCATGCCCATGGACCAGCTTTCTAGTGTCATGATCTGGAAGAGAGAATAGGCCGAGCGGCCTAGGTTGCCGAACCAATCGGGGAAGGTGGGGCCGAAGAGTTTGGTGGCCATGACCGCGCCGATGTAGAAGATGATCGTCATCAGCAAAAAGACAGAGCCCATGCCGGGGAGGGCGGTGATAAAGCCCTCGACCACGCGACGCAGGCGGGGGGCCGCGGAAAGCAAGCGCAGCACGCGTAGGATACGAAGGGCACGTAGCACGGCGAAGCCTGAGGTGCCCGGAGTGAGGGCGATCAGGATGACGGCGAGATCAAAGAGCGCCCAGCCATTGGTGAAGAACCGTAGGCGGCGGGCATAGAGTTTGAGCAGGATTTCAAAAACGAAGATGGTCAGGCAGATGTTGTCGAGCAGGTGGATCAGCGTGCCTGCGTTGCGCATTGCAGTTGCCGAGGTTTCCAGACCCAGCAGCACGGCGTTGAACACGATCACCGCGAGAATGGTGTTTTGAAAGTGCGTGCTGTCGATCAGCGTGTTGATGCGTGCGCGTAGGGTCATCCTGTCCTCCATTGCGGGGGCATATGGCGTGCCGTGGCGGGTTGGACAAGGGGGAATGTCTGGCGGGGATTTCACTTTAAAAGAGAGGGCGGATTTGCGACATTGGGTCGAATTTTCAATTTGGGGTGATGTAAATCGCATTAACACTCCCCATATAGAGCGTAACATATTGATCGAATGGGGGAGTTTCATGTCGAATTTTGAAACACAAGTGCGCGAATCTCAGGCGCAGGTGGCTGAAGCGCAGTCAAAAATTGCTGAGTTGACTGGTCGTATCGAAACGGCGCGCGCAAAGATGAAGTCGGGCGATGATGTGTCTATCGACATTGAAAACGCGACGCTGGACGATGTGCATGCCCATACAGATGTGATGAACGCCAATATTGCCGAGCTGATCATGGGCTTGGATGATGTGACGGCTGCGTTTTCCAAAGACTTTGACGAGATGCGGGGCAAGACCGGTTGGGAAAGTTTTGTTGGCATCTTTAGTCGCGGTAAATCCGAAAGCATGCGCCAAGAGCGGATGAAGACTGCGAGCATTGACGACAAGTTGCAGGATTTGATCGCGAAGTCAGATGTGATTGTGCAATTGCTGGAAGGTCAGTTGAACACGTTGAACGAGCAGAAGGCGAAGGTTGAGGTGAACTTGACCGAAACGCTGGATGAGCGGGAATTCACTGTGGGTGAGCTGGAAACCCTGCGCGCGGATATTTTGGGGATGGACCCGAAGATTATCGAGCTGGAAAACAAGATCTCGGTTGAGCAGGACGCGGCGGCGCGGACGGCGTTGGAAACGGAGCTGGCAGATTTGAACAAGGCCTATAACGAGCTGGTTCAGCAGGAGCAGGTCAAGCTGGCGAAGTCGCAGACGCTGGAGCGCTATATCGAGAAGGGTAAGACCTGGGTTGATAGTTTGCAGAACCAAGCGGCGACACAGATGGTGTTGATCAACAAGCTGCAGACAGACACGAAACAACGGGTTGTGCTGTATGATGCGCTGACCAAATCGTTGAAAACCGCGCAACAACAAGATGTGGCGCACCGGATCAACGAAATTGGTGTTGAGACCGATAAAGAAGCGCAGGCCTCTATGGCGGCGATTGGAACGGCGACGAACCAGAAGATGGCGGATATGCTGGAAGCGCACGAGGACCACATGGTCTTTGCGCGGGACGTCCTAGAGGCGAAGGCAAAGGCGGATGAACGCTTTGCCCGCCGGTTCCAGAAGATCGTCGAGAAGCATGATAAGAACCTGTATGGGGCTTAAGATGCCCCTCTTTGGCCGCAAACGCCGGTGGACTGGGCTATCTCGGTTTATCGCTGTTGATTCAGCGCTGGGTTTGGTTGTGGCGGCGGTGATCGTTAGCCCCGGCTTGGCGGTTCTTTCCCTATTCGGTGGTGTGTCGGCTTTGTTGCTGCGCCGCCGGGTGCGGGTTGGTGAGCGATAGGCGATCCTTTCTCTGTTAATGCTTTAACTAAGTGAAAAGGCGGACATGTCCGAGACGAAGAACACTCATAAAGCCCTTCAGGATACCTTTGCCAGTCGGCGGTATTTTAAGAAGTTTGACGACATCACAGGGCACCTTGGTCGAGTGGCCGGGGTGATGGAGGCTGAGGGCAGTCTGAGCAAGGTGGATGTGGGCGTGTTGACGCGCTATGTGACCTCGCTTGCCTTTACCTTTCGCGCGCTGAGTATGAAGTATCTGCTGGTTGGACGGGATACCGGGCAGTTTTTTGGATCGTTGCAGATGGACGGCGTTGAGAGCGGGTTTCCTGTGTTCAACGAGCTTTTGGTGATGGCCAATGACGCGCAGCAGGCGGAAAGCCATTTGCGCAATATGCCGAGTGCGGACAGTTTGAAAGAGCAGATGGTGCGCGGGATTTTGGGTGATCAGGAATTGCCCACAAAGCTGCAATTCGCGCTGTCACAGCGGCTCTATTACGAGGAATTGCTGCGAGGGGAGCTATTTTGGGCGCAGAACCATCCGGAGTGTCGGTGGATCGAAAACCTGCCCGATGGGCGGAAACGGTTCATGGTGCATTGGGCGGTTTATGACAGCCAGGTGAACCTGCCCACGATCTATTTGATGGAGCTGGAAGACAGCGGCAAACATGCCTTGCCCAAGGACGAGCGGCGTTGGCCCGAGGTGCAGGCGCATCTGATGGGGCAGGCGCTGGGCGGGTTGAAACTGGTCACGATTGCCAAAGGGTTCGATGAGAGTTTCGATGATCTGCACCCCAAACGGCTGCGGCGATTTCATGTGGGGCCGATGTATAGCCATGCGTTTACGGCGCAGGCCGGGCCGTTGCGCGAGGTTCTGGCCGCGGCGCGAGCGCCTAAGGGGCAGGATTGGGCGTTGGCCTGGACGTTGGAAGAGCTTGAGAGCGAGCGGGTGACGCAGGAGAAATCGGGCTGGTTTGGGTCGGTGGATCGTGAGGTGTTTGCATTGGACCCGTTTAGTGGGCGCGGTGTGGATACGGGTGCAACCCGGATGGAGCGGGCGATTATTTTGCCGCAACGGCCGTATCAGGCGCTTGAAGAGTTGAACCCGCCGGGGTTTGGATCGGTGCGCAAGTTTGTTGTGAGCCCGCAGGGGCGGGTGTTGAGTTATCGATGATTTGAATGGCCTGACGGCCATGCCTGCGGCGCAGGTATTTGGGTCAAGAAAAAGTGTGGGGTTTGGGTGTGGTTTACAAGCCGTCGCGCGTGATTTGAGAGATGAAGAGTAGGTGGTGATATGAGCCTAAGTGGTGATCAAATGGAGCTGCGCGAAGAGGATATTCGCAAGCATTATGATGCGGCTGTTGCGATGTTGGATGGGTTTGACCATACGCCGCGGATTGCCAAGGCTGTTGAGGCAGCCCTGCCGGAACGCTCTGCTGGAATTGGGACGCGGCGGCGGTTTCGGTCGACCACTCCGGGGCTTGTGACACGATCCACGGCGCGGCCTGAGGGTGTGCATTTGGTGGCGCGGATTGAGGGCGCGGATGGGGATGACCCGTTGGTGAGCCCTTTGCAGGCGCAGGTGTTGCATGGGGTGCGGCGGGCGTTGGCGATTGCTTTGGCTGTGGGTGAGAATTTTGCCGAGGCCTCTGGTTTATCGGATTTGAAGCGCTCTAATTTGGGCGGGTCTTTGGACGCTGCGCGCAAGGCTGAGTTTGGTGAATTGCTGGCGGCAGAGGCTTTGGCTGTGCTGCATGTGTTTGGCAATGCAGCGTCCTATTTGATCGCGCCGCATTTGGGCGAGGTGCAGGTTGAGGTTGGCGAGGTTGAGGAAATCTTGACCGATAATGCGCCATTGGCTTTGCACGGTGTTTTGTGGGAGCTGGATCAGGACTTGGCCGCTTTGGCGTCGGATGAGGCGCGGTGTGTTGCTGTTGTTTGCGCCTTTGCGGAACAGTTGATGGAGAAGGTGGCCCTGCGCGCGCAGGGGGCGGCGCGGCTAGAGGCCTTTACCGGTGCGCGCTGGCGGGTTGAGGCCGATGGGCTGACGATTGATGGCTTTGCGCCTGCGTCCAAGGGCAAGGGCAGCACGCTGACCATGGCGTTTAAGAAGCCGAATGAGGTCGTGGGCAACCATATTGCCAAGTATCAGGCGATGAAGCTGGCCAAGATGCTGATAGCTTATGATTTTGATCGCAAGCTGAATCCTTTTGCCGAGATGGGCGGGTTTATCTTTACCTTTATGGGGGATGGCGCGCCGGGGACGGGGAAGACGACCTTGATCCAGATGATGGCGGGCATGGTGAACGACTATTGTCTGGTCGCGGGCTATCCGTTTCGGTATCAGAACTTTGGTATCGATAATATCGACAGCTATCAGGGCAAGTCCGGGCAGAACGCTAAGGCGTTTATGACCAATGTGCTGGACCCGACGGTGATTGGATTTGGCACGATTGATGACATTGACCAGATCGCGGGCAAACGCGGGGATCGGCAATCGTCTGCTGGGCAGCAAGAGGTCACCGCCGTGTTTATGGAGGCCTTTGCTGGCGCCAATACCGTGGTGCGTGGGAATGCGACGTTTGGGATGTTTTCGAACTATCCAGAGAACGTTGATGACGCGCTGCGCCAACGTGCCGGGGCGCGGTTCTTGGTGGATGGGCCGCAGACACGGGAAGATTACATCGATATTTTGAACCTGTTGATGGGTAAGAACCATGCGATCCCGTTGGGGGCGCATGAGGCTTTTGCTGCGCAGGAGATCAAGAAGGCGGTTGCTGCGTCGTTTGAGAGTTACAACAGACCGCAGGAGCCGGGGTTGTTGAACGTGTTTGATCGGGTGAATGCCGAGGTTGGGCAGTTGGATACGATTGCCAAGATGGGCACGTATCTAAAGGCGATCCAGCAGGCGGACCCGCGGTTTACGGGACGGGCGATTAAGAACATCACCGATGCGGTCAAAGTGCGGGCGATGGATTTTGAATTGCCGGATGAATGGATGGAAAACCCAGAGCTGTTCTTGTTCAAATCCTATGAGGCCAAGAAGGATATGATCGGCGAACTGCGGGTACCAATCACGCCCGAGATGGTGATCCAAGAGATCAACCGTTACGCGGATTCAGAGTTCCGGTATGCGGATAAGTCTGACGAGGTGGCGATTGAGAATGCGGTGCGGGATATGGGCCGGATGGAAGAGGCGAAGAAGCGGTATTTGGAGGGGAAGGGGTGAGTAATCTTCGAACTGAAAAATATGCGTGGGGGAGGAGGAGAAAGCGGAACAGAGTACCGCTGAGCTCTTCCTCAGTAAATCGAGCCCGTGTTCGTGTACGACAACTTCTGCGAATTTGGATGCCAGACGGCTGGGAGCCGATCGATACTGCATGGGTTGCTGCAATCGCGCTTATTTTTGTTGTCATATACCTTGCACTGAGGCCCGTAGACGACACGTTTGCATATGAAAAGTTTTTGTCGCTTAAGCCTAATGAAATGGGGGATACGCTGGCCGGTCTTTTCAGCGCTCTCGCATTTATCGGTATCATCACCACTGTTTCAATGCAGGCAAAGGAACTAAAGGCACAACGCCTTGAACTGGCGCTAACTCGCCTTGAGTTTGAAGGGCAAAAGGAAGCAACCAAAGATATGGCCCGGTCCTTAAAGGCGCAAGCAGATACCTCTGAGGGACAGCTACTACGAAGCAATCAGGATGAGGCGTTTGAGTTACTGCAAGAAAGGTTGAAGAAAATTCGCCGGTATAACCTTACTCATATTTCACCAAAATGGACGATTTTACGAGACAAAGGGCATGCAGGGCGCGATGAATTTCAAGTTGATTTAAGAACCACGCCGCAGGAAAACCTTCCCATTGATGATGAGATACGTAGAATTTCTAGAGGGTTCATGGAGCATTCGTATTACATTGCTCAACGCCATCGTAGAAATGAGATTACCAGTTACCCAAATACTGACGTCTACGTAACTAAGTTAAAACAGCTTATTGAAGACGCGCTAGAATTGAAGGTTCAATTATCTGAAGGAAATGGAGTTTGGCTTGATGAAACGGAACTGGATACCATGCTTGAATTCATAGAGGATTTCCTTAAGTCGCCTGTTTGGGAACGCTCAAAATGAAACGCTTAATCTCTCGCGGTCTGATGTTTGGCAACCTTGTTGAGGTGTCCTCGCCCATATTGGTCGAGCGGTATAATCGTGCGTTGAGGCATTTGACGGGGAAGACCACGGAACTCACTGATTTCCACATTGATATTTCTGGCTATTCACCCGAGGTGGGCGATGAGCTGGGGGATCATCTGTATTTGAATCACGGGGGCTGTAATCGGCAGTTTATTTTGCTGACGACAGAGCAAAAGAGCGCGCCTTTGTTGAATGCAAAGTTCTCGACCAGCCGTGAGATATTGAAGAGTTTCATTCTGGAAAACGAACCGCAGCTTTTTGCGTTGACCGCGCGGGATGCGGTGGCGGGGGAGTTGTTTAACTCTGTCTATGCGGTGGGTGAACCGGCGCGGTTGTTTGATATTCGCAATGTGGTGATTGAATGCGACACGACCGAGGGGACCATTCGACAGGCGGAAAAGCTGGGCAAGTTGGTGGATCGCTTTAAGGGCGAAGAGGACGCTTGGTTTGATGATGTGCTGATCGCCGATATGATTTCTTTGGCCAAGCAGACCGGGGATGTGTCGCGCAATCCGGTGCGGTTGAAGCATATGGAATTCGCGCAGGATGATTTTTGGACGGCGCATTTTGGCGGGATGTATTTGTTTCGCGGGGTGAAGAACCCGGCGGCGATTACGGTGAAAGAGTCTGATGCGCTGGGCACCTTGCCGATTGAGCGGGTCTATGACTTTGGCGATCGTAATCAGATTGCGAAGTTCCTGGAGCGCAATGATCTGGTTGAGCCGATTGTGAATGCGCGGGGCTTGGATGCTGGTGCGATCCTGCGCCAAAAGCTGGATTTCATTGTGGTTGATGCGGCGCAGGATGCGGGTGTTGATCTGACCGGTGCTGTGCGGCGCGATATTCGCGCGTTGGCGCGGCGGCATGCGGATCAATTGCCGCCAGAGTTTCATGCGCTGCAAGGGTTGGTGAATTGGGCTGAGAATGGCGGGCCGTGGCCCAAGATTACCTCGGACCATCCGGCGTATTTCTATACGTTGCGGGCAGCCGATACACCGCAGCGGGATTTGGTGAATATGCTATTGGCTGAACTGGCACCTAAGGATGTGCGGCAATTGTTCATCTGCCACAAAGAGGTGTTTTACAGCGCTTATGCCGGGTGGAGTGAGACGAAGAAGTCCTATGTCGCGGATTTTCTGGAACGGGAATATCAGGCGGATAAAGCCGGTGCGCGTGAGGCCTTGTTCGGGCATGATGCGCCTTTGGCCGAAGAACCGGTGCGCGAGACGGTGAAGAACCCGTGGGGGTATCGGATCGAGGAAGATAAGGCGCGCCGCAAGGATGACTTGATTGATCAGGTTGGTCCATGGGGTGCGATACGGAGGTAGGCGATGTTTGCTTTGGCACGATTGATGGTTATCGGGTTTGTGGTGTTGACGGTGGTGTATTTCTGCCTGTCGATCTATTCCCGCGCGACGCGGCGCAATAAGCTGCGGGCCGAATTTGACGCAGAGGGCATGAGTGGTGATCGCGAGGCTTTCGTGCAAGAAGGCTTGCAAGAGTATGATCACAGCTTACGTCGCAAGTTGATTTTAGGTGTCTATGTGGTGCCTGTGGTGGTGGTCTCGATCATCATCTATCTGACGAATTTTCACTGAGGGGGCCGGGATGGCTTACGTTAAATGGGTTTTCTGGGGCACGTTTTGGGTGCTGATCGCGGCGTTCTTTCACTACACGTTGCCGCAGAATGATATTGTGCGGGTTGTTGAGACCGAGGTGCGCCGGGTGGATTTCGGCGAGAACTCTATTTTCTGGTCGGCGCCGGATGCGGGGAATGCTGCTGTGGGTGCGAACCGCGATGTGTTCTTTATTCAGGCGTTCTATGAGAATGAAAAGCCGATGGTTTATCGGAACGAGGATACAGGCTGGGGCTGGCCGCCATATTTCAAGTTTGACACGGCGAACCTACAGGCGGAGGCGACGGATCTGAAATCGGTGAAGGACTCGCCGCAATGGGTTGCTGTGCGCCATTATGGATGGCGGAATGAGTTCATGTCGATCTATCCGAATGCGGTTGGGGTAAAGCCTGTGGCTGGGCCGGATGTGACGTTTATTCCGTGGCTGAACATCATCATCCTAACGGCGTTTGCGGCATTGGCTTGGGCGATCCGGGTACGCTGGGTGCGGTTCCGCGAGGCGCGGATTGATCCAGTTCTCGAGGATGTGGGCGATAGCCTAGCAGATGCAGGCGAAGGCATCGCGGTGCGTCGCGGTCGATTTAAGCGATGGCTCGATAGCTGGAAAAGTAAGTGATAATGAACCCGCCGCGAGGCGGGTTTTTTATTGCCCCTAATTACAAAGGCCAGCGGTGTACGCGCTGTATTTGATTAGGGGTTTGTTTTTGCCTGAAGGGTAGGCGTTGGCGAAGTAGATGTTGGGGTTGTCGTTTCGTTTTCCTGTCCAGTAGGCAATCAGAAAGGCTTTGTCTTCGCGGTCTAGGTATTTGTCGGCGCCTTTGAGCATGCAGGTGCATTGGGCTGCAGATACGCGGCCCTTTTGGGCGATGGCGGGATCTTTGCAGGTGGATGCGTTTGATGCGAGGGCTGGGGTGGTCAGCATGGCGGTGGCGATGATGGCGGCTGTTCGTTTCACGGTGTCTCTGCCTCTTGTGGTTTTTTGTTTCCCAGACTGTAGCGGGTGGGGTTTTCAAAAACGTGAAACCTTTGGGGCGTGGGCATAAAAAAACGGGCCTTGTGGGGCCCGTTTTGATTTCTGAGATTTGGTTTGGTTTACCGTGCGCCGTAGTAGATGCCGACAGTGTGCTCGGCTTCGGCGAAGAAGAGCCAGCGCGAGGTTGCGACGCCTGCCAGGTGGCTGAGCACGGCAAGTAGGCCAAAGATGTGGTTGAATGGCAGAACCAATAGGACAACCGGAACACCCGCCATCAAGACCAGCGAGATCACGCGTAGCTTTTGGGCGTGTTTGCGGCCAATGACGTGAATGAATTCACGCATAAGGTAGTTTGGCGAGGTGTGTGGATGCGCCATTGAACGAACTGTGCCGCGTTTGCCAAGGCCAGTTGCTGTGCCAAGGTCGGAGCCGCGGTCAGCAAAGGCTGTGTCGCCCTTTTTCCACCAGATGACCTGTACAAAGGCAGATGCCACCAAAAGAACCAACGCGGTGGAGATACGGCCTGAAATCAGGGCGCCACCTGTGATGGAGAAGGTGAGGAACAGAACGGTTGTTAGTGGCGTGTTCCAACGTGGGATCGTCGCCAATTGACCGTAGATCATGGATGTTGTGTAGACCGTGATCAGGCTAAGAGCCGCCCCGATCCAGCCAAGGATCGCGATATGTGTGCCCATAAAGATCAATGCGGCTGCATAGAGTCCCATGACACATAGAGCGAGCACAGCGCAGACGCCTTCGCGTGACAGCCAGCTTGTGCGCCATTGGGTGAACGCTTTTAGCGCGCGCTCTGGGTGGCCAAGGTGGAAGGTTGAGGACACAAGGCCCACAACCGCGAGGCCGAACGCCACGAGATACCACCAGAACGCGGTCATACCGGTTGCTGGTGTGCTTTCAATACCAAGCCAAGCCAGCATGCCAAAGCCGATGCCAGATAGGACTGAGAAGACAATAACGGATGGTGCTGGATGCATTACTCTGCTCCTTCCATTTTATTGGTGTCGCCAGGAAGGCGAGATAGTTGTTTATCAATCCAACCCAAGAAGCCTGCGGTCTCTTCGGCCACTGGTTCAAGGAATGGTGCAAGGATGCTTTCATCGTCCCATGTGTCTTTTGGACGTGGTGGGAGATATTTGTTAACCGGAGCTGTGCCGAGTTCTGGCATGAGATCCATGCCGCCACGCTCTGCAGTCAGTTTAGAAACGTTGGACTCTGGATCTGCGAAGTCACCAAAGTGACGTGCGCCTGCTGGGCAGGTCCGCACGCAAGCGGGCTCGCGATCTTCTTCGGGTAGGTTTTCGTTGTAAATCCGGTCCACGCAGAGGGTGCATTTTTTCATGACACCTTCGGCTTGGTCGAGTTCACGTGCGCCGTATGGGCAGGCCCATGCACATAGGCCACAGCCGATGCAGCTGCTTTCGTTGACAAGAACGATGCCGTCTTCTTTACGCTTGTAGCTGGCGCCAGTTGGGCAAACCGTAACACATGGCGCGTTTTCGCAATGCAGGCAGGATTTTGGGAAGTGAACCGTTTGGGCAGCTTGGCCTTTGGGGGTCACTTCGTAGCTGTGCACGCGGTTTAGGAACGTCCCCATTGGTTCTTCGCCGTAGGGGCGTTGATCAGACAGAGGCGCGCCATAGTTTTCGGTGTTCCAGCCTTTGCAAGAAATCACACAGGCGTGGCAACCCACGCAGGTGTCGAGGTCGATGACAAGGCCAAGCTTTTTATCGGTGCTTGTTGGGAGGTCAGTCATTGGTGGCTAACTCCAATTTTGGGGAGGTGGCTGGGCATCTGATAGTGCTGGGGCTTTGCCCCAGACCCCAGAGTATTTTTAGAAAGATGAATGCGGGAGGAGGTCATCATTTGCCCACCTTCCATTCGAGATTATCTGGGCCTTGGCCAACTGGTGATTTGATCGCTGGGAATTCCGGCTGCGCCTGATTGTCAGCAGGGGCGTCGGTTTTCTCGATCTTAACGCGCAGGTCAAACCATGCGGCTTGGCCTGTGATTGGGTCAGAGTTGGCCACACGCATACCGTCGCCTTTGGCAGGCAGCAGTTCGTGGATCAGGTGGTTAAGCAAGAAGCCCTTGTTGGATTCTGGTGCTTTGTCATCCAGCGCCCAAGCGCCTTTGCGTTTCCCGATGGCGTTCCATGTCCAGACAGTGTTTTCATTCAGGGCGGCCTGATGTTCTACTGGAACGGTGATGGTGCCGTGGGTCGAAGAGACCTTGGCCCAGTCGCCTTCTTTGAAGCCATGTTGTTCCCAAAGCTTGGTTGGCAAATACAGCGGGTTGGTGCCGTGAAGTTGGCGCAACCATGCGTTTTGCGTGCCCCAAGAGTGATACATTGCCATAGGACGTTGTGTCAGCGCGTGGATTGGGAATTCGTCGAGATCAACGGCTGTGTCTTCGAAAGGTTCGTACCACATTGGCAGTGGATCCATGACGGATTTGACACGTTCGCGCAGATGCTCTGGCGGTTGGCGATCGCCGTGACCTTCGGCTGCGCGTTGGAATTTGCGCATTGGCTCGGAGTACAGCTGGAACAGATAAGGTGCCGGGGCGTCGATGATGCCCATGCCAACGGCCCAATCCTGGTAGGCGTTGTTCCAAGGTTTGTAGTAATTCGCGCCCTCTGGGATGTGGGACACAAAGAAGCCGCCGTTTTCGATGTATTTCTCGAGCTGGTTCGGGTTCACTTCGCCGCGGCCGGTTTTGTCGCCGTTTTCACCACGGAAGCCTGCAAGTGGGCCGACGCCCGGCTTGCGTTCGTGGTTGACGATGTAGTCGGCGTAGTCTTCGTATTTTGCGGAACCGTCTTCGTTCACAAAGCCCTGCATGCCAAGGCGGTTTGCCAAATGGACAAGCGTTGTCTGGAAGCCGCGCACTTCGCGGTCTGGTTCGATCACTGGCCAACGGATCGCATCAGCTGCGCCGTCTGCTTCGCAGATTGGGCGGTCAAGCAGTGAGATACAGTCGTGACGTTCCAGATAGGTGGTATCTGGCAAGATCAGATCGGCATAAGCCACCATTTCAGAGCTATAGGCATCTGAATAAATGATGTTCGGGATCACATAGTTGCCGTCGTCATCTTTGTCGGTCAGCATTTCGATGACACCTTTGGTGTTCATCGAAGAGTTCCACGACATGTTCGCCATATACATGAACAGCGTGTCGATTTTATATGGGTCGCCCGCGTGTGCGTTTGAGATCACCATATGCATCAGACCGTGGCTGGACATTGGGTTTTCCCAAGTGAAGGCTTTGTCGATGCGGATCGGCGAGCCGTCTTCTTTGAGCATCAAGTCTTCTGGGCCACGGGTAAAGCCGAGGTGTGGGCCATCTAGTGGTGAATCGGGCGTAACCTTGCCGTGCGGCTTTGGGTGCGCTTCAACCGGTTTTGGATATGGCGGCTTAAAGCGGAAGCCGCCGGGAACTTCGACGGTGCCCAGAACGATTTGCAGCACGTGCAGTGCGCGGCAGGTTTGGAAGCCGTTGGAGTGTGCAGAGATGCCGCGCATCGCGTGCATCGACACTGGGCGGCCCTTCATTTTGGAATGGGTTTCGCCGCGGAAGTCTGTCCACTCGTGATCGAGTTCGAACTCTTCTTCGAAAGCCACGCGCGCAATGTCTGCGGCGATGGTTTTGATTTTCTTCGCAGAAATACCGGTTTTTTCAGCGACGTTCTCTGGCGCGTATTGTGGGTCGAGATATTTCTCGGCCATTTTCGCCATAACGGTTGTGTAGGTTTTGCCGTCGGCCTCGTAAGTAGCGGCTAGATTTGGGCGCACGCCTTTTTGGTCAAACGGAGTGAGTTTGCCTGTATTGGCGTTAACGACCATGATTTTGTCATCGTCATTGCGCAGCAAGAGGCCTGTGTCAGGGTCGATCAGCGCAGGGGCGTTTGTGTACAGCGAGAGATACTCAAGATCGACTTTGCCCGCTTTCATCAATTCATGAACAAGCGACAAGATGAACAGGCCATCTGTGCCAGGCGTGATGCCTACCCATTCGTCAGCCACAGCGTTATAGCCAGAGCGGACAGGGTTAACGCCGATCACTTTGGCACCGCGTGCTTTGATTTTGCCGATACCCATTTTGATTGGGTTGGAGTCGTGGTCTTCGGCAACACCGAACAGCATGAACAGTTTGGTGTGATCCCAGTCCGGTTGGCCGAATTCCCAGAATGCGCCGCCCATGGTGTAGATGCCGCCTGCTGCCATGTTCACAGAGCAGAAGCCGCCGTGTGCCGCAAAGTTTGGCGTACCAAAGCTTTGTGCCCACATGCCAGTGAAAGATTGGGATTGGTCACGGCCAGTAAAGAAGGCCAGCTTTTCAGGGTTCTTTTCGCGGATTGGCTTCAGTAGGCCTACGGCCATGTCCAATGCTTCGTCCCAGCTGATCTCTTCGAATTCGCCGGAGCCGCGTGGGCCAACGCGTTTCATAGGGGATTTGAGGCGGGAAGGCGCATTAACCTGCATGATACCGGCAGAACCTTTAGCGCAAAGAACGCCTTGGTTTACTGGGTGGTCACGGTTGCCTTCGATGTAGGCAACTTTGCCCTCTTTCATGTGTACGTTGATGCCGCAGCGGCAGGCACACATGTAGCAAGTGGTCTTGCGAATCTCGTCTGATACCTTTGGGGAGGTATCGATCTTAGGTTGCTGGAACGTCATCTGGCTTCCCTGTTCTTTTTTTATCTAGTCACGTCAGAATTTTGATCCCGGCGAGGATGAATCCTGCGATGAAGACTGTTTCGAGGATAATCAAAGCAATGGCGGCACCGCCAACTGATAGGATCTGTTTGAGATTGGTTTTCATGCCAACGGCCGCAATCGCGACAAGCAGTAGCCAGCGTGAGCTTTGGCTAAGAAAGTCTGCAACAGCCGTTGGAATAAGGTGAGCGGAATTCAGAGCGGCTAGGACCAAGAAACCAATCACGAATGTTGGAAGGATTGGAGGGCGCTTGCCGTCTTCGGGTAGTTCCGCAAAGTTGCGGATCAATAGAGATGCGATCAAAACGACAGGTGCGAGCATCGCAACGCGGATCAATTTGACCAAAGTGGCCGTATCGCCGGTTTGCTCGGAAATTGAGAAGCCCGCGCCAACAACCTGCGCAACGTCGTGGATTGTACCGCCTAAGAACACACCTGCCTGAAGCTCGGTTAGTTCAAGGTAGTTGGACAAAACGGGGTAAGCAATCATCGCGATTGTCGACAGAACGGTAACGCCCATGACAGTGAAAATCAGGCGCTCTTCAGAACGTTCGTCGCGCGGAAGGATTGCAATGATCGCCATCGCAGCCGATGCGCCACAGATTGCAACGGAACCCGCCGTCAGAAAAGCAAAGCGCCATTTGTGACCAAAGATGCGTGCTGTCAAAAGGCCAAAGGCGATCGTGGCGATGACGCCTGCGATAACCAGAAGAATGAGCTCTGATCCGAGGCCCGACATCAAGTCGATTGAGATCCGGACCCCCAAGAGTGCAACGCCGGTCCGTAGTAGGGTACGCGCGGAAAATCCGATTCCGGCAACGGTTTTGCCGTCTTCTGAAAGGAAGCTTAGTGCGATTCCAAGCAACAGGGCCAAAAGCATGGCAGGTGTTGCGTAGTGTTCGGACAGAAATTTGGCGGCGATTGCTACCATAATTGCGACGATCACACCTGGGAAATTGATGCGAGTCTGCTGTGTCATCCTGGCAAAGAGCTGGGAGCTTTTGTTTTCCAATGAAGTCATTGCTAGGATATCTTTCTACACTTCTTGATTAGGTGGTCGTTTATTCCGATTTGCCGACATGTCCCCGAACTTGGTTCTGCGTATGGGCGACGAAGTAGGGCCGTTCGTCAAGGCGAATGGCGACATCTGTTACCCATTTTGCGCCTGTAAGACGGTTACCGCGATCATTTGCGTTACATCCTCGGCGCTGCACCCTCGTGACAGGTCGTTTGCGGGCTTTGCGAGGCCTTGCATGACCGGGCCGATGGCCGCGTATCCGCCCACACGTTGTGTGATCTTGTAGCCGATGTTGCCTGCATCTAGATTTGGGAAAATCATGACGTTGGCATGGCCTGCAACAGTAGATTCTGGTGCTTTGCGTTGACCGACGGAGGCTGTGAAGGCCGCATCAAATTGAAGTTCGCCATCTGCTTCGATCTCTGGCGCCGCTTCTTTGAGCAAAGACAGACCTTCGGAGACTTTATCGACGGCTGGGTGTTTAGCGCTGCCCATTGTTGAGAAGGACAGGAAGGCAATCTTTGGGTCTTGGCGCAGAAGAGCTTTGCAAGATTGTGCAGAGGCTTTTGCGATTTCTGACAGCTCTTTTGCGCTGGGGTCGATGACCAAGCCGCAATCGGAATACAGCATCGCGCGCGCGCCTTCTGGGGCGTCTTTCGGCGGGTACATCAGGAAAAAGCTGGAAACCATGGCTGCATCTTGTGCCATGCCGATGACTTGAATCGCAGAGCGGACAATATCGCCGGTTGTGTGTACTGCGCCGCCAACGGTGCCTGTGGCATAGTCCAAACGCACAAGCATCGCGGCGTAGACGACTGCAGTTTGCACTGTCTTTAGGGCTTTTGCCTCGTCGACACCTTTGTGTTTGCGCAGCTCATGAAAGGCCGCTGCAAATTCTGGTGTAAGTGGAGAGGTCATCGGGTCGTGGATTTGAATGCCGTCGCTCTCGGACGCGCCCTGAGCGGAAAGCTCGGCGCGGATCGCATCAGCATCACCAACGAGAATAATATCAGCCAGATTGGCTTGGTGGGCGGCGAGCGCCCCCGCGACAACGCGGGGATCACTGCCTTCGCATAAGGAAATAACAGGCCGTTCGGACGGAGCCGATGATTGCAGCAGTTCTTGCGGCAGAAGTGTCATAGGGTCCGTCCTTATTCGACTATATTACTGAGATTTCATGTCGTCGCGGTTGATACCCGCAACGGATACTGGTGGTTTCATCGCGTCACGACGGAATGGTTCACCCAGCTCTTGGTTCAGCAAGATTTCGATGAATGTTGTTTCTTTCTCATTCATCTGACGCTTAACCGCTTTGTCCAACTCAGTTGTCAGCTCTTCCATGGAAGTTACTGCAACACCGTGAACGCCACATGCTTTTGCGATGCCTGCGTAGGACACTTCTTGGGACAGTTCTGTACCAACGAAGTTGTCTTTGAACCAAAGTGTGGTGTTACGCTTTTCAGCACCCCACTGGTAGTTACGGAAGATAACCATTGTGATTGGAGGCCAATCATCACGGTTAACCGAAACCATTTCGTTCATGGAGATACCGAACGCGCCGTCGCCAGCAAAGCCAACAACTGGAACATCAGGGCAACCCACTTTCGCGCCACAGATCGCTGGGAAACCGTAACCACATGGACCGAATAGGCCAGGTGCAAGGTACTTACGACCGTCTTCGAACGCTGGGTATGCGTTACCGATTGCGCAGTTGTTGCCGATGTCAGAAGAGATGATCGCTTCTTTAGGCAGAGCAGCTTGGATTGCGCGCCATGCCATACGAGGAGACATTTTGCCTGGCTCACGGTCACGCGCACGTTCGTTCCAAGTTGTGCCTGGATCGTCGTCTTCGTGGTCCATGGATGTCAGTTCTTGTGCCCATGCGGACTTGGACTGAGCGATAGTGTTCTTGCGCTCTTCGCGGCCTTCTTCACCTGCATTGTCAGTCAGACGAGACAAGATGCCTTGTGCAACTTTCTTTGCGTCGCCAACGATACCAACAGTAACTGGCTTAGTCAGACCGATACGATCAGGGTTGATGTCAACCTGGATGATCTTCGCGTCACGTGGCCAGTAGTCGATGCCGTAGCCTGGAAGAGTGGAGAATGGGTTCAAGCGTGTACCCAAAGCTAGAACAACGTCCGCTTTCGCGATCAGTTCCATACCTGCTTTGGAGCCGTTGTAGCCCAGAGGACCAGCAAACAGTGGGTGAGAGCCAGGGAACGCATCGTTGTGCTGGTAGCCAACACAAACTGGAGCAGTCAGACGCTCTGCAAGTGCAGCAGAATCTTCGATTGCGCCACCAAGAACAACGCCAGCGCCGTTCAAGATTACTGGGAATTTCGCATTGGACAGAAGCTCAGCCGCTTTTGCAACAGCCTCTTCGCCACCTTGTGGGCGCTCAAATTCAACAATCGCTGGAAGCTCAATGTCGATAACCTGAGTCCAGAAGTCACGAGGGATGTTGATTTGTGCAGGTGCAGATGCGCGTTTCGCTTGTAGGATAACGCGGTTCAGAGTTTCGGCGATACGGGATGGATCGCGAACTTCTTCTTGGTATGCAACCATGTCTTCAAGAAGAGCCATTTGCTCTACTTCTTGGAAGCCACCTTGGCCGATGGTTTTGTTTGCAGCCTGTGGTGTCACGACCAGCAGTGGAGTGTGGTTCCAGTATGCTGTTTTGATCGGTGTTACCAAGGAAGTGATGCCTGGGCCGTTTTGGGCAACCATCATGGACATCTTGCCGGTTGCACGTGTGTAACCGTCGGCCATCATGCCGGCATTACATTCGTGCGCGCAGTCAAAGAATTTGATCCCAGCCGCAGGGAAAAGATCGGAAATCGGCATCATTGCGGAGCCGATAATACCAAAAGCATTATCGATGCCGTGCATCTGAAGCACTTTTACAAAGGCTTCTTCGGTGGTCATTTTCATGGGTTCATCTCCTGAGAATGAGAAAAGGTCGAGGGTTACTCGGGCTGGGTTAGATTACGTGGTGATCAATAGTGCCAGTAGGCCCAATAAACTGTCCGGGATATAGCCAGTTGATTTAGGCATGCTGATTCCACCGATTCCCCCGCAAACGTTAAGGTATTTTGCTATCCGGGTGATTATTGACACTTTTAGTCTCAAAAGTCAAACAATCTTACACGACACACCGCATCTATCTTCTTGAACCCTTTTGGGGCTGAAGGTTGGCTCGTGGGATGTGGATTTGTGGTCTTGGCTTAACGGTTGAGTTCTTCGGCAATAATGCGAATGCCGTCAGAAATGCGGTTCGTTGGAATCGACGAGTAGGCAAGGCGATAGAATTCGTTTGGACGGTGGTCGCCGTAAAAGAAGGGACGGCCAGGTTCGATTAAGACCCCTTTGGCCTGCAAGGCGTTATACAAATGTTCGGTATTGGTGCCTTGCGGTGCACGCATCCAGAGTGAGCTGCCACCATGGGCACCTTGGCCGGCGATTGTCAGCCCGTGTTCGTGAATGGCCTCTTGCATAATCTCGCGACGTTCCTTGAGGCCGATACGCAAGCGTCGGATCAAAGCATCGTAGTGACCCAACGATAAAAAGTATGCGGCGGTGCGCATGGTGTGGCCAGGTGGGTGACGCAAGACCGAAGCGCGAAGCGCGCGGGCTTCGTTGATGAAGCTTTCTGAGCCGACGAGGTAGCCTAGACGAAGACCCGGAAAAATCGACTTGGAAAAGCTGCCGACGTAGATGACACGACCGTCTTTATCCAATGATTTCAATGCAGGAGACGGGGCATTGAGGAAGGACATCTCGAACTCGTAGTCGTCTTCGACAATAAGGGCGTCTAGCTCGCGTGCTCGGTCCAGTAATGCTTCGCGACGGCTCATCGGCATGGTTGCCGTTGTGGGGCATTGATGGCTTGGCGTCGCGAAAATAACGTCTGTTTCCGGGGGGATAGCGTGTGGTGGCAGGCCATCCCGATCCACCGGCAGCGGTACAAGGTGGCAGCGAGATTGCGTGAGAATGTCGCGCAAAGCGTGGTAACAGGGATCTTCGATGGCCGCGGTGCGTCTTTGGGTCAAAAGCACTTGGGCGGTTAGCCAGAGCGCGTTTTGTGCACCAAGTGTGACGAGTACTTCTTCGGGACGGGCAACGATCCCGCGGCGCGGTAACGTATGGCGTACAATGAACTCCACAAGGCGTTCATCATCTTGGTCACAGTAGTCCGTGGTGAGCGCAGCGAAGTCTTTTTGGCCAAGAGCTTGAATCGCGCAGAGGCGCCAGTTGGCATGGTCAAACAGGCTGGCATCGGTCTGGCCGTAGATGAATGGATACTTGAACTTGGCCCAATCTATCGGCTTGCGAGGGGTGTCACCGCCTGTGTAGCGGCGGCCAATTGCACGGGACCAATCGACCATGTCGCCATTCTGGCGCACGGCGTGAAACGGGGGCGGCTCAGGTGCGTTTTCGGATACGAAATACCCAGAGCGTCCTCGGGACGATAGGTAATCATTAGCCAGCAATTCGGTGTAGGCGAGCGTTACAGTAATTCGGCTAACGCCAAGGTGTTTTGCGAGCTTGCGCGTTGAGGGGAGTTTTTCACCCTGACGAAAACGGCCAGACAGAATGCCTTCTGCGATCATCTGTTGGATCTGCGATTGCAGAGTTCCCTGAAACTGTGGGTTCAGAAAGAAGGTATCCACTGAGATCGACATGCGCGCCCTTCATCTGGTCTGTTTGCGTTGGAAAACTGGACTTATGCGACCATGAATTCATTTTTCAGTGTTTTTGGCGAGATTGCAACCGATGTGACAATTCGCCGGTTTCGAGTCGCGAAACGTACGATTGAATTCTAGGGTATGTGATTGATTTATTGCAGTTTAGCTAACAGCACGTCGCGGGTATTTGACCACTCTGACATGATGATTGAATAGACCGCGATGTCTTGGGGTGTGCCGTCCTTGGCGACGGTCTCGCCCCGCAGGATTCCATCCAATTGGGCGCCGAGGTCTGACAAAAGTTGACGGTGCGCGGCGTGATCGGCTGGAGCGCGCATCTGAATGGTGGCGGCTTTTGCAATTTGGAATCCGTAGGTCAGCAGCATGACCATCATTTCTGTAAATTCCGCCGGAGATGCCTTTGCTAGCCAAGTACCGCCAATTTCTAGCCGCTTATGCGCACGGTCAATGTGAGAGAAACCGCTGATGCCTAAAATGCGATCATCGCTTGCTTGGATGGCATATGGCAGCGCAAGACCATCGGCTTGGCGTTCTAGTAGGTATGAAACCTCGCCGGGGATGTCGTGTGCTGGTGGAATGCGGCAGCCCTTGGGCATGTGGTCTTGTGCCTTGGATGCCATGCAAAGCCCGGTCGCATGGGTATGCGATAGGGGCAGTAGCGACACGCGCGTACCACAAAGTAATTTAGGAGCAGGCCACATGGAGAGGCTTTCGGTGGTTAATGAGACTGCCAGCGCCATTTCTGGCGCTGGCGAGCCGGATTTACCCGAAGACCTTGGTCAGTGCAACATCGACGGCATTTGTGATTTGATCGATGTCGTCTGCTGTTGCGATCAATGCAGGGCTAAAGCACAGCGTGTTGTTCCGACCCGGAATGGAGCGGTTGGTCACGCCGATGATCACACCCTGCGCAGCACATTCAGCGACAACTTTTTGCGCGTCTGCTTCTGCCACAGGTTCTTTGGTCTCGCGATCCGCGACCAGTTCACAGCCTTGGAACAGGCCTTTGCCGCGCACATCACCGATGACGCTGTGCTTTTCCATGAGTGCATGTAGGTTTGCGTTCATGCGCGCACCCATTTCTTTGCAGTTCTCTAGGAGGCTTTCATCTTCGATGATCTGCATGTTTGCCAGAGCCGCTGCTGGACCCGCAGTGCAACCACCAAAGGTAGAAATGTCGCGGAAGTAGCTCATTGGATCGGAAGCGTCGTCTTTGAAATGGTCAAAGACTTCTTCTGTGGTGACAAGGCACGCGATGGCTGCATAGCCAGACGCCACACCTTTTGCCATTGTGACGAAGTCAGGTTTGATACCGTAGTGCTGGTAACCGAACCATTCGCCGGTCCGACCAACGCCACAAACGACTTCGTCGATATGCAGAAGGATGTCGTACTTTTCGCAAATTTCTGCGACGCGTGGCCAGTAGCCTTCTGGTGCTTCGATGACGCCACCACCTGCGGTGATTGGCTCAAAGCAAAGCGCACCAACAGTTTCTGGGCCTTCTTTCAGAATAACGTCTTCGATCAGGTTCGCTGCTGCGATACCGAAGTCTTTGCCCGACAAGTGGCCAAGACCCAGTTCTTCTTTGCGGTATTCCATGCAGTGTGGGAAACGCACGAACCCTGGGGCGAATGGCCCGTATTGTGCGTTGCGCTCATCTTGGCCGCCACATGACATAGAGCCAAGGGTAGAGCCGTGATAGTCACGGTCGCGGTAGAGAATTTTGTGCTTTTTGCCGCCATTTTTTTTATGGGCGATCTGGCGGATCATCTTGAAGGCTTTCTCGTTCGCCTCGGATCCAGAGTTTGTGTAATAAACACGGGTCATGCCCGGCATTTTACTGATGAGCTTTTCCGCGAATTGAGAACCCGGGATAGAGCCCGCAGTTTGTGCGAAGTAGCAAAGTTTCATCAGTTGGTCGCGCACCGCATCTGCGATGGCTGCGCGGCCGTAGCCGACATTAACAGTCCAGACGCCTCCGGAAACGGCATCAAGAAATTCTTTGCCGTTCTGATCCCAGACGCGCATGCCTTTACCTTCGACAATGATACGCGGATCGCTTGTCTCAAAGGGCTTATGTTGGACTAAGTGGTGCCAAACATTGGCTTTATCGGCGGCGATGACCTTTGATAGGTCATTGTCAGTATAGGAACCATCCATGGTGGATCACCTTATTTGCAGCGCTTCATGCGCGGAACAGAAATGAGACCAGAGTCGCTGGCCAGTTGATAGGTCTATCCTCGCCGCAAAATAAGGTGATTAAATAGGGCCAGTGCATTTTGAAATTAAGTCCAGAATCCTGAAGTGTGATGAGGTTTGAGTGGAGAGGTAAATGCTATTTCATTGAAAAATAATGAAAAAATGAAAACTCGGCGCTGTTGCGCGTGATTTCATTTGGAGCGCACGTGCACGGTTTGGTGAAAAAATATTGACCGCCAGGCCCTTTTTCCGTGCGGATCATAGTTGTCCGAGCAAACTGACCGGATGAACGGCAAGACAGCAAAATTAAAAGACTGCGCAGCCAATATTGCCGTTTTTTAAAGACGGGGCCCTTACACGGGAGCTAATTGAAGATGAAGCTTAAGGCACATTTTGTCGGCTTCTTGCACGCGCCCGGGCCATATGTGGTGACACGTCGTTTACCTATACGGCGGAGGCTTCGGACGGCAGCAGGGATGACGCAATCGTTTCTTTCCGCGTTCATCGTGCAGGCGAAAGCGCCGAAGGAATCGCAGTAGAGCCAGGTGATGGCTTTGCTAAGAACGACACTGCTCTTGTCGCCGCATGGCGTTCGAAATTGCTGCGTCCAAGTTCCAGAACACCGATATCGTGATTATGGGGATTATCCTGATACGCTATGCCGAGCGGACTTTGGTGCCTTGGAAAGGCAAAGGTTAATTCCTTTACACCGACAAAGCGAAAGGGCGGTCTTAGGGCCGCCCTTTTTCGTTGATCACTTTGTTAGGATCAATTTACCGGCGCGGGTGATGCGTAGGGTGTAGATTTGGTCGTTTAGCACGATCCGGGCCAAGCCATTTTGGCCAGTCATTGCATTGGCATCGTGAATTGGGGTGTCTGAGAAAAGATCGGAAATAGGGGTTTGCATATTCATGAGTCGTGTCCTCTCGCTGTAGATATATAATATCTGACTATTTTTGTCGGAAGAGTCAATTGTTGATTTATTTAGTCGGGTACTTGGGCGGATTTGTGAAAAGCTGTTGATTTGTTACACGTTGAATCCAAACCACTGGAACGCTGATTTAATTCAGCATATGCCATGCAAGTTAGCGCCAACATTAATAGACGTCGGAGGTCCATCATGGCTGGAAAATACCTTGTTGCTGATATTGGTGGCACAAATACCCGGGTGGGGTTGGCGGATGATACTGGCTTGATTGAGGCAACGACACGCCGATACCAGAATGCCGAGAATGCCAGCTTTGAAACAGTTCTAGAGGCCTATTTGCAAGACGCTCAGCCGGGTGAGTTGGCTGGCGCTTGTGCTGGCGCGGCTGGTCCCGTGCAACAGGGGGTTGCGCAAATGACCAACCTTGATTGGCACATTGACTACAACGTTTTGCAGAAAATGACCGGCGCAAAAGTCACGGATGTGATCAACGACCTGCCAGCGCAAGGTCTGGCACTGGATGATCTGACCGAAGCGTCGACGCGCGTTTTAAAAGAGGGCACAGCATCAGATGGCCCACGTTTGGTTGTTGGTTTAGGCACCGGTATGAATATCGTCCCTGTCCACCGGGTCGGGGGTGAATTGGTCGCGCCATCATGTGAAGGCGGACACGCAAGTTTGCCATATCGTGCGGATCAGGCAGCCTTGTGCGACTGGCTAAAGCAGGAATGTGGATACCCGTCAATTGAGGTCGCGCTGGCGGGACAAGGTATTGAAAATTTGTACAGATTCCATAATGGCACGGCGTTGTCTGCTGCCAAGATTATGGCGGAATTTGATGCGAAAGAGCCTGCAGCCCGTGCCGCAATGGCGGATTACATGGCGTTGCTGGGCGCCGTTATTGGGGACTACGCGCTATCCCATCTTCCCTTTGGTGGGATCTACCTGACGGGGGGTGTTTCACGTGCGATTGCGCCACATATGTCCGCGTTGGGATTTGAAGCGGCAATGGCGGATAAGGGCGGGTTCTCTGAGCTGGCTGGTTCTTTTCCTGTTATTTTGATCGAAGACGACTTCGCCGCTTTGAAAGGCTGCGCGCGTCACTTGCGCCAGCTGACCGCGCGCGCGGTTTAGCTCTCAAGTAATTCAATCTAAGGGTGTAAGAATTGCTTTTGCTGCTTTAGAAGCGCAAGTTGGTCTTAATTTATTAGGCTAACCGAGGTGGTTACGGCTATTTTCCGGAACCGGAGTAAGAAGCACATGAACCTAGATTGGACACCTTTACGGGTGGAGCTTGATCGGTGGCGACGCAAAGGGATGCAGTATCCCATTTGGTGGCGCGATGATGATGCGACCCGTCCAACCGAAGCGTTGGATGAGCTGGCCGTGTTGTCCGATTCCGTTGGTGTCCCGGTGCATTTGGCCGTCATTCCGCGCGATGCCACGATGGGTTTAGCCGAATATGTGCGTGACAGATCGAATTTACGTCCTGTCGTTCATGGTTGGTCACATACAAATCATCAGCCTGCTGAAAAGACGCGTGGTGAATTCGGAGAGAACCGGCCAATTCACATTCGGTGCGAAGAAGCAGGCGAAGGATTGCGTCGCCTGACAGAGATGTTTGGCGACTCTATGACACCGATGTTTGTGCCGCCTTGGAACCGTATTCCCGTAAGCTTCCTGCCTGAATTGGCGCAGCTTGGGTATAAATCAGTCTCGACATGCCATCCGCGCGAGAACGTTGAGGCGGCCGAAGGCTTGCTGCAGATCAACACGCATATTGATCCGCTGTATTGGCGGCCATCGCGCGGGTTGTCTGCGCCACAGTTGATTATCGAAAAGACAGAGCGACTGTTGAAAAAACGCAGGCAAGGGAAGTTGGACAATACCGAGCCATTTGGCCTGCTGACACATCATTTGGCGCATACGCCGGATGTTTGGGAATTTTGCCGACAATTCTGGCTAGAGCTGACCGAAGGGCCGTTTGAGATTTTTGAACACCCTTAATCGCCGGGTTATTGAGCGCATTCAGTCTTGCCATGGGAGTGCCGCGTTCTTAACAGTAACGCATGGCGCAAACGACCAAAATTACGATTTCTGATCAGATCATGCAGGCATTGACCGAGCAGATTGTGCGCGGTGATTTGGTGCCGGATGAAAAGCTGCGCCAGGATCATATCGCGAAAACCTTTGAAACCAGCCATGTGCCTGTTCGTGAGGCATTGCTTCGCCTGGAAGCACGTGGATTGGCGGTTAGCCTGCCGCGCCGTGGTGTGCGAGTTGCGCCCTTTGATCCGGCAGATATGCAAGAGGTGCGTGAGATGCGGTTGGCGTTAGAGCCTGTTGCTTTGCGACATTCCGTGATGCGATTGACGCCCGAGCAACGTGCCAAAGCTGAAGACGCGCGTGTGGCCTGTGACACAGCGAAAGACATCGTAACGTGGGAACGTGAAAACCGGCGGTTTCATCTGGCGATCTTAGCCGCCTGTGGCATGCCGCGCTTGCTGGCAGAGGTGGTTGATTTACAGCTGCTGAGCGCACGACATTTGTTGGCGACCTATTCCAAGAATTGGGTAGAACGGACAGACCGGGATCATCGGGCGATTATGCTGGCGATCCATAAGCGGGATGTCGATGCGGCTGTTTCGGTTTTACAACGGCACTTAACGCGGCTGGCCTAGGCCTTTTGGGCGATGACCCATACGGGGTCATATGACAGCGGCAAGCCTTGCGGAGTGCCAAAGCGGTCTCTGTAACTTGTTTCGAAGGCTTTTAAGTCTTTCGCTGACCACTTTTGCGATGCTGCGCCGTTGACGCCTGTGTCCCGCAAATGGCGCAGTAAAGCGATGGCATTGGGGAACCATTCCACTCGCCGTGCTTGGGACAGGTGTTTGATCTTCATTGTTTTGGGCAAGATGGCGCGCCAATCTTCGGCGTCGCAATAGCTCGGAGCTGCCGCGTTGGAGCCTAGGCTGCGCAGCTCGTGGAACTGAGCGGTGCCAAAGCTGGACAGGGCGAGCCAGCCACCGGTGCGTAGATGGTTGGAAAGCTGACTGATTGTCGTTGGTAGGTCGTCGAGCCATTGGACGGTGCTTGCAGAACAGATCAGGTCGAGGTCATTTGGTAGCGGAACTTGTTGCACTGGGCCGTCTAAGAAGGTGGCCGTGCTTGGTGCAAAGGCCGCGCATTCAGGAACAAGGTCGTTCAGTCGCAAATTGTTGACGGTGAAGCGGTCTTGTATCGCTTGGGTCAGATGGCCGGTGCCCACGCCGAATTCAAATACGTTGGTTAAGGCGTTTGGAGCGACGGTTGCCAGGCACTCGGCCAAACGATTTGCGATGTCGGCCTGATGCGTTGCGGCGGAATGATAGGTGTCTAAACCGCGACGAAAGCTTTGTTGAACGCGTGTCTGGTTTGGCTGCGTGGGGAGGTCTTTCATTTGATTACCTCGTTCCAGCTGTCCCAATGCGCGAACGGCACATGAGGTGCGTCTAGCTCTTGGATATTCGCGGCCTGCGCAGCCCAAGCGCGACGCAGGTTGGCCGCTGGAAAGATGCGATCTGCGGTGCTGATCCAAATTTTATCGAATTGGGGCGCGGGGGTTGGTCCGCGGGACTTGACGGCGGCAAGCTCTGCTTTGCGGGCGTCGACATCTATGTCTAGGTGCGGTTGGTCCGCATTGTAGCAATGGCCAAGGAATTGCTGAAAGCTATCTGTGGTTAACCCGTCATGGGTTTTGTCAAAGATGATCGGCGGGATGCCTAGCTTGCGGTCGATAGGCGAGGGGCTGCCATTGATCGCGATTTTACGGTGGAACTGCTGCGCGAATTGATCTTGCCAATGGCAAAAAGCGGCGACACCAAAGGAATAGGCGACAGCAGTTCGGTGTTCGTAGTTGCTAAGATCAGGCAGTGGAGCGTTTTCGCGGTAATCGTCCACGAATAGGACATCTTGCTGGCCCGCGAGATGCAGAAAAGGTGCAGTGCCAAGAGCCCAACCGCCGAAGACTACAATCACCTCTGATGCACTCGATTGTTTGAGCCAACGCGCCTGCATTACAATTCCTTAGCCAAGCGCAGCATGGCCGCGCTAATCTGAGATAGGTCATCGGGTGTGCTGATGAACGGCGGCATGGTGTAAATCTTAGTACCAAAGGGGCGCAGGTAAACACCGGTTTCTTTGGCCAGACCGTGGGCTTGATCCGCGCTGACGACATGGTCCATTTCGATCACGGCAATCCCGCCGAGGGTGCGGACTTGGGCAACGTTGGGTAGGTCATTGGCGGGTGCCAGTTCCTCGGCCATTTGGGATTCAATCTGTTGGGTTTGGGCCTGCCAGTTATTCTGGCCCAAAAGCTCTAGCGATGCTTTGGCAGCGGCACAGGCAATTGGGTTGGCCATAAATGTTGGGCCATGCATAAAGATGCCTGGTTTACCGTTGCCGATGCCGTTGGCCACACGATCGTTGGTCATAGTGCAGGCAAAGCTAATGTGGCCGCCCGTTAGGGCTTTGCCGAGGCAGAGAATATCAGGCTCTATATTGGTGAAATCGGTCGCAAAAAGCTTGCCAGTGCGGCCGAAGCCTGTGGCAATCTCATCAAAGATCAGCAAGACGCCGTGTTCGTCGCATAACTGGCGCGCGGCGTTCAAGTATTCCGGATGATAGAAGTACATGCCGCCGGTGCCCTGAACGATGGGTTCAAGGACAAATGCAGCGATGTCTTGATTGGCCTCTAGTGTTTGGCGCAGTTCGGCGAGGCCGTTATGGCTTTCGTCCTCTGGCCAGTCGTCACCCAATTGTACAGGCGGCTTTGGCACGAAGTGCTGGATTGATAGCGCACCTTGAAAGAGATGGTGCATACCGGTGACGGGATCGCAGACGCTCATCGCTTTCCACGTATCGCCATGGTAGCCCGAGCGAATTGTCAGGAACTTGGACCGCTGCGGCTGGCCGATGGAATGCTGATATTGCACAGCCATTTTCATGGCGACCTCAACCGCGACAGACCCGCTGTCGCAATAGAATATCCGCTGCATCGACGTAGGTGTGATGTCGAGAAGGGTGCGCCCAAGGTCGATGGCCGCATCATGTGTTAGGCCGCCAAACATCACATGCGGAAGCTTGTCCACTTGGTCATGAATGGCCTGTGTGATGTATGGATTGCGGTGACCATGCAGCATGCACCACCAGCTGGACATTGCGTCGATCAGCTTTGTGCCGTCGTCTAAAGTTATGTGTACGCCTTCGGCCTCGGACACGCGGAAGGTCGGGCCGGGTTTGGCGACATTGGTGTAGGGATGCCAGAGGTGATGCTGGTCAAATTCAAGCGGGGTCATTGCATAGCCTCGCGAATAGAGGTGACATCGATGTTTTGAAAGGCCGCTGCCAGTGTTGCGCTGGTGATGTTGTCGAGGCGAGGAAGGCGGCCAAGATGCTTCGTATCACCGAATTGGGTAATCGTGTCTTCAACCTCTGGTTCCGGGTCGCCAATAAAGGCGATGCCTGCAACAGGGCACCCCGCCGCTTTTAGGGCGCGCAGTGAAAGCAGGCTGTGATTGATAGTGCCCAGCAGGGTGCGTGCGCAGAGGATCACCGGCAGTTGCCATGTCGCAAAGACATCAATGTAAAGCGTATCGCGGTTCACTGGCACAAGCAGACCACCAGCGCCTTCGATCACAAGTGGGCCTTTGACCGTAGGTGGTGACAGGGCTGTCGGATTGATGATCAGGCCTTCGGCCTCGGCAGAAAGATGCGGCGAGGCGGGCATTTTAAGGCGGATCGCTTCGGGTAGGGTGGGCTGACCCGTCAGGCGCGCAACGATTTCTGTGTCGGTCTCTTCTTCAAGGCCGGCTTGAACGGGCTTCCAATAGGTGGCTTGCAGGGCTTGGGTTAGGCCTGCTGAAAAGATAGTTTTGCCAATGCCCGTATCGGTGCCTGCGACGATAATTTTAGTCATGATGTTGCCTCTAATAGCGGTGCGAGGTCGGTGAACATTTTGGTGATGACTTGTTTGCTGACGTTTCCAGTGATCGAAATGCGCAGACGTGACGTGTTGCGTGGCACCGTTGGGGGGCGAATGCCGCGAATGTCGTAGCCTTTGGATTGCATTGCAGCGGCGCATTCCATGGTTGGGGCATCTTTGCCGATGATGACTGGTATGATCTGCGTCTCGGGATCGGTGAGACCGCAAAGCCGCGCGGCCTCGGTATGTGCGTGGGCAATGGTGTCATGCGCGCGGTGCTGCAAATCGGTGCTCTCTGCGAGGTGGCGCAGGGCGACACGTACAATGGCCGCGTTTAGTGGCGACGGCGCGGTTGCAAAGATAAAACCGCGGGCTTTGTTGATCAGCGTATCGATCAATGCACTGTGCCCGCAGATCAGCGCGCCGGATACGCCAAGGCCTTTGCCGCAGGTGTGTAGTGTGAGCAAGTTGGCGTTGCTTGCAAACGCGTGCGTTAGGCCAAGCCCATTCGCGCCATACACACCGGTCGCGTGGGCTTCGTCAGCCACAAGCACGGCGTCGTATTTATTGGCGAGCACCATGAACTCAGCAACGCGTGCTTTATCACCATCCATGGAATAGACGGTTTCGATGGCCAGCCAGATACGGCCCGTATTGGTGGATTGCCAATCAAGGATCGCCTGTTCCGCAGCTGCCGGATCATTATGAGCAAAGGCCTGCGTTTTAGCGCGACCTAGGCGCATGCCGTCGTGGGCGCTGGCGTGGATCAATGCGTCGTGCAGGATCAGGTCGTCGTGGCCGGGGAGCGTCGCGAATATTGCTGTATTGGCTTGAAACCCGCCACCCATAAACAGCGCGCGTTCTGTGCCGAAAACCTCGGCCGCTTCGGTTTCAAGCAAGCTGTGTTCGTCATCGTTCCCGCGCAACAATCGCGAGCCACCAGCCCCAACAGGCACGCCACGCGCCAAAGCCTCTTGCGCAGCTTGGCGCAAGAGGTCTGATCCGGCGAGGCCGAGATAGTCGTTGGAGGCGAAATCATGCCCCGCGCGGGGCATGAGGCTTCGGTAACGAGATCGCTGCTTTAGCAGATCAAGTGCCCCTTGATGCCGCGGGAAGGCGGTCATTTGGAGCCGTCACACCCCACAGCCATTGCGGTGATGCCCAGTTTTTCAAACAGCTTGGTATCGTGATCTTCTTCGGGGTTGTCTGCGGTTAGCAAGGTGTCACCCACAAAGATTGAGTTCGCGCCGGCAAAGAAGCACATCGCTTGCAACTCGTCAGTCATGTCAGTGCGGCCCGCGGATAGGCGGACGTGCGACTTTGGCATCAGAATACGGGCTAGCGCGATGGTGCGCACAAATTCGATTGGGTCGAGTTTTTCAACGTCAGCCAATGGCGTGTCAGCGATTGGAATCAGCATGTTCACTGGCACTGAATCTGGATGCTCTTTCAATGTGGCCAAAGCAAGCAGCATGTCCACACGGTCCATTTGTTGTTCACCCATGCCAACAATACCACCGGCGCAGACTTTGATGCCTGCTTCGCGGACGCGGTTTAGCGTGTCGATGCGGTCGGCAAAGGTGCGGGTGGTGATGATTTCAGAATAGTAACGCTCTGACGTGTCGATGTTGTGGTTGTAGTAATCCAAGCCACTTTCGCGCAGGCGGAAGATTTGATCGTCTTCCAGCATACCCAATGTCATGCAGGTTTCCATGCCAAGGTCTTTGACGCCTTGCACCATTGCCTCAAGCACATCCATGTCGCGATCTTTTGGCGAGCGCCACGCAGCGCCCATGCAATAACGGGTCGCGCCACCAGCCTTGGCTTTTTTGGCTTCAGAGATCACACGCTCAACTTCGATCAGCTTAGAGGCTGAGAGCTGCGCACCGTTGCGTGCGGATTGAGAGCAATAAGCGCAATCTTCGGCGCAACCGCCGGTTTTGATCGACAACAGCTTGGAGCGCTGTACTTGGTTTGGATCAAAATGTTCGCGGTGTACAGTTTGGGCGCGGAACAGCAGGTCCATAAAGGGCAGGTTGTAGATCGCGTCTGCTTCTTCGCGGGTCCAGTCGGTGCGTAGCGTGGATGGATTGTCTAGCATGGGCTCACTTTATAGATAATTTATTCAACATTTGTCGCTTTGGGTTTTTTTTATCTATTTTAGACTTCCATTCAAGAGAAACTCTTAAAAACCTAACGTTTCTTTTCTAGAAAATTGGTTTTTCTGCACAATCTGGTGGTCTTTGATCGGATTTCGGCCTACCGACGGCCCATGACACAGACCAGCACCAAGACGATTTTCTTAGCATGCCCTCCGGGTCTCGAAGACATATTGCGCGACGAAGCGCAGGGTTTGGGCTGGGCTGATGCCCATTCCGTACCGGGTGGTGTGGAGTTTGAAGGCGATTGGCCCGATGTTTGGCGCGCCAATTTAGAGCTCCGTGGTGCAACCCGTGTTTTGGTTCGCATTGGTAGCTTTCTGGCGTTTCATCCGGCGCAATTGGATAAGCGATCGCGGAAATTTCCGTGGGGAGAAATTCTGCGATCTGACGTGCCGGTTCGCGTGGATGTGGTGAGCAAGCGCTCTAAGATCTATCACGCCGGTGCGGCAAAACAGCGGATCGAACGGGCGATCACCGAAGAGCTGGGAGCTGAGATTTCGGCCGAGGCCGCTGTCAGCATCAAGGTACGGATTGATGACAATACGGTCACGATCAGTGTCGATTCCTCTGGCGAGTCATTACACAAACGCGGCCATAAAGAAGCCGTTGGTAAGGCCCCAATGCGCGAAACCTTGGCGGCGCTGTTTCTGAAGTCCTGCGGCTATGACGGCACGCAGGCGGTTTATGATCCTATGTGTGGATCAGGAACCTTTGTGATCGAAGCCGCAGAAATGGCGTTGGGTTTGCAAGCCGGTCGTTCGCGTGAATTCGCATTTGAGCAATTGGCGACGTTTGATCAAGACGCATTTGAGGCGCTGAAAACGAATGAACTGCAGGCTGCGAATTTGCGCTTCTTTGGATCGGATCGCAACGAAGGCGCGATTGCGAATGCTCAAGCGAATGCGGAACGAGCCGGAGTTGCCGAAGTAACGGCATTTCATAAAGCAGCTATCAGCGACATGACACGCCCTGATTGCGCACCGGGTTTGGTCATAGTGAACCCGCCCTATGGTGCCCGGATCGGGAATAAGAAGCTGTTGTTTGGCCTATACGGTTCGCTTGGACAAAAGCTGAAAGAAGATTTCAAAGGCTGGCGCGTGGGTATCATTACCAGTGACACTGGCTTGGCACGGGCAACCGGGTTGCCGGGTCTGCGAAACGGTCCACCCATTCCGCATGGCGGACTAAAGGTGAAACTGTTTGAAGCAGGCCCGCTCTAGGCTATCAACCTTTAAGCTCGAATTGCTCAATTGTGTGAAACCGGCCTGCGCTGTCTTCGCCTGCGAGGGTTAGGTGATTGATCTCAAACGGTTTGGGTAATGTGTTGACCAACGCAGGTTCTAGCGCTTGCAAAACACGCGCTGCGCGCTTTTTCTCCAGCTTTCCCGTCAGGGTGAGGTGAAAGCGGAAATCTTCCATCACATAGGGATAGCCCCATTTAACTAGATTGGCATCTTGGCGCGCGGATAGATTGGCTTGGCGTCGTTTCGCAAGCTCTGCATCTGACGGCGCGGCGCGGAATTGGTCTAGTGTTTGAACCGCGGCAGCAGCCAAATCCGCCAGTGCTGTGGTGTCACCTTTGGGTACCAATGCAAGGAAGCGTCCCAGTTGAGCCAACTCAAGCCCGTCTAGGGTAACCGGTGCAAGCTCGCGACAGAGGGCTTTTGTGCTGATGGCCAGATCGTGGCTTGTGTAGCCTTCGGTTAGTCGAAACGGCGGTTTAATGGTGCCGTGAAATCCATATTTACGCGGTGTTTCCGTGATCTCTGCGATGTTGTCTTTCAAACCCTGAATGATCGGATGGCGCACAGGCAGGCCGGTTGCAACATCCCAACCCAGCCAAGCTGCGCCAAAATCTGCCAGTGGGCCCGGAGGAGCGGTGTAGTAGATGGCATAGCGTTGAAATTGCATGGGGCCTCGTCAAATTCATGTTCTGAAATGGGGTGTCAGACAGAGGTAACATAGGCATGACATGTGCCGTTAACACCCCCTAAAGATGTTGAGACCAGAATTCCGCTGGTAGGAGTCCAGTCGCGTGCTTGCCTTGCGTTTCAAGGCCGCAATTGGTATGGGCATGCCATCCGTTGGGGTGCTTGCGTGCAAGCTGAGAGGCCATAGCCAACCCATCGAACCTGATCCGGTCAATACCGGCGGAGGGAACGGACCATGGCACAGCGGCTCGACCGCTCATGATCTCCCCCAAAGCCCTAAGACCACAACGACAGAGGACTTGGCGTGGCGAAAGCGGCTCTTACAATTGCGGGATCTGATAGTGGCGGCGGTGCCGGTATTCAGGCGGACCTTAAAACGTTTTCAGCATTGGGTGTCTTTGGCACCAGCGCAATCACGGCTATCACGGCACAAAACACGCAAGACGTAACCGCTGTTGAGCCAATCTCGAACGCGGTTGTCGCAGCCCAGATCAAAGCGGTTTTGGACGACATCGACATCCACGCTGTAAAGATCGGCATGCTTGGCTCGCCAGAATTGATTCAAACCGTCACGGATGCGTTGGCAGACTTTGCGGGGCCTGTTGTATTGGATCCGGTGATGTTGTCGAAATCCGGCGTGGCTTTGTTGCCGGATGATGCGGTTGAGGCCCTCGTTACATTGCTATTGCCACGCGCCACGGTACTGACGCCAAACTTGCCCGAAGCTGCGCGTATCTTGGGCGAAGCGGAAGCAGTTGGCGATGATACCGTATTGGCGCAAGGCCAACGTATTTTGGCGTTGGGTGCAAAAGCGGTTGTGATGAAAGGCGGACATGCCGAAGGCGAGATTTGTCGCGATTGGCTTGTCACCTCCGAAGGCGCAATTCATTTTGAAGCGCCGCGCATCCAAACTCGTAATACACATGGCACTGGCTGCACCATGTCATCCGCGATTGCCGCAGAACTGGCGAAAGGTGCTGATTTGCAAGGTGCCCTAACGCGGGCGCATGCATGGCTGCACGGTGCAATTAAGGCTGCCGATCACATCGACATCGGCCATGGTCACGGGCCAGTGCATCATTTTCACGAGACTTGGACATGAGCCAAACAGTCACCATTCTTGGCGGCGGTGTCGTCGGTTTGACTGTAGCGGCAGAGCTTTCTGGCCGTGGCTGCGATGTGACGGTGATCGACCCGAATGGCAAACCGGGACCACATGGGTGCTCTTGGTGGGCTGGCGGTATGTTGGCCGCGGATTGCGAAGGCGAAGTTGCCGAGGAACTGGTTGTCCGCCTAGGACGCGAGGCTGCCAATTGGTGGCAGGCGCAGGGCGCGGAATTGACCTACAAAGGTTCTGTTGTTGTCGCGCTGGGCCGGGATCGTCAGGAACTGGATCGGTTCGCACGTCGAACAGAAAACCATACATTGCTGGATCAAACAGCACTTGAGGCTTTGGAGCCGCAGCTTGCAGATCGGTTCGCTCGCGCGTTGCACATGCAAGCCGAAGCACATTTGAACCCGCGTGTGACACTACGAGCATTGCGCAAGCGTTTGAAAGCCGATGGCGTGACTTTCGTGAAAGAGGGGCAGGCCGCTGGCCAAGTGATTGATTGTCGTGGCCTCGCCGCGATGGACGATTTGTCAGAACTGCGCGGCGTGAAAGGCGAAATGGTGATTTTACGCGCGCCAGATGTTGAACTGGCCCGGCCTGTGCGCCTGCTGCATCCTCGATTCCCGCTGTATATCGTGCCGCGTGGCGACGGTGTTTTCATGCTGGGCGCAACCCAACTTGAAAGCGGCGAGCGGACCCGCGCAACTGTGCGTTCTGTGATGGAATTGCTGAATGCAGCCTATGCGTTGCATCCCGCCTTTGGCGAGGCTGAACTGTTGGAAATCGGCGTCGATGCGCGCCCTGCGTTTCCAGATAACTTGCCTAGGATCACTGGCAAGAATGGCAAGATTTACGTGAATGGATTGTTCCGGCACGGCTATTTGCTGGCCCCCGCGATGGCGCGGATGGTGGGTCAATTGGTGCTGGATGGCAAAACACCGGAGGTGTGGCATGAAGATCGTAGTTAACGGTGAAAAAATTGACGTAAAGGGCACCACTTTGGCGGCTGTTCTTGAAGAGTTGGGCCATGGTGGGGCCAAAGTCGCAACCGCGGTGAACGAAGATTTCGTACCAGCGGCGCTGCGCGAGACAACTGAATTGGACGCAGGTGATCGGGTAGAGATCGTCGCGCCACGGCAGGGGGGATAACCATGCCAACGTTCTACGGAAAAGAGATCGAGTCGCGCTTGATGCTGGGCACCGCGCAATATCCATCACCTGCGATTTTGGCGGATGCCTTTCGCCAATCCGCTGCAGGGATCGCAACTGTATCCGTCCGCCGCGAAGCTGGATCGGATAAAGCCGGACAAGCGTTCTGGGAGTTGATCAAAGAGCTGGACGTCGCCCTGTTGCCAAACACGGCCGGTTGCCATTCCGTGCGCGAGGCCGTGACTACGGCCCATATGGCCCGCGAATTGTTCGACACGCCTTGGATCAAACTCGAAGTCATCGGCCATGCAGACACGCTGCAGCCAGATGTCTTTGGCCTGGTCGAAGCCGCGCGCATCCTGTCCGAGGATGGGTTTCAAGTTTTCCCATACTGCACAGAGGACTTGGTGCTGTGTGACAAACTGCTTGATGCAGGCTGTCAGGTTCTTATGCCCTGGGGCGCGCCAATTGGCACGGGTCTTGGATTGAACAATGTCTATGGCCTCCGGTCGTTGCGTGCGCATTTCCCGGATGTGCCTTTGGTCGTGGATGCGGGTCTTGGTGTGCCGTCACAAGCCGCGCAAGCGATCGAAATGGGCTATGACTCTGTTTTGCTAAACACCGCAGTTGCTAAGGCCGGCGATCCTGTCGCAATGGCCAAGGGCTTTGCAATGGCTGTAGAGGCCGGCGCCTTGGCCTATCAGGCCGACCCGATGGAGCCACGTGATATGGCCGCCCCATCTACTCCTGTGCTTGGAAAGGCGTTTTTGGAATGAGCTTGCACCCGTTTTATCCCGTTTTTGATGATGTCGAATGGCTGCGCCGCACGCTTCCGCTGGGCGTGAAATTGGTGCAGTTACGGATCAAAGATCAGCCCATGGATGTTGTCCGGGCGCAACTGAAAGAAGGCAAAGCACTGTGTGATGAACATGGTGCCGTACTGGTTGTGAATGACTATTGGCAGCTTGCGATTGAGCTGGGTTGTGATTGGCTGCATTTGGGCCAAGAAGATTTGGATGTCGCAGATGTCGTCGCAATCAAGGCAGCGGGCCTAAAGCTGGGTGTTTCGACCCATGATCGCGAAGAGCTGGATCGCGCTTTGGCATTAAATCCCGACTACATCGCGCTGGGCCCTGTCTATCCAACCATCCTGAAAAAGATGAAGTGGCACCAGCAGGGGCTAGAGAAGCTCACTGAATGGAAAGAGATCATGGGCGATCTGCCTTTGGTCGCGATTGGTGGAATGTCCGTGGAACGGTCGGCTGGTGCGTTTGACGCTGGTGCTGATATTGTGGCCGCGGTAACCGACATCACGTTAAAAGATGATCCAGAAGCGCGCGTTCGCGAGTGGCTAGAGGCCTGCGCATGAGCCGTTATGCCCGCCAAATCGCAGTACCTGTGATGGGTCCAGAAGGACACGCGCGACTTCGGTCAGCGCGGGTTCTGGTGATTGGCGCGGGTGGCTTGGCGGCTCCGGTTTTGCAGTATTTGGTTGGCGCGGGTGTTGGATATATCCGTTTGATCGACCCGGATCGCGTTGAACTTTCCAACCTGCATCGCCAAACGCTGTTTCGCGAAAGCGACGTGGGCGTCGCAAAGGCCGAGGCTGCAGCGCTGCATATGGAGCAGCTCAACGCAGAGACGCATATCGAACAATGGGTCGCCCGGTTTGATCCAAGTAACGCAGCTCAGTTCTGCGCGGGTGTTGATCTGGTCTTGGACTGTGCTGACAGTTTTGCCGCAAGCTATGTCGCAAGCGATCATTGCCTCGGTGCACGCCTGCCTTTGATCAGCGCGTCCGTTGTCGGCACCGAAGGATATTGCGGCGGCTTCTGCGGCGGAAGCCCAAGCCTGCGCGCCGTGTTCCCAGATTTGCCAGATCGCTTAGGTAGCTGCGACGCAGACGGCGTTCTTGGCCCCTCAGTCGGTGTGATCGGCGGCTTGCAGGCGCAGATGGCGATTGCTGTCCTAACGGGCATCGATCCTTCGCCTCTGGGACAACTTGTCAGCTACGATGCAGTGGCCATGCGCTTTGGCGGGTTCCGCTTTGGCAAAGCACCAGAGCCGATGGGCGGCCATCGCTTTATCGCATCAGACAATATTACGAATTCAGATTTCTTGATCGACTTGCGAGCCGCTGACGAAGCTGGCCCAGCATTAGACGGCGCATTGCGCCATGTCGTAACGGATTTCGGAGAAAACGGACCCAAGCCCGAAGGCACACAACGTGCCGTTTTGGCATGCAAGTCAGGCCTTCGGGCGTGGCAAGCCGCTGAGCGATTGGCGCAGGTCTGGGACGGAGACATAGCACTTGTTGCCTTAGGCGATGGGTGAGGGATTAACAGGAGAAAAAGCGTGAAAAAACTACTTATGGCAGCGGCCTTTATGACCGCAACACCGGCATTTGCAGCCGACAAAATGACCGTTCTGCTGGATTGGTTCATCAACCCTGACCACGGTCCAATCATCGTAGCACAAGAAAAGGGCTTCTTTGCTGACCAGGGCCTAGAAGTTGAAATCGTTGCACCGGCAGACCCATCTGACCCGCCAAAGTTGGTAGCAGCTGGTCAAGCTGAACTCGCAGTATCCTATCAGCCACAGCTGCACTTGCAGGTTGCTGAAGGCCTGCCACTTGTGCGCGTTGGTACCTTGGTTGCGACACCGTTGAACTGCTTGTTGGTTTTAAAAGACGGCCCAATCAAAGAAATCGCAGACCTTAAAGGTGGCAAAGTTGGCTTCTCTGTTGCGGGTGTTGAAGAAGCGCTGCTTGGCACCATCCTTAAAACACATGGCCTAACCATGGATGACATCGAGCTGGTGAATGTGAACTGGTCTTTGTCCCCATCTTTGATGTCCGGTCAGGTTGATGCGGTTCTGGGTGCGTACCGGAACTTTGAACTGAATCAGATGGAAATCGAAGGCGTCGAAGGCAAATGCTTCTACATTGAAGAAGAAGGTGTGCCGACATATGACGAGCTGATCTACGTTGCGAACAAAGACAAAATGGATGTCGACAAAACACGTCGCTTCCTGCGCGCAACTGAACTGGCGACACAGTACATCGTGAACCACCCTCAAGAGAGCTGGGAAATCTTCTCTGGCACCTCTGCAGAACTTCAGGACGAGTTGAACGAAAAAGCATGGGCAGACACATTGCCACGTTTCGCTCTGCGCCCAGAAGCACTGGACGAAGGTCGTTATGTCCGTTTCGAGCAATTCCTAGCAGACGCCAAATTGGTAGAGGGCACACGCCCTGTATCTGAACTGGCGATCGACCTGGGCGCTCAATAACGATGCCTTACGGTAATACATTTCCGCTTTGGCGGGCAGCGGCGGGCCAGAACTGGCCCGCCTATGTAGACCATTCCTTTGTGCGAGGCCTCAAAGACGGCTCACTCCCGCGCGAAGCCTTCTTGCACTACCTCGTGCAGGATTATGTATTCCTGATCCATTTCTCTCGCGCTTGGGCGTTGGCTGTGACCAAAGCCGAAACCGTCGAAGAAATGCGCCTATGTGCGGGCACCGTGAATGCGCTGATCAACGAAGAGATCTCGCTGCACGTGAAGACCTGTGCCGAAGCCGGGATTTCCGAAGCAGAGCTTTTTGCCGCCGAAGAACGCCCTGAAAACCTCGCATATACACGCTACGTGTTGGACGCGGGCCATTCCGGTGATTTCCTTGATCTGCTGGCCGCCTTGGCACCCTGTGTCATGGGCTACGGTGAAATCGGCGCACGGCTTTTGGCCGAAGCTGGCGAGACACCGTATGCCGAATGGATCGGCACCTACGGCAGCACAGAATATCAAGATGTCTGCAATGATGTTGGGGCATTGATCGACGCGGCCGTAAAGCGGCGTTTGGGGGATGATCCAGAAGCCA
This sequence comes from Cognatishimia sp. 1_MG-2023, assembly GCF_030548175.1. GTDB lineage: Bacteria > Pseudomonadota > Alphaproteobacteria > Rhodobacterales > Rhodobacteraceae > Cognatishimia. The sequence goes on along the minus strand of NZ_JAUORX010000007.1, from coordinate 85,242 downwards.
GCCCGCGCTGGGCGCATCTATGCAAGCGCTTTGATATGGCGACAAAGTTAGAAGTCGGCTTTTGGGATATGGGTTTAAAACCATGACCAAAGCTCCGTCACTATATATGCGCGGGCGTGCAGAGATTGACGATGTTTCAATCTTTGAAGGCCTCTCGCTTAACGTTGTGGCGGGGCAGTGGACCTGTTTGCTTGGCTCTAGCGGCGTAGGGAAATCCACGGTGCTCAAGCTGTTTGCGGGTCTAGGCGAACACGTTGATTTCGAGGGCGAGTATGGCGCGTCTGACGGCGCGCTAGAGGGGCGGATCGCCCTAATGGCACAAAGCGATTTGCTTTTGCCGTGGCTGACCGTGTCTGAAAACGTAGCACTTGGTGCAAAGCTGCGCGCTGAAACGCCGGACCCTGCCAAAGTCGCCAAAGTATTAGAGCGTGTCGGCCTTTCAGATAAGGCCGCACGCAAACCTGCCGAGCTTTCGGGCGGGCAAAGGCAGCGTGTCGCTCTTGCGCGAACATTGATGGAGGATCGCCCAGTTGTTCTGCTGGACGAACCGTTTTCAGCACTGGACGCAAAGACGCGTTCACGTATGCAGGAACTCACCGCCGAAGTATTAGACGGTCGTACCGTTTTGCTGGTCACGCATGATCCGGCAGAAGCAGCGCGATTAGGCCATGTCATTCACGTAATGACAGAACATGGAATTGAAGACGTAACGCCGCCAACAGCTGCGGTGCCGCGTTCAGTTGAAGACCCAGAGGCATTGCGCGTCCAAGCAAGCCTTTTAGCAAGATTAAGAGAGGACAACTAATGCGCGCGACAGATCATTTGAAATCCCTAACTGGGGAAAATTGGCTCATTGCCACGAAGCACCCTTTTACCGACGCCCTTGCAGATGGCTCGTTATCTGCGGAAAAGATGGCTGGCTACTTGCAGCAAGATTACTTGTTCGTGGACCAGTTTGTACGGCTCTTGGCGACAGCCATCGCCCACGCCCCGACCTTGGCCGATAGTGTGCCTGCTGCCCAATTCTTGGGTGTCGTTACCGGGCCGGAAAACACGTACTTCCTGCGCAGCTTCGAAGCATTGAACGTATCAGCTCATGCCGAGGCAGAACCAGCAACACGTAACTTCCAAATCCTAATGGAAGAAGCCCGCTTATCTGGCCGCTATGAAATTATGTTGGCTGTCCTTTGTGTCGCTGAATGGGTTTATCTGGATTGGGCCACACCATTTGAAGACAAAGCTGATGACTTACCGTTTTGGCTGGGTGAATGGATCACCTTGCATGCGGGCGAAGGGTTTCAGGGCGTCGTCGAATATCTGCGCGGGCAGCTCGACAAAGTTTGGGAGACACTTGATCAAGTTCAACGCGATATGGTCGAGGATTTCTTCCAAGAAGCCACCCGTCGCGAACGCAGCTTCTTTGATGCGGCTTGGGCTGGGTTTCCAGTTGTAAAATGACCGGTTGGCGCGCGGGCATAGCTTCGGCGTTTTTGGGCGTTGCGATTTGGCAGGCGATCGTTTGGATCGGTGACCTGCCCAAATTCATTCTGCCCGGTCCCGGTCTGGTCGTTGAAACGCTTTGGAAGAGCCGTGTCACTATTTTTGATAATGCTCTAATCACGCTTTCCGAGGTCCTAATCGGCTTGTTCTTGGGGGCCGTGCTTGGCGGATTGTCGGCCATTGGTTTGGCGGCGTCCCCAGTGGCACGTGCGCTCGTGCGCCCAATGCTGGTGTTTAGTCAGGCGATCCCGGTCTTTGCCTTGGCTCCTATTCTGACGCTCTGGTTGGGGTACGGGCTGTGGTCCAAAGTCGCGATGGCTTTGATCATCATCTATTTCCCTGTCACCTCATCGTTCTTTGATGCGCTTATGCGGACCAATCAAGATTGGGTGGGCCTCGCGCGGGTCATGGGGGCCTCTGGTCGCCGGATCATGTGGCACATCCGCATTCCTGCGGCTTTGCCGGGCTTTGCGTCTGGCCTACGGCTCGCCGCTGTCTACGCGCCCATTGGGGCCATCATTGGTGAATGGGTGGGGGCCAGCAAAGGGCTTGGCTACTTGATGCTATTGGCCAATGGCCGCGCCAAAATTGACTTGATGTTCGCTAGTTTGATCGTCTTGGCCATCCTGACGATGTGTCTGCATGCCGCAACCGACATGTTCTGCCGAAAGTTTTTGGATCGCGACCAAGCTTAGACCGCCAAACATTATTATCTGCACAAAAAGAAAACCCCGGATCACATGATCCGGGGTTTTCATATTAGTATGTAGCTGGCTTAACCGATAGCTGCCGCTTTTACATCGTTGTCGATGTAAGGAACGTATTGCTCAAAGTTGTCAGAGAACATCTGAACCAGCTTCGCCGCCTGCGCGTCATAGGCTGCTTTGTCGTCCCATGTGCGACGTGGGTCTAGCAGAACCTCTGCAACGCCCGGCACAGTGACAGGAACTTCGAAACCAAAGTTCGGGTCTTTGCGGAACTCAGATGTTGCCAGCGAACCGTCCAGTGCAGCGGTCAACAAGGCGCGTGTAGCCTTGATCGGCATACGAGAGCCAGTGCCATACGCGCCACCAGTCCAACCAGTATTCACCAACCAGCAAGTCGCACCGTGCTTCGCGATCTTTTCACGTAGCAAGTTGCCATACACTTCTGGGCGGCGCGGCATGAACGGCGCACCAAAGCAGGTAGAGAATGTTGGCTCAGGCTCAGTAACGCCACGCTCTGTGCCAGCAACCTTGGACGTAAAGCCCGATAGGAAGTGATACATCGCTTGCGCAGGTGTCAAACGAGAGATCGGAGGAAGAACACCAAAGGCATCACATGTCAGCATAATGATGTTCTTTGGGTGACCGCCAATCGCAGTTTCAGACGCATTCGAAATATAGTGCAGCGGGTAGGCACAACGCATGTTGGCTGTCAGGCTGTCGTCTTCGAAATCCAATTCCTTGGTTTCTTCGTCGAACACCATGTTTTCGATGACTGTGCCGAACTTGGTTGTTGTCGCGTAGATCTCTGGCTCTGCTTCTGGGTTCAGATTGATCGTTTTCGCGTAGCAACCGCCCTCGAAGTTGAAAGTACCTTGATCAGACCAGCCGTGCTCGTCATCGCCGATCAAGATACGATCAGGGTCAGCAGAGAGCGTGGTTTTGCCTGTACCAGACAGACCAAAGAACACAGCAGTGTCCACTGGATTGCCTTTGGCGTGATTGGCAGAGCAGTGCATCGGCATGATGCCTTTTTCAGGAAGCAAGTAGTTCAGCAAAGAGAAAACAGATTTCTTGTTTTCGCCTGCGTACTCTGTGCCGCCAATCAGGATCATCTTACGATCAAAGTTCAATGCAATCACAGTTTCTGTGCGGCAGCCGTGCTTTGCCGGATCAGCAGAGAAGCTTGGGCAGTTGATGACTGTGAAATCGGAAACGAAATCGTCCAGATCTTCGCGATCCGGGCGACGCAGCATTGTGCGGATGAACAGGCCATGCCACGCAAGCTCGGTCACCATGCGCACATTGATAGAGTGACGCGGATCCGCACCACCAACCAAATCCTGCACGTGGTAATCCTTGCCCTTCATATGGGCGAGCATGTCTTCGTAAAGTGCGTCAAACCCTTCTGGGGTCATTGGCGCGTTGTTTTCCCACCAGATCGTGTCTTTGACACTATCTGTTTTCACAACAAATTTGTCTTTCGGCGAACGACCAGTGAATTTCCCAGTCGTTGTTAGGAAGGCGCCACCGTTACCAAGTGTTCCTTCGCCGTTCTTGAGCGCTGTCTCTACGAGCGCTGGCTCCATGTAGTTGTAATAGACATTTCCCAGACCTTCGATTCCTTGATCTTCGAGGCGGAACTGCGGGTTTACCCGTCCAAATGTCATTATTCTAACTCCTGTAGCCGCGCTGGTGCGGCGGTCCTTAATCCAAACTTGGGGGTCTCACCCAAGCCTGTACGGTCACATAAGCATGGCCGATAAATGGGCTATTAACACGGGCTTTCTGAGCTTGAATAGGGCGCTTTCGGGTCGTTAGCGCAATCAAATGCATGTTAACGCAAACGAATTGAAACAATCGAACCAAGGTGTTGCAGATTAGCGCCCGGTTAAGCATTTCTGGAAAAAATGAGTGCGCTAACGGTGTGATTCGCTGTTTGGGATTGATTGATCGGCGAAAAACGGCGCATAATGGACGAAAAAATAGCAATAAGAGCAGTATAAAGGAATTTACCAATGTCCAAGATCGCTTTGGTGGACGACGACAGGAATATCCTGACGTCAGTCTCCATGACTCTTGAGGCGGAGGGTTTCGAAGTTGAAACCTATAACGATGGCCAGCAGGCACTGGACGCGTTTAACCGCAAACTCCCCGATATGGCTGTGCTGGACATTAAGATGCCCCGCATGGACGGCATGGACCTTCTGCAACGCTTGCGTCAGAAGACATCAATGCCAGTGATCTTTCTCACATCCAAGGATGATGAGATCGACGAAGTGCTTGGCCTACGGATGGGTGCTGACGACTACGTCAAAAAACCATTTAGCCAGCGTCTGCTCGTTGAACGCATCCGTGCATTGCTGCGCCGCCAAGAGGCACAGAATGGCACAATCGTTGCGGGCGATACTGAAGACACCAAAATTATGGAACGCGGCGAACTTACGATGGACCCGCTGCGCCACTCTGTAAGCTGGAAAGGCAAAGACGTTACTTTGACAGTAACCGAATTCCTTCTGCTTCAAGCGCTCGCGCAGCGTCCTGGTTTTGTTAAGTCACGTGATCAGCTGATGGATGTCGCTTACGACGATCAGGTCTATGTGGATGACCGGACAATCGATAGCCACATTAAACGTTTGCGCAAAAAGATGCGCACAGCGGACTCAGAATTCTCCGCGATTGAGACGCTGTATGGCATCGGATATAGGTATAACGAAGAGTAATGGCGTTAGCCGAAAACATAAGTGCAGGCAGCATGTCGCAAGGGCGAGAAGGCGATGTCGTCCTTGGGGACGACTGGGTCGCACCAGAATCTACTGTTGAACGGGAAATGCGGGGGCGTCGCGAACGTCGCCGCCTGACGCCGTTAAGCCGGTCCCCACTGGCGCGGAAAATCATAACATTCAATCTGATCGCTTTATGCTTCATGGTTGCCGGAATTCTGTATCTGAATTCCGCGCGTGCAAACTTTGTGGATCAACGCAGTGAAAGCCTGCGTTCCGAAGCACAGTTGATTGACGGCGCCATAGAAGTGCAGATGCCAGCAGGTGCGCCAGTGAACCTGATCACCGGCGACGGTGTCGATGTCGAGGCAACCCTCACAAAGCTTCCTTTGCGGGCGGGCACTCAGGTCCAAGTGATCGACACAGCTGGTAATTTGATTGCGGTGAATAACGGTGCCGCTGTCGACCAAACAAATGAACGGTCTACGCCATTAACCGATGCTCTCAGTGGATTGGGCAGCATATTCGGTGGCAAAAGCGAAACAAGCACTGCCGAAGGGGATGCAGCCTTAGATGCAGAAATCGCTGCTTTCGCGGAACGCGCGCTGAACGGCGAGACATCCTTTGTCACCCTAAGCAATGCGAATGATGAAACGATCTTCGCGGCAGCCTCGGTTCTTGAACAAGCCGGTCGCGCCGTGGGTGTCGTTGTGATGACCAGCGCAGCGGGCGAGGTTGATGCCTTGGTACGCGAGCAACGCGAACGCGTGTTACAGATGTTCCTCGTGGCGATTGTCATCTCTGTTGGGCTTTCTGTTGTGTTGGCCTCTACCATTTCCAACCCTCTCAGCGATCTTGCGGCGGCGGCGGAAATTGGTCGTGACCGTGATGCGCGGCAAGTCAATCCGGGGCGAGTTCGCATCCCTGATCTGACAGCACGCCCAGACGAAATTGGCCGCCTCAGCAGCGCGCTGCGTGGCATGGTTGGCGCATTGTACGAACGGATCGACAACAACGAACAGTTCGCAGCCGACGTTGCACATGAAATCAAGAACCCACTCGCCAGCCTACGGTCGGCCGTCGGTTCATTGCGTATGGTGAAGCGCGAAGATCACCGGGAAAAGCTGTTGGACGTCATCGAACATGACGTGCGCCGCTTGGACCGTCTTGTCAGCGACATTTCAAACGCATCCCGGTTGGACGCAGAGCTGGTCAAAGAAGACGAGGAACTCTTCAACCTCGTCAACATGATCGGCAACCTCACGCAATACCTTGGCGAGGACGCAAAGGTAAAAGGCATCGACTTTATCTCTGACCTTCCGGGTAAACCGATTGAGATTACGGGCCTCGAGGCACGCCTTGCACAGGTCTTTGTGAACCTGATCACGAACGCGATCAGCTTCTGCGAAGATGGCGACGCGATCCGCGTTTGGGTGCGTAAACGTCAAAACCGCGTTCTTGTTGTCGTCGAAGACACCGGTCCGGGCATTCCTGATCAGGCGTTGAATAAAATCTTCAACCGCTTCTATTCAGAACGCCCTGAGCATGACTTTGGCAATAACTCCGGCCTCGGCCTCGCGATTTCCAAGCAAATCGTAGAAGCCCATGGCGGTGTGATCTGGGCGGAAAACATTCGTCCGACAGAGGCGGATATTACGTCTGAACCACTCGGCGCACGTTTCGTCGTAGGTTTGCCAATCTAAGAAATGCCGAAGCCAATTCCTGAATCACAAAGGCCGTCCCCGAAAGGAGGCGGCCTTTTGCATCCAATCACCGTCCATGCTTCCTGTGTTGCCCTGCAAGGTAAAGCCGCCTTGATCCTAGGTGCATCCGGCAGCGGCAAGTCCACTCTGGCATTGGAGCTAATGAGCAGAGGCGCGCAGCTCGTCGCAGACGACCAAACGCAACTCTTACTAAAGGGCGATACCCTGATCGCCTCCGCTCCAGATGCAATCAAGGGCAAGATAGAGGCGCGGGGCGTTGGTATTCTCAATGCAGATCCGGCGCCAGAAACACCGGTGAAACTGGTGATTGACCTGGATCAGACCGAAGACCACCGACTGCCACAGTGGCACACAATCGCGCGATTTGGGGTTACGCTTCCCTTGCTATTTAATGTACCGCACCCACATTTCGCTCCTGCAATACTGCAATATCTGTCACATGGACGAAGCGAATAAATATGACACAAGCCCCTTCTTCGCCGCCGAAACATCGACTGGTTCTCATCACTGGCCCTTCTGGTGCCGGGCGCTCCACTGCGATTAAATCACTCGAGGATTTGGGCTTTGAAGCGATTGATAATCTGCCCTTAGGCTTGGTGGAACGGCTGTTTGTGGGCCAGCCCTTGCAGCGACCACTCGCATTGGGCTTGGATACGCGAAATCGCGATTTTTCACCGCAAGCGTTGTTGGACCTGCTTGAACGCCTTGATGCGCAGGATCCAGAGCTTTTGTTCCTCGACTGCAATCGCGAAATCTTGCAGCGCCGATATAGCGAAACGCGCCGTCGGCACCCGATGGCACCCAGCGAAAGCGCGATTGTTGGCATCGACCGTGAAAAAGAGATTTTGGTGCCCCTTCGTGACCGCGCTGATGCCTTGATAGATACATCTGAACTAACCGTTCATGGGTTACGGGACGCGCTTGGCCGCCAATTCTCCAAGACTGGTGGGGGCAAGTTTCTAGCCATCACCTTGACCAGCTTCAGCTACAAACGCGGCTTGCCTCAGGGCTTAGATATGGTTCACGATTGCCGCTTTCTGCGGAACCCTTATTGGGAGCCTGCATTGCGTGAATTTGATGGCCGACATTCGGCTGTCGCCGACTACGTCAGCCAAGACAAGAGATTCGCGACTTTCCTGCAAAAGTTGAATGATTTTATGGAGTTTCTCCTTCCGGCGTATCGCGACGAAGGCAAAGCACACCTCAGCATTGGCTTTGGATGTACTGGGGGGCAACACCGCTCGGTTTTTGTGACAGAAAAACTGGCAGAGGCCCTTGCGCAACAAGGCTGGCGGGTGTCAATTAGGCATCGCGAAATGGATCGACACGAAGGGAGGAGCGTGTCTGGGTCCAGCAATGCTGGTAGCGGAGTAGCAAAAGCGTGATCGGAATCGTTATCGTGGCCCATGGTGGGCTGGCGCATGAATATTTGTTGGCGGTCGAACATGTTGTCGGCACCCAAAAAGGCATCCGCGCCATAACCATCAAAGCCGATTGCGACCGTGGCTCTAAGCAAGACGAGATTTGTGTTGCTGCAAACGCCGTTGATCAGGGTGATGGCGTTGTCGTCGTAACCGATATGTTCGGCGGATCTCCCAGCAATTTGTCCCTAAGGGCCTGCGCACCCGAAAATCGCCGTATCGTCTATGGCGCGAACCTTCCGATGTTGATAAAACTGGCCAAAAGTAGGCATCTTTCCGTGCCGGATGCAGTGCGTGTGGCACTGGATGCGGGGCGAAAATACATAGACAGCCAGAATATCAAAACGGACTAATGAATTCATGCCAGATACCAATCTACGTATCCTGAAAATCGTGAACGAAAAAGGCTTGCATGCACGGGCATCCGCAAAGCTGGTCGAAGTCGTCGAAGGATATGACGCCACGGCAGAAGTTTCCAAGGATGGGTTGAGTGCGGGCGGTGACAGTATTATGGGATTGCTGATGCTTGCAGCGTCACGAGGTACGGAGATAGAGATTCGTACCAATGGTCCTGATGCTGGGGCGCTAGCAGATGCGATTGAGACATTGGTCGCGGATAAGTTCGGAGAAGGCTTCTGATAGGCCCTCAAAGGGCTTTCAGAGTTTTGTGTACCGGGCAGGAAGTTGAGCGTGTTGGATAAGTCTTCGCAAGTTAAGGGCTCCTCTGAAGAAGAGGGTGAAACGTACGACCGCCGTACGTTAACCTACGCGCATTCTTTTGATAACAATTGGACATCTACCATCATCAAAACCATTGAATGGTTTACCGGTAAGATCCCGATTATTCGTATGGTTAATAAGTTTGAGCGCATGAATGCCGACCACCGTGGTCAGGCCTTCTGGAAAGGCGCTCTGGGCGTCATGGGCGTGACGCTGGAAACCCCACAAGAGCAGATCGAAAATATCCCTCAAGACGGCCCTGTGGTCGTTGTGGCCAACCATCCGCATGGTTTGGTTGATGGAATGGTTTTCGCAGAGTTGATTGGCCGCGTGCGCGAAGATTACCGTATTCTGACCCGCTCTGTTTTGACCGGGCTGGACGAGGCCGCGACATCTTTCATGATCCCCGTACCGTTTCCACATGACCCTGATGCGCAACGCAAAATGGTCGAGATGCGTTCAAAAGCAATGTCTTATCTCAAGGATGGCGGCGTCGTGGCGTTGTTCCCATCTGGGGTTGTTGCCTCTTCTGACACCATGTTTGGCCCCGTGCATGAACGTGAATGGAATGTATTTACCGCGCAGATGATCCGCCGCTCAGGCGCGCGTGTTGTGCCTATTTTCTACCCGGGTGAAAACACACGCATGTACCAAATCGCCAACCGCATCTCTGCGACCTTGCGGCAGGGCCTTTTGTTGCGCGAGATTGTAAAGACCTGCAATCGCCCACAAAAACCTGTCATCGGTAAACCACTAACGGATGAGCAAATGGCGATGCTGCATTCTGATCCACGCGGCTTTATGGCGTGGCTTCGGGATCATACGCTAAATTTGCCCAACAATCCTGACGCGACTTAACGCGTCGGGACAGGCGTCTCGCCGCGATAGTCATAAAATCCACGTTTAGATTTGCGCCCCAACCAGCCAGCTTCAACATATTTGGTCAGCAAGGGGCAGGGGCGATACTTCGTATCGGCCAGACCGTCATGCAGCACGTTCATGATCGCCAAGCAGGTGTCTAATCCAATAAAATCAGCAAGTTCCAGCGGGCCCATTGGGTGGTTCGCGCCAAGCTTCATGGCGTTGTCGATCGACGCGACGTTGCCCACGCCCTCGTATAGGGTGTAGCAGGCTTCGTTAATCATTGGGATCAAGATCCGGTTCACGATAAAGGCCGGGAAATCTTCGGCAGAGGCTGCGGTTTTATCTAGCTTCTCAACGATACCCAGACAGGTCTGATAGGTCTCATCATCGGTCGCAATGCCGCGGATCAGCTCTACCAGTTTCATCAGCGGAACTGGGTTCATAAAGTGAAAGCCCATGAACTTTTCTGGGCGATCTGTACGGCTGGCAAGGCGCGTGATCGAAATAGAAGAGGTGTTTGAGGTCAGGATCGTATGCGGCTGAATATGCGGCAAAAGACCTTCGAAAATTTTATACTTAATTTGCTCGTTTTCGGTCGCGGCTTCGATAATCAGGTCAGTTTGACCCACTTCGGCCTGCGCAAGCGTCGTAGAAATACGCGACATCGCCACATGTTTGTCGTCCGCAGTGATCAATTCACGGCCGACCTGACGTTCCATATTCTTATCAATCCGTCCAACAGCAGCATCAAGGCTGTCCTGAGAAATGTCATTCAAAACAACGTTATAGCCTGCCAGAGACATGACATGAGCAATACCATTACCCATTTGTCCTGCGCCGATGACGCCAACTGATTTGATTTCCATTTGTCTGATCCTCTTGCCTCTAGCCGGACTTTACGCGGGGTAGCAGGGCTTTCACAAGAGCTGCAGGCCCATACAAGTTTATCAAAATTCGCACCTTAAGTTTTTCGCAACGGGAATCGCCCAAATTCCTGAATGGGTGAGTAAAATTTAGGTGGGTGAAATGTCTATTACGGACAGAGAACACCGTGCATTGGATTATCGTCCGTGCCGGTACGGGGCGTCGCGCATTAACTTTCGTGGTCCTAAGAGGGAACTAAAAGGCCGCTATATCGCATTTTTGGGTGGGACAGAGACATATGGTAAGTTCATACAGTCGCCGTTTCCCAATTTGGTCGAACAATCGCTAGGTGTGCCATGCGTGAATTTCGGCTGTGTGAACGCGGGCTTAGATGTGTTTTTACACGATTCTGACGTGCTGGCCGCCGCCGCAGGGGCCGAAGTGACGGTGGTCCAAATTCTAGGTGCGCAGAATATGTCGAACCGATTTTACCGCGTGCATCCGCGCCGCAATGATCGGTTCGTGACGGCCTCGGCCCTAATGCAATCGGTGTTTCGCGACGTAGACTTCAGCGAGTTTAGCTTTACGCGCCACATGCTAAAGGGGCTATCGGACCAAGCGAGCGACAGGTTTTCTTTTGTACGCGAAGAACTCAGAGGGGCATGGTGCGCCCGGATGAAGACGTTGCTAGATCGGCTCCCGGGGCGCAAAATCCTGCTGTGGTTTGCCGAACATAGCCCGCCGTTGCAGTTGCCCAAATCAGCGATCGGCCATGATCCCCTATTTGTGGATGCCACTATGATCGAGGATTTAAGGCCATTGGTTGATGGGGTGGCGCAGGTGCAGCTTAGCGGCTCTGCCAAGGGCGCGGGCACTGCTGGAATGCGGTATGGCGCTATGGAAAAACCGGCCGCCAAACAGATGCTTGGACCTTTAGCACATGAAGAAGCGGCGCGTGTTCTTGTTAACCAATTGGGGCCACTATTAACTAAATCGCAAAGAAAAAGGCCCGTCTGAACGGGCCCTTAACAATCACTAAATCTGGAAATTCGTACGTTTCAGCGCTTGAAACGTACGATTCGTTTAACCGAGTTTTTCAGTCAGTGCGGGCACTGCTTCGAACAGGTCAGCAACCAGACCAAAGTCTGCAACTTGGAAGATCGGTGCTTCTTCGTCTTTGTTGATCGCGACGATGATTTTGGAGTCTTTCATACCAGCCAAATGCTGGATCGCGCCGGAGATACCAACAGCGATGTAAAGGTCCGGAGCAACCACTTTGCCGGTCTGACCAACTTGCCAGTCGTTCGGGGCATAGCCCGAGTCAACCGCGGCACGGGATGCGCCAACAGCGGCACCCAGTTTGTCAGCCAATGCAGAGATGATCGCAAAGTCTTCTTCGGAACCAACACCACGACCACCAGACACAACAACACCCGCAGATGTCAGTTCTGGACGATCAGATTCAGCAACCTTGTCTTCGACCCATTCAGACAGACCTGGGTTTTCTGCGGCACCGATGGTGTCAACAGAAGCCGCGCCGCCTTCGCCCGCTGCGTCAAAGGTCGATGTCCGGATGGTCATGACTTTTTTCGCGTCGGTGGATTTCACAGTTTGGATCGCGTTACCGGCGTAAACAGGGCGCTCGAATGTGTCGCCGTCTACGATGGCGGTCACTTCAGAGATAACCATTACGTCCAACAATGCCGCCACGCGGGGCAGGATGTTTTTCGCGTCAGTGGTTGCCGGGGCAATGATGTGATCATAGTCGCCTGCTAGGGAAACGATCAACGCAGCCGTTGGTTCCGCAAGACGGTGACCCAAGGATGCGTCTTCGGCAACCAATACTTTGGACACGCCGTCGATTTTCGCAGCAGCTTCGCCTGCTGCAGCTGCAGTTGCGCCAGCGGCCAAAACGGTTACGTCGCCGAGTGCCTTTGCAGCGGTCACAGCTTTTGCAGTTGCGTCCAGTGCCAGTTCACCAGCGGTGACTTCAGCTAGAAGAAGTACAGCCATTATACAGCCCCCGCTTCTTTAAGTTTCTCTACAAGCTCATCAACAGAGCCCACGATGATACCTGCGGAACGTGTCGCTGGCTCTTCGGTTTTGACAACCTGCAAGCGTGGGGTCACGTCAACGCCCAGATCAGCAGCGGTCTTTTCGTCCAGCGGCTTTTTCTTGGCTTTCATAATGTTTGGCAAAGACGCATAGCGCGGCTCGTTCAAACGCAGGTCAGCGGTGACGATCGCTGGCAATTTGACAGAGATGGTTTGCAAACCGCCGTCTACTTCGCGTGTGACTTTTGCGTTGTCACCTTCGATGTCGACTTCGGATGCGAATGTCGCTTGGGACCAACCCAGTAGCGCAGACAACATTTGGCCAGTGGCGTTCATGTCGTTGTCGATGGCTTGCTTACCTGCAATCACCAGACCTGGCTGCTCTTCTTCGATCACTTTCGCAAGGATCTTGGCAACGGCCAGTGGCTCGATGTCTTGGTGCACGTCATCTGCCGCAACCACAAGGATCGCGCGATCTGCACCCATCGCAAGGGCTGTGCGCAGTGTTTCTTGTGACTGTTTCACACCGATGGAAACCGCAACAACCTCGTCAGCCTTGCCTGCTTCTTTCAGACGAATGGCCTCTTCGACAGCAATTTCGTCGAATGGGTTCATAGACATTTTCACATTGGCGAGATCAACACCGCTGCCGTCCGCTTTGACGCGGACCTTCACGTTATAGTCAATCACGCGCTTGACAGGTACGATGACCTTCATAGCGGTAAACTCCTAAGATGGTGCGAGCCGTGGTCGACTCGCGCAAAAAGCTCTCTGGGCTTTGATAGCCGTTCAGGCGGGGCAGAAACAGGCGAAAATCGTCACAATGTGGCGTCAGGACGTCGCGTTTTTTCAGAATATTTCGTGTTCACTGGCGAAAAGTTTGGTGGTGCCGCTAACAGTTAGCGGTTTGCGCCAGGCACCCAAAGCACATCTGTGGTGCCGTTTTCATTGGCGATCCGGGCAGCGACAAAGAACCAATCTGACAGGCGATTAAGATAGGTGATCACATGCGGGTTCACTTCGGCATCTGTGGATAGATCAGTCGCAAGGCGCTCGGCACGGCGGGCAACGGTACGGCAAACATGCAGATGTGCCGCAAGCGCAGAGCCACCCGGCAGGATAAAGCTGCGTAGCGGTTCCAGATCGGCGTTCATTGCGTCGATTTCGGATTCGAGCCGTTTGACTTGAGCCTCGACCATGCGCAGGGGCGGGTATTCCGCAGTCGCATCGCTGGCCAAATCAGGGCGACACAGGTCAGCGCCAAGGTCGAATAGATCGTTTTGGATCAGTGCCAGCAGATCATCCATATCACCCGATGCCGCCAAACGGGCGACACCAACAAAGGCGTTCAGCTCGTCAGATGTGCCATATGCATTCACACGGGCGTCGTGTTTGGCAACGCGATCCCCATTGCCAAGGGCAGTGGTCCCCTTGTCGCCGGTGCGGGTGTAGATTTTGTTTAGAACGACCATATCAGCCTCCGTTACGTAGCAAAACAAAGGCAAGGATCAGCAGAACAGCCACGAACTGTGCCGCGATGCGCAGGCGCATGATTTTATTCGCGTACTTCCGGTTAAACTCCCCGCCCTTAGCAAAGCCACCAATGCCGACCATCAAGATGATCAGAACAGCGACAGAGGCGATGGCGGCCACGATAAACAGAGGGTCTTGCAACATGGGACATTCCTTTTGGTCTTATGCCCTAGATAGCGTTTGAATTCCAAAAGACGAGGGGCGAAAATGCCGCGTTAGCCTTTGGCGATTAACCAATCTAACGCGCGGGTCGGGAAAAGTCGACGCAAGGCCCCCATCAGATAGGTTGGGGTGGTCACATAATAGCGTGGGCGCGGGCGGCCGGACGACAGCGCGTGGCGCAATTTCCGCGTCACGGCTTCGGGCGCCAATTCAAACGGATCAGGACCGCGGCTTTCATACAGGCGCTTTAGCAGACTGGATTGGTATTGCTTTGCACGGGGCGAATCCTTCCAGTTGATCCACTTTTCAAAATGCGGAATGGAATTGACGCGAATTTTGGACGTAACCGGGCCGGGTTCCACCAGAATGATATGAATAGGCGTGTCGCGCATTTCGATGCGCAGCACATCGGTTAATCCTTCTAACGCGTATTTCGTGGTGACATAGGCACCGCGCCAACGCGCGGGTACAAACCCCAGAACAGAAGAGTTGTTGATAATCCGCCCATGACCTTGGGCGCGCATCACGGGGATCGTTTGGCGGGTCAACTCGTGCCAGCCAAAAACATTTGCCTCAAACACAGAGCGCAGCGCATCTGTTGGCAAATCCTCAACCGCGCCGGGGATGGCAAAGGCGCCGTTGTTAAACAGCGCGTCCAATGTGCCGCCAGTAGCCGCTAATACGCTGGCCAAACCCTCGGTGATGCTTTGCGTGTCTTGATAGTCAATGCGCGGGCTTTCGAAACCCAAGGCGCGCATCTTTTGGCAATCCTCTTCTTTGCGACAAGAGGCAAAGACGCGCCAGCCATCGGCCTTTAGCCCAAGGGCCGCGTGATAGCCGATGCCCGAAGAGCATCCCGTAATAAGAATGGATTTCTGTGTCATGTTCGCCTGCCGCTGCTTTTAGCGCAGCCTATGCCGGGGCAGGGCTAAGGGGCAATCGAATTACTCGTCGATTTTTGCCAAAAGCTTTGCGGACATCCAGCCAATGCGACCAGACTCCAGAACTTGCAGTTTCACCCAACCAAGACCGGGGTCTTGCAGCACTTCAACTTGGGAATCTTGCACCAAGGTCGCGATCACAGAATAATCCGTGCCCGGACCATTTCGCATATTCACACGTGTGCCGGTGACAATGCGAAAATCAATGCTGCCTGCAGACTCTTGGGCCAAGCTAAACACAGGCTTGGTCGCAGAGGTATCAGCCCGCGCCACCGTTTCGGATGGGCCAAGCTTGGTGCGTTCCGCCGTTGGCGTTGGTTTCGGCGCGCCGACCAAACGTGTGGTTGGCACAGAAGAGGCCAAAGTCACAACAGCATCGTCTTGTTGTGGAGCAAATGTTGTCGCAGCAGATGCTGGCTCTTGCGCTGGGGCAAGTTCGGCAACGGTCACGTCAGCGGCAGCCGCTGGGTTTGCAGCGGCGGGCGTAGGTTCCGACAGTTTCTGTGCTGCCGGATCAAAATCGGACCCGCCGCTCAACTCATAAAACGCCCACCCCATAAAGAGGAATGACAATACGATATACTTTACCACTTACCCAACTCCCACATATTCGCTGGCGACTCATACGCCGTTGAACATCACAAATTGACTATACTGCGTTTAGACTTTGGCGGTCTGGCGGAAAAAATCAGAAGTTTTCCCCGTAACCTCGCTTGTCGGGAAATAGACGGGCCTGTATCACTTTCATATGAATGATATTGTTGATGAAGATGCTGTTCCGTCGCATGAGGTTAATGAGACCCTGCGCCGTGCCATTGGTGACCGCTATCTAACCTATGCTTTAAGCACGATTATGCACCGGGCCCTGCCCGATGCGCGGGACGGGCTAAAGCCTGTTCACCGCCGAATCTTGTATGCGATGAGTCGGTTGAAATTGGCGTCGAACGGAAAGTTCCTGAAGTCGGCCAAGATTTCCGGTGACACCATGGGGGATTTCCACCCGCATGGGGACGCGGCGATTTACGACGCGATGGCGCGTTTGGCGCAGGATTTCAACGTGCGCTATCCGCTGGTCGATGGTCAGGGTAACTTTGGCAACATTGATGGCGATAACCCAGCGGCCTCTCGATATACAGAAGCCCGGATGACCTTTGTCGCCGAGGCCATGCTGAACGGTCTGGATGAAAATGCCGTAGATTTCCGCGACAACTACGATGGCCGCCTGACAGAGCCGGTTGTGTTGCCGTCCGAATTCCCAACCTTGCTGGCCAATGGGGCCGCCGGGATTGCGGTGGGCATGGCAACCAACATACCGCCACATAACATCGCGGAACTGGTGGATGCCTGTCTGCATCTGATCAAAACGCCAGACGTGCGGGATGATACGCTGCTGAATTACGTGCCCGGCCCGGATTTCCCGACCGGCGGCGTGATTGTGGAACCCAAAGAGAATATCGCGAACGCCTATCGCACCGGCCGCGGCTCTTTCCGCCTGCGCTGTAAGTGGGAGGTCGAAGACCTTGGCCGTGGTCAATGGCAGATCGTTGTCACCGAGATCCCGTATCAGGTTCAAAAATCCAAGCTGATCGAAAAGATCGCTGAACTGATCCAGGTGAAAAAGGTGCCAATTCTCGCGGATATCCGCGATGAATCAGCCGATGACATCCGGGTGATCCTTGAGCCACGCTCAAAGAACGTCGAACCCGAAGTTCTGATGAACATGATGTACCGCAACAGTGACCTTGAGGTGCGGTTCAGCCTGAACATGAACGTGTTGATTGATGGCGTTACGCCAAAAGTCTGCAGCATGAAAGAAGTGCTGCAAGCCTTCTTGGATCACCGCCGCGAAGTTCTAAAACGCCGCTCTGAGCACCGCGTTGAAAAGATTGATCACCGCTTAGAGGTCTTAGAAGGTTTCATCATCGCCTTCCTGAACTTGGATCGCGTGATTGACATCATCCGCTATGACGACGCACCAAAACAGGCCTTGATGGCACAGGAATGGGGCGGCGATTTCGTACGCGCCATGTCCGAAGACGATTATGTCTCGCCGCTGCCTGCCAAGGGCGAGGGCGAGCTGACCGAGGTTCAGGCCGAAGCCATCCTGAACATGCGTCTGCGCAGCTTGCGTCGTTTGGAAGAGATCGAACTGGTCAAAGAGCGTGACGCCCTGATGGAAGAGCGCGCAGGCCTTGAAGATTTGCTCGCCAGCGATGGGTTGCAATGGTCTAAGATCGGCGAACAGCTAAAAGAGACCAAAAAGAAGTTTGGCAAAGATTTCGACGGCGGCGCGCGCCGCACTCAATTCGCCGAAGCGGGCGAAGTCGAAGACGTGCCAATCGAAGCCATGATCGACAAAGAGCCGATCACAGTTGTCTGTTCGCAAATGGGCTGGATCCGGGCGATGTCAGGCCATATCGACCTGACCCGCGAGCTAAAGTTCAAAGATGGCGACGGGCCAAAGTTCATCTTCCACGCGGAAACCACGGATCGTCTGTTGGTCTTTGGCACAAACGGACGGTTCTACACCCTCTCTGCGGCCAACCTTCCTGGCGGGCGCGGCATGGGTGAGCCACTGCGCTTGATGGTCGATCTGCCAAACGAGGCCGAGATCCTCGATATCTTCACCCACGAGGCCGACCGCAAACTGCTTGTCGCCTCTTCTGCAGGTGACGGTTTTGTTGTGGCCGAAAACGAAGTGCTCGCGCAAACCCGAACAGGGAAACAGGTTCTGAACGTGCGTGGTGACACCAAAGCGCTGATCTGTAAGCCGGTCTTTGGCAACGCAGTGGCCTGTGTGGGGGAAAACCGCAAGGTGCTGGTGTTTGACATCGACGAATTGCCAGAAATGGCGCGCGGCAAAGGTGTGCGTTTGCAGAAATACAAAGATGGCGGGCTAAGTGACGCCACGACATTTGTGATGGAAGCAGGCCTAAGCTGGAAAGACCCAGCCGGACGAACGCGCACCGAAACCGAGCTTGCCGAGTGGACAGGCAAGCGTGCTGGAGCAGGGCGGATGGCCCCACGAGGTTTCCCAAGAGACAATAAATTCAACTGATATTAAGATGACCCGGTGCACGATGCGTCGGGTCATTTTTCTTTACTCAGGCGCTGGAACGGCGACGTCCGCTGTTCCCTGCCGACGATCTCGTCAGGAATACCAAGCCGTTTCCAAGGTCGAATTTCACGAAATACTGAGAGAACCAGCATGTTCAACGATGCATTTGTCGTATAGGACGTCAGGCAACACAGATAAAAAGCAGGCATATGTTCGATCAAACTGACACCTCTGAGATCACCTCAGACGCAAAATCCGCAAAAGAGTGGGTCAAAGTCCTAGCGGGTTACCGCGATGCCAGCGCGTCGCGTAGCATCTTTGAGCTTGTGGTGACCATAGGGCCGTTTGTTGCGTTGTGGACCTTGGCTTGGCTGTCACTTAGTGTCAGCTATTGGCTGACCCTTGGTCTGGCCACCGTGAACGCAGCCTTCCTGCTGCGCCTCTTTGCCATCCAACATGATTGCGGACATGGTGCCTTTTTTAGCAGCCGCACCGCCGCCGATTGGCTTGGTCGCGGGCTGGGTGTTCTAACACTCACTCCCTACGACGTTTGGCGCCGTTCGCATTCCATTCACCACAGCAGCTCTGGCAATCTGGGCCGCCGTGGCATCGGTGACATTCACACCAAAACAGTGGCTGAATATCAAGCGCTTAGCGGATTTCAACGGTTGATGTACCGGGTCTATCGCAACCCGATTATCCTATTTGGATTTGGCCCTAGCTATCTATTCTTGCTGCAAAACCGCCTGCCATTGGGCCTTACACAGCACGCTCGCTATTGGGTCAGCGCGATGGGCACCAACATCGTGCTCTTCGCGGCCTTGCTGGCGATCCTCTACTTTGGCGGCATCATGCCAATCCTGCTGATTTTTTTGCCAACCACCATTCTGGCCGCGACCGCAGGTATGTGGCTGTTCTACGTGCAACACCAATTCGAAGAGACCTATTGGGACAACGACGAGAACTGGCAATTGCACGAAGCCGCGCTGCACGGCAGCTCGCACTACGTGCTGCCTCCGGTCCTACAATGGCTCAGTGCAAACATCGGCATTCACCATGTTCACCACCTATACAGCCGAATCCCGTTCTATCGCCTGCCCGAAGTGCTGCGCGACAATCCAGAGCTGGCCGAAGGCAACCAAATGACCATCGGCGAAAGCTTCGCCAACGCACGGCTGCATTTGTGGGACGAAAACTCCAAACGCCTGCTGTCCTTTGCACAAGCCAAGCCGCTGCTCACACCAAGCTGATCGACAAGCAAAACGTCATTAAAACACCGCCGGACCGAAAGGTCTCGGCGGTGTTTTTCGTTTGTAACCAGTGCTTACAGCCACCTATTTGAAATTAAATTCATTTTGGTATTGAGCCGCCTCCCTGTGCCTGCCACTTTCAGATCAAGCGCTGGGCGACTGGCATCACACAGGAGCCTGACGTGCAGGTGATATCTCCATGGGACGCGGCAAAGTCCATGACCGAGGCGCCAGATACGCCCGCTGAAACAGAGTTCTCTGGGCGACGGGGGCGGCTGTTTTGGCTGGCGCTAAAGCTGGGCTTTTTAACCGTTCTGACATTGGGCATGTACCGGTTCTGGATGAAAACACGGCTGCGGCGTTGGTATTGGTCTGCGTTTCGCCCAATGGGCCATCCATTGGAATACGTGGGTGACCCGTGGGAAAAACTGCTGGGTTTCTTGATCGCCGTTGTGTTTCTGGCGTTTTACATCGGAGTCGTGAACCTCTTGCTGATGTTCGCCAGCTTTTCGCTGTTTAACGGCAATGTCGCGGCCTATGTCCTTAGCTTTATCGGGGTGATCCCGCTGTGGTTCTATGCCAGCTATCGCGCTCGTCGCTACGTTCTGGCGCGCACGCGCTGGCGGGGCATTCGGTTTGGGCTGGCACCGGGGGCCTGGGGCTATGCCGGTCGTGCCTTGTGGCATTGGTTTCTGGCGATTGTGACCCTTGGCATCCTTTGGCCGCGCAAGGCGTTTTACCTAGAAAAATATATCACAGACCGCACCTATTTTGGTGCCGAGGCGATGGAGCAAGGCGGCAAGTGGACCGGCCTATTGCGGCCTTGGTTGGGGGTGTGGTTACCGTTGATCGCAGCTATCGTATGTACCGCAGCAGTGATCTATTTTGAAACCAATGCTATCTCTTCTATTCCCCAGTTGGACGGTCCGCTGACACCCGGTGCCTTGGAAAATGATATGGTCCACCGCGCCGAGGCATCCTTGTTCCAAATGTTGCCTGCATTGGTGGTGATCTATTTGATCTGGCAGCCATTGGCGTTGATCAACTACAACGTCAAACGCCTGCGCTATCTGACGTCCAACAAGCACTTGGCCGGCGCCCAGCTATCCCTTGCGCCACGCTTCTGGCGGGTAACCGGCATCTATTTCTGGGGATATACGCTGGCAAGCCTCGTCGCGATGATCCTTTTGGTGCCGATCGCGATCGTTGCGATTGCGACAGCGGTGGGCTTAGGGGCAGAGATTGGGCTAGAGTTGGGCGCAATGGGGCATTTATCCCAAGTCGCCATGACAGCCATCGCAATTGGCTCGTACTTCCTCTTGTTCCTGATGTGGTCCGTCCTGATGCACGCCTTTATCCGCTTCCCATTGATGCGCCACTATGCCGAGAGTTTTCAAATCGCAAACCCAACTGTACTGAATGCCATCACCCAACGCCCACGCGATGAGTTTGGCGAGGCAGAGGGCTTTGCCGAAGCCTTAGACGTAGGGGCTGCGATATGAGTGACACCATGACAATCCACGTCGGCCCACGCCCCGCAGCCCTTGGCGCGCTCGGCACCTATTTTGATGGCGAAACAGCCGAGGCCCAACCCGCCCGTTTGCGCATCGAAGAGGGTCAACAAGTGCTGGTGATCGAAGTTCGCGGCCAGCAAAAGGTCTGGCCCTTGACCGACATCCGCCGCGTACCGGATCAAGCCGACCGCGAGCAGCTTGTCTTGGCGTTGGCCGGCGACCCTGTTGTGCGTTTGGTAACCGATGAGCACCGTCTCGCCCAACGTTGCCCCAACTTGAGTCGCCGCAATTCCCACGTCAAACGCGGCCGCGTGTTGGGTTGGGCCATGGCGGCCTTGGCCTCGGTGGCCTTGATCGTCTTTGTGCTGGTGCCACGCATGGCCGACCAACTGGCCGAATACATCCCGCCCGAGGGCGAGAAGGCATTGGGGGAAACCACCCTCAGCCAAATCCGCACCGCGATGAACCAAGCAAACCTAGAGCCGCTGCCATTCTGCGAAAACGCCGAGGGCGTCGCGGCGCTAAAAGCCATGGAAACACGCCTATCTGATGCGGCGAACTTACCTGTGCCGCTCAGCGTGCACGTATTGGATCACCCGATGGTCAATGCCTTTGCCTTGCCGGGCGGGCATATCGTGTTCTTCAAAGGCCTGATCGACACCGCCGAAACCCCCGAAGAACTTGGCGCTGTCTTTGCCCACGAAATGGGCCACGTCGTCAGTCGCGATCCCACCCGCCACGCCCTGCGCTCCGCAGGCTCCATCGGTGTGCTGGGCCTGCTATTCGGCGACTTTGCTGGCGGTGCCGTCGTGCTCTTCCTGACTGAACGCCTGATCGAGGCGCAATATTCCCAAGCTGCCGAAGCCAACGCCGATACCTTTGCGATGGCCACGCTCGAAAACGCAGAGGTCAGACCGGGGGCCTTAGGGGATATGTTCCAGAAGTTCCTAGACAAATACGGCGATGCCGAGGGCACCTCGGCCCACTTCCTAAGCCACCCCAAACTGGGCGACCGCATCGCAAACTCCAGCGCGCGTCAGGCAGAGGTCACAGCCACAGGCTTCACCGACACCCCATTGCTGACAGATCAACAATGGACAGCGCTCAAAGGCATCTGCCGCTAAATCGGCTCTGCCTGCAACCACACCCCACCCTCGGGGCGCAGGGTTAAGATCATCACCGGGTCCGGGTCTTTGCCCGGCACCGCGTGGAATTTGAACTGCGCCAACAGCGTTGCCAGAATGATCACCGCCTCTTGGATGGCAAAACTCGCCCCAATACAAATCCGTGGCCCATCGCCAAACGGCAAATAGGCATAGCGATCAATCGCCTTTCGATCCGCGAACCGATCCGGGCGAAAGGCATCTGGATCGTCCCATAACATCTCATGCCGATGCAGCGCATAAATCGGGATCATCACCGTATCCCCCGGATGAATATCTCGGCCACAGAGCGTATCAGCCGCCAAAGCCGTACGCGACACAATGGCCGCCGGCGGATACATCCGCAAAGCCTCGTCAATAATGCAGCGCACAAAGGGTAGGTTGGCCACATCCTCACCCGTCGCCGCACGTCCTTGCAGAACCGATTGCACCTCGGCCCGCGCGCGATCTTGGATCGCCGGATCAAAGGCCAGCAAATACAGCGCCCAAGACAGTGACAGCGCCGTTGTCTCATGCCCCGCCACAATGAACGTCAACAGATTATCCCGCAGCTCTGCCGTGTTCATGCTGCGCTTGGTCTCTGGGTCCACGCCCTCTAGCAACAGGTCCAGTAAATCCGGAATATCCCGCGCCCCACGCGCCTTGCGTTCCGTAATCGCCGTATCCGCCACCCGCCGCATGTCGCGCACAGCAGAGCCTGACATCAATCGCCCCGGCCGCGGTATCCAATCCGGCGCGCCGATCATATCCAACAACGAAATCTTACCTGCCTCAGCGATATAGGCATCAATCGCATTGTGCACACTGGCCGCATCAAAGCTGCCCTCGCCCGAAAACGTGACCTCGGCAATCACATCAAAGGTGGTGCGCACCATTTCGTCCATCATATTGACGGCACCCTTGCCACCGTGTGCCAAACGATCACAACAATCCTGCGCCGCAAGGCTCATGACGGGACCAAGAGCCGTCACATTCCGATGCGAAAACACCGGCGCCGCCGCCCGCCGTTGCCAACGCCATTCGGCCCCTTCGGCCACAAACATACTATTGCCAATCGCTGGTTTTAGCAGGTTCTTGGTGGCATTGGATTTCGGATAATTATCAAGGTTCTCCAGCAACATCCGCCGGATCGCCTCGGGGTCCATAACCATATGCCACCTTAGGCCGGTCTTGCCCGAGACCATCGGCTGTTTGACGGCGATATAAGGCAAAATCTCCAACAAATTATTCCGCGCCGCCTTTAGGCTGGCCAACAGACCAAGCGGCACTTTGTGCAAATCCGGATGAACGGGCAGGGCAGGACGATCAAGCATAGGACACCTCTAAGGGTAATATTAGGGCGCTTGGGGCGGAATGATAGAGTGTAGGCCCTTTAATGATAATTGGGTGCCTGATTGCCAAATGTTGCGCGATCAACCAGTGTCGATTTGGATGTATTTTATTATTAGATTTGGATTATCAGGTGGACCGACAGCTCACTGACAAAGAAAACTCTCTCCTTAAAACTGTAGCTATTTGGCTGCGTGGAGAGATGGTGTTGCATCTTACCGATGTGTCGCCTTCGGCAGAACTTTTGTATGATTTGGCACAAAGTAATTATGAGATAAGTTGTAGCGCATTAGCGCGAATAGGTATGTTTGTTTCCGAAGATGGCTATTGGCGTGTGCAAGAAGTTAGGAGCGATGGCTTTGTCTTTGCGGAGCCACATACGCGCACTGACCTTGATCACCTTCTAGATGGGCTTGCTTGCCATTCTCATAATTCCAGGGATTTATTTCAGCGCCATCAGGCCGTTTCCCCAACAAAACCTGCCTTGCAGGACGTTTGTAGAGATATGGTTGAATGCGGATACATGAAAGTTACTTCCGCAAACTCTTTTATTTGGAATGACGACTTTGGCCCTTGGTTAGTGCGTCATAACGTTTGGGATTTGGATGATTTTGAGACTGCACCTCAAGAAACCGTAGATTTAGTTCTGGCAACAATCCCCGGCAATGCGAGGGAGAGGTTGTCGGGGTTTCCGTGCCGTAACAAACCAGATTTTGTGCGGTGCTTCTTTGCGCAATGGATTAATGGAAAATGGGAAGAGGGTGCATGGCGGTACGCGCCAAGCGATGATTGGGACCTATGTTTAGCAGCGGGGATTTACGAAGCGTTGCATGGGAAATGACAGCAAGGCGAACATTGCTGCCATTCACGTTGGTTCCCAATCGCAACTTACATATAAACAAACACCCCAAACTTGTTCCCATCTAAATCGCGGAAATAGGCCCCATAGAACCGTTCCCCTCGATACCCCGGCGCGCCTTCGTCGGTTGCCCCAAGGGACAGCGCCAAGGCGTGTAGCTCATCGACCTGCTCGGCGGATGTCGCCGCAAGCGCGACCATGCTGCCATTGCCGTGGGTCGCAGGTTCTTTGTTAAAGGGGGTGTTGATCACGATCATCGGGGCCTTTGGGTCCGTCTGATAGGCAATCAAATTGTCCAAGCTATAGGCGCGTTTTGCGCCCAGTTTGCCGAAGATTTCGTCGAAAAAGGCCGCAGCTGCGGTCAGGTCATTTGACCCAAGTGTGATATAACCGATCATTGATATCTCTTTGCATGTGTTTTGAATGGCGTGCCCAAACCGGGAACGCAGCAAATGCTTTTGTCGTGAAGCCAAAAGGGGAAATATCAAGCAATCATACCCTGAGGCTAACATCCCACATTTTGGGGCGCAACAGCATGAAATTGCCGGATCAATCCGTGCATACCTTAGGATCATTTGCGCCAAGGCCTCCCTTGGGCTATGCAACTGCAAACTGTCAAAGGAACGCACATGAAACGTCTGATCGCCCTTGGGGCTTTGATCGTGGCCTTGGCCGGATGTGCCAAAGAAGGCGCGAACCCAGAGAAATTGGATCTGGGCGATTTCGCGCTGGGCCATAACATCGTCGTGGCCCCGGACCTGAAAAAAGGCCCAACCTCGCGGGATGCAACCCCCGAAGAGTTAACAGCCTCCCTCAAAGCGCAGCTTGATAAACGTCTGGGTCGCTACGAAGGCGACCGTCTGGTGCATATCGGTGTGAACATCGGCGCCTATGTCTTGGCTCGCGGTGGCGTGCCGCTGGTCTATACGCCGAAATCCGTGCTGGCGATGAATGTAACCGTCTGGGATGACCGGGCTGGCACCAAGTTCCACGAAGAACCCAAGCAGGTGATCGTTCTGGAAAACCTCGGCGAATCTCTGATCATCGGATCGGGTCACACACAGACTCGCGAAGAGCAAATTGAGGGGCTCACCCTGAATGCCGCTCGTGCCATCGAAAAATGGCTGGCAGAAAACGCAGCCTGCCTGCGCGAAGAACCGACGGAAAAAGAGCTTAAAAACTGCTGGAAAGACAAGAAACCAGCACAATCCAGCTGATTTTTACGCGTCAACACGTGCGCTCTGATCACAACTTTGCCCAGAGTGGATTGTTGACGCAAACACATGCTTGATTTTTGGCGCGCAACCCAATACATCGCGCCCGGAAGACCAATTGGGCCAATCTGAGGCCCCCCTAACATAGAAGGCGCCTCGAGATGGCTAAGGAAAAGTTTGAGCGTTCCAAACCGCACTGCAACATCGGCACAATCGGCCACGTTGACCACGGTAAAACAACACTGACAGCAGCGATCACCAAGCAATATGGTGACTTCAAAGCGTACGACGAAATCGACGGCGCGCCAGAAGAAAAAGCACGTGGTATCACCATCTCCACAGCGCACGTTGAGTATGAGACCGAAGGTCGTCACTACGCACACGTTGACTGCCCAGGCCACGCCGACTACGTGAAAAACATGATCACCGGTGCCGCTCAGATGGACGGCGCGATCTTGGTTGTGAACGCAGCTGATGGCCCAATGCCACAGACACGTGAGCACATCCTTCTGGGTCGCCAGGTTGGTATCCCAGCCATGGTTGTTTTCATGAACAAAGTTGACCAGGTTGACGACGAAGAGCTTCTAGAGCTCGTCGAAATGGAAATCCGTGAGCTTCTGTCCACATACGACTACCCAGGCGACGATATTCCTATCGTTGCAGGTTCTGCTCTGGCAGCACTCGAAGATCGTGACGACAACATCGGCAAAGAGAAAATCGCTGAGCTGATGAAAGCGGTTGACGAGTACATCCCACAGCCACCACGTGCGGTTGACGAGCCATTCTTGATGCCAATCGAAGACGTGTTCTCGATCTCTGGTCGTGGTACTGTTGTAACCGGTCGTGTTGAGCGTGGCGTGATCAACGTTGGCGACAGCATTGAAATCGTTGGTATCCGTGACACCACAACAACCACATGTACTGGTGTTGAAATGTTCCGCAAGCTGCTGGATTCCGGCGAAGCTGGCGACAACATCGGCGCATTGCTACGTGGTGTTGACCGTGACGGCGTTGAGCGTGGTCAGGTTCTGTGTAAGCCAGGTTCTGTTCAGCCTCACACAAAGTTCGAAGCAGAAGCATATATTCTGACAAAAGAAGAAGGCGGTCGTCACACACCATTCTTCGCGAACTACCGTCCACAGTTCTACTTCCGTACAACTGACGTCACCGGTACTGTTGTTCTGCCATCAGGCACAGAAATGGTTATGCCAGGCGACAACCTGAAATTCGACGTTGAGCTGATCGCACCAATCGCGATGGAGCAAGGCCTCCGCTTCGCGATCCGCGAAGGCGGCCGCACCGTTGGTTCCGGTGTTGTGTCAAAGATCACTGAGTAATCAACTCTGTTGATGATCAGACGGAAAGGGCCGCTCATTCGAGCGGCCCTTTTTGTATGAACTCTGTGATCCCGAGACGCACAATCAAAGATGTTTCCAAAATCACTGAGTAAGATCGGTAGGGTGGGGTTTCACCCCGCCATCGACAGACTTACGAAAGGGCGCCCCTCGGGGCGCCCTTTTGCATTGTAGGGTGCGCATTCATGCGCACCATCAGACGATCCGTAGGGCGGGCTTCAGCCCGCCAAAACGAGTTTACGGAACGGTGTCCTCTTTCGGCAGCGCAAGCAGGCTCAGCCACATTCGCTGGCATGGAAAGAAGGGTGGCTCTTCGAAAAAGCCTCTGATTTATGAGAAATTTGCGATTGTTGGGCTTTTCAGAACCAGCACTCTTTGATGGCTTAACTCTCGTCCTTGAGAGATTAGAGCGTTTAGGTATCTGCGTCGTTGATGTCCCTCTACCAGAAAATAGGGCCTGCGTTTCAACTCACCAAGTGAATCTCTCACTCCACCCCGCACAGGCATAACTATCGGTGCGTAGTCCCAAGCTCCTTCGTCAAGAGCGATGGCTGTAGGAAGTTTTGAACCTACTTCTCTGCCTTGAAATACCTCGTAGTCAAAAACAGGATCCATTTCTTCCATATCACGAATCGTTGCGACATTTTCTAAAAAACTGGACGGAGTCCATAACTCCACTTGTGCACTTAAATCTTCGAGAGGGATAAATCCTGCCACTGTTCCAGACCAGTGACGGTAAACCCATTGTTCAAGAAGTTCTGCTGGTAGGTGTCCAACTGCCGATTGGTTGCGTTCTAGCTACGCGTTGAAGGCCTCCACGGAGAGTCCGCCATATCCAATGGGTTTCAGTGCTGGCGGCCGGCAAAATTTGTCTTCAAAGAGGTTCAGATCGAGCAAACCATAAGTCCTAAAAAGTGCGAAAACAGATTAACGCCGCGCACGAACCGAGGGAAGGGCGCAAAGCGCCCGCCCCGTGGGGGCGGTTCGGGCGCTGCAAAATCTTTGATTTTGCATTTGGGTCGCTTGAGACTGTTGCCCTCCAATTCCTCCAATCCTCGAATCGTACGTTTCACCCCTCCAAACGTACGAATTTCCAGATGACTCAATCGTTACCCCACCGTCCCAAGTGGGCCTCGTGGATTCGCCATGATGACCTCTTAACATCCCCCAAAGCCGCCGAACGGTTGGAATCGCCCTCTTGTCATGCTCGTACATTGGGGGGAATCTGTGGTATAAAACCCTAGGTCTTGTGGTTCCCGTGTGAACCCGGCTGAATTGGCCGAAACCCCCTTGCCACATAGGCGTTTCCCGTGTACGTCGCACCAATTCACACCTTGTGAATGGTGGGCTGAGATTCGTTTTGGCCCATGTGGGATTCGAAGTGGGGGCGCAATGATGTGACCTCGACCTCTCAATTCTAAGCCTAAGAAGGCAATTGAATATGCAAAGCCAAAATATTCGCATTCGGCTCAAGGCATTCGATTACCGTGTGTTGGACGCCAGCACTCAGGAAATCGTAAACACTGCAAAGCGCACCGGCGCTGACGTACGTGGCCCGATCCCTATGCCAAACAAAATCGAGAAATTCACAGTTCTACGTGGTCCACACGTTGACAAGAAATCTCGTGACCAGTTCGAGATCCGTACGCACAAGCGTCTGCTCGACATCGTAAACCCAACACCACAGACTGTGGACGCGCTGATGAAGCTCGACCTGGCGGCTGGCGTTGACGTTCAGATCTCAGTTTAAGGGGTCTTAATGATGCGTTCTGGTATTATCGCTAAAAAAGTGGGCATGACCCGCTTGTTCATGGAAGACGGCAAACAGATCCCTGTTACTGTTCTTCACCTCGATGAGCTACAAGTCGTTGCTCAGCGTACTTCTGAAAAAGACGGTTACACAGCGGTTCAGCTGGGTGCCGGTGCAGCTAAAGCAAAGCGTACATCCCAAGCGATGCGCGGTCACTTTGCGGCAGCAAACGTTGCGCCAAAGCGCAAGGTTGCGGAATTCCGCGTCGAAGAAGCTAACCTGATCGAAGTCGGTGCAGAAATCTCTGCAGAGCACTTTGTTGAAGGTCAGAAAGTTGACGTTGCGGGCACATCTATCGGTAAAGGTTTTGCCGGTGCGATGAAGCGCCACAACTTTGGCGGTCTGCGTGCGTCTCACGGTGTTTCGATCTCTCACCGTTCACACGGTTCTACAGGTCAGTGTCAAAACCCTGGTCGCGTCTTCAAAGGTAAGAAGATGGCCGGTCACATGGGTGCTGTTCGCGTGACAACTCAAAACCTTGAAGTTGTGAAAACTGACGCCGATCGTGGCTTGGTCTTCATCAAAGGCGCCGTACCTGGCTCCAAAGGTGGTTGGGTGACTGTTAAGGACGCCGTGAAAAAGAAACTGCCTGAGAACGTTCCGTTCCCAGCTGGTCTTAAATCCGCTGCAGCTGAAGCACCTGCGACAGAAGCACCTGCGGAAGGTGGTGAAGCATGAAACTTGACGTGATCAAACTTGACGGCGGCAAAGCCGGTTCCGTTGAACTGTCCGAAGACCTGTTCGGTCTAGAGCCGCGTGCAGACATCCTGCACCGTGTCGTTCGTTGGCAGCGTAACAACGCGCAAGCGGGTACGCACAAGACGAAAACACGTTCTGAAACTTCTTACTCTACTAAGAAGATCTATCGCCAAAAAGGTACCGGTGGCGCTCGTCACGGTGACCGTAACGCGCCGATCTTCCGCGGTGGTGGTATCTACAAAGGTCCAGTTGTTCGCAGCCACGGCCACGAGCTACCTAAGAAGTTCCGTAAACTGGGTCTACGTCACGCACTGTCCGCTAAAGCGAAAGCTGGCGAACTGGTTGTGATTGAAGATGCAGCGTCTGAAGGCAAGACATCTGCTCTGGCGAAACAGGTTAAGAACCTGGGCTGGAAACGTGCGCTGGTCATCGACGGTGCGGAAGCCAATCAGGACTTCTTGAAAGCAGCTCGCAACATCGAAGGTTTGGATATCCTGCCAACGATGGGCGCAAACGTCTATGATATCCTGAAGCGTGACACACTCGTGATCACAAAAGCAGGTATCGAAGCACTGGAGGCTCGACTGAAATGAGCGCGAAGGCTGAATACTACGACGTGATCCGCAAGCCGATCATCACTGAAAAAGCGACTATGGCATCTGAAAACGGTGCGGTTGTTTTTGAAGTGGCAATCGACAGCAACAAACCACAGATCAAACAAGCTGTTGAAGCTTTGTTCGGTGTAAAGGTTAAAGCGGTTAACACGACAATCACCAAAGGCAAAACCAAACGGTTCAAAGGCACAATCGGCCGCCGTAAGGATGTCAAAAAAGCTTACGTGATGCTTGAAGAGGGCAACACAATCGACGTGTCCACCGGACTGTAAGTCGTAAGGTTTTATGAATTGAAGAAGGCCCTCGCATTTGCGGGGGCCTTTTTTGTTGGGTTTTGGTGTTCTATGAGCAGAGCTGAAGTTTTTTGGTATGTATTTGAATGATCCGCTTTCTCTATTTCATCGCTGCGCTTCTTGGTTTGATTGTGCTTGCTTGGTTTGTCATTGTTGATGAGCATGCTTACGGCGAAAGCCCGTCACACAGGCTTGATGTCTATTCGATGCCAAATGCCGAAAATGCGCCGATCATTTTGATGCTTCATGGCGGATCATGGTCATCGGGTAGTAAGCGATGGCCCGATGTTTGGTTTGCGAAAGCAAAACATTGGTTGCCCAAAGGGTACATATTCGTGTCGGCGCGTACGCGTCTTTTACCGGAGGCTGATCAGTTGGATCAGGCCGAAGATTTCGCGGCGGCGTTGGCTTATGTCCAAAAGAATGCGCACGAATGGGGTGGTGATAAGGATCGCGTAATCCTGATGGGGCATTCTTCCGGGGGGCATATTGCTTCGCTCGTCGCAACGCGTCAGGCATTGTTGGAGCGGGTAGGGGCAATAGCACCTGTGGGGGCAATAATGCTCGATACGTCGGTGATCGATATTGAGGTGACTATGGCGAAATCACCTTCGGGTTTCTTGCGGAGGTTCTTTGGGTCAGACAAGGCCCTTTGGAGGGCTGCATCACCATCGACTTACATGGACCCAGCAGATCCTCCGTTATTATTTGCCTGCGCTACAAATCGAGCCTGGCCATGTCAATCCGCCCGCGCGTTCGCAGCATTGGCATCGCAGGTTTCTGTCCTGCCAGTCGATCGGGATCATCGTGGCGTTAATGCTTCGCTCGGGCGGCCGGGAGATTACACAGATGCTGTAGATCAGTGGTTGCGCGAGCGTGGTTTGCCATAGCGGGATAGGCGAATTTCCAAAGAGTTATTGCCACCATCCCCATTCCCTGTTACTCCGCGCGAGTGGTAATCGGCCTCAGATTCGTTCTGGGGCTGTTTGCTATTTCTAACGGGACCTTCGGGGCCCTTCATACTGGCCACCTTCGGGGGGCTAACATCGCGGGAACGGCACCTCATAAGGCCCTCTCGCACTGCTAAAACGGAAGACAGTAAACATGGCATTAAAGTCGTATAAACCGACGACGCCGGGCCAGCGCGGGCTGGTTCTGATCGACCGTTCGGAGCTTTGGAAAGGACGTCCAGTCAAGTCTCTCACTGAGGGTTTGACTAAATCGGGCGGCCGGAACAACACCGGACGGATCACATCACGTCGTCGTGGCGGTGGCGCAAAGCGTCTGTACCGGATCGTAGATTTCAAACGTAACAAATTTGATGTCGCGGCAACCGTAGAGCGGATCGAATATGACCCGAACCGTACCGCGTTCATCGCATTGATCAAATATGAAGATGGCGAGCAAGCGTACATCTTGGCGGCACAGCGTATGGCTGTTGGCGACCAAGTTATTGCTTCTGCCAAAGCCGACATCAAACCAGGTAACGCTATGCCGTTCTCTGGCATGCCAATCGGTACCATCATTCACAACATTGAACTGAAACCAGGCAAAGGCGGTCAAATCGCTCGTGCGGCTGGTACATATGCTCAGTTCGTTGGTCGTGACGGTGGCTACGCTCAGATCCGCCTTTCTTCTGGCGAATTGCGCATGGTCCGTCAGGAATGCTTGGCAACTGTTGGTGCGGTTTCTAACCCAGACAACTCGAACCAGAACTACGGTAAAGCCGGTCGTATGCGTCACAAAGGCGTTCGCCCGTCTGTTCGTGGTGTTGTTATGAACCCGGTCGATCACCCACACGGTGGTGGTGAAGGTCGTACATCTGGTGGTCGTCACCCGGTTACTCCTTGGGGTAAGCCGACTAAAGGTGCACGTACACGCAACAAGAACAAAGCGTCGCAAAAGCTTATTATCCGCTCGCGTCACGCCAAGAAGAAGGGACGTTAATCTATGTCTCGCTCTGTATGGAAAGGCCCTTTTGTTGACTCTTATGTCCTCAAGAAGGCAGAAGCTGCTCGTGAATCGGGTCGTAGCGAAGTGATCAAGATTTGGTCTCGTCGTTCCACTATCCTACCTCAGTTCGTTGGACTGACATTTGGTGTGTACAACGGTCAAAAACACGTTCCTGTAAACGTCACAGAAGACATGATTGGTCAGAAGTTCGGTGAATACTCCCCGACTCGTACCTATTACGGTCACGCTGCTGACAAAAAAGCGAAACGGAAGTAAGTCATGGGCAAGGCAAAGAATCCCCGCCGCGTGGCAGACAACGAAGCAATGGCAAAACTGCGCATGCTCCGTACCTCCCCGCAAAAGCTGAACTTGGTCGCAGGCTTGATCCGTGGCAAGAAAGTTGAAAAGGCTCTGACTGAGCTGACTTTCTCCAACAAGCGTGTTGCTGCAGACGTGAAGAAATGCCTTCAGTCCGCAATCGCCAATGCTGAAAACAACCACAACCTCGACGTTGACGAGTTGATCGTTGCAGAGGCCTATGTTGGTAAGAACCTGATCATGAAACGCGGTCGTCCTCGTGCCCGTGGTCGTTTCGGCAAAATCATCAAACCGTTCTCGGAGATCACCATCAAGGTGCGTCAAGTTGAGGAGCAAGCGTAATGGGACATAAGGTCAATCCAATCGGCATGCGCCTGCAGATCAACCGTACTTGGGACAGCCGCTGGTATGCGGAATCCAAGGACTTCGGTGATCTTCTGCTTGAAGACATTAAAATCCGTGAATTCATCAAAAAAGAGTGCAAGCAAGCTGGTATTGCTCGTGTGATCATTGAACGTCCGCACAAAAAGTGCCGCGTCACAATCCACACAGCACGTCCTGGTGTTATCATCGGCAAAAAAGGTGCAGACATTGAAGTTCTGCGCAAGAAAATTGCTTCGATGACTGACTCCGAGCTGCACTTGAACATTGTTGAAGTACGTAAGCCAGAGCTCGACGCTCAGCTGGTTGGCGAGTCTATCGCTCAGCAGCTAGAACGCCGTGTTTCTTTCCGTCGTGCGATGAAACGTGCCGTACAGAACGCTATGCGTATGGGTGCCTTGGGTATCAAGGTAAACGTAGCTGGCCGTCTGGGTGGTGCAGAAATCGCGCGTACAGAATGGTATCGTGAAGGTCGTGTGCCTTTGCATACTCTGCGTGCCGACATCGATTACGCTCACTCCGAAGCGATGACTGCTTATGGCATCATCGGGATCAAAACCTGGATCTTCAAAGGCGAGATCATGGAACACGATCCACAAGCGCGTGACCGTAAGTCCCAAGAAGTACAAGATGGCCCTGCACCTCGTGGTGCCGGCGGTCGTCGCTAAGGGAGAACTGAAAGATGCTTCAACCAAAGCGTACTAAATTTCGTAAGGCCCACAAAGGCCGGATCAAAGGCGATGCAAAGGGTGGCTCCACTCTGAACTTCGGTTCCTTTGGTCTGAAATCACTTCAGCCAGAACGTGTCACTGCACGTCAGATTGAGGCGGCTCGTCGTGCGATGACTCGTCACATGAAACGTCAGGGTCGTGTTTGGATCCGTATTTTCCCGGATCTGCCTGTTACCTCTAAGCCTGTCGAAGTTCGTATGGGTAAAGGTAAAGGTTCCGTGGATTATTGGGCCTGCAAAGTTAAGCCTGGTCGCATCATGTTTGAAATCGACGGCGTTGCCGAAGATATCGCACGTGAAGCGCTACGTTTGGCTGCGATGAAACTGCCGGTGAAAACCCGCGTTGTTGTTCGCGAAGACTGGTAAACGTTTCGGTGCGCTTAACCGCGCACCCTACGAAATAATGAAAGCCCCCGGCGCGAATGCGGCGGGGGCTTTTTTGTTTTGAGTAAAGACGCAGCTGACTAAAAGTTCCGGGAGAATCCGATTTGGCATCCGGTTGCTTGGTAGTCGTATAGGGTAACATTGGATGTATTGATTACGTGGCTACAGCTAACAGTCGGGCTGAAGCCCACAATGTGCCAGCGCGGACTCCAAGCGCTAACCGTCACTTGCGCAAACTCGTCGTGTCTTGCGTATCCAAGTAAAGGGAACTCGTCGCTAAAATCGCGCTGGCCCAAACTGAGCTTCGCGGACAGGTTCAAGCCTGTTGAAAGAGAGCTGTCGATAGACGCAAAAATCCCGGTTCCGCTGTAACGATGATGCGGTAAATTCGTTTTGTTGCTTTCTAATGCGATACCGAATGTCATGCGTGTGCGTTTCGTTGCTTGAAATTTCACGCCTAGATTACCGGATGCAGACCAGCCATTCCTTTGAGATGCATCGCGAAACTTCTGGTGTTCCACGCTTGTTTCTGCAAGCAATAGGCTTCGCTTAGACAGCGTGAAATCTGAATTCAGACGTAACCCCTGCGATGTCGTGCGCAGGCCATCGTTCCGGTCTTGGAGGCGCATGTATGGCTGAAGGCTTAGCCGTGTGCGGCCCTGTCGTAGGTCGTATCGTAGACTGATCTCCGTGCCTGTATACCCCAGATCATTCTTAACACTGTACCGCAATTCGCGAACTTCCAGACCGAAGCTGAGGCGCTGATTTGGCGAGGCAAATGCGTTGTAGTTTGCACCAAGACCAACCTGTAGTCCCACACCTGATTGAGATCTCGATTCTTCTGAAATCGCTATATCCGCTCCGGCTGTTGCCAGCACAGTTGCCGATGTGCCTCTGGTAAGATTCGTTGAGGGTTCAAGTGTAATATTTGCCTGGAATGAAAGCGGGCGTTCTTGGTAAATTTTTGTAAGAAACCCTGCATAACTTTTTTGTAGTATGGGCGAGGAGTCATCTCGCTGTAGGCGCTCTAAATGAAATTTCGCCCGACCGAGTTGTCCAGTCAGGTATTGCGTATGCGCTAGCTCTCTGCGGATGGTAATATCCGATGGACGTAAACGAAGTGCCTTTTCTAGTATGTCGGAGGCAAGCGCGAAGCGCCCTTCAACCTTGTGAATACGTCCTTCGAGTAATAGGCGATCTGCCTTTTCATGAGGGGACGTCTCGAGAAGTGAGCGTGCCTCATCAATCTGTCCAACGTTGATTAGGCTTGCTAGACGGCTTTCTAACGTAGGGCTTTCTTCAGAGGCAAAAACGGGAACAGCCATGGCGAATGCCATGGCTGTTAAGGTCAATCGAAGGGATTTATGTTTCATTCAAATGCCATGATTATTTAGCCTAGTGGGGCGACTTAATCTGCAGACCCTACAAGCCCTCCTGCCATGACTGTATTATTATCAGATCCATGGAACGTGGCGATTACGCCGTTTGTTCCAATATCACCTGCTAGCTCTCCATTAACGCTGCCTGAAATTGTGCCGCCGCCCAAAACGCTACCCGAGTAGTTTGCAGTTACGTTGCCGCCGACATCGGAGCCTGAAATTGTACCGTTCACGGTTAACTCACTTGTGGAGCCAGTTAGTGTGCCAGCATCGAAATCGGCAGCCAAGCTCATTGTACCCGCTTCCTCGCCGCGCGTTCCAGAGATCAGCGTATCTGTTCTGGTGATATTGTCGACCACGACATATTGATATCGCGTTGTGTAGGTGCCGCTGCCAGAGGTGCGAGCCGCTCCGACATTTGGTGTGCCAGAAATTCCTGCTGCGGCGACGATTTGGCCACGGTCTACGTCGGTACCAGAAACGTAAGCAACTGTACCAACGCCTGCACGGCTAACAGAACGGTTAGATTCACTGCTAAGGCTTAGATTGACCGTTCCGCCTGAGGCTGGCGCAACTCGCGATGCAGTTGCTGAGGATGCGAAGCCGGTTGGGCCACATGCACCCAAAATAGGCAGAGAGAGAATGACAGTTAGGGGAACTAGTTTCATATTGTACCTAAATTTGTGCTTGGCTTCGAATGCGCTTCTTATTCGTTAATACACTCTGAATGGCAAGATGAAGCTGCATGAAATGCGGTACTGTTTCATTTCCGAAACACGTATTCCGTGTCAGATTTTGGTAAGCAATATGTGCTGAAAGAACTACGCTGGGCAAGGAGCGCTCACCAAATCCCAGGCGGCGCTATTCCCACCGGTAATTAAAGCTCACCGAAATCCGGTCGTCTTCAGACATGTTCATAGGAACTTCGTGGCGTAGCCAGCTTTCCCAAAGCAGCACGTCACCCACATCTGGTTTGACGTAGATAAAGTTCTGCATCTCGCGGCGGGCGTCTTTGATACGGGGTGGGGCGGCCATCATCATTGCGTGGCGTGGGTCCTCGAGCTTGAGCGCACTCGCGCCTTCAGGCATCGCGACGTAGGTTGTGCCGCTGATCACTGAATGCGGATGGATATGGGCCGAATGGCTGCCGCCTTCGGGCAGGATGTTGATCCACAGATCTTCGAGAACCAATTTGCGGCCATCAAGATTGAAATCCAAATCTTTGGCAAAAGCCGCGACGTGTTCATCCAATGACTTTACCAGATCAGCAAAGATCGGAAAGCGCCACGGCAGGTCCGTCAAAGACGCATAAGAGGTGTAGCCCGGAAAATCGTGTTCTTCACACCATTCCTGGCCGGCCTCATCATCTTGCGCAATCACAAGGCAAGAGTTTTCCATCTCGGCCGCATCAACAGCGGGGCCGAATTCTGACAAAGCAGCACGATACAGGCGGGTCACGAAGAGCGATTCAATCTGGGACATAATCCTGTGTTAGCTGAGCCGTTTCCAAAGCGCGAGCCTTGTGGCGAAAATAACGAATGATCTGGCGTTTTTTTGGATGAGCGCGATTGAAATTCAGTTAACATCGTCCTCTGTGCCAAAGGGGAAGCGTATGAAAACCGTCGACATCGTTAAGTGGATTGCTACGGCTATTCAGTTGGTGGGCTATGGGCTGACAGGTTTGAACATTGTTCCATGGAACGTTTTCTTTTTCATCATCGGCATTCTTCTGTGGTTCGCGGTTGGCGTCATGTGGAAAGACCGCGCCATTATGCTGGTGCATGTCGGCGCGTTTATCTCGCTGACGGCGGGCTACTTGAATTCCTGACAAAATTCCGCAGTTCGTTGATTTTCGCATTTCAGAAACCTTTTTGAAAACCGCACCGGCTACATGTGAAGCATGTTGTTAAAAACCGTGTCTTTGCTTTTGCCTGTGCTCTTTCCCAGTTGGCGCTTTTTCAAAACCGTTGGCCCGTCGCCTCGGGTGGAGTATCGCTTAATTGTCCAAGGAAAAGAGGGGGCGTGGCAAGAAAGCCATCCAATCCCCGAACGGGTGTCGCTTGGCCAGATGGCGCGGCGTATGGTCTGGAACCCTGAACGTAATACGCAGCTGTATATGGTGTCCTTATCCGAGCGGCTGGTGTCCGGCGTTGTGGATCATTCGGTAGGCGAGTTGAACCGGATGATCGCGGAACGACTAGTAGGGCAGGCAGGAGACTTGCAGTTTCGCCTAATGTTCCTCGTGCCCGAAGGGGATCAGATCGTGGGTGAGGTCTTGTATGAAAGCACTCCGGTGTCCTTGGCCGAGGTGACGCTATGAGTTTGGACGCCATCATTCGCCTGACCGAAATCATGCTGGCCTTGGCCGTTCTACAGCAATCAGTCGAGCATTTCCTAGGAGGTCGCGACCGCGCGCTGTTTGGCGTGCGCATCCTTGCGTGTCTTTGGATGTTAACCGGTTGGCATAGCGACGGGGCGGTTGTGACGCTTTGGTTGACCGGCTTGGTCTATCTGCATCGCTTCAACGGGCCATATAATGGCGGCGCGGATAAAATGACGATGCTGATCACCACCTGCCTGATGGCGGCGCACCTTGCGCCTCCGGGGCAGTGGCAGGAGTTGGCGATGGCCTATTTGGCGGTGCAACTGGTGCTGTCCTATTTCGTGTCGGGCTATGTGAAAATCGTGAACCCCGAGTGGCGCTCAGGCAGAGCGCTGGTCGATGTGTTCCGCTTTTCGGCCTATCCAGTCTCTGAGAGCCTGCGCAGCTGGGCCGCGCGCCCACGGTTGCTATGGCTGATGAGCTGGAGTGTGATGGGGTTCGAGGTGATCTTCCCCTTGGCCTTACTGCACCCAGTTGCCCTATGGATCGGAATGGCCATCGCGGCGACTTTCCATCTGGCGAATGCCTGCCTGTTCGGATTGAACCGCTTTTTCTGGATTTGGCTCTGTGCATACCCGAGCCTGATTTGGTTTCAGGATCGGGTGTTTGGCGGATAACGAATAGCCTAAGTTTTATTGCGTTTTTTGCGAGAAAATTGAATCTTTCGCTTGCCCTAGAAGCATGCCCCACCTATAGACGCGTATCTCACGGATTCCCGGCGACGGGATTCGTGTGTGTGAATGTCTTCCACCAGATTAAAAGGTGACCCTAAGCATACCGTTCGGGGCCTTCTGGTGTTTTGAGAAAGGAAAAGGCGCATGAACGCCAATGAACTTCGTGAGAAGTCTGCGGAAGAGCTCCGCGACGAACTCGCAAACCTGAAAAAAGAAAGCTTCAACCTGCGCTTTCAACAGGCTACCGGTCAAATGGAAAACACTTCAGGCATCAAAGCGGCTCGCCGTAACGCTGCCCGCGTGAAAACCATTTTGAACGAAAAAGCCGCGCAAGCCGCAGAATAAGGAGCTTTGAGACATGCCTAAGCGTATCCTGAGCGGCGTTGTAACAAGCAACGCAAACGAACAGACCGTAACTGTATCTGTAGAGCGTCGCTTTACACACCCAGTTCTAAAGAAAACCATCCGTAAGTCCAAAAAGTACCGGGCTCACGATGAGCAGAATGCTTTCAACGTTGGTGACAAAGTCAAAATCATTGAGTGCGCACCAAAGTCGAAAACGAAACGTTGGGAAGTTCTGGAAGCTTAAATCTAAGCTTCCCGGACGACTTAACAAAGTCGAAACCCTGGGAACATAGCTGACACGCATCGTCAGTTCCCAAAGGTCGGGAGAAACCAAATGATCCAGATGCAAACAAACCTGGATGTTGCTGACAACTCTGGCGCTCGCCGAGTTCAGTGCATCAAGGTTCTGGGTGGCTCTAAGCGTAAGTACGCTTCCGTAGGTGACGTTATCGTCGTCTCGGTTAAAGAAGCTATCCCACGTGGTCGCGTTAAAAAAGGCGACGTCCGTAAGGCCGTTGTTGTACGCACCGCTAAAGAAGTTCGCCGTGAAGACGGTACAGCGATCCGCTTTGATCGCAACGCTGCAGTGATCCTGAACAACGCAGGTGAGCCAGTGGGTACACGTATCTTTGGCCCAGTTGTTCGTGAACTGCGCGCAAAGAACTTCATGAAAATCATCTCACTCGCGCCGGAGGTGCTGTAAGATGGCTGCTAAGTTGAAAAAAGGCGACAAAGTTGTCGTACTTGCTGGCAAAGACAAGGGTAAAGAGGGCGTTATCGCTTCTGTTGATCCTAAAGCCGGTAAAGCAGTGGTAGACGGCGTTAACATGGCCATCCGCCACACCAAGCAATCCCAGACTGACCAAGGTGGTCGCGTGCCTAAGGCAATGCCGATCCAGTTGAGCAACCTGGCATTCTTGGATGCAAACGGTAAAGCAACACGCGTTGGCTTCAAAATCGAAGGCGACAAAAAAGTTCGTTTTGCAAAGACTACAGGAGATGTGATCGATGCTTGATAATGCTGACTACACTCCGCGTCTAAAAGCGCTGTACAAAGATTCCATCCGTGCCGCTCTGAAAGAAGAGTTTGGTTACAAGAACGACATGCAGATCCCTGCACTCGAAAAAATCGTTCTGAACATCGGTTGTGGTCGCGCAGCGGTTAAAGACAGCAAAAAAGCGAAGTCCGCGCAAGCAGACCTAACTTTGATCGCTGGTCAAAAAGCTATGACAACTGTGGCGAAAAACTCTATTGCTGGCTTCCGCGTTCGCGAAGGCATGCCAATGGGTGCCAAAGTTACTCTTCGTGGCGACCGTATGTTCGAATTCCTAGATCGTCTGATCACCATTGCGATGCCACGTATTCGTGACTTCCGTGGCGTGAAGCCGAGCTTTGATGGCCGCGGCAACTTTGCCACTGGCTTGAAAGAGCACATCGTATTCCCAGAAATCGACTTTGATAAAGTTGACGAAAACTGGGGCATGGACATCGTAATTACGACAACCGCCGATAACGACGCCGAAGCGAAAAGCCTGTTGAAGCACTTCAACATGCCGTTCAACGCTTAAGCGCGGGAGAGGATATCATGGCTAAAAAATCTATGATCGCACGCGAGAAAAAGCGCGAAGCGTTGGTTGCAAAATACGCTGCCAAACGTGCCGAGCTTAAAGAAATCGCAAACGACGAAAGCAAGACAATGGAAGAGCGTTTCACTGCTCGCCTGAAGCTTGCAAAACTGCCGCGCAACAGCTCGGCAACACGTCTGCACAACCGTTGCCAACTGACCGGTCGTCCTCATGCTTACTACCGTAAGCTTAAGGTTAGCCGGATCGCGCTGCGGGAACTTGGCTCGAATGGCCAAATCCCCGGCATGGTTAAGTCAAGCTGGTAAGGAGGGTTAGAAAATGAACGATCCTATCGGCGATATGCTGACCCGTATCCGCAACGGTCAAATGCGCGGCAAGTCCACAGTGTCTTCGCCTGCATCTAAACTGCGTGCGTGGGTTCTGGATGTACTGACTGACGAAGGTTACATCCGTGGCTACGAAAAAACGACTGGTTCCGATGGCCACCCGGCAATCGAAATTAGCCTAAAATACTACGAAGGCACTCCTGTCATTCGCGAAGTGAAGCGGGTTTCTAAACCTGGCCGTCGCGTTTACATGAGCGTCAATGACATTCCAGTCGTCCGTCAGGGCCTGGGTGTGTCGATTGTCTCCACCCCTAAAGGTGTGATGTCGGATGCAAATGCTCGTGCCAACAATGTTGGTGGCGAAGTACTTTGCACGGTCTTCTAAGGAGCTTAGAATGTCTCGTATTGGTAAGAAACCGGTCGAGCTGCCCAGCGGCGTAACTGCCTCTGTCTCCGGCCAGACCATCGAAGTTAAGGGTCCGAAAGCGACTCATTCCTTCACCGCAACCGACGATGTGACACTAACTGTTGAAGATAACGTTGTTTCGATTACGCCTCGCGGCAAATCCAAACGCGCTCGTCAGCAGTGGGGCATGTCCCGCACAGTTGTACAAAACCTCGTCACCGGCGTGACCACAGGCTTCAAAAAAGAGCTTGAGATCGTTGGTGTTGGTTACCGTGCACAAATGCAGGGCAATGTTCTGAAACTGGCCCTAGGCCTGTCACATGACGTTAACTTCGAAGTTCCAGCAGGCGTGACGGTCACCGCACCTAAGCCTACTGAGATCGTTATCGAAGGCACTGATGCACAACTCGTTGGTCAAGTCGCGGCAAACATCCGCGAATGGCGTAAGCCTGAGCCTTATAAAGGCAAGGGTATCAAATACAAAGACGAGTATATCTTCCGCAAGGAAGGTAAGAAGAAGTAAGGACCAGAGTAATGGCAAACAGCACACGGGAACTGTTCCTCAAGCGCCGCCTGCGCGTCCGGAACAAACTTCGCAAGGTAAACACTGGCAAGCTGCGCTTGTCCGTGAACCGCTCGAACAAAAACATCA
Source organism: Cognatishimia sp. 1_MG-2023 (assembly GCF_030548175.1). Taxonomy (GTDB): domain Bacteria; phylum Pseudomonadota; class Alphaproteobacteria; order Rhodobacterales; family Rhodobacteraceae; genus Cognatishimia. The sequence goes on along the minus strand of NZ_JAUORX010000007.1, from coordinate 43,356 downwards.
GCGCTCAGCTGATCGACGATGTAAACGGTGTAACCCTAGTATCCGCTTCCTCCTTGGAAAAAGATCTGGGCGTTGTTGGCAAGAACAACATCGAAGCAGCGACAAAAGTGGGCACGGCTATCGCCGAGCGCGCAGTCAAAGCTGGTCACTCCGTAGCGTATTTCGATCGCGGCGGCCGCCTCTTCCACGGCAAAGTAAAGGCCTTGGCCGAAGCTGCGCGTGAAGCAGGTTTGAAAGTCTGATTATTGGCGCCCCCTTTACGGGGGGCGCTATTTCTATTTGTGGGTGTCTTTTGGGATGCCCCGATGATCCGGGGGCGGTTTCGCTCACTAGGATTGGACAAAGGCGCTTAGCGCCAGAAATTGAAGGAATGCCAAATGGCAGAACGTGAAAATCGTCGTGGCCGCGGTCGTAACCGCGAAGACGAAACACCAGAATTCGCAGACCGCTTGGTTGCGATCAACCGCGTATCTAAAACCGTAAAAGGTGGTAAGCGCTTTGGTTTTGCAGCACTTGTTGTTGTTGGTGACCAAAAAGGTCGTGTTGGCTTCGGCAAAGGTAAAGCGAAAGAAGTACCTGAGGCGATCCGCAAGGCGACTGAGCAAGCGAAACGTCAAATGGTTCGCGTGCCTCTGCGTGAAGGCCGTACCCTGCACCACGACGTAAATGGTCGTCATGGCGCTGGTAAAGTCGTTATGCGTACAGCACCTGAAGGTACTGGTATTATTGCCGGTGGTCCGATGCGTGCCGTATTCGAAATGCTTGGCGTAAAAGACGTTGTATCTAAGTCTATCGGTTCTCAGAACCCATACAACATGATCCGCGCAACCCTGGACGGCCTGACCAAAGAGTCTAGCCCACGTCAGGTAGCCGCACGTCGTGGCAAAAAAGTTGCTGAAATCCTTCGTAAGGACGAAGCACCTGCCGCTGCACCAGCAGACGCAGACGCGTAAGAGGAGACTGAATCATGGCTAAAACTATCGTAGTTAAGCAGATCGGTTCCCCGATCCGTCGCCCACAAGACCAGCGCGCAACGCTGATCGGTTTGGGTCTGAACAAGATGAACAAAACTCGTGAACTGGAAGATACACCTTCCGTACGTGGCATGATCAACAAGATCCCACACATGGTTAAGATCATCGAAGAAAAAGGCTAATCGCCTCTTTCGATTAAGATTTAGAAACGCCCTCGGTTTTCCGGGGGCGTTTTTTTATAAAAAACTTCGAAACTCGGGAATAAACCCCGAACTTGCTTCGTATGTCTCATACCAGCCCTTCGAAAGGGCCCGACATTTAGGAGCAAACCCAATGACCCGTTTTTTGATTATCGCGACCGCAGCCGCCACACTGACAGCATGTTCAGCCTATGCCGCTGGTCACGGTGCCGCCGTTAAAACCTCTGACGCTGGCTATTTCACCGACGCCGCAGATATGACGCTGTATACCTTTGATAAAGACGCTGCTGGCACATCTAACTGTTACGGCGGTTGTGCCAAAGCATGGCCACCATTGATGGCAAAAGAAGGTGCGGAATTGCCGGATGGTTTTACAGCCATTGAGCGCAAGAATGGCGACATGCAAATCGCTTACAAAGATCAGCCGCTTTACCTCTGGATCCAAGATAAAAAGCCAGGCCAAACAACTGGCGACGGCGTGCAAGGTGTTTGGCATATCGCAAAGCCCTAACACTTGCATCGCGGGCTGGTCTCCTGGCGCCAGCCCGTGCATTATCTCTTTGACACAATGCGAAAGATCAGATGCCCCGGTTCACGGCCCAACTCAAAGATGCTTTGCCCCACTTATGGCGCTATGCGTTTTCTCTGACCCAAGATCGGGCGCAAGCTGATGACTTGGTGCAGGATTGTATTGAGCGTGCGCTGCGCAAAAAGGCGATGTGGGATGAAACACAGCCCCTGCGTCCGTGGCTTATGAAAATTCTTCTGAACCTTTTTCGTGATCGATACCGCAGCCGCGCACGACTTGCAGAGGTTCCCTTTGTAAACGATCATGCCGGTGCGACCGTGGATACAACGGTTGAGGATCGTAATGAATTGGCCGCCGTTGTGAACCGGATGCAGGCACTGCCCGAAAGCCAACGCCAAGCGTTAGAGCTTGTCGCGTTTGGTGGCCTAAGCTACGCCGAGGTCTCTGACGTGCTGAGTGTCCCGATTGGCACCGTCCTCTCCCGCGTTGCACGTGCGCGCACCAAACTAAACGAAACAGCGAATTCCCAAGCCTCTGGACTAAGGAGCGTGACATGACCGACTTCAAAACAATCGAAGAACGGATGAGCGCCTATCTGGATGGCGAAATGACTTCCGAAGAACGCGCCGCTTTCGAAGAGCTGCTAGAGAATGATCCAAGCGTAGCAGAACGTGCCGCTAATTGGACGGCGACCGACGACTTGGTGCAATCCATGGTGCCAATGCCGTCTGAAAGCCACATGGATGGCTTGATGGCCGCCAACCGCCCGACTGAACCACGCTGGCCAATGCGCAAAGTCGCGGGCCTTGCGTTGGTGTTTATGCTCGGCGGGGCAGGGGGCTTTGGCCTGAATGAATTGCGTCAGACCGATGATTCAGCCCAAATCTTGATTGTGCAGGCCACGATGGACGCTACATCGGCACACCGCCTCTTCACGGTCGAGATGCGCCATGCGGTAGAGGTCGGCCCGGACGAAACCGAACATCTGGAAACATGGCTTGAAAAGCGCATGGGCCGAAAGATGATCGTGCCGCAATTGGATGACCACGGTCTGACCTTTATTGGCGGTCGTTTGTTGCCCTCTGGCGGGCAGGCCGCTGCGCAGTACATGTACGAGGATGCCCAAGGCGAAAGGGTCACAGTGTATATGGCCCGCACCGCAGCAGAGGCGCGCACATCGCTGCGATTCCTAGAGGATGACGACCTGACAACCGTGCGTTGGCAGGACGGACCGTGGGTTTTCTTCGTCGTAGCCCCGCTAGAACGGGAAAAGCTTTCGCCGATCGCCGCGAAAGTTCACGACACGCTTATTTAAGCAGCAAATCAAGAATTTAGCCATGCTGCAAGTGCATAACAGCTCTTCCGAAACGGGCATTGTTAGCGATAACGAGAGTGGCTAATTTCAAATCACGAGGAGACAACAACAACCGCTGAAAAATACGTTTCAGCATCTCTCAAAGGATTTGCAATATGGCAACCGTATTGAACACAAACTACGCCCACGTGACTTTGGCTGATCGCATCCGTGGCCTGTTCACAGAATTCAAAGCAGCATTGGCGCTGCGCGCAAAATACAATGCAACATGTAACGAGCTGAACAACTTGTCCCAACGCGAGTTGGAAGATCTGGGTATTTCTCGCTGGGCAATCAAAGACCTTGCACGCGAGAACGTCTACGGCAAATAAGTCCAAAGACCATTCGAATGACGAACGCCTCCGATGGATCGGGGGCGTTTTGCGTTTGAGCCTTTCGTCAAACGCATGGCGGATCTGCGCAATTGTAATCTTGTTAGCGCAAACAAACCGCTTATCTTTTCACTATCGAAATGAACAGAAACTTTGCTGGGAAATACGTCCCAGTTTGATTGAATAGGAAATGACACATGGCACATGCAATCAGCACGCCAACACTGGGCTTCGGTCTAACGACCCGCATTCGCGCGGCTTACGAAGAATTCAAATCCAACCGCACAAAGCGCGTGGCCTATATCGCGACATACAAAGAGCTGAATGCTCTGACCAATCGCGACTTAGAAGACCTTGGTATGAACCGCTACGATCTTCGCGACATCGCTCAGGCACATGTTTACGGTCAGTAAATACGCTTTAGCTTTTTAAACTGAGTAACGCCTCTGGCCATCCGGGGGTGTTTTGCATTTCTAGGCGCTTTGATGTGGAAGTCAGGGGGCGTCACACAGGAAAATTGACGAACCCCTGCGCAACTGGTCTAACGCGGCCAAATCCCTCAAGCGACTCGGACAATTTCCCATGACAGACAACAAGCGCATCGCGCTCTCTAGCGACCACGCGGCCATTCAGCTTAGACAGACCATTGCCGACTATATCACGGCAAAAGGCTGGGAAGCGGTCGATATCGGCCCAACCACTCCTGAAAGCACCCATTACCCAAAGCACGGCGCGGCGGCGGCTGAACTTGTTGCATCTGGTGATTGCCAGTTTGGTATCATTCTGTGTGGCACAGGGCAGGGCATCATGATGGCTGCCAACAAAGTCAAAGGCGTGCGTTGCGGTGTTTGCTCGGAACCACTGTCCGCATCCATGATCCGTCAGCACAACAATGCCAACATGCTGTCCATCGGCGCGCGTGTTGTTGGTGAAGAGCTGGCTCTTACAATCGTTGACGCATTCTTGATTGCTGAATTCGAAGGCGGGCGCCACGGCACTCGCGTTGAAATGATCGAAGCGCTAGAAGCCTAAGTCCTAGAATATGAAAGGGCGGTCATGTGCCCGCCCTTTCACCGCGTAAAAGTTTAGAACTTATAACGCAAAGCGATTTCGATGCTTTCTGCCGATGCAGGGGCTGCACCAGCACCTGCACCCGGGGCAGAAGAGTTAAAGCAATCAGACGCGCCACAGCCGGCATCATAGGCAACCAAGAAGTCTAAGTTGTCAGAGAATGCATAAGATCCTTCTGCAGCAAAGTCGCCTTCGTCATCCATTGCAAACGTAGCCGCCCACTTTTTGTCGCCGAACTTTGCTTGAACAACGTAGCCAGAGTTATCGCCCGTAGTGGTTGGTGTGCTGCGGTCTTGATAAACGAAAACACCACCTTTGAAGTATCCCAAATCTTTGGGTTTCCAAACAACCGCAGCTGTCCTGCGTGTATAGCCTTCTACAGCAAACGATGCTGGGCCAGCGCCCAATGGGTTCGCAAACGTGCTGCCCAGGCGTTCATAGTTGGCAATGAAAGCAAGATTTGCACTTGGAACAGGGATGACTGCTCCTAGTTTGATGTCTTCCTGGTCATTCACATTAGCAGACAGTTTGAATTTGCCGGGCTTGGCATAGCTTATCCCAAGTTCCCATTCGGAATAGCCGCTCAGCGATGTGCTCGCTGCTGTGCCGCCATAAACCGTTTCACCACCGATGTTTGGATCGTAAAAAGCCTCAAAGCCGACTGCGCCAAACTTGTTGGAGTATTTCAGGTAATCCTTGGTGACATAGTTACCTGCACCAGCAAAACCAACGCCACGAAATGCACCCGGAATACCGGTCATGACAGAGTATGTACCGCCGCCATAAAAGTTGTTTTCGTCAGCGTTAATGAGGTTACCGTCGATGAATGGCGCTTGCCAAGGAACAACCCGGTTTTCGGATGTGAACTCTAGGCGGCCATATTCCTCCAGATCCAAGAATAGCGTGTAGTCATCCAAGATAGACGCATCTGGATCACTGTATTCAAAAGACCCAACATCCAGATCAATCTTGAACCCTGCGGTTCCTCCCTCAAAGGCGCCTTCGTAGTTGATTCCAAAATCACCCAGAACAAAAGCACCACTTTGATTCACGTGTGGCGTCGTAATGACGGGGTTAAAAGGGAAGCTATTCTGTTCATCATAGCCACTGACGTAACCGGCTGTAATTGAGCCAGAAAAAGTTAATTCTGCTTTAGCAGCGATCGGGGCAATCGTTATCGTTGCCGCAATTATCGCTTGTATGGTCGTTTTTTGCATATTTCCTCCACTGTCCGCAAAAGTGGGTACTTGAATAGTGAGAGATAGTTCCTATCGCAACTAAATAGTTGCATTTAGGATTATTTAATTATACACTTATAAACAACGGTAATGGTTGTGCATTGTAACTAAATTAATAGTAGAAACTTGCCGTAAGACCTTCCCAAATTTTTGGTAAACCCCTGCAGAAAGGGGATGTCCGCTTGATCTAACGTGAAACCAAGTCTATACGCGCCCAGTGGCCCGTATTGGGTCTCGAATCACAAATCAAGAAAAGCCGTGTTTGGCCCGCTTAACGCTTCAGGGGTCAGTTCCGGCAAGGAGAAGCGAAATGAAACTGCACGAACTTAGCGACAATCCTGGCGCAACCAAAAAACGTATGCGCGTTGCGCGTGGTCCTGGCTCCGGCAAGGGTAAAATGGCTGGCCGTGGTATCAAAGGTCAGAAATCCCGTTCAGGTGTTGCGATCAAAGGCTACGAAGGCGGTCAAATGCCATTGTACCAACGTCTGCCAAAGCGTGGCTTTAACAAGCCAAACCGCAAGGCATTCGCTGTTGTAAACTTGGGCCTGATCCAAAAATTCATCGACGAAGGCAAGTTGAACGCAAAAGAAACAATCACCGAAGAAGCACTGGTTGCTTCCGGTCTGGTTCGTCGTGCGAAAGACGGCATTCGTGTGCTGGCGAAAGGCGAAATCACTGCCAAAGCCACAATCGAAGTGACAGGCGCATCCGCGTCAGCAGTAGAAGCGGTAGCGAAAGCTGGCGGCTCTCTGACAGTCACAACCGCGGCAGCGGCTGAATAAGAGGTTGTGAGCGGGCCTTTGTCCGCTTACATACACTCTGAGTTTTCCTAAAGACGCCGCCAGAGCCGGAAAACGCTCTTGGCGGCGTTGTCATTTGAAGAGAGATCCGAATGGTATCTGCAGCAGAGCAAATGGCGGCCAACACAAGCTGGGCCGCGCTTGGTAAAGCCACCGATCTTCGCAATCGTATTCTGTTTACAATCGGTCTTTTGATCGTCTACCGCCTGGGTACATACATTCCTGTACCTGGCATTGACGCAAATGCCCTGCGTGAATTCATGGATTCGGCTGCGAGCGGTATTGGCGGCATTCTGACAATGTTCACCGGCGGCGCATTGGGCCGTATGGGCATCTTTGCTCTGGGTATCATGCCGTATATTTCGGCATCGATCATTATCCAGCTGCTGACCTCTATGGTCCCAGCGCTGGAGCAGCTGAAAAAAGAAGGCGACGCAGGCCGCAAAAAGATCAACCAGTACACGCGCTACGGCACCGTGGTTCTGGCGACTTTGCAGTCTTATGGCCTAGCTGTTTCGCTACAATCCGGTGATTTGGTCACAAACCCGGGTCTCTACTTCCTTGTTTCCTGCATGGTCACGCTGATCGGCGGTACAATGTTCCTGATGTGGCTGGGTGAGCAAATCACAGCACGCGGCATCGGTAACGGTATCTCCTTGATCATCTTCGTCGGCATCATCGCCGAAGTGCCTGCAGCACTTGCACAGTTCTTCGCATCCGGTCGTTCTGGCGCCATCAGCCCAGCGGTTATTGTGGGTGTATTGGTCATGGTCGTTGGGACCATCGCCTTTGTGGTGTTCATGGAACGCGCGCTACGCAAGATCCATATTCAATACCCACGTCGCCAAGTTGGTATGAAAGTTTACGACGGTGGCTCATCCCACCTGCCTGTAAAAGTAAACCCAGCGGGCGTTATCCCAGCGATCTTTGCTAGCTCTTTGCTGCTATTGCCAACAACAATCAGCACCTTCTCTGGCAGCCAAACTGGTCCAATCATGTCGACCATTCTGGCGTACTTTGGCCCGGGCCAACCGCTGTATCTATTGTTCTTCGTGGCAATGATCGTGTTCTTCGCGTTTTTCTACACCTTCAACGTGTCCTTCAAGCCTGACGAAGTTGCAGAGAACCTAAAGAATCAGAATGGTTTCATCCCTGGTATTCGCCCAGGTAAGAAGACAGCCGAGTATCTAGAGTACGTTGTGACCCGCGTTTTGGTCCTTGGCGCTGGTTACCTTGCGGCAGTTTGTCTCCTGCCTGAAGTTATTCGTGGCCAATTGGCAATTCCTTTCTATTTTGGCGGTACTTCGGTTCTGATCGTGGTCTCAGTGACCATGGACACCATTCAACAGGTTCAGAGCCACTTGCTTGCGCACCAGTATGAAGGCTTGATTGAAAAGTCTCAGCTGCGTGGCAAAGGCAGCAAGAAGCGCAGTAGAAAGGGAGCTGCTCGTCGATGAATATTATTTTATTAGGACCACCAGGTGCCGGTAAGGGAACGCAAGCCAGCCATCTCGTAGAAACACGTGACATGATCCAGCTGTCCACTGGCGACATGCTTCGGGAAGCTAAAAGTAGCGGTACCGAAATGGGTCTAAAAGTTGCGGCGATTATGGATGCTGGCGAGTTGGTCACTGATGACATCGTCATCGGTCTGATCCGCGAAAAGCTCGAAGGAAACAAAAAAGGTGGTTTCATCTTTGACGGCTTCCCACGGACTTTGACTCAAGCAGATGCTTTGGAGGAGCTACTGCAAGAGGTTGGCGAAAAACTGGATGCTGTGATTGCATTGGCTGTGAACGACGAAGTCTTGGTGGACCGTATCGTTGGCCGCGCAGCGGAAGCAGTCGCTGCTGGTGGAACAGCCCGTGCGGATGACAACGAGGAAAGCCTCAAGATCCGTTTGATGGAATACTACAAAAAGACCAACGCCCTTATCGGCTATTACCACGCAAAAGGTAATCTCGTCTGGGTAGATGGTCTGGCTGACATCAAAGACGTACAGGCCGAGATCGCGCAAGCGCTCGACTAACGTCAGTTCAGCAAAGTTTCAAAAAACCCCGTCTCCCTGAGGCGGGGTTTTTTCGTTCTATGACCTGAAAGCCGGTGCCTGCGCATAGTTCCCCATTCGGACGCGCAAAGAGGGGCAGTATGTTCGTCGCCGCAGAGCTCTGAATGACTGGGGGCGACCGTGGCCACCCCTCGTTACTCGTTACGTGTTGCACTCGTAATTAGAAATCGTACTTCACACCAAAGCTAACTTTGTTCAGAGAGAGGCGATTTGGGTTCACACGACCTGTGCCGCCCGCCACTTCTGCGATGCCGTCAAAGTCTACATCTGCAACCTGTGTGAATTCTGTGAAGACAGAGAATTTGTCATTCACCGCGTAACGCGCGCCTGCACCAAAGGACACAGCACCCTCGTTACGAGAGGCGTTTCTAACGGGTGGTGCAAATGTGTAGGAATTGCGCAGGTCGAAATCGAGCGTCGTATAACCAACATGGCCATAAAGCGAGAGTTTAGGCGCCACTTCGACACCCAGCAAAAGGCGCGCACCGTAGCTGGCGTTCAGGCTGACGTCTGTGGCCAACACGCCGACGATATTCCGAGAGCTAGCATCTTCGAAATTGTAGAACGCTTCAGCGCCTAGAAAGAATGGGCCGTTGCCAATATTTTTTTCATAACCAAGTGCGATACCGCCGGAAATATCGGTGGTCTCTGAAAAGCCAACGCCTGCAGTATCGGTAACAGGTAGGCCAGGGGTGGACGCGTTACGTTCTAGAGTGTGGCCGCTGCTGGTCGCGCTGATATTACCGCTGATGTAGAATCCTTCGGCTTGTGCTGTTGCCGCCGAAAGGCCAAGCGCGACTGTTAACGCGAGTCCCTTTTGGATGTTCATTTCAATTCTCCAAATATTTTGAATGTAAGAAATGGATGCGGCAAAGTGGATAAAATTGGAAATCACGCCCTTTCAACTAAGCGTTGTAAATTTCCAGGGAAATGTCTGGTCTAAGCTGTCGAAAACGTGTGTTGTTCGTGACTTAAAGATCGGCTCTTGACCCGCCCGCAATTCATCCGTATCCACGCGTATCTCTATTAGAGAATCAAATTCTAGTTATTCGGGTCGCACCTGAGTAACAGATCACCTGATCAGCTGTAGCCCGGTGGCCTCAACGCCTCGGGCTTATGTTGTGAAAAAAGGTTCTGGAGCTACGGAACCGCAACGAAAAGGAAGATAACACGTGGCACGTATCGCCGGCGTTAACATCCCGACCCATAAACGGGTCCCGATTGCCCTGACTTACATCACTGGTATTGGTCATACCTCTGCAAAAGCAATCTGCGAAGCAGTCAAAATCGATTCCACACGTCGTGTGAACGAATTGTCTGACGCAGAAGTTCTAGCCGTTCGTGAGCACATCGATGCAAACTACTCCGTTGAGGGTGACCTGCGTCGTGAAGTGACAATGAACATCAAGCGTCTGATGGACCTTGGTTGCTACCGTGGCCTGCGTCACCGTCGTAACCTGCCAGTTCGTGGTCAGCGTACTCACACCAACGCTCGTACTCGCAAAGGTCCTGCAAAGGCCATTGCTGGTAAGAAGAAGTAAGGGGAGGGTTTGATCCATGGCACGCGAAAAGACTCGTACTAAGAAAAAAGAGCGGAAGAATATTGCGGCGGGCGTAGCTCACGTAAACTCTTCCTTCAACAACACCAAAATCTTGATCTCTGACGTTCAGGGTAACGCAATCTCTTGGTCCTCTGCAGGCACCATGGGCTTCCGTGGCTCTCGTAAGTCTACGCCTTATGCGGCTCAGATGGCTGCAGAAGACGCAGGCAAAAAAGCGCAAGATCACGGTGTTAAAACTCTGGAAGTGGAAGTTCAAGGACCAGGTTCTGGTCGTGAATCCGCTTTGCGCGCATTGGCTGCACTTGGTCTAAACATCACATCTATCCGTGACGTTACACCAATGGCACACAACGGCTGCCGCCCACCAAAGCGCCGCCGCGTTTAATCCAATATATTGCAGCTGGGGCCGCGTGTTTTTCACGGCCCCAGTTCGTCGTTTTGAAACCTCGGGAGTCTGACCCTTTCGGAACATGGGGGTAAGACAAGAATGGAGGGACGCATGATCCATAAAAATTGGGCTGAATTGATCAAGCCGACACAGCTTGAAGTCAAGCCAGGCAACGACCCAGCGCGTCAAGCGACTGTTGTTGCAGAGCCGCTCGAGCGTGGCTTTGGTCTGACACTGGGCAACGCGCTACGTCGCGTTCTGATGAGCTCGCTGCAAGGCGCGGCCATCACCAGCGTTCAAATCGACAACGTTCTGCACGAGTTCTCCTCGGTTGCAGGCGTTCGCGAAGACGTAACTGACATCATTCTGAACCTTAAGCAGGTTGCCCTGCGTATGGACGTTGAAGGCCCTAAGCGCCTATCCATCAACGCCAAAGGTCCAGGTGCGGTAACGGCTGGCGACATCTCTGACTCAGCTGGCATCGAAGTGCTGAACAAAGACCTGGTTCTTTGTCACCTCGACGATGGCGCGGATCTGTTCGTTGAACTGACCGTGAACACCGGCAAAGGCTATGTCTCCGCTGATAAAAACAAGCCAGAAGACGCGCCAATCGGCCTTATGCCGATCGATGCGATCTACTCGCCTGTTAAGCGCGTGTCCTATGATGTTCAGCCGACTCGTGAAGGTCAGGTTTTGGACTATGACAAGCTGACCATGAAGATCGAAACAGATGGTTCCCTGACACCAGAAGACGCCGTAGCCTATGCTGCGCGTATTCTGCAGGACCAACTGTCTATCTTTGTGAACTTCGACGAACCAGAAGCGGCTGGCCGTCAGGACGAAGACGATGGTCTCGAGTTCAACCCACTTCTGCTGAAGAAAGTGGACGAGCTGGAACTGTCTGTACGTTCTGCGAACTGCCTGAAAAACGATAACATCGTTTACATCGGCGATCTGATCCAGAAAACCGAAGCAGAAATGCTACGCACACCGAACTTCGGCCGTAAGTCTTTGAACGAGATCAAAGAAGTACTGTCCGGCATGGGTCTGCACCTTGGCATGGACGTTGAGGACTGGCCGCCCGACAACATCGAAGATCTGGCGAAAAAATTCGAAGACGCGTTCTAAAGAACGTCTTGCGAAATTCGGGCGGGCCGCTTATACGGCCCGCTCAAATGCCCACAATAGTGGGGAATTCAAGGGCATCCTGCCCCAAGGAGAGCGGCCCACCCGCATGGGACGCCAGACAAAGCATCGCCTGACCAAAGGCACATAAAAGGAATATTAAAATGCGTCACGCACGTGGTTACCGCCGCCTAAACCGTACACACGAACACCGTAAAGCGATGTTCGCAAACATGGCCGGCTCTTTGATCGAGCACGAGCAGATCAAAACAACTTTGCCAAAAGCAAAAGAACTGCGCCCGATCGTTGAAAAACTGATCACTCTGGCGAAAAAGGGTGACCTTCACTCTCGCCGTAACGCCGCGTCCCGTCTGAAGCAAGACAAGTACGTTGCGAAACTGTTCGACGTTCTTGGCCCACGCATGGCAGAGCGTAACGGTGGTTACATCCGCATCCTCAAAGCCGGTTTCCGTTATGGCGACATGGCACCAATGGCGATCATCGAATTCGTTGACCGCGACGTTGATGCAAAAGGCGCAGGCGACAAAGCCCGCCTGGTAGAGATCGAAGACGCAGAATAAACTGCTCTCTCTCTAAAGAAATAGAAAACCCCGTCTGGAAACAGGCGGGGTTTTTCGTTTCTGTATCGCATCCACCTCTCACAAAGAGCCTGCCGTTAGTCGAAATTTTTAGGTCACCCGGGCTGGGTTAATATATTAATAATTGAATTTAACATAACTTTAATATCAAGTTGATACTAGTAAGTCCCAAGAACCGCAGAGGTGCTTGAGATGCCAACACAATATGTAGATCAATTTTGGATCGTCGACGCAGCGGTTCCACCCGCGATTGGCTCAAAACTCACGGTTCAAAAGTATACGCTCACCGATCAAGATGATGATGGGGATATTGGCACCAGCGATACAATCAATGGCTCTCAAGTGGCTGTCGCGTATCCGGGTGAGGTTGTCGTCGTAGAGCTCGAAGATGGTTCATCACTAGAAGTTACTGGAACAACATTCTATTTATTCGACGGATCGTCAGTTTTCACCCCAACCGATGGTTCTGTCCTAGAAGACGGCGCATTCATGGGCGCGAAATACGGCTACACAGCCGCGCCCCTAAGCGTCAAAGAACTCGGCCCACCTTGCCTAACCGCCGGAACAAACGTCAGCACACCGCTCGGCCCTGTGCCGGTAGAAACGCTCAAATCTGGCATGTCGGTTATTGGGCAGAAAGACAAAATCCTAAATCTGAGTGTGGTCCTAAACGCCACATATTCTGCCCGTGAAATGGCCAGAAACCCACGGTTGTGCCCGGTAAGGATCGTCGCCGGCGCTTTAGGGAATGGTCTTCCGGAACAGGATTTGATCGTATCTCGACAACATCGCATGTTGGTCAACACACCGATTGTAGAGCGAATGTTTGGGCAAAACGAAGCGTTAATCGCGGCGATCAAGCTCACGGATTTACCAGGCATCTACGTAGACGATACCCTTACAAGTGTGTCCTATTACCATTTGGTCTTTCAGCAACACGAGATCATCTATGCCGAAGGCGCAGCGACCGAGAGCCTCTTCACCGGCCCCGAGGCGATGCGCGCAATTTCAGATGAAGCTCGCGAAGAGCTGTTTACCATTTTCCCAGAACTGCAAATGCAAGACACACATTCAAAATCCGCTTGTTTGATCCCAAAAGACAAAGAGCAAAAGGCACTCGTGTCGCGCATTGCCAATAGCGACAAACCACAGTTTGTTTTGCAGGCCTAAAAATTTTCGCAGTCGTGAACTTTGGTAAAGCGATACATCAGCCCATCCCACAAAAAGCGCGGTGTAACCGAATTTGCGCCTTGAATACGTCAGCAATGCTGTCTATTTATCGCGGCAGGGAGAAGTCACCGGCTGTTTGAAATAACGGCCACTTTCAAATTTTTTCGGACTCTCTGTTATGCCGCGCCCTTCGTTGAAACATGTGATCTCTTTTTATGACCTCCAGGGCCTCTGCTTTGGGATTATTTTAGCCTGCGTCGCGATGCTATTGCTCAAAGGGGCAGGGCTGGTGACCGGGCAAACCTCTGGCTTGGCGTTACTGTTGTCCTATGCTTGGGGTGTCGATTTCGGCCTGTTGTTCTTCGCGATTAGCTTTCCGTTCTTTCTGCTAGGCTGGCTCCAGCGCGGGGTCGTCTTTGCGATGCGCACTTTATTTGCGGTAACCTGTATTTCCGTTTTCACGCCAATCGTGTCACGGCTCATCGTGTTCGAATACATTGATCCCCTTTTGGCCTCTGTCCTTGCAGGGGCCTGTGCGGGCTTTGCCGTGATCGCGATGTTCCGCCATAACGCTTCGGCGGGTGGCATGTCGGTGTTGTCCTTGGTGATCGAGCAAAGGCTCGGCATCAAAACCGGATGGACGCAGCTAACTGTGGACTTCATGATCTTCGCAGGGGCCGCAACGGTGATCTCTACCGAGCAGCTGATCTATTCCTTCATCGGTGCGGCCATCATGAACCTTATGGTCGCTTGGAACTTTCGCATCGAACAAAGCACCCCAACGCCAGAGGCGCTGACCAGCTAAGTCAGCAAAACCTCACGCTTTTCGCGTCACGAAAAACACGGCAAGTAAGATCACCGGCATGGCCGCCCAGACATTCCATTCTGGGCGCTCATGCAACAGCACCACTCCCAGCAAAACACCAATCACCGGCACCGCGTAGTTCACTTGTTGCAACCGTCCCGCCCCAATACGCGGCAGCAGGTAGAAATAAGCCACCGCCGCCAAAGCCGTTGGTCCAACGCCTAGGTAAATCATTGCAATAAAAGAGTTTGTCGACATCGTCGCAAACGTCAGATCGCCGCCCTGCGCCAGCACATAGCCACAGATCACAATCGCCCCCACCAACACAGAGGCCGCCGCCATCTGCATCGGATCACTATGCGGAAACCGCCGCGAAAATAGCGAGGTCGACGCATAACTCAGCGCTGCGATCAACAAGGCCAACTGGGGCACAAGCTGTGCGCCAAGTCCGCTCAAAACATGCGGACCAAACAACAGCAACAAACCGCTAAACCCAATGGCTGCTCCGATAATCTTGAGATACCCCAGTGTTTCATCCGGATGCACCAAAGGCGCCAAAGTAACCGTCGCAATCGGCGCAACCCCCATGATCAACGCGGCCAATCCGCTATCTACGGTCTGCCCCGCGTAGCTGATCAATAAAAACGGCGCGACATTTCCGGTCATTCCGGCCACAAATGCAATAATCCAGCCGCGCCGCCCCATACGCAGATTACGGCCCAACAGATACAGGCCCACAACCAAAATCCCGGCACCAATCACCATGCGACCCGCGACCAACAGAGCAGGGGACAGGGTTTCAACCCCAACACCAATCGCCAAAAATGAACTGCCCCAAAGCAAGGCCAGTAATGCCCAAAGCGACATGTTCAGCATGCCAAGATCCTTAAAAAAGAGGTGCCCCAAAACCGAGGTAACGCAGGTTGGAACCATGCGGCGAATAAATGAATACCCAAAGCTATTACAGCCCTGAAGGTGTGTGTAAATGATAGGATAGGCTCCTGCCAAAACCTTTCAGTAGGTTTTGTGCGTTCTAAACGGGTGAACGCAGCTGCCATTGCAAATCAAATCCCATAACCTTCCAAGTTTATAAGGAAAATCCCTGTCTTTCCCGCAAAAACAGTTGACTTAAATCACCCCAATCCGCAGACCAGTGACCCAATAGCCAAGCCCACGTGGGCCAAGCCAACAAGGGTCACACAATGCGTCTCAATCCGATCGGGCTCCTGCTCACCGCCATTGCCATTCTTCTACCGATCATCTGGCTCCCCGCGCTGAACCACGGCCGAGATACCTTGGCGCTCTTTTCGCAGTACATGGGCATCGCCGCCCTCATCGCGATGGCCATTTCGCAACTCATCGCCACGCGTTTCAAAGTGACAGAGATGATCTTTGGCAGCCTTGACCAAGGCTACGTGCTGCACAAGTGGCTTGGCATTATGGCGATGGTCTTCATCCTTCTGCATGACACCATTGATGCCGAAATGCGCCACCTAGGTGGGCAAAACTGGCTCGAAGAGCTTGCCGAAACTCTGGGCGAACTCAGCCTCTATGGCCTCTTGATCCTCGTCGTCATCACAATCGCGACCTTCATCCCCTATCACCTGTGGCGTTGGACACATCGCTTGATGGGTTTTTTCTTTATGGCAGGGGCCGCGCATTACCTGTTCATTCTAAAACCGTTCAAAAACGGCGATCCACTTGGTCTTTATGTTTCGGCTTTCTGCGCGCTTGGCATCCTTGCGTTCAGCTATCGCTTATTGCCGTCACGCCTGCGCCCCTCGCGCCGTTACGCTGTGCAATCCAGTGAAAAAACCGGCAACGCATTGGCGATCACGCTCAAACCAACCGCCTCTAAACTGCGCTACCGCCCCGGCCAATTCGTATTCGCCAGCTTTGACGGTGCAGAGCCGCACCCATTCACAATTTCCAAAGCGCCAACCGATGACGGCACAATCCGCCTTTCTGTGGCCAAGCTCGGTGATTTCACCACGCGCCTACATCGCAATCTAAATCCCAATGCCTCCGTGCAGATCGAGGGCCCCTTTGGCCACTTCGAGCGCCGCTCCAAAGGCAAAGGTCACCAGGAACTCTGGATCGCAGCCGGTGTCGGCATCACACCCTTCCTCGCTTGGGCGCAGGCCCTGACAGCAACCGATGATCCCATCCATCTGGTCTATTGCGTCAAATCAGAAGACGCCGCAGCCCATATCGACGAACTCACGGCACTTGCCGCAGCTAAATCTAACCTGACGCTGCACATTCATGCTTCTGAATCCAACGGCCGCGCTACGGCAGACAAGCTCTTGCAAATCACCGGCCAAGATCCCGCCAACCTCACCGTCGCCTTCTGCGGCCCCAAAGCCATGCGCAAAACGCTCATCGAAGACTTCCGCAAAAACGGCGTCTCTGCGCGCCGCTTTAAATACGAAGAATTCGAAATCCGCACCGGCGTCGGCTTGCAACACTTGGCAAACCTCCTCTTTGAACGCGTCGCCATTCCCGACAAAATCAAAGCGCGCCTCGATCGCTGATCCAAAACCCGCCCATTCACCTTTGCAAAAATACTCTGGGGTGAATGGGCCGCAGGCCCAGAGGGGCACAGCCCCTCTTTCCAATCAGGCGGGGCAAAGCGCCGTCCACTTCCCAACTGCGTGATCCCCTTGCAATCGCACGATCTTCACCGCATATCCTGAATAACACGTCAGGAGAGACCATGATCCGCGCAGTCCTAACGGCTCTTACCCTCAGCCTTGCCACCCTCGCATCCGCCGAGACGAAAATCCCAACAAGTCAGGCCGAAATCTCACTTGGTTTCGCCCCTTTGGTGAAACAAGCCGCCCCCGCTGTGGTGAACATCTACGCCAAACGCGTGGTGGCCGTGCGCGAAAGTCCCTTTAACGGCGATCCGTTTTTCCAAAACCTCTTCCGCGATTTCGGCACCACCCGGCCAGAGGTTCAGAACTCTCTCGGCTCAGGCGTGATCCTATCTGCCGACGGCATCATCGTGTCGAACTACCACGTCGTCGGCATGGCCACAGACATTCGGGTGGTGCTGAACGACCGCCGCGAATTCACAGCCCAAGTCCTGCTCTCGGATCAGGCCAACGACCTTGCCATCCTACAAATGGATGCGGCCGAAGACATGCCATACCTTCCGCTTCGTGACAGCGATAACGTCGAAGTGGGCGAGCTCACCCTCGCCATCGGCAACCCATTCGGCGTTGGCCAAACTGTCAGCAGCGGCATCGTCTCGGGCCTTGCGCGTTCTGGCGCGGCCGCAGGCACAGGGCAGGGGTATTTCATCCAAACCGACGCACCGATTAACCCGGGCAATTCCGGCGGCGCGCTTGTGGATGTGAACGGCGATCTGATCGGCATCAACACCCGCATCCTCACGCGCTCCGGCGGTAGCAACGGCATCGGCTTTGCGATCCCGGCCAATCTGGTCGCGCAATTCGTGAAGCAAGCCAAAGCAGGCAATGAGCAATTTGAAAAACCATGGGCGGGCGCATCCGGCCAACCCGTGGATGCGGACATCGCCAATAGCATCGGCCTTGATCGCCCAATCGGCGTGTTAATCTCTGATCTTCACCCCGCCAGCCCATTCAAAGCCGCTGGTATTTCCGCAGGCGACGTGATCCTTGCGGTCGATGGTCTGCCAGTCACAGATGGCGCTGAAATGGTCTTTCGCATGTCCGTCGCAGGTCTAGGCACCACCGCCAAAATCTCGGGCATCATTGATGGCGAACCGCGCACTGTCACGGTCGCCCTTGAAGCCGCCCCAGAATCCCCGGCACGCGACACCATCGAAACCACCCGCCGTTCTGCGATCCCCGGCATGGTGCTATCCAACGTCAACCCTGCCATCATCGCCGCCTACAATCTGCCGCTGCATATCAACGGTGTGATCGTCGAAAACCCCGGCGACATCGGCGCCCGCGCTGGCCTGCGCCGTGGCGACATCCTGCGCAGTATCGATGGCACAGAGATCACCGATCCTGCCTCTGTGGAAGCAGCCCTACGCCAAGCAGAACGTCGCTTGGCCATCGAAGTACAACGAGGCTCGCAACGCGTTGTGATGCGGTTTAGACTATAATCCATGACCGACCTTTTCGGAGACCCACCCGCAGCCGAGGCATCAAACGCACCACGTCCCTTAGCGGATCGGCTGCGCCCAAAATCCTTGTCCGAAGTGATCGGCCAAGCTCAAGTCCTTGGCCCTGATGCGCCGCTTGGTGTGATGCTGGAATCTGGCTCCCTAAGCTCTTTGATTTTCTGGGGCCCGCCGGGCGTGGGTAAAACCACCATCGCGCGGCTGCTGGCACAAGAAACCGATCTGCATTTCGTGCAAATCAGCGCGATCTTCACCGGCGTGCCTGAATTGCGCAAAGTCTTCGAAGCCGCCAAAATCCGCCGCCAAAACGGGCAGGGCACCCTGCTGTTCGTGGACGAAATCCACCGCTTTAACAAAGCCCAACAGGACGGGTTCTTGCCGCACATGGAAGACGGCACCATCCTGCTTGTCGGCGCCACCACCGAAAACCCCAGCTTTGAACTAAACGCCGCGGTCATGTCACGCGCACAGGTGCTCGTGCTGGAACGCCTTGGCGACGACGACCTTGAGGCCCTGACCCAACGCGCTGAAGCAGACCTTGGCAAACCTCTGCCCCTAGACGCAGGCGCCCGCGCGGCCTTGCATAATATGGCAGACGGCGATGGGCGGGCGCTTCTCAACCTCATCGAACAAGTGGCCGCTTGGAAAGTCAGCGTCGCGTTAAACAGCGAAGACTTAGGCAAACGCCTGATGAAACGCGCCGCCAAATACGACAAGAATGGCGAAGAGCATTACAACCTGATCTCAGCCCTGCATAAATCCATGCGCGGCTCTGATCCTGACGCGGCGCTCTATTGGTTTGCCCGCATGCTCGAAGGCGGCGAAGACCCCCGCTATCTGGCGCGCCGGATCACGCGAATGGCTGTCGAAGACGTAGGTCTCGCAGACCCACAAGCGCAATCCGTTTGCCTTGAGGCATGGAACACATTCGAACGCCTCGGCTCTCCCGAGGGTGAATTGGCGCTGGCGCAGGCCTTGGTCTATCTTGCGCTCGCCCCGAAATCCAATGGTGTCTACAAAGCCTACAAAGCCGCGCGTGTGTCTGCCCGTAAAACCGGATCACAGATGCCGCCCAAACACATCCTAAATGCGCCGACCTCACTGATGGAAGATCAGGGATACGGCAAAGGCTATGACTATGATCATGACGCCGAGGATGGGTTTTCCGGCCAGAACTACTTCCCCGACGGCATGAAGCGCCCCGCGTTCTATGAGCCGGTAGAACGTGGCTTTGAACGTGATCTGAAGAAACGTGTCGAGTATTTCGCCAAGCTGCGCGAGAAGCGAAACGGATAAGGGGGCTTTGCCCCCCTTGAGCCTGTGGCTCAATTCCCCCCAGAGTATTTTGGGAAAGATGAAGAGGGGGTGTTTCGCTTGACAAAAGATCGGTCAGACGACAGAGACGCGGGATGCTTATCAACCTGATATATGTGGCCCTTGGCGGGGCTGGCGGCGCTATGCTGCGGTATCTCACCGGATTGGGTGTTGGGCGTCTTTTGGGGACAGGATTTCCTTTGGGTGTGATCACGGTGAATATCATCGGGTCATTCGCAATGGGCGTCTTGGCTGTGATGCTGGCCAAACGTGGCCTGATGCAGTTCAGCCCATTGTTAATGACCGGGTTTTTGGGTGGTTTCACCACCTTTTCAGCCTTTTCGCTAGAAGCGGTCACTTTGTTTGAACGCGGCCAGACCAGTGCCGCAATGAGCTATGTTCTGATCTCGGTGATCGGTTCGATCTTGGCATTGATGCTAGGGTTTTGGCTCGCACGAGGAGTATGGGCATGAGTGGTGTTCAGAATATTACGATCGTTGCAGATGATGCAGAGATGCGGCTTGACCGTTGGCTGAAAGCCAAGTTCCCGCAGATCAACCAGATCCGCATTGAAAAGATGTGCCGTAAGGGCGAGCTGCGCATTGACGGGGGCCGTGTGAAACCTGCGACCCGTTTGGAAGAAGGTCAGAATCTGCGCATTCCCCCGATCCCGGATTATTTTGAGCGCAAGCCGCACACCGAAACCCGGATTTCTGCAGCCGATGAAAAGCTGATCAAATCCTGCGTTTTGTATCGCGATGATCATCTGATCGTTTTGAACAAGCCAGCGGGCCTGCCCACGCAGGGCGGCAGCGGCCAGTCACGCCACGTGGATGGTCTGTCTGAAGCGCTGAAATTTGACATGGACGAAAAGCCGCGTCTGGTGCACCGTTTGGATAAAGACACATCTGGTGTTCTGGTTCTGGCCCGTACCCGCAAGATGGCAAGCGACCTAACAGCTGCGTTCCGTCACCACGCGACGCGCAAGATTTACTGGGCGGTTGTGGCCGGCGTGCCAACGCCGTATTTGGGTGAGATCAAATATGGTCTGGTCAAGGCGGGCGGCCATGGCAAAAACGGCGAGGGCGAAAAGATGGTTGCCCTGCATCCGCGCGAGGTTTCCAATACGCCAGGCGCGAAGCGGGCCATCACTCAATATGCAACGCTCTACCGCGTTGGCAGCCGCGCCTCTTGGGTCGCGATGGAACCCATCACCGGCCGGACGCACCAGCTGCGTGTGCATATGGCTGAAATCGGTCATCCCATTGCCGGTGACGGCAAATATGGCGGCTCTGGTCAGGAAAACCTTGGCGATGGATGGGGTGCCCAATTGGGTGGCATTATCAGCAAAAAGCTGCATCTGCATGCGCGCACCATCAGTTTTGAACATCCTGCCACACGTCAGGTCATGACCTTTCATGCGCCTCTGCCAGAGCATATGGGCAATACGTTTGATAACTTGGGTTGGGCGCCGGACATGGCCGCAGAAGACCCCTTTGAGGAACTGCATTGACCGACCTCCGCCTTGTTATCTTTGACGTTGATGGAACCCTTATCGACAGCCAAGCGCATATCCTAGCGGCCATGCAATTGGCTTTTGGTGGGCAGGGGTTAACCATGCCACCGCGTGAGCAGGTGCTAGGGCAGGTTGGGCTATCGCTTGAGGTGATCTTTCCCAATCTTGTACCGGATGGCAGTGCCGAACTGCACGCGGCATTGGTTCAGGGCTACAAAGATGCTTTTATGCATAACCGTATCAAGGCAGGCCCAACAGGCGGCGTACAGTTTTATCCCGGCGCCCTGGATGTTGTGAACACGCTTCATGCCCAGCCCGAGACCTTGCTTGGCATTGCCACCGGTAAATCCAAACGTGGGTTGGATAAAATGCTGGAGAGCCACGGATTATCAAATCTGTTTGTCACCCAACAGGTTGCTGATTTTCACCCCTCCAAACCGCATCCCGCCATGCTGCACCAAGCATTGGCAGATACCGGCGTAGCGCGGGAAAATGCGGTGATGATTGGTGACACCTCATATGACATGGAGATGGCCAAAGCCGCCGGTCTGTTTGCGATTGGCGTCACTTGGGGCTATCACCGCGCCGAACAATTGACCGCCGCAGATGTGGTCATCTCTCACTTTCATGAATTGCACGCTGTGCTGGATACGTTTTGGGGCTAATCAATGTCAGGCTGGAACACCAATAAACGCTTTTGGGAAAACGCAAGCTATCAGGCGACAGAGGGTGGCTTAGCCATCACCTTGGATGGTCGCACGCTGAAAACCCCTGCTAAAACACCGGTTGTTGTACCAACCCAAGCGCTGGCAGAGGCGATTGCCCAAGAATGGCAAGCACAGGGTGAACAAGTTGACCCGATGACCATGCCGGTCACCCGCACGGCGAACTCAGCCCTTGATAAAGTGGCTCTGCAAAAAGCCGAGGTCGCCGACATGCTGGCCGATTATGGTGGCACGGACCTTCTAAGCTATCGCGCGACAGAGCCTGTTGAATTGATCGAGCGTCAGGCCAAAACTTGGGACCCAATTCTAGAGTGGGCCGCTACCGAATTAGGCGCCCGTCTGACGGCCACGCAGGGGGTTATGTTTCACGCTCAGGACGAGGCCGCTTTACAAGCGCTCAAAACCCGTGTTCACGCGCTCTCGAATTTCGAATTGGCAGCCTTTCACGACCTCGTAAGCCTCTCAGGATCACTTGTCCTAGGATTCGCAGCGATTCTAGAATATTCTCCTATTGAAACCCTTTGGGAGTATTCTAGGGTCGATGAACTCTGGCAAGAAGAGCTTTGGGGCTTTGATGAAGAAGCACACGCATTAGCAGAAACAAAGCGCGCAGCCTTTATTCACGCAGCAAGATTCTATAAATTGTGTAATAAATAAAGGGTGTTGCCTGAATTTAGCGCAATATTGGTGTCTAACTTTCAATTGATCAAAAATGGTGATCCAGCACTTGACCTTTCCTGATGATTCCGCCCAAACTGAGGCTCGCTAAGGGGGCGAGACCCTATAAGGCGATAATAACTGACCCGAATGGGTTGGGGAAATCCGCGCAAAAATGTGCGGTAAATCAGGAAGAGGTAAAAATGAATAAATCCGTAATTCTAAGCGCCGCGGCAGTTGCTTGCTTGTCGGCTGTTGGCGCTTCTGCTGGCACACTGGACGATGTTAAAGCACGCGGCAAACTAAGCTGTGGTGTTGCATCTGGTCTTGTGGGCTTTGCTACTCCGGATGCAAACGGCGAATGGGGCGGCTTTGACGTCTCCGTATGTCGTGCTGTTGCAGCCGCAGTTTTGGGTGACCCGAAAGCTGTAGATTTCGTTCCAACAACTGGTAAGACACGCTTCACTGCGTTGGCTTCCGGTGAAATCGACATGTTGGCACGTAACACCACATGGACATTCTCCCGTGACGTTGACCTGAAGTTCACCTTCGTTGGTGTGAACTATTATGACGGCCAAGGCTTCATGGTTCCAAAAGAACTGGGCGTGTCCTCTGCGAAAGAACTCGATGGCGCAACTGTATGTATCCAAACTGGTACAACAACAGAGCTGAACTTGGCGGACTTCTTCCGCACAAACGGCATCTCTTATGAGCCAGTGCCAATCGAAACAAACGCAGAAGCACAGCAGCAGTATCTAGCTGGTGCATGCGACGTTTACACAACTGACGCATCCGGCTTGGCTGCGACACGTGCGGCGTTCGAAAACCCAGGCGATCACACTCTATTGCCAGAAATCATCTCCAAAGAGCCACTCGGCCCATTGGTACGTCACGGCGACAACGAGTGGGGCGACATCGTTCGTTGGTCTCTGAATGCTCTGATCACAGCTGAAGAGCTGGGTGTTACTTCTGCAAACATCGCAGAGATGGGCGCAGGTACAGAGAACCCAGAAATCAACCGTCTGTTGGGTACCGAAGGTAACCTGGGCGAGATGCTGGGTCTGTCCGCTGACTGGGCGAAAAACGCTATCATGGCGGGTGGTAACTACGGCGAAGTGTTCGAAAAGAACATCGGCGAGAACACTCCAATCGGTCTGGCGCGTGGTTTGAACGCTCAGTGGACCGATGGTGGTCTGATCTACTCTCCACCTTTCCGCTAAGAACTTAAGTGCCTGGGGCGCGAGAGAAATCTCGCGCCCCTCGCATATTATTCGCGACGAATAAACGATCGGCCTGCATGCTTTAGACGTGCAAAATAAATGGGCCGAAACACGGGGAACATCCTTAATGACAACTCTCACCGACCCTCCGAAGGAGTCGTTTCGGCTATCTATGCTGATTTACGACACCCGGTATCGTTCGGCGACAATCCAAGTTATAGCACTTCTGTTTTTCATGCTCGCGGCAGCGTGGCTGGTCAACAATACGATCAATAACTTGAACTCGCTGGGCAAAGAAATCACCTTTGGTTTCTTTTCCGAACCCGCTGGATATGACATCAACCAGCGCCTCCTTGATTATCAAAACCGCGATTCTCACCTCCGGGCTGCATTCATTGGCCTGTTGAATACGTTGGTTGTCGCAGTCTTGGGCTGTATCACAGCCACAGTTCTGGGTGTGTTTATCGGTGTTCTGCGTCTTTCCAAGAACTGGATTGTTGCGCGCATCATGACCGTTTACGTGGAAATGTTCCGTAACGTGCCGGTTTTGCTGTGGATCATCGTGGCTATGGCCATCTTGACCGAAGCACTTCCAAGCCCACGTGACTTCCGCGGTGAAAACCCCGAAGCGTCTATGGCGGTGTTTGATACAGTCGCCGTCACCAACCGCGGCGTGTATATCCCCGAAGCGCTCTTCTCGCGTTCTCTTGGCGATATTCATGTTTTGGGTGACAGCTCCCTGCGTTTTGACATCTCTCTCGATTTCATGGCCATCATGGCTGTGCTGATCGCGGGCTTGTTCTTTAGCCGCAAAATCAAACAGAGCGCTGACAAAATCCAAGAGGCAACCGGTATTCGGCCCTCAACCATTTGGAAACGTCTCGGAGTCGTCTTCATCCCGCTGATCGCTGTGTTAGTCGCACTCGGCTTCCACCTTGGTTACCCTGAACTCAAGGGTTTCAACTTCCAAGGCGGCACACACATGCGGAACTCATTGCTCGCATTGTGGTTGGCTTTGTCCCTCTACACTGCAGCCTTTATCGCAGAAATCGTGCGCGGTGGTATTCTTGCTATCAGCCATGGTCAAACCGAAGCCGCTGGCGCTTTGGGTCTGCGCTCTGGCCGCATCATGAGCCTTGTTGTTCTACCTCAGGCACTTCGTGTCATCATCCCGCCAATGATTTCCAACTATCTGAACCTCACCAAAAACTCGTCTCTGGCGATTGCGGTTGGATACATGGACATCACCGGCACAATGGGTGGTATCACCATGAACCAAACCGGCCGAGAGCTGGAATGTGTTGTGCTTCTAATGGCCGTGTATCTTGTCATCAGCCTGTCAATCTCCGGCGCGATGAACGTGTACAACAGCCGCGTTAAATTGGTGGAGCGGTAATATGAGCGATACATCTTTCGTCCGCACAGAAATGCTTGAAGAAAAAGCACCACCAGCATCGACCGTCGGTCTTGTTGGCTGGGCACGCGAGAACCTGTTCTCTAGCGTTCTAAACAGCGTCGTGACACTCTTGTCCTTTGCCTTCATTGCATATGTTCTTGTGGGTCTTCTGCCTTGGATGTTCCAGTCTTCCTGGACATCAAAGTCCCTGACAGAATGCCGTGAACTGTTCAACGCCACTTACGGTACCTCGCATGGCCACGCCTGCTGGGGTGTTGTGAATGATCGTTGGCTACAGCTTCTGTATGGCTTCTATCCTGATCACCTGTACTGGCGCGTGAACCTCACGCTGGTCCTCACCTTTGCGGCCTTGGCACCCATTCTGTTTTCAGAAAAAACACCAAAGCAGTTCCTCTACCTGACAATGGCATACCCATTCTTGATGCCATGGCTTCTATGGGGCGGCACCATCTGGGCGCCTGTGGTTGCTGCACTTGGTTTCGTTGTGGGTTACTTTGTTTTCGTAACTGTTTCCAAAGTCCAAAGCGGCTTGGTCACAATGATCGCAACTGTCATTGCAGTCTTGGTCTGGTGGTTGGTTCTGGCTGGCCCAGTGGCTGATACACTCAGCGGCATCCTAAGCCTGTCCATTGAATCCGTTGAATCGCGTAAGTTCGGTGGCTTCATGTTGGCCTTGCTCTTGGGTGTTGTTGCAATTGGTGTGTCATTGCCAATCGGCATTTTGCTTGCCCTTGGTCGTCTGTCTGACCTCTTGATCGTCAAAGCGATCTGCGTTGGCTTTATCGAATTCATACGCGGCGTGCCGCTGATCACCCTGTTGTTTGTGGCGTCGCTTCTGCTGAACGTCTTCATGCCACCGGGTACGAACTTCGACATCATCCTACGTGTTATGATCATGATGACGCTCTTCTCTGCGGCCTATATGGCAGAGACAATCCGAGGCGGCCTCGCAGCCCTTCCAAAGGGTCAGTACGAAGGTGCAGATTCCTTGGGTCTGAACTACTGGCAGGCACAACGCCTCATCATCATGCCGCAAGCATTGAAAATATCTATCCCAGGTATTGTCAGTAACTTTATCGGTATCTTCAAAGATACGACCCTCGTGTCTATCATTGGACTTCTGGATGTGATTGGCTTGTCTCAAGCAATTCGTGCCGACACCGCTTGGAATGGTATCTATTGGGAACTCTTCGCGTTCATCGCGCTGCTGTTCTTCGTCGTATGCTTTTCCATGTCCCGCTATTCCATGTATCTGGAGCGCAAGCTTCAGACTGGTCACAAACGATAGGAGATCATTAAAATGTCTGATCTTGCAACTGACCGTAACGTCGACCGTTCGAAGCTTCAGGTAAGCGATAAAACGGCGATTCAAATCACCAATATGAACAAGTGGTACGGCTCGTTCCACGTGTTGAAAGACATCAACCTGACCGTAAACGAAGGCGAGCGTATCGTCGTCGCGGGCCCATCCGGCTCCGGTAAGTCCACAATGATCCGCTGTATCAACCGTTTGGAAGAGCACCAGCAGGGCCAAATCATCGTGGACGGCACAGAGTTGACCTCTGACCTCAAGAACATCGACAAGGTGCGCTCTGAGGTTGGTATGTGCTTCCAGCACTTCAACCTGTTCCCACATCTGACCATTCTGGAAAACTGCACGTTGGCTCCAATCTGGGTTCGTAAGACACCCAAGAAAGAAGCCATCGAAACAGCGATGCACTTCCTTGAAAAGGTTAAGATCCCGGATCAAGCCCACAAGTACCCGGGCCAATTGTCCGGTGGTCAGCAGCAGCGTGTGGCAATCGCCCGCTCGCTCTGCATGAAGCCACGCATCATGTTGTTTGATGAACCTACATCCGCTCTGGACCCAGAGATGATCAAAGAGGTTCTAGACACCATGATCGAGCTTGCCGAAGAAGGCATGACAATGATCTGTGTGACGCACGAGATGGGCTTTGCCCGTCAGGTTGCGAACCGCGTGATCTTCATGGACCAAGGCCAGATCGTTGAACAGAACGAACCAGAAGAGTTCTTCAACAATCCAAAGAGCGAGCGGACCAAACTGTTCCTCAGCCAGATCCTCGGCCACTAAAGTAAATTGCGGTTTAACCGCAAATTACTCTTCTAAGCCCAAGATCACAGAAATTCAGAAAGCCCCGCCATTGTGCGGGGCTTTTTGCCATTTTGGGAACGGATGCAAATTCGATGTATTTTTGTGGGGCAAACTAGGGCCGTGGCCCGTGCAGAAAGGCAGCTAATCTCGAATCGTACGTTTCAGCGCGCCAAACGCACGAATTTCACATTTACAGAGAATAAAACACGCGCGCGTTGCCCTAGGGCAGTTCTTTGGGAATGACAAAATCAACCGCATTTCCGACCCCGAATGACACCTCGCTCCAATTGTCGATGTCAAAGGTCATTACAGTGGTCGCGCAGGTCGGGTAATCATAGAACCTTGGGTGCTCAGGGGCCTTATTTATAAGGCGATGCGCGAAATCTGCGATGCCGGGGTTATGCCCAATCATAACGGCACAATTGCCCTCGGCCCCCTTGAGGGCCTGCAGCATGTCCTCGGCTGGTGCTAGATACAGTTCACGCAGGAATTTTGCTTTAATATCAAAGCCTAACAGGGCGCATGTCTCTTGAGTACGCGCCGCAGAGCTACAAAGAATCGCATCCGGCTGTAGACCCTGATCGCGTATCCACTGCCCAATCTTCGGGGCTACTTCCCGTCCACGCGCATTTAAAACTCGATCATGATCGTGTCCCGGACTGTCCCAACTTGATTTTGCATGCCGTGTAAGAATGAGCGTTTTCACGAGTTAACCCTTTGACTTAGTTGTTCTTTTTGAACGGAAGTAACAGGCTCCACCCCAATTTCGCGGGCGATTCATCCTGCCATCTTAGACCTGTCAGCATCTCGTCATGCCCCGCTTCGGGCTGCGCGATATAGGTTTTAAACATCCGATCCCAAATCGATAGAGAGAATCCATAGTTGCTGTCATGCTCATGTCTATGCACAGAATGATGAACGCGGTGCATGTCAGGCGTCACCAAAATCAGCCGAACCCAACGGTCCAAAGACAGCGGCAACCGTATATTCGCGTGGTTAAACATCGCCGTGCTGTTCAGGATAATTTCAAACAGAATGATCGCCAATACACTTGGCCCCAACGCGTAAACTAGCCCTATTTTCAATAACATAGACAGCGCGATCTCTATCGGATGGAACCGAATAGCGGTCGTCACATCCATGTCCCGATCCGCGTGATGCACCCGGTGTAGCCGCCAAAGGATCGGCACTTTGTGTGTCACCAAATGCTGAAACCAAATCGCGAAATCCAAAATCAATATCGCAATCACCACCTCAAACCACGCAGGAAGCGCAAAGTGTTGCAACAGACCCCAACCCTGCGTCTGCGCATCAAAAGCCGCCCCAGCCGCCAACGCAGGCAACGCAAAAGCCATCAAACGAAGCGTCAAAGTATTGAGAATTGAAACAGACCAGTTGGTAACCCACCGCTTGCGCCGCGGGATCGCCCGTACGCGCCGCGGTAATAGGGTTTCCACACCAGCTAAGGCTATGAAAAGTACAAAGAAAATGGATAATCGGATAAGGGCTTCATGTTCCATGAATTCAGACTAAGGCCATGCAGCGCCAAGTCAATTCGTCATGGATCACAACAGAGTTAGCCGTCGCCTCGGATCAAAGAACCGGCACCATGTTCGGTGAAAAGCTCGAGCAAACACGCGTTCGGCGCGCGCCCATCCAAGATAACCACAGCCCGAACACCACCTTCAATCGCGTTCAACGCAGTTTCGGTTTTCGGGATCATCCCACCCGCGATCACTCCGCTTTCCGTCATTTCCCGGATCTGCGCGGCCTTTAGCTCTGTCATCACATTGCCATCCGCACCTTTAACGCCCGGCACGTCCGTCAACAGCAACAAACGATCTGCATTCAATGATGCCGCAATCGCGCCCGCAGCCGTATCCCCATTGATATTAAACGTTTCTCCGTCCTGACCAGCACCCAAAGGCGCGATCACAGGGATGGTGTTTTTGGCAAAAAGATCGTGCAGAACTTCGGGGTTCATCTCGGAAGGTGTACCAACAAAGCCCAAATCTGGGTTGGTTTGTTCGCAAGTGATCAAGTTGGCGTCTTTGCCAGACAGACCAACAGCCTTGCCGCCCTGACGGTTGATCGCCTGAACGATCCGTTTGTTCACGGTGCCGGACAGAACCATCTCTACAACTTCAACAGTTGCAGCATCGGTCACACGCTTCCCGTTCACAAATTCGGATTTAATTTCAAGACGTTCCAACATCGTATTGATCATCGGCCCGCCGCCATGCACCACAACAGGGTGAATACCAACCATCTGCATCAGCACAACATCACGCGCGAATTCGTCCATCGCCTCGTCGCTGCTCATGGCGTGACCGCCCAGCTTTACGACAACAATCGCACCTGTATAGCGCTGCAAATAGGGCAGGGCTTGTGACAAGGTACGGGCGGTGGCGATCCAATCGCGATTCATGTTTTGCTTCTTCATGTGCTGTTCCCCTTGGCCGAAAGTCTTAGCCGTTTGGGTGTGGTCATCCAAGTCTTGTTAAGAATTGCTTATGGCAGATTGGCGATCACGGATCGCATTGTCTCAAGTCCCCAGCCTTTTTCGCTAGAAGTAACAATGAGTTCCGGGAAAGCGGCCGGGTGCTTTGACAATGCACCACGCACTTGATCCAGAACCTTTTCGCGCTCTTTTTCCTTAACCTTATCGGCTTTGGTCAGCACGGCTTGAAAGGTCACCGCCGAGCTATCCAGCAGCGACATGATCTCTTCATCGACTTTTTTCACACCGTGGCGGCTGTCGATTAGAACAAAGGCACGACGCAGGCTAACGCGTCCAGACAAATACCGTTTCAGTAGACGTTGCCATTTTTCGATAACCGGCAACGGAGCATTGGCAAAACCATAGCCCGGAAGGTCAACAAGGTAATGGCTTTCAGCCAAAGTGAAATAGTTGATCTCTTGTGTCCGTCCGGGCGTGTTTGAAGCACGCGCAAGGCCTTTGCGGCCCGTTAAGGCATTGATCAAGCTGGATTTACCGACGTTTGAACGCCCGGCGAAACAAACCTCGACACGGTCATCACCGGGTAGGCCATCCATGGCGACGACGCCTTTTAGGAAGTCAGCGTTGCTGCCTACAAACAGTTTACGGCCCTTTTCACGGCTCGCATCATCTGGCTCTTCGACCAGTGGAAAGGGAAGTTGCATCACAGTACCTCAACAGTGTCGCCAACGGCGATTTCGCCTGCTTTGGACACATAAATTTTGACGCCAAAGTCCTTGTGCCCGAAATTTTCGCGCAGGCTCTTTAGCGTATCATAGTCGCGTTCACCGGTCAGCGGATCAACGGTTGTGGCTGTACAACGCTCTATGCGTTCCCGAACCTCAAACTCCGCTGTGCCGATGCGGATCGCTTTACCGACCCATTCAAATTCTTGCCATGGCTCAAGCCCATCCAAGTGGATGTTTCCGCGCCAGCGATCCATTGATAGTTCAGCATCAAAGGTCGCGCCAAGTGCCTTATTTGTTTGAAGATTCAATAGGCTGAGTGACGGCCAACTTGAATCCGTCAACCCGATGCCTGGCACCTTTAGGATTCCAGTTGATTGGCGACGATCTGCGGGCATGATGGGTTTCACCCAATCCGCAAATGCTTGCCCATCTGAATCGGGATTTAACGTGAGATTCGGCAGATCAGGATGAGACAGTGTAACAAAACCCGCTGTGTCATCCAGAGTTGCCGTCATAGCCATCAACCGCGGCGAGCTCGCGCCGCGGGAGAAGTTAATGCATTTCGCCCATTCAGAGCCATCAGCCTTTGTGGCCTCGTGCGTTACAGCCCAATGACGGTCCCAAGGCATGCACTTGCCAACCTCCAGCGCTACGCGCTGAAGGGCTTCACGGCCATGTGCTTTGATCGGGTGACGCCAAAGGGCGGTAACAGTCACATTCATTCGTCAGCGGCCTTTGGCTTGCGCTTAAAGCTGCTGAGGATGTTACCAAATACGTCGGGTTTGTAGCCGTGGAAGCGCATGATCGAATACTGTTGGATGAACGTGATGGTGTTGTTCGCAATCCAGTAGATGACCAGACCAGACGCAAAGCTGCCCAGCATGAACATGAAAATCCAAGGCATCCATGCAAAGATCATTTTTTGCGTTGGATCTGTTGGGGCTGGATTTAGCTTTTGCTGTAGCCACATGGACAGACCCAGAAGGATCGGCAAAACGCCTAAGCTTAGGATAAAGAACAATGAACCTGGCTCTGGTGTTGAGTAAGGCAGTAGGCCAAATAGGTTCAGGATCGAAGTTGGATCAGGCGCTGAGAGGTCATTAATCCAACCAATCCAAGGTGCGTGGCGCAGCTCAAGCGTGACAAAGATCACTTTGTACAGCGAGAAAAAGACAGGAATCTGGATCAGGATTGGCAAGCAGCCAGAGGCTGGGTTGACCTTTTCCTTCTTGTAAAGCTCCATCATGGCTTTTTGCATCGCTTGACGATCGTCGCCCGCTTTTTCTTTGATCTTCTCCATCTCTGGCTGAAGCTCTTTCATCTTCGCCATGGAGGCATAGGATTTGTATGCCAGTGGGAAAACGATGATCTTGATAAGTACGGTCAAGCCGATGATGGACCAGCCCATGTTACCGATGAATGACTGCAAGAAGTGCAGCAGCGCAAACATTGGCTTTGTCAGGAAAAAGAACCAACCCCAGTCGATGCTGTCCAAGAAGCCGTTGACGCCACCGTCAGTTTCATACGCTCGAATTTGTGCCCATTCTTTGGCACCGGCAAACAGTTGGCTGTTCACAGTCACTGTTTGACCATCTGCCAGCGTTTGGGTCGGTAGGACCGCTTCGGTTTGGTAAATATCGCGACGTTCGTCGTATTTTGCGACGGATTTGAACGGGCTTGTCTGCTCTGGAATAAGCGTTGCCATCCAATAGTGATCGGTAAAGCCGATCCAGCCGCTTTCCGTTACCTGAGTAACTTCTGCGCGCGCGCCTTCGGACTGATTAAAGTCCAGATCGGCGATGCTGTCGTAGTCTGTTTCGTTCAGCTCTCCATCAGACATAGACACAAGGCCTTCGTGCAGGATGAAGAAGTTCTTTAGGTCCGCTGGCTGACCGTGACGGGCCAGAATGCCGTATGGGGCCAAGGAAACAGTGCCAGCACCGGTGTTGGTGACGCTTTGCGAGACCGAGAACATAAAGTTCGCATCAATCGAGATTTCCCGGCGGAACGTCAGACCGGCACCATTGTCCCAGCTTAGGGTCACTGGGGAGGTATCTGTCAGCGTGTCGCCGCTTTCGACTGTCCAAATGGTGTTGGCACCTGGAACCGTGTCTAGGCCCAGACCAGCACCCGGAGCCCAGCCATATAGCGCGTAATAGCTGTTAGGATTGCTGCGCGGCTTGAATAGGTGAACGGTTTCGGAATCTTCCGCGAGCGTTTCGCGGTAATCTTTCAGAGCCAGATCATCAATGCGACCGCCTTGCAAGGAAATCGAACCGCTCAGGCGAGCTGTTTCAATTTTCACGCGTGGCGCTTCTACGTCAGTGGACGCAGCCTCAGTTGTTGCTGGGTTGGTCGCGGTTGTTAAGGGTGCGGCTGCTACTGGAGCGGCCTCTGTTGCGACGATTTCCGTCACTGCATCTGCCGGTTGCTCCGGCGGTGGGAACATCACAAACCAGACCAGAATCACAACGAAACTGAGTACGGTTGCTAAAATGAGGTTCTTATTGTTGTCGTCCATTGCGCGGGGCCACCTGTCTCTTCGAACGCGATGCCAGTTTCGGATGCGTTCTTGACCTATTCTGTTCGAAGCGCCTTTTGGCGTCCCAAGGGACGGTATAGGCACTTTGGCTCAAGGTGGTTCAACAGAGGTAGGCCCAAAAGGTCAAGTGGATTCCGGTTTCAGCACCGTTTGCGGGTGTTTTGCTTGATGTTTTTCGGCGCTAACCCTCAAACCGCCGAGCAATCGCAGGGGTAGCTGGGATGCTGGCAAGATATTCCTTCATCCAGGGAATCGTTTGTTCAAATGGCATGGGGCGAGCGATGCCGTACCCTTGGACATGCGAGCAGCCTAATTGGGCTAACATTGCATGCTCTGCTTCGGTTTCGACGCCTTCTGCCAAGGTTTCCAATCCCAGCCGTTCGGCCATCGTTACAATGGCGGAGACCATACGCCGTTGTTCGGGGTCTGTATCAACGTGCATCACAAATGAACGGTCAATTTTCAGACGAGACACCGCAAACTTGCGAATGGAACTGATGGAAGAGTGGCCTGTCCCAAAATCGTCTAGATCAATATAGCACCCTAAATTGGCAAGCCCATTCACGTTACGCGACACAGCGCCATCCGCGGCGTCAGCTATGACGGTTTCCAAAACTTCGATGGCGACCCGGTCCGGTGACAATTCATACCGATCCAATTCCCAGTGGATTTTTTCCACAAGCATGGGATTGCGAAGCTCTTCTCCAGCGAAATTCACACCCACATGGGGTACATTATAGCCATGACGTTCCCAATTGTTTTGTGCCTCCAGTGCGCGTTGGAGCATAAGGTCCGCCAACCTTTCAAGCTGGCCGGTTTCTGCCAATGTATCTAAAAACTCTGCCGGCGAGACGACGCCGCGTTCCGGGTGTTGCCAACGCGCTAGGGCTTCAAACCCAGTGATTGCCCCGGTTTCCGTGGAAACCTGAGGCTGGAACCATGCGTGGATTTCGCCCTGTTGCAACGCGCGCGCGGCTTCGGAGGATAGCTTTTGAAAGCCCTCTTCGCGTTTGCGCATGCTTTCTGAATAAGCCCGCAAAGAGCTTTCCCCGTTTCGGCGGGCATCTCGCAAAGCTATCTTGGCAGCTTCTGATAGGTTTGCAAATGTGCAGTCTGGAATTTGGTCGTTGCGACAAAAACCTATCGACGCGGTTATTCGTATTGTGGATTTACCGACTGGAATGGCACCCTCAATCGTGGCTTTCAAGCGTGTCGCGAGTTGGACGCATATTTCCAAATCCAAGTGCCTGACGGGTGTTAAAACAAACATGAACTCGCCCTCGCGGGTTCTGGTTAGGATGTCGTCCTCGCGTAAGCCAAGCAATATTCGTGCAGCAATCGCGCGCTGGATTTGCTGCGACGCGGTTTCGCCGTGTCGGGCGATCAACTCTGGAAATTCATCGATCCTAATAAGAAAGCAGGCGGTTTTACGTTGATTTACGTCCATCTGCGCGAGCCAGCTTTGGACTTGTTTTTCGAGGTGTTGAACTGATTTTAGCCCAGTTAGGCCATCCAGGTCGCTGTTAGGTGGCGCATTTAGGGCTGTTTTCTGCAAAATGAAAAAAACCATGAGAGGTAAGACGAGTGCTGAGGTCAATAAAAGGCGCTCACCGCCGATAAGGTATGCCAATAGGCATAGCACGCTGAGACCTATCCCGACCACATCATAGCGCAGCTGCCGTGAGCCTGCGCCTACTGATTGCAGGACAATTTCCAATGCCTTGCGCAATTGCATCCCATGCTTCCTTGATCTTGTGGCGAACCACACTGTCAGGAGAACCTAAGAGCAGGATGTAAGGGCCGGTTTAACGCAGCAGAGGAATGTCGTCAGAATCTTCTTCGACTTTTAGTAAGTCTCGGGAAAGTCCTGCAAAATCAAAGAGTTTTGGGTCGAGCAAATGTGAGGGCCGTGCGTTCATCAAAGCTCTGAACATAACCTGACGACGGCCAGGGCTGTTTTTTTCCCACTGATCGAGAATTTGCTTAACTTGTTGACGTTGCAATCCATCTTGGCTGCCACAAAGGTCACAAGGAATGATTGGATAGTTCATCGCATTGGCGAACTTGGCGCAGTCTTCCTCGGCCACATGGGCGAGGGGGCGGTAGACAAACAGGTCTTTTTCTTCGTTGACCAATTTCGGTGGCATCGTTGCTAAGCGGCCGCCGTGAAATAGGTTCATAAAGAAGGTCTCAAGGATGTCATCGCGGTGATGGCCGAGCACGACCGCAGAGCATCCTTCTTCGCGCGCGATACGGTACAAGTTTCCGCGGCGCAGACGCGAGCAGAGGGCACAATAGGTGCGGCCCGCCGGGACTTTGTCTTTTACGATGGAATAGGTGTCTTGGTATTCAATTCGGTGCGGCACGCCCATTTTCTTTAGGAATTCTGGAAGCACGGTCGCCGGAAAGTTTGGTTGCCCTTGATCTAGATTGCATGCCAGTAAATCGACAGGCAGCAAGCCGCGCCATTTTAGTTCGTATAGTACGGCCAAAAGCGTGTAGCTGTCTTTGCCACCAGACATACATACCAACCAACGGGCGTCCCGTTCGATCATGCCATATTGTTCAATCGCCTCACGCGTATACCGAACAATCCGCTTACGCAGCTTTTTATAGCTAGCAGAAGAGGGGGCGCCATGAAACAGCGGGTGAATATCATCTAGATCATCATCAAGCATGGCGCGCATATGCCATTAGAACGGCTTTGTGGGAAGAGCAAAGCGCATCAGCGCTTTGCCTATTGCTAAAATTACCCCTTAGAATCTAGGCGGCATCCAACGCTCTGCAGCAGGGGGGATAGGTGGTAATCCGACATCCTTGCGGTGATGGTCGCTAAGGATGCCAATCGAATCCGGCGGCTTGCTCCTGTGCCGAAAGAACTGGCGGATCACCTCGCGCAAGGCCGTCCACCGACCAAATTGCTGCATTAGACTGGCAACAGAAGCATTCAGGTCGGCAATGCCGGTGGGTGTATCGTAACGTGTCATATGCGTATTCCGTCACAGAGAGACGGACTCCTGATCAATAAATAAACGGACTCTGGGTTACAGAGGCGTGTGATTTAGGTTTGGTTGAAATATGTGTTCGGCATCATGGATACCCGTGGTTACAGGCTTACGAAGCGAAACCCGCAAATTTGGCGTACCACAATTGTCGAACTAGAAATGAATAAGTCATGATTCGCCTCCTGCGGTTGATGGTTGAACACAGCGCGACCATAGCAATTCGGGATCACGCGCCAACAGGAATTCTCACAAAGGGGTTAATCAGAGGTTTCTGTTGCTGAAGAAACACGCTCTGGTTGTGATTTGTCTTTATGTGGCGGGACTGGATCGTATCCATCGCCACCCAATGGATGACACCGCCCCAATCGACGTACTGTAAGGTAAGTGCCTTTAACGGGGCCGTGTTTCTCTAACGCTTCTAGAGCGTAGGCAGAGCAGGTTGGCTGGTATCGGCAGTTAAATCCCACCCACGGGCTGAATATCAGGCGGTAGGCTCTGATGGGTAGCGCAATGATATGGGCGAGGGGTGACATCACTTTGTCTCATGTAGCTTTTTCAAAGCATACATAAGATCACCTTTTAAGTCTTCAAAGGGGCGCGCATCAGTGGCTTCGGCGCGTCCGATTAGTACATAGTCCCACCCTGGACGACCGTGAGTCGGTAAAATGGCCCGTGCAACTTCACGCATCCGGCGTTTTGCACGGTTTCGTGCAACGGCGTTCCCAACCTTCTTTGAACAAGTGAACCCCACGCCAATGTCGTCTGCTGGATGCGGTTCATCTTCGCGGCGTTTGCGAGCTTGGACCATCATGGAACCAACACCACGCTTTCTAGCGCGGGCTGCAGCAAGAAATTCGTTTCGGGTTTTTAGGATACGCAAAGTTTTACCCTCTGAACGCGAAGACGCCGCCGGAGGCTTATCCCTGTGGCTGGTAATACCATCCTTAGGGGCCTCCGACGGCGTCATGTCTTTTCGCAAAAGTTCTGAGGCTTACGCGCTCAGAGACTTACGACCATGTGCGCGGCGCGCATTCAAGATCTTGCGGCCAGCTTTGGTGGCCATGCGCGCACGGAAGCCGTGGCGGCGTTTGCGAACCAGGTTCGATGGTTGATAGGTGCGTTTCATCGCTCCGTCTCCGTACTTTGTTTCTCTGCCTGCCGCGACTCAGTGCGGGCAAGCTGTCTATTCGAAGACCGGTCTATAGGTGGCGGATTAAACTATGTCAAACCTCTGACGGCGGTTTTGCAACAAAAATATAAAGATACTCTCTGCAATGTTTCAATTTGGGTCAAAACACCCTCTTCTGATCACAGAAGTCGTGATCTTCATCAACGGCCTGTGAGATACCTACCCATTTGTTGCTCTGATCCGCATCTTGAGAGAAACCGGAATGAGAGAGACCTTAAAGATGAGTGATATGACTGACGTACCCAAAAGCGGATTTGCCAAGCGCCTTCCCTTGATTGCGATTCTGGCGGTCGCTGTCATTGGCGCATTTACTTTGCGTGACTACCTGACGTTTGAAACGTTGCGCGACAACCGAGAATCATTGTTGGCGTTTCGAGACGCTAATTATGCGGCAACGGTTGGTATCTTTATTCTGGCCTATGTTGTGATTGTGGCCTTTAGTTTGCCAGGTGCCACTATTGCGACCCTGACTGGCGGGTTTCTTTTTGCGACGTTCCCAGGCGCATTGTTTAACGTCACGGCCGCTACCATCGGTGCGATCCTGATTTTCATGGCCGCGCGGTGGGGGCTCGGTGAAAAGCTCGCAGCTAAAATGGAAGGCTCAGAAGGGGCTGTTAAAAAGATCAAAGATGGCATTGATGAGAACCAATGGTCCATGCTGTTCTTGATCCGGCTTGTTCCTGCGGTTCCATTCTTTGTTGCCAATCTTGTACCTGCTTTGGTTGGTGTCCCTCTGCGCCGCTTCGCAATTTCGACATTCATTGGCATTATCCCCGGTGGTGTGGTCTATACTTCTGTGGGCGCAGGGCTTGGCGAAGTGTTTGAGCGTGGCGAAACGCCGAACCTAGGCATCATTTTTGAACCTCAAATTCTATTCCCAATCTTAGGCCTCTGTCTGCTGGCCGCTCTTCCGATTGCTATCAAAGCCATTCGCGGCAAATAAGGACCGACTCTCATGCAAAAGATAAAGACTGATTTGCTTGTCATTGGAGCAGGCTCTGGTGGGTTGTCTGTAGCGGCAGGGGCCGTACAGATGGGTGCAGACGTTGTCTTGCTCGAAGGCCATAAGATGGGCGGCGATTGCCTTAACTTTGGCTGCGTCCCTTCAAAGGCTCTGATTGCCAGCGGTAAGGCCGCTTGGGGGCAAGCTCATGCCAATAAGTACGGTGTGGCGGATGTCGTTCCTTCTGTTGATTACGCAGCTGCCAAAGATCACGTTGCAAGTGTAATTGCTGAAATCGAACCGAATGACTCTGTTGAGCGGTTCGAAGGCTTGGGCGTACGTGTCATTCAAGAGTTTGGGGAATTCGTTTCAGCGACTGAAGTCAAAGCAGGTGATTACCTGATCAAAGCACGCCGCGTTGTCATCTCTACCGGGTCTTCGCCGTTTGTACCGCCTATTCCGGGTCTGGACAGCGTACCCTATGAAACCAACGAAACGTTGTTTGAATTGCGTGAGCAGCCCGAGCACCTGTTGGTTATTGGTGGCGGCCCAATCGGCTTGGAAATGGCACAGGCACATCGCCGCCTTGGCAGCCAAGTGACTGTGATTGAGGGAATGAAAGCGCTGGGCAAAGACGACCCTGAAATGGCAGCGGTTGTACTCGAAAACCTGAGAGGCGAAGGCATTCAGATTGAAGAAGACGCATTGGCGCAGGAAATCCGCGGAACTGCCGGCGCTATCGAAGTGGAAACCAAGGATGGCCGCATTTTCAAAGGCACGCATTTGTTGATGGCCGTGGGCCGTAAACCAAACATCGACAAGCTGAACCTAGAAGCTGCTGGGATTGAAACCACGCGGGCAGGGATCAAAGTTGATCCGGGCATGCGGACCACTAATCGCAAGGTCTATGCCATTGGTGACGTCGCCGGTGGCCTGCAATTCACGCATGTAGCGGGTTATCACGCCGGTCTTATTATTCGTTCCGCTTTGTTTGGCTTGCCTGCAAAGCAACGCACGGACCATATCCCTTGGGCAACTTATACGGACCCCGAACTCGCACATGTTGGCCTGACAGAAGCGCAAGCAAAAGAGCAACATGGCGATGCGCTAGAGGTGGTGCGTTTTCCCTTCAGTCACAATGACCGGGCCATTGCCGAACGTAAAACCGTGGGGCTGATCAAAGTCATGGTTGTCAAAGGTCGCCCAATTGGCGCGTCAATCGCGGGCTTTCAGGCCGGCGAGCTGATCAACCTTTGGGCTTTGGTGATTGCGAATAAGTTAAAGATGAGCCACGTCGCCAATATGGTGGCGCCTTATCCGACCGTGGGTGAGTTGAATAAACGTGCAGCAGGCGCATATTTCACACCAAGACTATTTGAGAACCCTAAAGTGAAACGCATCGTTGGCTTTGTTCAACGCTGGCTTCCATAAACGACTAGGCGAGGGGCCATGTTAAAGACTCTTTCAGGGCGATTTTTGTTTTTAACCATCATCTTTGTGATGTTGGGAGAAATCTTGATTTTCGTGCCGTCCGTC
Source organism: Cognatishimia sp. 1_MG-2023 (assembly GCF_030548175.1). Taxonomy (GTDB): domain Bacteria; phylum Pseudomonadota; class Alphaproteobacteria; order Rhodobacterales; family Rhodobacteraceae; genus Cognatishimia. The sequence goes on along the minus strand of NZ_JAUORX010000007.1, from coordinate 3,656 downwards.
GCGCGGTTCCGCGAAGATTATTTGTTGTCCCGCCTAGAGCGGGCGCAAATCGCCTCATTGGCCCTTTTGGCTGATGACATGATTGATGCCGACCTTGAAGCAGAGCTGTTGCGAAACGCAGAGGTCTATAATGTGGTGCTTAGACGAGATGAAATCCGTCAGCTGATTTTGTCCTCTCCGATGCCTGCCCCTATTGATGCTACGTTTGATTTGCGCGACCCAACGGCCTTTCAGTTGATTATGGATGCGATGGACCGGCTGTTTAAGCCTGAACCTGAAGTCATTCGTGTCCTTGGGGCACCTGTTCGTGAAGCTGGGTTATTGATCGAAGTCACGATATGGACCAAAGATCTTCGTGCGGCGATGATCGACTATGGATTGAATATTCTTCTTCTGTCCGCGGTGATTTCTGCGTTTACGGCGTCTTTGCTATTCGTCGCTGTTCGATTGATCTTGGTTAGACCGATCAAGGGGGTCGTGGGGTACATGCAAAGTTACGCAGCAGCACCAGAGGATGCGCGCCGCATTATTCAGCCGCAGTCAGGCGTGACAGAGCTGCGCGAAGCAGAAGAAGCGCTGCAGTCACTGCAAGTCGAACTCACGGCTTCGTTGAGGCAAAAAGATAGATTGGCGCAATTGGGTGGTGCTGTAGCTAAGGTAAGCCATGATCTGCGCAATATCCTGACTTCGGCACAGCTCTTCACTGACCGCATTGAGATGTCCGAAGACCCAACCGTGACACGCTTGGCTCCAAAGCTTGTGAACTCAATCACGCGGGCTGTGCACCTATGCGAAAGTACCTTGGCATTCGGAAAGGCCGAAGAGCCTGCACCACGCTTGGCCGAGGTTAACTTGCCTGAATTGGTAGAGGATGTCCTAGAATCCGAGCGGTTGGCCGTCGGAGACTTTGATCTCAGCCTTAGCGAGGACATTCCCGATGGTCTAATGTTGCGCGCCGACTCAGAGCAGCTATTCCGGGTGATCTCAAACCTTGTCCGCAATGCACGACAGGCGATTGTGGCGACCGGCAAAGCCGGTGAGATTATGGTTGCGGCCGTTGCAACAGATGATGCTTGGAAGGTAACGGTAAGTGACACAGGTCCAGGACTTCCACCCAAAGCGATCGAGTATTTATTCCAGCCATTTCAGGGCGGTATGAGAAAAGGTGGTACTGGATTGGGGCTCGCAATCTCGGCTGAACTCATCAAAGGACATGGCGGAAGCCTGGCTTTGAAAGGTAGCAATGAGCAGGGTACATGCTTTGAAATCATCCTTCCAAAAGGGGATGTTGCAGAAATCTAATTTTTTTCAGATTTTGCTCTTGCACCCTCCGGCGGTTACTATTAGACCGCCCACATAACGCGCTCTGGTAGCTCAGCTGGATAGAGTACCTGACTACGAATCAGGGGGTCGGGGGTTCGAATCCTCCCCAGAGCGCCATTTTCCCATTGTTGAATGTCAGACAACTTTGACCTTTGCGTCACAAACTGACCCAACTTCCTCATTTCATGCTCCTGCAAGCGGTTTCGTTTAATCTGACTTCCTTTTCGGAAAATCAGGGCTGATTTGCAGATCAGACGGCGAAGCCGCCTGTTCCTGCTGATCTGCCACGTGGCGAACGCGGGAGGGGGCGAGGCAATGCTATTCGACAGGGTTGGTGCGGCCCGCAGGCGCAGCCGAGGACACGGCCCTGTCTAATGGGGTTGCCCGAGGGGGAGGGCAGCGCCCTCACCCTGACGGCCAGGGGCGTTTGGCTTGTCCAAATCCCGCTGGCCCAAGAAACGAAAGCGGCTGTCGAACGTCACACGACTATGACCCACGCGTCATAAAGTGCCCCAATCCGCAAAAGCGACTGTTACCCGAAGGGCGAAGACACACTGCCCTAATCGACCATGTGGCCGCGGTGGAAACTGGCTCGGAGAGACAGATTCCGCAGCTTCAGGCCACAGGGCGAACAGGGTAGGGGGGCTTCGGGCGTAAGCCTAAGGCGCGGTCCCGATGCCAAAGGCAACGGGATTTGTCAGAATGACTAACAGTATGAATTTGTTCAGATCATGCGAATGAACCCCAAGCCACTATTTTCAGGGCCCATCCCGCAGTGCGTATTCGCTCCAAACGGATTTGGTTCTTCCCTCAAAAGCGGAAACAGGCATTCAAATAGTCGGGTCATGAAACTTCGAGCCACACCGTTTCAGACCTGATCTAAGTCCCTAGTTTTTAATTCGCAGTCACTGCAATCAGGCTCAGATCCAAAAACCACGCCCTATAGCGGTCCAAAATACAGGCGACATCATGACCGCAAAGGTCTCGCTGACTAATCCAACTGCGCTGCTTCTCTGTCAGCGTAGTTCGCTCTTCACCGTTGCTTGCAGTCCTAAGTACGGAGTAGATTGAGCCCAACGCTCGATCCTCCAGCCACAGTTCGAAGCTACCGCAGATCGTGCGCTCGGTTCTTGTCGTTGCCTTGTTGCAATCGTAGCTTGGTCCGACAATGCCGACTGACATTCCCGCTTGGTAAAGGTCTTTGGCAGCACCAATGCACCAATCTTTAAGCGGCAGACTTACTTTTTCAGAATTGACCCGGTTGTTCATTTCGGGAACTAGATTAGCAAAGAGTTCTCCACCAAAAAGTTCATGTCCAAGTTTAAGCCTCTGACTGCCCTGCTGCTGCAAGAACGCGGCATCGAGATCAAGGAGCGGCGCGCAATCGCCGCTTAGCTCAAAATAGGTGACTGACTGCAAGGCTATGCGCCGCGGCGTCGGCCTTTCCTCCGGCATTATAATCTGACCGCCGTCGGTGACTGCCGTGTCAATGTCGAGCCGCTGTGCAATTGCGGGAGTTATAGGAAGAACCTGGTTCGCTCCGGCAGTTGTAAAATAGCGAATAGCTTCCCGCGAAAGTCCTACGTGTGTAAGAAAGGAACCGATGTCGGCATTGGCTACCCCAGACTCAGATTTCTGTGATGTGCCATCTTCCATTGCTTTGTTGCGGTAAGCCGCGTGCACACCGATTATTGAGGTGCTATCCATTCTTCGGCTGCCACCGCTGACCCAGATCACAGCGCAGATCGAGTGGCACTCGGCCCCTGGCGCTACGATTGTAGTAAAGCCACGTTGCCCAATTTCTGCGGCGATTGACAGGCCCTCGCCTACGAGACCGCCCGGCGACTGGAGAAATACGATAGCCTTCTCAGTTCGCTGTGAAAGTTCATAGAACCTTTCGGCATTCCCGCTTTCGATTGGTCCCGTGATGTCGATGATGGACGGTGTAGCTGTATCTTGCTGCGTAATTTGAATGTCCGCCGCTAAGGCAGTCGAGTTACCAGCAAAGGCAAAAGCAGCAACAGTGAAGAAATAGGCGCTTAAAATTCTCATTTGGAACTCCGAACAATTGCGCAACCGCGCATCGGTGGCATTGCAGCTTTTGCCGATCTCCAGTCACCGATCAAGCCCTTAATTTTAATGTTTATTCGATTGTCGACTGTTGAAGTCCCATAGAATTCGGAGAACTAATCGCTACCCAACCTCCAGCGTAGGAAATACTGCATCGTGGATGAATGTTCTGTCCAATGTTCGCGGTGACCTGAGCCCCTAAAACTCCTCCAAATTTGTGTAGAGTCCGCCCAACAAAAGGACGGACAAATGAAGGCACGATT
>NZ_JAUORX010000006.1 GCF_030548175.1 Cognatishimia sp. 1_MG-2023 | reverse complement strand
CAAGATGGCGGCCTAACGCCAAAGATTTAACTCCAAGGACTCCACGCAAAGCTGGAGGAGACTTGGGGCTCAGGTCAGCCGGAATCTAAACCGTACTTTCGCCGCCGTTCGGTCAGACAAGCGAGACGCGGGAGCGAGCTGCCGTTCGCTTCACGCGCGCCAATGGCAGCTTTCGATCAATGGATAGAAACGTCCTTCGTGCCAATAAAACAAACAACGGAGAAATTCTTTTTTACCGAGCCCTGTTTGACAAAAAGGTCGAGTTCCGCCGTTTGCACGACTTTATGGTCGGTACTCCCCCCTAACTTCTGTTCGCCGACGGCAATGACATGCGCCCCGTAGGGAATTCACTCCATGGGGCGCAATTTTTTATGCGCGTTGCGCCTTGAGATCGTTCAGAGCCTTCGCATGGGTGGCGTGATTGATGGTGTAGGACTGCAGAACCCAAATGATCACAGGTGCAATCGCAATGAGGAACCAAGTTGGCGCGATTGCTAAGTGATAGGAGGTTGAGGCGGTTTGCTCTGGCAAGCTTGCATCAAAACCGATGACCTTCAACAAAACCCCAGCCAGCAAGACACTAACCGCGATGCCTGCCTTGTAGGCAAACGTATACATCCCGAAATAAAGCCCCTCTTGGCGCTCATGACTGTCGAGTTCACCAACATCAGCGGCCTCAGCAACCATTGTGAACGGGATCGACATAAACGCGCCGTTCCCAATTCCTGCGATACCGCTAAAGATTGCAAGCGTCATCAAGGTGCTGTCCGCATCAATCGGGAAAACCTCGAATCCGACATGCGCCCATGGCATCCCGACAAAACCCGCAAGGCCAACAATAAAACCCAAAATTAGCATATTGCGGAGCTCAAATCGGCGGCACAAGTACACCCAGATCGGTTGCGACAGGATTGACATACCTAACAAGGATAAACCCAAAATACCCATTTGGGGGCCGTTGAGGTGATAGGTGAATGTGTTCACATGCGTTCCAAGGCTGATGATGCTCTGAAAGACAATCTCAATCAGGAAAATCACCAATACAATCGCGCGGAAACTCTTGTTTTCAAGGCTTTCGCGTATAAGTGACCACAACGATTTTCGCGTCGTCGAAGGGTTTACCTGATGGTCTTTAGGCGTGGAGAAATAAGCCACCAAAGCGAAGATAATCGTGATCACCGCTATGAACATTCCGACCTTCGGATAGTTGGCAGGGTCAAGCTGACCGCGCGGGAATGCCTCGGAAGGGCGAAAGATCAAAATTTGCGTACCGACAATCGCAAAAAGCATCCCCACGAGATGAAACGACGCTCGGTAACCTTGGATCGCAGTGCGTTCGTTATTATCATTGGAAAGACTGCCGCTGAGTGCAAAGTATGGTGTCCCGTAGAGCGTGTTCATCGTTTTGGCAAACAGAACCGCAGCCAATAGCATCAGCACCTTCATGGTCAACGACATGTCAGGCGAAATTGACCAAAGGCAAATGCTTCCCAACGCAGTACCAATCCCGCCGATCAGCAAAAATTGGTGTCGGCGACCAAAGCGCTTGGATTTCGCGCGATCGGAAACGGCTCCAATCCAAGGATCCGTAACGGCATCCCAAAAGACTGAGATTGCGACAATAACCCCAGCAATAATGGGGGAGACCTGTAGAATCGTTGTGACAAAAAACAGGAATGAACCGGCCATAATCGTATAGGGTGTCGCATAAGCGATGGCCCCAACACCATAGCCCAACTTGTGCCTGGTTTTGACTTTGGCTTCGGAATTAGTTTGCATGTTTTAATTGTTCCTTCAATTGATTACGTACTATTTTTCCAAGGTAACTACGTGGGATTTCATCGAAAATCTGTATGCTGCTTGGCAACATCCATTGCGGCAAACGTTCGGCTAACAGCGCTGATATCTCGGTTACGATTTGGGATGTGTCAGTTGTTTTGAATTGCGTGCGCAAAGAAACGCAAAGTGTTGCCGATCCATTAATCTCCACCATGCTGCACTCTTTGACAGCGGGCACATCATGGGCCTCTTCTTCTATGTTTCGCGGAAAAATGGTGCCGTGCTTAGTGTGGATTATGTCAGCGGTGCGGTTCACGACACTAAGATATCCGGTGTCGTCCAATACTCCATGATCACCCGTGCGGAAAAAACCGTCATCAAGGATCACGTCTTGGTTTTGGGTAGGGTTCAAATAGGTGCTGAAACGCGTCGGGGTTTTAACCAAAATTTCCCCAGTCTCACCGTTAGCAAGTGCGTTTCCTTGCGGATCAATTACCTTTACGGCAACGCCTTCAACGACCTTACCGCAACTGCGAAGAATGTGACGGGGCGCAATTTCGCCGTGATCCAGATGGTCTGCCACGGATAAAAGACTGACCGGTGGCAGCACTTCGGCCTGTCCGTATCCCTGTTGAAAGATGGGGCCAAAACGCTTGATCGCTTCTTCTAACTTGGCAGCGGGCATGGCTGAGGTGCCGTAAATGACATGGTTCAGACTGGCCAGCCGACTATCTTCGCTGGTTGGTGTATCAATGATGTCAATGAGTTGGCTTGGCGTCAAAAACAACCGCGTGACTTTGAATCGCTCGATAAGAGCAACGAGGTTTTCGCAAGTGTAGTGATTTTGAACAACCAGCGTACCACCCCCGAGACACGTCGGCAGGATCAACCCAGACCCGGCACCTGCCATTGGAATTGCAGACAACGTGACGTTCGGCGCATTTCTGTCTGGACTCCCCTTCAGGTTGGCGATGACCATTTTGATGCTCAAGATAGTCGCGCGGTGGCTTGAGATCACGCCCTTGGGCGCACCTGTCGTGCCGGATGTGAAGATCAATGTCATCGGATCGCTGGGCGCAATGACATTTGATGAAGGCTTTGGCTGGTTCGCAGACATTGCTCGCTGCAATGCACCGCCTTTGCCGGTTTCCCAAATTGGCAGGTTAGGCATGTGCGTGGCAAGTAACGTCTTGCAATCAGGGCAAGACGCCTCGTCTAAGATAAGCAGTTTCGGATTGGCCGCTTGCGCCGCCGAAAGAACAAACGCGGGGCTGTGGCCCGCGTGAAACAACGTGATCACGACGCCAGCTTCAAGCGCGGCAAAACGGGCCGTAAAATAAGTTTCAGTGCTATCCGCTTGTACAAAGACAGTGTCACCTTTGGTGATCCCAAATGCAGCCCATGCGGCCGCCAATCGATAAACCCTATCCTGCATTTCACCATAAGTGATTGCGCGATCCTCAAATTGGATCATGGGTCTGTTAGCGAACTTTCGAAATGCAAAACGGTGCACGTCACGTGGCAGTTTTAGACGCGCGAAGAACCATTTTCTGAGTAGTGTGTTTATCAATTACCTCTCCAAGAATCAATTTTAGGTTGTGTTTTCAGGAGGGGAACCCCTTAAATTCACAGGGTTATGCTGGTTGTCGTCTTTCTGTTGAGTGTCACAATTGCATATGAAACCGCCCTGCAGGATCAAACAGCATTTCCAATTCCGATCGACACTGGTCGCAGGACACTTGAATAAAGAAGATGTGGAATTTTTCGGGCCAAATTGTGGTCTTGTCGCGGTTGCGTTCTGTTCACTCTGCGGGCTCTTCAAGCGCAAAGGTGCCAAGGCTTTCTGCAGCGGCAACTTTGCGTAAGTCGTTGCTATTTTAAAGCGTGTTTTCCTCTGGTGATCGCCTGGCTCTCCGAAAACGGACGTTGGTTGGCCGGATGACCTCGCCGACGAATGTCGATGCGCCTGAAATCAGGCGACCTCGGAGAGAACCATGAACCCGATGAGATCGAAAAACCCTTTTGTATCAACAGCCGCAGATAGAGAACGATAGCGCATCCGCAGCGAAATGGTGTTTTGTCCCGTGTCTGGCTCATTGCCTGACGAAATTATGCTGCACCCGACACGTATGGCCGCTCTATACGCCGCATTGCCGTGGTCAAGATGATGCGCACGCGGTAAATTCCGCGCTGCGAGCGCGCGCAGCGAGAAAATCAAATTCACAGGATGGGCTCTTTCGAGACCTTCGCCGCAGCTTCAACAAAAGGCCGCTTTGAGTTCTGGGTCAGAAATGCTTGACGTTTGGGGCAGAATTGAATGACGTAATATTCTTATTTCTTGAGGTTTTTGCTTCCACAAGAGTCAAAGGTTCGCGACGTCCCACACCCATTGTTGAACGTCAGACAACTTTGACCTTTGCGTCACAAACTGACCCAATTTCCTCATTTCATGCTCCTGCAAGCGGTTTCGTTTGATCTGACTTCCTTTTTGGAAAATCAGGGCTGATTTGCAGATCAGTCGGCGAAGCCGCCTGTTCCTGCTGATCTGCCACGTGGCGAACGCGGGAGGGGGCGAGGCAATGCTATTCGACAGGGGTGGTGCTGCCCGCAGGCGCAGCCGAGGACACGGCCCTGTCTAATGGGGTTGCCCGAGGGGGAGGGCAGCGTCCTCACCCTGACGGCCAGGGGCGTTTGGCTTGTCCAAATCCCGCTGGCCCAAGAGATAAAAGCGACGGGACCACAGGCCCCGTCTCAATTCATGTCGCAATGCAGAAAATGTCCGCTAAGAGCCCATATTGCTGATTTTCTGCATCGCGGCTAACGTCTGGTTATGGTGAACGCATTCCTTGACTGACCGCATCACACGGAATGGCGGGCACGCTCTTATATGACTCTGCGATGAAATGCGTGGTGTATCGGACAATGCTTTCTACGCCATCGAAGAGCCGATCGCATACTTGCTGATATTCAACCATATCCCTGAAGTTTCCAATCAAGATAGCATCTAGCTCACCGGTCACACCGTAGGCATATGCGATAGATGGTTCTTCTTGGATGCCAGTCGCAAATTTTTCCCTATCCGAGCGGGTGTGATCTTTTGTCGAAACGGTTATTACCGCACTTAAGCCACGGCCCAGTTTGGCTGCTTCTGCAAGAAAGATATTGTGCGTAAGAACCCCAGATTTTCGCAAATCACGAATTCTACGTAGGCAGGTTGAAGCCGTGGACCCAACACGATCTGCCAATTCGGCATGGGTCATGTCACCACGGGTTTGCAATGCTTCAACAATCCGCGCGTCAAGTTCGTCCATCTCATCCCTGCAAGATTACGTCAAAATTTTGAAGAATTTGACCACACATTGCAGGAAAAATCCATAGGCTTACGCTAGTAAGAACGGAGCCTTCCCTATGTCAAGCACTCACCTTGGACTGATTTTCTGTCTGTCCTTCGTCACTCTTGAGGCTTTCCAGGCCGTCTACCTTGGCGCTGTGTTTCAAGAGGTGGATTCTTTCCTTATCGGCTTTTGGGTTTTTGGGATATCAGTTGTCGGATGTACCGTCGTCACGGCCATTCTGCGCCCCGCTGAGCTAAGGGCATCAGTCCGAGCTTGGAGGATAGTGCTGACGCTGAACCTCTTTGCAGCAATCACATGGACAACATATTTCACAGCCGTCCAGTTGATAGAGCCAGCGGTGGTCTTCACGATTTTCTCTGGCATGGTGCCGCTAGGAACCATCATAGGCAATTGGATGGGGTTGCCCGAAGCCGTTTCTCCAAAGCGCCGTCTTGTTGGCATTGGCAATGCGCTGAACCTATTTTCAATCATCATGTTGGCTGCAATGACAATTTTCGGATGGTCAGGCTTCGTTAGAGGCGGATGGCTTGCCGCAATGAGCGGGGTTGGCCTTTCTGCGTTGTCAGGCGGTTGCACTGCTTTCGTCATTCTTTACTCGGTAAGGCTAAACGGCAAAGGGGTGGGACCACTTGCCCAGTTTGGCCTGCGTTTCGTGCTATACGCCTTGATCGCAGGCATGGCCTTTATGATAGGACTGGATGACAAAGGTTCTTCGACGCAAGCAAGCGACCTCAAATGGATCATCTTGATTGGTTTGGCGGTGATCGCGTTCCCTCTATATCTCGTTCAAAAAGCAGTCCCTCTGGTCTCAGCATCTATGATCGCGGCGGTAACGGCACTTGGCCCGGCAATGGTGTTCCTGATGCAACTCATTGATGGGCGTGTCCTGTATTCTACAGCAACGTTTGCCGGGCTATCCCTCTACATCAGCGGCGCGTTGATGGCGACGTGGGGGGCAACAAGGACGCAAGATCCGCAACCCTCCCAACCCTCAACTGAGGTTTGAAGCAGTCATTCGATATCGATCAGGAAGTGGCGGGTTTGTCCGCACTGGTGACCTCCACCATCATCCTGGCCAATGACGACTGAGCGGGACATTTCTGACGTTCGTCGGAAACGGCTGAAGATGAGTTGTCGGATTTGCTGCTGATCAACTCAGCGCATAGGCAGTATCTGCTAACTGCTTTTATGCTCACGTTATCTGCAACCCCAAAACCTTCCCCAGCATCCCAAACATATTCTTTACAAATTGGATCGCCGGTTCCCCTGTGTAATCTGCTTGGCTCATTCTGAGGCATTGGCAATACTAATGTTCGGTTTCTTATCCAATGGATCCGGCGGGGCACCATAGATTATAGACACCTAATTCGATGCGTTGATAGCGCGTGCTCAAAGGGGAAGGCAGAGCTAACCTATTCATCGAAGATGATATTTGTGCGAATGGCACCTAATGGCATTGAGTGAGAGTTGCCGCCATTACTTTCCGCCAAAACGTTCTGCGTTCTGTTGAAACGGAAACTATTTTCCAAAACCAAGGAACCTGACCAACTCATCCAAAGGGCCGACATACAGCGCCACAATAGCTTGCGCGAAATTTCCCACGACTTAAGCGTTTTCGATCATGAGGTTTATAGCCAAGTTCGGTAATCGCTCACGAGCAGGTGCTTGGGGTCTACGTCTTCTTCGATCGTGGCAAATCGCCCGATCGGTTCACGGAAGATATTGTCGGTCTCGTCGTCATTCACGGTAGACACTTCGCCGATAAGAACATCTCCCCCTTCACCCCAGAAAGCATGCCAATCGCCGGGCATCAAAGTGACGCTCTCTCCCGGGTCAAGGCGCAGTTTTTCACCCGCTTTAAAGTCGCGTTTGATCCCATCGCAATAAACCGTGCCGCCGCTGGCCTCATCAAAATTGCCGTTTGCATCGGACCCGAACAGCTCAATGACCAGCGTTGCCCCACCACGGTTGATGATGTCTTCGGCCTTGAGGGCATGGGTGTGCATAGGACTCAATTGATCCTGCTTCGATATGAGCAATTTCTCGGCATAACACATGCCTCCGCCCCGTTGCAGATCAGCCAAACGGCCATTGCGTAGAGTGAACAAGAACAGACCCATTTCGTCATATTTACCGGCACCATAGTCAGTAATATCCCACCCGCAACGCGCACTAATCACGTTCTTGGCGTCATCTTTTCGCGCCTTGAATTCGTCTGGTGACCAATAGGCAAATGGCGGCATCACAAAGCCGAAGCTGCGCATCATTTCATCTGATTGGACAATAATATCGTTGATACGTGAGCGTTTCATCCGTGCTGTCTCCGTAGGTTTGGGTGTGCCACCCGAATCTGGTTCAGTAAATTCATAGGGCATCTTGCCGTCTCCCGAAACCGCTTTCGGTTTAGGTATTGCTTTCCGAAACCGCTTTCGGTTAGCGTTTATGAAGGGGGAGGGGATTCGATGACTAGTAAACCAGTTAGCTTGAAAGTCTTAGCGGCACATCTTGGCCTTACGGTTGGGACAGTAAGCCGTGCGCTGAACAATTATGCAGATATCAGCCCAGTCACCCGTGAACGGGTAAAGCGTGCTGCAGATGAATTGGGGTATCGTGCCAACCAAAATGCGCGGCGCCTATCAATCGGGAACCCTGAGACTGTTGGTTATCTGATGCCACGGTTTGGAAACTCTATTGCGCAGCCATTTTCGGCACAATTGCTGCAAGGTCTGGGCGAAGCACTCAGCAGGCGAAGCTGGGATTTGCTTGTCGTGCAGTCGGATTCATCCAAGGATGAGTTGGCACATATTGAACGCATGGTGCGCTCCGGTCGCGTTGGCGGATTAGTAATATCTCGCCCGGCCAAGAACGACGCTCGCATCCGTTTACTGCAGGAACTGAAATGTCCCTTTGTGGTTCACGGTCGTACTGCGTCCTGTGCCGACTATGCTTGGTATGATGTGGATGGCGAAGATGCGTTTGTAACGGCCGTTAACCATCTTATTGAACTGGGTCACAGCCGCATTGCGTTTGTTGGCGCGCCATTACAGCACCAATTCGCGCAGGATCGTTTGAACGGTTACACGCGCGCATTGGAAGAGAACGGTCTTACAGCCGACCCCGAGCTGATCCAGATTGCGGAATTCAGTGATGATGGTGGTGAGATTGCGACCAATATGTTGCTAGAATTGTCCAATCCACCCACCGCTGTGGTCTGTTTATCTGACACGATGGCGCTTGGCGCTTTGGCCGCGATCCGCGCCCATGGCTTACAGCCGGGCGTGGATGTTTCGGTGATCGGCTATGATGGTCTCAAATTTGGCGTCCATTCCAATCCCCCACTAACGACAATGGCACAACCGCAGGCACATGCGGGCCGCCGATTGGGAGATATGCTGCTGTCAATCATCGACGGAGACGAACCATCCCAACATCAGGAATTGCGGCGCGCACATTTGGTGCGCCGCAAAACAGACGGGCCATTACACTTAACAACGGCTCAAACGAACGTTTCAAATAGGGAGGAAACCACATGAAACGCACGACACATATTCTAGCTGGTCTGCTAGCATCTACTGTTCTTGCTGGGGCTGTGTCAGCAGACACCATCCGTTTCTGGACAATGGAAGTTCAACCAGAGCGTATCGCCGTTCAAGAAAAGATGGCCGCAGGCTTTGAGGCCGCATCAGGTCACTCGGTCGAAATCATTCCGGTTGAAGAGTCTGACATTCAAACGCGTGCGACTGCTGCATTCGCAGCTGGCGACTTGCCTGACGTTATCAACCTGACTGTCAGCCACATCCTACCCTATTCCGAAGCAGGTCTTCTGGACACCGCAGCCGCAAGCGAAGTCATGGATAACCTTGGCGTAGACAGCTTTGCCGAAGGCCCAGTTTCTATGGCCATGTCTGACGGTGAAATCGTTGCAGTCCCTTCAGATGGTTGGACACAGCTTATCGTTTACCGCGCGGATCTGTTTAAGGCCGCAGGCCTTGAAGCACCAACTACGTTTGACGCGATGAACGCGGCGATGAAAGCCCTGCACAACCCGCCATCCATGTACGGCTTTGTTGCGGCGACCAAGATCGACGAAGGCTACATGATGCAGCTGATCGAGCACCTTTCGCTCGCAACCGGCTATTCCCCTGTAAACGCAGACGGGTCCATCAACGAAGACACGACGCACCTTGTTGAACTATTGGAGCTGTATCAATCCCTCGTTACAAACTCTCCTGATGGCGATCTCTATTGGTCCCAATCCCGCGAGCTGTATCTTGATGGCAAAGCGGCGATGGTAATCTGGTCCCCGTCGATCCTAGACGAACTTGGTGGTCTACGTGACAGTGCTCCTGTCACAATCAACGATGATCCAACAACTACCGAATTGGCTGGTGCAACTGGCTTTTCGACTGTTATTTCAGGTCCAGGCAACGCAGATGGCTCTGCTTATGCAGACGTGCGCTACCTCGGGATTACAGCTGATGCGAACACTGGTGTTGCTCAGGAATTCGTTGAATACGTGATGTCCGAAGGCTACGGCCAATGGCTGTCTCAGGCACCTGAGGGCAAGTTCCCAGTGCGCCGCGGTACCGAAGCGGGTGATACGTCCTTTGAGGTCACATGGGCTGGTCTGGATGTGGGCGTTGATCGGAAAGCACCACTTGGAGAAATCTATCCGCAGTCTGTAATCGACGATATCGTCGCCGGCTTGTCCGTGGGTGACCGTTGGGGCGTGGCTGACGGCCAGTTGGCGACAGCGTCCAAAATCGTCAACTCCCAAATCATGAGCCGGGTTATCCGCGAAATGACAGATGGTGATCTAAGCGTGCAGGAAGCAGCCGACAAGATCGTCGCAGAGCATAAGGCTCTTGATCTGTAAAACTTCCCGGGGGTGACGCGCCATTGGTGTGTCACCCCATTTCAAGCGGATGAAATCATGATACCTGAAAACACACCAAAACCACCAAGTGGCCTTGGCCCCTTGGCCAAGCGTGAAATGCGCTTCGCCTATGCGCTATTATTACCGACATTCCTGATAGTGTTGTCTGTTGTACTGTTTCCGTTGTTTGCAAACGTCTGGATCAGCTTCAAGCCAGTCACACTTGGTGATCTTCGGGCTCCCTCAATCCTCGTGAACGAGCGTTTGATGGGCAAACTTGAGGCCGTTGGAGACGAGGCAGACATCCGGTATCGCATCCGCAACTCCTCCCGCAAAAGCGGAATCGCAGATGTCTCCATGACTGACACTCTGCCAGACACATTGAGCATTCTGAACGTTGATGACCGCTGCTCTATAGCTGAGGCTGTGATCGCCTGCGATCTTAGCGACTACGAGGCTGGGAAGCGCGAAGACATCATCGTACGCGTTGCCGCCACGCAAGCGTTTATTGATGCTCCGATCAACGTCAAAGAAACAGAGGCTGCGTTTGAATTCGTTCCTGAAAATATCCTTACGAACGATGACTTCACCCTCGATAACTTCCGCAAGGTGTTCGACGCATCAGACTTTTGGCCTGTATTGTGGGCTTCGCTTTATTACACGATCGCAGGCACCATCGGCGCGCTAGTGATGGGCCTGTTCGCAGCCCAATTGATGAACATGACCTTCTTCGGCCGCAGCTTTCTACGTGGGCTTTATCTGTCCCCGTATGTGGCCCCCGTTATCGCGGTTGCCCTTGCGTGGGTGCTGTTGCTTGATCCCGGTCCCGGTGGCACATTAAATGCCCTTTTGATTCAGTTGGGTGTGATTGACGGCCCGATCAGTTTCCTTGGCCAACGTGCCGTAGACATCAACATTCTTGGTATGACGTTCGAGTTTCCGGTCGCACTGACTGTTGTGATCATCTTTGAAATTTGGCGCTATTTCCCGCTGGCGATGTTGTTCATCCTTGCGCGGATGCAGTCGGTCTCTACTGATATATACGAAGCTGCTGAGATTGATGGCGCTACGCCACTTCAACAATTCCGCTTTATCTCTCTGCCGCAACTGATGGGCATTATGGCGGTTCTTTTCCTGCTGCGCTTCATTTGGACGTTCAATAAATTCGACGACATTTTCCTACTCACAGGTGGTGCGGCTGGTACGCGAACACTGACGGTCAATGTCTATGAACAGGCCTTTGCAGTGTCCAACCTAGGGGCTGGAGCGGCTGTTGCTGTGGTTGTCTTCCTGATCCTGCTGGTTTTCTCAGTGATCTTCTTCAAATTCTCACCGGAGGACGATGCATGACCCGTTTCGGTAACATTTTCTATCTATGCTTGTTGTTTGGAGCGCTTTGGGGCGCGGTTTGGACGGTGTTGATCACCTTGTTAGCCTTGTTCATTTCCGGTGAATTGTTCCAACCACAGGTCACCGCTGGCGCTGTTGCGGGTATAATATCAGCCGGTGTATTGACGTCATTCACACCAGAGAAACGATCCATAGGCATGCGCGCACTTGCGGGCTTGGTGTTCATCGTGGTGCTGACAGTTGGCTCTGGTGCGACTCCTATGGGACTTGCTCCATCAACCTATTCGATTGGCCAATTGGTGTTTCTTGTGCTGTTGGCGTGGGTTGCCTCGCAATCCATCCACCTGACAGCATTGGGCTTTGGCCCTGCAGGTGAGCGGCGCTATAACGTCGAAGTGATCTGCC
This sequence comes from Cognatishimia sp. 1_MG-2023, assembly GCF_030548175.1. Taxonomy (GTDB): domain Bacteria; phylum Pseudomonadota; class Alphaproteobacteria; order Rhodobacterales; family Rhodobacteraceae; genus Cognatishimia. The sequence continues at coordinate 234,096 of NZ_JAUORX010000006.1, read as the reverse complement.
TGCGTTTCATCAAGGGGTTCGGTCTTGTGGCCTTTACGATTGCCGTGGCTCTGCCATTCTTTGTCATGGTGATGATGAGTTTGAAGAACCAGCAATTGTTGCTTTCAAACCCACTGGATTTCTCGCTGAACTTCGCACAAGGCGCCGAAGCCCTGTTCCGCAGTTACATTGAGTTGTTCACACAGTACCACTTTGGCAGCTACCTGATGAATTCCGCAATAGTATCGGTGGTAACGGTGCTGATCACTTTGTTCTTCGCCGTTCCCGGCGCTTATGCGGTCGCGCGCCTTAAATTTCCCGGACAGCATTTTCTCAGCCGCTCGATCCTGTTGATCTACATGGTGCCAATGATCGTTCTGGTGATTCCGCTCTATGCAATCTTCAGTCAGCTAGGTATGCGCAATACACTATGGGGGTTGATGCTCGTCTATCCAGCCACAACTATTCCCGTGGCGCTGTACATGCTTCAAGGTTACTTTCGCGGTATACCTGCGGAACTTGAAGAAGCCGGGTTAATGGACGGTCTCACCCGCCTGAATGTCATTCGAAAAATCACCCTACCGCTCGCTTTGCCCGCCCTCGCGTCTGTAGCGCTTTACGTGTTCATGATCGCATGGAACGAATTCCTGTTCGCTTTCATGTTTCTGGACAACGTCGATCTCTACACCCTGTCGCGCGGCATTGCCGAGCTCAACTCATCCGAGGTTCCACGCCAGCACCTTATGGCGGGAGCCGTCATCGCGACTGTCCCCGTTTTGGCACTGTTCCTGTGGTTCGAACGGTTCTTGGTCGCGGGACTGACCGCAGGATCGGTGAAAGGATAACCAATGTCTCTGAAACAAATCGCAATTGATACCTTGGCCAAGAACGACCGTGGCGGATTTACGATCCCAACGGCAGGCTTGTATCCTTACCAATGGAACTGGGACAGTGCATTTGTCGCGCTTGGGATCGCGACCTATGACATAGATCGTGCGTGGTCAGAAATCACGACGCTGATCGAAGGCCAATGGCCCGATGGCATGATCCCCAGCATAATCTTTCGCAGCGATGACCCAGACTATTTTCCGGGTCCTGCCCGCTGGGGGAAAACACCCGGGGCAATCCCGTCCACGGGCGTATCCCAACCACCCGTGTTGGCCACTGTCGTGCGTCAGATCACAAGCGGACCTCAGGGTCCTGCACGTCGTGCCGAAGTTTTTGATGCAATTTTCGCTTGGCACAAATGGTTCCATGACGCGCGCACCGTCGATGGCATCGTAGCCACAGTACATCCATGGGAAACTGGGCGTGACAATTGTCCTGAATGGAATATCGGGCTCGACAAGATGGAGGTTGCGCCAGAGCTGCCGCCCTACACGCGCATGGATAACAAACACGTAAACCCAGCTTTCCGCCCCAGTCAGGAGCAATACGACAAGTACCTTACGATTGTGCATTTCGGGAACAGCATCGGTTGGGATCAACGCCGCCTAACGGACGAAGGCCCTTTCTTGATGGCTGACCCAAATATCCATTTCGTGCTGTTGCGTGCCGACAAGGATTTGCTCGCGATGGCCACCGAAATAGGTAAACCCGCAGCGGTCTGTGAGCAGATACGGGCATGGATAGCAAAGGGCGAAGCGGCGAGCGATTACCTATGGAACGATGAGCTTGGCGCGTTCACCGCTCGCGATATTCGTACCGGTGAATTCTCGAAAGGGTTCTCTAATTGCAGCGCCCTATGTTTTTACGCAGACACAGGCACGCCCGATCAACGTCGACGTACCGCTGACAACCTGCGCCGCATCGCAGGCAAGGTTGAATTCATGCTGCCCAGTTGGGATCCCGATGCGCCTGAGTTCGAGGCGCAGCGATATTGGTGTGGCCCGCTCTGGCCGCAGATGAATTATATGACTGCGCTTGGTCTCGCCGAACAGGGCGAACATGACCTTGGCCAAATCGTGCGCAATGGGCTGTGTGACGCTATCGAAAAATCGGGTTTTTGGGAATGCTTCAACCCGCTTACAGGTGAAGGATGCGTAGGCGCGAACTTCTCTTGGACAGCTGCCGTTTGGCTGTCTTGGCAACATGAAACCGAACAAAGCGATGTGGCCTAAGGCCCAACAAAAGGAAAATGACATGGGTTCTATCAGCCTAAAAGCAGTCGAAAAGTGGTTCGGTGACGTGCAAGTCATCAAGGGTATTGATCTCGATATCCAAGACGGTGAATTAATTATTTTTGTTGGCCCCTCTGGCTGCGGAAAGTCCACACTCTTGCGTATGATCGCAGGGCTTGAAGAAACCAGCCGCGGCCAAATCGCGCTGGATGGAAATGACGTCACGCATAAAGTTCCATCAGAGCGAGAACTCGCGATGGTGTTTCAATCCTATGCGCTTTACCCACACCTCAGCGTTGAAGAAAACGTAGGATTTGCTCTGAAAACTGCCGGTGCTCCGAAGGCAGAAATTGATCAGAAAGTCGGACACGCCGCCGAGATGCTAAAGCTGGACGCCTATATGGATCGTCGCCCCAAGGACCTGTCTGGCGGTCAACGCCAGCGTGTCGCCATTGGGCGCGCCATTGTCCGCAACCCCAAAGGGTTCCTCTTTGACGAACCTCTGTCCAACCTTGACGCGTCTTTACGTGTGGACATGCGGTTTGAAATTGCTCGGCTTCATAAAACACTTGAAACGACGATGGTCTATGTGACCCACGATCAGGTCGAAGCCATGACTCTTGCTGACCGCATTGTGGTTCTGAAGGACGGGCTGATCATGCAGGTTGGCACCCCGCGCGAGCTTTACGAAACTCCGAATAATGTGTTCGTCGCTCAGTTTATCGGTAGCCCCAAGATGAATCTGGTTCCTTGCAGCAATGCCGGTGATTATGTCGCTCAACCAGAGTTGAAGAAAGGAAGCGTTCAACTAGGCATTCGCCCGGAACATATCGCGATAGCCGATGCGGGCGCGGGCCATTGTGACGGCATTGTTCAAGTCAGCGAATACCTCGGCGCGGATTTCTTCCACTATGTCGATTGCGGCCCACTCGGCCTGTTGACTGTGCGTACACCCGGCGCCTTTGAAGACATCGAAGGCAAAAAGGTGGGTTTATCTTTCGAACAAGAAAACCTGCACTTCTTTGACGCGCACGACATTGCAATTCGGTAATTTAAGCAAGTGGAACTGTCGTGTTCGAATGAAAGTTGGCTTAAACGGGCACCAGGTGGGCATCAAATCGTGACAGGTTCAGGGTGTCTCGTTGGAAGGTCTTTTGTGTAGCACGATGAGATAAAGCAGAAAATTGTATGCAAAATTCATTTGGGGAATCTACGGAAATTTGTAAAACGACCTAACTAGTTGCAGCTCATAATTTCGAGCGATTTAGTTGTGTAGTTTTTCGGCTCTCATTTTGCTTAGGGACAGCAACTTCGCGAATGCGGCGTTATCGCGTAAGCTACGTCGGAATACGGGGCCAGACTGGAACGTTATTTCGTCAATTTGCGGGGACAGAGCATCCAATTCGGAACCGTGAACGGAATTAAAGAAACTGTCGGGGAGTAATGAAAGATAGTCCCCGCAGCGCAACAGCTCCAAGGCGGTTAGCATAGAGTCGCAATTAACAGAGGCTGAAATGGCCTTACCGGTGTTGTTGTGAACGGCCTCGTTGATAGTGTCCAAATAGGCCACATCGCTTTGAAACGACACCCAAGGAAATTTCAGAAGATCTTCCACAACCACTTCATCTTGACTGTGAAGCGGATGGTCGTGCCGTGCCATCACCAGAAGCTTTGACAGAAACATAGGTTCTCTAACCAAGAAAGACGGAAGAGACTCCAGCTTTTGAAAACCACCGAAAAATGCATCCAGTTGTCCAGACTTCAACAATGGGATCGCATCAGAATAGTTTCTCGCCTCGAGTTCAAATTTTAACCGTGGAAAAGACGTTTGCAAACTAGCAAGAACCGGCGGAAGGATTGACGTCATCCAGACTGGAGCTGCCGCAAGGCGCAGCGTGCCCTGTTCGCCCTCGCGCAAAGCCCGGATTTCGGATGCGGCCACAGTCGCATCTTGCAACAATTGTCTTGCGTGATCGTAGACACCTTCACCAAAGTAGGTAAGCGTAATGCCACGCCCACGTCTTTCAAACAGCGGCGCTTCCAGATCTTCTTCAAGTATCTTGATACTGCGTGTTAACGCGGCCTGAGTGACGCCGATCTGCTCTGCAGCGCGACGCATCGTGCCAGCATCAACAATGGCAACAAAGCGGGCAAAGGACTCTAGGTTTCTCAGCATATTGATTAACTAAAGTTATCAATAAATGAAAAATGTCAACTTTATTTAAATTATCAAATCCTACAATGTGACGATGAGGAAATTAAATTCGCGTCATTTTTGGGAGGATATCATGGTCAAAGCTACCACGCGCGGGCTATCGCGACGCTCATTTGTAATGGGAACGACAGCAGGTCTTGCTGCAGCAGCGTTGGGTGGTGCGGCATCTGCTCAATCTGTTCCAATGGTCAATAAAATCACATCGGGGTCAACGTTCCGCTGGATCGATTCCGGGGATCAGAAGGCGGTGTTTTACAACAAGCTTTTCCCACAGTTTGCTAAGGAACGTGACATAAGTGTTGTCTATGATGCATTGCCATGGAAGGAGATCGCTCAAGTTGTTCCATTGGGCGTTCGTAATGGGACTGCACATGACGTCTTTGCGTTGCCGCAAAACGTAAACCCAGCGGATGCCGTCGCTCAAGGTTGGGTGCAACCTTATGATGACTTCATTCCAAATATTGCGGAATGGAAAGCCGGCTTCCCGGATGGGGCTTTCTTGCCGGGTATCAATGAATTTGGCGGAAAAACCTATGGTCTGCCGTTCACTTCAAACAAGCGTTACGGGACACATCTGCTGTTCAACCGAGCTTATATGGAAGCAGCGGGCTACGATCCGGAAACCACGCCTCTGAATTGGACAGATTTCCGAGATGCAGCGCGTAAGATTACCGAAGCAGGTCAGGGCCGCTATTATGGCTTCATCATCGGCGGCTCTCAGCTGGGTCGTTGGGCCCAAACCGTGCGCAATATGGGCCGTATGGCTGGCGCCTCAGCGGGTGGAGACTCAGTGATCGAAGCAGATATTGATTTCCGCACCGGTGATTTCGTCTTTGACTCTGATCAATACGTTGCCGCAATAGAGCTTTTGATTGCGATGCAGGCTGACGGATCGATGTTCCCTGGCATCATGAGTATGAATGCACCGCAGGCTCGGGCGTTCATGCCGCAAGGTGCCGCCGGCATGATCCTACAAGGCCCATGGAATATTCCAGGCTGGGAAGGCAATCATCCAGATTTTGACTTTGGTGTCGCCTCTGGCCCGGTGCCTGATGAGGGCCCGGTTGGTAAGCTGACGATTGGTCAGGGTGCTGCTGCGCCGAACACGATGTGGCTTTTCTCTGGATCTCAAAACGGCGCAATCGCAGGCGAAATCTTCCATTATCTGGGAACGGTTCAAGGTCAAACAGATTGGGCGAATATCGTGGGTGCTGGTGACCCGCCGATCTTTGCGGAAGCAATCCAGCGGGCTGACATGAGTGGGCGTGCGAAGGCAGTCTTGAACATGTTCAATGACCAAATCCGCGTTGGGCCAAATCCAGTGGTCGGTAATGGTGACCTGGCAAAGGTCATCGGCGCTTTCCAAGCTCCTGAGATCAACTTTGCGCGCACTGTCCAAGGTCTGGTTGCCGGAGAGTTAAAAGGCGTGGCGTCTGAAATGAAGGCCCTAAAGGACCGCTACAATTCGGCACTTGATGCAGCCTTTGCGGCAGCAAAAGCGGACGGCGCGGCTGTTGACCGTTCCGACCTAGTGTTCTCAAACTGGAACCCAGACGTCGACTTCGGCGCATCTGACTATTCCTAAACTCCCAAGGGTGAGCGCCTTTATTACTTTGTGCGCTCACCTTTCAAGAATAACCTGAGGCACTTATGCGGCTCCTCCAAACTTTTCATAAACTTCGCTATCACTATCTGATGCTCTTACCCGGGCTGGTGCTGGGCGGTATGTTTGTTTTTTACCCCATCTTTGCTGCGTTGTTTTATGCGCTGCACGATTGGTCAGGCTTTAACTCGGATCTGGTGTTCGTCGGATTGGGTAACTTTGTTGCACTGTTTCATGATCCGATCTTTTGGGACGCGTTTAAACGCTCAATGATCTTTCTGCTGGGGACCGTACCACTTCAAATGGGTTTGTCGCTTGTGCTTGCTGTTCTTTTGAACAACCAGCTCTTAAAGCTTTCCAGCTTTTTCCGGACCATGGTGTTCCTGCCTGTCGTGACTCCTGTTGCCGTGATGGGCATCGTCTGGACCTTTCTGTTGAGCCCGTTCAACGGCCCAATTAATGGGATTCTGCTGGATCTTGGTATGATTTCTCGCCCCATCGACTTTTTGGGTAAAAGCGAGAATGTCATGGGGTCGGTCATCCTAGTTTACGTTTGGAAGTGGCTAGGGCTGACCATGATCTATTGGCTTGCCGCACTTCAAACGGTGCCGGATGAGGTCTATGACGCGGCACGGCTGGATAACTGCAGGGGCGCGCGTTTAATCCGCCATGTGGTACTGCCGATCATTCTGCCCTTTGCCTTGGCGATCCTTCTGATCTCTGCCGTAGGTGCGTTGAATGTTTTTCCGCTGATCATGTCCATGACCAACGGAGGTCCGTTTTTTGCCTCTGAAGTGATGGAAATCTTTATCTATCGCACAGCATTCGCGACCGGTGATGGATCGATCCCAAGACTTGGTTATGCCGCAGCCGCAGGTGTGTTGTTTGGCGGTGTCGTTCTTGCGCTGACCATTGTCCAGGCGCTGGCGAGCCGCGCTTCGAAAGGCAAAGTGGAGGGGGCGACGACATGAGGCATCTATTGAACCCCATGCGCTGGATTTTTGGTGATCACCGGCCAACGCGCCAAGTCGCACTGATCTCAACTTTGCTAACGGTGGTGTGTCTGATTTGGATCTATCCTTTTCTTTGGATGATTTCCACTAGCCTGAAATCTAATGCCGAAATCTTTGCAAATCCGGGGTTGATCCCGCGGGGCTTTGCCATCGAAAATTATCAGCGCGCATGGACCGAAGCCCATATGGGCAGTTATTTCGTAAACACTCTGCTGGTGACGGTTGGTTCCGTTATTATCGTCACGCTTTGTACGTCTACTTTGGGCTATGTCCTTGGGCGATTTAAATTCCCCGGTCGGAATGTCATTTTCTTCGGCTTCGTCGCGACGGTCTTTATCCCGCAGGGGTTCACGATCATCCCAGTGTTCGAATTGTTGACGTGGCTGGGCCTGTCGTCAAACCTTTACGGCCTAACGCTTGCAACATCCGGCCATGCGATGGTGATCTTTGTGATCCTCTTTGCAGGGTACTTTAGCCAGTTACCGAAAGAGCTTGAAGAGGCTGCGCGGGTGGATGGTGTCAGCTTTTTGCAAACATTCTGGTATGTGATGCTGCCTCTCGCCCGCCCGATGGTGGTAACGGTTGTGATTATGCAGGTTTTGCATTCGTGGAATGACTTCCTGCTACCCTTGGTCGTTACACTGGCCAACCCAGCAATCCGTACCCTGTCTGTGGGGCTTTACGCCTTCAAGGGTGAGCAGTTCATCGATTGGACAGGCATGGCAGCGGCGGCCACGATTTCGGTCATACCTGTCGTCGTGCTTTTCATACTTTTGCAACGCTATTTCATTAACGGCCTTTCTGGCGCGGTAAAGGGGTGATCCTTTGACCAAACGTCCAAATATCCTTTTGATCACAACCGATCAGCAGCATTTCACGGCATTGGGGGCGACAAACCCCGCGATCAAAACGCCTAATATTGATCGGCTGTGCGAGATGGGAACGCGCTTTGATCGCGCCTATTGCCCTAGCCCTGTGTGCACACCTTCGAGGGCGAGCATTATCACCGGCCAATACCCTTCGCAGCACGGGGCTTGGACCATCGGAGTGAAACTGCCTGAGGAAACCCCAACGGTGGGCGCTATGCTCTCGGAGGCAGGGTATAAAACTGGGTTGATTGGTAAGGCGCATTTCCAGCCACTGGCCGGAGAATCTTTGGAAAAACAACCCATCCTGCGCGATATTGATTTCTGGCGAGGTTTTACCGGCCCGTTCTATGGGTTTGATCACATCGAATTGGTTCGAAATCATGCAGACGAGGCGCATGTTGGTCAGCATTATGCCGCTTGGATGGAAGATCGCGGATTGGCGGATTGGCAGGAGTATTTCCAACCCTTGCCCGGCAAGAGTTCGAAACATGCCCCCAAAAAAGCAGAAAACGCACCCTATTGGGCCCGCGAAGAACGTAGTTGGGCCTTGCCCGAAGACATGCACTATACGCCTTGGATCGGAGATCGCTCTTTAGCGTTTATCGAGGCCTCACAGAAGGAGTCCTCTCCCTTCTTCCTGTGGACCTCTTTCCCTGATCCCCATCCGCCTTACACAGTGCCAGAACCTTGGGCGTCAATGTATGACCCAGAGGATATGGAACCGGGTGAGGTGGCTCCTGGCGAGCACGAGAGAAATCCACGTCATTTCGCGATGACGCAACAGCCGTCACCGGACTTCGACGACTGGCATGTGCCATATGAAGCGCACGGCTGCGACAGCCACCTGTACGACAAAGAGGCGCTGAAAAAGGACATGGCTGTCTATTACGGCATGATGTCGTTTCTGGATCAACAGATAGGCCGCATTTTGGATCACTTGGAAAGCAATGATCTTCTCAAAAACACACTGATCGTTTTCACCACCGATCATGGCCATTTTCTTGGGCAACATGGTTTAGTGGCGAAAGGTCCATTCCACTATGAGGACATGCTGCGTATTCCCTTTGCCGCGTGCTGGCCCGGACGTATTCCCGCGTCAGGCGTTTGTCAGGATATTCAAAGCCTTATCGATTTAACGCCGACGTTCCTTGAAGCGGCTGGTGTGAAAATCCCGGGGGGTGTTCAGGGTGTCTCCCAATTGGGTGCCTGGGAGAGAAAGGCAAAGGCCCCACGCCGCTTTGCGATCTGCGAGAATAGGCACAATCCGGAAAATCCTCATGTCACAAGTTATATTGAGCAGAGATATAAAATTTCAGTCTATCGTACGGGTGAAGATGGCGAACTGTTTGATCTTGAAAACGACCCGAATGAGCTGACCAATCTGTGGCATGAGCCAAGCTGCGTGGATATCAAATCCGCCATGTTGGAGCGTATGGTGCAAGGTTTTCTGCAGTCAGAACCCATGAAAATGCCGAGGCTCGCTCAAGCGTGAAACTGGACCTGTCGCGGATTGGTTCCGCTCCTTTGACTTGGTATTTTGCCTCAAAGGAGCAACGAAATGGCATCACCACAACGAACCCCAGAATTCCGCGCAGAAGCGCTTCGCATAGCTTTAATTAGCGGACTGTCGCGCAAGCAGGTTGCGGCTGATCTTGGCGTTTTCAACGCTGAGCCGCTGGATACAACAAGATCAGCACAGCCCTGAAAAACCAACCGCACAATCCGACTTGGAACGCGATCTGGCGGAGCTTCGAAAAGAAAACCGCCTACTGCGCGAGGAGAGGGAAGTGTTAAAAAAGCCACCCAGTTCTTTGCGGAGCGAAGCAAATGAGGTTCGCGTTTATTGCAAAGAATAAGGATATGCTGCCTGTCAATCGGCTGTGTCAAATTATGGACGTTAGCCCGCGTGGCTATCGTGCCTTTTGTTCCCGGCCGTTGAGTACCAGTCAGCGTAAAGATTTGGTGGTGCTGGCACATATAAGAGAACAGTTTGCCCTATCTCTGGGCAGTTATGGTCGCCCCAGAATGACCGAAGAATTGAAGGAGGTCGGCGTTGACGTAGGACACCGTCGTGTTGGTCGCGTTCCTTGGGCAAATGATCTCCCAGATCATCTGCCGAACCCTCGTCACTGCGTGAGAACAGCATTTGTGTCGAAAGGTCAAAGAAATACAAGGTGACTACTGACAGCAACCACAAGTTCAATATCGCGCCAAACCTGCTGGATCGCGACTTCAATGCTGAAAAGCCAAACCAGAAATGGGCTGGCCCCTCTCGGGACATTTGCTGTGCAAATACCCTGCCGGGCAATGGACATCAGCGAAGTGTGGACGCGTGAGGGTTGGCTGTACCTGGCTGTCATCCTTGATCTGCACTCTAGGCGCGTGATCGGCTGGGCCGTTAGCAACCGCATGAAGCGCGATCTGGCAATCCGAGCCTTGGAAATGGCGATCAATCTACGCAAACCGCCTAAAGGTTGTATCCATCACACGGATCGCGGGTCGCAATATTGCTCACATGACTACCAGAAGATCCTGCGTAGGCATGGGTTCAAAGCATCCCCTCTCATGCATGTAAACATGCACTGCCGGGCAGTGGATGTCTGGGAAAGGGAATTGTTTTGACAACGCCGCAGTTGAGACGTTCTTCAAGACGATTAAGACGGAGCTGTTCTGGCGGCAATCTTGGGCCACCCGACGCACCGCTGAATTGGCAATCTTCAACTACATAAATGGCTTCTATAACGCCCGCAGAAAACACTCAGCACTGGGTTGGAAAAGCCCCGTCGTTTTCGAACGGAAAAGTGGCTTGAACTGGCACATGGGGCGGCACGAAAGCGAGACAGGTCCATTCTACGCGTCGGTTGGAAGGAGGAAGTTTGCGGCAAGTGATTGAAACAGCGCAAATTTCGAAATTTGGTGAAAGTTTCCGCGCGTTAATTTATAGTGAAAGAGAATAATGGACGTGAGTTAATTCGTTCGAAAGTTGATAGCTGTAAAATGGGCCCTTTCATGAAGAGCAAAAAAATAAGAAACATGGAAGATTTTGCTGCCGTCAGCGGTATTTCCCGGCCGACACTTTCAAAATTTTTTAATGACCCTGGCAGCGTTCGCGTTTCCACCAAAAAACGGATTGAGGAAGCATTAGAAAAATACGACTACCAACCTAATCTTTACGCAATAAACCAAAATCGGCGACTGACCAAAAACATTGGAGTAGTGGTTCCCTATCTCTCTGATCCCTTTTTTGCGAAAATTGCGAGGGTCATCGAAGATAACATTCTGGAAACGGGGTACAAACCTGTTCTATTGGGTTCACACGGCCGACCCGAATTGGAAATCGAAAACCTCGAAAACCTCCGCAGCATTAAACCAGCCGGTGTTTTATTAGCGCCTCTAGGACGAGCCTCTGATCGAGCGCATGTTGATACGTTCTGTAATGATGTGCCAAGTGTGCTGTTTGACGCTAATATCGACGGAATTGGAGCGCCTTTCGTTGGCTCTAATAACGAACAAAGTGTTGGGATCATGGTGGATTATCTGTGCCGTACCGGCGAACCGCCAACCTTCTTTGAGATGAAATCACCGACAAACCCAAACGCTTTCAAACGTCGTAATGCCTATATCGCGTCGATGGAAGCGTTAGGTCATGAACCGAATTTGATCCAAGCGGCCGGTGAGGGGTGGGAATTTGAAGAGATCGGCTTTCAAGAAGGGCGGCGCGTCGTGCGAGGGGGCAAGCTTCCAACCAACACAATTCTGTGCAGTAATGATCGACTTGCTATTGGGTTTCTGTCAGCCGCTTTCGAAGAAGGTGTGCGCGTAGGTCTAGAGCCTGAATGTACGTTGCGCGTAGCTGGACACGATGACCATCCATTTTCGCGATATACTTGTCCAACCTTAACGACAGTGTCTCAGGATTATGAGGCCATTGCTAAACGGAGTGTAGAGACTTTGTTTGAAAGGATTGAGGGGAAAACTACAGCCGATTCGCAAGAGGAAACCTTATTTGATGGGCGACTGGTAATGAGGGCCTCGGCGTAAGTATCAGAGGTTAAAGGAAATTTATAAAACTTTACTCGCGTAAAGAATTAATTTGACGCGAGAAGATATTTGTCGCTACTTTAGATGCAACATCGATTACGGGAGGAATAGGATGTTTAAAAAGAACGCACTTCGTGCAGCAACTGCCATGTCGCTTATTGGGGCAGGCAGCGTATCAGCCGAGACACTCACAATTGCGATCGTGAACAACGGTCACATGATCAACATGCAGACAGTTGCAGAGGCCTACACACAAGAGACAGGCGTCGAACTGAACTGGGTTTCGCTAGAAGAAGGTGTTCTTCGCGAGCAGGTAACCTCTGACACCGCAACAGGTGGCGGGCAGTATGACATCATCAACATCGGCATGCAGGAAGCCCCGATTTGGGGTGCAGCAGGCTGGATTGAACCGCTGAACTTCTCAGCTGACTATGATGTCGACGATATTCTACCAGCGATGCGCAACGGTTTGTCCCACGAGGGTCAGCTTTACGCAGCACCATTCTATGGTGAATCTTCGATGGTGATGTATCGCAAAGACCTGATGGATGCAGCAGGTGTATCTATCACAGACAACGACAGCTGGGACAACGTGAAGGCAGCAGCCGCAGCAATTCACGATCCAGCAAATGGCGTTTATGGCGCATGCCTTCGCGGTAAGCCGGGTTGGGGCGACAACATGGCGTTTATCACCACTGTTGTGAACTCTTTCGGTGGCGCGTGGTTTGATGCCGATATGCGTCCAGTTCTGGACAGCGCGGAATGGAACGCGGCGATCAACTTCTACGTCGACCTATTGGGTAACTATGGCCCTCCAGGTTCTGAAGGGAACTCGTTCAATGAAATCCTTGCGCTTTATAACGAAGGCAAATGCGGCATGTGGATTGATGCCACAATCGCGGCATCCTTCCTAGAAGTTGACGGTGTGGCTTACGCGCAATCACCAAATGCAGGTAACCCAGTTGGTGCAAACTGGCTGTGGGCGTGGGCAATGGCGATCCCTGCGGGGTCTCCGAACGCTGAAGCAGCGGCTGACTTTATCGAGTGGGCAACATCAAAAGACTACGTAAAAGCAGTTGGTAACCATGCTGAGTTTGGATGGGGTTCTGTTCCAACTGGTCAACGTGCGTCAACCTACGCGATCCCTGAGTTCCAAGCAGCAGCAGGCTTTGCGGCAGCTGAATTGGCAGCAATCGAAAGCGCGGCACCGGGTGCAACCGATCTGAAGCCTTATGTTGGTGTTCAGTTCGCAGCGATCCCAGAATTCCCAGAAGTCGGCTCTGCCGTCGCTCAGGAAATGGCCGCAGCTCTGTCGGGTGCCAAGTCTGTAGAGGATGCACTTGCAGCGTCGCAAAAGGCAGCGGACTCGATCATGAAAGAGGCTGGCTACTACGACTAAGCTACTCTGGAGGGTCCGGTTTGTACCGGGCTCTCCCACCAATCCCCTTGTCCGATTTGCTAAATAGCCTCGGCGACGCCTAACATCCAAATATTCGTAACCCCAACATCACGAGCAAAACGTAAAAGACGTTTTGCCTGGAGGATAGGATCATGTCTGACAGAAAGCTCCCCCGCCTTCTTCAAACACCCGCGGTGCTTTTGCTTTTAGTATGGATGCTAATCCCTCTAGGGATGACGCTGTACTTCTCGTTTATTCGCTACGTTTTAAATAGCTTACGTCGCCCAGAGTGGACGACGCCGAGTTTCAGCAACTGGCGCGGCTTTGGTAACTATGAATTTGTTTTAAAATCCAAAGACTTCTTGTTTGCTATTCAGAACAGCTTGTTCATCGTTTGCAGCATTCTGTTTCTAACCGTCATTCTGGGCGTGTTGATCGCCGTACTTATCAACAAAAGCTTTCCGGGGCAGGGCATCGTCCGGGTGCTTTTGATCTCACCGTTCTTTGTGATGCCTGCTGTGAATGCGGTTTTGTGGATTAACATGATCCTTGATCCGGTTCTTGGTCTGCAAGGTATTGCGGTTGGCGGCATCAATGACATGATCACAGGCCTTAAAGACGCGCCGTTGGTCGGATGGTTCTTTAGCATGTGGCCCGAGCTGCACCCGATTTCGTTCCGAGCGACGCAAACTTCGGCCTACGCCGTTATCATCATGGTGACGTGGCAATGGACACCCTTTGCTGTATTAATTTTCATGACTTCTTTGCAATCGGAAGACCAGCAGCAGAAAGAAGCCGCTGTACTTGATGGGGCAAACACTTGGTCGCAATTTCGCTTTCTCACCTTGCCGCATTTGGCACGCCCAATCGCAATCGTGGTGATGATCCAGGCGATCTTTCACCTGTCGCTATACGCCGAGATCGAAATCGTAAGCCGCGGAAACGGCAATAAAAACCTGCCTTACTTGATAGGTGAATTTGCCAACAACAACATCGGTGCAGCAAGTGCCACAGGCATCTTTGCAGTCATCCTCGCCAACATCGTCGCAATCTTTTTGCTGCGCATGATTGGCAAGACACTCATGGAATAAGAGGACCAGACAATGGCAATCGTTGCAAAAACTTCGAGGTTCGGAAAATACGGACGGCCGACATTGGCCTGGGTCGTTGGGCTGTTCTTCTTCTTCCCCATCTTCTGGATGGTGCTAACCAGCTTTAAGACCGACGCCGACGCGGTGAAACCGGAACACCTGATCTTTTTCAAACCAACCTTCGACAACTACATCAACATGACCGAAAATTACGACTATTGGCGCTTTGCTAAGAACTCGGTCATCACCGCGGTTATGGCCACAGTCTTTACGCTGTTCGTTGGTATCCCGTGTGCATATGCCATGGCGTTTAACCCAAGCCGCGCGACTAAAGACGTGTTGATGTGGATGCTGTCGACCAAAATGCTGCCAGCCGCGGCGGTGCTTTATCCGATGACATTTATCACCAAAAGTGCCGGGCTGTTTGATACGCATTTCTTGATCATCTTGGTGCTCAGTCTGATCAACATGCCCATCGTGATCTGGATGTTATTCACCTACTTCAAAGAGATCCCAAAAGACATCATCGAAGCGGGTCAAATGGATGGCGCAAACACTTGGGGCGAAATCAAAGAAATCCTCATTCCGCTCGCCTGGGGTGGGATCGCCTCAACGGCGTTGCTCTGCTTCATCTTCTGCTGGAACGAGGCATATTGGACCGTTCGTCTGACAACAACAGATGCAGCAACGCTCTCTAAACTCATCGAAGGCAACCGCGCCCCTGAGGGCCTGTTCTTTGGTCGCCTCTCCGCAGTATCGGCGGCCGCCGTCGGACCCATCGTTGTATTGGGATGGTTTTGCCAGAAACAACTTGTCCAAGGTTTGACCTTTGGCGCTGTGAAATAAGGAAAGACAATGGGACGTATCGTATTGAAAAACGTGACCAAGACGTTTGGTGAAACGCAGGTCATACCGCCATTGGATCTTACGATCGAAGATGGAGAGTTCGCAGTGTTCGTTGGCCCGTCGGGCTGTGGTAAGTCGACCTTGCTGCGCATGATTGCTGGTCTCGAAGATTTGACCTCTGGCGCTATTGAGATCGAAGGAGAAGATGCAACCGATGTGCCGCCAGCGAAACGTGGACTGGCCATGGTGTTCCAATCCTATGCGCTTTACCCACATATGTCGGTGCGCAAAAATATTGGCTTTCCGCTGCGTATGGCCAAGATGGAACAGCCCGAAATTGATGAACGGGTCGAGACAGCGGCCAAGTCGCTAAACCTCATGGATTACCTAGATCGCAAACCCGCTGATCTGTCGGGTGGTCAACGTCAGCGCGTCGCCATTGGCCGCGCCATCGTGCGCGAACCCGAGGCGTTTTTGTTCGACGAACCCCTATCAAACCTAGATGCAGCGCTGCGTGTAGGGATGCGTCTTGAGATTGGTGAACTGCATGAACGGCTAAAGACCACCATGATCTACGTGACCCATGATCAGGTCGAAGCGATGACAATGGCCAACAAAATCGTTGTGTTGCGTGCCGGTGTGATCGAACAGGTCGGCTCTCCGCTTGAGCTATATCATAAACCACGCAATGTCTTCGTTGCAGGTTTTATTGGATCTCCAAAAATGAACATTTTTTCTGGCACTGAAGCCGAGAAAATGGGAGCTGCAACGATTGGTATTCGTCCAGAACATACCGGTGTCAGCATGACAGATGGCATGTGGAAAGGCCGCGTTGGTGTGGCAGAACACCTTGGCTCTGATACGTTTATTCATGTTCACGACACGGGTCTTGCTGACATGATCACTGTTCGTATCACCGGAGACATCGCGGTGAAGCATGGCGATACGATTTACCTCACACCACAGGCTGATCAAATTCATAAATTTGATGCGCAGGGCCTAAGAATTTAATGATGTGCGCGACAGAAAATATGCAGAGCATCGTGCTGTCAGATGCAAATCTGCCGAGCTTGCCCAAGGATATTCCGCATCCGAACTATGACCGGACACAGCTTCAACCGGGAATAGTCCACATTGGAGTCGGGAACTTTCATCGTGCTCATCAGGCGTGGTATTTGCATCAATTGATGCAAAATGGGCTCGCACATGATTGGGCTATCATTGGTGCTGGAGTCCGTTCCTATGATGCGGCCATGCGTGAGCGCCTTGTGGCGCAAGACTGTTTAACGACGCTGATCGAAGTTTCGGCGGGTGGACCGTCGGCTGAAGTTGTCGGTTCTATGATCGACTACCTACCGATAGAAGAGGACTGTGCGACATTGATCCGCCAGATGGCGGATCCTGCAATTCGCATCGTTTCTCTTACCGTGACCGAAGGGGGCTATTTTATTGCGCCAACCGATGGAGGGTTTGAAACTGGCCATCTTGATATTCAACACGATGTAGCGCACCCAGAAGCACCGCGCACTGCTTTTGGTGCCATTGTCGCTGCATTAAACGTGCGGCGACAAACCGGGGCAGGGGCTTTCACGGTTCTCAGCTGTGACAATCTTCGTGGCAATGGCACGATCACACGGCAAACAGTGGTGTCACTGGCGCGCCAGAGTAATCCGGGCTTAGCTGATTGGATTTCCGCACATTGTAGCTTTCCAAATTCCATGGTTGACTGCATTGTGCCGGCCACGGGGCCAAGTGAACTCGACATGGTACGAGGGTTGGGCATCGAAGACGCCGCGCCTGTCACGCATGAAAGCTATCGTCAGTGGGTGATCGAGGATGATTTTTGCGCAGGGCGACCTGAACTGGAAGAAGCTGGTGCGATCCTGACCGACGATGTTCACAATTACGAAGCGATGAAAATTCGTATTTTGAATGCAGGGCACCAAGTTTTGGCCAATGTCGGAGAGCTATTGTCTGTGGACACCATAGCGCAATGCATGGCCCACCCGTTGATATCTGAATTTTTTCATAAAGTTGAACACGAAGAAATCGTGCCGTACGTCGCGCCGGTTCCAGACATGAGCCCTGCCGATTATACCGAATTAATTGCCTCCCGGTTTTCCAACCCGCAAATTCGCGACACCACGCGACGGGTGGCGTTTGATGGCTCTTCGCGACACCCTGAATTCATCCTTCCCATTCTAAAGGATGCTTTGGCAGCAAACGGCTCAGTCAAGGGTCTAGCCTTGGTAGAGGCCCTATGGGCACGAATGTGCGCAGGTATACGCGACGACGGTTCGCAAATCCAAGACAATGATCCAATTTGGCCGCACCTGTCCGTGGCAGCCAAAGCAAGCGAGTTCAATCCAAAGAAGTGGTTAGAACAGCGCCAGATTTACGGAAATTTGGCAGACGACCCAGTATTTGCGTCAACTTTTTGCCACTGGCTAGAGCTCATTTGGAGCGAAGGTAGCGCATCAGCAGTGGAGGTATACCTTGGGCATACCAAAACCACTTAAGTTGAGGGCAAAGAATAATCCTATGTTGCGGTGAAACCTTGATTGATATGATCCCGTGAAAACGAGCTCGGGTTGCACTTGCCCCCAACCTTGGACCACCTGGGTCTAGATATTTCCGGCTTTGATCAGATTGGTGGGCGGGTTTCACCTTCTGATTTATGAGCATGATCGGTGACTTATGTCATCCAAAGATCTTTGATATGTTGTGGTCTCAGGCTTCGGCGATGCAATCGATTTCGACGTCAAACGGCAGCGGCCAAGGGGCAACTGCAACAAAGGATCGGACAGGATGATTGTCTGGAAAAAACTCTTTGTATACTTCGTTAACCGGGCCAAAGTATGCGGTATCCGTCACATAAATCGTTATTTTAATAACTTTTTCTAGTTTAGATCCAGCACCTTCTAGGGCAGCCTTCATGATGCTAAGCACGGCAGTGGTTTGTTCTTTCAAGTCGCCTTGAACAATTTCCTGCTTTTCCAAATCCATAGGCGGAATGCCGCAGCTGTAAAGCATGTCCTTGCTGCGCACGAGCAAAGATGTGGGTGTGTTAAGTTTTGCCAACGCTGCGTTCAGGTGTGGCAGATCAATGATCTCTTTCATAAAGCCTCTTTAGCGAGAAATGCGTCCGCTGCGTTCGGTTTCTAGTTTGCTTACATAGCTTTCAAGAAACAGGCAGATGACGAGGTAAATGAGCCCCACAAACAGGTAGAGCTCGCGATAATATCCCTGCCAATCCCCATCAAACAGACTGGACCGTGCCGCGCCTAAGAGATCGAATAAACCGATGATGATCAGCAGAGAGGTGTTTTTGACAAATGCGATGGCAATGTTCGCCAAGGGCTGCATCGAATTTGCAATTACTTGTGGTAGGATAATCAGCCTTTGGCGCTTCCAGTAACCCACGCCCAACGCAGCCGCGGCTTCATCTTGTCCTTTGGGCAACGCCTCAAGGGCGCCACGAAGGGCTTCGGCAAAATAGGCAGCGGTCAGAAACGTTAAGCCAAGAGCAGCGCGTAATAGTTTGTCGATCATCATGCCTTGCGGCATTAAAAGCGGTACAATGGCAAAAGTCATAAAGACCAAAGTGATGGCGGGAATGCCCCGGATGACGTCTACATACAGTCGGCAAGGGATGCGAAATAGGGGGTTCTCGGAAGCACCTCCGAGCATGATGAGTATGCCCAGCGGGAAGGATGCACCAAGCCCGGCCAGAGTTACAATCAAAGTGATCGGAAGGCCGCCCCAGCGGGTGTTGGCGACGACCGGCAAGCCCAATATACCGCCGCGCATTAAGAGCAACCCGACAATAAATGCAACGCACAAGCACAGAATGACCTGTTTTATGCTTCGTGGGCGTTGGTAGGCATAGGCTGCAATCAAAGTAAGTAAGGCCATGAACACCATTGGGCGCCATATTTCGGCTGTTGGGTATGCGCCAAAGACAATCAAGTTCAGCTTAACCCCTAGAAATGCCCAGCATGCCCCGCCATTGACGCGACAATCCTCAGAGGTGCCGACCCATGTGGCATCTAGGAGCAACCAATTGATCAAGCCGGGGCCTGCGAACACGGCAATAAAAATAAGTAGAATCGAGATTATTGTACGAATTTTATCGCCAAACAAAGCTACGTTGAGTTTTTGAGGCAATGAAAGAGTATGGTTACCATTCATAGCGGGCCTCCAAAACCTGAGAGCATTTGGTGATGATCACGTTGATCGTCACATAGGCGAGCATATAGATAGCAATCATTTCAATGGCCTGTCCGGTTTGGTTCATGGCTGTGTTGCCCACTGACACAAGGTCAGGATAGCCAACAGCCACACCCAGAGAGCTGTTTTTCACAAGGTTCAGCAATTCGGAAACGATTGAGGGCAGCGCAATTCGTGTGGCTTGCGGAAGAACGACGAGACGGAAAGATTGGCCGCGTGTTAGGCCAAGTGCCGCAGCCGCTTCGCCTTGTCCAGAGGCAACGGCCATAACGGCACCGCGCAAGGTTTCGGCGATATAGGTGCCCGTGTAGATTGATAAACCGATGAAAAGCGTCATGAACTCAGGTGATAGAACGCCGCCGCCTTTGATCGCAAAGCGCCCAATTTCGGGCATATTGAGATGGCCAATGCCTGTGGTTGCTGCAAGGGGAACGACACCAAGGCCTATCGACCAGCCTATAATGCTAAATAGGCGTGTCTTGGCACCACGGCTACGTAACCGCGCGCCATAGATGAGCGTGAATACTAGGATGGCGAGTGCGAGTAGGAAGACCAATCCGAGGGCTAAATCTGGGGTCGGATAGTTCAGGCCACGGTTGCTAAGATATACACCTGGGAGCAACGTTAACCGATCTCGGATCGCCGGGAGGCTGATCGTAAAAATCCCAAACCAGAAGAAAAGTTGTAACAGCAGCGGCGTATTGCGCACGGTTTTGATATAAAACTTGGCAATTCGGTTGGCGGTCGAATGGCCGGACAGCATTGCTCCTGCCGCTAGAAGGCCTAGGGCGAGAGCGGCGAAAATTGATGATACTGCAACTTTGAGGGTGTTGCTGAACCCGGCAAGCAGCGCACGGCCGTAGCTTGCGTCGCCATCATAAGGGATCAAGGATTCACCGATGTCATAACCCGCGCGGTTGCTCAAGAAACCAAATCCGGTGTTGATTCCCATCAGTTCGAGACGATGTTGAACCATTGAGGCCACGAGCCAAAGCAATGCGACGACTGTTCCAATGGTAAATACCTGAATGGTAAGGTGACGCATTCTTTCGCGACGAAAACTAGGGTTCATAATGTCCTCGGAAGCCCATAAAAAAGGCCCGCCAAACCGAAGTCCAGCGAGCCAGGGGAGTTAACTTTAGAAGAGTGGAGAGTACATAAGGCCGCCATCTGACCATAGGGCATTCTGGCCACGTTCTAGACCCAACGGAGAGTCTTTGCCGACGTTACGGTCAAAGATTTCGCTGTAGTTTCCGACGGTTGAGATGACATTGTAGATCCAGTCATCTTCAAGGCCGATCAATTCACCGACGCCAGGGTTCGCACCTAAGAAGGACTGTAATTCAGCGCTGTCACTTGCTTTCATTTCTTCAACATTCGCCTGTGTCACGCCGAGTTCTTCAGCTGTCAAAAGCGCGTATGATGTCCACTTAACGACGTTTTCAAATGCTTTGTCGTCCGCGCGGACAACAGGGCCTAATGGTGATTTTGCCAAGATATTTGGCAGAACGGTGTACGCACTTGGATCGTCAGATGTCAGACGTACGACGGCCAATTGTGATAGGTCGCTGGTGATTACGTCGCAACGGCCGCTAAAGAAGGCAGAGAAGAACTCGGTTCCGCTTTCGATGACCACTGGAGTAAAGGAAATACCCATGTCAGTGAAATGATTGCGGATTACGTATTCACTGGTTGTGCCTTGCTGAATACAAACAGTTGCGCCGTCGAGCTCTTTGCTGTCGCTTACTCCTAGATCGGATTTAATCAGCAAACCTTGGCCATCATAAAAGTTGAAGGCTGGGAAAGTCAGGCCAAGAGATGCATCACGTGCAAGAGTCATGGTCGAGTTTTGCGCCAGCACGTCGATTTCGCCGTTTTGCAGAGATGTAAAGCGGGCCTGAGCGGATAGGGGTACCCATTTTACTTTAGGTTCACCAAGAATCGCTGTGGCGATGGCGCGACAATAATCAGGATCAAGCCCTTGCCATTCACCTGCTTCGTCTGGCGCGCCAAAGCCTACTAGGCCTGTGTGTACACCGCATGTGAGCTCGCCTCGCTCTTTAATAGTTTCAATCATATCGGCTTGTGCAATTGTCGCAGCGCTCGCAAGTGCGACGACAGATGCGCCGAGGGTTAGGACAGTTTTCATCTTAGTGACCTCCATGTCGTTGTCGTTTTTTATATCGTATACGATTCATCCTGCGAAAGTGGGTGAACCCTGTCAACTGTTGAATTATTTCGGATTTATTCCAACAATAGGTATACGATATGTTTGCTCTGTCGTGGTTGTTCGCTCTATTATGCGATTGTTAGCGAGTGCGCTAAAAGCCTGAATGCTTGTTAGGAGCTATTAATTGACAACCCCAAATGTTGCAGAAAATGCTGTATTGCCAAAGCCTTACAGTGAGTCTCATGAAATTTCATTTGAGGACCTTTTCGCGAGCATGGAGTTGGGGGAAGAGACTGCCCCACAGATGGCTGTAAAAGTGCTGCAGGAGGCCATCGTTACTGGTGTTCTGCCAAGCGGAGCATCAATTAAGCAAGATGTGATCGCTGAAAAATTAGGCACAAGCAAGATTCCTGTACGGGAAGCGCTGCGCGAGCTCGAAGGGCAAGGGCTTGTGAATTTCTATCGCAATAGGGGATTCGTTGTTTCGCAGACCTCAGCAGATGAAATGCTGGAGGCTTTTAAGTTGCGCCGAATGCTTGAACTGTTTGCTGTACGCGAGTCTGTCCCACTTTCAACCGATGCACACTGCGAAGAGATTGACGCGATCATCAGGGATTTCGAATTGATCACAGATGTTACTGTCTCAAGCCACTGGAATCTGAAATTTCACCTTGCTCTATATGCGCCAGCGCGCATGGCGCATTTAAATCGCATGATCAAGCGGGCCCATACGATCGCGCATCGATACACACACATATATATGCGTGCTCATCATGCGACGATTGACTCTCAGGATGAACACCGTTCGATTTTGAAGGCTTATAAGGACCAAGACGTCGAATTGGCAGTCACTCTAATGGACAGTCACATTTCGGTTGCATCGAACGAATACGCGGCCTTTTTGAAAGACTACCTAGAATAGGTTGCTGCGCACAAAACGGTCTCTAGTGTCCGTCGTCAGTTTTTGGGACCAAGAGCGGTCTAACCTAAGAGAGACTTTGGCTCATCTGGTTGGTTTGATTATGCGGCTTTCTGGCGGCGATGCGAGCGTCGCGCTTCGAGTGTCTTTCGTTTGATCCTTTCGCGTTGTTGTAGAATGGCTTTGTCACGCCCGAAGTAGACTTCGGCAGGTGTGATGTTGTTGATGCTTTCGTGATATCGCTGATGATTGTAATGGTCGATGAAGGCTGCAATCTGCGCCTAGAGATCACTCGGCAGGGAGTAGTTTTCATCTTTCAGATTTCCCCTATGGCCGAATTATAGACATGTGTTTTGGCTAAAGTTTTAGAATACAAAGCAATAGTTCAATTACGTAAAATAAATCGCGAATGGTCAATGCGCGGGTAAAAGATACACTTTGGAAATAAGCTATTGTTAGTGAATAGTTTTCTGCTCTCTCCAAGCTCGCAGAGTATTTTTTGAATGAATGGGGCTTAAGAAACCCGGGTATTGCGAAGATAAAATTGCAGAAGAATCGAGTCTCCAGATGGTTTTCGGAACCAAATTGGCTTCAAAATAGCCCGATAAACTGTGATGTGAATTGCCCGATTTCTTTACATTGGCTCTAGATTATGAGCCAAGCGCTTCATTATAAACAAAAAAATCAAATATTTAAGATAGCTCATTTCATTTTGATCCAGATTACAAGCTACCAAATTCAGACGTTATGATTTTAATATTGACGAATGTCGGATTGCGCCGCTATTCTCGTATTGCAAAATAAAAGTTTTGTAATATAAAACTAAATGAAGTTCACTAAACAGGGAACACAAAATGATCAAGAAAACATCCACAACTATTTTGGCCGCAGCGATTGCCGCAGTTTCCGGTACGGCTGCAATGGCTGAAGAGCTGACAGTTGCGTACTTCCTAGAATGGCCAATGCCAATGATGGCAGCAAAAGCTACCGGTGCTTATGAAGAAGCATTGGGCATGAAAGTGAACTGGGTTTCTTTTGAAACCGGCACAGCGATGAGCGCGGCTATGGCATCCGGTGATGTTCAGATCGCTGTGTCTCAAGGTCTGCCTCCTTTCGTTGTTGCGACATCGGGTGGCCAAGACCTTCAAATTATCGACGTTGCGGTAAGCTATTCTGATAACGACAACTGCGTTGTTTCCTCCTCCCTGGAAATCGACAAAGACTCTGCTGGCGAGCTGGCCGGTAAAAAAGTTGCCGTTCCTCTCGGCACAGCTGCTCACTACGGCTTCCTGCGTCAGATGGCTCACTTCGGTGTTCCAGTAGACTCACTGCAGGTTGTGGACATGGCGCCACCAGAAGGTGCAGCAGCACTGAGCCAAGGCGCAGTTGACTTTGCTTGCGGTTACGGCGGTGGCTTGGGTCGTATGAAAGAGCACGGCAACGTACTTTTGACTGGCGACGAAAAAGAAGAGCTGGGCATCTTGGTATTTGATGTGACGTCTTCCCCTGCGTCCTTCATCGCGGAAAATGGCGACATCGTTGCTAAGTTCCTTGAAGTGACAGCTGAAGCCAACAAAACTTGGGCCGCTGACCAAGGCGACGAGCTGCTCAAAGTGATTGCTGACGAGGCGGGCCTGGATCTGGCTGCTGCGCGCGCTGCAATCAGCACAATGAAAATGCCTACTGTTGAAGAGCAGCTTTCAGGCAAATGGTTGGGCGGCAACGTTCAAACATTCATGAAGGGTGTTGCAGAAGTATTTGTTGAAGCGGGTTCAATCGACGCGTCTCTCGACAACTACGAATCTGCCGTAAACACTGGTCCACTGATGGCCGTACAAGGCATGTAAGCCAGACTTGGCGCGAGGGTCACCTCGCGCCAATCCTGCTGCGCCCGAGGATGGCACAGCCCCTTTCACAAAAAAAATAGGTGGGGAATGACTGGACTTTCGATCCAAAATTTATCCATGCGATTTGATCTGCCCGATGGCGGTGCAGTTCAAGCTTTGCAGGATGTCTCTCTGGACCTCAAAGCCGGAGAGCTATTAAGCGTACTGGGCCCTTCGGGCTGCGGTAAGACAACTTTGCTTAATATCGTCGCTGGCTTTTTGGCTCCAACCGGTGGTCAAATGACTCTCAACGGTAACACAATTGCCGGTCCAAGCGCAGACCGCGGCATGGTTTTTCAAAAAGGTGCTCTTTTTGAATGGATGTCGGTGCGTGACAACGTCAGCTTCGGCCCACGTATGCAGGGTCAGCGCGAGTCTGATTACCTGGAAGAGGTTGATCACTTGCTTGAGGTCGTTGGCCTGCAGGATTTCAAAGAAAAAGCTATCTACGAACTCTCAGGTGGCATGCAGCAGCGTGTTGCGCTGGCGCGGTGCTTGGCCAACCACCCAGATGTCATTTTGATGGATGAACCTCTGGGCGCACTTGACGCGCTTACCCGCGAAAAGATGCAATCCCTGGTTCTGAAGCTTTGGAAAGAAACCGGCAAAACTATCATTCTCATCACGCACTCGGTCGAAGAAGCCTTGTTGTTGGGTGAACGTCTGGTGGTGATGGCACCACGCCCTGGCCGTATTCACAAAGAGTACCGTCTTCCGTTCGCCGATCTCGGCGTTGACGCGGATCTACGCGAAGTCAAAAAACATCCTGACTTTGGCGTGAAGCGCGAAGAAATTCTCAGCATGATCTGGGACATGGAAGAAGAAATCATGGGCCGCTCGGAGGATTCAAAATGATTCCACTCCTGATTTATATCGCCGTGTTTGTTGGCTCCTTCTACTTGGTGACCAAACTCCAAGGCGCAGGTATCCGTGACTATACCTCTTTGAAAACTGTGACATTCGGCGACGAAAGTGCCGTACGTCCAAACCGTATCGCTGGCTTTGTCTCTATCGCCACGATCTTCCTGATCTGGGGCATCTTTACTGGCTCAGGTCTCTTGCCAAAATTCTTGCACGCGCCAGCACCATTCGAGGGCGTTGCGGAATTCACCTATACGGTTCAAGCCGAAGATGGCTCATCTGATGACGCCTTGGTTCGGGTTGTTGTGCATCCACGTGACCAATCTGCAGACTCACCTGTTGTGCCTGAAGGTGACGGCTTTGCGAAAAACGACGCAGCCGTTGTTGCGCAATGGCGCACCATTTTAATCCCTTGGGACAAAAATGACGCGGTGACACGTAAGGATGGAGCCAAGATCGTTGCCATCAATGGTCAGCCTGTCACCCCTGGCGATACGGTGAATACTGATTTTGGTCCCGTGACTTTGTCTGACAAAGGTACGCCAAACTTTGCCCCTGATCGCGGCATGCAAATGGAGCCTCTCTATTTGCCGGCACCTGAAACTGTTTGGGTCCGTACTGTGAAAATCTTCAAAGAAGGTTTCCGCAACTTCTCGATCTGGGAACACCTTGGTTTCTCTCTTTATCGCGTTATTCTGGGTTTTGTACTTGGTGCGATTGTTGGCGTACCGCTTGGCTATGCCATGGGTCTGAGCAACTGGTTCCGCGGCTGGTTTGATCCAATCGTTGAGTTCATGCGCCCTGTGCCTCCGTTGGCCCTGATCCCACTTGTTATCATTTGGGCAGGCATCGGCGAGTCTGGTAAGATCATCCTGCTGTTCCTGGCAGCGCTTTGGATTATGGCGATCGCGGCTCGGTCGGGTGTGTCAGGTGTGAACATCAGTAAAGTTCATGCAGCATATTCGCTGGGTGCAAGCAAATGGCAAATCATGCGCCATGTTATCATTCCAAACTCTCTGCCAGAGATCTTTACAGGGGCCCGTGTTGCGATGGGCGTTTGTTGGGGCACTGTTGTTGCAGCCGAACTTGTGGCTGCGGAACAAGGCGCCGGTATGATGATCATGACAGCTTCGAAATTCCAAAACACCGACATCGTGATCATGGGCATCGTGCTCATCGGTGTCATCGGTTTCGGCATCGACATGCTGATGCGTTGGGCTGAGCGTCACCTCGTTCCCTGGAAAGGCAAAAGTTAAGCCCATTCCTCTGGCGTGCCTCCCTTCCGCTCGCCAGAGGGCCCTAGATTTTGCGCCTGGATTTTCAGGCGTTCGCCGGACCGGCGACATCTCGGCGGTCCAATCTTTAACCAAAGTGCAAACTGAGATTTTGCAGAACGATATGAGCATGGAATGACAGCCAACAGCTTCACCCCTCAAAGCATTGACGAGGTCCACTGGCGCAGAACAGCCGCCGAACGACCGAATGCAAGGGTTTTAGATGAGGATATTGAAGTCGATTTCGCAATCGTCGGAGGAGGACTGACGGGTTGTCGAACAGCGATAGGTCTAGCGGAAGCTGGAGCAAAAGTTGCAGTACTGGACGCAATGGAAATTGGTTGGGGAGCGTCCGGCCGCAGCGGTGGGCAATGTAACCCAATTTGGCGCGCGACGCCGGATGAACTCATTAAGAAATTTGGTGCATCTCAGGCCGAGCGCCTGATAGATACAACCCTTGGATCAGCGGACGCGCTATTTGCCGACATCAAAAAATATGATGTAGATTGTGACGCCGAACAGAATGGCTGGGTCCAAGCAGCACATTGTAAATCCACCAAGAAACGGTTGATCAATCTGGGCGAGGCCTGGAAATCAGCTGGCGCTCCGATTGAATTCCTGGATCGAGAACAAACCCAAAAGGTCAGTGGCTCTCCTGAATATGGATTTTCACTGTTCCACGCCAAAGGTGGTCACGTACAACCGCTGTCTTTGACATATGGCTACGCGCGTGCTGCTGAACGTCTGGGCGCTGAGTTGTTTGAAAACAGCAAAGTCACCAGCATGAAACCGATGGGTGACAAATGGGAAGTCAAAACCGCCAAAGGTAAAGTTATTGCGAAGCAGGTGATCCTGACTACCAATGCATATACCAATGGTCTGTGGCCCGGATTACAGCAAACTATCTTCCCAATGGTCAGCATTGCGATTGCGACCGAGCCGCTGTCTGCTGAACTCCAGGAACAGGTTCTTCCAAACGCGGTGACCATCGCTGACACACGTCGCGCAATCTATTTCGCAAGATATGATCGCGATCGCCGTCTGATTTTCGGCTGCGTCGGCAGTACAGATCAAGCCTCTGCGCTTGGCGGGATTGGCCGCCTGCGCAACGGGCTGCACCGTGTGTTCCCGCAGCTTAAGCAATCCGTTATCGAAACAGCCTGGGCAGGCCGGATCGCTGTAACGACCGAAATGATGCCGCATCTGCACGAACCCGCTCCTGGAGTGCTTTCTGCGATTGGCTTCAGCGGGCGTGGCATCGCTATGACGTCCGTAATGGGGCGCACCTTGGCGCGCAAAGCTATGGGAGCAGGGGACGACACGCTGCCATTCCCAGTAACACCCGTCAGCCCAATTCCGTTTCATTGGGGGACAAAGCAACTACTCCCACTCGGAGCGCCTGCGATGTCGTTTCGCGACAAGCTGGATACACTCTTCGATCCGCTTTGATCCCCTCGGCGTGAACACTCGGTTGTTCACCCGTCACTAATCGTCGACCAAACTAGGGCGACAGCGTGCTGGCTTCACTCCCGTGGGCCAGTGCGCATTTTTCTTACAAAGAAGGATAGCGCGATGAGCTTCATCAAATTCAAGGATCAGAACCCAATTGCTGTTGAAAAGGACATCAAGGATGACATCTTGGATGGTGATCCAAAGCAGTTTTCGTGGCTGATGTACAACGGCCACCAGGAATCCATCCGCTCCGGTATCTGGGACAGCACAGCCGGTAAATTCACCGCAGTCATGGATGGTATCGTCGAGTTTTGTCACATCCTTGAGGGTGGCGCGACCATCAAAACTGGGGACGGAAACTCATACGACGTTCAAGCTGGTGATGCGTTCGTTATGAATGCCGGTCTTGAAACAGAATGGACTGTTGACGACTACATCAAAAAACACTTTGTCATTATTTCGGTTGAAAACCTGCCGGCAAACGACGGCTAAAAATGACTCTATTTACCGCGCAGGGTCGCAAGATCAGGCGCGGTTCCACCTATTAGATTGGTTACGCGGTCTGCGGAGGCGCGTAATTCACCCGACCATGAGGTCAGATCTTTGAAAGTGTGCAGCGAATCGACTGTCCAGAGGTTAATCACGGCAATCGGCTCACACATGTAGTTGAAGATGGGAGCTGAAATTCCCATGAAATGCTCGTACTCTTCGCGATCATTTCGCGCATATCCCTGCTCACGTACTTCTTGTAATGCCTCGAAAAATGTCTCTGAGTTGTCGATCGTGCGGTCAGTGAATTTTTCGAATTCGTAGCCATCGAGTTTGGATTGAATCATCTTGTCCGGCAAAAATGCCAGCAAGGCCTTACCAGAAGCAGAGCAATGGATAGGTTCTCGCATCCCAGGTCGTTGTATTGGTCCCATAGAACGCCGAGATTCCAACACTCTCAAGTAAACGACTTCCATTCCGTTGGGCAGGCCGATCGTTACATTACCGTCAAACAGGCTTTGCAAACGCATCATTTCGTCGAGCGCCACAGCTTGGATATCATACCCGCTGTACGCATTCCGTACGAGGTCAAAGATCTTAGGCCCGACAAAATAAACCTTTCGATGCTCGTCAAATGTGATCAATCGTTCTTCTGTACAAATCGTCAAGAGCCGATGGATTGTGCTTTTGTTTAACCCACTTTTCGTAACCAATTCTGAAAAGGTAAGCGGTTTTCGGGTCTCACTGATGATGGTGAGTAGGGCTAATAACTTTGTAACAATCGAGCTTTGCATTCCACTGACCTATTTCATTTCCAACGTTGCATCAAGAAGGCGCGAACACCTGATTGACATGGCAAAAAATTTCGCATATCCATAATACGATACTTTTGTTTCGAAATACGAAACTAGCATAGGGTGCAAGAAAAGCAAGAAAAACCTGATCCAACATATTGGGTGATCTTTCGCTTCATTGCCTGCAGAGGAACCGCAATGAAAAAAATCATGAACGATGCCGTCAACTATGTTGACGAAACACTCGAAGGTCTGGAAGTCGCGCATCCTGACGTATTCAAAATTGATGGCGAAACACGCCGTATGCTTCGCAAACCTGTCGCGAGTACCGATCGCGTAGGCGTTGTATCTGGCGGCGGCTTTGGCCACTTGCCAATCTTCGCAGGCTATGTAGGCGACGGCCTTCTCGATGCCTGTGCGGTTGGTGACGTATTCGCCTCCCCGGACATGAACCCAATGCTGGAGTCCATCAAATCTGCGGACACGGGCCAAGGCGTTCTGTGCATCGTTGGCAACTATGGCGGCGACAAGATGAACTTTGCTATGGCGTGCGAATTCGCCGAGATGGAAGACATCACTGCCCGCCAAATCATCGTGAACGACGATGTTGCAAGCGCTGGCGTGGACGAAATTGAAAAGCGGCGCGGTGTTGCCGGTCTCGTATATGTCGTCAAAATTGCTGGGGCAGCGGCGCAGGCTGGTAAGTCTCTGGACGAAGTCTATGAATGCGCTGACCGCGCGCGTCAGAATATTCGCACAATGGGCGTGGCGCTTGGGTCATGCATCGTTCCTCAGGCAGGCAAACCAACTTTTGAGATCGCCGATGACGAGATCGAAATCGGTATGGGCATCCATGGCGAGCCTGGTGTTTGGCGTGGCAAAAACAAACCAGCAGACGAATTGGCTGCAGAACTGCTTGCGAAGCTGACAGATGAGTTGGCGCTCAACACAGGCGATCGTGTGTCCGTCCTGGTCAACGGCCTTGGCGCCACCCCGTCTGAAGAACTTTATATTCTGTTCCGTGCCGTGAACCGGATCCTGTCCGACAAGGGCATCCAAATTGTTCAACCACTGGTCGGTAACTACGCCACATCCATGGAAATGGCGGGCGCGTCGATTTCTGTGATGAAACTTGATGATGAATTGGAGCAGCTTCTTGCTGCGCCAGCGAACAATCCATTCTGGGGGAAATAAACGTGGGAATGACGACAGAAACCCTGCGCACTGGCATCGCAAAAATTGCCGCGCAGGTTGAGCCTATGGGCGCTCATCTGAACGAACTTGATGGCCGTCTGGGAGATGGTGATCTTGGTGTTACCATGGTGAATGGTTTCAACAATATCGCTTCGATCTCTGATGACCTGCCTGAAGACTTCGGCATGGCCTGCATGGAATGCGCCAAAGCGATGACCAAAGTATCTGGTTCTTCTTTCGGGACGCTGATGGGCATTTCATTGATGGCTGTCGCAAAGCAGACCAAAGGCGAGACTGAGATCGACTGGGAGCGTTTACCAGAGCTGCTTCAAGCGGCATTGGATGCCATGATCGCTCGGGGTGGTGCAAGCATCGGTGATAAGACCATGTTGGACTCTTTGACTGCGGTTATCGCCGCAACAGCGGGAAAATCCACTGCCGATGCCTCCCTTTCAGCCGCAGTGGAAGCCGCAGATTCGGCACTGAAAGAATTCCATGATCAGCCCTGCAAAATTGGCCGAGCGCGTATCTTCGGGGACAAAACCAAAGGCATGGATGATCCGGGCATGGTGGCTATCAAGTCTATGATTGATTGCTTCGCGTAAACTGTTTAACGCCTTGCTGCCCTCTTGGATCGAGAGGGCAGCACTTTACTATTCTAACCGACCCCAGCCAGTTTTTCGAATTGGTTGCCCCTGATGGGGACGGTTGTGTGAAACGCAGGTTTGAGTAGGCAGCTTACCGACGGAATGTTTTGTGGTGCCAGCACAGACAACGACTTCGATTGAAATAGTTGCTTAGAACCAATTTTCCGATCTTGAAGTCGCATTTATCGTGGAAACGCTGCGGTTTGCAAACCAAGTCGCCACTCGCGCAGAATTTGGTTGGAAGTTTATCTCTGATCAACCGGGGCTTGTGCATAGCAGAACCGGTATGATCGTTCGCACTGAACCCCTGGTTTTCAATCACAACCTTCCAGAGATGCTCTTGATCGCAGAGGGGACAAAACAGAAACCGCCAGCTGGATAAAACGATTGCGCGCAATGCAGTGCGCCGGAAAGCAAGTCGTGCTTCTGTCGGACTCAGCCACTTCGTATATCAAATTGTTGAAGTTGGACCTGTCCCGCTTTCGTGCCGCCACATGTGCTCGTTTAAGCCACTTTCCGTTCGAAAGCGACGTGGCTTTTCCAGCCCAATGCTGAGTGTCGGTGGCGCGGATTGTAAAAGCCGTTGATGTATTCGAAGATGGCTATCCCAGTCTTGTGCCGCGTTTCCCAAGGATGCCGCCAGATCAGTTCCGCTTCGATGGATTTGAAGGACGTTTCACCGCTGCGTCATCATAGCAATTCCCTTTGCCGCTCATCGACGCCTTGAACCCATGCTGGTGTAGAATTCTCTGATAATCATGAGAACAGTTTGCGATCCGCGATCTGTGTGATGGATGTAGCCTTTGGGCGATGCCCTGAATGCAGGTCCAGGATGACAGCCAAATACAGCCACCCCTCACGCGTCCAAATGTAGCTGATATTGCCTGCCCATTTCTGGTTTGGTTGGTCGGCAATGAAGTTCCGATTCAGCAGGGTCGGCGCATTGTTGAACTTGTGGTCGCTGTCCGTCGTCACCTTGTGTTTGCGGGTTCTGACATCGGATATGCCGTCTGTCGCATGAGCCTGTCAACGCGTCGGTGCCCAATATCCAGGCCGATCTCTTTCAGCTCTTCTGTCATCCGCGGCCTGCCACTCTCATTGAATGCAAGCATTCAACTGCCGTGCAGTGCATAGCTGCCCAGGCTGAGACGTGAATGCTCCTTAATATTGGCCAACGCCAAGATCATCAGCCACCTGTTTGCGTGTCAGCCCACTGGTCAGCGCTATACGCACCGCATCTTGCCGAAATTCACCCGTCCGTTTCAGTCCCTTAGTCAGTCTCCTTTGTTGCAGTAAATGCTATCAAAGGAGCGGCATCAAACCGCGACATTCAGCAAAGCTTTTTCAATCATAGACCCACTCTATTTGCACCAAGGCCACAATCGGTATTCGTTGTTCACAATAAAAGACCAACAGGAGAGCCAACGAATGAAAACCTCATTTAGACTGATAAAAACCCATGCCTTTGCGGCCTGTGCGATGTTTCTTACCCCCTTAGCGGCTGTCGCCGACGATGTTTCAATTCGTCTTGGGCACGTTCTGCCAGAGAGCCATAGCTGGCATATCGCGACTACGGGATTTGCTGAAGAGGTCACAACACGTACCGAAGGCCGAGTTCAGATCGAAGTGTTTCCATCTGGGCAATTGGGCAGCGAGAAAGAAGTTATTGAAGGCTTGCAGTTCGGCTCTGTCCAAGCCGGTCTGATCGGCGCAGGTTCGTTTCAAGGGGTCGAACCACGTATGGGCATTATTGAGATGCCATACGCTTGGGGAGCGCGTGAACAAGCGTTCGCTGCGTTGGACGGAGAATTGGGCGATGCGCTTGAAGGTATGCTCGAACCAAAGGGCCTTAAGGTTATTGGTTGGTGGGAAACGGGCTTCCGCAATATCACCAACAATGTACGCCCTGTAGAAAAGCCAGCTGACCTGGCGGGCATAAAGATCCGCGTAACGCCTGACAAAGTACGGCTTGCTACTTTTGAAGGCCTTGGCGCAGAACCCGCACCACTGTCGTTTGGTGAGCTCTATTCCGCGCTTCAGCAGGGTCTGTTTGACGCTCAGGAAAATCCGCTTGCGATTATCTATGCAGCGTCTTTCTTTGAAGTGCAGAAGTATGTGTCCAAGTCTGAGCACATCTGGGGTGCTGCGACTTTGACAGTATCAAAATCTGTCTGGGAAAAGATGTCAGCTGAAGATCAGGCGATCGTTTCCGACGCCGCTACTAGCTGGGGCCTGAAGCAACGTGACATGGTAGCAGCAGCCGATGCTGAGCTCGTTGCCAAACTGGAAGCCAAAGGCATGGTATTCAACGAAGTTGACAAAACCGCCTTTATTGAAGCTGTCGCACCGATCTGGGAAAGCCAGAAAGATGTCTACGGCGAAGACTTGCTGGCCATTCTGAACACATACCGGAAATGAGTCCACGTCCCGAAATAACAGAAGTTGCATCGGTGGAGCCGGTGCAACTTTACGACTTCGCCCAGAAGGTGTTGTTTTCTCCTGCCGAACGCGGCGAGGGCTTTATCAAGCTATCCGTTACGACTGGGAAAAAGGGCGCTTGTTCAATTGCCCACAGCCATCCCCGAGACGAAGTGACCTTAACCTTAAAGGGAGAGGCGATCTTACGGGCAGGTGGCAAAGAGTACCACATGACCGAGGGCACTGCGGTTCGCTTGCCTCCGGGCCTTGAGCACACCGTCGAAGTGATTTCGGAGGAATGGATCGTTGTTGCTGCCTATTGCGATGAATGCACGCTTTGCCGTGGCTCAGAAGGATTTTTTAACCCATGAGTTTGTCAGTCCAGTCGCGCAAGTACGCTCATTTTATAGATGTCACGGCCCGATGGCTTGGAGCCGCACTTGTGGCGTGTTTTGCTGCTATGGTCGTCTACGTAGTCGTGTCGCGCTATTTATTCTCGTCTACCCCCCGTTGGGCCGAAGAATTGCCGCGCCTGTTGTTGGTCTGGCTGACGTTTGTTGGCGCAGTATCGGGTTTTATTCGAGGCAGCCATTTTCGCGCAGGTCTTTTGGATCTGATCGCCATGCCGGCCATTCTGCGTAAAAGCTTTGATGTGGCAGCTGGGTTGGCCATCTTTGTTTTTCTTGCCGTCTTCATATTCACCGGAACCCGATTGACGTCCATCACTTGGCCTCATGAAACCACAGCGCTATCGCTGCCGGTTGGTGTGTTTTACTTATCCTTGCCGGTTTGTTGTGGCTTTGCCTTGCTAGGCCTGATCCTGAAAGGTGGTCGCAAATGAGTATTGCGTTGGCCCTACTTCTGCTAGTCTTTGTCGTACTGGTTCTTCTCGACGCGCCTATTGCAGTGGCCCTTGGCCTCTCATCGATGATCTACTTGTTGATCGCAGATTCTGCCCCAATGATCGTTGTTGCGCAACGCGCTGTTGCTGGGATCAATAGCTTTACCTTGTTGGCCATCCCACTGTTCCTTCTGGCCGGATTGCTGATGGTCCATGGCGGCCTGGCTCCACGTATTATTGCGCTATGTTCTGCGTTGATCGGCCGTCGCACGGGCGGGCTTGCAATGGTGATGATTATTGCCTGCATGATGTTCGGATCTCTGTCTGGTTCCGGCGTCGCTGACGTTGTCGCTATCGGAACAATGATGCTTCCGGCGATGCGTGATCAAGGCTACGCTCCAGGTTTTAGTGCCGCAGCGCTCGGATGCGCGGGATCGCTGGGAACTGTCATTCCACCTTCGATCGTTTTGATTGTCTACGGCACTGCGACCAATAGCTCGATTGGGCAATTGTTTGTCGCGGCAATCGTTCCCGGCATCTTGCTTGGACTAGGTCTAATGTTGGTTGCATGGTGGATTTCGCGTCGGAATGGCTGGCAGGGGGGGGAGCCATTTTCCTGGCGTGAGCTGCGCCGCGCCGCCAAAGGTTCGATCCTAGCAATGCTCGCGCCAATCATTATCGTTGGTGGCATCCGCCTGGGGATTTTCACCCCAACCGAAGCGGCTGGTATTGGTGTGGCTTACGCGCTGTTCATCGGACTCTTTGTTTATCGCGCGCTTAGCTTGAAAGTTCTCGCGAATCTTCTGCGTGAAACCACCGAAATGACAGGCGTGATACTTTTGGTGATCGCATCCGCGTCAGTCTTTGGCTGGATTTTGGCAGCGGAACAAGTTCCGCAAATGGCGGTGTCTGGCATTACCCAAACGACGGGTAGCGCCACTGTGGCATTGCTTATGATGATGCTCATTTTGCTGATCCTCGGAACGTTCATGGAAAGCATCGCAATCATCCTAATCCTTGCACCAGTCTTTCTTCCAATCCTAAGCCATTACGGTATCGATCCGGTTTATTTCGGTATTTTGCTTACCATTAACCTAGCGGTCGGGGCCAATACGCCGCCTCTTGGGATTGACCTTATGGCAGCTTGCCGTGTTGGAAAAATTCCGCTCAGCGACTCCTTTACTTACTTGGTGCCATTCCTTGGCGTGATGGTTGGGGTGCTGCTGTTGCTCGTGCTGTTCCCGGCTTTGATCACTGATCTTCCAGCGGCTTTATTTTAATTCCGCTTCTACAAATGAAAGAATGTACTCGATGTCTATAAATCCTGATACCCGCGTTGATCTTGACCGTTTCTGGTCGACCATCCAAGCCTCTGCCGAGATTGGTAAAGGTCGTCCAGGGGGATTGTCCCGCCTGACATTATCCGATGAGGATCGCACTATGCGCGATCTGTTTTGTGAGTGGTGTAAGGAAGCTGGATTGACGGTTGAGATCGATGCAGCAGGAAACATTTTTGGTCGCCGCGATGGCACCGATAATAGCTTGCCACCGATCTTGATGGGCAGCCACCTAGACACCCAGATCAACGGTGGTCGTTTTGACGGCATCGCCGGGGTTTTGGCAGGGCTTGAAGTCATTCGGTGTCTGAATGAAATAGGCCATACGACCAAACGGCCGATTGTGGTTGTCGATTGGACCAATGAAGAGGGCGCGCGTTTCTCTCCGCCTATGGTCGCGTCAGGCTGCTTTGTGGGTAAATATGACATCGATTGGGTTCATGACATCATCGGTGATGATGGCACGCGCTTTGGAGATGAATTACAACGGATTGGCTACAAAGGCGATTTGCCTTGCAAAGGCGGCGAAATAGACGCGTATTTTGAACTACACATCGAACAGGGACCGATCCTTGACGCAGAAAACCGTGAGGTGGGCATTGTCACCGGTGGCTACCCAGTACGGGGGATGCGTGCATCATTCGCGGGTAAAACGTCACACACGGGCCCAACTCCAATGGATTTGCGTAAGAATGCCCTAGCAGCGGGTGCACGCTGGCTGACGGCTGTCGATGATATCGGTTGGGATTTTGCCGTTCATGACGGCAAAGCAACTGCAGCGCGCTTAACGGCGTGGCCGAACAAGCCGGGCATCCTGTCAGATACAGCTGAGGCCGTCTGCGATGTACGCCACCCAGACCCGATCACCACGCGCGCAATGGTGGAAAAAATGCGCCGCGCCTTGTTTGAATCCGCAGCGCGTTGCGGATGTGAAGCTACGATTGAAGATGAATGGGAATGGGGTGGCGACATCTTTGATCAAGAGTTGATCAATGGCGTGCGCGCACAAGCGGTGCGCATGAACTACAACTGGCGTGATATCCAAAGTCAGGCAGGACATGACGCTTATTTTCTCGCCACGCATTGCCCAACAACGATGATTTTTGCTCCTTGTAAAAACGGAATTACCCACAACAATGAAGAAAGCTGTGAGCCAGAAGACTTTGTGGCAGCTTTGAACATCATGCTACACGCAGTTGTGGAAAGGGCAGATCGATGAGCGTCCTGATTGGGCATTCGGAACTCGAAACCGCTTTGAATTGGCCAGCGCTGATTGAGCAACTTCGTGATTGGTACAGCAGTGATGCTGTATCAGCCCCGGATCGTCAGGTTTTAACAATTGACCAGCCAGACGGCAGTGAAGCCTCTCTGTTAATCATGCCCGCTTGGGTTCCTGGGCAAAGCATCGGGGTCAAAGTTGTGACGTTCCTACCTGCCAACGCAGGCAAGGGCCTCGCGACAATCAACGCTGGTTATCTATTGTTTGACGGGGAAACCGGAAAAATGCAGGCCTCGCTTGACGGAGATGCCCTGACAGCGCGTCGAACTGCAGCGGCTTCGGCGCTTGCCGCAAGTTACCTCGCACGCAAAGGTGCCAAGCGGTTGGTGATTGTTGGTACTGGCCAACTAGCCCTATCAGTTGCTGCGGCTCATTGCGCTGTGCGAGACTATGATGACGTCACGGTCTGGGGGCGCAATCTAGAAAAGGCGAACATTGTTGCAAGTGCGCTGCGTGAAGAAGGATTGCCAGCACAGGCTAGCGACAATTTGGAAGCGGCGTGCCGGGCGGCGGATGTTGTTAGCACCGTGACAGCCTCGACCTCTCCGGTTGTTCTTGGCGATTGGATTTCTGAGGGCACGCATCTGGATTTAATCGGAGCCTTTAAACCAGATATGCGCGAAAGCGATGACTTAGCGATGACACAATCGCAGATTTTTGTAGATGCTCGCGCTGGTGCATCACTGGCCGGGGATATCTTTCAACCGTTACAAAGCGGTTTGTTCAAACCGGACGCAATACTGGCGGATCTGACCGAGCTTTGTCAGGGTGTCCATCTCGGTCGGACCGATGACATGGCAAGAACCGTGTTCAAATCGGCTGGAATGGCACTACAAGATTTGGCCGCCGCGGATCTCGCATTGGGTCAGTCCATATCAGGATAGAGCGCAACAAGCTCTTTCGCTGTTTCAACAAATTTTCGTTCGGAAGGCGATAGCTTTTCGAACGGTGCATGTACCAGATAAACATCAGCGCCAATCGGTTCGTCTGTTATCTTTAAAGGCCATAAATCTTTTCGACGAATGTCATCCCGAGCGCTTGTCAGTGGCAAGATACCAATCCCGAGCCCTGCGACAATCATCCGACGAATTTCTTCAATATTAGTGCTCAGTCCGTTGATGCGGTTGCCGATCCGTGTGCCCTCTCTCAGAACTGACATGGGTTCTAGCCCCATGCCTTCAGTCGCGCAGGCAAACGAAATGAACGGCTCACGTTGCAGATCGCGCAATGAGACAGCTTCTTGACCAAATAGCGGATGTTCAGCACCACAGAAAACGCGGAATTCTTCACGAAAGAGTCGGATCGATGGCAGGTTGACCAATGGCGTCGTCAATAGACAAAACCCAAGCGTTGCGCGTCCTTGCTGGATTGAGCGTACGATCATTTGACTGTTCTCAACTTCGCTTTGAAACGTCACCGACGGATGACGATGATGAAACAGGCGTAGCAATTCATCCAGCATAGGAGACACGAGATCGCTGATGATTTGGTATGAGACGCGCCCGCGCTCTTCTTCTTCGGCATCGCGCACAAGTATAGAAATACGCTCGGCGCTGTGGAAAATGTCGCGGCATTCTTGAAAAATCTTGTCGCCGTGGACCGTCAATTCAAAACTGCGACTGTCGCGATAAACCAACTGACAGTCCAATTGTGCTTCAAGTTTTTGCAAGGCATTACTAACTGAAGGCTGACTAAGCCCCAGCCGATTGGCAGCTTTGGTGATGCCCTGTTCCTTGCCTATCATGTAAAAGACCCGGAGCAGGTTCCAGTTTAAGTCAGCGTATTGAAGAGCGTTCATGTCCGTATCTCGGTTGTTGCGCTATTCGGCATCGTATAGCCGAAAAAAGCATAATTGTAGTATTACGAACGACTATAGCTACTATTTTCTAGGTCTATGCTGAATTTGACGCGTATTAGGTGACACGTTTGAGCGCATGAATTGCGTTCTGCGCACAAGAAACAGTCAATATGCGTTGCTTGGTTGGTCAACGGCCGTTGCTCACTTCATTGTCGACTGAAAGTCCGGTGTTGCTGTCACTTTTTTAATCG
Organism: Cognatishimia sp. 1_MG-2023; assembly: GCF_030548175.1. GTDB lineage: Bacteria > Pseudomonadota > Alphaproteobacteria > Rhodobacterales > Rhodobacteraceae > Cognatishimia. Next base: position 195,080 of record NZ_JAUORX010000006.1, on the reverse strand, counting down.
AACCTACCTTTTTCGCGTCGGCTTGTGGTGTGCAGCTTTGGTCGCGCTATACCTAACATAAGTCCCAGTTATTTGACCCGAGCGCGCCTTCAACGTCTTCTTTTTTGAGTAAGATAATCTAGCTCCGAGACTGAAATGAACGCTAACCTTGATTTATCAGCCATTGAAACTGCAACGCTAGGGCACTTTCTAGAGACGGGCTTCATGGCACCGTCGTTGCAGGCACTCTTGCCTGAACGTCGGATATTTGGCCCCGCCCTGACTGTACGGATGAATGGCGATGACGGTACGGCTTTGGTTCAGGCATTGTCCTTGGCTCAGCCCGGACAAGTTATTGTCGTGGATCGTTGCGGCGATATACGCCATGCTTGCTGGGGAGCCGTCACCACATGTGCTGCTCAAGAACGCGGCATCGTCGGAGCCGTGATCGACGGATTTCTCACAGATCGTTCAGCCATTTTGGCAGCTGGGTTCCCCATCTGGAGTCGAGGGCGATCCCCGATTACGACGAAGCCGCGCGGTTTTGGTGGCGATATCAACGTCCCCATTAATTGCGGCGGCGCGGCAGTGCGACCCGATGATATCGTCCTTGCTGATGAAAGCGGCGTTGTCGTTTTGGAGCCAACCGAAGCCCAAGCCTTGGCGGAACGCGCGCAGGCTATTCAAGATAAAGAACTGCTCATCCTTGAGCGGTTGAAGGCCGGAGAAACGCTGGCCGAAATCACGGCTCAACCTAAGTAATCTATTCGCAATAACCCGCCTAGAACCGGAAAACCGGCATATGGCATTTCCTCCCTATAACCACCAACAACAGAGAGACCGATGAAAAAATTATCTTCAAAACAACTCTTGTCGGGGCTGGCCGCATTGGCTACCGGCACCGCGCTTATGATGGGCAGCCCTGTGCTTGCCGACAAAGCTAGCAACACACTAAACGTTGCATTCGCTGCAGAACCTGAGCCGCTGGATACCTATAAAATCGCGGGTCGCCAGGGTCTTATTCTGGCACGTCACATCTATGACGGCCTGCTTTACAAGAACCTGGATACTGGTGAAATCGTTCCAGCCTTGGCTGAGTCCTGGGAATTCACAGGGCCACTTACGATGGAATTCACATTGCGTCAGGGTGTGAAATTTCACAACGGTGCAGACTTTACAGCAGATGACGTTGTGACCACGCTGAATACTGTCATCACACCTGAGTACGGTACACGTTATTCGATCTCTGTCGATTGGATCGAAAGCGTTGAAAAGCTTGATGACTACAAAGTGCGCATCAACATGTCCAAGCCATTTGCTGGTGCGGTCGAAATGCTTGCAGATGCTCTGCCGATGTACCCACACGCTTTCTTTAGCGAGAATGGTTCTGCTGGCATGGCGGCAACACCAATTGGTACTGGCCCTTACAAGCTGGTAAGCCAAGAGGCCGGCATCCGCTATGACATGGAACTCTTCGAAGGCCACTACGAAGGCAGTCCAAAAGGCGGCGCAACCATTGACAAGATCGTTGTTCGTACGATGCCAGAGATGAACACACAGTTCGCTGAATTGATGTCTGGTGATCTGGATTGGATCTGGCGTATCCCACCTGATCAAGCGTCTCGTCTCGAAGGTCGAGTTCAGATCGTTAGCGCACCGATCATGCGTATCGGTTATGTTGGGTTTGCCCCTGAGGCTCTCGCGGGTGATAGCCCCGTTGCTGACAAACGTGTGCGTCAGGCTTTGATCCACGCGACAAACCGCGGTGCGATTGTTGATGCCTTTGCAGGCGGCGCATCCAAGGTTTTGAACACACCGTGTAACCCAGCACAGTTCGGCTGCGAGCAAGACGTTGCAAAATACGAATACAGCCCTGAAAAAGCTCGCGCGCTTTTGGCAGAAGCTGGCTATGCGGATGGCTTTGAGCTGGAAATGGTCTTTGCCGCCATGCCACGTCCAACTGCAGAAGCTGTTGCAGCTGACCTTGCGAAAGTTGGCGTGACTTTGGTTCTAAACGAACAGCAGTATTCAGCGGGTATTGGCAAATGGCGAGCCAAAGAGCTGCCAGCGTTCTTCTCTAACTGGGGTAGCTACGGTATCGGCGACACTGCCTTTATCCTATCGAACTTCTTCGGTGGAGGTGCTGACGATCTGGTCCAAGACACTGATCTAGCAAAATGGTTGGGTGAAGCGGATACTGCATCGGATCGCGACGTGCGCGCTGAGAACTACAGCATGGCGGTCAAAAAGATTGCTGATGAGGCGTACTGGATGCCAATGTATAACTTCAATGTAAACTATGGCTTGTCCTCCGAGCTGAATTTTACACCGCATCCCGACGAGTTTGCCCGCTGGTGGATGGCTAGCTGGAAGTAAGCTGACCACTTGGTGGTACGTTGCTGGGCGCGGTTACTCCCTCCTGCCCAGCAACATTTAATGGAGAGCAAAAGACATGATCCCTTTCATTTCCAAACGGCTATTCGTGGCCCTTTGCGTTTGTCTGACGGTATCAGCGCTTAGTTTTGCGCTGATGTTTCTATCTGGTGATCCAGCAATTGCCATCGCAGGGTCTGGGGGCCGTGCAGAGGATGCCGAAGCGATCCGCATCGCCTATGGGTTCGACCGCCCGATAGTGGTGCAGTACTTTGACTGGGTAGGCAGCGCGCTCGTTGGCAACCTCGGACAAAGCATCTATTTCAACGTCCCTGTGACCGAAATCATCGGCAACCGTGTTGGCGTGACGCTGACACTCGGTTTTATTTCTTTTTTCGTCGCGCTTGTCGTTGCTATTCCCCTGGGGATTGCAGCCGCGTTGCGACCCAATGGCTGGATTGACAGGATCGCGTTAGTGATTGCCGTCTCTGGTCAGGCGATCCCCAGCTTTTGGCTTGGTTTGATGTCTATTGTTGTGTTCGGGGTCTGGTATGGCTGGGTGCCAATTTCCGGAGCCGCATCATGGCAAGGTTATATCCTTCCGGTTATCGTGCTGAGCTATTACGCAGTGCCGGAACTGATGCGTATTACCCGATCTGGCATGATCGAAGTGCTTGGTACAGACTATATCCGCGCGGCAAAAGCCAAAGGGCTGCCGATGCGTCTAGTTATCTCGCGCCATGCGTTGCGTAATGCAGTCTTGCCCTTAGTGTCGCTTGCGGCCGTGCAATTGGGGCAACTGCTTTCAGGATCTATCGTGATCGAAAGCGTTTTTGCGTTGAACGGTCTGGGCCGACTGGCTTGGGAATCTTTGTTGCGCAGCGATTTGCCGGTTGTGCAGGCGATCATTCTGATCCTCGCATTGCTTTATGTTTTGCTGACGACCCTTGCCGATATTCTGAATGCGGTGCTTGACCCGCGCCTTCGCGGAGCTTCTTAAAATGACTGACGCAACCGCAGAAACCAAACGGGCCAGTGTATGGTCTAAGATGCGCGCCAATACGGGTGTGATGATCGGTGGCACCTTGCTGGCGCTCATCGTGCTTATCGCAGTCTTTGCGCCACTTTTGGCCCCGCATGATCCGATTGCCCAAGATCTGACACGCAGATTGCTGCCGCCATTCTGGCATGACCGATCTGTCCCCGATCACCTGTTGGGCACTGATCACTTGGGGCGCGATTACCTATCACGCCTGATTTACGGGGCCCGTGTGTCGCTGGGTGTCGGTCTGGGTGTGATCCTTGTTTCTGGTGCCATTGGCATCACATTGGGTCTGTTGGCCGGCTATTTTGGCGGCCGGATCGATATGGTGATTAGTTTTGCAATTACCACACGTCTGTCCCTGCCTATCGTATTGGTCGCTTTGGCGGCTGTGGCCCTAGGCGGAGCGTCTCTGACCACCCTAATTACGGTGCTTGGGTTGCTGTTGTGGGATCGCTTCGCAGTCGTGACCCGTGCCGCAGCGCAAAGTCTGCGCCATCAGGAGTTTATTATGGGGCTGCGCGCCATTGGTGCTAGCCCGGCTCGGATTCTGTTCTTAGAAATCCTGCCCAATATGCGGGCAATTATATTGGTTGTCGTCTCGCTCGAGGTTGCCAACGTTATTTTGCTTGAAGCTGCGTTGTCGTTTCTTGGCTTGGGCGTACGCCCGCCAACCCCATCTTGGGGCCTGATGATTTCTGAAGGGCGCGACAACATTCTGTTTGATCCTTGGCTTATCGCGCTACCGGGATCAGCGATTTGTTTACTGGTGCTGGCGGTTAACCTGTTTGGTGATGGCATGCGTGATATCATGGGGCCTGCAAAAAAATGATTGAAACTATACTGGATATTCAAAGCTTGCGGGTATCGCTGCCCACTGATCGCGGGGTATTGAATGCTGTTCGTGGCGTCGACCTGCAAATCAAACGCGGACAAACCCTTTGCTTAGTTGGTGAATCTGGATGCGGTAAATCGCTGACGGCGATGTCAATCATGGGATTGCTACCGCGCTATGCACAAGTCACGTCAGATCGGTTTGAAATGGTGGGACAGGATTTGTCCAAAAAAACGGAAGCCAAACTGGCCAAAATGCGGGGCCGGGATGTAGCGATGATCTTTCAGGATCCAACTAGCGCACTGAACCCAACCCTTACAATTGGGCGGCAGCTGACCGAAGGCGTTATGCGTTCCGAGGGCTTAAGCCGGAAAGAGGCTGATGCACGGGCAATCGAGTTGCTGGATCGCGTTGGCATTTCTAATCCGGCAGCGCGGTTGACCCAATACCCACATGGCTTTTCAGGCGGGCAACGTCAGCGTATCATGATCGCCTCGGCGCTGATGGGGCGCCCACGTCTGTTGATCGCCGATGAGCCCACAACGGCTCTTGATGTGACTATTCAAGCTCAGATCCTTCAGTTACTCGGAGAGCTTCAATCAGACCTTGGTTTGTCGATTTTGCTCATCACCCACGATCTAGGTGTTGTCGCAGCTATCGCTACGGAAGTTGCCGTCATGTACGCTGGGCGGATAGCAGAGTGTGCCTCGGCGTCTGATTTATTCGCTACCCCCATGCATCCTTATACAAAAGGGTTGCTGGCAGCGATCCCCGTGCCGGGTGTCACACCACGTGGCTGTGAATTGCCGGCGATCCCAGGTCGTGTTCCAGGATTGATTGGCACAATGAATGGCTGTGCATTTCGTGACCGTTGCGCGCATTCGCTTTCACGATGTGCCGACGATCCTGTACCGCAATATTACCCTGGTACAGGCCGCTTTGTTGAATGTGTAAAAGCTGCGGAGGCAGAAACATGAATGCCCCTATGATCCGTTTGTCTGGTATCAGAAAGGCGTATCGCCTTCGCCGCGGGGTCTTTGCTCCGACCGAAGAGTTAGTGGCGGTTAATGACCTGTCGCTTGATGTGGCCGAGGGTGAAACCCTTGGATTGGTCGGTGAGTCCGGGTGTGGGAAAAGCACTGCAGTCAGTATTATGTTGGGCTTGCTGCGCCCTGATGTTGGCGACGTCGAAATTGCCGGTCAAAAAATCGGCGCAATGCCGGTGGCAGATCGGGTGAAGCTTATCCAGCCGGTATTTCAAAACCCGAATGCATCGCTGAATCCGGTCAAACGCATCCATAGCTTAATCGCCCAACCATTGCGCTTGCATGGCGGTGAAAATGTAGCCAGCGAAGTCAAGCATATGCTTGATCTCGTTGGGCTTCCTACCCGCTTGGCCGACGCATATCCGGCAGAACTTTCTGGTGGGCAACGTCAACGAGCAGCCATTGCACGCGCTTTGATATTGAAGCCTAGGGTTTTAATCTGTGATGAGCCGACCTCGGCGCTAGATGTGTCGGTCCAGGCGCAGGTCATCAATCTTCTGCTGAAGCTTAAGAAAGAGCTGGGGCTGACCATGGTGTTTGTTAGCCATGACCTTGGAGTTGTTGAACATTTGGCCGATCGCGTTGCCGTCATGTATCTAGGTCAAAAGGTTGAAGAAGCGCCGACAAGCGTATTATTCGCGTCAGCCCAACATCCCTATACACGCGCTTTGCTGGCAGCATCGCTTTTTCCAGATCCCAACATAGGATTGCCAAAACAACTGCTCGGAACTGCCGCCGCTGATCCGTTTGCGGTGCATCGAGGCTGCTTGTTCGCTCCCCGGTGTCTGGTCGTTCAAGATAGCTGTCTGACAACATCACAAGATTTGCGCAGCACGGCGGGCAGTCTGGTGCGATGCGATCAAGCCTGAGGTCCGTCGTTTGGCGACGATCTCTTTCAAATTAAGACACTTGTCTCAATCGTTGACCTTCGTTTGCGATAAATTGGTGACAGGGCTGATCTACGCCACGGTGTAGGTCACCAAAATGACTATCGAATGCAGAACCAGAATTTATCGTTAAGGAAAAATCATGAAAGACGTTGTTGATCTGCCCGCATTGAATGCCGCACTCGCAACTTTAAAAACACCAACGTCTTTGCTCGTACGCAGTGGCGGGCAATTGTACAGTTGCGGGATTCCTCCGTTAGATCTTGAGCGCCTTGAAATCGTCCAAGGCGACCTACGTGAGCAAACTGAGGCCGTCTTGCAAATCATGAAACAAGCGCTTGAAGGCGCGGGGTCAAGCATGGAGAAGGTGGTTAAGGTTACAATCTATGTGACCGATACCGCGCATTTTGGGCCGGTTAACGAGGTCTATGAACGCTATTTCAGTGCTCCATATCCTGTTCGCTCGTTCATCGCTGTTGATGCTTGGCCGCTGCCTTTCGACGTGGAAATCGATTGCATCGCTGAGGTCTGAAATAGGAAAATCGCGACAGCGCATCAAAGTTGCCCGTCAATACGAACAAAACTGTCTGTCAATCATAGCGCTAGCCTATGCTCGAAAACAGCTGTTCTGATCGCCTTTTGGTGCCGGGTTAAGTATCCAACAGTAGTTAGAACGACTAGGAGAGTTTTATGACTATCAAACACATCGGCGTTGGCCCTCGTATGAGTCAAGCGGTTGTCCACGGCAACACAGCTTATTTGGCGGGACAAGTTGGCACGGCAGGTGCTGACATCAAAACCCAGACACAAGACTGCCTTGATGCGGTCGACAAATTGTTGGCAGAAGTCGGATCCAGCAAATCGCAGCTTCTGCAAGTTGTGATCTGGTTGGCGGATATGGAAGATTTCGCGGCTATGAATAGTGTCTACGATGCTTGGATCGACCCGGCGGCTCCGGCAGCACGTGCTTGCGGTGAGGCGAAGCTGGCTACTCCAGATTATCTTGTCGAATTTATCGTGACAGCTGCAATTTAACGCTGCACACACGAGTGATGTTGCAGAGCGTCCGGGACGCCTCAACATTGCTCGAAGTATATGCTCAATTTTAAGTCAAAAAATCACCCTGAATTACTGGTTTACACTCAGCCTCGCTGGGCGCATCCATTGTTACGGTTCGCTAAACTTGGTTTCTGGATGCCCTAAATGCCTAAATCTAAAGACCAATTCGAATAATCCGCTTCATTTGCCAGATGTTAAATTTCGATAGCCTCTCGCTTGGCTATACCTGCCATAGCCTTTGGCTTTTTGACGATCCGCGACACCTCTTTCTAGATGGGCCCTAGCTCGGGCCGATGGGACTGGTTTCAATATTATCGGCTGGAGAACGAATACAGATACAATCTGTACTACACCAACACTGGGAGACAAAAATGGATCGACGTAAATTCCTGAGTACGGCCGGACTGGCCACTGCAGGTGCAACAACACTCGCCGCACCTGCCATTGCTCAATCTGTGCGTGAAATGACCATCGTATCAACTTGGGGGCGGGATTTTCCGGGTCTAGGTATTTCGGCACAGCGCCTTGTTGAGCGTATCAATCAGTTGTCCGAAGGCCGTATTCGCGCAGAATATTTTGCTGCTGGCGAGCGCGTAGGTGCGTTCGACGTATTTGACGATGTTGCTGGCGGCAACTCGCAAGCCTACATTAGTGCCGACTACTTCTTTACCGGCAAACATGCGGGCTTCGCCTATTTTACTGGCGTTCCTTTCGGCATGACCTCTCCAGAGTGGAATGCATGGATCAATTACGGTGGCGGCCAAGCCCTTTGGGACGAGCTTTCTGCTGACTTTGGTCTGAAAAAATTGCCATGTGGTTCGACTGGTACACAGTCCGGCGGTTGGTTTAACAAAGAAATCAACTCACCCGAAGATCTGCGCGGCCTTAAGATGCGTATTCCGGGTCTTGGCGGCAACGTTATGTCCAAATTGGGCGTATCCACAGTATCTTTGCCAGGTGGTCAGATTTATGAAAACTTGGTGTCTGGCGCGATCGATGCGACAGAATATGTTGGGCCTTACAACGACTACTTCCTGAAGCTTTATGAAGCGGCCAAGTACTACTATGTCACTGGCATGCACGAGCCGGGCGGCGGTAACGCATTTGGTCTGAATAAGACTTGGTGGGAAAACCTGAGCGATTGGGAACAGGCGATTATTAGCGCGGCTTGTCAGGAAGAAAATGCCCTAGGTGCACAAGAAGTTGCTGCGAAAAACGGCGAATACTTGGCACGGTTGGTAAACGAGCACGGCGTTGAGCTGCGCAATTTTAACGAAGACGTTTGGGACGTATTCGGCGAAGCGGCGATCGAAGTTCACGAAGAAACTCGCGACCATTCAGCGATGGCGGCTAAAATCGGCGACGCATATATGGATGCAATGCGCGAAATTGGCGGTTATCGCGCAAGCGCTGAAGTTGCGTTCTCACGTCAACGTAACCGTGTGTTCGATCTCGGATAATCCAAAGACCTTGTAAAACGAATGAAACCGGGCTCGCCTCGGTTTCATTCGCGTTTAAGTATCCCAAGGAAAGCATGATGACGATTGCCTCGGTCTCTCAAGAAGCTCACACACCGACACCACCATCGATGAATAGGGGTGTTTCCCTTATGCGTGCATTTGGTTGGATCAATCTGGCGGTCCTTGTCGCGCTGTTGTTGAACAACGTTTTGGTTGTGTCTGCGGATTTTTCCGGACCACTAGAGCTTGGTTCTGGCCTCGCGAAATCCTACCCATTTTGGGTCCTGATGGGCATGGCTATCATCTTGTCGGTTATTTACGTCTTTCGCGATCCAGCGCTTGGACTGCGCGAGGATGCAGAACGGATCAACAGAGCCAATGTCTACATTATCCGCGGATGCTTTTTCGCGGTGCTTTTCGTAGGTCTTTTTGACACGGTAATTGCTTTTATGCGGGTCGAAAATCTACTGGTACAGTTCACAGGTGAAACTCTAGCCAAGAATTTTGCGCGCTCACATTTTGTTGGGCAATTCATCCATGTTCCCTTGGTCTTATTCGGTTTCATACTGGCCGCGTTTACGCGCGGTCTGGGCTTTACTTGGCTTGCCTTTATGATCGTTCTGGCCGAACTGGTGATCGTGATTTCCCGCTTTTTGTTCTCTTATGAGCAGGCGCTGATGGGTGACCTAGTGCGCTATTGGTATGCGGCTTTGTTCCTATTTGCATCGGCTCATACATTGTTTGCTGACGCCCACGTGCGCGTCGACGTTTTGTACGCCGGGCTTAAGGACCGCAAAAAGGGCGCAGTCAACGGGATTGGTACGGTCCTGCTTGGCATCGCCACATGCTGGACCATCATCGTGATCGGTTTTGGACATGCCCGTGCAATCATTAATAGCCCTGTGACCAATTTCGAGATTTCGCAGACTGGGTCGTCCGGTCTTTTCATCAAATATCAGATGGCCGCGTTTTTGGCGGTGTTTGCGATCACCATGTTGATCCAATTCGTAAGCTACCTGTTCGAAGCTTACGCCGATTATCGCGGCGACCCCGGCAAGCGGGAAACCGCGCCTGCAGCACATTAAGGCGATCCCAATGGAACTTTTCTTTCTTGCGCTTTTGTTGATCCTGATGGCCGGAGCCTTGGCTTCGGGCTATCCTGTGGCCTTTGCTTTGCCCGGCTCTGCCATTCTGACAATCGTCTTGGCCACCGCGAGCGGTGCTTTGTTTGCGGGCGATATGGATGCCTATTTCCATTCAGGCGGCTTGTCGCAATGGTTAACCGCAGGGGTGACAAATCTGCGGGGCATATATTGGGAAGTCGAACGAGACACGCTGATAGCGATCCCGCTGTTCATCTTCATGGGCATTATGCTGCAACGCTCAAAGATCGCCGAAGACCTGCTTGTAGCGATGGCGCAGTTGTTTGGTCCGGTGCCTGGTGGATTGGGCATCTCGGTGGTGTTTGTGGGCGCACTGCTCGCCGCAACAACTGGGATTTTGGGCGCAACTGTCGTGGCGATGGGTATGATTTCTTTGCCCGCTATGCTGCGCAACAAATATTCCGTCCCATTGTCGACAGGGACCATCGCAGCCTCTGGCACGTTGGGGCAGATCATCCCACCTTCGATTGTTCTGATTATTCTGGCCGATCAGTTGTCTAGCGCAACAGATCAGGCCTCAAGCGCGCGCAAAGCATTGCACAAAGCAACCACTGGCGAATTGTCCATGCCGTCAGCCTTTGACGTGACATCGACCAGCGCGGGCGAAATGTTTTTGGGTGCCTTTATTCCCGGCTTGCTGCTGGTAGGCTTGTACATGGGCTATATTCTGGTGCGTGCGCTGATTAACCCAGCCGCTGCGCCAACCGTTGCCTTTGATGCTAAGGTCACTGGCCGTTACATCGCTAAATTATGTCTGACATTGGTGTCACCTTTGGCGCTGATCTTTCTTGTTCTCGGATCGATTATTGGTGGCGTCGCTACGGTGAACCAAGCCGGCGCTATCGGTGCCGCGGGTGCGATCATCATGGCTGGCTATCGACTGAAAGAGGGCGGTAAGAACGCTTATCACCCAGCCATTTTGGCGCTGATCTCTATCGGTTTGGCTGCATATGCACTGCTTAACTACGATATGAATGTCAAAAACATTCAATCCAGTAATGATCAGACTGGTATCTGGATTGGTGCCGTTGCGGCTGTCTTGTTGCTGATTTCCCTGACCTGGAGCAGCATACGGACCTATCGCATCCAGAACACCCTGTCTGAGGTGATGCTGGAAACAGCTAAAACCACCTCCATTGTTTTTGTCATCCTGTTGGGGGCGGCAATGTTGACTGCAGCGTTCCGTGCCTTTGGTGGTGAAGAGCTGGTTAAGCATTTCCTCGAAGGGTTGCCCGGCGGGTTCTGGACGAAATTTGCCATCGTGATGTTGGTCATTTTCGTCTTGGGCTTCTTCCTAGATTATATCGAGATTGCTGTGGTGGTCGTGCCTATCGTGGCACCGATACTGCTGGCAGATCCTAACGCCAACATCACCGCCGTCTGGTTGGGTGTCATGATTGGTTTGAACATTCAGACGTCGTTCTTGACGCCACCTTTTGGCTTCGCCCTGTTCTATCTACGTGGCGTCGCCCCAGCGGTGGTCAAAACCATCGACATGTATAAAGGTGTTATTCCGTTCATCCTGCTGCAGCTGGCCGCATTGGGGATTGTGGGGTTCTATCCGCAATTGGTGAACTACTTGCCCAATCGCGTGTCGTTGCTGTCTGAAACCGCGCCACCACCACGGAACCCGCGCCTCCAAATTTGTTTGGAAGACCACGTTTATCAGGCCTTGGCTAAAGATGAGGCCTCCATTCAGGCAGCACTTGCTGGGGTGAGAGCGGTGGATCTAGGCTTCCTCCCTAACTCGGTCGCAAAAGATTTGGATTCGGCACTGATGGGTGTCGAAAGCAGTTTCACTTTGATCGAAGAGGTTAAGTTTGCTGAACAGGCGACCGGGGATGCCGGTGTTGAATTTCGACCATTGCATAGCAAGGTGCGCGGAATTCAAAGGCGCATTTGGGCTAATGATGCCGAAGTAGAGCAAGCCGAAACCGATATTGCTCGTGCTCGAGGTGACGAGGCAGTCATTGATCAGGCGCAACAGCATATTGCAGAGTTGCAGCGTGAGAATGCCGAACTCGCCATACAGATACCGTCTGAATGGGCAGATAAGCATGCGCAGTTTAATAAGGTTCTGAAGGCTGAAAGTATGGCACGGGCTCGCTATCGTCGCTCGGTTGATACCACGTGGGACGCGTTGGCGACGTTACAGGCAATTGCATTGGCAGGCGACGCCTACGCGAATGTGTCTTCTGAGTTTGAGCCTTTGGTATTAGCGGTGACCAACGACAGTGCTGAAAGTGCCATGGCCAAGATAGAAACACTTGAACAGCAATTGCGTAGCATCGCTGGGGCTGAGAAAGTCGGTTCATTACTCGGGAAGGCGCGACGTGCCTTAAAGGGCGGCAAAGCTGATCCAGAAAAGGCCAAAACGTTGCTACTAGAAGCGCAGGCGTATCACAGCTCTGGATTGGAATGGCGCTTGAAGGCCCAACAGGAGCTAAGTGTTCCCTTGGCAGGATTGTCAGAGAGCGTGCAGCACACCATTGGACTTCGCCAACAACCAAAACTTGCGAAGGACGAAGCCTTGTTCATGGCGGGCTGTCTGTCCACGCATAAGAATGTGGGTCTGAATTTCTAGGAAGACAAAAAGTTACGAGTTCAAATATCAGATTTTCGGTGCATCAGTTATCATAAGTTAGGTGCAATAGATGTGGCGACAGCCGCCGTTTTTCGAGTAAGGACTCCCGGTCATGCATGCTCTTTCCTGACTTTCTCTGCAGCGCTTGCGAATGGTGGTTTTACGCAGTGGTTTAGATTTAGCGTGACGTTTGGGTCGAAATAGAAGGATGCGATTTTCGCATTTTTTGAGGTTTTGGTAGCCGCTTGAGTCAAAGGATCGTGACGTTCCACACCATTTGTTGAACGTCAGGCGAAATTGAGCTTTGCAGTCATTGACTGACTCAATTTCCCCATTTCATGCTCCCGTATGCTTTTCGATTAATCGGGCTTATCAGATCAGCAATTCAGGATCGTAACGCGATTGGCATGATTGCACTGCACGACCTTAATCTGGCCGCTCGGTTTGCGGATCATCTGATCTTGATCGGGCAGGGGCGCATTTTGGCACAAGGAAAACCCTACGACGTTTTAAGCGATCCGATGATTGCTTCCACCTATGGTGTTGATGTCGAACTATCTACAGGGCCACGAAAGGACTTATTGGTTCATGCTTACGCGTCGTAACTTCGTTTTCTCCATGACAGCCCTCAGCGGGGTCGGCTCAGTGGCTTTAGCTTGCCCCGCACCTGTTTCGACAGAAGATCAGCACAGCATATTGATGCTAAATGCCGATTGCGGTGATCCAAACACAGTGAATGTTTTTGAACCTGCCATCTTGCGGATTAATGTGGGTGATAGTGTCACCTTCATTCCAACGGACGCAGGCCACAACTCCGCATCGAAACGTGGTATGATCCCTGAGGGGGCAGAGCCTTGGAACGGTGCCGTGGACGAAGCACTCACTGTGAGGTTCACCGTACCCGGCATTTACGGCCATATCTGCGTTCCGCATTACGAATGGGGCATGGTCGGGTTGATCGTCGCCGGGGAAGAATGGCCCAATGTGGAGCAAGTCAAAAAAGTGCGCCATCCCGGAACCGCACGAAAGGTCTTTCGCACGTTACTAAAAGAGCTAGAGGCCTAAATGCGCTACCGTTTGCACAACAGGTTAGGATCCGGTGGCTTCGTCATCGAAGCCGCCCTAACCATTGCTGACATTCCCTTTGATTACGAGCCACTTGCCTCGGACCCAAGCACGTCACTAGGCGCTTTGATCCAAAAGCAAAACAAATGGCCGATGTGTTCTTTACGATGCTCTAGGCGTGGCACAAAGAACAAACAGACTTACCACGTTGCACAGCTTTGACGGAACGAGTTGCCCAAGACCCCATAATTTCTCCGATCTGGCGCCGCAACTTCGCGCACCGATTGGAGCGTAAGTGGAACTGAAGGGCGAGCTAAGGCCTAGTTTTCAACAGGCTTGCAACTTCACGATACCGCATAAGATCGGGGATCAACGGCAGTCACACCATTTCCCGTTACTTCAAGGCTCCTGTCCCAGATCATTGAGTATGGGACAATCCGGACGGTGATCTCCCGCACATGAAGCAACCAAATGAGCGAGCGTTTCGCGCATGGATTGCAGCTGGTTTATCTTCTCATCAATTTTATTCAGGTGCTCGGTGGCCACACGTTTCACATTAGCGCTTTCGCGGCTTTGGTCCTCGTATAGTGCTAGTAAAGTTCGGCAATCCTCAATCGTAAAGCCAAGCGCACGGGCCCGACCAAGAAACAACAGCTTATGTTGATCCGTCTCGCGAAAATGACGGTATCCATTTGCGCTGCGTTGGGGCGTGACCAGACCGATATCTTCATAATAACGAATGGTTTTCGCAGGCAGCCCGGTTAGGCGAGCAATATCACCAATGTTCATGAGGTACTCCTTTGGTGAAGCATCGAAAGCGATACGCGCCGCAATCTCAAAGCGTTAGTGATAACAAAAATAGAGGATAGCGCCATCGCCGCAGCCGCCAAGATAGGTGACAAAACTATGCCGAATGCTGGATACAACACACCTGCAGCAACAGGGATCAAGGCGATGTTATAGCCAAAAGCCCAAAACAGGTTTTGTTTAATGTTGGTCAGGGTATGCCGCGAAATTTCAATGGCATCTGTGACCCCGATTAAATCTCCGGCCATTAACACTACATCTGCGGCTTCAATCGCAATATCCGTTCCGGTTCCAATCGCGATCCCCACATCTGCACTGGCCAGCGCCGGGGCATCATTAATTCCATCGCCAACATAGGCAACCGTTTGGTCCCCCAAACCAAGCTCTGCGATTGCCTTGGTTTTCCCTTCTGGCATGACACCAGCAATAACGTGCTCTATCCCGACCGTGGCCGCGATCACATCCGCTGTTTCGGGCTTATCCCCCGTGATCATGACCACTTTCAGACCTTGGCGCTTCAGTGCGGCAATTGCGGCTTGGCTCGTCGGTTTGACAGGATCAGATATGCCGATCACAGCCGCGACTTGCCCATCGACAGCTGCAAAGAACGCCGTTTGACCCTTTTGTGCCATCGCGGCAGCCACCTCACCATGTGACCCAAGCGGAATGCCGAGATGCTTTAACAATCGTTCTCCACCGACCGCGACAGAATTTCCAGTCACCTCAGCCTGAATACCCATCCCGGCAAGGGAGACAAACTGGCTCGCAACAGGAAGCGTTTCGCCCCGAACACCTTCTGCCTGTAATAACGCCGCAGCAATAGGATGCTCTGAATGCGCTTCTACGGCAGCGATCTTCAACAACAAGGACTGGCGTTCAAACCCATCGGCAACATGTAGCTCTGTTAGGGTCGGCTTACCCTCTGTGATTGTCCCAGTCTTATCCAAAGCGATCACACCAATTTGGTTCAGCTTCTGTAGCGCATCGCCCTTTCTGAACAACACGCCAACATCAGCCGCGCGTCCAGTACCCACCATGATAGACGTGGGCGTTGCCAAGCCCATGGCACAAGGGCAGGCGATAATCAGAACCGACACCCCTGCAACCAAAGCACGCGAAATCGCTGGATCAGGACCAAGCCACAGCCAGACCAAAACGGTCAGCGCAGCGGCGATAAGAACGGCAGGCACAAACCAAAGCGTCACTCGGTCGATCAAGTTTTGAATCGGCAGTCTCGCATTCTGCGCGTCTTCGACCATGCGAATAATCTGTGACAGAACAGTATGATGCCCCACCTCTGTTACCCGAAATTGAAAGGCCCCCGATCCATTCACCGTACCGCCAATCACACGATCTTCGGCTTGCTTTCTCACTGGAATAGCCTCGCCAGTGATCATACTTTCGTCAACGTAGCTTTGTCCGGCGATTACGCTGCCATCAACGGCGATACGCTCACCAGGTTTGACCAAAACAACATCACCCTGCGACAGATCATCAATCTTGATTTCGATAGTTTGCCCGTCTCGCACAACCTGCGCAGTCTCCGGGCGCAATTTCAAAAGCGATTGAATAGCCGCACCCGTTCGCCCCTTTGCCCGCGCCTCAAGGAGGCGACCCAACAAGATCAAAACAATGATCAGCGCAGCTGACTCAAAATAAACTGCGCGCGCATCGACCGGCAGCAAAGCAGAACCAAAGGTCACGAGGGTTGAAAATAAAAACGCGGCCCCCGTACCAAGCGCCACAAGGCTGTTCATGTCAGGTGCGCCTTTAAACAGGGCAGGGAGGCCCTTCACGAAAAACGCACGCCCCGGTCCTGCCATGACCAGTAATGTCAAAATGAATTGGATTATCCAGCTTGACTGGTGACCGATGGTTTGGCCGACCCACTGGTGCAATCCAGGGATCAGATGGCCACCCATTTCCAGCACAAAAACCGGCAACGCGAGGCCTCCAGCAAGACGTGTCTGACGCCAAAGCGTGTCGGCGTTGTCCTCGTTACGTTGAGCCCGATCTAACGCATTACTCGATTTGGCCACATGTGTAGGATAACCGGCAGAGGTTACGACCTCTGCAAGCGCGGTAGGATCAGTAGCGCCCTTTTGAAAGGTCACAGTCGCCGTTTCCGTGACAAGATTTACGGCCACATCCACAACACCCGGTGCCGTGGCCAAGGCCTTATCCACACGTCCCATGCACGATGCACAGGACATGCCGCTGATCGAAAGTTCTGTTTTTAGATCGTTGGGCATTGCCGTCTCCACTCTGGGGTCGACAATATAGATAGGCATTCCAGTTACTGGAAGGTCAAGGCATTTGCGCCGTCAATCTGAAATGAATCCTACTCACCCAACACAAACACGCGGCTGGGATGCAATTCACCCGCCTTGAACACGCCCACAGCAACGGGTTGCCCGTTCAGGCTGGCCCAACATTCCTCGCCGTATTCAATGTCATGCGCGATAACCATGCCGGCATTACCGTTTTTCAAACGCACAGCCCCCTCAGGCGTGCATTTCACTTCCGGCAAATCCGTTAGGCCTTCGGTGATGGGGCGCAGATGTGTGTCTAGCTCTGGCTGTTTCGCCATCGCGTCGATCTGCTCTAATGTTAGGCCGTCTTTGGCCTCAAACGGTCCCGACCAAACGCGGCGCAATTCGCGTACATGCCCGTAACACCCAAGCGCCTCACCCAAATCTCGCGCGATAGAGCGAACATAGCCGCCTTTGCCGCAGGTCAATTCAAGAAACACATGGTCTTCATCTTCGCGGTCCAACATCACAAGGCTTTCAACCCAAAGTGGGCGCGCCGCAATCTCAAATTCTTGATCGTCGCGTGCCAATTTATAGGCCCGTTCACCGTCAATCTTTACCGCAGAGAATTTTGGCGGAACTTGCTGAATATCACCAACAAACTGACCAAGCGCCGCTTTGATTTCGTCGTCCGTTGGACGATTGTCCGATTGCTCAATGATCTCGCCTTCGGCGTCATCCGTATTGGTGGCTTGGCCCAACCGCACGGTGAATTCATAGCACTTTAAGGCATCTGTGATGTAGGGAACTGTCTTTGTCGCTTCGCCCAAAGCCACAGCCAAAACGCCTGTTGCATCCGGGTCCAATGTACCTGCGTGGCCAGCTTTTTTAGCACCAAACGCCCAGCGTACTTTGTTCACCACAGAGGTAGAGGTGATGCCAGCTGGTTTATCAACAACCAACCACCCCGAAATGTCGCGTCCTTTGCGTGTGCGGCCCATATCTTCCCTCAAGTGCTGTGCGTATTTTCAATGGCTGCGCGTACAGAACCCACGTCTGCGCGTCAATCACTCAGTTGAAGGCGCATGAATGCCAGCGCTACTCCACGACACCCACAATTGGCCCCAACCAAAAGCCGGGATCAGAGCGGTTAAGCTGCCGCGCATGCACGCGACTGACCTTGCCGTCAAAATACAGGGCTTGCGGCGTCTTTAGCTCATCGCGAAAGAACCGGCCAAATTCATGAAATGTCACGCTGTTTTCGGACTTCACGAAAACAGCCAACGATCCGTCGCCAGATGTGCCAACCCCATTGCGAATAAACCGAGAGGTGCTGTTTTCAAGAAACCGGGGATGCAACGCGCCATCAATAACCAGCATCGGCCCAGATTGCGTTGCGTAGCGGCAATCTGGTTTCCGTTCGGCAAAATCTAGCGTTTCAAAAACATCAGCGCGGGCCGAACCGATGCAAAACACACCGTTTGGCAGCAATCCAAAATTCCCAGGGCTTGCGTTTGTAAACAATCGCTGTGCTTCAACACCATCTTCCAGATAGTAGCCAACCGGGCGTCTGTCTGGGTGATACATGCCTGCATTCATTGCAAAAGGTAGCGTCTTGCCAACTGGCAATTGCGCTTCGACGTCAGAAAACTGGCCAAGCACTTTGCCAGAATCGTCTCTTAGAAAAAGCCGCAAGTCTTCTTGCGTTGTGTCCACTTCGCAAACCGTAAACCGGTTGCCTTCAAAGGATTGAAGCCGACATTCCACTGCCAAAGCAGCGCTTGACCAAAACGCGGAAACAGCAAAGAGGCCAAGCCACAGTCTCACTCAGCGTCCTCGTCCTTTTCGACATCGCGTCGCACAGAATCGTCACTCAACATACGTCGTGTGGCATCCATTTGATCAAACGTCAGATCCAACTGAAACCGCAGATCAGGTGTGTGT
The DNA here is from genome assembly GCF_030548175.1 of Cognatishimia sp. 1_MG-2023. Classification (GTDB taxonomy): domain Bacteria; phylum Pseudomonadota; class Alphaproteobacteria; order Rhodobacterales; family Rhodobacteraceae; genus Cognatishimia. The sequence continues at coordinate 176,584 of NZ_JAUORX010000006.1, read as the reverse complement.
TTCAGGCCAAGCTTCTTGCTGACCATCCGTTTCATCTCATACTTGTTCTTAGCCATGAGTTTCAGGATGATGTCTTTGCCTTCGCCGCCAAGCGGATACACATAGACCGTCGCGATCTTTAGGTCCGGTGATGTGCGCACTTCGCCAACTGTAATCGACATGCGATTCAGTTCGGTATCATGCACTTCGCCACGCGCCAAAATCTCAGAGAGAGCGCGACGGATTGTTTCACCGACTCGCAGCTGTCGCTGCGATGGGCCGGCATCTTTAAAGTTGTTCTTTGCCATATCCGTCACTTAAGGGGTTTCGCCCCCTTTGCCAAGCGGGGCAGATTGCAGTAAAGGCTGGGCCATACCGCAAAGGAGAGATTGATGGAAGACCTGCCAGGTATCGTAATCACAGGGGCCTCGGGCCGCATGGGGCAAATGCTGATCAAGACGGTTGTTGCCAGCGATAAGGCACGTTTGGTCGGTGCTGTCGAACGTTCGGGCCACGATTGGGTCGGACAGGATGTTGGTATCGCCATGGGTGGTGCAGCGCTTGGCGTTGTCGCAACCGATAAGCCATTGGAAGCATTTGCCAAAGCACAGGCTGTGATCGATTTCACAGCTCCAGCGGCGACAATCGAATTCTCCAAGTTAGCGGCGCAAGCACGTGCAGTGCATGTGATTGGCACCACAGGCATGACGGATGAAGAGATCGCAAAACTTGAACCTGCGTCACACCACGCTGTGATCGTACGTGCTGGCAACATGAGCCTTGGCGTGAATTTGCTCACCCAACTTACCAAAAAAGTTGCGGCAGCTCTCGACGAAGATTTTGACATCGAAGTCATCGAAGCGCACCACCATCATAAGGTCGATGCACCTTCAGGTACGGCGCTCATGTTGGGCGAAGCCGCCGCAGAAGGGCGCGGTGTCAAACTGGCTGATGTTAAAGACAGCGGTCGCGATGGTATAACCGGCGCGCGCAAGCGTGGCGATATTGGGTTTACCGCCATCCGGGGTGGCGACATTGTGGGCGAGCATGATGTGTTGTTTGCGGCAGCGGGCGAACGCATTGTCCTGCGTCACATGGCAACGGATCGTACGATCTTTGCGCGTGGGGCACTAAAGGCCGCACTTTGGGGCCAAGACAAGATGCCAGGCCAATATGATATGTTGGATGTTCTGGGGCTTTAAGCGCCCCAGGCTTCTTCTCTATCTAAATGCTAGCAAAGCAAGCGTTGTGCCATTTGGCGCAACCTTTTAGCTTACGGCATCTGCTGGTTTAGCAGTTGGCGTTTTCGCATTGCCAAATCCATTCATGCGCTTTGACCATTGATACCCAATCATAAATCCCTTGACGCGAGGGAGCATCAAAAGCGCGCTAATCACAGCAATTGCTGAAATCGAAAGCGCCATAAACAGGGGTGACGGGCGGAACCATGACCACATGATATGAAGTGCAAAGCCCATCACGTGTCCGACCAATAGAATAGTAACGTAGGCAGGCCCATCATCTGCGCGAGCATGGTGCAATTCTTCACCGCATTCGCTGCAACTATGTTCTACCTTTAGATAGCTGTGCAGAACTTTGCCTTCACCGCATTTTGGGCACCGCAAACGCAGACCTTTAAGGAGGGCAGGTTTTAATGGGCGGTTAGTTGTTATTTCAGTCATGGCACGTTCCAATATGATATTAGACCGAGGTATGCCGCGGGCTGTGAAATTACAATTCCTTTGCCTGCGACCAAGACGCACGGGGGGAAGATCAGCAACTATGCGTAGAGTATAGCATGAAAATCGTTAACTTATGTTCCTCTGTTTCGATTTTCCTTACTCTAATGCATATCGTTTAATTCACGTCCGTTGCGGACCTAGCCCCTTATATTTAGGGTATTTTTTGAACAATAACGGTTCTTAGCCTTTAACTTTTTGCCTGAACCCTTAGTGTGCGCACGAGCATTTTTCCTTGGCGTGCGCCGTTGCGCATGTTCTTATGTGATCAAATAAAAAATTGTATGGCTGTTTAAGAAATGGCCAAGACCTTGGGAGATTATTATGAAAACATCCTTGAAACTCGGCCTGTCCGCAATTGCAATGATGGCCGCAGGTGCTGTTTCTGCCGCTGAAATGGGCGCGACAGACGAGCCAATCAAACTGGCTTTGAACGAATGGACTGGCCAGCATGTCACAACCCATGTTGCTGGCGAAATGCTCAAAGCTGCGGGCTATAAAGTAGAGTACGTAACAGCAGGTATGATGAACCAATTCCAAGCAATCGCAGATGGCGACATCCACGCGACTTTGGAAATTTGGTCTTCTAACGTGTCTGACGAATATGCAAAGAAAATCGAAGAAGGCACAGTTGTCGAAATCGGTGACCTTGGTCTGGATGCCAAAGAAGGCATCGCATACCCAGCACACGTCGCAGACCTGTGCCCAGGTTTGCCAGCATGGGAAGCTTTGAAAGCCTGCGCGATCAACTTCGCAACTGCCGAAACCATTCCAAATGGTCGTTTGGTTGACTACCCAGCAGATTGGGGCACACCAGGTGCTGACCGTATGACAGGTCTGGCTCTGCCATTCAAAGCTGTTCCAGCAGGTTCCGAAGGTGCATTGATCGCAGAACTTCGCGCCTCCACCGAAAAGAAATCGCCACTGCTGATCACGTTCTGGCAGCCACATTGGGCAATGTCTGCCTATGACGTGAAATTCGTTGAACTGCCAGCAGGCGAAGACGCATGTTTCTCTGATCCAGCTTGGGGTCCAAACCCAGATGCGATCAACGATTGTGACTTCTCACCATCCCGTATCTTCAAAGCAGGTTGGTCTGGTTTGGCTGACAAATGGCCAGCAGCTGCTGAAATCCTCGAAGGTTACCAATTGTCCGTCGAAGCACAGCAACCAATGATGGGTGCCGTAGACGTTGACGGCCAAGCGGTTGAAACCGTTGTCGCAGAATGGATGGCTGCAAACGAAGCAAGCTGGAAGCCTGTCGTTGAAGCGGCAACTAAATAAGCAGTTTTATGACTGATAAGAATAGCGCCGCACCGGCGATTGCCGTCGAGGGCCTGTGGCAGGTCTTCGGCGAAGGGGCGCGTAACAGTCTTCAAAAGATTGGCACGCAGGACACGCGGGACACCGCAGCGAAACTTCAGGACCAAGGGTTGATCCCTGCGGTTCGTGACGCGAACTTTGAAGTTCAGTCAGGGGAGCTATTTGTCATTATGGGCCTGTCTGGCTCAGGCAAATCGACCCTCATTCGCTGTATCTCTCGTCTGGTTGAGCCCACAGCCGGTGCGGTGCGCATTGATGGCGAAGACATCCTTCAGGCAAGCGACAAGCGCCTTATCGACCTTCGCCGCAATAAGCTGGGTATGGTCTTCCAGCATTTCGGCTTATTCCCGCACATGAGCGTGGCCGACAACGTGGCCTTCCCATTGAAAATGCAGGGGGCAGGGCGGTCTGAACGCCGTGCGCGCGCTTTAGAAGTGATCAAACTCGTAGGTCTTGAAGGCCGCGAAGACGCTTATCCGCGTGAGCTGTCCGGTGGCCAACGTCAACGTGTAGGCATTGCGCGTTCTTTGGCGGTGAACCCTGACATCTGGTTCCTTGATGAACCTTTCTCAGCGCTCGATCCGCTGATCCGTCGCCAGTTGCAGGACGAGTTCCTGAACATCCAAGCGACACTCAAGAAATCTATCGTCTTCATCACCCACGACATCGCAGAAGCTCTAAAGCTGGCTGATCGCATCGCCATTATGCGTGATGGCGAAGTTGTACAAATTGGGACGCCAACGCAAATCGTGCTGAACCCGATTGATGACTACGTACGCGAATTCGCACGTGACGTGCCCAAAGGCCGCCACATGACCATCGGCGAAGTTATGGAACCCGTCGGCGACGGTCCCTTGGCTGGCGAATGGCCGGAATTGCGAACAGGCATGTCGTTAGAAGACGCCCTGACACAATGTGCCGCCACATTCGAAGCGGTTCCTGTCAAAGATGGCGACGGCAAAGTCGTTGGCATGGTGCGCCCAGATACATTCGTTAAAGCCCTCGGAGCCGAGGCCACATGACATTGACCCGCGGGACAAAAGCGGCGCTGATCGCTGTGATCGTTGGGGTTATGTGCCTTGTGCTGCAACCCTATTTTGCATGGCTGGGAAAATGGCCTGCTGCATGGACCTTTCCGGTCAATGAATGGCTAAGCTCAGGTGTGGGCGCGATATTGGACCTGTTTAAACCCGTCGCTCGCGGTTTATCTTGGCTGTTAGCTTTCCCGATGGACGGCGCCAGTTGGGTGCTCGGCAATACGCCTTGGCCCATCGTTATTGCCGCAACAGCTGCCCTTGGTTGGCGTCTAGGCGGTTGGAAAATGGCGCTGCTTGGCCTCTTTGGTCTGAGCTTTGTGCTGATCTCCGGCTATTGGGCGCAAAGCATGCGCACCTTGGCGCTGGTCTTTGTTTCGGTCCCACTTGCACTGCTCATGGGCCTCGCCATTGGCGTTTTAGCCTTCGAAGTACCCCGTTTCCGGGGTGCCGTGAATGCGACGCTCGACGTTATGCAAACGGTTCCGACCTTCGCTTATCTGACACCGCTTCTGTTTCTCTTTGGCTTTGGTCCGGTTGTTGGTCTTATCGCATCAGCCATCTACGCGGCCCCGCCAATGGCACGAAATGTCCTATTGGGCCTAGAGCGCGTCGAACATGATATCCGCGAAGCGGCCATCATGTCCGGTGGCACACGTCGTCAACAATTGCTGCTTGTCGAAATCCCGGCTGCTGGCAATCAAATCATGGTCGGTGTCAACCAAAGCCTAATGGCTGCCCTGTCGATGGTGATCATCGCAGCCGTCATCGGCGGCTTTGATGACATCGGTTGGGAAGTGCTTTTGACCATGCGCAAAGCGTGGTTCGGACAGGCATTCCTTGCGGGTTCTGTGATTGTGGTTTTTGCGATCGTTATCGACCGCATGTCCGCAACACTTGCCACACAGCGCCAACATTATGACGCTAAGATCGGTTGGATCATCCTCGCCATCGGTGCGATCTTGGCATTCGTTGTGCGCATTGATCCGGCAGAGATTGCGTTGCTTGATGGTGTCGCGGATGTTGTTGATACATCTGTTGGCGCTTTCACTGCTGCCAATGGTGCTGCTTTGGATAGCGTTAAAAATAACGCCATGTTCTATGGCTTGCTCCCATTACGCATCGGTCTTGACCAAGCGGTCCTGCCGTTCACTTGGGGTTTCCAGTGGCAACCAAGCTATTCACTGTGGTTCTTTGCAGCCGCCGTCGCGCTTGCGGGCCTCTGTGCAGCACGTGGTCGAATGCTGACGGGTCTCACCATTCTGCTTTGTGCGGGCATCCTTGAAACCGGCATCGCAGATTTACCTTGGCCCTTCGTCCTTGTCGGTGTCTGTGCCGTCGGCTGGGCATCTGGTGGCTGGCCACTTGTGCGCCTCTGCGCAATCCTACTGGGTTTGATCCTGCTGTCTGGCCTTTGGGAACGCGCGTTGCTGTCGCTCTACCTTTCGGGCGCGGCCGTATTTGCCTGCGCAATCGTGGGTGGCCTGCTAGGCTTCTGGGCGGCGGTTAGCAAAACCGCTTGGGTCATCCTGCGCCCCATGTGCGACTTGCTGCAAACGATCCCGCTGTTTGTGTTCCTGATCCCAGTCTTGATGTTCTTCCAAATCGGAGAATTTTCAGCTTTCCTTGCGATTTGCCTCTACGCAATCGTTCCGATGATCCGCTACACACGTCATGGGCTGACCACGACTCCGGATGATTTGATCGAGGCGGCAAAATCTTCTGGCGCAAATACATGGCAAACCATGCGAGAAGTCCGCGCGCCTTATGCGGCGCCATCCATTTTGCTGGGCCTAAACCAGACGATTCTCTACGCCTTTGCGATGCTCGTGATTGCCGCGCTCATCGGCACAACAGGCTTGGGGCAATCAATCTATCTCGCCTTGGGGCAAGCTGACATCGGCCTTGGCCTCTCAGCAGGTGCCGCCATGGCGATCCTCGCACTGATTGCGGATCGCCTTGTCCAAGGCTTCGCCGAAGAACGCCGCAAAGCGCTTGGCCTATGAATCAAAACAGGGGCTCGCAAAACACACGAACCCCTGTTTTTTCTTGATCCACAATACCTTGGGGTGAATGGAGCATAGCTCCAGAGGGGCAAAGCCCCTTCGATCATCACCCAAAAATCGCTCGTCAGAAATCGACGGCAATTCCCTTTTTCTCCCAATCTCCGAAACGCACAGGCTCCGGCCCATCACGCCCACCTAGCTCTGGGGCCAACCCAAGGTCTTTCGCGGCTTTACGACGTTCTTCCGCTTCGGCCAATGCTCGCACTGCCGCCTCGGGCAACGCGTTTGTGTCTTTTTCCATTTCGCTCATGCGCGGGGTTCCTTTCGCATTTGCCCCTTGATATACGCCCCCATCCCATTTGGACAAGACAGTCAGGAGCCCTTCATGTCGCAGACCGGCGTTCAAGCGCGGCGATCAGCCGTTTATCTGCTGGATCAAGTGCTGGGCGAAAGCCGAATGCTGACCGAAGTCATCGCCTCTGGTGCCTTGGATAAGCTCGAACCGGCAGAACGCGCAACCGCGCAGCGTTTGGCATTGGACACTCTGCGTAGCCTTGAGCGCGCTGACCGTCTTTTACAAAAGCATCTGAAAAAGCACCCTCCGCTATCGGTGCGCAATGCCCTGCGCATCGCAACGGTAGAGCTTTGCAATGGCGGCGCAGCCCATGGCATTGTGAACAGCGCTGTTGAAATCGTCGGGCGCAACAAACGCACCGCCACGATGAAGGGCCTTGTTAACGCTGTCCTGCGTAAGGTCGCGGCTGGGGGCCAAGAAGCGTGGGACATGTTGCGCGTGCCGCGCATGCCAAAATGGATTCGCGAGCCGTTGGTGTTGGCCTACGGCACCGAAGCTGTGATCGAGATTGAAAAAGCCCATTACGCGGGCGCACCGCTCGATTTAACGGCTAAAGGCGATATTGGCGCGCTACATCGCTCTTTGGGTGGGGAACTGCTTGAAACAGGCAGCGTTCGCTTAGCAGACAATGGTCAAGTGTCGATGATGCCCGGCTTTAAGCGAGGCAGCTGGTGGGTCCAGGATGCCGCTGCGGCAATGCCGGTTCAAATGCTTGCACCGCAGGAAGGCGAAGCAATTTTAGAACTTTGCGCCGCACCCGGCGGCAAGACGATGCAGATTGCTGCGGCCGGTGCCAAAGTGCGCGCAGTTGATGATAATCCCGCTCGGATGGAACGCGTCCGCGAGAACCTTAAGCGCACCAAGCTAGAGGCTGATCTTCAAGTCGGGGACGCGCTCAAAGAAACAGGCACTTGGGATGCCATTCTTTTGGACGCTCCGTGTTCTGCCACCGGCACAATGCGCCGCCATCCTGATTTGCCCTATGCCAAAGACGGATCAGAATTTGGCGAGCTGTTCGAACTTCAGGCGCAAATGTTAGACCACGCGATCGACATGCTCGCACCGGGCGGGCGTCTTGTGTATTGCACTTGCTCCCTGTTGCCAGACGAGGGCGAATGCCAAGTCGAGGACGCGCTTGCCAAGCATGAGAACATGAAAACGGACGTCGAGGCGCTCAAGCTACCGGGTATTGATCCAGCTTGGATCACCGAAGAAGGCGGCCTGCGCCTGCGTCCAGATTACTGGGCAGACAAGGGCGGCATGGACGGGTTCTACATCGCGGTTCTTCGCAAAGCGTAAAACAAAAAAGCCCCATGCGAAATATCTTCGCATGGGGCTTAGGCTCTCTCGAATTTGGAACCTTAGTGCGCCATGAAGATGGGCACCTCAGATTGTTCCAACATATGCCGGGTCGCTCCACCCAAAATCGACTCGCGGAAACGAGAGTGCCCATAAGCGCCCATGACAATCAGATCGACATCATTGTCGTTGGCATGACGTAAAAGAACGTCAGAAATTCGTGGCAAGGATTTGGCCATCACATCCACTTCTACCCGCACCCCATGACGCGCTAAGAATTGCGATAACAATCCACCCGGATCAGACCTGTTTGGGCCATGGCTCGGTGGATCAATCACAACCACACGCACCAATTCTGCCGCGCGTAAGAGTGGCAAGGCAGCCCGCACTGCGCGCAAAGCCTCTGGGCTTTCGTTCCAAGCAATCGTGATCGTTTTTGGGGCGACAACCGGTTCAGCTTGGTCAGGCAGCACAAGGACAGGGGCCTGAGCTTCGAATAGTGCGGCCTCGACAGTGCTTTCCATCTCAAATCCATGATCTGGGCCGTAGGGTTTGGACAACATTGTTAAATCCGCAAATCGGGCTCGCGCCGCGACATGGCGCGTTAAGTCAGACACCGGAGAAATGCCAGTTTCAATACCCCAGCGTGTTTCTGTTTTTTTCAAAAACGCTTCGGCTAAGGCTTCAATTTTTCCGACTTCTTCCCGTGCAACATTCAGTGATTGCTCGACGACCAAGGCGGTCGCACCGGCGTAATAATATCCGGTTTGACTACGATCCAGACCAAGGCAAAGCACATCAAGATGCGCATTTTGCGCGCGTGCGAATGCAGCGGCTTGCTTTAACGTGGTCTCTGCAAAATCCGTATCCGTCAGAACTGTAAGCAAAGATTTATAGGACATAACAGGCTCCTTCCCTTTGTGATGGGGTGGGCTCAAGGCCCTCGCACATAGCTTGCCGCCACATCGCAAGGCATTCCTTGATGCAGATCAAGGTTCCGTCAGGCCACTTGCCGCAAAACTGCACCGGAATGAATTCGCTCGGAGACCTTGAGTCGACATCCGGGCACGGTGAAGGGACGCGAAATGATCAACACTGTGAAGCTGATCGTGCTGGGGCTAATCACGCTATGCGCGATGATCGCTGCCAATTATGCGCGCGATCTGGCCTATATGGTGCATGCACTAATTATTGTGCTTGTATCCGGGGGCCTGTTTTTGTGGGTGCTGCGGGGGGTCGATGAAGACAAACCCGCTATTCTTCAATCTGAATATATGGACGGGGTGATACGCGCAGGCGTTGTTGCAACCGCCTTTTGGGGCGTCGTTGGCTTTTTGGTCGGCGTTTTGATCGCTTTCCAATTGGCCTTTCCCGTGCTCAACTTTGAATGGGCCGAGGGTCTTGCGAACTTTGGTCGCCTGCGTCCACTGCACACCAGTGCGGTGATTTTCGCCTTTGGCGGCAACGCTTTAATCGCAACCTCGTTCTACGTTGTTCAACGGACATGCGCGGCACGCCTTTGGGGCGGCAATCTCGCTTGGTTCGTGTTCTGGGGCTACCAGCTCTTTATCGTTCTGGCAGCAACCGGTTATTTGTTCGGTGGCACACAGTCCAAAGAATATGCAGAGCCTGAATGGCACGTAGACATCTGGCTGACCATCGTTTGGGTCGCCTATCTGGCTGTTTTCCTTGGTACAATCATCAAGCGCCGCGAAAAACACATCTACGTTGCGAACTGGTTCTACCTTGGCTTCATCGTCACCGTTGCGATGCTGCATCTCGTGAACAACATGACCGTTCCGGTCAGCATCTTTGGCTCTAAATCCGTGATCCTTTGGTCCGGTGTCCAAGACGCCATGGTGCAGTGGTGGTATGGCCACAACGCGGTTGGCTTCTTCCTGACTGCGGGTTTCCTTGGGATGATGTACTACTTTGTGCCAAAGCAGGCCGAAAAGCCGGTCTTTAGCTACAAACTATCCATCATCCACTTCTGGGCGCTGATCTTCTTGTATATCTGGGCGGGTCCACACCACTTGCACTACACAGCCCTACCTGACTGGGCGAGCACACTAGGCATGGTCTTCTCGATCATCCTGTGGATGCCAAGCTGGGGTGGTATGATCAACGGCCTGATGACGCTGCAAGGCGCATGGGACAAGCTGCGCACCGATCCAATTATCCGCATGATGGTGGCCTCACTTGCCTTCTACGGCATGTCCACCTTCGAAGGTCCGATGATGTCGATCCGCGCGGTCAACTCACTCAGCCACTACACCGACTGGACAATCGGCCACGTGCATTCTGGTGCGCTTGGTTGGAACGGCCTGATCACATTCGGCGCGCTTTACTACCTCGTGCCAGTGCTCTGGAAACGTGAACGCCTCTACAGTCTCAGCTTGGTGAGCTGGCACTTCTGGCTCGCGACAATCGGTATCGTTCTTTACGCATCCAGCATGTGGGTCACCGGCATCATGGAAGGCCTGATGTGGCGCGAAGTCGACGCGAATGGCTTCTTGGTGAACTCGTTTGCCGACACAGTGGCTGCGAAATTCCCAATGTATGTGGTCCGCGGCTTGGGTGGGGTGATGTACCTCGCTGGCGCAATCATCATGTGCGTGAACCTATGGCTAACAGTCCGCAAAGCACCGGCACAGGAAACATCCCTGACCGTTGCGGTCCCAGCGGAATAAGGAGGGCATAGAACATGGCCATTCTCGATAAACATAAATTCATCGAAACCAACGCTACGCTCTTGCTGGTACTTAGCCTTCTGGTCGTCAGCATCGGGGGGATCGTCCAGATTGCCCCACTGTTCTGGCTGGAAAACACCATCGAGGATGTAGAGGGCATGCGCCCCTACACTCCGCTGGAACTTGCCGGGCGTGACATCTACATCCGCGAGGGCTGCTACGTCTGCCACAGCCAAATGATCCGCCCCATGCGCGACGAAGTTGAACGCTACGGGCACTATTCATTGGCGGCAGAATCCAAATACGATCACCCACATCAGTGGGGGTCCAAACGGACGGGGCCTGATTTGGCTCGTGTTGGCGGGCGCTATTCTGATGACTGGCACGTGGATCACTTGATCAACCCACAATCCGTTGTCCCAGAATCCGTGATGCCAAAATACGGCTTCCTAGAGCGTCGCAACATTGATGGCGAATACATCGGCGATCTGCTGAAAGCCAACGCCTTTGTTGGTGTTCCATACAGCGACGAAATGGTGGAAAACGCCCAAGCTGACTTCCTTGCCCAAGCTGACCCAGATGCCGATTACGACGGCCTTCTGGAACGCTATGGCGAAGAGATCGCCGTGCGTAACTTCGATGGCAACCAAGGCGTGACCGAAATGGATGCGCTGGTGGCTTACCTGCAAATGCTGGGCACGTTGGTTGATTTCTCAACCTTCACACCCGACGCAAGCCGATAGGAGGCGATCATGGAAACCTATTCCTTCCTACGCGAATTCGCCGATAGCTGGATGCTTCTGTTTCTCTTTGTGGTCTTTATCACTGTGGTCATCTGGGTATTCCGCCCCGGTTCCAGTGCTGAATACCGAGAAACATCCAGCATTCCTTTCCGTTACGACGACGCACCTGCTGCCACCCAAGACGAGGGACGGACATGAGCAAGAAACCAACCAAAAAACCCGAAGTGCCCACCACAGGTCATACGTGGGATGGTATTCAGGAATACGATAACCCCATGCCGCGCTGGTGGCTCTGGTGCTTTTATCTGACCATCATCTGGGGCATCGGCTATGCCATCGCTTATCCCGCATGGCCGGGTATCCAATCCGCCACTGCAGGTGTGCTGGGCTATTCGACCCGAGGCGAAGTCGCCGCGGAAATCGCTGCTGCGAATGCACGCAACGAGGCGATCAACACTCGCCTTGCCAGCGCAGACTTAAGCACAATCGCAGATGACGTAGAGCTGAATGGCTACGCAACATCCGCAGGCTCAGCCGTGTTCAAAACATGGTGCGCCCAATGCCACGGGTCCGGTGCTGCTGGTGCAAAGGGCTATCCAAACCTCTTGGACAATGACTGGCTCTGGGGTGGGGATATTGAATCCATCCACGAAACCGTGCGCGTTGGTATCCGTACAGAAACGCATGACGAAACCCGCTACTCCGAAATGCCAGCCTTTGGCGTCTTTGAAATGCTGGATGACACCCAATTGGATCAAGTTGCCAACTACGTCATCTCGCTAAGTGGCGAGCCTCAAGACGCCACAATGGTCGCAGCAGGCGCAGCCCTCTTTGAGGAAAACTGCACCAGCTGTCACGGCGAGAAAGGCTTAGGTGATCGCGAGCAAGGTGCGCCAAACTTGGCAGATGCGATCTGGCTCTATGGTGGCGATTTCGACACCGTACGCGAAACCATCTACGGCAGCCGCTTCGGCGTTATGCCCAATTGGGATGCGCGCCTGACAGAGGCACAAATCAATGCGGTGGCCGTTTATGTACACCAGCTTGGTGGCGGCGAATAAGAATAACGTAAGTTAGGCAGAAGGGCGCGGTGAAAGCCGCGCCCTTTTTGTATGAGTGGCCTCAGATACATCCTATTAATTTTACTATTTGTTCATGAAAGACTAAGATCAACGAACGGTTTGGGAAGTTACTTCCACCAATTTCAAAAAGGCTTCCCCCTTGACCACCAAAACAATGCTGCACCCCCGTAACCAACACAAAGAAGGTTACGATTTCACGCGTTTAGTGGCGCAAACCCCTGAACTTGAAGCATTCACAACCAAAAATCCCGCTGGTCAGACAACGATTGATTTCCAAGATGTGCAGGCCGTCCGAATGCTGAATCGGGCATTGCTAAAGACATATTATGACATCAATTATTGGGATATCCCCGCCAATTACCTATGCCCACCAATTCCCGGTCGTGTCGATTACATCCACTACCTCGCGGATGTGCTGGCAGACAGCAATAAACATGAAATCCCGCGAGGACAGGGCGTCAAAGCTTTAGACATCGGCACCGGCGCCAGCTTAGTCTACCCACTGATCGGCCAGAGCGAATACGGCTGGCATTTCACCGGCGTAGACATCGACGCAGGCGCAATCAAATCAGCGCAGAAGATTTGCGAAGTCAACAAACTGGACGTAACGCTCAGACCGCAAGATAAACGCGAGGATATCTTTAGGGGCGTGATCAAACCCAGCGATAAGTTTCACTTCACCATGTGCAACCCGCCATTCCATTCCTCAATGGAACAAGCCAACAAAGGCACCCAACGCAAATGGCGCAACCTTGGAAAAGGGCATTCAAAGAAACTTAATTTCGGCGGCCAAAACGCAGAGCTTTGGTGCCCCGGCGGCGAGATAAAGTTTATCGCAACGATGATTGAGCAAAGCACTGAGTTCGCGAACCAGTGCCTGTGGTTTACATCCTTGGTTTCGAAAAAAGATAACCTTCAGCCACTCAAAAGATTTTTGAAGAAGGCTCAAGTTCTCGACTATAAAGTCGTCGAAATGGCGCAAGGTCAAAAGAAAAGCCGTTTTATTGCTTGGACTTACATAAAGAGAAATCAGCGATCTCTGTTCTTCAAAAACCTGTAAGATAATCAAAGGCAACCCAACAGGCTAAGCCGCTCAGCTCCTTATCCCACCAACAACAGCCCAATCGCCAGAGCTGCAGGTACGGCCTGCACAAACAAAATCCGCCGACTGGCTGTCATAGCCCCATAGATCCCAGCCACAAGCACGCAAATCAAAAAGAACATCGCTACGTTATGCGACCACTCCGCGTCCAAAATCAGGCGCGACCAAACCAGCCCAACAGCGAGAAACCCGTTATACAGCCCTTGATTGGCAGCCATGGTTTTTGTCGGCCCAAATAAGTCCTTTGGAAAACTGCGGAACACTTTAGGTCCACGGCTTTCCCATGCAAACATCTCAAACCACATGATATAAAGGTGCAGCGCTGCGATCAGCAGGATCAGGATAGAGGTGGCAATAGCCATAAGTTTGGTGCTCCGTTTCAACGTAACACATCTGACACGCGCCTTGCCGTCAGACAACAGTCCAAAAAAAATGCAAATTTGATCTGCGTCAAAGCCGCGCTCCTCCAAATACAGCACAGTCCAACCGGAGACAGACATCCCATTCGTGTAACACTTCGTGCAACACACAGGATGTCTGGAGGGTTGCCCGGCCTTCACGTCGGGCATCGGTGTCGGCTTTCCGTCCTGTTCGCGCGTTTCCTGGAGGGCCGACACCTAAATCAACCCCAATCAGCTCGACCGATTGTCACAGGAAAACTTGATACAGGTCAAAGCCGCGAAAGGCGTGCTCTGCCAAAAAAGAGACAATAGAAATCCAACGCGAGCGAACACGTGCCAGATTCCCAAAACACTCCAAACCTATTTGCGGCCCGAGAACCGGTTTTTCCGCGTCGCGTCACGGGCTATTTTCGCAACCTAAAATGGGTCATCATGGCGGTCACGCTGGGTATCTATTACCTCGTGCCGTGGATCCGCTGGGACCGCGGACCAAACCTGCCGGATCAAGCGGTTCTCGTTGATATGGCCAGTCGCCGGTTCTTTTTCTTCTGGATCGAAATTTGGCCACACGAGTTTTACTTCGTTGCTGGCCTGCTGATCATGGCGGGTCTTGGCCTGTTTCTATTCACCTCAGCGCTGGGCCGTGTCTGGTGCGGTTATGCCTGTCCACAAACCGTTTGGACCGATCTTTTCATCCTCGTCGAACGCTGGGTCGAGGGCGACAGAAACGCGCGCCTTCGTCTGCATCGCCAGAAAAAATGGGATTTCCGCAAGGTACGCCTGCGCACCACCAAGACCATTCTCTGGATACTTATCGGCCTCGCCACTGGCGGTGCTTGGGTGTTCTATTTCGCCGACGCGCCAACCCTGCTGGTTCAACTCGTAACCGGCCAAGCACACCCCATTGCCTATTCCTCAATGGCAATTTTAACCGCAACCACTGTCTTCTTCGGAGGCTATGCCCGCGAACAAATCTGCATCTACGCCTGCCCATGGCCCCGCATCCAGGCTGCCATGATGGACGAAGACACCCTAACCGTTGCCTACCGCGATTGGCGCGGTGAGCCGCGTGGAAAGCTGAAAAAGGCGGAAAATGCGCCACCGCAGGGCGATTGCATCGATTGCATGGCCTGCGTCAACGTTTGCCCAATGGGTATCGACATCCGCGATGGTCAGCAGATGGAGTGTATCACTTGCGCGCTTTGCATCGACGCATGTGATGATGTCATGGACAAAGTCGGCAAGTCGCGCGGCCTCATTGACTACGTGGCCCTCAGCGATGAACCACATGAACGCGCAGGCAATCCTCCAAAACCAACGTGGAAGCACATCCTACGCACCCGCACGCTGATCTACACAGCACTATGGTCCCTCGTCGGTGTCCTGCTGATCGTCGCGCTCTTTATGCGCAGCGCCTTTGACGTCACCGTTGCACCCGTACGTAATCCAACCTTCGTGACCCTGTCAGATGGGGCCATCCGCAACACCTACGAAATCCGTCTGCGCAACAAACACGGCGACATGCGTCCGTTCGAAATTTCCATCAAAGGCGACACTGCATTGCAAGTTTCCCTTGAGGGCAATCAAGACGACACCGTCCTCGTCCCTGCGGACGCCACCCAATTGCAACGGGTCTATGTCGTAGCACCAAAAGGGTCTGAAGCAGCCCTAGACAGCCTCACCGATCTGCGGTTCTGGATACAAGACACCACAACCGGGGACCGCGTTCACAAAGACACTGTATTCCATGGAAAGGGCGAATAATGACCCGCGAATTCACAGGCCGCCACGCCGCCATCATCTTTGTCAGTGCCTTTACGGTGATCATCGGGGTGAACCTCACCTTAGCCTATTCCGCCGTGAATACGTTTCCGGGGGTAGAGGTGAAAAACTCTTATGTGGCCAGCCAAACCTTTGACACCCGCCGCCACGCACAACAGGCGCTGGGCTGGACAGTGACTGCCAAAGAGGTCGGCGGCTTGCTGATCCTGTCGATCACGGATGAAACCGGCACACCCATCACGGTGCAATCCATGCAAGCCGTGTTGGGCCGCGCCACCCACGTGCAAGAAGACCAATCGCCAGAGTTCACCTTTGACGGCACAGCCTATGTTGCCAAAGCAGCGCTGAACGCAGGCAACTGGAACATCCGCCTGACCGCAACCGCACTAGACGGCACGCCGTTTGAACAACGTGTGCCCTTTGTGGTGAAAGGCTAATCATGGCGATGTCTGCCTGCCCAGCCTGTGATGCAGCCCCCCTTGCGCAATCTATGGCGCAAGAGGCACCAACGGACGCGCAACTGGCGCTCAGCGTGCCGGGTATTCATTGCGGCCTGTGTATCGCAACGGTCGAACGCACACTGCAAAACATTCCCGGTGTTCACGATGCGCGGGTCAACCTGACCCTCAAACGCGCCATGGTCGAGGCCGCTCCAAACGTCGAGCCACAAGCCCTGATCACCGCGCTCGAAAGTGCGGGTTACGAGGCCCACGAGCTCGACACCGCCAGCCTATCGGCCACGCAAACTGATCGGGCAGGGCGCGACCTACTGATGCGCCTCGCTGTTGCGGGTTTCGCCAGTATGAATGTCATGCTGCTGTCCGTTGCCGTCTGGGCTGGCGCCCAAGACGCCACCCGTGACTTGTTCCACTGGATTTCCGCCGCCATCGCGCTGCCCGCCATCCTATTCGCGGGCAAACCGTTCTACATCAACGCTTGGTCAGCCCTACGAGCGCACCGCCTCAATATGGACGTACCCATCGTTCTGGCCATCGTCCTCGCCCTGGCGACCTCCCTTTGGGAAACCGCATTGTCTGGCCATCACGCCTATTTCGACGCGGCCCTTACGTTGGTTTTCTTCCTACTTGCAGGCCGCTACCTAGATTACCGCACCCGTGCCGTCGCGCGCTCCGCTGCCGAAGAACTCGCGGCCCTCGAAGTCCCTCGCGCCATCCGCCTAACTGATGGAAAAGAAAGCGTAATCTCCGCACATGACATCGCCTTGGGCGACGTTCTTCTGGTCCGTCCCGGCGGCCGCATGCCCGTTGATGGGGAAATCCTCACTGGCACATCAGAACTCGACCGATCCCTCCTGACCGGCGAAACTCTCCCCGTATTCGCCACCCCCGGCATGAGCGTCAGCGCAGGCGAAGTGAACCTCACCGGCCCGCTGACCATCCGCGCCACCGCCGTTGGCCAAGACACCAGCCTGCACCAAATGGCAGACCTCGTTGCCATCGCGGAATCCGGCCGTTCGCGTTATACATCTCTTGCCGACAAAGCCGCCAAACTCTATGCCCCCGGCGTGCATATCCTATCCGCCTTGGCCTTTGTGGGCTGGTATCTTTACAGTTTTGACGTCCGCACCGCGCTGAACATTGCCGCCGCTGTCCTGATCATCACATGCCCCTGCGCGCTGGGCCTTGCCGTTCCTGCCGTGACCACAGCCGCCTCCGGCCGCCTGTTCCGCAAGGGCCTTTTGGTCAAACACGCCACCGCCCTTGAACGGCTCGCCGAAGTCGACACCGTTGTCTTTGACAAAACCGGCACGCTGACGATGGGCCAACCCGAAGTGCAATCGCTCGACGGTTTCACAGACGAAGCCCTCAGCGTCGCGCTGGCAATGGCCCAAGCATCTGCGCACCCGCTGTCCCAAGCCGTCGCCCGTGCCATCCAAGCCAAAGACATCACACCGGCCACTCTAACAGACATCCAAGAAATCCCCGGCTTCGGCGTCCAAGCCATGTGGAACGGGACCCAAATCCGCCTTGGCCGCGCGGATTGGGTCGATGCAACACCGCTGCCAGAGACCGCTGTCTTCCTCGATATGGGCAATTCCGCGCCCCAAGCTTTCGTCTGCCAAGACCAGCTCCGGGCAGGGGCCGCAGATGCCATCGCCGCCCTCAAAGCCGCAGGGAAATCCGTCTACCTACTCTCGGGCGACACCGCAAAAGCTGTCGAAACCACAGCCAACACTCTGGGCATCACCGATTGGCATGCAGGCGCATTGCCACAAGACAAAGCGACCTTTGTCCAAGCCCTTTCAGCAAACAATCACCATGTTCTGATGGTAGGCGATGGCCTAAACGACACCGCAGCGCTCGCGGCTGCCGATGTTTCCATCTCGCCGGCTTCAGCCCTTGATGCCGCCCGCGTCGCATCTGACATCGTGCTGCTCGGTACCGATCTTAGCCCAATTGCCGACGCCCTCACCGTGGCCCAATCCGCCACCAAACGCATCCGCGAGAACTTCCGCATCGCAACAATCTACAACGTCATCGCGGTCCCGCTGGCCGTCGCTGGCCTCGCGACCCCACTGATCGCAGCGCTTGCCATGTCTAGTAGCTCCATTACAGTCAGCCTAAACGCACTCCGCCTGAGGTCGTCATGACAATTCTAACCTACCTAATCCCGATTTCCCTGATCCTAGGCTGCATTGGCCTTTGGGGGTTTCTCTACACATTGCGCAGCGATCAATACGATGATCCCGAAGGTAACGCACAACGTATCCTCAATTCAGATTACGACGCAAAACCAAAGTCTTAGGCGTAGGTCACAACCGCAGGTGAAAGCCCCTCGATCGTGACAGAACAGCTCTGCCCAAGTTCAATCGCCCCAACACCTTCGGGCGTGCCAGTCATCACCAAATCACCCGGCATCAACGTCACCAAACGGCTGAGATAGACTAAAACGTCGTTCACCGGCCAAATCATATCCGCCAAATCTGCACCTTGACGGAGCGTCCCATCCACATGCGCCTCAATCCGACCACGGGTCAAAACCCCAGTCGCAGATTTCGGATGAACCGCCCCCACAATCGCCGCCTGATCAAATCCCTTGGCCATATCCCAAGGTCGCCGCATCGCTTTCGCCTCTGCCTGCAAATCCCGCCGCGTCAGGTCGTTTCCTGCCGCATAGCCCCAGATCAATCCCTCGGCCTCTTCCGCCGAAATATCGGAACCCATTTCACCAATCGCCACAACCAGCTCCGCCTCGTGATGCAGGTTCTGCGTTTGCGTCGGAAAGGGCAGGGTGCGCCCCGACCCAGTGACCGAAGACGTTGGCTTTGAAAAGAAAAACGGTGGTTCACGATCAGGATCATGCCCCATCTCACGCGCATGCTCTGCATAGTTGCGGCCCACGCAATACACGCGACGCACGGGAAAAACCTCGTCTGTGCCATGCACAGGCAAAGAGGTCGGCTCAACAGCGGGAATAACAGTTCTTTTCATAGGCCAAAGCCTAGCGCGTTGCCTAACCGGCGGCAATCAACCGTACAGCACGCGGAGCATATTGGCGCATCAACAACTGCGCCTCATGGGCTCGCAACACCATATGCGCCGATTGCTCATGCGGCTCGAACGCAGCCAGAGGATAGACAGCCCCAGCTTCACCATCCTGCGCAAAGGCTTCGGTGGACAGTTTGCCGTTATACAGGCTCTCGGCCTGCAACCCATTGGCCGTCAGCACCTCGTGATCTTCCAGCAATATGTGATGATACTGAACCGGCAGTGCCACGGGGCAATGCCCAATACCAAAATGCCCCACCAAAAACTTTGCCGCAACAAACACAGCGGCCTGTCCAAACAACATTTCGCAATGCGGACCGACAATCAACACACGGTGGTTCGGCGATACAAACGTATCCGAGAAAGGCTCCGCATGTCCCAATGCATGCGCCGGAATGCGAATAGGGCGCTTGGCGGGATCAGAGCTTTCTTGCAAGTTCAGTTGACGCGATCCTACCCAAATCACAGCCTTGGGGCCACCATCCGTCATCACCATATCATCCACGGCAATCTCTTGGACTGGACGATTGCCAACTGCTGTCAAAATGGATGTGCCAGATAAAAAGCAGGGGATCGTGCCCTGCGACGGCGTGCTTTGCACCGAATAGCTGCCACCGCCATCCGTAGACTCCAGCGACTCGCCTTGTCCCGTGCCACCAAGCGCGGTCGAGGTTTCGCCATCCGCTGGCCCACCATCCGCCGTCACCTCTTGTTCAAACGAAATGAACTGCAGGACTTCACCGTCCTGCACCAAGGCCACGGCACCATTTTTATGTACACCATTGAAGGTCGCAGAACTGCCGCTGTCGATGCTATAAACATCGCGGCCTGCAACAGTCTCGTCAGGCGTTGTCAGGTCGTTGGTCGTGCGAACAGTCCCATTCGGATTGTAGATCACAACCTGAATGCCACTGACATCCATGCCCGCATCAACGGCGATTTCAATAAAATCTACGTTGCCTGCACCAAGAAATTTAACTTCGGAAAGAAACGGATCCGGCATTCTGCGCGCTCCTGTGCTGTCCTGCGTCGGTCCAAGTTAGCTTGGACCGATCATAAAGCAGGAAACCTGACGCGCTTGTAGTCGGCGGCAGGCGAGGTCCGCGGTTTCACGGGACAATCCCATGAAATTCGCATCAAACCCTCGTTTAGATTTCACAACCTTCCGCAATGAACCGTCTAATGTATTCATTTCAGAAAGTGCGGTTTTCAGCAGCACTTTTTCGGCAGCATAGCGGCTGCCATACCGACCCACATTGATCCCCCAGTGACGACCCCCAGAGGTCGACAAACGGGTTACAACCTGTGGTTCAGGCTCTTCGATAATAACGGGCGCCGTTGCAACTTTCTCGACCTTTGGCTCCGCCACTTTGGCAGAGGTCGGGAACAACGATGCCGTGTTGGCCTGCGCCTCACGCAGAGCCTTCTCAATATCTTTGTCGATCACAACTGGGCTACTTGCCACAGTGATCGCACCCGCAGTCGCGGGCAGGGCGGCCGGTGCCTTTGCACCTGGGCGCGGCACGGGGCGCAAGCTTTTGGTCACAGCCGTTGCCACCCGAATGGTTTTCCCGCCAGACGTAGCACCGCCCACGGTTTTATTCGATCCAGCGCTGGCTACGACAACGTCACCAGCCACATTACCTTGATAGGCAGGGCGCGTTGGCTTGCGCAGGGCAACACGCGATGGCGCACGACGGAAGCCAAG
The DNA here is from genome assembly GCF_030548175.1 of Cognatishimia sp. 1_MG-2023. GTDB lineage: Bacteria > Pseudomonadota > Alphaproteobacteria > Rhodobacterales > Rhodobacteraceae > Cognatishimia. Next base: position 155,832 of record NZ_JAUORX010000006.1, on the reverse strand, counting down.
GTCCAGAAGTTCAGCCACTTTGGCATTCCGTGATGCAGTGGAGCGACCACCAAAAACAGTTGCGATAATACGTTCATCGCCACGCTCAGCAGAGGCCACAAGGTTAAAGCCCGCAGCACGGGTGTAACCTGTCTTAATGCCATCCGCCCCACGATAGGCCGCCAGCAAACGGCGGTTCGTGTTGGCCACTTCTTTGATGCCAGCATGGGTCGTACGACGAGAGAACAGGTTATAATACTGCGGATAATCATACAGCAGGTGACGGCCCAGCTTGGTCATGTCACGCGCCGTAGACATATGGCCGTTTTCCGTTAGGCCATGCGCATTGCGGAAGGTGGTCCGTGTCATGCCAAGCGCTTTTGCGGTCCGTGTCATGCGGCGGGCAAAGGCCGCTTCTGAACCTGAAATCGCTTCGCCCAACGCGGTTGCTGCGTCATTGGCGGATTTAACCGCTGCCGCACGCACCAAATAGCGCAATGCAATACGTTGACCGGCCTTCAACCCCAGCTTCGAGGGAGGCTCAGCCGCAGCTGTCTTAGAAATACGAACCTTTGTGTCCATCGAGATTTCGCCGTTACGCACAGCCTCGAAAACCACATAGAGGGTCATCATCTTGGTCAAAGATGCCGGATGCAATCGCGTGTCAGCATTCCTTGAATGCAGAACTTTCCCAGAGCGGGAATCGATTACATGTGCCGCATAGGGTGCGGCAACCGCGGACAACGAGCCCGCAAAAATGAAACTTAATACTGCCAGGATATACAGCCCAAAACGGGCCGGCCTGATTTGCCGATCCTTCACGTCACTTGCCCTTACTGCCTCACGCCGTCGATTTTCCGACTGACATTTTGAAATAAGGCTAACACAGGGTGTTTTTCTAATAAACCCTTTGATTCAAATAGATTGGGGTTATTAAACTAAGGTTAATTCTAGATGTAGCGGAACCGATTTTTGCGCCCACTAAACCGGCGATTGTGGCAGGAATGTGGCAGACTGTCTTAATCACTAAGCTGCTCTAAAATCTGCGGAAGTTCGCCCAGTGAGTCTATGCTGTGATAGCGCGGCGCATTTTCTGGGGGCAGGGCATGCTCCAGCGCCCACGATTCTCCATGCGGTACGTAAACACCCCATCCGCCGCCATCGACCACAGGAACAACATCAGATTTCATCGAATTGCCGATCATCATGGCCCGCTCAATTCCATCCGCGTGGCGGCCAAACAATCCCTCATAAACAGGGCGGGTTTTGTCCGAAACCACCTCAACATGATCAAACATGTCACCCAGCCCAGACTGGGCCACCTTGCGCTCCTGATCTAGCAAATCACCCTTAGTAATAAGCATCACGCGGTAATCCTGCGCACAATGGGCAACGGCCTCTGCCGCATGGGGCAGCAAATCAATCGGATACTCTAGCATCTCTCGCCCAGCCGCGATCAATTCCGCAATCACCGAGGCAGGCACAGCTTCGTCCGTCACCTCAATCGCGGTCTCGATCATCGACAAGACAAACCCCTTTACCCCGAACCCATAATGCCCGTGATTTCGAATTTCAGCCGCCAAAAGTCTGTCTTCTAGCGTCGATTTTTCGGTAAACTCACTTAACAGGTCCGCGAATCGATCTTGGGTAACGCGAAAGAAACGTTCGTTGTGCCAAAGAGTATCGTCTGCATCAAAGGCGATTGTGGTCAATTTTGTGGGCATCAGAGGTTCCAGTAGGGGTGACAGGCCTTTTCTATTGGCGACGACAAGCTATATACAACGCTCAACGCGAAAACACCGGATAGAATTCCAGATGACTTTGCAACCGCTGCGCATGTCCGATGACAAATATGATGATGAAGGTGACGCAGGCGTCGCCACCAAAACCCGTGCGCGCACCAAACGCCCGCCGCTGTACAAAGTGCTTCTCTTGAATGACGACTACACACCGATGGAATTCGTTGTGCATATTCTCGAACGGTTCTTTGGCATGACGCACGCCCAGTCATTTGAAATTATGCTGACCGTTCATAAAAAAGGCGTCGCCGTCGTTGGCGTGTTCAGCCACGAGATCGCAGAAACCAAAGTGACCCAAGTCATGGATTTCGCGCGCCGCCACCAACATCCACTGCAATGCACGATGGAAAAAGAGTGATCCCAGCAATCGCTGTCGGATCAAAAGGATATTCATGTCAAATTCCCGACTAAGCTTGGCTGCCGAGGGTGGCCAGTTTGAACTCCCGTCCGAAGGTCGCATTGCTGTTTTCGCACCGGTCGCCGGAACTGATCTGTCAGCTCTGCCAAAAGAACGCTGCGTGGTCATCCAGACGTTCAAACCAGACTACGACGCTTTCGCGCAAACCGGTTGGGACTGTGCCGTCGAAGCCGAGGGTGACTTTGCAGCCTCCGTCGTCTTTCTCACCCGCGCCAAAGCGCAAGCGCGCGGCTATATCGCCCAAGCTGCTGGTTTTGGCGGGTTGGTCGTCATCGACGGGCAAAAGAATGACGGCGTTGAATCCTACCTAAAAGACTGCCGCAAACGGTCCACCAATGTCTCCAGCGCCATTTCAAAAGCGCATGGCAAACTGTTTTCGTTCCAAGGTGGCGACTATTCCGATTGGATCAACAGCGGCCCATCCAAAGTTGACGATGAATTTGTCACGCGCCCCGGCGTTTTCTCTGCGGACGGTATTGATCCAGCCTCTGCCGCTCTGGCCGCAGCGCTTCCAGAAAAACTGGGCAAGCAAGTCGCAGATCTTGGTGCAGGCTGGGGCTACCTATCCCGCGCGATCCTAGGTCGCGAAGGTGTCGACAATCTTTATGTGGTAGAGGCGGATCACATCGCGCTTTCTTGTGCCAAAGAAAACGTCACAGATGATCGCGCTGAATTCTTTTGGTCCGACGCGACCACTTGGGAACCACGCGCCAAAATGAACACCGTGGTGATGAACCCACCATTCCACACCAGCCGCAAAGCGGAACCAGACCTCGGCCGCGCCTTTATTGCCGCTGCCGCACGTATGTTGGCACCAACCGGCCACCTATGGCTTGTCGCCAATCGCCACTTGCCCTACGAGGCTCGCCTCGAGGAACTATTTACCAAAGTTGAAGAAGTCGCAGGCGACAATCGGTTCAAAGTTTTGCGTGCCGAACGCCCAACTCGCGCAAAACGCTAATTCCGCGTAACGTGCTTTAGAATCATCGGGGTAGAACATGTCATTTTCGATCGCAGGCAAAACTGCCATCATCACCGGCGCCGCCAATGGCATCGGCCTCGCCATCAGCCGTGAATTCGCGCAACAGGGCGCAAACGTCATGATGGTCGATATGGACGACAAGCAACTTGCCAAAGAAGTTGGCGACCTACCCGAAGACAGCAGCGTTCGCCACTTCGCGGGCGACCTGCGCGAGCGCCTGACCATCGCCAACCTGCTCTCTGCTACGATGGATAGCTTTGATCAGGTCGACATCTTGGTGAACGCCAGCCGCCAGATCATGCGAACCGACCCGCTTGATATGGATGATGACAGCATCTCAACCATGCTTAACCAAAACCTCATGACCTCGTTGCGCCTCAGCCAAGCTGTCGCCAAACGCATGATCAAACAAGCCAAGGAAGACAATCGCGAGGAAGGTTCTACAGGGGCCATCGTCAATATGTCCTCCATTTCGGCCTGCCGGACAAACCCGGACCTTATGGGCTATTCCATGGCCACCGCTGCACTTGATCAAATGACACGCGGCCTTGCCACCGCTCTTGCGCCACACCGCATTCGCGTCAACGCTGTGGCCTTTGGTTCTGTCATGAGTGCGAGCCTAAAGAACACCCTCAAAGAATTCCCCAATTATCGCAACGACATCGAGGCCTATACGCCGCTTGGTCGCATTGCGCCGCCAACAGAACTGGTCGATACCGTACGCTATCTGGCCTCTGATGCCTCTGCCTTTATGACAGGGCAGGTGATCACCGTTGACGGTGGCCGTACTTTGATTGACCCAGTGCGCTCTCCAGCACACTAACAAGCGCTGACAAAAGGAAAGCCCATGGCCCAGCCAATGGATACAGAAAAAGCGCAGGCAAGCGCATGGTTCCGCACATTGCGCGACCAAATTGTTGAAGCTTTTGAAACGCTTGAGGCCAATCACGACACCGGCCCATTTTCCGATCAACCCGCCGGTACGTTCGAAGTCACCGAAACCAAACGCGCCTCCGACGATGGCTCAGACGCAGGTGGTGGCCTGATGTCCGTCATGCGCGGAGGTCGCGTGTTTGAAAAGGTCGGCGTCAATGTCTCAACCGTTTACGGCACACTAGGCGAACGCGCCCAAAACGCCATGGCCGCCCGCAAAGGCCTGCCGGGTATGAAGGACGATCCACGCTTTTGGGCCTCGGGCATTTCCCTCGTTGCCCATATGCAAAACCCGCATTGCCCAGCCGTCCACATGAACACCCGCATGTTCTGGACACCGCACGCTTGGTGGTTTGGCGGCGGCTCTGACTTGAATCCTTGCTTGGAATACGACGAAGACACCGCACACTTCCACGCCGTTCAAAAACAGCATTGCGACAAACACGATCCCGCTCAATATCCACGCCTCAAAAAATGGGCAGACGAATATTTCTACATCCCCCACCGCAACCGCGCCCGTGGCGTCGGCGGTATCTTTCTGGATGACCACTGTTCTGGCGATTGGGCCAAAGACTTCGCCTTTATCCAAGACATCGGTCGCGCCTTTTTGCCGGCCTTTGTCCCGCTCACAGAAAAGCGCCGCGTCGATGCCTTTGGCGAGTCGGAAAAAGACGCACAGCTGGTGCATCGTGGCCTCTATGCGGAATATAATCTTGTCTATGATCGGGGCACAAAATTCGGTTTAGAGACCGGCCATGACGCAAATGCCGTTCTTATGAGCTTACCACCTATGGCGAAGTGGAGATAAAGCGACATTCTCGCCACTTTTTGCGCTTCGCATTCTCTCCCCTTGAATTTCTTGGCGATCTGTCCTACCTCTTTCAACGCAAACGTTATTCTTTTTCGACCACTGTCTCCCTAATACGGCGCTAGTCTTTCGATCCAGACCAACATCGCCGCGCTGTCGCATAATGCGGGCAGCATCTATATCTAGGAGACTACGGAATGGCTACTGGCACCGTAAAATGGTTTAACACTACAAAAGGCTTCGGCTTTATCGCACCAGACGGCGGCAGCAAAGACGTGTTTGTACACATCTCTGCAGTTGAGCGTTCCGGCCTTACAGGTCTGGCAGATGATCAGAAAGTTACTTTCGACATCGAACCAGGTCGTGACGGCCGTGAATCTGCGGTAAACCTCGCACTGGCATAAGCCAACGCGACGCAGACTTTCGAAACGCGGTCCTGGCAACAGGGCCGCGTTTTGCATTTGGGCCTTGGTGTAGCCTTCAGTTCGTTTTCTGAATATCGCCGGTATCTAACAGCGGTGCCGCATCCAGATCTTCGGCATCGATCATCGTTGCGACGCGTTCTAGCGAAGCCACCAGCATCGCCTGTTCCCAATCATCCAACGCTTCAAACTTGCGAACGAATTTTTGGTGCAGCGGGTCAGGGGCATAGCGCAAGGTCTGCATGCCTTCTTCGGTCAGGGCAATGTCAGTGCGTCGCTTATCCACCTTAGACTTCTCGCGTATGACCAAGCCTTTGCACTGCAGCTTATCAATCAGCGACGTTACCGTGGCTTGCGATACGCGCAGCGTATCAGCAATGTATTTTCCAGTAACTTGATCGAATTCAGAGATAGTCTGCAGCACGCGGAACTGCACTGCTGTCACACCTGCTGTTCGGGCAAAATCTTTTCCGAACAGCTCAGTGGTGCGCATGATGCGGCGCAAGGCAATTAGACAAAGTTCGTCTCGTTTCACATCGCCTCCATCTCGTTTGGGTTAGAGAGGGCGCATCAAATAACGCGCCGACCCTCCGAAGCTTTGGTACGGACCAAGGCACGGACCAACACTTTCAGGTTCAACTGTCCGACCACTTCGCCGTCTTTGGTAACTTGATACGTCCCGCTGGTATCTCCGCCCGTCAGCGCGATCACGTCTTCGAGCGAAGACTCTTGATCCACTTGCCCGGCAAAGCTGTCTTGCGAAATAGGCTCCATAATGGAACGCACTTTCAACACCCGAGCACGGTTAATATCAGCGATGAAATCGACGATATAGTCATCTTCTGGGTTCAGCAGGATGTGTTGCGGCTCGTCTTGTTGAACCACCATGCCATCCTTCAAGATCACAAGGTGATCCGCCAGCTTTAGCGCTTCGTCCAAGTCATGGCTAATAAACACGATGGTTTTTGCCAGTTCCTTTTGCAGTTCTAGCAACAGGTCCTGCATGTCCGTCCGAATAAGCGGATCAAGCGCCGAAAATGCTTCATCCATCAACATGATCGGTGCATTTGACGTCAACGCGCGCGCAATCCCGACACGTTGCTGCATGCCACCTGACAGTTGGTGCGGGTAGTGATCCTCATAGCCATTCAGGCCAACGCGATCCAACCAATGCAGCGCGTTTTTCGTGTATTCCTCTGCTGGATCACCACGCACAATCGGCGCCAGCGCCACGTTCTCCAGAACATTCCGATGCGGCAGCAGCGCAAAATGCTGAAACACCATCGACATCTTGGTGCGTCGGATATGGCGCAGCTGCTCATCGTTGAACTCCAGCACGTTTTCGCCCTCAACCAGCACTTCGCCAGCGGTTGGGTCGATCAAACGGTTCACATGGCGGATCAGCGTTGATTTGCCAGAGCCAGACAGGCCCATAACCACGGTTGTTTCACCGCGTTGCATGTCGACGTTGATGTTCTGCAGGCCAAGAACATGGCCATGCTCTTCCAGCAACTCCTCTTTGCCCATGCCCTTTCGGACGTGCTCCATCATGACATCAGGCGTACTGCCGAAAATCTTATACAGATTGCGGATCGAAATCATTGGATCGGTTGTCATCTGTGCCGCCCCTTAGTGTTTTTGGGCTGCGTTAACACGCGCCAATGCAGTTTTTGTCACACGATCCAAAAGAACCGCCAACAGAACGATACCCAGACCCGCCACAAGGCCCACGCCAAGCTCAAGGTTCCGAATGCCACGCAAGACCAAGACACCCAGACCGGGGGCCGAAACCAGCGACGCGATAACAACCATCGCAAGGCTCATCATAATGGTCTGGTTCACGCCCGCCATGATATTTGGCAACGCCAACGGGATCTGCACTTTGAACAGTTTTTGGCGATCCGTCATGCCAAAGGCATGCGCCGCTTCCAGCACTTCTTTGTCCACCAATCGAATACCCAAATCCGTCAGACGGATAACCGGGACAACGGCGTAAAGAATGATGGCAATGCCATACAGCTTTGATTCCGTGACAGAAAACAAGAAGATCAGCGGAATCAAATAAACAAAGGTTGGCAGGGTCTGCAACATGTCCAAGATCGGCACGACAATGCGCTGCATCGTATCACTGCGCGACATCAAGATGCCTATGGGCACCCCTAGGGCGACGCTAAAGGTCGTACAGACAAAGATAATCGAAAGCGTTTGGATCGCAGGCAAATAGTGGTCAATAAACGCCATCCCCAAAAAGGAAATGCCGACAAAAGCCACCAAGGCCATCGAACGCGAGGCCCAGTAGACGACCAGCAAAAAGACTGGGATCACAACAAACCAAGGGACAGCCTCGAACAAGGCCATCGACCCATCCAGCGCCCAGCTCAGCGGTTGTGTGATCGGATCAAGAACCGTTTTTAGCGGGTCTTTGATAGACAGAAATCCGTTTTCAACGGAATCCGTGAAATCTCGTGTTTTGGGAACAGCAGGGCAGGCAGAGTTCAATTCGTCTAAGGACGGAAAAGGCGTATTCCAGATGGAGTCACCATCACTTACCGCATCGTCACCTTTTGTGTGTTTTAAAAGGTCCGCCATCGACATCGGGCCACCCTGAGCATTGCCATCGCACCACTCTTCCAGTCCCAATGTTTCCATCAACTTATCGTAAAAAGCCATCTGTCACCCGCCCCATAGTTCGTAAATAGGGGCGCCAACCCGGCGCCCCTACTTGGTATTGTTATTGATTAGCTCTTGTTCAGCAGAGCAGCCAGTTTTTCCTTGGCCTCATCATTGATCCAGTCCGCCCAAACATCTTGGCGTGTGGTTAGGAAGAACACAGCAGCTTCGTCGTAAGTTGCTTTGTTTGTTTCCATCCAGTCCAAGAACTCTAGAACGTCAGCGTTCTTAAAGCTCATGTTTGACATCAGCTCCGCGATCGCTGGCTCACGCTCTGCGAAGTCTGTTGTCACAACAGTTTTCACAGGACCAACTGGCCAAGAGGAAACACCCTCAGCAGTACAGTCAGCATTCGCCGCACAGGTAAAGACCTCGTGGTCGTATGGAACACCTAGGTCAACTTCGACCATTTTGTACTTCGCCATCAATGGATCTGGGGACCAGTAGTAACCCAACCAAGGCTCTTCGTTTTCATACGCCGCAGCAATCGAAGACGCGAGCGTTTCACCAGAACCGTGCAAGAAGACTTCATAACCCGCATCAACCAGACCAAAGTTGGTCGCTAGATCAGAGTTCGTGTTCTTACATGCCCAACCGTCTGGGCAGTTATGGAAACGGTTACCAAGCAATTCTGGGTTTGCCTTGATACCTTCAAGCGTCGCCAGCTCAGGGTGCTTGTCCACCATGTATTGTGGAACCCACCAACCTTCACGACCGCCGTCTGCAAGCACGTCTGCGGATGTGATGATTTTACCGGCATCTTGCAGCTCTTGATACGCAGGCGCACCATTGATCCACAATTCGGTTACGATATCTGGCTTACCGGTCTCAGCAACAGACACCAACGAAGGTGTTGTTGAAGAAGGCACTGTGGATACAGTGCAGCCGTAGCCTTCTTGCATCAAGAATTTAGCAATGCTTGTGATGACGGCGCTAGACGCCCAGTTCATCTCAGTGATTGTCACTTCACCACAAGTATCTGCGGCTGCCACCCCTGGCGCCATGACGGCGGCAAAAGCCGCACCGATCATAAGTTTACGCATTATATACTCCCATATTCGCAGCTTACTTCGTGAAACTAATCATTTCTGGGGGTGAAGGAAACGAAATAAGGAATTAATTCAATCTCAAGCAGTGCCTTCCCCTACGTTAAGCGCCAATTTTGCTTAGTGTTTCAAAGTATTTTAGGGGGAAATAGTTCTAAGAAAACCGCATTTGTAGGAAAAGAATTATACGCCAAAACCCATAAATTTCAGAGAATCAGCTCAAAAGTGGCGGGCAAAACCGTCGTTTTACCCGCCCCAAAGTCATTCGGCCGCTAAAAGCCGCCCGCCGTGTGGGTTATCAATCACCATTTTCCAGCTGCCATCCGCCTGCCGCCGCAGCACTGCAACCGACAATCCAGATTGTTGGATGTCCTGCCCGTCAGGCGTTGTCGCCTTCATCGACCAAGGGGCGATGTGCATCGCAATGTCACCTTCAACAATCACCTCATGGCCTGCGTAATCAAACACCGGATTAGCCGCAGCCATGCCCGCGAACATCTGCTCCAACATCGCCTTGTCCGAAACCGGCGTGCCGGGCTCAAACAACACAGTGGCAGAGCTTTCATAGGTGCTCATAACACCATCAATATCTTTACTCTGAAAGGCAGCGGTCATCGTTTCAATCGTATGCAATGCGTTTTGTTGATCTTGAGTCATAGTCTCACTTTCTGCTGTTAAGATTTGGGGAAAGGTCAGGGCAAGCGCCACCAACCATACAAATGTATGTTTCATCAGAGTTTCCTTTGTTGGGGTGGGGTGAAGAGGGCGGTTTACCCGTCGGGCGGGTTCACCAAATCTATGACGGCACGGGCAAAATCCTGCGGCGCCAACAATGGCCCCGTCGCCCGCTGAAGCTTGGCCGCGACCAACTGCGTTTCAACGCTTTTGGCCTCTGCCTCTACCGCAACAAACGACGGAGCATCCAGCAGCTCGGCTGACGGGCGTTGCCCAATCCGTCCTTGTGCCATGGCCGCAGGCAATCGCTTTCGACAGGAACACGCCGCTGACGAACTGGCTAACCCACAGGATGCCGCTGTGAAATCAGCAACGCTCTTGCGCGCACGCGACAGCCGCTTGCGGTAATTGGCAGGCGTGATGTCTAGAATGCCAGCCGCATCGGAATGATCAAACTCAAGAACATCTCCCAGCACATAGGCCGCACGATGATCGCGATCCAAACACAGCAACATCGCCATCGTGCATTTGACCCGCAGCTCATTCAGCATGATGTGATCTTCGGCCGCCGCATGGCTTTCGTCTGCCAACCCATTCAGCAAGTCATCCGCAAACATCTGAAACGACAATCCGGGATCACGCGCGATCACCTTCTTGGCCGTCAGCAAGTAGTTGGTCGCCACACGATAGGTCCAGGTTTCAAACTTACTTTCACCCTGAAACGTCGACAGCTTCGTCACAATGCGGATCAGGATTTCTTGTGTGGCATCCTGCGCCGCCTGCAGATCACCCAGCATGCGAACCGACAGTCGATACACTTGGTCCTGAACCGCACGAACAAGCACTTCCAATGCGCGCGCATCGCCGGCCTTGGCCAATTCAATCAAGTCTTTTGAAACGTCGGTCATCATTCAGCATCCAATTTGGTGTCGTCATAAGTATTAGACAACGCCAACCACGGATGTGTGACACAAAAAATGCAATCGGATGGAAACGGATGGCGACCACACGCCCATTCCCAAACGTACGTTTCACGCCGCGAATCGTACGAATTTCCACATTTACGGAGTAAAAACAAACCGTTCGCAGCGCACGCAACCGTTTCGCCGCGAAACCTATTGGGGGGTTATTTGTCGAAAAAACCCGGTCCGGCGTCTTTCAACAATTGCTCACCTAACGCACGTCCCAAGGCTTCAGCCTCTTCCAGTGGCGCAATACCTTCGGTCTGCAAACGCTGTGAACCATCAGTTTTCAGAACTTCGCCACGCAAATGAATTTGCGTGCCCACAATCTCTGACAAAGCTGCAATAGGTGTTTCGCAAGACCCGTCCAAAGCCCGCAAAAACGCACGTTCACACAGCACACGGGTTCCAGTCTCTGCATGATGCAGCGCTGCCAGTAAATGTTCGGCCACGGCATCATCCGCACGCCGTTCAATCCCAATCGCACCCTGCGCAACAGCTGGCAGCATATCATCCGGCTCAATCGCCGAAGCAGCCTTATTTTCAAGGCCCAAACGCCGCAATCCAGCCATCGCCAAGAACGAGCAATCCGCAACGCCATCCGCCAATTTCTGCAATCGCGTCTGCACATTCCCGCGGAATTCTACGACCTTTAGGTCGGGACGAACGGACATCAACTGCGCCTTGCGACGCAAGGAAGACGTCCCAACAACAGCCCCTTCGGGCAAGTCGATCAACGATTTATACTTCGCCGAAATAAACGCATCCCGCACATCCTCGCGCGGCAAAAACACATCCAAAACAAGCCCTTCAGGCTGTTCTGTCGGCATGTCCTTTGTGGAATGCACCGAAATATCAATAGAGCCATCCAACATGGCCTCTTCGATTTCCTTGGTGAACAACCCCTTATTGCCGATCTCTTTCAACGGACGATCCGCATCAATCATCGTGCGATCATCCCCAGTGGTCTTGATCACAACAATCTCAAACGCCGCCTCTGGCAATTCAAACGCCCCCATCAACCGCTCACGCGTTTCATAAGCCTGCGCCAAAGCCAACGGAGAGCCGCGCGTGCCAATTTTTAAAGGAGAGTCGGGGGAGGGCAAAGTAACTGTCATAAGCCTTGGTCTAGCCGCGCCAGATTGTCCTGACAAGCACAATGGGCTGACCGCACCCTTGACATCTTGACGCTGGCGCTAGACCTAGCTGGTGACTTTTTGAACGAGGTGGACCATGGCTCAGCAAAAAACAATCCTGCGCGCATTAGCGGGCGAAACGCTCCCAACCCCTCCAATCTGGATGATGCGCCAAGCAGGCCGCTATTTACCAGAATACCGTGCGACACGTGCGCAGGCCGGTGATTTCCTAAAGCTTTGCTATAACCCAGAGCTGGCCGCCGAAGTTACCCTGCAACCCATCCGCCGCTATGGCTTTGATGCATCTATCCTTTTTGCAGACATTCTGCTGCTCCCCCAAGCGCTTGGCGCAGACCTTTGGTTTGTAACGGGCGAGGGCCCACGCCTGTCCACAATCCAAACACAGGCGGATTTTGATAAACTGACGTCAGCATCAGACGTGCACGAAACGCTTTCTCCGATCTATGAGACAGTGAAAATCCTCAGTCGCGAATTGCCAAAGGAAACCACGCTGATCGGTTTCGCAGGCGCGCCTTGGACCGTCGCGACCTACATGATCGCAGGCCGCGGCACGCCCGACCAAGGCCCAGCCCACGCGCTAAAGGATGAAAACCCAGAACTGTTCCAGCAGGTGATTGACGTCCTTGTCGACGGCACAATCGAATATTTGTCTATGCAAATTCAAGCCGGCGCCGAAGTCATCAAACTCTTTGATAGCTGGGCCGGATCGCTGAAGGGTGCTGATTTTGATCGCTACGCCCTAGCGCCAACAAAACGCATCATCGCAGCGCTTAAGGCAAAACACCCAGACACCCCCATCATCGCCTTCCCACGCGGCGCAGGCGAACGCTACATCGGCTTTGCCGAAGCAACGGGCGCGGATTGTGTGGCCTTTGATGACAGCGTCACCGCTGAATGGGCAGCCGCCAACATGCAATCCGCTGGCTGCGTCCAAGGCAACCTTGCCTCATCCCATATGGTGACAGGCGGTGACGCCTTGGTGTCAGAGACACAGCGCATCGTCAAAGCACTGAGCAATGGTCCGCATATCTTCAATCTGGGTCACGGAATCACACCGGATGCAGATCCGGAAAACGTACAGCTGATGATCGACACAGTCCGCAGCTGCTAATTGCGTCAATCGCACAAACACAAAACCCCGCCATCGCGCGGGGTTTTTTCGTATAAACACAGCAAAACGAGCCGCGTGACTTAAGCAATCTAAACAAAGGGGAGAAGTGGTGGCGTGGGGGAGACTTGAACTCCCGACCTATCGATTATGAGTCGATCGCTCTAACCAACTGAGCTACCGCGCCACGGATGACGCGGGGTTTAGTTTAGGCCTCCGATAGGGTCAAGAGGGAAACACCGGTAAAAAGACATCTCGTGATCTTTTTTCTCACTCGTCGTAAATTCTCGTCGACTGTGCGAATTTCCGTATGTGATGTATGCATTAACGCTTATTGGCCAAATCCGCCCTCTCGCGTAAAACACGTCGACGAAGAGGGGACATTATGACGGCCATTGTCGATATTCAGGATCTGAAAAAGACCTACGAAGGCGGCTTCGAAGCGCTGAAGGGCGTGACGCTCGCCATTAAAGAGGGCGAAATTCTTGCCCTGCTGGGGCCGAATGGTGCTGGCAAAACGACTTTGATTTCAACGATCTGTGGCATTACCACAAGCACAGCGGGCTCAATCCATGTGGGCGGTTTCTGTGTTGATAAAGATTTTCGCGGCGCGCGCAGTTTGATCGGTTTGGTTCCACAAGAGATCAACCTCGAACCTTTCGAAACCGTCTGGAACACAGTCCAGTTCTCGCGCGGCCTATTCGGCAAGCGCCGTGATGATGCATATTTGGAAAAGATTCTGCGCCAACTGTCCCTTTGGGATAAGCGCAAAAGTCGTATTATGGAGCTTTCTGGCGGCATGAAGCGACGTGTTCTGATCGCCAAAGCGCTTAGCCATGAACCGCGCGTGTTGTTCTTGGATGAACCAACAGCGGGTGTCGACGTCGAGCTGCGCAAAGACATGTGGGATACCGTGGCTCAGCTAAAAGCCGATGGCGTCACCATCATTCTGACCACGCATTATATCGAAGAAGCCGAAGCAATCGCGGATCGTGTTGGCGTGATCAATAAAGGTCAGCTTTTGCTGATCGAAGAAAAAGCCGACTTGATGAAACGCTTGGGGCAAAAGCAATTGCGCGTCGAGCTGCAAGATCCCATTGCAGCTTTGCCGGATGGTTTGGGTGATTATGACCTGACGCTTAGCGAAGATGGTGCATCTGTTGTTTACACCTATGACACCAAAGCTGATCGCACAGGCATCACAAAATTACTTGCAGATCTTGCAGGCGCTGGCCTGTCGTTGCGTGATCTTCAAACAGAACAGAGCAGCCTAGAAGATATCTTTGTTGGGCTGGTGAAGGAGGGGCAGTCATGAACTGGACAGCCATCAAAGCAATCTACGTTTTCGAAATGGCGCGTTTCTTTCGAACATTGACGCAAAGCTTCATTTCACCGGTCATCTCCACCTCGCTGTATTTCGTGGTATTCGGCGCTGCGATTGGCAGTCGGATCGACCAAGTCGATGGCATCAGCTACGGGGCATTTATTGTGCCCGGTTTGATTATGCTGTCGATCATGACCCAAGGCATTTCCAATGCGTCCTTTGGGATTTATTTTCCAAAGTTCATCGGCACGATTTATGAGCTTTTATCCGCACCGGTGAATTTCTTGGAGATCGTTATTGGCTATGTCGGGGCTGCGGCCACGAAATCCCTGTTTATTGGTGTCGTCATCTTGGCGACCTCTTGGTTCTTTGTTGATCTGACCATCCTGCACCCCTTTGCGATGCTGGCCTTTATGATCCTGACCTGCACAAGCTTTGCATTGTTTGGGTTCATTATTGGTATTTGGGCCAAGAACTTTGAACAGCTCCAACTGGTGCCGCTGTTGATTGTAACACCATTGGTGTTCTTGGGTGGCTCTTTCTATTCGATCTCTATGCTGCCTCCGTTCTGGCAGACAGTGACGCTGTTCAATCCGGTGGTCTATCTGATCTCGGGCTTCCGCTGGGCCTTCTTTGGTCTAGCTGATGTGCCTGTTGGCCTTAGCCTGCTTGCGATCGCTGGCTTTAGTGCCCTCTGCATGTTGGCTGTTTGGTGGATATTCAAAACGGGCTGGCGTATTCGCAGCTAACCTTCATTGCCGGGCAGATAGTTCACGCTGCTTGCCCGGCAGAACCTCTTCCTCTTCATCTTTCCAAAAATACTCCGGGGTTTGGGGCAGAGCCCCAATTGAGGTCCTAAATGGACCGAATTGCATCAACCCGCGGCTTTGTGAGGCCTTGCGTCTTGTTTGACGGCGGTCAGCGCTCTACATGCGAGACATGAAACGCTGGATTCCTTTTACCAAAAAGTCGCCAACGGTCGCTGTTCTTAGACTGTCGGGCGTGATTGCCGCCGGAAACCGTGGTGGTCTGAGCGATCAAGCGCTAGCGCCTTTGATCGAAAAAGCCTTTCAGCGGGGAAAACCCGCTGCCGTGGCTCTGATTATCAACTCTCCCGGCGGATCGCCTGTACAAAGTGCATTGATCGGCGCGCGTATCCGCCGTTTGGCGGATGAAAAGAACATCCCAGTCTTCGCATTCGTCGAAGATGTCGCGGCCTCTGGCGGCTACTGGCTGGCTGCGGCTGCGGACGAAATTTTTGTTGATGCGTCTTCGGTCGTTGGGTCCATTGGTGTTATCTCTGCGGGCTTTGGGGCGCATGAGCTGTTGTCAAAACACGGCATTGAACGCCGCGTTCACACAGCGGGCAAGTCAAAATCAATGCTCGATCCGTTTCGTCCAGAACAGGACGAGGATGTGGCCCGTCTGCACAAGATGCTAGAGCAAATCCACGCGAACTTTATTGATCATGTAAAGGCGCGTCGGGGTGAAAAGCTGGTCGATAATCCTGATATGTTCACTGGTGAGATTTGGATTGGCCAACAAGCGATTGAGCAGGGGCTTGTAGATGGTTTAGGCCATCTCGTTCCAGTTCTGAAAGACAAGTTTGGCAAGGATGTGCGTTTGCGACGTTACGGCATACGCCGTCCGATGTGGCAAAGGTTTGGTGCGCAGGTTGCGCAGGATGCCCTTTCCGGGATAGAGGAACGCGCAGAATTTGCGCGGTTCGGGCTGTAAGTTGATCTCGAAAATAGTCATTTTGTTTTTGGTCGGCATGGCAGTGCTGGCAATGCTGGGAAAGTTTACTGTTCCAGGTAAGAAGCAATTTGATGCACGAAAATGCCCGTCTTGTGGGCGCTTTAAGATAGGCAAGGGGCCATGCTCCTGTCGTAGCAAAAAGGGCTAGGGACAATATGCTCGTATGGCTAACAGCCGGCTTGGGGTTGATTATTCTACTTCTGGCAGGTGACGCATTGGTGCGCGGCGCCGTCAATTTAAGTCTACGGGTTGGTATCCCTGCTTTGATTGTCAGTTTGACGATTGTCGCGTTTGGGACATCTGCACCAGAGTTGCTTATCGCGATCAGTGCGATTGATGATCATGTGCCTGGACTTGCATTGGGCAATGTGGTCGGGTCGAACACCGCAAATATTCTGTTGGTGTTGGGCGTTCCAGCGATTGTGTCGCGGTTGCATACGAGTACGTGCGATACGCGCAAAAACTACATCTTTATGTTGGTCGCGACCGTTCTATTTATCGCGCTTGCCTTCTGCGGTGTCTTTAACTGGATGAGCGGTTTGATCCTGCTTGCCGCTTTGGCCTTTGTGCTGGGCGATGCCTTTCGTGTGGCGCGTAATCATCGCCGGGAAAACATGAAGAAGGCTGAGGCCGAGGTTGATGAACTTGAAGACCTAGAGGGTGCGGACCCGGATATGCCGTGGTGGCGTATTGGTTTGTTTTTGGTGCTTGGCCTGATCGGCCTTCCCCTAGGCGCGGACCTTTTGGTTGATAGCGCCGTCGACATTGCGCGTCAGTTCCATGTGAGTGAAACGGTGATTGGTTTGACGTTGATCGCAGTGGGAACAAGCTTGCCTGAGTTGGCGACGACCGTGATGGCCGCCCTACGGCGTCAAGCAGACGTGGCATTGGGGAACGTGATCGGTTCTAACATGTTCAACCTGTTGGCTATCATCGGCATTGCGACAATGGTTGGTCCTATTCCGGTTGATCCGTCGTTCTTGCGGTTTGATCTGTGGGTCATGCTGGGCGCGAGCCTGCTGATCCTGCCCTTTGTGTGCTTTAAGAAAGACATCACACGGCGTTGGGGCGTTATGCTAACGGCCCTGTACGGCATCTATATCGTCTCTGTTTTGGTATAAATTCGCCTTATTCTTGCCTTATTGTGAAAAGCCCGTGCCTTAGTTGGTGCGGGCTTTTGCAATTGAAGAATCGATACTGATGACAAAACCCGGCAGCAATGAGACTAGTGGATTTGTCGCCTTAGCCGAGAGTTGTGCACCGGGGTGGCAATCGTTACGAAAGCGTTACAAAATCTTTAATGATTTCAGTGTTTTGGTGGTTGCGATAAAAAGTTTTGTTTAATTACAGTAGCTTAAAAGTATGCCTAAAAATTAAGCACTTGCAGGTTGGCGGTTAAAAATAAGGGATTTCGCCCGCTCACGTAAAGTTATCATCAGAGTTATCCACAGAAACCGTGGACATGTTTTTCCTTGCCATAGGGGTATGAAGATTGCAGCTGGCCCAAAAGAATCATATTTCCAGACAGTATGACTGACCTTGATCCCACAGAACCGGCACCGCAGACCGGATATGCCGTTATTCAGGCCTATCTAAAGACCTTAGACGGCTCTCCGGGTGTGTATCGCATGCTCGATACACAGGCGCGCGTGCTGTATGTCGGGAAGGCGCGGAACCTGAAAGCGCGGGTGTCGAACTATTCGCGGCCGGGTAATCATACTGGGCGGATCGCACGGATGATCAGCGAAACTGCGTCGATGATGTTTCTGACAACAAAGACAGAAACCGAAGCGTTGCTGCTTGAGCAAAACCTGATCAAACAACTGAAGCCCAAATATAACGTACTGCTGCGTGACGACAAAAGCTTTCCGAATATTCTGGTGAGCAAGGCGCATGAGTTTGCTCAGATCAAAAAACATCGCGGCGCTAAGAAAGAGAAGGGCGACTATTACGGTCCCTTCGCAAGTGCGGGTGCTGTGAACCACACGTTGAACCAGCTTCAGCGGGTTTTTCAGTTACGCGATTGTTCCGATGCCACTTTCGAAAGTCGAACGCGGCCCTGTCTGCAACACCAGATCAAACGCTGCACGGCGCCATGTGTTGGGAAGATCAGCAAGAAAGATTACGCGCAGTCTGTCGCAGATGCTGAGCGCTATCTTCAGGGCCGATCAACGGACTTGCAGGAGCGCCTAGCGACAGAGATGCAATATGCTTCGGCCAATATGGAATTTGAGCGCGCTGCTGTGCTGCGGGACCGGATCAAAGCACTGACGCAGGTGCAATCGACGCAGGGGATCAACCCGCGTGGCGTGACAGAAGCTGACGTGATTGCATTGCACTTGGAGAAGGGGCAGGCCTGTGTGCAGGTGTTCTTTATCCGTGCCAATCAGAACTGGGGTAACCGGGATTATTATCCACGCGTTGGCGTTGATATCGAAGCGGCAGAGGTGTTGGAGGCCTTTATCGGTCAGTTCTACGATACCAAGGAGCCGCCGCGGCAGTTGATCTTGTCACATCCGTTGGAAAACCCTGACGTGATGGCAGAGGCTTTGGGCGATAAAGCCGGACGCAAGGTGGAGATATTGGTGCCTCGCCGTGGTGAAAAGGCCGAACTGGTTGAGGGCGCAGCGCGGAATGCGCGGGAATCCTTGGCGCGCAAGATGAGCGAAACCGCGACGCAAGCGAAACTGCTTCGTGGTGTGGCCGAGGCCTTTGGGTTGGAGAAGCCACCGGCGCGGATCGAAGTTTACGATAACTCGCATATCCAAGGGACGAATGCGGTTGGCGGCATGATTGTGGCTGGGCCCGAAGGGTTCATGAAAAACGCCTATCGAAAATTCAATATCAAGGGCGATGACCTTGTGCCGGGTGATGACTTTGGCATGATGAAGGAAGTTTTGGCTCGGCGATTTAAGCGGCTGTTGAAAGAAGATCCTAAGCGCGAAATGGGGCAGTGGCCTGATCTGTTGTTGATTGATGGCGGCGCGGGGCAGGTGTCTGCGGTGGCAGAGATCATGCGTGAATGGGGTGTTGAAGATATTCCTATGGTTGGCGTTGCAAAGGGCGTTGATCGTGATCACGGTAAGGAAGAATTCCATCGTGTCGGCGTGCGGCCCTTCGCCTTGCAGCGCAATGATCCGGTTCTGTATTTCGTTCAACGGATGCGTGACGAAGCCCATAGGTTCGCGATTGGCACGCATAGGGCGAAGCGGGCAAAGGCTGTGGGGGCTACACCTTTGGATGATGTGCCGGGAGTAGGCGCTACGCGTAAGCGGGCATTGTTGGCGCATTTTGGTAGCGCGAAGGCTGTCAGCCGCGCGAATCTAACTGACCTGAAAGCAGTTGATGGTGTGTCAGATGCCTTGGCTGAAACCATCTATGACTATTTCCATGAGGGGAGCCGCGACGGCTGACCTATCCGAAGGGATAGGGAGCTATCCGCAATCGACGCAACCTATCCTCTGAGCGGGAGGCCGTCTAATGAACGCTCGGTTAAGTTGAATGTAACGAAGCGCCGAGTGTTTTGTTATCTGTCACCGAGGCCTGCTCACGCATCCAAGTGCAGCGTCTCACCCCAGGGGCCAGAGGCGAGATATTCAACCGAGATTCGGGGATGACTGACTTCGTGAATGGTTCGGGCAATTCCCAATGCCCGAACCATTTTTTACAATCGCAGTCGCAATGATTTATGGAAGTTAAAAACAGTACATAATTATTAGTGTTCTGCCGGATCAAAGCCGATTGCATGCTTCCCCTAAACATTGAGACAGGCTAGGAATGGCCTATGACATGGACACTCCCTAATATTCTGACCGTTTTGCGCCTTTTGGCGGCACCGATGATTGCCGTTATGTTCCTTTATTTCTCGCGGCCCTATGCGGATGGCTTTGCAATGGCATTGTTCATCATCGCGTCTGTGACTGATTTCCTGGATGGGTATCTGGCACGCTCTTGGGGCCAAGAGACGAGACTAGGAGCAATGCTTGATCCGATTGCGGATAAAGCGATGGTTGTGATCGCGTTGATGGTGATTGTTGGGTATTCTTCGATGTCACCGTGGTTGGTGCTGCCAACGACCGTGATTCTGTTCCGCGAAGTGTTTGTTTCTGGTTTGCGGGAGTTTTTAGGCGATACAGCGGGTACTCTGAAAGTAACCAAGCTGGCGAAATGGAAAACCGCGACACAGATGGTGGCTATTGCCGTTTTGTTCAGTCAGGGAATCTTTGAGCATTACCTTGGCATGTGGTCGTGGGGCATGGATCAAGAGATGGTGCGTCAGGTGTTGGCCGGTGAAATTGCCGACGAGCTAGGTCTGCGCGCTATGTTCACGGGGATGATCTGGTCAGGAAATACGGGGCTGGTCCTTTTATGGATTGCAGCAGTGCTTACATTTGTGACGGGATTTGACTATTTCCGTAAAGCTGCCCCGCATTTGAAGGATTAAGCGCATGAAAGTTGTATATTTCGCTTGGGTTCGCGAGCGCATTGGTTTGCCGAAAGAAGACATTGCAACAGATGCAAAAACGGTTGCAGAACTGGTGGAAGAGCTGCGTGCCCGTGAAGAGCGTTACGCATTGGCGTTTTCTGATCTGGGCGCGTTGCGGGTTGCTGTGGACCAAGAACTGACGGATTTTGATGCCTCGTTAGATGGCGTGCAAGAGGTTGCGTTCTTTCCACCGATGACGGGCGGCTGATATGCGGATCTCTGTTCAGGCTGAGTCATTCGATTTAGGTGAGGAAGTCGCCGCATTTTCAAAAGAGTATCAGGATGTTGGTGCGGTCGTGACCTTTACGGGGATCGTGCGGAATAATGATTCTGGTACGCTGAAAGAGATGCTGATTGAGCATTATCCGGGAATGACTGAAAAGGCGCTGACGGAGATTGCTGAGCGGGCAAGAGACCGTTGGAACCTTAGCGACGCGTTGGTTATTCACCGTCATGGTGCTCTGGTGCCAGGTGAGATGATCATGATGGTCGCAACGTCGGCCCGACATCGTGTTGCAGCTTTTGAGGCTGCTGAATACCTGATGGATTATCTGAAGTCTCGTGCACCATTCTGGAAGCAAGAAATTACAAACGATGGTGCCGAGTGGGTCGCAGCGAAAGACGCTGACGAAGATGCATTAAAACGCTGGTAAGCGCTTAGGTTGGCTGCTGCGTGCTTTGTAGGTAGGTGCGAAGCTCTTCTGCCTCGTGGCGTGCATCACGTAAGCCTTCCATCGCTGCAGAAAGTTCTGCCTCTGTCTGGTTCAACTGATTGGTAAGCTCAGCTTCACGCTGCTGCAGATAAGTGATGGCTTGGTCGCGTGTTTCTTCGGCTTCGTGAAGCTCTTGGCTCATACGCTCAAGCTGATCGACGTCAGACTGGGCCACGCGGGTAAAGCGGTGAACCAGCCAATTTGCGAACCAACCCATGCAGAACGCGATGAACAGAACAATCGCTGTCGCGATGATGAATTCAATTCTGGACATCTTCGGTCGTCTCCTGATCCGTGGCTTCTTGGCCTGCCGCGTCTTCTTTCACGGTCTCATCCTTGTTTTCAAGGCTTTCTTGGCTGGAATTCTCGGAATCTTCGACTTTTTCTTCGGAAGGCTGCATTAGGACGAATTCAATGCGGCGATTGGCTTCACGGCCTGCCTCTGTACCGTTGTCCGCGATTGGTGTCGCTTCACCGTATCCATTGGCAACGAATGCGCCTGTCAGAATGCGGCGATCACGTAATGCGGCTAGAACAGACTGCGCTCGGCTTTGGCTGAGAGAGAGGTTCATTGACTCGCGGCCTTGGCTGTCTGTGTGGCCTTGGATTTCCAATGGAAGTTCGCCGCAGGTTTCAAGAATTGCAGCAATTGCGTCGATGACCGGCTTGGCAGAAGGGTCCAGCGTACCTGAGCCGGGTTCAAACGAGATTTTCGCTTCGGTTTGTGCGGTTTGTAGCTGGGCGACGCATTCTTCTGGTGTTGGAATATTGGCCAGTGGATCGAGAGCCTCGACGTAGGTAACATTCAAAGAGAACTGTTGTGAGTTACCTAGGCGCTCTGCAAGGAGCTGGCTGATTTTAGCGCTCGCGTCTTTTTGACCGGTTTTACCTGCGACTTCGACTAGATCAGGGGTCACTGTCACAACGCCGTTGTGCAGCTTTGAAAGAGCGTCGAGGCTGGACATCGCCCTGTTGAGCCAGCCTTGGGGCAGGGCTTCGGCTACGCGGGTCGCGTCGTAGATGTTTTGGCTGCCAAAGCGTGCCTCTGCGTAGCCGCTAATGGTTGTACGGGAAAGTTCGCTGCCAAGGCGGCCTCGCATTTGCATCAGGCCCTCTGGGCTGAGCGTTGCGATGAATTCCGGGATGGAGCTTTCACCATCCGACGTCACAGTTGGCAGGACTGCGTGTAATGCAAAGATTTCAGGCAGTGCTTTTTCGGTTTCGGCGACAACTTTGTCGAAAAGCGCGGTATCTGTTCCTTCGGCTGCAACAAGTGAGATGTCAGCATCTGTGATTGTGACCGAGCCGCCTCCCAGTTTCCCAAGGCCTTCGAGCGCAACAACAGATGCTTTGCTCCAAGTTGGAGATGGGACGCCAAGGCCGATAGTGCAGTCTTGGCCATCTGCGAGCCCTAAGTCAGTCGCCGCTTTGAGAATACGTGATTTCGCAATATCGGTATCAGCAGAGCAGGCATCAAAGCGCAAAGCATCGTCTTGGTAGATAGCGCGCAGTGTAAAGGGTGTGATCACCGGGCGTGGTGCAGAAATATCCAACGTGAGAGCGACCGACCGTGGTGTACTTTTCTGAAGGTGTTCTTCGAGTTTAACTTTTTCTTCCGCGCTGTCGGTCATTGCTGTGATCGCCACTTTGCCCGCTGCGATAGAGATTTTGGATCGAGGTAGGTCGTCTAGTGAAGCCACACCAAAGTTCAATGCATCACGCCAGCCAATCGGCATGTCGTACATTGCTGTTTCCATGAAGTCTGCAAGGGCTTCGCCTGGGCCCGTCATTTTTTGAAGGCGCGAAACGATGCGTTCTTTGTCTGACGCTTCAGGAATTAAACCAATTAATGAAATCCCACTTTCGTTGCGTAGGATTTCAACAGAGAATTTTGGCGCCGCTAATGCGGCGGTCGCAGCAACCTCCATGTTGTCGATGACGCGCGCGGAGTCGACGATCCCACCGGCTGTCGACATGGCCATGAAACGCTCAGCTTCGGTTGGTGCAACGCCAGTAAGGTAGACGCTTAATCCGTCGGCGTGAGTTTCAGCCCAATCAAGGCCTGCTTTATCCAGCGCCCCTTGGACGCCGAATTCTGAATTCTCTTCGATAACCGTTGCCGTCAAGCTGGCTGCAGCCAAACTGAGGATGGCGGCCAAGGCAAAAGTTGCGAGGACGGTAAGCGTTAGTGGTAGGCGCATAGGGATCGACTTCTCTGATCAGCGTAGCTTGTCTGATACGAAACTGTTGGCTTGGGATCAATCAAATGAAAAGCGCACCGGCGAAAAACAGCAAGGGAATCAAGCCCGCATCCCGATTTGAGCGGAATAAACGCAATAAAACTTGCTGATCTTCGGTTTCTAGATTGCGTAATTGCCAATGCAAGTGCCATCCCATCAGCCAAGGCCCCGTAAGTGCTACAATCATAGAGGGAATGCTGCGGTCTTTAGTCACGCTATAGACAGCAAGGGCCATTAAGATAACGGTCGCAACCAAGAATCCCTGAAGCCATTGTGCCGTATTGTCCGCAAAGAGCCGGGCGGTGGATTTAACGCCAATCAATGCGTCATCTTCTTTGTCCTGATGGGCATAGATTGTATCGTAAAAAAGCGTCCAGGTGATGCCTGATAGGTATAGCAGAACCGCAGGCCATTGCAGTTGGTTGCTATGGGCGGTCCATGCCAATAGCGCCCCCCAGTTAAAGGCTATGCCTAAGAACAGTTGTGGCCACCACGTAAAGCGTTTGGCGAAAGGGTAAATTAGGACCGGGATCACAGCAATAAACCCAAGGTAAATCGCATTTGGATAAAAGCTGAGCAGGATAACGAGGCCGAGTAGGGCCTGTGTGCCCATCCAGAGATATGCGCCTTTGACAGAGACTTGTCCTGATGGAATGGGGCGTGTCTTTGTGCGTTCGACTTGTGCGTCAAATTCGCGGTCGGTAATGTCGTTCCATGTGCAGCCAGCACCACGCATTAAGAATGCGCCAAGGCCACAACCGATCAGAGTCCAAGCGTCATGCCACGAAACGATATTGTCGTTCAGCATTGATAGTAAAAGGCCCATCACACAAGGCAGAAACAGCAGCCACGTCCCAATTGGGCGGTCAGCGCGGGACAGGCGCAGGTAGGGGCGTGTCGGTGCTGGGGCCCAATGATCGACCCAATTGCCTTGAACAGCGTCGGAAACTTGGCCTTCTGGCTCTGGCGTTGCGGGTGTCTCGGCCATATGTAGGACCTCATGAAAGATGCAAAAGTCAGACTGTATGTAGAGCACCCACTGGGGGCAGGGCAATCGGTTCCTCTGGAACGGGATCAAGCACATTACCTATTTGGGGTGATGAGGCTGTCTGTGGGCGCCCATATCCTATTATTTAACGGAACAGACGGCGAATGGCGTGCCGAAGTGGTTCAGGCTGGAAAACGGGCAGGCGAACTGGTGTGCGTTGAGCAGACGAAGCCTTTGCAAATGCCGCCAGACCTTTGGCTGATCTTTGCCCCCATCAAAAAGGCGCGGACCGATTTTATTGTTGAAAAGGCCGCAGAAATGGGGGCTGCACGGATCATGCCGGTACAAACCGAGTTTACCAATTCAGAGCGTATTCGGCAGGACCGATTACAAGCGCATGCTGTAGAAGCGGCCGAACAATGTGGCGGGACATATGTGCCCGAAGTGACGAACCTGCAGAAATTGGACAAACTGTTGGCTGAATGGCCAGAAGAGCGGCAATTGATGTTTTGTGATGAAGCAGAGGTCGGGTCAGCAAAACGCCTTGGCGCTGCTGAGGGCGGTAAATGGGCGATCCTGATTGGGCCGGAGGGCGGGTTTTCACCCGCTGAACGAAAGCGTTTACACGCACATCCTCAGACGCACGTCGTCGCGCTGGGCCCACGTATTCTGCGGGCTGACACGGCAGCTGTCGCTGCGATGACAATCTGGCAGCAGAGTTTAGGGGACTGGGTATGATCCGCGAGGCGCGTGTGGGTGATGATTTATAGAAAACCGTTGCTACCGATTGAAAACTGCTCTTGCGTATTTATGTCAGGCTTCAAGAGGTGACTTCGACTTGGTGCAGGTCAGCTACGTGATTGCTCTCGGCTAATTCCGGGGTTGGATAGAACGGGATTCGATTTCCAAATGATGCTGCTAAAATATCGACAGGTCACTGGAGGCCCAGCATGAGCTTTATTCGACCAGAGGCGCAGGCTGCGATTTTGCGTTGGCGTGAAACGGCTCTTGGGGGTGTTGTTCTGTTGCTTGGCCTTTATTGGGCGGCAGGGGCCGGCATTCTGAAATGGGTTGGGATTTGTGTGACGTTGGCTGGCGGTTTGCTAATCTATACAGGTCTGCAACGGGCGCGTTTTCTTTCTGGGAAGGGTGGCCCCGGTATTGTGACCGTCGACGAAGGCGAAATAAGTTATTATGGGCCGATTTCTGGTGGGGTGACCTCTATCAGTGACCTTTCACTGCTCATGCTAGACCCCTCACAGACCCCGCCGGTATGGGTTTTGCAGCAAAATGGTAGCCCTGACATCGCAATTCCTGTGAACGCCGAAGGGGCTGATGCACTGTTTGATGCGTTTTCGGCGCTGCCGGGGATACGCACCGAACATATGTTAAGTTCGCTTAATTCCTCGCCCGATCACCCCGTCGTGATCTGGGCCAAATCTGTCGAGCGGCTGCATTGACACTGCGTTCGTTTCCCTTCACCAAAGCATCCCAAGCCTTAGCTATGACAATCGGAGCTTAGCCATGTCCATTCCTCAGTCCGGCGGCGGGCCCATTGAACGCCACGAACAACTTGCTGAATATCTTGCTGATGGCTGTAAGCCAAAAGACGAATGGCGGATCGGCACCGAGCACGAAAAGTTTGGGTATTGCAAAGACTCGCTGAAGCCGTTGCCTTATGAAGGCGAACGTTCCATTTTGGCGGTGCTTGAAGGTTTGCGTGATGGCCATGGCTGGTCGCCGGTTCTAGAAAGCGACAAACTGATTGGTCTTGAGAAAGACGGCGCCAACGTTAGCCTTGAACCGGGCGGGCAGCTGGAACTGTCTGGCGCGCCATTGCTATCCATTCACGAGACCTGCGATGAAGTGAATTCCCACCTGAAAGATGTGAAGGACATTGCCGATCGGATCGGTGTGAAATTCATTGGTCTGGGTGCGGCGCCAACTTGGTCACATGACGAAATGCCTGTGATGCCCAAGGGGCGTTACAAATTGATGACGGACTATATGGATCGCGTTGGTACCATGGGTAAATCGATGATGTACCGCACTTGTACTGTTCAGGTGAATCTAGATTTCGGTTCCGAGGCAGACATGGTTCAAAAGCTGCGCGTCGCACTGGCCTTGCAGCCGGTGGCGACTGCGTTGTTTGCGAATTCACCCTTCTTTGATGGCAAGCCGAACGGCCACAAATCTTGGCGGTCGCGCGTTTGGCGTGATTTGGACAGTGCGCGTACTGGCATGCTGCCCTTTGTTTTCGAAGATGGCATGGGGTTTGAGCGCTGGGTTGACTACGCTTTGGATGTACCGATGTATTTCGTATATCGCGACGGCAAATATGTTGATGCGCTGGGCCAATCCTTCCGTGATTTCCTAAAGGGCAAACTGCCAGCTTTGCCCGGTGAAACGCCAACTCTCTCTGATTGGGCGGACCATTTGACTACGGCCTTCCCTGAGGCGCGGATCAAGAAGTTCATGGAGATGCGTGGGGCCGATGGCGGTCCTTGGCGTCGACTTTGTGCTTTGCCAGCCTTTTGGGTTGGGTTGATGTATGATCAATCTTCGCTGGATGCAGCATGGGACTTGGCCAAAGGCTGGGATGCTGAAACCCGAGAGGCATTGCGTGTCGCTGCCAGTGTCGATGGTTTGCAGGCGCAGGTTGGTGGTATCAACATGCACGAGATTGCCGGTGAAGTTCTGAAGATTTCTGAAGCCGGCCTAAAAGCACGCGCGAAACCCGGTGCAGGGGGCATGATCCCGGATGAGACACATTTCCTGAACGCGTTGATGGAAAGTGTTGAAAGCGGCAAGGTGCCTGCGGATGAGCTGTTGGATCACTATCACGGTGATTGGAACGGTGATTTGAATCGGATTTTTGGCGAATACAGCTATTAAGAATTTGGGCCGGATACAGTTTGTACCGGCCCTCTTTTTAGCTTTGTAGTTTGAGAACGCGGGTCTGATAATAGCTTGTGATTTCTTTTTGGCGCTTTGTCGGCTCAGGCCGTTTAGGTGCCAAACGACTGGTCTGTAGGATCGCGTGGTCTTTTAGAACACCTTTTTCAGTATAGTATGTGGCCCAAGATGGGATTTCTTTTGGCGCAGTTTGCGTTGGAGCCTCGCCAAATTTATTGTCGATTTTCTGAGATGGCAGGGCAAATAATACCATCAAACAAAGTGGCCCGGTTGCGGGAACGAGGCCAAGCAACAACCATAGGCTAGACCGATTTGAATCGTGTAACCTGCGCGTTGCCAGCGCGACGGTTGGTGACAGGGTTATCAAAAAGTAAATAAGGGTCAGATTGCCGACCGAAATTGTGGCAACTGTTGGGGTGATTTGTCCTAGGGCGTATAATCCGCCAAAGATTGCTGTTTGAATGAGCGTCCAATTCCAAAACTCAGAACGTCCCGCTCGCCCGCTTGTTTCCGCGTAATTGCGTAAGACCGAAAGTGCGACAGGTCGTGCACGTGTCATCAAGTAATTCTCCATCAAAATAGTGATGCAGATTTGCTGTCAGATTCGGGCAAAGACATGGCTAAGGTTGCGTGAAACTGGGGCAAAAAAGTTAATGCGACTGTAGCCCTTATTTGACTGCTTCTTTGTGGATGCTTTTCTTGTCTTTAGTGGAAATCTCGGCTTGGAAACAACCTCTTAGCTTGCTCTCGGGGGGGACGTGCCCGAGATGGCGTTGGATTGCCACGAGGCGCATCATCTGCGGTGGGCTGGGTGATCCCTGCGGCTGTGTCTAAAGGATGGCCTAGCTCGGCTAATTTATGCGACATGTCCGTGACGTCTTGGGCGATTAAATGCGCAATCACGCCTTCACGCTGCAGGTGTCCCCTGATCTTTAGTAACCGTCCGCCCATAACAATGCGGCGAAACCGTTCGTAGATATTAGGTCAGACAATAACATTGCTGACGCCGGTCTCATCCTCCAATGTCAAAAAGATAATTCCCCCCGCAGTCCCGGGGCGCTGGCGCGTAATGACGAGGCCGCAAACGGTGTGCTGCCCCAAACGTCATTGCGTTTTTACCGCCGTCTTCCATGCAACGTTGCACTAAAGAATCAAGAATTTGCGGGTTAGCCCATTCTCTATGAAGTCGTGGACTTCATGCTGTAACAATCGAAAATCCCTAAAATTTTTTGCGCGATCAACTTACGCACACTCTCATCGTGAGAAATCGGATTCAATGCGGTTCCGGGCGAAATTCATTGGTTCGAAAATTAGCGGCCGACGAACAGGGGCTCAATGGATTTCATTCAACCAAAGAGGTTCGCCAAGTTACTTAAATTTAACGCTTCCTATCTGACTAAAAGCTATTGGCGTTAGTTGTGAAATCCCGATCGGCACATCTGACATTGGAGCGGTGCAAGGCTCGAAGAATGACTTCGCTTTCTGGAAACCACCAAATTGCAGCTAGAGGCAATATCTGTGACCAAAAAGGCAGAACTATGTGATCATTTACAAAAGAGGAAATTGGTGGAGCCTAGGGGGATCGAACCCCTGACCTCTTCACTGCCAGCGAAGCGCTCTCCCAGCTGAGCTAAGGCCCCAAAAGGTACAAGCACTTAAGCTTGTGGTCGTTTAATTAGGCGGATCATTAGGCGGGATCAAGTTAAAAATCCCGCCCAAATAATTTATTCTTCGTCGCTTTCCGCAGGCATGTCAGCGATTTCTTCCAGCGGGACGTTTTCATCGTCGTCTTCGTCTAGAACATCGTCTTCCAGCTCCAGATCAACGTCTTCGTCATCGACGAGCGCTTCTGAATCGTCAGCGGTCGCAGCTTTGGCTTTTAGTGTCGCAGCGTCCGCATTGTCCGCGGCGATCATCCGGCCTTTGGAGGCTTCCATTTCGACGACTTCGCCCGTGTAAGGGCTAACAATAGGATCTTTGTTCAGATCGTAGAAACGTTTGCCCGTTGTCGGGCATAGGCGCTTAACGCCCCATTCTTCTTTGGGCATGGGAATTCCCCTAAATCACATGAGTCTTATCGACAGTCTGGGCCAACTGCCATAAGTGATGAGGCAAGTCAAAGGGTATCACGCATAAGGTGACAAGAGAGCGGACATGACACAACATATTCTCTCTGGTGAGCCTCCAATAACCGTGGTTTTGCGCCGGAGCGCTCGGGCGCGTCGGATCAGCCTGCGTGTGTCTCGATTGGATGGGCGCGTGACGCTTACAATTCCAGCAAAAACCTCTGAGCGCGAAGCGCTGGCATTTGCAGAGAGTAAACTGGATTGGGTGCGTGGGCATTTGGCGGACCGACCGGAGCAGATCGACGTTCAGCTTGGCACAGAGCTGCCATTTCAAGGTGATTTAATCGAGGTGGTTGCGGGGCAGGGGCGCAATGTACGCCTACAAGAGGGGCAGGTGGCTGTTCCCGGGCCTGATGAGCGCGTTGGGGCTCGCTTGCAGGGGTTTCTAAAGGAAGAGGCTCGGCGCCGCTTGATAGCGGCAGTGGATGGCTATGCAGCGGCTCTTGGACGGCCATATAGCAAGATAACTCTGCGGGATACGCGGTCGCGTTGGGGATCGTGTAATTCGGCTGGCGCGCTTATGTTTTCGTGGCGTCTTATTTTGGGGCCTTCTGAGGTCTTGAGCTATGTTGCAGCTCACGAAGTCGCCCATCTGGCGCAAATGAATCACTCGCAAGCTTTTTGGGACGTGGTCGAACGGATTTATGGGCCACACAAAGACGAACGCAGATGGCTAAAAGACCATGGCGAAAAACTTCATCGGTACCGATTTGACGGCTAAGCCTTTTCCCGATTGACCTTGGCCTCATATGTGATCACATTTGGCCTATGCTTACTCAATCACGTATCTCTGATCAGGCGACCTCGGCCCATGACCGTGTTTATCGCGGTTTGCGTGCTAGGATTATGCATGGCGAAATCCCTCCGGGTCTCGCTTTAACTTTACGCGGCATTGGTGCTGAGTATGAGGTGTCTATGACGCCTGCAAGGGAGTCAGTTCGGCGATTGGTTGCAGAAGGCGCTTTGACAATGTCGTCGTCTGGCCGGGTTTCTACGCCGGAATTAAGCAATGATCGAATCGAAGAGCTGGCGTCGTTAAGAGCATTGATTGAGGTCGAGCTATCGAGCCGAGCCTTGCCACGGGCGCATATGGCTCTGATTGATCGTTTGCAGCTCATAAACAACACCGTGGCTGATGCAGTCACCCGCCGGGATGCTGTTGGGTACATCCGTGCAAACCTTGAGTTTCACCGCACTCTATATCTTCGTGCTCAAGCACCAGCAATGCTCGCAATGGCAGAGACCGTTTGGCTGCAGCTTGGACCTACGATGCGCGCTTTATATGGCAAAATGCGAAAGAATGAGCCGCCGCAATTCCACCGCTTAATTCTGGCAGCTTTAAAAGCTGGAGACGAGCCCGGATTGCGACTGGCTGTGCGTTCGGATGTGACGCAAGGCCTGCGTCACTTAACGACATAAAAGTGATTTGGCTTAAGCAGCCAAACCCTTGCTGCCCATGCTCATGAACTTTTGACGACGCGCATTGATTACCTGTTGGCGATCCATACCTTCGACGTCTTTCAGCATCTCAGAGATAGCACTTCCAACAGCTTTAATGGCATCTTCAGCACCACGATGAGCGCCACCTTTCGGCTCACGAATGCTGCGATCTACGACGCCAAGCTGCAGCAGGTCTGCAGCCGTCAGGCGCAGGGCTTCAGCCGCTTCGCGCATTTTGTCGGAGTTCTTCCATAGGATGGAGGCACAGCCTTCTGGCGTGATCACTGAGTAAACGGAATGCTCTAGCATCGCGAGCTTATTTGCAGTCGCCAATGCAACTGCGCCACCTGAGCCGCCCTCGCCAATGATCACAGAAATCACAGGAACGCCGACTTGCAGGCATTTCTCAGTGCTGCGGGCAATCGCTTCGGATTGGCCGCGCTCTTCAGCGCCCTTTCCGGGGTAGGCACCTGGGGTGTCGACCAGTGTGATAATTGGCAGGTTGAACTTATCCGCCATTTCCATCAAGCGAATTGCTTTGCGGTAGCCTTCAGGACGAGCCATGCCGAAATTACGCTCAATGCGTGATTTGGTGTTATTGCCTTTTTCTTGGCCGATGACGACAACCGGTTGGTCATTAAAACGAGCCAAGCCACCCATCACAGCATGATCGTCAGCAAAGTTACGGTCACCTGCGAGTGGCGTAAATTCTGTAAACAAGGCTTCAATATAATCCTGACAATGCGGACGATCTGGGTGCCGCGCGACTTGGCATTTGCGCCAAGGTGTCAAGTTTTCATACAGCTCCTCGAGCAATTCGCCCGCCTTACGGTCAAGGGCTGCGGCCTCGTCGGCGACATCCATTTCCTCATTTTGCCGGGCCATAGACCGTAATTCTTCGGCTTTGCCTTCAATCTCGGCCAATGGTTTTTCAAAATCGAGGTAGTTGGTCATGTATCACTCCGGGCATAACTGCATTTCGGTATATGGCCTTGGAAAAAGAGAAATGCAACTAGGCCTTTAAAGTCGCACGCTAGAGCAATGCGTCATGGCAAAAGGCTGGGCAATAGCGACAAAACGAGCAAAGCGGCCATGGTCCAATTGAAAGTCAGCAGTCGGCGGCGATTGCTTAGGATAATACGCATTTGTTGGCCAAGAGCCGTCCAGACACTGACTGAAGGTAGGTTCACAACGCCAAAAATGCCCGCAACGATCAGTACGGAAAGGACTTCACGGCTAGGGGCGTACAGCGTGATGGCCGTTAGGGCCATTGTCCAAGCCTTTGGATTGACCCACTGAAAGAGGGCGGCTTGTATAAATGTCATGGGGGTCGAACCAGCCTTAGTGTCCTGTGGGCTAGCGGCATTGGCAATCTTCCACGCAAGCCAAAGCAGGTAAGCTGTGCTGATGATTTTCAGAATGGAATAGCTGATCGGCCAAAGGTCAAAGACCTGCATTAGGCCTAAACCAACCAGAGCAACCATAACTGTAAAGCCGATTCCAATTCCCAACATATGCGGAATTGTGCGGCCAAAGCCAAAGTTGGCGCCTGATGCCAAAAGCATCATGTTATTTGGGCCCGGTGTGATGCTGCTAACAAAAGCGAATGCGATGAGGGCCAGAAGAATTTCGTAAGACATGGCACAAGGATATATAAATTTGCACGGCATTGAATTGCGTTTTAGTGTTCTCTGGAAGGAAACACACAACTTATGATTAAGAATGACCCGATTAATGACCGAATATTGCGATGTCTTTTGGCCGATGGGCGGATTAGCAATCTCGACCTCGCTGAGAAAGTCGGACTGTCTCCATCAGCCTGCCTTCGTCGTGTGCAAGAGCTTGAGCGTAATGGAGCGATCAAAGGGTATCGCGCGGTATTAGACCGATCCATTCAAGGGATAGGATTTGTGGCTTATGTGACAGTTGGGCTGAACCAGCACACGAAAGCTGCACAAGAGGCATTCGAACGCGCAATAACGGAGTCGCCTGAAGTGGTTGAATGTCACAATATTACCGGGGCGGTGGAGTATTTATTACGTGTCGAAGCTGCGGATTTGAAATCCTACAAGTCGTTTCACACAGATGTTTTGGGAACTTTGCCGCAAGTCCATTCAATTACGTCATACGTCGTAATGGGTTCGCCTAAGGACGAGCGGGCCTAGGCCTTATGTGAGCCGGGCACCAGCGGCACCCGGCCTCAAATCATTGATTAGATGCAATCAGTTCAGCTTGCGAGACGATGACCTCAGCCTGTTTGATGGATGCAATATCAACCAAGCGGCCTTTGTAGACAGTAGCCCCTTCGCCTTTTGCTTTCGCGTCTTCCATTGCAGCAAGGATTTCGCGTGCTTCAGCAAGAGCTTCCGCCGAAGGTGTAAAGACTTTGTTCGCCAATCCGATTTGCTTAGGATGGATCGCCCATTTGCCGACCATACCCAGAGTAGCGGAGCGCGCGGCTTGTGCGATGTAACCTTCGTCGTCAGAAAAATCGCCAAACGGGCCGTCTACAGGCAATACCCCGTGGGTGCGGCAAGCAGCGACGATTTTGGCTTGCGCCCAATGCCAAGGGTCGGACCAGAACTTTTCACCTTCACGCAGCATGTAGTAGTTTTCTTGAGTGCCGCCGATCCCTGTCGTCTGCATCCCCATAGACGCTGCAAAGTCAGCAGCTCCAAGGCTCATAGCTTGCATACGCGGAGAAGATGCCGCGATTTCTTCGGCATGGGCGATACCGGCCGCAGATTCGATGATAACTTCAAAAGAAATCTTTTTTTTGCGACCCTTTGCAGCTTCGATCGCAGTGACCAATGCGTCCACGGCGTAAACGTCTTCGGCACAGCCCACTTTGGGGATCATGATTTGATCAAGACGGTCGCTGGCCTGCTCTAGTAGGTCGACGACATCGCGATACCAATAAGGGGTGTCTAGCCCGTTGATGCGGACAGACATGTATTTGTCGCCCCAGTCGACGGTGTTCAATGCTTCGATGATATTTACACGTGCGGAGTCTTTGTCAGACGGCGCAACGGAATCTTCGAGATCTAGATTGATAACATCTGCTTTGGATGCCGCCATTTTTTCGAAAATGGCCGGGCGTGAACCAGGGCCAAACAGTTGGCATCGGTTTGGGCGGGCAGGTG
Organism: Cognatishimia sp. 1_MG-2023; assembly: GCF_030548175.1. Lineage (GTDB taxonomy): Bacteria > Pseudomonadota > Alphaproteobacteria > Rhodobacterales > Rhodobacteraceae > Cognatishimia. The sequence continues at coordinate 121,739 of NZ_JAUORX010000006.1, read as the reverse complement.
CAGCGGGCTGGATACGGAAGCTCATCTGGATTTCTCCAAGTAAGGAAATTTCTATTTTCTCTTTGTTTGAGTTATTAAATTACGCAGATGTTCGCAATAGTCATTTTGCGTTTGCGGCGTAATTACGCTGCGTTGCAGCGGTTCTTGGCCTTTTGCGCGCGCAAGAAAGGGCCTGTTTGTTGCGATATGGTTGAAATATTATCCTGACAATGATGAGTTTTTTCGAAGAAACTTCGAAAATAATATTCACTCTTGGTTGATTTGAAAGAAAATCCCTGCGGATTTGCACGAGTCTCTGCGTGAATTAGAATTTGCTGGGAGCAACGAGATGATCGAAACACCGTATCTGCTGTTTTTGGGTGATGCCCCTGACATGTTAGCCGCAAAAGTGGCAATTGGTATCCGCGACTGGCGCCCTGAAAACGCGATTGGCCAGATTAGTTTGCCAGGCTGTGGTGCAGACTTGAAGTTAACCGAAATGTCTTTGCAAGAAGGCCTTGATGCTGGTGCGAAAACGCTGGTGATTGGCGTTGCGAACCGTGGTGGCGTGATCTCTGCTGAGTGGAAAGAGCTTCTCGTGAAAGCGCTTGAGCTTGGCTATGATATTGCGTCTGGCTTGCATAATCTGCTGAGAGACGAAGGCGAACTGGTTGCTGCAGCTCAAATGCATGGCCGGACGTTGCACGATGTGCGTGTGCCAACCGTCGCTTACCCGATTGCAAATGGGGTAAAGCGGACTGGCAAACGCTGCCTTGCTGTTGGAACTGATTGCTCCGTCGGTAAAATGTACACTGCTTTGGCGATGGATGCTGAAATGCAAAAGCGCGGAATGAAATCGACATTTCGTGCAACAGGCCAAACCGGCATTTTGATCACGGGGCAGGGTGTTCCACTGGATGCAGTCATTGCAGATTTTATGGCCGGCGCAGTCGAGTATTTGACACCAAGCAACGATGAAGATCATTGGGACCTAATCGAAGGGCAGGGCTCTTTGTTCCATGTGTCATATTCCGGTGTCACACTTGCACTAGTGCATGGTGGTCAGCCTGATGCATTGATCCTTTGTCACGAGCCAACACGTGAGCATATGCGCGGTTTGCCTGGGTTCGACCTACCAACATTGGAGCAGCTAAAGGAAACAGCTTTGACGCTGGCGCGTGTTGCTAACCCAGATGTTCAAGTTGTCGGCATTTCCGTCAACACGCAACACCTCAGCGAAGATGAGGCGGTCAGCTACTTGGCAGATGTTGAAAACCAAACTGGATTGCCAACCGTTGACCCATACCGCCATGGTGCAGGGCGTTTGGTAGACGCTCTAGACGCGATCTGATCTAACGGATTTCAACGCGCGCGGACTGAAATTATCGCCGCTGAGTGCTCAATGAAGAAAAACTAAGCGGGAGTAGCGCTTTGAAAATCACCGTAACTCGAGACGTGTTTCGACTCGCGCAGGTCTTTACGATCTCGCGCGGGTCACGGACAGAAGCACAGGTGCTGACTGTTAAGGTTGAAAGGAACGGGGTAACGGGCTGGGGCGAATGCGTACCCTATGCACGATATAACGAAACCTTGGATAGCGTGACTGCTGAGATCGAGAGCCTGCCTTCAGAGTTCACCCGGTTAGAATTACAATCCCTGTTGCCTGCTGGTGCTGCAAGAAATGCGGTTGATTGCGCCCTATGGGACTGGGAAGCGAAAAACGCCGGTAAGCCGGTATGGGAGCTTGCCGGGCTGCCAGAACCGCATCCAGAGATCACGGCGTATACTTTGTCACTTGATACGCCTGAGAACATGCAAAAACAGGCAGCGGAAAATGCAAATCGGCCACTGCTGAAGATCAAACTTGGTACGCCAGATGACATCGCTCGCCTAGAAGCCGTGCGTACAGGTGCTCCGAATGCAACGATTATCGTTGATGCAAATGAGGGCTGGTCTGCAGAGGTATATACGGATCTCGCACCGCATTTGGTTCGCTTAGGCGTGACTTTGGTCGAGCAACCTCTCCCGGCAGGCGAGGATGATGCATTGCTTGGAATGGAACGCCCGGTGCCTGTATGCGCTGACGAAAGCTGCCATGATCGTAACGGTTTGGAGAAACTCAAGGGCAAGTATGACGTAATCAATATCAAGTTAGACAAAACTGGTGGTCTAACAGAGGCGTTGGAATTGCGTAAAAAAGCCTTTGAAATGGGCTTTGATGTGATGGTCGGATGCATGGTTGGCAGCTCACTGGCGATGGCGCCAGCAGTGCTAGTGGCGCAGGGGGTTAGCGTAACCGACCTTGACGGGCCGCTTCTCTTGGCCGAAGACCGCAAGGACGCTTTGACATTTGACAATTCTGGAGTGCATCCGCCACGCGCGGCGCTTTGGGGCTAAGGAGAGAGAGATGACCCGTACTGTTTATGTGAATGGCGAGTACCTGCCGGAAACCGAAGCAAAGGTTTCAATTTTTGATCGCGGCTTTCTGATGGGCGACGCCGTTTACGAAGTCACCTCTGTTTTAGATGGCAAACTTATCGATTTTGAAGGCCATGCTGTGCGTCTTGAGCGTTCTTTGAATGAACTTGATATGCAGCCTGCTTGCTCAAAAGAAGAGCTGTTGGCAATCCATCGTAAGCTTGTTGAGCTGAACGACATCAACGAAGGTCTTGTGTACTTGCAAGTTTCTCGTGGTTCCAACGGCGACCGCGATTTTGTGTTCCCTGATCCTGAAACAACCAAGCCGACGATTGTTTTGTTTACTCAGAACAAGCCAAACCTTGCTGACAGCCCAGCGGCTCGCAAAGGTGCAAAGATTATTTCTATCGACGATATTCGTTGGGGCCGTCGTGATATTAAGACTGTTCAGCTCCTCTACCCTTCGATGGGTAAGATGATGGCAAAAGCTGCCGGTGCTGATGACGCATGGCTTATCGAAGATGGTCATGTAACCGAAGGTACAAGCAACAACGCTTACTTTGTGACGAACGGCAAAATCGTAACGCGCCCATTGTCGACTGACATTCTGCACGGCATTACGCGTGCAGCTGTTATGCGGTTGGCAGAAGAAGCTCAGATGGAAGTTGAAGAGCGTTTGTTCACCATCGACGAAGCCAAAGAAGCGGATGAAGCCTTCACAACCTCTGCGTCTGCATTTGTTATGCCGGTGATCGAGATTGATGGTGTTCAGTTAGGCGATGGCACACCGGGCCCGATCGCAAAGCGTTTGCGTGAAATCTATCTGGATGAAGCGCGCAAAAAAGCGATCTAAATACAGCAGGTTTAATCGAAAAAGGCGGGGCTTTGACCCCGCCTTTTTTTATGAGAATTTGAACTGGCTATGGTTCACGTAGGTTTCGCCGGGTCGTAAGACTGCTTTTGGGAATTGTGCGTCCCTAGGTGCGTTTGGCCAATTCTGCGGCTCTATTGCTAAGCCGGCATAGTCACCATATTGCCGACCGTCCAATCCGCGATAGGGGCTTGAGAACTCAGGCGCATTGTAAACTTGCAAGCCTGGTTGATTGGTCGCGATGGTCAAGCTGCGTTCCGAATTCAGCGTGATGACCGTGGCCACGTCGCGAAGTGGCTCGACGGTCGAGGATAGGCAAAAATTGCTATCCAAGAGACCATCAGAGATTCCACGAGGTTGGCTAAAATCCCGCGCAGTTCCCGTAACATCAACAACGTTCCCAGTCGGAATATGATCTTCATCGTATTCAAGTGCCTGCGTGCAAGCTATCCGCAGTTTATGGTGGTCAATGGTATCGTGACCGTCCAAGTTAAAATAGCAGTGCGAGGCTAGGCCGCATACAGTTGGTGCATCTGTAGTCGCGGTCAGCATCACATCAACGGCGTTGTTGGGCAGGATAGTATAGGTGCAACGTGCCGTTAGGTTTCCGGGGAAGCCCATGTGTCCATCAGGCAGAGTGACGTCCATTGTAACGCTGTCATCCGTTATCTCGGCAATGTTCCAATTCCAATATTGAAGCCCATCACTGCCACCATGCAATGTGTGTTTCCCGAGCCAATTTTTATCAAGCTGATAGGTGTTTCCATCAATAGTAAATGCGGCATTGCCAATACGATTGGCAAAGCGGCCAGCGATGGCTCCCATGCAGGGTTTGTTGTCGGCATAAGAGGCGACATCGGCGAACCCTAGGATCAAGGGAGCATTATGCCCGCGCATGCGTATATCTTGTAGAGCCGCGCCTAATGTTACTACTTTCACTATCATCCCTTGAGATTGCAGCGTTACTTGGTGTGCCTCGCGGCCATCGCTCAGGGTGACGGTTTCGGTAATCGGCATGGTTTACTCTTTATTTTCTACGTTTTCTTTAAATGCCGTTTTAAACGCATCTTGCTGGCTGGCTGTCGCATCTGTTTGGTAGTTGGCTTTCCACTCCGCCATCGTCATCCCATAAAAGCTCTCGCGTGCTTCATCTTTTGACATCTCAATGCCGCGCTCATTTGCGGCCTCTTGGTACCAACGGCTTAGGCAATTACGGCAAAATCCAGCGAGGTTCATCATGTCAATGTTCTGCACATCTGTGCGTTTTTCCATCAAATGGTCACGCAACGTGCGAAAGGCTGCAGCTTCAAGTTCTAGTTTGGTTTGGTCGTCCATTAGGTTTCCTTTACTTAAAGCACGCGTTTCACATAGACCTCTGGGTCCAGTTCAACAGGGATGACACTGATTGATCCAACGTCGGGCATGTGTTTTTCAAGAATTGCCAGCAAATCTTTTGCGAGCGTCGAACGTACTTCGACAGGCCGCCCTGCAAGAAGGCGCAAGGTTAAATGCGCAAACGTTTCAGGGCGGGCCCCCATAATTACATTTTCGCAAGCGATCGTCCGGGTTTTGATGTCTTTGCCCGCGCCGAAAACACCGCTGGCCAGTGTGACATCAAATAGTTCCTGAGCGATTTCGGCAAGATCGTAGTCGTCGGCAAGTTCCGTTGAATATTCAAGTATTACGTGTGGCATGTGTCATCCTTAATATGTGCTGCGCTCTAAGGCATCTTTTAGAACTGGTGCCAATCGTTCCGCCCAAGCATTTTGCTCTGCTTCTGTACCGATCAAATCCTGACGTAATTCGATCAAAGTGTTCAAGTGGTTCTTCTGAAGCGCTAAGCGATCCACAGCGTCGCCGGGAAGATGGCCAGCATAGGGTTCATTGTCGCCCACGGTTAGATCAGTCTCTTCCCGCAGTCGGTCTATCACATGAGGGCCAAGCGCGCGAAGGTCGTGTGCAGCATGCAGAATGGCAATTTCCCAGGGGCGCGGCGCACGGCCGTTCAAGCGTGGAGAAAAGCTATGCATTGCGACAATGACAGGATCATCACGTTTTGAAACCATGTCCTCAAGCGCTGCATGATAGGGCGCATAATAGGTTTCCAACCGACGTTGTTCTTCGTCATGATCAATCTCAGCGTTCGCTGGAATCAATGTGCCGTCATATAGGCGCATAACAAGTGTCGGGTCATTTGGGCCGCGGTTCGGGTCGATCACCAATCGAGAAAAGTTTGATGCAACGACCGGCGCGTTCAACAGTTCACCAAGGCGGAGTGACACGCCAAGCGCGCCAATATCGTAGGCAATGTGTCGCTGCATGTCAGTTTCCGCGAGCCCCAGAGAACCGTTATTGATTTCATCCGGAACGATGTTTCGCGCGTGGTCTACTGTGATCAGCCAACGCCCTGGCCGATCCTCTCCGAAAATATGGTAAGGTTGGTGTGTCATGTGCCTGTCGCTTTCTTCTCATACCACTTAGGCGAACGGCACAGAAAAGGGAATTGCGCAAACGGCTCTGACGTTATAGTTAGCGGTAACAATTCCCCTCAAAAGGTGAGTATATCCAATGAGACGCCTGCGTAATGTAAAGATTGTGGCCACCCTCGGTCCAGCATCTGAAACCTATGAAACAATCCGGGCGCTGCACGAAGCGGGTGCCGACGTCTTCCGCTTGAACATGAGCCACGGTAGCCATGACGAAATCAAAGTAAAGCATGATCATATCCGTCAGGTCGAAAAAGACTTGGGTAGCCCGATTGCTATTCTGGCCGACCTTCAGGGTCCTAAATTGCGTGTAGGTGTTTTTGCGAATGACGATGGCGAGATGTTGGTCGAAGGCGCAATGTTCCGTCTGGATCTGGATGGCACACCGGGCGATGCGTCACGTGTAAACCTACCGCACAATGAGATTTTTGCGGCACTGGAAGTCGGTTCACATCTTTTGGTAAACGACGGTAAGATTCGTCTGCGCGTCGAAGAATGTGGTGTTGATTTCGCTGATTGTATCGTCGTGACCGGCGGTCGGATTTCCAACCGTAAGGGCGTGAACGTTCCTGACGTTGTGCTTCCACTCGCGGCGCTTTCAGACAAAGACAAAAAAGATCTAGAATTCGTTTGCGATCTTGGTGTTGATTGGCTGGCCTTGTCCTTCGTGCAGCGCCCTGGTGATGTACTGGAAGCACGCGAAATGGTCCGCGGTCGTGCGTCCGTTCTATCCAAAATCGAAAAACCAACTGCCGTCGAAGACTTTGATTCTATCCTTGAGGTGTCTGACGGCATTATGGTTGCTCGTGGTGATCTGGGTGTCGAATTGCCAGTTCAAAACGTTCCGCCGATTCAGAAACGCCTTGTACGTCGCTGCCGCCGAGCTGCAAAGCCGGTGATCGTGGCAACTCAGATGCTGGAAAGCATGATTGAAAGCCCGATGCCAACACGTGCAGAAGTATCGGACGTAGCGACTGCTATTTATGAAGGCGCCGATGCGATCATGCTGTCTGCTGAATCTGCGGCAGGCGATTATCCAATCGAAGCCGTTACAACGATGAATAACGTTGCGGTCGAAGTTGAAAGCGATCAAACGTATCGCGATGTCATCGAAGCGTCCCGCTCGACCAAAGGCGAATCTGTAGCTGACGCAATCGTTGCGGCAGCGCGTGAGATTGCGGAAACCACAGAAATCAGCGCGATCTGTTGCTTTAGCCAAAGTGGGACGACTGCTCTAAAAGTTGCGCGGGAACGTCCTCGTGTTCCAATCATTGCAATGACCAGTCGCCTTTTGACTGCGCGACGTTTGGCGCTGACTTGGGGGACCACTTGTGTGACCACCCCAGAGCTTGATCGCTTTAAATCGTGCGTGGTGGCCGCTGTTGGGGCTGCAAAGCGCTTAGAGATCGCGACAGAACAAGATCAAGTCGTTGTCACAGCTGGTCTACCGTTCAACATGCCAGGCACAACGAACATTGTTCGCGTGGCGCCATGTGATGAGCGTTTGATTTTGGCTACCGAACCGGAATAATCTATTAGCAACCTTAGTGTTGCGGAGATTCTTGTGTACGCAGATACAGTTCTGACGATTGGTCTGCTTTTGGCCATTTTTTCGGTGCCGGCATTTTTGTCGGCACTGGCTGATAGCAGGTCTCTGCGTGCCTCATCGCTATGCATTCTCTTAGCGGGTATGAGTATCGTTTGGGCCTTATCTACAAAGCCCGGAGGGTATCAGTTCGCTGAAATCCCCGCTGTGTTGATTGATCAGCTTGCTAAACTGATCAGATAGCACTTTACCTCTTGCGGAATTAAAGACACGGGCGTATATCGCGCCATCTATCCGCGCGTCCGGCTGAGTGGCATGCCGAGTCGCGTTTGAACCGACGACTAATGAAGGAGACGGAAATGCCTAAGATGAAGACTAAATCAAGCGCCAAAAAGCGCTTTAAGATGACGGCAAGCGGCAAGGTTAGAGCTGCCCAGGCTGGCAAACAGCACGGTATGATCAAACGGTCGAATAAATTTATTCGCAACGCACGTGGCACGACAACTTTGTCTGCTCCAGATGCGAAAATCGTTAAATCATACATGCCATACGCACGCTAAGGAGTACTGAACTATGTCTCGCGTTAAAGGTGGTACAGTTACCCACGCCCGTCACAAGAAAATCGTCAAACAAGCAAAAGGCTACTACGGCCGTCGCAAAAATACCTTCAAGGTAGCGTCGCAAGCAGTAGACAAAGCGAACCAATACGCGACACGCGACCGGAAAAACCGGAAACGTAATTTCCGCGCATTGTGGATCCAGCGTATCAACGCTGCTGTTCGCGCGCATGACGAAGCTCTGACATACTCTAAATTCATCAACGGCCTGAACTTGGCTGGTATCGAAGTGGACCGTAAGGTTCTGGCAGATCTTGCCGTACACGAGCCAGAAGCATTCACAGCGATCGTTGAGCAAGCACAAGGCGCATTGGCTGCTTAAGCCTTTGTTCAATTAGTGTTGAAAACGCCGCGTCTTCTAGACGCGGCGTTTTTTTTGTATTCCACACTATTATGAAGCTCATGCGGCGCAGTCTCCTTGGGTTTAGTGAATAGGCGGACCAATGGATCATAAAGCTTTCATTCGAAATTTAGACCGCGAGCACCTCGCGGCATTGATGGAAAAGAATGACCGGATTGGTGTTCTTCACCTCTTTGGCCATATCGCTGTAATCGCCATCGGTGGGTTTTGGGTCATGCAAGGCTGGCTGCTTTGGCCAGCGGTCATGGTTGTGCTGGGTATCGCGATTAGCTTCTTGTTCACGCTAGAACACGAGGCGACTCATCAAACCCCCTTTAAAAGCCGTTGGATTAACGAGATGGCCGGATGGGTTTCTGGCTTGCTCATTCTGCAACCTTTTTACTGGTTCCGTTATTTTCACCTTGCCCATCATCGCTATACCAATATTCCCGGCAAAGACCCCGAACTGATGTCAGGCTATAAACCCGAAGAGCGACAGGCCTTTTTCTGGTATCTAACCGGTATTCCATATTGGATGGGCATGGCGCGTCAGATTTGGCGAAATGCTAAAGGGCAACGGTTTCATAGCTATATTCCAGAGCGCGTACAAAAGCGCGTCACTATAGAGGCGCGGATGATGCTGGGGTTCTATGCGCTTGCCTGCCTAAGCTTGATTGTCTCGCCTGTGCTATTCTGGGTCTGGGCCTTGCCAATGGTGCTGGGAATGCCGTTTTTGCGACTATATTTATTGGCAGAACACGGCCGATGCGCCTTTGTCGCCAATATGTTTGAGAATACACGCACGACCTACACCACGCGTATTGTGCGCTTTATTGCGTGGAATATGCCTTATCACGTAGAGCACCACTCTATCCCTGCCGTACCGTTCCATAAATTGCCAGAGTTACACGAGTCGATTAAAGGACACCATGTCGTGACATCTCAGGGATATTCCGGTTTTGCGGCTGAGTATCTACGGGAAACACGCTAGCGCTTGCACGTTGGGCGCTGGCACGGTAATTCGCAAGGAAAGCAAAGGCGCTAAGGGTTAGACGATGGATGATCTCAGAGACAAGTATATCAATCTGATTGCGGATGCTGCGGACGAAGTAGCAATCGAAGATCTTCGCGTGCAGGCCGTTGGCAAGAAGGGCGAGATTGCCTTGAAAATGCGCGAACTGGGTAAAATGACCCCAGAAGAGCGCCAAATTATGGGCCCTAAACTGAATGCGCTGAAAGACGAGATCAACTCAGCGCTTTCCGCAAAAAAAACTGCATTAGCAGATGCCGCACTTGATGAGCGTTTGAAAACGGAATGGCTGGACGTAACTTTGCCCGGTCGTGGTCGCCGCCAAGGCTCGATCCACCCGATTTCTCAGGTAACCGAAGAAGTCACAGCTATCTTTGCTGACATGGGCTTTGCTGTGGCCGAGGGTCCGCAAATCGAAACCGACTGGTATAATTTTGACGCATTGAACATTCCGGGCCACCACCCAGCGCGCGCGGAAATGGATACGTTCTATACCCATCGTGCCGAAGGCGATGATCGCCCGCCGCATGTGTTGCGGACACACACATCGCCAGTTCAAATCCGGTCTATGGAAAAGAACGGTGCGCCAATCCGCATCATCTGTCCGGGTCGCGTATATCGTGCGGATTATGACCAGACCCACACACCGATGTTCCACCAGATCGAAGGTCTGGCACTGGGCAAAGACATCTCAATGGCCAACTTGAAATGGGTGCTGGAAGAGTTCTTTACCGCTTTCTTCGGTACCGAGGTCAAAACTCGCTTCCGTTCGTCTCACTTCCCGTTCGTTGAACCGGGTGCCGAAGTCGACATTCAGTGCAAATGGGAAAACGGCTCTGTCAAAGTAGGTGAGGGCGACGATTGGCTCGAAGTGCTCGGCTCTGGCATGGTGCACCCACACGTGCTGAAATCTGGCGGTATTGACCCAGATGAATACCAAGGTTTCGCATTTGGCATTGGTATCGACCGCCTAGCGATGCTGAAATACGGCATCCCTGATTTGCGCGCCTTCTTTGACAGCGACCTACGCTGGCTGCGCCACTATGGCTTTGCATCACTTGATCAACCAACGCTGCATGGCGGTTTGGTGAGATAACAAAAAAGGCGAGCCACTGGCTCGCCTTTTCTCTTTGTGGAATCGGTTTAGCTCTGGAGCTCTGCTAAAATCTCTTCCAGCATCTCCATACCTTTGCCCCAGCCGCTACCCATGTTTTCCATGGCTCCGGCAAAGAACGCGATTTCGGTATCTGTTGCGTCATGCGGTGTCCACTCTAGGCGCATATGGCATTTTCCACCCTCTGCCTTAAATGTCACTGTTGTCAGCAGCTTACGTGGCCAATCTGGCATCATTTGATTTGCGCAGATGTTCCAGTTGGCATCGGTGTTACCATGCAGCCAAACAAGACGTTGGTCCTGTAGAACCTCGGAATAATCCGCGCGCTGATAGCTCGACATCTTTTGCATTTTCATCTCGTGCAGCCATTCGCCGCCTTCGCGCACATCCATTTTATGAACGATTGACGTGACGCCGGGTCCGTACCAGCGCGACACTAGGTCTGGCTCTGTCCATGTGCGCCATACGAGGGCAGGAGGGGCGTTAAAGGTGCGTTCTAGGACGTAGGTTGGTAGGTCACTCATCGGGTGTTCCTTGTTTTAATTCTTCGAGTAAATCGTCGAGTTGATCAAATGAGCCGACCCAGAAGCGTTTGAATTCTTCGAGCCAGGCAACAGCTTCTGCCATTGGCGCGGCCTTTAGGCGGGCAGGACGGCGTTGTTTGTCGATGGCGCGGTCAATTAACCCAGCATTTTCAAGCACTTTCAGGTGCTTAGATATGGCTGGTTGACTCATCGCAAACGGTTCGGCGAGTTCATTCACCGATGCATCCCCGGATGATAGCCGGGCCAATATGGCGCGGCGGGTTGGATCAGATAGGGCGCCAAAGACGGCATCTAGGTTGGGATTTGATTGTATATAGCTGATTCGTTCCATAACTATATGGTTATATGAATTCCTAAATGCGTCAATCCCCTTTGAAAGTCAGGGGAATCGCGGCATACCTCTTCCCCCTTTGCGCCATATCCGTTAAAGCCAATCTGACCCGATATTGACTTGCGGAATGGACCGATGAAATTCACTCTCTCTTGGTTGAAAGACCACCTGGACACCGACGCGAGCCTTGACGACATCTTGTATGCCCTGACGGATTTGGGCCTTGAGGTCGAAGAGGTTCACAACCCTGCGGACCGGTTGAAAGAGTTTACCATCGCCAAAGTTCTGCACGCGGAAAAACACCCCGACGCGGATAAACTTAAGGTTTGCAACGTCTTAACCGACGAAGGCGAAAGCCAAATCGTTTGTGGTGCCCCTAACGCACGTGAAGGTATCACTGTCGTTCTGTGTAAGCCGGGCAGCTATATTCCGGGCCTCGACATCACGATTAAGGTCGGAAATATCCGTGGTGTTGAAAGCCACGGGATGATGGCGTCTGAGCGCGAGCTTGAATTGTCGGATGAGCATAACGGAATTATCGAATTGCCGTCTGGGGACGTTGGGCAGAAGTTTATTGATTGGTTGGCAGAGAATGATCCGGCCAAGGTTGATCCGGTGATTGAGATCGCGATTACGCCGAACCGTCCGGATGCTTTGGGGGTTCGCGGCATTGCGCTTGATCTTGCAGCACGCGGGTTGGGTACCATGAAGTCGGCTAAAACGGCTGATATTTCAGGTGGTTATCCGTCGCCGATCAATGTGACGATTGACGAAGATACACGCGAAAACGGATGCCACGTGTTTGCGGGGCGTTTGATCAAAGGCGTGAAAAATGGTTCGTCTCCGAAATGGTTGCAGGACCGGCTTGAAGCGATTGGGCTGCGTCCGATTTCGGCGTTAGTAGACATTACCAATTTCTTTACATACGACCGGAACCGCCCGCTGCACGTGTTTGATGCGGATAAAGTTCAGGGTGATCTGCGCATTCACCGCACGCTTGGCGGTGAAACGTTGATGGGTCTGGACGAAAAAGAATACACATTTGGCGCGGGCCAAGTTGTGATTTCTGACGATCAAGCCGTTGAAAGCATTGGTGGAATCATGGGTGGCCTTTCTACGGGTTGCACCGAAGAGACAACCAATGTCTTCCTTGAGGCTGCTGTTTGGGATCACATTCAGATTGCGCTGACGGGCCGTGCACTGAAAATTAACACTGACGCGCGCTACCGCAATGAGCGTGGAATCGATCCGGCGTTCAATATGGAAGCGCTTGATCTTGCGACTGCGATGATCATGGAACTGTGCGGTGGTGAACCTTCTGAGGTTGTCACAGCGGGATCTGTGCCTGATGTGAGCCGTGCCTATAAGCTGGATACAGATCGCGTGCAGTCGTTGGTTGGGATGGAAATTCCGGCGGAAGTACAACGTAAGACATTGACTGCATTGGGTTTTGTTCTAGAGGGCGACATGGCGCATGTGCCGTCTTGGCGCCCGGATGTACTGGGTGAAGCCGACCTTGTGGAAGAGGTGGCGCGGATTGCGTCATTGACCAAGCTAAAGGGCGTGCCAATGCCGCGTGTGGATGCGGGTGTGCCGCAGCAGATCCTAACGCCGTTGCAAAAGCGCGAACAGATTGGCCGCCGTACGACCGCGTCTTTGGGTTACAACGAATGTGTAACCTATTCATTTATCGACAAAAAATCGGCTGAAATGTTTGGTGGTGGGTCCGATGCGACCATGCTGGCGAACCCGATTTCATCTGACATGAGCCATATGCGCCCTGATTTGCTGCCGGGTCTGTTGCAGGCGGCGGCACGTAACCAAGCGCGCGGGTTCACGGATATGGCATTATTTGAAGCTGGACCGACCTATCAAGGTGGTGAGCCGGGCGAGCAACGTCTTGAAATCACGGGTATTTTGGTTGGTCGCACGGTTGGCAAAGACGTGCATGGTGAAAGCCGCGGCGTAGACGTATTTGATGCAAAGGCGGATGCCGAGGCGGTTTTGGCGGCCATCGGTGCACCGGCGAAAGTACAAATTCTGCGCGGCGCAGAGGGATGGTGGCATCCGGGTCGTCATGGCCGTATTTGCCTAGGACCTAAGAAAACATTGTGTGTTTTCGGTGAGTTACACCCAAAAGTTCTGGCAGAGATGGATTTGAAAGGGCCTGTTGTTGGCTTTACGATCTATCCTGAAGACGTGCCAGCAGCGCGCAAAAAGACTGCGACTCGGCCTGCTTTGAAACTGCGTGACCTTCAAGCGGTTGAGCGCGACTTTGCCTTTGTTGTGGACGGCGCTGTAGAGGCACTGACATTGGTGAATGCAGCTGCGGGTGTTGATAAGGAACTTATTGAAAACGTTCGTGTTTTTGACGAGTTCACCGGCGAGATGGCGGAAAAACAAATGGGCGAAGGTAAGAAATCCATCGCGATGACTGTGCGTTTGCAGCCAACGGACAAGACGCTGAAGGAAAAAGATATCGAAGCGATTTCCGCTAAAATCATCGAGAAGATTAACAAAGCGACCGGCGGTGTATTACGCGGGTAATCTGGAAATTCGTACGTTTCACCGTCTGAAACGTACGATTCGAAATTCACGCGAAACCCTCGGTTTTTACCGGGGGTTTTTCTTTGGCTATTTGTAGCTGGAAAAATGATCGGCAAGCAGATCAAACACCAGCCGGATGCGTCGGCTTGTGTGCAGCTCGCGGTGGGTGACCAGCCAGACCGGGAACACGATGGGTTCCATTTCCGGGAAGAGGCGCACCATGTCGTTCGTGCCTTGAACGACGTCTTCGCCCATGACCGAGACGCCGAACCCTTGGCGGCAGTACTCCCACGCGACCAATCCGTTTTTAGACCCGATAGGGAAATTCTTTTCGTTGAGTTGAATGCCCATCGGAGTGAGGAAATCCGTCATCTCTTTGGTGTCACCAAAGGAGATGAAATCGTGGTTTTGCAAATCGTCGAATGTTTCGGGCGTCCCTCTTTCAGAGAGGTATTCATGTGAGGCGTAGAAGTATGCTTTGGGTTCGTACACGAGCTTTGCGATTAGGTCGGGTTGTTCGGGGCGGACGTGGCGCAGGGCGATGTCAGCTTCGCGACGCATCAAATCCTGAATGTCGTTTGCGGCCACAACGTGGACCTGAAGATCTGGTGCGGCTTTGCGCAGTTTCCTGAGAGCGGGCGGAAGGACAAAAGCCGAGAACACATCGGACGATGTGATGCTGATGCTGCCGCTAATGTCTTGGGACTGACCGCTTGCGACCAAGGACACGCGATTGGCGGCTTCGCCCATGGTGCGGGTGTGTTCTAATAGCTCCAGCCCTGCTTGGGTGAGCTCTAGCGTTCGACCGACGCGTTCGAACAGCATGATGCCAAGTTCTTCTTCGAGGGCGGCGACTTGGCGAGAGAGCGTGGGCTGGGTGAGACCCAGATCGCGGGCGGCTGCAGATAAAGAGCCGGTGTTCGCTGTCGCAAGGAAAGCGCGGATGTGGTTCCAGTCAGGCATACGAGATGAGTTTGTCATACATATATGTATAAGAGTCCTTCGGAATTCGGCAATTTATTTAAGCACGCGTATGGATGAATATGCGTCAACGACGATAAATGCATCATTTGGATGCTTGGGTTTACGTCTCTATGGAGTGGAACATGAAAGACGCTGTAACGTTTTGGGACGGAATTGCAGATAAATATTCGAAGACACCGATCAGCGATATGGAAAGCTATGAGTATACTCTGAACCGCACCCGCAGTTATTTGACGCAGAGTGATCGGGTTCTGGAAGTGGGAGCCGGGACGGGCCGGACTGCTTTGAGCTTGGCCAGCCAAGTTGGCGAGATCGTGGTGACGGATTTGTCTGACGCTATGTTGGATGTTGGTCGAGCAGAGGCAAAGGCCGATGGGGTCGAAAATATCTCGTTTGAGCGGTGTGATGCCGGGGCTTTGCCTGAGGGGCCGTTTGACGTGGTATTGGCCCACAACATTCTGCATTTGATTGATGATTTGGACGGATCGCTGTCGGCGATGCATCGGGTGTTGAAACCCGGTGGGTTGATGATTTCGAAAACGTTCTGCAAGCCAGAGGGCGGTGGCGGTAGCTTTAAGATTACCATGATGCGCTTGATCTTGCCGTTGATGCAGATGGTTGGCAAAGCGCCGTTTGTTGCGATCCGGTCTGTTGCCGAGTTTGAGGCGGCGATTTGGGCGGCTGGGTTTGAAACGGTTGAAACGATGACGGTGCCGAAAAAGGGCGGCTCGCGGTATGTTGTAGCGCGCAAGATCGCATAGGCTGGACCTTGGGTGACACATTGCTGATAGTGCTCACAAAGGAGCATGAGCTATGACATTGAAGGTTTATCTGTCGGGAGAAATTCATACCGATTGGCGCGAGCAAATTGTTGAGGGTTCGGCTGGGTTAGATGTGTCGTTTCAAAGCCCCGTGACAGATCACGCGGCGAGCGATGATTGCGGGGTTCGCATCTTGGGGGCAGAGCCGGATAAGTTTTGGCATGACGCTAAGGGCGCAAAGCTGAACGCTATTCGCACACGTAAGGGGATCGAGGATTCCGATGTTGTGGTGGTGCGGTTTGGTGAGAAATACAAACAGTGGAACGCGGCGTTTGATGCGGGTTATGCGGCGGCTTTGGGGAAGTCGTTGATTGTGTTGCATGGGCCAGAGCATCAGCATGCGTTGAAAGAAGTTGATGCGGCTGCGCTGGTTGTGGCCGAAGACCCAAAGCAGGTGGTGCAGGCGTTGCGCTATGTTTTGACAGGTGCACTACCTGATTAATTCAAAAGATCGCCCCAGGCTTTGGAATGACCAAGGCCTGGGGCGTTTTGTTTAACCTTCGCGAGGTGGGGTGTTTAGGCCCTTTTGCACGGCGGGGCGTGCTGTGAAGCGTTCGATGTAGGCGAGCAGGTTGGGGCTTTTGTCTAGGCCGACAAGCTCTTCGGCGCCGTAGAAGGATAGGCCACGTAGCCAAGGCGCGATGGCGATGTCTGCGATGGAAAATTCGCCGACGATCCAGTCTTGGCCTTCAAGTTCTTGTTCAAGCACGGCCAGTAGGCGTTTTGCTTCGTTGATGTAACGTTCGCGCGGGCGGGGGTCTTCGATTTCGGCGCCGGCGAATTTGTAGAAATAGCCAAGTTGTCCAAGCATTGGGCCAAGACCGCCCATTTGGAACATCAGCCATTGGGTGACTTTGTGTTTGTCAGCCGCAGTTTTGCCGATCAGCTTGCCGGTTTTTTCTGCCAAATACAAAAGGATCGCGCCGCTTTCAAAGAGCGAGATTGGTGTGCCGTCTGGGCCATTTGGATCAATGATCGCCGGAATCTTGTTGTTTGGGTTCAGCGAGAGGAACTCCGGGCTTTTGACGTCAGCATCCGACAGAGTGACGCGATGGGCCTCGTAGGGCAGGCCAAGTTCTTCGAGTGCGATGGAGACTTTTACGCCGTTTGGGGTAGGGAAACTGTACAGCTGCAGAACCTCTGGGTTTTGCGCGGGCCACTTCTGGGTGATCTGAAAGTCGGAGAGCGTGCTCATGGTAGAGTCCTTTGTTGCCTTAGGGGGAAGATAAGGTGTTTTTCCCGTAGTTTGAGTGGATTTTGCGTGCGATTTTGGGCAAAGTCCTGTGCGTGAGCGCATGGACAATGCGCAACACGTGCAAAAACGGGGTAATGAGGGAAAAACATGCTTCAGGAATTCAAAGATTTTATCGCCAAGGGCAATGTCATGGACATGGCCGTTGGTATCATCATCGGTGCAGCGTTTACGGCGATCGTAAAATCGCTGGTTGGTGATTTGATCAATCCGATTATCGGTTTGTTCATGGGCGGCATCGACTTTGTCAATGTCTACTGGGTGTTGTCTGGCGAAGTGCCTGACGGTGCAAGCCTTGAGGCGGCGCGAGAAGCGGGCGCGGCTGTGTTTGCGATTGGTGCGTTCATCATGGCGATCATCAACTTTTTGATCATTGCGTTTGTGGTGTTCATGCTGGTGCGCTACGTCAACAAAGCGAAAGAAGCTGCGGCGAAGGCAGAAGAAGAAGTGGTGGAAGAAGAAGAGACTGGCCCAAGCGAGCTGGATGTTCTTTTGGAAATCCGCGACTCTTTGAAGAAGTAAATAAATTGGGTCTCATCGTTGATGAGGCAATGCTAAGCGGGCCGGGATTTCCCGGCCCATTTTTATGAGGGAAATACAATGGACATGATCCTAGAGTTTGCGCAAAGCAACGCTGGATTGGTGGTTACGGCGGCCAAAGCGTTGGCTGTTTTGGTCGTGGGTTGGATGATTGCTGGATTGGTCAGCCGATTGATCCGTCGACGTGTGTTGGCGAGCGAGACGATTGACGACACGATTGGGAACTTTGTGGCGTCTATCGTCAAATGGGTGATTTTGCTGATCGTTTTGATCGCGGTTTTGGGCATCTTTGGTATTCAGGCGACCAGTCTTGTGGCCATAATGGGTGCGGCGACTTTGGCGATTGGGATGGCGTTGCAGGGCACGCTGTCTGATTTGGCGGCGGGATTTATGTTGATCCTGTTCCGTCCGTACAAGTTGGGGCAATTCGTTGATATCGCGGGCACATCTGGCACGGTTAAAGACATCAACCTGTTCGTTACAGAGCTGGCGACGCCAGACAACGTGCAGATTATTGTGCCGAATGGGCAGGCCTGGGGGTCGGTGATTACCAATTTTAGCCACCATGCGACACGTCGTGTCGATTTGGTGTTTGGTATTGATTACGGGGACGACATCGAAAAGGCCAAAGCAATTATTCTGCGTCTTGCCGATGCGGATGAACGTGTGATGAGCGATCCTGCACCTTGGGTGCGTGTGACCAACTTGGGCGACAGCTCTGTTGATCTGACGACCCGTATTTGGGTGGCGGCCGAGGACTTCTGGGAAGTGAAATTCGGCCTGACCCAAGCGGTGAAAGAAGCCTTTGATAACGAGGGTATTTCTATTCCGTATCCGCACACGGTGGAGATCAAGCGCGACGCTTGATGCCATCTGAGGGGCGGGCCTCTGAGGGGTGGCCCGCCCTGTTTGCTTTACATTAAGATGATACGGGAGTGCCCGCCTGCATTGCGCATGGCGTGGACCTCTGCCAGTTCGGGGTCGTTGATCCATGCTTCGGCGTGGGCGCGGTCTGGGAACTCTAGGATGACGGCGACATCGGGTGCTGGTCCGTCTCCTTCGATGACTTTGTTTTCTTTGCTCACTGCGAGTGGTTTGGCTTTGTGTTTGGCCAAAGCGGGGCCGGCGGCTTCGCGATATTTAGCGAAGGCTTCTGGGTCTTTGAGTGTGATCGTGACTTGAGCGTATGCTGGCATGATGTCGTTCCTTATTGATTTGAACCTAACGTAGGTGCGCAAGTGATGAGTGAAAACGATCATTGTTGCGTTACCGATGTGCGTATACGATCAGGGCATGTTGGATTGGAATGACCTGAAATTTGTTTTGGAAACGGCCCGTCATGGCGGGACGAGTGGTGCGGCGCGTGTGTTGGGGGTGAACCATGCGACAGTGGCGCGGCGTATTTCGGCGGCGGAAAAGGCCTTGGGTGCGCGGTTGTTTGAGCGGTTGCCGAGTGGCTATGTGCCGACAGAGGCGGGGCTGGATGCGGTGCGAACAGCGGAAGAGATGGCGCGTGTCGAAGCCGATTTGGACCGGCGGATTGGGGCGCGTGATACCGAGCTGCGGGGTGTCTTGCGGGTGACGGCATCAGAGCTGCTGTTTCAACGCGTGCTTGCACCTATTTTTGCTGATTTCATAACGGCTTATCCCGAGATTGATTTGCGATTGGTTGCAACCAATGATGCGGTGAATATGGCGCAGCGAGAGGCGGATGTGGCCTTTCGGTTTTCAAGCGGGCCGCCGGAAAGTTTGGTGGGGCGACGTGTGCTGGAGCCGCGCGGGACGGTGTTTGCATCGCATGAGTTATTGGCGAAGGATCCGGGCGGTGATGCGCCATTGGATTGGATCCGCTTTGCGCATTGGCCGGGGCCACCTGCAGAGGTGAAAGCGGTGCGTCCGAATTTGAACGTTCGACTGACGGTTGATGACATGATTGCAGCAATCGGGGCGGTGCATGCCGGGATTGGCGCGACGCGGATGGCGTGTTTTCTGGGGGATTCTGATCCGCTGATGGTGCGGGTGCCCGGGATGCCGCTGTTTCCGTTTCGGCCCCTTTGGGTGTTGACCCATGCGGATTTGAAACATGTGCCGCGGATGCGGGTCTTTATGGATTTTGCCGCAGCGCGGTTGATTGCGCTGCGACCGTTGTTTGAAGGCGACCTGCCTTAGCTCTTGATTGCCAAAGCTGGTGAGGTGACATCTAAGCCGAGGGCTTTGCCTACAGCGTAGTAAGTCAGTTGACCGGCGTGGACGTTTAGACCGTTCAATAGGTGTGGATCGTCTTCGCAGGCTTTGCGCCAGCCTTTGTCTGCCAAGGCCAGAAGGAAGGGCAGAGTGGCGTTGCCCAAAGCTAGGGTGGATGTGCGGGCCACTGCACCGGGCATGTTGGCGACGCAGTAGTGCATGATGCCGTCGACTTCGTAGATCGGGTCGGCGTGGGTTGTTGCCTTGGAAGTTTCAAAGCAACCGCCTTGGTCAATCGCCACATCCACGAGCACTGCGCCCGGTTTCATGGTAGACAGCTGATCGCGAGAGATCAGTTTTGGTGCTGCCGCGCCGGGGATCAGAACCGCGCCGATGACCATATCCGCAGTTTGGATCAGCTCGGCTGTTGCGCCGGCTGTGGAGTATTGGTTTTTGAAGGTGCCGCCGAAGACGTCATCAAGGTACTTGAGACGTGGAAGAGAGCGATCCAGAATGGTGACGTCTGCGCCCATGCCAGCCGCGATTTTCGCGGCATGTGTGCCAACAACACCGCCGCCGATGACGACGACTTTCGCAGGGGCAACACCCGGTACGCCGCCCATCAAAACGCCACGTCCACCGTTGGCTTTTTGCAGGGTATAGGCGCCGACCTGTGGAGCCAGACGACCCGCGACTTCGGACATTGGCGCGAGCAAAGGCAGGCCGCCGCGGTCGTCGGTTACGGTTTCATAGGCGATAGCTGTGCAACCGCTTTCGAGTAGGTCGTGCGTTTGCTCTGGGTCTGGTGCGAGGTGTAGGTAGGTGAAGAGCAGCTGGCCTTCGCGCAGCATCTTACGTTCGATCGCCTGTGGTTCTTTGACTTTGACGATCATGTCCGCGGTGGCGAAGATGTCGGCGGCGGTGTCCAGAATAACGGCACCTGCTGCGACATAGTCTTGATCTGTGAAGCCAGCCCCAAGGCCTGCGCCTTGTTGGATCACAACGTCATGGCCGTGATTTACCGCCTCGCGTGCGGCGTCTGGCGTCATTCCGACGCGGAATTCTTGTGGTTTGATTTCGGTTGGGCATCCGATTTTCATGGCCCTGCTCCCCTATTAGCATTCTTCTTGATTGTGTGGGGGGATTTGCGGAATGTGCTGCTTTTTTTCCAAAATGAAAATATGGTATTCGAAGAATCTTCGAGTATACTTACCTAAAGCGCAAAAAGGTTCTTAAATATGTCACTTGATCAAACGGATCGTCGCATCCTTGGGGTTTTGCAAAAGCAGGGTAGAATCTCGAACTCTGACCTAGCGGAGGCTGTAAACCTGTCTGCCTCGGCCTGTCATCGGCGTATGCAACGGCTGGAGACGGATGGCTATATTCGTGGGTATGTCGCGCTGTTGGATGCGCGCAAGATGCAGTTGCCAACAACGGTTTTCGTGGAAATCACATTGTCTGGGCAAGCAGATGAAGTGTTGGACGCGTTCGAGAAGGCCGTGGCGCGCATTCCTGATGTTTTGGAATGCCATTTAATGGCGGGAACGGCGGATTATCTGTTGAAAGTGGTCGCCGAAGATACCGAGGATTTTGCGCGTATTCATCGCCAGTATTTGGCGCGATTGCCGGGGGTGGCGCAGATGCAAAGCTCTTTCGCTTTGCGGACGGTGTTTAAGACAACCGCATTGCCTGTTTGAGGCAATGCGGTTGTGATTTGTTAGGCAGTGACGGTGTCACATGGAGCGGTTTCTCCGGTCGCGCAGTAAATGGCATTGGTTGGATTTAAGAAAATCGACGTTGTGAGAAGTGCGAAGACAAGTTCGTAGACCTCCCATTTACGGGTCGCGTCGGTGAAACTAATGACAACTGTGGCAATGACAGCCAAGAGCGCGTGGCGTTTTCCCGGTGCTGGGAAAGCGAGTTTTTCGGCGACATTTTTGATGATACCCGGGCGCTGGATCAGAAATGGCAGAACCACCAGATAGGCCAGGGTGAGTATCGAAAGAATATGGCCAAAGAGGAAGCTGGCTAGGTGTACGTTGCCGACCACTAGGTTGTGCAGGTTGGTTTCGTTCTGGAAATTGTTTTCGACAAAGAATTCGTTTGAGTCCCACCCAAAGATGCGCTGGCCCCAAGAGATTTCTTCGCCGGCTGCGAGAAAGAACATTAAAGCATAAAGTAAGGTAAATCCGATTGCGGTTTTGGTTGGCGCGGCGAGTGCACGGATATTTCGAATGAAGATAATGGTTGCCGCGAAAAGCAGTGCTGCTGTGGCATATTCGATTGGGCCGTCTTCGACAGCGAAGTGGGTGTTAAACCAAGATTCATCCCAAATCGCGACGGAAGATGAGAGGATCAATAGGGTTACAATTGCGCCGAGTAGGGCGGCGTCGGTTCTTGGGAAGCGTGTCATTTTCGAAAACTTTCGGGGTGATATTATTCACCCGAATTGTTGTCGAACCGGTTTTGTTTCAATGGTTTAGCAGTCAATTCTGCGTCGCAAAAACGTTACTTTGGTTTTCGTTTTTGCATGCTTCCGGCCGTTGACAAGGCCAAGGGCCGGAAACGTTTGAATTTTATTCTGCGGCTTGCAGTTTATCCTGGGTCTTGGTCTCAAAATCCGAGGCGGCATGGCGTTCGTGCAGTTGTGTTTCCAACTCACCAAAGGCACGGTTGACCATGCGGCCGCGTTTTACGGCCGGGCGATCTGCGATTTCTTTGGCCCAGCGTTGCAGGTTTTTGTAGCTTTCCGCGTCTAGGAATTCTGCTGCGCTATAGAGCGTGCCAAGAACGACTTGGCCGTACCAAGACCAGATCGCGATGTCGGCGATGGTGTATTCATCGCCAATGATAAAGCGGTTGTTGGCCAATTGGCGATCTAGCACGTCAAGTTGGCGCTTGGCTTCCATGGTGAAACGGTCAATTGGGTATTGCCATTTTTCCGGGGCATAAGCGTAGAAGTGGCCAAAGCCACCGCCGAGATATGGCGCGCTGCCCATTTGCCAGAAAAGCCAGCTGAGTAACTCTGGGCGTTTTGCCGGGTCTTTTGGCAGGAAGGCATCAAATTTTTCAGCAAGATGCAGAAGGATTGCGCCGGATTCAAAAATGCGGGTCGGCGGGGTCGTGGTGTGATCCATCAGGGCCGGGATTTTTGAATTGGGGTTTACGTCCACAAAGCCAGAGCTGAATTGATCACCTTCCATGATGTTCACAAGCCAAGCGTCGTATTCAGCACCGGTGTGGCCTGCCGCAAGCAGCTCTTCGAGCATGACCGTGACTTTGACGCCATTGGGCGTTGCTAAGGAATATAGCTGAAAGGGATGCTCGCCAACGGAGAGCTCTTTGTCATGAGTGGCGCCCGCGATAGGGCGGTTGATGCTGGCGAATTCGCCACCATTTTGCTGTTCCCAAGTCCAAACCTTGGGCGGCACATATGTATTGTCTGTCATGTCTCTCGCTTTGCGTTCTTCTTTGACTACAATCTAGGTCGGTTGAAAAATTCGTCTATGGCGCTATCGCGTTTGTGATGCAGAAAGGACAATTTTCTTTTGAGTGCCCGTAGAAACGACAAACCCCCGAAGCTGGGCTACGGGGGTCGTCTATTCTTTTCGTATTCAGAAGCTACGGGTTTGCTTAGAGCATACCTTCGCGCTGAAGTTTCTTACGAGCCAGTTTACGGCTACGACGGATAGCTTCAGCTTTCTCGCGTGCTTTTTTCTCTGACGGTTTCTCGAAATGTTGCTTGAGCTTCATCTCGCGGAAGACGCCTTCACGCTGTAGCTTTTTCTTCAGGGCACGAAGCGCCTGATCGACGTTGTTGTCGCGAACACTAACCTGCATGTGGTTTTCACCACCTTTCTAGTTTGAAGTTGCAAGGATTTGCAGGAGCCGCCCCTATAGCAAAGGCTGGGTTATCTGTCTAGTATGCGCTCAAGTTGAGGAGTGCCAAATGAGTGATCATCCTAATGAATTGAAAATGCGCCTTGTTGAGGCGGCTTTGGTCCATGTGGCATTTGATGGCTGGGGGGCGGAAACCTTTGAGGCTGCGGTGGCTGAGTCGGGAATCGCTCCGGCTGTGGCGCATGCGATTTGTCCGCGTGGAGCAGTGGATTTGGCTGTGGCCTATCATCAGGATGGCGATGCGCGGATGGCGGCGGTTTTGGCCGAAGAAGACCTAAGCGAGATGCGGTTTCGGGATCGGGTGATCCATGCGGTGAAACTGCGGTTGCAGCTTTGCGAGGACAAAGAAGTGGTGCGGCGCGGAACGACGTTGTTTGCCTTGCCGCAATATGCAGCGCAGGGGTCGGCTTTGATCTGGGGATCGGCGGACGCGATTTGGGTGGCATTGGGCGATACTTCTGAGGACATCAATTGGTATTCCAAACGCGCGACGTTAAGTGCGGTTTATGGCGCGACGGTGCTGTATTGGCTGGGTGACGACAGTGATGGGCATGAGGCGACCTGGGCCTTTTTAGAGCGCCGGATCGAGAACGTCATGCAGTTTGAAAAGGCCAAGGCCGCGTTTAACGGCAGTGCTTTGGGCAAGGTTTTGGCAGGGCCGCTGGGTGCGCTGGGCAAAGTGCGGGCGCCTAAGTCGGCATCTGGATTGCCGGGGCGTTGGCGCTAAGGCGTTACATTATCAAATCAGTTAAGAAGACGAGGAGGCTTTTCATGAGCGATCGCATGCGGGCAATTGAAATCACGGAACCCGGTGGGCCAGAGGTCTTGCGCATCAGCGAGCAACCCATGCCTACGCCAGGTGTGGGAGAAGTTCTGATCAAAGTGGCCTATGCGGGTGTGAATCGCCCCGATGCATTGCAACGGGCCGGAAAATACGCGCCGCCGCCTTCTGCAAGCCCATTGCCGGGGTTGGAAGCCTCGGGGGTGATTGCCGCTGTTGGCGCTGGTGTGACGGAATGGGCCGAAGGCGATGCGGTGTGTGCGTTGCTGCCGGGCGGTGGGTATGCGGAATATGTGCTGACACCTGCAGCCCATTGTTTACCGGTGCCAACAGGCATGGGGATGCGCGAAGCGGCTTGTTTGCCTGAGACGTTTTTCACGGTTTGGAGCAATGTTTTTGAACGTGGTGGGCTAAAGGCTGGCGAGCGGTTTTTGGTGCATGGTGGGTCTTCTGGGATTGGGACGACAGCGATTCAATTGGCTAGTGCTTTTGGGGCGCGTGTTTTCACGACGGCTGGTTCCGAGGCCAAGGTTGAGGCCTGTAAGGCTTTGGGAGCCGAGGTTGCGATGAACTATCGTGACACGGATTTCGTTGAGGTTTTAAAGGCTGAAGGCGGGGCGAACCTAATTTTGGATATGGTGGGTGGATCGTATTTGCCGCGCAATATCAAAGCTTTGGCAATGGAGGGGCGTTTGGTGCAGATCGCGTTCTTGCAAGGGCCAAAGGTAGAGTTGAACTTTGCCCAGATCATGATGCGGCGTTTGACGGTGACGGGATCAACTTTGCGGCCACAGAGTGATTTGGCAAAGGCGAAGATCGCCGAGGCGTTGCGGGCGAAAGTTTGGCCACTGCTGGACAATGGCCGTGTGGCACCTGTGATGGATCAAGAGTTTGCTTTGGCAGATGCGGCGGCGGCCCATGCGCGGATGGAAGCGGGTGATCATATTGGGAAGATAGTGTTGAACGTGGCGGGCTAGAATTGGGGCTTTGCCCCCTTGGCTTTCAGCCAATTCCCCCAAGGTATTTAGATCAAGAAAAAACAGGCGGGCCGAGGTGTGAGGCCGCCTGTTTTGCGTTCTAGGTCTGTGGGCTGCGGAACCAGCCGAAGTGGCGGAAGATCAGCCAATCTAGAATGAGTGCTGCGATGAGCGATGCGCCCACGAGGGGGAACAGCAGTGACAGGGCTATGACGAGGATGATCATCGCGGGCGAGAGCGCGGCTTCTGGTGCGTTTGGCACGCCAAGTGACCCGCTGGGGCGGCGTTTCCACCATGCCACGAAGCCTGTGAGAGACAGGACAAAAGCGAGAACTGCGGCGATTGTGTTTTGGGTCAGATTGAGCCAGCCGTAGAGTTCGCCTTGGTGGAAGGAAATGCCGTAAGATACGGTTTTGGCCACGGGTGGGTTATCGGTGAAGTTGTGCCGTTTGAGGACCTCGCCAGTGTATTGGTCGATGATTAGCTCATTTTGATCATGGCGGTTTTTGCTGGCGCTGCGAATCCAAAATGCGGATTTGTCGTTTTTGGGTGGGCGCATTTCGTAAGGGGCTTTGAGGCCTTGGGATTCTGCCGCAGCGATGACGTCGGCGTAAGGGATTGTTGTGCCAGATGTGGTTGTGGAATTTGGCACAGACCGGCTGAAACGCAGGGATTGGGATTTTTGGCCGGTTTGTTCTTGGACGTAGGACAGGCCGCCGCCCCAGATATCAGTCCATGGCAGGCCAGTGATCAGGATTGGCACCACGAGAAGGGTTGCTAAGAAACCGGTGAACAGATGGGTTTCACGCCACCAGCTGCGGCCCTGTTTTGGGGTGCCTTTGGGTGGGGTGACAGCCTGTTTTAGGCTGCGGTTGCCGCGAGGCCACCAGAGGTAGACGCCGGTGATGAACATGACGATGGCCCAATGGGCTGCGAGTTCGACGAATTTGGTACCGGTTTTGCCAAGTAGCAATTCGCCATGGAACTTTTTGAGCAAGCGCATGGCCATTCCGTCGCGCTCCACGATGCCGAGGACGTCGGCGGTGTAGGGGTTTACCCAAGCGTAGGAACGTACTTTGTTGGCGTCGTTAAATTCGATCATGGTGCTGCGGGTTGGGTCATCGTAGCTGGTGATGCCGCGCAGACGGGTGAGGCCAGAGTGGTTTTTGACCGCGGTGACTTGGGCTTCAAGGGCGAAGGGGGTGTCACCTTGGGCGACATACATCTGATCGGCATAGAGCCAGGATTCGATTTGCGGTTTGTAGAGATAAATACCGCCGGTGATGGCCAGCATGGCCATAAAAGGCAGAACGTAGAGAGAGGCCAGAAAGTGCCATTTCCATACAAGACGGTAGAAGGCGCCGCCGGTCGTGTAAGACGCGGACGGGGCCGGTGCAGTTGCATCGGTCATTTTGAATATCCTGTTAAATCTGAAGGTTAAGGTGGTTTCAGATTAGGGCAGGAGGTGCGCGAGAGGGTTCTAAGCGGGCTAAGGTATCGCGTGCGGTTTGGCTATGCTCTTGGACAGAGAAGGGGCGCAGGTAGCTGCGGGCCAGTTCGTGCCAATGCGGGGTGATGGGGGCTGTGAGCTCGGCGGCGTCAGAGAGTGTGCAGGTGTTGTCTGCGCTTTCTTCGACCTCTAGCGGTTCGCCATTTGGGCCAAGGGTGATGGTGACAAAGGCGTCGCCGGTGCAGACGATCATGCTTTGGACGCCGGGAATGAATTCAACCACAACCGCAGAGATGCGGGGCAAGATCAGCGCAATGATGAGAAACAGAGCGGCGGCCCAGTTTTCATAGATGCGCAGATAGGTGTTGAAACGGGTCACGGGGAACAAATGGCTCTGATAATATTTCGGTTCTGAATGCCGGATAAATTATTGTTGGGGAAGGTGACGTTTTGTCGTCACCTATCGTCACCTGACCGGGTCAAACAGCGCGTCTTTCAGGCTGCAATCTTTGATTACGTCGCGCCCGCATGGGACGGGAGTGAGGTCTTTGGAAAGGCAAATGCGAGCCTCTTGGATGTAGCCTTGTTTGCAGGTGATGGTCAGGCTGTCTTTGGTGAGAGTTGGGTTGGCCTTTAGGAAAGCGCCCTCGACGACCGATGCGGGGAGGCTGACTTGGCTTTGGAGTTTGCGAAAGACGGCGGGGCGGGTGAATTTTTCGTATGCCTCGCGGGAGAGTGCGTAATAGGCGGGGGCAGAGAGGCCAGAACACACGCCGTGTTTTTTCCATTGGTGCCACGCGAGGCCGGATGTGCCCATGATGTCGGCCATTTCATTTGTCATACTGCGGGAAGGGGCGCGTTCTGATGTGCGGCAGTAGCTTGGCCAGCCTTGGTGAAATTGGGGCCAGAGGCCGTGCAGAATCCAGCCGTGATCTTCGCGGGTGTCACATTGGGGGGAGTTTTTGCTGTCACCTTCAAGGGCGCACCAATTGGGGGACCAGCTGAGGGCCATGACGTAATAGTCAAACTCGCCTGCGCGTTCGCCCTCGGCATTTGCATTTGATGTCAGCAGAACCATGCTGAGGAAGATCATTAGAAACCGCATTCACTCTTTCCTTTTTGCCTTGGGCGCACTATATCGGCTTCAAGTTCCCCATCAATGGAAACCCGCATCCCCGCAAAGGATGCCGTCAGGCAAAAGTCTGACGACGGGAAAACTATGCTTTAGGAGGCCGATATGGCGAAACCAATTATGGCGAAGGCCACCGCTGTGTGGCTTGTTGACAATACAACGATCAGCTTCAAGCAGATCGCAGATTTCGTGGGTATGCACGAGCTTGAAGTGCAAGGCATCGCGGATGGTGATGTTGCGACTGGCGTTAAGGGCTTTGACCCGATTGCCAACAATCAGCTGACCCAAGAAGACATCGACAATGCGCAAGAAAGCCCGTTGTTTAAGCTGAAGTTGAAATTCAACGCAGCCGCAGTTGGCGAAGAAAAACGCCGTGGTCCACGCTATACGCCACTGTCCAAACGTCAGGATCGTCCGGCGTCTATTCTGTGGTTGGTGAAATTCCACCCAGAGCTGACTGATGGTCAGGTGTCTAAGCTGGTTGGTACAACCAAGCCGACCATTCAGGCGATCCGTGAGCGGACACACTGGAACATTGCAAACATTCAGCCAATCGACCCGGTTGCGCTGGGCCTGTGTAAGCAGTCTGAGCTGGATGCAGCTGTTCAGAAAGCAGCGGCGAAAGCGGCAGCGGATGGCAATGTGATGAACGATGACGAGCGTCGCAAGTTGGTGTCCACCGAGCAGTCGCTTGGTATGGAAGCAGAACCACGCATCCCAGCCGCGATTGAAGGTCTGGAGACCTTTACGCTGGGCGGTTCAGATGACGACGGCGAAGATCCACGCGATAAGAAAGAAGATTATTCCGATGCGGACAGCTTCTTTGACTTGCCAGGTGATGACGCTGACGAACAGCCTTAAGCTGCTTCACTGCGATTGAGTTCAGAAAAGCCCGCGCCGTAAGGTTGCGGGCTTTTTCTTTGGCGGGCAGGATGGGGCCATGTCGGTGATTTTGCAAAAGTGGCAGCATGTGGGGGCGGGCGGATTGTCCGCACCCATCTTGCCGGATGGGTGCCGGGATTTGATTTTGCGTGATGTTCCGGGCCGACGTCCAGTCTGGGAACTGTCGGCTTTGCAGGCGGAGCCACTGCGGGCTTCGGTGACATATGGTACGCGGTTGACCGGGTTTCGTTTGGTGCCGGGGGCGGCCGTGGATGAGGCAATCTTGCAGGATTTGTCGCATGATCCTCTTGTCGCAGAGGGTGAGATATTAAGTGCCGTGGCGGGACAAACACGGGCGCAAGAGTGCATTGACGCATTGCAGTCGGCGGCGAGTGTAGCCGAGGCGGCGCGGTCTGTTGGGGTAGCGGCGCGTAGTTTGCAGCGGGTTGTTGTCCGAGAGACTGGGTTTGCACCGGTGTTCTGGCAGCGGCTGGCGCGGGCACGGCGGGCCGCTGTGCAGGTGGATCGACCCTTGGCAGATGTGGCGGCTGATTGTGGATTTTCAGATCAGGCCCATATGAGCCGGGAGTTTCGCCGCTGGTTCGGTGTGAGCCCGCGCATGTTGCGCGGGTCACTGGATTTGCGGGCGCAGATAGCTCAGCCTGCGTTGGCGACGGGTGAACAGATTTCGATCAGATAGCCATTTGGATCGCTGACGTAGGATGTGGTTTGACCCCATGGCTCCTCTCGCGCGTCTTGTACGAGGGTTGCGCCTGCGGCGAGGGCGGTTTTTAGGGCGGTGGCTACATCGTCGATTTCAAATGCGATTTCGAATGTCGGGTGTTTGGGATCGGCTTTTGCCGGGGATTTGCCCAGTTGGGTCATGAGTGCGGTTGATGAAAACGCCAGTTTTGTGTCGCCGGTTTTAAGCTCGGCGTAGTCGCCACCTTCGTGCAGAAAGCCGAGTTCTAGTGAGAATGCCTTTTGGTAGAATGCGACGGTGGCGGGGACGTCATCGACGTAGAGAATGCTGTAACGAAAAATCATAAATGCCTCATGTGATTGTTGAGGATTATTTAGCAGTCGTACGGTGTGGCGTCTTGAACATTTCGGACAGGTGTGTGGCGGGGCGCAAGATTATCCACTCGCCGATGCTGATTGAAACGAGCCAGCTGAGTAGGATCAAAAGGCCTTGGACGAATTGGCTAGCGCCACCCCAAAACACTTCAGCGATGAGTAGCATGTAGGCTTGGGTCACAGGGCCTGCTGTGATGGCGACGGTGCGGATCATCCATGTGCGATGGGCTTTGATGTTGCGGCGCATGGCGGATTTGATGCCAAGGGTTAGAGTTGCCGCAATGGCGATGCAGGCGATGGCGCGGATGGGTAGAACGGCCGCAGCGCTGTCGGATTGGGCGGGGTAGGCCCAAAGGCACCAAAGCCCAGAAAGAGCAAAGGTGAACCCGGCCACTGCGGTGACGCGGCCTGCGTATCGATGCCATTTGCGCGCGGCGGGGGTTGGTTGGCTGCGGAACTGAAAGGCGCCGAGGGTGCAGAAGATCGCGCCGCCAGCCGCATGGAGGGCCATGGGGAGCGGGTTGGATGCGATATGCGCGATTGTAGGATCAACCAGTCCGGTGATTTGCGCGAATGCCAGGGTGAACAGGCGGTAGACCGACCCAAAGATAGGCAGCGCAAAGAGCAAGAGCAGCAATGTAGGGGTGCGCCAGCGTGGCGGCGTTGCAGGTGGGTGCGACATGGTTGATCCTTTCTGCTTTAGCATTCGCACGACTGCGCCGCCTTGGGGAATTGGCGAAATTGGCATTTCGCTTATGCGTATTTTGGGGCTCTGTAGGGTGCCGTGCGGTTTGCGCGGCGGATCAGAATCTCTGCTGCGGTGCTGTTGATGATCCAGCCAGCCCAAGCCATGATCGCAATAGAATCTGCAGTCATGATCCCTGTTATAGCGTTTGTTGCGAGGATCAAGATACCCTGTGTGGCGCCTGCGGTCGCGATGGAAAATGTGCGAAACATCCAAGCGCGGTGGTTGGTAAAATCGCGACGGCCTACAGCAATCATCGATTGGATTATTGCGAGTGCCATGAGGCAGCCAAAGATAAATCGCCCGATGGACATTGCAGGGTGCGTCATTGGATTTGCGGGATAATAGATGACCATCCAAACACCGGATAGGGCGGCGACCATGGCTGCATAGACAGCGAAGCGGCCAATGCGTCTGTGCCATAGACCAAGCGAATTACGAATTTCTGGCGTGAATTGTAGGATCGCGACAAGGCAAAAGAAGCTGCCGCCTATCATGTGGGAAAGAATGGGCAGGGGGAGCTCTAGGAAGTGGAGGAAGTTTGGGTCACCCACAGTGTCTGGGGTGGTTGTCATCATCCATTGAGTGCGCATGGCTGAGGTTGCAAGTGGTAGCAGGATGATCAGGAATAGCAGGAATGGTGTGCGCCAAGCGCGTGTTGGGATCAGGGACATAGGGCCTCCGGTTTGGGGTTCGGAGGCAAAGTGTCATTGGGGGCAGATTTAGAGAATTCCCGAAATAAGCATTTTGAATATGCAGATTTTTGGGGTTTTACACCGGTTTTCGTGCGCTGAGGGCTGCAGTGATCGTTCCCTCGTCAAGGTAGTCAAGCTCGCCGCCGATTGGGACGCCTTGCGCGAGGGAGGAAAGTTTGACCTGCCCGTCCAATTGATCCGCGATGTAATGCGCGGTTGTTTGGCCATCGACTGTGGCGTTGAGGGCGAGGATCACTTCGGTGATGTTTTCGCTGGTCACGCGGTCCACGAGGCGGGGAATGGAGAGGTCTTCGGGACCAACGCCATCGAGGGCAGAAAGGGTGCCACCCAGCACGTGATAGCGGCCCTTGAAGACATTGGCGCGTTCCATGGCCCAAAGGTCGGCGACATCTTCGACGACGCAGAGTTCACCGTTGGCGCGTTTCTCGCTGTCGCAGATGTCGCAGATGTCTGAGGTGCCCACGTTACCGCAGTTTAGGCATTCGCGCGCTGTGGCTGCGACCTGTTGCATAGCATCCGCCAGTGGTGTCAGCAGGCGGGCGCGCTTGCGAATGAGATAGAGCACAGCGCGGCGGGCAGACCGGGGGCCGAGGCCCGGAAGTCTTGCCATCAGTTCGATGAGTGTGTCGAGGTCGCTGTTGCTCATTTGGCGATGCCGTTTGCTTGTTCTGGGCCGGATTTCGCGCCGAAAGGGCGCGGTTTAGGTATTTATATCAAGAACAAGCAAGGGTGTTGGCGTCAACTTAAAACGGCATTTTGAAATCAGCCGGCAGGCCGAGGCCTTCGGTGATTTTCGCCATTTCGGATTGTGCTTTGTCGCTGGCTTTGGACTGTGCGTCTTTGATGGCGGCGAGGATCAAGTCTTCGACGACTTCTTTTTCGGAGGCCACAAAAATGGATGGGTCGATGTCGAGTGCTTTGAGTTCGCCTTTGGCAGATGCGGTGGCTTTGACAAGACCCGCGCCGCTTTCGCCGGTGACCGTCATGGCATGCAATTCTTCTTGCATGTCTGTCATTTTGGTCTGCATTTCTTGTGCTTGCTTCATCATCTTGGCCATATCGCCAAGTTGGCCCAAACCTTTAAGCATGGTGTTCTCCTGAATGGTATTCGCGTTTGATATGTAGATACGGTCTGCAACGGCCCGGCACAAGGTGGGGCTAAAGCGTAAGCGTACCATCAATCATGATTTGAACCGCGCCACCGATAAGAACGTCATTGAGACGAGAGGGATCAAGCCGGTATTCTACGCGCCCCTCGCGCCCGATACAGGTGCCTTGCGCGGCAACTGAATCTGCGGTTAGCCTGCCCGTTTCTAGCATCCAACGCGCGAGGGCGGCATTGAGCGATCCGGTTATTGGGTCTTCGGACATGCCGCTAGAAGGGGCGATATTGCGGACTTCGAAATCAATGTCTGATGTGCCCTTGTGTGCGCCAATTAGTGCTAGGCCTGCGTGCTCGGGCCAGCGGGTTTTGTCGGCATCAACAGCCAGCACATCAGCAGCGGAATGAAGTTCGAAGAGATTCCAATTGGGGCCATTGTCTAAGATGATCGCCGTTTTCACGACCGATGGATCAATGCCCATGGCTGCAATCAGTCTAGATTGTTCGCTGGAAGGCATTGGTGCCATTGCTGTGGGAGGCGCAATAAAGGCCGGATCGGGCTTTGAAATGTCGATGTCGACCAGTCCGATCTGGCATTCTTGGCGAACGGTTTTGGGATCTTTTGGTGCGTTTGCGCAATGCAACCATGCCATGCAGCTGCCCAATGTTGGGTGCCCTGCGAATGCCATTTCTTTTGCAGGTGAGAAGATGCGCACGCGGTAATCGGCGCGGTCATCCGTAGGTGGCAATAGGAATGTGGTTTCGGCAAGGTTGGTCCAAGCCGCGAAGGCTTGCATCTGCTCAGTGCTGAGATCGTCTGCATCGACAACTACGGCGAGGCCATTGCCCTTTGAGGCACGGCTTGAAAATACGTCGACTTGCAAGAAACGTCGTTGGCGCATTGGCATGGGCGCTTATTCCTCTTCGAAAGGGTCCCATTCGTCTTCTACTTCGGGCAGCGCTTCGGCAAAGGCTTCTTGGGTGAGTTCTTGTTGAGTTTTGATGTCAGTGATTTTGGCTTTGGGAAAGACTTCGATCACCGCTTGGACCAACGGATGCGCCATGGCTTCAGCTTTGATGGCGTTGTCAGCGGCGTTGCGTTTTTCGACGATGGTTTCGGCACCGCCCTCGTTCGCAAGGGAGACAACCCAGCGCGTGCCGGTCCAATGGGTTAGGCGTTGACCAAGGCGTTGGGCCAGGTCTTGAGGGGCTTTTTCGGTTGGCTGAAATTCGATCCGGCCGGGGCGGTAGGACACGAGGCGTACGTCGGCTTCGACATCCATCAGGAGTTTGCCGTCGCGTTTGCCGCGGATCAGTTCAATGACGTGATCAAAGGTGGCGTATTGCGCAAGAGCTGTGACCGCTTGAGGCGCGAGGGCCGTGACTGTGCCGCCATTGCCACCTGCCATCTGAGTGTTGGACACGGCTTGGGTGTTTTGATTGCCGCTTGGGGCTGCGCCGCCGCCACCACCGCCGGGGCCGCCAGCGGGTGGCATGGGCGGCACGGGTGTGTTTTGTAGCTTGCGCACCAGCTCTTCGGGGCTGGGTAGGTCGGCCACATGGGTGAGGCGAATGATTGCCATTTCGGCGGCCATCATCGCGTTGGGGGCAGCAGAGACTTCTTCGATGGCTTTCAGCAGCATTTGCCACATGCGGGTCATGACGCGCATGGGCAGGTTTTCCGCCATGGCTTGGCCGCGCGCTTTTTCATCGGGGCTGATTGTGGGATCGTCAGCAGCTTCGGGTGTGATTTTGACGACGGACACCCAATGGGTGATTTCCGCAAGGTCGCGTAGAACGGCCATGGGATCAGCACCATCGGCGTATTGGGACGACAATTCGTTCAGCGCGCCGCCGGCGTCGCCCTTGAGGATCATGTCAAAGAGATCAAGGACACGGCCGCGATCAGCGAGGCCAAGCATGGCGCGGACTTGGTCGGCGGTGGTTTCGCCAGCACCATGCGAGATGGCTTGGTCCAATAGGGATGTCGCGTCGCGGGCCGAACCCTCGGCAGCGCGAGTGATCAGCGCCAATGCGTCATCTGCGATTTCGGCGTTTTCTGCGGTGGCGATTTTGCGCAGGAGGCCAATCATGTCTTCGGGTTCGATGCGACGCAGGTCAAAGCGTTGGCAACGAGAGAGGACAGTGACAGGGACTTTGCGGATTTCGGTGGTCGCAAAGATAAATTTGACGTGGGCGGGCGGCTCTTCCAATGTTTTCAGCAGCGCGTTGAACGCGCTGGTGGAGAGCATGTGCACCTCATCGATGATGTAGATTTTGTAGCGGGCTGAGGCAGCGCGATAATGCACTGAATCGATGATTTCACGGATGTCGCCGACACCTGTGCGGGAGGCGGCGTCCATTTCCATGACGTCAACGTGGCGGCCTTCCATGATGGCGGTGCAATGTTCGCATACGCCGCATGGTTCCGTTGTAGGGGTGCCGGTGCCATCGGGGCCGATGCAGTTCATGCCTTTGGCAATGATCCGGGCCGTTGTGGTTTTACCCGTGCCTCGAATGCCTGTCATGACAAAGGCTTGGGCGATCCGATCTGCTGCAAAAGCGTTTTTGAGCGTGCGCACCATGGCGTCTTGGCCGACCAGATCGACAAAAGTCTCGGGCCGATATTTGCGGGCGAGGACCTGGTAAACGGTGTTTTCTGAATCGCTCATGCTCTGCCTTTTGAATCGTATCTGGGGTAAGTTATGCGCTGGGGGGCGGCGCGTCTACCGGATTGGCAAATGGATAGGGAATGAGCGCGCCGGGTTGCGGGCGTGGACAGGGGCTTTGCCCCTCTGGCGCGGCGCGCCATTCACCCCAGAGTATTTGGGAAAGGTGAAATAATAGGCTTGAGCCGTGGAGGGATCGCGGTATTCTTTGGATGGCCGGAAGGGACGGCCGCCAGGTTCGCGGAAAGCGTGATGCATCCCACATTTGCTGATAAACACCGAATTTTCGGGTTTTCCTGCCCTGTTGAGCGAACCGCGGGCTTTTGAGGAGAAACCGATGACATTTCCTAAACAAGACTTGAGCCTTGATGCCCTCCGCCGATCTGCAAAGCTTTTGCGGCGTGGCTATGAGGGCAGATCGCCTGCTGCTGTTGAACGATTGCGTGTGCATCCGCCGCGGAGCGATGGAGCTGCATTGCGGCATGCGGATTTTTTACATGTGGTGGCGCAGGAGCAGAATTTTGCGAGTTGGCCTGCATTAAAATTGGCAGCAGAGACTATGGGGCTGGATCGGGCGGCCTTGGTGCAGCGGTTGAAAATGGCTGTGGCGCATGGGCGATTGTATGCGATTGAGCAGCTTTTGGCGCGAGTGCCGGATTTGGCTGACGGCGTATTGGGGTTGCAGATTGCGTTGTTGGATCGCGCGGCTGTTGAAGCGGCAATTGCGGCTGACCCGCGGGCAGCAGTTCGGGCATTAGGGCCAAAGACGCCGATGCTGCATTTGTGTTTTTCGCGCTGGATTCATGCGCGGCCTGATTTGGCTGAGGATATGTTGGCTATTGCCGCATTGTTGGTCAAACACGGTGCGGATGTGAATGATGGAATGCCCGTTGCGCCCGGGTCGGATCATAATTTGTCTGCGCTGTATGGGGCGATTGGACATGCGGATAATATGGTGTTGGCGGAGTGGTTATTGGAGCATGGGGCTGATCCAAATGATGGGGAGAGCCTGTATCACGCTACCGAGCTAGGGCATCATCGTGGGTTGGAATTGTTGCTGAGCCATGGGGCTGATCCGAAGAGGACAAATGCGTTGCTGCGGGCGATGGATTTTCATGATCATCGGGCAGTTGAAATGCTGATGGCGGCCAGCGATGAGGCGCATAGGTTCGAAGGTGCCGAGGTTGGGGGGGAACTGCCCTATGTCATTCCGGCGCTGCATCAGGCGGCGCGCCGGATGAGTGATCGGCGTATGATCGAGATGTTGTTGGATGCCGGGGCTGATCCAAATGAGTCCTATGAAGGCGTGCAGGCTTATGGCTATGCGCGGGTGTTTGGGAACCGGGATTTGGTCGACGCACTAGAGGCGCGGGGTGTGTCGACCGTATTGAGTGCGGATGAGTTAATATTGGCGAAGGCCGCTGAGGGCTGTGATCAGCTGGAGCGCGTTTTGGATACCGGAGAGCTGCCAAATGCGTATCGCGATTTAGTGCGTGTAATCCTGCACTTGCCGGGCAAGTTGCCACATGTGAGACGGCTGGTTGAGTTGGGGGTGGAATATGACCGACCCGACAGCGAAGGATTGACGCCGGTACAGGTGGCCGGATGGGAAGGGTTGCCGGAAGTGTTGGCATACTTTCTGTCGCTTAAGCCTGATCTTAGCCATGTGAATGGCTATGGCGGGACGTTGCTTTCAACCATCATTCACGGGTCTGAAAATTGTCCGCAGCGTGCGGAGCGGGATTATATCTCGTGTTTGGAAATGGTTTTGCGTGAGGGAGTTGCTTTGCCACACAGGGCCATTGATCTTGCTGGGGATGAGGATGTTGCAGCGTTTTTAGGTGAGTGGGCCGAGAGGTATCCGGGGCAAGTGGCCGAAGGTGGCTTGGGATAAGAAAACCCTTGGCAGATTTTGAAACTTTGCGAATATGGCTCTTGGTGGCGCGCGTGCCGCCGGGAGGGTGTTATGACACAGATTGCATTTCACGCATTATCCGTGGGTGGCGGGCTGTTGGCTTTGTCGGCACTGCCGGGGCGGGGCGGTGATTATGCACGGGACCTTGAGCATATTCGCGATTGGAAGCCCTCAATTGTTGTGTCTATGACGACGCTTAGTGAAATGACGGAATTCGGCGCGGAAATGCTGGGCGTTGATGTGCGTGAGCGGGCAGCGCGATGGGCGCATTTGCCGGTTGCGGATTTTGGTGTGCCCGATGAGCAAGTTGAAAAGGACTGGCCCAAGGTGGCCGTGAGTGTGCTGACCTCATTACGCGGTGGCGGGCGCGTGTTGGTGCATTGCATGGGGGGCTGTGGGCGTTCGGGCATGGTGGCGCTGCGCTTGATGGTCGAAGCGGGGGAGCCCGTTGATCTGGCCCTTGGTCGATTGCGCGCGGTACGACCCTGTGCGGTGGAAACGGATGAACAATTTGACTGGGCTAAAAAGGGTCGCCGCAGACAGCTGCCGCGACCCGGAGGTATGTGCCAGACTTAGCGACCCTTGCGACGGTTTGAGCCTTTGAGGGTCGTTTTGACCATCTTGCCAAAGGCTTTGTCACGCGAGCGGGCCTGTGCCAAGGTTTCCGAATTATGCGTGATCTCGGCCTGAAGTTTGCGCCAACGTGCTAGGCGAGGGGCATCAATTTCACCCCGTTCTAGCGCGGCTTTTACGGCGCATCCCGGTTCGCTTTCGTGCGCGCAGTCGTTGAACTTGCAAGACGCTGCTAGGATTTGCAGGTCTTCAAATACTGCGTCTAAACCTTCTTGGGCATCAAAAAGCTGTAGCTCGCGCATGCCGGGCGTGTCGATCAGCCAGCCGCCGTTTAGCATGGGTTTGAGGAACCTTGCTGTGGTGGTGTGACGGCCGCGCGCGTCATCTTCGCGGATGCCAGCAGTTGCGTCATTATCGCCGGTCATGAGGTTGGCGAGGGTCGTTTTGCCTACGCCTGATGAGCCAACGAAGGCGGCGGTTTGGCCTTTTTTGACCCAGCCCATGGCTGTTTTTACCTCTAGCGCGTCTTTCGCGTTGATGCATTCCACGGCGGGTGCGTTTGGCAAGCGTTCGATTTGCTTGCGGTAAGATGCGGGATCATCACAAAGGTCTGCTTTGGTGAGCAGTATCACCGGATAGCTGCCCGCAGATTGGGCAAGCGCGAGGTAACGTTCCAGCCGCGCGATATTGAAATCTGCGTTGCAGGAGCTGACAATAAAGATTGTGTCTACATTGGCTGCAATCAGTTGTGGGCGGACTTCGTGGCCAGCGGCGCGACGTTGCAGCAGTGTTTGACGATCAAGAATCGATGTCACACGATATTCGTCATCTGCGAGAACCCAATCGCCCACAGCGATGCCGCGGGTTTCATGGATGGGGGAAACGAGTGTATGCGTGCCGTCAGGTGATAAGGCGGTTAGCCGTGCGCGATGTACTTCGGACACGCGATATGCGGTCAGAGTTTCGTCGTCGTTTTGATCGGCGAAGAAAGAAGACCATCCAAGGTCTTGGTAGCTATATGTCATTGATTTGCCTAAGAAACGGTAGATCAGCGCTGCTGTATTGGCTACAGCGCGCGAACGGGTTCAGGCAAGGACGACCTAAATTCAGGCCGCTGCCCGAAGGGCGGTGATGACAAACATGAATTCCCTCCGTTCGTTTCAGGCGGGGTCTTGCCCGCGGTCATAAGGTGAGAGGTTGAACATCGACCCAAGCGGGGCTCGTTGCGGCTGCTTCCTTCCGGATCTGACCGGGTTGGCGAGGCGCTTGCCCGCGCCAACCTCTCAGCAGGTGATATATGCGGAGGAACTTGGGATTGCAAGCGAGGCTTGTGCGCGTTTTGGCGCTAAATCAAGACGGTATTCTAAAAATCCGTCATCGTTCATGCCGACCTCGGTCAAGGGCAGGTGATCTGCTTCGTTCACGACCTGACGTGCGCCGGGGCCGGTAAGGAAGATCGCGCTTGCATCCCGAAGGGGGGTAAATTGCCAAGGTGCGGTTGGCAGATCGTCCGGATCAAAGCCATTGGCAATCGTGTCAGCGACCAACTCGCGCAAGTCTTGCGGAGTGATGTCGACGCGTTTGGCATCTGCTGCATGAGGGAAGTTACCGCCGCCGCCAGCGCGGTAACTATTTGTAAGTAAGATGAATTCTTGATCTGGTGCAACGTCTTGCCCTTGCCACTGCAGTTTGCGGATGCGTTTTCCAGGGCCACCGTGCTTGATGCGGCCAAGCACGTCATATTTCGCCGGTTCGAAAAGGTCGATTTGGTAGGTGACGCCGTAAACCGTATCAAATCCATAGCAAGGAAATGACGGGTCTTTCAGTGTTTGTCGACGGGTGCGTGGGCGGACTTGGCGGAAAGAAGAGGCCGACATTTCAAGCCAA
The DNA here is from genome assembly GCF_030548175.1 of Cognatishimia sp. 1_MG-2023. GTDB lineage: Bacteria > Pseudomonadota > Alphaproteobacteria > Rhodobacterales > Rhodobacteraceae > Cognatishimia. The sequence goes on along the minus strand of NZ_JAUORX010000006.1, from coordinate 82,328 downwards.
TCCTTAAGCTGTCGGCCGTTGATTTGCAGCGCGCTGATGGTGTTCTGGAACGGATGTAATTCGTAGAGGTCACCGCTTGTGACTGGGCCTGATTTTACATCGGTGAAATAGGTTGGACCGGCCTTGCCGCCACTGCGGAACGGGCTGCTGGCCGCGAGGATTGGTAAATCTGGTAAGGTGTGCTGGTTTGCATCTGATTGCGCAAATTGGAATTTTGCAAGAGCCGTAAGCGCACAAGAGGGATCGCCGGGGAGGCGGGCAAAATAGCTGTGAATGGGTTGATTGACCGTTCCGATTTTGCGTTGCAATTTGCGCCGCGTGGCAGACTGATAGGGTGCGAGTTTTTCAAGCAGTTCAATGTCTTGTGCAGTGCCGTCGCGCTGTGCCTCTTTAGGAACCATCGCAATGACTTCTGTCGTCGACTGAGTGACCTGCCATTGATCTTTGAGGTTCTGAAGCTCTAGATCAATTTTGCCTAAATAGGATGCATTAAATCCGGCCATCACGGCGGGTTTTCCATGGATACGTCCATTTTTGGAATCTATGACGGATTGCGTCGTGTGTGTTGGCGTTGGAAAAATCTGATGGGTGTGGCCGCAAATGACCGCATCTATATGTTGGATTTTGGCGATGGGGATGGCCACGTTTTCCGCATCTACTGGCGGATCAATGGCGCCGATTCCCGTGTGCGCCAGGGCGATGATCAGGTCCGCACCCATAGATTTCAAATGGGCTGCTCTGGTTTTTGCGGCAGCAACCGGGTTGAGAGCAGCGATTTCGTTGCGCAGATGTATCCGATTCCATTCAACCACTTGTTGCGGCATGACCGAAAGGATGCCGATTTTTAGTGTGTGTTCTTTACCGTTTTGATCGCAAACTTTTCGTTCAAGTATCAGCTCGCTTTTCCAAGGTTGGCGTACGCAGCCAAGGTTAGACGATACCACCGGAAATTCTGCTTGGGCGAGGCATTTGCGTAGGTAGGTTAGGCCGTAGTCCAGCTCGTGGTTGCCCAGTCCCACGGCATCATACTTTAGGTGGTTCATTGCCTTTAGCACAGGATGCTTGGCGAACTGGTCAAGATCGCCCATCGCGGCAAGGTCACAGATTGCGGCGCCTTGAAGGAAGTCGCCGTTGTCGAGCAACAAACAATTGGCGGCCGTTTTGCGCATATCAGAAACGTAGGACGAAATGCGGGTAAGACCCCCGGAAGGTTGGTGCGTGTCTGCGAGGGCGTCGTAGCTTGATAGAGAGCCATGGACATCTGATGTGGCTAGTATGGTTAGCGAGATTTGGGTTTGGCGGTCTTGCGGTTGTTTTTGCATCGTCGTCACCAAAATTTTGATTTTGTTGGGTAAACCTTAAGCGGGAAACTTTCTATGATCAATTCTTGTTTAGGTTGTGTTGGCGAAAATTTGTTTGCTAAGGGCTAAAGAACAGGGGTGACTTTGCTACGCGACATTCCCACCTGTTGTACGTATTGATGCGACAGCACCATAAATATTTGGTTTACGGGCTGTGAGTTTTCCGAACGGAGTATGGTTTTGGTCGATTTTGAAACAGTGACATTTGGCGGGTCTGCGTTAGATCGGGCGGCACATTTAAGGTCAGATCCCGAGGCATTGGCCGCGGGATTGGCGAATCAGTCTTCGACCAGCGTTGTATTTTGGCGCGGTAAACCTTTGATGACAGGGGATGAAATTAAGTCGCTGGTTCGTCTGCCATTGACCCACCCCATATTTGCCCACGCTGTAGATTCCCCAACTCTGCTTGGTGCCGAAGGCGATGGGCTTTGCTTTGCGCAGGATGTTTCAAGCTGGTCACCTGAGGATCAAGATCTGCCGGATGCTGGATTTCTAGATCCCACTGAGCAGCATCATCCGGATGTGCCTGCGGATCATATGTTTCAGGAATTGCGCGCTGTTATGGGGGCGATCAATCCAAGGGATGCGGAATTGGCGGCGACTGCGCGAGCTTTGTTTAGCTGGCATAAGTCACATCAGTATTGTTCTGCCTGCGGTGAAAAAAGTGAGATGGTTCAAGCCGGATGGCAGCGCAGTTGCCCGTCGTGCCAAACGCAACATTTCCCGCGGACAGATCCGGTTGTGATCATGCTAATTACGCATGGAAATAACGTTTTGATGGGGCGTAGCCCGGGGTGGCCAGAGGGCATGTATTCTCTGCTGGCTGGTTTCGTGGAGCCAGGTGAAACGCCAGAAGCCGCGGTGCGACGTGAGGTTTTGGAAGAATCGGGGGTGCAAGTTGGGCAGGTTAAATACTTGGGTAGCCAGCCTTGGGCCTTTCCTTCGTCCCTGATGATTGGCTGCCATGGCGAGGCTCTAACGTCCGAGATAAAAATTGATCCAAACGAGATCGAAGAGGCGTTTTGGGTGAGCCGTGAGGAGATGATGGAAGTCTTTGCGGGCACCCACGAAAAAATTCGCCCTGCGCGGAAAGGCGCGATTGCGCATTTTATATTGCTTAACTGGCTTGCGGATAAGCTGGATTGAAGCGACACTTGTGAATAAACCAATATAACATCTTTCTTGGCTAGAGCGGTCTCATGGATTTTAAAGCAAAAGACGACTTAGACGTTCCTATCGAAGATGCCTTTGATCTTCTTTCGGACTACGATGTGTTTGAACGGATGGCGATGCGACGTGGCATCGAGGTACGCCGACATGATGCCGGACAGGCCGTGTCGGTGGGTTCAAGTTGGACAATTGAATTCAACTGGCGCGGCAAAGATATAAAGATGCGTGCGCAGGTTGTTGAATTTGAACGCCCTGACGTGATCGTGCTAGAGGCTGTGATGCCCGGTATGGATGTGGTCGTTAACTTTGAATTGGTGGCGCTGTCACGCAAACGGACACGTATGCATCTGATCATTGGCGTTTCTGCGAAAACATTGCCGATGCGGTTGCTGGTGCAATCCCTGAAGCTGGCGCGCGGAAATATTGATAAGCGGTTGCAGGATCGGGTTCAAAGCCAATGCCGCAACCTAGAAGCACGCTATCGCCAACGCGAAACAGCCTAGGGGCGCGTCACTCGACGTGACGCGTTTTAGCCGCCGGATAGACGCCTAGGATGTTCACGGAGTTGGTGAAGTAATCCAACTCCTCTAGCGCTAATTGTAATGATGGGTCGTCGGGGTGCCCTTCGACCTCGGCGTAGAATTGGGTCGCGGTGAACGAGCCATCTACCATGTAACTTTCCAATTTTGTCATGTTGACACCATTTGTCGCAAATCCACCCATCGCTTTGTAAAGAGCGGCTGGAATGTTGCGGACCTGGAACACAAAACTGGTGACCATGCCGTGGCCTGAGTCGCGGCGGTCAAATTTGGCTTCGGGGGCCATGATCAAAAAGCGCGTGGTGTTATTGTCGTTGTCTTCAACATGGCGCGCCAAAATATCCAGACCATAGATTTCAGCGGCAAGTTCAGATGCCAGCGCGGCAGAGGCGGGATTGCCTGCTTCGGCGACTTCGCGGGCAGCGCGCGCGTTGTCTGGGCTGACACGACCACGAATGCTATTTTCAGACAAGAAACTTGCGCATTGAGGCAATAAAACAAGGTGTGAATGCGCTTCGGTGACATCTTCCAGCTTGGCGCCTTTTACGGCCAATAGGTTGATGTGAACACGAACGAAGGCTTCATCAATGATGTGCAATCCACTGTTCGGCAGCAGGCGATGAATATCTGCGACGCGGCCGTAAGTGGTGTTTTCGACAGGAAGCATCGCGAGTTCAGCTTGGCCGGATTTCACAGCTTGAATGGTTTCTTCGAACGTGCTGCAGGGCAAAGCTTCCATTTCCGGACGGCTGTTGCGACAGGCTTCGTGAGAGTAAGCGCCGGGCTCTCCCTGGAATGCGATGCGTTGGGTCATTTCAATTTTTCCGTCTTTTTCCCGAAATGGGCGATTGGTCGCGGTAACTATACCTTGCCTTTCGCGGAAGGAAGCGGATAGATACGCCGCAAACGCCACGAGATGGAAAACGTAGCATGTTCGACACTATGACAATGACAAAAATCCTGGGTGCATTCTGCGGTGCGCTTTTGGTCTACCTTTTGGGCGCTTGGGCTGCGGAAACGCTGTACCATACTGGTGGCGGCCACGGAGACGGTGATCACGCGAAAGCTGGTTACGCAATTGAGGTAGAAGTTGCCTCCGCAGGCGGCGCAGTTGAAGAAGGCCCTTCCTTGGAAGAGCTACTGGCATCTGCTGATGTTGCTAAAGGCGCAAAAGTATTCGGTAAGTGTAAAGCTTGCCACAAACTAGAAGACGGCGCGAACGCGACAGGCCCGCATCTGTTCGGTATTGTTGACCGTGCTGTTTCTACGGCTGACGGCTTTGGGTACTCTGGTGCTCTGGTTGCGGTTGCAGATGTTTGGAATGCAGAAAACTTAGATGGCTTCCTTGCAAGCCCAAAGGGTTTCGCACCAGGAACCAAGATGGGCTTCGCCGGTTTGAAAAAACCAGCTGACCGCGCCAATCTGATCGCATATTTGCAAAGCTTAAACTAAGTCTAAGCTTTTCATGTGAGTTACGAAGGCCGCTGCAATTTGCAGCGGCCTTTTTTTGTCAAATATTCGGTGGGACATTTTGCGAGTAGGCTGGCAGAAACGTGCTAGCAAGTCGGGGTATCACTACTTGTTTATACAATCTTGTCTTGAATGACGCGGGTTCCGAGCTTTAAGTTAGAGCTAACAAAAATTGCAGTCGGGCAAAGCACATAGGCTCGAAAACAGGATAGGGAGCACCAGATGCCAAGCAAGGTCGAAACCAATCAATTCCTGAATCTAACGCGCCGGAGCATGTTGGGCATGATGGGCAGCAGCGCGGTTGCGCTTGGCCTTGGAATGCCCGGGCGGGTGTTTGCTGACGACCACGAGATTATCAAGTCACATGGGTATTCCTTTTTTGGCGATCTGAAATATCCAGCGGATTACGCTCATTTTGACTATGTAAACCCAGATGCACCTAAGGGCGGCGAAATCTCCATAAGCACGCGCGGCGGCTTTGACGGTCTGAACCGGTTTGCGAGTAAGGGGAGACCAGCACAGTTTTCTGACCTGACAGGGGAATCGATGTTCGCGAGTGGCGCGTTTGGCACGCCTATTCCGTCTGACAGCCTGACAGATGCATATGGTTTGCTGGCACATACAGTTGAATATCCAAAGAATAAGACATGGTGTATTTTCCACATGCGGCCCGAGGCTCGGTTTGCTGATGGCACTCCCGTAACCGCGCATGATGCCTTGTTCACGCATAATCTGTTTTTGGAGCAGGGCATCCGAAGCTACGCACGGTCTGTGAAACAGCGCATCAGTGGGGCTGAAGTGTTGGATGACCACACGATCAGGTTCTCGTTTGTCGATGGTATTTCACGGCGCTCACTTATTAGCCAAGTTGGCGGCACACCGGTGTTTTCTAAGGCTTGGTATGAAAAGACAGGCGAGCGTTTGGATGAGCCTAGCTTGTTGATGCCAATGGGCAGCAGCCCCTATATCGTCGAAGATTTCGAGATCAACCGCTACATTATCTACAAGCGGAATCCAGATTATTGGGGTAACCACCTACCGGTCAACAAGGGTCGCAACAACTTTGACCGCATACGCATTGAATACTTTGCAGATGACGCAGCAGAATTCGAAGGGTTCAAAAGCGGGGCCTATACCTTCCGTGCCGAAGGCAGCACCAAACGTTGGGCGACTGGTTATGATTTCCCGGCTGTGGAAAACGGGCATGTCAAACGCGAGACGCTTAAAAGCGGAACGCCGCCATCGCCGACTGGCTTTATCTTTAACTTTCAACGTGAAAGATTTCAGGACATTCGTGTTCGAGAAGCCATGGCGCTTGCGTTCAATTTTGAATGGACCAGTGAGTCATTGCAGTATGGCTTAACATCGCAGCGTCATTCGTTTTCACAAGACACGGAAATTGAAGCAAAGGGTGTTCCTGAAGGGGCAGAAAAAGCCTTTTTGGAAAGTCTAGGCGATGTAGTTCCTGCTGAGTTTTATACTTTGGAAGCAGTGCGCGCGCATGAGTCAAACCCAAAGACAGTAACAGACCGTCGAAATAAGCGTAAGTCATTGAAACTGATGCAAGACGCTGGCTGGACAGTTGGCGCAGATGGCCTATTGCGGAATTCTGATGGTGAGGCCTTTGAAATTCAATTCATGCTATCGTCGGCAACATCGGATACCGCTGAAGCGATCATCACGACCTATGTTGAGAACCTGAAAGCCTTTGGTTTCACCGCGAAATCTGAAAAAGTTGACTCGGCGCAGATGCAGCAACGGTTCTTGGATAAAGATTTCGATTTGATCTTTACGCGGAACCAATCTTTTCAAACATCAGGTACAGGGCTTAGGCAGTTCTACGGATCCGAAACCGCGGTGGTCTCTTCGTGGAATCCACAGTCCCTTCAAAGCGATTTGGTGGATGCGATCGTCGACGCTTCGTTGGCGACAACATCCCGGGAAGAAGAAGTTGCATCGCTTATGGCGTTGGATCGGGCCTTGCGTTACCTACGGATTCAAGTGCCCGTTGGTTATGTAGCTGAAGACTGGGTTGCATCCTATGACATGTATGAACATCCAGAAGATCTGCCGCCGCTGGCCGTCGGTTACTTAGATTTCTGGTGGTATAACAAAGATAAGCACGAGGCTTTGAAAGCCGCAGGTGCGTTGAGGTAAACGACTTTGGGAGCATATATTCTCCGCCGCCTTTTGTTTGTCATTCCGACATTGCTGGGCATCATGATCATCAACTTTTCGCTGGTGCAATTTGTGCCAGGGGGCCCGATTGAACAAATCCTAGCCGAGCTGCGAGGCGAAGGAGATGTCTTTTCCGGTTTTGCTGGTGGTGGCAATGATGTTGGGAACGAAGAGACCTTTGGGTCCGACAGCGATTACATCGGTGCGCGCGGGCTTCCGAAAGAGTTTATCGAAGATCTTGAAAAGGAATTCGGCTTTGATAAGCCGCCGGTCGAACGTTTTCTAAATATGATGTGGGGGTATCTGAACCTTGATTTTGGCGAGAGTTATTTCCGCAAAATCGATGTTGTGGACCTTGTGTTAGAAAAAATGCCGGTGTCCATCACACTGGGGCTTTGGTCAACGTTGATTGCCTATATCGTTTCCATTCCGCTGGGTATTCGCAAAGCCGTCAAGGATGGCACGCAGTTTGATACTTGGACGAGTGGGGCGATCATCATTGCCTACGCTATTCCGGGTTTCTTATTTGCGATCATATTGGTGATTCTGTTTGCCGGTGGTTCCTATTGGCGCATCTTCCCTCTACGGGGGCTGACAAGTGATGGTTGGGAGCACCTTAGCTTGATGGGGAAGGCCTTGGATTATCTTTGGCATATTGCGTTGCCTGTCATTGCCTCGACCATTTCGGCCTTTGCGACGCTGACGTTGTTAACCAAGAACTCGTTTTTGGATGAGATCAAAAAGCATTACGTTATGACCGCGCGGGCAAAGGGATTGCCTGAAAGCCGTGTGCTGTATGGACATATTTTTCGCAATGCGATGTTGATTGTGATCGCGGGTTTCCCTGCGGTGTTTATCGGCGTGTTTTTTAGTGGCTCGTTGATCATCGAAACGATTTTCTCGCTTGATGGGCTGGGTCGTCTGGGTTTTGAAGCGGTCGTTGCGCGGGACTATCCGGTGATCTTTGGGACTTTGTTTATATTTGGTATCATCGGGCTGGTCGTCGGTATCCTAAGCGATCTGATGTATGTCTTTGTTGATCCACGTATTGATTTTGAGAAGAGGGAAGGTTGATGGCATTGTCTCCGATCAACCAACGACGCTGGCGAAACTTTAAGCGCAACAGACGCGCGCTTTGGTCTTTGGTACTCTTTTGCTTTCTGTTCGGCTTAAGCCTGTTTGCGGAATTCTTGGCCAATGATCGCCCGATCTTGGTCAGCTATCGCGGTGAGCTGTATACGCCGATTTTCAATTTCTATCCCGAAACGGCTTTTGGTGGGGATTTCCAGACCGAAGCTGCCTATTCCGATCCAGAGGTGAAATGCCTGATCCGTACTGGCGGGTTAGAGCAATGCTTTGATGATCCAGAGGCCTATTTGGCGGATGCCGATGATGGTATTGTGGATGGCGAGGTGATCGAAAAGGGCTGGTCGATTTGGCCGCTGGTTCCGTATTCCTATACGACATCTGTGGATCGCGCTGGGGCGGCCCCCTTGCCGCCGAACGAACAAAACTGGCTCGGCACCGATGATACAAAGCGCGATGTCTTTGCGCGTGTTCTATATGGCTTCCGCCTGTCGATCTTTTTCACGTTGATTGTGACGACTTTGGCGAGCTTGGTCGGTATTTTGGCCGGAGCCATTCAGGGGTATTTCGGCGGTTGGACGGACCTGATTTTTCAGCGGGTGATCGAGATTTGGGGCGCAACTCCAAGCCTCTATATCATCATCATCCTCTTTGCGATTTTGGGGCGAAGTTTCTGGCTGTTGGTGTTCTTAACCGTGCTCTTTGGCTGGACGTCCCTTGTGGGCGTGGTGCGGGCCGAATTCCTGCGTGCGCGGAACCTTGAATATGTCCGTGCTGCAAAGGCTTTGGGTGTTAGCAACCGCGTGATCATGTTCCGCCATATGCTGCCCAATGCGATGGTCGCGACGGTCACAATGCTGCCGTTTATCGTGACAGGCACGATCTCTACCCTAGCGGGGCTGGATTTTCTGGGCTTTGGCCTGCCGTCCTCTGCGCCGTCGTTGGGCGAGCTAACCCTGCAAGCAAAACAGAACCTTCAGGCGCCATGGCTTGGTTTCACCGCCTTTTTCACATTTGCTATCATGCTCTCGCTTTTGGTCTTTATCTTCGAAGGTGTGCGGGATGCGTTTGATCCAAGGAAGACCTTTTCATGAGCATATTGGACGTTCGCGATCTGCGCGTGGCATTCCGGCAGGATGGCCAGCGGTTCGAAGCGGTAAAGGGTGTTTCGTTCAGTGTTGACCGTGGCGAGACGGTTGCACTTGTCGGGGAGTCTGGATCAGGTAAATCCGTGACGGCGCTGTCGACTGTGTCGTTGTTGGGTGCAAGCGCCGAGGTGTCCGGTTCTGTCACCTATGACGGCCAAGAGATGGTGACGGCGGACGATAAGCTGCTGCGCAAGGTACGTGGCAATGACATCAGCTTTATCTTTCAAGAGCCAATGACCTCGCTCAATCCGTTGCATACCTTGGAAAAGCAGCTGGGCGAGTCCCTTGCGTTGCACCAAGGTATCGTTGGTGCAGAAGCGCGGGAACGCATTCTGGAGTTGATGAATAAGGTTGGCATTCGTGATCCTGAGACGCGGTTGGGGGCCTATCCGCATCAGTTGAGTGGTGGGCAGCGCCAGCGTGTGATGATCGCCATGGCTTTGGCGAATAAGCCTGACGTTTTGATCGCAGATGAGCCGACGACGGCTTTGGATGTCACCATTCAGGCGCAAATTCTTGAATTGCTGGCTGAACTAAAGGCCACCGAAGATATGGGGCTTTTGTTCATTACGCATGATCTGGGCATCGTTCAGCGGATTGCTGACAAAGTCTGCGTGATGAAAGACGGCGAAATAGTAGAGGCCGGACCAGTGTCCGAAATCTTTGCCAACCCGCAACATGAGTACACGAAGAAACTGCTTGGCGCGCATTCTGTTGGGGTGCCTGAACCCGTTGAACCAAATGCGCCGGTGATTGTGGAAACCGAAGATTTGCGGATTTGGTTCCCGATTCAACGTGGCTTTTTGCGGCGTACGGTTGGCCATGTGAAGGCGGTTAACGAAGCAACGTTAACCGTGCGTGCTGGCGAAACACTGGGCGTCGTGGGCGAAAGCGGGTCAGGTAAGACGACACTGGCGCTTGCGATCATGCGGTTGATTGGGTCAGAGGGCGACATTCGCTTTATGGGCGAAAACATCCGCGATTATTCGACGAAAGAACTGCGCGCGTTGCGTAAGGATATGCAGATCGTTTTCCAAGATCCTTTTGGCAGCTTGTCACCTCGGATGAGCTGTGAGCAGATCATTGCAGAAGGTTTGGGTGTGCATGGTAACCCAGATGGCCGCAAGCCACGCGATCTGGTCGCTGAGGTGATGGAAGAGGTGGGGTTAGACCCGGCCATGATGCATCGCTATCCGCACGAGTTTTCTGGTGGGCAACGGCAAAGGATCGCGATTGCGCGGGCTATGATTTTGCGCCCTAAATTGGTTGTTCTTGATGAGCCAACATCAGCTTTGGACATGACCGTACAGGTGCAAATCGTTGATTTGTTAAGAATGCTGCAAAAGAAATACGGCTTGGCCTATCTGTTTATTAGCCATGACCTAAAGGTGGTTCGCGCGATGAGCCATAAGATTATGGTCATGAAGCAGGGCGATGTTTTGGAAGCAGGTGATGCTGCTGCGGTGTTTGACGCGCCGCAGACGGATTATACCAAGGCCTTGCTCTCGGCAGCGTCCTAGTTGTTGAAATCCCCTATGAAATTGACCGACCGCAATGCGGTCGGCCAGAGGGGGACAATGTTTAAGCTACTGAAATAGGGGTCGGTCGTCTGGAAAATACCTACCGACCGTAACAATTTTTTAACGAAGCTATGTGAACCTCAAAAGCTATCGAAATCGATAGGTTGCTTTAGATTGCGGCGCTGTGGCGGGCTATCGAGTCATAGTTGTCGAAAGCTCGGGCGATCATTCGGGTTAATGGTTGCATCTCTTTTGGAATGAATAGGCCAGCATCGTTAACCGTTAACTGGTTTTGAAATTGCGCATTAATCTTTTGAAAGGTCTGGCGCATCTGGGGAAGATGGATACCAAACCTTTCATCGATGTCAGCGTAGCTGACAGCGAATTCACACATCAGGCTTTCGATCAGCCGAGCGGTCAGCTGATCATCGTCGGAAAACACGTGCCCTCGGGTGGTCGCAAAGGATTTGTCACGGATGGAGGCCGCATAAGCAGAGGTTTGCGGCGCGTTTTGCGCGTAACCTTGAGGAAAGCGAGAGATTGAAGAGGCGCCTAGGCCAATAAGAATATCGGATTGGTCGTCTGTATACCCTTGGAAGTTTCGCTTGAGCGTGCCGTTGGATGCAGCTTGGGCGAGGCCGTCGGTTGGCTTTGCGAAGTGGTCGATGCCGATGTCTAAATATCCGCCTTCGTTAAATATTTTCTGCGCGGTCTCGAAAAGGTTAAGACGTTCTTGCGGGGTTGGTAACGTATCGGATGGGATCATCTGCTGGCGTTTGGCCATCCACGGGACGTGGGCGTAGCCGTAAAGCGCGACGCGGTCCGGGGAGAGAGAGATGAGTTTGTTAACGCTTTCGGCCAGTCGCTCCGGCGTTTGGTGGGGGAGGCCGAAGAGTATATCTGCGTTTAGACTTTTGACACCTTGGGCACGGATCATATCAATTGCGTCGCGGGTGACGTCGAAACTTTGGATGCGGCCAATGGTTTCTTGGATCTCTGGATCAAAGTCTTGAACCCCAATAGAGGCACGGTTCATCCCGTGTTTTGCCAATATTTCCAATCGCTTAATGTCGATCTCATTCGGATCGATTTCGATTGAGAACTCCCCATCAGACGCCATAGGGGCCATATCGAAAATGGTGTCGCACAGGCTGTCCATCGTTTCAGGATCAAGCAGTGTTGGTGTGCCGCCACCCCAATGTAGGCGGGAGAGAGAAATTCCTGCGGGTAGGCGGTTTTTGAGTAGTCGAATTTCATCCTTGAGCGTTTCGACATAGGCCTGAACCGGCGTCAGGCTTTGGGTGCCTTGGGTGCGGCAGGCGCAGAACCAACACAGGCGTCTGCAGAACGGGACGTGTAGATACAAAGAAATCTGTGCATTTTCAGGTATTTGCGCGACGCAATCTTCGAAAAATGCGGGGCCAACCGCCGCATTGAAATGTGGAGCGGTGGGATAGCTGGTGTAGCGGGGGACTTTCGCGTCAAACAGTCCCAATTCTGCCAATTGTGTTTTAAGTTTCATACCGATAGCGTTAAAGGCTAAGGACGTTGAATTCTTTGACCCAGATCAAGAGGCGCTAGCCATGTCAGTTGAATTGTCTGTAGCCGCTCCAAGAGATTGTGGAGAATGCCAAATTCGCCATCGTGCCGTTTGTTCGCGTTGCGACGAAGATGAGCTGACCCAGCTCGATCAGATCAAATATTATCGTAGCTTTCAGGCGGGCCAGACGGTGTTGTGGTCGGGCGATCAGATGGACTTTGTCGGGTCTGTTGTAACGGGGATTGCGACGCTGACGCAGACCATGGAAGATGGCCGTACACAGATGGTTGGCCTGTTGCTGCCGAGTGATTTTGTGGGGCGTCCGGGACGCGGCGAGGCGCCGTATGATGTGGTTGCGACCACGGATTTGGTGATGTGCTGCTTCCGTAAAAAACCATTTGAAAATATGATGTTACGCACACCACACGTCGCGCAGCGCTTATTGGAAATGACGCTGGACGAGCTTGACGCAGCACGTGAATGGATGCTGGTTCTGGGTCGTAAAACGGCACGGGAAAAGATTGCTTCGTTGCTGGCGATTATTGCTCGTCGGGACGCGACACTTAAGCTGGCGTCGTTGGATGCGAAGGTGGTCTTTGATCTGCCGCTGACCCGCGAAGCGATGTCTGATTATTTGGGGCTGACACTGGAAACGGTGAGCCGCCAGATTTCTGCTTTGAAAAAAGATGGCGTTATTGTTTTGGAAGGCAAACGCCACGTGACTGTGCCAAGCATGGAGCGTCTTTTGGAAGAAGCGGGCGATGATTCAGACGGTGGGATGGTCAGCTAAGGGAATTTTAGCTGAGCCGCGCTGTTAATCTTTAAAGGTTAACAGGTGCCTTTTGGGACGCAGTATTAACGAATTGAAAATGTGGAAATTCGTACGTTTCAAGCGCTGAAACGTACGATTCCCTTTTTAGACGCTATTGCTCTGCCGCGAGCAAGAGAACCCAGCGTGTATCTGACCCGGTACCTGCCTTTGCCAATCCGTAATCTTCGAAGTTTGGATTGATGTTGTTGGCGTGGTGACCGGGGGAGTTGGTCCAAGCGTCGAGCACTTCTTCTTCGGATCGTTGACCTTGGGCGATGTTCTCGCCGTAGGTGCGCCATTGGTATCCTTCGGCTGTGATGCGGTCGCCGGGAGAGGAGCCGTTGAGGCCGGTGTGGCTGAAATAGTTTTGGGCCAGCATGTCGTCGGCGTGACCTTGCGCTGCGGCGGCAAGGCGGGCGTCAAAGGCGACGTTGCCTGCGCCGTTTGCCAAACGGACATTATTCAACTGACTGGAAAACGTAAGATCATCGACTGTGCTTGGGGTGGAGGGTGCGCCGCCGCCAGATCCGCCGCTGGGCGCGCCACCTGTTGTTCCGCCACCAGAACTGCCGGGGGCTGGTGCGGGCGCGGCTGGGCCGGGCGGGGGAGATATGGCTGCGGGGACGATTCCTGTACCGCCGCCGCAAGCGCTGAGCAGGGCGAACGCTGCGATAGGTAAATATTTATTCATTATGTGCTCCATGACACCTCGGGGCTGACCTAACCTTGGCGGGGTCATGCTGTACATTGGGGGATGTTTTTGGCGATTTAAGGAGCAATTTCGCGCTGATTTGGGCTGGTGCGTCGGCGAGGGATTGCTGAAATCTGGGCTGTGTTTGGGCCAGCGTTGCCCGCAGAAGGCTTGTGGTTGAAGGCTGACGCTGGATCGGGCTGATGCCCAAGGAGGCCCTGTGACCCAAGCGACATTGACGCGATTGAAACGCCTGCTGTTGTGCGGCGTGTTTGCCTGTTGGGCGGGCGGCGCTGTTGGGCAAGTATCCAATGGCTATGCGGATTTGATGCAAGCCGCATTGGTTCAATCGGAGCAGGGGCAGTTTGAGGCTGCGGCGCGATTGGCGGGGCAGGCGTTTCGGGCAAGCGATGATCGGGCGCAGAAATTGCAGGCCGCGCGGTTGGCGGCAGGGGCGCGTTTGCAGGCGGGGCAGTTTACGCAATCGGAATGGCGGCTGCGGCGGGCGGCGAATTATGCGGGGTCGGTTGAAGAGGCCAATCGGGTGAAGCTGGATTTTCAATCGGTGCGGGCGCAGAACCCGTTATCGGCGCAGTTAAGCTTTTCGATTGGTCCGTCTGATAACATCAACGGTGGCGCGACGGATCGGTTTTTCTATTTGGATCAGATCAAGTTGGAATTGCCTGCGAGTGCGCTGGCTTTGTCCGGTGTCGAGGTCTCTGGTTCTGCGGATATTAAGTATGTGGTTGCTCAGGGGCCGCGGCATCGGACTTCGGTTGGGGCGTATTTGTATGGGCGTACCTTTGCCTTGTCTGGGGCGTCAAAGTCTGCGGTGCCGGATGCTTTGGGCAGTGATTATGCGTTAACGCAGCTGGATTTGTCGGTGTCGCATTTGCGGTTTTTGTTTGAGGGGCAGGGGCCAAGTGGGGTGTCGTTTCATACGGGGCAGACTTGGTACGGGGGCAGCGGGTTGTGGCGGTACAATCGGCTGGCTGTGTCGCAGGAGCTGAAAGCGGGGGATGTCTCGACTGTAACTTTGCGCGGCTTTGTCGAAGGGCAGCGTGCGATTGCGGCGGGGCAGCCGGATAGCACGATTTATGGGGCGCAGGCGGTTTATGCACGGCGGATGGGCAATTTGGATGTATTGCGCTTTGCTTTGGACAGCCGGTTTCAGGATGCGGATATTGCGACCTATACCCATTGGGCGCATCGGTTGACGGTGCAGTATGATCTGGCGCAGCCGGTGTTGGGCACAAGCCTGTCGTTGGCGGCGACCGTTGGGCGCAAGAGTTACGATGAGTTTTCACTGTCTTTGGATGGGCGGCGGGATTGGTCGGTGTCTGTGGGCGCGACGGCGGTGTTTAATCAGATTTCATATTATGGCTTTTCGCCCAGTTTGACCGTGTCAGCCAGTCGGACGGAATCTAATGTTTCGCGGTTCTCGACTGAAGGGATGCGGGCGAGTTTTGGGTTTACCTCAACGTTTTGACGTTAGGTTCGTTAATTTTGGTTTCGAATTGTGAAACCTAGCCTTGTGGGCGTTTGGGTTTGCGCTTATGTTAGCGCTATCATTAGTGAGTCGTGGGAGGCACCCCACGAATGACGGGAAACCTATTGGCGGGACCAGCATTGGGCCGGCTTATTTGCTGCGACTATCGCTTGCGGCTTTGTCTGGTTTTTGCGACATCCGGAGGTGTTTCTGTTACGACACGCACCTATGGGAGGGCATGTGGCGAACCACGTGCAAGGGGAAGACTATGGTTTCACGCGTAATTCCAGTGAGCTCATTTGATTTGGTGCTGTTTGGTGCCACAGGTGATCTGGCGCAGCGTAAGATTTGGCCGGGGCTGTTTCATCGGTTCTTGGCTGGTCAATTTGATGAGCAGAGCCGGATTTTGGGCGTCTCGCGGTCAGAGCATACGCGCGAGGCGTTTCAGGCGCGGGTTCAAAAGGCGATTGCGGAGGAGGCTGAAAATGCTGACGACGTGGCGCGGTTTTTGGAGCTGGTGGATTACATATCATTAGATGCGACCGGTGAACGTGGCTGGGAACAACTGGCCGGCGCTGTGCGTGATGGGGTTGTTCGGGCGTTTTATCTGTCTGTTGCGCCGCGGTTCTTTGGGCCGATTGCGCGCCGTTTGCAGCAAAGCGGTGTTGCTACGGCGGATAGCCGGATTGTTGTTGAAAAGCCGTTTGGTCACGATCTGGACTCCGCAAAGGCGTTGAATGCAGAGCTGAGTGAATGCTTTGAAGAGCATCAGATTTACCGGATCGACCACTATCTCGGTAAGGAAACGGTGCAGAACCTTATGGCGCTGCGCTTTGCCAATTCGCTGTTTGAGCCGCTGTGGAATTCTTCGCATATCGACCATGTTCAGATCACAGTGGCTGAAAGCCTGTCGGTGGACGGGCGGGGTGAATATTACGATCAGTCGGGCGCGATGCGGGATATGGTGCAGAACCACCTGATGCAGCTTTTGTGCCTAACTGCGATGGAGCCGCCTTCGAAGTTCACGCCAAATGCGGTGCGGGATGAAAAGGTGAAGGTCATTGAGGCACTCGAAGCTGTTCCCGTGAAAGACATCGCACGTGGGCAATATGAGGCCTCTGGCGATCAGGGCAGCTATCGTGAACATGCGGGGAATGAGGATTCGACCACGGAAAGCTTTGTGGCGATGAAGGTGGACGTGGCTAACTGGCGTTGGGCGGGGACACCGTTCTACTTGCGTACCGGCAAGTGTTTGCGCCGCCGGATGTCTGAAATTTCCGTCCACTTCCGTGCGCCACCCCATATGATTTTTCCGGGTACTGAAACACCACAGGGCAACGTGCTGGTTATTCGGTTGCAGCCTGATGAAGGCATGACGTTGCACACCACGATCAAAGATCCGGGTCCGGGTGGTATGCGGTTGACCGAGGCGTCGTTGGACATGACTTTCGCCGATAGCCTTAAAGGATCAGAGCAGCCGCAGGATGCCTATGAGCGTTTGATCATGGATGTGATCCGTGGCGACCAAACGCTGTTTATGCGCGGCGATGAGGTTGAGGCGGCCTGGTCTTGGGCTGACCCAATCATCGCAGGCTGGACGGACAGAAATATGAAACCGCAACCCTATGACGTGGGCAGTTCTGGCCCCGAAGACGCGTTGTTGTTGATGCACCGAGACGGCCGCCGGTGGCGCGCAATTGGCTCATGATCCTGAATTTGAGAAACGAAAGCGATAGACCATGACTTTGAATGCGACACTTCAAGCCGTCACTGAGCGGATCATCGCACGCAGCGAAGGCCCTCGGGGCATCTATTTGGCACGAATGGCGGCGGCGACGTCCAAAGGACCAAGCCGAGCGCATCTGTCTTGTAGCGGGCAGGCGCATGCCTATGCGGGTGCCGGACCGGATCAGGATACATTGGCGACGACGGATGCGGGCAACCTTGGGATTGTCACTGCGTATAATGACATGCTGTCGGCGCATCAGCCGTTTGAACGCTATCCGGCGTTGATCCGGGATGCGGCGCGGTCTGTTGGTGGAACGGCGCAGGTCGCTGGCGGTGTGCCTGCGATGTGTGACGGCGTTACGCAGGGCGAGCCGGGCATGGAGCTGAGCCTGTTTTCGCGCGATGTGATTGCGATGGCGACGGGGATTGCCCTAAGCCACAATACCTTTGACGCGGCTGTGTTCCTTGGGGTTTGCGATAAGATCGTTCCGGGATTGGTGATTGGGGCGCAGGCCTTTGGTCATTTGCCAGCGGTGTTTATCCCGGCAGGTCCGATGACCAGCGGTATTTCTAACGATGAAAAAGCTGAAGTTCGTCAGAAGTTTGCCAAGGGCGAAGTTGGGCGTGATGCGCTGATGAAGTCTGAGATGGGGGCCTATCATGGGCCGGGGACCTGTACGTTTTATGGCACGGCGAACACCAACCAGATGTTGATGGAATTCATGGGTTTGCATCTGCCGGGCTCTAGCTTTGTCACGCCGAATACCGAGTTGCGGGATGCCTTGACCGCTGAGAGCGCGAAGCGGGCGCTTTCGATTTCTGCGCTGGGTAATAACTATACGCCGACGTGCGAGATTTTGGACGAGAAGGCCTTTGTGAATGGGATCGTTGGTTTGATGGCAACGGGTGGGTCGACCAACCTGTTGATCCATTTGTTGGCGATGGCGCGGGCTGGTGGGATCATTCTGGATTGGGAAGATTTCGCTGATCTGTCTGGCGTGGTGCCACTGTTGGCGCGGGTCTATCCAAACGGTTTGGCGGATGTGAACCATTTCCATGCGGCAGGTGGTCTGGGCTATATGATCGGTGAACTGCTGAAGGGCGGATTGCTGCACCCAGATACAAAAACCATCGCTGGTGAAGGGTTGGAGCATTACACCACCGAGCCGTTCTTGGGTGAGGATGGTCTGACATGGCGTCCGGGTACCAAAGTGAGCTTGAACGATAAGATCGTGCGGCCTTTGGCTGAGCCATTCCAAGCGAATGGTGGTTTGTCGCGTTTGGCGGGGAACCTTGGCACGGGGGTTATGAAAATCTCTGCGGTTGCGGAAGAGCATCGTGTGGTTGAGGCACCTGTTCGGGTGTTCCATAGCCAAGAAGACGCGAAAGAGGCGTTTAAGGCCGGCGAACTAACGGGCGATGTTATTATTGTTGTGCGTTTCCAAGGGCCTAAGGCGAATGGTATGCCTGAGCTGCACAGCCTAACGCCGATGATGCAAATCATGCAGGGACGCGGGCAAAAGGTGGCTTTGGTGACCGATGGCCGGATGTCTGGTGCGTCTGGCAAGGTGCCGTCGGCTATTCACGTGTCGCCTGAGGCGTTGGACGGTGGGCCGATTGCTTATTTGCAAGATGGCGATGTTTTGCGGGTCAATGCGTTGACCGGTGAGTTGGACATTATGACGGATGGCGTGCTGGAACGCGCGCCAGCTGTTGCGGACATGGCTGGCAATCAAGCTGGCATGGGTCGCGAGTTATTTTCTGCATTCCGCGCATCTGTTGGCTCTGCCGACACGGGCGCATCTGTATTCGGAGTTTGATCAATGGCGATTACCCCTAAACAAGCCAGTGCTGCGGCGCGTGAGATTTGTCAGTTGGCGCCAATCGTGCCGGTTTTGGTTGTGCATGACGTGGCGCATGCGCGTCCGTTGGCAGAGGCACTGGTACGTGGTGGTTTACCGGCGCTTGAGGTGACGTTGCGCACGCCTGTTGCGTTGGACGTGATCCGCGAGATGGCCAAGGTTGAAGGTGGCGTTGTTGGTGCCGGTACTTTACTGACACCTGCGGATGTGCGCGCGGCGAAAGACGCGGGCGCTAAGTTTGGCGTGTCTCCGGGTGCGACGGACGTGTTGCTGGATGCCTGCGAGGCAGAAGATTTGCCGACGTTGCCGGGTGCTGCGACGTCTTCTGAAGCGATGCGCCTGCTTGAGCGTGGCTATGACATGCTGAAGTTCTTCCCGGCTGAGGCCAATGGCGGCGCACCTGCATTGAAAGCGATCGGTGCGCCGATCCCGCAGATTTCGTTCTGTCCGACCGGAGGCGTTAGCCCGGCGAATGCGACCGATTATCTGTCGTTGTCCAACGTTGTTTGTGCTGGTGGAAGCTGGGTTGCGCCCAGTGATCTGGTGAATGCTGGTGATTGGGATGCAATCGAGGAATTGGCGCGCGCAGCGAGCCAGTTGCCAAGATAAGCAGGGGGGCTTGCGAAAGGCCCTTTGCGACCTCATCTTTGGTCTATGACAAATTGCATGTCGGAAGTCGGGGCAAATTCGCAAGAATATGTCCCATTTCCCTTGCAAATCCTTCATTCAGGTGGCACGCGATGTACCCGAACCTGAGAACAGCTTTGTAGGAATAGCGAAATGCCAGATCTTCGTTCCAAGACATCCACCTTTGGCCGCCGTATGGCTGCCGCCCGTTCGCTTTGGCGTGCCACAGGCATGGGCGATGATGACTTTGGGAAGCCGATCATTGCGGTCGTGAACTCCTTTACGCAATTCGTGCCGGGGCACGTCCACCTAAAGGACATGGGCCAGCTTGTTGCGCGCGAAATTGAAAAAGCTGGTGGTGTTGCCAAAGAGATGAACACCATTGCTGTGGACGATGGCATTGCCATGGGCCACGACGGGATGCTGTATTCTTTGCCATCTCGCGAAGTGATCGCGGACAGCGTGGAATACATGGCGAACGCACATTGTGTGGATGCGCTGGTTTGTATTTCCAACTGTGACAAGATCACGCCGGGCATGTTGATGGCCGCGATGCGCCTGAACATTCCTGCGATCTTTGTCTCTGGTGGTCCAATGGAAGCGGGCAAGGTGATCTTGGCCGATGGTGAGCAAAAAGCTGACCTTGTGACCGCGATTGTTGGCGCGACCGACGAAAGCCGCAGCGAAGAGGACGTGGCAAAGCTGGAACGCTCTGCTTGCCCAACCTGTGGTTCTTGTTCTGGTATGTTTACCGCGAACTCTATGAACTGCTTGGCCGAAGCGCTGGGTCTGGCATTGCCGGGCAATGGTTCGCTTTTGGCGACGCATTCCAAGCGTGAAGGTCTGTTCAAAGAAGCGGGTCATAAGATCGTTGAGCTGTGCGAGCGTTGGTACAAGCATGACGACGCAAGCGCGTTGCCACGTGGTATCGCGACGTTTGATGCCTTTGAAAACGCGATGATGCTGGACATTGCGATGGGTGGTTCGACCAATACGGTTCTGCACCTGTTGGCGATTGCGAGCGAAGGTGGCGTTGATTTCACCATGGCGGACATGGATCGTCTAAGCCGTGAAATCCCGCATCTGTGTAAAGTGGCACCGTCGACGCCAAAGTATCACATGGAAGACGTGCACCGTGCCGGTGGTATCGCGCGTATTCTGGGTGAGCTTGATCGTGCGGGCCGTATTCATCGTGATTGTGCGACTGTTCATGAGAGAACGGTTGGTGAGTTCATCGACAAATGGGACGTCCGCCGCGAAACTGCGGGTAACGAAGCCCATGATCTGTATATCGCGGCACCTGGTGGCGTGCGGACGGTTGAGGCATTCAGCCAATCGCGCATGTATACCGAGCTTGATCTCGACACAGAAGATGGTTGTGTACGTGACTTTGACAACGCTTATTCCCAAGAGGGTGGTCTGTGCGTGTTGTTCGGCAATTTGGCGGAGCAGGGCTGTATTGTTAAGACCGCTGGCGTAATCAAAGACATGTATGAGTTCGAAGGCACGGCGAAGGTCTTTGAATCACAAGATGATGCGATGAACGGCATTCTGCGGAATGAAGTGAAAGAGCATTCTGTTGTCATCGTACGCTATGAGGGCCCAAAGGGTGGTCCGGGTATGCAGGAAATGCTGTATCCAACCGCTTATCTGAAATCGAAAGGTTTGGATAAAACCTGTGCCTTGGTGACGGATGGTCGTTTCTCTGGCGGCTCTGCTGGATTGTCGATTGGTCACGTTTCGCCGGAAGCGGCTGAAAAGGGTCTGATCGCTTTGGTGGAAGATGGTGACAAGATCACGATCTCTATCCCGAACCGGTCTATCAACTTGATGGTCAGCGAAGACGAAATCGCGCGCCGTCGTGCGGCACACCCACAAGCGGATAAGAAAGCGTGGAAAGCTGTAGGGCGTCCTCGTGCGGTTTCTAAAGCGTTGAAAGCTTATGCGGCGCATGTGTCTAACGCATCTTTGGGCGCGGTTCGTATCGTTGAGGAAGATGAGTGACGCTTTGGCGTCACTTTTCCTAACTTACTGTTAGACAGCAAAAAGGGCGCCTAAGGGCGCCCTGTTACGTTTAGGAACTGACGAGAGCTTAGATGCCCATCTTGTCAGAAAATACGTGACGTACGATTGTTTCGCGTGTCATGCCGCGTGCTGCCAACTCTTCGTCGGTCATCGCGTTTAGGAATTCTACTTGTTTCGCGCGGCTGGATGCTTCGCCGATCGCTACCAAAAAGTTGCCAGCTGCCACGAAAGGAGCGGCCAGTGTGCGCCAGATGCTAAGAGGCGCGCGAACGTTGATTGCAGTGTTTGCCATGGGACATACTCCGTGTGTTTATGGTGTCTCCCTGTGGTCTTTTTAGAACTGTAAGGCGGACATCTCTACAGACAGTTTGGAATGCCCGCCTTGCGTTTGATGCAATGCTTATTTCTTTTGTGCCTTTTTAGGCGGCATTTGTGGCGGCGCTGATGGGGCCCGTTTTACGGAACGCGCCGCTGGGGTCGCGGGTTTTGCAGGCTTGACTGCTTTGGTTTGCGCGACAGGTGCTGTTTTGGCTGGTTCGGCCGGTTTAGCAGCAGGCACAGGTTTGATCGGTGCTGTGGCGGCCTGTGGTGTCGAGGGCTTTGCAGAGGTCGGCTTTGCTGCAACTGGTTTTGCTGGGGCTGGCTTTACCACGACGGGTTTGGCAGGGGCTGGTTTAACGGCGACTGTGGCCTTCGGTTTTGGCTTGGCCGTTTTTGCTGCGGGTTTGGTTTGCTTTGGCGCGGGTTTAGAGCCGACCTTGGAGCGTTTGGCAGGTTTCAGCGCAGCGGTGTAGGGGGCGATCAAGGCTTCGCTGAGGGCGATGTTGACGCGGAGTTGCTGCTCGACGGCTTTGCTCATCAGTTGCAATCCCGCAAGGGATGCTTCGACCGGGTGGATAAACAAGTTCATTTCAACGTTCCTTTAGATCTTGGCTTGGCCGTAGTGCGGCACGTTCTCTTAGCGTTGGAAAAAGTTAAGTTTGTCTTAATAGCTTTCAGGATGACCCAGATTATTAGGGCTCTGTAAACAGGGTGCGCTGTCGTGTCCCTGTTTGGAACCGCTGTGCGTCGGTTTCGTGACATCTTTAATAGGTTCTGCGAGGAATGCCTTGATTTGCGTCAAAACCAGCTTTTGCGCGTAAGTTATGTGCTGCGTCACCGGCGGCGTTGCACTTTTGGCTGGTTCAGCGCATTTTCCAGCCAACGAATCAAGCGCCCCTCAGGAGGACTTCATGAGCTTCGACCGTTCTGTCAAAATTGCCCCGTCCATTTTATCTGCAGATTTCGCCAATTTCGGTGCCGAAATCGAAGCTGTTGAGGCGCAGGGCGCTGATTGGATTCATGTCGACGTTATGGATGGCCATTTTGTGCCAAACTTAACATTTGGCCCGCCATTGTGTGCGGCGATCCGCAAGCACATCAACACGGTGATGGACGTGCATCTGATGATCTCGCCTGTTGATCCCTACATCGAGGCCTTTGCAGATGCCGGTGCCGACGTTTTGACAGCACACCTTGAGGCAGGGCCGCATATTCACCGGACGTTGCAAGCGATCCGTGGTGCTGGCTGTAAGGCTGGTTTGGCATTGAACCCTGGCACAGGTGTGGAAGATATTGATTATCTTTTGGACATGGTTGATTTGATCTGCGTTATGACCGTGAACCCCGGCTTTGGCGGCCAGAAGTTTATTCACAGTCAGGTAGAGAAGGTACGAAAGCTGCGCTCTATGATCGGGGATCGTCCAATCCATATCGAAATCGACGGTGGCATCACGCCAGAAACTGCGCCTTTGATGGCGGCGGCGGGTGCTGATGTTTTGGTGGCTGGTTCTGCGGTGTTTAAAGGTGGCTCTGTTCAAAACCCTGCGCCTTACGGCGAGAACATTCGCGCAATCAAAGCGTCCGTCGTGTAAATCAATCGAGAGATACGCGCCGGAAAGAAAAGCACCAATGCTTCGTTGCATTGGTGCTTTGTTGTTTTGGTAGGGTTGTTACTTCAGGTCGATTGTTGACAGCGTGTAGGGTTTGTTGTGGCCCTTGTTCACAATGCCATCACCCTTCATGAGGTCAAAGTTAGAGACGATCAGTTGGCCGTTATAGACGATCAAGTCAGCTGGCTGGTCGAGTTCACCGTTTGCACCGTCGCTGTCGCCGTTTTCAGTCAGAACAGACGTGTTACCTTGTGGGTCGACTTTGATGATCTGATTGCTGCGGAAGCCTGCGAGATAAAGATTGCCCATCTCGTCGATGGACATTCCGTCTGGACCAACAGTGGTCGGCACTGTGGCATGCACGTGTTGCGAGATGACTTTGCCTTCGGCATCTAAGGTCAACTTGTAGACAATCCCGTCACCAAGGTTGGCTGTGTACAGATGACCTTCGGCATCAAAAACAAGCCCGTCCAAGCCAAAGCCGGCATTCGGGTTTGTAGTATGATCTAGGAAGATCAGGGTCTCGGATGTGCCGTCGCTGGCAACAACAAGATCACGGTCGGTTTCGTTGAACCGGTAAATACCGCTTGCGATATGTGGTCCTACAACTTTTGGAAGACGCAATTGGGTGATGTAAATTGCGCCGTTGTGGTAGCGCAGGCCATTTGGTGCGCTGAGGCCTGAAGCAACGACTTCGGTCGCGGCGATTTTGCCCGCATCAAAAGTCACGCGAAGCACGCGTCCATCGTTGCCGCCGCGATTGTCCGCGATGAACAGTGCACCATCTGGAGCATAGGCCATGCCCATTGGGCGTGTTTTTCCGTCCTGTGTAAATTCAGAAAGTGTGCCGATGTCAAAAGGCGTGCCGTCCGGTGTAAGGCCGAGCAGGGCGCCCTGCTGTTTGCCAGCGGATCCTGCGTAGTTCGGGCAAGAGAGCGTCAGATTGCCATCTGGAGCAATCGCGAAAGCGTCTGGCGTTGGGCAAGTGTCCGGGAGGGACGCAAACAGTTCAGCTGGAATAAGGGGCGCATTTGCATCGAGCGCGTTGGCGTCTGTGGTCGAAAACACCCCTAGGATTGTGGCCAATGCCATCGATGACATGGTCGCAAAAAGGGTCCGGTTACGACGGGAGTTGACTGGTGTTGTGGAGGGCAGTGAAGTGAAAGATGTCATAATTCTGTTATACTCTCAGTGAGTTACGGGATTTGGGGCGCGTGCTAACTTGATAAGTTTCTCAAAATTGACTGTAAAGGGTATGGGGTAAAATATTAATATTATGATTGAATGAATGTGAGGAGTGCCTAAAAATCAGGCTTTATTGACCGTGGTCAATAAGCGGAAAATTGCTGAATGAATGTTTTGGGATCGGTTCTTGCCACGTTGCATAGCCATGCCATGCCATGCAATGCGCTGACGTGCGAAACAAAATCGGTAGCTAGAAGAAAGCTAAGTGCTGTTAAGTCATCTCTGGCAGAACCAAATCCGGCGGTAAGTGACCGTCTTGGAACGTCATGATGTTGAGCATGACTTTTTCGCCCATTTCCACACGGCATTCATGTGTGGCAGAGCCCATGTGGGGGAGCATGACAACGTTGTTGAGATTGCGTAGCTCTGCACCCATTTCTTCGCCACCTTCGTAGACATCAAGTCCGGCGCCCGCAATTTCGCCTGCTTTGAGTGCGCGAACGAGGGCGGATTCATCGATAACTTCGCCGCGAGAGGTGTTTACGATCACGGCGTCGGGCTTCATCAGTTTGAGGCGACGCGCGTTGACTTGGTGGAACGTGGACGGTGTATGCGGGCAGTTGATCGAGAGCACGTCCATACGTGCCATCATCTGATCAAGGCTTTCCCAATAAGTGGCTTCAAAGCGTTCTTCGATACCGGGGTGTAGTCGGCGGCGGTTGTGGTAGTGCACTTCCATACCAAAGGCGCGGGCACGGCGGGCGACGGCTTGGCCGATGCGACCCATGCCGAGAATGCCAAGTTTGCGGCCACCAACGCGACCCCCGAGCATGGCGTTGGGGGACCAGCCCTCCCATTTGCCGACTTTCATCTGCTCTAGGCCTTCGGGAATGCGGCGGGTGACGGATAGGATCAACGCCATGGTCATATCGGCGGTGTCTTCGGTCATAACACCAGGGGTGTTGGTAACGCTGATGCCACGCTTGCGGGCCTCGTCGACATCAATGTGATCGACGCCTGCGCCATAGTTGGCGATGAGTTTCAGATTTGGGCCAGCCTGTTCAAGTAATGCAATATCAATACGATCATTGAGAGTGGTGACAAGAACATCTGCTGTGGCGACGGCATTCACCAAATCCTCTTGAGGAATTGGGAGATCGTCGGGGCGCAAAGATACGTCGAACAGCTCTGATAGGCGTGCCTCGACTGCTTCTGGCAACCGTCGCGTTACAACAACACTCAGACGCTGCTTTGGCATTTTGCTCCTCCCCGTTCTTCCCAAATCAGGATGTTGATGGCACAGTGCCTTACTGAATGACGGGGCACAAGAACCCCCGCGCAATTTTGTTATCAGGCGGATGAATTTAGTGATGGGCAGACGGGCAAAACAGCTCTCTCTTGGTGTATTGGCACTGATTTTCGCAGCTGGCGTTGCTGCGGCCGAGATCAAACGCGGGCCAATCACGAACTTGCCATTGCCGCGGTATGTTTCGTTGAAAGCCAGCAAAGCGAATGTGCGGCGTGGACCGTCGTTGACGCATCGGATCGACTGGATTTTTAAGCGCCGCGATATGCCGTTGGTGATTACGGCAGAGCATGGCCATTGGCGCCGTGTTCAGGACCGTGACGGAGCCGGGGGCTGGGTGCATTATTCGCTACTGTCAGGCAATCGCACGGTGATTGTTGAGGCGGATATGTTGCCGTTGAACGTGCGGCCAGAGCCCAACACAACGATTGCCGCACAACTGGAATTGGGTGTGGTTGCGAACCTTGGGAAATGTCACCCGGAATGGTGCCGATTGTCTGTGGGTGGTTACAAAGGCTGGGCCCGCAAGAGCGACATTTGGGGTGTTGGTGCCGATGAGGTGCGTGACTAACGCGCGCCTAGGGCAAGTGGGCGAGGCGCGGTAACGCCTCGCACCAATTATCAGGCGACGGCGCAGTTGATGAAGCCACCGTCAGCGGTGATTTCGCTGCCTACGATAAATGCACTTTCATCAGATGCGAGGAACAGAACCGCGTGGGCGATGTCTGCGGCAGTGCCCATGCGCCCGACGGGCATACGGGTTTTGATGAATTCTTTCGTTGCGACGGTCGTTTCAGCATCCATGCCCATTTTGTCAAAGATCGGCGTATCGGTTGGTCCGGGGCAGATGCTGTTTACGCGAATGCCTTTGGGCAGTAGCTCTGTTGATAGGGTGCGAGCAAAGGTGCTGACGGCTGCCTTGCTGGCGGCATAGACCGACATGTTCGGATCACCTGAAACGTTGGCAACTGAGGTGGTCAGGATGATCGATGCTGGGTCATTGATCACGGCCAAAGCAGCCTGAACGGTGTGAAATACACCTTTGACGTTGATGTCGAGTGTGCGGTCAAGATGTGCAGCGTCGGCGGCCTCGAACGGCAGAAACTCTGCGATACCGGCGTTAGAAAAGACGACATCGACCTTGCCGAATTGTTCTTTGGTGGTCGCAAAGAAGGCGTCGAGATCTGCGCGGTTTGTGACATCCCCCTGGATAGTTAAGAAGCCATGCGCTTGCTGTGCTGCGGCAAGCGTTTCTGCGTTACGGCCAAAGATGGCGACATTTGCGCCTTGGTCTTTAAAGGCGATGGCTGTTTCTAGGCCTATGCCTGAATTGCCACCGGTGATCGCGACGGTTTTGTTTTGAAATCGCATTTGGCGCTCCTATTGAATGTTGTGCTGCCCTGATGCGTCGATTATCGATATAAGTGAAATGGATATATGGAATGATTTTTATTCACGTGGTGAATGGTTGTGAACCTTAGAAAACTCGATTTGAATTTGTTGGTGGTGTTTGATGCCATCTATGCAGAGCGCCATATCACCCAGGCGGGGCATCGTGTGGGACTGTCTCAGCCTGCGGTGTCAAACGCTTTAAGGCGGCTGCGTGATGTTCTTGAGGATGAGCTTTTCACGCGTGGGCCTGACGGGTTGTTGCCCACCGCACGCGCGCAGGAATTGGCGGGTCCGGTGCATCAGATATTAGAGGAACTCTCGCAAGTTTTGGATCAGAGGCCGTTTGATCCGGCAACGGCGCAGGGCGTTATCTCTATTGCGACGGTTGACCTGTTTGAGGCGCTGATTGTCCCCGGATTGGCAGTGGCCCTTGCCGAACGTGCGCCGGGTCTGAACCTGCGGTTGGTGCCAACCTCTGGGCAATCTTATGAGATGCTGGATCGTGGGGAAGTGGATTTGGCTGTGGCGTCCTTTGGAGCCTTGCCGAAACGTTTTGAGAAGCAAATCTGCGCCGTTGCGGACTATGGGTGCATCATGCGTGTGGGGCATCCACTTGCTCAAAAGCCAATGACGGCGGAGGGCTATGCAGGGGCGCGTCATGTTTTGCTAAATCCAAGGGGTGATATGCGGGGCTGGGCAGATGATGCGCTGGAGGCAAGGGGGATGCAGCGGCAGGTGTGTTTGACCGTTACCAACTTTATGTCGGCGCGGCAGGTTTTGTTGGAAACGGATGCCATCATGACGGCACCGCAGCCGATGGTGGATCATATGGCGAAAGAGGCGGGGCTGGTTGCCTGTGACTGTCCACTGGTCGCGCCTGATGCTTATAGGAGCCTAGAGGTCATTTGGCATAAACGGCTGTTTTCGCATCCCTTGGGCGCTTGGTTCGTTGATTTGATTGGCGAGGTTTCTGACCACGTTTTTGGGACGGATGATCAGAGATAGCTTAGCCGAACACGGACCAACCAGTCATTTGCGCAAATTTTTCAATAGCATAAGTGCCGAGTTGCGAGTTGCCGTATTCGTTTAGGCCCGGTGACCAGACCGCGATTGAGGCGCGGTTGGGGGCGATTACCAAGATGCCGCCGCCCACGCCGCTTTTACCGGGCAGGCCGACGCGATAGGCGAAATCACCAGACCCGTCGTAGTGTCCACAGGTCAGCATCAAGGCGTTGATGCGGCGGGTGCGTTGCAAGGAAATCAAGCGTGGTGCATCGGGGTGGCCGGTGAGGAAGCGCCCAGCCATTGCAAGCTGTTGGCACGACATTTCGATGGCGCATTGGTGGAAATAGGTGCCGCAGGTGCGATCGGGGTGGTTTTGCAGGTTGCCGTAGGATGCCATGAAGTGGGCAAGTGCGAGATTGCGATCACCATGTTCGGTTTCAGAGTGGGCGACGGTGTCGTTTATGTGGATGTCAGCGTCTTCGGCGGAGGTTTGCACGAAACGCAGCAATTCGCCCAAGACTTCTTTGGGTTCGTGACCCGTCAGGATCGAGTCAGTGATCGCAATGGCCCCTGCATTGATGAAGGGATTTCGGGGAATGCCGTTTTCTTGTTCGAGCTGAAGGATCGAATTGAACGGTAGGCCAGAGGGTTCACGGCCAACGCGCGTCCAAAGTTGATCGCCAAAGCGGCCAAGTGCGAGAGCGAGGGTGAAGACTTTGGACACCGATTGGATGGAAAACGGGGTTTGTGCATCGCCTGCGGAAAAGCAGGTGCCATCTGGCAAGGCCACGGAAATACCGAATTGGTTTGGATCAATTGAGGCCAACTCAGGGATGTAATCCGCCACCTGACCGCGATCTGACGCGGTGCTGACATCGCTTGCGATGCGGTTGATGATGCTTTGAATGTCCACGGTCGCTGTCCTGATTGCCTGCGCTATTGGTGGGTCAGAACGGGCGAGACATCAACTGGTTATTTGGTTTGGGGATAAACGCAAATGGTGTGCGGGAGGCATGGTTGGATGCCTCCGGCGGAGGTATTTAAGTCAAGAAAATGCCGTTTGTTATATCCGCTTTTTGATCTTGAGGTCTTCGTGCTCGTAGCCTTCGGCGCATTGTTTGGGGGTGAGGCGCGCTATGAACGTGGAGTTGTCATAGCGCACTTGGTAAATAGGATTCAAATTCCGGACGCATGTGTCCAAATTCGACATCTCAAATAGATGCTTGGCAATTTAAGTTTAAAATGACAGGACTTAAAGCTTTCCCATAACATCAGAATTTTATCGGTTGAGCGCGGCACAATCCTCGGAAGTGAGTACAGCCGAAAGCGTCGTGTTTAGGTAATCGAAATCGTAGGTAATGCCTTTGATTCCCCCATTGAGGTAACTTTCGATCTCTCTGCAAATTTCTTTGGCCAATACCTGATCCGAGATAAACATGTTTTGCATACCATCGCGCTCACTTTCCTCTAATTTGGCCTCAACATTGTAGAAATAAACAATGAAATCATTCTCAATTTTTACGCGCTGCATAACGACGAACTCATCCACTTTCATTGGGAGCTGCTGGTTCAATTGCTTGAGTTCAGCTTCGATAAGCGCGCGTGGCGTAGCCACGGATGGGAAAAATAGGGTGAAGCAGGAGAACGCAAGCGTAGCAAAGCGCAGGCCTGCAATTGCGATCCCAAGCCCACCCCAAAAACCAGGCGTCCGATCATTGAAACATGATTTTATCATTGCTCTGAATAGAAAACCAAAAAGAACAGTGAAGGCCAAAACTATGTAGTTGTGGACAGCATGAAGCTGCTCCACGAATTGCCAGTCGGGGTTGGTTATCGTCTGATTGTTGAAAAAAAAGACGTAGAGCTTGAGGATAAACGAAGACCCTACAATACCACCCCAATAAGTCGCGGTGACGCTTGCGCCGCCATTAAAAAAACTTCTCATCAAATGCTCTTTTGCTATGTTGGCGGCCCAGCAAATTCAGGGCCACCTATTTGATTGCGTTATTTATAAACTTCGTCTTCCGAAGGGAAGGCCCGTGTTTTGACCTCTTCGGCGTATTCTGACACGGCACGTTCAATGGCTGGGCCGAGGTCGCCGTAGACTTTGACGAACTTAGGTGTCCATTCGTTCAGGCCTAGCATGTCTTCGAGGACGAGGATTTGGCCGTCGCATTCTGCGGATGCGCCGATGCCGATGGTTGGGATTGGGCATTCTTTGGTGATTTTGACGGCGAGGGGTTCAACGACACCTTCGACGACCACCGCAAATGCGCCTGCTTCGGCGACGGCTTTGGCGTCTTGGATAATAGCGTCCCAACCTGCTTCATCACGGCCTTGGGTTTTAAAGCCGCCCATGACGTGGCTGGATTGTGGGGTCAGGCCGATGTGCGCCATGACGGGAATGCCGCGTTCCACAAGGAAATGGATGGTTTCAGCCATGCGTGCGCCGCCTTCGAGTTTGACCGCGCCACAGCCGGTTTCTTTCATGATTTTGGCTGCGTTGCGGAAAGCTACGGCAGGGCTTTCTTCGTAAGTGCCGAAGGGCATATCAACCACGATCAGCGCTTGTTTGGTGCCTTTGACCACGGCTTTGCCGTGCATGATCATTAGATCAAGTGGCACGCCGATGGTGCTTTCCATGCCGTGCATGACCATGCCTAGACTATCGCCGACAAGGATAAAGTCGGCGTATTTATCAACGATGGCCGCCGTGTGGGCGTGGTAGCTGGTGAGCGAGACGATGGGCTCTCCGCCTTTGCGCGCCGCGATTTGGGGAACGGTTGTGCGGCGGATTGGAGTTTGTTTGCTCATGGCTGGATGACCCTTTGATCAAGGAGAAGGACGCCGCCGAATTCGACGGACAGCATAATGGCGGCAGGGGAGGTCAGAACGCCACTGATGTCGTTCAGTGTTTCTGCCTGGACAATATCAAGCCCGTGGATGGTAGCGCGGGGCTCTGAATTGATGGTGTGGGCAATGGTTTCGCGCAGGGACTCGACGGTTTTGTCTGTTAGCGCTTCTGCAGCGTTTAGGGATTGGGAAATGATAAGGGCAGCGGCGCGGTCTTCGGCGTTTAGGCGCACGTTGCGCGAAGACATGGCCAAGCCGTCCGCTTCTCGTACGATGGGCACGCCGATGATTTCAATTGGGAAGGCCAGATCGCGTGTCATGCGCTTGATGATTTGAAGCTGCTGGTAGTCTTTTTCGCCAAAGCATGCCAAATCCGGCTGCACAAAGTTGAACAGCCGCGCGACGACGGTGGTCACGCCGCGGAAATGGCCAGGACGCACGAGGCCGTGCAGCATGTTGGCCATGCGGGTGGTTTCGACGATGGTTTCGTCGCCCTCTGGATAGACGTCAATCACTTCGGGGATCAGCACCATATCAACGCCGGCGGCCTCGAGCATTTGCAGATCACGCTTTTCGTCACGTGGATAGCTATCCAGATCAGAGGCATCGCCAAACTGCGTTGGGTTCACAAAGATGGTGACAACAACGCGGTCCGCGCGGGCCTTGGCGGCGGCGACCAGTTCCATGTGGCCCGCGTGCAGAAAGCCCATGGTGGGAACCAAACCGACACTTTCGCCCGCTTGGCGAAAGGTTGCGACGGTGTTGCGACCGTCGGAGATCGTGCGGCAGACCTGCATGGGCACCTCTTTCTTAACAGTGTCTTGGGTTTAGCAAATGGTTCTGCACTGCGGCAAGGGGTATGTCTTGGCCGTAACGTCGCGTGCATTGCCTTGGAATCGGCAAAGTTTGGTCCGCATTTTCGGCACGATGTTGAAGGAACCTTTAAGTATTCGCAAAGGAGAGGCTTTGATGCGACGTGTTTTGCCAGTGATTTTCGCCAGTGTTTGTCTTGTCGGTTATGCCGTAGCAGATGCGCATCGCGATAAATTGGCAGATCAGCCTCAGATGCTAACAGCCGCCGCGCCAATTGCTGTGGATGTGATCGCCCAATAAGGGCGGGCCCCCGTGAAAACGGCGCAATGTTGCCTGTTTTCCTTCCTAATTGCGCCCAATCCCCTTGTTACCGTGAGCCAACGAATATGGGTCGGAGCACGCTATGTATAAACTCATTCCTGCAGCATTTGCCGTTATCGCCTTGGGCGCATTCCTGACGTTGGATTTCCTTGGGTATCGCGGCCGTGTGGTTGAATTGGCCGCTTTACAAGAGGCGACTGTGGTTAGCGATGGCCACTATGAAGAGGGGCAAGGGCCGTCTTATGTAGATCATCTGTTGTCCAAGATTGGCATGGCCGAGGGCTTGCCTGATCCAACGATTGAAACCGCAAAGATCAAACGCACGATTTTGCGCGATGCGCCCATGAACAGCTATTTCGCGACACCGTCAGAGGATGTTTTGGCGGGTTGGGAACGGATTGATTGGAACGATTCCTATCATACGGGCTTTGGCTGGCCGGATGGCATGAACGATCCGCATTATCCTGAAGGCAATCCAGATCTGGCACATGAGGTGGCGATTTACCTGAAAGGGAAGCATTCGATCTATTTGCGAGCAGAGTATTCCGAACCAACGCAGGTTTTGGCAACGCGTTTGAAGCAGGCGTATTGGGTTGTGGATACAGGCCGCGATTTAGGGCGTTTGTTGGATAGCCGCCCACGGGCGAGCTATTTCTGGACGAACATCAAAGAAAGCTCGAGAGGCGCGAGTATTTCGAATGGGATTGATGTTGAACATTTTCACAAGTTTGAAGGCGTTCACTTTTTGACGGCGAAGTCGTCAGCGGCGCGTCGTGATGAAAAGATGCGTTATATATTTGCGTCTTTGGCTGGGGGCGTTGTGATCAAGTTGCGGGCACATGCGCCAGAGGCAGTGATCAAGGAAGTGCTTGAAACGATTGATATTCAAAGCTTGAACCAAATGCAGACTTTGCCAAGCCCTTTGATTGCCGAGGGGCTGAATGATCTGGTGATTGATACGCCCGAGGCGTGGCTAGAGGCGCATGGTTTTGGTGAAGGATATGAACCACCAAAAGCGGCGCATGGCACCGATGTTGGGCATGCCACACCTAAGGCGCCTAAGGCTGCTAGCCATGGCAATGACAAGAAAGCGATGCCGAAGGTTCACAAGGGCGGATTTGCGAACAAGAACTGCGCCTCTGATGGTCAGGGCAAGAATTGCAAAGTGATCGCTAAGGCGCATTAAGCGGCTGAACTTTCCTGAATAAACTGCATTGAAACCGACCCGGGTCTGGCCCGAGGTCGGTTTTGTGCGATGAGGGGTCGGATGGATTTTGCGCGGGTGATTGAAATGGGTTGATATGGTTTCAACGCATTTTGAAGGAGTCGCCCGTCATGAAAACGCAAGTCAAAGCCCTCGTTGTAGGCGGTGGCGCGATCGGGACGTCGATTGCATATCATCTGGCCAAAGCGGGTTGGGATGATGTGATGCTGATCGAGCGCGATGAGCTGACGGCTGGGTCAACGTGGCATGCGGCGGGATTGCTGCCGTTGTTCAACATGTCCTATGCGACGACGCATATCCACAAGTACTCGGTTGATTTCTATAAGCAGCTTGAGGAAGAGACCGGTTTAAACGCCGGTTTTGCCGTTGTTGGTAACCTGCGCATGGCGCAGACGCAGGAGCGGATGGATGAATTTATGCTGTATGCATCCACTGCGGAAACCTGTGGTGTGCCCTATGAATGGCTGACCCCGGATGAGATCAAGGCGCGTTGGCCGCTGATCAAGACCGATGACCTGAAGGGTGCGTTGTATCACAATACGGATGGTTACATTAACCCAGCCGACGTGACCCAAGCGATGGCAAAGGGAGCGCGGCAGCGGGGCGTTGATATTGTGCGCAAAATGCAGGCCGATAGCTTTCATTGGAATGGCTCCCATTGGGAAGTGACCTGCACCAAAATGGTGGAAAAAGGCGGCAATCTTGTTGCGTCTGACGAGCAGGTGGTGATTACGGCAGAGCATGTTGTGACCGCCTCGGGGAACCACGCCCAGACCACGGCGAAGAAACTGGGGATCAAAATCCCGGCCATTCCGGTAGAGCACCAGTTTATCGTCATGGATAAAGACCCGGAGCTGGTAAAATATCGCGAGGCAGGCGGGGCGGAACATCCTGTGGTGCGTGATGCGGATGCGCAGTCTTATGTGCGCGAAGAGCGTGGTGGCTGGATTTTGGGTGTCTATGAAAAGAACGCGCCAGCGTGCTTTGAATATGGCGTGCCGGATAGTTTCCGCGCGGACCTGTTCCCGCTCGATCTGGAGCGGATCGAAGGCCAGTATATGGCGATGATTGATCGCATTCCGTCTTGTGAAGAAAGCGGTCTGAAAGATGATTTCAATGGTCCGATTTGTTACACGCCGGATGGCAACCCGCTGGTTGGTCCGGCACCTGGATTGCGGAATATGTGGCTGGCTGAAGGGTTTTCATTTGGGATCACTGCGGCGGGTGGCACGGGTTATTACCTTGCGCAGATGATGGTGGATGGCGAGGCCGAGATCGATATGGCCAGCCTTGATCCCAAGCGATATTCGAGCAATTGGATGACGACGGAGTTCGCAGCGCGCAAGAACGAAGAGTGCTATGATCACGTCTATATCCTGCACCACCCCGATGAAGAGCGCCCTGCGGCGCGGCCTTTGCGGACCTCGCCCGCGTTTGATCGTCAGGCGGCGCGTGGCGCACAGTTTGGCTGGGTGAATGGTTGGGAACGTCCGAACTATTACGGGCCCCTTGATGCGCCGAGCAATTTTGACGAAGAAGCGCGCTCTTTCCGCCGTGGCGGTTGGTGGCAATATGCTGTTGATGAGGCCAAGGCTATTCGTGAGGGTGTTGGCCTGATTGATGCGACGGCGTTCACGAAACATGTGGTCAAAGGACCGGGCGCGACCGCGTTTTTGGATTGGTTCACTTGCAACAAACTGCCAAAGATTGGCCGGATCAACCTGACCTATGCTTTGACGGCGGCGGGTACGACACGCACGGAATACACGATCGTGCGCAATGGTGAGAATTCATATTATCTGGTCTCTGCGGGGGCGTGGACGGAATATGACGCCGATTTCATGCGCAAAGCGGCCGAAGATAAGATGGATGAATTCGGCTACATCGAGATCCAGGATGTGACGACGCAATGGGGTGTGTTTGCCATTGCCGGACCAAAGTCGCGGGACGTATTGAAGGCCGTGATCAAGGATGCAGACCCTGAGACCGCGCTAAGCAATAAGCGGTTCCCTTGGTTGTCAGCGCGCCAGATCGAATTGGGCATGTGCCCGGTGAATGCGATCCGTGTGGCCTATACCGGCGAGCTGGGCTGGGAGTTGCATCATCCGATTGAAATGCAGAACTATCTGTTTGATTTGCTTGAAAAAGCCGGTGCCGATTTTGACATGAAGCTGGTGGGCGCGCGGGCGCAGAACTGGTTGCGTCAGGAGAAGTCGTATCGCGCGTTTGGGACTGAGTTGGGGCGTGATGCGTCTCCTATGGAAGCCGACCTGCCGCGGTTTATTGATCTGGGCAAAGAGTTTCACGGTAAGGACGCGATGGTTGAAACTGGCGTGCGGGTGAAGTGCTGCACGCTTTTGATTGACGGACCTGCGGATGCAGACCCTTGGGGGCGTGAAGTGCTGTATACGCCAGAAGGGGAACGCGTTGGGCGGTTGACCTCGGGCGGGTATTCCGTGGCTTTCGAGACATCCATTGGCATGGGCTATGTGACGCCTGAGCTGGCGGTTGAGGGAACGAAGCTGAAGGTCAAAATGTTTGATCAACTTTGGGATGCGGTTGTGACCTGTGACAGCCCGTATGATCCCAAGAACGCGACCATTCGCGTGGATGGGTAAGGCGGAGGAGGGGCGCTGCCCCTCTCGGTGAAACCTTTGGTTTCACCGTTCACCCCGAGGTATTTAGATCAAGAAAAAACTAAGAGGCTTTGCGGAAGCGGAGCGCGAGGTTATTGGCCGGTAAGTCATTGGTTTGGACGTGGGCCAAGCCGACTGTTTGTGCCGTGGCGATGATGTCTGCGGTGTCTTTGTAGCCAATATCTGGGTCTTGGTCTGTGAGGCTTTTGTGAAACTGCGCATCGCCCGGGCTGGTGAGTTTGCCATTGCGCATGAAAGGGCCGTAGATGACGAATTGGCCGTTAGGCGCGAGAGTTTTGGCGGCTTCTGAGATCAGAGTTTTGGCGCTGGGCGTTGAGATGAGATGCAGGAGGTTTGCGAGGAAAATCAGGTCTTTGGGCGCGTGATTTTCTGACCAGCCGGGAGTTGTTGCATCCAGCAGTTGAGGGGCTGCGAGGTTCGGCAGGTTTGCCTCGGTTTGATACGACGCAATGCTAGCAAGCCGGCCTTCGTCCGCTTCAGTGGGTTGCCACGTGATACTTGGCATCTCGCGTGCAAATTGGACGATATGTTGGCCGGTGCCGCTGGCGATCTCGAGCGCTATGCCGGTAGGCGGCGCGAGCGTGGTTAACAGCGTGGTGATGGCATCTGCATTGCGGGCGGCAGAGGGGGCAAAGAGCCTGTCGCCTTCGCGTGGGTGGGCGATGCTGGCACCTTTGATTGGTGGCTTGGTCATGAGGCCTCTTCTAGCCGATCGGTGGCGGGGGCCGGGGTTGGGCTGAGGGCTGTGATTTTGTCGTAGAGTTCGGGTGTGAGATCGTAGGTGATTGCATCAAGGGAGGGTTGCAATTGCGCGACGGTTCTTGCGGAAAGAATTGGGCTAGGCTTTGCGGGATGGGCGGCCGCCCAAGCGACAGCAAGCGTGGCGGGATTGGTGTCGTGGGTGACGTCAGCCAGCTTTCGCGCGGCGTCCCACATCCATGTTTGGCCATAACGCGCGTTGTAGCGGGCATCTGTGGCAAGGCGGCCAGTGACGGATGTGTCATGTTGATGGGCGTATTTCCCGGTTAGCAAACCACCGCCAAGGGGCGAGTAGGGGACAAGCTGAATGCCTTGGTCTTGGGCCATAGGGAAGAGTTCGACCTCTGCTTGGCGTTTCACCAAATTGTACATCGGTTGCAGGATGTCGATTGTCAGATCGCGTTCGGCAGCGACGGCCACGGATTTCATCACCTGCCACGCTGCGTGGTTGCTGACGCCAATGTGGCGAATTTTGCCTTGGGATTTGAGTTCTGCCAGCGTGTCATAGGTTTCTTGAAGTGGCGTGTCCGGGTCAAAGCGGTGCAAATACAGGATGTCGACCATATCCATGTTCAGTCTTTGGCGCGAGATGTCGAAGGCCTGCAAGATATTGGCGCGACCGGACCCGCCGGTGTAGGCCGCTTTGGTGGCGATGATAATGTTATCGCGGCAATTGGCAGCGCATTGGCCCAGCAGGGTTTCAGAGGCGCCTTCTGTATACACATAAGCCGTGTCAAAGTGATTGATCCCAGCATCACGGCAGGCGTCAAACATGGCGTGGCTGTCAGTTGCAGATGCGCCCTTGCCAAATTGCATGGTGCCAAAAGCAAAGCGGCTGATTGGGGTGCCGTTGGGCGATGTGATGGGCTGGCGCATGTAAGCTCTTTCTGTGGAATTTGTTAGCAGGATATCCGTCGCGGCGGCGCGGCTAAAGAGGTTTTGGTCTATGCGCGTTCTTTGAAAGTAATATGAAGGGTCAGTTTGATTTCTCAGACCGGTAGGTGATGGCCATCAAGGTGGCTGTCATGGTGGCGATTGGGGTTTCTTGCCCGCCTTTACATGCATACGCGGTGCCGTCGGCGACTGTCAAAGTACGTCCCGATTTTATGACTTTGGCTCTGATGTGAAACCGCTCACCAGCGGCTGGGGCCAATAGGTTGGTTTTGAACTCTACCGTCAGGACAGACGCGTCTTTTTCCATCAGGGATGCCGCAGCATAGCCGCAGGCGCTGTCCAGCGCTGTGGTGATAATTCCCGCGTGGATAAAACCATGTTGCTGAGTGAAGTCGGGGTTGAATGGCATGGATAATTCGACATGACCGGGGGAGACATCGGCCATCGTGATGCCGATGGTTTGCATAGCTTTTTGCTGGGCAAAGCTGTCACGTATCTTTTGTGCGAAACCGTCAAAGCGCGGGGTGAATTCTGACATAGTGTGGCCTTTGCTTGTTTTTATAACAATCTAAGGCACCAGTTGCGGCATGGCCTAACGTGACGTGGCGTAGGACCAAACGCAAAAGGCCCGCCGTGTGAGGCGGGCCTTGAGTGTTGTCGCTTAAAGCGGCTTAGTTAGGTACGTCGCCTACGATGCCTTCAACGTAAAAGTTCATGCCAGCCAATGTGCCGTCATCTGCTGTTTCACCTTCGGCAAGCCAGTCAGAGCCGTCTTGCTTTTTCAGTGGGCCAGTGAAGGCGTGGTAGTCGCCGGACGCGAGGCTTTCGACCATTGCCATGGCTTCTGCTTTTACGTCCGCTGGAACACGGTCAGAGATTTCGCCGATGCCAACCATGCCAGCGCCGATGCCGTCCCATGTGTTTGCTGTGGACCATGTGCCGTCCATAACCGCTTTGGTGCGGGCGATGTAGTAAGGTGCCCAGTCATCAATGATAGAAGAAACGCGTGGGAACGGTGCATATTCGGACATGTCAGATGCTTGGCCAAATGTCACAACATTGCCAGCGGCCTGTGCTGCGGCTTGTGGTGCTGTGGAGTCGGTGTGCTGCAAGATCACGTCAGCGCCTTGTTCGATCAAGGCTTTGGCCGCGTCTGCTTCTTTTGCTGGGTCAAACCATGTGTAGGCCCAGATGATCTTGAACTCGACGTCCGGGTTCACTTTTTTGGCGTGAATGTAGGCCGAGTTGATGCCACGAATAACTTCGGGGATCGGGAAAGAGGCGATGTAACCGATGATGTTGCTTTCGGTCATTTTGCCTGCGATGTGGCCCTGTACTGCGCGGCCTTCGTAAAAACGTGCGGAATAGACGGACACGTTGTCCGCGGTTTTATAACCGGTGGCGTGCTCGAATTTCACCTTTGGGAATTTCTTGGCGACGTTGATGGTTTGATCCATGTAGCCAAAAGAGGTGGTGAAGATCAGGTCAGCGCCTTCTAGCGCCATCTGTGTCATCACGCGCTCTGCGTCTGGGCCTTCTGGAACGTTTTCAACATAGACCGTTTCAACGTCATCGCCGAATTCTGCCACAACGGCTTTGCGGCCTTGGTCGTGTTCGTATGTCCAACCGCCATCGCCGACTGGGCCGACGTAGACAAAACCGACTTTGGTTTTTTCAGCCATAGCGGTGGTTGCAAGACCTGCGACGAGCGCGGCGCTGGCAAGAAGTTTCGTGAGTTTCATGGGTAAATACCCCCCTGTTTTGGTTATTGATAAGCGTCGCAAGCAGCTACTGCGAGGCGTGGAAAATTCGGCCCAACGACGCTGGCGCGCGGCTTTTGTCGGCGGACATGATGACAAGCACCAGAATGGTTATCAGATATGGCGACATTGCCAAGTACTCGACGGGAATGGCGACACCCGCGGCTTGCAGGTTTAGCTGCAACACGTTGATACCGCCGAAAAGATAGGCACCTAAAAGAACGCGCCATGGTTTCCAACTGGCAAATACGACCAGTGCGAGGGCGATCCAGCCGATGCCAGCGGTCATGCCTTCGGTCCATTGTGGGACACGGATCAGGCTGATGTAGGCACCACCAAGACCAGCGCAGGCGCCACCGAATAGGATGGCAAGAACGCGGGTGCGGACGACGTGGTAGCCAAGGGCGTGGGCCGCCTCGTGGTTTTCACCCACGGCACGCAGGATCAGGCCAAGGCGTGAGTATTTGAGCAGTGCCCAAGTAGCGGCCGTTAGGGCTAGGCCGACGTACAACACTGGGTCATGGCCAAATAGGATCGGGCCGATGATGGGTAGGTCCGTTAGGAATGGAATGTCGAGTTTGGCCATCGCCGGTGGTTTGATGCCCACATAGCTTTGGCCCATCAGGGCCGAAAGGCCGAGGCCAAACAGTGTGAGGGCAAGGCCGGATGCAACTTGGTTGGCCAGCGCGACTTGGGTCAGGAAGGCAAAGAGCAGCGACAGAACGGCTCCGCCTGCCATAGCAGCCAAAAGGCCGAGGTAGGGGTTGGTTGTTTCCACGGCAATCGCAAAGCCGCAGATCGCGCCGATGATCATCATGCCTTCGACGCCAAGGTTCAGAACGCCCGCTTTTTCAACAACCAGCTCGCCGATGGCGGCGAGAAGAAGCGGGGTTGCTGCCACCATTAAAGAGGCGATCAGCAGGACGGGGTTGATGGCTGACAGATCCATTATGCGGCCCCTTTCGTCGCAAATCGAATGCGGAAGTTGGTAAGGACATCTAGCGCAAGCAAGAAGAATAAAAGCATGCCTTGGAAGACTTGGATCGCGGCAGAGGGTAGCGAGAGCGAGCTTTGGGCGATGTCGCCGCCGATGTAGGTCAGCGCCATAAGAAGGCCGGCCAGCAAGATGCCAACAGGATGCAAACGGCCAAGGAAGGCCACGATGATGGCGGTGAAGCCGTAGCCGACGTTAAAATCAATGCTGACTTGTCCGGCGGGGCCTGCGACCTCGAATAACCCTGCAAGGCCCGCCAATGCGCCCGATGCTCCCATGCAGAACAGCACAAGGCGGGTTGGGTTTACGCCGCCAAAACGGGCGGCGCGTGGGGCCTCGCCCGTCAGGCGGATGTTGTAGCCAAGGATGTGTTTGTTCAGCAGGATGTAAGAGAAAATCACCGCGATGAATGCGGCAACGACGCCCCAGTGCATCCCGGTGCCCGTGATCAGTTCGGCGTTATGGGCGCTGTCGTAGGACTGAAAATTTCGCGATCCTGGAAAACCAAACCCTTCGGGGTTTTTCAGCAAACCCAAAGACATAGAGGCCAAGAGTTGTTCGGCCACATAGACCAGCATGAGCGACACTAGGATTTCATTCGTGCCGAATTTTACCTTTAAGAGCGCTGGGATCATCGCCCAGATCAGGCCTCCCAATGCTCCGAAAAAGATCATCAGCGGAAAGATCACGATGCTTTCCATCGGATAGAATGCCAGACCCGCCGCCGCGCCGCAGATCGCGCCGACGATGTACTGACCCTCTGCGCCGATGTTCCAAATCCCTGCGCGAAAGCCCAGTGATAGACCAATGGCGATTAGGATCAATGGGCCGCCTTTCACCAAAAGCTGGGGGCGGTAGTAAAAGGAAAACTCGCCAAAGAGCGGATCGTAGAAAATGGTGCGGATCGCTTCGATGGGGTTCTTGCCAAGGGCCGCGAACAGCAACCCACCGGCGATCATCGTCACGATAACGGCGATGACTGGGGTCATCAGCGCCCATGCGCGGCTGGGTTGGGGGCGTTTTTCGAGGTGGATCATGCGCGGACCTCTTGTGTTGGGGCATCTAAGCCGTGGGCACCGCCCATCATCAGCCCAATTTCATCAATGGTCAGGCCAGCTGCAGGACAAATGTTGGATAGGCGCCCTTCATTCAGCGCGCCAAAGTTGTCAGAGATTTCCATAAGTTCATCAAGGTCTTGGCTGATGACGACAACCGCCGCACCATTTGCTGCAAGATCAAGCAGCGCTTGCCGAATAGCCGCAGCAGCGGCAGCATCCACGCCCCATGTGGGTTGGTTCACAATCAATACGTCGGGGTCTTGTAAGACTTCGCGTCCAATGACGAATTTCTGGAGGTTCCCGCCGGAGAGCGACCGCGCTGCCCGGTCGGAACCGGGGGTGCGCACGTCAAAGGCTTTGATGATGTCTTCGGCGAATTGCGTGGTGTCTTTCCAATTCACAAAGCCCTTTTTCGTCAGGCCTTGGCGAATACTGCCTGTGAGCAGGGCGTTTTCTACAAGGCTCATGTTTGGGGCGGCGGCGTGGCCAAGGCGTTCCTCGGGGGCGGCCAATGTACCGATGCCGCGACGTTGGTTGGGGCCAAGGTGACCGGTAGCCTTGCCGCGAATGATCACAGTGTTCGGCGACGTCAGCAATTCGCCTGATAAGGCGGCCAGCAATTCGTCTTGGCCATTGCCTGCAACTCCGCCCAAGCCCAAGATTTCACCGGATCTTACGGTAAAGCTAATGTCTTTCAGTGATGTGCCAAATGGGTTGGCGGATTTCGCTGTAAGGCTCTGCACCTTTAGCATGATTTCCCCACCGGATTTTGCGGTGCGGGTTGGGGTTTGCAATGTGTCGCCAACCATCAGCTCAGCCATTTGGCGCGCGGAGGTCTCTGCGGGCACGCATTCCCCTACGTTTTTCCCAAGCCGGAGGATGGTGGCGTGGTCGCAAAGGTTCCGAATTTCTTCGAGCTTATGCGAAATATAAAGGATCGAGGTGCCTTCGGATTTCAATTTGCGAAGGGTTTGAAACAGGATTTCGACCTCTTGTGGGGTCAGAACGCTGGTCGGTTCATCCATGATCAAAAGTTTGGGATCTTGCAACAGGCAGCGGATGATTTCAACGCGCTGACGTTCACCTGCTGACAGGTCGCCGACGGTGCGGAATGGGTCAAGCGGTAGGCCGTAATTTTCGGACACATCTTTGATACGAGCCGCCAGATCGCGCATGGCTGGTGGGTTTTCCATGCCAAGCGCCACGTTCTCGGCCACGTTCAATGCATCGAACAAAGAGAAATGCTGGAACACCATCGCAACGCCG
This sequence comes from Cognatishimia sp. 1_MG-2023, assembly GCF_030548175.1. Lineage (GTDB taxonomy): Bacteria > Pseudomonadota > Alphaproteobacteria > Rhodobacterales > Rhodobacteraceae > Cognatishimia. Next base: position 39,664 of record NZ_JAUORX010000006.1, on the reverse strand, counting down.
GCTGCGCGTGCAGCCCGAGGCTCGGCTGGGGCGAATTCTGCGCCGCGCCATGTCATTTGGCCGCTGTCTGGTTTGACCAAGCCGTAGATCATTTTCACAAGCGTCGATTTACCTGCGCCATTCTCTCCTAACAGGGCGTGAACTTGCCCTTCGGCGATGTCAAAAGACACATCGTCATTTGCAATGACGCCGGGGTAAGCTTTGGTAAGGCCTTGGATGGAGAGCAGCGGAGCTGTCATGCGGTCCTGTCCCTTCGGATGATCTGTTCTTCTTGTGTGCTCAATAACTTAGCAGCGACACCGATTGCAATTGCTTGCGGGTGTTTCCCCATAAAAGGATCGCCGATTGGGCAAGTGATACGCGAAATTTGGGTCACGGAATGGCCCAGTTCAGTAAGACGTTTTTGAAAGCGCGCCCATTTGGTTTTTGACCCGATCAGGCCCACGAATTGGTGTGAGTGGGTCAACAATTGGTGGCAAAGTTCCAAGTCCAGCGCATGAGAATAGGTTAGGATTAGGTGATCGGCACCGCGTGGCGCATGGGGCACCAACAAAGCCGGGTTTTGCGCTGTTAACGGCGTGACGTTTTCAGGAATGACATCGGGAAAACGATCTGACGCTGTGTCGATCCAAGTGATGTTGAAATCAGGAAGCGGGGTGAGGGTTTGCACAATCGCACGCCCGACATGGCCTGCGCCCCAGACCCACAAGGGGCGTTGTGTCTGCGCCAGTGGTTCAATGAACCAGCCGTCCTTTAAGGTCGTGTCTGGCAGGCTGCCTTCGGAACGGGCTTTGGCTAGAGTGCTTCGGACAGCCAAAGGCATGTCTGTCGCGCCCGAGACCTGACGCACATAGGATGTTTCATTGGCTAAGGCGTTTAGCGTCTGCTCCGTAAAGACCTCGCTGACCAGAGACACAGCTCCGCCACAACACTGACCAAGGGCGGGCCCAAGGGGATGATGTGTCAGCCGCGCTGATTGGTTTTGCAGCAATTGCTGTCGTGCCGCTTGAGTTGCTTGGTGCTCTAACGTGCCGCCACCGATGGTGCCGGTTTGCCCTGTCGCCCACACCAACATGGCCGCACCAACTTCGCGTGGGCCTGATCCTTTGACACCCGCCGTAACCACGCGCACCACGGGGCCGTGTTCGGCCACAGCGGCCTGTATGGCGTTTAGATCAATCATTCTGCACACTCTGCACCGCGTGGTACACACGCTCAGCCGTGGCCGGGGCATCCAGATTTGGGTAGGCCGCACCACAAGAGGCCACCGCATCTGACAATGCCATCAACGCGGAAATACCCAACATAAAGGGCGGCTCGCCAACGGCCTTTGACCGGTAAATCGTGTCCTCGGCGTTGGTGTTTTTATAAAGCGCGACATTGAAAATATCGGGCCGATCAGAACAGGCGGGGATTTTATAGGTGCTGGGCGCATGGGTGCGTAATGCGCCTTTGTCGTCCCACACCAGCTCTTCGGTTGTTAGCCAGCCGGCACCTTGCACATAGCCACCTTCGACCTGTCCGATGTCCAACGCGGGGTTCAAAGAGCTGCCAGCATCGTGCAAAATATCGCAGCGCAGAATGCGGTTTTCGCCGGTTAGTGTGTCGATGACCACTTCGGTCACGGCAGCGCCATAGGCGAAATAATAGAACGGGCGGCCATGCCCTTTGATCCGATCCCATTCCAGTGACGGCGTCTTGTAAAAGCCCGTGGCAGATAGGCTGATGCGGTTTTCATAGCAAAGCTTGGCGGCATCGGCGAAGGTCAATTCCTGTCCACCTGCATAGACCAAGCCACCTTTGAAGGTGATCGTTTCGGGCGCACAGGCGTAGTCGGGGTGCGAGCCGATGAAATCAGCCATGCGCGCGCGGATCAGATCACAGGCGTTTTTCACGGCCATGCCATTTAAATCGCTGCCGGAACTGGCTGCTGTTGCTGACGTGTTTGGCACCTTACCGGTATCGGTTGCGGTGATCTTTACCGCTGACATCGCCACGCCAAAGCGGCTCGCCGCGACTTGAGCGACCTTTTGGTTCAGCCCTTGGCCCATTTCGGTGCCGCCATGGTTTAGCTGGATAGAACCATCCTGATAAACATGCACCAGCGCACCCGCCTGATTGAGGTGGGTCAGAGTAAAGGAAATCCCAAACTTCACCGGCGTCAGCGCGATGCCCTTTTTCAGCACCGGATTGGCGGCATTCCATGTCGCGATGGCCTCTCGGCGTGCGGCATAATCTGAGCTTTCACAAAGCTGATCCACCAAGTCATGCAGCACAAAGTCGGTAACCGGTTGCCCATAGGGGGTTATGTTTTTCCTGACCAAAATACCTTCGGGGGGAGAGGCCTGCGCAGCAGGGCTCTGGGGGGCAGACGGCCCCCCATCTGCTTCTGCGTAAAAGTTGGCGCGTCGCACCTCCAGCGGATCCATCTGCAACGCATGGGCCACGTGATCCATGACACGTTCAATCCCCAGCATACCTTGAGGCCCGCCAAAGCCGCGATAGGCGGTGGCGGATTGCGTGTTGGTTTTCAGGCGATGGCTTTCGATACGGATGTGTTCCAGCAAGTAGGCATTGTCTGAATGCAGCATTGCCCGGTCGGCGACGGGCAGGGACAAATCTTGCGCCCAACCACATCGGGCCAGTTGCAGGAACGTAATGCCCTGCACACGTCCGCTGGCATCATAGCCCACCGTGTAATCAATGCGGAAATCGTGGCGCTTGCCGGTGATGATCATGTCGTCATCACGGTCGTAGCGCATCTTGCAGGTCTGCCCGGTGATCAGGGCCGCAACAGAACAAGCAACTGCCAAGGCGTTGCCTTGGCTTTCCTTGCCACCAAATCCGCCCCCCATACGACGGGTTTCCACGCGTACGGCGTGCATGGGCATGCCAAGGGCATGGGCGACCTTATGTTGGATTTCCGTTGGGTGCTGAGTCGAACTTTGCACCAGCATGTCACCATTGTCTTGCGGTTGGGCAAGGGCGGCTTGGCCTTCTAGGTAGAAATGTTCCTGACCGCCCATGTCGATTGAGCCGTTTAGTTGATGCGGCGCGTTCTGGATGGCATCATCCGCTGTGCCACGTGCCCAAATGCGGGGGCCATCTTCAAAGTGGCTACCGGCTGCCATGGCCTCATCAATGGTCAGGATCGGAGTTTTTTCAACGTAGGTGACCTGAGCCAATCGCGCGGCTTTACGGGCGTTCATATGGCTATCGGCGATTACGATGAACAGAGGCTGACCGAGGTAGTGCACCTCACCTTCACTCAGCAATGGTTCATCGTGAATAGAGGGGCTGACATCGTTTTCAAACGGCAAGTCACTGGCCGTTAGCACAAGGCGCACACCTGTTGCAGCACGGACCGCAGTTAAGTCCATGTCTTCGATAGTGCCGCGGGCAATGGTTGATAGGCCAAAGGCCAGATGCAACGTGCCTTTGGGTGTTGGGATGTCATCCACATAACGTGCTTGGCCGGTCACATGCAGATGGGCGCTGTCATGGGGCAGTGGGGCTGAAACGCTCATGGCTGCACCTCCAACACGGATGTCTGCGCACCAAGGTCTTCTAGGTAATAGCGCGTCAATAAATTGCGAGCGATTTCTAGTCGGTAGTCGGCAGAGGCGCGCATGTCACTCATCGGTGTGAAATCTTGCTCCCAAGCTTTCCATGCGTTGGCGATGGTTTCTTCGTTCCACGCCTTGCCAATCAAAGCATCTTCGACGTGGCGCGCGCGTTTTGGCGTTGCGGCCATTCCGCCAAAGGCGATGCGGGCGGCGGCGATTTTGCCGTCTTCAACGGTGATATTGAACGCGCCCAAAACGGCAGAAATGTCCTGATCGAAGCGTTTGGAGATTTTGTAAACCTTTAGGCGATCCGGCTGTTTCGGGATCGAGATGCTTTCCACAAACTCGCCATCAAGCCTGTCTTGTTTGCCATAGGCGATAAAGAAATCCTCTATCGGCAGGCTGCGACGCCGGTCGCCAAGGCGCAGGTTTAGCGTGGCATTTAGGGCAATCAACGCGGGCGGATTGTCCCCAATCGGCGATCCATTGGCGATGTTGCCGCCAAGCGTAGCCGCGTTACGCACCTGTGTACTGGCATATCGGCGCAGCATTTCAGCGTAGCTGGGGAAATAGGGGGTGAGCACCTCGCGCAGGGTATTCATATTCACCATCGCGCCAATGTTGATCGCGTCTTCGGTGATTTCGACTTCGGTCAAATCTGCGCAACGGTTGAGAAAGATCACAGGTTTTAGGTCACGCAAGGATTTCGTGACCCATAGACCAACATCGGTTGCGCCAGCCACAAGGGTCGCCTCGGGCATCTTCGCATATAAGCGCGCTAAAGCATCACTGCTTACGGGCTGCATTGAAGTGGCTTCGGGAGATGGCGGCAGCTCGTCTTTGATCCAATCTGGGACAGGTTCTGCAGAGGCCTCTTCCGCCGCGCGAATGATCGGTGCGTAGCCTGTACAACGGCACAGGTTGCCTGCCAATTGATTGTCGTAATCCGTCGCGCCATTGGCGTGGGCGGACGCCATGCTGGCGATGAAACCGGGGGTGCAAAATCCGCATTGGCTGCCGTGATGCTTGATCATTGCATCTTGAACAGGGTGCAGCGTGCCATCTTGGGCTGATAGCCCTTCGACTGTGCGCACTGCTTTGCCATTTAGCTGCGGCAGAAACAGGATGCAGGAGTTCAGCGCCTTTTGCCCATCAACATCCTGCACCACAACAGAGCAGGCGCCACAATCGCCTTCGTTGCAGCCTTCTTTGGTGCCAGTTAGGCCACGCTCTTCGCGCAACCAATCCAGTAGTGTGGTTGTGGGCTTAACGTTTGTTAGGGCCACGGTCTCTCCGTTCAGAAGAAACGTGATTTCCATATTTGAAACCTGTCGCCTTACCAAAGATGTGCCATCTGTGCGTCCTCTCGATGCGACGTAGAAAGGACGCGGCTCCCCGCATTTCTATAGTGAGGATAGGGAAGGCTTGGGCGTTCTGGCAAGGAAAACTTAGGGTTAGAGCGGTTGAGGTGAATATTCGATTATGCAGTGCTTTCATGTTAACCCCCACCAATTGCCGGGAATTTCAGTATACTTTGGTGCATTGTTCGGAAATTCATGAAAGTCTTGCCTGACAAACCCCGATTAAGAATTCAGCACATTGCCCGTTAGGAATCATTTAATCGGAGGGCTGGCTAAGTTAGCTTACCTACATGAGCACTGATCCCCGATTCATTCACCTGCGCGTCCATACGGAATACTCTTTGCTAGAAGGGGCCATTCGGACAAAGAAACTGCCCGGCATGTGTACCGATATGGATATGCCAGCCGTCGCGATTACCGATACAAACAACATGTTTGCGGCTTTGGAGTTTTCTGTCACAGCCGAAGGGGCGGGTATTCAGCCGATTGTGGGCTGTCAGGTTGATGTGCAGATGCCGCATGATGATCCGTCAGGGCGTACTCAGGCCCCACCGCCAGCGCCGATTGTGCTGCTGAGCCAGCGCGAAGAGGGCTATGAAAACCTGATGAAGTTGAACTCTTGTCTGTATATCGACAAGGGCGGTCAGCTGCCGCAGGTCAGGTTGGAGGAACTGGAGAAGTATTCCAGCGGTTTGATCTGTTTGACGGGTGGGCCGGATGGGCCAATGGGCCGGATGCTGCGTGATGGGCAACGCCCGGCTGCCGAAACCATGATGCGACGGTTCAAAGAGATCTATGACGACCGGCTTTATGTCGAATTGCAACGTCACCCCGGCGAGGATGGCAAGCCAGAAGCAGAGCGTCTCAGCGAGCGCGGCTTTATCGAGATGGCCTATGCAATGGACATCCCGCTGGTCGCGACCAATGACGTCTATTTCCCTAAAACAGAGATGTACGAAGCGCATGACGCGCTGATCTGTATTTCCGAAGGCGCCTATGTGGATCAGGCGGAAGGACGACGCCGATTGACGGCGCAGCATTACTTCAAATCACCGCAAGAGATGATCACGCTATTTGCCGATTTACCTGAGGCGATTGAAAACACAGTTGAAATCGCCAAGCGCTGCGCCTTTGCGACCTACCGCCGTGATCCCATCTTGCCGAAGTTTGCGGACGACGAGGTTGCAGAACTGCGCCGCATTGCGAACGAAGGCTTGCAGAAACGTCTGGCGGTTATTCCGCATGCAGTGACCTTGGAAGAGTATCAAGCGCGCTTGGACTTTGAGCTCGACATCATCGAAGGCATGGGGTTTCCGGGCTATTTCTTGATCGTTGCGGACTTTATCCAATGGGGCAAAGACCAAGGCATTCCTGTGGGACCGGGCCGTGGTTCTGGTGCGGGGTCTTTGGTGGCCTATGCGCTGACGATTACCGACCTTGATCCGCTGCGCTATTCGCTGCTGTTTGAACGGTTCCTAAATCCAGAACGTGTTTCGATGCCTGACTTTGACATCGACTTTTGCATGGACCGCCGGGAAGAGGTGATTAAATACGTTCAGGAAAAATATGGTCGCGACAAGGTGGGGCAGATCATCACCTTTGGTGCGCTGCTGTCAAAGGCTGCGGTGCGCGACATTGGGCGTGTTTTGCAGATGCCTTATGGGCAGGTGGATCGTCTGTCTAAAATGATCCCGGTCGAAGGCGTGAAGCCTGTTTCGATTGAGAAGGCGTTGAAAGACGAGCCGCGCTTGCGTGAAGAGGCGCGGAACGAAGAGGTTGTGGACCGGCTTTTGACCTATGGTCAGCAGGTCGAGGGATTGTTGCGAAACGCCTCGACCCACGCGGCAGGTGTTGTGATTGGGGATCGGCCGCTGGATGCGCTGGTGCCGCTGTATCAGGATCCACGATCTGACATGCCAGCGACGCAGTTCAACATGAAATGGGTTGAACAAGCAGGCTTGGTGAAGTTCGACTTTTTGGGTCTAAAGACCCTGACCGTGATCCAAAGCGCGATTGACCTGATCAAAGGCGAAGGCCGCGATATTCACATCGCGCAGGACGGCACGCGATTGTACGAGCCGCCGCCCGGTGCGGAAAACGAAATCAACCTTATTCCATTGGATGATGAGGCAACCTACAAGCTGTATGCAGCGGCCAAAACCGTTGCTGTGTTTCAGGTGGAATCCAGCGGTATGATGGATGCGCTGAAGCGCATGAAGCCGACCTGTATCGAAGACATCGTTGCGCTTGTGGCGCTGTATCGTCCGGGCCCGATGGAGAATATTCCGACCTATTGCGAGGTCAAAAACGGATTGAAAGAGATTGAATCCGTTCATCCGTTGATCGACCACATCTTGGCCGAAACACAGGGCATTATTGTTTACCAAGAACAGGTTATGCAGATTGCACAGGTCATGGCGGGATACTCGCTTGGCGGGGCTGACCTGTTGCGCCGTGCGATGGGTAAAAAGATCAAAGAAGCGATGGATGCGGAGCGTCCAAAGTTTGAAAAGGGCGCAGCTGAAAATGGCGTGCCTGCGAAAAAAGCCAGCGAAGTCTTTGACTTGCTGGAGAAATTCGCAAACTACGGCTTTAACAAATCCCACGCAGCGGCATATGCTGTGGTGTCCTATCAAACGGGTTGGCTGAAAGCGAACCACCCGGTTGAGTTCATGGGCGGCGTGATGAACTGCGATATCCATTTGACGGATAAGCTGGCGGTTTACTTCGAAGAAGTGAAGAAACACCTGAAATTACCTTATGTTCCGCCTTGCGTGAACCGCTCTGAAGCGATGTTCACGGTGCGCGACGGCAAGTTGATCTATGCGCTGGGCGCGCTGAAAAACGTGGGTGTCGAGGCGATGACGCTTGTGACCGAAGGGCGCAAGGTGGATGGGGTTGATAAGCCCTTTGCGACCCTGTTTGATTTTGCGCGGCGTGTGAATTTGAAGCGTGTTGGGAAACGTCCACTTGAGATGCTGGCGCGCTCTGGGGCGTTTGACGAGTTGGATAAAAACCGCCGTAAGGTCTTTGAAAGTCTTGAAGGTTTGGTGAATTACTCTGCCGCCATTCACGAGCAGAAAGAAAGCAGTCAGGTGTCTTTGTTTGGTGAAGCGGGGGATGATTTGCCCGAGCCTCGCCTGAGCAAAGCAGCGGATTGGTTGCCTGCGGAGAAGCTGGATGAAGAGGCCAAAGCGATTGGTTTCTTCCTGTCTGGGCACCCGCTAGAAGATTACATGCCTGCGTTAAAACGTAAGAAAATCATGACGTTGGACGAGCTGACGGATCGTGCGCGGGGTGGGCCTTGTGTTGCGAAATTGGCTGGGCGGGTTTCGGGACGGCAAGAGCGGAAGTCTGCGCGGGGTAATAGATTTGCCTTTGCGCAGCTGTCTGATCCGACAGGGGCGTATGAGATTACGATTTTCTCGGAAACCTTGGAAAAGTGCCGCGAGCATCTGGAGACCGGATCAAAAGTGGTTGTGACCGTTGAGGCGACGATGGAGTCCGATCAGTTAAAACTACTGGCGAAATCCATTGGGCCGATTGATACGATTGTCGCGGATGCGGGCACGGCCGGGTTGCGGATTTTTGTTGAGACTCCAGAGGCACTTACCAATATTGCCAACGTGCTGAATGGCGCGCGCGAGGCGGTGAAAAAAGGCCCTCGGGGTCCTGTCGTGTTTAACCTGATGAACCCAGAATTGCCGGGGGAGGTGGAGATCGACGTGGGTGTCGAATTCCCGATCAACCCGCAGATCAAAGGCGCGATCAAATCGCTGCCGGGTATCATGGCGATTGAGGATTACTAATCCATAGGTTTCGCCGCGAAACGGTTGCATGAGCGGCGAACGCTTTGTTTTTATTTGGGTAAGGTGGAAATTCGTACGATTCACGGGTTGAAGCGTACGTTTGAGCTTGTGTGGGGCTTTGCCCCCTTGGCCCCCCTGACGGGATGGCCAATTCCCCCAGAGTATTTTTGGGAAAGATGAAGGGGGGTGGGTTGGCTATGGGCGAGAGCGATTGGGTTAGGAGCGGCTATGCGGACAAAGTGAGCTTTAGCTGCGGCTGCACCAAGGCCCGGTATTGTGTGATTTTGGTGTTTCTCGCTACATTCTATCCATGTAAAATGCCGGGATTCCATTTTTTCTGCCTGCCACTTCCCGCACACATGAGGTTTGTGGGGCGGGCGCATATGTGTGTGCCTTTGCGCTTGCGGCGCAATTGGGTGGCCATACGGATGTGGATCCGTGAAAACTGGGATACGACATAAATCAATCCAACTGGATTTGCCGATTTTGTGAAGCCTGCGGCACTGACGGTCTGTAACACAGGCAATCAATCCGAGACGTTTGCAGTTGCCGAAGAGGCCTTGCGGTCTGGTGCTGTGTCGCTAATTGTCATGTCGCTGAATAAGCCTTTTGGCTTGACCAAAGGGCGGCGATTGCAGTTGGCTGCGCGGGATGGGCAGTCCACGGGTTTGGCAATTATTCCCGAAGGAATGGGCAGTAATGCGGCGGAAACGCGTTGGCGCTGCACCCCTGTGTTCTCCCCCGAAGACTCGACTCTGCAGCAATGGGAGTTTATTGTGAACAAATCGGGAACATTGGGTGCCTGGCATGTTCAATGGAATACAACGTCGCGTCGTTTCACTATGGTTCCCTCGGCTCGCAAGTGACCGGGTTTTACGCCAGTGGCAAATTGAGGGGCCTTTTGCCCTGACGCTGAAGCAGAAAAATGCCAACCGGATTTACTGCCTGAATGCCGCCGCCACACAACAAGGTCTGCATCACGGGATGCCCTATGCGGATGCGCGGGCTTTTTGTCCAAACCTGCAAAGCCAGGTGGCGCAACCTGAGCAAGACCAGCGTTTCTTGCAGACGCTCCGTCGCTGGGCAACACGCTACGGCCCATGGGTTGGGCTTGAGGGCGAGGATGGGCTGGTGATGGATATTACCGGCTCGGCGCATCTGTTTGACGGAGAGACGGCCATGCTGGCCGATATGCGCCTGCGCCTGATGCGCGCCGGAATTTCGGCACAGATAGGTCTTGCAGATACGCGTGGGGCAGCTTGGGCTTTGGCACATTATGGTGAGGGCGTTGCCCCCAGTGGTGAGGCTCTGGCCACGCTAGCGCCCCTACCGGTCGCGGCCTTGCGGCTCGAAGACAGTATATCCGTCACGTTACAACGTCTGGGATTGCGCAGTATTGGCGACTTGGCAGGGGCCGGGCGTGCGCCGCTGACCCGCCGGTTTGGCCCCGGTCTTTTGCTGCGTTTGGATCAGGCTGTGGGCACACAGCCTGAGGATATTTCACCACAGGCTGAGCCGCCACATTATGCGGTGCGCATGACCTTGCCAGAACCGATCGGCCTGCTGTCTGACGTGATGGCTGTGGCCGAGCGGCTGCTTGTTCAGCTCTGTGCGAAATTGAAAACGCAGGAAGTAGGTGCGCGGAACCTCTGCATAACACTGCGTCGGGTGGATCAGGGGCAGCAACAGGTCGACCTTCGGCTGGCGCGTCCTTTACGCGACCCACAGCGCATCCTGCCGCTCTTTGAACGAGGGTTGAGCGAGGTTGATGCAGGGTTTGGCATTGATCAACTACGGCTGGAAGCCACACAGGTAGAGGCCCTGCCAGTGCAGCAGATCAGCCATGTTTCAGGTGGTGAAAAGGGCAAGCTGGATGATCTGATCTCACGACTTGGCACGCGGATCGGGTTGGAGAACATCCAGCGGTTCCTACCCGCTGACAGCCATTTTCCCGAACGCAGCTTTGTCGTTGCACCTGCTGCGTATTCGGAGTCGGCAGGTAGTTGGATTAGCAGACACCCGCGTCCGGTCGCTCTGTTCCCCCCAGAACCGATTGCCGGAACAGGCTTGCGGCCCCCTATGCGCTTTCGCTGGCGTCGGATGTCGCTCACCACAGGTCGCGCCACCGGGCCTGAGCGCATTGCCCCGGAATGGTGGCTTGAGGATGACAATTGGCGCTCCGGCCTGCGCGATTACTGGCGGGTGGAAACGCGTGAGGGGCGCAGATTGTGGCTATTCTATACGCCACAAAACCCCGGCTGGTTTGTACAGGGAGAGTTTGCATGATCGAGATCAATCGCATCCATCGCCCTGTCGAGGCTTTCAGGCGGGGCATGCTGGAAACCCGTATGCAGGCGCAGGAGTACGCCGAACTGTGCGTCACCACAAACTTCACCTTTCTGACTGGAGCATCGCACCCAGAGGAATTGGTGGTGCGTGCCGCGGAACTGGGGCTGTCGGCCATTGCCATTACAGACAGCAATTCTTTGGCAGGTGTGGTGCGGGCTTGGTCAGCGCTGAAGGCGTTGAAACGTGAAACGCAGGGCAGTGTGAAGATACGATCTCAGCAGCGCATAGACAGCTCGTCACGGCAGGTCAGTGATCAAGGGGGGGGGCTCACCAAGCCTGATACGATCATTTTGCCCAAGCTCATTATAGGGTGCCGATTGATCTTGCAGGACAGTTCAGTGGATTGGATCGCACTGCCGCGTGACCGGGGCGCCTATCAACGTCTGACACGCCTTTTGACATTGGGAAAGCGTCGAGCCGAGAAAGGAAAATGCCTGCTTTACAGAAAAGATCTTTTCCCCGCCTGCAAAGGCATGATCCTGATTGGTCTGCCGCAAGGCGATTTGGCAGACGCCACAGCGGATATCCGTACTCTTGTCCGCCATTTCCCGGGCCACGTCTTTCTGGGGGCTGCCCCCCGTTACGACGGCAGCGATCAGGCCTACCTGAACGCCTGCGCGCAGGCAGCGCAAAGGGCCTCGGCCCCGATGGTCGCTGTTGGCGATGTGTTAATGCACCGCGCTGCCCGCCGGCAGTTGGCAGATGTGCTGACCTGTATGCGCGAACATATCACAATTGATCAGATCGGAACCCGTGCCTTGCCCAATGGGGAACGCCGCCTGAAGGCAGGACTGGATATGGCGCGGGTCTTTCACAATCACCCGGCGGCGCTGCGCCGTACATTGGAAATCGCTGATAGGTGCAGCTTTGACCTGGGCGATCTGTCGTATGACTACCCCCATGAGGAAACGGAAAGTGAAACGCCAATGGAACGGTTGGAGCGGCTTGCTCGCGAAGGGCTGCAACGGCGATATTCAGGGCCCCCGCCAGAGCGTGCCTTAGAGTTGATGGCAAAAGAGCTGGCCGTGGTGCAAGAACTGAACTTCCCCGCCTATTTCCTGACCGTGCATGACATTGTGCATTTTGCCAAATCCAAGGGCATTTTATGTCAGGGGCGCGGTTCTGCTGCCAATTCCATCCTCTGTTACCTCTTGGGCATCACCGATGTCAGCCCGAACATGATCGCTATGGTTTTTGAACGCTTTGTGTCCAAGTACCGGGGCGAGCCGCCAGACATTGATGTCGATTTTGAGCATGAACGACGCGAAGAGGTGATCCAGTGGATTTATCAGAAATATGGCCGCCACCGCGCCGGACTGTGTGCCACTGTAATCCATTTCCGTACCCGTGCCGCGATCCGCGAGGTGGGTAAGGTTATGGGGTTGTCTCAGGACGTGACCGCCGGGTTATCCAGCCAGATATGGGGCATGACCAACGGAGGTGTTGATCTGGACCGCATTCGCGAACTTGGCCTTGACCCAAATGACCGCCGCTTGATGCAAACCATCCGCCTGATTGGCGAGATCATCGGCTTTCCGCGCCATCTGTCACAGCATGTGGGGGGCTTTGTTATCACACGCGGGCGGCTTGATGAGCTTGCCCCGATCGAGAATGCCGCGATGGAGGATCGTACCGTAATTTGCTGGGACAAAGACGATATCGACGCTCTGGGCATCCTAAAGGTTGATGTGTTGGGGCTGGGCATGCTGAGCTGTATTCGCAAGGCTTTTGCGCTGATGCAGAAACACGACAATATCAGCCACAGCATAGCCTCGGTACCCCAGGGCGATACATCCACCTATGACATGCTCTGTCGGGCTGATGCGATCGGCGTCTTTCAGGTTGAAAGCCGGGCGCAGATGAATTTCCTGCCCAGGATGAGGCCCCGTGAATTTTATGATCTGGTGATCGAGGTCGCGATTGTCCGCCCCGGCCCCATCCAGGGCGATATGGTACAGCCCTATATCCGGCGGCGAAATGGTCAGGAAAGCGCAGAACCCTTTGGCCCCGCTCTGGAAGAAGTGACCAAACGCACGCTAGGTGTGCCACTCTTTCAGGAGCAGGCTCTGAGAATTGCTGAGGTCGGCGCGGGCTTTACGCCCGAAGAGGCCGACCATCTGCGTCGTTCTCTGGCCTCCTTCCGGCGCATGGGTACCATTGGAAAACACCGCGACAAGTTCATCGCTGGAATGTTGGACAATGGATATTCTAAGGACGTGGCCGAACGCTGCTTTGGTCAAATCGAAGGCTTTGCCGATTATGGCTTTCCTGAAAGTCACGCAGCAGCTTTTGCCATGCTGGCCTATGTTTCGGCGTGGCTAAAATGCCACCATCCGGGGATCTTTGCCTGTGCCTTACTGAACTCCCAACCCATGGGGTTTTATGCCCCCGCACAGATCGTGCGTGATGTCCGTGAACACGGAGTTGAAACGCGCTCCATTTGTGTGAACCATTCCGAATGGGACAACACGCTTGAGCGCCGCCCCGATGGTGCCTTGGCGCTACGCTTGGGCTTTCGCCAAATCAAAGGGTTGAAAGAGGAAGATGCAGGCTGGATCGTGGCGGCTCGGGGCAATGGCTATCCTGATCCAGAGGCGCTGTGGCTTCGTGCGGGCCTGCGCCCGGATGTGTTAACGCGTCTAGCTGAGGCCGATGCGTTTGCAGATATGGGGCTCACGCGACGCGACGCATTATGGCAGGTCAAAGCCATCCAAAGTCCCAAGCCCTTGCCCCTGTTTAATGATCCGATTGACGGGGAAAACATCCAAGAACCACAGGTGCACCTGCCTATCATGCAATTGGGTGAAGAGGTGGTGGAAGACTATGTCTCCACGTGCCTGACTCTTCGTGCCCATCCGATGGAATTGCTACGTCCATCATTTCCGGGGCTTACGGCGCATGCGTCTTTGTCTGAAGTTCCGTTGGGCCGCTATAGCGTCTGCGGCCTTGTCATCACTCGGCAACGCCCCGGCACCGCATCCGGCGTGATTTTCCTGACGCTTGAGGATGAAACCGGCGTCAGCAATATTGTGGTCTGGCGCAATGTCTATGAACGGTTTCGGCGTATCGTCATGGGCGCGCGGCTTTTGCGTGTGACGGGCTATCTGCAACGCGAAGGCATCGTCGTGCATCTGATCGCACAGGACATTCAGGACATGTCGCATACGCTCTTTGAATTGGGCCACCCTGCGCCCGAAGCCCTGACCACTGAAGGCCCCCGCGCCGATGACACGCCCAAGCAGTCGCGCCATCCCACCCGCGCCATGCATCCCCGCGACCAGGCAAAACGTTTGTTTCCGAGCCGGGATTTTCATTGAAGCTGCCATTCATTTAGAATGCAGAATTTGGTGCTTTGGGCTCCAAGCAGACATTTCTCAGTCGGGCCTTAGCTTGCCTTAGGGCTAGAGCTTTGCGGATCAGTAGTGCGGGGGGCGGTCGTTGCCGAAGGTGACGGAGTCGCCGCCTGCGGATTCGCGGCCGGCTTCGCGTTCTAGCAGGAGTTTCACGCGGCGTTTTAGGGTTTGGATTTCAGCATCTTGACGGGCAACCACGTCGGAGAGGTCTTCGACGGTGCGGATCAGGTGGGCGATTTTTTCTTCGATGTGTTCCATGGCGCTGGCGTAAGCTTTGTTGCCGCGTGGGTCAAGAGAGGGGCTTTGCCCCTTTTGGCTACGCCAATTCACCCCAAGGTATTTGGATCAAGAAAAGGCCTGATTGGCATGTGATTGCAGGCTTGGGTTGCTTGCAGCATGGGGGTGGGGTAAGTGCGAGCCGTGTAATTTAACCAAGGAAACTTGAGCGATGGCCAAAGTGAAAAAAGCCCCGCGCCCTAAGGCAGTGACGCCAAAGGGGTTCCGCGACTATTTCGGTACCGAAGTGACGGAACGCACCGAAATGCTGCATCAAATTGCAGGGGTTTATCATCGTTACGGGTTTGACGCCTTGGAGAGCGCTGCGGTTGAGACTGTGGAAGCTTTGGGTAAGTTTTTGCCGGATGTCGATCGCCCGAACGAGGGTGTGTTTGCTTGGCAAGAGGCGGATGACGACGGGCAGGGCGATTGGATGGCTTTGCGCTATGATCTGACCGCGCCTTTGGCACGGGTTTATGCGCAGCACCGCAATGATTTGCCCACGCCTTATCGTCGCTATGCGATGGGGCCTGTTTGGCGCAATGAAAAGCCCGGTCCGGGGCGGTATCGTCAATTTTATCAATGTGATGCGGATACTGTGGGTGCGGCCTCTGTTGCGGCGGATGCTGAGATTTGCGCGATGTTGTCGGACACGTTGGAGACTGTTGGTATTCCGCGCGGGGATTATCTGGTGCGGGTCAACAACCGCAAGGTTTTGAATGGTGTGCTTGAGGCCATGGGTCTTGGCGATGATCAGGCAGCCAAGGACAATGTTCTGCGCACGATTGATAAGTTTGACAAAGTTGGCGAAAGCGGCGTGCGCGAGCTGTTGGGCAAGGGGCGTTTGGATGCCTCTGGTGCGTATATCGACGGTGT
Organism: Cognatishimia sp. 1_MG-2023; assembly: GCF_030548175.1. GTDB lineage: Bacteria > Pseudomonadota > Alphaproteobacteria > Rhodobacterales > Rhodobacteraceae > Cognatishimia. The sequence goes on along the minus strand of NZ_JAUORX010000006.1, from coordinate 24,074 downwards.
TGGATTGTCTGACGATCAAGCGGCTCCGGTTTTGGCGTTCTTGACGTCCAAGGCGGCGGATGCGGCAAAGACATTTGCGAATCTGCGGGATGCTGTGGGTGGTTCGGCTGTTGGGGCCGAGGGCATCGCAGAGCTTGAGCAGATTGGTGATTTGCTGGCGGCTGGTGGCTATGGCGCGGATCGGATTGAGATTGATCCGTCTGTTGTGCGTGGTCTTGGCTATTACACCGGTCCGGTGTTTGAGGCAGAGCTGACCTTTGAGATATTCGACGAGAAGGGGCGCAAGCGTCAGTTTGGGTCCGTGTCTGGTGGTGGGCGGTATGACGATCTGGTCAAGCGTTTCACCGGTCAGGCCGTGCCTGCGACCGGTGTGTCGATTGGTGTGGATCGTCTGTTGGCGGCGTTGCGCGAAAAAGGCCGCATTGGTGGCACTGAGGCGGGGCCAGTTGTTGTGACCGTGATGGATAAGGCGCGTATGGCGGATTATCAGGAAATGGTGGCAGAGCTGCGCAATGCGGGCATTCGGGCTGAGGTCTATTTGGGTAACCCCAAGAACTTTGGCAATCAGCTGAAATATGCGGATAAGCGGAACTCTCCGATTGCGGTCATCGAAGGTGGTGACGAAAAGGAGAAGGGCGTAATTCAGATCAAGGATTTGATCCTTGGGGCGAAGATTGCTGAAAGCGCGACCTTGGAAGAGTGGAAAGAACGCCCAAGCCAATTCGAAGTGGGTCGCGGTGATCTGGTCGCGAAGGTGCGCGAGATTTTGGCGAGCCAAGAGGGGCAAAGCTGATGTCTGATAAGGCTTTGATCCGCGCCCGTGCTGCGGAACTGCGTGCGTTTTTTGAAAAGGCGGGGGCGGTGGTGGCTGAGACATCCTTGTTGCAGCCTGCGGAAACGCTTTTGGATTTGTATGGCGAAGACATTCGTGCCCGCGCCTATGTGACCAGCGATAGCTTATTGGGCGAGCAGATGCTGCGGCCTGATTTCACCGTGCCCGTGGTGCAGATGCATATGGAGCATGGGGCGGAACCGGCGCGCTATACCTATTCTGGTGAAGTGTTTCGACGCCAAGAAGAAGATACGCGGCGTGCGAATGAATATACGCAAGTTGGCTATGAGATCTTTGATCGTGACAACCCAGCGGCGGCGGATGCCGAAGTCTTTGCACTGATCCAAGAGGCGCTGTCGCCGTTGGATGTGCGGGTGTCGACGGGTGATATCGGGTTGCTGAAGGCGGCTGTTCAGGGGCTTGAGACAACAGAGCGTCGCAAGGCGGCTTTGGCGCGGCACATTTGGCGACCTCGGCGGTTCCGGTCTTTGTTGGATCGGTTTGCGGGGCGTGTTGAAGTGCCGCCAAGCCGCGAAGCGCTGTTGGCGCAAGATGAACCTATGCAAAGTGGTGTGCCGTTTATTGGATTGCGCACACCGGCAGAGGTGTCTGACCGGATCGAAGCGCTGCGCGAAGATGTTGGTGCGATGCCGATTTCTGCGGGTCAGGTTGAATTGCTGGATGCCTTGTTAGACGTGCGGGAAACCTTGCCGTTTGCTTTGGAGCAACTGCGCGATATTGCAGTGGACCTGCCAGCGATTAGCCCGGCGGTGCAAAGCCTGCGGGACCGGATCGAAGCCCTGGATAAGCGCGGCGTGAATGTCGATGCGATCGAATTCGAAGGCAGCTATGGCCGCACGAATATGGAATATTACGACGGTTTCGTCTTTGGCTTTTATGCCGAAGGGCGGGCTGATCTGCCGCCCTTGGCGACAGGTGGGCGCTATGATGCGCTGACCCGCGTGTTGGGACAGGGCAATGAAATTCCAGCGGTTGGGGCGGTGATCCGGCCCGAAGTGGTTCTGCAACTGGAGGCAGGCGCATGACAATTAAGTTGGGTGTGCCCTCTAAGGGGCGGTTGATGGAAAAGACCTTTGACTGGTTTGGTGAGCGTGGGGTTTCCCTCGCGCGGACCGGATCGGACCGCGAATATGCGGGTAAGGTCGAAGGTGTTGATGGCGTTGAATTGGTACTGCTAAGCGCGGGTGAGATTCCACGCGAATTGGCGGCTGGGCGTATCCATTTGGGTGTGACCGGGACCGATTTGGTTCGCGAAAAACTTGGCCTTTGGGAGCAACAGGTTGAGGTCATGGCAGAGCTGGGCTTTGGCCGGGCGGATTTGATCATTGCTGTGCCGCAGTGCTGGGTTGATGTGGACCTGCTGGACGATCTGGATGCCGCGGCAGCTGCGTTCCGTAAGGAACATGGTTTCCGCATGCGGATTGCGACCAAGTATCACCGTTTGGTGCGGGATTTCCTGCGCGAAAATGGCGTGGCGGATTATCAACTGGTTGATAGCCAAGGCGCAACCGAAGGTACGATCAAGAACATGACGGCGGAAGCCGTGGCAGATATTACCTCGACCGGGGAGACGCTACGGGCGAACCATTTGAAAATTTTGTCAGATGGTTTGATGCTGAAATCCCAAGCGACCCTGTTCCGCGCGCGCCGTGCGCCGTTGGAAGGGAATGATCGGAAAGTGTTAGAAACGCTTTTGGAAACGCTTGATCTGTAAGCGCTTGTTTGAGTTTGGATATGGGAAGCCCCGCAGCATTGTGCTGCGGGGTTTTTTGTTAGCAGCAGGCGCGTTTTTGTGGTGCAGTGGGGCCGCATTTTGGACCGCAGGATTGGTTTTGGGCCGGTTTGCACAGGGCCTGCATGTCAGTCAGCCGAATTTCTGCCATTGAATTATCAGTCTGCTGCAATGAAACGTCGTAGCGCGAGAGCTGTGTGTTTTGTGGCGCGTACTCGGCGTACAGTGGGGCGTCTTTCAAGGCGGGTATGGTTTTGAGGCTGTGGCTGAGAATTGCGCTGAATTTGCTGACAGTCATGTGTGTCCCGTCGCCACCATCCAATAGCTGCAACGTGGCTTCGGTCCAATCTGCTACGTTGCCGCCGCAGTCGATGCTGGTGATCTTAGCCGACTTCAGTTCAGTCACATGATAGCCACCGCCGATGTCGCCGTCTTTGGTGGAAAAGATGAGGGGCGCGGCTGAGGATTTTTCGCCTAATAGGGTCAGTAGGTTTTCTAGGGACATAGGGAGGGCTTTCATTTCAATGATTCTTGAATTATTAAATTGCTAACTTAATTGCGATTACATTTCAAGAAAGATTGAAATATGAAGGAAGCGGAAGCCTTACAGGCGTTTTCGGCATTGTCCGGGGAAACGCGGTTGCGGATGTTGCGGTTGTTGGTTGTCGCCGGAGAGGGTGGCATGACAGCTGGGGACATTAGCGCGCAAACGGATGCGGCGCCGTCGCGGGCCTCTTTTCATCTGTCAGCTTTGGCCAAGGCTGGTTTGGTCAGTGCAACGCGGGAAGCCAAGCAAATCAGGTATCATGTGCGGTTTGAAACGTTAGGAGAATTGATGGGGTATATTCTGACGGATTGCTGTCAAAACCATCCAACGGTGCGGAGTTGCTGTTTAGGCGATCAGGGCTGCTAGGCCCATTACGTTAGATGCTAAAAAGCCCGCTTCGATGAAGCGGGCTTTTCGTTGTTTCGTGGGGCTTGGCTTACCAGCAGCTGACGAGGACGGTCATGTCGCCTGCGAGGGCGGTTAGGTCTTCGGGGGCCATGATGCCGAGGGACTCGCCCGCGTCTGTTGTGATGCCTTCTTGGGTCAGCAGGGCGCGGATGGCGTCGCCGCTGGCGGCGAAGCTGACGTCGCCTGGTAGTTGGCGGCTGGTGCCGTCTGCTTTTGGAAGCAGCATGCCAACAACTGAGCCGCCTGTATCAAAGACTGGGCCGCCTGCGTCACCTGGGAGGGGCGCGAGGGCGAGACGCGTTAGGGTTTCTTCGCCTTCGAGGCCACGTAGGTCAGAGAGTGTGCCGAAGGTAACGGATGGGGCGCTTAGGACGCCGCCGAAAGAATAGCCTGCGACGGCAACTTCGGATTTCAGGCGCGGTTGTGAGTTGCGAAATGACGCCACTGCGATTGGCGCAAGGGAGGTTTGCGGACGCAGGACGGCGACGCCGAGTTGATCGTTCACGCCAACCAATTCCGCATCGTATTCGTCATCTAGAGTGATGCGCTGGCAGCTACCGACGGCTTCGGCTGTAGTGATCACGGTGCCTTTGTTGTCGATGTAAAAGCCAGAGCGAGACAGCTTTGGCTTGCGGATTTCAAGGCCTGCGAGCAGGTCGATGTCTTGGACCGCATTGGAGCCTGCGGATGGGTCCAGCACGCCGTCGATCCGGTTGAACGAGCTGCGCATTTCGGTCAGCACACGGCGGCGGCGCTCTTCGTCGCCTGATGGCCAGACCAAAGTGAAGCCTTTGATTTCGCCGCGGATCAGGCTGACTTCGGTGTGGCTGATGCGCGCTGCGTCTTCGCCGACCAGAACAAAGCTGTTGTCTTTGCGTTCGCGTGGGCCTTCGAGTGGGACAATGTCCAAGGTCTGCATGATGTCATACAGGCCGAAGAGCGTGGATTGATCGCCGGTTTGGCTGATCATCACGACCTGTGCATCCAGGTCAGCTGTCGGAGTGTATGTGACGAATGGGTATTCTGCGGATTTCAGCGAGACCACTTCGGTTGGGATCATCATTTCGATGCCCGCGTCAAAGTTGGAAACGGATTGTAGGCCAAGACCGTCGAGAACCGCGTTGTACTGGCCTTTTAGGGCTGCGCGCTGTGCTGTGGTTAGAACGCCAGTTGTTTCGTAGCCGTTTGCGGCCTGCCATGCGGACATAGAGGCGCGGGTGCCACGACCGTAAGAACCATCAATCGCGGCATTGTAAAAGCCTGCCCATTTCAACCAGGATTGCAGTTCTTTCTTTTCGTCGCGTGTCAGCTGCGCTTCGCTGGCGCGGGCCTCGCGAGGTGTTTCGTCTGGCACAATTGTTTCAGTTTCAGGCGCGATTTGTGCAGCGGGTTGTGCTTCTGGCTGGGCGAGGGGCTCTGCTGCAGGTGTTTCCACCCGTACATTCAAAAGATTCGCACCGATTGGCCAGAATTGGCTTTCAAAGGATGAGGTGAATGTAATGTAGGCGTCGCGCGGAATAAGGCCGTCGCGGCGATAGGCGCGCAAGACGGTTTCTGCATCGGCGCGATTGTATGGGCCAAGGGCAATTCCGTACCAACCACCACCAAGTGCAAAACCGTTTACGTCCTGTAACCGGTTGGCATAATTAATGATTTGGCGATTTGCTTGTGCAAGACTTGGTTGGGCTTCGACTTGCACCCAAACGGCGTCTTCTTGCTGGGCAAAGGCGGCGCGTGTCGTCATGACGACCGCAAATAGAATAGTTAAAAGAAAGCGCGGCATTGTGACTTTGGCCCTTTAATCGCTAAGATTTCCTGTTTGTTGGCCCTTTTACCAATTTCCGCCGCGCATGCACCCTTAAATTCCCGTTTCACGCAATTGACCCGCAGACCTGTTGCGCATAGGAACAACCGGCGTTTGAAAAGGGCAGAACCATGGCGAATACGGACAGCAAACCACGGTCATTCCAAGAGATCATCCTGCGGCTTCAGGCCTATTGGGCTGAGAAGGGCTGCGCGGTGATGCAACCTTATGACATGGAAGTCGGTGCAGGTACGTTCCACCCGGCAACGACCCTGCGGTCGCTTGGGTCAAAACCATGGGCTGCGGCCTATGTGCAACCATCCCGTCGGCCAACCGATGGCCGCTATGGCGAGAACCCGAACCGCTTGCAGCATTATTATCAGTACCAAGTGCTGATCAAGCCAAGCCCACCCAACCTGCAAGAGCTGTATCTGGGATCGCTGAAAGCGATCGGCATTGATATGGAAATGCACGACATCCGTTTCGTCGAGGATGACTGGGAAAGCCCAACATTGGGCGCTTGGGGTCTTGGCTGGGAAGTTTGGTGTGACGGCATGGAAGTCAGCCAGTTCACCTATTTCCAACAGGTTGGCGGCCATGATTGCCATCCGGTGTCAGGCGAGCTGACCTATGGTTTGGAACGTCTGGCGATGTATATCCTTGGCGTCGATCACGTGATGGACATGCCATATAACGACCCGGATGCTTTGATCCCGCTGTCTTATGGTGATGTGTTCAAGCAGACCGAAGAAGAATACGCACGTTGGAACTTTGATGTGGCCAACACCGAGGTGCTGCTGCGTCATTTCGAAGAGGCGGAAGCCGAGTGTGAAAACATTCTGGCGCAAGAGCACGTTGATCCGAAAACCGGCAAGACCATCATCATGGCGCATCCGGCCTATGATCAGTGCATCAAAGCCAGCCACATCTTTAACCTGCTTGACGCGCGCGGTGTGATCTCTGTCACCGAACGTCAGGCCTATATCGGGCGCGTGCGCGCGCTGTCCAAGCAATGCGCGGATGCCTTTGTGCAAACCGCAGCAGGCGGGGCCGCGGCGTGATGGGTAAGTTTTTGGCGGGGTTTCTAGTTGTGTCTGCTTTGGCGATGGGCATCGCGCTCTATTATTTTCAAACGCAGGCTTATTACGAACCTGTTGCTGCAACCGGTGACACCGACGTTCAGATGACCCTGATGGCCACTGGCCAGCCGGACCCGATCTTGTTTGAAGACTTCGAAGCGATTGACGCGGACTCTTCTCCGATCCGGTATCGCGCCTGTTTCACCACATCGCAAAGCCAAGCGATGATGACGGAAACCTATGTGCCCTATGAAACGGCAGAGCCCCTGATCGCGCCTGACTGGTTTGGCTGCTTTGATGCGGTTGAAATCGGTGAAGCGTTGGAAAACGGCGAGGCTTTGGCCTTTATGGGGACGCAAAACATTCACTATGGCATCGACCGCGTGATCGCGATTATGCCTGACGGCCGGGGCTTTGCCTGGCACCAAATTAACGCCTGTGGCGAGGTTGTCTTTGACGGCGATCCAGCCCCTGACTTTTGTCCGCCTAAACCGGAAGGCCAATAACAATGCCCGATCTGCTGATTGAACTGTTTTCCGAAGAAATCCCAGCCCGCATGCAAAAACGCGCGGCGGATGATCTGAAAAAACGTGTGACCGATGGTTTGGTCGAGGCCGGTTTGACCTATGCCCATGCATCGGCGTTTTCGACACCGCGTCGTTTGACCCTAGCACTTGAGGGCATGTTGGCCGAAAGCCCAACCGTGCGTGAAGAACGCAAGGGCCCAAAGGTGGGCGCGCCTGAAAAAGCCATCGAAGGCTTTTTGCGTGGTGCTGGCCTAACGATGGATCAGCTCGAAGAGCGTGAGACACCAAAGGGCAGCGTCTATTTCGCAACCATCGAAAAGCCGGGCCGCCCGGCAGCGGCGATTGTGGCGGAAGTGCTAGAAGATACCATTCGTAACTTCCCTTGGCCAAAGGCAATGCGCTGGGGCACGGGCTCTTTGCGTTGGGTGCGTCCGTTGCATTCTATTCTATGCATCACATCTGACGAAACCGGTCATGCGGTTGTGCCGATGTCCGTAGATGGCATCGAAGCGGGTGACACCACCGAAGGCCACCGCTTTATGGGCTCTGGCCGCTTTGCGGTGACGGGCTTTGAAGATTACGCTGCCAAGCTAAAGCGGGATTATGTGGTGCTGTCTGCCGAAGAGCGCGCCGAGATGATCGCCGCTGATGCGCAGAACCTTGCGTTTGCGCAGGGGCTTGAGGTTGTCGAAGACAAAGGCCTGCTGGCCGAAGTCGCGGGTTTGGTTGAATGGCCGGTCACTTTGATGGGCGACATTGCGGACGACTTTTTGAACTTGCCAGCCGAGGTTCTGCAAACCTCGATGAAAGAACACCAAAAGTTCTTTTCTATCCGCAACCCCAAGACGGGCCGGATTGAGAAATTCATCACCGTTGCGAACCGCGAAACCAAAGACAATGGCGCGACTATTCTGGCGGGGAACCAAAAGGTTCTATTCGCGCGTCTGTCTGATGCAAAATTCTTCTGGGAAAACGATGTGCGCACCGCCAAGGCAGGCGCTGCGGAGTGGCTGGAAAAGCTGACCAACGTGACCTTCCATAACAAGCTCGGCTCGCAAGCCGAGCGCATTGATCGCGTGGCCGCATTGGCGCGTGAGATCGCGCCGATTGTGGGTGCCGATGCGGACCTGGCTGAAAAGGCTGCGCGTTGGGCCAAGGCTGATCTGTCATCCGAAATGGTCTATGAGTTCCCTGAACTGCAGGGCCTGATGGGCCGCTACTATGCGGAATTCGCGGGTCATCCGGCAGAGGTTGCTGCGGCGGCTACCGAACATTATTCGCCGCTTGGCCCGTCAGACGACGTGCCAACAGCGCCGGTATCCGTGGCCGTTGCGCTGGCGGATAAGCTGGATGTGCTGACAGGGTTCTGGGCGATTGATGAGAAACCAACAGGGTCCAAAGACCCGTTTGCACTGCGTCGTGCGGCGTTGGGTGTTATTCGGTTGATCCTTACCAATAGCTTGACTGCACCTTTGAAATCACTGCCAGTGCGTGACGATGCTGATATGGGTGATTTGTTGGGCTTCTTCCACGACCGCCTCAAAGTCTTTTTGCGCGACCAAGGCATTCGTCATGACGTGATCGATGCATGCATCGCGATGGACGGTAATGACGACATCGCCTTGCTGGTGAACCGTGCAAGTGCGCTTGAGAATTTCATGAAAACCGATGACGGCACCAACCTGCTGCAAGGGTTTAAACGCGCCAATAACATCCTCACTCAAGCCGAGGAAAAAGATGGTGTCGAATATTCCTATGGCGCGGATATGAAGTTTGTCGAGGACGACGCAGAAAAGGCATTGTTCGAGGCGCTTGATAAATTCGAAGCACCGATTGCCGAAGCGATCCGTGGCGAAGATTTCGCCGCTGCTATGGTGGGCCTTGCCGGTCTGCGCGCGCCGATTGATGCGTTTTTCGAAGCGGTACAGGTTAATTCAGACAATGACGTGGTGCGCCGCAACCGTCTGAACCTACTTAGCCGTATCCGGAAACTTTGCGCGTCTGTCGCGGATCTCACTAAGGTCGAAGGCTAAACGCTCTTCTGGTTTTTTCTTGACTAAAATACCTCCGCCGGAGGCCGCGCCGAATTTTCCCTGAAAATTCGGCGCTTTTGCGTTCCGCACAGACCACGTCTGGCGCTAAACCTTTTCCTTGCCTCACTTTCTGTTGCGCGTATGCTGCCATCAACAGAAGGAATGCCGCATTGCAGCAAGACAATTCGCATATCACGCTTGTGACCCCAAGCGCACCGATCCACCCAGACACACATGGTGGACGCGCGAAATGCTTGCAGCGGTTGGTGCGGTTGGACTTGCCGGTGCCAACCACGGTCGCTTTGTCCTTTGATGCGGTGCATCGCATCGCGGGCGGAGACATTCCAGATATTGAGCAATTGGTTGAGCCGTTTGTTGGCGACCATCTGCTTTGCGTGCGTCCAAGCTCCCAAGACCCTGACTGGGGTGGTCCGGGTGCGGTTTTGAACATTGGGATCAATGCGGAACGCCATGCCAACTTAGCGAAGGAAATTGGCAGCGACGCGGCGGACGAGATTTATCTGCGGTTCATTCAGGCCTATTCGACCCATGTTGCGCGGCTGGATCCTGATATTTTTGATGACATCGACCTAGGCTCGCCCAATGCCTTGCGCGATACGCTGGATGCCTATGAACACGAGGCCGAAGAGCCGTTTCCGCAAGATCCAAAAGAGCAGCTTGCCGGTGTGTTGCGGTCTATGGCGCGCGCTTGGGAAGGGACCTCTGCGCGGTTGTTGCGCATGGCCAAAGGTGCACCAGCGGATGCTGGGTTGGGGCTTGTCGTGCAGGCCATGGTGCTTGGGCTGGGTCAGGGTGAAAGCGGATCGGGTGTTTTGCAGCTTGTGGATGGGGTCACGGGCCTTGCGGTGATCAAGGGGCGGTATTTGACCCAATCGCAGGGGCGCGATGCGTTGCAAGCGGGAGAGAAATCCTGGTTCTTGGAACGCGATGCGCGTGGGCCAAGTTTGCAAGATAAGCTGCCCAAAGCCTTTGATGCGCTGGTGACACATGCGCAGTTGATGCGCCGGCGGTTGCGCGAAGAGATGCAGATGGAATTCACCATCAGCAACGGCGAGGTGCACATTCTAGACGGGGTGCGCTTGCAGCGCTCTGCTCGAGCTGGGGTGCGGATTGCTGTTGCCTTGGCCGAAGATAAGATCATCCCGCGCGAAGAAGCTGTGTTGCGGATTGAACCGCGGGCGTTGAATGAATTGCTGCACCGTCAGGTCGACCCAGAGGCCGAGCGTGACGAGATCGTGACCGGTGTTGCTGCCAGCCCTGGGGCTGCGACAGGGAAGATTGTGTTTTCTGCAGTGGCCGCGCAAGCGAGTGCGGCGCGCGGTGAGCCGTGTATTTTGGTGCGGCGTGAAACCAACCCAGAAGATATTCGCGGTATGCACGCGGCGGTGGCCGTGTTGACAGAACGTGGTGGGATCACCAGCCATGCGGCTGTGATTGCGCGTGGGCTTGGATTGCCCTGTGTGGTTGGCGCGAATGAAATGCGGTTTCAGGCAAGGTCGCGTCAGATCATTGCGGCGGATGGGCGTGTCTTTAAAGAAGGGGATACGCTGACGATTGATGGCACAAACGGGCAGGTTTTGTCTGGTCAGCCAGCGATGCTAGAAGCGACTTTGGATGAGGCGTTCCAAAAGCTGATGAGCTGGGCTGACGATAGCCGCGATATTGATGTGCGTGCCAATGCGGATACGCCAGCTGATGCTATGACGGCCCGGAACTTTAAGGCGCAGGGGATTGGTCTGTGCCGCACGGAACATATGTTCTTTGAAGAAGACCGGCTGACAGTGATGCGCGAAATGATTTTTGCGGATGAGGTCGAGGATCGCACGGCTGCGCTTGAGCGGTTGTTGCCGATGCAACGGGCCGATTTTGCTGATCTGTTTCGGATTATGCAGGGCAAACCAGTGTGTATTCGTCTGTTTGATCCGCCTTTGCATGAGTTTTTGCCAAGCGAACGCGCGGGAATGCGCGATTTGGCAGAGGCGTTGAACTTGCCATTGTCCCGTGTGGAACGTCGTATTCAGGCCTTAAGCGAACATAACCCAATGCTGGGCATGCGTGGCGTTCGGCTTGGGATCACGGTGCCAGAGATTTATGACATGCAGGCGCGCGCGATCTTTGAGGCGACGATTGAGGCATCCAAAGATGGTGAACCGGTGGTGCCCGAGATCATGATCCCATTGGTCAGTGCCAAGCGGGAAGTGGAATTGGTTAAGACCCGGATTGATGCGGTGGCTGCAGCGGTGCGGACAGAGCAGGGCGTGAAGTTTGATTTCCGTTTGGGCGTGATGGTGGAAACCCCTCGGGCGGCGTTGAGGGCTGGCGATATTGCGCCGCATTGCGATTTCTTTAGTTTCGGCACGAATGATTTGACGCAGATGACCTATGGGTTGTCACGTGATGACGCGGGGCGTTTCATGTCTGCTTATGTACAGCAGGGCGTTTATGTCGAAGACCCGTTTCACACGCTGGATACCGAGGGCGTCGGTGAATTGCTACAGTTGGGGGCAGCACGCGGCCGTGCAGCGCATCCTGCGCTGACTTTGTCGGTCTGTGGTGAGCATGGTGGCAGCCCCGAATCGATAGCATTTTGCCGAAAAGCGGGGATGGACTACGTTTCTTGCTCTCCTTTCCGGGTTCCAGTTGCGCGGCTTGCTGCTGCTCAGTTGGCGATAAAAGACAAGATAGGGTAGCAATTCGCCCTAAATGCGCAGCATATCGGTCACATTTCTGACAAATTTCTCAGAATTGGCCGTTGGGTAGACGCATTCGTTAATTTTCTGTATGCACCAGCCGATGTTTCGCCGGGTCGGGGGACCGGTATCACTATCTGCGAGGCTGCCATGCGCATCTTAACGAAGACGATATTTGCCATCACTTTGATGGCCGGGACAGCATTTGCCGATACTCCGGTGAATCCTGTTGAACAAGCGATCGAACGGGAACGCGCTGCGGTTGCTGCCTTGAGTGGGCAGAAGCTAAAGGATCTGTTCCAACGTAAGAAAGCGCCTGAGGCGGTTCAAATTGAACGCTCTCGTGCGTGGATCGACAGCCAGCCGGTTGTTGCCAGTGGTGATGCTCAGTGGGAGTGCCTGACACAGGCGCTGTACTTTGAAGCCCGTGGTGAAAGCGTGCGTGGCCAGTTTGCGGTGGCCGAGGTCATTTTGAACCGTGTCGACAGCAGCCTGTTTCCGAACACGGCCTGTAAGGTGATCAACCAAGGGACCGGTCGCAAGTTCGCGTGCCAGTTTACGTTTACCTGTGACGGCCATCCCGAAGTGATCCGCGAGAAAGCGGCACATCATCGGATGGGTAAGATTGCAAAGCTGATGCTGGAAGGCGCACCGCGCGATCTGACAGACGGTGCAACTTACTATCACACCAAGGCTGTGAACCCGCGTTGGGCGCGTAAGTTTGCGCGCACGACGACAATCGGTGTGCATCACTTTTATCGCCCACCAACACGGCTTTCGCAAAACTAAGCGATATGGCATTGGGCTTATGCGACTGCTATAGCGGCGCATAAGGAGCCTTTGCCATATGACCAACGATCTAACATCTGCGTTTTCTCATCCTGAGTCTCGGGCTGTTGCTATGGCGATGCCTGACGTGGCGGATCGATTGTCACTACGGGATCATATCGTCGAGGTCGAGATCGGCGCATTTCAAGCAGAGCGTGACATGACGCAACGGGTGGCCTTTGACATCGTTGTTGAAGTGGCCGCACCGGATGCGGATTTGGATGACGATGTGGATCGCATCCTGTCCTATGACCGTATTACTTGGGCGATTGAACACGAGCTTGCCGCCGAGCGGTTGAACTTGCTCGAAACATTGGCTGAACGCATTGCGGATCGCATTCTGAACGAACCACAGGCTTTGCGGGTGTTTGTGCGTATTCAGAAGCTGGATAAAGGCAATGGCAAGCTGGGTGTCGAGATTGTGCGTGTGCCTGGGCAGGGCGCTGCGCACGATCTGGATTTGCGCCAGCCGGTTGTTGCGTTTCTAAGCAATGATGCCTTGGCGAGTGATTTATTGCCATCATGGTTGGCGCAATTGGGTACGGCTGGTGGCCCACTGGTTTTGGCGTTGGATGTGCCGGAAACCCGGCTAAAGGCTGCGAGTGCCGCGTCTCAGCGACAGATTGATTTGCTGGCGATAGAGCAGGCGGCGTGGCAGTTGGCTGCGGTGCAGTCCGATTTAACAGTGGCGGCGACGCGCACTGAGTTGGACTGGGCGATGAAGAACGGCCTGCCATGTGTTTGGGCCCCTTCAAAGCTGGTGATGGATGCAACGGACGAGCCGCCACTGGCGCCAGAGGCTTTGGCGCTTTGGTTTGCAGAGCAGTGGGGCGCGCAGAAACTGGTTGTGATCGGCAAAACCCTGCCGGAGCCACACACAATTCCGACGCAGTTCGTAACACTCTGTCAATCCCAGCTTTGAACTCTTGCCAAGTAAGGCGTGATCGCCCATTCCATTGACATGAAAACCTACTATCGTCCCATACCCCAAACTGACGCCGCGCGTCCGCCAGAGGCATTGACGCTTGCTGGTGGTTGGTGCTGGTTTACCCATGTTGAATGCCTGACACGCGGCAAGGCACCCCGGATTGCGGGTGTTGCTGACCTTCCTCAAGAAGCATTGATGCATTTGATAGGCACGCGTGCGGATGTGGCAGGTTTGCCGATGGCAACGCCGCAGATCATGGGCATTTTGAATGTGACGCCAGACAGTTTTTCGGATGGTGGGCAGTTCAATGGGCTGGATCAGGCGGTCGACCGGACACAGGCGATGATTGATCAAGGTGCGACGATCATTGATGTTGGGGGGGAATCCACACGGCCGGGATCTGGTTATGTCGAAGTTGAGGCCGAGATTGAGCGCACAGCACCGGTGATTGCAGCGGTTGCGCCAAAGATTGACGTGCCGATCAGCATTGATACCCGCAAGGCCCCAGTGGCGGCGGCCGCATTGGCGGCGGGCGCGACTTTGGTGAATGACGTCTCCGGTTTCACCTTTGATGCGGAGCTGGGACCGTTGGCGGCTGCAAAGGGCGCGCCGGTTTGTATCATGCATGCGCAGGGCGATCCGGCGAATATGCAGGATGATCCCAGCTATGATGACGTCCTGTTGGACGTTTACGATTTTCTTGAGGCGCAGGTCAGTCAGCTAGAGGCGCTTGGCTTGTCCCGTGGGCAGATTGTCGTTGATCCGGGGATCGGATTTGGCAAAACGCTTACTCATAATCTCGCGCTATTGGCGCGTATCAGTTTATTTCACAGCCTTGGCTGCCCGATCTTGCTAGGCGCGTCGCGCAAGCGGTTCATTGGCACGATTGGCAACGCGCCAGACACGCAAGATCGCGTGCCCGGTTCGTTGGCGGTTGCGATGGAAGGCATCGCACAAGGCATTCAATTTGTTCGCGTACACGATGTGGCGGAAACCAAGCAGGCTTTTGACCTTTGGCAGGCTGTTACGACAGGAGTAGTTAACGATGGCACGTAAGTTTTTTGGCACCGATGGGGTGCGTGGCACAGCCAACCAATATCCAATGACCGCCGAGATGGCGTTGAAACTGGGGGCGGCTGTTGGGCGTTATTTCCGCAATGACGGTGATAACCAGCACCGGGTTGTTATTGGTAAAGATACGCGTTTGTCTGGCTATATGTTTGAAAGCGCACTGACGGCGGGTTTGACCTCTACCGGGATGAACGTGCTTTTGCTTGGCCCTGTGCCGACGCCTGCGGTTGGTTTGCTGACCACATCTATGCGTGCCGATCTAGGTGTCATGATTTCTGCGAGCCATAACCCGGCGATTGATAATGGGATTAAGTTCTTTGGTCCGGATGGTTTTAAGCTGTCTGATGACGCAGAGCTAGAGATTGAGCGGCTTGTGCTGGAAGGTGTTGAAGCTGCACAGCCGCAGAACATTGGGCGTGCGAAGCGGATTGATGATGGTCGGTTCCGTTATATTGAGCGGGTTAAAAGCGCGTTGCCGTCGTCTTTGCCATTCAAAGGCATCAAGGTTGTTGTCGATTGCGCAAATGGGGCCGCTTATCGCGCCGCACCAGAGGCGCTTTGGGAAATGGGTGCTGAGGTGATCGAGATTGGTACGTCGCCGAACGGGACCAATATTAACGAGAATTGTGGTTCAACCCATACTCAAACAGCCTCTGAAGCCGTTGTTGCGCATGGTGCCGATGTGGGTATTGCGTTGGATGGCGATGCGGATCGCGTGATGATCATCGATGAAAATGGCAAGGTTGCGGATGGCGATCAGGTCATGGCGCTGTTGGCAGATCGCTGGGCGCAGACTGGGCGTCTAAAGGGCGGGGCGCTGGTGGCGACCGTAATGTCAAACCTTGGGCTTGAGCGGTTTATGCAAAGCAAAGGTTTGCGGCTGGAGCGTACCTCTGTTGGTGACCGATACGTTGTTGAGCGGATGCGCAAGGGCGGCTTTAATCTAGGTGGTGAACAGTCTGGCCATATTGTCATGACGGATTATGCAACCACGGGTGATGGCCTGCTGGCAGGCTTGCAGTTTCTGGCCGCGATGGTTGAGACAGGGAAGCCCGCAAGCGATCTATCGCAAAGCTTTGAGACTGTGCCGCAGCTATTGAAGAACGTGCGTTATGGTACAGGGCAAGCGCCGCTAGAGGCTGCTTCGGTAAAAGCGGCCATTGCGGATGCAGAGGTGCGTTTGAATGGCCAAGGGCGTCTGTTGATCCGTAAATCCGGCACAGAACCGTTGATCCGTGTAATGGCAGAATGCGAAGACTCTGGGCTGCTGACGGACGTTGTGGACGGCATCATCGCTGAGGTTCAGGCCAGCGTCTGACTTTAAGCGCTGCGGCCTGTGAATAACCGCCGCAGCGCGCCAAATTGGCTGAGGCCAACACCCCCTAAGATCAATGCAAGGGCGAGTAGGGTGGTTGGCGGCAATGGTTCACCCAAAACCAACGCTCCCATGAGGACGGCCCAGATTGGCACCTGATAGTTGGTCAGGCTCATGAAGGTTGGGCCAGCTTCGCGGACCACCATGACGCGCAGCAGATTGGCCGCGGCTGTGGGGATAAGGCCAAGCACCGCGACAACCAAAAAGGTTTGGCGATCAGGGGTTTGGGGCACGCCCTCGGCCATCAGGGCGACCGGGATGATTACAATTGCACCAAACCATAGCAGCATTGTCGCAAGGCCGACTGAATCGACCGGCGGCAAACGGCGCACAATGATGGAGCAGCACGCATAGCTGGCTGTGGCGCCCAAGATAGACAGACGCCCCCAGAATTCGAGGTCGGCCCCTGTGCTTTCAAAGGCTTTACCACCGATCAGAATGGCGACGCCAATGAAACCAATGACAAAGCCGCCAACTTTGCGCGGGGTCATCTGCTCACCGGGAACAAAGATATGTGCCAGCGGTAGGATCATCAGCGCGATGGCTGTCATGCAAATGCCGGTAAAGCTAGAGGTGACATGTTGTTGCCCCCAACTGATCAGGAAAAAGGGCAAAGCGGAACTGCCAATACTGGCGATAGCGAGTGGCAGATAGGCCTTTTTGTCATGGAACAAACGAAAGCCGCGAAAGCCCCAGAATGTTGTTAGCAAGACCGTTGCAAAGCTAATGCGTGCGGCCGCAAGCCAGACGGGCGTCATCCCCTCTAACGCCAATTCGATCAACAAAAATGTGGACCCCCAGACAAATCCTAGGATCGCGATCATGGCCCAATGACGGCCTGCAATTTCTGGCATCAATTTACCTCGTCTCAAAATGCAATTGACCCCGCCACTGGGGCAGGGTCAATTGATTTCACTTCGAGACGCATCAAACTATGTGCGTCTAGCCACGCAATTTGTGATGCAAGATGATTGGCACGACCAAGTCTTCTTCATCTGCTAAGTGGCGGTCTAGAAACCGTTTGATGCTTTCGCCCGCTTTCAGCATAGCTGGTAGCTCTTCACGTGTGTCCTTTGGGGAAAGGCGCTCTAGCTGAAGGTAGCGATTGGCGGCATCTGTAAAGGTGTCAAGGAGCGCGTCCATTTCTGTATGGTCGGTTTCCAGCATCTCTAACCCGCGCAGAAACCGCGGATCGGCAGCTTCGAGCTCGGGAAAGAAACTGTGGTCTTCCCAATGATGATGGCCATGCAGATTGTTCACCAGTTGATTGCCGTAATGGCTAAGGCGGCTGGCGTAACGTTCTGTTTCCATTTCCTTTTCAAGGAGTTTTTCCGTATCCTTTACGATGATGTCGCCAAGTTGGCGGAACATTTGGTGGGCCCGCATCCAGTTTTGGGTGGCGGTGGCGAAATTCGGGTGACCCGGCCAATCTTCGCGCGGATAATCCCGAAGCAAGAGTTGCATCTCTTGGGGCAACCCTTGTCTTGCGTGGATGTCATATGTGGTCATGCATCCTAAGTCGTATCAACGCAGGCCTTGGACAAGGGCAATGCCTGTGCGGGGATGAACCGGGGCTGTGCGCGGGTTAGGTGACAGTATGGTAAACTTCGGTTCGCAACTTATCCGCTGGCGCTTTGTCCGGATCATCAATGTAGATTTCCCAAACAGGCATAGATGATTTGAGCGAATGCGATTTGGCATATCCCCAAATGGCACCATGGGTTTGTTTTAAATCCATGTAGGGGCCAACGTGTTGCGCATGCAGGGCTGATCCAGCGGGGATGCTATCCGCTTTGACGTCACCAGTCGCCTTTTTGGCATCTTCCGGAGTGACAAAAAAGCCTGAACGAAACTTCATATTGGTGCCGGGGATTTTGGTATAGACGGTGATCGGGGCGCTTAGCGGCGTAATTCCAACCTTTTGAATAAAGCCGAAAATCTCTGCAAAGGCTGCGCCCATTGCAGCGGCAATTGCTGTCGGGTCAGTGATGCGCGCCTTGCCTTGTACATAAATATAGGTCTGCGTTTCAAAGTCTTGTTTTTCAATGTTCAAATTGGCCTCCCTCAATACTCCCGCTTAAGGTTAGCGCAGGGATTGTGGTTCGCCAAAAGAAAAACGCCCCACCAAATGGCAGGGCGTTCAAATGTTCTAAGCTTAGGCGCTTAGTTCTTAGCTTTATCAACCATTTTGCCTGCAGAGATCCAAGGCATCATTTCACGCAGCTTTTGACCAACAACTTCGATCTGGTGCTCGTCGTTCGCACGACGGGATGCTTTGATTGTTGGCTGACCAACAGCATTTTCCAGCATGAAGTCGCGAACGAATTTACCAGACTGAATGTCAGCTAGGGATTCTTTCATCGCTTTCTTGGTTGCTTCGTATGGCAGGATGCGTGGGCCGGTGACGTACTGGCCGTACTCTGCAGTGTTAGAGATCGAGTAATCCATGTTCGCGATGCCGCCTTCATAGATCAGGTCAACGATCAGCTTGGTTTCGTGTAGACACTCGAAATATGCCATTTCAGGTGCGTAGCCTGCTTCAACCAGCGTTTCAAAGCCACAACGGATCAGTTCAACGATACCGCCACAAAGAACAGCTTGCTCACCGAACAGGTCAGTTTCACACTCTTCGCGGAAGTTTGTTTCGATGATGCCGGAACGACCGCCACCAATTGCGGAGCAATAGGACAGACCGATTTCAAGCGCTTTGCCTGTCGCGTCGCGATCAACCGCAACCAAGCAAGGCACGCCGCCACCTTTGGTGTATTCGCCACGTACTGTGTGACCTGGGCCTTTAGGCGCCATCATGATCACGTCAACGCCTTCTTTTGGCTCAATCAGGCCAAAGTGAACGTTCAAGCCGTGTGCGAATGCAATCGCGGAACCTGGCTTGATGTTGTCGTGTACGTATTTCTTATATGTTTCTGCCTGAAGCTCATCTGGCATTGTGAACATGATCACGTCACACCATGCAGCCGCTTCGGCGATACCCATAACGGTCAGGCCTTCGCCTTCGGCTTTTTTCGCGGACGCAGAGCCTTCGCGCAGAGCAACAACAAGGTTTTTCGCACCAGAGTCGCGCAGGTTCAGCGCGTGTGCATGGCCTTGGGAGCCGTAACCAAGGATGGCTACTTTTTTGTCTTTGATTAGGTTGATATCGCAATCGCGGTCGTAATAAACGCGCATGTCAGCGTCCTCTCGTTTGTGTTTGAGGCGATCATAGAGTGGTTTTCGGCAGGTTCGAGTGTTGATTGCATGAATTTCGGGTCATTTTAGATGTTTTTATTCGCCTAACTTCGGTTTACTATGAAATTCATGCTTGATGATCTTGATCGGCGCATTCTGCGCCTTATGCAAAGCGACCCAATGCGGTCGATTCCGGATTTGGCCGAGCAAACGGGCCTGAGCGGTACGCGCCTATCGCGCCGTATTGAGAAGCTGCGCGAACTTGGGGTTTTGCGCGGTGTGCGTGCCATCATTGATTGGCGCGCTTTAGGCTATGAGGTCGAGGTCAGCCTGCGCGTTACCTTGGACAAAACCCAAACCCGCGCGTTTGATGATTTTATTGCAGCGGCGCGTGATATTGCGGAAGTTATTGAAATCCAAACGTTTCTAGGGCGCGTTGATGTGCGCCTTTCGGTGATTGCGCGGGATATGGTCCACTATCAACAAATCTACCGCGCCCAAATCCTTGCCCTGCCGCATATCGCTGACATCGAGGCATTGATGCATGTCGCCCGGATCAAAGCCGATGAAAGCCTGCCGCTATGATCACATTGGATGATATTGACCGTAAAATCTTGCTAGCACTGGCACAGGACGCGACCCAAAATGCAGGTGCGTTGGGCCGCAAATTTGATCTGAGCCAACCCGCCACATGGCGACGCATCAAACGTCTGCAAGAGGCAGGGATCATTGCGGGGCGAAAACTTGATCTGGATAAGGAAAAGCTGGGCTTTGGCGTGACCGTCTTTTTGGGTATCAAACTCGCGACCAAAGGTCGGGTCAGCCTTGACGACTTTGAGCGCGCAGTCGCTGCCATTCCAGAGGTACAAACCGTCGAACACGTTTTGGGAATGTATGACTACCGTCTGCGTGTCACGGCCCGCGATATTTCAGATTTTGAACGCGTCCTGCGCCGTCGGGTGATGACATTGCCCGGTGTCGGCGATGTCGAGGCGAATGTGCTTTTGTCTGAGGAAAGCCGCCCGGGTCCGCTTTAACGTATCTTTAGGCTTTTTCTTGATCCAAATACCTCGGGGTCCGGGGCAGCGCCCCGGCGCGTGCAGAATTCCTCAACGCGCGCCCAAGCCCATTTGCATGAGCATTTTGCGCACCGGCGCCAAGCCATATAGCGCATTCAATCCAGCAGCTCGCGCATTCCGCAACAGCGGAGTTTCCACCATCGACGCGCGGTTTAGCAGATCAATACCCTTCACGCGCAATGCCACGTCGCCGTGACGTTTGCGTTGATAGGTCTGCAGCATTGCGGCATCGCCAAGTTTTGCAGGGTCTGCTTTGGCCAAATCCAACAGAATGCGCATGTCACCAAGTGACGTGTTTAATCCCTGCGCCCCGATTGGGGGGACGACATGCGCGGCCTCGGCCACCAACGCCAAACGTTCGCCAATAAAGCGGTCCGCGACTTGGCTGATGATCGGCCAGATCGTGCGGTTTGACGCTAGGGTCAATGGGCCAAACAAGCTGCAGCTGCGTTCTGTCATCTCGCGTTCAAAATCTGTGACGGGCATATCGAACAGGTCTTGCGCGCGTGGTGCACGCTCCATCCAGACCAAAGCTGACGAGGGTAAACCGTTGTAGTCGGGTAGGGGCACCAGTGTGAATGGCCCGCCCGTGCGGTGAATTTCAGTAGAGACGTTTGCGTGCGGGATAGGATGTGTCACGGCAAAGGCCAGTGCCTTTTGGCCATAGCGCGTTGTCTTTACACCGATATTCGCAGCATCGCGCATCTTGGAGTTGCGCCCGTCGGCCGCGATCACCAATTTGCAGCGGCTCTTGCTGCCATCACTCAGCTGTACCTGTGCTTCGGCCGCACGGGTGAATAATCCTGTTGTTGCCGTGCCAAGCCGTAGGTCAACATTCGGCATCTCTTGCAATTGCGCGATCATCTCGCGGCGCAAAAGCCAATTGGGCAGGTTCCAGCCAAAGGGTTGATCAGAAATATCGCTGGCGTCAAAATCTTTGACAGTCCGCGGCTCTGCCTTTGGCCCGCCTGCATCAACGATCCGCATAATTTGCAGCGGGGCAGCATGTGCATCCAGTCGATCCCAAAGTCCCGCTTCTTCAAGTAAGCTGCGCGCGGGCTGTAAAAAGGCGGTGCTGCGCAGGTCTGATCCGGCTTTGTCCTGTTCGGTGATGGGCTGCATTGGGTCCACACATTGCACCGAAAACCCAGCCTGTGCGAAGGCTGCTGCTGCCGTCAGACCAGCAATGCCGCCGCCCGAGATTACGATGTCATATGTGTTTTGCATCTCAGCCTCCTGCTGTCTGGTTTAGATATGCGTTTGCCTACGCAATGCCAAGCGTCAGGCTGTCACATGAGACGGCTCAGAAAGTCAGTCAGGTCGTCTGTGTGGTGATGAATGTGGTCGGCGGCATGGGCCTCTGGCGCCACGTGAACGGTGCGCAGACCCATATCATGGGGCGCTTGTAGATTGCGGTGATCATCTTCGAACATCGCGGCACGTTCCGGTGCCAGCCCATCTGCCGCAAAGATCGTTTCAAAGGCCGCGCGCTCTGGTTTGGGCAGGTATTCTGCATGTTCGATGCCGTAAATCGCATCAAACAATCCATCTAGGCCGCGCCCTGCTAAAACTTGTTCGGCATAGGGCGCTGTGCCGTTGGTGTAGATGATACGACGGCCGGGCAGCTCGCGGATGTGATCGGCCAGTTTAGGATCAGGGATCAACGCCTCGAACGATATGTCATGGACGTCGACCAGAAATGGATCCGGATCCAGATCGTGTTCACGCATGAGGCCGGACAATGTGGTGCCATATCGTGCCCAGTAATCCGCGCGCATGCTGTGTGCTTTTTCTGTGCTGATACCAAGAGTGCGGACCATATACTGAGTCATCTTCTCTTCGATCTGATCAAAGAGGCGCACCGCTGGCGGGTATAATGTGTTGTCTAGGTCAAAGACCCAGGTCGTCACATGCGAGAAATCGGGTTTAATCATGGGCGCAAGCTAGACTTGGTGGGCTGCAAGTCAATGCTTTGCTTGCATGTTTTGTGCGCAAATGCATAAGCTCGACGCTAAGCACAAGGAGATAGGCCGCATGAGCCAGCAGCGCCCGCAACAAAAAGACGCTTATACGTTGATCCTAGACGCGATTGACGGTGGGATGTTCAAGCCGGGTGATCGTCTGGTGGAAAGTGACTTGGCGGATAGATTTGGCGTGTCGCGCACGCCGATCCGCGAGGCATTGCAGCGGCTGGAGACGCAATCCTTGTTGGCCCGTGATGGGCGCAGCCTGATTGTGGCATCTTTGGATCACAACCAACTTTCAGAACTGTATGCGGTGCGCAGTGAGCTAGAAGGCTTGGCCGCGCGATTGGCCGCGCGTCATGCCACACCGGAAGAGGTGCGTGTTCTGCAATTGATGGTCAAAGAAGATATGGATCTGGTGGGGGATGCCAATGCTTTGGCGCGTGCCAATCGTCGGTTCCACAAGATGATCCATTTGGCGTCACACAACCGGTATTTGGTGCAGCAGCTTGATTTGGTACATCGTTCTATGGCGCTGTTGGCAACGACGTCATTGGCAGCAGAGGGGCGTGGCGAAATGGCATTGTCTGAGCATGGGGCCATTGTTGATGCGATTGAAAACCGTGATGAAGATGGCGCTTATGCGGCGTTGAAAACCCATATTTCTCAGGCCTTTGAGACGCGTTTGAAGTTAAGCGCCGATAGCTGAGAAATTGGCGGATTGGCCTTCTGGCGTTTGGCCGTGGGCGGTTTTATCCCAGTAGAATGGATTCACTATCAGCTCGAACAAGGCCTTGTATGCGCCGAGCGTCGCGAGTGGGAAATAGATTGGCAGGGTAATCGCCCAAAAGATCAACCCATTGCGTTTTTGGCCGATCATCGACAACCCGGCCAAGATGGTGTCCAGCAGTGAAACCGATACAAATAAGGCAATGACGCCTGTCATCAATGGTGCGGGCAGGCCATCGAACCACGGCAGGGATACGCCCAAGGCAAGGCACCAAAAGCTCCAGATAAAGGGGGCCAGTAGGAACTGCGCCAGGGTGCTTAGGAAAATCACGTTAAAGCCAATGAATTTACGCAACCCGAGTCTGCGATAGAACCGCAGCGGGTGACGCATGTGCACGAGGAAGGTGATCATATACCCTTTGAGCCATCGAGAGCGCTGTTTCACCCAGCGTTTCATATGGCAATTGGCCTCTTCCTGCGTGACGGTAAAGGCCAGCTCGGTGCGGTATCCGTAACAACATAGACGTACGCCAAGGTCCGCGTCTTCGGTGACGTTATGGGCATCCCAGCGTCCGATTTTTTCGATAACATCACGGCGTAGAAACAGGGTCGTGCCGCCAAGGGGGATGGCGGCCCCTAATCGAGACATGCCGCGCAGGACGACACGAAACCACATGGAATATTCCAATGTAAAACAACGGGATAACCAGTTTGTATAGGGGTTGTAGTAATCAAGGATGCCTTGCAGACAAGCCACATCATCATCAGCTTGGGCAAATTGATTGGCGATGACCATAAGCTGTTCGGGATCAGGCGCATCCTCGGCATCCCAGATGCCTATGATGTCGCCGCGACAAAAATCCAACGCGTAATTCAGCGCGCGTGGTTTGGTGGTTAGCCCACTGCCACCCGGTACCTCAATAACACGCATCCATTTTGGTAGATTGGTTTTCGCCAAAGTCTCGCGAGTGAGGTTATCTTTTTCTTCTAACACGAGGAGGACATCCAAAAGGGCGTGTGGATACCGCAAGGTTGATAGTCTGCGTATAAGCGCACCTGCAATTTCGGTTTCTTTGTAAAGCGGTACCAGCATCGAAATTTTGGGTAATTTGCTCGGGGGTACATTGTTTGTATTGGGGGGGACAAACCGGCGACTCGCGAACAAAGCTGATATTTTCATTCCGGCAGACATGAATTGCATTGTAACGGCAATGAGCGTC
>NZ_JAUORX010000005.1 GCF_030548175.1 Cognatishimia sp. 1_MG-2023 | reverse complement strand
CGGGGCTTTAACTTACGCTTAACCTCCCCCCGCATGCGCGGACGCGCCCCGCTAAGTCTTTCGGTTATGGGTTGGGGGGGGCGCCCCCCCACACCCCGAGGTATTTTGATCAAGAAAAAGGGTGCCTTTGGGTGCCCTTTTTTATTTGGGTTTGTCGACGTGTTGGTCGATGAGGATTTTATTGCCGTCAGGATCCGTGACCGTGATGCTGGCAGGGCCTGTGCCGAGTGGATCAGTTGGCACTTCGATAAAAAGGCCTGCGGCTTTTAGGCGATCTTGGAGGTCACGTACGTCTTCGAAGGTTTCTTGGGGTTGGGCGTTTTGGTCCCAGCCGGGATTAAAGGTGAGGAGATTGCCCTCGAACATGCCTTGGAACAGGCCAATGACGGCATCGCCGTTTTTCAGGATGGCAAAGCCGTGTTCGGACATGTCGTGGTGGGATTGAAATCCAAGGGTTTTGTAGAACGCGATGGATTGAGCGAGGTCTTTGACCGAGAGGCTGACGGAAAAGGCTCCGATGGGCATGGGGTGTCCTTTCGAAATACAGGCCCAGCATGGCGTATTTCAGGGGCAGCTGGCAATAACGGGTTCAACGGGGGGTATCGTTGAATGGATCTGCGACGACCTGAAGTTTATCTTCATACAAAATGAAGCCAACGTGATCGGTCGTCAGGACGTCTATGCCGTAGCCCCAAATTTTGAGAAATTCGATTAATTCCCATGACTTAGAGATGTGTTCATGTGCATCGTGCTTGTACCAACTAAGGCCACGCGTCGTTTGCTTTTGCCGATGCGCTTGTTTTGACCGGGAGAATTTCTTGGGGATTGTCAGATTTTCACGAAACCACGATAATTGTGCTTCTAGATAGTCTGCGGACAATTCATCGAGGCGATCCGAATAACGCAGTTCGTAGGCTGCATCAAAAAATCCAGCTCTGGCATCCATACCCGAAATTGGGTTTGCACATACAAATCGAATAAACAAATGGGGTCCTTTGGCTAGTCTGATACCTCAATAATGGTCAGGCTGCGGGTTGAGGCGCCGTCTGCAAATGTGACGGCCTCTTGGTAGGCTGGGCTGCTATAGCAAGCCTGTGCGGTGGCGAGATCGGGGAACTTTACGATCGTGTGGCGTTGCCATTCTGTGCCCTCGAGCGTGGCGAATTCGGCACCTCGGGCGATGAAAGTGCCGCCCCCGTTTTCAATCACGGGAACGGCGCGTTTTGCGTATTCGGCGTAGGCCTCTGGATCAGAGACGTCGACGTGGCTGATCCAGAGCGCTGGCATTTACGCCTCTAGCACTTTTTCAGCGGCTGCGATTGCGGCATCCGCGTTTTCGGTGGACTTGGCGCCACCTTGGGCCATGTCAGGACGACCACCGCCGCCTTTGCCGCCGAGTTCTACGACCGCTGCGCGAACCAGATCGGGGGCTTTGACTTTGTCGATGAGGTCTTTGGTGACGCCAGCTGCGACGGCGGCTTTGCCGTCTGCATCAGCGATCAACAGCACCGCGCCGCTTTCGATGCGGGATTTATGCTCATCAATCAGCGCTGGAAGATCGCGGCCAGAGACGCCAGAGAGAACTTGAGCTACGAACTTTACACCGTTGATTTCTTTGGCTTCTGCGCCGCCACCTTGGCCTGCACCGCCAGACATCGCGAGTTCGCGGCGTAGTTGCGCGACCTCGTTTTGTAGGGCTTTGCGTTCGTCCATCAGGCCTTTGACACGGTCAACCACATCGGTTGGCTGCGCTTTGAGCAAGGCCAGAACATCGCCAAGGCGTGCTGCTTCGGCGGCTGTGTGCGCCTCGGCTGCGGCCCCTGTTAGGGCCTCGATCCGGCGCACGCCAGAGGAGGATGCGCTATCGCCCAGTAGGACGAAAGAGCCGATGTCACCAGTTTGTTTGACATGCGTACCGCCGCAGAGTTCAAGCGAGTAAGTGTCGCCATCCAAGCCCTTGCCGGTGTCGGCGCGGCCCATGGAAACGACGCGTACTTCGTCACCGTATTTTTCGCCAAACAAGGCCTGCGCGCCAATGGCGCGGGCGTCGTCTGGGGTCATAATGCGGGTTTCGACCGGGGTGTTTTGACGGATGTATTCGTTTACCTCGCTTGACACCTGCGCCAGTTCTTCGGCGGTGAGGCCTTTGGCATGGCTGAAGTCAAAGCGAAGACGATCCTCTGCATTCAAGGAACCACGCTGTGCGACGTGATCGCCAAGCGCGTTGCGCAGGGCTTCGTGCAGCAGGTGGGTTGCAGAGTGATTGGCGCGGATCGCAGAGCGGCGCGCGTTTGACACAGTTAGTTGTGCGCCCTGCCCTTTGGTGATTTCACCCTCGGTGATTTCAGCGATGTGAATGAACACGCCTTGGGCTTTTTTGGTGTCGGTGATCTTGGCTGTGCCAGTGTCGGTTTTGATCTCGCCAGTATCGCCAACCTGACCGCCGGATTCCGCATAGAACGGGGTTTGGTTCAGGATGATCTGAACCTTGCCGGTGGCTTTGTCAGTTTGTTCGCCCTCTGCGACGAGGGCCACGATCTGGCCTTCGGCAGTTTCGGTGTCATAGCCGAGGAAGTCGGTTGTGCCGTGTTCGTCAACGATGTCGAACCAGATGGTGCTGTCGGCGGCTTCGCCGGAACCGGACCATGCGGCGCGGGCTTTGGCTTTTTGTTCGGCCATAGCGGAGTCAAATCCGTCTGTGTCCACCTCTAGGCCCTTTTCACGCAGCGCGTCTTGGGTCAGGTCGAGTGGGAAGCCGTATGTGTCATAGAGTTTGAAGGCCGCGGCACCTGGAAGTGGTGCGCCTTCGGCGAGGCCGGTGACTTCGTCGTCCAGCAGTTTTAGGCCGCGATCAAGGGTTTGCTTGAAACGGGTTTCTTCGAGTTTCAGCGTTTCTTCGATCAAGGATTGTGCTTGGCCGAGTTCTGGATATGCGGCGCCCATTTGGCCAACGAGTGCTGGAACCAATTGGTGCATGACCGGGTCTTTCGCGCCCAAGAGGTGCGCGTGACGCATGGCGCGGCGCATGATGCGGCGCAGAACGTAGCCGCGGCCGTCGTTGGATGGCATGACGCCGTCAGCAATTAGGAAGGATGTCGAGCGCAGGTGATCGGCGATGACGCGGTGGTGCACGTTTTTATCGCCATATGGATCAACGGATGTGGCATGTGCGGAGGCTTCGATGAGCGATTTCATCAAGTCGGTGTCGTAGTTGTCGTGGCTGCCCTGCAGCAACGCGCCGATGCGCTCTAGGCCCATGCCGGTGTCGATGGACTGCATGTCCAGATCGATCATGGAGCCGTCTTCGAACTTTTCGTTTTGCATGAAAACGAGGTTCCAGATTTCGATGAAACGATCGCCGTCTTCTTCTGGGGAACCTGGAGGGCCGCCCCAGATGTGTTCGCCGTGGTCATAGAAGATTTCGGTGCATGGACCACATGGGCCGGTTGGGCCCATTTGCCAGAAGTTATCTGATGTCGCGATGCGGATGATCCGCTCTTCTGGAACGCCGATTTTCTTCCAGATGTCATAGGCTTCGTCATCGGTGTGATAGACGGTGACGTAGAGCTTTTCTTTTGGAATGCCGAATTCTTTGGTGATCAGCTCCCATGCGAATGGGATTGCTTGGTGTTTGAAGTAATCCCCAAAAGAGAAGTTGCCGAGCATTTCGAAAAATGTGTGGTGGCGGGCTGTGTAGCCGACGTTGTCCAGATCGTTGTGCTTGCCGCCGGCACGGACGCATTTTTGCGAGCTTGTGGCGCGGACGTAGTCGCGGGTTTCAACGCCGGTGAAGGCGTTTTTGAACTGAACCATGCCTGAGTTTGTGAACATCAACGTGGGATCGTTGCGTGGCACAAGAGGGCTAGAGGGCACAATTGTGTGGCCCTGTTTTTCAAAGTAGTTCAGGAAGGTCGACCGGATGTCGTTTAAGCTTGGCATACAACGGGCTTTCTGGCGGAATTTAACGTTTCCTGAACGGTTTAGCCCTGTCCTGCAAAGGTGTCCACTGTTGCTGTTAGGTAGATGTGACAAAGGCCGCGCTTTCCGGCACGGCCTTTGTTCAAAATTTCGCTAAACTTAGCTTTCGACGAGCGCGTCGTTGTCGTCTTCGCCTTTGGGCATTTCGAAATCTAGACCGTGGGCGCCGCGGATTTTATCCTCGATTTCAAGTGCCATGCGGGTGTTTTCGCGCAAGAAGGTTTTGGCGTTTTCACGGCCCTGCCCGATGCGTTCGTCCCCATAGCTGAACCAGCTGCCGGATTTATCGACGATGCCAGCTTTGACACCGAGATCGAGCAATTCACCCATCTTAGAGATGCCTTCGCCATACATGATGTCGAATTCAACTTGTTTGAACGGCGGTGCGACTTTGTTTTTCACGACTTTCACGCGGGTGGCGTTGCCGACCACTTCGTCGCGGTCTTTCAACGCGCCGATGCGGCGGATGTCGAGGCGTACAGAACTGTAGAATTTCAGCGCGTTACCACCGGTTGTGGTTTCTGGTGAGCCGAACATAACGCCGATTTTCATCCGGATTTGGTTGATGAAGATTACCATACAGTTTGAGCGGCTGATCGAACCGGTCAATTTCCGCATGGCTTGGCTCATCAAGCGGGCCTGAACGCCAACGTTGCTGTCGCCCATGTCGCCTTCGAGTTCGGATTTTGGTGTTAGAGCCGCAACTGAGTCAACGACAACCATGTTTACCGCGCCGGAACGCACCAAGGTATCAACGATTTCAAGCGCTTGCTCGCCGGTGTCAGGCTGCGAAATCAGCAGCTCGTCCAGATCAACGCCAAGTTTCTTTGCGTATTGTGGGTCAAGCGCGTGCTCGGCATCCACAAAGGCGCAAACGCCGCCTTTTTTCTGCTCTTCTGCAACGCAGTGCAGGGTCAGCGTGGTTTTACCGGAGCTTTCCGGGCCGTAGATTTCAATGATCCGCCCCTTTGGAAGACCACCGATTCCCAATGCGATATCAAGGCCGAGGGAGCCTGTTGAGGTCGCTTCAATCTCTGTGATCGCGCCGTCACCCAGCTTCATAATAGAGCCCTTACCGAACTGACGCTCGATCTGGGCCAAAGCGCTGTCTAGCGCTTTTTGTTTATCTGCGGACGCTTTGCTGCTTTTGCTGCTCATGTTTAATAAATCTGCCGTTGCCATTAGGTTGCCCTCCTTATTCCACACCCGCACGGATGCGGCAATGAGTGGCTTTGTTCTGGTCTTGTTCTTTTTCTTATGAGATCAAAACAAGAACATTTCAAGAATTTTCTTTCACACCCTACTTTTTCGGACATTGGTTAAACGTTAGTTTAGGTTGGCGAATAATACGAAAAATGTGATTGAGGCGCGTAAATGCTTGTTTTCTGGAAACAAAAACTGGTGATTTTGGCTGTTCCAAAAACCGGAACAACCGCTTTGGCTGAGGTTTTGGGGCCACAGGCCGATATTGTGGTGAATGATCCACCCGAGCTGAAACATGCGCCTTTGTTCCGCTATAACCGTTTTTTTCGGCCTATGTTCGAAAAAGCCTGCAAAGAAGACGGTATGGAAACCATGGCGATCATGCGTGAACCGGTGTCTTGGTTAAGCAGTTGGTATCGGTATCGCCGCCGGGATTTCATTAAGGGTAAGCGCACCTCTACCGAACATGTCAGTTTTGATGAGTTTTTGATGGAATATTGCAAAGAGGACCGCAAACCCTTTGCGAATGTGGGCAGTCAGGCCAAGTTTCTGGAGCCTCGGCCAAATGGCACCAAGGTTAATCACCTGTTTCGCTATGAAGATCAGGAGTCGATTCTTGGATTTTTAGAGGACCGGTTGGATCGCAAGATCGCATTAGAGCGTCGGAATGTGTCGCCCAAGATGGAACTTGCGCCCTCTGCTGAGGTTCTGGCCCATTTGCATGACGTTCGGCGGGACGAGTTCGAGCTATACCAAAGCATCCCGTGATTGCGCGATTTGCTGTTCGACTGCTGTTGAAAGCTCTGCCAGTGAAAATGGTTTGGGTAGGAACATAGAGTTATCCAAAGTGCCGTTGATTTCGGCAAAGCTTTCTTCGGCGTAGCCAGACATAAAGATGACCCGTGTATCAGGCCGGATTTCGCGGGCCTGTTTGACCCAGGTTGGGCCATCCATGCCAGGCATGATCACGTCTGACACGAATAGGTCGATGTTGAGTGACGGATCTTCGAGCATGGTTAACGCGTTTTCGGCGCAGTCGGCCTCTAGCACGGTGAGGCCTTTGAGACGCAGGGCGCGAGAGGCAAAGGCGCGTACTGGTGCTTCGTCCTCTACCAGTAAAACGACGCCCTCTTGGGGTGGCGTGGCTTCTTTGATGGGTTTTGGGGCGTTTTGTGTGGCCTCTGCTTTGCTGTCGCTGGCTGGGAAGTAAAGCCTGAACGTTGTGCCTTGATCGACGACGCTGTCTAAAAAGATGAAACCACCGGATTGTTTGACGATTCCATAGGCTGTGGAGAGGCCAAGACCGGTGCCCTCGCCCGTGCGTTTGGTGGTGTAGAAGGGTTCAAAGACTTTGCTTTTCTTATCGTCCGAAATGCCGGTGCCATGATCAATGACGCACACGCTGACGTAATCGCCACAGGGCACGACGGCGTTATCGCGACTTAGAGGGGCAGAAAGGCAAAGGTTTTCGGATGTGATTTCAATGTCACCGCCATCTGGCATCGCATCGCGGGCGTTCACCACAAGGTTCATCATGACCTGTTCGAACTGCTGGCGATCCACATTGATGGGTTTTAGGTTTGGCTCATGCTGGACTTTGAGGCGGATTCTCTCGCCCACCAGCCGATTGAGTAACCGACTGAGATTAGAGAGAGAGTCGCGCAAATCGAGCGTGACAGGCCGGAGTGTTTGCTTGCGTGAATAGGCCAGAAGTTGACCCACCAGCGCTGCGGCGCGGTTGGCGTTTTGATAGATTTGCGTGAGGTCGGCATAATCTGGGTCGTCTTCGTCATGGCGCAGTAGCAACAAATCGCAGTGGCCAGAGATGGCGGTTAATAGGTTGTTGAAATCATGTGCCACACCGCCGGCAAGTTGGCCGATAGCCTGCATCTTTTGGCTTTGGACAAACTGCGCCTCTAGCGTTTTTAGCTCTGTTGCGTCGTTGATGACGGCAAAGAGCGCGGTTTCCTGACCGTCGGATAAACGGCCAAGGGTGACCTGCATATAGGCTTCGCGATCGTCGCGTTTGAGGCGTAGGAATTCGGTTAGGCTTTGGGCGCGGCCTGCGGCGGCTTCGGTGAGCCAGTCGCGCAAGGGGCGGCCCAAACCCTCCATCACGTCAGAGAGGTGATGGGCCTGTGCTAGTGTTTCACCCAATAAATGACGAGCGAGGCTGTTTACCATTAAGATGTCACCATTCACGTTTGTCTTTAGAATGGGCACTGGCAGGTCTTCGAATGAAAGGCCCGTGTTGGGGATTTCATGATCTTGGGCGGGCACGATATAGATTTCACGCCGCCCCCCGCTCAGGGCTTTTTCCATTATAAAGCAGTTGGATATGCCCGTGCTCGTATGCACCACATTCATATCAGAAGCGTTTAGAATGTCCTTTTGAAAGACATCTGATAGCTTGGTTTTACGCTCGCCCAGAAAGGTACGGGCGGCGGCGTTCATGAAGAGGATTGTACCGCTGGACGCGGCTGTGAGCATGGGAATGATGGGGCCGGATTCGGAGTGTGAATCGGTGCCATTGCGCGGGGTGATCGACCAAAGGAAAAGCCCCTGCTCTAGTTGGGCGACGTCTAGAACGAATGAGCCAAGGCGCGTGAGGATGCGTTCGGAAATATGGCCATCAAAACCTGCGGCCTCTTGCAGGCGATTGATCAAATTCTCGCTGTCCAGCATCTGGCCGTTCATCACTTCGGTGATGGTTTCGCCAAGCATCATGGCATCATAGGCTGCGGGGTTCTTGTGCAGGATCGCGCCGGTGCTGCTTGCGATTAGACGCGGGGATTTATCATGTGCGATGGCCAGTGCTACCGTTTCAGTCGCGCGTTGTGTCGCGGATTTTCGAAAGACTTTAAGCGATGCGGTTATGGCCATTGCAACAACAATGCCGCCAGCTGCCCAAATCGGTGTTGCGGGATCTTTGGAAAAAAGCAGAGCGAGTTGGTAGCTGAGAAATACGATGAGTGCAGAGAACAACCCGAGCGCTAAGCGTTTGGGAATGCTGCGTTGATGTTTAGGTACGAATAATTGCGATCCGGGCGCCGTCACAAGGACAATTCCTTTCCGACTAGTAAGCCGAGGCAAAGGTTTCAAAAATATATTAACAATTCCCAAAGAGGATAATTCCCCTTTAGGTTGAAAATCAACAATCTATTTTCGAAAATTAGGCGAGTGGCGCTTGTAGCAATGCGGTGAAGAAACCATCGCAGCCATCCAAAGGTGTCCAGCTTTTGCGATATTGCTGGGTCCAACCGCTATTTTGCGCGAGGAAGGCATCAATTTGCTCTGCGTTTTCCTGATTTAGAAACGAACAGGTCGCATAAGCGAGATAGCCGCCCGGGCGCACATGGGCTGCGGCTTCTTGTAGGATGTCTTGTTGGAGGGCGACAACTTCGTCCAGATCAGATTGGGTCAGTGCCCATTTAGCGGCGGGATCGCGTCGCCATGTGCCGCTGCCAGAGCATGGGACATCGCAGAAAATAAGGTCAAATGGGGCTGCGTCGCTAATTTCGGCGGTCTTAAGAATTTTTGCTTTGATGCCAGCGCGATAGGTGCGGTCTGTAAGGTCCTTTAGGCGGCTTTCAATGGCGTCATGTGCGAAGAATTCAGCATGGCTTCGGCCCGCCATAGCAAGCAGTTTGCCACCGCCACCGGCGCAATAATCCAGAACGCGCATGTCGTCAGTCAGTGGCAATAATTCAATTGCGGCTTGGCTGGCGGCGTCTTGCAGTTCGACAAGGCCGTCTTTGTAGGAGTCGCTGTTTTTGATCCGGCGCGGGTTTTCTGTGATTTCAATGGCGCTTTCGCTGGCTGGGTGTGGAATGCCTATGATGGCTTCTTCTTTCAGCTCTTCGATGGCGGTTGCGCAGTCGTTCTTGCGCAGGTTTGCACGCACGATGACCGGCGCACGGTTGCGCATGAGCTGTTCGACTTGCGCAAAGTCATCCCCCAAGGCCGCAGTCAAATGCGGAACAAGCCAGTCGGCCTGATCGACAACATCAGTTGCGTCGCCTGCTGTTTGTTCATCATCCGTTAGCGGGTCTGCAGCATAGGGTGGACCGGTGAATAAATCTGCGGGATCAACGCCTTGTTTGCGTAAAAGGCCGATCATCAGGGAACGACCGCCCTGCCCGTTACCTAGAGCGGCACAGGTGTTTTTCTGGCGTAATACGTCAAAGACATGATCGCGGATGGCGGCGCGATCTTTGGAACCCGCAAATCGAGAGCTGCGGGCCCAATTGGTTAGGGTGCGTTCTGCTGGCGCGCCTTCAATGATTTTATCGAGCAGCTCAATAGCTGTCTGAACGCGCGCCGCAGGTGTCATTTAGCCAACCCTATAGTTTGGAGATTCACGTGTGATTTGCACATCGTGAACGTGGCTTTCTTTCAAGCCGGCACCGGTGATTTTAACGAAGTTGCAGTTCTTGCGCATGTCTTCGACAGTTGCATTACCTGTGTAGCCCATCGCTGCGCGCAGACCGCCCACCAGTTGGTGGATCACGTTGCCGGCTGAACCTTTGTAGGCCACCTGACCTTCGATGCCTTCTGGGACCAGTTTGTCGCTGGCGGCGTCTTTTTGGAAATAGCGATCGGCTGACCCGCGTGCCATGGCACCCAAAGAGCCCATGCCGCGATAGGATTTATAGGAACGGCCGTTGTACAGGATCACCTCGCCCGGAGATTCATCGGTGCCCGCGATCATGCTGCCAACCATAGCGCAAGATGCGCCCGCGGCGATGGCCTTGGCGAAGTCGCCAGAGAACTTGATACCGCCATCCGCGATGACAGGAACGTCGCCGGCTGCCTTTGCGCAATCCATGATTGCGGTCAGCTGTGGCACGCCAACACCGGCCACCATACGAGTGGTGCAAATGGAGCCCGGGCCGATGCCGACTTTTACGGCGTCAGCACCCGCTTCGATCAATGCTTTGGTTGCGGCGCCTGTTGCGACGTTGCCTGCAATGATCTGCACGCCAGAGTTCAACGCCTTTACACGTTTCACAGCGTCGATCACGCCTGCAGAGTGGCCGTGAGCCGTGTCGATCACGACAATGTCTACACCCGCATCAATCAGGGCCTCTGTGCGGGCAAAGCCGCTGTCGCCCACGGATGTCGCTGCGGCAACGCGGAGGCGTCCGAGGTCATCTTTGCAGGCTGTTGGATTAAGAACCGCCTGTTCGGTGTCTTTCAACGTCAGCAAGCCGGTCAGTTTGCCATCGCCATCCACGATCAGCAGCTTTTCGATACGGCGAACACGCATCAGGCTTTTGGCCTCTTCCAGATCCGCAGGCTCTTGCAGCATGGCGAGGTTATCGGTTGTCATCATGACAGACACTGGTGTGTCGTCAGATTCAGCAAAACGCATGTCGCGGTTTGTGACGATGCCCTGAACGCGGCCTTCGTCGTCCACAACCGGGAAACCGGTGACACGGTAGCGTTCCTGTAGATCTTTGGCGTCTGCCAAGGTTTGGTCCGCTTTCAGCGTGATCGGGTTGTAAACGATGCCGCTTTCAAAGCGTTTGACGCGGCGCACTTGATCGGCCTGCTCTGCGGCGGTCAAGTTTTTGTGGATCACGCCAATGCCGCCAGCCTGTGCAATGGCGATTGCCATGCGGGCCTCGGTTACGGTGTCCATCGCCGAGCTGAGCAAGGGGATATTCATCGATATGGATTTGGTCACGCGGGTACGTGTATCCGCTGTGCTTGGCAGCACATCTGAAGCGCCGGGAACCAGTAAAACATCGTCGAAGGTAAGAGCCTCACGAATCTCCATCACACATCTCCTTGGTGGGGTCGTTTGGCGCTTCGCTATTGCATGTTTGTCTAAGATGGGAAACCCCCAAAGTCGGAATTCTTGCCGGGAATTGAATGCAAAATGCCGCGGGATGCCTTTCCAATTTCAACAAAGCCCCTATTGTCGCGCGATAACGACAGAATGACAGGTGCTTCACATGAGCCGCGATCCTTTGGTTATCTTTACGCCCTCTGGCAAACGAGGGAATTTCCCGGTTGGCACGCCGATCTTAACGGCGGCCAGACAATTGGGCGTAGATTTGGATTCCGTCTGTGGCGGACGCGGCATTTGTTCGAAATGTCAGATCACCCCTTCTGCCGGTGAATTCCCAAAGCACGGGGTGACCGTGTCGGAGAATGCGTTGAGCGAATGGAATTCGGTTGAGCAGCGATATCAGGACAAACGTGGCCTGAAGGCAGGCCGCCGGTTGGGCTGTCAGGCGACGGTGCAAAGCGATGTCGTGATTGACGTTCCACCAGAGAGCCAAGTGCATCGTCAAGTTGTGCGTAAGCGTGCGGAAGCGCGGGACATTGTGATGAACCCCTCTGTGCGGATGTATTATGTCGAGGTCGAAGAGCCTGACATGCACAAGCCATCCGGTGATTTGGAACGGTTGAAGGCCGCGTTGGCGGATCAATGGGACTTGTCAGACGTTAAGGCCGATTTTTCTATTTTGCCGGGTATGCAGCCCATTTTGCGTAAAGGGGATTGGAAGGTCACCGTTGCCGTGCACGATGGCAATGACGGTCTGGCGCCTCGGATCATGCATCTGTGGCCGGGTTTCTATGATGGGACCGTCTATGGTCTTGCCGTTGATTTGGGGTCGACCACCATTGCCGCGCATCTGTGTGATTTGAAAACTGGCGAGGTTGTCGCCTCTAGCGGGATCATGAACCCGCAAATCCGGTTTGGCGAAGACCTGATGAGCCGCGTAAGTTACGGCATGATGAACAAAGGTGGCGCGGCCGAGATGACGGCGGCTGTGCGTGAAGGCATGAATGCCTTGTTTGATCAGATCACGACGGATGCGTCGATTGACAAGACCTTGGTCATGGATGCGGTGTTTGTCTGTAATCCAGTGATGCATCACCTGTTTCTTGGAGTTGATCCGTTTGAATTGGGACAGGCCCCTTTTGCCTTGGCAACAAGTGATGCTTTGTCGTTGAATGCCAAAGACTTGCAGCTTGAACTTCACCCATCGGCTCGGGTTTATCTGTTGCCCTGCATTGCCGGACATGTGGGTGCGGATGCGGCGGCTGTGGCGCTGTCTGAGGCTCCGAATAAATCCGAAGACTTAGTCTTGGTTGTTGATGTGGGCACCAATGCCGAAATCCTTTTAGGTAATACATCCAAGGTCTTGGCCTGCTCTTCTCCTACTGGTCCAGCCTTTGAAGGGGCGCAGATTAGCTCGGGGCAACGTGCAGCCCCTGGAGCGATTGAACGGGTCGAGATTGACCCGGTGACCAAGGAGCCCCGGTTCCGCGTTATTGGGTCTGACATTTGGTCCGATGAGCCGGGATTTGATCAGGCGATTGCGACCACTGGCATTGGCGGTATCTGCGGTAGCGGGATCATTGAAGTGATTGCCGAGATGCGGATGGCGGGCATTCTGGATGCCTCTGGCTTGATTGGCTCGGCGGAGCAAACGGGCACCGCGCGTTGCATTCAGGACGGACGGACCCATGCCTATATGCTGTGGGATGGATCAGCGGATGATGGTCCGGTGATTACAGTGACCAACCCAGATATTCGCGCGATTCAGATGGCGAAGGCCGCGCTGTATTCCGGAGCGCGGTTGTTGATGGATAAATTTGGCGCGGCGACTGTGGATCGTGTGGTGCTGGCCGGTGCCTTTGGGGCGCATATCTCTGCCAAACACGCGATGGTTTTGGGAATGATCCCTGATTGCGAGCTGGATAAGGTCACAAGTGCGGGTAACGCAGCCGGAACTGGGGCGCGGATTGCGTTGCTGAATACAGAGGCGCGGCGCGAGATTGAGCAGACCGTGCGTGAGATCGAAAAGATCGAAACCGCCGTTGAGCCACGCTTTCAAGAGCATTTTGTGAATGCTTCAGCAATGCCGAATTCGGCAGAACCTTTTCCGATTTTGGAAAGCATTGTCACCCTACCCAATGTGAGCTTTAACACAGGTGGTGAAGGTGGTGGTGGCTCTGGTCGCCGCAGACGGCGCCGGGGTTGATAGCCCACCAATATAGGACATTGCGCCGTTTATGATTGTGATGGGCTTGCGCATCCAGTTTAGGCGAGGTAATCGAAATTTGTGCGGGTATGGTGAAAAGGTATCACGGCAGCTTCCCAAGCTTTAGTTACGGGTTCGATTCCCGTTACCCGCTCCAGTTTTCTGTTTTTGATGGAAAGACCCCGCCCTATGGCGAGGTCTAAAGCAGTAAAATGCTTACTTACACTTACGTGCCAAAATCTTGCGATCTAGTTCGTTGATGCGACCCTTTGCAATTGCGATGGTCGCTTCTTTGTCGTTACCGCTCATGCTGGAAACTGGGAGGCCAAGCAGGAATACACCGAGCACATCACCGTTTGCTGCCTTTTTCTGATCAGCAGAAGCCGCTTCGAGGTTTTGCGATACTTTCAAGTGTTCTGCTTTGAGTTGACTGCAAGAGAAGCCTCTATATGGGTCGCCAGCTACATCAACTGCGGAAATTCGATCTGGTTGTTGTGCGCAACCTGCGGCAACTAAGGCCGCTAAAACAAGAAATTTTTTCACTGTCATGTCCAATTATTTTTTGCGTACAATACTAATCAGATAACAATTTAGTTATGTCAATGATACATCCACGACGGGAAAAGCCGGGCTGAAAGCCCGGCCTACGGTATCTGTGGCTTTAACCTAGTGCGTAGCCTGCGCCGCGGACGGTGCGGAGGGGGTCTTGGCCTCCTTTGGCGCAGAGGGCTTTGCGGAGGCGGCCTACGTGAACGTCGACCGTGCGGCTGTCGACGTAGATGTCCCTGCCCCAGACCCGATCTAGCAGTTGTTCACGGCTCCAGACGCGGCCTGGTTTTTCCATGAATGTGGATAGCAAGCGGAACTCGGTTGGGCCGAGTTTCAATGGCTCGCTTCCGCGTGTCACGCGGTGGGTTTCTGCGTCTAGCATGATGTCTTCGTATTCAAGCTGTTGGCCAACGGATGCTGGGCGCACGCGGCGCAGTTGGGCGCGTACGCGGGCCATCAATTCAAGAACCGAATAAGGTTTGACGACATAATCGTCGGCACCAGTTTCCAAGCCGCGCACACGGTCTACTTCTTCGGAACGGGCCGACAGCATGAGAACCGGGATTGCGCGGGTTTGGGATTTGGATTTTAGACGACGGCAAATTTCGATACCGGAAATGCCGGGCAGCATCCAATCAAGGACGATGATGTCAGGCACTTCTTCGTCCACTAGCAACATGGCCTCGTCGCCGTCAGCGGCTGTGACCACGTCGAACCCTTCGGCTTGAAGGTTGTAGGACAACACTTCGCGCTGTGCGGGTTCATCTTCGACAAGTAGAACTTTGGGGTGATCAGTCGACATTGTTTTCGTCTCTTACTGCGGAGCAGACATTTCAGGATCGCGTGAGGTCGTGTCGCCTTTTGGGCGGGCATCGTCTGGCATGGAGCCGGTTACGAGGTAGATCACCTGTTCTGCGATGGCGGTCACGTGGTCGCCCATGCGTTCTGTGTTTTTGGCAATGAAATGCAGGTGCATACAGGGTGTGATGTGACGCGGATCTTCCATCATGAAGGTCAAAAATTCGCGGAACAGGGCGTTGTACATTTGATCAATGTCGCGGTCGCGTTCAAGGATTTCATAGGCCAGTTCGACATCGCGTTGGATGTATGCATCTAACGCGTCCTTGAGCATCA
Organism: Cognatishimia sp. 1_MG-2023; assembly: GCF_030548175.1. Lineage (GTDB taxonomy): Bacteria > Pseudomonadota > Alphaproteobacteria > Rhodobacterales > Rhodobacteraceae > Cognatishimia. The sequence continues at coordinate 258,047 of NZ_JAUORX010000005.1, read as the reverse complement.
GCTGCACTTCGCGGGCCATACGGCCGAGCGCTGCGCGGGAGCCTTCGACTGGTGTCATCTGAACCAAAACGGTGTTCCGCTTGGCCATGTTTTTCGCGTAGTCGCCGATGCGTTCCAAGTTGCCCGCGATTTTCATCACGGACAGGATGACGCGTAGGTCAACGGCGGTGGGTGCGCGCAAGGCGATGATACGAGAGGCTTCTTCGTTGATCACCTCTTCGAGGGCGTCGATGGCTTTGTCGGCCTGACGCACTTTTTCAGAGAGTTCTTCGTCACGTTCACGCAGGGCTTTTGACGCCTCTAGAATGGCTTCTTCGACGAGACCACCCATTTTCATGATGTGTGCCTGCACGCTTTCTAGGTCGCGGTCAAAGCCTGTAACAATATGAGAATCAACCATAATAAATGTCCTTACCCGATCCGGCCTGTGATGTAGCTTTCTGTGCGCTCATCGGTTGGGTTGGTGAAAATCTTGGAGGTGTCATCGTATTCTACGAGGTTCCCAAGGTGGAAGAATGCGGTTTTCTGGCTGACGCGTGCGGCCTGCTGCATCGAGTGGGTCACGATGACAACGGAGTAGTTGGTGCGCAGCTCATCGATCAGCTCTTCGACCTGTGCGGTCGCAATGGGGTCAAGGGCTGAGCACGGCTCGTCCATCAGCAGCACCTCTGGTTCTGTGGCAACGGCGCGTGCGATGCACAGGCGCTGTTGCTGACCACCGGATAGGCCTGTGCCTGGTTCGTGCAGGCGGTCTTTGACCTCGTTCCAAATCGCGCCACGACGCAGGGATTTTTCGACGATCACGTCGAGATCCGCTTTGGAGTTCGCAAGGCCGTGGATGCGTGGGCCGTAGGCGATGTTGTCATAGATCGACTTTGGGAATGGGTTTGGCTTTTGGAACACCATGCCCACTTTGGCGCGCAGTTGAACTGGGTCCACTTTGGAGTCGTAGATGTCTTCGCCATCTAGCAGGATTTGGCCTGTCACGCGGCAGATGTCGATTGTGTCGTTCATACGGTTCAATGTCCGCAGGAACGTCGACTTACCGCAGCCAGATGGGCCGATGAAGGCGGTGACTGTTTTGTCTTGGATCTGGACGGAGACGTCTTTGATCGCGTGGGTGTCGCCGTAGTGGACCTGAACGTTGTCCGCAGCGATCTTAATGTCTTTCTGGCTCACGTCGTTCTCCAGAGTTGCGTCATACATGGGTTTCAACCTTTTACCAGATTACCAGCGGCGTTCGAAGCGGCGGCGCAGGATGACTGCGATTGTGTTCATTGTGATGAGGAAAACGAGCAGGATAATAATGCCGCCCCAAGCGCGTTCATAGAATGCAGGGTCGGCGCGTTTGGCCCATTCGTAGATTTGTGCAGGCATGGCCGAGTTTGGCGACAAGAGGCCTTCGGTGATGCCGGATGGTGCGTTTGATGCAATGAAGCCGATCATGCCGATCAAGAGTAGCGGAGCTGTTTCACCAAGTGCCTGTGCAAGACCGATGATGGTGCCGGTCAGGATGCCGGGTGCTGCGAGGGGCAGCACGTGGTGGAAGACCGATTGCATCTTGGAGGCACCCAGACCCAGTGCCGCGTCGCGGATGGATGGTGGCACGGCCTTGAGCGAGGCGCGGGTTGAGATAATGATCGTTGGCAATGTCATCAGCGTTAACACAAGGCCACCGACCAAAGGTGCGGATTGTGGCAGGTGCATGTAGTTGATGAACACGGCGAGGCCCAAGATACCAAAGACGATGGACGGCACCGCTGCGAGGTTTGAGATATTGACCTCGATCACGTCAGTGATCCAGTTCTTTGGCGCGAATTCTTCAAGGTAGATAGATGCCGCCACACCGATTGGCAGCGCTAGGGCGAGAACCACCATCATCATAAAGAACGAACCGGCCATTGCGACACCGATGCCCGCAGCTTCGGGGCGTTGGTCAGAGGCATCTGCACCGATAATGAAGTCGATGTTAAAGCGCTTTTCGATCACGCCTGCTTCAAGCAGCGCATCTACGAAATCAAGTTGCTCAACTGAGATATTCTTATCGTTGGCAATGCTTTCACGGGTGACGCGGCCTTTTAGGTAGCCATCAACACGGCTGTTCGCGAGGAATGTGAATTCCACGGTTTTACCGATTTGTTCGACATCAGCGATCACAAAGTTACGTAGGTCTGCGGCCGCGGATTTTGACAGGATGCCTGCCATTTTCTTGGACTTTAGCGATGTTTCCAGACCGATCTCTTCGATCTTTTTGGTAAAGGCCTCTTTCATCAAAGGCGCATAGCCAAAGGTTGAAACCTTTTTGATGTCGTCCAAGTTGCGATTGCCTTTTTTGTCGAGTTTGCTTTCCAGCAGTTCAACATCAAGTGTCACAAAGGTTTGCGTGAATGCGCCGCGGCCGTTGCCGATGATTGTGACCAAAAGAACGGCCAAGATCATAAGACCGGCGGCGATGGCTGCAATGCCGTAAGCTTTGAAGCGGGTCTCTGCAGCGTTGCGCTTTTTGGTACGCGCGTCGATCTCGTGGATTGAGGTCTTGGGCGCGGATTTTGGGATGGATGCGTCGGTCATTCGTACTGCTCCCGGTATTTGCGTACGATGTAGAGGGCGAGAATATTCAAGCCCAGCGTAAGGACGAAGAGAGATAGACCCAGAGCGAAGGCCACGAGCGTTTCAGGGGACGAGAAGTCTCCGTCACCGGTAAGCTGGCTGACAATACGGGTCGTGATGGTTGTTAACGCATCGAGCGGATTGACAGAAAGCCGAGCGATGGCCCCTGCCCCCATGACCACAATCATGGTCTCGCCGATGGCGCGGGATGCGGCCAACAAGATTGCGCCGACGATGCCCGGCAACGCGGCTGGCAAGACGACTTGTTTGATGGTTTCGGATTTGGTTGCGCCCAAACCGTAAGAGCCGTCGCGCATGGATTGTGGAACAGAGTTGATGATGTCGTCAGAAAGCGAGCTGACGAATGGGATCAACATGACACCCATGACGATGCCGGCTGTGGCAACGGCGCGTGCATCAGACATCCAATCAACACCAAGTGCCCCGCCGTCCCCGAATATCTTTAGCAAGAACGGGCCGAAGGTGATGAGGGCAAAGAGACCGTAAACGATTGTTGGGATGCCAGCGAGAATTTCGAGAAGTGGTTTCGCGAAAGAGCGCACCGAACGTGATGCGTATTCGGCGAGGTAAATCGCCGCGAATAGACCAACTGGAACGGCAACGATCAAAGCCACGAGAGAGATATAGAGCGTGCCCCATAGCAGTGGCAGGATCGACAGCTCTGAGTCACCGCGGAAGTTTGGTGCCCAGGTTGAGCCGAAGAAGAAGTCCGTCCAGCTGTGAAGGCCAAAGAAGTTCTTTGTTTCAAACACCATCGACAGCACGATGCCAATTGTCGTTAGGATCGCAATAGAGGCTGACGCCATAAGCAGGACAAGAATGCCCTTTTCTACCACATTGCGGGCTCGATAATCTTTGTCAGTTTTGCCATAGGATAGTGCGAAACCCGTCACGACCAGAAGCAACACAATGCTTGTCATGATCAAGTTGCCTGTCGCTGTTTTTGCGCGATATGCGTTGGCGGCGGTCAAGACGGCTGGTTGAATTTCAGCCCCCAGTGCAACACCCACTTCGCCAAGGCGACTGCGCAGGTCTGTAAGATCAATGCGATCATTCGCAACCTGCTCTGCGGAGATAACGCCCTGTTTGATGGCAACACCAAGTCCATCTGCCACACGGCGCACATCAGACATCACCAGATCAAGAGATGCGCCTTCGGCGATGGTCTCTTGTGGGATCAGGGACTCAACCGCGTTTCCGATCAGTGTTGGTTGAAACAAGGACCAAAGGGCCACAACCAAGAGCGATGGGACAAGTACGGAAAAGGCGACATTCGTTCCGTAATAGGACGGCAAGGAATGTAGATTGCGGCTGTCTCCGCCAGCGGAAGACAACGCGCGTGCTCTTCCTAGGAAGAAGCCAACCGTTGACACAGCTAGGATTATCAACACGAGCCAAAGGACAGGCATGGGGGCTCCATAAGTTTTGGAATTATTCGGGTCGTCCAAAAACAAAAAATGAGGGACGGCGCAAGCCGCCATCCCTCTGAAATAAGCCGAAGCTTACATGTTTGCGCCCAAGACGATTTCGTCGGAAACCGCTTCTTGAGTTTTCACCAGCTCTGGATCTGCAACCAGACCGTATTCTGCCAATGGGCCGTCAGAACCTGCGATTTCGTCAGCGACGAAGAACTCAGCATATTCTTTCAGACCTGGGATGACGCCGATGTGTGCTTTTTTCACGTAGAAGAACAGCGGACGGGACACAGGGTATTCGCCAGTTGCGATGGACTCTGTTGTTGGAACGATGCCGGACATTGTTGCAACTTGCAGCTTGTCGGTGTTGTTCTCGAAGAATGCCAGACCGAAGACGCCGATGCCGTCTTTGTTGGATTCGATGGATGCCAGAGTTTCTGTGTAGTCACCGTCGATGTCGACTGACACGCCGTCTGTGCGCAGAGCGATACATGCTTTTTCAGCCGCTTTGTGCTTGGCTTTGTCTGTGTCGCCTTCGGCGCCTGCGAGAAGCACGTCAAATGCGCCAGTTTCTTCGCAGCCGGCCAAGATCACTTTGTCTTCGAAGACTTCGCGTGTGCCGTGCTTTGTGCCAGGGATATAGGCTGCCAAAGGCTGTGCTGGGAATGCTGCGTTTACGTCAGCCCAAGTTTTGTTTGGGTTGGCTACCAATTTGCCGTCCACCAGCACTTTGTCAGACAAAGCGTTGAACCAATCAACTGGTGTGAATTCAAAACCGTTGCCGTTGATGTCGGATGCAAAAACGATGCCATCATAACCGATGCGAACTTCGATGATGTCAGTCACGCCGTTTTCGGCACAAGCTTTGATCTCTTTGTCTTTGATCGCGCGGGATGCGTTTGCGATGTCGATTGTGTTTTCACCAACGCCTTCGCAGAAGCGCTTTAGGCCAGCAGAAGAACCGCCTGATTCAACAACTGGTGTTGGGAAATCGAAGTTTTCGCCGAAAGCTTCAGCAACGATCGAAGCGTAAGGCAGAACAGTGGAAGAACCGGCAACTTGCACTTGGTCGCGTGCAGCAGCAGAGGTGGCAGCAACGGCAGCGATCGCCAGTGCGGAAGCAGTCAGTTTTACAGACATTAGAATAACTCCTGAGTGTTCGTGCCGCAGTTTGTTGCGGCCTCGTTGCCGGAACTACGGTGTTCGCACTAAGCTTTTGTGACACGAACGTAACAGTTTCATGACACAAGGCATCAGAAGGCAATTTTCTTAGGTTTTAGGTAAAATAACCGAAAATCTGCTACCAACTCCAAGATCGCTTTGGATTTTCATTCGGCCACGATGGCGGGCCACGATGTGTTTTACAATGGCAAGCCCTAAACCAGTGCCCCCCATCTCACGCGATCTGTGTGAGTCGATGCGGTAAAACCGTTCTGTTAGACGTGGGATATGTTCGGGCGCTATACCCGGCCCGGTATCCTGAATTGCGACGACGACTGTCGGTTTACGAAGCTTGGGGTCACGTTCTACGTTTTGCATTGAAACCGTCACCATGCCGTCCCGGTCGCCATACTTCAGGGCGTTTTCCACGAGGTTTGTAAAGACTTGCAACAATTGATCGCGGTCGGCGGGTACGGTCATTGGCTGGTCTGGCAATTGAAAGTCCAGCGTGGCGCCGCGATCTTTGATCACCTCGCCTAGGTTCCGACGCACGGTTGATAGTATGTCCCGCAGATCAATCGTTTCCTTTGGACGCATGCGCGCGTCTTCTTCAACCCGGCTTAGTGACAATAGGTCACCAACAAGGCGGTTCATGCGATTGGCCTCGGATGCCATGATACCCAGAAAGCGTTCTCGTGCGCTGGCGTCATTCTTTGCTGGGCCGCGTAGGGTTTCGATGAAACCAAGCAATGCGGTTAAAGGGGTTTTTAGCTCGTGGCTGACGTTTGCAACAAATTCACGCCGGATTTCGCCGGCCTGTTCCAGTTGGGTGATGTCTTGAAAGCAGGCCATCACGCCAATGGTGTCGCCCATTTTTACAAAAGAACAACTTACCTGAAATTTAGTTTCATGGCCGCCATCTGCGTGACTGTAAAATGCACGCTGCGTTTCCTTGGTTTTTAGACATTTTTCGATAGCTGCGTTTAGACCGGGCTGTCGAAAGACCAGAATAAAGGTGCGACGTTCGGCTGCGATGGGTTGCAAGGCAATGGCCTGTGGATTTGCACCTTGGATGCGGAGATTGGCATCAATGAAAACCGCGGGCAACGGAATTGCATTTAAAATCGAGGAAATCATTTGCGTGCCTTTTGTGCATTGTCACGTTAGGCGCAGACTTGTTTAAGATGTCGAAAAAGTAAAGCGCACCTTTGGGGTGCGCAGTGAACTTCATAAAACTGAAACAAGCCCTGCCCTAAATCTGCGCATGTTCTTTTGATAATTGATGGCGCTTTTTCGAAGGCCTTCGATTGCGGCTTCGTCTAATTGACGAACCACTTTACCGGGCGCGCCCATGACCAAAGAGCCATCTGGGATTTCTTTGCCCTCTGTGATCAGCGCATTGGCACCGATGAGGCAATTCTTACCAATTTTGGCACCATTCAAAACGGTGGCACCCATACCGATCAGAGAATTCTCGCCAATTGTGCAGCCGTGTAGCATGGCTTTGTGACCAATTGTGCAACCGGCCCCGATGACCAACGGATAGCCCATGTCTGTGTGCAGAACACAGTTTTCCTGCACGTTAGAGCCTGTTCCAATGCGAATTTCTTCGTTGTCGCCGCGCAAGGTGCAACCAAACCAGACCGAAGCGCCCTCTTCCACCACAATCTTTCCAATCAGATTTGCATCTGGTGCAATCCAACTGTCTTGGGCGATGTCTGGGGCAATTCCATCTAGGGCGTATAGCGTCATTGTCCGTCCTCGAACTCTTGCTGCAGACTGCGCACGTGGTCTACCAAATGCGGCTGTTGAATACGGCGCAGGCGCGTGGCGGTTACGATGTCTTTGAGGTCTTGTTCAGTTTGGTCGAGGTCATCGTTGATCAAGACATGATCGTAACTGCCCCAATGGCTGATCTCGTCCCAACTTTTCTGCATGCGTTTGCCGATGGTATCGGCGCTGTCTTGGTTGCGAGTTTCTAACCGGCGACGCAATTCTTTGATGCTGGGCGGTAGGATAAAGATGGAGAGCGTGTGTTGGCCAAGGGCCGAGTTGCGGATTTGCTGGGCACCCTGCCAATCAATGTCAAACAACACGTCGCGACCGCCATCAATGGCCTTTTGAACGGGGCCACGTGGTGAGCCGTAGAAGTTCCCGAAAACGTGGGCGTGCTCTAGCATGCCTTCGCTTGCGACATCGCGGCGAAAGTCTTCTTGGGTCATGAAATGGTAATCTTCGCCGTCCACCTCGCCCGGGCGCGGGTTGCGTGTGGTGGCGGATACAGAGAATTCAATCGACGGATCCCAATTGCGCAAGCGTTTGGAAAGCGTCGATTTTCCGGCACCGGATGGAGACGAAAGGATGATTAGAAGACCACGACGGTTTTGCATGATTTATTCCACGTTCTGAACTTGTTCGCGCATTTGATCAATCACGGCTTTAAGGTCTAGGCCGACGCGGGTCAAATCCACACTTTGCGCTTTGGAGCATAGCGTGTTGGCCTCGCGGTTGAATTCTTGCATCAAGAAATCAAGTTTGCGCCCCACTGGGCTGCCTTTAGCTAGGAGGTCGCGCGCGGCTGCGACATGGGCCTTTAGGCGATCTAGCTCTTCGGTGACGTCGGTTTTTACAGCGATCATCGCTAGCTCTTGTGCGACGCGGGCTGGATCGGCCCCTTCGGAGTTTTCCAATACGCGCGCAAGGTTATCGCGCAGGTTTTGCGCCATTTCCGCTTTGCGTTGTTCCGCAATTTCTGCGGATTGTGCCGTTAGTGTTTCAATTTCAGTCAGTTGATTTTGCATCACTGACATTAATGCTGCGCCTTCGGTTTGGCGCATTTCGGTAAAGGCTTTCAGCAAATCCGGCACTTCGGACATCAGTTTTTTACGCAAGGCGTCCATGTCGCCCTCGCTGCTGGCTGTGTCTAGTACGCCGCGCAACGCTAGGATTTCAGCAGGATTGGCAGGTGACAGTGATAGACCACGATCCATGGCTTGGGATTCGACTTCGCTTAGGGCGTTTAGCACGGTGTCGAGCGTGACCGTGTTTAGCGCCAAAGATGCGGTTTCTTCGGTTCGCGAAATGCGCAGGCCAAGAGATACTGAACCGCGCCCTAGCGCTTTGGACAATGCGGCGCGAAGTTGTGGTTCTAGTCCTTCAATCCAGTCTGGCACCCGCAGGCGTAAATCCAGTCCCTTGGAGTTCACACTGCGCAGCTCCCAGGCCCAGCTATAGCCCTCGGCTTCTCCTTTGGCCGATGCAAAGCCTGTCATAGATTGCAACATGAACCGCTCTCCTCATTTTTAATATCTTATCACCTAAAGCGAACCAACCGTTTAGGGCAATGGTGCAATTAGGGAAACCGTAGAACATTAACCAACCCTTTCAGAATTTCACAAAGTTTCGTTCAAATCGGGCATATTAAGGGAGTGGTAACTTTTTGGCAGCGCTGGCAATCGCACCGACGAAATGCAGATCGCGACTTTGGGTGACTGAGAGAATTTGGGTGAAAGACATGATACGATTAAGCCGTGGCCGAAAGGGAATGAGCGCATCGCGATTTGCGGCGATCAAAGAGGTTGAGGCCTATTGGCACGGATTGCGCGGCGATAACGACATACCAGAGCGGAGCAAGATTGATCCGCGTGGTATTCAGAACGCTTTGCCATATTCCTTTATTTTAGAATGCGTTGCACCACGCGTTGCCCGGTTGCGTATTGCAGGATCAAAGGTTTCTGATGTGCTTGGCTTGGACGTGCGCGGGATGCCTGCGACCTGCTTGATTGCCCCACGCCGCAGGGCTTTGTTTGGGGACATATTAGAAGATGTCTTTGAAATGCCTGCCAAAGCGACGATCAATATGACTTGGGACAAAGCGCGATCTTCGACGGTTCAGGCGCAGATGATTTTGTTGCCGCTGCAAGATCACGAGGGAAAAACCACCCGCGTTTTGGGATGTTTGCAATACGATGTGCTGCCGAGGTCCGGGGCGCAAACGTTAATGCCATTGGGGTCTGTTGTGAAACCAATCGTACACTTCGGACAATTCAGCAGCCCAAACGTACAATCACAGGGTTTGACCGTTGTGGCAGGAAATCCGGCGGTTTCTTCGATCAAGCAGGGTCGGGAAACAGAGACCGCGGCACCCCGATTAACTTTGGTACAGAACGACTGATCAAACGGCCCACGAAAAAGGGCGCCCCAAATTGGAGCGCCCTTGGTTTACTAAATAGTCAGCTCTTAAACGGCCTGAGCTTCTGGTGCCGAGTTGCGCAAGGCTGACAGTTCCTCGGCTACGAGGAAGGCCAGTTCTAGCGATTGGCTCGCGTTTAGGCGAGGATCGCAAGCGGTGTGGTAACGATCGGACAAGTCTTCGTCCTTTACGTCGCGAACACCGCCGGTGCATTCGGTCACATCTTGGCCGGTCATCTCGAAATGAACGCCGCCAGGGATTGTGCCCTCGGCTTTGTGCACTGCAAAGAATTCCTGAACTTCGCGCAGAACACTTTCGAATGGGCGGGTTTTGTAACCGGTTGCCGATTTGATTGTGTTGCCGTGCATCGCGTCACAGGTCCAAAGAACGTTTGCGCCTTCTTCTTTCACGGCTTTGATCAAGCGAGGCAGGTGGTCACCCACCGTGCCCGCACCAAAGCGTGCAATCAGTGTTAGACGGCCGTCTTCGTTTTCTGGGTTCAGCTTTTGCATCAGAACCTTCAGGTCTTCGGCAGTGGTTGTTGGACCACATTTCAAACCGATCGGGTTTTGAACGCCACGCAGGAATTCGACATGCGCGCCGTCTGGTTGACGGGTACGGTCGCCAATCCAAAGCATGTGGCCAGAACCAGCCAACCATTTGCCAGATGTTGAATCAAGACGTGTGAGCGCCTCTTCATATTCCAGCAGAAGGCTTTCGTGACTGGTGTAGAAATCAACGGTGTGCAGCGCGTGTGACAGGTTGCTGTTCACACCTGCCGCTGACATGAAGTCCAACGCATCACTGATGCTATTGGCCATTTCGCGGTATTTCGCGGCTTTTTCACCCTCGGTGAAGCCCAGAGTCCATGCGTGGACCTGATGCACGTCAGCATAGCCCCCGGTGCTAAAGGCTCGTAGAAGGTTCAGCGTTGCTGCGGCCTGTGTGTAGGCTTGCAGCATTTTGCTTGGATCAGGGATCCGTGCGCCAGAATTGAAATCAAGCTCGTTGATGATGTCGCCACGGTAGCTTGGCAGCTCTACGCCATCTACGGTTTCCGTCGGTGCGGACCGTGGTTTCGCGAATTGGCCAGCCATACGGCCAACTTTGACCACGGGCACTTTGGCGCCGAACGTCAGAACCATCGCCATCTGCAACATCACCTTAAAGGTGTCGCGGATACCATCAGCACTGAATTGCGAAAAGGATTCCGCGCAGTCGCCGCCTTGCAGCAAAAAGGCCTCGCCGCGAGACGCAGCTCCGAGTTTTGTTTTCAAGCTGCGCGCTTCGCCAGCAAAGACCAAGGGCGGATAGCTTGCGAGCTTGGCTTCGACAGCCTCAAGCGCGTTTGCATCCGTATAGTCAGGCATCTGAACCCTGGGCTTGTTGCGCCAGTCAGATTTTTGCCATTCTGCCATTGTCTTTACTCCGGTTAACATTGGTACGAGAATGCGTCGTGCACTCTACGGAAGTGAACCATATGCAATTTGACAGAAGTGACCATAGGCAAAATAAGGTTCTTGACGGAATGGTCGCAAATTATTCATGTGGATCATCTGTTTCACCTTAAACGAGTGAGTCGTTCCCTCTTTGACAAATGACATAAACCCATTTGCGATAGCAAAAGATACTAAGCCAAAGCGTTTTGTATTCTTTTTAATGAATGAATTTACGCTGTTATGCTTTGCGGCAGCCATAGAAAGCCTGCGGTTGGCTAACCGAATGGCTGGCAAAGAGCTGTATCAATGGGTGACTGCGGGTGCGGATGGAGAGCCGGTGACATGTTCTGTCGGGACCAGTTTTTCAGTCGATATTGGTTTTGAAGACATCTTTCGAGATGATGTATTGGTCGTTTGTGGTGGCACCAATGTGAAATCTGCGACCACACCTAAACTGTTGAACTGGCTACGACGCGAATCGCGACGTGGGGTTTTGGTGGGTGGATTGTGTACAGCTGCCCACACTTTGGCCAAAGCGGGCCTATTGGATGGGCGCCGGGCGACCATTCACTGGGAAAACCAAGATGGCTTTATTGAAGATTTCGAAGACATTGAGCTGACTCGTTCTGTTTTCGTAATTGATAACAACCGGTTCACGACCGCCGGTGGGACAGCATCGATTGATTTGATGTTGAAATTCATTGGCCAAGATCATGGGGCTGAACTGGCCAATGCGGTGGCGGATCAGTTGATTTATTCATCCATTCGAACGGATCAGGACGCGCAGCGCTTGTCTGTGCCGACGCGCATTGGCGTGCGGCATCCGAAGTTGAGCCAAGTGATCCATATGATGGAAGCCAATATCGAAGAGCCGATTAGCCCGTCGGCCTTGGCAGAAAATGTCGGTATGTCGACACGCCAGCTAGAACGGTTGTTCCGCCGGTATTTGGATCGCTCGCCAAAGCGGTACTATATGGAATTGCGGTTACAAAAGGCGCGTAACCTTTTGATGCAGACGGATATGAGCGTGATCAACGTTGCACTGGCTTGCGGGTTTGCATCGCCCAGCCATTTCTCCAAATGCTATCGTTCGCATTACGAAACCACTCCCTATCGTGAGCGTGGTACGCAAGGGCCATCTGCCTAGGTTAGCGTGACATGCGGTAGATCGCACCGCGGTCATCGGAGATGAACCAAATGCTGCCATCTGCCGCTTGGCGGATGTCGCGGACACGTTTGGTGTTTGGTGATTTTAGCGCTTCTGTTTCTGTTAGGTTTGCGCCTGAAAGCCTTGAAATATAATCAAATTTCAGGCTTCCAACAAAGATATCACCGCGCCAATCCGGGAACATGTCGCCGGTATAGATCATCATGCCGGATGGGGCGATGGAAGGGTCCCAATAGTACGCAGGTTGTTCCATTCCCTGTTTCTGCGTGCCTTCGCCGATTTTTTGCCCTGAGTAATGGCGACCATAAGCGATGACGGGCCAACCGTAGTTTGCGCCTTTGCGGATGCGGTTCACTTCATCACCCCCACGGGCCCCATGTTCGACAGCCCAAAGCACCCCCTTTGCATCAAAGGCCATGCCTTGCGGATTGCGGTGGCCATAGCTCCAGATTTCGGGTTCTGCGTTGGCTTGGTCTAGGAATGGATTGCCTGTGGCTGCTGCGCCGCTGCGGGTGATTTTTACGATGCTACCATTGTGGCGCGATAGGTCTTGGGCAGATGGGCGATCTCCACGTTCGCCGATAGTGACGAAAAGAGAGCCATCCCGCGCCTCTACGATACGGCTGCCGAAGTGGCGGTCGCCTTGGGAACCGGGCGTCATTTCAAATATGATGCGTTGATTGGTGAGTGTCGCTTTCGCCAGGTCAAGTTTTGCGATGGCAACAGCGGTGCCGCTGCCATTTGGCTGTGCCTTGGCGAGGGTCATGATGATTTCGCCAGATTGCTGGAAATTACGCGGGACAAGAACATCCAGCAAACCACCCTGCCCGTTTGCCGCCACTTTGGGCACGCCTTTGATCGCGGTTTTCTTTCCGGACAGTTCAACGTGATACAGACGGCCCCGCCGTTCGGTCACGAGATAACTACCGTCTGGAAGGAACCCTAGCGCCCAAGGTGTTTTGAAACCCGAGGACATGCGCGTGACTTGGATGTTGCCGGATTGGGTCTCTAGCGCGGTCGCTGGGCTGGAAAGGTTCAGCCCTACGAGAAGAACAAGTGCCAAGAATTTGCGCATTAAAGCTCCTTTTGATCGAAATGCGGTCGTTACCGACGCGGTTATTAACCATCTTATACCGGCAAAAAGTCTGACAGCTCATCACAATGCCGATGTGACTATCCTGCATTTGAGAACAATAAATTTAAAATTCGGCACATTGTTGCCCGAATCGCATTTTAGCCTATCCAAACGTCCCACTGATTATCCGCTGTGGGCGCACCAAGAAACGGTGGTTTTGGGCAGGATATTCCCAAGATCGCTAAACCCCGAAACGGGGACAACATAAGGAGCACGAGCATGCCTATTTCTATGCAGAAAGACCCACAGCAGACCTCTGCGTCTACACGTCCCACACCACCGGTTAAACAAACTGCGTCTGCACCTGAACCTAAGAAACAAGTTTTTACTGATTGGGCGATGATCTAAGACCACTTCAGGGTGACACCCTTATTGAGAATGATAGATTGCGTCCATGACGCCTGTATCCTCAATCAAAAACCTTGGCCCGGCCTATGAAGAGGCCTGTGCCCGTGCTGGAATTCATTCCGCCGAAGAACTACGCGCATTGGGTGCTGATGACGCCTATGCCAAACTGTTGAAAACAGGATCAAAACCACACTTTATTGGCTATTACGTTTTGGTCATGGCCTTGCAAGGTCGTCCTTGGAACGATTGCAAAGGTAAAGAAAAAGAAGCGCTACGCGTTCGGTTTGACGCGATCAAAGCCAGTTCACATGACACTGGTTTGTCAAAGCTTGAAACCATTTTAAATGAAATTGGCGTTATCCCCCGCAAGGCCGGATAACAAAAAAAGCCGCCTTGGATTGCTCCAAAGCGGCTCTGATGTCTTTTGGTAGAAAAGGCGGATTAGCCGACCAGTTCTAGACCAGAGAAGAAATACGCGATTTCAACTGCTGCTGTTTCAGGAGCGTCGGAACCGTGTACAGAGTTTTCACCTACAGATTCAGCGAACTCTGCACGGATTGTGCCAGGTGCTGCGTCTGCTGGGTTTGTTGCGCCCATAACTTCGCGGTTTTTCGCGATTGCGCCTTCGCCTTCTAGAACTTGGCAAACGATTGGCGCAGATGCCATGAATTCGCACAGTTCGTCGTAGAATGGACGCTCTGCGTGTACTTCGTAGAATTTACCTGCTTGTGCTTTTGTCAGGTGAATACGCTTTTGCGCAACAACGCGCAGACCAGCTTCTTCGAATTTCGCGTTGATTGCGCCTGTCAGGTTACGACGAGTTGCATCAGGTTTGATGATAGAGAACGTGCGTTCCAGAGCCATGGTTATACCTCAAAGATCAAAGTTGAATTTGCGCGGGCACTACCATGTGAATTTTGTTTTGCAAAGCCCTTTGGAACTTGGTTTGAAACTTAGCAATACGGATTGACAAGTTTGCCCGTCTCATAGACTGCTCGCAGCCATGTTAAAGATCTCAGATATCTCGTATAACGTCGAAGGCCGTCCTTTGTTCGAAGGCGCATCCGCGACGATCCCAACAGGCCACAAAGTTGGCCTGATTGGACGCAATGGCGCCGGCAAAACCACGCTGTTCCGATTGATCCGTGGCGAGCTTTCGCTAGAAGGTGGCTCTATCACCCTGCCCGACCGTGCCAAGATTGGCGGCGTCGCACAGGAAGTGCCCAGCAACGAGGTCTCTTTGATTGATACGGTGTTGGCATCTGACACCGAGCGTACGGAATTGTTGGCCGAGGCTGAAACCGCAACTGATCCGGGACGCATTGCAGATATTCAAACCCGCCTAAGCGATATTGATGCCTGGAGCGCGGAAGCGCGCGCTGGCTCTATCCTAAGAGGTTTGGGTTTTGATCACGAAGATCAGCTAAAGCCCTGCTCTGCCTATTCTGGTGGTTGGCGCATGCGCGTCGCCCTTGCAGCGGTGTTGTTTTCACAACCTGACTATTTGCTGTTGGACGAACCGACCAACTACCTTGACCTTGAAGGCGCGCTTTGGCTTGAGGCTTATCTGGTAAAGTACCCGCATACAGTCTTGATCATTTCGCACGACCGCGAATTGTTGAACCGTTCCGTGAACGCGATCCTGCATTTGGATGAACGAAAGCTGACCTATTACACAGGTCCATATGATTCCTTTGCCAAACAAAGGGCCGCGCAACGCGCTGTTCAGGCGGCAGCGGCTAAGAAGCAAGATTTGCAGCGCGCGCATTTGCAGAGCTTTGTGGACCGGTTTAAAGCCAAGGCATCTAAAGCAAAGCAGGCGCAGAGCCGCGTGAAAATGCTAGAGAAGATGACACCAATCACAGCGCCCGAAGATGCGGCGCGCGTGGTGTTTACCTTCCCTGCCCCCGAAGAGCTTTCGCCGCCGATTATTGCAACGGAAAGCACATCGGTTGGCTATGGCGATACCATCGTTCTGAAAAACCTAAACCTGCGTATCGACCAAGATGATCGAATTGCACTGCTGGGTAAGAACGGTCAGGGTAAATCGACCTTGGCCAAACTATTGTCTGGTCGGCTAGAGCGGAAATCCGGCAAGTTCACTATCTCTAACAAGCTGCGTATCGGCTTTTTTGCCCAGCATCAGGTTGATGAGCTGTATGTCGATGAGACACCCATTCAACATTTGATGCGGTTGCGCAGCCATGAAGGCCAAGCCAAAATTCGTGCGCGCTTGGCCAGCTTTGGTCTAGGTGCTGCACAGGCGGAAACAGTTGTTGGACGCCTGTCCGGTGGTCAAAAGGCGCGTTTGTCGCTGTTGTTGGCAACATTAGATGCGCCGCATCTGCTGATCCTCGATGAACCGACCAACCACTTGGATATTGAAAGCCGCGAAGCGCTGGTCGAGGCGTTGACCGCCTATCGTGGAGCTGTGATCCTGGTCAGCCACGATATGCATTTGCTTTCCTTGGTCGCGGATCGCCTTTGGTTGGTGAAAGATGGCTCTGTAAAGCCATATGAAGATGATCTTGAAAGCTATCGCAAGTTGCTGCTGTCTAGCGATAAGCCTGCTGCTAAGGAAAAAGCAAAGGCTGCCGCGCCAAAGAAACCAACACGCGAAAACGTGGCGGCCCTGCGCGCGGATGTTAAGAAATGCGAAGAGCGCGTGAATAAGCTGAACGAGATGAGCGAGAAGTTGGCGAAAAAGCTAGCGGACCCAGCGCTTTACGAGGCTGAAAAGCTTGGTGAAATGGAAGTTTGGCAAAAGAAATACGGTGAAGTCATGGAAGCGCAGGATCGCGCCGAAGCCATGTGGATGACTGCGCTTGAAAAGCTTGAAAAAGCAAACGCTTAACGCATAGAGTTCAGATATGGATACCGCTTTTCTTATCACGGCCTTTGCTACTCTGTTTGTTATCATCGATCCAATCGGGTTGATGCCGATCTTTATTGCGCTGACGCCCGGTATGACTGCGCAGCAACGTCGATCGATTGCAATGCGGGCATGTTTGATTGGGTTCTTCATTCTTTCGCTGTTTGCCTTCTTTGGCGAAGCTGTGTTGGGCTTTATCGGGATTTCGATGCCGGCGTTCCGCATCGCGGGTGGTGCACTTTTGTTTCTAACAGCTTTGGACATGTTGTTTGAGCGGCGCGCAGAGCGGCGTGAAGGGCAGATTGAAGAGATGAATGATCCGTCAGTCTTTCCTTTGGCTATTCCGTTGATTGCTGGTCCGGGATCAATCGCAACGGTCATCCTACTGAGTGGGCAAATGCAGGGTATTCAAGGCACCTTTCTTGTGCTGGGTGTTGCATTGGTCGTGATGTTCGCTGTGTTGACATTCTTTCTGGCGGGCGGTCTCTTGGAACGCGCATTGGGTAAGATTGGTATCAATGTTGTCACCCGACTTTTGGGTATGCTTTTGGCGGCTTTGTCGGTTCAATTTATTCTCGACGGCCTCAAGGCATTCGGCTTTGCCTCGTAAAGCATTGCAATTTCTCCTATATTAAGGAGAAGGAGCTTTTGTGTGAGTGAATTTGAAATCGGAAACTTGGCCTATTTGTCAGTGCTCGGCGTTGCTGTTGTGCTGTGGTTTGTGTCCGACCTTCGCCAATCCTTTGGAAAGACAGTGCAGCAAGCTTTGGCTTGGGGGTTGATCTTTTTGGGTGTCATTGCAGCGGTTGGAATGTGGGAAGATATTCGCACAGCGGCACGTCCTGCGCATTCAGTCTTTGCCGATCAGGGACGCATTGAAATCCCAGTGTCAGCCGATGGGCATTATTACCTAACCGCAGAGGTCAATGGGACAGAGATTAACTTTGTCGTAGATACGGGCGCCACGGATTTGGTCTTATCGCAAGAGGATGCAACCCGAGCCGGATTAAACACCGATACATTGCGGTTCCTAGGACGCGCGATGACAGCAAATGGCGAAGTCCGTACTGCAATTGTTCGTTTGGACGAGGTGCAAGTCGGGGATTACACCGACGAGGACATCGCAGCCCGCGTGACACAGGGTGATATGGATATATCCTTGTTGGGAATGAGTTACCTAAACCGGTACGAACAGATCACGATCACCAAAGGCAAGCTTGTCTTAACTCGGTGATTTAATCCCGCATGTTAAGCTGCTGCTTTTTCTGCCTTTTTCTCCCATCGGCCACTTTCTTCTGACCAGTATTGTGCGGCACATCCGGCGTCTGTCAGTGCTTTCCATTGGGCACGCGCGTGCGACAATGCTTCGGGGTCATGGCCATCGAATAGAATACAAACTCGGTCTGCTGCCTGCACTTCTTCAGCAGAGATTTGCGCACCATCGACCGACATGATGCAGGACGCCCCATTCGCAAGCGACGCGTCGATCGTTAATAAGATCGGTTGCAATGCATCATGTTCACCACCAGCTTGGCCGTGTGGTAAAAAGCTATCCTCAGCTCCTTGCCACAAACGTTGATCTAGCCAATCCATACGCGCCGCCTCGACACCTCGCACCGCGATCTTCCACCCAGCACCCGTCGCCTTTTCAAGCAACAGGGGCAAAGTATCTTCGAGCGGGTTTTGTGTGAGATGATAGAAAAAAGCGGCGCCCATTTAGGTCATTCCTCTTCGACGACTTCAAAGCGCTCTTGAACCAAGCGGCTGAGTGCCAGCACGCCCCAGCCTGTGGCCCCTTTTGGCGCATAGGTCGTGTCAGATTTCACATGGGCAACACCGGCGATGTCGAGGTGAATCCACGGTGTGCCGTCCTGGACAAACCGATGTAGGAATTCCGCAGCGGTGATGGAACCTGCTGGGCGACCGCCTACGTTTTTCACATCAGCGATGCGTGATTTCAGCTGATCCGCGTAGGATTTACCTAGCGGCAGACGCCATGCGCCCTCGCCTTCGTTTTCAGCGGCGCGTAGGAACCCGTTGCAGAGGTGGTCGTCGTTAGAGAATACACCTGCGTTGTCGTGGCCTAAGCCAATGATAACCGCACCTGTGAGGGTCGCGAGATCAATCATGGCTGATGGTTTAAACGTTTCTTGAGCGTAGTGCATCACGTCACACAGCACCAAGCGGCCTTCGGCGTCTGTGTTGATGACTTCGATCGTGTCACCTTTCATAGAAGTCACCACGTCACCCGGACGGGTCGCATTGCCGGAAGGCATGTTTTCCACCAAGCCGACAAGGCCGATAACATTGGCTTTGGCTTTGCGAAGTGCCAGTGCGCGCATAGTGCCCGCAACTACGCCCGCGCCGCCCATATCCATGGTCATATCTTCCATACCACCGGCAGGTTTCAAGGAAATGCCACCAGTGTCAAAGACCACGCCTTTGCCAACCAGCGCGAGTGGCGCGCGATCATCACCTGCGCCCATCCATTTCATAACGACGACCTTAGAGGGGCTAACACTGCCCTGCCCGACGCTGAGCAAAGCGCCCATGCCAAGCTCTGCCAGCTTGTCTTCCTCAAGCACTTCGACCTGTAGACCAAGATCACCCATAGCGACCAGACGATCTGCGAAGTCAGTTGTGGTCAATACGTTGGCCGGCTCGTTCACCAAATCCCGGGTAAAGAACGCGCCTTCTGCAACGGCAAGCAGTGGCAGCGCGTTGGCTTCGATCACTTCGTGCTTTGAAGACATGACAGTGACAGTACGCACATCGTCTTGTTCCGCATCCGTTTTATGCGCGTCAAAGCGATAATCCCGCAGAGCGAGACCTAGAACGATCTGTGCCGCTTTGTTGTTATTGCCGACGCAAACCAGCAAGGGCGCCTTGCCACGTGTTTTGGCCAAAGCAACGCCCGCTGCACGGTTTTCTTCGATAGAGGCGCGGCGATCTAGGCAGATCACGTCGACAGCTTCGGCAGCCATTCCAACGGGATAAGCAAGAACACGCGCATCACCAGCCTTAAGATTATCCTCTGCAAGGCGTGCAACCGCGCCCTTTGTCAGGCGGTTCACACGGCGCGCGGCCGGATCAAGGCTGCCTTCAGGCGTTACAAACACCGCAACACGGCCTGCAAATGTTGAGATTTCGTCGATATTGGTTTCTTCGAAAGTGAATTCTACTGGTTTAACCAAGGCACTGCTCCCTATCTGTTGAAACAAGACCTACCTAATCTACCAGATATTGACCAGATAGCAGTTTTCCCTGACCAGCATTTGTTCTAATGTTCTGCCAAACTTTTAATTGCTTGGGGGGCAAGCAGTGAACAGATTCGACCGCTATATGCTGTCGCAACTAATGATGCTGTTTGGCTTCTTTGCGCTGGTCCTTGTGTCCATCTATTGGGTCAATCGTGCGGTTGTGTTGTTTGACCGTCTGATTGCAGACGGGCAATCCATTGGTGTATTCGTCGAATTCACCGTTCTGAGCTTACCTGCGGTTATCAAACTGATCCTCCCAATCGCGGCCTTTGCTGCGGCCACATACGTGACCAACCGGTTGTCCAGCGAGAGCGAATTGGTTGTGATGCAATCGACAGGCTTCAGCCCATGGCGGTTGGCACGGCCGATTTTGAACTTTGGACTACTGACAGGGCTGATGATGGCCGCACTGTCGCTTTATCTTGTGCCGGCGAGCATGACGCAGTTGGACCAACGCGAACGTGAAATTGCAGAAAACGCAACGGCGCGGCTGCTCACCGAAGGCACGTTTTTGCATCCGTCTGCAAATGTGACGTTCTACATTGGCAACATCAATGCGCAGGGTGTTCTGAACGATGTGTTTTTGTCAGATCATTCGGACCCAGAACAATCCGTGACTTATACGGCTAACGAAGCCTATCTGATCAAAGACGACACTGGGCCGAAACTGATTATGGTGGATGGCTTAGCACAGGTTGAAAATAAGTCCGACGGACGGCTGTTCACAACCAACTTCGCGGACTTCACCTATGACATTAGCGCGTTTTTGCGACATTCAACCAATCAACGCAAAGCGCTAGAGCGGACGCCAACACGGGAATTGGTTCTTTCGCCCGAGGACGTTTCGTTTCAACTAAACCTAGAGCCAGGCTGGATTGCAGCTGAGCTGCACGGGCGCGTTGCGCATATCTTGATCTGCATCGTCGCCGCATTGGTTGGGTTCTCCACCTTGTTGCTGGGTGGCTTTAGCCGCTTTGGTGTCTGGCAACAGATTGTCTTGGCCTTCATCATTCTTGTGATTTTAGAAGCCATGCGAAATGGCGTGACCAATCCGGTTCGAAACGATGCGGATAGTTGGTATTTGATGTATGTTCCGTCATTGGTCGGATTTGCGGTTGTTTGGCTGATGTTGGCAAGCCGCGCCTATCCACATGCATTACGTCGGCGGAGCAAAGCATGACCCTTTATTACTACTTTGCACGCAAATTCCTGTGGTTATTTTTTGCCTTAACAGGCGTCTTTCTGGTGCTTTTGTTGCTGTTCGATCTTGTTGAACATCTGCGAAAGTTTGAGGTTTCAGAAATTGGGTTCTTAAAGTTGTTTCAGCTTATGCTGTTAAACGCGCCCAAGGAGATCTATCAGATTTTACCGCTGATCATGATTTTATCATCGCTCACTCTGTTCCTAAGCTTAGCGCGCAGCAGTGAGCTTGTGGTCACACGGGCAAGTGGTCGGTCTGCGCTTACCTCTCTGTTATCTCCGGTTGGCGTGGCTTTGATGATCGGCCTTTTCGCCGTGTCGACGTTCAATCCGATCGTGGCGGCAACTACGAAAAAATATGACGAACTGTCCACATTATACCGGCAAGGTGGCAATAGTGTTCTGTCGGTTTCTCGTGATGGGATATGGCTACGACAAGGCAGCGCAACTGGGCAGACGGTGATTTTTGCGGAGCGTTCCAACCACGACGCAACGGTACTGCGTGACGTCACCATGGTAAGCTACGCCGCTGAAGGCGGTCCAATTCGACGCATTCAAGCCGGTTCTGCTGAATTGGTTGAAGCAGCGTGGAACATGGAAAATGTAAAGCTTTGGCCTTTGGGGCGTGGCTTAAATGCCGAAGCGTCCTCTCAGGTTCATGCAACGTACCAGCTTCCAACGACGCTCACCCGTGATCAAATCAGAGACAGCTTTGGCAAACCAAGAGCGGTTTCAATCTGGGAGTTGCCGCGTTTGATTTCCCAGCTAGAAGATGCTGGATTCTCGGCAAGACGGCATACCATGTGGCTCCATATGGAAGCGGCACAGCCATTGTTTTTGGTCGCCATGGTTCTGATTTCAGCGGCCTTCACGATGCGACACACGCGATTTGGACGAACGGGCCTTGCATCGCTCGCAGCAACAATGTCGGGTTTTGGTCTTTACTACATTCGAAATTTTGCGCAAATCCTCGGGGAAAATGGTCAAATCCCAATTGAACTGGCCGCCTGGACGCCGCCCATCGCAAGCGTGATGTTGGCACTGGGCTTATTGTTACATATGGAAGACGGATGATGCGTTTTACTCTTATTGCAAAATCCTTGTGTGTTGCGGCCCTACTGGCAAGCACCCCACTTTCAGCGCTCGCGCAAAGCGCCGAGCAAGAGGACGTTATCCTGATTGCGGACTCCGTCTTTTTGCAGGGCAATAATACGCTGACAGCGCGTGGTAATGTAGAAGCCGTGCAAGGCGATACGCGTTTAACAGCCACCGCCATCGTCTATGACAGCGTTAAAGATCAAATCACAATCGAAGGCCCCATCAAAATTCGAGATGGCGAAGCGGTGGAAATCTTCGCCGATTTCGCAGAGCTTGATACTTCGATGCAAAACGGGCTTTTGACTAGCGCGCGGCTTGTGTTGAACGAGCAAGTCACAATCGACGCAGCTCAAGCACGCCGCGAAGAAGGCAAACGCACAAAGCTAGACAAGGTCGCTGCGACCTCATGCCTTACATGTTTAAATGGTGCGCCGCTTTGGCAAATCAGGGCCAAACGCGTGACCCATGATCAAGAAAAACAGCAGCTTTTCTTTGATAACGCCCAATTCCGCATCATGGATGTGCCGGTCTTTTACCTCCCGCGGCTACGCCTGCCCGACCCCACTTTGGAACGTGCAACGGGGTTCTTGATCCCGCAGGTACGCTCTAGGTCCCGGTTTGGTCTGGGCGTGAAAGTCCCGTATTTCATCCGATTGGGTGACCACAAAGATCTGACACTAACACCCTATCTTTCGCCAAACACCAGAACGCTTGAATGGCGTTACCGTCAGGCGTTTACCAAAGGTGAAATCGAATTCTTAGGCGCCTTTTCCAAGGATGATTTCAGCGGCGTTGATTCTCGTGCTTACCTCTTTGGGACCGGCACGTTTGAGATGCCGCGCGATTACACGCTAAGCTTTGACATTAAATCTACGTCAGACAACGCGTATTTGGTCGACTACGATTATTCAAATTTGGATCGTTTAAACAGCGAAGTGGCCTTGGCGCGGACCAATAGGTTAGAAAACACAAAGCTTGCACTATCGTTTTTTGAATCGCTGAGGGCATCAGAAGACAATAACACGCTGCCATCTGTGGTCGTCTCGGCGCGGACAGAGCAACGTTTGTTTCCGCGTGCTCTGGGTGGCGAACTATTTTGGCAGCTTGAAGCACACAGCCATTACCGTAAGTCAGATGCCTCAACGGACGTTGATCTGGACGGTATCGTAGACGGACGCGATGTATCGCGCGTGAATGCAGAGCTAGAGTGGCGGCGAACTTGGCTGACAAATGTGGGCTTGGAGTTTGGCACAACCGCGTCATTGGCGTTGGATGCGGTGCATACTGCGCAAGATGCCACGTTGGCGGACGATAACTATGCACAGATCACGCCCACGGTCGCCGCCCACCTACGTTATCCGTTGATCAAAACCACAGCGACCGGTGTCACGCATATTGTTGAACCCATCGGACAAATTGCGTGGTCAGGTGGCAATATTCGCGCGGGCACTCCGCCTATCATCGCAAACGATGAAAGCACGCGCGTCGAGTTTGACGAGGGTAATCTATTGTCCCTTTCCCGTTTCCCATCCGATGACCGCAGAGAGCGCGGATTGGTTGGAGCATTGGGCATGAACTGGTCGCGGTTTGGCCCAAAATGGGAAACACATTTGACCGTTGGTCAGGTCATTCGCCAAGATGTGCATGATGACTTTTCCCTAAGCTCTGGCCTGGCTGGGACAGAGTCGGACTTTTTGGTTGCTACACAGCTCAAAAGCCAAAGCGGGATCGATCTGACCTTACGTACATTGATTGATGGCGTGAACGGACTAAACAAAGCCGAAGCACGGGGCGCTTGGAACAATGACCGGCTTGATCTGGGTGCGTCCTATGTATGGCTGGGCGC
Source organism: Cognatishimia sp. 1_MG-2023 (assembly GCF_030548175.1). GTDB lineage: Bacteria > Pseudomonadota > Alphaproteobacteria > Rhodobacterales > Rhodobacteraceae > Cognatishimia. The sequence goes on along the minus strand of NZ_JAUORX010000005.1, from coordinate 234,282 downwards.
CGATGCCGACGAAGACCGCGCGTCTGTTTTGTCAGAATGGAATCTAGACAGTTCCTATCGGCTCAACCGTCATTGGACCGGCTTGGCGAATTGGCGCTATGACGTGGCAAGTGACACAACAGCCGAAGCCGGGATTGGCCTTGAATACCGCAATGAATGTGTAAATGCGCGCTTTTCAGTATCGCGTCGCTTTACGTCTTCTACTACTGTAAGACCAGCAACGGATTTGAGCTTTACCGTTCAAATCCTTGGCTTTTCGGCAGCAACGACTGATAAGAGCTATGCAAGAACATGCAGCAAGACGGCAGGATGATACAAAGATGACCCTAAAACATTTGATTTGTGGCGCATTGACTGCTGGTTTCCTCGTCGCAGGAACCCCTGAAAGCCACGCGCAGAACCTGTTTAGCCCTGCTGCCACAGTGAACGAACGGGCGGTAACCTATTACGAAGTTGATCAGCGCGCGAAGTTCTACAAAGCCATTCGGCGCTTTGGCGATCTAAAGCGTATTGCCAAGGACGAGCTGATTGCGGATCGGCTGAAACTTGAAGCCGGTGCCGCTCTGGGAGTTGAGATTTCTGATGAGGCACTAGCCGATGGCATGGCAGAGTTCGCAAAGCGCGGCAACTTGGAAACCAGCCAGTTCTTGAAAGCCCTCGCCGCCGAAGGCGTCGATCCACAAACATTCCGTGACTTTGTCAGGACTGGTCTGGTTTGGCGCGAAGTCGTCGCGGCGCGTTTCCGTGGTCGTGTACAAATTTCAGAAGCAGAAATTGATGCGGCATTGGGATCAGCAGGCCAATCCGGTTTGCGCGTTTTGCTTTCCGAAATCATCATTCCGGTCACACCAGAGACCGAAGAACAAGTGCTCGACGTTGCCAATCAGATCAGCGAAATCAGATCTTTCGCGCGTTTCTCCGAGGCAGCGCAACAAGTCTCTGCATCCGGAACACGTGACAACGGCGGACGTTTGGAATGGCTTCCTCTGAACCGCCTGCCCGCTCCGTTTCAACCGGTTATTTTAGAATTAAAGCCCGGCGAAGTGACACCTCCACTGGAACTTGAACAGGCTGTTGCGATTTTTCAAATGCGTGCCATCGAAGAAATGCCAGTACCTGCCGTGAAATTCGCGGCAATCGAATATGGCGTGTTGCGCATTCCCGGCGGGCGTTCACCCGAAGCATTGGCCCGCGCTACCGAGGTCCGCAATAGCATTGATACCTGTGATGATCTTTACGGTGTAAACTACGGTGGCCCAGAGGCAGCTCTTACAATCGAAGCCAAAGCACCTGCAGACATTCCACGCGACATCGCATTGGAATTGGCCAAGCTTGATCGCCATGAGATCTCGACAGCCTTGACCAGTTCTAACGGCAGCGAGCTGCTTCTGGTTATGATGTGTGGTCGGACGGCTGCTGTGAACGAGCAAGCCTCACGTGCTGATGTGACAAATGCACTGCGTAACCGTCGCCTGTCTGCCTATGCTGATGGGTATCTAGATCAACTTCGCGCAGAAGCTTTGATCGTCGAAAAATGAGCGCGGCCCCAATTGCCTTAACCTGCGGCGAGCCGGCCGGAGTTGGCCCAGAGTTGGCCGAAAAGGCATGGGACGCCCTTAAGAATGAGCAGACGTTTTTTCTGATTGGTGATCCTGATCACCTGCCGGGTTCCATGCCACATCAGATCATTTCTGATCCAGCAGAGGCCATTGACGTTATGCCCAATGCCCTGCCCGTCTTAGCGCATCGCTTTGCCGGGAAATCTATGGCGGGGCAGCCTGTTGGGGCAAACGCTCAGGGTGTGATTGATGTCATTGCAAAAGCTGTTGATTTGACCATGTCGGGTCAGGCATCCGCAGTGTGCACAGCCCCCATTCACAAAAAAGCATTGAAAGACGGCGCGGGTTTCTCCTTTCCGGGGCATACAGAATATCTGGCTCATCTGGCGGGCGTTGATCAGGTTGTCATGATGTTAGCCAGCGACGAACTGCGTGTTGTACCAGCGACCATTCACATTGCTTTGAAAGATGTGCCGCAGGCCCTAACACCTGCCTCTTTGCGCAAAACCATTGAAATCACGCATGACGACCTTCAATCCAAGTTTGGTATTGCCAAGCCAAGGCTTGCGGTCGCCGGATTGAACCCCCACGCAGGCGAAGGCGGCACCATGGGCACCGAGGATCGCGATGTGATTGCACCGGTGCTGGACACGCTGCGCGATCAAGGCATGGATATTCGCGGCCCAATGTCGGCAGATACCATGTTTCACGCCAAAGCGCGCCAAGCCTATGATGCCGCGATTTGCATGTATCACGACCAAGCGCTGATCCCGATCAAGACGCTCGACTTTGACCGCGGTGTAAATGTGACCTTAGGCTTACCTTTTATTCGCACGTCCCCCGATCATGGCACGGCATTTGACATTGCAGGCCAAAATCAGGCAAACCCAACCAGCACTATCGAGGCCTTGCGCCTTGCTGCCAAAATGGCGGCCGCACAGCAGGGCGTGGCATCTGCCTAAGGGTAGATCAATCAAAGAAGACTTATGGCAGCTATTGACCAACTCCCCCCTCTTCGTGATGTGATCGCGACGCATGAGCTTTCAGCGCGCAAATCGCTGGGACAGAACTTTTTGCTAGATCTCAACCTAACCGCCAAGATTGCACGTCAGGCCGGTGATCTAACTGGATGTGATGTTCTAGAAATTGGCCCAGGCCCCGGTGGTTTAACCCGCGGATTGCTATCCGAAGGTGCGCGCAAAGTCTTGGCGATTGAGAAAGACATGCGCTGCATGCCGGCCCTCGCCGAAATCGAAGAGGCCTATCCGGGACGACTACAGGTCATAAACGGCGATGCGCTAGAGGTTAATCCTCTGACGCATTTAACTCCGCCCATCCGTGTTGCAGCCAACCTGCCCTATAACGTCGGCACTGAATTGTTGGTGCGCTGGCTGACGCCAAAGAAATGGCCGCCGTTTTGGCAGAGCCTGACGTTGATGTTTCAAAAAGAAGTGGCGGAACGCATTGTCGCGACACCGGGTAGTAAAGCCTATGGCCGGCTAGCAATCTTGGCACAGTGGCGGGCGGATGCGCGTATAGTTCTGCATTTGCCTCCGGGTGCTTTTACGCCGCCACCAAAGGTTAGCAGCGCAGTGGTGCATCTGGATGCATTAGAAACACCACGTTTTGAGGCAGATGCAGGCACGCTAAGCCGCGTCGTCGCAACGGCGTTCAACCAACGACGCAAAATGTTGCGATCCTCACTGAAAAGCATCTCGCCCGATATTGAGGATCGGTTGGTCGCTGCGGGCATCAAACCCACAGATCGCGCAGAGGTCATTTCGCTCGAAGCCTTTTGCGCCCTCGCCCGCGAAGTCGCCAAGACCTAAAGAAAAAGCCCGGACAATTGTCCGGGCTTTCTTTTATTCAGCAGCCTTAGGGCCTTCGGTCTCTGCCGGTGGTTTCCGGCGGCGACGCGGTTTTGGCGCTTCTGTACCATCAGCACTTTGTGACTGTTCGCCAGCCGAGTCATCTGTCCGCTTTGGACGACGTGCGCGTGGCTTTGGTTTTGGCTTGTTAGCAGGTTCGCTCGCCTCTGGCGTTTCAACCAAGCCGGCATCGCCATTACCGTCTCCGATAACATCCATCACAACATCAGGCTGTGGTGCCTCTGCTGGATCAGCGATTGTTTCTGCAGGCGCTGCCGCAGGTGCAGGCTGATTGGATTCACGCTCTTGACGCTCATTACGTTGCGCGCGCTCACGGTCACGCTCTGCTTGGCGTTCGCGGTTCTGGCGCTCTTGCTCTTCGCGACGGGTGTCCATCTCACGCTGAGCTTCTGAAAGCATACGCAGGTAATGTTCCGCGTGTTGCTGGAAGTTCTCCGTCGCAACACGGTCACCGGCCAGCTGTGCGTCGCGCGCGAGCTGATTGTACTTGTCGATAATCTGCTGCGGCGTACCACGCACCTTGCCTTCCGGACCATTGCTGTCAAACACACGGTTGACGATGTTACCGGAAGGACGGTTGTTGTTACGGTTATTTTTTGACCGCGAACGGGATTTCGAAGATCTCATGATTGTTCAGTCCAGCCTTGGAATCACTGCTTTTTATGACCGCGCTAGTGCCATCATGGCAAAAGCTGTGGATCACAACATTTTTGGCTTGGTGTCCAGTGGGACCGCGTTTGAGGCATCCACCAACTAGACCCCTTCTGAGTACCCTTCTGAGCGTGTGCTTACAAGGGGGTCCTGACTATTTTCCTACGAAAATGCACGGAATTCGCAAATTTTTGCTTAACGCGTGGGTTTCACACCACAAACGACACGATCACGCCCATCTAGATCGGGCAAAACACGTATACTTTTGAGACCAGCCTGCGCGAATATTTGGGCAACATCCTTGCCCTGCTTCCAGCCGATCTCAACCATAATGCGCCCATTCGGCGACAGATGCGTCATCGCACCCGATGCCAACACCCGATACGGCGCCAAACCATCCCCACCCGGCGTCAGCGCCAAATGCGGATCATGCAATGCCACATCAGGGTCCAGCAAGGCCATTTCGTCTTCGGTGATGTATGGCGGATTAGAAACGATCAGATCGAATTGATCGCTGACATTCGCAAACCAATCCGACTGAACCACCGTCAACCGATCATGGACCTCATGTGTCTCAGCGTTGCGCCCTGTCACTTGCAAACACGGCGCGCTGACATCAGAGGCCGTGCCATAAGTATCCGCCCATTCCGCCAATAACGTCACCGCAATGATGCCACTACCACAGCCCAGATCAATCAAACGATCCGGAACCGGACCATCCAATGCCGCTGCGATCAAGCTTTCAGTTTCTGGACGTGGATCAAGAACATCAGGCGTCACCTCAAAAGTACGCCCCCAAAACAGACGGCGGCGCAGAATCCGAGACACAGGCTCGCGCGCAGCACGTCTGGCCAGCATGCCATGAAACTGATCAAATTGAACCTCAGAGATGGGTAAATCAGGCTCCAGCGTCATACGGCTGACCGACAACCCAACCACTTCTGCTAATAACAAGCGCGCATCGCGCTCCGGGCCTTCGATGCCGGCATCGCGCAACGCACGCGTGCCTTCTAACAAGACCTGTCGCAGGATCATGACTGCATCTCAGCCAATTGCGTGGCTTGATCATCCGCCGTCAACGCATCAACCGTTTCATCCAAATCACCCTGCATGATCTGATCAAGCTTATAGAGCGTTAAGTTGATACGGTGGTCCGTCATGCGACCTTGTGGGAAGTTATACGTCCGAATGCGCTCAGAACGATCCCCAGATCCAACCTGCGACTTACGGTTTGCAGAACGCTCACTATCAATGCGCTGACGCTCCAAATCATAAAGCCGCGTTTTCAAAACCTGCATTGCAATTTCGCGGTTTCGATGCTGTGACTTTTCGCTGGATGTCACAACAAGCCCCGTTGGCAAGTGTGTAATACGCACGGCGGAATCGGTTGTGTTCACGTGCTGACCGCCGGCACCAGAACTGCGCATCGTATCAATACGCAAGTCATTGGCATCAATGTTAATATCCACATCATCCGCTTCGGGCAGAACAGCGACTGTCGCAGCAGATGTGTGAATACGACCACCGCTTTCAGTTGTCGGAACCCGCTGCACACGATGCACACCGCTTTCATATTTCAACCGCGCAAAAACGTTCTCGCCTTTGATATGGGCGACAACTTCTTTCACGCCGCCAAGTTCGGTCACGGCTTCTTCGATGATCTCAAACTTCCAGCCACGCGCTTCAGAATAGCGTTGGTACATACGCACCAAATCACCTGCAAATAACGCAGCCTCATCGCCACCCGTGCCCGGACGAATTTCAATCATGGCTGGCCGCGCATCGGCCGCATCTTTGGGCAACAGTGCCACTTGCAAAGCTTGCTCTGCCTCTGGGAACTGCGCCTTAAGAACGGGCAGTTCTTCTTCAGCCAATTCACGCATGTCTGGATCGTCCAGCATGGCTTCGGCCTCTTCTAGATCCGATACCAGTTGCCGATATGCGGTAATCTGATCCACCAAAGGCTTCAGATCGGAATACTCTTTGGCCAGCGCTGCAATATCTGCACCGGCTGCACCCTCTGCCATCTGCGCTTCGAGATACTCGAACCGGCTGGCAATTTGTTCTAAACGCTCAAAAGGAACCATGTCGCTACCTTCCCTATCCCAAAGATTTGGTCAAGAGGCGATCCTGTGATAAGATTTACCTATGCGTAAACTGATCTTATTTCTTTGGCTTTCAGCACTAGCACTTCCCGCATTTGCTGACGTCACCGCGCCTAATGGCCGGACGATTGATTGCTTTTGCACAGACAAGTCCGGCAGTCGTATTGAACTAGGGGAATTCATTTGCCTGCAAGTGGATGGCCGTATGTTCATGGCACAATGTCAAATGTCGCTGAACGTCCCCATGTGGCGAGAAATTTCACCAGGCTGTTTAAGCTCGCAATTGGAACTGCCAACAAATGACTTACCACACTCATCACCAAATGCGTCCATCATTCAATAACGCCGTCATTGCCGCGTTTCGCGCCTAACGAAACCTGTGGCCCAACTGAAACACATCTCGTTGATCTAAGACAAATCAATAAAACGCTCTGTCCATTTTTAGGGGAAGTATTAGTGCAACCGCAGATCAAGAATATTATGTGCACTAAGGTGAGAAATGATCAAAAAATTAAGTGGGTTAGCTGCGGTAACGCTCTGGACATGTTCCTTTACAGCTCCGGCACTTGCAGGGTCACTCAGTGATCCGATTGTCGAACCACCTCTGCCGTCGATCGTGGACAATGACTGGCAAGGCCTCCGTGCAGGTCTGACGTATAATGCAGAAGTTGACGGCGTCACTCGTGTCTTTTCCGAAGGGTTTCCATTCATCAACGGGCCAAACCAAGGGTTAAACGATTTTGGCGGCTTTGTGGGCTACGATCACCAGTTCCAAAACTTTGTTCTAGGCTTAGAGCTGCAAGCGGTCGCAGGTGAAAACCCGGTGCAAGGCAACCCAACACGCCTCCAGAGTGATCTGCAATCTCTTCGTGCCCGACTCGGCTATGCTACTGGTAAAACACTCTTTTATGGATCATTCGGCCTCGCCCGCAGCCAATTCGATGATGCAGGCTCCATGGTTGACATGGAAGGCAACGTTTACGGCTTAGGCGTCGAATACCTGATCACTGACAACACCTTCATCGGTCTAAGTGTCGATCACTACACGCTTTCAGGCGAAAACATTTTCTCTGCAAGCTCAGTTGAAAGCGAACAAACAGTCATTCAACTGCGTGTTGGTTTCACATTCTAAATTCTCGGCAGGCACGCGTCCCAACTGACGAGTGCCTGTTTCCAACGCTGCCAGCTTTGATAAGGTGAACCAACGATTCAATTCCGGGACCTTATCGTGACACAAGCTAACTCCGCCGACCTTATCAATGATCCAAAAGGTGGCATGCCGCGTTTGGTTGAAATCATGCGACGTTTACGCGATCCCCAAACAGGATGTCCGTGGGATATTGAACAAGATTTCAGCACGATTGCTCCCTACACAATCGAAGAAGCCTATGAAGTCGCCGACGCGATCGAGCGTTCTGCATGGGATGAGCTAAAGGGCGAATTGGGCGATTTACTGTTCCAGTCAGTCTTTCACGCGCAAATGGCGGATGAGCGCGGGCTGTTCAACATTGATGATGTCGCCAATACGATGTCCGACAAAATGGTCGCCCGGCATCCCCACGTATTTGGCGACGAAAGCCGCGATAAATCAGCCGATCAGCAAACCCGCGACTGGGAAACCATCAAAGCCGCCGAACGTGCCGGCAAAGAGCAAAAAGGGGCGCTAGACGGCGTCGCACTTGGTCTACCAGCACTCTTAAGGGCCCTTAAGCTTCAGAAACGCGCAGCGCGGGTTGGGTTTGATTGGCCAGACGTCTCGCATGTTCTGGACAAAATTGTCGAGGAATCACACGAGCTTGTCGAAGCCCGCGATACCCTGACCCAAGACGACATCGAAGACGAATTCGGTGACTTATTGTTTGTGATGGCCAATCTGGCACGCCACATGAACGTTGAGCCAGAGGCTGCGTTGCGTCGAACGAACGCGAAATTCACTCGACGATTTGAGCAAGTCGAAGCCAAGCTAGCTGCGCGGGGTAAACGACCAGAAGAGTCAGATCTAGCCGAAATGGATGCGCTTTGGGACGAAGTGAAAGCCGAGGAAAAGGCCCGGCGAAAAGTCGCAAATAATACCTGACTACAAAATTCAGGTATTGACCTGACTAAAAAAGTCAGATTAAACGCGACCATCGAAACAAGAAACGATTGGTCTTCCCATGTTCGCGAATTTCAAAAATTCCGTCTTCGCAGCCGCCGCTACGATCATCGCCCTGCCCGCCGTTGCCGAAGAGGTGAACGTTTATTCCTATCGTCAGCCAGAGCTTATTAAGCCGCTGACAGATGCTTTCACTGCCGAAACTGGCATCAAGGTGAATGTAGCTTACCTGCAGAAGGGCATGATTGAACGCCTGAAAGCCGAAGGCGAACGTTCTCCAGCTGATGTTATCCTGACAGTCGACATCTCTCGTTTGGCAGGCGTTGTGAACGCTGGCTTCACACAAGCTGTTGAATCCGAAACACTAAACGCAAACGTACCAGCGCAATACCGTGATCCAGATGGTCACTGGTTTGGCCTGACAACACGCGCTCGGATTATCTACGCTTCCAAAGACCGCGTTGCTGATGGTGAAGTCACCACTTACGAAGACCTTGCTGATCCAAAATGGAACGGCCGTATCTGCACACGCTCCGGCACGCACGCTTATAACGTTGCGCTGACCTCTGCTGTTCTTGAGCATAATGGCGCTGAAGCGACTGGCGCTTGGCTAGAAGGTGTGAAAGCCAACCTAGCCCGTAAGCCACAAGGTAACGACCGCGCTCAGGTTAAAGCGATCTGGGCTGGCGAATGCGACATCTCAGTCGGTAACACATACTACATGGGTAAAATGCTGGCTGATGAAGAGCAAAAGGCTTGGGCGGACAGCGTTAACGTGATCTTCCCAACTTTCGAGAACGGCGGCACGCATGTGAACGTGTCTGGCGTTGCCATGGTGAAGTCAGCGCCGAACAAAGATGCGGCTTTGAAAATGATGGAATTCCTGACCTCGCCTGAGGCACAAGAAATCTATGCTAAGGCGAACTATGAATACCCAATCGCAGCAGGCACCGAAGCGGACCCGCTGGTTCAAGGTTGGGGTTCATTCGAAGCGGATGACGTTAACTTGATGACATTGGCAGCCAACCGCGATGCAGCGCTGAAATTGATCGAGACTGTCGACTTTGACGGCTAACTGATTGATAGAACACTTAAAGGGCGGGATGTGCATAGCACCCCGCCCTTTTTCTTTGGGACAAGGTGGATCCCTTTTCAATTCGGCGATGCTTTGCCGTAGGCCCGTCTTTCGCCTAGACATTCCATCGACCATTCCCCACTCTGCGCCAAGCAGGTTAGGACAGCGGAATGCCCCGGAAAATCATCATCGACACCGACCCAGGCCAAGACGACGCAGCGGCCATATTCCTCGCGCTGGCAAGCCCAGAAACGCTTGAGGTATTGGGGATCACGACCGTCGCCGGCAATGTGCCGCTTCCATTGACCCAAAAGAATGCGCGGATTGTCTGCGACTGGGCTGGAAAGCCTGACACCAAGGTCTTTGCCGGATGCGACGCGCCAATGAAGCGGCCACTGGTCACGGCAGAGCACGTGCATGGCAAGACCGGCCTTGATGGCCCCGATCCCCTGCCCGCGCCTGTTATGCCTTTGCAAGATCAACATGCTGTTGATTTCATTATCGACACGCTCCGTGCAGAGCCGGCTGGCACCGTGACGCTTTGCACGCTTGGTCCGCTCACGAATATTGGTACGGCCTTTTCGCGTGCGCCGGACATCATCGAGCGTGTCCAAGAGATCGTTATGATGGGCGGCGCTTATTTTGAGGTCGGGAACATCACGCCGGCAGCAGAGTTCAACATCTACGTCGATCCTGATGCTGCGGATATTGTGTTTCGCTCAGAGCGTCCTTTGACTGTCATGCCGTTAGATGTAACGCACAAGGCATTGACGACGAAACCGCGTGTCGAGGCGATGCGTTCGCTTGGCACGCCTGCCGGAACAGCCATGGCCGAGATGCTTGATTTCTTTGAGCGGTTTGACGTTGAAAAATACGGCTCTGAAGGCGCGCCATTGCATGACCCTTGTGTGATTGCCTATCTACTACAACCCGACCTATTCACAGGCCGGCACGTGAACGTACAAATCGAAACGCAATCTGAGCTGACGCTTGGCATGACCGTGGCAGATTATTGGGGTGTGACGGATCACAAACCCAACGCTATGTTCATGCAAGACATCAATGCAGACGCGTTCTTTAACCTTTTGACCGAAAGACTGGCCCGCTTATGAGCACCGCACTTCATCTTGCGAAACCGCAGGATCTTCCTAAGCTGATGCCGCTTGTCGCTGCGTTTCATGCCGAGATGGGTATTGAAAGCGAAGAGACCACTGTTGAACGCGCATTGATCCCCTTGCTCGAAGGATCGCCCTATGGCGCGGTGTATTTGATGGGGCCAACAAAGGCACCGATTGGTTACATGGCACTGACCTTTAGTTGGTCAATTGAATTTGGCGGTATGGATGGCTTTGTTGACGAGTTGTTTGTGCGCCCCGGTGTGCGTGGTCGTGGGATGGCAACAGATGCGTTGATTTCCATGCGGAACCTGTTGAAGTCAGCTGATGTTCGCGCGCTGCACCTGGAAGTGGATCGTGGGAATGAACCTGTTCAACGGTTGTACTCACGCGCGCATTTCAAGCTGCGGGATCAGTACGCTCTTATGACATTGCGTATGTGAGGAATAAGTCGCTCATGACCTTATCTATCCCCTTTGACAACAGCTACGCCCGCTTGCCAGAGCAGTTGTTTTCCCGCCAAGACCCAACCGAAGTTGGCGCGCCAAAGTTCATCGCCTTTAACGCTGGGCTGGCCGATCAGCTTGGGATTTCGGGGTATGAGGATAACGGCGAATTGGCCCGCGTCTTTGCGGGCAATGAGGTGCCTAAAGGGGCCGACCCTATTGCGCAGCTCTATGCCGCGCATCAATTCGGGCAATGGAACCCGCAACTGGGGGATGGTCGCGCCATATTGTTGGGCGAAGTTGATGCAAAGATGGGTCGGCGTGACATTCAGCTAAAGGGATCAGGCCCCACGCCTTATTCGCGGAATGGGGATGGTCGCGCGTGGCTTGGTCCTGTGTTGCGCGAATATGTTGTGTCTGAAGCCATGCATGCGCTGGGCATTCCGACGACACGTGCGTTGGCCGCGATGGAAACGGGCGAGTCAGTCTTGCGCGAAACCGTATTGCCCGGAGCCGTTATCACACGCGTTGCATCCAGCCATATGCGGGTTGGGACGTTTCAGGTTATGTCCGCGCGTCGCGATACCGAGGGGCTGACGGCTTTATACGAATATGCGGTGGACCGGCATTACCCGTCTGCGAAAGACCCGTTGGAGTTTCTGAAGGCTGTGATGGATGCGCAGGCGGCCTTGATTGCGAAATGGATGTCTGTTGGATTTATCCATGGTGTGATGAACACCGATAACTGTGCCATTTCTGGCGAGACGATCGACTATGGCCCCTGCGCCTTTATGGATGAGTTTGATCCGATGCAGGTGTATTCCTCGATTGATCGCCGAGGGCGCTATGCCTATGGCAATCAGCCGGACATCATCGTTTGGAATATGGCGCAATTGGCGACGGCATTGGTGCCGTTGATGCCGGATATGGATGAGGCGATCCAGCTGTTTACGCAGGCCGTGCATAGCATGCCTGATGTGATCCAGTCCTATTGGACACAGGCGTTTGGCGCAAAGCTAGGGTTATCAATCCCTGACGCAAACGACGTTGAACTGATCAATGGGTTGTTGAAAATAATGGCGGCGCAAAAGGCCGATTTCACCAATACTTTCCGCACCTTATCCGCGGATAACGCGCGCGATCAGTTTACCAATCCTTTAGAATTTGATGCTTGGGCTGAAGGGTGGAAGCAGCGGATCGAACGCGAGCCGTCTGCCACAGAGACCATGAACGCGGCGAACCCTTGGGTTATTCCGCGCAATCATCAGATCGAGGCGATGATCCAATCTGCTGTTTCGGGTGATTATGCGAAGTTCCATGAAATGAACGCGCTTCTGGCAACGCCTTATACCGAGCAACCTGATGCTGTTGCATACACCCGGCCACCAGCAGAGGCCGAGCGCGTTCAGGCGACGTTTTGTGGGACTTAGAGCATAACAACCTAGATTGGTGATCTGCTGCGTGTTAGGCCTTGGCCAAACGCGCAATGGATTGAATGCTCATGAATTTTCTACAAATCACCTCTTTGCTGATTGTCCTTGCTGGGGCATTTGGCGCCATCAATTATCTGTTTCTGAAACTGCCATCCGCCATCGGTATTTTGGTAGTCGCCCTATTTGCGAGCTTCGCCATCCTAGGCGTAGATCTGATGGTGCCATCGTTGGGCATTGCGGATACCGCGCGTGGCGTAATCACGGGGATCGATTTTTCGGACGCCTTGCTAGAGGGCATGTTGGGACTGTTGCTGTTTGCAGGTGCGTTGCATGTGAAGCTGTCTGATTTGCGGGCGCAGTGGCATGTGGTGTTCTTGATGGCGACGCTTGGCATTGCCTTGTCGACAGCCGTTGTTGGGTTTGGCTTTAGCTGGATCACGGGCATGCCATTGATGATTGCTTTGGTGTTTGGATCACTGATTTCACCGACTGATCCGGTGGCCGTATTGGGTGTATTGCGCGAGGCGAACCTGCGTAAGTCATTGGAAACAAAGATTGCAGGTGAATCGCTATTCAACGATGGCGTTGGCTATGTGGTGTTCTTGGTTCTGGTGGGGCTTGCTTTCCCAAGTGACGATCACCATGCCTCTGGCGCGACGGGTGCGATTATGTTGTTCGTGCAAGAAGCGCTGGGCGGTGCTGTGTTGGGTGTCGTGCTCGGCTGGCTGACGTTCCGGGTGATGCGCCGCATTGACGACTATAGCCTAGAGGTGCTGCTGACGCTTGGGTTGGCCTTTGGTGGGTACGAGCTAGCGGTCGCGCTGCATGTGTCTGCGCCCATTATGGCGGTTTGTGCGGGGCTGTTGATTGGCGACATCGGTGCGAAACACGGGATGAGCCAAGAAACACGCATGTATGTAGATGCGTTTTGGAAGTTGATTGACGAAATCCTAAACGCAGTCTTGTTCTTAATGATCGGCTTTGAGGTCTTTGCGATTGCCTTTGACACAAGCTTCTTGGTGGCTGGCGTGGCATCGATTGCACTGGCGCTTTTGGCACGGCTGAGTGCTGTGGCCATCCCGGTTCTGTTGCTAAAACCGTTCCGTGACTTTAGCCAAGGTGTCATTCCGATCATGACTTGGGGTGGTCTAAAGGGCGGAATTTCCGTCGCTTTGGCGCTGTCCTTGCCGGATAGCGAATGGAAGCCAGTGATCTTGGCGGCGACCTATATCGTGGTGATCTTTTCAATCGTTGTTCAAGGCTTGACCGTTGCGCCCTTGGCCAACAAGGTGGGCCGTGAACCAGACCTGATGTAAGGCCACGTAATGACCGACTACCTTGTGTACGATGTGTTTTCCGCCAAAGCCTTTGGCGGGAACCAATTGGCTGTGATTCCTGATGCGACCGCCCTGCCCGAGTCTGATCTGCAAAAGATCGCGCGGGAGTTCAATTTTTCGGAAACGACGTTTGTGTATCCGCCAGAGGATGCGCACAACCAAGCCAAGGTGCGGATTTTTACACCGACGATGGAAATTCCGTTTGCGGGCCATCCGGTTGTGGGTACAGCCGTTGCATTGGCTGATCTGGGTGTATGCGCAGATGATGGCAACATGGTCTTGGAGCTGGGCGTGGGGCCACTGCCGTGCCATGCGGCGAATGGGAGTGCTCGTTTCACAACCGAAGTTCCGCTGGACGTTATTGCCACCCCGGATGTGGCACAGGTGGCTGCGGCGCTGGGGCTTTCGGTCGATGACATTAAAGTAGATGCGCATGTGCCGACCTTGGCGAGCGTTGGCCTGCCCTTCACGATCACAGAGCTACACTCGCGTGAGGCTTTGGCGCGGATCACAACGGATGTTTCGGGCTTCAGAGCGGGTGCGGCGCAATATCCAACGTCTTTGGACTTTGCCCAGTTTGCCTATTTCCGCGAAGGTCAGACGTTGCACGCCCGTATGTTCGCGCCATTGGACAACATCCCAGAAGACCCAGCAACGGGGTCGGCTTGCGCGGCACTTGGCGCATTATTGTCTAAGGTAGAAGGCGCTGATCAACAGCTATTAATTCGCCAAGGCGAAGATATGGGTCGCCTTAGCTTAATTGACCTCACCACACAGGGCGCAGCGGTCACCATTTCTGGTGCCGCTAAACGCGTGATGCAGGGAACCTTCGTCTATTAAGACGCTGCTGCTTTGGCTGGGCGTTTACCGCGCCCACCACCGCTGCGGCGTTGACCGCCGGGCTTGCCGCCACCGCCGCCGCCAGGACGACCACCACCTGGTTTGCCGCCACCGGAACCGAAACGACGACCGCCGCCTCCGCCACCTGGACGACCACCGCCGCGACGTGGGCTTTTGGATTTCTTGCCAGGTTCAGCCAAGTCCATCCATGGATTGCCAGAGGCAACTGGGATGTCCATTTTCATGACCTTCTGGATGGCTTTCAATTCATCGCACTCATCCGGTGCACAGAATGCAATCGCCGCGCCATCCATGCCCGCACGTGCTGTACGGCCAATACGGTGGACATAGTTGTCTGGAACATTCGGCAGATCGTAGTTGTAGACGTGACGTACGATTGGAATATCCAAGCCGCGTGCCGCTACATCTGTCGCGACCAAGATCATCGTCTCGCCCGTTTTGAAGGATTTGATCGCGCGCTCGCGCTGTCCTTGGCTTTTGTTACCGTGAACGGAACAGGCCGCAAAACCAGCTTTGTCGAGTGTTTTCATCAACCGCTCTGCACCGTGTTTGGTGCGCACGAAGACGATCGACGCTTCTTCGCGATGCTCTTTGAGCAGTTCCGTCAATAGGCTGGTTTTTTCAGCCTTGGCGATGAAGTGGATTGATTGTTTGATCTTATCCGCGGCTTTGCCCGGAGGCGATACTTGGATGCGGATCGGGTTCTTTAGGTAAGAATTCGCGATCTCTGACATCTGCTTTGGCATGGTAGCCGAAAACAGCATGGTCTGGCGATCTTCTGGCAAAACATCCGAAATGCGGCGTAGTGCGTGAATAAAGCCAAGGTCCAGCATCTGGTCTGCTTCGTCGAGCACCAAAAAATCGGTTTCTTCGAAATCAATTGCGTTGCGTTCGATCAGGTCGATCAAACGACCCGGTGTCGCAACAACAACGTCTGTACCGCGGCTGATACGGGTGATTTGTGGGTTGATCGCAACGCCACCAACAACGAGGCCAACCTTAAACGGCATGCCTTCGGTCAGTTCTTTGAGCGCGGCCGCGATCTGATTGGCCAGCTCGCGTGTTGGCGCAAGGATCAATGCGCGCACGGAGCGTGGAGCCGGTTTTGTGCCGTAGCTTTGCAAGCGTGCGACCAGTGGCAGACCAAAGGCCAGTGTTTTACCGGTGCCGGTTTGGGCAAGACCCATCACGTCTTTGCCGTTCAATGCATGTGGGATTGCACGGTCTTGGATTGGTGTTGGTTGTTTTAGGCCCATCTTTTCGAGACGTGTCACCAAAACTTTGGGCAAGCCCAATTCGTCAAATTCTGCCATATCAATTCCTTTCGCGCCCGATTGGGCAATGGCGTGTAGCCGCCCATCGCGAAAGACATCGTATATGTCTCTGGCTCGACAGCTCGTGTCTGGCATGTGCCAGACAATCGTCTCGCCAATGGTTTTTCCATCGGCTGCCTGTTCTGCCTCAAGAACAAAAGTCAGGATGCGGGCATGTGCGCCCATTTCTAAGCTACGTCAAGTCCGAAATGCTGTGGAAATCTCTGAATAGGCAGTAGAAATACGTGCCCCACCCCTGTATTGAGGAAGGCCAGAGCGTTTTGAGGCTAGCATGACCGATACCATCACTTCACGTTGCGAAGCCAAAGGGCTCCGAATGACAGAACAGCGCCGGACCATTGCAGCTGTTTTGCAAGAATCCAGTGATCACCCTGATGTCGAAGAGCTATATGCCCGCGCGAGCGCGCGCGATTCAGGGATTTCTTTGGCGACGGTTTATCGCACCGTGAAGCTTTTTGAAGAGGCAGGCATTCTGGATAAGCTGGAATTTGGTGATGGACGTGCGCGCTACGAAGATGCGCAACGCGAGCATCATGATCACCTGATTGATATTCATACGGGTGCCGTGATTGAATTCATGGACCCTGATATTGAAAAGCTGCAGGAAAAGATCGCCGAAAAGCTGGGGTTTCGTCTGGTGGGGCACAAACTGGAACTTTACGGCGTACCGATCAAACGGAAAGATTAATGCCTGATCGCGACGTGCCCTAAGTGCAGAGCCTAACGAAGCCCTGCGATTGATCTGTTATGGGTTGATTTGCGGGAATTTCACCCAGAACGTTGCACCACCATCTTCATTGTTAAAGTAGCCAATTGCGCCGCCCATGCCCTCGGTCATCTGTTTACAGATCGACAGACCCAGTCCAGTGCTTTTGAAATTACGCTTTTCGCCAGACTTTGCTTGGGTGAAACGTTGGAACATGCGTCCCTCAAGCTCCGGAGGTACGCCGTTTCCGTGATCGCGTACAGAGAACTGGATTTCACCGTCTTTGATTTCTAGCCCTAGCTCAATTGCTGTTTCCGCAGGCGAGAATTTTGCCGCGTTGGACAATAGGTTGGCTAGGATCTGTTGCAACCTATTCACATCAGCATTGATCCAAATAGGGTCGTCTGTTTCCGGTAAATGCTGAACGATCTTTTGGCCGTCTTGAAGGTAGCCTTGCATCGACAGCACCGCATCAGAAGAGGCTTCGCGGGCATCAAGATGTGTTAGCTCGTAGGACAGTTCACCGCTTTCAAGCGATTTGAAATCCAGCAGTTCATTGACCAGATGCAGCAACCGGTTGGAATTGCGCTGTGCCAATTGTAGCAGATTGCTGATTGGTCCCGGTAATTCACCGATCTTTCCGCTGTTCGCCATTTTCAGCGCGCCAAGTACGGATGTCAGCGGGGTTCGCAGCTCGTGGCTGATCATTGCGACGAATTCGTCTTTTGCCTTTTCTTCGTCCATCTGTTCTGTGACGTCGATGTGCACACCAGACAGTCGCGATGGTTTTCCATCCTCATCATATTCAGAAATACCAGCATCCGACTTTAGCCAGACCCAGTGCCCTTCTTCGTGACGAACGCGAAAAATAGCTTTGCTGCGGGGTGCTTTGCCTTCGAACAAGGCTTTGTCAGCGGCGCGTACGCGATCCAAGTCTTCTGGGTGGATACGGCTTAGCCATTCTTTCTGCGGCGCGATTGGCGCGTCCGGGGAAAGACCTAACATTGTTTTCCATGCCGGTGAAACTTGCGACGTTTCGCTTTTAAGATCCAGATCGAAAACACCGATCCCAGCGTCTTCTAACACAGTATTTGCTGCGATCATTTTTTTGTTTTCTGTGGCCAGCTTTGTTACTTGCGTCAAGCTGTCCTCCGTCCCTGTAAAAATACTCATCATTCGCTGCACCGATTAATAAACAAAAAAATAAATTACGCCAGTAAAACGCGGTAATCACGCCGGTTAAGAAGGAATTTTGGCAAAATTAAGGACAGTTAAAAACAAATATTTAACTGAATTCTCGCCTAGATTGAACGCAATCTCCCTAAAGTATTGCAGAAATTTTCGAATGTTTGCCCTAACGTAGGAAAAAAGACCATGTTAGCGATAACATACACCGTTTACTTTTCACATTACATCGTTATGAAAAGCGCAACTGAATGCTGACTTAAGGACAGTCTTATGAGCACCATCATTGATATTCACGCACGCGAAATTCTAGACAGCCGTGGTAATCCAACTGTTGAAGTAGACGTTACCCTAGAAGACGGCACCATGGGCCGCGCTGCGGTTCCGTCTGGCGCATCGACTGGCGCCTATGAAGCGGTAGAAAAACGCGACGGCGACAAGTCCCGCTATATGGGCAAAGGTGTTCTAGAAGCGGTTGCCGCTGTGAACGGTGAGATTGCAGAAAACCTGGTTGGTTTTGACGCGACAGAGCAAGAATCCATCGACGCTGCTATGATCGAACTAGACGGCACCGATAACAAAGGTCGTCTGGGCGCGAACGCAATCCTTGGCGTTTCTATGGCCGTTGCCAAAGCTGCGGCAGATTTCACTGGTCAGCCTTTGTATCGCTATATCGGTGGCACATCTGCACGAGTACTGCCTGTTCCAATGATGAACATCATCAACGGTGGCGAACACGCAGATAACCCAATCGACATCCAAGAATTCATGATCATGCCAGTGTCGGCAACGAACGTGAAAGAAGCGATCCGCATGGGCGCCGAAGTGTTCCACACGCTGAAAAAAGAGCTGTCTGCTGCAGGCCACAACACTGGTATCGGCGACGAAGGTGGTTTTGCACCTAACCTCGCAAGCACACGTGTCGCGCTTGATTTCGTTATGACCTCTATCGAAAAAGCGGGTTACAAGCCTGGCGAAGACATCTTCCTCGCGCTCGATTGTGCCGCGACCGAGTATTACAAAGACGGCAAATACGAGATGAAAGGCGAAGGCATTTCGCTGACATCTGAAGAAAACGTCGAATACTTGGCGAAACTGACCGAAGATTATCCAATCATCTCCATCGAAGATGGCTGTGACGAAGATGACTGGGACGGTTGGAAAATGCTGACCGACAAAATCGGCGACAAGGTTCAATTGGTTGGCGACGATCTGTTTGTGACCAACCCTGCCCGCCTGTCCACAGGTATCGAAAAAGGCTCTGCCAACGCGATGCTCGTCAAAGTGAACCAAATCGGTTCCTTGTCCGAGACTTTGAAAGCCGTTGATATGGCGCACCGCGCTGGTTTCAAAAATGTCATGTCGCACCGTTCCGGTGAAACAGAAGACGCGACTATTGCTGACTTGGCTGTCGCAACGAACTGCGGCCAAATCAAAACCGGTTCTTTGTCACGTTCTGACCGTTTGGCAAAATACAATCAGTTGATCCGCATCGAAGAGATGCTGGGTGAATCAGCAGAGTACGCAGGTAAGTCTATCCTGAAGTAAGGCTTTCCTGAGCTATTCGAAAAGGCGGCCCAATTGGGTCGCCTTTTTCGATTCTACTGTTAGGGATGTTGGTTAATTTGGCGTGCTAAGAATACCGCCGCCGACCAAGGCACTGACGCCCGTCGTGGATGGGCAGGATGTGGGCAGCCCCCGCGCGACACGTGCCGCTAGGTAGGCAAAGGCCTGCGCCTCTAGCATATCGCCGTCCAGCTCTACCTCTTCGATTGGCACAACGGGGCAATCTAAGGATACGCGCAGCATTTCCATCATGACGGGGTTTTGACGGCCGCCACCGGTTACCAGAACCTGTGTGGGCATTGACGGGCAATGCTCCATCCCTTTGGCGACGGCTGCTGCACTCATGGCGGTTAAGGTGGCGGCGGAATCTGCATCAGACAGTTCCTTGACCAAAGAAATCATCTCTGAAAAATCGTTTCTGTCTAAGGACTTCGGAGGCATTCTTGAGAAATATTGCTCTGCAAGAAACAGCTCTAGCGCGCCGGTTTCAACGTTTCCACGCAGAGCAACTGCGCCATCTTTATCATAGGCCTGCCCTAGACGTTCACGCATCAGATCATTGATGGGCGCGTTGGCGGGTCCAGTATCAAACGCCAGCAATGCACCGGGGTCTTCTGGTGCGGATTTCGTGGGATCAACCCACGTCAAATTGCCAACACCGCCAAGGTTTAGGAAAACGACAGGCTGTGTCGCCTGCATCCATTTCGCACAGGCAAAGTGGTAAAATGGTGCAAGCGGCGCGCCCTCGCCGCCCATTTGTACATCAGCAGACCGGAAGTCCCAGACCACGGGAACACCAAGCGCCTTTGCCAATGCTTCACCGTCACCAACCTGCAGCGTTCCGCGACCACGAGGTTCGTGCGCTAGGGTTTGGCCGTGAAATCCAATCAGATCGCAGTCTTTGATTACGCTGAGTGCATCTATATGCGCCGCTTGTATGACTTCGGTCGCGGCCTCTACTTCTGGGCCTGCCCATTTGCCTAGGGCTGCTGTTAGAACGTACTGTTCTTCTTCGGAATAAGGGCGAAAATGGCTTTCGCCGAAATGTTCGATGGATGTGCCATCCGTTGTTAAAACAGCCACATCCACCCCGTCTAAAGACGTGCCAGACATCGCGCCCGCTATCTTTAGGGGGCCATTGCTCAATTTGGCCTTCATCATGGCCTTTTCCTTTACCTCAAGCCTGTTATACACAGCCAACACATCATACGAGACGGATACTATGACCTACCACCCCAAATCGGAATTCATTGCAGTGATGATGGAACGCGGCTTTTTGGCCGATTGTACCGATTATCAAGGCCTAGACGACGCATTGGTTCAGGGTGTGGTGCCGGGATATATCGGCTTTGATGCAACGGCTAAGTCCTTGCACGTAGGCAGTTTAATCCAAATCATGATGCTGCGCTGGTTGCAAAAAACCGGTCACAAGCCAATCACCTTGATGGGTGGCGGCACGACGAAAGTTGGCGATCCTTCTTTCCGTGCAGATGAACGCCCTTTACTGACCGATGATCAGATCAACGACAACATCAGCGGCATTCAGCAGGTTTTTGCGAAATACATCGACTACGGCGATGGCGAAACGGATGCGTTGATGCTGAACAACGCGGAATGGTTGGACGGGTTGAACTACCTGGAATTCCTGCGCGATATTGGGCGGCATTTCTCTGTGAACCGGATGCTTTCGTTTGAAAGCGTTAAGTCGCGGCTGGATCGTGAGCAATCGCTGAGCTTTCTTGAGTTCAACTACATGATCTTGCAAGCCTATGATTTCCTTGAGCTAAACCGCCGTTACGGTTGCTTGGTTCAGTTTGGTGGCAGCGATCAGTGGGGCAATATCGTTAACGGTATTGACCTGACGCGTCGTGTGATTGACCAGCAGATCTTTGGCCTGACATCACCGTTGCTGACGACCAGCGATGGTAAAAAGATGGGTAAATCTGCGGATGGCGCGGTTTGGTTGAATGCGGATATGCGCAGCCCTTATGAATTCTGGCAGTTCTGGCGTAATACAACCGATGCCGATGTTGGCCGGTTCTTGAAGCTGTACACCGAAATGCCGGTTGACGAATGCAACCGTTTGGGGGCGCTTGAAGGGTCTGAGATCAATGAAGCTAAAGCAATTTTAGCTAATGAAGTCACAACCTTATGCCACGGTGCTGAAGCTGCGGCTGCAGCGGCGGCGACTGCAAAAGAAGTGTTTGAAAAAGGTGGTGTTGGGGATGATTTGCCAACGCTTTCTTTGAGCGCTGAAGAGATCGGCGATGGTATTTCGATTGTGCAGTTGATCGTGAAATCTGGTCTTGCGAAGTCTGGTAAAGAAGCGAAACGCTTGATCGCCGAAAATGGCGCAAAGCTGGATGACCAGCCGTTGACCGAAGCTGGCAAGGTGTTTGATGCGGCAGCTTTGGCGTCACCTATCAAGCTAAGCGCGGGTAAAAAACGACATGCGCTGGTTAAGCTAGACAGCTGATTTAAAACAGCTATTTTGATGAGTTGATGTAAAGGGAGTGCGAATTTCGCGCTCCTTTTTTTATTTGGAACGTCGCGTCTTTGTGGACAGGATGGGCCTCTAGCCAGTATTTGAACGTATGTTCATAAATGCCGTCGGAGAGACAAAATGAAGATTTCGGAAACTGCTACAATCATCACTGGTGCGGCTTCAGGTTTGGGGGAAGCGACGGCTCGGGCCTTTGCGGCGGCTGGTGCGAAGGTTACGATTTTGGATCGTGATGTGGCGCGTGGGACGGCGGTTGCAGAGGAAATTGGCGGCTATTTCGCCGAGACGGATGTGACAGATGAAGATTCTGTTAAGGCCGCGATTGCCCTTGCGCAGGAGAAGATGGGAAAGCTTAACGCGGCGATCAATTGCGCAGGTATTGCGCCAGCAGCGACCACGATTGGCAAGAAAGGCCCCCACCCTTTGGACCTGTTCCAAAAAACTATTGATATCAACCTGATAGGCTCGTTCAACGTTGGACGTTTGGCCGCGGATGCGATGCAGGATAACGAGCCTGATGAAGACGGCGCGCGCGGTGTGATTATTAACACGGCGTCGATTGCAGCTATGGATGGCCAGCGTGGTCAAGCGGCCTATGCAGCATCTAAAGGCGGGATTGTTGGGCTGTCCTTGCCGATGTCGCGGGATTTGGCGCGTGCGGGGATTCGGGTGATGGCGATTGCGCCGGGGATCTTTTTGACGCCTATGCTGATTGGCCTTGGCCAAGAGGTGATTGATGGGCTGTCAAAAGACGTAACCTTTCCTAAACGCTTAGGAAATCCGGCTGAATACGCGAAACTGGCGCAATTTATCGTGGAATGCGGCTATCTGAATGGTGAAGTGATCCGCTTGGATGGCGCGCTGCGGATGCAGTAAACGAATCGTACGTTTCGGTAGGTTCAGACCTCGAAACGTACAATTCGAAAATTTTAGCTATTTTTTGCCGAGATCGCTTATGCGGTCTCGGCTTTTTCTTCGAGCATCAGCCATTCTTCTTCGGCTTCAGCGATCGCGTTGTGACGTTCGATCAGCGCATCTGTCGCCTTTTGGAATTTCACCGGTTCTTTGGTGAACATCTCTGGGTCGGACATGAACTCTTCGAGTTTTGCGACTTCGGCGTTCAGACGTTCGATGACGGTTGGCAATTCTTCGAGGCGTTTTTGTTCGGTGAAGGTGAGGCCCGACTCGGTTGGTTTCTCGGCCTTAACCTTTTCCTTCTTAGATTTGGATTTGCCGCCCGGCTTAATATCTGTGTCTTTTGGCTGCCGCTGTGCGCGGTAGTCAGACCAGCCGCCTGCATAAACAATCGCCTGACCGTCGCCTTCCATAGCGATGGTTGTTGTCGCCACCCGGTCCAGAAAGTCGCGGTCGTGGCTGACAAGAAGAACAGTGCCGTCGTAATCGTCTAGCAGCTCTTGGAGCAGGTCCAGGGTTTCGACATCTAGATCGTTGGTCGGTTCATCCATCACCAACAGGTTGCTTTCCTTGGCCATCAGTTTGGCCAGCAGCAAACGCGCCTTTTCCCCACCAGAGAGCGAGCGCACGGGGGCGCGGGCTTGGCGCTCGTCGAACAGGAATTCTTTGAGGTAGCCAACAACATGCTTGGGGTTGCCACGCACCATGACCTGATCGGCTTTGCCAGAGACGCGCATGTCAGGATCGCCGGTCAACGAATCCCATAGGGTCATTTCCGGATCAAGGGCAGCACGGCTTTGATCAAAGATTGCGGGCAGCAGATTCGTGCCCAAAGTCACGGTACCTGTATCGGGCGCTTCTTGGCCCATTAGCATTTTGATGAGGGTCGTTTTACCCACGCCATTGGGTCCAACAAAGGCGATGCGATCACCGCGTTGGATCAGAATGTCGAGGTTTTCGACGATGGTCTTTTCGTCAAAGGCTTTGGAGATTCCTTTGACTTCGATCACCTTGCGGCCAGACTTTGGACCTGCTTGGAAATCCATTGCGGCAGAGCCTTGGCGTTTGATCTGTGAGGCACGTTGATCGCGAAGTTCACCGAGCGCGCGGACGCGGCCCTGGTTGCGTTTACGACGGGCAGAAATGCCTTCGACGGCCCAGCGTGCCTCTGCTTTGATCTTGCGATCAAGCTTGTGGCGCTGCATGTCTTCTTCTTCCCAAATCTTATCGCGCCATTGTTCGAACCCATCAAAGCCGGTTTCTTGGCGACGCGTCATTCCTCTGTCAATCCAAAGGGTTGCGCGGGTAAGTTCACGTAAGAATGCACGGTCATGCGAGATCAGAACAAAGCCTGCGCGGGTGGATTTGAGTTCGTTTTCAAGCCATGCGATCGCCTCGATGTCGAGGTGGTTTGTCGGCTCGTCCAGCAGCATCAATTCCGGCGCTTCGGCCATCAATTTGGCCAAGGCTGCACGGCGACGTTCGCCGCCAGATGCGGTTTCAACAGATCGGGCGGGATCGAATTTTAGGCCTTCGCCTGCACGTTCCACTTTGTAGGATTCGCCCGGATCAAGGTTGGATAGGGCAAAATCACCCAGAGTGGCAAAGCCCGCCATGTCTGGGTCTTGCTCCATGTAGCCCACGGCGACGCCGGGTGGGATGACGATGTCACCTTTATCGGCCTCCACCAAGCCCGCCATGACTTTCATCAGGGTGGATTTACCGGAACCGTTGCGCCCAACGAGGGCAACGCGGTCACCCGGTTGCACCACGAGATCGAGGTTGTTGAAGATCGGATCTCCGCCGAAAGTCAGCGAGATGTCGTTCATTTGTAATAAAGGTATACGTGCCATGGGGCTGGGCTACTTTGCAGCGCCCTGCCCGTCAAGCGGCGAATCCTACGAAGACATGGCGCGCAGCAATCGTTTGCGGGCCGGAGGAATCGCTTTGATTTCCAGACCTGTGAAAACGTGCAGCGTGTTCATCTGGTCATCGACAACTGCATGATCGCTAACCCAGCCGCCCATCATCAGATAAGTGCGTAGGAGTGGCGGCATTTTGGTCTGGGCTTTTTTCAGGTCTGGCTTGCGACGCAAGCGCTTTGCGAATTGAAATACATTCGGTGCTTTGACCCGTGGCACCCAGCGTCTGGGTGCTAGATGGCGGTCGCGCAGCACGGCGAAGGCATCAAGGTATGGGTCCGCATCGGTGCCTTTGAAAGAAGAGCATCCGAACAGCATTTCTACATTGTTATCATCAACATAGCCGGTCATTGCGGCCCATGCGACGCGCAGGATATCTGGATCATTCCAGTCTGGATGGATGCAGAAACGACCCATTTCGACCATGGAGCCTTTGAAGGCCTCTAAGGCCGAGAGTTCGTAGAATTGGGCGGAATAGCTGCGGGTGATGTCGTTGCCATCAGCCAGTGGAAGCATGCGGAAGCAGCAAACCAGCGCACCGGTTTTGCGTTCTTCGACTAAGATATGCGCGCAGATGGCGTCAAAGTCATCTGCATCCAGCTCGCCGGATGCGCCGCCATGAAAGGCCAAGTGCCGCAAGGATTGCGCGGCGAGAATGTCGCTATCGTTTTCTGCCAAGCGGGCGACGTAGCGCCCTTTTTTTAAGCCAACCATATGTCACCTCGTCGGTATTGGTGCCCCTTCGATATAGGGCACCATTCGTGACATCCTAGTGACAAAGCTATTGCAGAATGCTTCCGGCATCAAAGTTGCCGATGTTTCCAAGCAACTGACGGATGAAGGAAACGTTGTTCAAACCGTTATCTGTGACGCGGCGTGACAGGGTGACAACGCGGCCATCCTCTAGGCCGAAGCGCTCGATGTTGGTCACTGTGCCGCTGTTATCAAAGGTGACAGCCACAAGCTGGCGTTCGACTTCTTCGGGGCGGAACGGGCCAAATGTTTTGACGCGGCTGCGGACGTAGTAAAAGCCGCCGTCCTCTAGAACACCGCCGGCTGTAGGAGCGCCGATAGATTCGGCGACGCTGTCGCGGGTGTCTACGCCGACGATGACATTTGCCAAGTCATCCTCGCTCGGCACATAGCCATGATTGCGATATTGTGCGGCACAACCTGCTGCAAATATACAGAGTGCCAAAGCTGTCGCTTTGAGTGGTTTCATTCTAAGTTCCATCCCTGCCCTCTTGCTTTGGCACGCTTTGCCTTTTAACGGCTTACAAAATGAAGGCTCAAGGTTCAAGAATGGAAGGCAAAATGCGTCATGACAGGTAAACTCTCTGGCAAAACACTCTTTCGCGTGGCCGATCTATCGCAGAATCAAGCGACAAAGTTCCAAATCGAACCTGATTCTGAGATTCTGACTCGGATCGCGGACGACTTGAATTTGCTTGGTTTGAAGAAATTACGGTTCAGCGGACAGATTAAAGCCTCTGGAAAACGAGACTGGAAAGTCACGGGTCAATTGGGGGCAACTGTTGTGCAGCCCTGTGTTGTGACTTTGGAGCCGGTCACGAGTCGTGTGGAAAGCCAAGTAAGCTTGTTGTTCAAACACGACTACGAAGAACCCAATGACGAAGAGTTCGAATTAACGGACGAAGAAAACACCGAAGCTTTGGGTGAAGAAATCAACGTCGAAGACGTGATGCAAGAAGCGCTGGCGTTGGCTTTGCCGCTCTATCCACGCAGCGAAGATGCAAATTTAGAAAATTCGGCCTATACAGAGCCGGGAAAAAAGGCGATGACAGACGAAGATGCGCGACCTTTTGCTGGGCTCGCCAGTCTGCGGGATAAGCTTGCAGGTGGTGACGATAAATAAAGACTTGCGCTGCGCGGAATTACGTCTATTTTCGCGCGCTCATTGGAATTTAGCGTTGGACTTGGCCGCGTGATGCGCGTAAAGCCTCGGAACGCAGTGGAAATCGGGCGAAAGCCCCAGTAAATCGAAGGTTGCGACATGGCTGTCCAGCAGAATAAAGTATCGAAATCGCGCCGCAACAACCGCCGTGCACATGACGCGCTGGTTGCCGGTAACCCAAACGAGTGCACCAACTGTGGTGAACTGAAACGCCCGCACCACGTGTGCGCGTCTTGCGGCCACTATGACGACCGTGAAGTCGTTGCTATGGCTGACGAAGTTGAGCTGGACGAAGACGCAGCATAAGTAAATCGGAACGCGCCCGCATGACCGTTATGAGCGATACCGCCGAAACGGGTGCCGGGCGCACCATCATCTCTGTAGATGCTATGGGTGGTGATCGTGGGCCAGCAACTGTTGTTGCTGGCATTTCGCGTTCCGCCAAGAAGAATCCAAATATTGGTTTTATCCTGCATGGGCCTAAGCCCCAGTTGGAAAAACTTGTGGCGCGTAAAAAGAACCTTGCGGGCCGTGTAGAGATTCGCGACGCCGAGGGCGTTGTGACGATGGATGACAAACCTAGCCAAGTGATCCGGACCGGTAAGTCGACATCTATGTGGTCGGCCATTGAATCCGTGCGCAATGGTGATGCGGATGTTTGTGTTTCCTGTGGGAATACTGGCGCATTGATGATGCTGTCGGTTGTCCGCTTGCGGAAATTACCCGGTGTGAACCGCCCTGCCATTGCGGTGCTTTGGCCATCCAGAAGCGCGCAAGGGTTTAACATCATGCTGGATGTCGGCGCGGATATTCGCGCGGATGAGCATGATTTGATGCAATATGCGCTAATGGGCGCCTCTTATGCTCGAAACGGCATGGGATTAAAGCGCCCACGTATTGGTCTTTTGAATGTCGGTACCGAAGAACATAAGGGACGCGCGGAGCTAAAAGCCGCGCATGAGCTTATTACGGAGAATGCTGAGGCTGCGAAGTTTGAATTTGTTGGCTTTGTCGAAGGCGGCGATATTCCAAAAGATGTGGCCGATGTGATCGTGACCGATGGGTTCACTGGCAACATCGCGCTGAAAACCGGTGAAGGCACAGCAAGCCTGATCGGAAGCCTTTTGAAAGAGGCCTTTAAGTTTTCGCCACTGTCACGATTGGCGGCCATTTTGGCCTATACGTCACTGCGTCGTCTGAATAAGCGCATTGATCCACGTCGTGTAAATGGCGGTGTTTTCCTAGGCTTGAACGGCACTGTGGTGAAATCTCATGGCAGCTCTGACGCGACTGGCGTCGCTGCGGCGGTCAAATTGGCCTTTAAACTATCCCAATCCGGGTTTTCCGAAAAACTCGCGGCGCGGGTTGCATCCGCTGTGCAAGTGCAGCAGGATACGTCAACCCATGGGGAAAAGAACGGATAATAATCATGACACTACGCGCCGTCGTAAAAGGCGTAGGCCACTACCTACCCGAGCGCATCGTCCCCAACTCTGAATTCGAGAAAACTCTCGATACATCAGATGAATGGATAAAATCACGCTCTGGTATTGAACGCCGCCATTTTGCGGCGGACGGTGAAACCACATCAAACCTGGCGACGAAGGCGGCCTTGGCGGCTTTGGCGGATTCTGGGCTTGTTGCGGATGACATCGACGCGATGATTGTGGCGACCTCGACGGCGGATCTGACCTTCCCATCCGCGGCGACGATGGTTCAGGCACAATTGGGCATGAACAAGGGCTTTGCCTTTGACGTTCAGGCGGTTTGTGCGGGGTTCGTTTACGCCTTGTCTAATGCGAACGCATTGATTGTATCCGGTCAGGCGAAACGCGTGTTGGTGATTGGTGCTGAAACCTTTTCGCGCATCATGGATTGGACTGATCGTGGCACCTGTGTGCTGTTTGGGGATGGCGCTGGTGCGCTGATCCTTGAGGCGCAGGAAGGCACGGGCGATAAAACGGATCGTGGGATTCTGTCGACTGATCTAAATTCTGACGGTCGTTACAAAGATATTCTTTATGTGGATGGCGGGGTTTCCAGCCAAAACACTGGATTTTTGCGTATGCAGGGCAAAGAAGTGTTCCGGCATGCGGTGGAAAAACTGGCCGCCACAGCACATACCGCGATGGATAAAGCGCAGATTTCTGCAGAAGAAGTCGATTGGGTTGTGCCGCATCAGGCCAACATCCGTATCATCAAAGGCACCGCCAAAAAGATGAATGTGCCCATGGATCGGGTCATTGTGACCGTCCAAGATCACGGCAATACATCGGCGGCGTCAATCCCATTGGCGCTGTCTGTTGGCAAATCAGAAGGCAAAATCAAACCGGGCGATGTGGTTGTTACAGAGGCAATTGGCGGCGGTTTGGCATGGGGATCGGTGGTTCTTCGCTGGTAATTTGCCAAAATGGCAGAAGAATTGACGGTAAACCATTGATTTCATGCCATTGATATTGACTCGGAAAAATTCTTGCCTCTATGTTTGTTCAAACAAATTTAGGGGGAAGCTATGTCTGACAAAACATTAACGAGAATGGATCTAAGTGAGGCCGTTTTCCGTGAGGTTGGACTTTCCCGAAATGACTCTGCTCAATTGGTCGAAAGTGTACTGGCGCATATGTCAGACTCTTTGGTCAAAGGTGAGCAAGTTAAGATTTCATCATTTGGTACATTCAGCGTGCGCGAAAAAGCGGCGCGTGTGGGTCGTAACCCAAAGACTGGCCAAGAAGTGCCAATCAACCCACGTCGTGTTTTGACGTTCCGCCCATCGCATCTGATGAAAGATCGCGTTGCTGCTGGAAACAAGAAATAAACAAGGCGTAGAGTATGCCCAAGTCCAAGGATGCCTTTCGCACAATCAGCGAAGTTGCCGAGTGGTTAGACACTCAGCCGCATGTGCTACGGTTTTGGGAGAGTAAATTCACGCAAGTGCGCCCCGTCAAACGGGCCGGTGGACGCCGTTATTACCGACCAGCAGACATGGTGTTGTTGGGCGGTATTAAGTCGTTGTTGCACGATGATGGGATGACCATCAAAGGCGTGCAAAAACTGCTGCGTGAAAAGGGTATCAAAGAGATTAGTGCCCTATCGCGCGCATTGGACGATGATTTGGACACTGCCATTGATATGGACGCTGGCGCGGTTGAGGCTCCGGTCGCCGAGGTGGTTGATCACCCCGCCGTGCAAACACCTACGGAAGTGGATGCGTCTCCTGTTGAGGACGCTGTAATCGCTGAAGCTCCGCCTGAAGAGCCAACGGCTGAGGTGGAGGACCCTGCCCCTGTTGTTGAGGATCAGGTTGCTGCGCAAGTGGACGCGCCTGCAATAGCTGCGGAACCTGCGCGCAAGGTGCCGAAAAAGCCGTTGATTGAAGAAGCAGATGCTTGGGAAACACGCCGCCGGTTGTTGGCGCGGTTGACTGAAATAGACCATGTTCCATCGGATCAACTTGCTAATGTTGCGCAGTCTTTGGCCCAGTTGTCAGCACTGCAAGCAAAGTCGAAAGAGGCCCACGCCTCGTGATCAGAATTTCGGATTTTGGGACTTGCTCCTGCGAAAGAATGCGTTATGAACGACGCCATCGGCGGGCTATAGCGCAGCCTGGTAGCGCGTCCGTCTGGGGGACGGAAGGTCGCAGGTTCGAGTCCTGCTAGCCCGACCATTAAAAAACGCCTGGGCGTCGTTTCGCCCGGGCGTTTTGTACATCTGGGGGAAGTTATGACTGGTGTATTGCCAAGCCAAACCATTGAAACCATGCTTATAAGTGGCGAAATCACGCCAGATGTTGCGCCGGTAGAGGGGCAAGTTCAGCCTGCGAGTCTTGACCTGCGTTTGGGCACTGTTGCCTATCGCGTGCGTGCATCGTTCCTTGCAGGAGACGGCAATTCGGTTGCTGATCGCTTGGCAGAATTTGAAATGCATCGGATTGATTTGAGCGAAGGTGCCGTCCTGGAAAAGGGCTGCGTTTACGTGGTGCCTCTGATGGAATCCTTAGCGCTTGCACCGGATGTAAACGCGGTAGCGAACGCCAAAAGCTCGACCGGGCGATTGGACTTGCTGACACGCACGATCACAGATGGCGGCACTGAATTTGATCGTATTCCGGCGGGGTATCACGGGCCGCTTTATGCTGAAATCTGCCCCCGCTCTTTTTCTGTCCTCGTTCGTCCGGGTATGCGCCTGAACCAAATCCGGTTCCGTAAGGGGCAAAGCATTTTGACCGACTCGGAACTGACAGCCGTGCATTCCGAAACACCTTTGGTGGATGGTGACGCGGTGATTGACGACGGTCTTGGCTTCTCCGTCGATCTGCGTCCTGCAGATGGTGATCTAGTTGGCTATCGCGCCAAACCCCATACGGGTGTGATTGATCTGGACCGGATCGGGGAATATGACCCAGCTGAATATTGGGAAGAGGTTCGCAGCCAAGACGGGCAGATCATTCTGGACCCCGGCGCGTTCTATATTCTGGTCAGCCGCGAAGCCGTGACAATCCCACCGCAATATGCGGCTGAAATGGCGCCGTATTTGGCAATGGTTGGGGAATTCCGCGTGCATTACGCGGGCTTCTTTGATCCGGGCTTTGGCTTTGCAGATGCAGGCGGTGCTGGATCACGGGGCGTGCTAGAAGTGCGCTGCCACGAGGCGCCGTTTGTTTTGGAGCATGGACAAGTTGTAGGCCGGTTGGTTTATGAAAAGATGGCCGCCCTACCCGAGCAGCTGTATGGCGTCGGCATTGCATCGAACTATCAAGGTCAGGGTTTGAAGCTGTCTAAGCATTTCAAAGCACCTGCCTAACCCAATCGTTTAATTGGTTCGGATTAAAACTTGGAGACGCGGCGCATAAAACGCATTGCTTGGCGTGCGCGTTTTCCATCAGCTTTTGGGCTGGGACGATTGCCTTTGGCCGATAGTTTTTCAGCACCTGCTTGAACGCCGCTATTCACCACTTTGCGGATCACTTGGCGTACAATCATGTTGATCAGTCGGTTCATGTTCATCGGTGTTCTCCATCCGTTAGGCTGCGCCTATCAGACAAATGCGCCGAATTCATGGCAGGCTTTATCAATCCTCAAACAGTTCGGATTGCCCCTCGTCGGTTTCTTCGGCCAAATCTTCGTCTTCGCTGACGGATGGCATGGTGCCGGGAGGCAGACGATTTTCAAGCAGCCCAGCCGCGCGCAGCTCTTTAAGACCTGGCAGATCGCGGGCGCTTTCTAGGGCGAAGTGATCAAGGAACTCTTGGGTCACAACAAAGGTGACGGGACGCCCCGGTGTCATCTTACGACGGCCGAAGCGAATCCATTCCATTTCTAGAAGTTGATCCACGGTGCCACGACTGACAGACACGCCACGAATTTCTTCGATTTCAGCGCGAGTGACAGGTTGGTGGTAGGCAATAATCGCGAGGGTTTCAATTGCTGCTCTGGATAGCTTACGCGTCTCAACCTGTTCTTTTTGCATCAAAAAACCAAGGTCAGGCGCTGTACGAATAGCATAAGCATCGCCCACTTTATTGACCCGAACACCGCGTCCTTCGTAGCGTTTGCGCAGGTGAACCATGGCCTCGGCGGCGTCAGCACCGTGGGGCATGCGTTCATTTAACTCGCGAAGTGTCATGGGTTCCGCCGAGGCGAAAAGCAAGGCTTCGATCATGCGTTCTTGTTCACCGATTGGCGGCGCTTCGAACAGGCTTTGCTCTTCCTCTTCGGTGGCCTCAACGGGATCGGTCACGGGGTCCGTGGCGGTTTCTTCAGCCATTGTCCCTCTCTCTGCTGCGTAGGTGAATGGGTTCAAATATGCCCGATTGACGAATTTCGACTTTGCCCTCTTTGGCGAGTTCTAAGGAGGCGGCAAAGGTGGCTGCCGTGGCAGAGCGGCGTTTCTTGGGGTCTTTTTCCCAGCCGTCTGGCAGATAGCTGATAATGTCGGTCCAACTGCCGGCATAACCGATCAGGCCGCGCATACGTTCCAAAGCTTGCTCCATCGTCCAGATCGAATCGCGATCTAGGATAAAGGGGCGGAATTCGTCTTTGGTGCGTAGACGGGCGTAGCCCTGCATCAGGTCAAGCAAGTTTGCGGTATAGGTCACAACGCGGGTTTTTGTGATGTCTTCGGGAATGCCACGTTTGAAGAAATTGCGCCCAAGTTGATCGCGCCCCATCAATTTTGCCGCGCAATCACGCATGGCCTGTAGGCGTTCAAGCTGAAAAGCCAGATGTGCGGCTAGTTCTTCGCCCGATGGGCCCTCTTCTTCGGGGTCGGGTGGAAGGAGCAGGCGCGATTTTAGAAATGCGAGCCACGCGGCCATCACAAGATAATCGGCGGCCAATTCAAGGCGAAGCTGCTTGGCTTTTTCGACAAAGGCTAGGTATTGGCGGGACAATTGCAGGATAGAGATTTTGCGCAGGTCGACCTTTTGCGTGCGCGATAACGTCAGCAATAGATCAAGCGGGCCTTCGAACCCATCGACATCAACGATCAGCGCTTCGGCGGCCAGACGTTCGGCCACTGCGTCGCGTTTGGATTGTTCGATGAAATCGTCTGCCATGCCCTACCCGTTTAACAGGGTTTCAAGCTCGGCTTTCAGAGCGTCTATGTCAACCGTGTTGGGGGTTTTACGCGCATCAAGAACGGCTTGGGCGCGTTCTAGTCCCTTGCCGGACAAGGTTCCGCTGGCGGCGACCACATCCTGCATCTCTGCCATATCGCCGTTGCAATGCAGGACAACATCACAGCCTGCCGCGATTGAGGCAGCGGAGCGTTGGGTCATGTTGCCCTCTAGCGCTTGCATCGAGATGTCGTCGGTCATGATCAAACCGTCAAAGCCGATGTCATTGCGGATGAGCCCCATCATTTTGGGTGAAATCGTTGCAGGATCAGGGTCAATGGCTTCGTAGACCAGATGCGCTGTCATCCCCATGGCAAGGTCGTTTAGAGCGGTGAACGGCGCGAAATCAGTGGAGAGCTCTTTTGAAGAGGCGCTGACGCGGGGCAGCTCTAGGTGGCTGTCTTGTTGCGCGCGACCGTGGCCGGGAATGTGTTTAAGGACGGGCAGCACGCCGCCATCCATCAGGCCATCGGTAACGGCGCGGCCGATTTCGATGACGTCATTGGGCGCAAATCCGTAGCAGCGGTTTTGCAGGAATGGATGCGTGTCAGCGGTGGCGACATCGACCAAAGGTGCGCAATTGCTGTCGATGCCTAGTGCGATCAGCTCGTGCGCCTGAATGCGCGAACGCAGATACATGGACCGCGCGGCGTTAGTGCCGGCCTGTTTGATTTGATAAAGCGGCGGCAGCCATTCTACGGCCAAAGGTGGGCGCAGGCGCTGAACGCGACCGCCCTCTTGGTCGATTAGGATTGGGGCGTGGTGGCCAACACAGCTGCGCAGGTCATCGCAAAGGGTGCGAATTTGATCGGCGTTGTCGATGTTTCGGCTAAAAAGGATAAAGGCGAATGGCTGTACGTCTGTGAAAAACGCCCGTTCACCAGGCGTTAGAACAAGACCTTCGCAGCCAAGGATCGTTGCACTAAGTTGGCTCACCGGGTGACGACCGGGATGCAATCGGCGTTCTCTGCCTTGAGCGCAGAACATAGACGGCGCGCATCGCTTAGGTCAGCGAACCCTTGGGCGCGCAGGCGATAGAAGGTACGGCCACCACTGGTTGCCTTTTGAACAACGCGCTGTTTGTCACCTAGATAATCGCCGAATTTCGCTTGTAGTTTTGTCCATTCAGAACGGGCTACATCCGCACTTGGGAATGCACCAAGCTGTACAAGACGTGTGCCAGCGGGGATCGCATCAGGGGACACTTCGGTTGGAGCCGCTGCTATCGGTGTTGCGGCTGCAAGTTGAAGCGTACGTTGCTTTAGGCCCGCTGGGCGCACCTTTGGACGTAACGATTTTCCAATGCCGCCTTTGACGATGACAGGCTTTGGTTGCGCGGCAGGTTTATTTTCAAGCGGCGCTAAAGGATCAGCGCTTGCAACCAGTTGATCGACCAACCCTTGAATATCACCGGATTTCAACGGCTCGGGTGCCGTAATTGGTTCTGGGGCAGCGGCTACCTCGGCTGGGGCTTCGATTGATCGGCTCGGGACATCGGATGCATTGACGGCAGCAAGTGAAACGGGCGCGTCATCACCGGTTAGCTCGATAGGAGGTGGAGCAAGGACCAAACGGTCTGCCGGAGCTGCTGCAGTACCTTGTGCGGCAACGCTGTTTACAGCCAGACCTTGGTGGGCTGCTTGCGAGCCACCGGGATCAACGGGTTGTTCCCGCATTGGGCCCTCGATTGCGCGGACCACCGGTACACCGGTTACATCGCGCACCAAAAGCTTGTAGCCCCAAACGCCAGCGCCAAGGATCAAAGCTAGGGACACTGCAGCCCCTGCCCAATTGGCCATTGCGCCAGCGGCTTTGCGTGGGTCGACCGCCTGTTGCGATCCATTCATTGGGAGTTCAGCCATGCTCGCCTCTCTCTACCGGCGAGTGATCACCGGGGTTGTCTTGCCTATGCCTCAACCCCGGCGATGTGCTTGTTTTAACGCATCTCTTGCGCTGGGGTTACACCCAGAATACCAAGACCAGCAGAAATAACAATGGCGGTGGCACGCCCAAGGGCGATTTTCGCTTGTGTTGCTGCAGCGTTGTCTTCTTGGACAAAGCGAAGTTCTGGTTTGTCTTTGCCTGTGTGGTAGAGGCTGTGCAAATCTCCAGCCAATTCATAGAGATAGAAGGCCACACGATGCGGTTCGTTTGTACGGCCTGCGATTTCAATCAGACGTGGCCATTCCGCGACTTTGCGGGCAAGCGTCAACTCTGCCGGGTCGGAAAGATCAGACAGGTCAGCACCGGCGATTGTGGCGTCTGACACGTCAATGCCAGCCTCAGACGCTTTGCGGATCGCAGAACATACGCGGGCATGCGCATATTGCACGTAGAAGACCGGGTTGTCTTTGGATTGCTCCAGTACTTTGGCAAAGTCAAAGTCCAGTGGTGCGTCGTTTTTCCGGGTTAGCATCACAAAGCGCGTGACGTCTGCGCCCACCTGTTCGACCACATCGCGCAGGGTGACGAAAGTCCCTGCCCGCTTGGACATTTTGAACGGTTCGCCGTTTTTGTACAGCTTCACAAGCTGTGTCAGTTTGATGTCGATTGCCGTATTACCATCGGACAGCGCAGATACAGCGGCTTTCATCCGTTTGACATAACCACCGTGGTCAGCACCAAAGATGTCGATCAGCAGGTCATAGCCGCGCTGAACTTTGTCAAAATGGTAGGCGATGTCAGGTGCGAAATAAGTCCAAGAGCCATCGGATTTTTTAACCGGACGATCCACGTCATCGCCGTGATCGGTGGATTTGAATAGCGTTTGTTCGCGTGGCTCCCAATCTTCGGGCTTTTTGCCTTTTGGTGGCTCTAGAACGCCCTCGTAGATCAGGCCTTTGGATTCCAAAGATTCAATCGCACCTTCGATCAGGCCAGTGCCATATAGCGCCTTTTCAGAAAAGAACTTGTCCATCTTGATGCCAAGCTGAGCTAGATCTTCGCGGATCAGGTCCATCATCTTTTCAGTGGAGAACAAACGGATTTCAGCCAGCCAGACGGATTCGTCTTTGCCAACGTAGGCGTCGCCTACTTTGTCTTTTAGGTCTTGGCCAACGGGGATTAGATAGTCGCCCGGATATGTGCCATCCTCAAACGCCACTTCTTGGCCGTGTGCCTCGAGGTAACGCAAGTAGACAGAGCGCGCCAAAACGTCGACCTGTGCGCCACCGTCGTTGATGTAATATTCGCGTGTGACGTCATAGCCTGCGAAATCCAGCAAAGAGGCCAGCGCATCACCAAAGACCGCGCCGCGGGTGTGACCCACGTGCAAAGGACCCGTTGGATTTGCTGAGACGTATTCTACGTTAACCCGCTTGCCCTGCCCCATGTTGGAGCGGCCAAAGCCTGCGCCTGTTTTCAAAACGGATGTGACCAGATCACGCCAAAGAACCGGTGCTAAACGCAGGTTCAGAAACCCCGGTCCTGCGACTTCGGCGGTTTCAACGCGTGCGTCATCAGCAAGTTTTGCCGCCAGAGCAACCGCAATATCGCGCGGCTTCATTTTGGCAGGCTTGGCCAATACCATTGCGGCGTTGGTCGCCATATCGCCATGGGCGGCATCACGCGGTGGTTCAACCGCAACATTAGTGAAATCCAGACCCTCTGGCAGTGCGCCATCGGCCTGCATCGCAGTCAGCTGTTCAATCACCAGCTCGCGGATCTCGGAAAACAGGTTCATTGCTTTGTCCTTATGCTTTGCAGGCGGTTTACCACCGCCAGCGCGCAGGTCAATGCAATGCGGGCCGAATGGGGACATGAACCCCTGACAACTGTGCTATGGCCGCCTCAGCGAGGAAGGAAATTGCGTTGGCCATATCTTGGGCGGATGCACCGGCGACTGGGCGCAAGACGTTGAACTGCACGCCATGAGGCTCCCATTGATCGCCAAGCACCTGCGCCATACGGCATAGGCCTGCTTCGGCAACTTGATAGGCTACAGGATCTTCAGGCGCTGCCGTTGGGATAACGGAAATCACGCTGCCTTTTGCGGCGCGCAGCCCTTGGCCAAGCCCCTCGATCAAGGCCAAGCTTGGTCCGATCATGCAATCGCTACCTTCACGTAATCCGATTGGCAGCAAGTCAATTAGCAGATGGAGAGGCTCTGCGCCCCAGATGCGACCAATATCAGTAAACTGCTGTGAAGATTTTTGTGTCACGGGAAGTGGTTCAAATCTGCCGGGGCAACGAGCCGCCATTTCCAGCAAATCATCCGCATCATGATCCAGCAAAATCACCCGAGCATTCGCCCGCTCAAAGGCCGGCAACAGACGCCAGCCTAAATCTGTGGTTGCGCCAGCCACAAAGATGATTTTTCCGTCAAAACCTTGCATGGGGGGGGCCATACAAGATTCATTCGCATTCGAACAGAAAATTGCGACAGACCCAGCAATAAAAGGGATTACAGGGGCAATTTCTCGCCGAGCAGCCTTTCGAATTCTGTCAAAGCGTAACGGTCTGTCATACCGGCGATATAGTCAGAAACTTTTCGTGCAATAGCTGTTTCATCTGGAAGTTGTCGGATGTCGTCCTGCCAATTGGCAGGCAACAGATCTGTGCGTTCCATGAATAATGGAAAGAGCGCCTCGACCACGCGAGTGACTTGGGCGCGTTTTTCCATGACCGATGGGGCGCGATACATGCGAGTGAACAGGAATTTCCGAATGACATTCAACTGCTCTAAAACGTCGTCTGAAAACGCAATGACCGGCGCACCATTGTGACGAACGTCTTGCACAGATTTAACACCGCTGTTGGCAATCAAATCGCGGGAAGTGTCAATCACGTCCCCAACCATAACACCAAAGACCCGGCGCAATGCCTCGTGGCGGCGACGGTTTTGGCTGAGGCCGGGATAGGCCTGATCGACTTTGGCAAAAGCCTGATCAACGATGGGCAGTTGTTCGATGTCTGCCTCGGTAAAGAGACCGGCGCGCAAACCGTCGTGCAAATCATGGTTATTATAGGCAATGTCGTCTGCCAAAGCAGCGACCTGCGCCTCGGCGCTGGCGTGTGTTTCAAGCTCTAGATCATGGATTTCGTTGTATTCAGCTAAGGCGAATGGGATTTCTCCCACCACTGGACCGTTGTGTTTAGCGATGCCTTCTAGGCATTCCCACGTTAGGTTCAGCCCATCAAATTCCGCGTAATGACGTTCTAACGAGGTTACGATCTTGACCGCCTGCGCGTTGTGGTCAAAGCCACCATAGGGCTGCATCAAGGCGTGCAACGCATCCTCGCCGGTATGGCCAAAGGGTGTGTGGCCAAGGTCATGGGCTAATGCGATGGCTTCGGTGATTTCTTGGTTAAGCCTCAGCGCACCGGATATTGTACGCGCGACTTGGGCGACTTCGATCGAATGAGTCAAACGTGTGCGATAATAATCGCCCTCGTGCTCTACAAAAACTTGGGTTTTATGTTTCAGCCGCCGAAAGGCGCTGGAGTGAATGATCCGGTCGCGATCCCGTTGAAAACAAGAGCGAAAGGCGCTTTCTTCTTCGGGAACGCGGCGTCCGCGTGCGGTCAGGTGATCCGAGGCAAAAGACGCCGTCATAATTCTTATCCTTGTGGCCAAGCCCATGGCTTCATATATTGCACTCTGCGTAGAACAACCACTGGGCGCAACCGCCCAAATGCCTGTCAGGAGTGACAAAATGCAGCTTCCACCTAAAGTGACCGACCGTGCGTTTGATCGTTTGGCCGAAATTGGTGCGGGTGACCAGGGCCAAGCCCTGCGCGTTGCTGTTGAAGGCGGCGGATGTTCCGGGTTTCAATACGAGATCAAATTGGATGCCCCGGCTGATGATGATCTGGTGCTAGAAGGCAACGGGCAAAAGGTTGTTGTCGACAGTGTATCACTGCCGTTTCTATCAAATGCGGTAATTGATTTCACCGAAGAATTGATTGGCGCACGCTTTGTGATTGAGAACCCAAATGCCACAGCTTCTTGCGGATGCGGCACGAGCTTCTCAATGTAAGTCATTCAGTTTTCGGCGTAATCTGCAAAGCTACGCATTAAAGCTTCGGTTTGGGCATGGAAGGTTTTTGGCTGCAGGAATGCGAGGATTTTGTAGAACCCGCTGACCTTCATCTGCATATCCACTCGCCAATTGGTGGTGCCATATCCCGTATCGGTAAAACTGTTCTTTGAAATGCTAGCCGATTGGCTGGAAACATAAGATACGCAGTACATATCTGGTAGTTCCTTGGCCAGAATAGTTTCCACCATATCAAATTCTTGCTCACCTACCTGAAACGTAAGCCGCGTTGTCGCGCCGATTGTGCCCGGCTCGCCATCAATTGGCACATAGGCTTTGAACCCCGTTTGCCATCTTTTGCGGTTCTCATGAGAGGTCAGCAATTCGACGACACGGTCGCGGTGCAGTTTCAGTTCCATTTCGACAGAGTATTTCATGTATGCACCTGAATTCGGGTTGAGCGTACCCACTGATAACGCCATAGTCGCCGCATGAAAATCGCGACGTTCAATATTAACGGGATCAAAGCCCGTATCAATGCCCTTCCCCAGTGGTTGGACGAGGCACAGCCCGATGTGGTTGTGTTGCAGGAAATCAAATCGGTGGACGAGGCGTTCCCCCGTGAGATCATTGAGGATCGAGGCTATCAGCTCGAAACCCATGGTCAGAAAAGCTTTAACGGCGTTGCGATCCTATCGAAATTCCCGCTGGAAGATGTGGTGCGTGGCTTACCCGGTGACGAGAGCGATGAACAAGCGCGCTGGATTGAGGCGACTGTAATGGCCGACACACCGATCCGCGTGTGTGGTCTGTATCTGCCGAATGGCAATCCGGTTCCGGGGCCTAAGTATGATTATAAACTCGCGTGGATGGAGCGGATGCACAAACATGCGAAAACTCTGCTATCACGTGAAGAACCCTTTCTAATGGCCGGGGACTACAACATTATTCCCCAAGACGAAGACGCGCGCCGACCAGAAGCGTGGCAAGAAGATGCGCTGGCCCGCCCAGAAAGCCGCGCGGCCTATCGTCGGCTCTTGAACCTAGGTTTCACAGAGGCGTTCCGAGCCCGCACCCATGGTCCAGAGCATTATTCATTTTGGGATTATCAAGCGGGCGCATGGAACCGTGACGACGGCATTCGCATCGACCACTTCCTATTGTCCCCTCAATGCGCAGATCTGTTGCTGGATTGCCAGATCGACAAAGAAATCCGTGGCCGTGAAAAGCCGAGTGATCATGTTCCTGTATGGGTGGAACTGGCGGTTTAAGTGCGTAGGATGTGAGGGGTCGTTAGAGCGAAGCCTTCACTCCGCCGTCACATCATGCCGGTAGATCCAATCAAATTGCCCCATCATTTTTGACGGTACAACCTTGCCTAAAGCCCGCATCCCAGAATGTGCAACTGTGCGCAATAAGGGATTGGAAAGATGGTATTTTTTGGCATTTCCATTTGCCGTTTCCACGACCTTTGACACACGATCAAACCGACGAGATTGATACATAGCAAGGCCAGCCTCGATACTGTCGCAGCGTGCTAGGCTATCGGCTAGAACCCAAGCGTCCTCAATCGCCATGACGGCGCCTTGCGCCATGAAGGGCAGAGTTGGATGCGCGGCATCGCCAAGCAATGCAACGTTTTCGCCGACCCAGTGTTTGGCCACTGGATGGCGGAAAAGCCCCCAAAGGCCAACAGACGTTGCACCTGCCATCAGTTTGGGAACATCACCTCCAAAGTCAGCGAACACCTGCTGCATGTTTGCGGGGTCGTCTTTAAACGCCCAGCCCTCTTCAGCCCATTCGTGGCGTTCTTGGACAGCCACCAGATTAACCAGCTTTCCCTCACGTAGCGGATAGCTGACGACGTGGCGTTTTGGCCCCATGTGAACGCGGGCGGCGCTTGGGTGATTTACAGAGTTAGGGACCGTCGTGCGCCACGCCACTTGTTGAGTGAAAAACGGTGCTGACGATCCATTTAGCGCCTTTCGCGCAACGGAATGCAGGCCATCGGCTGCAATAATAAGGTCCGCATGCAAGTTCGCGTGCTGCGCGAGCGATACCTGCGGACGGTCACCAGGTGTAACACCGCAAGCCTTTTGCAAAAGTCGGATTGAAACACCAGCGTCACGGCAAGATTTGGCCAATACATCAATTAAATCAGCACGATGCACGAAGTAGTAAAGCTGATCCTCTGCCAGCAGTGACAAATCCAAGCGCGTAACCAAATCAGCGCGTTTATAGTCGCGCAATTCGACGGCTTGGGCTTGAACCGCGCGCTCTGCGATTTCTGCGCCCAAACCAAGCGCGCGCAGGACGCACATGCCATTGGGGCTGATCTGCAGCCCAGCTCCGATTTCGTTGATCGCTTCGGATTGTTCCAGAACAGTGACCTGTGCACCACGCTGCGCCAAGCCAAGGGCCGCAGTTAAACCACCGATCCCGCCACCAACAACACCAATTTCCATGCCTAAAAGACTCATGCCACCCTTTTGAAACGAAAAACGCCGAGGCGAAAGCCCCGGCGATTTATTATCTTGGATTGTTCAGCGCGATTAGTCGTCGCGGTGAACCTTTTCGCGGCGCTCGTGACGCTCTTGTGCTTCTAGTGTCATGGTGGCGATAGGACGCGCATCCAGACGTTTCAGCGAGATCGGATCACCTGTTACTTCGCAGTACCCGAATTCACCTTCGTCGATACGGCGCAGTGCTGAGTCGATTTTGGAAACCAGTTTGCGTTGGCGATCACGTGTCCGCAGTTCTAGCGCACGATCTGTTTCTTCGCTCGCACGATCAGCAATGTCTGGGATGTTGCGGGTGTTATCCTGCAACCCTTCGATTGTGTCGCGTGTTTCAGCCAAAAGCTCTAGCTTCCAAGCGTTTAGCTTACGTCGAAAGTACTCTTTTTGCCGATCATTCATAAACGGCTCGTCGTCTGCGGGACGATAGTCATCCGGCAGGAAAACTTCTGCTTTCATTTCCGCTCCCTCTTTGTGGGATTGCCTCAGTTGTAATTCACTTACACAACCCACCCCTACGAGCGTGCGTGTATCTTAGTGATAACAGATTGTCACTACCTCTAACGTCGCATTGCGGTGAAATTCCGTTCACGTTAGGTTGCAATTAAGGCAACGCGCAAACTGGAATACAGATGAAATTTGAAGGCACCGAAACCTATGTGGCAACCGCCGATCTAACGATTGCGGTGAACGCAGCGGTCACACTTGAGCGCCCTTTGTTGGTCAAGGGCGAGCCAGGCACAGGCAAAACTGAGCTGGCAAAACAGGTGGCAGCGGGTCTTGGCCTGCGCATGATTGAGTGGAATGTGAAATCCACCACTAAGGCCCAGCAAGGTCTTTACGAATATGATGCAGTTAGCCGGTTGCGCGACAGCCAGTTGGGCGATGAACGTGTACATGACGTCAAAAACTACATCCGCAAAGGTAAGCTTTGGGAGGCCTTTGAAGCCGGTGAGAAAGTGGTGCTGTTGATTGATGAAATCGACAAAGCAGATATCGAATTCCCAAATGACCTGCTGCAGGAACTCGATAAGATGGAGTTCTATGTTTACGAGACTGGTGAAACCGTAAAAGCGAAACATCGCCCGATCATCATTATTACATCGAACAATGAAAAAGAGCTGCCGGATGCCTTTTTGCGGCGTTGTTTCTTTCACTACATTAGCTTCCCTGATGCAGACACGATGCGCGCGATTGTCAAAGTGCACCACCCAGCGATCAAAGATGCGCTGCTGACAGCGGCTTTAACCGAATTCTACGACATTCGCGAAACGCGTGGCCTCAAGAAAAAACCATCGACGTCCGAGGTGATTGATTGGCTCAAGCTTTTGCTGGCCGAAGATCTAACGCCTGAGGATTTAAAGCGCGAAGGCGCGAACCTGTTGCCAAAGCTGCATGGCGCATTGCTTAAGAATGAACAGGATGTGCATTTGTTTGAACGTTTGGCCTTTATGGCGCGTTCTGGCCGGTGATCATTACGTCCCTTAAAAAGGTGACATGGGCCGCAAGCCTAGCGCTTGCCGCCTGTAGTGCGCCATCGCTTGACGAACCAGCCCATCCAACGCGCGCCAAGGTCGCCGAAACCAGCTTGCCGCCGGTCAAAAGTTTTCGGGCAGCTCGCGGTACTGCGCCGACACGTTCCAATGGCGATATTGCGAGGGATTTCCTTGATCTAAGCTTTGCCTTGGAAAGCGGACGTGACATTCCGCTGCTGACGCGATTTGAAGCGCCTATCACGGTAAAACTAGAAGGTCGGCAAACCACAACATTGCGCAACGACTTGTCGCAACTTCTGGGTCGCCTTCGAACCGAAGCGGGATTGGACATTCGTCTGATCAACCAAGGCCGGGCGAATATCACAATTCAATCCGTTGCAAAGCGAGACATTCGCCGCGCCCTGCCCCACGCGGCCTGTTTCGTAGTGCCCAATGTCAGCAGCTTGGCAGACTATCGTCGTGCCCGTGGTTCGGTACGCACAGATTGGGCATCGCTACAAAAGCGCGAGCAATTGGCGATCTTTTTGCCCTATGACACCAGCCCCCAGGATGTGCGCGACTGTTTGCACGAAGAGTTGGCGCAGGCACTTGGGCCGTTGAATGACCTTTATCGGTTGGATGACAGCGTCTTTAACGATGACAACTTTCATGCAGTTTTGACGGGTTTTGATATGCTCGTCCTGCGCGCCTACTACGATCCGGCGCTGCAAAACGGAATGACGCGCAATCAGGTGGCTGCACGTCTGCCAAGCATTCTGAGCCGATTGAACCCACAAGGCGATGGGCGTCCTTCCTCGCAACGGTCTGGCACGCCGCGTGCATGGATCAATGCCATTCAAAACGCACTTGGCCCAACAGGTAACAATGCAAGGCGACTTGGTGAAGCTACGCGCGCCATTCAAATCGCGCAATCACAGGGCTGGACCGATCACCGTCGCGGCTTTAGCCATTTTGCATTGGCTCGGCTGTTGCAATCACAGGACGGGCTGACAGCCAATCAACACTACCGAGCGGCGGACCTCTATTTTGGCCAAAGTGCGCCAAACGGCCCGCATCGCAGCATCGTTTCAACGCAGCTTGCGGCCTATGAATTGGCACAAGGCAAACCACGCGAAGCCCTGCGTATTATTGACGCAAATATCGAAACCGCCCGTCGGTTTGAAAATGCTGTGCAACTTGCATCACTTTTAATGCTGCGATCCGAAGCGCTTGCGACACTAGGTCGATTGCCCGAAG
Source organism: Cognatishimia sp. 1_MG-2023 (assembly GCF_030548175.1). Taxonomy (GTDB): domain Bacteria; phylum Pseudomonadota; class Alphaproteobacteria; order Rhodobacterales; family Rhodobacteraceae; genus Cognatishimia. The sequence continues at coordinate 189,831 of NZ_JAUORX010000005.1, read as the reverse complement.
CACAGGCTGCGCGGGTGGACAGTTTGGGCTGGGCGCGATACGGGTTCGGCCCAGATTGGGCTGTGCGCGCCAAGCTACGCGAAGTGGCGATGCTGAACCCAAATAACAGGAGTTTTTGAGCAAAATGATCGTGATCATTCCCGCCCTATTGGGTGCCCTCATTGGCGCATTCACAGCCAAACGTCGCAACGGTAAATTTGCAGACATTCTGCAATACGCCGTGGGCTACGCCATCGCCTTCGCTCTGGTTGGCGTCGTAGCAACGGTTACGCTTGATAAATTGTATTCTGTGCGGTGACCTAACCCATGTTTCAGCCGTTGTTTGAAAATCTTAGGACAGCTGGTGTTCCAGTTAGTCTGCGGGAATACCTAAGTTTTCTAGCAGCTTTGAAAACAGGTTTGGCGACCTATGACACCGAGGCATTCTATTACCTGGCCCGTGTGTCCATGGTCAAAGATGAACGCAATCTCGACAAATTCGATCGCGCCTTTGCTGCGACCTTCGAAGGGTTAGAGGCTATTTCAGCACAAGACGTTTTGGATGCGGTCGACATCCCCGAAGAATGGCTGCGCAAGATGGCAGAAAAGCATCTGTCCGCCGAAGAAAAAGCCGAAATCGAGGCGATGGGCGGCTTTGACAAGCTGATGGAAACGCTGAAAGAGCGGCTAAAAGAACAACAAAGCCGCCATCAGGGTGGCAACAAGTGGATTGGCACCGCTGGTACCTCGCCCTTTGGGGCCTATGGGTACAATCCCGAAGGCGTCCGAATTGGCCAGAAAGAAAGCCGCCATCGACGGGCAGTGAAAGTCTGGGATAAGCGCGAGTTTCGTAATCTTGATGACAGCGTTGAACTGGGCACTCGCAACATCAAAGTCGCGCTGAAACGCTTGCGCCGCTGGGCGCGTGATGGTGCGGCGGATGAGCTTGATCTGGACGGCACTATTCGCGCCACCGCAGAAAACGGCTATCTTGATGTGAAAACCCGCCCCGAGCGGCGCAATGCTGTCAAAGTGCTGTTGTTCTTGGATGTTGGCGGATCAATGGACCCGCATATTCAGGTGGTCGAAGAGTTGTTCTCTGCGGCCCGTGCTGAATTCAAACATCTGAAATATTTCTACTTCCACAACTGCCTGTATGAAGGTGTGTGGCGCGACAACAACCGCCGGTGGGATCAACAGATCGACACGATGGATGTGCTGCGCACCTATGGGTCAGATTACAAATGCATCTTTGTTGGGGATGCTTCGATGTCGCCCTACGAAATCGCATATCCGGGTGGCGCGAATGAGCACTGGAACAAGGAAGCCGGCCAAACCTGGTTGGAACGCGCGCGTGAACAGTGGCCTTCGCATCTTTGGATCAATCCGGTGCCCCAGCAACATTGGGACTATACCCACTCTATTGGCATGATCCGCGAGATATTCGAGGATCGTATGGTACCTATGACTTTGGCCGGTTTGGGCGACGGAATGCGCGACCTGACGCGTTGAACCCTTGTGTTCTGGTGGGACTTCCCATCAGATACCCAAAGCCGAATTTAGAAAGTGACTCTGCATGCTAAAACTTCTGAAAGCCCATCCGATCGCTGGACCGGGCTTTTTGCTGGCATTGGCGTTGACGCTATTCTTTGCCGGTCGATTGGTTTTGGACATGGTCTATTGGGCAGATCCAGCGCATCGCAATCAGACGCCTCAGGCATGGATGACACCACGCTATATCGCCCATTCTTGGGGTATGGACCCCAAAGAACTGGGGCGTGCGTTAAACATGCCTAAACCTAGCAAAGAACGCCCAACATTGACCTATATTGCCGAGATACGTGGCGTACCCGTTGAACAAGTGTTGGCAGAGGTCGAAGCGATACTCGCTCAAGGCGCTGAGGAGCGGCAGCGCAAATGACAGATTGGATGATCAGCGCGCTTGCCGATTACGGTGTAATCCTGTTGTTCCTGACGACGTTCCTAAGCTGCTTGGCCATGCCTGTTCCCGCATCCCTATTAATGCTGTCAGGTGGCGCCTTTGTAGCAACGGGCGACTTACCTATGATGTCTTCTGTTTTGTCCGCTCTCTGTGGTGCCATTGCCGGCGATTTTGCCGGCTATCAATTAGCCTCACGCGGACGCACCCAGCTTGAAAACTTCATGACCCAGTCCCCAAAACGGGCCAATGTCATGGCTAGAGCCGACAGCTTTCTGACAAACTGGGGCGGCATGGGTATCTTTCTCAGCCGCTGGCTGTTCTCCCCGCTTGGCCCGTACATGAACTTTGCCAGCGGCGTGGCCGCTGTACCGGTTTGGAAATTCGCATTGTTTGGAATTCTGGGCGAATGCGTTTGGGTAAGCCTCTATGTAGGGCTTGGCTATGTCTTTGCTGACAATTTATCGATGGCATCTGACTTGGCTGGTGATGTTTTGGGGCTATTGGCCGCCATATGCGTGATGCTGGGATTTGGCATTTGGTTAGTGAAACACAATCGAAAACGCGCAATTGCCCCGGCAAATTAATCAGCGAATTGATACGGCTGCTTAGGAACCCCATATACAAATCATGTTGCGATTTACCCCCATCATCCTCGCCATTGTTTACGGCCTGATCATGTACCGTTTTTCAGCGTGGCGCACCGCGCGCATGTTGGATGAACAATCCACCGAGCTTGCAGATCCAACGCTTAAAAAGCTAATTGATCGCATGGCGGCGTCGCTAGAATTGCCGCGTATCAAAGTACATATCTATGAGATTGAACCTGTAAACGGCCTTGCGGCACCTGACGGGCGTATCTTTATCACCAGAGGATTCTACAACCGGTATACGCAGGGCGATGTTTCTGGCGAAGAACTGGCCAGCGTTATTGCGCACGAATTGGGTCACGTGGCCCTTGGCCATTCACGCCGTCGTATGATCGACTTTTCCGGTCAGAACGCCCTGCGCACCGCCCTTGCGATGATCCTGACGCGGTTTATTCCGGGAATTGGCGGTTGGATTGCCAATGGGCTGACACGGCTGTTAGCGGCACGTTTGTCGCGGTCTGACGAATATGAGGCTGATGAATACGCAGCCGCTTTGCTGACCAAAGCCGGGATCGGTACGGCCCCACAGAAATCGCTGTTCACCAAGCTCGAGGCACTGACTGCGGCCAACAAGGGCACGATGCCCGCGTGGTTGCTAAGCCATCCCAAAACGGAACAGCGCATTCTAGCCATTGAAAAACTGGAAACCAAATGGGGCGTCAGCGAATAGGCTTAGCGCAGCGCTTTGGCCAGGCGCGGCAGGCGCGCCTTTTTCAACAGCGGGCGCATTTCCCAAGTTTCACCTGAAAGACGCGATGCCTCGGCACGCACAGCTTCGGCGACGCCTGTTACCAGATCAGGTTGATCCACCCAGAATTGCCAGAGCAATTCATCCGGTGCGATGCGCTTTAGACCCTCTTCGGCCAAAGTGTTTTTAGGGAAATCTTTGGCGTTCAGCGTGACAATCGCATCGGCATGACCGTCGATCGCGGCAGCCAATACATGCACATCTGCGGCATCCGGCAAATACAACCGTGCCTCTAAAGAGGGACGCCAAACCACCTCGGCCTTGGGCCATGCGGCGCGTAGCAAGGCCACCTCTGCCCGCGCTTGCACCTCACCCGTTGGGCCAATCTTGCGAGCAGCCCGCGCCCATTCCTCAAGAATGCGCGCAGACCACAGGGGTTCAAACAATCCGGCTTTGGCGACACCCAACAGCATCTCTCGCATCACAGTTGGATAGATGACGCAGGTGTCGAGCAAGAGCTTCATAGGCGGAACGTCAGCGCCTTTAGGTAACCACTTTCAGCCAGTTGCGGCATCAAGGGGTGATCTGGCCCAGCAAACCCTGTGTGGATCAACTGACCACGACGCCCTGCCCGCCCAATGCCGCGTGCAGATGAGTTGCGGAACAATGTCAGCTCTGCCGCATGAGAACAGGAACAAAGCACCAGATAGCCGCCCTCGGCAACCAAAGGTGCCGCCAAACGTGCCACGCGTTCATAGGCGCGCAGACCTTTGTCCAGCGCTTGTTTGTTTGGTGCAAATGCTGGTGGGTCACAGACCACAACGTCAAACTTCTCGCCTTCTTCAGCCAAGGCTTCGAGCGTCATAAACGCGTCACCCTTTCGGGTTGCGAATTTTTCGCCAAAACCAGCCGCAGCAGCACCTTGTTCTGCCAAGGCCAATGCCGGAGCAGAGCCATCAACTGCCAACGCAGAGTCTGCGCCACCCGCCAAAGCTGCCAATGAAAAGCCGCCAACGTGTGAAAACACATCCAAAACACGTGCGCCTTTGGATAGGCGCGCGGTAAATTCATGGTTAGGACGTTGGTCAAAGAACAGGCCGGTTTTCTGACCACCGGTCAGATCCGCCATATAAGTTGCGCCGTTCATCAAAACAGGAACAGGTTCGGACGGTGCAGCACCCAAAAGAACGGAACTTTCTTCGTCTAGCCCTTCAAGCACACGCGCACGGCCACCGCCGTTTTTCAGAACATTGGTAACGCCAGTAACTTCTGCCAATGCGGCTGTCAGCGCAGGCAGCAATGCCTCGACCCAGGCGGCGTTAGGCTGAATAACACATGTATCGCCAAAGCGGTCAATGATCACACCCGGTAGCCCATCTGTTTCAGCATGCACCAAACGATAGAACGGCGCATCATAGAGGCGCGCGCGCATATCAAGCGCTTTGGTCAACCGGGTTGCAAACCACGCCTGATCAATCTGTGCATCAACGGAGCGGTCAAGCATCCGGCAGATGATCTTGCTGTTCGGGTTCACCGCAACCAGCCCCATGGGCCGCCGTTCGCTATCTTCTAGAATAGCCAAGGTGCCCGCAGCCAAAGCTTTGGTGCGGCGGTCGGTGACGAGCTCATTTTCATAGACCCAAGGAAAGCCGTGGCGGATCGCTCGGGCGTTGGCTTTGGGCATGAGGCGGACAATTGGTAAATCTGACATATCGCCCTCCTAATGCCATAACCGAGCCAAGGGAAGTCCGATTAACGGTTGCGACGTCGACCAGTACGTCTTTGCGGACCATCTGATGCCAGTTTGCTAACGCCCTCTAGCAGAACCATCGTCATCGGATGAGTTGGATGGGCCGTTTGGTATTGGTCCAAAAGGGCTTGGATCGAAGCAACGCCTGCCTCTCCCTCTTGCAAATCCATCGCCCAGTCAAAGAAAATAGACCGGCACTGCACTGTATCAATCCCTTCGATACGATAGGATTCTCGGATCAATCCGCGTGGATCATGTACTGATGTTTCAGTCATCTGAATGTCCTTTCACAGGGCGGGCCAGCGCGGTTTCAATCACCTGCGCCGCCTCTGCTGCTGTTTTAGCCAACAATGTCTCTAGGTCCGAAAATGTTTCGGCCCCCATCTCTCGTAACAAGAATTCCTGACCACCAACGCCAATCGTCGCGGGGTCAATTGTTTGCTCCCCCAACAGCCGCGATGCGACCTGCAGACCGTGATAACGTTGATACGCCGTGCGTAGCGCTTCTGTTTCCGACACCGCAAACCACCCAAGCGCCGCGCCGGCCTCTAACAGAGCATAGATGTCACGTTTTGACGTACCAGCCAGTAGACCCGCGGCCTGCGCTGTCAGTTCAATGTCTTGCATCCGCCCTGCGCCGATCTTTGCATCCCACACGCCATTGGGGGACTTTGCACTGGCAATCCGTTCCCGCATTTCGGCAACATCTTTCCGCGTCTTCCCTTCGTCAGAGTCGCGCGCCAGCAGGGATTGGCGAAATCGTTCTACCGCGTCCATCAAACCGGCGTCACCAGCCACAGGCCGCGCGCGCGTCAGGGCCAAATGCTCCCACGTCCAAGCACTGTTTTCTTGGTAATCCGTGAAAGACGCCAAAGATGTTGCCACAGGTCCTTTTGTGCCTGATGGACGCAATCGCATGTCTACCTCGTACAGCCGCCCTTCTGCCATCGGTGCAGTGACTGCTGTTACCATGGCTTGGGTCAGCCGCGAATAATATTGCCGCGCGCCCAATGGTCTACGCCCGTCAGACATCTCCACTCCGGCCGCGTCGTAGATCACAATCAGATCCAGATCAGACCCAGCATTCAACTGCCCTGCCCCAAGTGATCCCATAGCCAATACCATCGCGCCGCGTCCGGGCATTGGCCCGTGTTTTTCAGCAAAGACCTGTGCCACCTCTGGCCAAAGCGCGGACAGCACCGCCTCTGCCAATTCTGCGTATTGCACGCCAGCCTCTTCCGCCGAAATCACACCGCGTAGATGATGCACCCCTACTCGGAAATGCCATTCCTTTGTCCAACGACGTGTCAAATCCAGCTTACGTTCATAATCTGGTTCAGCCGCCAATTGGACCGTCAATTCAGCACGCAAGGCATCCACGGCTGGCCAATCAGCAAAGAACGCGCCACCGATAACCCCATCCAATACCGCCGAATTCCGCGACAAATACTTTGCCAAGGCGGGCGAGGTTCCGACAATATCAATCAGCAAATCTACCAATTGCGGGTTCGCATCAAACAATGAAAAAACCTGAACACCGGCTGGCAAACCTGCCAAAAACCCATCGAGCGCAACCAAGGCCTCGGACGGACGCGCCGTCTTGGCCAAACGCCCCAACAGCTCTGGCCGCAAGCGATCAAAAATCTCATTGGCACGAGACGACCGCAAGGCTGGATAGGTTTTCCACCGCTTTAGTATCTCGTTGTCAAATTCATATGTCTGTTCAATCGGCTGGACCGCATCGGGTGCAAAGAAATCCTCGGTCAGTGCGTGCACTTCGTTTAATCGTTCTGTAACATCCGCCCGAAGCTCAGCCAGATCGCGCCCCATCAAGCAAGCGATGCGCTGCATGCCTTCGTCTGACTTTGGAAAATCATGCGTCTGCGCGTCATTGATCATCTGAATGCGATGTTCCAACTCGCGATGCGCCCGGTAATGACCCGTTAGCTTTTCAGCAGCCTCTGTTGGCACCCACCCCTTTTCTGCCAATAGCGCCAAGGATGCTACGGTTTCACGCCCGCGCAATTCCCGATCACGCCCGCCAGCAATCAACTGACGCGTCTGGGTGAAAAATTCGATCTCGCGAATACCACCTCGGCCCAGCTTGATGTTATGGCCGGGCAACGACAGCTTACCACCCAACCCCTTATGCTCACGAATGCGCAGGCGCATATCATGGGCGTCTTGGATCGCGGCAAAGTCCAGATGCTTGCGCCAAACGAAGGGCCGCAGGGCTTTCAGGAAACGTTCCCCAGCCTGTACATCACCCGCCGCAGGCCGCGCTTTGATATAGGCTGCACGCTCCCACGTACGGCCAAGGCTTTCATAATACCGCTCCGCCGCCTCCATCGCGAGGCAAACAGGTGTCACAGATGGATCAGGTCGCAACCTCAGATCGGTTCTAAAAACATAACCGTCGCCCGTCAGGTCGTTCAACATGGACATCGCGCGGCGCGTTGCTCGCACCAAAGAAGATCGCGCATCATAGAAGTCCGCAGAGTCATAACGCGTTTCATCAAACAGGCAGATCAAATCAATATCGCTTGAATAATTCAGCTCATGCGCGCCCATTTTGCCCATGGCCAAACACACCATGCCGCCCGCATCCGAAATGTCATCTTCGGTCATTCCGGGCAGCTTACCGCGCGCGATTTCCTTACCAACCATGGCCTTCACGGCCAGATCGGTCGCCAAATCGGCAAAATCGGTTAACGCACCAGTCACCGTTTCAAGCGGCCAAACTCCGGCAACATCCGCCAAGGCCGTTAACAACGCCACGCGTCGTTTCCCTTGCCGTAATGCTGCAGGCAATTGATCAACCGGCTCTGCACGCAGCTCTTTGAACAGCGTAACAATCGCCTCTTCCGGCGCATCCAACGCCGGTGGCAACCAGTCTTTTTCTTTCTCAATCAGCTGTTTAAGATAAAAGCTGCTACCGCCCGCCCCTAAAACCAGTTTCCCAAGATCACCGGACAAGCTAGGCACAGCATCAAGGGCGTCTTGCCCTCGATCAGGATCAAAGGGGCGCGGCAATCGGGTGATACGTTGGGTAAATGTCATGGCCTGACCATGCAGGTTGGCGCATAGCGGGTCAATATATGCACTTCCAGATCAACCTGAATTCGACGCATGAACATCATGCAAATGAATGCATTATCACGAATTGGTAGAACATTGATTTAATGAGGAGAATGGTGGGTCGTGAGAGGCTCGAACTCCCGACATCTTCGGTGTAAACGAAGCGCTCTACCAACTGAGCTAACGACCCGGTTTGGCTGTATTACTCTGGCTCATTAGGGACTGCAAGAGACCGCAGCAGAAAATTCGACTGAAAATCAATTTTTTTGACGCCTCCCCGCAACATACATGGAACAAAACAGCGCTATCACTGCAAAAAAAATTTGACAAACCCCTCGCTAAATCCAATGAAACCTCACCAAATCAACGAAATTCATCGGGGGACATCATGAAAACAACATTTGCAGCATTGGCGCTTATGGCGGTCAGCGTAACGTCTGTTCAGGCAGGCGGCATGTCAGATCCAGTTATCGAAGCACCAATCATCACAGCATCAGCGGAATCAAGCACTCTGTCCAGCAGCGCTGTCATGGGCATTCTGGTTGCTTCTATCCTTTGGGCCGCTTTGGATTGATCGTCTTAGGCATTTCCCACAAAAAAGGCGCCTTGAATTAATCAAAGCGCCTTTTTCTATTCTAGGTCCGTCACTTAATGCGCGACAGCACCCGCTGACTTATCCGTCTTTAGCGCGGCGGCAGCTGCAGCTTCTTCAGCGGCCTCATCCCATTCAACCGGCTCAGGCTTTGAGATCAAAGCGCGTTCCAGAACTTCGGATACGTGGGTCACAGGAATAATTTCCAAACCCTCTTTCACGTTATTCGGAATTTCCGCGAGGTCTTTTTCATTTTCCTCAGGGATGAATACAATTTTGATTCCACCGCGTAGCGCCGCCAGCAGCTTCTCTTTCAGACCACCAATCGGCATTGCATTACCACGAAGCGATACTTCGCCCGTCATCGCGATGTCTTTACGGATCGGAATACCTGTCAGCACAGACACAATGGACGTAACCATCGCCAAACCAGCAGATGGACCATCCTTTGGCGTCGCACCATCAGGAACGTGTACGTGAATGTCCCACTTTTCGAACATCGGTGGTTTCACACCAATTTCCGGAGCGATCGACCGTACATAAGAGGCCGCCGCATCAATGGATTCTTTCATCACATCGCCCAGCTTACCTGTCGTTTTCATCCGCCCTTTGCCGGGCAGCTTCAACGCTTCGATGTGCAGCAAATCGCCACCAACGCTGGTATAAGCCAAACCGGTCACAACACCGACCTGATCTTTGCTTTCCGCCAGACCATACCGGTATTTCTTAACGCCCAAGAACTCATCAAGATTGTCCGCCGAAACCGTCACTGATTCCGCTTCGTTTTTCACAATCTTAGTAATCGCTTTACGCGCCACTTTGCCGATCTCACGCTCAAGGTTCCGCACGCCCGCTTCGCGGGTATAAGTACGGATCATTTCCTCAACCGCATCTGGCTCCAGCGTGAATTCCTTGGCTTTCAAACCGTGGTTCTTCACCTGTTTCGGCACAAGGTGACGATGGGCAATCTCGGCCTTTTCGTCCTCTGTGTAGCCAGCCAGTGGAATGATCTCCATCCGGTCCAATAGTGGTCCCGGCATGTTGTAGCTGTTGGATGTGGTCAAGAACATCACATCAGACAGATCATATTCCACCTCAAGGTAGTGATCGACAAAGGTGTTGTTCTGTTCCGGATCAAGCACCTCCAGCATCGCTGATGCCGGGTCACCACGGAAGTCCTGCCCCATCTTGTCGATTTCATCGAGCAAAATCAGCGGGTTCGTGGTTTTCGCTTTTTTCAGCGCCTGAATGATCTTACCCGGCATAGAACCGATGTATGTCCGGCGGTGACCACGAATTTCTGACTCGTCACGCACGCCACCCAGAGAAATCCGAATGAACTCACGCCCAGTCGCCTTGGCAACAGATTTGCCCAGCGATGTCTTACCAACACCCGGAGGGCCAACAAGACACAGGATCGGTCCCTTCAGCTTGGCAGACCGTTTCTGAACCGCCAAATACTCAACAATACGCTCTTTGACCTTATCCAGACCAAAGTGATCTTCGTCCAGCACAGCCTGCGCTTTGTTCAGGTCTTTTTTAACGCGTGATTTGTTGCCCCATGGAATGGACAGCATCCAATCCAAATAGTTGCGCACAACTGTGGCTTCTGCAGACATAGGCGACATGTTCTTAAGCTTTTTCAGCTCGGCATCAGCCTTTTCTTTGGCTTCTTTGGACAGTTTGGTCGCGGCAATGCGATCTTCCAGCTCTTGGATTTCACCAGAACCGTCTTCGCCATCTCCCAATTCCTTCTGAATGGCCTTCATCTGCTCATTCAGGTAATACTCGCGCTGGGTCTTCTCCATCTGCGATTTCACGCGGGTTTTGATCTTTTTCTCAACCTGCAACACAGACATTTCGCCCTGCATCAGGCCATAGACCTTTTCCAGACGTTCAGACACAGACAGCGTTTCCAAAAGCTCTTGCTTTTGGTCCACTTCAACACCCAGATGCCCGGCAACCAAATCCGCAAGACGTGCGGGTTCTTCGGTTTCAGAAACTGCGCTCAGCGCTTCATCAGGGATGTTTTTCTTAACCTTGGCGTAACGCTCAAACTCATCACCAACGGTGCGCAACAACGCCTCGATTGTGGTCGCGTCGCCCGGAATTTCGCTTAGGTATTCGGCAGTTGCCTCAAAGAAATTGTCATTCTCAAGGAAATCATTGATCTGCACCCGCGCCTGACCTTCGACCAGAACCTTAACGGTGCCATCAGGCAGCTTCAGCAGCTGCAAAACATTCGCCAGCACGCCAGTGCAGTAAATGCTTTCCGCCTCTGGATCGTCCTCTGCTGGGTCGATCTGGCTGGCAAGTAGGATTTGTTTATCGTCCTGCATCACCTCTTCGAGGGCGCGAACAGATTTTTCCCGGCCCACAAACAGCGGCACAATCATATGTGGAAACACCACAATGTCGCGCAGCGGCAATACAGGGTAGGATGAATTGAGTGGCTCTTGCATACTCGGTCCTTATTCTCTGGCAAGACAAGCTGGCCCCGCTATGCGGCAACGCTTGCTGTCTCCTCTTTCGAGTTTTCTATCTGGTACGGCTCGGCAAGGGTTTCAACCCAAGCGCCTCTTGGTTGGGAACCAGAATGCCCGCAGACGCCGAGGGACACAAGGCGAGAATTCGGACAATTCACCCGGTTTTAATGATTGATTGTGGGTTTAGGCGAATTTCAGCACGAAGCCCTCAAAGCGGCTCAATATCGCCCTGCGCACGCCCCTCGTGGAAATCCTTTTCCCACGCTTCAAATGTACCCGCCGCAATCGCGTTACGCATGCCGTCCATAATATCTTGGAAATACTGCAGGTTATGCCATGTCAGTAACATGCCAGAAATCATCTCGTTAGAACGGAACACATGGTGCAAATAGGCGCGCGAATAATTTGAACACGCCGGGCAAGTACATGCCGCATCCAATTGACGCGGATCATCCGCGTGGCGCGCATTTTTGATATTCACCACACCTTTGCGTGTAAACGCCTGCCCTGTCCGACCAGAGCGTGACGGTAATACACAGTCCATCATGTCGATGCCGCGCTTAACTGCGCCCACAATATCATCCGGCTTGCCAACGCCCATAAGGTAGCGCGGCTTATCCACGGGTAACATGTCCGGTGCATAATCAAGGCAATCAAACATTGCCTCTTGGCCCTCGCCGACGGCCAGACCGCCGACAGCATAGCCATCAAATCCGATCTCACGCAGCGCATTCGCGCTTTCTTCGCGAAAGTCTTTTTCCAGGCCACCCTGCACAATGCCGAACAACGCGTGTCCCGGACGATCGCCAAAGGCCTCTTTGGATCGTTCAGCCCACCGCATCGACAGGCGCATCGATTCCGCGATCCTGTCACGATCCGCAGGCAAGGCTGGGCATTCGTCAAAACACATCACGATGTCAGAGCCCAATAGCTTTTGGATTTCCATCGACCGTTCTGGCGTCAGCTCATGCTTTGACCCATCAATGTGGGATTTAAACGTCACGCCTTTTTCGGTCAGCTTGCGCAACCCGGCCAATGACATCACCTGAAACCCGCCGCTATCCGTCAGAATAGGACGCTCCCAATTCATGAACTTATGCAAGCCACCCAAGCGATCAATCCGCTCTGCCGTGGGGCGCAGCATCAAATGATAGGTATTCCCCAACAGAATATCCGCGCCGGTCGAACGCACGCTTTCAGGCATCATCGCCTTAACAGTAGCCGCCGTGCCCACAGGCATAAACGCCGGCGTGCGAATTTCGCCCCGCGGCGTATTGATCACCCCGGTACGCGCTTTGCCATCGGTTGCGTTTAATTCAAATGAAATACGGCTTGTCATCGGGAACCCTTTTTAACTTTGCGCTTTCCTTACGCTGCCTTATCAAACTTGTAAAACAGCTCGTAATGAACCACCTAAGAGCCATAACATTTTCAACGAGGATCACATGCCCGAAGATTTCATATTTGACCTAATTTCCCAAAACATCGTGCTGCTTTTGGCAGCTGTCTTTGTCATTGTCGTTATTTTCAAAGGCATTCGCATTGTGCCGCAATCCGAAAAACATGTGGTCGAACGCTTTGGTCGTTTGAAAGCCGTGCTTGGGCCAGGCATCAACTTTGTTGTGCCGTTTCTGGATGTTGTCCGCCACCAAATTTCGATCCTCGAACGCCAACTGCCCACTGCCAGCCAAGACGCGATCACCAAAGACAACGTATTGGTACAAGTGGATACCTCTGTCTTCTATCGCATCACCGAACCTGAAAAGACGGTTTATCGTATTCGCGATGTAGATGGCGCGATCTCAACCACAGTCGCTGGTATCGTGCGTGCTGAAATCGGTAAGATGGACCTAGACGAGGTCCAATCCAACCGCGCGGCCCTGATCGCAACTATCAAGAACCTCGTCGAAGACGCGGTAGACAACTGGGGCATCGAAGTCACCCGAGCCGAAATCCTTGACGTGAACCTAGACCAAGCCACCCGCGATGCGATGCTGCAACAGCTCAACGCCGAACGCGCCCGCCGCGCCCAAGTGACAGAGGCCGAAGGCGCCAAACGCTCTGTCGAGTTGCACGCAGACGCAGAACTCTATGAGGCCGAGCAAAAAGCCAAAGCCCGCCGCATCAGCGCTGATGCCGAAGCTTATGCGACCCAAGTGGTCGCTTTGGCCATCAAGGAAAACGGCATCGAAGCTGCGCAATACCAAGTGGCCCTGAAACAGGTCGAGGCGTTGAATGCACTGGGCAATGGTGAAGGCAAGCAAACCATCGTCCTGCCAGCCGCTGCGCTCGAGGCCTTTGGCGATGCCTTCAAATTGTTGAAAGGCGGCTCATAATGGCGGATTTGATCACAACATGGTGGCTCTGGCTGGCCGCCGCCCTGATCCTCGGCATCCTGGAAATGGTCCTGCCGGGGTTCATATTTCTCGGCTTCGCCATTGGCGCGGCATTGGTTGGCCTTGCCATGCTGGGCCCACTGACTCTGCTCAGCCCATCAGCGATCTTCTTGATCTTCGCGATCTTATCGCTGGCCTCATGGCTTGTCCTACGCCGCATCTTTTCGCTGCCCAAAGGCCAAGTAAAAACCTTTGATCACGACATCAACGACTAGCTATAAACGAAATCAGCGCAGCACATTAGGTGTGCTGCGCTGACCAAAACATGTTAGAATAACAATGGGTTGTTAGAACTGTTTTCTAAACCCAAACATTATCCCCGTTTCACTATGACCTGCGATATTGCCCCGATTTTCTGCGTGGGCAAGGGTAATCCCCATTGTCCCGTTTCGTGACACAGGGCGGTCATAGGACACACTCAACCGTACTTCGCGCTGGTCTGGTACCAAGCTAATTGGAACGCTGCGCTGCATGATGCCGCCATCCGCCGAGAAGACAGGCAGAGAGATTGACGTTGACCCAGTGGTCACAGCCGCCGGCAAAGACAGCGAGATATTGAAGTTGTCGTCCCGCACCAATGCGTTCCGGCGTGCAATCGACAATGAGGCCGCGCTCATCAACACATTCGCAGATTGGCCCAATTCTGAGTTTTCACGACCAGATGCGATGCCCGCTTCAAACGTGATCGCGGACAATGGCGAGATATCCGCTGACAGGGCCATACCCGCCGAGAAAATAGACGTATCCGTGCCCCCATTCCAATCAGACAGCAATCCGGCGGTATCGTTGCCAAATGCTGCACTCACTTCTAAGGCTGCACCGTCAAAAGAATAAACACGGCTTAGCCCAACGCCAAACGTCTCTGAATCCGCGGCACCGTCTTGATACAGGGCAAGGCTATAGCTTGCGTCAGACACCTCAAAGTTCATGTCGCGCCCGCTGCCAAAGAACGCAGCACCACTCCGATTGATCCCCGGAGCATCCTCAAAATTAAAGATGTCGCGCTTTGAAAAGAGCGGTGCAACGGAACGCTGTCCAACCAATGACGCAGCTCTAACTGCAAACGGCGCTGACAAGGCATCGCGGCTGACCACTTGAACGTCGTTCAACGCTCTGGAAACCGCATCTCCACTTGCCCCACCTGAAACGATCATTGGATCATCCATCGTAAGAACGGCGCCACTCCCTGTTGTGACGATGGGCTGTCCAATAGGTAACAACGCGGCAGCAACGTCCAAAAACCCGTGCCCCCATTCAGTGCTGTAATCGTGGTTAAATCCATCCACCAACTCGACAGACCCAGCCGAAACAAATCCCGAGAAACTATTGTCCGCAGACGCCAGAAGCCGAATGCGCAGCTCTTGATGGGTCATCGTTGGAAAAGCTTCCGCCAGCAACGCGAGTGCGCCTGCCACTGTAGGTGACGAAAAGGACGTCCCCGTGTCAAACGCATAACTACTATTGGTGTCGGATGTCGCGCCGGTCCAGCTACCATCCGCGGCAATACACCAGGCGGCAGCCTCTAGGCAGGCACCCGATATGCGCTGGGCAGAAACAATATCGTCATTTTCCATGACAGGTACACCGTTTACAACGGCAAGCCAGCTTTCCTCGATACCAGACACAAGAAGAGGAAGCCCAGCGAACAATCCGATGTTGGTTATGCTCATGTCATTGTCGACAGCAAAGATAACAATCCCATCTGCTTGGGCATAGTCACGGAGCGCGTTTAGATAGGTATTCCCACTCGTGGTACCGAAATACGCGTTATAATTTGTCGTATTGGCGTCAAAGCCATTAATGCCCCAGGAATTGTTCAATGCGACGGCACCAGCAACGCGCGCCGCATTCGCTGTCGCAGTGAGCTGCGCGTTTGTATTGAAACTGCCTAGGATCAGGTCAGCACCCGGAGCAACCCCAATCATGTCGGCGGAGTTCCCGGCAGCAATGGATGCAACGGACGTCCCATGATCATCTAAAAAGATGCCAGAGCCCGTTGTCACAGACTTGCCTGCAAAAGCCTCGTGGCTGGTGCGGAACCCAGAATCTGAAATCGCGATCACTTCGCCTGCACCGGTTAATCCGGCCGCATGTGCGTAATGCACCCCCGCATGCTGCAAAGGGCTCGCGTTATCCAAAGACACATCATTTCGATCAAAACGCCCATTGCCGTTTTCATCAATATAGAACCCATCCGGGGCCTCTTGCAGCAGGTAACGATCATCTTGGGTGATCAGCCGATTTGCCGCCCCGCGAACCGTATCCAAACTATCCAGAAAGGAGGCCAGCAGCGTTTCACTCGACGTAAACGGCAAGTTTATGGTGCCTGAGCCGCTAGAGGCCCAAAAATCAGGTTCTTCGCCCCCGCACGCAGCCAAAATTGCAGGAAGCAGGATTAAAACGGGTAATTTATGCGTCTTACGGGTCACGCGTTTCTTTCTGATACATGCGTTTGTTGCCCCAAGTAATGGCATCAGTCTGTCGTGGAATTCCAGAACAACCCTACATGGAATCGAATTTAACTGTTCCCGTGTGACCATTCTTCTTCACTTAACTGCATGCCCTCTGTCGCGAACAAGAGCTTGAAAGCCTTTCCAAATTCACCCTGCCCTCGCCTTCGAACAGCCAGCTTCAGCAAAGCTTTCACCCTTTCAGCAATGCCGCCTCCCTCTGGACGTTACGACGAACATTCCCTATATCAACGCTCAGGAATAAGCAGGATAGCAAATGACTCAGGAATCCACGCCAATCGAGGGCACGCCACTCATCGCCCCCTCCAGCATTGATCACCCCCTGCACGAAGCTGCAGTCGAGGCCTGCCGGAGCGTGTTTGACCCCGAAATTCCCGTCAACATCTTTGATCTTGGCCTGATCTACACGATCACCATCAATGACGATGCCGAAGTCAGCGTTATCATGACCCTTACCGCACCGGGCTGTCCTGTTGCTGGTGAAATGCCGGGCTGGGTTCAAGAAGCAATCTCAGGCGTACCGGGTGTTAAAACCGTCGAAGTCGAACTTGTATGGGAGCCACCCTGGGGCATGGAAATGATGTCCGACGAGGCACGCCTAGAACTGGGCTTCATGTAAGCGTTAAGGTTCTGACATCTAACTGAAACAGAACCATCAAATCACTGTCGCAGATATGTGAAAACCTCCGTGCATCTTTACACACGGAGACGAAACATGTTTCGCAATTTTATCATTAGCGCTTTGGCGTTTGTTCCGGCGGCTGCTATGGCCGCCGAAGTCGAATTGGGCCCACGTCCCTATTACCTGATCGACCAAATGGCCGACGGCACGCTCAAAAGCAAATTGCAGTCTTGCCAAAACATGGAATTCAAACAATCTGAATTCTCTATCGGCCACCGTGGCGCGCCGATGATGTTCCCTGAACATACCGTAGAATCCAACGTAGCTGCGGCGCGTATGGGCGCTGGCATTTTGGAATGTGACGTTACATTCACTAAAGACAAAAAACTGGTATGCCGCCACGCGCAGAATGACCTGCACACAACAACCAACATTCTGGCAACTGATCTGGCCGCAAACTGCACCGCCGGATTTACTGCTGCAAACGGCGACAACAAAGCCTCCGCAGAATGCCGCACATCAGACATCACACTTGCAGAGTTCAAATCTCTGAACGCCAAGATGGATGCAGCAAACGCAAAAGCGACGTCTGTTGCAGAATACTTGGACGGCACCGCGGGCTGGCGCACAGACCTTTACGCGACCAATGGAACAGTCATGACTCATGCGGAATCCATCGCATTGTTCAAAGACCTTGGCGCCAAATTCACACCAGAGCTTAAATCCCCATCTGTTGAGATGCCCTTTGATGGCTTTACCCAAGAAGACTACGCTCAAGCTTTGATCAACGAATACAAAGCCGCAGGCATCCCAGCCTCTGACGTTTTCGCACAATCCTTCAACTTGGATGACGTGCTGTATTGGATCAAAGCAGAGCCTGAGTTCGGCAAACAAGCTGTCTTCCTAGACGACAGCTATAATGACGAAAGTTTTGACCATAACGACCCATCCACATTCCGCCGTTCTATGGCTGATCTAAAAGCAATGGGTGTTAACTACATCGCACCACCAATGTGGATGTTGGTGACAACAGAGAACGACAAGATTGTCCCATCTGCCTATGCCACCGAAGCCAAAGCTGCAGGCCTAAACCTGATCACATGGACGCTAGAACGCTCTGGCCCATTGGCAAATGGCGGCGGTTGGTATTTCCAGTCGGTCAAAGACACCACCAACAACGACTCCATGTATTTCGAACTACTCGATGTGCTTGCACAGGACGTGGGCATCAAAGGTATGTTCTCTGACTGGCCAGCGACGGTCACCTATTATGCAAACTGCATGGGCACCCCGAACTCTTAACGCTTCTAATCTAAATACTGTTTACAACGGCCCCAATTCTATTTGGGGCCGTTTTCGTTGCTCCTTCGCAACTATTTTTGGGTGCATAACCCATTTCGCACCTAAAAAGGGGTGCATAACCCAATTCGCACCCAATTTAAGTTGCGTTTTGCATTTCGCACCCCATTATAGGTGCACATGAGACATGACACACACAAAGCCACAGTTCTCACCGGAGATCTGGTTAAATCCTCTGCGCTGACCAAAGCGCAAATGGATCACGCATTTCGCACGCTACAAGACACGGCCCAAGACATGGCCGTTTGGCATGAAGCCTCTCTTCAATTTTCCCGCCACCGAGGCGATGGTTGGCAAGTTATTCTCAACAAACCGCAATACGCACTACGTACAGCACTCATTTTCACAGCAAAGCTCAAATCACTCGGACCTGAGTTTAACACCTACATCGGAATAGCAACTGGCGAACTTCAACACGCCAACACACCCGACCTAAACGACCGAAACGATACAGTTTTCATCCAATCCGGCCGAGCACTCGAAACACTAAAATCGATGACAAGCTTTGCCCCCAAACTTGCTTTTTCTGAACCAGGCGCAGAGGCCGCAGCAACAGTACTCGCAGATTTCATCGCCGAAGACTGGACGCCAGCACAAGCAGAAACCATGGCACAAATGTTAGCACCAAATGCCAATCTAAGCTTCACTGATCTAGCCAAAATATTAAACAAATCCCGCCAGGTTGTAACGCGAACATTAAACGCAGCGGGCTACCAAAGCCTGTACCTAGCGCTTCACCTTCTGGAAAAACAAAATGATTGAAACCTTCGTCGCTCTCTTTGCCGCCCATGTGCTGGCCGACTATGTGTTTCAATCAACCAAAGTTGCGCAGAATAAGCATAAGTTCACCTATCTGGCCTATCACGGTCTCATCGTTTTCGCGACGGCCACCGCCCTCACCGGAACCTTCGGCGCGCCGGTTGTCATCCTGACCGCACTGCATATCGCAACCGACGCCATCAAGGCCCGCCGTCCTAACACCATCAACGCCCATCTAGGCGATCAACTGATCCACCTGGCAACCCTCGCCATCATCGCCTACGCAGCCCCAACCCTTTGGGCGACAGGCCTCTGGGCCACGGCACCCGAATGGCTGCCCCACGCTCTGCTCCTGACCTCTGGTGCCATCTTTGCCACCCGTGCTGGCGGCTTTGCGGTTGGCATCCTGATGTCGCAATACGGATCGGATTTTTCCAAAGACTCTTTGCCCGGCGGCGGCGCAATGATCGGTTTTCTGGAACGCGGCCTGATCTACGTGTTGGTTCTGGCAGGTCTGCCTATCGGCATCGGCTTTCTGGTTGCTGCAAAATCCGTCCTAAGGTTCGAGACCCCAAAAGAAGGCTCCACTGCAGAAAACCGCAAACGCTCAGAATATGTTATCATCGGAACACTTGCTTCTTTTGGATGGGCCATTTTGGTCAGCCTCGCTGTTGTTTTACTGCTATCGCAGCTAACAGACCTTGGCATTGCCCTACCAAAACCCTAAGTAAGCATCAAAGGAGAACGCGATGTTTGGTATTCCGGGCAAGCAGGCTGTGTCGATCACACCGAAAGCCGCAGCACAAATTGTCAAACTGATGGACCGCGAGGGCCATGAGGGGCTACGCATTGGCGTCAAAAAAGGCGGCTGTGCGGGTATGGAATACACCATGGAATACGTCGACGCGCGCGATCCGATGGACGAAGTTGTCGAAGAAAACGGTGCCCGCGTTATGATCGCCCCGATGGCACAGATGTTCCTTTTCGGCACAGAAATCGACTACGAAGTCTCGCTGCTCGAAGCTGGGTTCAAATTCAAGAACCCCAACGTGACCGAAGCCTGCGGTTGTGGTGAATCCATCAAATTCGAAGGCATGTGAGCGAAAACTTTAGTAAATAGCCTCAACAAGCCCAAGCTGTTACCGCCAACGGCTTGACGCACAGCACCATACCCCGCAAAAGAATTCCGAGAGATGGATTAATATTTGAGGGGGCCACATGCGCCGTAAACTTGCCGCTGGTAACTGGAAGATGAATGGCGTCACCGCCAATCTGACCGAACTTTCCGCCATGAAAGAGGCCGCTGACACAAAACAAACCGATGTTTTGATCTGCACCCCTGCTCCGCTTATCTCACGCGCCTCTGTCACAGCCGAGGGCAGCAATATCGCCATCGGCGGCCAAGACTGCCACGCAAACGCCTCTGGTGCACACACCGGCGATGTCTCCGCCGAAATGCTGGTAGATGCAGGTGCGGATTACGTCATCACTGGCCACTCTGAACGCCGCGTAGATCACGGCGAAACCGACGCCATCGTCGCCGCCAAATCCACAGCCGCCTATGACAACGACCTTGTCGCCGTCATCTGCTTGGGCGAAAGCCTTCAAGAACGCGAAAGCGGCAAAACACTGGACGTCATTGGCACACAGCTCAAAGGCTCCACTCCAGACGCAGCCACCGCTGAAAACACCGTCATCGCCTACGAACCCGTTTGGGCCATCGGCACCGGCAAAGTGCCAACACTCGACCAAATCGCCGAAGTCCACGATTTCATCCGTGCAGGTCTAACCGAACGCTTCGGCGACGAAGGCAACGGTATGCGCATCCTCTACGGCGGCTCTGTCAAACCCAGCAACGCGGCCGAAATCTTCGCAGTCTCAAACGTCGACGGCGCACTCGTTGGCGGCGCAAGCCTAAAGGCCGATGATTTCAACGCAATCATCACCGCGCTCGACGCCAGCTAAACCTATACCACATAAACAAAATAGCGCGCCTTAACGGGCGCGTTTTTACGAATACACCAGCAAAGCTCCTACTCAGGCAAGTGGCACACCGCTTCGATGTTATTGCCATCTGGGTCGAGCACAAAAGCCCCGTAATAGTTTTCATGGTAATGCACCCGCAGCCCAGGCTCACCGTTATCTCGACCACCTGCATCAATCGCTGCCTTGTAAAAAGCCCTTACCGCCTCACGATTTTTTGCCTTAAAGGCAAAGTGAACCGGCGGTGTCTGTGCGCCACCGTCATTCAGCCAAAAGCAGGGTGTCTCGATACCAAAGCCACCAACTTTTTCACCATTCGTCTGTTCAACCGGCACCATAAACAACAGCGATGCCCCTAAAGGTGCCAACGCTTTTTCGTAGAACACTTTGGACACTTCAAAATCCGAAACGCTAATTCCCGAATGATCAATCACGGTTTCACTCCAAATAGGTCAGGCACGGCGATAACAACCACGGCAAATGCACCCGCAGTCTTTAGGGGCGCGCTCTAAAACACCACATTCATCATGAACATCGACACTATCAAGAACAACACCGTCATGATGCCGCCGCTCTTTACGAAATCAATCACCTTATAGCCCGCAGGTCCCATGATCAGCGCGTTCACTTGGTGAGTTGGGATCAAGAAGCTGTTGGATGTGCTGATCGCCACCGTCAATGCAAAGATCGCCGGGTCGCCGCCCGCTGCCAAGGCAATAGAAACTGCCAAGGGCACCAGCAGCACCGTCGCGCCGACGTTGGACATCACCAGTGTGAATATCGTCGCCAATATCGCCACCCCGGTTTGCAGCGCCCACAAGGGCCAGCCATCCAGCAGCGACAAAATCTGATGCGCAATCCATTCCGCCGTTCCGGTACTTTGCACCGCCTGCCCTAATGGGATCAAACTGGCCAATAAGAACACCGTCGACCAACTGACCGCCTCATAGGCCTCGTCGATGTCCAACACTTTGGTCAAGATCATCCCAATCGCGCCCGTCAGCAAACACAGTGACAACCGCACATCGCTAAATAGGATCAACGCCAAAGCCACCAAAAAGAACAGCATCGCCCAACCCAATTTTCTGGGCCGCAGCTCTTCGCGCGGGAAATCCTGCGTCACAACCACGAAATCTCGGTTGCGGGTCATACGGGCCAAAGATTCCCAAGTGATATGAACAACCAGCGTATCCCCGGCCTTAAACGGTACCTCGGCAATAGCTGTCGGGGCATGCTCTTCGGTTTCGATATAGCTTAGCGTTTCTTCGTCCCGGTGGATCGCCAACATCGAGGCGCCATAGGTTTTACGAAACATGATTTCATGCGCCGTTTTGCCAATCAAACCAGACCCCGGAGGAATAACCAATTCCGCCACACCAGAGGTCGTCGGCGCGTAATCTTCGGCGAAAACCTCTAAATCCTTCTGCAAGGTAAAGTCTTCGTTCAATACCATCGACCGGATTTCTTTGACCGGCCCAAGCACAGCCAACCGGCAAGGTGTTTCAATCTGCGTAGTGATCAAAGGGGCAAACCACCTCTGTCCACTGACCGCCGATCCAATCACATAGACATGATACTGCTGCATCAGATCATCAAACGTCAGCTTCTGACAAGGGTGCCGCGCAGGTATCTCAATCTCAACAATATCAGTGTCTAACCCATAGATATTGCGCAGATATTCTTTCAATGATTGCGCTGATGTCCCATCGCCCTGCTTATCGCCCTTTGGCAAAACCCAACGACCAAAAACCACGAAATAGATAATTCCCGTGATCACCAAACACACACCAATTGGCGTCACAGAAAACAGCCCAAAGGGCTGCATTTTCTGACCTTCCGGCAACATGACATTTGCAGCCAGGATCAAATCATTCAACAAAATCAATGGCGAAGACCCGACCATCGTCATCGTGCCGCCCAAAATTGCACAGAACCCCATCGGCATCAAAAGCCGTGACAGGGGAATCTCTGTCCGCACAGAAATGCGGCTGACCACCGGCAGGAACAAGGCCGCAGCCCCCACGTTCTGCATAAACGATGAAATAACCCCAACCGTGCCAGAGATAATTGGAATGATCCGCCCCTCTGTCGAACCGCCCCGCCGTAAGATCACAGCAGCGACTTTGCCCATAAGGCCGGTTTTGTCCAAACCCGCGCCAATAATCATCACTGCGATGATCGAAATCACCGCATTAGATGCAAAGCCATCAAACAAATGGCTGACATCCGCAACATTCTGGGTGGCAGGAAATTGTGAAATCAAACCCAGCAAAACCATCACCAATACGGCTGCCAAATCAATTCGAACGATTTCAGAAACAAATAAGAATACAGTAAATGCCAGTAAACCAAGAACAACTGACATCTCGAGTGTCAAACTAACAGAGTCCAATGCGCGCCTCCCTTTGTAATTTTATTGCACGCAACAACCCGACCGCGCAACATAATCAACAAACTTTACCAATTGATAAAGAAAACCCGCTTTGGGCTTGCATTGATTAAGCCCCGACGAAATGGTGCCCATATGAAGACTTTGCACCAATCCCCGACCGATCCGAGTTTCGTTCAGAACCCCTATTCCTTCTATGATCAGGCACGCGCAGATGGCCCGGTTCATGTCTGGAAAGACTACGGCATGCCCGCTGCATTTTCATACGCTACGGTCTCTATGCTGCTAAAAGATCGCCGTTTGGGCCGCGAAGTCCCCCCAGAACTTGCCAAAGAACCGGCACCACACACACGTCCGTTCTATGCGGTCGAAGCGCACTCGATGCTCGAACTCGAACCGCCACGTCATACCCGCCTACGGGGCCTCGTCATGCGTGCTTTCACATCACGCCGCATTCAAACGCTTGGCCCAGACATCCACAGCCTCAGTCACGAACTTTGCAATAACATTCCCTCAGAACCATTTGATCTATTAGAAACTTTTGCAACAAAGCTACCGGTGATTATCATCGCACGCCTGCTTGGCGTGCCCGAATCCATGAGTGACGACCTACTGAAATGGTCCAACGCCATGGTCACCATGTACCAGGCCTCGCGCACCCATCAGGACGAACTCGCCGCCGCTCAGGCCTCTCAAGACTTCGCTGATTTTATCCGCAGCTATGTCGATGAAAAACGCCAGACCCCCGCGGACGACCTGCTCAGCGAATTGATCGCCGCCGAGGACGACGGTGAAAAACTGTCAACAGACGAGCTGATCTCAACCTGCATCCTGCTCCTGAATGCAGGTCACGAAGCCACGGTTCACACCATCGGAAACAGCGTCAAAACCCTACTCGAAACGGGCACCGATCTTGCCTGCCTCACGCCAGATCGCGTGCAAAACACAGTCGAGGAACTGATCCGCTTTGATCCGCCTCTGCACATGTTCACCCGCTTTGCCTATGAAGAGGTCGAAGTCGCAGGTCACACCCTGCAACCCGGTGATCAAATCGCGCTTTTGCTGGGGGCCGCCAACCGCGACCCTTCCACATGGGAAGACCCGCATGTCTTTAATCCAAACCGCCCCATCAAAACCAACACCGCCTTTGGCGCGGGCCGTCATTTCTGCATTGGCGCACCACTTGCCCGTCTAGAGTTGCAAATCGCCCTACCCATTCTGTTTGAGCGTTTTCCAAACCTGAAAATGGCAGAGCCCCCCGTTTACGCGAATAAATACCACTTTCACGGGCTAGAGCGCTTGCTGGTCACGCCATAACTCACCCCAAGGTGAACCAAACTTGATTGGCGATTAAGCCGCTTCGCCGCCATGATGCCTTCAACCCGCGATCAACGGGCGCAGCAACCACTGCGCCCCAAGGTTGCCTTTGGAAACATCATCCTCAAGAGGATCTTTATGGCTCTGGCTTCTCAATCGTTTCGCCTCTTTTTAGCGGCAGCAACCCTAACAACGCTCTCCCTAACGGCACCTACATCCGCCACAGCCCAATCTGCATCACCCCTACCCGACTACGTGATTGCAGAATTTGGTACACCGCCAGCCATCCCAACGGGCGCCCTACCAAAAGACCTATCAGACGCCATCCAAACCGCCTTGGTTGATAGCGTCACCCAAAGCACATGGGGCCGCGACCAAACTCTCGCCTTACAAACAATTGCGCAATCCAAAGACCCGCGCATCGCGTGGATCATCGCCGATCTCATGCGCTTCGTCTCGGGCTCGCAAATCAACGACGCCCTCTCTGAAGTCGCGGCCATCCTCTTGGATATCGACCCACCCAGCCGAAACCAATGGGGCGTGATCACCGATCAACTGATCGCATGGGACATCCCAGAGCCACCCAACTACCTGAAATCCAAAGGCGCCATTTTCACCAGCGTCGTCCCCGGCTGGAAAAAGATCTTTGTCAAAGGTGACATAGATTGGCGCCACGTCTCTTGGGGCGGCGTTCTGATTGATGACCGCCCTTTTGATCGCACAGACGAAGCCTGCAATTGCATCCCCGCCGCCGACAACCCCGAAGTCACCACTGCCGCCGAAGCCACATGGTTAGATGACGACGACATTGTCTTTGGCATAGAGGTCAACGGAGAATACCGTGCCTACCCCCGCCAGATCATGGAAGTCCGCGAGATGGTCAACGACACCCTTGGCGGCCGCGATCTTGGCATCCCCTATTGCACCCTTTGCGGCGCAGCTCAGGCCTATTTCACAGATCAACTCCCCAAGGGCATCAAACGCCCCATCCTGCGCACATCCGGCCTGCTGATCCGATCCAACAAAGTCATGTATGACGTGCGCACCTACTCTGTCTTTGACACCTTCTTAGGCAAGGCCGTCACCGGCAAACTGGCCCGCAAGGGCCTGCAGCTAGAACAAGCCTCGGTGATCACAACCGATTGGGGCACATGGAAAAAAGAACACCCAGAAACAACAGTCCTCGCCGAACACCTCGCCCTTGGCCGTGACTTTGATTTCCGCAATGGCCGTGACGCCGGTGGCCCGATTTTCCCAGTCGGCGACGTCGACCCACGCCTTCCCGTCCACGAAGACATCATTGGCATCACCACCGCCTCGGGCAAACCCATCGCCTTTCAGCGCAGCAAGGCCATCCTTGCCCTAAGCCGCGGCCAATCCGTCACCTTTGAAAACATCCACCTCAAGCTCGACGCAGGTGGCATCAAAGCCGTCGACGCCAATGGCAAAGACCTCGGCAGCCACCAAGCCTTCTGGTTCGCATGGTCACAGTTTCATCCAAAGACAGAACTTTGGGCGGGGTGATCAAGCTCGATCAAAGCAAACTATTTGCCACCAAGGGCAACTTTGACCGGTTTGCGAATAACCGGTCGAATAGTCACTTGCGCCCCACGTAACCGATGCTGCAATTCCGCGCAGCGGAGCCCTTTTCCATCGGCAACGCACGTACATCCCTAAATCCAGCACCTCGCAGCCAGCCTAATGCGCGCGATATACCCACTTGATGTGTCCGCCAAAGCAGTTGAACAAATGCACCAAAGGCAGAGCGTCGGGTCATTGAACAGATCAGCAACCCACCGGGTTTGAGTACCCTATAAAGCTCGTCAAAGCCGGTTTCGGGAATCGCGAGGTGCTCAACAACATGCGCCACCAAAACGACATCAAAGCAATCGTCATCATAGGGCAAATCTGTGATGTCGGCGATGGCCAAGGTTTTCTCAATATTCTTAAATTGCAGGTGTTTTGACGCCACTCGCAACATCTCCTCAGAAATGTCGACACCATCCAATTGAAAACCTCGGCCAAGCTCAGCATGAAACGCCGATGTCATAGCACCTGTCCCAATACCCGCATCCAAAACCCTCAAAGAGTGCCTGTCCAGCCGGTATCTTTGTTGACTCAAAACGCGGCAGATCAAATGGCGGTAGGCCCCTTCAAAACCAAAGCGTTCGATGGTCTTTTGCCAAGACGCAGAACGTTCATCATAGTGTTTTGCCAGCTCTCGACTTTTGAAAGGCGTGCGACCGAGTGAAAAGTGCCAACTTCTAAAAGAAAACGAAACCACTGGCACACTTGCTTGCACGCCACCTTGTTTAGGCACACACTCAGGACACACGATCATGCTCCTGAATTTGGTCTAGCATGTTCTTCGTGTCCCAGCGCAATGCAATCACAAAAATTGCAATCAACGTACAAATCACAACAGTCGCGAAAAAATAGTCATCCAAATCCGTTGGCGGCGACATCAGCATTCCTGCCAAAACCGAAGGGACCGAAACCAAATTGTACCAACGCGCAAAGATCGGACGCAAAAGCTGCGACAGCAGGCTACCCAATAAAAACAATTCGACACCGAAAGCCGCGTAAAACAACACTTCCTCAGTGACAACGTTTCCATTCACATAGCCTGTCAAAATCTCATTGGCAGCACTCGCCGTTGTCAATTCATGTACATCCCGAAACAGCACATTCAAAATTGCAAACATCCATAGCAGTGACAGTGTCTTTCCCAAACTTTTGGGGTGTTCAACGATAAACATCGCTCTCTCCATTCCATTCGCAGGAATTCTCGCTTATCGAATAGATGAATGAAATTGACGAAATTCGTCGATCTACTATACGTAAATCCATGAACTGGAATGCGATCTCTTTTGATTGGAACCACATCCGTGCGTTTCTAGCCACTGTCGAAACGGGCTCTCTGTCTGCTGCCGCACGCGTTTTAGAACAAACGCAGCCAACCATCAGCAGGCAAATTTCTTCCCTCGAAGAGACCCTTCAACTTACCTTATTTGAACGCGGTACGCGCGTCATGGAATTAACCGATGCAGGTTCCGAATTACTTGCCCATGTGCGCGGCATGGCCGAAGCCGCAACGCAAATCTCACGCGTGGCTTCAGGTCAAAGTCAGTTGATAGAGGGCATTGTTCGGATCACGTCCAGCGACGCCATGGCAGCATATGCGTTACCAAATTGCATTGTGTCGCTCAGAAAAGAATATCCCGGAATCTGCGTTGATCTGGTTCCGTCAAATGAACTAAGCGATCTCATTCGACGTGAGGCTGACATCGCCATACGACACACCCGTCCCGAACAGCCGGACCTTGTTGGTAAGCGACTGAAAGATATTGAAATATCCCTTTTTGCATCAAAGGAATACCTCAAGTCCTTGGGAGATGTTAAATCGCTTTCTGATTTCGAAGATGCCAACTTTATTGGTTACGAAAACCAAGAACGGCTTGTCCCCCAAATCAACGCAATGGGTATTCCCATAACCAAGAACAACTTTGGCATCGTTACCACAAACGGCAGCGCTATTTACGAACTTGTACGCGAAGGTGCGGGCATCGCATTTTTACCGACAAATGTCGCCGAAGGGCGCTTAGGTCTTCAACGAATTTTGCCGGATGCACCTGCATTCAAAATGGAAACCTGGCTGGTAACCCATCGCGAAATTCGAACAAGTCGCCGTATCCGTCTCACCTTTGATCACATTGCCAAAGAGTTATCCAAAGACAATTGGTCAGGTCTAGTAGCAAAACACTAACGGGAATTATGCCCTACTCAGCCACACCCAATGGCAACAGCGTTGTCGATTTAATCTCTTCCATCGACAACAACGCAGTCACGTTGTGCACGCGCACCTCTGAAATCAGCGCTTGATAGAACACATCATAAGCCCGCGCGTTCGCCACGCGGACTTTCAGGATGTAATCAATATCGCCCGCCAATCGGTGGGCCTCTTGGACTTCAGGGCGATCTTGCAGCGCTTTTAGGAAACGTGCCTGCCAATCAGCCTCATGCGCACTTGTACGGATCAAGACAAAGAAACACGCTTCAAAACCAAGGGCCTCGGCATCCAGCAAAGCCGTTGTTTGCTTGATGATTCCACCTTCGCGCAGCTTACGAATACGATTCCAAACCGGGGTCTTAGAACTGCCCACACGACGGGCAATTTCGTCCAAAGACAGCGCCGCATCCCGTTGCAGCTCATCAAGGATTTTCCGATCCATGTCGTCTATTCGCAACGCCATCCCAATTCCCTCAGCATTTTAGAACATTTCACCCTCACGACCGTCAAGGCAGAACATTTGTTTCTATTTATCGCAGCATCTAGCGCAATAGGGGAATAATTTCCTATATTGCAGTCGAAGTCAAACACCAAAGGCATGGCCCAATGAAACACTTTCCCGTCTTCTTGTCTGTTTCCGGACAGCACATCGCCCTTTCGGGTGGTGGTGAGGCGGCCGTGGCCAAGCTGCGTTTGCTGCTGAAAACAGAAGCCTCCCTGACCGTTTTCGCAGCCAACGCCGTGCCTGAGATCCACAGCTGGGCTGCACAGGGAAAGCTGACACTGATCAACCGCCCTCTTCAATCTGGCGACCTAACGAACGAAGTTCTTTTCTACGCCGCAGACGAAGACGACGCAGAAGACGCCCGCACCTCTGCAATCGCACGTGACGCTGGCGTATTGGCCAATATAGTCGACAACCTGCAAGACAGCCAGTTCATCACTCCGGCGATTGTAGACCGTGATCCAGTGACCGTCGCCATCGGCACCGAAGGCGCAGCACCCGTTTTGGCCCGCGCCATCAAAGCTGACCTCGAAGAGCGCCTGTCACCAAACCTCGGCATGCTTGCCCGCGTAGGCAAATCCTTTCGCAAAGCCGCAGAGGCTCTGCCATGGGGCCGCGCACGCCGTACCTTCTGGGCTGATTACTATTTCAAATCCGGTCCACGTGTTGAAACCAAAGGCGAAGTCGCGGCAGAACAAGCACTGGACGAACTCCTATTCTCCCACCTCGCCGCAGAGACTTCCCAAGGCCACGTTGCTTTCGTTGGCGCAGGCCCCGGCGATCCAGAGCTGCTGACCCTAAAGGCCCGCAAAGCGTTGGATACCGCAGACGTTGTTATCTATGATCGCCTCGTTGCCCCAGAAATCCTAGAGCTCGCCCGCCGCGAAGCGCAGTTGATTGACGCTGGCAAAACACCTTTCGGTCAACAAACCCCACAAGAGGTCATCAACGAGCTGATCGTCACCCACGCGCAAAAAGGCCATCAGGTCGTGCGTTTGAAATCTGGCGATCCAACCGTTTTTGGCCGTTTAGACGAAGAACTCGACGCCTGCGCCGCCGCGGGCGTGGCATCACACGTTGTGCCAGGCATCACAGCCGCATCTGCCGCTGTCGCGTCCATCGGTCAAAGCCTCACAAAACGTGGCCGCAACTCTGGCGTTCGTTTCCTGACAGGCCACGACGTTGCAGGTTTCGCCGATCACGACTGGCGCGATCTGGCCAAACCCGGCCAAGTAGCAGCCATCTATATGGGCAAAAAAGCCGCCCGCTTTATCCAAGGTCGCTTGATCATGCATGACGCAGATCCAGCAACCCCCGTCACCGTGGTGGAAAACGCATCCCGCGCCAATCAGCGCGTCATTGCCTCCACCATCGCAACCCTACCAACTGATCTGGCAGATGCAGACCTTGCTGGCCCGGCCCTTACTTTCGTTGGCCTGACCCCACGCGCTGCAACCGCCACACTTACCAAGTTTCAACAACAGGAGCTCGCCTGATATGGCCCGCGCTTTCACACCAAAAGTCATCACTGCAAACCACCTGCTCGAAGGTGATGTGATCTATATGACAGACACAGGTGAATGGACCCGTGAGCTGTGTAACGCTGTTCTTCTGACAGACGAAGCCGACGCAGACCTGCGCCTGCTCGAAGCACAACAACAAGTCGACGAAGTTGTCGGCGTGTATTTGGCGGATGCCAAAACTGACGACAACGGCAACCCAACCCCAACCCACTTCCGCGAAGAGTTCCGCCGCACCGGCCCAAGCAACTACTTCCACGGCAAACAGGCAGAGGCATAATCATGTATCAGTACAACGACTTTGACAGCGCCTTTTTGGCCGAACGCAACGTTCAATTCCGCGCACAGGTAGCACGCCGCATCGACGGCTCCCTGACAGAGGATGAATTCAAGCCATTGCGCCTGATGAACGGCCTATACCTGCAATTGCACGCCTACATGCTGCGCGTCGCGATCCCATACGGCACACTGTCTTCTGCTCAAATGGACAAACTCGCGCTGCTGGCGGAAAAATGGGACAAGGGCTACGGCCACTTCACCACGCGTCAGAACATCCAGTACAACTGGCCAAAACTGAACGACGTGCCAGATATGCTTGATGCCTTGGCAGAAGTGAACCTGCACGCGATCCAAACGTCTGGTAACACCATCCGAAACGTGACCGCTGACCACTTTGCCGGCGCTGCCGCTGACGAAGTTGCAGACCCGCGCCCAGTGGCTGAATTGATCCGTCAGTGGTCCACAGATCACCCTGAATTCCAGGCTCTGCCACGTAAGTTCAAAATCGCCGTCTCTGGCGCGATTGAAAACGACCGTGCGGTGATCAAAGCCCACGACATCGGTCTCTACATCGTGAAAAACGACGCAGGCGAAATCGGTTACCAAATCGTTGTCGGTGGCGGCCTTGGCCGGACCCCAATGATCGGTAAGACTCTGAAAGAATTCGTCAAACAAGAAGACCTGCTGTCCTACCTCGAAGCAACAGTTTCCGTTTGGAACCTGTTGGGCCGTCGTGACAACAAATACAAAGCGCGTATCAAAATCACTGTGCACGAGCACGGCATCGAAGAGATCCGCCAGCGTGTCGAAGACCGTTTCCAACTGATCCGCCCAACCTTCGGTGGCTTTGACGTTGAACTCTTGAAAGAGATCGAAACCTTCTTTGCCAACCCAACGTTCAAGTCAGCTTCCACTGACACATACACAGCTGCCTATGACGCAGACCCATTGTTCCGCAGCTGGGCTGACGCCAACTTGGCAACGCATAAGAATGCAGACTATTCCATCGTCACCATCTCGCTGAAAAAACACGGCGATACTCCGGGTGATGCCTCTGCAGATCAAATGCGCGCAATGGCAGAACTCGCGCGCCTATACGGCCACGACGAGCTGCGCATCAGCCACGAGCAAAACGTGATCCTGCCACACGTCCACAAATCTGACCTGCCAGCGATCTACGCCGCGCTTAAAGAGCACGAGTTGCACACAGCCAACATCGGCCTGATCTCTGACATCATCGCCTGCCCCGGCATGGACTATTGCGCGCTGGCAACTGCCCGCTCGATTCCAGTGGCCCAACAGATCGCGACACGTTTTGATGAACTGAAGCTAGAGCACGAAATTGGTCACCTACAGATCAAAATCTCAGGCTGCATCAACGCCTGTGGCCACCACCACGTGGGTCACATTGGTATCCTAGGCCTCGACCGGGCTGGCGTCGAAAACTACCAGATTACTCTGGGTGGCGACGCAACCAACTCTGCGGCCGTTGGCCAACGCGTTGGACCGGGCTTTGCCTATGATGAGATCGTTCCTGCCATCGAACGCACCGTTCAAGGTTACTTGGAACTACGCGAAGACGAAAACGAGACCTTCATCCAGACGTTTAACCGCGTCGGCATGGCCCCCTTCAAAGCGTTCATCTACCCAGAGGCACAGGCTAATGCCGCATGATATCGTAACAGATCAAAGTGCTGTTACGCCTTTAAACCTAGGTGGATCGGACAAACCCGATCCGCTGAAGGAAAAGGTCGCAGCCTTGAATGGGCGCTACAAGCACCACTCGGCAACCGCCGTACTGGAACGCGCACTCAAAGATCCCGACGTCGGCAAGCTGACCATGGTCAGCTCGTTCGGCGCCGAAAGCGTGGCCCTGCTTCACCTCGTTTCGATGGTGGACCGCAATGTCCCGGTAATCTTCGTTGATACAGAAATGCTCTTTGCGGAAACGCTGGAATACCAACTGGAAATCGCAGAGCGCCTGAACCTGACGAACATGCAGATCATCCGCGCCAGCGACGCGACCCTGAATGCCGAAGACCCCGATGGCACGCTTCACCAGCGTGACACCGATGCTTGCTGCGCCCTGCGCAAAACCCGTCCTCTGCAAAAAGCCCTGCGTGGCTATGACGGATGGATCACAGGCCGCAAACGCTTTCAGGCAGGCACACGTGCGCAGTTGGAGTTCTTCGAAGTCGAAGATTTCACAGGCCGCATCAAAGTGAACCCACTGGCCTATTGGGCGCCCGAAGATGTGCGCGCCTATATGGAAGAAAACCGCCTGCCCAAGCATCCGCTTGTGGCCAAAGGCTACCCGTCTATCGGCTGTGCCCCTTGCACAAGCCCGGTAAAACCGGGAGAAGACCCTCGTTCCGGCCGTTGGCGCGGACAAGAAAAAACCGAATGCGGCATCCATTTTGATAACGGTAAAATGGTGCGCAAAGGAGTGAACGCATGACTGTACTCGTCAACGATACCGGCTTTGTAGCTGATGATTGGACCAAAGGCTTTGTCGCCGAATTCGAAACCGAGGCCGCAAATGATGTGGTATCCCTCGACCTCGCGTCCGATGCCAACCCAACCGCACTGTCCAACCTGTTGGGCGGCGTCGAAATGATCCGCATCGACTTCCCAAACTCGCACGACGGCCGTGGCTTCACCATCGCCCGCCAATTGCGCCTGATGGGATTCAAAGGCCGCCTGCGCGCCAAAGGTCAAGTTTTAGCTGATCAATACGCTATGGCCCGCCGCTCTGGCTTTGACGAAGTTGAAATTCCTGACGACCTCGCCGCACGCCAGCCCGAGGATCAATGGCTCGCCCGTGCCAACTGGCAAGCCCACGACTATCAATCGCGCCTACGCGCCAAAGCCTCTTCCTAAAGGACCAGTTGCGATCTGGTCATGCCGGTCATGACCAAATTGGCCCTTTTTTACTGAATAGAAACTGTTAAATGGAGGGCGGGTAATCCCGCCCGTTGTTGATGATATGAACGAGCAAACCGCAGTGACCGAAGCCACCGCCGTCCCGGCGACCAAAAAACCCGCCCTGCCCGACGCGCAGACCGTGACCCAAGTGAAACATTGGACAGACCGTCTGTTCTCTTTCCGCGTGACACGTCCGGCGTCCTTGCGTTTCCGCTCTGGCGAATTCGTCATGATCGGCCTAATGGGTGACGTGAACGAAAAGACCGGCAAGCAGAAACCACTCCTGCGCGCCTATTCCATCGCCTCCCCATCTTGGGACGAGGAAATGGAATTCTACTCGATCAAAGTCCAAGACGGCCCGCTGACATCCAAACTGCAGCACATCAAAGTCGGCGACGAAATCATCATGCGTCCAAAGCCAGTCGGCACATTGGTGCACGACGCGCTGGTCCCGGGTAAACGCATCTGGTTCTTTGCAACTGGCACAGGCTTTGCACCATTCGCCTCCCTGCTGCGCGAGCCAGAAACATACGAAAAATTCGATGAGGTCATCATCACGCACACCTGCCGCGAAGCAGGCGAACTGACATATGGCGCCGAACTGATCGAAAGCCTGAAACACGACGAGCTTCTAAACGAAGTCATCGGCGAAGGGTTCTGGAAGAAAATCAAATACTACCCAACTACAACCCGCGAAGAGAGCCCAAAAATGGGCCGCATCACAGACCTCATGCGGTCTGGCGAAGCCTTCAAAGACTTGGGTGTAGAGCCCCTGAACCCAGACACAGACCGCGCAATGATTTGCGGCAACATGGCATTCAACCTAGAACTCAAAGACCTGTTCGAGAACACCTACAACCTAGAAGAAGGCGCGAACTCCAAGCCTGCGCACTACGTTGTTGAAAAAGCGTTCCTCGACTAAATAGCTGACATACAAACAACAAAAGCCGCTCTCATCCGAGGGCGGCTTTTTACGTTGTAGGCCAATGTGAACTCAGGCCCCGCCTGTCAAATCCTCTGCAAGCATCAGGGCATTGTTGTCAGGATCATAAAAAGTGGCGGTCTTAACCATCCCCTCAACCACATCAGTTTCCCCATCAAATTTAACGCCCGCCTGCTCTAACGCCTTACGCGCGCTATCCAGATCAAGAATGCCAAAAACCGGTACACTATTGCCTGGCACTGGCTCTGTATGCTCCCCAAGCCCAAGAGTGACTCCAGCAGTCTTAGTTTGTAATTCGGACCACCCAGCTTCGTCCGCATGATAAAGCGTTTCAAATCCCAACATATCCTCAAACCACTTGGCGCTGGCATGTCGATCTTTCACCGACATCGCTATTGTAATGGTATTTTCTAACGAAATAACGGACATAGGCTTCCCCCAAGAATAAAAATATAGTAACTATACTTTATGTACATTGCGTCATTTGTCAACATCACCTCTCGGGCTTGGGCGATCCCAATCTTATCAAGCCTGCACGAAGGCATTCCCGGACGGCAAGCACCACTGCTAAACGCAACCGGCGCAAGCCGAACTGCGTTTGCTCAAAGCATGGATCACCTCATCGAAATTGGCCTCATGGAGCGAAACCCAGGCCACGGCCATCCGCTCAGACCCGAATTCAGACTGACACAATCCGGAAAAGCGGCTGCGAAAATCGCAAATAAAGTTCACTGTGCTGTTGAAAAGAATGACCATGACTTGCTGCGTCGCTCATGGACCTTGCCTGTGTTGGTCTCGCTTCAAACACCAAACCACTTCTCAGACATCAAACGCAAACTTCTAACAATCACAGATCGCGCTTTGTCTCATTCCTTAAAATCGCTGGAAGAACGAGAATGGGTGCACCGGGTCGTAGATGAATACGACCGCCCTCCGCGCCCAATCTACAGTGCAATAAACACAGGGGGATTGATAACCGAAATTGCCGCACCCGAAATTCGGTTTGAGCGGCACTAGGCCTTACCCCCTCTTCGCGCAACGCCGTCCGAAAGCGTTTCTGTAGCGGCTCTAACGTCCCTGCTCACTAATCATTTGCAAGCTCAGGCAGATACGCGTTGGATCGGCTCGGCCGTTCCTTTACGCTGATATATGATCCACTCAGCAATTCCTGAGTTCACAATAACTCCGGCAGCAGAAGCAATCACAAAAGAAGTTTCAAAAGGCAGCCCAAAAAGCAGTTCTGCCAGCTCAATAAAAATGCGCGCTGTAGAGACGGACAAGGCAATTGCATAGGCACGCATCATAAAGTCTCTGTGGCGCGCGGTCCGACGGCTGCGGATTGCTTTAACTGCGATCCCCATAAACGCACACATTGAGAACACTAATACGAACGTCACAACTTGTGTGAGTACCCCACCAAGCGCCGGAAAGACGATAACCATCCAAAGAACACCAACGCCACTCACGATCCCAGAGATACAGAAAACTCTCCCAAGAAAACGATGAAATGCTCGGTAACGCCTGCGCAACGTATCCGAAAATTGCAAAGGCGCAACAAAGAGCATCAGGAAACCGGGAATGAGATGAACCGCAGTCGTAAGCGGGTGATCGGAATACCGAACATTCACCCAATCTTGCAGCTGGGTGTCCGAAAACAGAAATATCATTCTATCAACGGTTCCAAACAATACCGGACACGAAACAAGGTATAGCAATAAGAGCGTCAGTAACTGTCGAGGCATTCTCTTCATCAGTTTCCCAAAAGCTTAATGCGGGCTTTCGCCTACCCCTCTTCGCGCAACGCCGTCCGCAAGCGTTTCTCTAACTGTCCTAACTTTTCGGCTGACTTGATCATTTGCACGCGAAGGCTGCGCATTTCGATCATCAGGTCGGTCATATCACCAGAAATCGGTTCTGTGCCGGCCGGCTGATCCAACCCGTCACCTTCGCCCGTTAGCAACCAGCCCAAAGAAACCCCCAGAATGCCTGACAGCATCTGCAACCGATTGGCCCTTGGCTCGCTTAGGTCATTCTCCCAAGCCACCAACGTCGCCGTCTTAACACCCAGATTTTTGGCCAAGGCTTTCTGTGTCAGACCCGCACTTTCTCGCGCGCCAGCCAACCGATCCCCGAATGTTGCTTCTGCTTCGCTGAACCATCCTGCATCATCGGTCATACCGTCATCCTTTTTGTCTATTACCAAATACTTAACGGTACTGTTGCATAGCTCTTAAAGAGATACCACCAGTTGAGCGGCGGCAGGTTAGCACATGTATAGATGCGACACGCGAGGCGCAAAAAGGAATCGTACGTTTCAGCGTGCTAAGTGTACGAAACTCACATTCGTTGTTTCTTACACCTGCGTTCGCCGCCTTAACCAAAATCAACATCTAGTAGCAGTCCCCCGCGATTTGGGACAAAAAAACCGCGCTCTCGCAAGAGAACGCGGCAGATCCGAAACTAAATTCGAATTTATTTAAGCGGATTAAAGACCCAATGCAGATTTCGCCGCATCCAAAGCAGATTTCAAAAGCTCAGGATTGTCGCCTGCTTTTTCAATCGCTGCTTTCAACGCAGTTTTCTGAATCGCACCTAGCTCAGAACCGTCGATCAGCTCACCAACTTTTTCCAAGTTGAACCCTTCAGGTGTCAACAGATCCAATGCGGATACACCCTCAGAAGCCATCTCAGTTGCAGTTTCTGCCGCTGCCTCAGTTGTTGCTTCTACCGCTGTTTCAGCTGCAGTTTCAGTCGCGCCTTCAACAGCATCGGTTGCCATTTCAGTTGCACCTTCGGCTGCGTCTTTTGCCATTTCGGTCGCGCCTTCAGTCACGTCCTTGGCCATTTCTGTTGTGCCTTCAACGGCGTCAGTTGCCATTTCAGTTGCGCCTTCGGTCACGTCTTTTGCCATTTCGGCTGTACCTTCAGCGGCGTCTGTCGCCATTTCTGTCGCAGTTTCAGTAACTTCTGCAGCACCTTCTACAACGTCAGTTGCAGCTTCGGTGGTCGCTTCCATCGCGTCGCCTGCTTTTTCCATTGCGCCTTCAACGGCACCTTCGGCTTTTTCCATCGCGCCTTCTACAACGCCCTCAGCTTTTTCCATGACGCCTTCGACAGCGCCTTCAGCCTTTTCCATCACGCTGTCTGCTGCGCCTTCAACAGCTTCCATAACGCCTTCGGCTTTTTCTTCGACTTTTTCCATCGCTTCAGCTGCCTCTTCGACAACTTCTTCAGCAACTGGCGCAGGTGCAGTCACTTCGGCCGCGGCCTCAGTTTCCATGGCGTCTTCGCCACCTTTAGAACCAAACTGCATGTACGCTACGACAGCCACGGCTGCTGCAACAACGACCCAAATTAGATTTTTCATGGATCTTCTCCTACGTAATTTGTTACCCCGCAAAGGCGGGTCTGTGTTGATGGTTCACCAAATGACTGGGTATTTGTCTCACCTCAAGGGGGAAAGTCGCCTAAATTGGCTCACAACCGCCGATTAACCGCTTGAATAGGCACAATCCCGCATATAGTTTGCGTCGCACAAAGGCTCAATTATCGAAGGATCAAAACCATAGCCCGCAGACCACACAACGCGCCTCCGCAGCGCGAAACAGGCCCTCGCATCAACGATCGCATTCGTGCACCAGAAATTCGTTTGATCGGCGCAGAAGGCGAAAACCACGGAGTCGTTACTCCGGCTAAAGCGATGTCGCTGGCCGCTGAAGTAGAGCTCGACTTAGTTGAAATCTCTCCTAACGCAACGCCCCCTGTCTGTAAAATTATGGACTATGGTAAGTTCAAATACGAAACTCAGAAACGTGAATCTGAGGCGCGTAAGAAACAAACCACGATCCAGGTGAAAGAGGTGAAATTCCGCCCTAACACCGATAAACACGACTACGAAGTTAAGATGCGCAGCGTCTATAAGTTCCTAGAAAAGGGCGACAAAGTTAAAGTCACCCTGCGTTTCAGGGGCCGCGAGATGGCGCACCAAAACCTTGGTCGTGAACTTCTGATCCGCGTTTCCGAGGATACGAAGGAACACGGCAAGGTCGAAAGCATGCCCAAAATGGAAGGCCGCCAGATGATCATGATGATCGGCCCACTTCCTAAATAACTGCTTTCGCAAGTTAAGACATTCATAACCCTCGGCTGAACGCCGGGGGTTTTTCGTTTCTACCTAAGCAACGTTCTATCTAAGCAACGTCGCGGTCCCCAGCACACCAGGCCACCCAATCGCGCAGATCAAACACAAGCGAGATAAAGTTGGTCACCAGCAGCACAATCAGCATCAACTGATATGTACCGTCTGCCCCATTCTCAAGCAACGTAAGGCAAATCAGAAACACAAGCGGTGTCCAAAATATCAAATGAGGCAACGCCATTAGGCTGCTAAAGCCCCGATCACGCAGCAGAATCCCTAGATTAGGCAACAGTCCTGCGAGGGCTAGGGCTGCGATCCAGTGTGAACTCATTCCCTGCCCAAAAAAGAACAGCGGAATAATGTTCACTGGCACCAGCCAACAACTCATCCAAAGTTGAACCCAAACAGGAAGCCTTCGAAAACTTCTCCAAATTTCCTCAACCATCAAATCACCTCTAGGTAGAGTGTAATTCATTTCATTGCCTTAAGCGAGATTTTTCACCTCATTAACCCAACCGGTTGACTGAAGGCGCGCGCAATGTTATTCACCCATATGGTTGAATTAAAAGATGACATCCAACTCAACGACATACTAAAGGCCGCCAGTGATCCTACACGCCGGGCCCTGCTGACGCTGCTCGCTCAGCACGGACCATCTCGCGTGACTGCGCTGGCACAGCACTTTGATATGAGCCTCAACTCCGTTTCCAAACACATCAAAGTGTTGGAACGGGCGGGTCTTGTTCTGCGTCGCACAGAGTGGCGCGAGCATATTATCGAAGTGCAGATCGAGCCCCTACGTTTGATCGACCTTTGGTTTTCAGAGTTGCGGTCCATCTGGGCCATGCGCCTTGAAGCGCTGGATGAGATACTCACAAAGGAGACTGCCAATGACGACTGAAACCCGCTCAGACCTACGCCTGTCCACGGACCGCGTAATCGCCGCCCCTGTTGAGAAAGTGTTTAATGCTTGGCTCGACCCAGAGATGCTTGCTCGTTTTATGCGCCCCGGTCCCGATATGACGGTACCAAGCGCCAAGTCAGATGCCCGCGAAGGCGGTCAATTTGAAATTATCATGCGTGCAGGTGATCAAGATATTCAACACCAAGGCATATACAAAAAAATCGCGCGCCACAGCCAGATTGTTTTTACGTGGGAAAGCGCATTCTCACCGGCTGACAGCGAAGTCACATTAGATCTGCGCCCCGAAGGGGACGGCACCCATATCACCCTAACCCACGTCACATTCTACGACGAAGAAAAGCGCGACAACCACTTGGGCGGATGGAAAAACATCTTGGAAGCCCTTTCTGAAGCTGTCGGATAAAAAAGGAACGAGAAATGGAAACGATGACCACGGACCCATTGAATTGGACGGCTGTTATTGTCGGCACAATCGCCGCTTTCCTGTTCGGTTGGCTGTATTACAGCCCTAAAATGCTTGGAAAAACTTGGGCTTTGGGCTCTAGGATCAGCCCGGAACCGCCGGAAACGATGCCCTGGATGGCTATGATCCTGCAGCTTATAGCTTTGTTTGTATTGGCCTTAGTCGTCGGAATGACGGCGCAAACCCACGCACTGACGACAGCAATTGTTGCGATCCTTGCAGGGGCAACTTTGGTCATGGCGCAAGATGCGTTTAGTCAAAAATCAACAGCCGCCATCATGATCGACGGTGGGTTTGTCGTATTCGCGGGCGCCATCATGATTGTGTGCCAAGGCGTTTTCTAAGCTTACATTCAGCGAGCCGGCACGTCTCGGCTCGCTGAAACCGCAGCTTATTTACAAGAACATATTGAATCCCTCTGGATCGCATCGCCTATCTTGTGTAATCGGCATGCATGACCCAAAGCCTCACAATTGCCCGCCCTGACGACTGGCACCTGCACCTGCGCGACGGCGCGATGATGCAAGCTGTGCTGCCTGAAACTGCTCGACATTTTGCGCGTGGTATTATCATGCCCAACTTGGTCCCACCGGTTGTGACCGGTGACCAAGCTGCTGCATATCGAGAGCGTATTTTGGCCGCCCTGCCCGAGGGTATGCAATTTGACCCGCTGATGGTTCTGTATCTTACCGAAAACACAGATCCAGAAGATGTCGCCGCAGCCCATGCCAGCGGTTTAGTCAAAGCGGTAAAGCTTTATCCAGCCGGCGCGACCACCAACTCGGCTTCCGGCGTACAGAACTTTGACAACGTCCGCCCGGTGCTTGAGAAAATGGCAGAGATCGGTCTGCCGCTTTGTGTGCATGGCGAAGTCACAGACGCAGAGATTGATATTTTCGACCGTGAAGCGGTGTTTATTGATCGCGTTCTTGACCCAATCCGCCAAGCAACACCCGGCCTAAAGGTTGTGATGGAGCACATCACAACATCCAACGGCGTGGACTATGTCAAAGCCAACGACAAAGATCTTGGTGCCACGATCACAACCCACCACTTGATCATCAACCGCAACCACATCCTCGTGGGCGGGATCAAACCGCATTACTACTGCTTGCCTGTCGCCAAACGCGAAGAGCACCGCCTTGCACTGCGTGCAGCGGCGACATCTGGCGATGCGCGGTACTTCTTGGGTACAGACTCTGCCCCGCATACCGACCCGCTGAAAGAAAACAGCTGCGGCTGTGCGGGTTGCTTTACCGCGACCAACACGATGTCTCTGCTGGCGCATGTGTTCGAAGAAGAAAACGCGCTGCAAAACCTCGAAGGCTTCGCATCAAAGAACGGACCAGCGTTTTACGGCTTGCCCGTTAACAGCGATACGCTGACACTTACTAAATCTAGTACAGCGACCCAGTTCCCAGAAAAAATCGAATCCCAAGACGGCCCCGTAACCGTTTTTGATCCCGGTTTTCCGGTTTTTTGGACCGCAACCTAACCCCTTCATCTTTCTATAAATACTCCCGCCGGAGGCTCCCTCCGCTGCTGCCAACGACACCGCCAAAGGATAAACGCCATGATCCCAACCAGCTACCCAAGCCGCGAAGAAATCGCCCGCCTGACAGCGCGCATGCTTTTGGAAATCAAGGCCGTTAACTTCAACACGCTAGAGCCCTATATCTTGGCATCAGGCCTTCCGAGCCCAAGCTACATTGATTGCCGCAAGTTGATCTCATATCCACGTATTCGCAGCACATTGATGGATTTCCTAACAGTCACCACAATGCGCAACGCGGGTTTTGAGGCGTTTGACAACATTGCGGGTGGCGAAACCGCAGGCATTCCTTTTGCAGCACTTGTCGCCGAACGTATGGCGCTGCCAATGACATACGTGCGCAAAAAGCCAAAAGGCTATGGCCGTAATGCACGTATCGAAGGCGCGATGAGCGAAGGCGAACGTGTATTGCTGGTTGAAGACCTAACAACAGACGGTGGCTCAAAACTGTCGTTCGTGGACGCAATCCGTGAAACCGGAGCGACCTGTGGCCATACCGCTGTGATTTTCTACTACGACATCTTCCCAGAAACGAAAAAGACGCTGGGCGACCACGGTGTTGAACTGCATTACCTTTGCACATGGTGGGATGTCTTGGCTGAAGCCCGTGCGCAAAATGCCTTTGATGAGGCGACGTTAAGCGAAGTAGAGACATTCTTGAAAGACCCACGCGCTTGGCAAGAAGCCAACAAACGCGACTAACCCTGTGGACAGCCTGTGAATAAAACCGCCCGGATATGTGATTCGGGCGGGGTCTCGCATTACACATTTGGCGATTAGCGCCGTTTGTGCCACTATATCTAGGCGCCGCGTAAAAACGCTCTACCAGAGTCGATTTTTGTCCACAGGGTTATCCAAGGGTTATCAACCAACCTTTCCCGATATTCCCACGGCCAAAAATTCGCTAGAACCTGTTCTGGTGGGGGCACGCGGATAAAAACAAGACCCGCGAATGTACCGGGGGAGCAGTATGAACGAGCTTACAACAATAAATCCGGGTGCCCTCGAGGCCCAGGCAGCAGAACAAGACGGCGATATCATGCCGCATTCCATCGAGGCTGAACAACAGCTTCTGGGTGCGATCCTGACCAACAACGACATCTTTGACCGTGTTGCGTCGGTCATCAACTCTTCGCATTTTTACGATCCGGTTCACGCCCGCATCTACGAAGTCGCGGCCGCGCGGATTGCTAAAAACAACCTAGCCTCGCCCGTTACACTGAAAGCTTTCTTAGAAGATGACGATGGCCTGAAGGAACTTGGTGGCCCTGCCTATCTGGCACGTCTCGCCGGCGCGGCTATTTCTGCCTATGCGGCAAAAGACTATGCGCAGATGATCTACGACATGGCGATCCGCCGTGAATTGATCGGGCTTGGTCAAACCATCGCTGACCGTGCCACAAAGATGGACGTCACCGAAGAACCGCGCGAGCAAATCGTTCAAGCGGAACAAGCGCTTTATAAGCTTTCCGAGCAAGGCAAGACCGACAGCGGATTTGTTTCCTTCCTTAAGGCTGTGACCGAAGCGGTTCAAACGGCGAACGCAGCGTATCAGAGGGATGGTGGCTTGGCCGGTGTTTCGACTGGGCTAGTTGATTTGGATTCGAAACTTGGCGGTTTGCACCCTTCTGACCTTTTGATCCTAGCGGGTCGTCCGTCGATGGGGAAAACCTCGTTGGCAACAAACATCGCGTTTAACGTGGCCAAAGCCTATAAAAAAGGCATCCGTCCAGATGGCACAGAAGGTGCCGTCGAAGGCGGCATTGTTGGGTTCTATTCTTTGGAAATGAGCTCCGAACAGCTGGCAGCGCGTATTTTGTCTGAAGCGTCGGAAGTACCATCGCAGCAAATTCGTCGCGGCGATATGACCGAACAAGAATTCCGCCGCTTTGTTGACGCCGCCAAAGCTTTAGAGGCCTGCCCGCTTTATATTGATGACACGCCTGCCCTGCCGATAGCACAGCTTGCGGCACGTGCGCGACGCCTTAAGCGGACGCATGGTCTGGATGTCTTGATCATCGACTACTTGCAGCTTTGCCGTGGTACCGCCGAAAACCGTGTCCAAGAGATTGGCGAAATCTCAATGGGTATGAAGGCAATCGCGAAAGAGCTGAACATCCCAGTGATCGCGCTCTCCCAGCTGTCGCGTACGGTCGAAAGTCGCGATGATAAACGCCCACAACTGTCAGACCTTCGTGAATCCGGTTCCATCGAGCAGGATGCCGATGTGGTAATGTTCGTATTCCGAGAAGAATATTACAAAGAACGGGAAAAACCCGGCGAACATGACCTAGAGCGCATGGCCGCATGGCAAGAAGAGATGGAACGTTTACACGCGCGCGCCGAAGTTATTATTGGTAAGCAGCGTCACGGGCCAATTGGGACTGTGGACCTATCGTTCGAAGCTCAATTCACGCGCTTTGGCAACCTTGTGAAGCCTTGGCAGCAAGATCAAGGTTACGAATGACGGACCGCCCTCGGTTAATTCTGCACATTGGCTCGCAAAAGACGGGCACGACAACGTTGCAGGGTTTTCTGAAAACGCAAACAGAGCCTCTTGCCGAGGCTGGTCTGCATTATGTGCAGGCTGGTCGAACGAATATAGCGCATAACTCGGTCATCCCATCGATCCGCAAAGGTCATGGCGAGGCAGTCGGCGAAGACATTTTAGCTGAACTTTCGCAAAACAGAGACAAGACATGCTTCATTTCGTCAGAGATGTTTTTCCGACCTGACATCGCACGTTTTTTTGCCAAACACCTGCCAGCAGCCTTGCGGATCAAAAGCAAAGTGATCGTATATCTGCGCCGCCAGGACAAATACGCAGAGGCCATGTACAAGCAGCGCGTTAAGAATGGACGTTATCAAGGTACCCCAGAAGAATACGCAGCCGGTTTGACCCATTTAGACTATGGGCAAATCCTATCTCATTTTGGGGCAACTTTCGGTTCGCGGAACTTAATTGTGCGACCTTTTGAACGGGCCCTTTTCCCAGGCGGTGATGTGCTGCAAGACTTTGCGCAACACTCAGGTATTCCAGCGGATTTAGCGGCAAATTACAGCTACCCAAGCGCCAATGGGACACTGTCAAAGGAAGTGTCAGAACAACTGGGTGCACTAAAGCGACGTAATCCTGAAATTAACACGCGCGAAGTCATCCGCCATATTCTGCGCAACAGGCCCGAGGGGGCTATTCGTACGTCTGATTGCCTAGATTTAGAAACACGTCGCCGTATCATGCAAGCAAATGCCTCCAGAAACGAAGAGCTACGCGCTACTTACTGCCCAGAGCTACCTGCCCTTTTTGACCTGTCTGATCTATCGGCAG
This sequence comes from Cognatishimia sp. 1_MG-2023, assembly GCF_030548175.1. Lineage (GTDB taxonomy): Bacteria > Pseudomonadota > Alphaproteobacteria > Rhodobacterales > Rhodobacteraceae > Cognatishimia. Next base: position 145,005 of record NZ_JAUORX010000005.1, on the reverse strand, counting down.
ATGATGCCTATCCGATCCCAGATAAGGAAGACGTATCATTGCGATCGCAACTAGCGACAGCCGCAATTGAGGCCGCTGTTGCGGATTTAGAGACATAGACGCCCCTTTTGGCGTGATGTTACGCCCTACCAAATCCGTGCGCTCACATAGCTTTTCGCACAGAGCAAAGTGTGGCGATAACCGCACCTCTTTTCAAACATGACAAAATCACTTGACCTGACCGGCGCGTAGCTTCAACTAACGCCCATGGCTACTGCAACACTCTCAATTGACCTCGCAGCGCTTGTCCGAAACTGGAAAGCGCTAGATGCAAAATCATCGTCTGAAACCGCCGCTGTCGTAAAGGCAGACGGGTACGGTTTAGGTGTCCAGCGCGTCGGGCGAAGCCTAGCAAACGCTGGCGTACGCAAGTTTTTTGTCGCGGCAACCGAAGAAGGTGCTGACTTACGCGCCGCACTTGGACCCGGACCAGAAATCAACATTTTCTCTGGGCACATGTCTGGCGATACAGACATGATCCATGATCTGCAATTGACGCCGATGATCAACTCAATTGATCAATTGCTGCGTCATGTAGAAAGCCTGCCGGGGCATGATTTTGGTATCCAAATTGACACCGGTATGAACCGTCTTGGAATGGAACCGGCGGAATGGGCTGCTTTGCGCGATGTCGCGGAGAAACAGAAACCAAGCCTTGTGATGTCACATTTGGCCTGTGCCGACGAACCAGATCATCCGATGAACGCGCAGCAACTCAAAGTGTTCAAGGAGGTAACCGCAGGTCTTGATGCGCCAAGAAGCTTGGCCGCGACTGGTGGCATATTACTTGGGCCGGATTATCACTTCGATGTCACGCGGCCCGGTGTTGGGCTTTATGGTGGTTTTCCATTCGCCGATGCAGAACCAGTTGCCCAAGTCGCGATCCCTGTCATTCAATGCCGTGATCTAGAAGTCGGCGAAACCGTTGGGTATTCAAATACTTGGACAGCGCAACGACCGACGCGTGTTGCAACAATCGCCGCTGGCTATGCCGATGGTTTGTTGCGCGCAATGGGGAGCGATATGCAGGTCTACCACGGCAGCACCGCCTGCCCTGTGATTGGACGCATTTCGATGGACATGATCGGTGTCGACATCACCGACCTAGGCGAAGATCCGCGCGAACTAGGTATTTTAACAGCAGATCAAACTGTGGATGTTTTAGCGGACGCTGCAGGCACCATCGGCTATGAAATTTTGACGTCGTTAGGCAACCGTTACAACAGGCGCTATATTTCATGATCCTTTTGACGCCACTCGCACATCTTGGACGCGCAACATTGGCATTGTTTGCGATGACAGGGCGCGTGTGCATTTTCGCCCTAGAAGGCATCAGCCACATGTTCCGCCCGCCCTTTTACTGGCGTGAATTCTTTACCGCACTGATGCAAATTGGCTGGCTGTCACTACCCGTGGTTGGCTTAACCGCCTTCTTTACCGGCGGCGCGTTGGCATTGCAGATTTTTGCGGGTGGCGCACGGTTTAGCGCCGAAGCGGTTGTGCCTCAGATTGTAGCCATCGGTATGGTGCGCGAGTTGGGGCCTGTGTTGGTTGGCCTGATGATTGCGGCCCGTGTCACGTCGTCTATCGCGGCTGAAATTGCCACAATGAAAGTGACCGAACAAATTGACGCGCTTGTCACCTTGTCAACGCATCCAATGAAATACTTGACTGCACCACGTGTATTAGCTGCATTGATTGTTGTGCCTATCCTCGTCGGCATTGGTGATATTATTGGTATTTTTGGCGGGTTTATCGTTGGGACGCAGCAGCTTGGGTTCAACCCTGCAAGCTACATCAAGAATACAGTCGATTTCCTTGAAGTGTCTGACATTGTAAGCTCGCTCATCAAGGGCTGCGCCTTTGGGGGCATTGCCGCGACGATGGGCTGCTACTTTGGCATGCAATCGGGCCGTGGCGCGCAAGGTGTCGGACAGGCGACGAAATCTTCGGTCCAAGCTGCAGCGGTGTTGATCCTTGCGGCGAATTTCCTTCTGACATCGGTGTTTTTCTCATCATGATCACACTTAAAGACGTCCACAAAAGCTTTGGTCCTAAACAGGTCCTTCGAGGTATTAACCTAGAAATTCCTAAGGGTGAAAGCATGGTCATTATCGGTGGCTCGGGCACCGGTAAATCCGTGATGCTTAAGTCAGTTCTTGGCCTTGTCGCGCCTGATCAAGGGCAGATTCTTGTGGCCGATCAAGACGTCACAAAAGCTGACCGAGATGCATTTTTAGCACGTTTTGGGATGCTTTTTCAGGGTGGTGCCTTATTTGACAGTCTGACTGTCTGGCAAAACGTTGCTTTTCGATTGCTGCGTGGTTCGTTAAAGCGCCCGAAATCCGAAGCCCGGGACATCGCCATAGAGAAATTGCGCCGGGTCGGGCTGACACCGGATGTGGCTGACCTTTTCCCCTCTGAGTTATCTGGCGGTATGCAAAAACGTGTCGGCCTAGCCCGTGCCATTGCAGCAGAGCCTGAAATTATCTTTTTCGATGAGCCAACGACGGGCCTAGACCCAATTATGTCTGGCGTTATCAATGACTTGATCCGAGAAATTGTTGTTGAGATGGGCGCGACGGCGATGACAATTACCCATGATATGACAAGCGTACGGGCCATAGCCGATAAGGTTGCGATGCTACACGACGGGGTCATAAAGTGGACAGGCGCGGTGTCTGATATGGACGCGAGCGGCGATCCATTTTTGGATCAATTTATTCATGGACGCGCCGAAGGCCCTATCGCCGCCGTGCGCTAAATTTGGCAGCAGATTCGCCCTAACAATTGGTTAACTTTCGACTGTTTCCTCACGTAAAACAAAGCCCCAAAACGCCATCCAATTGTTTCTGAAAGAAAATTTCCTTGCCAGAAACGCCCCTTAGATGAGACTATGGGGTCTGAGGGATGAAATATGAGTAACGGTTTTAGCAAGTTTTTGCTGGATGTTTTGAGGGTCGTTCAAACATCCGCATTGTTTACACTTCTCGCGTTGGCTTTAGCTACGGTCACCTATTCGGTCGTGGCGTTGGTGGGGCTTTGGCCGTGGCTGACGTTAGACATCAAGTTTGGAGATGTGCCGGTTGAAAACGCAGGCATGATCTTTCAACTTGGCGTGACGGCAATGATCCTTGGATTATGCGCTTTCCTGCCAACTCATTCGCGCATCATGCAATTGGAACGGTCACACCGTAAATTCTCGATGAATATGCAGGATGTGGCGCGGGCCTATCAGATCAGCCATCAATCAGATCGCGATGGGGCGTTTACGCTATCCAAAGAATTCGATGCCGTTCGCGAGCGCCTTTTGCACCTTCGCGATCACCCAGACCTCGGCCACCTTGAACCGGAGATTTTGGAAATCGCTGCTCAAATGAGTTTTCAGTCGCGCGACCTCGCCCGCATATATTCTGATGAAAAAATTCAGCGGGCTAGGAGTTTCCTTGATCAACGCCAATCAGAGGTCGACGTGATGGCCGAACGGATCGACGTTGCGCAAAGCACCTGCAATGATTTGAAACGTTGGTTAGAAGACGTCGAGGCAGAAGAGCGTGTCGCGCAGGTCCAAATTGAACGGCTTGAAGCGGATTTATTGGAGCTGTTGCCAAGTCTTGGATACGAGTTCGATGCTGATCCCAACGTGGTTAAATTGGCACCGACGACGACCACTAAAGTGCCCAGCCAACGTGATCGCAAAGCGCCGCGGCCCCAATAAATCGAAATTTGTCATTGAAACGGCAATCTTGCCCAGTGAATTTATCGCAACGATAACTTAGGTAACGCAGACAAAATCTTTTTCAGGATAGAAAATGCTGCGTTACGCCAATCTCTTACTCTTGATCCTATTTCCACTTAGTTGGTTCGCCCCCCTGCTACGCGCAGGGCTATTGCCACTTTTCGGGCTATCCGAAATCTCTGTTATTTCTGGCCTACAATCCCTTTGGGGTTCGGACCCGTTATTAGCTTTGCTGGTAACGTTCTTTGCCATCTTTGCCCCCATGCTAAAAACAATCGGGCTTGCGCTCATTCACTTTGGGTATCTTCGACGCAAAGTGCTGACGGTATTGGAATTCCTAGGTAAACTGGCAATGGCTGACATCTTCTTGATCGCGCTTTATGTGGTGATTGTTAAGGGAGTTGGCATCGCTACCGTGCAAACAGCTTGGGGTTTATATGTCTTTACTGGATGCATTTTAGCCTCAATCGCGATTAGTCATTTGACGCACAAGCGATAAGGGGGCAAAACGAGAACATGGCAAAATCAAAAACAACGTTCTCATGCACGGCTTGCGGGTCAGTTTTCAATAAATGGTCCGGTCGCTGCGACGGCTGCGGGGAATGGAATACCATCTCCGAGGACACGCCGTTATCGGCCGGCCCCGCTGCGGCCTCTTTGGGCAGTTCCAAAGGCAGATCTGTCATGTTGACCGACCTGCAAACTGAAGAAGACCCACCCCAACGAACTTTGTCCGGCATGTCTGAACTGGATCAGGTGCTTGGTGGCGGTCTTGTCCCAGCGTCTGCGATTTTGGTCGGCGGTGATCCGGGGATTGGTAAATCGACCTTGTTACTTCAAGCCGCCGCGCAATTCGCGCGCCAGGGTCTAAAGACCATTTACGTGTCAGGCGAAGAAGCTTCGGCCCAGGTCCGTATGCGTGCCCAACGATTAGAACTTACAGATGCTCCGGTACAACTTGCTGCGGAAACCAATCTGCGCGACATCCTGACGACGCTTGATAATGAGAAACCACAACTGGCGATTATCGATTCGATTCAAACGATGTGGTCGGACAGCGTTGGCTCTGCCCCCGGTTCTGTTAGCCAAGTACGTGCTGCAGCCCATGAGCTGACGTCATTTGCCAAACGCAAGAACATGTCGGTCATCATTGTCGGCCACGTTACCAAGGACGGCCAGATCGCCGGTCCACGTGTTGTCGAACATATGGTCGATACGGTTTTGTATTTTGAAGGAGAACGCGGCCACCAGTTCCGTGTCCTGCGCGCCGTGAAAAACCGGTTTGGCGCGGCAGATGAGATCGGCGTTTTCGAAATGACGGGCCGTGGCCTATCCCAAGTTACCAACCCATCTGCGCTATTCCTGTCCGAAAGAGGCACCCCTGCCCCCGGCTCTGTAGTTTTTGCTGGCATCGAAGGAACCCGGCCAGTCTTGGTTGAACTTCAAGCTCTCGTCGCGCCAAGCCCCCATGCGCAACCGCGACGCGCGGTTGTTGGTTGGGACAACAGCAGGCTTGCGATGATTCTCGCTGTGCTCGAAGCACGCTGTGGAATCCCGTTTACTGGGCTTGATGTGTATCTAAACGTCGCTGGTGGCATGAAAATCAATGAACCGGCTGCAGATTTAGCCGTTGCCGCGGCACTTCTCTCTGCGCGTGAAGACGCGAGTATCCCTGCAGACACTGTCGTATTTGGCGAAATTTCACTATCTGGCGCGCTTCGGCCCGTCAGTCAGACAGAAAACAGGTTGAAAGAAGCCCAAAAACTTGGTTTCACGTCTGCAATAGCCCCGAAGGGTGGCAAATCTCCAACAGTGTCAGGCATGGCATTAAATCAACTTGGTGATTTGACCCAATTCGTGGGAGACATATTTGGCGCAGGATAGCGCCAGCGAAGAGGGACAGGACAAACCCATGGACGGTTTTACTATTATCGACGGCGTCGTAGCTGGCGTCATTATCCTATCGGCCTTGCTGGCCTATTCGCGCGGTTTGGTGCGCGAGGGCATGGCAATTGTCGGTTGGATCGCCGCCGCAGTCTTGGCATTTCTCTTTGCACCACAGGTCGAGCCACTGGTGAAAGAAGTGCCAGTTGTTGGTCAGTATCTTGCAGATAGTTGTGAGCTGGCAATTATCGCGGCGTTTGCTGCCGTGTTTGCAGCCGCGTTGGTGGTTGTATCCCTGTTCACACCGCTGTTTTCATCGCTCATCCAACGATCCGCACTAGGTGGATTGGACCAAGGCCTAGGGTTCTTGTTCGGCGTATTGCGCGGCATCCTATTGGTCGCGATCGCTTTCTTTGTGTATGAAACCGTTGTCACGAGCCAAGACATTGCCATGGTCGACGATAGCCGTTCCGCAACAGTCTTTGCCCGCGTCACTGGTCACATCGAAGACCGTGACCCAGCACAGGCACTGGGTTGGATCACAGCACAATACGAAGAGTTGGTTGCCAACTGCGGTCAGTAAAGACAGCGACATTCGAATTTGAAACCCGGCCATTGCGCCGGGTTTTTTAATTGTGTTTCCTGATTACACTCTTTCCCGCAGATGCTTTGTGTTAGTTTCGTGACATATTGGGCGCGACCCTCTAAGAGGGGCGCAAGCAAGCTTTTAGGATTCGGAGCCAGATCTTGGTCAGCCAAATTACGCATTCTAACAACATGGGTACTTTGCCTATGCATTGTGTGGAATCGTCCAGTGCACATTCGATCAATGTCTCAACCAGCCCGTGCCATATGTCGAAGCGTCGCGCGTATAATCGTGCGAACACCCAACCGATCTTCAACCGCTCTCCAACGCGCCTTTCTTCTGGCGCGTTTTTTTGTGTGCCTTTGGTAGCTGATTTGATGCATCATTTCGCATCGTTATCGAGCCAAACACTCACTTTAGAAGCAGGGCGCGTGTTATGATCTTGCAAGATTCATCTCATAACGTGCTACACTTTGGCCACGTTGCGCCCGTTGGTGCAACCAAACCAGAGCCAGGCACAACCGAAACTGAACAACAGTACACCTGTGGAATTGGAGCCATTCTATGTGCGGGATTCTAGGCATCTCAAACCGGAATAACGATGTCTTTGCGGAGCTTTATGACGGTCTGCTTATGTTGCAGCATCGTGGACAAGATGCCTCAGGCATCGTCACATATAATGGTGAGTTCTTTCGCGAACTAAAAGCCAAAGGCCTTGTCAAAGATGTATTTGGCCCTGACGAAGCAAAGAACTTGGTCGGCAAGACCGGCATCGGACATGTGCGTTACCCAACGGCTGGTTCGCTAAGTGCATCCGAAGCACAACCATTCTTTGTGAACGCGCCTTACGGGATCTATCTGGTTCACAACGGCAACATCACAAACACTGCTGAGCAACGCCAGAAAGTAACGGCTAAATACAGCCGTCACCTTCGGACAACATCAGATTCCGAAATCATGCTGAACGTTCTGGCAGATAAGATTTCTGACAGCATCAAAGTGAACGGCACATCTGATCCAATCCGCAACCTGTTTGCAGGTGTCAAAATGATGATGGAGCGCGTTCAAGGCGCCTACTCTGTTATTACGATGATTGCCGGTGTTGGTATGATGGCGTTCCGTGACCCACATGGCATCCGCCCGCTTTCCGTTGCAAAACGCGAAGTCGACGGCGAAGGTGACGAGTTTGCGTTCGCCTCAGAAGACGTTGCATTTGGCATCAATGGTTTCGAAAAGCTGCGTGACGTTAAGCCGGGCGAAGCAATCTTGATCGACCTAGACGGCAAGATGCACACATTCCAAGCTGCCGAAGGCAAGCTGACGCCATGCATCTTTGAATATGTCTATCTGGCGCGTCCAGATTCCATGTTGGACGAGATTTCTGTCTACAAAAGCCAGATCCGCATGGGCCAAACCTTGGCCAAGCAAATCCAGGACGCAAACCTAGAAATCGACAGCATTATCCCTGTTCCTGATTCCGCGCGCCCTGTTGCACTAGAAGTCGCGAACTCTACCGGTATCCGCTATCGCGAAGGTTTGGTGAAGAACCGCTATGTGGGCCGTACCTTCATCATGCCAGGTCAAGAAGAGCGCCAAAAATCTGTGCGCCGCAAGCTGAACGCTGTTCCGCTGGAATTCGAAGGCAAAAACGTTTTGTTGATTGATGACTCCATCGTACGTGGCAACACAATCAAGAAAATCGTTCAGATGTGCCGCGATGCGGGCGCTAAAAAAGTTTACGTCGCAAGTGCTTCTCCACCGGTGAAATATCCAAACGTGTATGGCATCGACATGCCAACCAAACACGAGTTGATTGCACATGGTCGTACCGTTGAGGAAATTCGCCAAGAGCTTGGTGCAGACGCATTGTTCTATCAAAAGCTTGACGATCTGATCTGGGCCGCGCGTGAAGGCAACAAAGACATCGACGCCTTTGACTGCTCTTGCTTTGACGGCAAATACATTACCGGGAGCGTCACCAAAGAATATCTGGATTCATTAGAATCCAGCAATCGCGTTTCGCAAAAGATCAAAGAGTTCCCAGACGCTGGCAAACGTCCTGCTGACGCGCGGGTTGCCGCTTCGGGATAATAACGATGGCCGCAAACAAGAACCCCGTTCGATTTCGGCCTCACCATTTTCTCTGCGCCTTGGGGTTTCAAGGCGCAGGGTATTCCCCAGCTTTCACTGCAAACATGAGCGACATTGTGAATGGTCAGCTGCGTTCTAAGAACGGCGAGCAGACGCGTATCACAGTAACCTTTGTTGCGGATAGCATCTGTACCCCCTGCCCTGAACGGCGCGGACTGGGGTGCGTAAAGATTAACACCATCAGGCAATTAGATGAACGACACGCCAAGGCGCTTAGTCTGCGTGATGGCGAATGCGTCACTTGGGGTGAGGCGCTAGAACGGATCAAGTCAAACGTTGCTCCAGGCCAACTCAGTTCTCTCTGTCAGAACTGCCAGTGGCTATCACTAGGCGCCTGCGAAGCTGCCTTGTCACGGTTACATGCGGCAGATACACCCTTGGACAAAGACGCCTCTTGACGACAAAGAGCCGTCCGTTCAAAGGATGCATATGACTGAGAAACTTGCCCTTGTGACCGGTGCCTCTCGTGGCCTTGGTTTTGCTTTCGCCGAGGCCCTAGCGCCCGAATACCACGTTGTTGCCGTAGGCCGTACAGTTGGTGGCCTCGAAGATTTGGATGATCGTATTAAGGCAAAGGGTGGCCAAGCGACACTCGCGCCAATGGACATCACCAATGTCGATGCAATGGCGCAGCTTTGCCGTTCTGTTTTTGATCGTTGGGGCAAGGTTGACGTTTGGATTCACACGGCAGTACATGGCGCCCCTTTGACGCCAGCATCCTTTATTGATCAAAAGGATTGGACCAAGTCGGTTGCCAATAACGTGACAGCCGTTGGCCAATTGATCCCATATCTGACACCCTTGTTGGGTTCAGAAGGACAGGCCGTATTCTTTGACGATCCACGCGGCGGCGAAAAGTTCTTTGGATCTTATGGTGCGACTAAAGCGGCACAGATTGCGTTGGCCAGCAGCTGGCAAAAAGAAACCCAGGCCACAGGTCCAAAGGTGTCTATTCTAACGCCCAATGGCATGCCAACGGGCACACGCGCGCGCTTCTTCCCCGGTGAAGACCGCGAGACATTGGCCAACCCTCATGACGAGGCAAAGCGTCTGCTGGCCGAACTTCGTCTGTAAAACACGCAGGAACGATACAATTTTGCGGCAATTGCCTTGATTTCCCGCTGGGCGCTTGCTGCAAGCATTTTCCTCACTTAGAGAGAGAAAAACACTGGGGGCACAGCGTCAATGCGTATTCTAATTACCAACGATGACGGCATCAACGCGCCGGGCCTTATTGTTCTCGAAGCAATTGCTAACGAACTCGCGGGTCCCGATGGTGAAGTTTGGATTGTAGCCCCCGCCTTTGAACAATCCGGCGTTGGTCATTGCATCAGCTACACCCACCCTACGATGATTGCGAAAATGGGCGAACGCCGCTTTGCAGCCGAAGGTAGCCCAGCAGATTGTGTTCTTGCAGGGCTCTATGACGTCATGAAAGACGCGCGACCTGATTTGGTTCTATCCGGTATCAATCGCGGAAATAACTCTGCAGAAAACACGCTATACTCAGGCACTATTGGTGCCGCTATGGAAGCTGCCCTGCAAGGCATTCCTGCCGTTGCGCTTTCGCAGTATTATGGACCAGACAATGCCAATTTGGACGACCCGTTTGAGGCCGCAGCCCGGCATGGCGTATCTGTATTGAAGAAACTGTTGGCCCAACCAGCCGATGCTGATGCGCCATATAGCGTCTTTTATAACGTGAACTTCCCACCGGTTCCTGCTGATGCAGTAAAAGGCACTCGCGCTGTTGCACAAGGACGCCGCGTCGCAACGAACTTTTCAGTCGAAGCGCAGATCAGCCCAGCAGGCCGTCGTTTCCTTTGGGCTCGTACAGGCGACCAACGTGCAGAAACTGCGGCGAATACAGATGCAAATGCCAATCTCTCGGGGTATATCTCAGTCACTCCGATGCGCGCGGACCTAACGGCGCATGATGCCCTTGAGAGCTTGAAAGCAATCGAATGACCGACACAGTCGCCGAACGTAAAATGCAATTCATGTATGCCCTGCGCAGCAAGGGCATTACGGACACACGCGTTTTGACGGCGATGGAAAAAGTCGACCGTGGCCTGTTTGTCAAAGGTCTTTTCGCTGATCGCGCATACGAAGATACGCCCTTGCCCATTGCCTGTGGTCAGACGATCAGCCAACCTTCGGTTGTTGGCCTGATGACACAGGCCTTGAATGTCACATCCCGCGACAAAGTCCTCGAGGTTGGCACAGGCTCTGGATACCAATCAGCCATTCTTAGTCATCTTGCGCGGCGTGTTTATACGGTTGAACGACATCGCCGCCTTGTGTCTGGCGCACAGAAGGTATTCGAAGACCTTGATCTAACCAATGTCACTGCATTTTTGTCTGACGGCAGTTTTGGCTGGCCGGAACAAGCCCCCTTTGATCGCATCATCGTCACGGCCGCCGCCGAAGACGCACCGGGTCCCCTTTTGGCGCAGCTTAAGGTCGGTGGGATAATGGTTTTGCCAGTTGGGCAGTCTGACACCGTCCAAAGCATGATCCGAGTTGTCCGCAGTGAAAGCGGATTTGACTACGAAGAACTGCGCCCCGTGCGTTTTGTACCCCTTGTCGAAGGCTTGGCACGTGACAACTAAGCGTATTTTTGCCTATATGACCGCGTAATTTGTGTGGGCACAGCCTTATTCAACGTTGTCCCTTAGCATGTAACCCGTAAAAGAGGCTCCAATAGAAAAATCCGGAGCTCCACGAGGATATCGAGATGACAGTTTCCCTGCGTTCGCTCAGAACCGTCGCAATGGCGGTTTCAACCACGGCTATATTGGCCGGCTGTGACACGCCATTTGACTTTGATTTCCGCGACGGTTTTGGACAGAAACTGGACACGTCCAGCGCAGCCAAAGGCGCAATCGCGCCGCGACCACAGCCAGACAACCGCGGCATCATTTCCTACCCCAACTACCAAGTCGCCGTCGCGCGCCGCGGTGACACATTGGAAGATGTTGCGAACCGCATCGGCTTAGATGCTGGTGAGTTGGCGGAATACAACGCGATCAGACGCGATGACGCGCTGCGTGCTGGCGAGATCGTCGCATTGCCACGCCGCGTATCAGAGCCGTCAGAGGCCACTGGCGGTGCTGGGCAGATTGTGTCCCCATCCAACGTGGACATCACGTCATTGGCCGGTTCAGCGATCGACAACGCAGCACCCGCTGTTGAAACAGAGACACTAGAAGCCTCGGCAGCACCAATCCCTGAAAACGCTCAGGTCGGTTTTGAGCCCATCCGCCACACTGTACAACGCGGCGAGACAGCCTTTACGATTTCACGGCTCTACAACATCCCAGTGCGTTCGCTTGCCGAATGGAATGGGTTGGGATCGGACTTCACAATCCGCGAAAACCAAATCCTGCTGATTCCACCGGCACAACCGTTGGCACCATCCAGCAGCCCCCTCCCGCAGGCTCCAGTCGCGGCAACTGCTACAACCGCTCCGGGCGAAGGCTCTCCGACACCAACGCCCCCAAGCGCGACAAAGCCTTTGCCAAAGGAAACGGTTATCGCAGCAGCTGACAAGCCAAAGGCGCCTGATCTGTCGGCTTCACAAACCAAACCCGCCAATAGCGCAAAAATGTCTTACCCTGTGAACGGCAAGATTATCCGCGCATATTCAAAGGGTAAAAACAACGGGATCGACATTTCTGGTACGGCCGGAGGTCCAGTCGTTGCGGCAACTGAAGGTACAGTCGCTGCAATCACCACCGATGCTGATGACGTTAAGATCGTGGTTGTTCGTCATGCCAACAATATCATGACCGTTTACTATAACGTTGATAACATTGCGGTTTCAAAAGGCACTGCCGTCAAGCGCGGTCAAAAGATCGCCCAACTGCCAGCCAAAGATTCCTATGTGCATTTTGAAGTTCGCAAAGGGTTCGACAGCGTCGACCCAATGCCATACCTCAAGTAATCACAAAAAAACGCGGCTCACTGAGCCGCGTTTTTCTTATGTCTGTTTCAGGCTAACGCCTTGGCGCCCTGCTAAATCAACGAAGTATTGCCAAGCAACCCGACCTGATCGCGCTCCACGCGTTGCCTGCCATTCGATGGATTCTGCACGCATCGTATCTGCGTCAATCGTCACCCCATAGGCCGCGCAATACCCTCTGATCATCTCCAGGTATTCATCTTGGCTACATGGGTGGAACCCAAGCCACAGACCAAACCGATCAGACAACGATACTTTCTCTTCGACCGCTTCTGACGGATTGATCGCAGAGGAACGTTCATTTTCAATCATATCCCGCGGCATCAGATGCCGCCGGTTTGACGTTGCATAAAACACTACATTATCCGGACGGCCTTCGATGCCGCCATCTAATACAGCCTTTAAGCTCTTGTAGTGCTGATCATCATGCGAAAATGAAAGGTCATCGCAGAACAGCAGAAACCGCTCCTCACGCCCTCTGAGAAGGTTCAGTAAGCGTGATACGCTAGGCAGGTCTTCACGTTGCAACTCAACGATCTTCAGGCCTAGCCCCTGTTGTAGAACAGCTGCGTGCACAGACTTCACCAAGGATGATTTCCCCATCCCACGCGCGCCCCAAAGCAAGGCGTTGTTCGCAGGTAGGCCTTTGGCAAATTGCACAGTGTTTTCCATCAGCGTATCGCGTGAACGATTAACACCAATCAACAACTCAAGCCCCACGCGGTTCACTTCCCGCACGGGCTCCAAACGATCTGGATCAACATGCCAAACGAATGCGTCTGCACTTTCAAAATCCGGAGACGCCAAAGGCGCTGGAGACATCCGCTCCAGCGCCTCGGCAATACGCTTTAGTACTTTATTTGCCATTATTTTCCGGGTCTTCTTCAATATCAGCGAGGTCTTCGGCTTCCTCGTCATCATAAAAACCTTCTTCGCGCAGCTTAGCTTCGCGCTTTTTGTCGACGCGGCTGACTAGAAAGATTGAAATCTCGTAAAGGCCGTAAACCACAACAAACAAGATCAACTGAGTGATGACATCCGGCGGTGTCACAAGTGCGGCCAGCAACAGAATGCCAACAACCGCGTACTTACGAACATTGCCCAGACCTTCGGCATTCACCAAACCAGCCTTTCCCATAAGGGTTAGCAACACAGGCAACTGAAAACACAGGCCAAAGGCAACGATCATTTTCAACGTAATATCAAGGGTTTCGTTCACCTTACCGTTGAAAACAATATCAATACCACTGTCTTTCACAGCTGTCCCAGCCGCAGGAACGTCCCCGTTCCCAACCAAGGCGGCCAGGTAGGATGGCAAGTCTGCAAACCCCAAGAAAAACGCCATTGCCAGCGGCACAACAACCAGATGCGCAAACGACGCACCCAATAGAAACAGCGCGGGTGATGCAATCAAGAACGGCAGAAATGCATTCTTTTCGTTCTTATAAAGCCCCGGAGCAACAAAGCGCCAAAGCTGATAGCCAATGACCGGGAACGACAAGGCAAGACCGCCCACCATCGAAATACGGATCAGGGTAAAGAAATACTCTTGCGGCGCAGTGTACTGCATAACAGGATTTGGATTACCCAATTCCCGCATGGTGTTTTCAATCGGGATCAGCAGAAAATCCAATATCTGCCCACCAAAAGTGAAACACACGATCATCCCAACCAAAAAAGCCATCACGGCACGGATTAGTCGTGTCCGAAGCTCAGCCAAATGCTCGATCAATGGCGCCGAGCTATCTTCAATCTCTTCAGTATGGCTCATGCAGGATCTTTCGGTTCATCTATTTTTGCAGCTTCGGCATCCAAACGATCCTGAGCTTTCTGCGCAGTCGCAGCTTGGATCTTTTTCGCAGCTTCAGCACGGTCAGCCGCCAGTGGTTTAACATCTTTGTCACCATCAAGATCAAGCTTGGTTGCCGACTTTGCAGCATCCTTCACTGAATCTGTCGCGGCTTTCAATGGGTTACCAATAGAGTTCAACCCATCGGTCGCGCTCTTGAAACCCTGTGCTGCGTCTTTGACACCCGCTTCGTCAGCAGCTTGGTTCATGGCCGACGAAAACTCGCGCGCCATGCCCTTTGCTTTGCCAACAAAGCGCCCGACTTGCTGGAATAGCACCGGCAGGTCTTTTGGCCCGACAACAATCAGGGCGACAATGCCGATCACTAATAGTTCGGTCCAGCCCAGATCAAACATGGCTTAGACCTTGTCTTTGTCGTCAGCTGGGGTCACGTCTTTGGCTGCGTCAGCAACTTCAGCCGCTTCTTCTTCGAGTTCTTTTGTGCCTTCGTTCACGCCTTTTTTGAACGAGGTAATGCCCTTACCTACTTCGCCCATCAAAGAGCTGATTTTGCCGCGGCCAAAAAGTACCAAAACGACAACTGCAATCAAAAGAAGGCCTGGTAGGCCGATATTGTTCAACATGGTTTTCTCCCCAATTCGACGCACCAAAAGGCCGTCCTTGTCTGTCACGATTATAAGTAAGCCGTTGTTGCTGGCACTAAAAGGAACAAACCGGGGTTAATTTCACGAATTAACTGGAAATCCGATAGGTTTTTGACATTATTCTGTCAGGAGACAGTTTTCTGTCAGGTGCAAACCACCATTCTCTAAGGAATCGATCATGAAACGCAGTAAGCGCTTAGCGGTCTTGATGGAAATTCTAAAGGACGGCACAGTCCATAGAGCCGAAGATTTGGCTTTGAAAACAAAGGTCTCTGTCAGAACGATCTACAGAGACATGGAAACCATGATCGCCAGTGGTGTCCCGATAGAAGGTGAACGTGGTCTGGGTTACATGGCCAAAGCAGTCATCACCCTGCCCCCTTTGAACCTCACGCATGAAGAATTAGAGGCGCTGCATCTTGGCCTCGTCGCCATTTCTACATCAATGGATGCAGAACTCGGCGCTGCGGCCACCTCTCTATCCGCAAAGCTCGAAGATGCTCTGCCAGAAACCAGCGATGGACCATCTGAAAGCTTCGGCTTTGCGGTATATCCGTTCGAAGACGGCGCCATAGGACTGGCACACCTAAACACATTGCGTGCCGCTGTGCGTGCGCGTCAGCGCCTACGGATCAGCCTGGCAGGCCAGCCCGCTCAGGATTTGAGGCCGCTAAAAATTGACTACTGGGGGCGCATGTGGACATTGATTGCCTATAGCGAAACACAGAACAGATTTGCTACCATTCGCGTCGATTTGATCACCGATATATCCGTTTTACCCGGGTTATTTGTGGATGAACCCGGGATGAGGCTTGCGGATTACATGGCGCTAAATTCAGCTACCAAGACCCTTTAAAAGATTTCGCTAGCAGATTGAATTTCTTTCGAAATTCACTCGTTCCTAACGCACCATCAGCCACCAAGCTTGGTGAAGCCAAAACTTGTTTCAATATAGGTGCCGCCAACCAAGTGCTGCGTAAAACCGATGCCACATCCGGGTTCAAACGGCCCAGCATCCGGCGAGCAGATGTTAGACCGGTTAAAGCGTCGTTAGCCAAGGCAACAAGCGCCTCTGGCCGCCCATCAACCAATGGAACACGCTGCTGTTCTTCAAGCTTTGGAATGGCCTGAAACCACCGCGCAAGGCCATCGGCATAGGCAATCTGACGAACGGCTGCCTCATCCGCTTCCCCAACCAAAGCAACGGCCGTGACCAATAGATTGCCCGCGGTATCATCCAAGTAGCGTTTATAATGCGCTTCGTTTTCAAATGGGTCTTTATAAATATCCCAGCGGCGTGCCTCTATCAGGCGATCCAGCAAACTAACATCTCGCCCCGATAAGATGGACGCAAGTGGTGTGACAACCTCGTGTCGGCGCACTGCACCGCCCTTTTCGATTTCTTCAAGCGCATCTCGCCACCACTGCAAACGCATTTCAGCGATCATCGTTTCTTGCGTGACCCACGGTGCACGCGCGACTTCGACGTTAAATGCGTAAAGCGGAAACAGCTTTTCACGCAGCGCGACAGTCGTCGACATGATGGCCTGAAACCGATCAGGATCGCCGCGCTGCACAAGTGAGGCGCAGGATGCAATATCTTGATTCATCGAATAAAATCCAATTAAACAGGCGTGACGCTATCGCGCACCAGCTTCCAAACAATGGCATCCTGAAGCGCTTCAAACGATGCATCGACTATGTTGGGCGATACACCAACAGTAGACCAACGACGGCCTTTGCTGTCCTCACTATCAATGATGACACGGGTCACGGCCTCTGTGCCGCCTTGAGTAATACGGACCTTAAAGTCGACCAAGTGAACGTCATCAATCGCCTGTTGATATGGACCCAAATCCTTGGCCAAGGCTTTGGACAATGCATTCACCGGACCACGATCAGACCCGCGTTCATCCATCGATTCACTGACAGACAGCTTCTTTTCGCCCCCGACTTTCACCACAACAACAGCTTCTGACAAGCTAACCATCTGATCCCGCTTGTTTTTACGGCGCTCGACAGTCACCTTGTATCGCTTCACTTCGAAATACGTGGGAAGCTGACCCAAAGCGCGGCGCGCCAAAAGTTCGAAACTGGCCTGCGCCGTGTCAAAGGAATAACCAAGAGCTTCCTTTTCCTTGATCTCATCCAAGATCAACGCCAGAGCTGGATCGCCCTTTTCGACATCAATTCCAGCTTCGCTCAAACGACGGCGCAAATTAGATTGCCCCGCTTGGTTCGACATTGGAATGATACGTTCATTGCCAACGATCAACGGATCGACATGTTCGTATGTCGACGGATCCTTTAAGATCGCGCTGGCGTGCAGGCCTGCTTTATGTGCAAAAGCGCTCGCCCCGACAAAGGCCGCTTGTTTGGTCGGCACCCGATTAAGAATATCATCTAGCATCCGGCTGATACGTGTCATGCCGCCCAGTGCCTCTAGGCTAACTCCAGTGTCGTACTGGCTGGCATAGGGTTCCTTAAGCAGCAGCATCGGGATCAGAGTTGTCAGGTTCGCATTTCCGCACCGCTCCCCTAACCCATTGAGAGTCCCTTGAATTTGCCGCGCACCTGCATCGACAGCAGCCAATGAATTGGCAACAGCATGCTCCGTGTCGTTGTGTGTGTGTATGCCAAGATGATCACCTGGGATTCCGGCAGTTATCACGGCCTTTGTCGCTTCATACACCTCGCTGGGGAGCGCGCCACCGTTGGTGTCACACAATACAATCCAACGCGCACCAGCGCTGTAGGCGGCTTTCACAGCCTCTACGGCGTATTCGGGGTTCGACTTAAATCCGTCAAAGAAGTGTTCTGCGTCAAACAAAGCTTCGCGCCCCTGTGCGACCAAATGCGCGACGGATTTAGCAATATTTTCGGTGTTTTCAGCTAACGTGATCCCAAGCGCTGTTTTCACATGGAATTCATGGGATTTCCCCACCAAGCAAACCGCTGGCGTATTGGCATTCAGAACCGCAGAAAGAACATCATCGTTCTCTGCTGACATGCCAGCGCGCTTTGTCATGCCGAAAGCTGTGAAAGTCGCGCGTAATCGGGGGCGGCTTTCGAAAAACTCGCTATCCGTTGGGTTCGCACCTGGCCAGCCACCTTCGATATAGTCGATGCCCAGTTGATCCAAGGCTTCGGCGATCTGTTGCTTTTCAGACGTCGCAAATTGCACGCCTTGGGTTTGTTGCCCGTCCCGCAGGGTTGTGTCGTAAAGATAAAGACGTTCTTTTTGGCGATCCAAGGTCATTTGAGCGCCTCCAGCTTTGCTTCATCAAAGTTGCTTGCCGGAACGAGTTCAACACCTGCTTTACTCATTCGGACCTCAACACCCGCATCAATCAGGGCGTTTTTCAGTTCATCAACGGCAGAGAAGTCTTTGGTTTCCATCGCTTTTTCCCGAACAGTAGCCAACCGATCAGCAAACACTGACAAATCAACACTTGGCGCTGCGGCCCAAGCTGGGATTGCTTCGTTAAGCAGCCCAAGAAACTGCAGCCCAGCCTTTAAAGCAGATGTATCATTTGCAGATGCAAACCCGTGCAAAATGGTCAAAGCTTTAGAGGTGTTCAGATCATCTGCCAGCGCTTCGATAAGAGTTTCAGGCGTTTCCGCATCTGCCGCATCGTCTGCCAAGGCATACCATTTGCGCAGTGTTGCTTTTGCCTCTTCGGCCTTCTTTTCCGTCCAATCCATGGGTTTGCCATAGTGGGTAGACAGAAATACAAAGCGGATCACCTCACCCGGAATACCCTTGTCTAGCAAGTCGCGCACGGTAAAAAAATTGCCCAGAGATTTGGACATCTTCTTACCTTCGACTTGCAACATTTCATTGTGAATCCAAAGACTTGCGAACTGACCTTCAGGGTGTGCACAGCAGCTTTGCGCTATTTCATTTTCATGGTGTGGGAACATTAAGTCGTTGCCACCACCATGAATGTCAAAGCTATCGCCCAACAGATCATAAGCCATTGCAGAGCATTCGATGTGCCAGCCCGGGCGGCCGTGGCTCCAAGGGCTTTCCCAGCCAGGTTGATCATCTGTGGACGGTTTCCACAGGACAAAATCCATTGGATTGCGTTTGTAGGGGGCCACTTCTACGCGGGCGCCGGCGATCATGTCATCGACGGAACGTCCTGATAATGCACCATATTCTTTGTAACTTTCGACCGAAAACAGCACATGCCCTTCGGCGGCATAGGCGTGGCCTTTGGCGATCAAACCCTCGATCATTTCGACCATTTGCGGAATATATTGCGTGGCGCGCGGCATGTGGTCGGGCTCTATCGCGCCAAGTTCTGCCATGTCGTCAAGGAACCAAGCTGTTGTTTCTGCTGTGATTTCTGCGATTTCACGACCACTTTCGGCTGCGCGCGCGTTGATTTTGTCATCCACATCCGTGAAGTTGCGCGCATAGGTTACATGCGCGTCGCCGTAGACATGGCGCAACAGACGATTGAGGATATCAAACACAACAACAGGCCGTGCATTTCCAAGATGGGCGCGATCATAAACCGTTGGGCCACAAACATACATCCGCACGTTTTGCGCATCAATCGGCGTAAACACCTGTTTTTGACGGTTTTTTGAGTTATGTAGCTTGATCGTCGTCATGGCTCGTCCTTACACGGCAGTACTGCTGCGGACTTATCAACTTCACGACATTTTTGAAATAGAAGAACAGCCCGCTTGAAATTTTCAGCAGGTAATGCAGCAAATAATGATGTTTTGTGCGTTGTTCATGTGAGCGACCTTAGAAAGTCGCTCACTTTGGGTCAAGGAAATCCTTGGCCAAAATCGCGGCGAGAGACCAGAAAGGCCGCGATCAAAAGGTTAACGGTAGCTGACGACCTCGAATTCAATGCCGTCTGGGCCATCAAAATAAAAGCGTTCTCCGGGTTCATAATCGGCATGATTGTGTGGCTTAAACCCGGAATTAATCACGCGATTTTCTATGGCTTTTAAATCATCGACAACCACGCCAATGTGGTTCAATCCAGATACGGTGGTGTATGAATTATCACATTTATTCAGCGCCTTATCAGGCGAATATAATGCAAGATATGTATCATCTTCACCGATGTGAACGGTGTATCCATTATCCTTTGCGACCCCTTCCCAACGGATTTTCCAATCAAACAAATCTTGCAAGATAGATGCCGTTCCTTTGGGGTCAGATACGGTGACATTTAAATGTTCGAGGCGCATGACTGCTCTCCTTTGTTATTGAAAACGTGATGACTTATTTCTAATCTCTCAAGTATACTTTAACTCAATAGGAAAATTTCATTGCCTGTCAGACAGATAAGACATCGCGGCTTAAGTATTGGTCAAATATCGGAACGAACCGGGCTCGCGCCGTCGGCTATTCGATTCTATGAAGAGGAAGGGCTGGTTTCGCCGTTCCGAACGGATGGCGGCCAGCGGCAATATGAACGCGCTGATATTCGGCGGTTGTCGTTTGTTATGATTGCGCAACAGCTTGGATACCCCATTAAGGAAATCCAGCAAAGCCTTGAAAAACTTCCAGAAAATCGAACACCGACTAAAGCGGATTGGGCGCGATTGTCTAAGGGGTTTCGCAAGGATTTGGACGCGAAGATCACGCAAATGCAGGCGTTACGCGATAAGTTGGATGGCTGTATTGGCTGCGGCTGCCTGTCGCTAAGTGCGTGTAAGCTTTATAATCCTAAGGATCGCATCCACAAAAAAGGTGCCGGTCCGCGGTTTTTGATGGGGGATACTTTGGACGAAGATTAACGTGGCGCGCGGCATCTTCACCATCGCTTAATGTGAAATTCGTGCGTTTCGATGTCTGAAACGTACGATTCCTTTTCGTATAATTCCCTAAACGAAAAACGGGGGGCAATTGCCCCCCAGTTTCGCCACTCAAACTCACTTTAGTTTACCGCTCGTCAATTTTTTGCCTGCGGTCTGAGTGTCGTTTCAGAGCAAGCGCACTCGCTCTGGAATGTCGTGGCGGGATATACCCCCCGCCGGGGGTGCCGAAAGGACCGTTTCGGGCCCTTCCCAAATTTCGTTAACTACAACCTGAGGTTCCACCGCAAGTATTGCACTTCATGCATGTTCCGTTACGCACAAGCGTGTAATTTCCGCAATCTCCGCATGGATCACCTTCGTAACCTTGCATCTTGGCTTTGGTGCGTTGATCCAAGGATGTTGCGCCGGTTGTCACAGTTGTTGCCGCGACGGCGACAGTTGCGTCAGAAATTTCTGGGACCAACGTTTGCAACGCGAGCTCTGGATCAGCACCACCGTTTAGAACCAAGAGTTCTTGTGGCATCCGTTTGCGTAGGTAGCCGGTTGACGAAATCTGTTTCAAAACTTCCAGAGATTTATTCGCAGCATTTTCGCTGAGTTCTTGGACGTTAGAGACGCCCTCTTCTTCTCCGCGACCCAAATCGTCGAAGGCTGCGCCCTCTGGCTTAACATGTGCCAAATCTGTTCGATCTAGATAAGAAACTGCGAGTTCTCGGAAGATATAATCCAGGATACTTGTCGCATTTTTGATAGAGTCATTTCCTTGCACCATGCCCGCAGGCTCAAATTTGGTGAAGGTAAAGGCATCTACGAACTCTTCGAGGGGCACGCCATATTGTAGGCCGACCGATACTGCGATGGCGAAGTTGTTCATCATCGCGCGGAAGCCTGCGCCCTCTTTATGCATGTCGATAAAGATTTCGCCGAGGTTGCCGTCTTCGTATTCGCCGGTGCGCAAATAGACTTTGTGACCACCAACCACGGCTTTTTGCGTATAGCCTTTGCGGCGCTCCGGCATTTTCTCGCGGTGGGATTTGACCAGCTCTTTAACGATGACCTTTTCGATGATCTTTTCGGCAATGACCTGCGCTTTTTGCTGTGGATTGCCAGTTTCTAGGATTTCTTCGGCCTCTTCATCATCTTCGACCAAGGCTGCAGCCAGAGGTTGAGAGAGTTTGGAACCATCGCGATAGAGCGCGTTGGCTTTAACGCCCAAGGACCAAGAAAGTTCGTAGGCTTTTTGGCAATCTTCGATGGTTGCGTCGTTTGCCATGTTGATGGTTTTGGAAATCGCGCCGGAAATGAACGACTGGGCCGCAGCCATCATGGTGATGTGGCTGTTCACGGACAGATAGCGTTTGCCTTTTTTGCCGCATGGGTTCGCGCAGTCAAAGATCGAGAGATGTTCGTCTTTGAGATGTGGCGCGCCTTCTAGGGTCATGGTGCCACAAACGTGGTCATTGACGGCGTCGATGTCAGCTTTGGTGAAACCAAGATGCGACAGCAGGTTGAATTCTGGGTCGGCGAGTTTCTCGGCTGGAATGCCAAGGGGGCCGGTGCAGAATTCTTCGCCCAACGTGAAGTGGTTAAAGACAAAGCGGATATCAAAGGCGGTGCCAAGGGCGGCTTCGACTTTGTTTAGCTCTGCCTCGGTGAATCCGTGTTGGATCAACGTTGTTGGGTTGATCGCTGGGGCGTTGCCCAATGAACCGTGGCCCACCGCGTAGGCGATGATTTCTTCGATTTCTGAGGATTTGTAGCCCAGTTTTTCGAGTGCTGCGGGTACGGATTGGTTGATGATCTTGAAATATCCGCCGCCTGCGAGCTTTTTAAACTTCACGAGGGCGAAATCAGGTTCGATGCCTGTTGTGTCGCAATCCATCACAAGGCCGATGGTGCCGGTTGGGGCAATCACAGAGACCTGCGCGTTGCGGTAGCCGTGTTTTTCGCCGAGTTCGAGCGCCTCGTCCCAGCAGGCCATGGCGAGCTTGCCCAATGTGGCGTCTGGAATGTTGGCTAGATCAAGCGGAACCGGTTTGACGGCGAGATCTTCGTAGCCGTTGCTGGCACTATAGGCTGCATTGCGGTGATTGCGGATGACGCGCAGCATGTGCTCTGCGTTTTTCGCGTGCCCCGGAAATGCGCCGAGTTCGCCAGCCATTTCAGCGGATGTTGCGTAGGAAACGCCCGTTAGAACCGCGGTGAGTGCGGCGCAGAGTGCCCTGCCCTCGTCTGAATCGTAGCTGTAACCCATGTTCATCAGCAGACCGCCGATGTTTGCGTAGCCAAGGCCGAGCGTGCGGAAGTCATAGGAACGTTGGGCGATTTCCTTGGATGGGAATTGCGCCATCATCACGGAGATTTCGAGCGTGACTGTCCAGAGTCGGGATGCGTGTACGTAATCTTCGGCTTGGAATTGACCGTCTTTGAGGAAGGTCAGCAGGTTCATCGAGGCCAAGTTACAGGCTGTGTCATCGAGGAACATGTATTCGGAACAAGGGTTTGATCCACGAATAGCGCCGTCTTCGGGGCATGTGTGCCATGCGTTGACGGTGTCATGAAATTGGATGCCTGGATCGGCGCAGGCCCATGCGGCGTGGCCGACTTGTTCCCAAAGGTCGCGGGCTTTGATGGTTTTGGCGACTTTGCCGTCGGTGCGGCGGATCAGTTCCCAATCTTTGTCTTCGCGTACCGCTTTTAGGAAAGCATCTGTGACGCGGATAGAGTTGTTGGAGTTCTGACCCGACACCGAGGCGTAGGCTTCACTGTCCCAATCAGTGTCGTAGGTGGGAAATTCGATGCTGGCATAACCTTGCTTGGCGTAGTCCAGCACGCGCTTCACATAAGTCTCTGGGATTGCGGACTTTTTGGCACCACGAATAGCCGACTTAAGCTGCTCGTTCTTTTTTGGGTCGACCGCGTCTTCGGTGCTGCCGTCCCATGCACGAATGGCGCTGAAGATGTCATTCAGCTTCTCTTCGTGCATCTTAGAGCCTGCCACGATGGAGGCTACTTTCTGCTCTTCCTTCACTTTCCAATTGATGAATTCTTCGATGTCCGGGTGGTCGGCATCACAGATCACCATTTTGGCTGCTCGACGGGTTGTCCCGCCTGATTTGATCGCGCCAGCGGCACGATCCCCGATCTTTAGGAATCCCATGAGGCCGGAGGAGTTGCCGCCGCCTGATAAGGATTCGCCCTCTGCTCTGAGGGATGAAAAGTTTGTTCCGGTGCCCGAGCCATATTTGAACAGCCGCGCCTCGCGGACCCAGAGGTCCATGATGCCGCCTTCGTTTACCAAGTCGTCAGAAACGGATTGGATAAAGCAGGCGTGGGGCTGTGGGTGCTCGTAGGAGGATTTTGATTTGGTCAGCTTGCCGGTTTTGTAGTCCACATAGTGGTGGCCCTGGGCTGGGCCGTCGATTCCATAGGCCCAGTGAAGGCCTGTATTGAACCATTGTGGAGAGTTCGGTGCGGCGCGTTGGGTGGCCAGCATGTGGCGCATTTCGTCGTAGTAGGCTTTGGCGTCTGCTTCGGTGGTGAAATAGCCACCTTTCCAGCCCCAATAGGTCCATGCACCGGCGAGACGGTCAAAGACCTGTTTTGCGCTGGTCTCACCGCCCATCTCTGCGCCTTCGGCGGGTACAGAGCGCCAGAGGAATTCTGGGACGTCTTTTTCTTTGACCTTCTTAAGCCGCGAAGGAACGCCAGCTTTGCGGAAATACTTTTGGGCGATGACGTCAGAGGCGACTTGGCTCCAACTTGAGGGAATCTCTACCTCGTCTAACTTAAAGACGATGGAACCGTCTGGGTTTCGAATCTCGGATGTGGTTTTAATAAAATCCAAGGAAGCATAAGCGCCCTGCTCGGCTTTGGTAAATTTTCTCTCGATCTTCATGTTTGCCCCTGAAGTCCAGCGTGTCTTAAATTTCGTGCGGATGGGGCCAGATATATATGTGCTGCGGTAGACAAAACTTCACCGTGCGGTTGCATTAACGGCAAACGCTGGCACCAGGTACAGGCCCGGATGTTATTGTTTCGTTTAGTCCCCCGCGGCAGGTTGCGCACTATATATGGTGGCTCGCCGATCCGCCCCCACAATCTGGCGTATCAACACGCGTTCGGTCAACTTCTTTATTTTAGAAACTTATGGAATTTCCCGTTGACCCTTGGCTTTGAAAAATCCCGTAGGTTGAGTTGCTCCGATTCCTACAAAGGTCGGGGCAAAGTTCATCCACAGGCATTGCATCAAGGGTCTGGTGGAAACCGTTCTAATACCAACGTTTTTTTGAAAACGTCGAAGATCATCCACAGGTTTTCCACAAGATGTAGATATTAAAGGGCAGTTAACACAGCATATGTGACATTTTTTTAGGCATTTCCAAGAATTCATCAAAGGACATGCCAGAATCGCGTATCGGTCTCAATTAAGAGACCGATGCGATGTACCAAATTTTATTTGGAAGTTGGTCGGGGCGGCGAGATTCGAACTCACGACCCCCTGTACCCAAAACAGGTGCGCTACCAGGCTGCGCTACGCCCCGACCGTGAGAGGGTGTTTAGTCTTAGCGTCGCGGAATGAAAAGAGGAAAATGCGGGTTTGTGAAACTTTTTTAACCCGCTTCGCGACAAGCCCATGCTGCATTGGGTTGGAGCACTGCTGGATGCTTTAATTGCGTGCCTTTTTCGATGCCAAGTGCCTTGGCGAGGCCACCATTAATTTCCAAAACATAGCGAGATGGCGCTGTACTGGGCAGCGGAGTCAGGTCTTGGGGACGTGCGGAGTGGTGAATATTAACCACAACACCCATTTCATCGAGAAAAATGATATCCAATGGAATCAATGTGTTCTTCATCCAGAACGCGAGATCGTCGGTTCGGTGGTACACAAAGAGCATGCCACTGCTACTTGGCATATGGCTGCGGCCCATCAGGCCCTTGCTGCGCGAGACCGCGTTATCCGCGACTTCGACAGTAAAGCGCGCCTGACCCCAGTCCCCCCGTAGGTGAACGGTGTCTCTTCTGCAGTCTGCACTTGCAATTGAGGCGCATAAAACGCTCAACGCCGCACCTGCTAGATTTGCGAGAATGCGGCGTTTGAAGGTCATGCTATTATTCCTCTGGTTCGGCACTTTCCCAGGAGCAAACCTGAGTGGCCATGAGGCCGCGGCGTCCGTCTATCACACGGATAGCAAGCGCCTCCCCTGGCTGCAACTCTGCCAAACCATGACGGCGCAACACTTCGACGTGAATAAAGACGTCATCATCGCGGCCAAATATGTTGGCGAATCCAAACCCCTTGCCTTTGTCGAACCATTTCACCCGAGCGGGCTGTAATTGCAGATTGGCAATCTCTGCTTCATCCAAATCCTGGAAATCTGCGAGAGCGACGTTCATTTGTGATTCTGGTGGCTCGATCCTAACAATCTCGACTGCTTGCACACCGCGTTCTGTCTCTTGGACGACGAGTTCGATAGCGGCCCCATCCGCGACTGAACTTTGTCCATAGTTACGTAACACGTTGGCATGCAACAAGATGTCTGCCCCGCCGTCATTAGAGACGACGAATCCAAACCCCTTAACAGGATCAAACCACTTCACCTGCCCATGTATCTTTTGGGCAGCTAACTTATCCATTCTTCATGCCTTACTTTGGTAACCCCATCCCCGGAGCTTTTTTTGTTTTGCGACAATTTCCCGCGCACAGCAAGAAAAAAATCGTAAGCGTTTCATAGACTTGCATTTTACGTGACGCGAACGTCAAGGGTTCAAACGTATAGTTTCCCAAGCTTCAGAAGGGTTTGTGCGTCGCCAGACGAAGCGATCATGCAGGCGATAGTCGCCATCGGCCCAAAACTCGATTTCGGTGGGCACGATGCGAAAACCACCCCAAAACGGAGGTCTGGAGGGCGCTACACCGTGAGTAGCAGTGATCTTTGCCACCTTTGCCATGAGTTTAGCACGAGATTCGAGTGGTTGCGACTGATCACTGGCCCAAGCGCCTAAACGGCTTTTGAGAGAGCGAGAGGCATAGTATTCGTCCGCTTGAGGCCCCTCTTCGCGTGTGACTGTTCCGCGTACACGCACTTGGCGGCGCAAAGATTTCCAATGCATGACAAAGGCAGCTTTGCCCCCTTGGGTGATTTCCTGCGCTTTGGCGGAGCCATAGTTGGTATAAAAGACGAAAGCTGCATCTTCGATGTCTTTCAGAAGAACCATGCGGGCATTTGGCATGCCATCTGCGTCTACCGTCGACAAAGCGATGGCATTGGGATCGTTTGGTTCGGTTTTCTCAGCCTCGGCCAACCAGGAGCGGGTTATCTGGAAGGGATCATCGCCTGCGAAAATTCCGGTTCTTTCGTACATGGTGTCTCTCCGATGCCATTGCGGGCTTATGGTGGCGCTCACTGCACTTGATGCAGGTGGGCCGATCGCCTAAAGGTGCCTTTAAAGGGAATAAGGGACGGAGTTGTCCAAATGTCAAATAATCTAATGGCTGGAAAACGTGGTTTGATCATGGGCTTGGCCAATGACAAATCCATTGCTTGGGGTATTGCAAAGGCTTGTGCCGATGCGGGCGCAGAGCTTGCGTTCTCTTATATGGGAGATGCGTTCAAGAAACGTGTTGTGCCACTGGCAGAACAGTTGAATGTCGACACGCTGATTGATTGCGATGTGTCTGATCCGGATTCTGTTGCTGCGGCGTTCGCCGTGATCGAAGAGAAATGGGGCAAGTTGGACTTTATCGTTCACGCCATTGGTTTCTCGGACAAGAACGAGCTGCGTGGCCGTTACGTGGACACAAGCCGCGATAACTTCCTGATGACGATGGATGTGTCCTGCTACAGCTTCACCACTGTCATGCAGCATGCTGAAAAGCTGATGAAAGATGGCGGTTCTGCGCTGACGCTGACCTATTACGGTGCGGAGCAAGTTATGCCGCATTACAACGTGATGGGTGTTGCGAAGGCGGCGTTGGAAGCCTCTGTTAAGTATCTGGCCGAAGATCTGGGCAAAGACGGTATTCGCGTGAACGCGATTTCTGCGGGCCCAATCAAGACTTTGGCGGCATCTGGTATTGGCGATTTCCGTTACATCATGAAATGGAACGAGTTGAACTCTCCGCTGCGTCGTAACGTGACCATCGAAGATGTGGGCAACTCTGCTTTGTATCTACTGTCTGACTTGGGTTCTGGTGTGACAGGTGAAAACCTGCACGTAGACGCAGGTTACCATGTTGTTGGCATGAAGGCGGTTGATGCGCCTGATATCGATGTTGTGACAGGTAAGAAGTGACACTAACTACATTTTTGGCGTCCTGGCTTTTATGCCTGGCCGCCGCAATGACACCCGGGCCGGCAGTTTTAATGTCGGCTCGTATTGGTTTACGCGAAGGTCTTGCGACAGGCGCTGCTTTGGCGGCGGGTATTGGTGCGGGTGCGGTGTTTTGGGCGACGACCGCTTTGTTTGGTCTGTCGATCCTGTTTGACTACGCGCCTGCCCTATTGATTGCCATGAAATGGCTGGGTGCGCTGTATCTTTGCTATTTGGCTTATAAGATGTGGCGCCATGCGGATGAACCGATGGAAGCGGCGGATACTTCTGTTGCGCCACGCAGTAAATTTGGGGCCTTTAAGCTGGGTGTATTTACGCAGCTTTCAAATCCCAAGGGCCCGATCTTTTTTGGTGCTGTATTTGCGGGAACCGTGCCGGATACTGCACCGTTGTGGATGCTCTGTGCCCTCTTGGTCTTGATATTCATCGGCGAAATGCTTTGGAATATCGCCGTTGTCCGTATTTTCTCGTTTGAGAAAACCCGCAAGGGCTATACCAATTTAAAAGGCGTCTTTGACAGAGTCTTTGGCGGCGCATTGGCCGTTTTGGGATTAAAGATCGCCGCGACTTAATTTGCGGAAGAGTACCCCATGGAATTGACCCATATTATTGCGTTTAACCTGACCTTACTGGCGGCCATCGCCAGCCCCGGCCCTGCGATGTTGTTTTCCGTGCGCGCCACACTCACTGGCGGATTGCGCCAAGGGATCACGACCGGTGTCGGGCTGGGTGTGATGGCGGCATGTTGGACAACTTTGGCACTTTTGGGATTGGACGGCATCTTTGCGGTGTTTCCTTGGGCCTATTTGGCGATGAAAATTGCGGGTGCTATCTATTTGATTTGGATCGCTGTTGGCATGTGGCGCAATGCGCGGACGCCGCTGGATACCAATGGTGATGCCATGCCGCGGCGGCAGGCCTTTTTGAATGGGATGGCGGTTAATTTGGCCAATCCTAAGTCGGTTCTTTTTGCTTCTGCAGTGCTTTTGGTGATTTTCCCGCGTGATATTACGTTGGCTGAAAAAGCCTTTGTTGTTGCAAACCATCTTGCGGTCGAGCTGATTTGCTATACAGGTTTTGCCCTCTTGCTCTCGACTGCGCCTGCACGCGATGGGTATCTGCGACTGAAGCCGGTTCTGGACCGGATCGCCGCAGCCGTGTTGGGCGCACTGGGGTTACGTTTGCTGCTTGACCGTTCTTAACGAAAGGACATCCGATGAATGATCGTCTGCCCCACGAAAAGGGCTTTCACATCAGTTGGGATCAAATCCACCGTGATTCCCGTGCTTTGGCTTGGCGTTTGGACGGGCAAGGCCCCGATGACGGAGCTTGGAAGGCCATTGTTGCCATCACACGTGGCGGCATGGCCCCGGCGATGATTATCGCACGTGAATTAGATGTGCGGGTGGTCGATACCATCAGCGTGAAATCCTATTCCAACCAAGACCGCGGCGAAGCGAAGGTTTTGAAATCCCCTGACGCTGAAATCATGGGCGCAGATGGCGAAGGCGTACTGATCATCGACGATCTGGTTGATAGCGGCAAAACGCTGGAACTGGTGCGCCAGATGTATCCAAAAGCGCATTTTGCGACTGTCTATGCAAAACCTAAGGGCCGCGCGCAGGTAGATAGTTTTATTACCGAAGTGTCGCAGGACACCTGGATCTTCTTCCCTTGGGATATGGCCTTGCAGTATGTGCAGCCCTATCGCGGGTCTGATTGATTCCGCTCCTCGTTCACTTTCGATTGGTTTGATATGACATTGACGTCGCGCACGGCTGCTACTTTTTCGCCTCCGGTCATGGAAGCGCGGCGGTGGTTAGATGGGGTACAGTTTACCCCGGAAACTCCACTGTTGAATGTCAGCCAAGCTGCGCCGTTGGACCCTCCGCCACAGGCGTTGCGGGCCCATATTGCTGAGGTTGCTTTGCATGATGACACAGCGCATTTGTACGGTGCTGTGTTGGGTGACGATGCTTTACGACAAGAGATCGCCAGCCAGTGGTCAGCCGCTTATGGCGGTGTAATTGTACCCGAGCAGGTTGGGATTACGGCGGGTTGCAATCAGGCATTTGCTGCGACCATAGCTAGCCTAGCTGGCGAAGGCGATGAGGTTATTCTGCCAACTCCATGGTATTTCAATCACAAAATGTGGTTGGATATGCAGGGGGTAACGGCGGTTGCTTTGTCTGTTGGTGATGGCATGCTGCCCTCTGTAGAAGGGGCTGCCGCGCTGATCACCGAGCGCACGCGCGCGATTGTGTTGGTTAGCCCAAATAACCCAACCGGTGTAGAATATCCGCCAGAGCTGCTGCGAGGGTTTTATGAATTGGCCCAAGCACATGGCATCCGGTTGATCGTGGATGAAACCTATCGCGACTTTGATTCTAGGGTCGGCGCGCCGCATGATTTGTTTGGTGATGACGATTGGTCAGATGCGCTGGTGCATCTGTATTCCTTTTCCAAAGCCTACCGACTGACCGGACATCGCGTTGGTGCGATTGTTGGCGGGGTCGGTTTTATGGCCGAGGTAGAAAAGTTTCTGGATACGGTTGCGATTTGCCCAAATCGATTGGGTCAGCGGGCCGCGCTGTGGGGCATGCAAAACCTTGGGGATTGGCTGGCCAAAGAGCGGCTGGACATCCTAGACCGACGCGCAGCGATTACGGATAACCTGCACAAGTTGACTGACAAAGGTTGGCGTCTGCTTGGGCTTGGGGCTTATTTTGCTTATTTTGAGCATCCGTTTGAGATGGCCTCGGATGAGTTGGCCTGTGATCTGGTGAAGCAAGCGCGTGTGTTGGTGCTGCCGGGCACAATGTTTATGCCTGACGCGGATCAAGACGGGAAAAAACAGCTGCGCATCGCCTTTGCGAATGTGACCCGCCCAGAGATTGGCGCGCTGTTTGACCGTTTGGCAGCCTACCAGCCGAACTGACCAACACAGCCACGCATCCACGAATTCCGAGAGTGAAACCCCAAGAAAATGGCTGCGGATTGCGCAGACCGCTTGGTCACGGCTGTGCGAAGGGTGCCCTTCCCCCTTGCTCCCCTTCTTGAGGCGTCGTAGACATCCGCAACTAAGAATTTTGCGCCAGCTAGGGGGCCCCATGTCCGAGAAGAAATCGATTTCAAAAACCTTGATGTGGATCCTAATGGGCCTGTTGATCTTTGGCCTTGGTGGTTTTGGGATCACCAACCTTGGTGGCGCTGTGCAAACGGTTGGGTCCGTCAGTGGCAAACCCATTGATGTGAATGAATATTATCGCGCTGTGCAGCAAGAATTGTCTGCCATTCAGCAGCAGGCTGGCCAGCGGATTACCTTTGCTCAAGCGCAGCAATTTGGCCTAGATCAGCAAGTTTTGGGCCGCTTGGTCACAGAACGTGCCTTGGATGGCGAAGCAGAGCGTCTTGGATTGTCGATGGGGGATGAAAACCTGCGTGATCAAATCCTAACCATTCCTGCGTTTCAGAACCTAAGTGGCGCGTTTGATCGTGAATCTTATCGGTTTGCTTTGCAAAACTCTGGCCTGACGGAAACAGAATTTGAAAACTCTCTGCGCGAAGATGCGGCGCGGACCTTGCTGCAAAGCGCGGTTATTGGCGGCATTGAGATGCCAGAGAGCTATGCAGATGCATTGGTGGCCTATTTGGGTGAGCGTCGTAGCTTTTCCATTGCGACATTGACAGAGGCCAATCTGGACGCAGAGATCGCAGCACCTGATGAAGCGGCTTTGCGTGCCTATTACGATGCCAATATTGATGCGTTCATGCAGCCAGCGACACGGGACATCACCTATGTCTGGATCACTCCGGCCATGTTGCTGGATACTGTCGACGTAGACGAAGAAGCCCTACGCAAAGAGTATGAGGCGCGGGACGCTGAATTTAATCAGCCAGAGCGCCGTTTGGTTGAGCGTTTGGTGTTTGGCACCTCTGAAGACGCTACTGCGGCTCTGGCGCAGGTTACTGGTGGTGAGACATCCTTTGAAGCATTGGTCGAGGCACGTGGCCTGACGCTGCAAGATGTGGATATGGGTGACGTTACCCAAGAGTCTTTGGTCGACAACGGCGCGTTGATCTTTGGTGCGGAAAGCGGCGATGTGGTTGGTCCGGCGCAAACGGATCTTGGTCCGGCGTTGTTCCGTGTAAATGCTGTTTTGGCGGCACAGTCTGTTTCCTTTGACGAAGCCGAGCCGATGTTGCGTGATGCGCTGGCGATGGATCGTGCGCGTCGTGTGATTGATGCTCAGATCAATGAAGTTGATGACCTACTGGCAGGCGGTGCGTCACTGGAAGAAGTAGCAGAGGAATCTGATCTGGTACTGGGGTCTGTGAATTTCCACGCCAACTCTGAAGGTGAGATTGCGGGCTATGACGACTTCCGTCGTGTTGCGCAGATCGTGACTGCAGAAGATTTCCCCGAGGTCGAGCAACTGGACGACGGCGGTATCTTTGCCCTGCGTTTGGATGGCACCACTGAAGCGGCCCCTACCCCATTTGACGATGCAAAAGCAGAGGTCGAAGCGGCATGGCGTGCAGCAGAAGTGCAAACCGCGTTGAAAGCACAGGCAGAGGCGCTGACTGAGAAAATGGCGGCGGGTGCAGACATTGTGACGCTTGGTTTGAATGTTGTGCAGGAAAGCGAATTGACCCGTGGCGACTTTGTTCCGAATACGCCTGCTGGCATGATGGACATCGTGTTTGATATGACCGCGGGCGAAGTGCGCAGCCTACCAGGTGATGCGCAGTATTTGATTGTTGAGCTTGATAGCATTGATGCGGCTGACCTTGAGTCGACTGAAAATGCATCCATCCGCAATGTGGTGTCTCAGCAAGTTTCTCAGGCATTGGCACAAGATATTTTCAACGCCTATTCCAACCATATCCGCAGCACGTCGGATATTGAAATTGACCAACACGCGCTGGCAGCTGTCAACGCGC
Organism: Cognatishimia sp. 1_MG-2023; assembly: GCF_030548175.1. Taxonomy (GTDB): domain Bacteria; phylum Pseudomonadota; class Alphaproteobacteria; order Rhodobacterales; family Rhodobacteraceae; genus Cognatishimia. Next base: position 112,119 of record NZ_JAUORX010000005.1, on the reverse strand, counting down.
AACTACAGTAAACAAAGGGCTCACTTGTGGCTTTGATCCCGTCTTTTGACACGTTCAGCGCGGCCTATGAGGCTGGCGAGAACCAAGTTGTTTACACCCGTTTGGCGGCTGACTTGGACACACCTGTGTCTTTGATGCTGAAGCTGACAGGTGCGAAACGCGATGCATTTATGTTGGAATCTGTGACTGGTGGGGAAACCCGCGGTCGCTATTCCATCATTGGGATGAAGCCTGATCTTGTCTGGCAATGCCATGGTGAAAAGAGTCGGATCAATCGCCAAGCACGGTTTGATACCGACACCTTTGAAACGCAATCAGGAGAGCCATTGGCGAACCTGCGTGCGTTGATCGAAGAAAGCAAGATCGACTTGCCTGCTGATCTGCCTCAGGCGTCGGCTGGTCTGTTTGGTTTCTTGGGTTATGACATGATCCGTTTGGTCGAGCATCTGCCGAATGTGAACCCGGACCCGTTGGGCTTGCCGGATGCCTGCCTGTTGCGGCCTTCGGTTGTGGCTGTGTTGGACGGTGTCAAAGGCGAAGTAACTGTGGTGTCCCCTGCTTGGGTCACTGAGGGTCTGTCTGCGCGCGCGGCCTATGCACAAGCGGCAGAACGCGTGATGGATGCGGTGCGTGACCTGGAACGTGCGATGCCACAAGCGGCGCGCGAGATGGGTGATGCAGTAGATGTGGGTGATCCGGTTAGCAACTTTACCAAGTCGGGCTACAAAGAGGCTGTTGAAAAGGCCAAGGATTACATCCGTGCGGGTGATATTTTTCAGGTGGTGCCATCGCAACGCTGGACGCATGATTTCCCGCAGCCTCCGTTTGCATTGTATCGTTCTTTGCGCCGGACGAACCCATCGCCGTTCATGTTCTATTTCAACTTTGGCGGATACCAAGTTGTTGGTGCGTCGCCAGAAATTCTGGTGCGGGTGTTTGGCAATGAGGTGACTATTCGTCCAATCGCTGGCACGCGCCCAAGGGGTGCGACGCCAGAAGAAGATCGTGCGAATGAAGCGGATTTGTTGGCGGATAAGAAAGAGCTGGCAGAGCATTTGATGTTGCTAGACCTTGGTCGCAATGACACAGGCAAGGTCTCTAAGATTGGCACTGTGAAGCCAACAGAGGAATTCATCATCGAACGCTACAGCCATGTGATGCATATCGTATCCAACGTGGTGGGTGAACTGGCCGATGACCAAGATGCGTTAAGCGCCTTCTTCTCTGGCATGCCAGCGGGCACGGTTTCTGGTGCGCCTAAGGTGCGCGCGATGGAAATCATCGACGAGCTGGAGCCGGAAAAACGTGGTGTCTATGGCGGTGGTGTTGGTTATTTTAGTGCCGGTGGCGACATGGACATGTGTATCGCCCTGCGCACGGCGATTGTGAAAGATCAAAAGCTATACATCCAAGCCGGTGGTGGCGTTGTTTATGACAGCGACCCAGAGGCGGAGTATATGGAAACCGTTCATAAATCGAACGCAATCAGGCGCGCCGCAGAAGACGCCGCGCGGTTTGATGAAACCGGTAACGACTAAAGCAAAAGGCCCGAACATTGGTTCGGGCCTTTTTTGTTTCTAATCGGTTGGTTCAACGCGCAGTCAGCTTAAAGCCCAACGTTTCGCCCCACATCATATGGCTTGAGCTACAGACAAATCCGTTCTTGCGGTATTGCCGCAGGGCTTGTCTGGCCTCGTCAAAGGCGACTGCGTAGTCACCGGGTTCGCCAGCGATTGTTTCCATCTTGGGATTCAGCAAAATGATGATTGTTTTGTTTGTGATGCGGCAAAATTCATCGACCACTTTCATCCAATCTTTGGGGTGGCAGTAGTGTTCGATGGCTTGCATGCACATTAGAACGTCAAAGGATTTATCCTCGAACGGGTACGGGGTTTTGCCACCATCAAAGAGCGCCATCGGGATGTCGATGGACTCGATGATCTTGCGGTAGGGCCAATCAGCCAGCTCTTCGCCCTCTTCTGGCAGTGCGATGCCAAAGTCATCCACCTTTGGGGTAAAGGACGAGTCATTCAGATTGCGAAACAACGCGCTGCCGTGACCCTTGCTGCGCAAGAGGTTGACGTAGTCATTGCCCATCACCTCGTGCCCAAAGTGGCGGAGCACCTCAAGCATGCCGCCATGTGCGGTCGACATTTCAAGAACGCGCTGCGAGGGGCTGTCGTGATGCATTAGTTCCGGTAGGAACAGCTGCGTACGGTTCCAGCATCTTTGGATGTTCGAAGAGCGACGTTTGTATTTACGTTGAATGCCGCGCGTCAGACGCTCGTCAAACTCATCAACGTTATACTCGCCTTCTAGCGCCTGCGGTATAGGATCGCCGACAAGGTCAAGATAGTCGCCGCCTACGCGCAACTTGCGTACTTCGCGTTTTAATTTTTGGACTTCTTTCGGGGTGTCTTCCAGCTCAATTACAGATTGCTTCACAGCGTATTATTCCAACTTTTTCGTCTAATAACCAAGGCAGCTGGCGACGAGCAGATATCAAAAGGTTAACGTGAGGTTAAAAAATTATCCACAGGTAATTGTGGATATCTGGTCCCAACGTGAGACTTTACGCAAGTTTTTTTATGACGTGGTATTCAGTTGGGGAATATTGTGTCGCTGAAGTCACATTTTGCGACAAGTCGGGCCTTAGGCGGGACTAGAATTCTTTGGCTCAAACGATTGAAAATCAACCTGTTTGTCCAGATACACCGCCTGAGCTGCGTAGCCTTTGCCATTGGTATGAAGACCGTCATTTACGTTTAAGCCAGCGAGGTATTCAACATCCTTTGACAGGTGTTGAAACACCGAAATGTAGGTAACCCCGCAAGACAGACAAAGGTCTCTCATCGTCGCATCATGGGCGGCGATGTCTGTGTTTTTGAAATAGTAATCCTGCCCTGCAACTTCGGAGAAGAAAGGTAGTTTGGCTTCGGCGACAGGTGGAGGGCCAACGACGATCACTGGCGCGATGTCTTTGAGGGATAATACCAGCTTTTCGTAGCGACGAAGAGCTGGTGCTATTTCGATAAATGCGTCGCCCACAGCATTACGTGGTAGCTCGTTCAACGGACATCCCAGTACAATGACGCCTTGGTCGTAGCTGGTGATGCGGGCTGTGATTTCGGGGACAGCGCGGCGTTCAATTTGAACGACCGTCTGTCCACGGATGCCAAGGTTGTAGGATACAACGCGCCCCTGCTTTACCGCGCTTAATCGCCCGGGCCAACCGAGGCCAGTAGGATCGCCCATGCCCTCGGTCGTTGAGGCGCCGATAAAACAGATGCGTTTCATTTCGTTTCGTCGCTTACTGTTGCTGCAAGATGGCAGAGACCGGAGCGATTGCGACAGTACTTGCGCGATCTTGTAGTGCCCAGCTGGCCAGAGCAGAGATCGTTTCAGGACGCAGGCGGCCCATCATGACAACACCATTTGACTGACGGGCTTTAAAGGCAGCCTGGTCAAGGAAGCGACGAATAACAACTTCGGTCTGGCCACTGCCGTCAAAGTCGCGGAAGACGGTGATGGATGGCACCCCTTCGCGGGCGGCAAGCTTTTGGGCTGTGTTCAAACCTTTTGGCTGCATCACAAGGCCATGGCCGCTGGCCAATGTATATGCGATGACTTGTTCAGCAACGGCGCGGTTTTCTTGCAGACCACCGTTGAGGCCTTCGAAAATGCCGACGGCTTCGGGAACGGCGGACAATTGGGCAGCAACGTTCACCTCGACATCAGTTGGCGCGGACCCTGTGGGCAGGTTGATGGCGGCAAAGACTTCGATCCCTTTTTCGCGGTAGTCCGCCATGCGGCGCGCTGCATCTGGTGCCTGTGCATTGACGGCCACGCTGATGGGCAGCGGGAAGTCGGCGATGGTTGAAGCGTCAATCGTGGTTGATGAATCATCAATCAGCACAATCGACATCAGCGGTTTATCCGCGTCAACATCGACGGCTTGTGCGTAGGCGATCAGTGGCGATGACTTTTGCATGTCTTCTGTCGCATCCGCTGTCGTGTCGCCCGCTTCTGTCGCTGTGTCGCCACCAATGCTTGGCAGACGGCTGGATTTCCGCTGTGCAAATGCGGTGTTTAGATCAGAGGCTGGCTTTAGCCGTGAACCAGCTGGCTGTGGTTCTGCGGGTGCCGGAGGCGTGTCCACCGCGGTTTGGGGCTGTTGTGCTGGCGCATCGGTTTGGGGTGTATCAGCGTCCTGCGCTGCAGGTGCTACTGGTGCAGGCGTGGGCTGAGGCGCGGTAAAGGCGCCTGTGTCAGGGGACGCCGGGCTTTGCGGTTGGGTTGGATCAACAGAGATCGATGGCTCTGAATCCGAACCGGGCACTTCGATGGCGCGGGCTTGTGGGGATGGCAATACGGGTGAGTCGCTTTGCACTGTCACTGCCGCCTGCCCTTCGGCGGCGGGTGTTGCTTGTGATTCTGCGACATCAGAGGGTTGTGGTTTTGGGGCTGACGACCGGTCTGCACTTGGTGCAGCATCCACGTCCTGCGCGGGTGCAGGGGCTTGGGCCGTTGAATCGGCTTGGACCGGTGCATCTGTCATAGATGGGTTTTCAAGGCCTTCGTTGCCCGGTGTAGCCGGTTGAACAGCAGCAGATTGCGGCGTGGTTGTTGGAGATACCGTTGCAGGTAATGGAGATAACAACGAAACGATGGCCGCGACCATCAATCCAAGTACTCCGCCAAAGAACAAACCTGTAATAATTCCGCGCAACATTGCTTTAACCCTCAGATTCAACACATCCCTGTGTTTTTCGACTTCTTTTTTCGGTTGGCGGCTGCCCCCGCCCCTTGACCCTTTGGGCCAAGCCTGTCCATGTATACCGCGACCATGGGCTGGGTTAATACCCTGTTCTTACTCTGACTTAAAAATGTGTGATGCTATGCTGCTTTTGATCGATAATTACGACAGCTTTACCTACAACCTGGTGCATTATCTGGGTGAACTTGGCGCTGACGTGAAGGTCTGGCGGAACGATGCGCTGAACACGCAAGAGGCGATGGCCATGAAACCCGAGGGGATTCTGTTGTCGCCCGGCCCTTGTACGCCTGACGATGCGGGCATTTGTTTGGCGCTGGTTGAGGCTGCGGCAGAAACCAAGACACCGTTGATGGGTGTTTGCCTTGGGCACCAATCCATTGGACAGGCGTTTGGCGGTAATGTTGTACGCTGTAACGAGATTGTTCATGGCAAGATGGGCACGATGCATCACCACAACAAAGGTTTGTTCAAAGGGCTACCAACGCCGTTTGAAGCGACACGCTATCATTCACTGATTGTGGAACGCGAAACGCTGCCTGATTGCCTTGAGATCACGGCAGAGCTGGAAGATGGCACAATCATGGGGCTGCAACACAAAGAATTGCCGATTCAGGGGTGTCAGTTCCACCCGGAATCCATTGCCTCTGAGCATGGGCACGCAATGTTGCAGAACTTTCTTGATTTGATGAAGGTGAAAGCATGAGTGAGGCGCTTAAACCCCTGATCCATGCAGCAGCCGAAGGGCCGTTGACTCGTGCCCAGGCCGAGGCTGCGTTTGAAGTTTTGTTTAATGGTGAGGCTACACCTAGCCAAATCGGCGGTTTGTTGATGGCGCTGCGTACGCGTGGTGAAACCGTTGATGAATATGCGGCGGCCGCCGCTGTGATGCGTGCAAAATGCGTGCCAGTTAAGGCCCCTGCCGGTGTGATAGATATTGTTGGAACCGGTGGTTCTGGAAAACACACTCTGAATATCTCGACCGCGTCGATTTTCACGGTCGCGGGTGCAGGTGTGCCGGTTGCCAAACACGGCAATCGCAAAGCCAGCTCTAAATCCGGCACGGCTGACGTGCAAAGCGAGCTTGGTATCAACGTGATGGTCGGTGCAGATGTTGTTGAGCAGGCGTTAAACGAATGCGGCGTGGCTTTTATGATGGCCCCCATGCACCACCCTGCGATCAAACATGTGATGCCAACGCGATTGGAGTTGGGCACACGGACAATTTTCAACATTCTTGGCCCGCTGACAAACCCGGCAGGTGCCAAGCGCCAGTTAACAGGTGCGTTTTCACGTGATCTGATCCGGCCGATGGCGGAAACTTTGGGGCAACTTGGGTCTGAACGGGCTTGGCTGGTTCATGGCTCTGACGGGACAGATGAGTTGACGATCACCGGTACCAGCTATGTGTCGGCGCTAGAGACGGATGGCACTGTGCGCGATTTTGAATTGCATCCCGAAGAGGCAGGTCTGCCTGTTCATGCGTTTGAAGAAACAGTTGGCGGCACGCCGGAATACAATGCGAATGCATTGCGGGCTTTGCTGGACGGAGCAGAAGGCGCTTATCGTGATGCGGTCTTGTTGAATTCGGCTGCGGCATTGGTGATTGCAGACAAGGCATCTGATCTGAAGCAAGGCGTTGCACTGGCCCGTGAAAGCATCGATTCTGGTGCAGCTAAATCCAAGTTGGATGCGCTGGCGCAGATCACATCACAGGCGGCGGGATGACAGCTACGCCTGTCCCGTCTACTTGGGCGCATTTGCCGTTTTTCACTGAGGTCTTTCCAAGAATTCAGGCTGCATTGGCCATAGACACGCGTTCCATTTTGCCACCTGCTCCTGTACGGTTTGCAGCCTTGGAGCATGTGGCACCAAAAGACGTGCGCGTCGTGATCATGGGACAAGACCCCTACCCGACACCCGGCCATGCGCATGGGTTATCGTTTTCAGTGGAACCAGAGGTGCGCCCACTGCCCCGCAGCCTTGGGAATATCTACAAAGAGATGATCGACGATATTGGCACGGCGCCGCTGACTGGCGATTTGCGTGGATGGGCGAAACAAGGCGTGTTGTTGTTGAACACTGTGCTAACGGTGCCTGCCAATGACGCGAACGGGCACAAAGCATTGGGCTGGCAAGAATTGGCAAACCAAGTGCTGGATCACGTCTCGCGTCAGCCAACGGCTTTTGTTCTTTGGGGAAAACAGGCGCAATCGCTTGCCAAGCATATTCACTCGGGTGATCATTTGATGATAGAAACCGCCCATCCGTCACCGCTTTCGGCGCGGCGGGGCTTTTTCGGCTCGCGCCCGTTTTCACGTATCAATACCTGGCTGGAACAAACCGGCCGTGCACAAATCGACTGGACCGCATCATGACCGCAACCGTTCTGGATAAAATCAAAGCCTATAAGCTTGAGGAAGTCGCTGCTGACAAAGCCGCGAAACCCTATGCAGAGGTTGAGGCCGAAGCCAAAGCCGCAAGCCCAACACGTGGGTTTGCAGATGCGCTGTTTAAGGCGACGCGCGAAGGGTATGGTTTGATTGCCGAGGTCAAAAAAGCCAGCCCATCCAAAGGGTTGATCCGCGAGGATTTCAATCCTCCGGCATTGGCGAAAGCCTATGAAGATGGTGGCGCGACCTGTTTGTCTGTATTGACCGACACGCCATCGTTTCAAGGTGCGAAGGAATTCTTGGTACAAGCACGCGAGGCAACATCCCTGCCCGCCCTGCGCAAGGATTTCATGTATGACACTTATCAAGTCGCCGAGGCACGTGCCTTGGGTGCGGATTGTATTCTGATCATTATGGCCTCTGTTTCGGATGCTCAGGCTCAGGAACTGGAAGCGGCTGCATTTGAATGGGGCATGGACGTGCTGTTGGAAGTGCATGATGCCGAAGAATTGGAACGCGCGTCCGCCTTGAAATCTCCGCTGATGGGGATCAACAACCGGAACCTCAAGACTTTTGAAACCACTTTGGACACCACTCGGACCCTATCAAAGATGGTGCCGGCGGATCGCATGATTGTATGCGAAAGCGGATTGTTCACACCAGAAGACCTGTCTGACATGGCGCGCTATGGTGCGCGGACCTTCCTGATTGGCGAAAGCCTGATGCGGCAGGACGATGTGACGGCAGCGACAAAGGCCATCCTCGCGAACCCATTGATGCCGGGTGGCATGTAATGGCGGGCGCTGGCGATACGCATAAAAGCGGGTTGACGCATTTTGATGCCAAGGGCGAGGCCCATATGGTGGATGTCAGCGACAAGGCCGTGACCAGCCGTATCGCGACGGCTGAGGGCCACGTTAGGATGGCGCAGGAAACCTTTGATATTATTGCAGAAGGTCGCGCCAAAAAGGGTGACGTTCTGGCCGTGGCGCAATTGGCGGGCATTATGGGGGCAAAGCAATGCTCAACCTTAATTCCGCTGTGCCATCCGTTGCCGATCACTAAGGTCTCTGTCGATTTGACCATGGATGCGGCCCTACCGGGCGTGCACATTGAAGCCACCGTTAAGACAACCGGCCAGACCGGTGTTGAAATGGAAGCGCTGACGGCTGTGAATGTGGCTGCGTTGACCGTCTATGACATGACAAAGGCCGTCGATAAAGAAATGGAAATCGGCGGTATTCGTGTGATCTTGAAAGACGGCGGTAAATCCGGACGGTTTGAAGTAAAATGATCCCAGTTTCCGAAGCGCTTGATCATCTTTTTTCCCTCGCCCAGCCCTTGGGTGTGGAAACCGTGCCTTTGGTGCGGGCGAATGGCCGCGTGTTGGCGGCGGATGTACAGGCGCGGCGGGATCAGCCGCCGTTTGCTGGCTCTGCGATGGATGGCTATGCCGTGCGTGATGCGGATGTAGCATCGGGTGAAGTGCTGACTGTGATTGGCGAAAGCGCGGCGGGGCATCGGTTTAAGGGCCATGTCGCAGCGGGCCAAGCGGTGCGGATTTTCACGGGTGCGCCAGTGCCACAAGGTGCTGATCGCGTGGTGATCCAAGAGGACGTGACCCGCGACGGAGACAGCATCACCTTGGGTGCGAATTTGGACGCTGGGTTCCATATCCGTGACAAAGGCATTGATTTTCAAGATGGGCAGGTTGTTTCTGCCCCACGGCTTTTGCGACCCGCTGATATTGCGCTAATGGCTGCGATGAATGTGCCAGAGGTTGTTGTTGCAAAGCGGCCCGATGTAGCGATTTTATCCACGGGTGATGAATTGGTGATGCCGGGCGAAACGCCCTCGGAAGATCAGATCATCGCGTCAAATAGCTTTGGCTTGCATGCTATGTTGCAGGATTTGGGCGCGAACCCACGGTTACTGCCCATTGCGCGCGACAATCGTGCCAGCCTAGAGACCGCTTTTGAGTTGTCCTCTGACGCCGATTTGGTTTTGACGATTGGCGGTGCGTCTGTTGGTGATCATGATTTGGTCGGGCATGTCGCTGGCGAATTGGGCATGCAGCGTAGCTTTTACAAAATTGCGATGCGCCCTGGTAAGCCGTTGATGGCTGGGCGTTTGGCGACAGGTGCGATGATGGTTGGGTTTCCCGGCAATCCGGTGTCTGCGATGGTGTGTGGGCAGATTTTCTTGGCCCCCGTTATTCGCGCGATGTTGGGGCTTGGTCATGCTGCTACGCCGGAGTTCACCGCAGAATTGGCCGCCGACATTCCAGCGAATGGCCCCAGAGAGCATTACATGCGTGGCCGGTTGGAAAATGGTCGTGTGACGGTCTTTGAACGGCAAGATAGCTCATTGTTGTCGCTACTGGCCGAGGCCAATGTTTTGGTTATTCGCCCCCCAAAAGATGGGCCACGCGTGGCGGGTGACGCGATGCGTTGCATCGCAATTTAAGTAGTTTAAATGGGGAACAAACCCCAAACGCTTGACACAAAACAAGAACAAGCATAGAACAAAGCCAAACCATTGGTGGAGGCGAGCATATGCTGACCAAGAAACAACGCGACCTTTTAGAGTTTATTCACAAACGTTTACAGCGGGATGGTGTTCCACCCAGCTTTGATGAAATGAAAGATGCGCTGGATCTACGGTCTAAGTCGGGCATTCACCGCCTTATCACCGCTCTGGAAGAGCGTGGATTTATCCGGCGTTTGGCGCATCGCGCACGTGCCATTGAAATTGTGAAATTGCCAGATGGCGGCCCCGCCTCCAGCGGCTTTCAGCCACGGGTGATTGAGGGTGATAAATCCGACGCGCCACAGCAGCCAGCGAACGACCAACCGAATGCATTTGATTTGCCTGTTATGGGTCAGATTGCTGCTGGTGTGCCGATCGAAGCGATTAGCCATGTGCATCACCACGTTGCAGTGCCAGGTCAGATGCTGAAATCGGGTGGGCAGCATTATGCATTAGAGGTTAAAGGCGACTCGATGATTGATGCGGGGATCAACAACGGTGACGTTGTGATCATTCGCGAAAGTCAGACCGCCGATAATGGTGACATCGTTGTGGCCTTGGTAGAAGAACAAGAAGCCACGTTGAAGAAATACAATCGCAATGGTGGTTCGATTGAGCTGATCGCGGCGAACCCGGCATATGAAACGCGTGTATTGCCAGCAGATAAAGTGCGTGTTCAGGGCCGCTTGGTCGGGCTGATCCGCAACTATTGATCTGAGGGCGCGGGTACATTCCATAGGCGTTGCCCGCGCCGTTCATTGGCAGTGACGGTTTTGTAACCCTCATCGGTTTCCCAAATAGCAATGGCACCAGTGTGTTTTAGGGTTTCGGGCGAAATAACTTGGCACGGAACAGTTTGTTCTAACGGCTGGGTCGTCACCAACAGGTCGTTTGGGCTGCATGAGGTAAAATCCTTTGCAGCCTTTTTTGTGGGCAAATGCCATAAGACACCGGATTGAAGCGGTATGCTGAGGGCAGCGTTTTCGGTTTGTGGCCAACGCTGATAAGCCTCTGCTTGGTCTGCAGCGTCTCCGTCGTTTTCTAGCCAGATGGATGCAATGAACCCTTGCCCTTTGGGCTTGCTAAGGGCGCGGCCCTTTTCAGTTAGGACACCGACCAACTTAGCATCATCGGAAATCAAAATGGTGGGCCGGTCTGAATGGGCCCACATCCAGCCCGCCGCACATATTGGTAAAAGGCCGAGCCAGCGCAGCGATCCTTTCCAAATAAAGAGCGCCAGCCCACCAACCGCCACCAATGGCAAGACGATTGCCATTGGTGTTTGAACCGGGATACGCGCGCCCTCCAACGATGTGACACGTTCTGCAATAAATAGAATCCAGCGTAGCCCCTGCCCCATGACCTCTAGCCCGATCCATTCTAATCCAATGGGCGCAAGGACGACTGACAAGACGGCCGACGGAATGACAACCATTCCCATCGCTGGCACGGCCAGTAGATTGGCCAGCAAACCATATGCAGAAAATTGATTAAAATGAGCGGCAGCAAAGGGTGCAGTTGCCGCCCCAGCAACTGCAGAAGACAAAACAAACGTAAGGAACCTGCGCAGCCACTTTGAACCGATGCCTTGTAACCGATCGCGCAAAGCCTCGAACACGGCAACCAATGCCGAAGTCGCAGCAAATGACATGTGAAAGCCTGCCGATAACAAACTGGCCGGGTTCAGCAGTAGGACGATCATTGCCGCAATAGCGACTGCCCGTAGTGTCAAAGCTCGACGATCCGTCGCCACAGCCCCAAGTGCAACAACCGCCATGATAAAAGCGCGTTGCGTGGCAATGTTCCCGCCTGACAAAACCAGATACAAACCGGCGCATAGAATTGCGGCAATAGCCGCGAGTTTCTTGATCGGCCAGCGATGTGCGATCCACGGCACGCAGCTAAGGCCAAAGCGCAGCGTTCCGAAAACAAAGGCCGCGAGTAGCCCCAAATGCAGACCAGAAATGGCTAATAAATGCGCGAGATTTGAAATGCGTAGCGTGTTCAACGTGCTTTGACTAAGCCCGCTACGATCCCCTGTGGTGACTGCGCTGGCAAAGCCACCAATTTCTCCGCCCAGATAGGTGGCGATAGTTTGCGACAGCCTGTGCCGCATCCCTGCTATTGAGCTATCGTTCGGCGGTTCGATTTCGAGCGCTGGTATCCGCACGTAACCAACCGCGCCCAGTTGTTGGAAAAACGCGTGGCGCTGAAAATCAAATCCATTTGGTTCCGCTGGTCCCGATGGCGGCAAGAGATGCCCCGTGAGGCCAACATATTGATGCGGTCGCGGGATCAGCCATTCCTGGCGCCCATGCAGGGAAACCCGAATACGGTTTGGGGTTTGCGCCGGGGTCATGCCTTTGAGAAGGACTTTATCTAATGTCAGCCGCAAGACATCGCTTGAGGAGCGGTCGATCACAATGACACGCCCATAGATTGGGCCGTAATACCGGTGATCTAAGGTAGGTGCCGCGCTCAGATGCGCTTGCAGTAATGCAGCCAAGAAACCGCCACTGATTAAGAATATCGCAACTGGAAAGAATGCATAGGTATTGCGCCGAAGGCAGGCGAGCCCAAGGGCCGCAAGGGCAATAAGTGAGAGAACGGTGAGGCTAAATAAAGTTGGTTCAGATTTTAAGGAAAAGTAGCAAGCAATCCCAAACCCGAGACACACCGGCACCCACGGGATCAGGTAACCGCGTTGTGCTTGAACCTGTGTTTTGAGCTGGGCAAGAATGGGCAACCCTTGTCCTCATTCAGAGGGGCAGATAGACAGGTCACAAAACTATCCCAATCTTGGTTACTGAAAGGTTAAGCCCGTCATGTCCGGCACGGTCGTCACTCGTTTTGCTCCTTCGCCTACGGGCTTTCTTCACATTGGCGGTGCGCGCACAGCCCTTTTTAACTGGCTGTATGCACGCGGAAATGGCGGTAAATTCCTGCTGCGGATCGAAGACACAGATCGCGAACGGTCAACGCCCGAAGCCACTGCAGCAATCCTTCAAGGTATGGAATGGCTGGGGTTGGACCATGATGGCGAGGTTTATAGCCAATTCGAAAGTGCGGATCGCCATGCAGCCGTCGCCAATCAATTGCTGGCCGAAGGCAAAGCGTACAAGTGTTTTGCCACACAAGATGAAATTGCGGCATTTCGCGAAGCAGCCCGTGCAGAAGGCAAATCAACGCTGTATCGATCCCCTTGGCGGGATGCGGATGCGTCGACACACCCGGATGCGCCATTTGTTGTGCGGATCAAAGCGCCACAAGACGGCGAAACAGTTATTCGCGATCAGGTTCAGGGTGATGTAACCATCAAGAATGATCAGCTGGATGACATGATCCTACTGCGGTCTGATGGGTCGCCGGTCTATATGCTGGCTGTTGTTGTGGATGACCATGATATGGGCGTGACCCATGTGATCCGCGGTGATGACCACCTAAACAATGCAGCGCGCCAGATGACTATTTATAACGCGATGGGTTGGGACGTGCCAGTTTGGGCGCATATTCCCCTGATTTTCGGTGGTGATGGTAAGAAACTGTCAAAACGCCACGGCGCGACAGGCGCACAAGAGTATCAAGCGATGGGGTACCCGGCTGCTGGGATGCGGAATTATTTGGCGCGTTTGGGCTGGAGCCATGGAGATGACGAATTCTTTACCGATGCCCAAGCCAAAGAGTGGTTCGATTTTGATGGGATTGGCAAAGCCCCAGCCAGATTTGACTTCAAAAAGCTGGAAAACCTTTGTGGTCAACACATTGCGCAATCGGACGATGCCGCGCTGCTGCAAGAACTTCAGGGCTATTTGCAATCTAATGGCGAGCAAACCTTAGGTGAGGCCACTACAGTATTACTACGTAACGGAATGTACTGCTTGAAAGATCGCGCAAAGACATTCCCGGAACTTATTGAAAAGGCACAGTTTATCTTTGCCAATCGCCCCATTGCGCCAGATGCGAAGGCTTCAAAAAATCTTGATGATGTATCCCGTGGTATACTGAATGAATTGACGCCGCAGCTGCAAAATGCTAGCTGGTCGCGAGACGGGCTTGAGGCAGTCACTAATTCTTTCGCGCAAGAGAAAGATATCAAATTCGGCAAAATGGCGGGCCCTCTTCGGGCGGCGCTTGCAGGCCGAGCAGTGACCCCAAGCGTATTTGACATGATGCTGGTTCTGGGCCGCGAAGAAACAATTGCTCGGCTTCAGGACGCATCAGAGCCAACATAAGGCTAAGGCGGTAACCCGACCTTAAGTCTTGTAAGACAGATAAAACGCTCGGGGCGCTCGCGCCCGGGGCCATAAGAGGAAGGGAAACCTATGACCGACAGCACGAAATCCGCGACACTCTCGATTGATGGTGTGTCCTACGATCTGCCGATCTTTTCACCAACCGCCGGTCCTGATGTCGTTGATATCCGCAAGCTTTATGCACAAGCTGGTGTTTTCACATATGACCCGGGCTTCACCTCCACTGCGTCTTGTGACTCGACCATCACATTCATTGATGGCGGTAAAGGTGAGCTCCTGCACCGCGGTTATCCAATTGATCAACTGGCTGGCAAATCGCATTATCTCGAAGTTTGCTATCTGTTGCTTTACGGTGAACTGCCAAGCGCCGCAGAGCTGGAAGATTTTGAAAGCCGCGTAACCAACCACACGATGATTCACGAGCAAATGGTGAACTTCTTCCGTGGTTTCCGTCGTGATGCGCACCCAATGGCGATTATCACTGGCGTTGTTGGCGCGATGTCTGCGTTCTACCATGACTCCACCGACATCACCGATCCTTGGCAGCGCGAAGTTGCGTCTATTCGCCTGATCGCGAAGATGCCAACGATTGTCGCGATGGCGTATAAGTACACAATTGGTCAGCCGTTTGTGCACCCACGCAATGATCTGGACTACGCGTCCAACTTCTTGCGCATGTGCTTTGCTGTGCCTGCCGAAGATTACGAAGTGAACCCGATCCTAGCACGCGCTATGGACCGTATCTTTACACTTCATGCGGACCACGAGCAGAACGCCTCTACTTCGACTGTACGCTTGGCCTCCTCTTCTGGTGCGAACCCATTTGCGTGTATCGCTGCTGGTGTCGCTTGCCTTTGGGGTCCGGCACACGGTGGTGCAAACCAAGCATGCCTAGAAATGCTGCGTGAAATTGGAACCGTTGATCGTATTCCAGAATTCATTGCACGCGCAAAAGACAAGAACGATCCGTTCCGTCTGATGGGCTTTGGTCACCGTGTTTACAAAAACACCGACCCACGTGCGACAGTTCTAAAACAATCTGCTGACGAAGTGCTTGAGCTTCTGGGTGTTGAAAACAACCCGCTATTGCAAGTTGCAAAAGAGCTAGAGCAAACTGCCTTGAACGATCCATACTTCGTCGAGAAGAAACTTTTCCCGAACGTGGACTTCTATTCTGGCATCATCCTAGAAGCGATGGGTTTCCCAACGTCTATGTTCACACCGATCTTTGCTCTGTCCCGTACAGTAGGCTGGATTTCGCAGTGGAAAGAGATGATCAGCGATCCAACAATGAAAATTGGTCGCCCTCGTCAGCTGTACACGGGCGAAACGCTGCGTGATTACACAGACATCGAAAACCGCTAAGCTTTACGCCAAGCGCTAGTTTTGTTGACGCCTCCGATCCAATGATCGGGGGCGTTTTTTATTGTTTTCGATTTTAGATCAGGGAAAGTAAAATTCTGCCCTATTCAGAAAAATTCATTGACCTAACACACAGATTTCGTTGATTTTCCCAATATTGCTTTATTCAATTTTGGTGCCTTAATGGAATTTTTATTACTCCTGTTTTTCCCTGCGCTTTTCCTTCTAGACACTGGCAGTGGTTCTGATGAGACCTCCGGTGGTGAAGCCCCTTCATCTGGGCCATCAGAGCAAGAAGAAGTCGAGGGTACTTCTGAAGATGACCGCATTTATTCTGGCAATGACGACGAACTCATCTTTGGTTTCGACGGCCACGATACAATTGCGGGCGGCGGCGGTGACGACACCATTCATGGCGGCGACGGTGGGGATCTGATTTTCGGAGAATCTGGTGACGACGAACTACACGGTGGAGCAGACCGTGACTTGATATTCGGCGATGAAGGCGACGACCTAATGCGCGGTGGCAGCCAAAACGATATTTTCGTTGGCGGCGAAGGAAACGACACTGCCCTTGGTGGTTTGCACCACGACACCTTTGTTGGATACAACTTTTCTGAGCTGGGTGAGGCTATCTCTGAGCCCACTCAAGATACAGTTATCCAATTCGCTCGAGCCGATCAGCCGGACACATCTGGGGCTGATACCTTCTATGGCGGTTATGGTGATGACCTTTTCCTTTTAGGAGGAAATGACACTGCTACCGGCGGCGAAGGTGACGATACATTCTTTGTCCCTCACAATCTTGAAGGCATTGCCACAATCACCGATTTTACGCCCGGTGAAGACGTTGTTGTCGTGTCGCACCCAGTCGGTGAAAGCGACGAAATCGAAATTTCTGCCGATTCTCAAGGCAATGCCCTGATCACTCTAAACGGCGAGACCCTAGTTGTTCTAAATGACATGGCGGGTGAGGTTTCAATGACTGACATTAATCTCATCGAACGCAGCGCATAACAACGTAGAATATAGCTACGCGGGCAACGCGTTATCTAGGAACAGAAGAGCCGATGCCCCCTAAGTGGCATCGGCTTTTCGCTGAAATAAATCAACTGAAAGTAGTATTACCGTCCCTCATACTTGGCTGGACGCTTTTCAAGGAAAGCTACAACGCCTTCTTGGAAATCGCGGGTCTTGCCGCAGGCGCCTTGCAGTTTGGCTTCGTGGGCCAATTGCGTATCTAGATTGTTGTCCCAGCTTGCGCGCATCGCGTCTTTGATACGGGAATAGGCAGCCGTTGGCCCATTGGCCAAATGCGCAGCGCGGGATTTCCAATGGGCGTCAAACGCGTCATCTGCGACATGCTCCCAGATCATGCCCCATTCGTCGGCTTGCTTTGCTGAAATCTTATCTGCGAACAATGCAGCGCCCATAGCTTTGGCCATGCCCATCTGGCGCGGCAACATGTAAGTGCCGCCCGCGTCTGGCATAAGGCCAATGCGTGCAAAGGCTTGAATGAAGTAGGCACTTTCTGTTGCAATAACAACGTCAGCCGCCAAGGCGAGGTTCGCCCCTGCCCCAGCTGCAGCGCCGTTCACAGCGGCAATCACTGGGATTGGGCAATCCAGGATCGCGCGGATCATAGGTGTGTATTCGTCACGCAGGGTTCGCTCTAAATCCAAAGTGGCCGCGTTGCCGCCGTCTCCTAGATCTTGCCCCGAACAGAATGCGCTGCCTGCGCCCGTTAGCACAACAACACGAATACCCTGTGTGTGCCCATGCAACGATATATCGCGCACGGCATGAGTGATCTCTGCGCGCATCTGTGCGTTCAGCGCGTTCATCTTTTCTGGACGGTTCAGGGTGATGGTTCCGACACCGTCTGTCACATCCAATGTTATTGCTTGATAGTCCATAAGAGCCTCGCCTCTGTTTGCGCTCAAGATAAGCGTGGCGCAGCCCTTGTGAAGAGCAACCAGACGTCAATCTTGCAGAATTTCATCCAAACGCGATTTTTCTTCATCGGTTAGCGGAACTTCACCCTGTTTAGGAGCAGTTGATCGACGCCTTAGGTAAATCCCCCCCATGCCAAGGGCGAATATTAACATTGCAGGTCCGGACGCCCAAAGCACAAGGTTACTGCCACCAGTCTGTGGATTCAGCAGAACATACTCGCCATAGCGCGCGACGATGAATTCGATCACTTCAGGGTCGCTATCCCCAGCAACCAAGCGTTCGCGGACCAAAAGACGAAGGTCCCTTGCGATGTCCGCGTTGCTTTCGTCGATGTTTTCATTGCGGCACACAAGGCAACGCAAATCCTTAGAGATCAGCCGCGCACGGGTTTCCAAAATTTGGTTCGGTAGAACTTCGTCTGGCTGAACCGCCAAAGCAGGTGCCGCAAGCATCAACATGATAAAAACAAGACGCTTCATTCTGCGGCCACTCCTGCTTTGCCCGTTTTATGTGCGCCAGCCGCCACGCGATAGCGTCGGTCGGTCAAGCTAAAGACACCGCCAAAGGCCATCATCAAACAGCCCAGCCAAATCCAATTGGTCAGCGGTTTGATATAAGTGCGCATCGTGAATCCACCGTCATTCTGTGCCTCGCCAATCACCACATACACATCGCGCATAACGCGGTAATCAATGGCCGCTTCTGTCGTTGGCATTGCGGCCACAGGGTAGACGCGTTTCTCTGGTGTCAAAGTCGCGACGAATGCGCCATTTTTGGTGACGCGCACTTGGCCCATAGTGGACAGGTAGTTCGGGCCCTCGACGTCATCCACGGATTGTAGGGTCAGCTCATAGCTGCCAACATCAAACGGCTGGTTCAAATAGGCCACGCGAATGTCTTCTTGTTCCCACGCGGTTAGGCCAGACACTCCCAAAATGGTAACGCCAAGCCCGGCATGAGCAAACGCTTTGCCCCAGTCAGCACCGGGAAGTCTTAACATGCGCTTAAAGCGGCCCATAAGCGCGCCACGTCCTGTTCGGCTGAAGATGTCTACAACCGCACCAAAAACGACCCATGCGCCAAGGAACATACCAATTGGGCCCAGCAGGCTTTTGCCCGATTGCATTGTCCAGACCAGACCAGCCAAAGCCACGGCCAAACCGAAGGCAGGCCAAACCACTTTGGTTGCACGCCCCAACTTGGCACGTTTCCATGGCAGCATCGCCCCAATCGGCAGGATCGCACCCAGCGCGACCATAAAGGGCGTGAAGGCCATATTGAAAAATGGCGCACCCACGCTGAGTTTTCGGTCAAAGAACAGCTCTGCGATCAACGGCCAGATGGTGCCGATGAACACGACAAAGCAGGCGACGGCCAGTAGGATGTTATTTAGCAGCAGCGCGCTTTCACGGCTGACCATGCTAAAGACGCCTTTGGCCTCTAACGCCCCTGCCCGTGCGGCGAACAGCATCAAGGCCCCGCCCATAAAGATCGCTAAGATGGCGAGGATAAACACACCGCGCTCTGGATCGTTGGCAAAAGCATGCACAGAAGTAATGACGCCGGAGCGTACGATGAACGTCCCTATCAACGAAAAGCCAAAGGCGAGGATCGCCAAGAGGATCGTCCAGCTTTTCAGGCTTTCGCGCTTTTCAACAACGATAGCGGAATGCAGCAAAGCCGCTGCCAAAAGCCAAGGCATAAAGGACGCGTTTTCGACGGGATCCCAGAACCAGAAACCGCCCCAGCCCAATTCGTAATAGGCCCACCAAGAGCCAAGCGCGATGCCGATGGTTAGGAAAATCCATGCGGCCAACGTCCAAGGACGCACCCAGCGCCCCCAAGCGGCGTCAACGCGGCCTTCGATCAGTGCAGCAACCGCAAAGCTAAAGGCCAGCGAAAGCCCCACGTAGCCGAGGTATAGGAACGGCGGATGAAACGCGAGACCCGGGTCTTGCAACAACGGGTTCAAGCCTTGGCCATTAAACGGAACTTCTTCCATCCGAATGAATGGGTTTGAAGTCAGCAGAATAAAGGCAAAGAAGGCCACAGCAATTGAGGATTGCACCGCCAAAGCTCGGGCGCGTAAACCGGGTGGTAGGTTGCCACCAAACCAAGCCAGGCACGCGCCAAACAGCGTCAGGATCAGCACCCAAAGCAACATCGACCCTTCGTGGTTTCCCCAAACACCGCTGACCTTATACAGCATCGGTTTAAGCGTGTGCGAGTTGGCATAAACCAAGCGCACCGAAAAATCTGACACCACAAATGCATGGGTCAGCGCGCCAAAGGCAAACAGCGTCAACATGAATTGCGCGGTGGCCGCAGGCTCGGCCAGGGCCATCCAGCCCGGCCAGCGCTTATGCGCACCAACAAGAGGAACAATCGCCTGCACCACGGCGGTGAGGGCAGCAAGAATTAGGGCGAAGTGGCCAAGCTCTGTAATCATGCGTTTGGTATACGCCTGCGAGTCAGGCAGGCCAATTCAATTCGGCGTGCCTGATGTGCTCGTTTTGTCGCGGCTGTTAGCGGGTAGAGTGGTGCCAATCGGTCAGTGCGGGATTAGTATCCTCTGGTTGCGACTGATCAGAAACTCGAAGTAAAGCTGAGGATTGAGTCAAAGAATTCGCCATATAGCGTTGAAATTCCTGCCCTTTCTTCTGGTG
This sequence comes from Cognatishimia sp. 1_MG-2023, assembly GCF_030548175.1. Taxonomy (GTDB): domain Bacteria; phylum Pseudomonadota; class Alphaproteobacteria; order Rhodobacterales; family Rhodobacteraceae; genus Cognatishimia. The sequence continues at coordinate 92,186 of NZ_JAUORX010000005.1, read as the reverse complement.
CCGCGCCCCAAAGTAAAAGCTAACAACAACCCCAAGCAACCACCAAAGCGGTTCCGGCACCAAAGCAATCCCCTGCATACGGGCAGCGAACCAGATCGGGTCAACCATGGCAGAAATAAACAACCCCAAACATCCCAACGCCATCATCGGACGCGGCAGTCGGTTGACCGCATCCATCACCCGATCAAACAACCCGCGTTGCCCGGGCAAGAATTCATCGCCAAATTGCGCGAGGGCCGCCGTGTGACGCAGATGATCCCGCGCCGCGCCCGACTCAGCATTTTCGCGAAACACCTCTGCTGTCTCCCGCACCACATTGCGCCCATTGCCAAAGACAAAATCCAATAGCGTCGCGATCATCCCCATGTCGCCACCCGTGCTTTAAATTCTCGATCACTCAGATGATACCGCGCGGACATAAACGCCTCTGCCCGTTTGATCCAACCGCCCTTGCCCCCCGCCCGGCTGCGCGCATATTTGCGCGAGGCTGGGCGACGGTCGGCTAATTTGAAATAGAAATTGCGGCGGGCAATCGCATAGGCGTCCACGAAATGATTGGGGGCAAGGCTTGCCGCAGCTTCGGCTGCTTGTACAGTTTGCGGACCAATCGCGCCGTCAATCGTCACCTCTTGCCCCATCTGGCACAAAAGCCGTTGCAGGATTTTGACCGCATTGCGCCCCGCATTCACATACATATCAAATACAGATGGCTGAATGGCTGCTGGCAAATTCGCGATACCGGGCGCGCGATAGTAGTGATCCAGAAACAGCGACACCGCTTGTTTGCGGCTAACACGACGCACATCAGCCGCGTCCACATCACCATCACCGTCCAAATCCAAGCCCAATTGGCGCAGCGTGCCAATCGTGACGCCAAATTTCGTTGCCCCACCCGGATCGTCTGGATCATTCACATAGCCGCCCTCTCGATCCACAATCTCTTTAGCAATTTGTTCAACATTCAGCATTTGCCACCTCGCGTTACTGTTGGCGCAAACCGTGGCGGACAAGCTGTTAAGGCGCTGCAACCACTCCGAACGGAGCGGATGCAACACGGCCCCAAACGAAAAGACCCGAAAGCAAGGCTTCCGGGTCTCTTACAAATTCAAATGTTAGTAACTCTTAGCTACCAGGCTCAACATAAACACCCTGTTCTTTCAGGGCATCTATTACTTCCTTTGGCATATAAGTTTCGTCATGTTTGGCAAGGATTTCAGAGGCTTCAAAGACACCGTTCACATACCGGCCGGTGCCGACCATCCCTTGGTTTTCCTCAAACAAATCAGGCAACACCCCGGTAAAGGCCACAGCAACGGTTTCACCTCCATCTGTCACACGAAAGGTCACGGTTTTACCTTCACTGCGCACCAATGAACCTTCTTCGACCAAACCGCCAATTCGAAACACTTCGTTTGGCGCAGGTGGTTCAGCAATCACTTGTGACGGAGAGCGGAAGAAGTTGATGCCATCGCGCATCGCATAGCCGATCAATGCCGTCGACAACGCCAACGCCACCGCGGCCACGATGATCACTTGAATGCGTCTTTTCTTCTTCAGGCCCTTCATGCGCCCTCTCCTAAATTAGGGGAAACAAGGGGCCAGCATCAGGCCGGTTGTTTCCTCGATACCCAGCATCAGGTTCGCGTTTTGCAACGCCTGCCCACTGGACCCTTTGGTCAGGTTATCCAAGGCTGCGACAACAATCGCCCGCCCTTCGATCCGATCCGCTGTCACACCGATGTGGCAAAAGTTGCTGCCACGCACATGCCGCGTGCTTGGCGCTTGGCCAAACGGCAACATCTGGATGAACGGTTCATCTTTATACGCGGCCGCCAGAGTGTCATGGATCACCTGCGCATCACCTTGCACATAAACCGTCGCCAGAATACCCCGGTTCGCGGGAATGAGATGCGGCGTGAACTGCACCTTAACTGGGCGACCAGCGATCAAGCTGAACTCTTGGTCAAACTCACCAAGATGCCGATGCGTGCCACCCAAAGCATAAGGGTGATACCCCTCGCTCAGCTCCGCGTGTAATAGATTCTCCTTCAGCGACCGTCCTGCGCCAGACACTGCACATTTCAGATCAAGAATGATCTGATCCAGATCAATCACACCCGCCTCAATCAACGGACGCAATGCATATTGGCCCGTCGCCGCGTTACAGCCCGTGCCCGCCACCAAACGCGCGGATTTGATGTCGTCACGATAGAATTCTGTAAGGCCGTAAACCGCTTCGGCTTGTTGCTCTAGCGCGTCATGCTGGCCACCGTACCATTTCACGTATTCTTCTGGATCACGCAGACGGAAATCCGCGGATAAATCAACGATCTTCACGGTCTTTGGCAAATCCCGAATGACACGTTGGCTGGTCGCATGTGGGAGGCCACAGAAAACCAGATCAACATTATCAAAATCAATTTGGTCGATCTTGATCAGATCCGGCAAATTCAGATGACGCAAATGTGGAAACACATCAGCCATGGCCATGCCGGCCTTTGAATTCGCGCCTAAGGCGACGATTTCCATGGAGGGATGTGTGGCGATTAAACGAACAAGTTCCGCACCTGTGTAGCCACTGGCACCAAGAATTGCGATCTTATGGGTCATGTCAGACCTTTCTAGCAGTGCCCCTCACAAGGGGCCTAGGCCATACCGGCCTGAAAACAGTCATAGGGGTTTTAGGGATGTCGCGGGCTTACATCAAGCCGAGATGAATTCGACCCGTCGTCGCAAGAACTGCGTTGCCCGATCAGATACGGTTTTCGGATCACCGGTCGTAAGGAACATGCTTTCCGTCCCAGTCCCAAGCATCTTTGGATGACGCTCTAAATAGTCACCAAGGCTGTCCGCCACCAAATTCGCTTGGCTGTACACTTTAACATCTTCGCCCAAGGCAGCCTGAAACGTATCTTCCATCCATGGGTAATGGGTGCAACCAAGAATTGCCGCTTCGGGGTTTGGCATTTTGCGCTTCAAGGCATCGACATGGCTGCGCACCAAAGCTTCGGCAAGGATCGCATCACCGTCTTCGATGGCATCAACAACACCACCACAGGCCTGCGCCTCGACATCAACACCAATTGCACGGAACGCCAACTCCCGTTGAAACGCGCGGCTGGACACGGTGGCGGGCGTCGCAAACAAAGCCACATGCTTCACGGCCACCTCGCGCGGCGGGCTATTATCGCCCCACTGACGTTCTGTCATGGCCTCGATCAAAGGCACAAAAACACCAAGCACACGCTTGTCATCTGGCAACCAGCTTTCTTGCATCCGGCGCAGCGCGGCCGCACTTGCGGTGTTACACGCCAAGATCACCAAATCACAGCCCGCTTCCCACAAGCGCTCAACAGACTTGGTCGTCAGGTTGAAAATATCATCCGCATCTCGAACCCCATAAGGTGCATGCGCATTATCGCCGAAATAGACGGTTGGAACATCCGGCAGACGTTTGCTGACTGCGTCATACACAGTCAATCCACCCAAACCACTATCAAAAATCCCGACGGCCATAGCGCTTACCTTTGCCTAATGAGACTTTTTGTCCCGGTATTTCTCTTCAAATTCAAAACCATATGACGTGGAGTCAAGTGGTGTCGGTGATAAAGCATAAGTTTCGCGTCTTAGGAAGTCCATGAGGCGTTTTGTATCTTTGGCGCGTGCTTTCAGCTCTGATTGATCAATCGGTTTCCCCACAACAATCCTCACCGGCGTATTCACACGCTTCCGAAACTCTCGGATCAAGAACCCCATACGCAAGGTATAATGTAGGTGACTGGCCACCTGAAACAACCGCGTGGTCGTTCCGTCAAAAAAGATCGGCACGACCTGTGCATCGGTCTTGGCGACCATGCGTGCCGTGAATCCACGCCAGGCGGGATCAAGTGGCGCGCCAAAGGGCGTGGCCGCTGTGCTAACCGTTCCACCGGGAAAGATACCAATAGCCCCGCCATCGCGCAGGTAATCCACTGCCACTTTGCGCGTCTGCAAATTAAGCTTCATCGCGGCTTTGGTTTCCTCAAAGCTGATCGGCAAGATGATGCGGTTCAAATCCTCGGCTTTGCGAAACACCTGATGCGCCAAAATACGGAAATCACCACGCAATTCGCTTAAGATATGCCCCATGATCAACCCATCCATGATCCCATAAGGATGGTTGGCGATCAGTAACAATGGCCCGTCTCGCGGAATATCCGCCAAGTCGCCACCAATGACCTCTAGCTTTAGGCCATAGCGATTCACCATCACGTCCCAAAAATCGCGCCCCTGCCCGACTTCGATCTCATAGCCTTTGGCCCGTTTGATCAAATTGACCCGACCTGTCGTATTCTCAAGAAAACGGATCATAGTGCGGCCTGCCGCAGTTGTCGCCGAATGGGCATAGCTGATGTCGCGGACAATCGCGCGCTGTGACGTCATGGGTCGGCTCCGGTTTCCTACAGCTAGATAGGCATGCTGCAAAAAAAGACACAGCCCCGAGTTCAGGGCTGCGTCGTATTTGTCATAACGTTGTGGTCAGAAGGTCACTCTGCCGCGTGAGGCAACTCTGTAGGTGTCCGAAGCGCTGCCAACAGCTCTTCGCGACGCTTCGCAGCCTTTGCTTCATTCGCTTCCTTCACCGGCCCATAACCACGAATTTGCGTTGGCAATTCCGCCAAGGCGACAGCAGCGTCATGCGCCTCAGCACCCTGAGTTGGCAAAATCTGCGCCATATCCGCTTCGTATTGCGCAATCAAAGCACGCTCCATTTTGCGTTCTGCGGTTTTGCCAAAGATGTCAAACGCCGTTCCACGCAGCCCCTTCATCCTGGCAAGAATGCCAAACCACCGCAGCATGCCCTCGCCAAATTCACGTTTCATGGGGCGACCACCGGGGCCCATTTTGGAAATGATCGGCGGTGCCAAATTAAAGGTCATCTTGAAATCACCGTCAAACTGTTCTGCCGCTTTTGCCCGCGTTTCCAGATGCATACGTGCCACCTCGTATTCATCTTTGTAGGCCAACAGCTTGTGATACCCAATCGCAACTGCCTCTTTCAGACGCGCATCTTGAATGCCATCCACCAGCTTGCGGTATTTTTTCGCCAGCCCCTGACCTTGGTATTTCACCAAATGATCCGCCCGAAAGGCAATCTTTTCCTCTAAGGACTTCGGCAGCTCCGCAACACTTGGCGCCAGCATCTTTTGCGCCTCTTCCGGATACAAGGCCGCCCACCGACCCAACTCAAAAGCCCGTAGGTTCTCATCCACCTTGGCACCATTCAACGTAATCGCATGCATAATAGCATCACGGCTAACTGGGATCTGACCTAGCTGCCAAGACGCCCCAAAGATCATCATGTTGGAATAGATGGAATCTCCCATTGTGATCCGCGCCAGATCAGAAGCATCAAACAACATCACGCCATCCCGCAGACGCGCTTGCAGTTGCAACGCCAAGCGGTCGCCGGGAATGGTAAAGTCAGTATTCCGAGTGAACTCACCAGTAATGATCTCGTGGCTATTCACCACAGCCCCCGTGCGCCCGGCAGAGGTCAGCCCAAGGGTCTTTGCCCCAGCACTGACCACCAGATCACCACCGATCAACGCGTCACATTCCCCGGTCGCCACACGAATGGCGCTGATGTCGTCCGGCGTTTCCGCAAGCCGACAATGGATATGCACCGCACCGCCCTTTTGCGCCAAACCGGCCATTTCCATCATGCCAGCTGCTTTGCCATCAATCTGCGCAGCCTGAGCTAGAACCGCACCGATGGTCACAATCCCTGTGCCACCAACACCTGTCATAACAACGTTATGCGTGCCTTGAATGACCTTTATCTCTGGTTCTGGCATATCCGGCAGCTCTAAACTGGCAGAGGCCTCTTTCTTGATCGTAGCCCCCTGCAAGGTCACGAACGACGGGCAGAACCCATTCACACAGCTAAAGTCTTTGTTACAGCTCGACTGATCAATCCCACGCTTTCGGCCAAGCTCTGTTTCAACCGGAACGATCGACACACAGTTGGATTGCACACCGCAATCACCACAGCCCTCGCAAACATCTGTATTGATGAAAACGCGTTTATCTGGGTCCGGAAAGGCACCGCGCTTGCGACGGCGGCGCTTTTCATTTGCGCAGGTTTGCACGTAAACAATCGCCGATACACCCTTGATAGTCTTCATTTTATCCTGAACGGCCATAAACTCGGCACGTTCATGAACCATCAAACCTGACGGGAATTGCTTTAGGTCAATGTCCTCTTTTTCGTCATAGACCAGCGCGATGTTCTTTACTCCCATCGCCTGCAATTCGCGAGTGATTTGCGGCGCATCAATACCGCCATCAATCGGCTGACCACCGGTCATAGCCACCGCGTCATTGTAGAGGATTTTGTAGGTAATATTTGTCCCCGCCGCCAAAGCTGCCCGGATCGCCAAAGACCCAGAATGCGTATAGGTCCCATCCCCCAAGTTCTGGAAAATATGATCGCGCTTGGAAAAGGGCGCTTCGCCAACCCAATTCACGCCTTCTCCACCCATTTGAGTAAACCCGACAGAGTTTCGATCCATCCACTGCACCATATAGTGACAACCAATACCCGCCCCACCGCGACTGCCATCCGGCACGCGCGTTGACGTATTATGCGGACAGCCCGAACAATAATGCGGCACACGACTTGCCAAGTCCTCGGCATTATCCGCCTTTTGCGCAGCATCCAGCGTAGATAGCCCCGCCTTCACAGCATCCGTGCCACGGCCCTCTTCAATCAGAATACCGCCAATTTTCTGCGCAATCATAATCGGATCGAGTGCCCCGCGCGTTGGGAACAGCTCTTCGTCATGCATGCGCCCCGCGCCGCCTTTGTACCACCCATACACACGGCGACCACGGCGGTCATCAAAGATGGCTTCTTTAACCTGAACCTCAATCAGCTTGCGCTTTTCTTCAACGATAACAATCAGATCAAGCCCCTCGGCCCATTCGTGAAAGCTCTTCATATCCAATGGGAAGGTTTGACCAATCTTATAGGTCGTCACACCCAGACGCTCAGCCTCGGCCTCATCAATACCCAGCAGTGACATCGCATGCGACAGATCGAGCCAATTCTTACCCGCAGCCACAAAACCGATCTTTGCACCGGATTTCCCCCAAACGCGTTTATCCATCTTGTTGGCACGCGAGAAGGCCTCGGCCGCGAACCGCTTGTGATCAATCATGCGCGTTTCTTGGTCATGTGGCGTATCCGGCGTGCGGATATTCAAACCGCCAACGGGCATCTCAAACTCTGGCGTGACCAAGTTGACCCGATCAATGCTGCCATCAATCACAGCCGTCGCTTCGATTGTGTCTTTCATGGTCTTCAAACCAACCCAAACACCTGCAAACCGCGACAACGCCAAGCCATACAGCCCGTAATCAATGATCTCTTGCACACCCGCTGGTGACACAACCGGCATATAGGCATCCACAAGCGCCCATTCCGATTGGTGCAACACGGTTGAGCTTTCGCCAGTGTGGTCATCCCCCAGCGCCATCAACACACCACCATGCTTTGACGTCCCCGCCATATTCGCATGGCGCATCACGTCGCCTGTACGGTCCACACCTGGCCCTTTGCCGTACCAGAGACCAAACACACCATCGTATTTGCCCTCGCCCCGCATCTCTGCCTGCTGCGTGCCCCACAATGCTGTAGCGGCGAGGTCTTCGTTCAAACCCGACTGAAACGACACATCCGCGGGTTCCAGATGAGGTTTCGCACGTGTCATGACGCTATCCACCGCGCCAAGCGGTGACCCGCGATACCCAGACACATAGCCCGCAGTGTTCAATCCCGCAGCGGTATCACGCGCTTTTTGGGTCAACATCAGGCGAACCAACGCCTGTGTCCCGTTTAATAAAACCTGATCTTTGGAAAGGTCGAACTTATCGTTCAACGATACCTTTTGGATGCTCATCTGGCGTCTCCCCTCGCGGCTCGATGATAAAATTAGTATAGCTGAATATTGGGTCACAATTACTGACCCAAACAAGGGAATTTTGCGACACTCCAAATTAAACGTCGCGTCACATGTTTCGTTTTTTCTTAGATTCTTGTATGGCGCTAACAGGTTAGCGAAAGTTGCGGATATGGACTGGGATAAGCTAAGAATCTTTCACGCGGTTGCCGACGCTGGTAGCCTCACACACGCGGGTGACACCCTTCATTTGTCACAATCCGCGGTGTCTCGGCAGGTGCGCGCCCTCGAAGAGAGCCTGAACACCATTCTTTTTCACCGGCATGCACGTGGACTGATTCTCACAGAACAAGGCGAGTTGCTCTTTGATGCAACGCGCGCAATGTCCAAACGTTTGGATGCTGCCTCTGCTCGAATCCGCGACAGCGAAGAAGAAGTCTTTGGCGAACTACGCGTCACGACCACTTTGGGGTTTGGCACACTGTGGCTCGCTCCTCGCCTGCACAAACTTTATGAAATGTACCCTGATTTGAACATCGACCTGATGCTCGAAGAAAAGGTGCTTGATTTACCGATGCGCGAAGCCGATGCCGCCATCCGCATGAAAGAGCCAAGTCAAGCAGACCTCATCCGTAAACGCCTTATGAGCGTACGAATGAGGTTATATGCGACCCAAGAGTACCTAAATAGGAACGGCGTTCCTGAAAGTCAGACGGATTTATCGACTCATCGCTTGATTTGCCAACGGACTGACGCAACCCAAGTTGGGGCAAGTTCGGCCCTGACCCAATCCATTTTGACCAATGACATACCGTCGCGGTTAATGGTGAATAACTATTTTGGCGTGTTGCAAGCCGTACTACATGACCTTGGAATCGGCATTCTTCCTGACTACGTGGTCGAGGAATCCCCAGATCTTGTGCGCGTTCTTCCAGACATTGAAAGCGCTGAAGTGCCCGTTTATTTAGCCTACCCAGAAGAATTGCGGCACTCTAAGCGGATTCAAGCCTTCCGTGACTTTGTACAGGAAGAGATCAAAATCCACCGCAAACACCTGAAAGAACAAGGAAAATCATAAGCTATGCACAAATTGCATAGCGGCTTTGCCGCACTTGCGGCCTAGATTTTCTTGAAAGTTTTCAATTTGCTTACTATTTGATCTCTCGAAGACGGTGATTGCTTATACGCTCATCATCTTCAACCTCCCTGTTGGACTTCGGCCGAGCTTATTGCTCGGCCTTTTTTTTGCCTGCTTAAAATTCACAGAAGCAGGGTGCGTAGCCCCCCTTCCCCAAACCGCCCCAATCTATTAAGAGACGGCCAACGCGGAACCCCTAAGGGAATCTAGAGACATGCAAGATCCAGAAATCACCCAAGACGTCATCGCAGCTCATGGCTTTACGCCAGACGAATACGCTGAGGTGATCAACATTCTGGGACGTGAACCAAACTTCACAGAAATGGGTATCTTTTCGGCGATGTGGAACGAGCATTGTTCCTACAAGTCCTCCAAAAAATGGCTCCGCACTCTCCCAACCGAAGGTCCACAGGTTATCTGTGGCCCAGGCGAAAACGCGGGTATCGTTGATATTGGCGATGGTCAGGCCGTGGTCTTCAAAATGGAAAGCCACAACCACCCGTCCTACATCGAACCTTACCAAGGTGCGGCAACCGGCGTTGGCGGCATTCTGCGCGATGTCTTTACAATGGGTGCACGCCCAATCGCTGCGATGAATTCCTTGTCCTTCGGCGAAACCTCCCACCCGAAAACCAAGCAATTGGTCAACGGTGTGGTCGAAGGTGTCGGCGGATACGGCAACTGCTTTGGTGTTCCAACCGTTGGCGGCGAAGTACGCTTCCACCCAGCTTACAATGGAAACTGCCTCGTGAACGCCTTTGCCGCAGGCTTGGCCGACACTGATAAAATCTTCTACTCCGCCGCTTCCGGTGTGGGCATGCCTGTTGTCTACCTTGGCGCGAAAACCGGCCGTGATGGCGTTGGCGGCGCGACTATGGCGTCAGCGGAATTTGACGACACAATCGAAGAGAAACGCCCAACCGTTCAGGTCGGCGACCCCTTCACCGAAAAACGCCTGATGGAAGCCACACTAGAGCTGATGCAAACCGGCGCCGTGATTTCCATCCAAGATATGGGCGCTGCGGGCCTGACCTGCTCTGCCGTTGAAATGGGTGACAAAGGTGGCCTTGGCGTTAAGCTAAACCTCGAAGACGTGCCTCAGCGCGAAGAGAACATGACAGCTTACGAAATGATGCTGTCTGAATCCCAAGAGCGCATGTTGATGGTTCTCAACCCAGAACTCGAAGCAGAAGCGCGCGCCGTTTTCGTGAAATGGGATCTGGACTTCGCAATCGTTGGCGAAACAATGGCCGAAGACCGCTTCTTGATCATGCACAACGGCGAAGTCAAAGCCGACCTGCCACTGTCTAAATTGTCCTCCACAGCACCTGAGTACGACCGCCCATGGGTGGAAACACCAAAAGCTGACGATCTGGCAGATGTTCCAGAGATTGACGCGATTGACGGCCTAAAAGCCCTGATCTCCTCTCCAAACTACGCGGGCAAACAGTGGGTCTATGATCAATACGACTCCATGGTTATGGCGGATACAGCACGCGGCCCGGGCAAAGGCTCTGGTCTTCTGCGTGTCCACGGTACCGACAAAAAGCTGGCCTTCACCTCTGACGTGACCCCACGCTATGTCAAAGCCAACCCAGTCGAAGGAGGCAAACAAGCCGTTGCCGAAGCTTACCGCAACCTAACAGCTGTTGGCGCGCGCCCATTGGCAACAACCGACAACATGAACTTTGGTAACCCAGAGAAACCAGAGATCATGGGCCAATTCGTTGGCGCCATAAAAGGTATCGGCGAAGCGGTCAAAGCGTTGGACATGCCAATCGTTTCCGGCAACGTATCTTTGTATAACGAAACCGACGGTAAAGGCATTCTGCCAACGCCAACCATCGGCGCTGTTGGTCTTGTGGCCGCTGGCGAAGAAGCCATCGAAGGTGACGTACGCGAAGGCCATGTTGCCCTATTGATCGGCGACACCGAAGGCCACCTAGGCCAATCCGCCCTACTGGCCGAAGTCTTCAACCGCGAAGAAGGTGATGCGCCAAAGGTCGATCTGGCCGCTGAAAAGCGCAACGGTGACTTCATCCGCGACAACCGCGACCTGATCAAAGTCTGCACAGACTTGGCAGATGGCGGCCTTGCATTGGCAGCCTTCGAACTGGCCGAAGCCGCAGGCGTTGGTGTTGTGCTTGACGCATCAGATACACCAACCCTCTTTGGCGAAGATCAGGCGCGTTACCTTGTGGCCTGCAACTTTGACCAAGCAGAGGCTCTGATGGCACGCGCAGGTTCTGCCGGCGTTCCAATCCACTCTGTTGGTAAATTCACAGGCGACACCGTTCGCTTTGGTAAATCCGAAGCACCACTTGGCGATCTTGCCGCGATTTTCCGCAGCAGCTTCGCCGACGCGGTGGCCTAACATGTCGGGGAAAGTTTCTTCTTTCCCAGACTTGAAACCGGATTGCACAAAATGTGCCGCGCTTTGTTGCGCGGCATATCCATTTGATGACGATGAAGATTTCGGCCTGCAAAAACAAGTCGATACCCCCTGCCCAAACCTGTCCAATAGTTGCTTTGACTGCACCATTCACAACAACCTGACCAAACAAGGGTTTCGCGGCTGCGTCGCCTATTCCTGCGCAGGTGCCGGGCAACGTGTCACCCAAGAGCTATTTGATGGGGAAACGTGGCGCGATGATCCTGATCTGCTGACACACATGACCTACGCGCTCCGTGTTCTGCGCCCCATTCACGAAGCCCTGCTCCTACTCGAAGAAGCACAAAACCTACCAATTCCCGAAACGGCCAAAGCGCCGGGTTTGACACTGATGGCAGCACTTTGCCCCGAAAACCCGAAATCCATTTACGACTTTGAAGAGCCAGACCTGCAAGAAGCACTCATGGATGTACCCGATTACCTGCAATCCCTTGCGTCATATATGTAATCTCACTTGCGGCAATTCGCATGCGCTCCTATCCTAACGAAAAAGCCGCGCAGTCTCTCAGTTCCAGTTGTTTCATTTTGGTGTCACCCGATGCTTCGTAATTTGTTTTTCATGATCGGCGCCCACAAAACCGCCAGCACACACTTCCAACGCTCAATGGTTGCCAATGCTGATGTATTAGCGCCCTACGATGTCTCAATTGTGCCGCCCGTGCCGATTGGCACCAACCTCTTTCCCATCAAAAACCTGCTGCGCGATAAGGTCGACGCCAAGCTGCTACAGGCCGCGGGCGAACGGTTTCTGGAAACACATGGCAAAGACGCCAAATCCATCATGCTGATGAATGAAAACATTCCCGGCACGCTGGGGGCCAATATGCTGCTTGCCGGTGATCAGCTCTACAAATTCGGCCCCAAGCGCCTCAAGCGGCTTCTCACGCTCTTTCCCGGCCATCACCACGTGATTGGCCTCGCCATTCGCAACCCGGCAACCTTTGTGGTGTCCGCATGGCAAGAGCACCTCAAGGGCCAGCAGTTTCACAGCTTTGATGACTACGTAAAAGGCATCAACCTAAACGCCCTAAGCTGGGTCAACTACATCGAACGCATGCGCGACGCGGTAGAAACCGACCTCCCCTTCGTTGTTTGGCGCTATGAAGACTACGCAGAGGTCCGCAATCAGATTGTAGAGCTGTTTGCAGCCCCAGAAGCCGCCGAAAAAATCACCTGGCTCGAAGAGACCAGCAACCAAGGTCTCTCGGCCAATGCACTCGATTTCCTCAAAGCCGTCGGGCTCGTCAATAAAAAGAACCGCGCGGACGCTATGGAAATGTTCCCGCGCGGACCAGACGCGCCGCCCTACAGCCCCTTCACGGTCAACCAAACCGCTGAATTGACTGCACTTTATAATGAACAATGGTCCATAATTCAGCGCATGCCCGGCGTTCACGCCCTTACGGTCTAATACGCGCTGGCCCTTGCGCTTGGTCCGTGCCGCACATAAATTCAGAAAAAATATCAAGGACCGCACAAATGCCCATCACCGCTTTCGAAATCGAGCAACTCATTCGCGACGCTTTTCCTGACGCCAAGGTCATCGTCCAAGGTGACGACGGCGCGCATTTCGCGGCCGAGGTCGTTGATGAAAGCTTCCGCGGTAAGAACCGTGTGCAACAACAACGCGCCGTATACGCGGCCCTCAAGGGTAAAATGGATGGCTCCAACGGCGAGCTACATGCACTCGCCCTGACCACCAAAATACCGGAATAACAAATTCGGCGGTCTCCCGCCTCATCCAAAGGATATCGCAATGAGCGACGCTAATACCCGTATCGAAGAAACCGTAAAATCCAACGACGTTGTGCTTTTCATGAAAGGCACAAAAGAGATGCCACAGTGTGGCTTCTCCAGCCGCGTTGCAGGCGTTTTGAACTACATGGGCGTTGAATATGCTGATGTGAACGTTCTGGCTGACGAAGAAATCCGTCAAGGAATCAAAGACTATTCTGACTGGCCAACAATCCCACAGCTTTACATCAAAGGTGAATTTGTTGGCGGTTGCGACATCATCACAGAGATGACGCTATCTGGCGAGCTGGACACAGCATTCGACGACAACGGCGTCGCATACAACAAAGAAATGGCCGACAAAATTCGCGAAGCGAACGGCTAAACTGTTATAAATTCAGTGAATTACCAAAGGCGGTCTCTTACGAGACCGCCTTTTCTTCTACTGTGCTTGCCAAAGATTCTGCGCGTGCTGCAAGCTCTGCAAGGCTGTCTTTGACAGAACTCGGCACCACAGGAACCTCAACCTTCTCAGGGGCTGGTGCTGGCGCATTCTTTAGCTTTTCCAATTCAGCCGTCTGATCGGCAACCTTGGTTTCAAGCTCGCGCATACGATCTTCCATGCCTGCGGATTTATCCGCCAACATCAGACCAGCCATCAAAAGCATACGTGTTTCTGGGATACGGCCAATCTGGCTTGCCAAGACGCGCGCTTCGTCGTCCAACATCTTTGCTGCAGACTGTAGGAAATGCTGTTCACCCTCTTGGCAAGCAACTTCAAAAGAACGACCACCAATGCTGATTTCGACTTCTGGCATCAGACTGTCTCCTCTAGCTCATTCAGGCTTTCTGGTTCACCCAACATCGGTTGCAATGTCTTTAGGACCACATCAACTTCGGCACGCTCAAGCTCTTGCGCGGCCAACAATGCATCCAATTCCACCTGCAACGACTGATTGATCAAAGTGGCATCCACCACCATATCCGCCGCGGCCTGCCGCAGAGCAATTGTGTTTGTCCGCATCAACTTGTTAGACCGACGCATCCGCACCAGACGGCTGTTCAACCCTTCCCAAGCTTCGCGTTCCGCCGCTGCGGCCATGCGCATCCGGTCCAACTCTGCTTCGTGGGCCTGTTTCAGCGCGGCAATCTCGGCCATCACATCCACATTGTCATCTTTTGCAATGCCCAAATCTTGGACAACAGAGGCCGCCGCAAGCTTGGTTTCCAACGCAGCCTTCGCACCGCGTTCCTCTTCAAGTGCAGCTTTCAGAGTGGCAATTTCACCAGACCGATCTTCGACCGGCGCGGCAGTCTCGCTGCTGCCGGCATCATTGCCAAACTGATCAAGACCCTGTGCGATCCTGTCCAGGGCGGCGGACAACCTATTTTCAAGATCTGCAATCTCGCTCATGCCCCTCGTCCTTTCATCCCTCGTAACTATCAATACTGCGCAACAACGAATCGCGCGCGCGTTCGACTTTTAGCGAGTTTAACCAAAGGTCCGGGAAATTGCGCCCCCTTTAACATCAATCACTTGCGGGATGCGCTTAATCCTGCCGGCAAGGCAATCCTTGATCTTATGCAGAACCCTGTTATTGAGCGCTAAACCACACGATAAATCAAAGGACGATGCCCGTGGATCTCGCCGCTCTGAAAGCTAAAAATCCTGACCACTGGATGAAAGCCACCGCAATTCGCGCCCTCGCGCTTGATGCCGTTGCTGCCGCCAACTCCGGCCACACTGGTATGCCAATCGGCATGGCGGATGTTGCGACCGTACTCTTTGAAAAACATCTGAAATTTGACGCGTCTAACCCACAGTGGCCTGACCGCGATCGTTTCATTTTGTCAGCGGGCCATGGCTCTATGCTGATCTATGCTCTGCTCCACCTCGCAGGCGACAAACAAGTCACGCTGGACCAGATCAAAAACTTCCGCCAGCTTGGCGCGTTGACGGCCGGTCACCCAGAAAACTTCCTTCTGGACGCCGTTGAAACAACAACCGGCCCATTGGGGCAAGGTATTGCCAACTCCATCGGTTTCGCGATTGCCGAAGAAATGCAGCGCGCGCAATTCGGCAAAAAGATCGTCGATCACCACACCTATGTGATTGCAGGCGACGGTTGCTTGATGGAAGGCATCAGCCAAGAGGCCATCGGCATCGCCGGTCGTCACCAGCTGGGCAAGCTTGTTGTCTTCTGGGACAACAACAACATCACCATCGACGGCACCGTTGATCTGTCTGATCGCACCAACCAAGTTCAGCGTTTCAAAGCGTCCGGCTGGCACGTTCAAGAAATCGACGGCCACGATCCAGAACAGATCGACGCCGCGATCGAAGCTGCGAAAAAGTCCAAAAAACCATCCATGATCGCCTGCAAAACCCACATCGCTCTGGGCCACGCAGCACAAGATACGTCCAAAGGCCACGGCGCTCTGACAGATCCAGAGCAGCTGAAAGCCGCAAAAGACAACTGGGGCTGGTCCTACGGTTCCTTTGAAATCCCTGCTGACATCAAAGCACAATGGGAAGCCATCGGTTCCCGCGGTGCCGCAGATCGCGCAGCATGGGAAGGTCGCTTCGCAGAAGTTTCCAGCCAGAAACAAGCCAAGTTCAACCGTGCCTACGCACTTGAAGCACCAAAGAAACTGTCAGCGGCGATCAAAGCCCTGAAAAAGCAGATTTCCGAAGAGCAGCCAAAAGTTGCGACACGTAAGTCCTCTGAAATGGCGCTTCAGGTCATCAACAACGTGATGCATGAAACCGTTGGCGGCTCTGCTGACCTAACAGGTTCCAACAACACCAAAACAGATGACCTTGGCATGTTCGACACGGGCAACCGTGGCGGCCGCTACATCTATTGGGGCATCCGCGAGCACGGCATGGCCGCTGCAATGAACGGTATGAACCTACACGGCGGTATGCGCGCATACGGCGGTACATTCATGGCCTTCACAGACTATGCCCGCCCATCCATGCGTCTTGCGGCCCTGATGAAAATCCCAACGGTCTTTGTCATGACACACGATTCCATCGGTGTTGGCGAAGATGGCCCAACCCACCAGCCGGTAGAGCATGTTGCGATTTCTCGCTCCACGCCAAACACCTACGTATTCCGCCCAGCGGATACCGTGGAAACAGCCGAAGCTTGGGAAATTGCGGTCACAACCAAAACAACCCCATCCGTCATGGCCCTCACCCGCCAAGGTCTTCCGACCCTGCGCACAGAGCACAAACTGAAGAACCTGACCGAACAAGGCGCCTACGTCTTGGCTGACGCCGAAGGCAAACGCCAAGCGATCCTGATCGCAACCGGTTCCGAAGTCGAAGTGGCGATGAAAGCCCGTGACATCCTGCAAGCCGAAGGCATCGGTACACGCGTTGTATCCATGCCATGCATGGAGCTCTTTGCAGAGCAGGACGAAAGCTACCGCCGCAAGGTTCTACCAGCGGGCCCAGTGCGCGTCGGTATCGAAGCAGGCGTACGCCAAGGTTGGGATCAATGGTTGCTCGGCGAGCGCGGCAAAAACGGCAAAGCCGCATTTGTCGGCATGGACAGCTTCGGCGCATCCGCGCCGGCAGGTCAGCTCTTTGAGAAATTCGGCATCACCGCGGAAAACGTGGCCCAAAACGTCAAAGATATGCTCTAAGCCTCAGGCAACACTGCATAAAAAGGGCGGCCTCATGGGCCGCCCTTTTCAATTCTAGCGATCTAATTCAGGTTATTTTCCCAAACGATCCTTCAACGCGTCGTTTACCATGGGCGTCACAAACTTGCTGACATTCCCATCCAACCGCGCTATCTCTTTCACCAGCTTTGACGCAATCGCCTGATGCTGTGCATCCGCCATCAAGAACACAGTCTCGATGCTGGAATCCAACGCCCTGTTCATTCCAACCATCTGATATTCATATTCGAAATCAGTCACAGCTCGTAGACCGCGAACAATCACCTGCGCGTCTACTTCTTTCGCACAGTCGATCAGCAAGTTTTCAAAGGGATGCGCAATAATCTCAGTGCCCGTCTCAGCAGACAGCGTCTCGCATTCCGCCTCAATCATGGCCACCCGCTCTTCCAAATTGAACAACGGTCCTTTGTCACGATTGATGGCAACACCAATGACCAATCTGTCGACCAAAACAGATGCGCGACGAATAATATCGATGTGACCCAATGTAATCGGGTCGAATGTACCGGGGTAAAGGCCAATGCGCATCGCTAGTCTCCGAATTTCTATTGCGCGCACGCAACAATATTGCGTACCAAATTGCAAGAGAACAACTGTCGCATAGGAAAACGACGGGGCGTTAATGCCCCATAATCATGCCTTCTAATGCATCTTTTTCCATGGCGAGTTCCGTTAGCCGTGCCTTCACAACATCGCCAAGGGTGATCAGACCCAGCAATTCGCCATTTTCCACAACCGGCATATGGCGGAACCGCCCTTCGGTCATCTTTTCCATAACCATAACCGCATCATCGCTTAGGGTGCAGGTCACCAACTTAGAGGTCATCAGATCATCGACCTTATCGCTCATGCAGGCAGCCCCACGAGAGCCTAGCTCACGCACAATATCACGTTCAGAAACGATGCCATCCGCCGTTTTCCCAGTCTTAGAAACGACCACTGTACCAATTCTGCGGTCGGCAAGAATTTTGGCCGCTTCCTGTACCAGCGTTCCTGGCTGGACCGTCACGACACCTTCGTCACCTTTTTCCTTCAGAATTTGCTGTACGAGCATAGATGGATAACTCCGTAAATAAATTTCATATACCTCAGCGTCGTCGCAACAAATGCAAAAGTCAAGTCAGCGCCTCAAGCCGCATCACCTCTTTGCGCAATCCGTTACAAAGTGCTTCAGCAAAACGATTTAATCGCTCTAACCGCTTGTCATCCTCATGACGAACCAAGTAAAATGCGCGCGACAGGCTGACTTGTTCCTGCAGGATGCGCTTTACGCCGGGAACGGACGGTAATGCGAAATCGTGAACAATTCCCAAACCTCCCCCTTGCCGCACCCAATTCATTTGAACAGATACCGAATTGGATCCAAGATTAGGTTTCTCCAAACCAATCTCCTTAAGATAATCCAATTCTTTGTCAAAAATCATATCGGGAATATACCCGACGATCCGATGATTTTGCAGGTCTCGCACTGATTGGATCGGTTCATATTTCGCCAGATATTCCTCAGATCCAGCTAAACTTAAGTGATAATCAGCAATTTTCTGCACCATCAACCGCCCAGCCGTCGGCGGGCTAACAGCCACAACAAAATCCGCCTCGCGCTTTGACAGGCTAATCAAACGCGGCAAGGCGACAATCTGTATTTCAAGCTCTGGGTTCTCTTCGCCAATCTGGGCGCAAACCTGCGGTAACAGAAAATTCGCAGCCCCGTCTGGTGCCCCAATCCGTATCTGCCCAGTCAGCCCCCCAGTTGTCCCACTCATTTCCTCAGCGGCCATTTCCATGGATTGCTCTGCACGCAGCGCATGCACCATCAACCGCTGCCCCATATCCGTCAGCGCATAACCTGCCTGAGACTTCTGAAACAAAGGCGTCGCATAAGCATCTTCAAGCCGCGCCACGCGTCGCCCGACCGTTGCCGGGTCAATCTTTAGCCGTGCCGCTGCCTTCGATAGGCTCTCATCCCGCGCTACAGCCAAAAACACGCGCAAGTCATCCCATTGAGGTGTCACGACAATCTCCATCATGCAAAAATGCAAAACCACTTTGGCATATTACCGCTGTTACCGGCGTTTTTGCAAGATTAGACTGCCCTTAACATTGTCACCGGAGAATCCCATGCAAGAGCTGACTCACTACATCAACGGCGAACACGTCAAAGGCACATCTGGCCGTTTCGCTGATGTCTTCAACCCAGCAACGGGCGAAGTCCAAGCCAAAGTTCCTTTGGCCAGCAAAGAAGAAATGGACAAAGCCGTCGAAATCGCCGCAGAGGCACAAGTCGGCTGGGCCAAAGTAAACCCACAGCGCCGCGCACGTGTGCTTATGGCTTTCGTTGGCCTGCTAAACCGCGACATGGACAAACTGGCTGAAGCCCTGTCTCGCGAGCACGGCAAAACCATCCCAGACGCCAAAGGCGACGTACAGCGTGGCCTCGAAGTGGCAGAATACTGCATCGGCGCCCCTGAACTGCTCAAAGGTGACTTCACCGACAGCGCGGGCCCAGGCATCGACATGTACTCCATGCGCCAAGCGCTTGGCGTAACTGCGGGCATCACACCATTCAACTTCCCAGCCATGATCCCAATGTGGATGTTTGCACCCGCAATCGCCTGCGGCAACGCTTTCATCCTCAAACCATCAGAGCGTGATCCATCCGTCCCTCTGATGCTCGCGGAACTAATGGAAGAAGCAGGCCTGCCAAAAGGCGTTCTGCAGGTTGTGAATGGCGACAAAGAAGCCGTTGATGCGATCCTCTATAACGACACAATCCAATCCGTTGGCTTCGTCGGCTCAACCCCAATCGCAGAATACATCTACGGCACAGGCTGTGCCCAAGGTAAACGCGTTCAGTGCTTTGGCGGCGCGAAAAACCACATGATCATCATGCCAGACGCAGATCTTGACCTGGCAGCAGACGCGCTGATTGGCGCAGGTTACGGCGCTGCAGGCGAACGCTGCATGGCGATCTCTGTCGCTGTTCCAGTGGGCAAAGAAACAGCGGATCGTTTGATCGAAAAGCTGATCCCGCGCGTTGAAACGCTGAAAGTTGGCCCATACACATCTGGCGACGACGTGGACTACGGTCCTGTTGTAACCGGCGCGGCAAAAGCCAACATCGAACGTCTGGTACAAACCGGCGTAGATCAAGGCGCCTCTTTGGTCGTCGACGGTCGTAACTTTAGCCTACAAGGTTACGAAGATGGGTTCTTTGTTGGCCCAAGCTTGTTTGACAACGTCACAACAGACATGGACATCTACAAGCAAGAAATCTTTGGCCCAGTTCTGTCCACAGTCCGTGCGGAAACATATGATGAGGCTCTGGCCTACGCGATGGACCATGAATACGGCAACGGCACTGCGATCTATACACGCGATGGCGACACCGCACGTGATTTCGCAAACCGGATCAACATCGGCATGATCGGTATCAACGTTCCAATCCCTGTGCCTTTGGCCTACCACACATTTGGTGGCTGGAAGAAATCCGCCTTTGGTGACCTGAACCAGCACGGCCCAGATGCGTTTAAGTTCTATACGCGCACCAAAACGATCACATCGCGCTGGCCATCTGGCATCAAAGAAGGTGGCGAGTTCAACTTCAAACCTATGGACTAATATCCGCAGGTCTTGAGCTGCTAACAAATTAGGAAACCCGCCATTCACGGCGGGTTTTTTCATTATTTATAACAACAATAGGTTGAAATGCGTTCTTAAGAACCGAATACTAAAAAGACACGTAGATTCGCTAACATATTGAGCAACATCAAAAATTAACGAAATATACACCACTCAAGATTGTATTTCATAGAATGCCAACCGAAACCATTCCCCTCCCAGATGAAAACATCTTATTTGTAAGGTGTTTTGGTCAAATTGAGCCTCATGACATCATTGGATGGCATGTAGATGACCGCATTTCTCCGGATACGGACAACAGATTGGTCATCCTTGTAGACCTATCCGAAGTCTCCGGCACGGATATGACATTTGAACACGTCAACGCCACCCACGGAAAACTGGCGCGCCACTATAAAACACGGGGCCTTCTTCTTCACTTGGTGCTCTACGCTCCCGAAGATCTCGCCTTTGGCATGACCCGTATCATGCAGTCTTTGGCGGCCATGACCGACCACGTCAAAGTTGATGTCTTCCGCGATGCCAACGAATTGCCAAGCTTCCTGCCCGATACCAAACGGGCGTTCACCTGCATTCGCGCACAGGCACAAAGACAGCTTTCCGCAGCGACCACATAAAACCGATCCGGGCCTACTTGCTTGCATCCCCCTGAAATTGCGGCCTTACTTGCATAAAAAGTAAGCGGAAATTTCGCGGTGGAGGAACAATGCCCTTAAAAGCACCTGATTTCACAATCGGTATCGAAGAAGAATACCTGCTTGTCGATAAAGACAGCCTTGATCTCGCCCCCGCTCCCGCCGCCCTAATGGAAGAATGCCAGTCAGAACTCGAAGGGCAAGTGTCACCTGAATTTCTAGACTGTCAGATTGAAATCGGAACCCGCGTCTGCGCCACCGTATCTGACGCCCGCGAAGATCTAAAACGCCTCCGCAGCACTGTCGCCCGCGTTGCCGCCAAACACAACTTGGCCCCTATCGCTGCCTCGTGCCACCCCTTCAGCGATTGGCGCGACCAAAAACATACGAACAAAGATCGGTACAACACCCTGCAATCCACGCTTGGCGGCGTGGCCCGCCGGATGCTGATCTGCGGCATGCATGTTCATGTTGGCATCCAAAGCCGTGAAACGCGCATCGATATCATGAACCAGCTGAGTTATTTCCTACCGCATTTACTGGCGCTCTCTGGATCATCTCCGTTCTGGCAAGGCGATGACACCGGCCTAAGCTGTTACCGCCTGACCGTCTTTGACAACCTCCCGCGCACCGGCCTTCCCCAGATCATGGACAGCTGGAGCCAATGGGAACGGTCTGTCGAAGCGCTCAAAATGATCGGTGTGATCGAGGATTCTTCAAAAATCTGGTGGGACTTGCGCCCCTCCAGCAAATATCCAACCCTCGAAACCCGCATTTGCGACGTATCCCCACGGCTTGAAACAACGCTCACCTTAGCGGCGCTCAATCAAGCATTGGCGCGCATGCTCTACCGTCTTCAAACCCAAAACCAACGTTGGCGGATGTATGATCGTTTCTTGATCCAAGAAAACCGATGGCGCGCCCAACGCTATGGCACCTCTGAAGGCTTAATCGACTTTGGCAAACGTAAGATTGTCCCCTTCGAGGAACTGACACGCGAGCTTATTGAACTCACCCAAGAGGACGCCGAATTTCTACAATCCACTGCAGAGATCGAAAACAGCCTAACCATCGCACAAAAAGGCAATAGCTCGGAGCAACAACGACGGGTTCTCAACGACTCGCTCGCCGCTGGTAAAGACAAAGCCGAAGCCATGCGCGATGTCGTCCGATTCTTAACCGAAGAATTTCACGCCGATCTTTAAAACAAACTGGGCGTGCAAGCGCCCAGTCGACCGAACGACGCGACGTTCCAAGGTATTTTTAGCACTGACACAATTCAGAAAGACTCCTATTATTAAACAACTGTTCAATTGTTGACTGGGAGACGCCCTCATGGACTTCGCGCTAACCGAAGAGCAAACTCTGATTTTCGATATGGCCAAGAGCTTTGGCGAGGAACATATCGCCCCCTATGCGCTGCAATGGGAACGCGATGGCACCATCCCAAAAGACCTATGGCCTAAGCTCGCAGAGCTCGGTTTCGGCGGTCTCTACGTCTCCGAAGAATACGGTGGCTCCGGACTTTCCCGCACCGACGCTGCGCTGGTCTTCGAAGCACTCGCAATGTCCTGCCCGGCCGTTGGCTCATTCCTATCGATCCACAACATGTGCGGCGGCATGCTCGACAAATTCGGGTCCGAAGAACTGAAACAAAAATACCTGCCAGCCCTCTGCTCCATGGAGAAAATCTTCTCCTATTGCCTGACCGAACCGGGTTCCGGCTCAGACGCCGCCGCCCTGAAAACCCGCGCCGAAAAAACCAACGACGGCTACGTGCTGAACGGCTCCAAAGCCTTCATTTCTGGCGGTTCCTACTCTGACGCCTACATCGTCATGTGTCGCACTGGCGAAGATGGCCCCAAAGGCATCTCAACTGTTGTCATCGAAGACGGCACTCCCGGCCTAAGCTTTGGCGCGCTAGAACACAAAATGGGCTGGAAAGCACAACCAACCACAACCGTTCAAATGGACGACTGCAATGTCCCGCTTGAAAACCTAGTTGGCGACGAAGGCCGCGGCTTTTCATACGCCATGGCAGGCCTTGATGGCGGTCGCCTCAACATCTCTGCCGGTGCCCTAGGTGGCGCGCAACAAGCGCTTGATCAAACCGTGCAATACATGTCCGAACGCAAAGCCTTTGGCAAAACCATCGACCAATTCCAAGCGCTTCAATTCCGCCTAGCGGAATATGAAACCAAGCTCCAAGCCGCCCGCGTTTTCCTGCGCCAAGCCGCTTGGAAACTGGATAACAAAGATCACGAGGCCACCAAATTCTGCGCCATGGCCAAACTTTTTGTCACCGACGCCGCATTTGACGTCGCCAACGGTTGCCTGCAGCTCCACGGCGGCTACGGTTACCTCGCCGATTACGGCATCGAGAAAATCGTACGCGATCTACGCGTTCACCAAATCCTCGAAGGCACCAACGAGGTCATGCGCCTGATCGTCTCTCGTCAAGTCATCAACGCCTAACCAATAGGATAGCGGACATGAGCGACATCAACATTCGCAAGATCGGTCGCGCTGGCCGGATCACGTTCACCCGGCCCAAGGCGCTAAACGCCCTGTCCTACAAGATGGCCCTCGCTGTCGAAGACGCACTGGACAACTGGGCAATAGACCCAGAGGTCGAAGTTGTTGTTATCGACGCAGAGGGAGAAAAAGCCTTCTGCGCCGGTGGCGACATTGCCGAACTCTATGACACAGGCACCAAAGGTGACTTTGCTTACGGGCAAAAGTTCTGGGCAGACGAATACCGCATGAACGCCAAGGTGAGTTATTTCCCGAAGCCCATCGTGTCCTTCATGCAGGGGTTCACCATGGGCGGCGGCGTCGGCGTTGGTTGCCATGCCTCAAATCGCATTGTCGGCGACAGCAGCCAAATTGCTATGCCAGAGGTCGGCATCGGCCTCGTCCCCGACGTGGGCGGCAGCTACATCTTAGCCAATGCGCCCGGCCATCTTGGCGAATACCTCGGTCTCACGGCCAGCCGCATGGGCGCGGCTGACGCCATCCTTGCCGGTTTCGCCGACAGCTACATTCCAGAAAGCGAATGGCCTGCTCTGATCGCACAGCTTGAAACAACAGCCGACCCAAGCCTGATCGCATCAACCGCACAAACCCCGCCAACGGGAACGCTTGCCGCAAACCTCGACCAGATCAACGCGATCTTTGACGAAACGCGTCTTGCCAACATCCTGACGACACTGCGTAACGACACCAGCGACTTCGCGGCCAAAACGCTAAAATCTCTCTCGCGCAATTCCCCACTCGCCATGGGCTGCGCTCTTGATTTGATCCGCAGAAACCGCGATGCAAAAGACATCCGCACAGCGCTACAAAACGAATACCGCTACACATATCGCGCGACCGAACACAGCGATTTCCTAGAAGGCATTCGCGCCGCTATCATCGACAAAGACCGCAACCCGCAATGGCGCCACCGCCTTGACGACCCGCTGGCACAGCACGTCGCCAAGATGATGCTGCCATTGGGTGACGCAGAACTATCGTTTCAAAAGGGAGACTAAGCCATGAAAATCGGATTTATCGGCCTTGGCAATATGGGTGGCCCAATGGCCGCAAACCTCGCCAAAGCTGGCCACGAGGTCGCGGGCTTTGACATGGCCAAAGTCGCAATCGACGGCGTAACTCTCGTGAACTCTGGAGCCGAAGCCGCCGCCGACGCAGATGTCGTCATCACCATGCTACCCAACGGTCAAATCCTACGCGCCGTGGCCAATGACATCATCCCCGCCATGAAACCAAGCGCCGCCTTTATCGATTGTTCAACAGTAGACGTCGACAGCGCCCGCGCCGTCGCTGATCAAGCCATTGCCGCTGGCTTATTGCCAGTCGACGCACCCGTCTCTGGCGGCATTGGCGGTGCAGCCGGTGGCACGCTGACATTCATGGCCGGCGGTAGCGCCGAAGCCTTCGCCAAAGCCGACCCACTCTTTGACATCATGGGGCAAAAGGCGGTGCATTGCGGCGACAGCGGCGCAGGCCAAGCCGCCAAAATCTGCAACAACATGATCCTCGGCGTCACCATGATCGCGACATGCGAGGCCTTCGCCCTCGCCGACAAACTTGGCCTGGACCGTCAGAAAATGTTCGATGTTGTCAGCACCTCATCCGGCTACAGCTGGACCATGAACGCCTACTGCCCCGCCCCCGGCGTTGGCCCTCAAAGCCCCGCAGACAATGGCTACCAACCCGGCTTTGCCTCGGACCTCATGCTCAAAGATCTACGTCTTTCGCAACAGGCCGCAGATTCTGCCAATGCCGACACACCCATGGGCCAACTCGCCCAAGACCTCTATGCGCAATTCGTGGAAACCGAAGATGGCGCAGGCACCGATTTCTCTGCCATGCTGCCGCGTTTCGAAAAACGGGACCGCGGTTGATCTAGATCATATTCCCCCATTGGAATATAATATAGTAAACATCTGACGCTCTTTAGAATAGGACATCAGATGTTTACTA
The DNA here is from genome assembly GCF_030548175.1 of Cognatishimia sp. 1_MG-2023. Lineage (GTDB taxonomy): Bacteria > Pseudomonadota > Alphaproteobacteria > Rhodobacterales > Rhodobacteraceae > Cognatishimia. The sequence goes on along the minus strand of NZ_JAUORX010000005.1, from coordinate 66,464 downwards.
AAAACCTTGGAACATTCGACCGTGCAGCCCGCCTCATCATTGGCGTTCTGCTGATCATCGGCGCCCTCATGGGCTATGGCGCATGGATGTGGATCGGCGTGATCCCACTCTTCACCGGCCTGATCAACAACTGCCCGCTTTACAGCATTCTAGGCATCTCCACCTGCAAACGGTCCGGCTAACCACCTTTACCGGGATACCGATCCGCCGCTCGATGTGGTTGCCTCTGTAAACGCAGCGCCCCCTTTGATGCGGATCGACGCCCCAGAACTCGCCGCCGCCTGCGCGGTCTTGGTCACATGCGCCCGCAAACTTGCGCCGCTTGAGGCCTCTAAATCAGCCGTCTCACATTTCAATCCATCGACAACCAACGATGCACCAGACGAGCTATCGGCCGTCAGATCGCCGCAAACCCCATCGGCGCGCAAACTTGACCCACTGCTGCTTTTCAAACGCACGTCACCGCCAGAAATCCCGTCAACCTTCAGCGTTGATCCACTTGAAGAATGCGCAGTTAACCCATTAATATCCTGACCTTTTACCAGAACTCGACTTCCCGAGGACGCGTGCACATCTGACAACTCAGGCATAGTCACCCAAACCTCAAACTCATCCCGACGTCCCGGGGACAACAGGCTAAATCCTTGACGGCGTTCAATCTCTAACGCACCACCGCGCACTTTCATTTTCAACCGGCGCAAATTCCCGCGATGCGCCTCTGCCGAAACAGCAAAATCCGCGCCCGTCGTGACATTCACCGTCACACCTTCGCTCGCCGAGATCTCATCAAACCCCGAAAAGTCAAAGCTCTCAGGCTCCGCAAAACCCGGCATCGCTACCAATGAAACCACTGTTGCAGCCGCTAAAACACGCATCGTCTTCCCCTCATTCTTGGATAGACAACAGGTATGTTAATATCATTCACATACAAGACTCAGCGCGCATATATTTCACCCAATTCGCCCTAACCCTGCCCAGCCATGGCAAAAAATACTTGCCGCGTTGCCTCATCCGCCGGGAAAAACATCTCGATCCGCAACTCAGCCATCGCAATGTCATCCGTCGCGCCAAACTGCGAAATCGTGGAAAACAACGACAACACCGCGTCCCCCACTCGGTACCGCGCCGGGATCACCGCGGGCCTCACGCCATCCGCATCCCCATCCCCATCCAACGCCACCGCGTCGTGCAGCCGTGATATAGCCGCTTCCAGCACCGAATCACGCCCAAAATGCGCCAACTCTGTGCGCAATCGCGCCAAAGACAACCGCTCCACCTCTGCCAAATTCTCAATCGACCCGCGCAACACAGCGTTGTCAAAAAACGCATCCAACATGCTGTCGCCCACCGAAATCCCAGCCGCTTGAAACATCATTTGCGCTGGCGCATTCATCTCAACCAAATGCCAATGCCGATCCAACGCAATCGCCGGATACGGCGTATGCTGGGCCAGCATCCACCCCATCGCCTCTTGCAACGGCGCCATCTCCGCCTCAGACAAGGCGCGACTCTCAAACGCCCCCGCCATCCCCGCCGCCGTCAAAAGTTGATTACGCGCCCCACGGGGCATCTCCAACTCATCACACAAGCGCAAGACCATGCCCCGACTGGGCCGCGACCGTCCAGTCTCTAGAAACGAGATATGCCGCGAAGACACCCCCGCCGACAGAGCCAACTCCATCTGGCTCATACGACGCAATTGCCGCCATTCCTTAAGCTGCCCGCCAAATCCGTCCTGCATGTATCTCTCCCGGTGCCCCCACAAGCATACCGCAAAACATCACGGTTTCACTTACCTCTCAGGTAATTGCTTTGAATACGCGCCCTTTGCAGGATGCCCCAAACCAAACAGGAGACCACCATGCAACACACCACCGCCGTCAAAGCCCTTAAAGGCGCGTCCATCTTCACCATCGTCATGGGCGCCGCCGCCGTACTTGCCGTCATCACCGGCATCACACAGCCCTTCACCTTCTTCTTTGACGCGATGTACCTGCCTCTGGACGGCCAGCAATCCCTCGGCTCAGATACAGAGCTCGTCCTCGCCGCAATCGCAGGCGGCATTATGATCGGTTTTGGCGTTATGGCCCTGCAAATCACCAATCACATCTATACCAATGACCCCGCCCTCGGCGGCCACATCCTGCGCCTCGGCCTAATCACATGGTACCTCACCGACAGCACCGCCTCCTACGCCGCAGGTGCATGGATCAACGTGCTGCTCAACACACCTTTCCTACTGCTCTTCCTCGTGCCAATACAACTCAACAAAACGGCCAGCACAGCCCAAAACGCCTGATGCTTTTGACTTCATCTTTCCAAAAATACTCTGGGGTGAGCCCGCAGGGCGAGGGGCAAAGCCCCTCTTCCTCCACTCAATCACGCAGGTTTACTCGGCCGCAACGCGCTTAACGTTCAGCATATCTTTCAAATAATACCCGGTATGGCTGGCCTCGACCTTGGCCACCTGCTCTGGCGTGCCCTTGGCCACAACCTGACCTCCGCCATCGCCGCCTTCTGGACCAATATCAATCAGGTGATCCGCCGTCTTGATCACATCCAAATTGTGTTCAATCACAACAACCGTATTGCCTTGATCAACCAGTTCATGCAGCACTTCCAACAACTTACGAACATCTTCAAAATGCAGACCCGTCGTCGGTTCATCTAGAATATACAACGTCCGACCCGTGGACCGCTTCGCCAATTCCTTAGACAATTTCACCCGCTGCGCCTCGCCACCAGACAGCGTTGTCGCCTGTTGGCCCACTTTGATATAGCCAAGCCCAACCCGCGCCAGCGCGTCCATCTTGTCACGAATAGACGGCACCGCCTTAAAGAACTCTTGTGCGTCTTCGACAGTCATATCCAGCACGTCGGCAATTGACTTGCCTTTGAACTTAATCTCTAGGGTCTCGCGGTTATACCGCGCACCTTCACAGGTTTCGCATTGAACATAGACATCGGGCAAAAAGTGCATCTCAATCTTGATAACACCATCACCTTGGCAAGCCTCACACCGTCCACCTTTGACGTTAAAGCTAAACCGCCCCGGCTTATAACCGCGCGTTTTGGCTTCTGGCAGACCGGCAAACCAATCCCGAATAGGCGTGAACGCCCCGGTATAAGTCGCAGGGTTTGATCGCGGCGTACGCCCAATTGGCCGTTGGTCGATGTCGATCACCTTATCCAGATGCTCAAGCCCCTTGATGGTCTCACAAGGCGCCGGCGTCTGCCGCGCACCATTCAGGCGCATAGATGCTGTCTTAAACAACGTCTCAATCGTCAGCGTGGATTTCCCGCCGCCCGACACGCCGGTCACACAAACAAATTTGCCCAATGGGAAATCCGCCGTGACCTTTTGCAAGTTGTTCCCGGTCGCCTTCACAACCGTCACCTTCTTGCCATTGCCCTTACGCCGCTGCGCGGGCACAGGAATTTCACGCACCCCAGACAAGTATTGCCCCGTCACAGAGCCCGCATCCGCAATGATCTCCGCAGGCGTGCCCTTGGCCACAACCTGACCACCATGCACCCCGGCCCCCGGCCCGATGTCAAAGACATAATCCGCCTCGCGGATCGCCTCTTCGTCGTGCTCAACAACAATCACCGTATTGCCCTGATCGCGCAGGTTCTTCAGCGTCAGCAACAGCCGGTCATTATCCCGTTGATGCAGACCAATCGACGGCTCGTCCAACACATAGAGAACCCCGGTCAAACCTGACCCAATTTGAGACGCCAGTCGAATACGCTGGCTCTCGCCACCGGACAACGTGCCAGAGTTCCGCGACAGCGACAGATATTCCAAACCCACGTTGTTCAAGAACCCAAGCCGCTCGCGAATTTCCTTCACAATCGCCCGCGCAATCTCGTTTTTCTGCACAGACAGCGTGGCTGGCACCTCTTCGATCCAGGCCAACGCCTCTCTGATCGACAGCTGCACCACCTGCCCCACATGATCGCCCGCAATCTTCACCGCCAGCGCCTCATCCCGCAAACGGAACCCACCACAGGCCCCGCAAGGCCGGTTGTTCTGATAGCGTTCAAACTCTTCGCGGATCCAATTTGAATCCGTCTCACGATAGCGCCGCTCCATATTTGGAATGACACCCTCAAAGACCCGCGTCACCGTGTAAACGCGCCCGCCTTCGTCATAGCGGAACTCAATCTCTTCTTCGCCAGAGCCATACAGAAACACCTGCTGCACATGTTTCGGCAACTTTTTCCACGCGATGTTCTTGTCAAACTCGTAATGTTTCGCAATCGCTTCAATGGTTTGCAGGAAATACGGCGACTTCCCCTTCCGCCAAGGCGCCAACGCCCCGTCATAAACCTTCAACGTCTCATCCGGCACAACCAGCCGCTCGTCAAAGAACAGCTCTTTGCCCAAACCATCACAAGTCGGGCACGCCCCAAACGGCGCGTTAAACGAAAACAGCCGCGGCTCGATCTCGGGGATCGTGAACCCACTCACCGGACAGGCAAACCGTTCCGAGAACGTGATCCGCTCCGGCTCGCCCTCTTTCGGCGCGGTCTCTAGGATCGCAATCCCATCCGCCAAATCCAACGCCGTCCGCAAGCTGTCCGCCAACCGCGTCTCTAGCCCCTCACGCACAACGATCCGGTCCACGACCACATCAATGTCATGGCGGAATTTCTTATCCAAGGTCGGCGCATCATCCAGCTCATAGAACTCGCCATCCACCTTCACACGTTGAAAGCCTGACTTGCGCAGCTCTAGGAATTCTTTCTTATACTCGCCCTTCCGATCCCGCACGATCGGCGCCAGCAAATAGCCCCGCGTCCCCTCCTCAAGGGCCATCACGCGATCAACCATATCCTGCACCTGTTGTGCCTCAATCGGCAGGCCTGTCGCAGGGGAATACGGCGTGCCCACACGGGCAAACAACAAACGCATATAGTCGTAAATCTCGGTCACCGTCCCCACAGTCGAGCGCGGGTTCTTAGACGTCGTCTTTTGCTCAATCGAAATCGCCGGAGACAAGCCACTGATGTGATCCACATCCGGCTTTTCCATCATATCCAGGAACTGACGCGCATAGGCCGACAAGCTCTCGACATACCGCCGCTGCCCTTCCGCATAAATCGTGTCAAACGCCAGCGAAGACTTACCCGAACCCGAAAGCCCCGTAATCACCACCAGCTGATCGCGCGGAATATCCACATCAATCGACTTCAAATTATGCTCACGCGCACCGCGTACTTCGATATTCTTTAACTCAGCCATATGGCCCCCCGGACTCAACCCCCTACAGATAGTGCAGCGAGATTGAGTCTCCAATAGCAAAAAGTGAACAAAATGTGAACATTCTAAATTCTAAGCAAGCAAGCGACGGTCACGCGCATCCTGCTGACAGAATCCGTCACCATGCAATCAAAGGTGCAAACACAATCCGAGAAAATAGCCAATCACCCGCCCAATTGCGGACGCATCGCCTGATAAATAACCGCCGTCGCCGTATTCGCCAAATTCAGCGACCGCACCAGTGGGCTCAACATTGGCAGGTTGAAAATCCGGTCGTCATGCCCTTCCAGAACTTCTGGTGTTAACCCTCTGGATTCGTTGCCAAAGATCAAATACCCATCCGGCTTATACTCTGGGTCATAAACACTGCGCGCACCGTGTTCCTCAAAGAAATACAGGCTATCTTCCGCAGGTTGGCGCACCTCTAGGAAATGCTCCCAGCTGTCATATTCGCTTAGGTTCACGTGCTTCCAATAATCCGTCCCCGCCCGACGCACGGATTTCTCGTCCAACGAAAATCCATAGGGCCTGATCAAAATCAACTCGAGGTTCAACGCCACACAGGTCCGCCCAATCGCGCCGGTGTTATACGGAATTTCCGGGGCCACCAGAACGATCTTCAAACAAGGGTCAGCCATGGACAAATGCGCCTTCTAAATCACAGGCGCAAAATCCGCCTGTTGCCAGACTGCTGTTACCCCAACTGCCCCCTCAAAAACAACGCGCGTTTTTCACCCACCCAAAACCATCACAACAACCGTCGCCCGCTCTACATAATCGCTATGCTGTGCCGCCTCTTTCAAATCCGCCCTAGCCTGCCCTCGTCGCGCGGCTGGCATCGCGTCAAGCAGCACCTGCGTGACCGGTCCCTCAAACTGCTCAGACCGCATCGCCGTTTCATGCTCTGCAATCCACGCTTTGACCTTTCCCCGCCGCCGATCATAACTGGCATTCTCGATCGCCGCGCTGATCGCATTCACCGGCAATAACACCGGATTGCCCAAATGGTTCGGCGCCGAACAAGACGCCATCCCAACACAGGCACACAGACCAAAAACACGAAAACCCTTAATCAGCAGATAAGACATCGTTCGATCATAACGCATTCTGCACAAAATCGCGACGCCGTAGGGTGGGTTTTCAACCCACCACACCCGAATTATCGAATCGTACGTTTCAGGCGTTCAAACGTACGAATTTCCAGATTTACCAAACGTGCACTCGACGTCCATCAGACGCGCAACAGCTAAGCTTTGCGCGCCAAGGCCCAGGCCACAACCGGGCAATTCGGATCGTTTTCGAGGCTGTCTTTGTCCTCGTCATAAACCGGCGGCCAATCTTCTTCCAGATTGCGTTTCATCGCCTCGCGATTGCCCCACTGCGCTGCTTTCACATCATTTTCTGGGAAACCACCTTCGATCAAAAGGTTCTGCAACCCCCGTGCCGACCAACGCGAGCAATCAACAGGCGACGGATTATGCGGCATGAAAAACGGCACGGCCAACCAAAAGTATCCACCGGGCCGCAGCATTTCTAAAACATTCTGCACAGCCGCATACGGACGGTCCAAATGTTGCCAAACCTGATTTGCTAAAATCATGTCATATTTTAACACTTCACCATCCGCATATTTCACCGGACCTTTGCAAATATCATGACCCGGATAGCGGTATTGCACATAGGATTTCGAGTTGAGGTTCTTGCCCCAATGCCCTGAAATCTCAGCAACATCCATGTTTTCAATACCCGCGTCCCGCAAAATACGACGGCTGCGGCGGTTCATCATCACCCGGTTTAGACTGGTCATGCTCAATTAACCTTTAGACTAGATATGGATCGCCCGATCAAAGGCGTCCAAAACACTTTCGTGCATCATCTCACTTAATGTCGGATGCGGAAAGACCGTTTCCATCAACTCTGCTTCGGTCGTTTCCAACGTGCGACCAACAACATAACCTTGGATCATCTCCGTCACTTCCGCCCCAACCATATGCGCACCAAGCAACTCGCCGGTTTTTGCGTCAAAGATCGTTTTCACCATGCCCTCTGGTTCACCCAGAGCAATGGCTTTCCCATTGCCAATAAAGGGAAAACGCCCAACTCTGATCTCATAACCGGCCTCTTTGGCCTTGGCTTCGGTAAACCCAACAGACGCGACCTGCGGATGACAATAAGTACAGCCTGCAATGCTTTCTGGCTTCACCGGATGCGGTTTCTGACCCGCAATCAATTCCGCAACCATAACACCTTCGTGGCTTGCTTTGTGAGCCAACCAAGGTGCACCCGCAATATCGCCAATCGCATAGACGCCCTCAGCACCTGTACGGCAATGCTCATCCGTAACCACATGAGTTCTATCAATTTTTACGCCCAGCCCCTCAAGGCCAAGCCCCTCGACATTGCCCACAATCCCGACGGCAGAGATCACAGTGTCAAACTCTTGCTTCTCAACTTTGCCGCCCACTTCGATATGCGCGGTGACTTTGCCTTTGCCACGATCCAGCTTTTTCACCATGGCTTTTTCCATGATCTTCATGCCTTGCTTGGCAAAGGATTTTTTTGCAAAGGCCGAAATTTCTGCATCTTCAACAGGCAAGATGCGATCCATGACTTCGACTACAGTCGTTTCAGCACCTAAAGTGTTGTAAAAACTTGCAAATTCAATGCCAATCGCGCCAGATCCAATGACTAAAAGTTTCTTCGGCATACGTGGCGGTTGTAATGCGGTTTTGTATGTCCAAACCAAATCACCATCCGCCTCAAGCCCCGGCAATTCCCGTGCCCGCGCACCCGTCGCAACAATAATATGCTTAGACGTCAGGGTTTCCGTGCCTTTATCGGTCTTTACTGTCACCTGCCCTTTGGCCGGCAAAGTCGCTTCGCCCATAAAGGTGGTGACCTTGTTTTTCTTCATCAAATGCCCAATGCCGCCACTCAGCTGCTTGGCCACACCACGCGAACGTTTCACAACCGCATCAAGGTCATAGGAAATATTGTCAGCGCTCAACCCGTAGTCTTTGGCGTGGTTCATCAAGTGAAACACTTCAGAGGACCGCAAAAGCGCTTTCGTCGGGATACACCCCCAGTTCAAACAAATGCCGCCCATATGTTCGCGTTCTACAATTGCGACATTCAGACCAAGCTGCGCGCCTCGTATCGCTGCGACATAGCCCCCTGGTCCTGCTCCGATCACGATCATATCAAAGGATTTGGCGGCCATGGGTTCCCTCCGTCAAGGTTGTTTCCCATGACCTTACGGCGCTTGTCACGAAGTGCAATCGGGTTTTCCAGTAAGACGCCTTATAAAATAAAAAAACCCGCGTGAACTACGCGGGTTTCTCGTAACAAATTTGCGATTACGCTGCTGCGTTTTGCAATTCTCTAACGGTAGATCCGTAACCACCTGCATCCAGATAGGTTTGCTCAACTTCGGTAGAGCGTCGGCCCAACGTCGCATTTCGTGTTGGAAAGCGCCCAAACTGGCGAATAACCGCACGGTGCGCCCGCGCATGAAGCAATTGGTTCTCGCCCCCTTGCGGCAAACGTTCTTTGATCAAACGGACACAACGATCCTGATCACAAAGGTTTTCGGAATGCATCAATGGCATGTAAAAGAACATGCGCGCAGGCTCATCAATTTTCATATCCCAGCGGTTCTTGATGGCAGATTTTGCAGCAGCCAGTGCCCGCCGGTCGGACGCAAAGCTCTTAGCATCTTCCCGAAACATATTGCGCGAGAACTGGTCCATCAAAATCACATAGGCCAACGATCCGCTCGCATAGGTGAGCCATTGTCCAAGCCCGCCTTGCATAGCTTTGCGCCATGTCGGCTCAAATTTAGTTCGTACCATCTGATCTAGATCGTCGTCAGCGACATACCAATCTCTTGGCTCCACTTCATCCAACCAAAAGTTCAGTATCTCCTCAGGCCCTGCCATAGCCCTGCTCCCTTTGAGAAATAAAATTCGTTACAAAAACGTTACGCAGGTCATAGCCCTAAACAAAAGTCAAAAAATGCTGCAAACTCGACATTTACCTCTCATTCTCCGGTTCTATGGCATCTGCCGCTACTTGTTGGTCATGTTCTTGCGCAACTTCCCAAGCCACCGGTGTTGAGGCCAGCGATACAGGCGTATACGTTCCCGTTTCTTCGACATTTGGTGCTGGGCGAATTGTCATACGGTAAGCGGCATAAACACAAAGCACTGTCATCAAAAAACACTGGAACATGAAATAGGCGGACGCGCCGTATGCCGTCATGAGCCAACCCATAACAATTGGGCCTGCAATGGCGCCTAAGCCATTCACAAAGAGCATCCCGCCAGAAGTTCCAGCCATTTCGTCCGATGACACGAAGTCGTTCGTATAGGCCACAAGCAATGAATACAGAGGGTTCACAGTACCACCGAGAATGAGCGCAGACAGCAGCAGCATTTCAAAACGCGTGCCATAGGCTAGCCCCAAGGCCCCTCCAAAAACGCTGACGCCACCAACGATCAAAATCAACAGACGGCGGTCCATGCGATCAGATATCCAACCAATCGGGTACTGGATCAAAGTCGCACCGACATAGAAAGAAGCGACAAACATGGAAATCTGATTAATCGTCAAATCAATCATAGTTCCAAAAACCGCAGACATACCAAACTGCGCCGCGAACATGCCGCCCAGTAAGAAAACCCCAACAAACCCAAGAGGTGACGTATTAAAAAGCTCTTTCAGACTCACCGAGCTAGAGCTTTCAAAAGCAGGTGTTGGTGAGACGGAAAGCAGAATGGGCGCAAAAGAAATAGAAACTAGAATTGATGGAATGATGAACAAAACAAAGCCTGACGGATCGCCAAGCACAAGAATGCCCTGAGCGGCGACAAGCCCGACCATTTGAACGATCATATAAAGAGACAGTGCTTTTCCACGGTTTTCATTGGTGGCGGCATTGTTCAGCCAGCTTTCGGCCGTGACATACACACCAGAAAAGCCAAATCCGATTACAATGCGTGCAATCACCCAAACCCAAGGCTCTGTAATTGTCGGGAATAGAACCAATACTGCAGAGATAAACGAACCAAGCGCCGCAAAAACCCGCACATGGCCCACACGCCGGATCATTTCGGGGGTCAATCGTGAACCACCCAGAAACCCGACAAAATAGGCTGACATGACAAAGGACATTTCAGCGGTCGAGAAGCCCTCGATTTCGCCCCGCACGCCGAGCAGAGTGCCCTGCATGCCGTTGCCAACCATCAGCAACAATAATCCCAACAATAGCGCCCAAGCGCCTGACACGAACTGGCCCATTTGCAGTCTCCTTTGTTCGCACGCACCTAGCTTAGGCGAGATGGGTGTAAATCCCCAAACGCGACAAAAATAGAACGAAAGTGACGTTTTTTGATTATGGGATCAGCAGCGATGAGTCGCCGTAAGAGAAAAACCGATATTCGTTTTTGATGGCATGCTCATAAATGCGTTTCACACGCTCCTGCCCCATTAGCGCAGAAACAAGCATCATCAAGGTGGATTTGGGCAGGTGAAAATTGGTCATCAGCGCATCCGCGACATGAAAATCAAAACCCGGATAGATAAAGATGTCAGTTTCACCTTCCCACGGCTCGACCTCACCGGAACGCGCCGCGCTTTCGATCAAACGCAAAGCGGTTGTACCAACCGGAATAACGCGACCACCTGCGGCTTTCGTCGCAGCGATCTCTTGAGCAGCGGACTCGCTCACGCGACCCCATTCAGAATGCATCTTATGTGTTAGCACGTCATCGACTTTTACCGGCAAAAACGTACCTGCCCCCACATGCAAAGTGACATGCGTAAACTGAACACCTTTGTCACGGAGCTTTCCGAGCAGATCCTCATCAAAATGCAAGCTCGCTGTCGGGGCAGCAACCGCACCAGAATGGCGGGCAAAGACCGTTTGGTAATCGGTTTTATCTTGATCATCTGCCGCGCGTTTTGCTGCGATATAGGGCGGCAATGGCATCGCACCCGCCGCGTTCAAGGCCTTATCAAATGCATCCCCTTTGGCATCGAATTGCAAAACAGCTTGGCCTTCTGATTTCTCAATCAAGGTTGCTGAAAAGTCATCGGCAAAGACAATCACTTCGCCTTCTTTAACTTTCTTGAGCGGCTTTAACAAAGCTGACCATTGGCCATCTGCTTTGGGGTCCAGCAAGGTGACTTCGATTTTAGCGGTTGTATCGCCCTGCGCGCTTTGACGGCTGCGGTAGCCAGTTAATCGCGCTGGGATAACCTTGGTATCGTTCAGAACAAGCCGGTCGCCCGCCTGAAAGTAATCTACCAAATCAATCACGCGCCCATCTGTGATTTGATCTTGCTGCGCCACCAAAAGGCGGGCTGAGGTGCGCGGAGACGCCGGGCGCGTAGCGATCAATGCCTCTGGCAGATCGAAGTCAAAATCGGAAAGTTGCATAGCGGCGGCGTCCTGCTGCGTAAGAGAAGATCAGTTCTGCACCGCTTCAGAGGAATCATCAGATGTCTTAGGCTGCGGGCGGCGGAAAATGTCGCGTAATATGCCCGGCGTCAAGACCGACAAAGGGTTCACGCGCACTGTCGGATTATCTGATGATCCTGAAAGCCGATAGTTAAAGCCAAACAGGCCTTCGCCTTTGCGCGCAATCGGCCTGCCTACCACGTTCAATAGGTAAATCGGAGAGATCACGCCCTGCATATCAAAACGGCTGTTCACAAGGTCATAGACGCCATCCATGGATAGCCCCATCGACGTCCCAACGGCACTGCCCTGCGAAAGCACGACCTGCGACGGTGTCAGACGGAACCGCGCTTCAACTTCAGTAAAGGCGATGCCATCGCCACCAAGTTGTTCCAACAATCCAATCACACTGATCGCGTTTAATAGCTCTGCCATTGCAGGCGCATCTTTGATCCGCACGTTTCGCGCAATCAACTGACCGTCGTAATTGCCCGGCGCACCGATAGGGCGAAGCGTTAGATCCAATGTGCCACCGCGCGTCTGTTCGACAACACCGGCAGAGCGCAGCGTTCCTCCAGCGTCATTTGATTGAATGCGGACAGCGCTACGATTGCCCTGCGGAACAACCACCCCGGTGATCTGCGCGCCATTGTTTACAGCGGCTTGAAATTTGCCGTTAAACCCACCAACCGTTGAAAAGTCACCGTTGAATTTTGTCAGTGTGATGCCTTCGGAGATCGTAAGCCGATCTAGGTTAGCCTGAATGCGGGTACCATTGGCCGATGGGCCACCTGAACCGCCACCGTTTGTTGCCGTTGGCGTTTTGCGCATATCCAGCGATCCACCCACAAGACGTACTTCTGGCGAAGCAGCGCCGCGGCCAATTAGGTTCACACCACCCCGATACCAAGACCCAGCTCGAACGTCTGAAAGACGCACAACATCAAGCGCCCCATTCGGTTTCAATGTGATGTCGCCTTTGGCGGATAACCCAGGTGCTTCAAGCACCAAGTTAGTCACTTGAAGCGGCTTTGTCAGACGGCCATCTACACGCAGGTTGCCTTTTTGACGTGCCCCTTTACCCCATCCGATCGCGGCCAATCCAAGCCTTGTTCCAATCAAATCAGACTGCACAGAAAATGTAGGCGGTTGGTCTTTTTGCAGTTCCAACTCAAACGAGCCTTTGGACACGCCACTGACCATGTCCCGCGATAAACCGATCCCGAATTCATCAATGAACCGTTCGCTCAGCTCAATAGTACCGCGCACCTGACTTTTGCCACCGTTATTCGCCGTGAGCGCCGTTTTAAACTGCGCATCAAACGGCACACCCCCGATACGTCCGGGGCCAAATATCTCTAATGCATCATTATCGACAGACACATAAAGCAGCGGAGCAGCAACAACTTTTTCAGGCGTAAAATGCGATGTTCTAACATCGGTCAGCTCTGCGGTTGCGTTAAACTGCACGTCTTCAGCCTTAAGCTTTTTCACCAACTTAAGTTTCAAATCACCCTGAACCCGGGCCTGCCCATCCGCAAGATCCGTCGGCAGTTTTGCTTTTGACAAGAAGTTCAGCGGCTTGTGGTCCAGCAACGTTAAAGTAGCTGTCACAGTGCCAGACGTGCTTAAGCCAACCTCAGCTGGTGTGGATTTCGCACCGACATTTGGAATAACAAACGTCGTTCCAGAAATATCCATTGCGCCGCCTTTACCGGGCGACACCACACCTTCGTGTGCGATGACACTAAAGCGATCGTTAAACAGAACAGCCTGCCCCTTGCCATTTTCCACAACAGGGAGAGTTTTGGCATACCGCACGGTCGCGTCGTCAAAGTGAAAATCTACATATACGTCGGGCTTTTTTTGTGGCTTGGAACGGATCGCAAAATTAATATCCGTTAAACGCCCTTGATGAATGTTCTCGTCAATCCAGGTTCTTGTTTTTGCGGCCGCCCTTTCAGGCCACCATGCCACAACACGACGCGCATCCAACGCATCCATGTGGCCGTTTAATGCAACGTTCCAATCGTTTTCCGTGGCCGAAAGATTACCGTCCAAAATCAACGAGTGCCCCTGATCCTGAATAAGCACTTCGCCAAAGTTAACTTCGAACGGATCGAACTTTAGTCGAAAATCCGCGCTCACCCGATCAAGTGATACAGGTGCATCAAATAAGTCCGCCGGGTTACCGGACAATTCGGTCAGTTGGAATTGCGCAACAAGACTGTCAGGTAATCCAGTCTCAAGCCCGACAAGATGCGCTTTGCCTTCCGCGCGCGCGTTTCCCCATGCACTCACGATAGAGAGTTCATCAAATTGCAGCGTATTGGTTTCCGGAAGATACGTGAAAAAGCTTCGCGCAGATTGGAACGGCACAGCTTTTACTGCGTCACGTGGCTGAAATACCCCTTCTTGGATTTCCAAGCTGGCAAACAAGGGTCCAAGGTTCCCTTGATCATCAATTGCGACGCGCAGCGCACCTGAAATGGGTGCACGCAGTAGGTCAAGCCAGGCCAATGCCGGAGACTGAGATGAAATATCTTCGGAAGCCACATCATCGACATTCACATCGAACTGCGCAGCTAATGAACCAATCTCACTTTGGTAATTGAATTCAAGCGTAGAAACGAAATCGCGCCCACCCAGTAACGCCAAGTTAGACGACAGCTGCAAATCATCGCCTTTACGCGACAATTTCATCTGCCCCCCATCCACGGTCCAGGCCCGGTTGGCACGTAGATCATCAAATTGAATGGTAACCGCATCAATTTCGACAGATGTCAGGTGTTCAAACTGCGACAGGCTAAGCCATTCATCAATCTGCTGGACCAAAGTATCCAAAGACGTGGCCTCTGCAGCTGCCTCTCCCATGGGCCCACCCACGGCTACGCCAACGTCCCCAGCCTCATTTCGGCGTGCATTTAGAAACACACCACTCACACGAATGTCTCGTGGAGCGACTTGACGCCTCAGCAGGCGACGGTAGGACAGTGTCGTTTCAGCCTCGGAAAATTCGAGGGTGGGTCCACCGTCCTTTGGCTTCACCAAAACGCGCTCTAGCCGAATATTTGGGTGCCAATCATTCGAGACCTGCACCGTGATCCGGTCAAAAGACACATCCGCATCTGGCAAGGCCTCTGAAAACCGGGTCGCTGCGATGTTTTTTAACCAAGGCGCCACATCAAAAGTGCGCCCAATCGAATAGGCAACCGCCCCCGTAATCAACAAAGCAAAGCAAACAACGACAGCCATGAAATATAGGCTGATCCGCATTCCGCGACGTGATTTTTTTACTTCAGAAGGTTCAGTCATATGGAACGCAGTAAATCCTGCTACCTTGGAGTCTTGTTGCGTTGTCCGGCGTAACATATAGCCATTAAAGAAAAACCCCAAGGAGATGTCATGCTAGAGATAGGCGATAACGCGCCCGCGTTCACTTTGCCAGAAACAGATGGGGCACCAATCACATTGAGTGATCTTAAGCCTAGTGCAGTTGTGCTGTTTTTCTACCCGCGCGACAATACCAAAGGCTGCACCGTCGAAGCCATTGATTTCAGCGCAGCATCAGACGCCTTCGATGCCGCAGGTGTGAAAGTCTTTGGCATTTCAAAAGACAGCCTTGCAAGCCACGGCAAATTCCGCGGCAAGCACGAACTAACAGTCCCCCTACTATCAGATGAAGAATCCGACGTTTGCGAACAATACGGCGTTTGGAAAGAAAAGAAGATGTACGGCAAGACCTTTATGGGGATTGAGCGCACGACAGTACTGATCGACAGCGAAGGCAAAGTTTCCAAAATCTGGCGCAAGGTCAAAGTACCCGGGCATGTCGAAGATGTACTTGCGGCGGCCCAAAACCTATGACGATGAAATCCCTGTCCCAAATGGCTGTCGATGTTCTAACGACGGCCGATGGCCGTGAAAAAACAGCACTGTCGCGCGACTATGCCAAAGCTTGGTTTGCGGCACGCGAGGCAGGTGATGCGATCTCTATCGGTTCAGCCAAGCCACCGATGCAACCGGCGCGCCCCGAAAAGCCTGAACTGCTTTCGCCGCGTGATGTGCCCCGACGACGCCCCGGAAGTATCCACGGGCAAATCGCTTTGCTTCATGCAGTGGCGCACATCGAACTCAACGCTGTGGACCTGCACTGGGACATCATTGCGCGGTTTGCAGAAGTTGAAATGCCTATTGGGTATTTCGACGATTGGGTCAAAGCCGCAGACGAAGAAAGCAAACATTTCAATTTGGTAAGTGATTGCCTCGAAGACCTTGGCAGCTTTTACGGTGCCCTTCCCGCCCACGCGGGCATGTGGCGCGCGGCCGAGGATACAGCCGAAGATTTCATGGGCCGATTAGCCGTTGTACCAATGGTTCTTGAGGCGCGTGGGCTTGATGTCACGCCGGGGATGATCGACGTATTCAAGCGTGCAAAACTAGATAAAGTCGTAGAAGCGCTTGAAATCATCTATGCCGAAGAAGTCGGACATGTTGCCTATGGCTCTAAGTGGTTTCACTTTCTTTGCGGCCGTCACAACCTTGATCCCAAAGAAGTATTCCACGAACTCGTTCGAAAATACTTCCGCGGCGGAACGAAGCCTCCGTTCAACGAAGAGAAGCGCGCAGAGGCTGGGTTACCGCCAGACTTCTACTGGCCACTCGCAGATGAAATACCCGCAAAACGTGTAAGCGACGGCAAATAAACGCCGATTTCGGTGCGAAAACTGCCACTTCCCTCCATATCTCTGGAAATTCCTTGCCCAAAAGCCGAGCGCTGGTTAAGGAAATTCCGGCGTCGAAGGGGACAATTTGCGGCGCGCCGATTGGGAATAATAAGGGACGGGCCGTGAGAACACGTCTGGTGATCAAAATTCATGCGATCTTGGAAAGACATTTTCCGGAACGCAGACTCTTTCTTCGGTCTGACACGGACACGCGATTTATTCGCCTGCGTCCAGGCACTCAGATTGTCGCATTTGCCGGATTCGGTTTCCTCGTCGCTTGGTCCATTATCGCGACTGCTGTCTTAGTTATGGATAGCATTGGCTCGGGTAATTTCCGTGAACAAGCAAAGCGCGATCAGGAAACGTATCAGTTACGTTTGAACGAAATTTCCAACGAACGCGATGCGCGATCTTCTGAAGCATTGGCGGCACAAAGCCGGTTTAACGCAGCGCTCGATCAGATTTCGTTGATGCAGTCGCAACTGCTGGCCTCTGAAACCCGCCGCCGTGAGCTGGAAACTGGGATCGACGTGATCCAAACCACCCTCCGCCGCACGATGAAGCAGCGCGAAGAAGCGCGAACCAACTTGGCAAACGCCCAAGCCTCTGGTTCTGGCGAAGCAACAGTTGCGATTGCGGGCGACATCAACACTGATGGCGTTGAAAGCCTTGTTATTGCGCTGTCCGAAACCGCAAAAGAGCGCGACCACGTCTTTGAGCAAGCACAGCAGGCTGTCCAGCATGCCGAAGACATGGAACTTGAGCTGAAACTGCTTGAGGAAAAGAACGACCAAATCTTCCGTCAACTCGAAGACGCGATGACCGTTTCTGTTGAACCCTTAGAAAAGATGTTCTCGCAAGCTGGCCTGTCGACCAAGTCTTTACTTGATGAAGTACGTCGCGGCTACAGCGGTCAGGGCGGTCCATTAACGCCTCTTTCAATCTCTACCTCTGGCGGGGCACTTTCGGCGGATGCTTTGCGGGCGAATAAATTGCTGAACGATCTAGATCGTTTGAACATGTACCGCATTGCTGCACAGACCGTACCCTTCGCTAACCCGGTGAAAACTTCTGTCCGCTACACAAGTGGCTTTGGCATGCGGTGGGGGCGGATGCACAAGGGTGCCGACTTTGCGGGGCCACATGGCACAAACATCTATTCTACGGCCGACGGAAAGATCACCCATGCCGGTTGGTCGTCTGGTTATGGACGGCTGATCAAGATCCAACATGCGAATGGAATCGAGACGCGCTATGCCCATTTGGCGAAAATCCGCGTAAATGTCGGTCAAAGGGTCTCGCGTGGGGAACATATTGGTGATATGGGCAATTCTGGGCGGTCTACTGGGACGCATCTGCATTATGAGGTGCGTGTTAATGGTAAGGCCGTCAACCCGATGACTTTTATTAAGGCTGCACGAGATGTTTTCTAAAAGCAAAATCAACGAGCCCGGCGCCAAGGCCGAAGCCACAGAAAAACCGGCTGCTCCACAAGCTGCCCCTATTCCGGCAGCCCCTAAAGGAGCAGATATGAAATCCACCGCCCCTAAGGCGAAACCACCGGCATCCATCTTGTCCGCAGACTTGCACGTTCAGGGCAACATGAAGACAACTGGTGACATTCAGGTTGAAGGCACTGTCGAAGGCGACATCCGTGCGCACCTGCTAACTATCGGAGAAACCGCAACAATCAAAGGCGAAGTGATGGCCGATGACGTTGTGATCAACGGCCGTATCGTTGGCCGTGTCCGTGGTTTGAAAGTCCGCCTGACATCGACTGCACGTGTCGAAGGTGACATCATCCACAAGACCATCGCGATCGAAAGCGGTGCGCATTTTGAAGGTTCTGTACAGCGCCAAGACGACCCGCTGTCCGGCAAATCAAAGACCCCTGTTGAACAAGGCTAAGCCTGTTCCAGACCCAATTTTGAAAGGCACCGCATCGCGGTGCCTTTTTCATTTGTGACCCCACCGTACGCTGTGGATATTAACCACGGGTTAGCCGTTCCCTACCCTGCCGCACTGTGGGATTTGATTTCGTAAATGTGGAAATTCGTACGTTTGGAGGGCTGAAACGTACGATTCGGGGGGGCTGTGTTATGATGCATCGGTTTCGTTCAGTATTTTAGCTACACCACCAAGCCAAACTAATTTGAAGCGATTTTCTCGACAACGCAACGAACAATCGCAATAGTTGCGCCGAACAAAAAATAGCTCCATAAAAGTGTGATTAGAACTTAGACATACAAAAACTTCAAACAAAGTAACGCTATTTGCATGATGGGCATCTAATACGAATTTACTCGTTGCTCCAAAACGGAAAACATAATGTTTAACAGTTTCGCCCGCCTCGCACTAACGGCAACTGCGATAGCGCCGGTAGGATTTACATATTCCTTTGTTGCTCTTTTCAACAATGCTTGGGCAACATTCTTCTGGCTGGCAGGTGGCTCAACTGCACTGGTTTTTATTTGCTTAGCCATCTTGCAATCAACCCGTTCAACAAGAGCTCCTGCTGCCGAAAAGCACATCATTACAACTGTTGAACCTGCTGACCGAGAAAACATGGCAATTATGTTGCTCTACTTAATGCCACTTTTCACAGCAGACTTTGAAACATTAAATTGGGTCATGTGGATCCCAACAATTATTATTTTCGCGTTTATCGCTGTGACCAGCCACAGCTATTTTTTCAACCCCCTGCTAGGTGCTTTCAAATGGCATTTCTACCGGGTTGGAACACCGCAAAATGTGACCAGCATTCTCATTACAAAACGAACAATCCGCCAAGGGAACATCACCATTCGTGGAATTGAACTTGGAACCTATGTAATATTCGAAACGGAGTAGATATGTGTAGAACCCTTTTCGCACTTTGTCGCGAGAAAAACAAAAATGTAGTACGGCGCGTACCGTTGGAAAGAGGAGTTCAGGACGAAGTTGAACAGATGTTTGAGGCTCAAGAGCGTCAGTTTTTTGATGGAAAAGACGAACCTATCGAATTTAATGGCGACTGGAAACCAGATGGAAACGAACTTCTAAGTATTCGAGATCCAGCTCTTCTTGGGCAAATAAACGAAACTAGAGTGAATGGTGCGGGTGCATACCCTCTAGTAGATATTCTAGATTATGCATCTGCAGGAATTAAAGCGCTTTTTATGCATTCTCGCCTATTCGAAGATCACATTCTTGTCCAAAAATTTCAAACATCCCAGTATTTGCAGCGAAAGAGTTTAACTTTAACATTTAACGCCAATATATTTGGTAAACTTAATGAACATGGTTTTTCGTTAGGAGAAAAACTGAGCGCTGTTATCAAATCAGAAACGGTAATGTTTGAGAGTTTTCCGGTTCTAAGAAGCTTTTTAACGGTACAGGAGCACTTTGAAGCGGCAACGGCGCATGAAATTGACGAATTTGCGAAAAACTCTGCATTTTCAATTGAAAACAAAGCCTTATTCGACAGTCATATGGACGAGCGTTGCCGAAAACTTATACGCGGCATCAAAAAATCCAGAGTTTTACAAAACCATAACGCTTCCGACATTATTTCGCGAGCAGCATCGGTTGGCTTAAATATAAATGAGGTAGAAGGGCGGATCGTACTCCCAACTGAGAAACGAGACCTCAAGGTCGTACTAAGTTTTCTGGAAGAAAGCGTCTATAAAGGCATCTTTTCCGCCGATACTTTCGTCACAAACTCCAAACGTTCAATTAACTAACGTTTCAAATATATCCGCCTTGATACCAACAGCAAAAACGCCACCCCATCAGGTGGCGTTTTCCGTTTCATCCGCCTCCCAGCATCCGCTCCCCGTCTGGCCAGAACACGTGATAGGCGAAGGCGACTATGACGCCGCAAGCAGGGCGAAATGCCTTGTGGTGGTGTGTCGCCGTCGACTTCAAAGTAAAGACGGGTTCACGCGCAATCAAAGTGCTGTCTAACGTCTGCAACACAAAGAGCGCGCCTGAACCAGACGCGCTCTTTCTTAGTCAAATCCAACCTGGATCAGTTGTCGCCGTGTAGATCCAACCGACGCTCTTCCAGAACCTTCAGAACATCCATGAACTGATCTGGGAATGCGAGGAAGCGCGGGAACTCACGTTTGGCAACTTCGGTCACACCTGGGTGTGCGGCCAGTTCCAAGTTTTGATGGAATGGATCATCGAGCATGTCATAGTAGGTCTGAATGAATGCCTTGGCTTCCGGCGTTTCATAGACGTCTTTTGACACGTGACGGTTCGCTGCAAGCTCTTGAAGATCAGCCGCAAACTGGGTCTGAACCTTAACATCCGTGATGCAGGTCAAAACCTTCATCGCGCCTTCAACGTTCTGCCCACCGCCACTAAGCGCATAGCTTTCAACGGCCCCTTCTGTGGCAGACGGGATGTTTTCGTCAATCACAGGGAATGGGAAAATGCCGTAGTCCACGGTGGCAACCTGACCGGCGTCTTTAAACAGACCCGCAGTCCATGGCCCCATCAATTCCATCGCTGCGTCGCCAGAGATGATCTTTTTGCCCATTTCACGCCAGCCTGCGCTGGAGATGTTATCGTTGAAATAGCCGCGTTTCACCAAAACAGACCACAGCTCCATCGCGTGGATCACTTTCGGATCAAGGTAGCTCTCGTCGCCAACCATCAGGCGCTTGCGGAAATCAGATCCGGCTGTGCGCAGCACGAAGTAGTCAAACCAGAAGAGAGGTTCCCAGCCGCCCTGTGCTCCTAATGCAAATGGGGTGACACCGGCTGCATCCAGTTTTTCAGCCGCAGCCAAAAGCGCATCCCACGTTTCTGGTACCTCAATGCCATGTTCTTGGAACACAGTGCGATTGTACCAGAAGGTTGTTGGCAGCATGGAATAAGGTACGGAATAGACATTGCCATCTGGTTCGGTTGCAACGGATTGAACGCCCGGCCAGATCTCGTCTTTCACAGCATCCCAATTTTCGCCGAGATTGACAATTTTACCGTTCTCAGCTTGGAACTGTACACGTCCGCCCGGCCAAGTGCCGTAGATTTCAGGTGGGTTGTTGCTGGCCAGTTGAACGGGCAAAAGAACTTCGTACTGCGCATAAGGGATAAAGATCTCTTCGATCTCATACCCGAACTTTTCGCCACAGGTTTCAAACATTGCAAGCCGTGGATCACGGTTGTGCGGATCTGCGTGCATATGCATGACACGAATGGTGTTATTCGATTCCTGTGCAATAGCTGGCGTGGCCACTGTGGACAGTAAAATAGGCATGGCAATGGCGGCCGAGAAACCGGCCTTCAAAAAGTTTTTCATAATTCTCCTCCCAGTTGAATTATTGCACCGACGCCCCTACGCGTCGTTATGATCAGCGCTGCGCTGCTGTGGTGTCCTGTTTTGACAGGCCGGTGCTCCTTTTTGCGCATTAGGGGTTAGGGGGGATTATAGGTTCATAATATCAATATGAGTCAAGTATTAATATTTTAGAACACACAGATATATTTTACGAAGTTAAAACAATGGCTTGGGAATTTTACTTTTTGCTATCCAAGTCTGCTTGACCATAACGCCACCTTTTAGGCGTTCAAAACGACGGGCTTGGTACGATGAAGATGCCCCGCTAAAAGGCCTTGCAGTGACCTTCATAGAGCTTCAACGAAAAACGCCGCCCGATGTGGGCGGCGCTTTTACTAAGCTCTGAGAGGATCATCTATTTCCGAGCATCCATTCCCCGTCTGGCCAGAACGCATGATAGGCAAAGGCGAACATGACGTCGTGGGGCAGATCGTTGCCCTGCCCGTCTTTGACGCGGATGGAGCCGACGTCGCGGGATTTGGCGATGTTGCCGCCGTCAAGCGCTGAGGCTTGGCCGGGTTTCCATGAGATGGTCACGCCTGCTTCGGTGACTTCGGGGGTCGCTTCGAAACGTTCAAGCGGCCATGCGCGGTCGCCGACGCGGACCACGCGGGCGAGTGGGGAAATGCCGTGGGGTGGGTTCTCGCCATTGTACAAGAACGGTTTGCGGGATGTGTCGTAGCCGCGATACGGGTTGGCGCCGTAGCTGCGGTTGTAGCCGGGTTCATCCATGACAAGGCCTGCTGGGTTGCGGGATTTGAACTCGGCCCAGCTTTCCATCCATGTGGGTAATGTGGTGAGCTCAACGCCATTGAGTTGGCCCACGATCCCCTGCCCGATGGCTTGTTGCCACCAAGTTTCGGTTTCGCGGTCATACATCACCATATCGGAATTGCGCAGTTTGCCAGAGACGCCAAAGGTCAGCACGCCTGCGGATGTGCGGCGGTCAAAGGTGATGCCGGAGTTGCAGAGCGGACAGAAGGTGACGGCGACGGGGGTGTTGCCGACCTTGTCGTTCACGATCTCATGCCATGTCAAATAGCGGATGGGATAGGCGCGTGGGGTTTGGCCGTCTATTTCTAGGGTAATGACGGGCTCACGGTCGCCGATGCGAGATTCATCGCTGGCGTTGATAAAGCTAGGATCGCTGAGGGCGGGAATGCCGTCTTTGGGCGGGCCACCGGACATGATCTCGGACCAGTTGGAGATTGAGGTGTTGTTGAAATCCGTGGTGGGCCATTCACGGGCCCAAGATTTTGGATTGGCGGAGGCGGCTGTCACCGAAAGGCACAGCGCGGTGGCCAGAAAGAGTTTTTGAAAGGACATGGGTGCGCTCCATTTTTCATTGGAAAAAGGATGCGCTGGCGCGGGGCGTTTGAATAGCCCCGCACACGGTGTTGTGACCAAGTCTTACTCGGTGACTGTGACCGTTTTCATAACGTCTGGCTGGCCTTTGATGGCGCCGGAGCGTTGATCGCCGCGTTTGATGGCATCAACCACATCCATGCCTTCGGTGACTTTTCCGACAACGGTGTATTGGCCGTTCAGGAAGTAACCTGCATCAAACATGATGAAGAACTGGCTGTTGGCGGAATTTGGGTTCTGGCTGCGCGCCATGCCCACAACGCCTGCGTCAAACGGCAGGTCCGAGAATTCGGCTGGTAGGTCTGGGAAAGCAGAACCGCCAGTGCCTGCGCGGCGCATGTCGCTGCCCATGGTGCCGTGTTCGACATCACCGGTTTGCGCCATGAAGCCATCAATCACGCGGTGGAAGACCACGTTATCGTATGCGCCCTGCTCTGCCAGTTTGGCAATGCGTTCGGCGTGCTTTGGGGCCACGTCTTCGAACAGGTCGATTTTGATGGTGCCGTTTGCACCCTCGCCTTCGACTTGCACTTGGATGCCAGTGGCAAGCGCAGGGCTTGCCACCAAAGATGCGATGATTGCGAGATTACGCAACATCTGCTGCAACTTTCACGGAAACCATACGGTCAGGGTTCGCAGGTGGCTCGCCTTTTACGATGGCGTCAACATGTTCCATGCCAGAGATCACACGGCCATAAACGGTGTATTGGCCGTTCAGGAAGTGGTTGTCTTTGAAGTTGATGAAGAACTGAGAGTTCGCAGAATCTGGGTTTTGGGAGCGTGCTGCGCCCAATGTGCCGCGGTCGTGTGGCAGTTTGGAGAACTCAGCTTTGACGTTTGGCAGGTTTGATCCACCTGTGCCTGCGGCACGTAGGTTGAAGTCGTTTTCCATGTTACCGTTGGCCACGTCGCCTGTTTGCGCCATGAAGCCGTCGATTACGCGGTGGAAGCAAACGTTGTCGTACTGACCGGAACGCGCGAGTTCCTTCATGCGCTCAGAGTGCAAAGGTGCAACGTCTGGCAAAAGTTCGATGGCAACGGTGCCGTCTTTGAGTTCCATCAGGATTGTGTTTTCGGGATCTTTATAGTCGGCCATTTGGCGCTCCTGTTGTCTAATTTGAGGGCAAGTTAATCATGGAGCGCCGGAATGCCAAGGCCAGCATTGACCTATGGGGCGATTGCTTTAGAGAACTAGGCAACAAAGACCTTTAGGAGACCGGCAAATGGCTTGGAAAACTCTGGATGATATGGACCTAGGCGGCAAACGCGTTCTGGTTCGTGTGGATATCAATGTACCGATGGACAATGGCGTGGTGACGGATGCCACCCGGATTGAGCGCATCGTGCCAACAATCAAAGACATTCTGGCAGCTGGTGGTTCCCCTATTCTGTTGGCGCATTTTGGTCGTCCAAAGGGTAAACCAGTTCCTGAAATGTCGTTGAAACCTTTGGTGCCAGCTTTGGAAGCGGCCTTTGGTGTTGCGGTGACATTCATTGAACGCCCAAGCCACGATGAGATTTTCGGCCTGCCGCAAGATGCAGTTGTGTTGATCGAAAACACGCGTTTCTCGCCTATGGAAGAAGCCAATGATCCGCAAATGTCGGGTTTCTTGTCTACTTTGGGTGACATCTACTGTAACGATGCGTTTTCCGCGGCACACCGTGCGCATGCGTCGACCGCGGGTGTGGCTGAATTGATGCCTGCGTGTGCGGGTCGTTTGATGCAAGCCGAATTGTCCGCCCTAGAAGGCGCATTGGCAACGCCGCAACGCCCTGTTGTGGCTGTGGTTGGCGGCGCAAAAGTGTCTTCTAAACTGGAATTGCTGGGCAACTTGGTTGCGAAGGTTGATCACTTGGTGATTGGCGGCGGCATGGCAAATACCTTCCTTGCAGCGCAGGGTATCAATGTTGGCAAATCACTTTGCGAGCATGACATGACAGACACTGCGCTTGAGATTTTGGAAAAAGCCAAGGCTGCGAATTGCGAAGTTATTTTACCAACGGACATCGTGGTCTCTGCTGAATTCAAAGCAGGTGCGGCGAATGAAACCGTTGCTGCGGACGCCTGCCCTGAAGACAAGATGATCCTGGATGCTGGCCCGGCAACCGTTGCGAAAATCGCGAGCGTGTTTGACGGCGCAAAGACATTGATCTGGAACGGCCCATTGGGCGCGTTTGAGATTGAACCGTTTAACGCAGCCACAGATGCGGCAGCGGCGAAGGCTGCGGAATTGTCCAAAGCGGGCAAGTTGATCTCTGTTGCGGGGGGTGGTGACACGGTTGCAGCGCTGAATGGCGCGGATGCGGCGAAGGATTTCACCTATATCTCCACCGCTGGCGGCGCGTTCCTAGAGTGGATGGAAGGCAAAACTTTGCCCGGCGTTGCGGCACTGGATCAATAATATGATTATTTCGCGGGAAATATTCATCTCTCGCGGAATGTTAGCGTTACACACATTGCAAGGAGAGTTTCGGTCGCTTATTAGCAAGGCGACTCCGAAACTCTCCGAAACTCCCTTATTTTCAAGGTAGACTTTATATGTCCAAACAATCTCAGACTGACCTCATCCGCGCAGGCAAAGGTTTTATTGCAGCGCTTGACCAATCTGGTGGCTCAACGCCCAAAGCGTTGCGTATGTATGGCGTGGACGAGAGCGCGTATAACAATGATGACGAAATGTTCGGTCTGATCCATCAAATGCGTGCACGGATTGCCCAAGCCCCCGCCTTTACCGGTGAAAAAGTGGTTGGCGCGATCCTGTTTGAACGCACTATGGACAGCGAGATGCAAGGCAAGCCAACAGCGACCTACCTTTGGGAAGATCGCGGCGTTGTGCCATTCTTGAAGATCGACAAAGGTTTGGCGGATGAAACCAATGGCGTTCGTTTGATGAACCCAAACCCCGGCTTGGACGCGCTTTTGGACAAAGCCGTTGCAAAGGGTATTTTCGGCACAAAAATGCGTTCTGTCATTGATGCGGCAAACCCTGCGGGCATCAAAGAAAACGTGGCACAGCAATTTGAAGTGGCAAAACAGATCATCGCAAAAGGTCTAGTGCCAATCGTTGAGCCAGAAGTGACTATCACCATTGCAGATAAAGCCGAAGCAGAAGACATTCTGGTTGCTGAGATCAAAGCGCAGTTGGACGCCCTGTCTGACGATCAAAACGTGATGCTAAAGCTGACGCTGCCTGAGAAAGCAAACCAGTATCAGGCGCTTGTGGATCACCCACGTGTGCTGCGTGCGGTTGCTTTGTCTGGTGGCTACTCTCGTGAGCAAGCCAACGACATGCTGTCCAAAAACTGCGGTATGATCGCATCCTTCTCTCGTGCGTTGACCGAGGGTCTAAGCGCGCAGCAAAGCGATGACGAGTTCAACACAACAATCGCGGCGACAATTGACTGCATTTATGAAGCATCCATCGCGGGCTAAGCCCCTTGGATGTTGAGAGTTTTGATCCCGTCGGTGAAAACCGGCGGGATTTTTTTATGTACCGTTTAAGTGCCCGTGAGACGCGCCAGAATGGCTTGAGTGTTGAACGACCCTAACGCGCCCGCAGTTGTGCCGCGGTGTTCGCTGAGGCGTGAGCCAATATAAGCCTCTGCTATCTCGTTTGGTGCATTTTCTAGCAGGCTGGCACCAGTCATGAGTGTTGCGAGGCTTTCGGTGAACCAGCGTGCCTCTGCCTCGTCCGGGACGGTAAGCCAGCGTTTGCGGTGAATGCCAAGGGCTGCATCAAAGTAGCGGTCGCGGCCTTTCATACCATCCAGTTGCGCATCAATTGCGGCTTGGGCGGTGCGGTCTTTGCGCAGGGTTCGTAATACGTCGAGGCAGATGACGTTCCCTGCCCCTTCCCAGATGCCATTTAGCGGGGCCTCTCGGTAAAGCATGGGCAGTGGCGTGTCTTCGATGTAGCCAAGGCCGCCTATGATTTCCATCGCCTCGGACACCACATGCACGCAGCGTTTGTTGTTGAGGTATTTGGCAAGCGCCACGCCGACACGGGCCAGCGATGTGCTGGTATCATCCGCGCGATCAAAGGCGGCGGCCATAGACATTGACAGCGCCAAGGCGCCCTCTGCATCCAGCGCCAGATCGGCAAGGACGGATTGCATGAGGGGCTGATCGATCAGCGCATGACCAAAAGCTCGGCGGGATTGCGCCCAATGGCTGACCTCTGACAAAGCGGCGCGCATCAGGCCTGCGGGGGCGATCGAAGCATCAAGTCGGCTGTGTTGCACCATATCCATAATGGTTTTGATGCCCTCGCCCTCTTCGCCGATTTTGCCAGCGAGGGCGTCGTCGAATTCGATTTCGGCGGTGGCATTGGCGTGATTGCCCAGTTTGTTTTTGAGCCGTTGTAGATGAATACCGTTGCGTTCGCCATCTAGCCAACGTGGGACAAGGAAACAGGTCAAACCGCCGGGGGCTTGGGCCAAGGTCAGAAAGCCATCAGACATGGGGGCCGAACAAAACCATTTGTGGCCAAAGATGCGATATAGCTCATCATCTGGCTCTGCGCGGCTGGAGGTGCGGCGCAGATCACTGCCTGCTTGTTTCTCTGTCATGGCCATACCAAGCGTCGCGCCAAGCTTTTCATTGACCGGCATAACACGCGGATCATATTGCGCGCTTTGCAGTTTTGGTGCCCACAATTGGGCCATGGGCGGGTCTTTGGCCAACACGGGCTGTGCGGCGTAAGTCATTGTTAAGGGGCAACAACACCCCGGTTCCAATTGGCTGAGCAGATAGACGTGCGCTGCATGGGTGGCATGGCCCCCGCTATCTGCAATCCAAGCAGAATTCGCGTATCCGGCTTTGGTCGCGACTTGCATGACCTGGTGGTATCCGGTGTTAAAATGCACCTCGTCCAGACGGCGGCCCGCCGCGTCGTAGGTTACAAGCCTAGGTGGATCACGGCGCGCATCGGCGGCAGCGGTGTGCAGCACATCGTCCGCGTAGATCGCGCCGGTTTGGGCAAGGTTGGACGTATCGGCGCCATTGGCCTTTGCGTAGGTTTGCAGCGCGGGGTCACGCGCCCATAGGTCGTGCGGCGGGGCTTTTCCCGGCTGGTTGGTTACGTCATGAGTATCAAGATCGGCACGTGGCGGAAGCTTGGGCATGAGAACTCCTCCTGCAACTAGGCTAACGCAGTGGCGACACAAATCAATCAGAGTCTTTTTGGTAACAGTTTGAGTCTAAGGGCAAAAAAACGAATCGCATTTCATTTTAGGGATTCACATAGCGAATCGCCTATGGCATAACGATATCAGAGGGTCGCAAAGGCCCCACTTTACTGAGGCAGACATGGCAGTCACAAAATCCCGCCCGGCCGTTGGAGTCGCCCTGTTCTACGGGGTTGCGTTCAGCTTAGCAGTTTATTTCACCTTTGCCGCTGTGCAGGGGGATTATGGATTGTTTCGTCGGGCGGAGATTTCTGCTGAAACACAAGTCCTAGAACGCGAATTGGCTGCGATGAAAGTCGACGTCGCGCGTATGGAAAACCTAACCCGCCGTCTCTCTGATGACTATCTGGATGTTGACCTATTGGATCAGCAAGCCCGGAGCGTTTTAGGCATGCTGCGCGCGGATGAGATGGTTATTCGTTAAGGTTAACGCCCTTGTTATTCTGGATGTTGAGGGCTGATTTTCGGACGAAATAGTCGTCGCGAGAATTCATATGCAGAATTATCGATACAAACATGTGCATGTTAAACGACAACAACATTCCATCCGAACGCCATTTTCAAGCTTACTTAGAGTTTGCCAGTCTGGGCTTAAGGGCGCAGGCTAAAACTGCTGTAAAGGCGCTTATCAGGTCTTTACCTTCTCAAAATGAAAAAGAGACTTGGGTACTGAAGCATTTCGACGAATTGAGAGCCTTAGTTCGCGTGCGTGGGCGAATTCAGCATGATATTTATCTGCAAATTGTATTCCCAGCAATTCGAGCTAGCTTTGAAAAGGGCGATCCGGAAGCAATGTTTATGCTCGCCATAACTTGGGAAAATGTCGCCGAAACTCCAGATGCCAAAGACATCGCCACTGCTTTAGGGCCAATAGAATTACTCAAACGCGCAAGCGCGTGCGAACCGGAGAACAAGCTATTCAAACAGACTCTACTCGAAGAACTAGTAAGTTCATTTGAGTATATAGACCACGAGTGGCCGGCTGGACTTCTTCTAGATCACAGTAATCTTCAAGGTGAATTGCTTGAACTCAAGAATGAGCTAAAGCTGGCTCGAAATCTAGATCATGAAAAGCGTTATACCAAGCGCCTCAACGAATTCTCGTCTAACGTCGATGCGTATTGGGAGCGTATTAACTCAAAAGAAACCGGTCACTAGAGGTTCGAAGCAACCATTCGCACATCTATTGCTAGGCTGTTCTGGAAACGACCACCCACCCCAAAGCTAATACATCTTGCCGAAATCGCACCACCTCAAAGATACGCCCATCCCCACCCAAATTTCACTTTTCCTCTGGATAACCTGCGCGACCCGTGGTTTCATGGTTTGGCCTATAGTTTAAGGCTAAACTAAAATGCTTTGCGAAAGGACCTGTTAGAGGTTTGATGCGAAGTGTTCTGGAATAATGGATGTTGTAGGTGTTTCGAAATCAAGTTGCGCGCCAACTTAATCTCTGAACACTGGAAATCATGCGGGGAGGTCTGCACCTAATGGCTGCGAAAAAAGCTGCGAAGAAGCCAAATGTCAGTGGCGATGAGCTGACTGAATTTTACAAAGAAATGCTCTTGATCCGACGCTTTGAAGAAAAAGCGGGTCAATTGTACGGAATGGGGCTGATTGGCGGCTTTTGTCACCTGTATATCGGACAAGAAGCGGTTGTTGTCGGCCTTGAGGCTGCGGCGGAGGAAGGCGACAAGCGTGTCACCTCGTACCGCGATCACGGGCATATGTTGGCCTGTGGCATGGACCCAAATGGCGTGATGGCAGAGCTGACGGGCCGCGAAGGCGGTTACTCCAAAGGCAAAGGCGGCTCTATGCATATGTTCAGCAAAGAGAAGCATTTCTATGGGGGCCACGGGATTGTGGCGGCTCAGGTGCCGATTGGTGCGGGACTGGCGTTTGCGGATAAATACAAAGGCAATGGGCGTGTGACCTTTACCTATTTCGGTGATGGTGCGGCGAACCAAGGTCAGGTTTATGAGACGTTTAACATGGCGGCCCTTTGGGACCTGCCGGTGGTCTTTGTGATCGAGAACAACCAATATGCGATGGGGACTGCGCAGGCGCGGTCGACCTCTTCGGCAGATATTTACACACGCGGCGAAGCCTTTGGGATTAAAGGCGAAGTTGTGGATGGCATGGATGTTTTGGCCGTAAAAGAAGCGGGCGAAAAGGCTGTGGCGCACTGCCGGGCTGGCAAGGGTCCGTATATCCTTGAGGTAAAGACCTATCGCTATCGTGGGCATTCGATGTCAGACCCAGCAAAGTACCGCACGCGCGAAGAAGTACAGAAAGTCCGGTCAGAGCGTGACCCGATTGAGCGCGTGCGTGAGATGCTTTTGGAAGGCAAACACGCCACAGAAGACGACCTGAAGGCCATCGATAAAGAGATCAAAGCCGTGGTGAACGAGAGCGCCGAATTTTCAAAGAACAGCCCACTGCCCGCTGAAAGCGAGCTGTGGACGGATATTTTGGCGTAAGGAGAGAGAACGATGGCTATTGAAATTCTAATGCCCGCCCTGTCGCCAACGATGGAAGAAGGCACATTGGCCAAATGGCTGGTGAAGGAAGGTGATGAAGTGTCCTCTGGTGACATCATCGCAGAGATTGAAACCGACAAAGCGACGATGGAATTTGAAGCGGTGGACGAAGGTACCATCGGTCAGATTTTGGTCGCTGAAGGGTCAGAGAACGTGGCTGTGAACACCGCGATTGCTGTGTTGTTGGCTGAGGGCGAAGAGGCAGGCGCGACCCCTGCTCCGGCAGCAGCCAGCGCCGCACCTGCCCCGGCACAGGCCGAGGCGCCGGTTGCTGCGAGCGTGACGGCAGAGCCTGTGCCTGTGATGAACGTCGAACCTGATTGGCCTGAAGGCACCGAGGTGCGGTCTACGACTGTTCGGGAAGCCTTGCGTGACGCGATGGCCGAAGAGATGAAAGGTGACGAAGACGTCTATTTGATGGGCGAAGAGGTTGCTGAGTATCAGGGTGCGTATAAGATTTCCCAAGGTCTGCTGGATGAGTTCGGTAGTAAACGGGTGATTGATACGCCGATCACAGAGCATGGTTTTGCGGGTATCGCGGTGGGGTCTGCCTTTGCAGGCTTGAAGCCAATCGTTGAATTCATGACCTTTAACTTCGCGATGCAAGCGATTGATCACATTATCAATTCGGCAGCTAAGACATTGTATATGTCTGGTGGTCAGATGGGTTGCCCGATTGTGTTCCGTGGCCCGAATGGTGCGGCAGCGCGTGTGGGTGCGCAGCACTCACAGGACTACGCGGCGTGGTATGCGCAGATCCCTGGGTTGAAGGTGGTCATGCCCTATTCGGCGAGTGACGCAAAGGGGCTATTGAAGAGCGCTATTCGTGACCCGAACCCGGTGATCTTCTTGGAAAACGAAATCCTATATGGTCAGTCCTTTGACGTGCCTGTCATGGATGACTTTACGGTTCCAATCGGTAAAGCCCGCGTGTGGCGCCAAGGGGATGATGTGACCATCGTCAGCTTTGGTATTGGCATGAAATACGCATTGGAGGCGGCGGATAAGCTGGCCGAAGATGGTATTTCGGCGGAAGTGATTGATCTGCGTAGTTTGCGCCCGATTGATTATGATACGGTGCTGGCATCGGTGATGAAGACCAACCGCTGCGTGACTGTTGAAGAAGGCTGGCCGGTTGGCTCTATCGGCAACCATCTGTCGGCGACGATCATGGAAAAGGCATTCGACTATCTGGATGCACCGGTGATCAACTGCACAGGCAAAGACGTTCCGATGCCCTATGCGGCGAACCTTGAAAAGCTGGCACTGCTGACAACCGACGAAGTGATCGCGGCTGTTAAGCAAGTGACATATCGGTAAGGAGAAAGATCATGGCTGTAGAAATCTTAATGCCTGCGCTGTCTCCTACGATGGAAGAAGGCACGCTGGCGAAATGGCTGGTGAAAGAGGGTGATGAAGTTGCGTCAGGTGACATCATTGCCGAAATTGAAACTGACAAAGCGACAATGGAGTTTGAAGCCGTTGATGAAGGGACAATGGGGCCTTTGTTGGTGGCTGAGGGCACCGAGGGCGTGAAAGTGAACACGCCGATTGCCATGTTGCTTGAAGATGGCGAAGAGGCCGGTGCGGTTCCGGCACCCTCTGCTGCACCTACCGCTCCAGCACCGGCGGAAGCGGCAGCACCTGTTGCTGCGGCACCCGTTGTGGCGGCCCCTGCCCCAGCAAGCCCTGCGCGAGCTGATGGTGGGCGTGTGTTCGCCTCTCCTTTGGCGCGGCGGATTGCGGCGGACAAGGGCGTTGATCTGGCATCGATCAAAGGTACGGGGCCAAAGGGGCGTATTGTTAAAGCGGATGTTCTATCGGCGGACGCGACACCTGCGGCTGTTGCAGCCCCTGCTGCGGCAAGTGCGGCGCCTGCTGCTGCTTCGGCACCAGAGATGGCCTCTGGCCCGTCGGCGGATATGGTTGCGCGGATGTATGAAGGGCGTGACTTTGAAGAGGTCACATTGGATGGCATGCGCAAGACAATTGCAGCACGTCTGACAGAAGCCAAACAAAGCATCCCGCATTTCTATCTGCGCCGTGACATTCAATTGGATGCGCTGTTGGCCTTCCGCTCGCAGTTGAACAAACAGTTGGCGGATCGTGGTGTGAAACTGTCGGTGAATGATTTCATCATCAAAGCCGTCGCTTTGGCGTTGCAGGCGGTGCCTGCTGCGAATGCGGTTTGGGCCGGTGATCGTGTGCTGCAGATGAAAGCAAGCGATGTTGCTGTGGCCGTTGCGATTGAGGGTGGCTTGTTTACCCCCGTCCTGCAAGACGCTGAAATGAAGTCCCTTTCTGCGCTTTCCGCTCAGATGAAGGACTTGGCCGGTCGTGCACGTGAACGCAAGCTCGCGCCAAGTGAATATCAGGGCGGTAGCTTTGCGATCAGTAACTTGGGCATGTTTGGCATTGATAACTTCGACGCCATCGTGAACCCACCACATGCTGGGATTCTGGCCGTTGGCGCAGGGGTGAAGAAACCCGTTGTGAATGCTGATGGCGAGCTGTCTGTGGCGACGGTGATGTCTGTCACCATGTCAGTGGATCACCGGGTGATCGACGGCGCGGTTGGTGCGGATCTGCTGAAAGCCATCGTGGATAATCTGGAAAACCCAATGGCGATGCTGGCCTAAAACCCGCATCCATAAACGAAAAAAGGCCACTCAATTGAGTGGCCTTTTGCATGTCTGGTAGGACCATCAATCGAGGTGTGTTTGATCCATCGAGATCGCAGGCTGAGAGCAACCCGCGTCGCCCACAATTCGCGCGGGTACTCCGGCAACTGTTTTGCAGGCAGGGACTTCTTCGAGCACGACAGAACCTGCGGCGATCCGCGAGCAATTGCCAACCTTGATGTTGCCAAGCACTTTTGCGCCAGCGCCGATCAGAACGCCGTCACCGATTTTTGGGTGGCGGTCCTCTTCTTCTTTGCCGGTACCGCCTAGCGTCACCGAATGCAGCATCGACACGTTGTCACCAACCACAGCTGTTTCACCGATCACGATGGAATGGGCGTGGTCGATCATGATACCTTTGCCGATTTTCGCGGCTGGGTGAATGTCGATGCCAAAGACCTCAGAGCTGCGCATCTGGAAAAAATACGCCATGTCTTTGCGGCCTTCGCGCCATAGCCAATTGCCAACCCGGTAGGATTGAACCGCTTGGAAGCCTTTGAAAAACAGCATCGGCTGAATGAAACGGTGGCATGCTGGGTCACGATCATAGACCGCAGTGATGTCAGCACGCGCTGACATCGCGATGGACGGATCGCTATTATACGCCTCGTCACAGATTTCACGAATAAGCTGTTCGGACATCTCTGCCGACGCCAGCTTTAGCGAAATACGATAGCTTAGCGCCTGTTCAACCGACTTGTGGTGCAAGATCGATGAATGGATCAATCCGCCCAATAGCGGTTCGTCTTTCAGAGCCTCGTTGCCCTCGCGCAAAATCTGCGTCCAGACTGGGTCGAGTTCTTTGATGAAGGGGCTTCGTTCTGCCATGCAACCATTCCTCTTTCATGCACTATACATCACTTAGGGATTTCAGAGCAAATTCAAGGTTGTTGTGGACAAGATCACAGGTGTGAATGCAAGAGCAAGTGGTAGAAACAGGGATAAATTTCCATAATTTCAAAACGATTTAGGAGAACGGCTTTGCTCAGCGCAGGATTTTTTGAAGCTGCGCCAAGCTTGTAAAGCCGTCAGAACCTCTGCCAAAGCGCTGCAAAACTCCGCGTGATCAAGAGAATGACTTGTTAAGGCATCCGGGCAATGCGCCGTCGCATGTGCCATCAAACTGCCGTTGCCCCAATCCGGATGAAGCCGCGCAAACCGTTTGCGATATTTGTCTGCGGCATCCGCTTGAAACAGCCACGTTTGGCAGGTCGCACCGCGTTTATCTGGCGCAACCTGCATCAACGCCCGCGAGAATGCGAGCGCATCTCCGATGAGAACCGGACGCATGTCAGAGGCCGATGGTTGTTTGGGCAAATGGCCCAGCCCCATAGCGAGCGGAAACCTGCGCCACTTTGATGTCGAGCAACCCGCTTAGGCCATCGTTGTTTTGATCTGGCTGACTGTAGGTCCAATTGGGCGTGTCTGTCATGACCGACCGAACCAGCTGACCATTTTGCCAGAACTCTAGTTGATAGGATTCAGCCTCTTCGCCCAATGGCACCTCTGGTACATCCCAACTATCGCCGTCCTGCCTTGTGCGCCTGATCCACCGAATATCCAAATCACCATTGGCACGCAGATCACTGCGCAAATGAACTGGCGCATAGGGGCGCAATCCATTGCCCACAAAGGCCAGCGTTTGTTCCACATAGCTGCTGTCATCAAAGGGCTTTTGCGCCGGGCCAACGCGATATGTCCGCTCTATCCCCCGCATAGCTCTGGTCAGTTCAATTTGCTGAGAACGCGCATTGATCAACACAAACCAACTGCCAACTGGCCATTCTTGGGTGGCCAGCGCATCGGTCCCGGCCTGACCACGCAGCCTGTTTGATAGCTCATAGATACCTGCCCCAACCAAGTCTGCGGTTTGGAATTGGATCACCTCCCAATTGCCCGCTGAGCCATCGCCAATCACCGCAAGATTGGCACCGTTCAACACCGCCTCTTCGCTGACACTGGACAATTGCCCACTGATCATCCGCACCCGCAGCCCAGCGCCACGGTCGAAAACACCGCTTTGGGCAACAGACAACGGCGTTTCCAGCAAACCAACCGTTGATCTGGCAGACAGCAATGTATTCAATTGGTACGGGCCATCCCCCAAGGCGTCATAGACCGCAACGCTCCCCGGCCAATTGCGGGTGGCAATCGCGATATGTGGGCTGTGGGGCACCTCGTCACCGGACAACAGTGGCAAATCCATAAACAGCGGATGCACAGGAGCTGCTGCCGCAAACGACGCGAGGCTGCTAGGGGTCGGATCAATCTCTGCCGGTTCATACAAACTGGGCTCAATACGTGTCGCGTCAACTTGCAGGGCCTCACCCTGCTCCACCCTATCAATCCGGTAAGTCTCTGCCGTTTCGCCCTCTGATGGCACAGACAGAACATCCCCCGCGCCCAGCGCAATCTGCGACGGTGGTAAGGCAAAGCGAATGCCATCTTGCCCGACACGCGCCTCTGCGAGCCAGCGTTCCGCGACTTGTCGTGCCTCACCACGGAGTAGCGACATATTCAATTCGGTCGAGGATGTTGATTGCGCTGTCTCATCTGACAGAATGGCTTCTTCCGACAGGCTTTCAAAATCGCCCAGCGCCTCGATGCCATTCACGCGAACGCGGCCCACGGTCTCTGCATCTGAATGGCGATGTCGCTCTATCCCGTTAGGCGTATCCTCTGTGACTGCAAGGGCATCCAGATCAAGCTGATGCGTGGCGCTTTTTCCCCGCATAATGAAATGCAGAACACCCCCATGTTCCACAGCATCAAACCCATAACGCAGCATCAAAGGCTGCAGGGCTTTGCGTGGCTCTAGAACATCATCAACCGCATACCCGCGTACAACGCCATGAAGCTTTGAAACATCAAACGGACCTACACTAGCCTCTTCACAGATTTCGCGAACCACAGAGGCCAAGCTCCGATGCGTTGTACGTCCAGAGATCCAGTGCCCCCGATCATAGTTCCGCCCATCACTCCACAACGCCTCGTTCTGGGGAAACCTTGGAAAAGGTCGCGTATCCCATGCCCAAACAAAGGCACGTGACATATCAATCATCGGGGCCTTGTATTCCTCAGAGGTTGGATTGTTCTCTTCCTCCCCCCAATAGTCATACATTGCCTTCAGATACTGAAGCTGAATGAACTCATCCCGTAGGCCGCTAGAATACTTGGGTAACGTGCTTTCCGATGACTTCGGATCAAGGAACTTGTTTGGCTCATTGGTGGCCTTGTCTATTGCCGCACACCCGAGTTCAGTAAACCATATCGGTTTCGATTGCGGCTCCCATGCAGTTGGGCTGGCCTGACGCTCCCCACCTATGCGCTCATGATGCGCATTGGACCACCAATTGCGGATGTCTTTGTACCGGTAAACCCAAGGCTCCCCATGTGCGCCATCCGTAATAGGCGTTCTGATCTGCGCGTCTTCGGCCTCTTGCGAATGGTAGTACCAGTCATACCCAGCACCGCCCTCTATGTTGGCCTTTAGATAATCGAGGTTATAGACATCCCCCCATGCGGCATCAGCATGCTCGTCCCCATCCCGCCAATCAGAAAGCGGCATGTAGTTATCAATACCGATAAAGTCGATCTGATCATCAGCCCACAACGGATCAAGGTGGAAATATCGGTCCCCCGTCCCGTCCTGTGGCTGGTAGCCAAAGTATTCACTCCAGTCCGCCGCATAGCCCAGCTTGACGTCTGGCCCCAGGATCGTCCGCACCCCTGCCGCCAAATCCCGTAACTGCGCGACAGCAACAAACACACCACCTGCCCCACGTATCCACGTAAGGCTGCGCATCTCTGATCCAATGCAAAAGCTATCAACGCCACCAGCCGCAGCACATAGCGCCGCTTGATGCAGGATAAACCGACGATACCGCCACTCCTGTGGGCCGCTATACACAACCGCCCCATCCACAATGGCAAAGTCCGACGCGGACGCCGTCCCAAAAAACGCATCCACCTGAGCATCAGCCGCAGCCATCCCATCCGGGCTCCCCACCTGTCCCGGAGCCTTAGACAAGGTAATCCGCCCCCGCCACGGCAACACGGCCTGATCGTCTGCATCACTCCACGGGTCAGGCAACCCATTCCCGGCCAACTGATCCATCAGAATAAACGGGTAGTACATCACCGCCTTACCCATATCGTTCATATGCTGGATCGCTTGGATCACCGATTGATCCGAAGGGGTGCCGCCATAAACAGGCCGCCCATCCACCAAGGGCACCACATCCGCAGTCCCTCGCACCTGCCCAGCAACAGACCAAGGCATCGTCCCATCATACTCGGCCTTCTCCACCATAGGGCGCACAAGACAGTCTCCACAGCGCAGATCATTCCCAAACCAGCTGACAATCAACGAAACCGCCCCGCAATTGGGCAACTCTCCGTCCAAAGCATCCATTGCAGTCACAAAATCTGATTGCCCCGAAGGCGCATTCACATTCGCGGCCCACTGATCACCCGGACCATTCTGGTAATACACAGGCTCTGTCGCCAACGCATAATCCCCTGTCCCCGGTATCAACGCCACGGCCTGTGTCGCATAAGTCGGCTCTATATCGGCCTCCTCCTGTGACTTTGGCGAGGGGCGGCTAACTTCAAACGAAAACTGCGGCACGCGATTGCCAAAGGGCGCCAAATCCAAGTCTTCAAACACCACATAGGCCGTTCCGCGATAGGCAGGCACTTTGCCCGTGCCTTCAACTGCTTCGATCTTGGGATCAGGCAGTTGCGTGTCATCCCCCGGATACACACGCATCGTTAGATCAGAGGCTGACACCTCACGCCCATCCGCCCAAAGCCGCATAACGCCGGTGATCTCGCCCTCACACAGAGCCACGGCCAAAGACACCGTGTAGCTATAAGCACTCGTCGTAGGCGTACTTGGCCCGCCCTTACCGCCACCAGTCGTCGTCACATGCTCCTGATACTGCGTCGCCCAGATCACCTGACCGCCAACACGCATACGCCCATAGACTTTGGGCACTGCGCGTCCTTCGGCAGACCCGGTGATGCGATAGCGATCAATACGCCCCGTTTCGACGGCATCCGACCCTTTGCCCAAGATGCGCTGATCAATCGAACTGCCCACCAAGGCTCCAGCCAATCGCCCCACCGCAACAGCAGAGACCCCCGCCAGTGATCCCCCAATCGCGCCGCCAATTGCCGCGCCAGCCGCTGAAAACACCATGGTCGCCATCAGTTCGTCTCCTTCGAGGTAAGTTCAGGAAAAGCAAAGCGCGCCACAACACGGCGCGCCCAGGGTTGGCTTAACGGGCTTTCCACAACCGCATGACCGCCATAGGCATGGATAAACGTCGGCGAAGACCCCACGACGCCCTGAATGCCCAGATGTTTGGCCACAGCCCCACTCCGCATCCGAAACAACAGCACATCCCCTACAGCGACCTGATCCAAAGGCTTTGCCACCAGATGCCGCAAACCCGCCTGCCACAGCGCTTCATCACCCGCAGCTTCTGCCCAGTCGGGAGTATAGGCTGGCACCGCCTCAGGCTCGTTCTGATAGAGCCCGCGCCACACTCCACGGATCAACCCAAGGCAATCTGTCCCAGCCCCCAGTGCAGAGGCTTGATGCACATAAGGCGTCCCAATCCATTCCCGCGCCAAAGCAACAACCGCGTCCCCGCTCATGACCGCAAACTCCCACCAGAGTTCACACCATCCTGACGCGGCACGGTCGCAATCCAGCTATCGCCGGGAATGTCGGGAAATCCCTGAAAATTCACCTGATTGGAAAACTTAGCGCGGCAGGTCTCAAACCGCTTGTCACAGCCCGCTACCAGACGCAGCGCATCACCGGCTGCAATCTCTGCACGCAAAGGCGCCCACAACTCAATCACGCGCGTCTGACCGTCAAACTGATCGGACTTAATTGAAACGCTCAAGCCTTCGGCATTCCCACTCAGAACATCCAACCGCCCACGCGCAAACCAACCCGGGGCATAATCTGTTAGCCCCTCAAACCGAAACACCCGCCGGTCTTCGACATCCTGTACAGCCACTTCGGCAAAGAACCCGTCCTGCAGCACATCAAACCCACAGGCCCCATCACCCAAGATCGCACCACAAGGTTTCTGATACACACGCCCAATCGGTTGGTTCAGCGGCTCGGTCAGGCCGCGCAGCTCCACCTGAAACGCCCCACCTGCACGCACGATGTCACCTATCGAGCCGCGAAACACCACCATTCGCTCCGCCACATCAGCCCAGTTCACCATCCACGCGGTGACCTTCGCGCCGTCAAACCGACCGGCCTCAATATCCACCTCGGAAATAGCCGCATCGCTCAGCGCACCCATGGCCTCGGTATTATCCACCGACAGACCCGTGCTTTGCTCTAGCGACAAAGCCGTCAAACCGCTCCCAGCCCGAAACACTGTATCCGCAAAGGTCAAATCACAGTCATGATCCGTAAACCCAAGCGTGACCCCATCGGCGCGCACAATCTGCCAGCACCGCGCAACCGTGGTCAGTCCGCTTTGCATATGCGCCTGAAAATCTTCTGAAATCGCCATCAGACACGCACCTCCACCACAGGCACATTCGGCATATCGCCCGCCTGAAAGCTCGCAACGCTTGTTTGCACCCGATCCGTGTCAAACCGCACAGGGACGTCAAATTCAAAACCCGCGGTCACCTCTTCGTCCAAACCGGGCGGGTCTTCAAACGTCACCTCGCCCGTCGCCGTATCCACGGTGAAATGCACAGCCTCAAACCGCTCCGCATCCGCCACGCCCATCCGCACTGTTCCCAACACCGGCTTGGCAATCGGCCGCGCATAGCTGCCTTCGCCAGACCGATAGACCTTCACCAGCGGAAACACCCGCTGCACACCATCGCCAACCCCGATCACCTGATCGCGAAAATCCACATCCGCCGAGGCCTTGCCCGACTTAAAGTCCGACCAATCCTTCCAGCGAAACCCAAACAACTGCCCGCGCCGCGCCTCAAAGAACGAGATCAACGTTTCAATATCGTCCAGCGACCGCATCCCCACACCCGCATCATAGCGCCGCCGCGCATGCGCCCAGGGCGTATTGCGCTCTTCAAAGCCGTTGGTCAGCGTCACAATATCCGTGCGCCGCTCTGGTCCACCGATTGAACCAAAGCTTAAGTTCGCCGGAAAGCGTACCTCGTGAAATCCCATCAGAAACCCTCCTTACCGATTGCGTTGCCCCCGCGCCAAAGCGCGGCTCATCTGCGTGGCAATCTGCCCTTGCGAGCGTTGAAACCCCTGCACATCCGCCGTTTGGATGTTCATCACGATGTTGACCGGCCGCCCACCGCCACCGCGCACGCCCAGCTTGCCATCAGCCCCACGCGCCAAAGGCATGATCGCCTCTGGTCCCGCTTCGCCCATCAACCCCAGCCCACCGCGCATCGGAAAGGCCGTGGCCCCGCTGACGATCCCGCCATTGGCAAAGGGCATCACACGCCCCTGCGAAAAGGCCGCCCCGTTTTCAAAGGGCAAGATCCCCTGCATCAGCCCACCAACACCCTGCGCTATCAGCGATCCGAAATGATTGGTCACGGGTTTCACGGCCGCGTCATAGGCACTGTTCATCACACCGCTAAACACATGGCGCAGCGTGTCACTCAGGCTTTCGCCATCCCGCACCAATCCATCCACCGCGCTTTTCAATCCACGCGACACGCCCTTTTCGAACGTTCGAAAATCCCCGCCCGCCGTTTGCAAGCCGCCCCGCATGCGGCGCAACTCATCATCAAACACCGCCATCACCTGCGTCACTGCTTCGGCACTGCCCAGCACGTCAGACAGCTGTTCATCCAGCTCTTCAAAATCACTCATCTGTTTCGCCTTTCACCTCGTCGGGATAAGCCGTCAGCAAGTCCTCCAACTGCCGCCGGCTCATCGAAGCCGCCCCGCGCGCCTGCCCCAGCATCAACGCCAGTTCCGCCGGGGTCAGCGCCCAGAAATCGCGCGGCAACAACTGCAACCCATGCAGCCCCGCACGCATCAACCCCGACCAATCAATCTTGCTCACGCGGCACCATCGCCGGGCACTGTGAAGGCCAGCGCCAACAACTGCGCCGCCACACGCGTCGCCTCCAGCGGACCACCTGTGATGTCAGCCGCCAACACATCCTTTGGCGCGCCGTCCCAGCCACCGCCACGCAACCCCGCACAGATCAACGCCGACACATCCGCCGTGCGAAACCCACCCGTCTCAAACCGCGCAACCAGCGCCATCAGGCTGTCGGCCTCCAACTGCGCCTCAAGCTCTGCCAAAGCCCCCAAGGTCAGCTTCAGCACATGCCGCGTGCCATCCATCGTCAGCGCCACTTCGCCCGCCAAAGG
The DNA here is from genome assembly GCF_030548175.1 of Cognatishimia sp. 1_MG-2023. Classification (GTDB taxonomy): domain Bacteria; phylum Pseudomonadota; class Alphaproteobacteria; order Rhodobacterales; family Rhodobacteraceae; genus Cognatishimia. The sequence continues at coordinate 24,556 of NZ_JAUORX010000005.1, read as the reverse complement.
ATTCACCATAGCCTAGGCCGCCGCTGTAAACGACAGCGCCCCAGCCGAAGCCAACGCCAGCTCATAGGTCGCCTCGCCGTTATGCGAACCCGCGTAGTCCAACGCTGTCACCTGAAACGGCCCTTCGACCACGCCAAAATCCGGGATAACCACCTGAAACTCTGGAATTTCACCGTCAAAGAACAACTGTCGCGCCCGCTCATCCGTATCCGCATCCTTGAACACGCCAGAGCCTGAAATAGACGCTGATTTCACACCAGCCCCCGCCAGCAATTCGCGCCACCCGCCCTGACTTTCAAGCGAGGTCACATCCACGCTTTCTGCGTTGAAACTGATCCGCGTCGCTCGCAGCCCTGCCACCGTGACAAAGGTGCCGTCGCCCATCATGTCGACCTTCACCAAAAGGTCTTTTCCGTTCTGTGCCGCCATCTGCTTGGCCTCCTGTGTGTTAAATCACTGATCATCCACCCGCGCCGCAAAGCGCAGATCAATCCGTCGTAAATTGGCCGCGTCCTCACGGGTTGCCGTCGCCCGCTCAAACACCAGCGAGACAAGCTGCCCCCGCGCCAAACCCAAATCCGCATTGTGCAAAGCATCACTGACGGCCACCGCCACCGCCTTGGGTGTGGCAAACCCCGCCACATCCGACACGACAGACACCACAAAGCGATGCACCGCTCCGCCGCCGGATTTATCCGACCGATCCACCACTGTTTCCGGGCCCAAAGTCACATAGGTCGCCGGGATCACCCCGCTGGGCAGCTCGTCATAAACCGCATCGCCAATCAGCGCGTCCAAAGGCACGTCATCCACCAATTGCTGATACACCGCCGTCTGCAATGCGACCGCCACGCCATAGCTCATACCGCTGTCTCCTCTCGTGCTTTACAGGTCAGATACCGCCCATCCGTGCCGCGCTCGGCCACCGTTAGGATGCGAAACACCCGTGTTCCTTCACGAAACCGCTGCCCCGCCTTGGGTCGCGCATCCGCACCAAAGGGCATCGCACGAACCGTGATCCGATAATCCACCCGCGAAATCCCCACCGATTGCCGGTCCCGCGTGGTGCCACCACCTGCCAGAACCTCGGCCCAAAGCGTGCCCATCGGCTCCCAAGACGCCCGGAACCCGCCGCCACCATCTTTCACACTGGTTTCGCGCTCCAAGACCAAGGCGCGGTTCAGTTGCGGCACTCTCATACCGCGCTCCGCAAACTCAGCCGCAGCGGACGAAACCGCTCAATCAAGCTGGTCACACCAAACGGCATGCAGCCACCGCGCAACGCGGTATCATGGCGGTATTCATAGAAATGAGCGGCCAACATCATCACCGCCTGCTGCAAATCCGCAGGCACCTCGGCCCAAGTAGCGCCAAAACCAACAGTCGCCGAAATCTCGGCAAAGCCCTGCGTGGGAATGGCAGGCAAGCACGCCCCCATAGGCCGCAAGATCGGCGTATGCGTGTCGTTCTCCAACCGGACGTCCTCGTCAATGTCCTGCGCAACACCGCCACCATCGACCACCTGCACAACCTCAACCGACATCACCGGCGCCATGCTCAATCCATGCCCCACCAGCGCATCCCACTCCCGCACCCGCCATGTCACAGATCGCGCCAAGATCGCCTTGCCGGTTCGTGCCTCAATCGCCGCCAGGCTTGCCCGCAAAAACCCTTCCAGCACAGCGTCCTGCAACGTATCCTCGGCAAAACCGGTCCCCATCCGCAAATGCGCCCGCAGCTCTGCAATCGGCAACCGGGCCAAGGGCACCGGGGTGTCTTCCATCATCATCATGGACCTCTCCAAATTCAGGCTCCCCTCACGCCCCTCCAATCGCGGGCGTGCGCCACGCGTCACTCGGTGGGAGGGGAGCAGCCAGATAACGCATATCCAGCGCACGCCCTGACGAGGCGGCCCTTCGCCGCCCCGCCTTTCGCAATGCGCCCTTAGGACACCGCGAACCGCAAAAGTTTGATGGCTGCAAAGTCGCTTACATCGCCGCCCACGCGTTTTGTCGCGTAAAACAACACATGCGGCTTGGCCGAAAACGGATCACGCAACACACGTAGATCAGGACGTTCCGCAATGGTGTAACCCGCTGAGAAATCACCAAAAGCCACAGCATCCGCACCGCTGGCAATATCTGGCATGTCCTCAGCGATCAGCACTGGATAGCCCAACAGACGCGCAGGCTCACCCGCCGCTAAACCATCAGACCACAGGAACCGACCATCCGCGTCCTTCAGCTTGCGCACTGCGCCCGCCGTCTTGGAATTCATCACAAACGAGCCATTCGCGCGGTATTCTGCACCCAGCGCATAAACCAGATCAATCAGCGCTTCGCCGCCATTGAAACCACCATCCACACCGGTCGCCACATAGCCCAGGTTGCCCCAGCTCCAGCTGTCGTTGTCCACCGTCGAATGGGTCATCAAACCCGTCGGCTTATCCACGCCATCGCCATTGATAAACGCCGCAGCCTCAGCACGCGCAAACTTGTCGGCAATACGCCCTGCCAACCAGTTTTCCACATCAAACGCCGTGTCATCTAGCAAACGCTGCGATGCCTTCGGCAAAGCCGACAACTCGTGCAACGGAATGGAAATACGCTCAATCACCGGCGTGCTCGTTTCCGTGCTATCCGCCGTCTCCGTCGCCCAACCGGCACCCATTTCGGTGCTATCAATCAGCACGTCATAGGATGTCGCCTCGACCGTCACGACCGACGCCACAGCCCGCAAAGACGCGGTTGAGGACAGCACAGAACTCACGCTCTCCGTCGTCACCGGGTCCACCAAATAACCGCCATCGCCATTCACCGCCGAAGACAACGCCTTTTCCTCCAGCGCTAGCCCACGCAGCCCATCATCATCGCCGCTACGCAAATAGGCCGCCATGGCCTTCTGATGTGGGGCCTCAAGGTCGGCGGCACCCAATACCGGGCGCGCGGCCATCAAAGTCTTCCGATCAAGCATGTTCATTCGTTCATCCTGCTGCTGTAATTTAAGTTCAATATCCGCCCGGAACTCTTTGAAACCTTTTGCAAAACCCGCCACCGCAGATTTCACGCCCAAAACCCCAGACATATCTTCCCCGATCTGGGCCAACGGCCCAGTTCCTGTCTCACTCATTCTCAACCCTCTTTGGTTTTGACTGTTCAGGCCGCCCTAGGGCTGCGCCATCTCATGGCGCGCATCCTCAAAGATCGCCGCCAATTCCCGCAGCACAGCCTCTTGCGGATCATCCGCCTTGGCCGCCACCCGCGCACTAGGCAACATTGGGAAGGTCACCAGCGACACCTCCCAAAGGTCCAGTTCATTCAAGAGCCGCTGGCCCTTGTCATTCTTCGTAGCCTTCACCGTGCGATAACCAATCGACAGGCCATCAATTGCCCCCGCAGCGATCAACGCAGCCGCCTCGCGCCCCTTGGCCACGTCACTCAGCAAGCGGCCCTTCACATACAGGCCCCGCGCGTCCTCGCGTACCTCATCCCAGATGCCAATCGGCTGCGCTGGATCATGCTGCCACAGCATCTTCACCGATCGCCCCGCCGCGCCAAGCGCCGCCAACGACCGCGCATAGGCCCCCGGTTGCACCACATCACCGCCCTGATCCGCCGCCCCAAACAAAGACGCATAGCCTTCGATCACAGAGCCATCCACCACAGACAGCCCCTCGCCAAAGCGCGCAAACTTCCGTTCCAAATCCATAACCATCTCCCTCACACGCGGCCTAAGGCATCCCTTGCAACAACGACTGAAACGCCTGCGCCAAGATCACGCCAACCACGCCATAAACCGTCAACCAAAGCCGCTTTTCCAACCGCTCGATCAGCGCCTCAATCCGGTCCAACCGCTTGTTCAAACTCTCAAACTGCAATGTTGCCACCCGCTCATGGGCCTCCAACCGCAGGGCCGGCGCGCAATCAAACGGCTCAAACCCATAGCGCGCCCCGCGTTCCCCCTCAGCCATCATCCGCCCCCTCAGACAGTGCAGGCAGTCCCAACAACTGCCGCTTCTCAGCCACGGTCAAAAAATCCGCCGCCTGCACCCGCTGCCACTGCGCATCACGTTCCGCACTTAGTGCAGGTACCTGATCCAGATCCGGCTTCAACGTTAAGTTCTCACCGCTAAACCCTTGCAACCACTCAGACATCCGCGCCGTCACCCGTGTTGCCATCGGCAAAACCGTCAGCCGGAAAAACGCCCGATTGGCCTCTTGGTAATTGGCATAGGTCGCATCCCCCGGAATACCCAACAGCATCGGCGGCACCCCAAAGGCCAGCGCAACTTCGCGCGCCGCTGCCTCTTTGGTTTTCTGAAATTCCATATCACTTGGCGAAAACCCCATCGGTTTCCAATCCAACCCACCTTCTAGCAACATCGGCCGCCCCGCATTGCGCGCACCCTGATGATGGGCCTCCATCTCGCCAACAAGCCGATCATATTGGTCCGAGGTCAGGCTCCCCTGTCCCTCAGCTCCTTTATATACAATCGCCCCCGACGGCCGCGCTGCATTGTCCAACAAGGCTTTGGACCAACGCGAGGCCGCATTATGCACATCAATCGCTGTCGCCGCCGCCTGCAAAGGCGAGAACCCATAATGATCGTCCTGCGGATGGAAATTGCGGATATGACAAATCCGCGCCGCGCCTCTGACATCAAACCGATGTTTACGCGCCCCAACGCTATACTCATAAGCCACCGGCCAACCATCAGCCCCCGGCACAACCCGCATCCGATCACTGCGCAAAACATGCAGCTCCAGCGGCAAGCCATCTTCGCCGACAGCTTCCACATAAGCATCACCAGACAACAAGAGCTGCGCATAAAGCGCCTCTAGAAACTCCGCCCGCCCTTGGGCCAAATTCGGCCGCGTTACCAGCGACATAACCGGATGGCGCTCAAACCGCTGGCCCATGCCCTCTAACACCAAAGGCACCGCCGCCGTTGCCTCCGCAATCATCTTCACACAGCGAAACCCAACCGGATTTCCCGCAAACCCCGTGCGCGTCAATGACACGGTGTCTCGTGCCGACCAGGCCACACGCCCCGCCGAATGATAGGCAACCACAGGCCCTGCAGCACTCGCCTTTTGCTCTGGCACGTCCGCTGAACTGCGCTTTAGAAAATCAAACACCATCCGCTCCCTCGCTCTGATGAAACCCACTTTCCCCCAAACCGGTTAAAGCCACGCGACCCACCCGCGCGGCCCATGCGCAACACCGCCTCTTCACCTTTCTAAAAATACTCAAATCCACCGTCACAACGCGCGCAAACCCGGCCGTTGCCAACGCTCCGCTGGCAGCAAGATCACCTCATGCAAGGCCCACACCAATGCATCCACTCGGTCAGGCGATCCCTGCCCCTCAAAGCCCCGCGCCGACATCAGGCACATCTGATCCTCCAAATCACCCAGCCCCCGCCGATGCAAAACACGCCCCTGCTCATACAAAGCCGCCACAGGCTCCGCCCGCGCGACCTTGCCCCGCGTGGCCCGCACCGCCTTATAGGCCACCGTCGGATCCACCTGCCGCACCACCGTCTGCACCAGATCACCGCCCTGATTGACCTCCGCCACCAGCCGATCCGCCCCCCAGCGCCGCATCGCGTCCACTGCCGCCGTCGCCCAGCCCACCGGCGAGCGCCCCGCCACTGTCGCATCTTCCAGAACCACAGCCCGCCAATCCTGCGGCGGCCCCTGCAACACCGCACCAACCACCACAATCCCGCAGTCATCTGACCGATCCGTGCCCGTCACCGGCGGATCAACAGCCACCACAATCCGGTCAAGCGCCCCTGTATCCTCAACCAAACAGCCATCCAGCATGTCCCGAGACCACAACGCCCCTTCAACATCTGCCATCAACACGCCATCCAGCTCTTGCCGCCCCAAATGCGTTCCCGCATAGCGCGCCCGCACCTCTTGCAGAAAACTCTCCGCCAGATTGGCCCGGTTCGCCTCTGTCGCCGCATAGGTCTGCACCGTCCCATCCCGCGCCAACAGATCGCGCAGCACCGCCACATTGCGCGGCGTTGTCGTCACCACCTGCTGCGGATGATCCCCAAGCCGCAGCCCAAACTGCAACATGTCCCAGGTCTCCTCGGCCCGCTTCCATTTTGCCAATTCATCCACCCAAGCCGCATCAAACTGCGGCCCCCGCAGACTTTCTGGATCATGCGCCGAAAACACCTGCGCCACGGCCCCATTCGGCCACAACAACTGCCGCCGCCCCGCCTGCCACACAGGTTTCCGATCCGGCGGCGAACAGGCCAAAATCCCGCTCTCGCCAAACACCATCACATCCCGCACCTGATCCAGTGTCTCGCCAACCAAGGCCACCCGCCGCGCGCGCCCTTCATCCAAAGGCCGCGCCCCTTCGACCATCGACCGCACCCATTCCGCCCCAGCCCGCGTCTTGCCAGCCCCACGACCGCCAAGAACAACCCAAGTCTTCCAATCGCCCTCAGGCGGCAATTGATGCGCCATCGCCCAGAACTCGAACAAAAAAGGGAGAGCCAAAAGCTCTCCCGCATCCAATCCTTCTAAGAACTCATTTTGCGCGGCAACACCGGCGCAAGCGAGCCATTCTGCACCCGATTGTCTCCCGTGCCCGCGCAAGGTCCAGCGCGTAGTCGTAGACGACGCCATGGTCTCGTTTTCTGCGTTCATCAAATCGTGCCTCCGTTTCAATCGCCAGTTTGGCCCAAGCCCGGATGTCACTCAGCAACTTAGCCGAGTCCCTAATACGATCGGTCTCGCCCGACATGATGTCTCGTTCCATCAAAGCCAAATGCTGGCTCAAATGGGTGACGGTCTGCCGAACCTTCGCGATCTCTGCATCCAAAGCCGCAACGCCCTCTGGCGGGGTTTCATGTGTCATATGCTCTTTGCCTTCTCTTGTGGTCATTGCCCTCCACACGAGCGAAATGAAAAACGACCCAAAGGTTTCCCCCGGGCCGTGTGTCACGTCTTCCAGCATGTCACATATCTAGCAAAGACCGTGACGTATGTCAAGTTTTCGTTTATTTACAGATAGTTACCAAATAGACCTCACAAAACGCAACACCACAACACGTCTTAATTTAGCCCAAATACACAGCTAAAAAAACGCATATTTTCAATCCGGTATTCCGTCATGCAATTTCTCAAAACCTTTTGCCTCACGCTCCTTGTCGTCCCGATCCTGCTGCATTTCATTGCGCCAGACAGCCAACCAACAGCGCCCGCACGCCAAGGCCAGCTCACCCAAATCGACTATATCGCGCGCCTTGATCTGCGCAAAACATCCGCCACATACACAGCCCCAACCGATGTCGCGCAACAGTTCACCCTGTCCCAACCCGGCCAACCAGACCGCACATGGTTCGGCCGCGGCCCAACCATCGGCCAACCGCGCCCCGCCATCGTCCTGCTGCACGGCTCAGGCCGCCCCGGCCTCGCTATGATTGATATGTGGAAAGAGACAGCCGCCCGAAACCAACTCGTCCTGATCGCCCCCAACAGCAGCAATCCCCAATACTGGGATCACGGCCCCGATGGCACAGACTTCATGACCAACCTGCTAGAACAAGCCCAAGACCACTTCGCCATCGACCCAACGCAAATCTACCTGATGGGCCATTCCGCAGGCGGCCTTTTCGCCCAACAGCTCGCCCTAAGAAACACCGGCCAATGGCGCGCCATCACCACCCACGGCGCCGCAATAGACACCGCCAACGTCCACCCAACCAATTCCGACGCACCGCTCTTCATCTACAACGGCGACAAAGACCACCTCTTCCCCACAGCAGCCTCCACCGCAACAGCCCAAGCCCTCGCAGAAGCAGGCCTAGACACAACCCAAATCCAAATCCCCGACCACACCCACTGGTACTACAAAATCGGCCCCCAAATCGCACCAGACATGTGGAACCGGATGAAGGCGCCGGGCAAGTAGGCGTATGTAACGCTAAGGTCAGCAGTGCGGGACTTTTCGCCCTTCCGCCGCAGGCACACCAATGCCTGCTATGCAGATCTTTAATGCTCTGATAAAGATTGAACGAAGGACTGGCTCGCTCAGAGCTCGTCTTTGATGCCGAAGTTGATCTTCGCCTCTATCTTACCAATGATTCAAACAGTTTAACCTCCCGCAAAGGCAGGTCTATGGTCAAGAATCCAATCCCATTGGCGCAGGACAAAGCACCTCCGACAACGTCACTCAATCGTTCATTGACCCTTCCACTTCTCACACTCTACGGGCTGGGGGTTACTGTTGGCGCCGGGATTTACGTCCTGATTGGCGTCACTGCGGCACAAGCTGGCCCATATGCTTGGATCGCATTTTTGCTCGCGGCGAGTGTCGTCGGATTCACAGCCTTCTCCTATGCTGAACTCGCGACACGTTATCCGGTCAGTGCTGGCGAGTCCGCCTACGTAGATGCGGGCTTTGGCCGCGCGGATCTCGCTACTGCAATCGGTATTCTCGTTGCAATTTCAGGGTTGGTTTCGGCATCAGCCATCACGGTTGGGGCTTCCGGATACTTGGGCAGCCTGACAGGCGTGGAACCTTCCGCCCTCATCTTGGGAATCGTGACCACGATGGGATTACTGGCATGGTGGGGGATCACCCAATCTGTTGTCGTCGCAGGCATTGTCACAGTCATCGAAATTCTTGGCCTGATTGTTGTGATCGGCTGGAGCATGGCCATGACGGAAAGACTGGGCGTCTCTCCAAAAGACTTGATACCACCACTATGGGGCAGTCACTGGACCGGCATCATCAGCGCGACGGTGCTCGCCTTTTTTGCGTTCATCGGTTTCGAAGACATGGTGAATGTTGCAGAAGAGGTTGAAGAACCGCGCCGAACACTTCCTAAAGCGATCATCTACACGCTCGTCATTGCGACCATCCTCTACTTGGCCACTTGTGTCGCAGTGACAATGGCAGTCCCGATGGAGGCGCTTGCGGGGTCATCTGCGCCATTAGCCCTCGTCTTTGCTGATGCCCCAGAAGCAATGCAGATCAGCTTCACAGCCATTGCTGTCGTGGCAACGGTGAATGGGGTGTTGATCCAGATGATCATGGTGTCCCGCGTCATCTATGGCATGGCTGATCGCGGCCGGTTGCCCGCTGGTTTCGCGCGCCTATCGGTCCGCACACAAACACCCTCTGTCGCCACTGCATTTGTCGCAATCTGCATCCTCGGCCTCAGTCTGTTTCTGCCAATTGCACGCCTTGCAGAGTGGACATCACAAATCGTTCTAAGTGTGTTCGTATGTGTCAATTTAGCTCTGATTGCCATCAAGCACCGGGCCGAACCTGCGGATGATCATTTTTCGATACCACTGCTGGTCCCGGTATGCGGGACAATCATCAGCGGTATCTTGTTGGTCGTATCGCTATTCTGACAAAGGATGAGACCGCTTCATCAAAGTTGCGGATCACAATCAACCTAAATGCCGCCGTTCGCCGCATGACAGAAATTCAGGAAAAATGGGCTCTACCCTGACAGTCGCGACGCCCCCTAAACCAACAAAAAACGCCCCGCAAAGTGCGAGGCGTTTGTCGAATCGTACGTTTCAACCGGTGAAACGTACGAATTTCCACATTTACGAAATGTTACTGGCTCGACCGTTGCGCTTCGATTTTGCGCCACTCGGCCACGTTGCGATTGTGCTCTGCCAAGGTCGCCGCAAAGGCGTGACCGCCGGTACCATCAGCCACGAAGAAGATGAAATTCGTGGTGTCAGGATTGGCCACAGCCGCAAGGCTGGCACGGCCCGGATTGGCAATCGGTGTCGGCGGAAGACCCGGAATAACGTAAGTATTCCAAGGGGTTTCACGACGCAGCTCGCTTTGACGCAAGCCACGACCCAACACGCCTTCGCCTTTGGTGATGCCGTAAATTACGGTCGGGTCCGTCTGCAAACGCATGCCTTGGTTCAAACGGTTGGTGAACACACTCGCCACCTGACCACGTTCCTCGGCAATCCCTGTCTCTTTCTCAACGATAGAGGCAAGGATCAGCATTTCTTCTGGTGATTTCAACGGGATAGACGGATCACGCGCTTCCCAAGCTGCTGCCAAAAGCACCTCTTGCGCGTCGGTCATGCGTTTGATCACATCCGCACGGCTGTCACCTTCGCGTACTTCGTAGCTATCCGGTGCTAGCGATCCCTCTGCAGGCACCTCTACTTCACCGCTCAGAAGATCAATTTTGCTAAGCGCATCAACAACTTGCCAGCTGGTCACACCCTCAGCCATCGCGATCCGGTAACGGGTATCAGACTGCTGACGCACATCCAAAAATTCCGCCGGTGCTTCGCCTTCGGATGGGTTGAACGACACAACCTCAACAAAGCGATTACTCGCCGCATCCATTTCCCGAACCTGAACAACAGACCGCGTTACACCAACGCGATAAACAACCTCGGTCCCACAGGTCGACGCGCCGCCACGAGTCACAATATCTGCAATCTCAGACATCGACGCACCCGGTTGAACAAGGAAAGCTCCGGCTTTTAGCAAGCCAGATTTTTCCGTGTAATCTGCCCCAATGCGGAACAAGGAACCGTTGCTTACAGCACCGGTTTCTTCAAGGTTTTCAGACACTTTGCGCATGGTCGATCCGGGTGCGACGCGCACACAGATCGCCTCAGCCAAGGGCCCTCGGTTTGTGTATTGGCTCTTGCCCCAAAGGACGACGCCGCCAAAAAGAAACACCGCGACAATCAACAGAGTAATCGCGTTCGAAGCGATGCTTCGCCACATGACTTAGACCTTTCCGAAGACCACAGAGGCGTTCGTACCACCAAAGCCAAAAGAGTTAGACAGGGCGATGTTAATCTCCCGTTCCACCTTTGCATTCGGTGCCAAGTCCACTTTGGTCTCGACCGCTGGGTTATCAAGGTTAATGGTCGGAGGAGCAACTTGATCACGGATCGCCAAGATCGAGAAGATCGCCTCAATCGCGCCAGCCGCACCCAAAAGGTGCCCTGTTGCGGATTTGGTCGAACTCATAGTCACTTTGCTTGCCGCATCGCCCATCATCCGCTCTACCGCGCCCAACTCGATGGTATCCGCCATCGTAGATGTGCCGTGAGCATTGATGTAGTCCACGTCAGCAGGCGTTAGGCCCGCGTTCTTCAAAGCTGCGCGCATAGAGCGCTCGCCGCCCTCTCCGTTCTCAGATGGCGCTGTGATGTGGTATGCGTCACCAGACAGGCCGTAGCCAAGAACCTCGGCATAGATTTTCGCGCCACGGGCTTTCGCGTGTTCGTATTCCTCAAGAATAACAACACCCGCGCCTTCGCCCATAACAAAACCATCACGGTCCGCGTCATAAGGACGGCTTGCCGCTTGTGGATCGTCTGCACGTTTCGTGGACAATGCCTTACAAGCGTTAAAGCCCGCGATACCAATTTCAGAAATCGCAGCTTCGGCGCCACCAGCAACCATAACATCCGCATCGCCAGCTTTGATCAAACGGGACGCATCACCAATCGCGTGCGCACCAGTTGAACAAGCTGTAACAACCGCGTGGTTTGGACCTTTGAAACCATAGCGGATCGACACCTGACCAGAGATCAGGTTGATCAACGCACCTGGAATAAAGAACGGAGAAACACGACGCGGGCCGCGCTCTTTCAGCAAGACTGCTGTTTCGGCGATAGAGTTCAGACCACCAATGCCGGAACCGATCATAACACCGGTCCGCTCTAGGCTTTCGTCGTCTTCTGGCATCCAACCGGAATCTTTTACCGCTTGTTCAGCAGCAGCAATGCCATAAAGGATAAAGTCATCAACCTTGCGGCGTTCTTTTGGTTCCATCCAATCATCCGCATTGAATGACCCGTCGGAACCATCGCCCAAAGGCACTTCGCAGGCATACTTTGTTGCCACACGTTCGGCATCAAATCGAGTGATCGGCCCTGCCCCAGACTTTCCGTCTAGAATACGAGACCAGCTTTCTTCGACACCGCAAGCCAACGGAGTAACCAGTCCAAGACCGGTAATTACAACACGACGCATGATGCTGCCCCTTTTCCTCTAATCTTTGAATGCTCTTACCAAGCCACACCCCTTAGGGGCAAGAGTGCCTGAGCGAATAGCTCGGCATTCTTTCGCCTTTACGGCTATTAACTCGCGCAATCAGACTTAACCAAAAAGAAAAGCCCCCCGCAAACGCGAGGGGCTCATAACTGTCAAACGACAAAAAAGCTTAGGAAGCTTCAGTGATGAATTTCACTGCGTCGCCGAAAGATTGAATAGTTTCAGCTGCGTCATCAGGGATCTCGATGCCGAACTCTTCTTCGAAGGCCATAACCAATTCAACTGTGTCCAGGGAGTCTGCGCCCAGGTCGTCGATGAAGGAAGCTGCTTCGACTACTTTGTCTTCTTCAACACCTAGGTGCTCAACAACGATCTTTTTTACGCGGTCTGCGACGTCGCTCATATCAATTCCTCATTCGTATGGCCTAAGGCCAGTGGTCTACCCGCAGTAAGCGCGGAATGTGTATGCCCGATTGGGCGGCTATCGTTCCGGCTCCACCGGATACTCCGGCGTGCCAGAAGGCTCACCCGGAAAACTGCGCCGCCTATAGCACATGTTCTATGTAAGGCAAACGCTTTCGCAATGTAATCACAAAGGTGCTTGGGGGAATTTTCCCCCATTAAAAGCACCACTGCAATCACAACATGGCCATGCCACCATTAACGTGCAAGGTCGACCCCGTCACGTAACCTGCTTCGTCGCTTGCCAAATAAAGAACGGCTGCTGCGATTTCCGCTGGTGTACCCATGCGATTAGATGGGATCTGCTTGTTGATCGCCTCTTTCTGATCATCGTTCAGCTTGTCAGTCATCGCCGTTGCGATAAAGCCCGGCGCCACAGCATTTGCGGTGATTCCACGGCTAGCAACCTCGTAGGCAATTGATTTGGTCATGCCGACCATACCGGCCTTAGAGGCCGCATAGTTTGCCTGACCCGGGTTACCAGTGGCCCCAACAATAGAGCTGATATTGATGATCCGACCCCAACGCGCTTTCATCATTGGGCGCATTACGGCACGGCACAGGCGCATCGCAGATGTTAGATTAACATCAAGGACTTGCTGCCATTCTTCGTCAGACATACGCATAAAGATCTGGTCTTTGGTGATGCCGGCGTTGTTCACCAAGATGTCTAGGCTGCCCATCGCTTCGATGGCGGCCTTTGGCAAAGCGGCAACCGCTTCGGCGTCACCCAAGTTGCACGGTAGAACATGCGCGCGCTCGCCCAGTTCCGCAGCCAAAGCCTCGAGCGGCTCAACCCGCGTTCCTGAAAGACCAACGGTCGCGCCAGCTGCATGCAGCGCTTTGGCGATCTCGCCACCAATGCCACCAGACGCGCCGGTGACCAGCGCCGCTTTTCCTGTCAAATCAAACATAGTTTCTCCTGAAATTCTTTATCAGCGGCGCTTAGGCCAGCTTTTCTACTGCGGCTTTGACGTCGTCAGCGGTACCAACGGCTGTGCATGCGATCGAACGTTCGATACGACGCACCATGCCGGACAATGCTTTGCCCGCGCCAATTTCATAGATTTCGGTCACGCCTTCGCCAGCCATCCAAGCCACAGATTCGCGCCAACGCACAGAACCTGTCACCTGCTCAACCAAAAGCGAGCGGATCGTTGTAGGGTCAGAAATCGCCTGCGCACGCACGTTTGCCACCAAAGGCACGATTGGGCGGTTGATCTCAACCTTATCCAGCGCCTCGGCCATAACTTCGGCAGCTGGCTGCATCAAGGCGCAATGGAAAGGCGCGCTTACCGGCAAAAGAACTGCGCGTTTTGCGCCCTTTTCCTTGGCGATATCAAGCGCGCGCTCAACAGCCGCCTTGTGACCAGAGACAACCACCTGCCCCGGATCATTGTCATTTGCCGCCTGGCACACTTCGCCCTGCGCGGCCTCTTCTGCAACTGCGGTCGCTGTCGCAAAATCCAGGCCCAATAAAGCAGCCATCGCGCCAACACCTACAGGCACAGCCGCTTGCATCGCTTCGCCACGAATACGCAAAAGGCGCGCAGTATCAGCAACACTGATCGCACCGGCCGCGGCCAAAGCGGAATATTCGCCCAGCGAATGCCCTGCTACGAAAGAGGCCGCTTCCATTGAAACACCTTCAGCTTCCAAAGCACGAACTGCGGCCAAGGATGTCGCCATCAACGCAGGCTGTGCGTTCTGTGTTAGCGTCAGCGCGTCTTGCTCGCCTTCCCAGATCAGCGTGCTGAGCTTTTCGCCCAACGCGTCATCAACTTCATCAAAAATAGCTTTTGCGGCTGGATAGGCCTCGGCCAATGCTTTGCCCATGCCAATAGTCTGTGCGCCCTGTCCCGGAAAAACGAATGCTCGGCTCATGAAAGCCCCCTTTTCTTAGCGTTTCACCCGAAATAGCGCGCCCTGTGCATAGGTGCAACGCCCTTGCGCCTGAGCGCACCATAGTTTGGCTGATGAACGCTTGCTCCAATGGTGCACCCGTCTATCCTGATGGTCACCACAAAAGCAGGACATCCAGATGCCCCTTCGAAATACCTCGACCCACTATGGCGGACTGACCAAGACCTTTCATTGGCTCACAGCGCTTCTGATTCTAACGGCCTTTCCCGTTGGCTACTTTGCGCATTCAGCGCCCTTTGCAACCGGCGAAGAGCTGGCCTTTAAGGCCACTTTGTTTTCACTACACAAGACAATCGGCCTTGCCGCATTTTTCACGGCCTTGCTACGTATCCTTTGGGCGTTGTCCCAAAAACGGCCTGGGCTCCTGAATGCGGACCACAAATTAGAAGCCACAGCCGCAGAAACCGCACATTGGTTGCTATATGGCTCCATGCTTTTGGTACCACTGTCTGGTTGGATTCATCACGCAACCACCGAAGGGTTCGCGCCAATTTGGTGGCCTTTCGGCCAAAACCTGCCCCTCGTGCCAAAATCGGAATCCTTGGCGCAAATCACGTCGGGCTTGCACTTTGTTCTGATGATTGTGCTGGCGCTGACAATTCTGGCCCATGTCGGCGGCGCCCTAAAACACTTTGTCATTGATCGCGATAAGACCCTGCAGCGCATGCTGCCCGGCACGCCCGACGTCCCGAACCTGCCCGACCAATCCCACGGCCCACGTCCATTCGCATTAGCCTTGATCATATGGGTGGTTGCACTCTTCATTGGGTCAAGCCAGGGCTATTTCACCCCCACGACCACAACAACCAACACCGAAACCCTTGCTGCGGTACAATCCGACTGGCAGGCGCAATCGGGGAAAATCGCGATAGAAATCAGCCAGTTTGGCAATCCCGTCAGTGGCAGCTTCGAAGACTGGACCGCCCAAATCTCTTTTGACGAAGACGCCGTTGATGGAAAACATGGTTCCGTTGAGGTGGTGATCAACATCGGATCGTTGACGCTTGGCTCGGTCACTCAACAAGCTATGGGCGCCGATTACTTTAACACTGCGGAATTCCCCACAGCCACTTTCGCCGCCGACATCCTACCGGCTGACGAAGGGTACCTCGCCGAAGGCACCTTAACGCTGCGCGGAAAAACAATCCCTGTGACACTGCCCTTCTATTTGGAAACGAGACAAGAGGATGCCACCATGTCTGGCGAGGTCACGCTGAACCGACAGGATTTTGGGATCGGCGACAATCAACCAGACGAAAGCTCTCTTGGGTTTTCGGTATTGGTGCTGGTGGAACTAACCGCGACCCGTCAATAATCTCTTACCGTACAAAAAAGCCCCCGAAGCAGAACTTCGGGGGCTTTTTCTATGTATCGAGTCTAGCTTAACTTAGCTGTCAGCCTTCATCGCTTCGATAGAGATCGTAACCGGAACTTCGTCGCCCACGAACGGCGCGAATTGACCCAAGTTGTATTCTGAACGAACCAAAGTTGTCGTCGCATCAAAGCCAGCCCATGGCTTGCCTGCCATTGGGTGATCGCCTGCTTGGTTCAGCTTAGCGTCTAGAACAACAGATTTGGTCACTTCGTTCAAAGTCAGGTCACCTGTGATAAGCGCAGTGTTTTCGCCAGTCACTTCGATGCTTGTAGATACGAAGGTTACCATTTCGTCGTCAGTCGCACCAAAGAAGTCTGGGGACATAAAGTGACCAAAGCGTTCTTCCCAACCGGTGATCATTGATTTCACTGGCATAGAAACAGAAACAGAAGACGCTGCTGGGTCTTCTTGGTCAAACATGATTTCGCCTTCGAAACCAGAGAACATGCCGTAGGTCGTGGAATAGCCAAGGTGGTTATACGAGAAAACGATTTGGCTGTGGCTTGCATCCAGAACATATTTTTCAGCGTCTGCGGATGCGATAGTTGCGGCAGCCATCAGGCCTGCGGCTAGAACAAAAGATTTCATTGGGATAGCTCCGTAAATGTTGTGTGGTCGCAACATGAACTGATGCCAGTTAATAGCAATCCCACCCACAAAACAGACCCTGTGCACAGCCGCACAGAAACGGAAGCAAAGTGTTAAGACGTTGTGATTACGGCGATTATGACAACGTTTGCTTCATTTCTATGGGGGCGGCCAAAGTTAAGCTCAAGAGCTTGTTATTTGCCTTGTCCCGCAAGCAAACCAATTGCCCCCGAACTTCAACAGAACGCGCGGCATCACCTTCGAACTCTTGCAAAAGATCACCCGAAGCGTCCTGTGCTTTCATTTTCCAAGTATTATCGCTTTTTTCGAACTGTAAAATGCGCAGGTCACCAATCCGGGCAAACCCAGCGGTCAACAATCCGGCAAGAAACAAAGAAAGCCCCATCAGTGATTTGATAAATGCTAGTCCTTCAACCTCAAACCCAGGGAAGGTCATGATCGAAATACCTGCGACACACAGCACTGCAGCGAATCCAAGTATGCTCAAACGCTTCAAAAACTCTGCGATTTTCTGGACAAACTGACTCGGACCCTGCTCAATAATACTGAAGTTCATCTTTGAGAGTTCCTCTATGGGTTGCATCACAGCCAAACCTTGTCCGGAAAAGCGGCACAAATGGGGCGAACCCACCGTGAAATAAGGCAGAAACAGTTTGTTTCTAATTTCAAACAGGCTTGTTTAAAGTCTCAAATCCGTTATACAGCGCCATCCTTTTTGCGAATATTTAGAACCGCGCAGTCTCTCGTGGGTAGGGTGCAAAAAGGTAAACCGCCCTACTCTTTGAAATGCGCTTGAATGAAAATGGAGAGCACATGCCACTGTATGAGCATGTATTCATCTCGCGTCAGGACTTGTCCAACACGCAAGCTGAAGGTCTTATCGAACATTTTGGTACAGTATTGTCTGACAACGGCGGTTCGCTCGTTGAACATGAATACTGGGGCGTCAAAACAATGGCGTACAAGATCAACAAAAACCGCAAGGGCCACTACGCCTTCTTGAAAACCGATGCACCAGCAACGGCCATTCAAGAGATGGAACGCCTGATGCGCCTGCATGATGACGTTATGCGTGTTCTGACCATCAAGGTCGACGAGCACCCAGAAGGTCCATCTGTACAAATGCAAAAACGTGACGACCGTGGCGATCGCCGCGAGCGCCGCAACTGATAGCGTGAAGAAAGGACTGTAACCCATGGCTGCAAAACCATTTTTCCGCCGTCGCAAGGTCTGCCCATTCTCTGGTGAGAATGCGCCTAAGATCGACTATAAAGATACGAAACTTCTTCAGCGCTACATCTCTGAGCGTGGCAAGATCGTTCCGTCTCGGATCACCGCGGTTTCCGCGAAAAAGCAACGTGAATTGGCTCGCGCAATCAAACGCGCTCGCTTCCTCGCATTGCTGCCCTACGCTGTGAAATAAGGAGAGACTGATATGCAAGTTATCCTTCTGGAACGTGTGGCCAAGCTTGGTCAAATGGGCGAAGTTGTTGATGTAAAGTCTGGCTTTGCACGCAACTATTTGTTGCCTCAAGGTAAAGCTCTTACCGCTTCTGCGTCCAACGTGGCACACTTCGAAGCGCAAAAAGCTCAGCTTGAAGCACACAACTTGGAAACCAAGAAAGAAGCAGAAGCAATGGGTGAGAAGCTGGCTGGCCAGCAGTTCATCGTGATTCGCTCTGCATCTGACTCTGGTGCTCTTTATGGTTCCGTTACTCCACGTGACGCAGCCGAAGTAGCTACCGAAGCTGGCTTCACAGTAGACCGCAAACAGGTTTCCTTGATCGCACCGATCAAAGATCTGGGCCTACACGAAGTTGCCGTGCGCCTGCACCCTGAAGTTACTGTAGAGATCGTCATGAACGTGGCGCGCTCTGAGGAAGAAGCGGAGCTACAAGCTTCCGGTAAATCCATTCAGGAACTGGCAGCTGAAGAAGAAGCTGCTGCAGATTTCGAAATCGCTGAATTGTTCGACGATATCGGTTCTGCTGCGAATGACGACGAAGACGTTGCAGCACCAGCTGCAGAAGACGAGTCTGAGTCCTAAGTCGCTCAAGCGAATGCGGGTCGCGCCTACTGGGCGCGACTTGTTTACAAGCCATTGCTGAAAAATTCAGCAATAAGACTACTTTAAGGCGAAGAATTTGCCCCGGCGCCCCATTTAGGGCAGAAAGGTTTGTAATAGTAAATGTCGCCTCGGGGCGGAATGCGTGTTTTGGCATCCGGCTCGTACCAGTAGTTAGAACCCACAGGTGAGTTATGAATAAGATCGATGTTTTGGTTGGGAAACGCATTAGGGCCCGTCGTCACGCGATGGGAATCAGCCAAACGGAACTCGGAGACGCCATCGGCGTTAAGTTCCAACAGATCCAAAAATACGAAACCGGTGCAAATCGCGTCAGCGCTTCCCGTCTTTGGGCGGTTGCAGAAAAGTTAGGCGTAGACGTCGTTTATTTTTTTGAGGGCATTCGTCGTTCCGAAGAAGATGCCGGCATCGAAGTCGATCCGATTGACAAAATGGAATTCCTCTCTGATCGTGATGCTATCGAGATGATGGAACTTTACCGCCAATTGCCACAAAGTCAGCGCAGTGCGGTTTTGGCGTTTATGCGGTCCATGGCAATGGATGCAGGCCGTGGCAACTTGAGCGTTGCAAATTCGTAAGACACCGATCAATTGAACGGTGTTGATTGAGGAGAGGAAAGCAATTGGATCTTATTGATCTAAACGCAATGCCAGAGACAGAGGCACGCTTTCCAGCGTTCATTGATGACCTGTGCGATAAGCTTGAACTCGATTACGCCTCTTACGTCGCGATGCCTCCCCTGTCCGGAGACGTCAGATACTATGCAAACTATTCAGATGACTGGGCAGATCACTACGCACAAAATAACCTGCATTGTGTTGATCCAGTAATTCACAAATCAGTAAACAGTATTGCGCCTGTCGACTGGCAAAGGTTCGATCGGGATCAGAACTTTAATCTCGTATTCAACCCTGGTCGCGAATTCGGCATTCCTAATGTTGGTATTTCGGTTCCAATCCGCGGCCCCTACGGTGAAGTTGGCCTACTCAGCGTCTCTCGAAACTGTGAAAAATCAGTTTGGTCAAAACTAAAACGTAAAATCATGGGCGATTTACAGGTTGCTGCCGTGCACATGCACGACAATGTTATGCAATCAGGCATTCTTCCAAATGTCCTAAGCCGCCCTGCCCTGTCGTCCCGTGAAAAAGAAATCCTACAATGGGCTGCGGCAGGTAAAAGCCAACAAGACATCGGGGATATACTCTGTATCTCTCATCGTACCGTCGAAGTGCACCTTCGAAGTGGGCGTTCTAAACTAAATGCCCTGACAACGGCCCAAGCTGTTGGGCGTGCGATCAGTCACGGACTGATTTATCCCGGATAACCAGCCGAGATAACCTTGCCTAAAACAGGCCTGATCTGTAGGTACACAAACGCTTGATCTGACATTTTTCGATCAATCATCAAACAAAAATCAAATTAAATTTACTAAAATTGAAAAATTACGGGAATCCCCTAATAGCGATTTTTCCTGTCATGGATAACGATGGGTAAAAATCAACCACTGGTAGGGGATGACCATGATACTTGTTATCGACGCACTCAACGAAGCCAAGTTTTCTAAAATTTTAGATGAAGTTTACAAACTTCGCGCCCGAGTCTTCTCAGGCCGCCTTGGTTGGGAAGTGGCCGTAGAAGATGGTCGTGAAATTGATCAATACGACAAATTAAACCCTGCCCACATCGTTTGTTTGGATGATGATGGTGAAGTCGTAGGCTGTATGCGCTTACTGCAAACCACCGGCCCACACATGCTGGCCGACATCTTTTTCGAGCTTCTTGATGGCGAGGCGCCATTGCGCTCTGCTCAAATCTGGGAAGCTACACGTTTTTGCATCGACACTGACAAACTGAAAGGCCGCGAAAACCGCAACTCGATTTCTCACTATACATCAGAATTGATGCTTGGTTGTTTCGAATACGCTCAATCATCTGGTATTCTAGATATCGTTGCTGTGATCGACCCTGTCATGAACCGCGTCATGAAGCGGTCAGGCAATGCACCATACGATTATATCGGCAGCACCAAGCCAATGGGCGTAGTCAGCGCCATGACAGCCCTGATGGACTGTACAGACGAACGAATCCAATCCATTCGGAATTTCGCTGGTATCACGCATGATATTTTCGCAGACGAGGACAAAGCGCTAGCGCTCTTCAACAAGGGCGCCAAAGCAAAGGCAATAGCCAACGATATCGCCCTAGAGCCCAAGCATGCCCCACTCGCGCCAGCCGCACAAAAGTCGGACCTTCAGCAGTATTGCTTTGAACAGCTATCAAAAGCCAATTCTGAGAAAGAAATCGCAGCCGCGCTCGATCTGCTGAAACTTTTGTCTGAAAAGATCGGCACAGATGATGTGTCAGAACTCCAGCGGATCACCAGAGACTTGCCACAACGTACATTTACGGCAACGTCTCTCACCGAGATGGAAGAACTTCGGCCAATCTAAATCTAAGGAATTCCGCTCGTTCATCCCCCGAGCGGGTTGCGTAAATATCCCTACGCAACTTTAGGGGGCTGCCCATAACTCCA
This sequence comes from Cognatishimia sp. 1_MG-2023, assembly GCF_030548175.1. Lineage (GTDB taxonomy): Bacteria > Pseudomonadota > Alphaproteobacteria > Rhodobacterales > Rhodobacteraceae > Cognatishimia. Next base: position 3,535 of record NZ_JAUORX010000005.1, on the reverse strand, counting down.
GGCAGCCCCTTCCCAATTTCAAAAGACCTTTTCTATCAAGACTTTTATAAAGACTTTTCAAAGTGTGAGTGTGAAACTATTTCAGAACGAAAAAGGGCTGCCCAATCAGGCAGCCCTTTCTTTTTTCCGAAACTGTGGAGGAGATTACTCTTCGTCCAGAGCCTCAACCGCTTTTTGCAGATCATCTTTGCTGACTTCTTTGTCAGAGATCTGAGCCAGTTCGAATACATAGTCGACAACTTTGTCTTCAAACAATGGCGCACGCAGCTGCTGCTGCATTTGCTGGTTTTGCTGAATGAACTCAAAGAACTGACGTTCTTGGCCAGGGTACTGACGCGCTTGGTTCATGATCGCTTGTGTCATTTCAGCGTCAGTCACTTCAACTTCTGCTTTCTGACCCAACTCAGCCAACAACAGGCCTAGGCGAACGCGACGCTCTGCCAATGTGTTGTGCTCGTCTGTTGGTGTGATCTCTGGGTGATCATGACCTTCGACTTCTGGGTTTTCTTCGTGCCACAGCTGGTGCGCAATTTGACCAGCTTCTGCTTCAACCAAGGAAGGAGGCAGATCAAAAGAAACCAGTTTGTCCAATGCGTCAAGCAAGCCGCGCTTTTGAACCTGACGGGACGCGCCCGCGTATTCTGCTTCCAGACGCTCAGCGATCTGACCTTTCAGACCATCCAGGTCTTCTGCGCCGAATTTCTTCGCCAGCTCGTCGTTCAGCTCAGCTGCAACAGGCTCTTTAACCGCTTTGATGGTGCAAGAGAACACAGCCTCTTTACCCGCAAGGTGCTCTGCTTGGTAATCGTCAGGGAAGGAAACAGTAACGTCCTTCTCTTCTTCGTTCTTCACGCCAACCAGCTGCTCTTCGAAACCAGGAATGAACTGGTTAGAACCCAGAACCAATGGGAAGTCGTCGCCGGAACCGCCTTCAAACGCTTCGCCGTCGATCTTGCCAACGAAATCCATGGTGACTTGGTCGCCATCTTTCGCTTTGGTGCCTTTTTTGCGGTCTTTAAAGTCTTGTGCAGTTTCTGCGAGGTTCGCCAAAGCTTCCTCAACATCTGCGTCAGACGCTTTAACAACCAGTTTCTCCAAAGAGATAGACTTCAGATCAACTTCAGGAATCTCTGGCAGAGCTTCGTAAGACATTTCAACGTTTACGTCGTCGCCTTCTTTCCACTCTTCGCCGTTTTTCATTTCGACTTTTGGCTGCAATGCAGGGCGGTCGCCGGACTTTTCAAAGTGCTCGTTCATTGCACCATCAACGGCTTCTTGCATTGCTTCGCCGAGCAAACGCTGACCAAACTGCTTTTTCAGCAGCGCCATAGGCACTTTGCCTTTACGGAAGCCTTTCATTTCGACTTCTGGCTGTGCTTCAACAAGCTTTTCGTTCACTTTGTTGTCCAGCTCGGCCGCCGTCACAGTGATGTCGTAGCCCCGTTTCAGGCCTTCGTTCAGGGTCTCGGTGACCTGCATGGTATCGTCCTTCTTTTCAACAGTCGCGCGGGTTACGATGACACCGCTCAAAATCTAAATAATGCTGCCTGCGGTCCTTATAGATGGACAATCGCAAACACAAGACCATTCAGCCCATTCTGACCCTCTCCAGACGCAACAATTCAACGCAAAATCACAAGGCCCGCCCTCTTAGGGGCAGGCCTCTTGTTTATAGGTATCCTTCTTGAATAAACCGCCGCGCTGCAAGCTTGCCCATCACGCGGCTTCCCCAAGCGGTCACATGCGTCCCATCCTCGATATATCCGGGCGGATGTGTAACCGTATGCGCCATAGGCTGCGCCGCGGCATGACCACTGTCTTGATCCATGTTTTCATAGGTTTGAACAAACCGCTCTGTATGAATACTCGCCGCATCCGGCGGCGGCCCAAGCAACATCCAAGGCACCTGCCCCGACCCCGTATCAGCCTCACCCGCCGCGCGCATCGCCGCAAAAGCGGGCGGATAGGCGCTGTCCATCGTTGCACTCAGATCCCCCTGCCCCTGCGCCCAAAGCCAACCGGCGATCTTCGATCCCGCAGGCAAGCGACTCATACCCAAATTCACCAAATCAACGGCATTCTGATAGGCATCCACCGCTTGGCCCACGCCATCAGGGTTCCAATCGGCATCAGCCCCAATCAAGCGCGTGGAGGAATAAGCCGCGCAAATGATCACCAAATTATGTGTATCTGGCACAAACGGCATGACCTCTTGCGCAAAAGCAATCGCAGGTGAAACGCCCGAAGACATGCTTTTGAACAGCAACGGCGCATTCATCGAATGCAATTCCCCACGCGTTGCCCCATAACCGCCATCGCTATAGCCCGGAATGCACAGACACCGCGGCCCTGGCCAATAATCCAGCGCAGGATCAATACCAAAAGCATTGTAAGAGCATTCCATCAACGACTGCCCCGCCGCCACAATCACATAGGCAGGCCGCGTCAAAACATCCGCCATGTCATAGGCTTGAAACCGCGTCAGCCGTCCAGAACTGGCCGTGCCCATGAACATATCAAGCCCGCCTTGCGCGACTGCATTTGGGAACTTCCACGTCTGCATCCCCCCACGCGTGCGCAACACTTCGGGCGCATAATAGGGCGACAACATCCGCGCGCGATGATTTCCCACCAGATCCTCAACCACAGAATGCGCCCAAATCTCCCCATCATAGGTTCGGTCGTCCGTCACCCGGGATCCCGCACCGATGCTCACACTGCCCTCACCAAAGGTCACATCGCCAACGGCTGTCACCAAATGGCTGGTGTCTTTCAACGTAGCATTCCGGATCGGCAACAGCCCCGGCTGCACAAAAGACCGCGCCCGCTGGCCGCGCCCCGCTTCAATTCCAATCGAGGTGCCCAAATCAATCATGGTCACACCACATAGGCTTTGATGCCCGCCGCCGTCGTCCCCGAGGCATGCACACGCGCCACATTTAATCCAAGCTCGGAGAAATCCGGCACCTGAACCGTTACAGGCCCATCACCATTCAACGGCGTCACCGTCAACGCGCCCCCCGTTTCCACATAAAGCTTCACCGCAGGCACCGGCAAATCTGCCGCATCATTTGGCACAACATCAACCATCCCGCCAAAGGTGCCATCCAACGCGCGATTCATTTTCAAGGTTTCATCGTAAATCTTCATTCAGCCAGTCCCTCTGCACTGTTTGCATCAGGAACCATGACTTAAACACCAGCCATCAACAGAAACTAACCAAACGGTACGATCCGTTCAGACTCTGTTAAGCTTCGTATTTTCAAGAAGTTAAGTGGTGCGGGTGAAGGGACTCGAACCCCCACGCCTCGCGGCGCCAGAACCTAAATCTGGTGCGTCTACCAATTCCGCCACACCCGCACTTAAACCAAATCAGTAGCCACCGTTTGGTCCGGCGTTCCTAGCAAAGGTCGAAACAGGATGTAAGAGCAAAAATGCGATTTTTTCACATCTATTTTCACGGCCCCTAAAAACAACGCGTTTTCACTTTAATGAAACCACAACACCCTGCCCCAAATCCCATTTCAACGCCCAC
>NZ_JAUORX010000004.1 GCF_030548175.1 Cognatishimia sp. 1_MG-2023 | reverse complement strand
TGCTTGTAAAGAACGTCGCCCGGCGCGGTTATATGTTGGGGATCGACAAAGACGTTATTCGCGTTTTGTGATGTCGGCTGGGGCTTTGCCCCAGACCCCAAGGTATTTGGATCAAGAAAAAGTATTAGTCGTCATCAACTCTGCCACGAAGGTTTTTGACTGCGCCGCGCACTTTTTTGGCTTTGAGGCGGCGTTGTTGGCTGCCGTAGGTTGGTTTTGTTGCGATCCGGCGCTTTGGTTTGATCGTCGCTTTGCGGATTAATTCTACGAGACGGTCACGCGCGATGTCGCGGTTGCGGGCTTGGCTTCGCGTTTCATCGCATTGAATGATCAACGCGCCCTCTTTTGTCCAACGACGACCCGCCAGGCGTTTGAGGCGCGATTTGACTTGGGCTGGGATGCTGGGGGATCGCTCTGCTTCGAAACGAAGTTCTACTGCGGTTGAGACTTTGTTCACATTTTGCCCGCCGGGGCCAGAGGCCCGCATGAACTGTTCGGTCAGTTCCCAATCTTGCAAAGTGATCTGTTCGTTTACGACAAGCATAGTGTTCAATAGGCCAAAATCGCGCGTTTCGAAAGGGCAACGAAAAGGGCTGTTCCACGCGCGGGAACAGCCCTTCGAGATGTTGGGAGGTGCGCCGGTTAGGCAGCGACCAATTCGTTTTTCATGTCAGCTAGGGGCTGCCCTAACTACAATCCCTCCGAACTGTTCCGACACTGCTCTCCATTACTTCTCTAGACAATGGGCACCTCCCTTCAATTGGTTTCGCGTAACACTAGCCTGCCACAGAATTTGCGTATGTCAAAACAAAATCATGTAGGTTTGTGTAACACTTTCCCCACTATGATGCGGAAAGGCACAAGTGCAACAAGAGCGAGCGAAAGCTTAACCAACCAATCAGCAACCGCGAGAGATACCCAAAGCGGGGCTTCTGGACCTTGGCCTAGAAGTGGCAGCACATCGCCAGCCCAGCTGACATCATTGGCAGGTTCCAGGAAGGTTAGACTGCCTGAGAACGCAATGGTGAAGAATAGAGCCGTATCGACAGATGAGCCGATCAGTGTGGAGGCCAAAGGCGCGCGCCACCATTGGCCGGAGCGCAGGCGATCAAAGATAGCCACGTCGAGCAATTGCGCCGTGAGGAATGCGAGGCCGGAACCGATTGCAATGCGCATTGTGACCAGCGGACCAAAGTCACCTTGGATTTGCGTGCCGATCAAAGAGCAGATTACGCCGACGATAAAGCCGATGAACACAACGCGGCGTGCGGCTGGGGCGCCATAGACGCGGTTCATCACATCGGTGACAAGGAATGCAAAGGGATAGGTGAAGGCGCCATAGGTCAGCCAATCGCCGTACAGGAATTGCACAAGAATGTTTGAGGCCACGACGATGGCGGCCATGGCAAGAATGCCAGGAAGATAAGTCTGTTTCATATTTGAACCGTTTTACAAGGTGGCGGCGACTCGGCCCTGCCACCGCGGCAGGACAGACGGCGTGTACCGATACGGTAGACTTAAATCAAGCGGAGTCAGGCAGCAGGTATTCGACGATCTCTGTGCGTTGATAGAACATGAAGTTATCATCAGAGACCATGGTCAACCGAATACGGCCCTGATCATCCTTCCACACAGAAATGCCTTCGAGGTTATCGTGCACACCGGTTGACGTTTGTAAAAGCATCTCTTCGGCAGTTGCGCCCTCTGCTGTGATTTCGAAACGGCGCACGCGCGTTTTAAAGCCAAAGCCATTAAAACCACGCTCTAGCAGATAGAATTTCCCGTCGGGGCCAAAGTCAGCGCCAACAGGGTGGTAGCTGCTGCTGTTGGGCAGGTTGAACGGATTGGTCCATTCACCTTTTGCATAACGATAGACTGGAATGCTTCCGTCAGATGTCGATGAATCTTCTGGCAAGGTGTAAAGATGGTTGTTGTCGTCCACTGCCAAGGCTTCCAGAGAACCATTGTTGGCCATGGTTTTGAAATCGACATGGCGCTGAATGCCTGCGGCTTGTGCGCCGACGGACATATAGGCCCAGACCCGGTGGTATCCTTCAAAAGACACATAAAGACGGCCATCGTTTCTGATGGCCAACCCTTCGGTGTCACGGCGGAACCGTTTTTGCACTTCACCTTTAAGACCCAATATCTGATGATCTTGATCAATTGAGATGTCAGCGATCTGATCTGCATCGCGTGCGAAGGTGCCCTGCACGATATGGCCGCGATCTGAAATAGCGACAAAACTATTGCCGCCGTCTAGCACTTCGATGCCAGAAAACCCGCCGAACCAGTCATCGGATTGGTGCCACTTCGTCGCTGACACAAATTGCGCAACACCCTCTGGTGTTGCGCGTACTTGCCAGCCTACCAAAAGCGCCGCAGCTACTGCGATTGCAAAACGTTTACGCATTGGTTGGGAAGGTCCGCAATTGTGAGTTCTCTTCTAGGTTTGGGTTTAGGGGCATTTGGGTTCGGCGGCGGCGGATTCAAGATGTTGCTCACCCAAGTTTCCGCATCCTTGCACCCATCCCCTGCCGGAGGGGGGGCCTGGTTCACGCAGCCCGGCGCATCATCGGGGCAGCTTAGACGCACATGGAAGTGATAGTGATGGCCGTACCATGGGCGGATTTTACGTAGCCAAGCGCGGTCGCCTTTTTCATCATTACACATCTGCACCTTAGCGCCCGGGAACACAAAAATGCGTGCGGTGCGCGGGTCTTTCGCGGCGGCTTTTAGGATTTCGTGATGCTGACGCGTCCAGCTGGAATTCACGTAGGCCCCATTTGCGCGACGCATTGAGATGGAGCTGATATTCTCACGCTCTTGCCGGGTCAGGTCCAACCGTTTTGGCGGGAGCATCCAAATGTCGATGTCCATGCCGATCTGGTGGCTGCGATGACCGGAAAGCATTGGGCCGCCACGGGGTTGGCTGAGGTCACCAATGTATAGCCCCTCCCATCCCGGTTGTTTGGCGGCTTTGGCAGATAGGGTTCGCACGAAATCAACTGTTTCTGGATGTCCCCAGTTGCGATTGCGCGAAAGGCGCATGGCCTGCCACGTTGGGCCGGTTTCAGGCAGCATTGCACTACCGGCCAAACATCCCTTGGCATAGCTGCCATGAGGCGCTGGCGATTGCACAGATCCTTGGCCGTGCGCCCCAAACAATTGTTTGGCTTGCACGCCTTGCATCGTAGGCGGGATCGCTTGTCTTGAAGACACCCGTGACGTTGTTTCAGGCTCTGATTGGCATGCGGAGAGCGCCGCTAGAATCGTAATTAGTTGGAGGAATCGTCCCATACTGCCCGGTCCCCTTCTGGTTTCACCCAGAATAGCAGCAAGAAACCTAAAACAAAAAGAACTATCAGCGGAGTGATGCCGATTTGCTGACTATCGCTGATGCTCGTGACAATACCGATCGAAAGCGGCGCCAAAAAACCAGTTGCTTTGCCCGCAAGCGCATAAAGGCCGAACGCTTCGGTCATACGATTTGGGTTCGCTTGGCGTACCATCATTGTCCGACTGGCGGACTGCAAAGCACCACCTGCGGCACCGATCACCGCGCCAACAATATAAAATGCGATGTCCGGCAATTTTGACCCTTCGGCGACTGGAAGACGGAACACGCTGTCGCGCGAAATAAAGACGATGGTAATCGCAGCGACAGCCAGCGCCGCAATACATACGATAATGACGGGACGCGGGCCGAATTTGTCATCCATCCAGCCCCCAAGCTTTGCAAATATTGCACCAGCAACAATCGCTATGATGGCGAATGTCCCAATATCCGGAACGCTCCAATTCAACACACCAGCGGCATAGATACCGCCAAAGGTATACATCCCGCTAAGGCCATCGCGATACAGCATGGAGCTGCCCAAATAGGAAAAGAGCGAAGGTGTTTTTGGCAGTGACCGCACCGTTTTGGCAACATCGCGTAAAGCTGATTTTAACGCGCCTTTTGCGGCTTTGGTTGGTTTCGGATCACGTACCCAAAGGAAAAACGGAACCATGAAAACCATGAACCAAATTGCTGTCAGCGGACCAACCGCACGCGTGCCCTCGCGGGCCGCGGCATCTAATCCTAAAATTGGCGATATACCGATCATGGTTTTGCCAGTTTCTGCGTTTTCTGCAAGCAGAGCCAGCATAAGGATCAGCGCAATCAAACCACCCAAATAGCCAAAGGCCCAGCCGTTGCCAGAAATGCGACCGATCTCTTCTTTGGAGCCAAGATCGGGCAGCATGGAGTTGGTGAAAATCGTCGCAAATTCCGCACCAAACAGGCCGATTGCAAAGATCACCAAAGTTAATGTTGGATTGAAACTATCAGGGGCTGCGAACCACAACCCAAAGGACCCGACGACATAAAGGATCGAAAACAGCCAAATCCAGCGCATGCGGTTACCGGAAATATCCGCTGCTGCCCCAAGGATCGGCGCAAGCAAGGCAATTACGATACCGGCCATCCCGACACCTAGGCCCCAGGCCGATTGGGCCTCTGCCCCGCTACCCATCAACTCTTTGAAGTAAGGCGCGAAAATAAACGTTAGAAGGAGCGTCGCAAACGGCTGGCTGGCCCAATCAAAAAAGAACCAACCCCAAATACGGCGTCGAGATGAAATTTGCGTCATGACAATCCCCAGTGTCTATGTTGACTTACGCAGGGTAAACCTAGCCACGCAAGCGCTTCTGACTACTGCGCGGCAGTTCGTGACGAACTGAGGTAATCTTGCATGGGAGGCCAAGGGCGTTGATCCTCGGCATTGGACCACGTTTGGACCCAACTTGGTAACTCAGGCGAGGTGCTTTCCGGGTCAAACGCTTGCATCACTTCTGGCGCGCGAACCATACCTTTTTTGCTGATAATTGCCGTGCGAAAGATCGCGTGGTTGGCGCAGTCGCCGTTTTTCTTCCAAATGGATTGCTCCATGTAGAAAAACTTATCATCCCACCCTATGGCGCGGCTTCGCATCTCGAACTTTTCAAACATAAGAATACGGCGGCGATAGCGAACAACTGCGCCGGCAATGGTTAGACCCCATTTGTGTTTCGCTAGATGCCGGATCATTCCAGTCCGGATCGCCAATGGTATACGCCCCAAATCATACATGGTTAGCGTTCGCCCATTATTCAGCTCGCGCCACAAATCAATGTCCCACGGCATGCAAATGTGATGCGAGACATGCGTTTCAAGTAAACCTAAGGCTGGTTGCCGGCGGGCTTTGACCCCGTTCCAAATCATACGAATTACTGGATACATATGCATTCTCCTTGCGTCCGGTCTTTCGCTGAAAGAAACCAAGGTCAACACCGACCTTGCGGCACTCTTGCCCTTTTGGGGTTCGATGCTTAATTGTCAGTCTGATCAACAAAGGATGATACACGTGAATGCAATTGGCGGTTTGATAGGTCTAGTGCTGGATGCAGCATATTTTATTATGCTTGTGCACATCATTATGAGTTGGTTGATCAACTTTAATGTTCTGAACACCAGCCAGCAGTTCGTTGCGCAAATCTGGTATGGTTTGAACCGCTTGCTTGAGCCGGTGTATCGCCCCGTGCGGAACATTCTGCCAAACACGCACCCGTTGGATTTGGCTCCGCTTGTGGTCTTTATCTTGATCATCTGGTTGCGCGGCTACGTTTTGCCGACAGTATTCTAAAGTTGTGAACGTCGCGCGCTTGTACGCGCAACGCTGATATGATTCATTCCCTGCAACGAGCAGAGACTTATTGCAGGGATTTTTATGGCCGCCGCCACGCTGTTGCGCACCGTTTTCGGGTTTGACGCCTTTCGTCCTGGACAGGAAGATATCGTCAATGCGGTCACCCAAGGCAAAAACGTCTTAGCGATTATGCCAACCGGGGGTGGTAAGTCCCTCTGCTTCCAACTGCCTGCTTTGGTACGCGACGGTGTCACTGTCGTGATATCGCCGTTGATTGCGTTGATGCGCGATCAGGTGCGCGCCTTACGCGAGGCCGGTGTTGAAGCAGGTGCATTAACGTCCGGGAATACAGAAGAAGAAACCGCCGCTGTTTGGGATGCCATAGAAGCTGGTCGTTTGAAGCTGTTGTATATTGCCCCAGAGCGGCTGTCGTCTGGTGCGGCCCTTGGAATGTTGCGCCGTATTGGAGTGTCTTTAATTGCTGTGGATGAGGCCCATTGCGTCAGCCAATGGGGCCATGATTTCCGACCCGACTATTTGCGGATTGGCGAATTGCGGCAGGCCTTGGATGTCCCCTTGGCCGCTTTTACCGCGACGGCGGATGCTGAAACCCGCGATGAAATTGTGCGTCGGCTGTTTGACGGCGAAGCGCCTGAAACCTTTCTGCACGGCTTTGACCGCCCCAACATCCATCTGGCATTTGGTGCAAAGGACAGCCCACGGAAACAAATCCTCGACTTTGCAGATGCTCGAAAAGGGCAATCCGGGATCGTTTACTGCGGCACACGCGCTAAGACCGAGGCCTTGGCAAAAGCACTCCGCGACGCAGGGCATTTATCGCTACACTATCACGGCGGTATGGATGCCGAGGATCGACGGATCACAGAAACCCGATTTCAGCGCGAAGATGGGTTGATTGTTGTGGCCACGGTTGCCTTTGGGATGGGCATCGACAAACCCGATATTCGTTGGGTCGCCCATGCGGATTTGCCGAAATCAATTGAGGCCTACTACCAAGAAATCGGTCGCGCGGGACGTGACGGCGGACCGGCTGAAACGCTCACCTTGTTCGGCCCCGAGGACATCCGCCTACGCCGCACACAAATTGACGAAGGTTTGGCGCCGCCAGAAATGCGGGCCGCCGATCATGCGCGATTGAATGCGCTGTTGGGACTGGCCGAAGCTTTGCATTGCCGTCGCTCGACCTTGTTACGGTATTTCGGCGAAACTCAGGTGACCTGCGGCAATTGCGATTTGTGCGATACCCCGGCGGAATTGTTTGATGGCACCGAGGCTGTACGCAAAGCATTGTCAGCCATTCTGCGCACAGGCGAGTGGTTTGGTGCAGGGCATTTGATTGATGTCTTGCAGGGAAACGACACGGATCGTATGCGCCAAAAAGGGCATGATGCCCTGCCAACGTTTGGCGTGGGTAAGGAATTTGACAAACGCCAATGGCAGGGCGTGTTCCGGCAAATGATGGGTTATGATCTAATCCGTCCGGACCCTGAACGCCACGGCGCGCTGCGCATGACGGATGATGCCCTGCCGATCCTAAAGGGCGAGGCCTCTATCCAACTTCGCAAGGATAGCATCCGCAAAGCCACCTCTCGCCGCCCTGCTGTTAAGGCAATGGTCAACGAAGAAGATGCACCACTGCTATCAGCGCTAAAGGCCAAACGCCGCGCATTGGCAGAGGCCGCTAAAGTGCCTGCCTATATCATTTTCAACGACCGAACCTTGGTCGAAATGGCTGAAAAGCGCCCGAATACTTTAGACGAAATGGCAGCTATTGGCGGTGTTGGCGCCAAAAAATTGGAACGCTATGGCGATGATTTCCTAGAGGTCATTACCGGCGAGGCCGAGACCCTGCACCCTAGCCGACGCAAGCTGGCAGGCCGAGAGGCCGGTTCCATTTATGACCGCTTACTCGAAGTGCAAACGGATTTGTCACGTGGGCCTGATGGTATTGATAAGCCGTTGACCTGTTCTGCCTCTTTGCTTGCCAAGGTCGCGTCAACGCGGCCCAAAGATACCGGTTCCATGTCGCGCATATTGGGCGATAAGCGGGCCGAACGATTTGCCGATGCTTTTCTGGACGTCCTGCGTGAGGCAGATTAAACCGTCACTACCCCAACTGAAGGATACGAAATGCTCGTCGTAGTTTCCCCTGCAAAACGTCTGGATTGGGATCCGGTCGCCGTTGAGACCACCACACCCGCGCTGCATTCTGAGGCTGAAAAGTTGGTGAAAACCGCGCGGAATTTGACGCTTGGGGATTTGCAAAAACTGATGAGCCTGAGCGCCGATTTGGCGAAACTCAATCGGGATCGTTTTAAAGCCTTTGAAATGGAGCCGGATGAGTTTTCAACGCGTCCAGCCGCGCTGGCCTTTGCGGGTGACACGTATATGGGCCTAGAGGCTAAGTCGCTGGAGCCTGACGAAATGAACTGGGCGCAGGATCATTTGCGGATTTTGTCCGGTCTTTATGGCGTGTTGCGACCGTTGGATGCGATTCAGCCCTATCGGCTAGAAATGGGCAGCCGTTTGAAAACCCGGCGCGGTAAGAACTTGTATGAATTCTGGCGCGATACTTTGTCAAAGAACCTGAATGCTACGGCTGAAACGCTGGGTACCGACACATTGATCAATTGCGCGTCTCAAGAATATTTTGGCGCGGTCGATCTAAAGGCGCTGAAACTACGGGTGATTACGCCAGTGTTCATGGAGCTGAAAAACGGTCAGCCCAAAATTGTTAGCTTCTTTGCCAAGAAAGCGCGCGGCAGCATGGCGCGTTATGTCATTCAACGGCGTTTGACAGACCCCGAGGCGATCAAAGAATTCGACATGGGCGGCTATACATATCAACCCGAGATGAGCGAAGGCGACCAGTGGGTTTTCCTACGCGATTATCCAGAGGCCTGATGCCGGTGCGGTTCCTCCGCACTTTGCCTTAGATTATCTAACGTTGCGATCAGCAGCCCTTTGTTCAGTGGCTTGGTTAAGATGTCATCAAGCCCTGAGGCAATCAGGCTTTCCTTTATGTCGTCGGCAGCATGAGCCGTTAGCGCAATGATCCGTGTGGGGTTTGCTGACGCATCTTCCATCGCGCGAATGCGCTCTGTTGCTTCGCGGCCATCCATTTCGGGCATGGAAATATCCATCAGAATCACATCCGGCTTCAGTTGCTCATACGCTTTGACAGCCTCAAGCCCGTTGGTGACCAGCGTCAGCTCTATGTCCTCTGACTGTAGCATTTTTTCTAACACAAGGCGGTTTGTTTTATTGTCGTCTGCCGCCAATACGCGCAGCTTCTTGTTCTGTCGTGTCTGCACCAAACCTGTATTCGAATTAGTGAGCTTTTGAAGTAACTCGCGGTCTGTAAACGGATCTCCCAAACGGCCCCGAAGTTCCGCCGTTTCGGCGCGCTCTGACATCAAATCAATCGCGGATGCAAACACCAAAATAGGCACGCGCAGCCCCTGTTCCCGCAATGTGTTTGCTAAGGCAAAGCTATCGCTATCCGGCATTTCATGGTGCGCTAGAATAAGATCGGCATTGCCTGCATGTGGCATTGCCTCTTCGTTGTAGGAGCACCCCGTAGCATTCGCACCAAGCCGAGACAGACGCTTTTCTAACAACGCGCGATTGGTCGCGTGATCATCAACAACCAATACATGTCCGATTTCCTGTGGGAGTTGCGGCGGCGTCATATCTGCAGAGGGATCAAGCGGCAGTTCGATCTGAATCCCAAAGTTCGCACCCTGTCCAACTTCGGAATCCACCCAAATTTCGCCCTGCATTTGTTCAACCAACCGCTTGGTGATCGCCAGCCCCAAACCAGTGCCTTCGAAGCCACGGTTGTTGGCGGTTTCGACTTGGTGAAACCGCGCAAAAATGCGGCTCAATTGATCTGGAGGAATGCCGATACCCGTGTCCTGCACGGATGCATGAATATGCGCAGTTCCTATGTCGGTATCTGTGCTGCCGACGATTTGAACAAAGATATGCCCGGTTTCTGTAAACTTAACTGCATTCCCGATAAGGTTCGTAAATATTTGCCGGATTCTTAACGTGTCTCCCAAAAATTGGGTCGGTAAAAACAGGTCGTAATCAACCAATAGGGCGAGGCCCTTTTTGCGCGCTGCAGGTTGCAACAGCCGCAAAACGTCATGAATACATTGCTCTAGATCGAATGGATCTGAACGCAGCTCTAACTGATCGGCGTCAATTTTTGAGTAGTCTAAGACATCATTGATGATGGTTAATAACGCTTGCCCGGACCCGCGGATCGTATCGACAAAGACACGCTGTTCTTCGGATAGTTCGGTTTCGCGTAGCAGGTCGGCCATGCCAACCACGCCATTCATAGGTGTTCGTAATTCATGGCTCATATTTGCTAAGAATGCAGATTTCGCACGGCTTGCGGTTTCTGCCTGTTTTTGGGCGTCTTTCAACGTATGTTCAGCCTGAACTGAATCCGTAATATCAATGAACAGGCTCACCAAATCACCAGAGGGACAACGCCGGTCAATCACACGGATATAACGACCGTTCCGCAGGCTGATAATACGGGCCGCTTGTGGGTCGGATCGCCGCAACAGCATTTCGTTTTGCCACTTTTCTGGGGTTTCCCCGCCTAATCGAATGATGCCTACGGATGCTGCAAGGCGCACGACCTCGTGAATGCTCATGCCTGGCTTAATTGTGGCAAGGCCTCGAAAATATGAATGAAATGTCTCATTCGCCATGATCAGTTTGTCATCCTGATCATAGATGACAAACCCATCATCCATACTGGCAATCGCGTGCCATAGGCGCCGTTCAACAGCCTGCGCCTTTTGGGTTGCGTCACGTAAATCGGTTTTAACGCGCGCGTTCTCGTGCCGGTAACTTTCGACTTTGGCGCGCGTTTGCTTAATCTCGGCGCTAAATTCGCGCGCGTATCTGGACAATAGCGCCTGTGCCTCGTCCAGATCGGCTTGTTTCTGGGCAAGCAATCGCTCTGCCGCCAAACGAGCGCGGCGTTCCATTGCCAATTTCTGACCAACCGGCATATTCACATCCTCTTGCATGCCACTTTGGGCAGCATCGGGAATAGCTGTGAATATCTTCTTAAAGCGGGTCAGTCAGAAATTAATTTGCGAATTCCGCTGGATTAGAGCCTTTCAATCGCCAATGCGATCCCTTGGCCGCCACCGATACACATAGTGATGAGGGCTCTTTTGCCGCCAATGCGCTCTAGTTCGTACAATGCTTTTAGGGTGATGATACAGCCTGTCGCTCCGACTGGATGGCCCAATGCGATTGCGCCGCCGTTTGGGTTTACCTTTGCCGGATCAAGCCCAAGCTCTTGGTTCACGGCAATGGCTTGTGATGCAAAGGCTTCGTTGGATTCGATGACGTCGAAGTCATTGATATTTAAACCTGTTTTTTTCAGCAGGTTCTGCACGGCTGGCACTGGACCAATGCCCATCACCTCTGGGCGTACGCCGGCATGGGCATAGCCTAAAACGCGCGCCTTGGCTTTAAGGCCTGCTTTTTCCGCAGCATCCGCTCGCGCGAGCACCAAGGCTGCGGCGCCGTCATTTAGGCCAGAGGCGTTACCGGCGGTGACGCGGCCCTCTTTTTGGAAAGCTGGGCGCAATTTAGACAGTGTTTCCAACGTGGATTTGGTTGGGTGCTCATCTTTCGCGAAGTCTATGATTTCCCGACGCTTTTTGACACCAACAGGCGTGATTTGCGCATCGAAATACCCAGCTTCAATGGCTGCTGCAGCGCGTGTTTGGCTTTGTAAGGCGAAGTCATCCATTTGTTCGCGTGACACGTTATGTTCGGTCGCAACGTTTTCCGCGGTGACGCCCATGTGGCCGGTTCCGAAAGGGCAATTCAGCGCGCCAAGCATCATATCTAGGGTTTTGATGTCTCCCATTTTTGCGCCCCAACGTTGGTCTTGGATGATGTAGGGAGAGCGGCTCATGTTCTCTGCACCGCCAGCAAGCGCGAAGTCGGCGTCGCCCAACATCAAAGATTGTGCCGCAGAAACAATAGCTTGCATGCCTGAACCACATAGGCGGTTCACGTTCATCGCTGGCGTTTCCTGTGGAATTCCAGACTCTACTGCGGCAACGCGGCTGAGATACATGTCGCGGGGATCGGTGTTAATCACATGGCCAAAAACGACGTGGCCGATCTGTTTTGGATCAACACCGGATCGGTTAAGCGCTTCTTTTGAAACAGTTTTTGCCAATTCAATTGGGGTCACGCCTGAAAGGCTGCCACCAAAAGTACCGATTGCGGTGCGCGCACCGTCTAGGATTACGATATCGGTCATGAGACTCTCCGATTGAAATAAGTTGTGGAATGACTGACAGCTTCGTCAAAGTTTGCCTAGTTTAACGTGACGACGGATTGACTTCGTCGTTACGGCACGGCAGGTCTGGACCATGAATACGGATAGCGAAATTCTTAACCTTTTGCCCGCGCGCCTTAAAGAAGCGCGTCGCTCTCAAGGGCTGTCATTAGATGCAGTGGCCAAGTTATCGGGCGTGTCGCGTTCCATGGTTAGCCAGATCGAACGTGGTGAAAGTAGCCCGACGATTGCGACGCTTTGGAATTTAACCCGCGCCTTACAGGTTGATTTTGCAGGACTTTTAGAAGACGGCAAAGCCGTCGATCAAGTTGAAGTCCTACGGTCTGCGAATACACCCAGCATCGAAAATCGCGGCGAAGGCTGCAATATTCGTATTCTGTCCCCGCCCGAAGACGCTGGCCATCATGAGCTTTATGATTTGCGGTTTGTTAAGAATGGTAAATTGGTGAGCAACGCGCATTCGCGAGGAACGCGTGAACATCTGACCGTTATTGAAGGTCGTGTTCGGGTTATTTCTGGCAATGCGAGCGAAGATGTCTTTACCGGCGACACAGCACGATACCCTGCAGATGTCCCCCACCGGATCGAAGCGCTAGATGGCCCTGCCCGCGCGCTTTTGGTTGTTCAAAGCAGCTAAGACCGCCGCCTTAATTTCCTATAAATGTGAAATTCGTGCGTTTCGGCGGCTGAAACGTACGATTCCTTTTGCGTGGAATGAAGGATCGCCCCCAATCTTGGATCGGCGGTGTTCGTCTGTTTTCCGGTCACATTCTGAATCGCAAAACTGACTGATCATGTCAGCCACGCATTTCTGTCGGCAGTTCACCGTATCCAGTATCACGGATTTTTTCCGTAATTGTGTATTTACCCTATTCCTGAATGAAATCCGCTATGCTAGATTTAAATCCGTCATTAAGGAGTCACCTCATGTCTGATCAATTCATTGCGCATATCAATTCCACTCTCGAGCAGATCGAAGCCGAAGGTCTGATGAAGCGTGAGCGAATGATCACCTCCCCTCAAGGGGGCGAGATTTCTGTTGGGGGACGTCAGGTCATTAACCTTTGCGCCAACAACTATCTGGGCTTGGCGGATCATCCCGACCTGATCAAAGCGGCCAAAGATGCGATGGACCCTAAAGGGTTTGGCATGGCATCGGTTCGGTTCATTTGCGGAACACAGGATATTCACCGCGAACTAGAACAACGCATTGCCAAGTTCTTGAATAAGGATGACAGCATCCTGTTCGCCGCCTGTTTTGACGCGAATGGTGGTTTGTTCGAACCGCTGTTAGGGCCAGAGGATGCGATTGTGTCTGACAGTTTGAACCACGCGTCGATCATTGATGGCATTCGCCTGTGTAAGGCCAAGCGCTATCGTTATGCCAACAACGATATGGCCGACCTTGAGGCAAAACTGCGCGAGGCGCGGGACGCTGGTGCGCGGCATATTATGATTGCCACCGATGGTGTGTTTTCGATGGATGGCTATTTGGCGAACCTGCCAGAGGTCACGCGCATTGCGAAAGAATACGACGCGCTGGTGATGGTGGATGACTGCCACGCCACAGGCTTTATGGGGCCACGCGGTGCGGGAACGCCGGATCACTTTGGTGTGGATGTTGATATTCTGACTGGCACTTTGGGCAAAGCTTTGGGTGGCGCGATTGGTGGCTATATTGCTGGGCCGCAGCCGGTGATTGATCTGTTGCGTCAACGGGCACGGCCCTATCTGTTTTCGAACTCTTTACCGCCGTCGATTGTGGCGGCTGGGATTGAGGCCATTCGTTTGGTTGAAAACGGGGCCGAACAACGCGCTAAACTGTTTGAGAACGCGCGCTATTGGCGGGATGGCTTGACCAAGCTTGGATTTGATCTGTTGGACGGAGAGCACGCGATTATTCCTGTGATGTTGGGCGAGGCTCAGCTGGCACAGGATATGGCGGCGCGGTTGTTTGACGAGGGTGTCTATGTCTCTGGGTTCTTCTTTCCGGTTGTTCCGCGTGGACAGGCGCGGATTCGAACGCAGATGAATGCAGCACTGACGCGGGATGAGCTGGATCGTGCATTGGCGGCCTTTGGCAAGGTGGGCCGGGATTTGGGGATTATATCATGACCAAACCAAACACGATGAAAGCGCTAGAGAAATCCAAACCCGAAGAGGGGCTGTGGATGGTGCAAGCCCCGGTGCCAGAGATTGGGCCGGATGAGGTGCTGATCAAGGTAAACAAAACCGGGATTTGCGGCACGGATATTCACATCTGGAACTGGGATGATTGGGCATCGCATACAGTACCAACGCCAATGATCACGGGGCACGAGTTTGCCGGCGAGATCGTAGAGCTTGGCAAGGATGTGACGGGCTTGTCGATTGGGCAACGGTGCTCTGGCGAAGGGCATTTGATTGAGCATGACAGTCGGCAATCGCGCGCGGGAAAGTTCCATTTGGATCCGGGTACGATGGGCGTTGGTGTAAACGTGCAAGGGGCGTTTGCGCAGTATTTAAAGCTGCCAGCGTTTAATGTGGTGCCCCTGCCCGATGACATCCCGGATGAAATCGGTGCGATCTTAGACCCGCTGGGGAATGCGGTGCACACCGCGCTGAGTTTCGATTTATTGGGCGAGGATGTGTTGATCACGGGTGCCGGGCCGATTGGGATCATGGCGGCGGCGGTGGCGCGGCATGCTGGGGCGCGAAATGTGGTGATCACGGATATTAACGATGATCGGCTGCGGTTGGCGGAACATGTGGTTCCGACGGTGCGGCCGGTGAATGTCACCCGTGAGGATTTGAATGATGTCGTGGCCGAGCTGGGCCTGACCCAAGGGTTTGACGTGGGGCTAGAAATGTCGGGCAATCAGCAGGCGCTAGACCAGATGGTCGAGGCGCTGGTGATGGGTGGCAAGATTGCGTTGCTGGGTATCCCGCCGGGCAAGTCGCCGGTGGATTGGTCGCGCATCGTGTTCAAGGCGATCACGATCAAGGGCGTCTATGGCCGCGAGATGTTTGAAACCTGGTACAAGATGATTGCCATGCTGCAAAACGGGCTGGATGTCAGCCGTGTGATCACACATCGTTTTGGGGTGGATGACTTCAAAACCGGTTTTGCAGCAATGAAATCAGGTCAGTCCGGCAAAGTGGTGCTGGATTGGACATAAAGCTAAAGCGGCGGGCCAAAACCCGCCGCCTTTAGGTTCAATATTTGAACTTCTTAAACAACGTCGAATCTCCGATACCGTTAATTAAACGGATCATGCTTGGAGTCTGCTCTTTCTGAGCTTCAACAAATTTCGCGAAACCGCCGGAAACTTGCTCTGCTGTCTGCATTTGACGTGCCTTTTGCATGTGTTCACCTATACATTACACGCCCCCACTCATGCACGTTCAGCGGGAAAGCGGTGCGAAAACGGGGGTGAAATGTGGCGCAAAAGGGGATGTTTGGTTAAAGGAAGTTTAAATTTGATGTTTTTTGTCGTGAGAGTTTAACACTTTGGGATCAAGGGCTTGCGCCCCTCATCCGTAAGCAGCCAAACCTCTGTGCCCTCGAACACAGCTGGGAAAAGCTCTCGACCGCGGCCGGTGCCGCCGTCTAGGTTGACGCGATTGCCTTTGTGTTCTGGCTTTTTGCGAGAGGTGTGGCCGTGGACGATCAGTTTGCCGTGGTCGCGGGGGTCGTCGAGGAATTCGTGGCGAATCCAGATTAGGTCGTCTTCGATTTGATCCGCGAAGGGTACGCCGGGGCGGATGCCTGCGGGACGGCGGCGCGGGCTTCGGCTAGGAAGTCGGCTGGATCGCGGTCTTGGACGTTGATGCCGTAGCTGGCCATTGCCGCGTCTCCGCCAAGGATCGGGTCAAACCACGAAGTTTCTGGGCGGCCATGGCTGCCGTATGCGTTGCCGTCTTTGATAAAGAGCGGCAGGTAGGTGTCGTGGTTGCCCTTGAGCATGGTCCACGGGTGGTTGTCTGCCTTGGCTTGGATCAGCAGATCAAGCACCTGTGCTGAGGCGGGGCCGCGATCAATGTAATCACCCAGAAAGACGATTTCAGCATCTGGCCCGCCATCGCTATGGATACGGTCGAGGGCGGTTTCGAGATGATCGAGGTGCCCGTGGATGTCGCCGATTGCGTAGATTGGGGTGGTCATTTTGGGGCCTAGTTTAAGAGTTGAAACACCGTCAGGAAGAACATGGTTAAGGTTAACAATAGCTGCAGGGCATCATAATTCTTTTTAGGACTATCTTTGAATGCATATGCCATACCCGCAAAAGCAAGGAACGCAGGAAACAAGCCTTTTAACTGATTTTGAGCCCCAAAAATATTTAGGTAAACAACAAAATGGCAAAGGACGAGCATTAGGATCGCTCCTCGGATCGATCTGTCGGTCAGTTCTTTCGTGATGCTCTTTGATCTATAAAAAATCGACAGGGCTCCTCCGAAAATCGTAGAGCCAACTGCGAATTGTTTGGCCGTCACCTGCGGTGCGCCGCCCTCAGTCATGAGCAATACAACTGCACCAAAGTAAAACCCAAGCATCAGAAATATCAGTAAACGATATTGCCACGGCTGGCCTTTGACACTTGGGAAACAGCCAAAGTGCCACATGCCAAGCCCCAACAACACGGAAAACGTAAGACGAATATTCATGTCAGGAAAACTGGTCGGGTTTTCGTAGCGCGTTATCCAAATCACAATGAACATGGCGAATGGCGGAATAAGTATAGTTTTCGCTTTCGCCAGCGGAATTACGTGAAGTGGGCTTGCCATTAAAAATCTCATTCATTCAATGCCCGCACCCTACAACGCAAAATGCCGCCCCGAAAGGGCGGCATTCCGTAGGTTTAGTAAGGTGTTAACCGAAATTAGACGTCAAAACGCAGGGTTTTGATTTGGCGGAATTTGCCGGTGTCTTTCAGTTTGCCCTGAACGTCCGCAGGGACTTCGGCGTCAACGTATAGCAGGGCGATTGCGCCGCCGCCGACTTCGGAACGACCCAATGTGAAGTTCGCGATGTTTACACCGTTTTCACCCAAAGTCTGACCCAGAGTACCGATGATGCCCGGAACGTCTTCGTTGGTGGTGTAGAGCATGTGCTCGCCGATCTCGGCGTCAACGTTGATGCCTTTGATCTGGATGAAGCGTGGCTTGCCATCAGAGAAGACAGTACCCGCAACCGAACGCTCGCGATCAGCCGTGACAACAGTCACTTTGATGTAGCCATCAAATGCGCCTGCTTTGTCTTGGTTGGTTGTGGAAATCTGAATGCCGCGTTCCTTGGCGATCACAGGTGCAGAGACCATGTTCACGTCAGGGTTTGCTTTCTTCATGATACCCGCGATGACAGAGCAGTTCAGTGCTTCGAGGTTCATTTCAGAAACAACACCGTCGTATAGGATGTTGATTGCTGTGATTGGCTCGTCTGTCATCTGACCGGCGAAGGCACCAAGGTGATCCGCCAGTTTGATCCATGGACCCATGATTTTCGCTTCTTCGGCGGTCACGGATGGCATGTTCAGCGCGTTTTCAACGGCACCGGTCAGCAGGTAGTTGGACATCTGCTCTGCGACTTGCAGGGCGACGTTTTCTTGTGCTTCGGTTGTTGCGGCACCGAGGTGCGGTGTGCAGACAACGTTTGGCAGGTTGAAGAGTGCGTTTTCTTTTGCAGGCTCTTCGGCGAAAACGTCGAATGCCGCGCCAGCCACGTGGCCGGATTTTAGCAGTTCTGCGAGTGCCGCTTCGTCAACCAGACCACCGCGGGCACAGTTGATGATGCGCACGCCTTTTTTGGTTTTCGCAAGGTTCTCTGCGGACAAGATGTTTTCTGTCACGCCTGCGATGAATGGGACGTGCAGAGTGATGAAGTCAGAGCGCGCGAGCAGATCATCTAGTTCAACCTTTTCAACGCCCATTTTGTCTGCTTTTTCTTCAGACAAGAACGGGTCAAACGCGATGACTTTCATTTTCAGGCCACGGGCACGGTCGCACACGATGCCACCGATGTTGCCTGCGCCGATCACGCCAAGGGTTTTGTTGGTCAGCTCAACGCCCATGAATTTGGACTTTTCCCATTTGCCAGCGTGTGTGGATTCAGACGCTTCTGGGATTTGACGTGCCACTGCGAACATCATTGCAATCGCGTGTTCTGCGGTTGTGATCATGTTGCCGAATGGCGTGTTCATAACGATCACGCCTTTTTTGGAAGACGCTTCTTTGTCGACGTTGTCAGTACCGATACCCGCGCGGCCAACAACCTTTAGGTTTGTTGCTGCTTCTAGGATGGTCGGTGTGACTTTGGTCGCAGAGCGGATTGCAAGACCATCGTATTGGCCGATGATTTCAGCCAGTTTCTCTTTGTCTTTGCCAAGCTCTGGCATGAAGTCCACGTCGATGCCACGATCGCGGAAGATTTGAACCGCGGTTTCAGACAGTTTGTCGGATACAAGTACTTTAGGGGCCATGGTTTTGGTCCTTTATTTGGGGTCGGGGCGGTGGGGTAAAACCCCACCCTACGATTGTGGAATTTGGTAGGGTGGGGTTCTACCCCACCACCACGTTAAGCTTGTGCTTCGATTTCAGCTTCGAAGGCCCATGCGAGCCATGGCAGCATGGCTTGGATGTCAGCAGTTTCGACAGTACCACCACACCAGATGCGCAGACCTGCTGGCGCGTCACGGTATGCACCGATGTCTAGCGCGATGTTCTCTGCCTCTAGGCGTTTTGCAACGGCTTTGGCGAAGGCTGCACCGTCTTGGATGCGGTCATCTGTGAACTTGAGGCAAACAGAGGTGTTAGAGCGATTTGCATCGTCTTCGGCCAGGTTTGCGATCCAGTCGTTGGCGTCGCAGAAATCAAATACGGCTTGTGCGTTTGCATCGGCGCGGGCGATCAGACCTTTTAGGCCGCCCTCGGAGCGTGCCCAATCCAGAGCGAATAGGTAATCTTCGACAGCCAGCATAGATGGCGTATTGATTGTGGCGCCGGTAAAGATGCCTTCGATCAACTTGCCGCCTTTGGTCATGCGGAAGATTTTTGGCAGAGGCCATGCTGGTGTGTAGCTTTCCAGACGCTCAACAGCGCGTGGAGACAGAACGATCACACCGTGGGCCGCTTCGCCGCCCAGAACTTTTTGCCAAGAGAATGTGGTGACATCCAGTTTGTCCCAATCCAGATCCATCGCGAAGGCCGCTGATGTCGCGTCGCAGATGGTTAGGCCAGTGCGGTTGGCGTCAATCCAATCCGCATTCGGAACGCGAACGCCGGATGTTGTGCCGTTCCAAGTGAAGACAACGTCGTTGTTGAAATCAACAGAAGCAAGATCAACGATCTGGCCATAGTCTGCGATTTTCGCTTCGGCCTCGATTTTCAGCTGTTTGACAACATCTGTCACCCAGCCTGCGCCAAAGGATTCCCATGCCAGCATTTCAACTTTGCGTTCACCCAATAGGGACCACAGAGCCATTTCAACCGCGCCAGTGTCAGACGCAGGAACGATGCCGATTTTGTAATCTGCGGGGATGCCCAGAACTTCGCGGGTGCCTTCGATGGCATCCTTCAGCTTGGCTTTGCCAACAGCTGCGCGGTGGCTGCGACCCAATGGGGCGTCAGCGAGTTTGGACAATTCGAATGTAGGGGGTTTGGCACATGGGCCAGAGGAAAAACGCGGGTTTGCCGGGCGCGCTGCCGGTTGCTGAGTAGCCATTTCTGGTATCCTTACAGATAAATGCCCTTCGTTGGGGAAGGGTGTCCCGCCGCTGCTCTTAGAGAGGTTGGCTGACTCGGGCAACAGGGAAAATGTGGGGATGCGGCGGTTTAACGCTAAAATGCGACGGTGCAGGTTTACGATCGGAAACACGGCCTCAGACTGGTATTTCTGATTTGCCTGCGATAATGGGCCATGGAATTATCGGTCTTTTAGGGAAATCACCCCATGTTTATCGCCACGCTTCTGACCTCTCCTTCCGCACCGTCTTTGGACGCTGCGATTGTTGAAAACCTGCGCAATGCGTGGGGTGGCGGCGAGGCGCAGTGGTTGGCCACTGGCGAAGCGGCGGAGTTTTCTTTGGCGGGCAAGCCTGACAACCAGTGGGATGTCTGGGCAGACCTGCAAAAGCTGGGTGTTGATCTGATCATCCTGCCTGCTGAGGGTCGTAAGAAAAAGATGCTGCTGGCCGACATGGACAGTACGATGATTCAACAGGAATGCATTGATGAGCTGGCGGCAGAGGCAGGCGTTGGGGAGCGTGTGTCAGAGATCACCGCCAAAGCGATGAACGGTGAGCTGGATTTTGAAGGCGCTATTGATGAACGCGTTGGTCTGTTAAAAGACCTGCCCGAAGGCATCATCGACCATGTTCTAAAGACACGGATCGACTTTATGCCGGGCGGCAAGGCTTTGGTGCAAACCATGAAAGCCAATGGCGGTTATGGTGCGCTTGTGTCAGGTGGGTTCACCGCTTTCACAGCGAAGGTTGCGTCAGAACTTGGCTTTGATGAAAACCGCGCGAATACATTGGAAATTGCTAACGGCACCCTGACAGGCAAGGTCGTGCGCCCCATCCTTGGCCGTGAAGCCAAGCTAGAAGCGTTGGATGAGATCACCGCAAAGCTGGGCATCTCTCGCGAAGACGTTCTGGCGGTCGGCGATGGAATGAACGATCTGCTGATGCTGCAAAATGCCGGAGTTGGTGTTGCGCTTCATGGCAAACCAGCGCTGCAAGCGGAATGCGATGTGCGCATCAATCACGGCGACCTGACAGCGCTGCTGTATCTCCAAGGCTACGCCAAAAACGAATTCGCGGCCTAAGTCGTGTTTGAGGTTTCGCTCGACATTCTGCTGATGCTGCTGGCCGCTGGTTTTGCAGCTGGTTTTGTCGACGCGATTGCCGGTGGTGGTGGGTTGATCACGGTTCCGGTTTTGCTGCTGACGGGTGCAAATCCAGTCACGGCCCTGGCCACAAACAAAGTGCAGGGCGTCTTTGGTGCGGCGACGGCGGCGCTATCATATGCGCGCGGCGGGCATGTTGATTTGCGCAGCCAAGCGGTCCCGGCGGTGATTTCATTCTTTGCCTCAATCGCAGGCGCGCTGCTGGTCACGAAACTGCCGACCAATCTGATCATGATCGTTCTGCCGATTGTGCTCGTAGCGATCGCGGTGTTCTTTGCCACCAAGAAGGGGTTGGACGACCGCGACCGCATACGCCGGATGGCCCCGGTTGTGTTTATGGCGACGATGGTGCCTTTGATCGCGGCCTACGATGGGTTGCTTGGCCCCGGGACCGGCAGCTTTTTCATGTTGGCTTTTGTGTCATTGGGCGGCTACGGCATCCTAAAGGCTACGGCCCATACGAAATTGCTGAACTTCGCTTCCAACGCAGGGGCGCTATTGGCTTTTGCTGTGGTGGCCACACCTTGGTGGATGACCGGACTGGCGATGGGTGTCGCGCAAATCTTTGGAGCGCGGCTTGGGGCGAAACTGGCACAACGCATTGGATCGAAACTGATCAAACCGTTGCTTGTGATCACCTCCCTCGCTCTCGCCATAAAGCTGCTGTGGGATATGGTGTAAAACATCCCTGCTTCACCTTTCTAAAAATACTCAAATTCTGATCCATCAAATTTACATCCACGCCCGATTTTAGGCGGCTCGTTACAGCGACTCAGTCTAAGCTGGGGGCATGATGTTTGACTTACCAAATCACGACACGCTGTATGCGGCCCTGTGTAACCGCGATGACACCTATGAAGGGCGCGCTTGGGTGGGGGTTTCCTCGACCGGTATTTTCTGTCGATTGTCCTGCCCTGCCCGCAATCCAAAGCCGGAAAACTGCCAATTTTTCGACTCTGTTGGTGCCTGTATCGAGGCTGGGTTTCGCGCCTGTAAACGCTGCCATCCTTTGGCGCCCATGGCCAAGGCCGAACCGGTGATTGAGCAACTGCTCGCCGCCTTAGAAATCCGCCCAACCTATCGCTGGAGCGAGGGTGACGTGACCCGTATGGGATTAGATGCGTCAACAGTGCGGCGGGCCTTTAAGCGGCATTTTGGGATGACGTTTTTAGAAATGGCGCGGCAACGGCGGTTGCGCGAGGGGTTCACAACCTTGGCCAAGGGTGGTCCCGTGATAGAGGCGCAGTTGGACGCCGGGTTTGAAAGCCCGAGTGCGTTTCGAACGGCTTTTGGTAAGTTGCTTGGCCAAAGCCCCGGCAGTTTTGCGCAAGATGCATTGTTGCGGGCGGACTGTATTGATACGCCTTTGGGACCGATGGTGGCCGTCTGTGACAAGCACGCGCTGCATTTGCTGGAATTCGTAGATCGCAAGGCCTTGCCCGGTTCATTAAAGAAATTACAGACCTATGCCAAAGGATCGCTTGGGTTTGGGCGGTTTGGGATTACGGATCAAGTCGCTGCCGAGCTGGATGCCTTTTTCAGCGGGAATAGTGCCGAATTTCGGGTACCCCTTGCCTATCATGGGTCCGCGTTCACCAAAGACGTTTGGCAGGCGCTGCGCGAAATTCCTGCTGGTGAAACGCGGTCTTATTCGGATATGGCTGGATTGATCGGTCGCCCCTCTTCGGTGCGGGCTGTGGCGCGGGCGAATGGGGCTAATCAGATTGCTTTGATTGTACCCTGTCACCGGGTGATTGGCGCGGATGGTTCTTTGACCGGATACGGCGGGGGATTGTGGCGCAAGCAGCGGCTGATAGAACTTGAACAGGCCTATAGGGATAAATCAGCAGCATGACACAGGCAGAACTGGCGACCGCTTTTGCAGAGATGCACCAAAAGGGAAACCCTTTGGTGCTTTACAACATTTGGGATGCGGGATCGGCGCGGGTGATTGTCGAGGCGGGCGCAAAGGCCGTTGCGACAGGCAGCTGGTCTGTTGCTGCGGCGCAGGGTTTTGACGATGGTGAGCAGATGCCGCTGGAGATCGCCCTGATGACAGCGAACCGCATTTGCAAAACGGTTGATGTGCCGGTGTCTTTGGATTTCGAGGGTGCTTATGCGGTTGGTCCGACTGCGGTTGCGACTAATGTGACACGTGTGCTGAAGCTGGGTGTTGTCGGGATCAACTTTGAGGATCAGATGATCGGCGGCAAGGGGCTGCACAAGCTTGAAGATCACGTGAAACGCATCAAGGCCGCGCGCGAGGCGGCAGAGGCCTTTGGCGTAAAGCTTTTCATCAATGCGCGGACGGATGTGTTCTTGCGGGAGCCAAACCGTGATTGGCATGCGGGTTTGATGCCGCAGGCAATGGAACGCCTGGCGGCCTATGCAGAGGCGGGTGCAAGCGGCCTGTTTGTGCCGGGTCTTGTGGACGGTGAATTGATTGGTCGGATTTGCGAGGAGTATGCGCTGCCGGTGAATGTAATGCGCGTGCCGGATTCGTTGCCTTTGGCGGAATTGAGTGAGCTTGGCGTGTCGCGGATCAGCCATGGGCCAGGGCCGTTTCGCCTGGCGATGCAAGATTTGGCGCTGAGCTATATCGCGGGCATGACCTAAGGTCGCTGGCAATTCCAACACCAGCCCTTATATCTGATCGCAGCAATAAGGACGCAGCGCATGAAAATCGCCTATACCATGACCGAAGGCAAAGGGGACTTGGACCAAGTTCTTTATCGTTTTGCACAGGAACAGCTGGCAAAGGGTGTCGATGTTTGTGGCGTGGTGCAGGTGAATACAGATCGGGATGATTGCCCGCTGTGTGACATGGACGTGCAGGTCTTGCCGGACGGGCCGACCATTCGGATTTCGCAAGATTTGGGACGCGAGGCCAAGGGCTGCCGGCTGGATCCAGAATCGCTGGAGCAATCGGTTGCCGAGGTGAACAAGCGATTGACTGCGGATGTGGCTTTGTTGGTGCTGAATAAGTTCGGCAAACACGAGGCCAATGGGCGCGGCTTTCGCGATACGATTGCGCAAGCTATGGCGCTGGATGTGCCGGTGGTGTGTGGTGTGAACGGTTTGAACCGCGAAGCGTTTGAGGCGTTTTGCGGTGGTATGGCTGAATTCGTTGCGCCAACGCCAGAGGCATTGGCCAATTGGTTTAATCGGTAGACGCGCGGAATCGACCCGAAATAAGCCCAATAATGAACAATCCCGCCGCCACGCAGACAATGCTGGGGCCGGTTGGGGTGTCGTAGATATAGCTCATTCTTAGGCCCAAAACGGCGGCAAGTGCGCCGAGTATGGCCGCGATGACCGCCATGGATTCAGGTGTGCGGGACAGTGGTCGGGCGGCGGCGGCGGGGATGATCAGCATCGCCACAATCAGCAATACGCCGACAACTTTGATCGCCACAGCAACCACAACCGCAAGACAGACCGTTAGGATCATTTGTTCCCGGCGCGGGTCAATGCCACTGGCATTGGCGAGGTCAGCATTTAGGGTTGAGGTAAGCAATGCAGACCAGCGCGCCACCATCAAAGCGACCACAAGCGCGGCACCGATCCAGATGACGGCGAGGTCAGATTTTGACACTGCAAGAATATCGCCAAAGAGATACGCCATGAGATCAAGCCGAACCCCTTGAAGGAAGCTGACAGCGACAAGGCCCAAGGCCAAGGCAGAATGCGCCATCACGCCAAGGAGTGTGTCCATAGCATACCCTTTGCCGGACAGAACCGAAACGGTGACGGCCATGATCAGGGCGACAGCGAGTGCTCCGGTAAAGACCGAAAGAGAAAGTGCCAAAGACAGCGCGATGCCAAGGATGGCAGCGTGGCTGGTGGCATCGCCGAAATAGGCCATGCGCCGCCAAACGACGAAACATCCCAATGGAGCGGCAGCCAAAGCCACGCCAATGCCCGCCAGCGTGGCACGGATTAGGAAATCATCAAGCATGGGTGCAGCCCTCGTGGTCGTCGTGGTCGTGGCTGTGGTCATGGTCGTGGCGGTATAGGGCCAAGGCGCCATGGGTGCCGGTTCCAAACAGCGCGCGGTACTCTGGGGCAGAGGCCACAATATCCGGTGCGCCGTGACAGCAGACATGACCGTTGAGACAGATCACGCGGTCGCTTGCGCTCATGACGACGTGCAGTTCGTGGGAGACCATGAGAACGGCGGCACCTAGGTCTGTGCGCAATTCTTCGATAAGGCGATAGAGGGCGGCCGAACCGGGCTGATCGAGGCCAGTGGTTGGTTCGTCTAGGATCAAAAGCTGTGGCTTTTCCAATAGGGCGCGCGCAAGAAGCACGCGTTGGAATTGACCGCCGGACAGGGCAAACATCTGCTTGTCATGCAGATCGTTTGCGCCAACACGATCTAGGACGCTGTCGATGTCTTGTTTACTGCGACGTATTGGAAGGGATAGGAACCTTTGCACGGTGATTGGAAGCGTTGGATCAATGTGCAGCTTTTGCGGGACGTATCCGATGCGCAACTTCGGTTGGCGCGTGACTTTTCCAGTTTGTGGTTTGACGGCCCCAATGAGTGCCTTGAGCAAGGTCGACTTGCCAGAGCCATTCGGCCCCACAATCGTGACAATCTCGCCTGAATTGATGTGAAAATCCACCTGGCGCAGGGCAATGTGTCCACCCATTGCGACGGTCATGTTTTGCGTTTCGATCAGGCTCATTCAGCGGGGGCCTGACAGTTTGGGCAAAGGCCCTCGGCCTCTATCACTGTGGCCTCGATGGCAAAGCCGATGTCTTTCGCTGCTGCGTTCAGGCCAGCGGCGGGGCGGCTTTCTGTTTCCACAACACGGCTGCAAGAACGGCAGATCATAAAGGCGGGTGCGTGATCCATACCGGGGTGGGCACAGGCGATGTAGGCGTTTAGGCGCTCGATCTTATGGACGAACCCGTTGGCCACGAGAAAGTCGAGGGCGCGGTAGATCACAGGGGGCTGCTTGCCCAAGCCTTCATCAGCGAGGGTTGGCAGGATGTCATAGGCGCCCATGGCCTTGTGTTCACCCAGCAGAATTTCAAGGACGCGTCGGCGCACCGGAGTGAACTGGAGCTTTTCAGCCGCGCAATGCGCTTCGGCCGCGGCAAGCGCATCGCCTACGCAGCTTGAATGATCGTGGTGATCAAAGCCATGAATTGTCATTTTAGCCCCCCGGCAGTTTCGGGGTTGATATAGTATAACATTTAGCCTAAATGCAAGGCCCTGTTACATCATCACACGGAGTTACGGATGTTTTATCGTATTGCGGCAACACTTTCCTTGATCGCGACGACGAGTCACGCAGAGGTTCCACAAGTCGTGACAGACATCGCACCAATCCATTCTTTGGTGACACGTGTGATGCAAGGTGTCGGTGAGCCTGAGCTGATTTTGCCACCGGGTATTTCCCCACACAGCTATGCCATGCGCCCATCCGAGGCGCGCGATTTGCAGGATGCGGATCTGGTGATCTGGATGGGCGAAGACCTGACGCCATGGTTGGAAGACGCCATTGAGAGCCTTGCCGGTGATGCGGAAACATTGGAGTTGCTGCACCTTGAGGGCACGCATCTGCTGGACAGCCGCGAAGAGGCAGTGTTTGGCGATCACCATGACGAAGAAGACGACGATCATGGGCATAATCACGGCCATGATCACGGGCATGACACCCACGATCCGCACGCTTGGCTTGACCCAAAGAATGCCCAGTTTTGGCTAGGTAAGATGGCGGAAAAGCTATCTGAAATCGACCCTAACAATGCTGAACTATACACAGTGAACGCCGCCGCTGCGACATCTGAGATTGATGATCTGACCGAGGTTTTGCGCAAAGACTTGGCGGATTTGACCGAGGCGCGGTTCATCGTGTTTCATGATGCCTATCAGTATTTCGAAAACGCCTTTGGCCTAAAGGCTGTTGGTGCGTTGCAGGTATCTGATGCGACTGCACCAAGTGCTGCGCGTTTGGCCGACATTCAGGCAGAGATTGCAGAACATGGGATAACCTGTGTCTTTGCAGAGCCGCAGTTTAATCCGGGCTTGATTGCGGCAGTGGCCGTTGACGGAGTGAAGTCTGGCGAGCTGGATCCGCTGGGTGCAAATTTGGCACCAGGACCGTCGCATTACTTGGCTTTGCTGCAGCAACTGGTTCAAAGCGCATCGGATTGCTTGAAGTAATTCAAGGTCAGTGTCGCCCGACGGACTCATCCGTGGGAATTGTCGATTGAAGATGTGGCCAATCCTTCATGTCATGATAGGATTGGGTCAAAACAGACAGGCACATCATTCGTGAGACTAATTTGCGTGACCACAGTACGGGACGAAGGCCCGTATCTATTGGAATGGATCGCCCATCATCGGGCAGCCGGTGTGACGGATTTTCTGATCTTTTCCAATGACTGTGACGACGGCACCCATGAGATGCTGAAAGCCCTGCAAATGGCGGGCATCGTGCGGCATGTTCCGCAGCGACGTGAAGCGGGGCAATCCATTCAGTGGCAAGCGCTTAAGGCTGCATGGAAACACAATCTGCTTAGCAAAGCAGATTGGATTCTGGTGTCTGATGTCGATGAGTTCATTAACATCAAAGTCGGCGAGCATCGGTTCGAGGATTTGATCACGGCTAGCTCTCCGGAAGCGGATGCGATTGTGCTGCAATGGCGTTTGTTTGGTCATAATGATGTGGTGGATTTGGTTGATGCGCCGGTGACGCAGCAGTTCACGCGGGCCATCCCAGAAGACGCGCAATATCCCATCGCTGCGACCCTTTGTAAGACACTATTCAAGCCCAATGGCCCGTTTAACATGCTGGGTATTCATCGCCCTAAGCAGAAAGACCTGTCAAAGGCACGGCGCCCAATCATGGTGGATGGTGCCGGGAAGTTCCTACCGCAAGAGTTCGCAATGGCGCAGGGGCGGATCTCATTGTACGGAATGGCACCCGGGCGGAACTTGGCTGAGATAAACCATTATGCGGTGCGATCGGCGATGGCGTTCATGTTAAAGCGCGCGCGAGGATTGCCGAACCGCAAGAAAGAGATCGGATTGAACTACTGGGTTGAGCGAAATTTCAACACGGTGGAAGATCGATCCATTGATGCGATGCGTCCAGCGACTGAGGCGCAGTTGGAGAAACTGCTGGCCCTGCCAGGGCTACGCAAGCTGCATGATCAGGCCGTTGCATGGCATCAGACGCAGTTTGATGCATTGATCTGCGATCCAGACAATCACAAATTGCTAACGCAGATCATCACTGCAGGCAGCAGCGAAGTCGTGCCCAAAAGTTTGCAGAAACGGCTTTTAGCGTGGTATCACCAAGCCCAACAGAGCAGTGAAGATTAAAGCCCGGTTAAGGGCAGAGCAGGTAAAAGGCCTATGCAAACCGCCTTTCGTCACTTTCAAATCGCGCATCAGCGCGTGGGACAAGCTGTCATTCTGGACGCTGTTGAAAACGGTGCCGGTGGGCGGATTTTCTTTACGGCTGGTAGTGACGTTGACGGGTTGGTTCCAGCGGCTGGTACGATCTTTGACAACATGCACACTGTTGGTGACGGGCTGATTGTCGATGCGGTTGGCGTTGATACCCCCACTGTCGAGATTGATGGCGAGCACTGCGATATCGCGCTGTCGCCGCGCCGGCTTGAGTTGCTGGAGGGCCTGAATGTTGGTTTGGCTATTCGCAATGGTCAAAGCGTTGAAATCACGCTGGATTGGCTGCGGTGGCATGTAGAGCACCATGGGATGAACGCCGCGCTGATCGTGGATCGCGCGGAAATGGGCAGTAATAGAGCCTATACGCGTGCTTTGAAAAAGGGCATCGCGCTGATCGCTGGCCTGAAGCAGATTGTTGTTGTTCAATATGATGTGCCGCTAGGTGATCCTGAATTACCTGCTGAACAGCATCCGTTTTGCGCACCTGATGCGCCGGGAAAAGACCGGATGGATATCCCATCCCCTGATCCGATGAAATCGCCGCTAGGTCAGTTGGGATTGTTCGAACTGTTGCGCCATCGGTTTTTGGATAAGGCGCGGGCCGTGGCGCAGCTGGATCTGACGGATTTGTTGGAACAGACCGAGGAAGGGTCTGTTTTTGATCGGGCGGTTCAGGCGCGGAATGGGGTGATCACGCTGATCGGATCCCATTGTTACCCGTGGCGCGTGCGCGATGATGATACATGCCATTTTGCCGATCATATCTGCCGGCAGTTTGATGCGGGCAAGCCGCGCCAACGGTGGTGCATTGCGCCAAGTGTTGCGGGTGAAAAGGCTGTGTGGCGATATGTGCGGATTGCCGGAGTCTCGCCCAGTCACAAGGAACAGGCGACATTTCTACGGTATATGGGGCTACGGCATCCGGTCGAGTCAGTGTCAAAGATCGTGCCAAAGACGTCATTGATTGAGGATGACGGGCTGCTGAATATGGCCGCCAATCATTGGTCGCACAAACCAGTGCGCATGCCGGTGATGAAGTCTCCTAAGGTGAACAAGAATAAGAATTCGGTCACGATCATCACCACGATGAAAAACGAAGGGCCGTTCATCTTGGAATGGATCGCTTATCATCGGGCGATTGGGGTCGATAACTTTCTGGTTTTCACCAATGACTGCACGGATGGCACCGATGACTTTCATGAACTGCTGCAAGCCAAAGGGATTTTGCAGCACCGCGATAACCCGTTTCATGACACGGGGCTGAAACCTCAGCACGCGGCGCTGCAGGCTGGTGAAAAGGAAGACATCATCAAGAACGCTGATTGGGTCATCTGCATGGATGTGGATGAGTTCATTAATGTGAAGACCGGTGATGGCACGTTGAAGGCATTGTTCAAGGCGGTGCCAAAGGCCAACATGATTTCAATGACATGGCGGTTGTTTGGCAATTCAGACATTCACGAATTTACGGACCAGCCGATCATTGGCGACTACACGCGGTGCGCCCATGAAATGACGCGCAAACCGCATCAGGCCTGGGGATTTAAGACCCTATTCCGCAATATTGGGCTGTTTAAAAAGCTGGGCGTTCATCGGCCAAAGGGGTTGAACCCACAGCTTTGGGAACAGATCAACTGGGTGAACGGTTCTGGCAAGGCGATGCCTAAGGAGTTTTTCCGCAATGCATGGCGCAGCACGCAGGAAACGGTGGGCTATGACCTGGTGTGTCTGAACCACTATGCGGTTCGGTCGGCCGAGAGTTTCTTGGTTAAGCGCGACCGCGGGCGGGTGAACCACGTGGACCGTGATCAAGGCCTCGCCTATTGGTTTCGGATGAACCACAACGTTGGCGAAGATACGTCGATCCAACGGATGCTGCCCGCGTTGCAGGTTGAGATGGATAAACTGTTGGCGGACCCAGAGATTAAGGCGATGCACGAACGCTGTGTTGCGGCGCATCGTGAGAAAATCGACGCGCTGAAGGCCACGGACAACTACGCCAAATTCTACCAAGACCTAACAGGCGAGCGAATGGAGCGGCTTTCTAAGTTGCTGCCGCATTTTGGGGCGAACGTGTTTTTGGCGGGGCCAGATGTGGTGCCGGATGAGGTGGCGTTAGAAGACCACCCCGAAGACTATTTCTTTACCGTTGAGCGGCAAGATACGACTGCGCATTAATTCCCCGTGCAAAGGCATAAGAGATTAGAGACAAAGGGAAACAGAACAACTAAACTGTTTCCAAAACAGGAACAAAGAGCAGGACATGGCGAACTTACCTGAAATCGCAAGCCTTTGGATTGGTGGAAACCTGTCTTGGCTTGAGCAGCTTTGCCTGAAATCCTTTGCGGATCAGGGACACCATATTACGCTGTATAGCTATGAGCCGATTAGCAACCTTCCTGAAGGCGTGCACGCTGGCGACGCAGAGGCGATCTATCCGTCAGAGCCGATGTATCGTCACGCCGTGACGGGCAGCCCTGCTATTCATGCGGATTTCTGGCGCATGCGCCTCTTGCAAAAAACGAATAAGATTTGGGTCGATGCCGATGTGCTGTGCTATCGGCCCTTTGACTACGAACAAGAGCATGTTTTTGGCTGGGAAAAGA
Organism: Cognatishimia sp. 1_MG-2023; assembly: GCF_030548175.1. Classification (GTDB taxonomy): domain Bacteria; phylum Pseudomonadota; class Alphaproteobacteria; order Rhodobacterales; family Rhodobacteraceae; genus Cognatishimia. The sequence goes on along the minus strand of NZ_JAUORX010000004.1, from coordinate 376,997 downwards.
AAAACCTAGTGTGCAACGCGGTTTTGGGATTGCCCAAAGACAGCCCGACGTTGGTGAAAATGATTGAGTTCTTTGAAGACCCCTATGCGATTGGACCTTGGCTGAAACCACATCAGCAAGCCGAACTAGAGGCTGAACGGGATAAGGGACACCCCGTGCATATGACCCAGCAGGAATGGGGTTTTACCGGACCGAAGGCGGTATCGTGGTTTTTAAAGCAGACCGGAGAGATCGAAGCCGCACAAGACGCGTCTGCATTTTATGCAAAGACCTTTAAGGACCGAAATCACTTTATCCTTAGTCGGCACACCCCAGAAGACAGCTTTACCGACGCGACGCGTGGCGTGCATTTGTGGGCCCGTCGCCTAAAACCGCGCTTGCGTGACGCCGAAGATAACAAACCAAGGCGTGGATCATTTCTGGACCGCATGCTTTCCAAGCATGAGATTGATCGAAAGGCCGCGCCTATACCTGCAAAGCAAGTGAAGCTCTTTGGTAACAGCGATGACCCGAGGTTTCGGGCCATGTTGGCGATTGAAGCATTGAAGGACGACGAACCAATCGCACAGCTTGCCAAGAACAATAACGTGGAAACGAAAGACATCCGCGAATGGCGTGCGCAGCTGGTTTCGAATGCCGCCAAGTTGTTTCAGTGAATGGGAGAGGCGATATGACCATCAATCCCAGCAAACTGGATTTCTCGATGTTCGGCACGGCCGACTACGTGAATATCATCCTTCAACGATCCGATGTTTTGCGTGGGATCAAGGGAAGCGGCCAGTTGATCAGCCAATGGACCAAGGGCGAAAACGAAGTTCTGGCGCAGATTGCGGCCGAAGAGAACTCGCTTTTGGCGCAACGCGCAATGGAAGATATTGCCGAAGAATTTGAGTCGTTGTTTGAGGTTCTGAATACCAAAGCACCGAAACGGATCGCCGACATCGGCTGTGGTTATGCGTTCTTTGATTTGGTCGCGGCGCAAAAGTTTGGAGCGACCGTTGATCTGATTGATCTAGAGCAGAACGACAAACGCCAATTCGGTTTCGCCGAAGAGGCTAGCGCCTATTCGAACCTGCAAAAAGCTGTGCAATTTCTGACGCAGAATGGAATCGATCCTGATGATGTGACTGCGACGAACCCAGAAAAGGGTGACGTTGAAGCAATTGAACCTGTCGATTTAGCCGTTAGCCTTTTGGCCTGCGGGTTTCATTTTCCTGTCGATGTTTACATGGATTTCTTTGCCAACAACGTCGCCCCCGGTGGGCGGATTATATTGGACATCCGCAAAGCCAAGCAAAAGGACCAACTGGCCAAGCTGGAAACGCTGGGCAAGGTCACGACGCTGAGTGAATTGGGCAATCGCATCCGGGTGATGGTGCAAAAGCCCGAAGCGGAAGAAGACGTTGGCCTGTCATTGCTGAGCAAGAGCGATTGGAAAGGCCACCTAGCAGATCTGGGTGAACGCGAGGGGTTCTTTGAGGAGTTGGGCGATCAACACTCTGCTCTATACGTTAGCAAAGGCGACACGCTGATTGTAACCTTTGAAAACCTCGACCATGTGTATGATTTCACGAATGATCGGATGCCTTGGGGCTATGGCTTTGTCACAGGGCGGGGTTGGTCGATGTTGGGCATGATGGCCCATGATTGGACATGGTATCGGGACGATGCGGTGTTTGATTTCTTTGATCGGCTGCGCGACGAAGGGTTCTTTGATCAGTTCAAAAAGGTTGTCTTTTATGGGGCGTCGATGGGGGCCTATGCTGCGGCGGCCTTTAGTTCAGCGGCACCGGGCGCAACAGTGATTTTGATCTCTCCGCAGGCGACATTGGATCGCGAGATTGCGCCGTGGGAATACCGATATGTGAAGGCATGGCGACGTGATTTCACCGGGCGGTATGGATATGCGCCGGATTTGCTGAATTCAGCCAAAGACGCGTATCTATTCTATGATCCGCGGATGCCGCAGGATGCGATGCATGCGACATTGTTCCAAGGCGAGAATATCCGCCGGTTCCGGTGCAAGTTCTTTGGCCACCGCATGGCGTCGCTTTGGGTGCAAATGGGCGTGCTAAAGCCAGTGATTGATGGCTGTCTGAACGGAACGTTGACCACAACAGCTTTCTACACGCTGATGCGCAAGCGTCACCAAACGGGCCGCTTTATGCGTGAGTTTTTGGATACGCTAGAGGCAAAGGGCAATCCGCGTCGGATTGCCTATTACTGCGAAGCCGTATTGAAGCGCCGTCGCGGACCTAAGTTCCGCAAGGCGCTTTTGAATGCGAATGCTGCGATGAAAGCGAAACGCCGTTAACGGCGTTTCAGCGTATCCCCAAAGGCAATCTTGGGCGAAAGCTCTACAATATTTTCCGTGGGCTCGTTGTTGACACGCGCGGCAATAATTTCTGCTGCTTGACGCCCGGATTCACGACGGCACGCATCCATGCTGGCCAATCGACGCGGCAATCCCTCGAGCAGCTCAACACCGTTGAATCCCGCAAGGCCGATTTGGCCTGGAATATCGATACCCTGCTCCAAAAGGTACAATAACCCACCTGCCCCAATCATATCGTTGGAGTAATAGAGGAAATCGAGTTCGGGCGAGCGCTTTAGAATAGCTTCCGTCATTTCACGCCCTTTAACGAGCGCAGAGCCGCCAGAATAGAATTCTTGATCTTCAACCTCGACACCACCTTTGGCCAATGCCTCGGTGAAACCTTCGAACCGTTTCCGCGCGCGGTGATCCAACGGCATCTTTGTGCCAAGGAAGCCAATCTTGCGGTAGCCAGCCTTTAGAATCGCTTTCGCCATCTCGCGCCCAGCGCGGCGATGCGAAATACCGACGGCTGCATCAACGGGCGTGCCGTCCACATCCATGATCTCGACCACTGGAATGCCAGCGGCGCGCATCATGGCCTTGGCCGCATCTGTATGTTCCAGACCCGCGATGATCACCCCTGATGGGCGCCATGACAGCATTTCATACAGAACCTTTTCTTCCTTTTCAGGAATATAATCGGTGACGCCGACCACGGGCTGCAAATCAGTTTCTTCCAATACTTCACTGATTCCGCCCAAAACCTCTGGGAAAACCATGTTGGACAGAGATGGAATGATAACAGCAACAAGGTTCACGCGTTGGCTGGCCAAGGCACCGGCGATTTTGTTGGGCACATAGCCCAGCTCTTTCGCGGCCTTTAAAACACGTTGCCGCGTTGCGTCTGACACATCCCCTCTGTTTCGTAAAACGCGACTAACTGTCATTTCAGAAACGCCGGATGCTTCGGAAACATCACGCAGGGTGAGAGAGCGGTGTTCGTCTGTTGCCACGTATGAATTCCTTTGTCGGTTATCCCCATGTTATCGCGAGGCTTTGACAATGATCAAGCACGACACGCAGAGGCGTGATGTTTTGATCACATTGGCGACCCCGGCAGGATTCGAACCTGCAACCTGCCCCTTAGGAGGGGGCTGCTCTATCCAGTTGAGCCACGGGGCCGTCCTAATCGTGGGTAAAACATTCCTGCACCAAGTTCAAAGGTGATTTGCATTAATTGCGCGGGTCACGAAAATGCTCATCCTGTTCCCAAAAGTGTGAATGGATTTCCTGCGCATAAGGGTAGTAAAGGCGCACCTCGAGGCCCATTTCTAAGAGGCCATACGGCTCATACGAAGAAGGAAAAATCATGACTCGCCTAGGAAAATACTCCGTGGGCGGCGCGATGGCGGCATTGCTCGTCCCTCTCACGCTAACCGCACCGGCGGTAGCCCATACTGCAGACCAACAAAATGATACGTTTTTTACCCTCGCTGGGGTGACATCCGTTTCGCAAGCACGCTCTGGACACGAGCTGCGACAGCAACCCTATGCCCCAGACGGGACGCCAATTTGGTTCCACCTCTATTACGGTGATCCGGATTTCGTGGAATTGCAGCACGAATCCCGTCGCCAAACATACACGTTCGACATAACCGCAGACTAACCTCGTATAACCTCTTCGGTTTATGTTGCAGAACCAGCACCCATTCGGGCGCTGGTTCAAAAAACTAAATAATTTCATAAGTTTACACTTTTTCGTCTCAGAATTTTTTTCTACCCAAGAGGCAGAACAATTCTGGGACTAAACTCGTGAAAACTAAAATATTACTCACTGCGGCATGCCTTGCCGCGGCAGGAAACTTGCATGCTTTTGAACTGGAAAGCACGGAGCTAACGCTAGGTACCGGCAAGCTACAAGAGGTGGATGGTTTTGGCATATCGACCCGTAATGAAAGCATTGCCGGGGCTGTCAATTTGAACCTGACGGAAAACCTGGACCTACGGTTCGGCATAACCCACGCGGACCAAGGCGATTTCTTTCCTACGTTGGACATGACCGTATTCTCGCTAACTGCGATGCAGCACCTGACTGAAGGCTTGGCAGTCGGCGCATTTTGGGATCGTACGAAATTTTCTGATTCATTTGGAAATAGCACCATCGACCACTACGGAATCGAGGCAAGCTATACTTACAAAAACCTAACCCTAACCGGCTTTGTGGGCCAAGGGGATTACAAGATGATCTCCGAGAAAAGCGATGTTGCCGGCTTAAGCGCCGGATACGCATTTGCAAACGGCCTAGATGTGGGTGCGTTTTACCTACAGGAGAATTCGGACTTTATTGGTGATCAAGAAGCTTATGGCATTACAGTTGGCGTCGAGTTGACTGGCCCAGCGCAAACACCCGTTTACTTAAACGCCTCCCTTGGGCGCACCGACGGTTTTCTTGGCGTAGCAGATCTAGCACGCGTCACACTAACCGTTCCGTTTGGCGGCAAGGCTCGCAACGGACGTAAACCGGTTCACGGACACTCGGTTGAAATGGACTCCTTCTCTTACTTCAACCACGTCTCGAACCCGACCGGCTTCTAAGATTTCATGATTTTCAAAGCGCCGAGCATCCAGGCGCTTGAAAGAAAAGGTCACGCTGCGCCCCCGCAGTGTGGCCTTTTTCGCGAAAGGCTTTTCCCTCGGTCGCTTTGGCGATAAAGGGATAGGCGAAATCAGGAGAATGCCCATGTCCGTCAACAGCTTTGGCCATCTGTTCCGCGTCACCACTTGGGGTGAAAGCCACGGTCCCGCTTTAGGAGCGACCGTTGATGGCTGTCCGCCGAATGTGCCGGTGACCCCAGAGATGCTGCAAGTGTGGCTGGATAAACGTCGGCCCGGGCAAAACAAGAACACCACGCAGCGGAATGAACCCGATGCGGTGAAAATTCTGTCGGGTGTGTTTGAGGGCAAGACCACCGGGACGCCTATTCAGCTGATGATCGAAAACACCGATCAGCGTAGCCGAGATTATGGCGACATTTCTCAGACGTTCCGCCCCGGACATGCGGACATCACCTACCACCAAAAATACGGCAACCGTGACTATCGTGGCGGTGGGCGCTCTTCGGCGCGCGAAACTGCAGCTCGAGTGGCAGCTGGCGGCGTGGCGCGCGAAGCGATCAAAGCGCTGGTGCCGGGTCTCGAGATCAAAGGGTTCATGAGCCGCATGGGTGATGTGACCATTGATCGGGATGCCTTTGATTGGGATGCCATCGACCAGAATGATTTCTGGATTCCAAATGGTGCGGACAAAGCGCAAGAATGGGAAGATTACCTGCAAGCCCTGCGCAAGGATCACAACTCGGTCGGGGCCGAGGTTGAGGTTGTGGCGCGTGGCGTGCCCGCAGGCATTGGCGCGCCGGTCTACGCAAAGCTGGATACCGATCTGGCAGCGGCGATGATGTCCATCAACGCGGTCAAAGGTGTTGAGATTGGCGAAGGCATGGCCGCGGCTCGTTTGAAGGGCACCGAGAACGCTGATGAGATATTCATGGGGAACGATGGCCAGCCGGTATATTCGTCTAACCACGCTGGCGGTATTTTGGGTGGTATTTCCACCGGTCAAGATGTGGTTGTACGCTTTGCGGTGAAACCGACGTCTTCAATCTTAAGTCCGCGCAAATCAATCCGTATTGATGGATCACCTATTGAAGTCGTGACAAAAGGTCGTCACGATCCCTGTGTTGGCATCCGCGCGGTCCCTGTGGCCGAGGCAATGATGGCCTGCGTTATTTTAGATCATTTATTACTGCACCGTGGTCAGATCGGTGAAAATCAGGGCAAAATCGGTTGATGAAAAAACTACGTGCGCAGCTGCGCGAGATTATCAAAGTCGAGATGGCGCAAGACCCCGCGCATGACATTTTGCACTTGGATCGCGTTTGGGCCCAAGCGCGCCGCATTGCCAAAGATGAAGGCATCAAAGATCGGCGCGTTCTGCTTGCAGCAGCTTACCTGCACGACTTGGTCAACTTGCCCAAGGACTCGCCCAATCGCAAACAGGCCTCGACCCTATCAGCGGAAAAAGCAGAGCCTATTTTGGCAAAACTTGGTTATTCCGACGATGAGATCAAAGCCGCGCAACACGCCATCAAAGCGCATAGTTATTCGGCAGACATTCCTCCCGAAACCCGCGAAGCCGAAATTCTACGCGATGCAGATCGGTTGGATGCGCTAGGCGCAGTGGGAATTGCCCGGACGTTCATGGTTGCGGGCACAATGGACCGCCCACTGGCCGATCCTATTGATCCATTCGCGGCCAATCGGCGATTGGATGATCAGCTTTGGTCAATTGATCACTGGCATCTCAAGCTGCTGCAATTGCCAAACGAGATGAACACAAGGAAAGGCCGCAAGATCGCGCGTAAACGTGCCAAATTGATGCTGGCCTATCTGGTGCAGCTATCCAAGGAAATGGACACCAACCTGCCAGATCACTGGGCTGACTTACTGAAATAAATTAGCGTAGGTTTCACGCAGCGCTTTCTTTTGCACCTTACCCATTGTGTTGCGCGGCAGCTCGTCAACGATGATCACCTGTTTGGGTTGTTTGAATTTAGCGAGCGCTGCCTCTAGCGCTGCCAAAATGGCGTCTGGTGTTGTGGTACCGACAACCACCGCAACAACGGCCTCGCCGAAATCCCGATGCGGCACGCCGATGACTGCGCTTTCCACCACGCCATTCAGTTCGTCGATCAGGCTTTCTACTTCTTTCGGATAAACGTTAAAGCCGCCCGTTATCACCAGATCTTTTTCACGACCCACTATCGTGACGTAGCCATCTGCATCAATCTTGGCCAAGTCGCCGGTGATGAACCAACCATCGTCCATCAATTCTTCGGCGGTTTTTTCTGGCATCTGCCAATAGCCTTGAAACACATTCGCCCCACGTACCCAAAGCACACCTGTATCGCCATTTGGTACTTCTGCACCTTCTGCCATTACCTTGGCCTCGACCCCAGGTAGGGGGAAACCCACGGTGCCTGCGCGGCGCTCCCCGACATAGGGGTTTGATGTGCTCATATTGGTTTCAGTCATGCCATAGCGTTCCAGGATACGGTGACCTGTACGGGCCTCCCATGCGGCATGTGTGTCCACCAACAGCGGTGCCGAGCCTGAGATAAACAGCCGCATATTCGAGGCACGTTCTGCATTCAGGCGGGGATCATCCAGCAAGCGTGTGTAGAACGTCGGAACACCCATCAGGGCCGTTGCATTTGGCATTGCCTCAAGAATGGCATCGGCATCAAACTTGGGTAGAAACACCACAGAAGCACCGGACAACAGGGCGACATTTGTTGCCACAAATAGCCCATGCGTGTGAAAGATTGGTAGCGCGTGGATCAACACGTCCTGTTGTGTGAATTGCCAATACTCGCGCAGCATCTCGGAATTTGACGACAGATTGCTATGGCTTAGCATCGCGCCTTTACTACGGCCTGTTGTGCCGGATGTGTACAGGATTGCCGCCAAGTCGTTGGCACCGCGCGCAACCGTCTGAAACTCATCGAATTGCTGCCGCCGTTCGATAAGCGTACCTTGGCCCGCAGCATCAAGGGTTAGCAATTCTGCGTCACCTTTCACGGCCTCAATGTCATCAAACTTAGCAGGATCGCACACCAGAACGCGCGGTGTCGCGTCCCCTAGAAAATACTCTAATTCAGAGACTGTATATGCTGTATTCAGCGGTAGAAAGATTCCGCCAGCCATAACCGTACCCAGATAAAGCTGTATGGATTCGATGGTTTTTTCCACCTGAACTGCAACACGATCACCCGGGATCACTCCACAGGCAACCAAAGCCGCGGCTGTTTTTTCCGCTCCTTTGAAAAGCGCTTGGAACGACACATCATCACGCCCGGGAATTTGCGCAAACCGGTCAGTTTCGCGCCCTTTGCAGGCAGCATATAGGCGCGATATAAGGTGGTTGTTCTCGTACATTCGCAGCTCCGATAGATTTGGCGCATTATTTTGCTGTATCAAGACAAAGCGCAAGTGCGCAGTTTGTCCTTGTTATTATTAACGACAAGGATCAGGTTCTCGCTGGTTACTGATAGGGGCAAACATGATGGTTTATCGCGGTATCTTACTCAAAATCACGGCGCTATTCCTATTTGCTATCATGGACTCGCTGATCAAAGCTTCGGCGCCTCATGTACCTGCATGGGAAGCAGTATTTTTCCGGTCCTTCTTTGGCATGCTGGTGATTGTAATCTGGTTGCTGAAACGCGGCCAATTGCGCACGGGCCTAAAGGTTAAAAGCCCGATTGGGCATTTCTGGCGAGGCTTAATCGGGACAACCGCAATGGTCCTTGGCTTTGCTGGGTTGGGCATTCTGCCCTTGCCTCAAGTTGTGGCCATCAGCTTTACAGCGCCGCTGCTCATTGTGATCTTCGCTGCAATGTTCTTGGGCGAGCAAGTGCGGGCCTTTCGCTTAACGGCGGTAAGCATTGGCTTGGTTGGTGTGGCTATCGTATTGTACCCCCGCCTGAAGGAATTTGACGGCAGTGGCCCGCAAGCTGTGTTGATGTTGGGAGCAATGCTTGTCTTAGGCTCTGCAGTGTTTCGCGCACTTGCACAAATCCACATTCGCCGCCTCGTGCAAACCGAGGAGGCCTCGGCCATTGTTTTCTACTTTTCCCTAACAGCAACGCTTTTATCGCTTTTGTCACTGCCTTTTGGCTGGGTCATTCCAACAAACCAAGAGATGATGTTCCTTGTGCTAGCCGGCCTTATCGGCGGAACTGCACAGATCTTTTTGACTTTGGGTTACAAATACGCCGAAGCCTCTCTGCTGGCACCGTTTGATTACGTTTCGATGATTTTCGCCGTTATTATTGGTTATTTTATCTTTGCTGAAATCCCAACGGTTTGGACTTTATCTGGATCATCCTTGATTGTTGTTGCAGGTATCCTGATCATTTGGCGCGAACACCAACTTGGCCTCAAGCGCGGTAAGGCACGCCCAACGATGACGCCGCAGGGATAAAGAACAGCCAGCCAAGCAAAGAAAAAGGCCGCCAAATTTTGGCGACCTTTCCAATTCTAAATTTGAACGCGACGATTACGCACGCACCATCGCTTCGTAAGTCTCAGCAATATCGCGTGTGATGTCGCCAACTTCGAACGTATGTTCGCCAATCTGACCAACAGGGGTGACCTCTGCGGCAGTACCAGTCAGCCAGCACTGTTCAAAGTCGCCCAGTTCTTCTGGCATGATGTGCCGCTCGTGTACTGTGATACCTTTGTCTTTCAGCACCGAAATAATCGTTTGCCGTGTGATACCGTTCAGAATGGCGTCTGGAATTGGCGTGTGCACTTCGCCGTCTTTCACGAAGAAAACGTTCGCGCCCGTCGCTTCAGCCACATACCCGCGATAGTCATAGAACAACGCGTCAGAGCAACCTTTTGCTTCAGCCGCATGTTTGGACATGGTGCAGATCATATACAGGCCAGCCGCTTTCGCCGCTGTTGGAATGGTCTCTGGGCTTGGGCGTTTCCATTTCGCGATGTCGAGTTTTGCGCCCTTCATCTTGGCGTCGCCGTAATAGGCGCCCCACTCCCAAACAGCGACGGCGACGCGTACTGGGTTTTTGGCCGATGCAACACCCATGTCTTCGCCAGCGCCGCGCCATGCAACAACGCGCACATAGGCATCTGTCAAACCGTTCGCTTCCAGCGCTTCGTATTTCGCCTTTTCAAGCTCATCAACTGTGTATGGAATTGGCATGTCCAAAAGCTCGCCAGATTTCAACAGACGCTCTGAATGCTGAACACTTTTAAAAATCTTACCATTGTAGGCGCGTTCGCCCTCAAACACAGAGCTGGCGTAGTGCATCGCATGGCTTAAGATGTGGACATTCGCGTCCCGCCATTCGACCAACTTACCATCAAGCCAGATTTTGCCGTCGCGATCATCGTATCCGCCCGCCATGGTGGTTCCTTCCGTGTTCAAGAACAAATTTTCAAATGTTGCGCAAATTAGGACCACTTCGGGCATAAAATGTCGCAAAAACTGGGATTCGCTACCAATTCACCCTTGGAGTGTCAACAAGGCTGACATAATGTAATTCGTGTAAGTTCGATTTATTGAGTGGAAATAACAAGATGGGCGAAACCTACGGCAGCGAAAGCCTGCTATTTCTAACCGACGAACAAATTCGACAGGGCATCGAAGCGATGTATTTCGCTTATCGCGGACTCACTTCGGAACCAGATCGAATCCTAGGCAATTTGGCTTATGGGCGGGCCCACCACCGGGCAATCCACTTTATCAACCGTGCACCGGGCACGACGGTCACCAATTTGTTGGAGATCCTCGGCGTAACCAAGCAATCGTTAAACAGGGTTCTGAGAACCCTGATTGAAGACGGCTTGGTTGAAAGCCGCGTCGGTAAAATCGACAAACGAGAAAGAAATTTGTTCCTGACCGAAACCGGCACAGCTCTAGAAGCTCGCCTTTCAGACGCACAGCGAACAAGAATGCGTTCAGCCTATCGCGATGCGGGCCCCGAAGCCGTGGCAGGATTTCGCAAAGTACTGGAGTCGATGATGGATACTGAACTGCGCCGAAAATACGCCTCTCTGCGCGAGACAAAATCATGATGGACATGCAACCGCATCTATTGATCGTTGACGACGACGAACGCATTCGCGGCCTGCTTCAGAAATTTCTGATGAGGAACGGCTTCTTGGTTACGGCAGCGCGTGATGCAGCCCACGCCCGGCGCATTTTGTCAGGGCTCGATTTCGATATGGTCGTGCTGGACGTTATGATGCCCGGCGAAGACGGTGTCAGCCTAACGCGTACAATTCGTGAAACCTCCACAACGCCCATAATGCTGCTAACGGCAAAAGGCGAAACTGAAGATCGGATCGAAGGATTGGAAGCGGGGGCAGATGACTATCTATCCAAACCGTTTGAACCCAAAGAGCTGCTTTTACGCATCAATGCCATTCTGCGCCGGATGCCGGAAAACACTGACGCGGATGCAACGCCCAAGGTTCTGAAGCTTGGCCCAAACCGCTATGACATCGAACGTGGCGAGATGTGGCGTGGCGAAGACTTGGTACGTTTGACGGCGACGGAAAACCAATTGATGAAGCTTTTTGCAGCCACACCAGGTGAGCCGATCAGCCGCTCCAAGTTGGTCGAGGATTTGGGTCGCGATCACGGTCAGGCACAAGAACGCGCCGTGGATGTTCAAATCACGCGTCTGCGTCGCAAGATTGAAACCGACCCAAAACAGCCACGCTATTTGCAAACGGTGCGTGGCGCTGGGTATATGCTCGCACCTGATTAAGAAGGGTCGCCGCTGCGCGGCGATGCCTTCGGCGAAGGTATTTTGATCAAGAAAAAGCCAGAGGTGTATTATGGCAACCGCGCTTTATTCCCATGACGATTGCTTAGCACATGTGACGCCGGATGGTCACCCCGAACAAGTGGCGCGGCTTACAGCTATCACCGATGAATTGGCAGGGTTTGACGCGTTAGATCGGCGCGAGGCCCCTGAGTGTACTGACGCTGATATTTTGCTTTGCCATCCACAAAGCTATTTGGACCGCATCGTGACTGAGTCCCCGGCGAGTGGATGGGTCATGCTAGACGGCGACACGCACATGTCACCCGGTTCGTTAACTGCAGCGCGCCGCGCAGTGGGTGCGAATATTGCCGCAGTAGATGCCGTTATGAGCGGTGACGTTACAAATGCCTTTGTGGCAACGCGCCCGCCCGGTCATCACGCAGAAACCGCAACGCCGATGGGCTTTTGCCTATTTGGCAATATCGCCATTGCCGCGCGTCACGCGATGGAGCGTCATGGTTTGTCGCGAGTCACAATCGTGGATTTCGACGTACATCACGGCAACGGAACACAAGCCCTGCTATGGAACGAACCCCGCGCGCAATTCTTTTCCAGCCACCAAAGCCCGCTTTGGCCCGGCAGCGGTGACGCCAATGAAACCGGTGGCCACAACAATATCTGGAACTATCCTTTGCCACCGCATTCAGGCGGTGCAGAGATGCGCAAAACCTATGAGCACGAGATTTTTCCAGCGATTGAGCGGTTCGAGCCTGAGCTGATCTTGATTTCCGCAGGCTTTGACGCCCACGCAGACGATCCACTGGCTCAACTCAACTGGCAGACCAGTGATTTTGCATGGCTGACAGAACGCCTCTGCGACCTTGCGTCCAAGCATTGTCAGGGTCGCGTTGTCTCGACTCTTGAGGGCGGATATGATCTGAGGGCTTTGGCGGCTTCGGTCGCTGCACACGTGACAGTATTGATGGAGAAAGGCGCATGAGCGAGACGCCCGTTGCAGAGATGAGCTTTGAACAGGCCATGGCCGAATTAGAGCAGGTTGTTGGCCAACTTGAACGCGGCGATGTTGCGCTTGAGGACTCTATCAAATTGTATGAGCGCGGTGCTGCTTTGAAAGCGCGCTGCGAAGCGAAGCTGAAAGAAGCCGAAGAAAAAGTGGCCGCCATCACATTGGATGGCAACGGCGCGCCGAGCGGATTGAAACCGGTCGAAGGGCTGTAACGTGCTGAAAACAAGACTGTCAGAAAGCGCAACCGCAGTGCAGGCGCATCTGGATGCTGTGATGGCGCCAATGGGTGATTTGCCTGTGGTGCAAGCAATGCGTTACGCCAGTGCCGGCGGCAAACGTTTGCGGGCCTTTATGGTGCTGGAAAGCGCGCGGTTACATGACATTCCATTCGCACAGGCAATCTGGCCAGCAGCCGCGATTGAGGCGATGCACGCCTATTCCCTAGTACATGACGACCTGCCGTGTATGGACGACGACGACCTGCGCCGTGGGCAACCAACCGTGCATGTAAAATGGGACTACGCAACCGCCGTTTTAGCCGGCGACGCGCTGCAAACTTTGGCCTTTGAAATGGTCAGCCACCCGGATTGTTCGCCAAGTGCGGAAGTGCGTGCCAATCTAGCACTGACCTTTGCACAAGCCGCAGGTGCACGCGGCATGGTCTTGGGGCAAGCTTTAGATATGGCGGCGGAGACAGCGGTCACACCGCTAACGCTTGAAGAAATCACCACCCTGCAAGAGGGTAAAACGGGCGCATTGTTTGGCTGGTCCGCGCAATGCGGCGCGCGCATGGCGCAGGCGGATACAACACCGTTCAAACGTTATGCCGATGGGCTTGGCCTTGCCTTTCAAATTTGGGACGATGTCCTAGATATTGAAGGCGATGCAGACAAAGTTGGTAAAACCTTGGGCAAAGACCAGACGGCTGGCAAGGCCACATTTGTTTCGCTTTTAGGCATGGACGCGGCAAAAGCCCGCGCCAAAGAGCTGATCGAAGACGCCTGTGCCGCTCTGGACTCATACGGAAACAACGCCGAAACCTTGCGGGATGCGGCGCGCTTCGTTATCTCGCGGGATAGCTAATTAAAAAGGGCCAGCGATGTCTGCCAGACCCGACACACCGCTTTTAGACCGGGTGAACAAACCCGAAGATCTGAAACAGTTCTCTGATACAGAGCTGGCGCAGGTCGCACATGAACTGCGGCTAGAGACGATTTCGGCAGTGTCAGAAACCGGTGGCCACCTTGGCGCGGGTCTGGGCGTTGTCGAACTGACGACTGCGTTGCACGCGGTCTTTGACACACCTCGCGACAAGATCATTTGGGACGTTGGCCACCAATGCTATCCGCATAAAATCCTGACTGGCCGCCGGGACCGCATCCGCACCCTGCGTACAAAAAATGGCCTATCAGGCTTCACCAAACGCTCTGAATCCGTGTTTGACCCGTTCGGTGCAGCACATAGTTCCACCTCTATCTCGGCCGCTTTGGGCTTTGCCGTAGCACGAGATTTGGGCGGGCAATGCGAAGGTGGCCTTGGCGACGCGATTGCTGTTATCGGCGATGGTTCTATCAGCGCCGGCATGGCCTATGAAGCGATGAACAACGCGGGCCACTTGAGCAAACGCCTGTTCGTCGTGCTCAACGATAATGAGATGTCGATTGCTCCACCCGTTGGCGCAATGTCATCCTACCTGTCGCGCCTCTATGCGGGCGAACCGTTCCAAGAACTTAAAGCCGCAGCCAAAGGTGCGGTCTCCCTCCTACCAGAACCCTTCCGCGAAGGCGCAAAACGCGCAAAGGAAATGCTGAAAGGCATGGCCGTCGGTGGCACCCTGTTCGAAGAGCTTGGCTTTAGCTACATCGGCCCGATCGATGGCCACGATATGGACCAACTGCTGCCTGTCCTGCGCACGATGCACGAACGCGCCACCGGGCCTGTTATGCTGCACATAGTCACGAAAAAGGGCAAAGGCTACGCCCCTGCCGAAAACGCGCGTGACAAAGGTCATGCGACAGCAAAGTTCGATGTTGTCACCGGCAAACAGCACAAAGCGCCCTCAAACGCGCCAAGCTACACAAACGTCTTTGGTCAAACCCTGACAGAGCTGGCCGCCGAAGATGACAAGATCGTTGCGGTCACAGCCGCGATGCCAGATGGCACTGGCCTGAACCTATTCGCCGAGCGCTACCCAAGCCGTTGTTTCGACGTCGCGATTGCGGAACAACACGGCGTAACTTTTTGCGCAGCTTTGGCCGCTGGCGGAATGAAACCGTTCTGCACGATGTATTCCACCTTCCTGCAACGCGGCTATGACCAGATCGTACATGACGTCGCGATCCAAGGCTTGCCTGTGCGCTTTGCAATCGACCGCGCGGGTCTGGTTGGTGCGGATGGCGCAACGCACGCTGGCTCCTTTGACATTGCGTATCTAGCGAACTTGCCAGGCATGGTCGTGATGGCTGCGGCTGATGAGGCAGAGCTAAAACATATGGTCGCCACTGCCGCCGCCTATGACGACGGACCAATCGCTTTCCGCTACCCACGCGGTGAGGGCGTTGGGGTGGACCTGCCAGAAAAAGGTGAAATCCTGGAAATCGGCAAAGGCCGCATGATTAAACAAGGCCAACGCGTTGCTTTACTGTCCTTCGGCACGCGATTGGACGAAG
This sequence comes from Cognatishimia sp. 1_MG-2023, assembly GCF_030548175.1. GTDB lineage: Bacteria > Pseudomonadota > Alphaproteobacteria > Rhodobacterales > Rhodobacteraceae > Cognatishimia. The sequence continues at coordinate 361,628 of NZ_JAUORX010000004.1, read as the reverse complement.
TGAAGAAAGCTGCCGAGGCCCTAAGAGCCAAAGGCATCACGCCTACCATCGCGGACGCGCGTTTTGCCAAGCCGCTTGATGCCGACATGATTCTAGACCTTGCGCAATCGCATGAGGCGTTGATTACCATCGAAGAAGGCGCAGTTGGCGGCTTTGGCTCTCATGTGGCGCAGCTTTTGGCGGAACGGGGCGTGTTTGATGATGGCCTCAAGTATCGCTCTATGGTGCTACCGGACGTCTTTATTGACCATGCCAGCCCAAGCGACATGTACGACACCGCCGCAATGAATGCAGAGCATATCGTTGCCAAGGTCTTGGATACGCTGGGTATTGCACAAATCGGAAGCCAAAGCGCCTGACCGAAAGGCCGGGGCGTTGCCCCGGACCCCAAGGTATTTGGATCAAGAAAAAGCTAAGTGTTTTCTTCGGCAAGCATGGCCTCTAGCGCGGCCTTAAAGGTTGGATGCTTAAGCGTTACACCCAGCTCATCTTTGATGCGATCATTCCGAACGCGCTTGCTATCTGAATAGAAGGTCCGTGCCATTGGGCTCATCTTAGCGGTTTCAAACGGCACCGCGGGCGGGGGCTCCATCCCTAGCAATTTGGCGGCATATTCGATCACCACCTCCGGCGGCTGCGGATCATCATCACAGACGTTATAAACACGCCCCGGGTTTGGCTGCGCAATCGACGCGGCAAGCACCTGCGCGATGTCATCCACATGCGTGCGGCTGAAGACTTGGTTTTTCTTAATCACACGCTGAGCAATCCCTTTGCGCAACTTGGCAAACGGGCCACGCCCCGGCCCGTATATCCCAGCCAAACGGAACACATGCACCGGAAGGCCGGTAATATCCAACCATTCGCGTTCTGCTTTGACACGACGTTTGCCGCGTTCGGTTGCGGGATCAAGCGCACTCTCTTCGTCAACCCAACCACCATCGTGATCGCCATAGACACCTGTTGTGGACAAATACCCTACCCACTCCAGCTGATTTTTCACAGCCTCGATAGCCGCCCGACCTTCGCTTAAAATCGGATCACCGGCTTCGTCTGGGCCAGCAGAAGTCAGCACATGGGTCACACCGCTTAAAGCTTGCGACAAATCACAAGGCCAAAGCAGGGGTTCAACACCTGCCGCCTCTAACAAGGCGAATTTTTCGGGTTTGCGGGTGGTGCCAATTACGCGCCAACCTTGTGGAACCAACAATGCCGCAAGCGCCTGTGCTGAAAAGCCGTGGCCCAGTGAAAGAAGTGTCTTTGTCATGCGCGCCAAACTGCGCAACCCTTAACAGGTTTGCAAGCCCCCATTCACCTTTCCAAAAATACTCCCGCCGGAGGCATCTGACCAAACAACTCTACGCACTTGGCTCGGCCAAAGCCGCCTTGGTTGCGGCACACCCATGGCCACCAAAAAACGTATCAAGCAGATCCTTAAAAACATCCGGCGCGCCGGGAACTTGCGCAAACAAGGTTGCCATACTGCGCAGCTTCTCTGCATCAACTGGACCCAAAATCGCCTCTGGGCTTTTGTAGCCATGCATCATCAACGCCATACACATTTCGACCAGACGCACGCCCAATACAGGATGTGCCAGATACTGCGTGGCCTCTCGTAAATCCGCCAGACCATAGTCGACCGCACGTTTTGATTTGCCCAATTGACGAAGCTGCGGCAGCTCCCACCACATCCAATGGCTCAGTTTCAAACCCATTCGCAGTTCCGACAACGCCTTTGCATGTGTCAACTTTTGTGGGTTTAGAAATCGGTCTAGGTCATTGGGTTTGGCCATATCGCTCCTATCGTAGCGGTTTAAACGTGCTTACGGTCAATATGCCCCAAGTCTTTGCTTGGGTCGATCACATCCCTGATCCGGCTCTTCAATTCTTTAGCCTCGGGAAAGCCACCATCGCGTTTTCGTTCCCAAATCAGGCTCTGATTCACCGTTATTTCAAAAACACCGCCAAGGTCATCTGGCACAAGCGTTACGCCGCCTAAGTCGTTTTGAAAGGTGGAAAGCAGTTCTTGCGCCATCCAACTTGCGCGCAACAGCCAATTGCAGCCCGTACAATAGGTAATTTGTACCTGTGGTTTTGCCTCAGCCATCGCAGCGCCCTCTTCTGTCATTCAATGCGTCATTTAACGAAATTCCAACATGTTTTCCAAGCAGCCATAAACCCAGCTATCAAAGCTTCAGTTTTGTTTTGAAACAGCTTTTGCAAGCACGCCCTACGGCCTCTGCTTGATCCTGCGCGGGCATCATGCCAACGTGGGTCATGGAGCATACCACTTTAAAATCTTGGGCCGACTGCGCCCCACATTTAGTTGCCGTCGCCGCAGGGCGCGCCGCGGCTGATCTAGTTATTCAAAACGGCCAATGGGTGAACGTGCACACGCGCGAAGTGTTGCCAAATCATGACATTGCCATAGCCAACGGCCGCATCGCATTTGTTGGTGCAGATGCAAGCCACTGTATTGGCGACACAACCGAAATCATCGACGCTGAGGGGCGCTTTATGATCCCCGGCTTGTGTGACGGGCACATGCATGTAGAAAGCGGCATGTTGACGCCTGCGGAGTTTGCGCGTGCTGTGATCCCCCACGGCACGACATCAATGTTCACCGACCCCCATGAAATCGCCAACGTACTTGGGCTCGAAGGTGTACGTATGATGCATGATGAGGCGTTATTGCAGCCCATCAATATGTTCACCCAAATGCCCAGCTGCGCGCCCAGCGCGCCGGGACTCGAAACCACAGGTTTTGAAATCTCCCCCGAAGACGTGGCAGAGGCCATGAGCTGGCCCGGCATAATCGGGCTGGGCGAGATGATGAACTTTCCCGGGGTGATCAACGCTGATCCAAAGATGTTAGCCGAAATCGCCGCCACTCAGAACGCAGGCAAAACAGTTGGCGGGCACTACGCGTCACCCGATCTGGGGCCCGCGTTCCATGCCTATGTTGCCGGTGGCCCAGCGGACGACCACGAGGGCACTTGCGAAGCCGACGCCATTGCGCGCGTTCGCCAAGGCATGCGATCCATGATGCGCCTCGGGTCGGCATGGTACGATGTCGAAAGCCAGATCACCGCTATTACGGAAAAAGGCTTAGACCCACGCAACTTCATTCTCTGCACAGATGATTGCCACAGCGGAACCTTGGTGAATGACGGCCACATGAACCGTGTCGTTCGCCATGCAATTGAATGCGGATGTGATCCATTGATCGCCCTGCAAATGGCAACAATCAATACTGCCACACACTTCGGATTAGAGCGCGAACTAGGCTCTATTACACCCGGAAGACGGGCAGATGTGATCCTGACGAGTGATTTACGTGCCCTACCAATTGAACACGTCATTGCATGCGGTCAGACCATTGCGAAGGTCGGTGAATGCCTCGTCGACTGCCCGCACTACGGTTGGCCAGACCATGCGCGCCAAACCGTGCATATTGGGCGCCAGCGTGTTGCGGATGACTTTATTGTAGCTGCTCCAAGTGGTGCAAACCGCGTTACAGCAAATGTAATCGGTGTGGTTGAAAACCAAGCGCCAACCAAAGCATTAACCGCTGAATTACCTGTCAAAGATGGCCGCGTTCAAATGGATGTGCAAAACGACGTCTGCCAAATCGCCCTCGTCGAGCGGCACCGCGCACTTGGCACCACGACCAACGGGTTTGTGAGTGGCTTTGGCTACACTGGCAAAATGGCCATGGCTTCGACCGTTGCCCACGACAGTCACCACATGATCGTCGTGGGTACTGATCGCGAAAACATGGCGCTGGCTGCAAATCGCCTTGGAGAGGTCGGCGGAGGTGTGACCGTATTCAAAGACGGCAACGAATGCGCATTGGTCGAATTGCCGATTGCCGGCCTAATGTCCGACCAACCCGCAACTGAAGTCGCCACCAAAGCCCAAAAGATGGTCGAAGCCATGGAAGCTTGCGGCTGCACGCTTAACAACGCCTACATGCAGCATTCATTACTTGCATTGGTCGTTATCCCAGAACTCCGCATTTCCGATCTCGGCCTCGTTGATGTAACTAAATTTGAAATGACCGACGTTATACAGGCCCATACATGACACCTACTGAAATTGTTCTCCAATCTCCTTCTGTCAAAACACCAGAGGCATTCACCAACGCCAAAGCTGCGGTCGACCGCCTGTGCGAGTTATATGAAACAGCAACCAGCTTTCTATGCCGCGAGTTCACCGAAGCACTGGCAAAAGGCCCAAGTGGCGGACGCGTGCGTGCCTTTTACCCGGAATTGAGGATAACAACGACCAGCTTCGCCAAGATCGACAGTCGCTTGTCTTTTGGTCACGTGGCCGAGCCGGGCGTCTACGCAACCACAATCACGCGGCCCGACCTGTTTCGGAATTACCTAGAACAACAGATCACGTTGCTTATCGAAAATCACAACGTGGCTGTTGTGGTTGGTGCCTCGGACACGCCGATCCCTGTTCATTTTGCCGTGGCGAATGATGAAACCATCACGGTACCGCAAGACGGTGCCGCGGATTTCACCCTACGCGACGTTTTTGATGTACCGGACCTTTCCACAACCAATGATGACATCGTGAATGGCGTTGCTGAAACGCCAGAAGGCTGCGCAAAACCTCTTGCACCCTTTACGGCACAGCGTGTGGATTACTCCCTCGCCCGCCTGTCACATTACACGGCCACCGCTCCCGAGCATTTCCAAAATCACGTGCTCTTTACCAACTACCAATTCTACGTTGCCGAATTCGAAGCCTACGCACGCAAAATGCTGGCCGACCCAAAGAGTGGCTACATCAGCTTTGTCTCAACCGGGAATGTCGAAATATTCGATGCCGAAACGGAAATCCCGGCGGTAGACAAACAACCACAAATGCCAACCTATCACCTGACCCGAAAAGACGGCTCTGGCATTACCCTTGTGAACATTGGCGTTGGTCCTTCGAATGCGAAAACAGCGACCGATCACATTGCCGTTCTGCGTCCTCACGCGTGGCTGATGGTCGGCCATTGTGCAGGCCTGCGAAATTCTCAAAGCCTTGGCGATTTCGTCCTCGCCCACGCCTATCTGCGCGAAGATCACGTTCTGGATGATGACCTTCCGGTTTGGGTTCCGATCCCGGCCTTAGCCGAAGTTCAAATCGCACTTGAGCGCGCCGTTGCCAATGTCACCAAGCTGGATGACTACGATCTGAAACGCGTCATGCGAACCGGCACTGTTGCCACCATCGATAACCGCAACTGGGAATTGCGCGAGCATGCTGGCCCCGTTCAGCGCCTCAGCCAGTCTCGGGCCGTTGCTCTAGACATGGAAAGCGCGACAATTGCCGCCAATGGCTACCGATTTCGCGTTCCATACGGAACTTTACTCTGCGTCAGCGACAAGCCTCTGCACGGCGAACTTAAGCTGCCAGGAATGGCCTCAGACTTCTATAAGACACAGGTCGCACGCCATTTGATGATCGGAATTCGTGCCATGGAGTCCTTGCGCGAAATGCCGCTTGAACGCCTCCATTCTCGGAAATTGCGGTCTTTTGACGAGACTGCGTTCCTCTGACCAGCGGGAAAGGGCAAAAAATGCACGATTTTGCGCGAATGAATGCAGCATTTCGTTGTCTTCGCCCTTTATATTCCGTTAAATGCCGCCCATGAGGCCCAAAATACGGGCAAGACAAGGAGACCAATAAATGGCAAAGCCGATGACAAAGACCCAACTCGTAGCAGCTCTGGCTGACGACATGGGCGCCGACAAGAAATCCGCTGGTGCTGCCCTGGACGCAGTTTGCGCCCTGATCACTCGCGAAGTGTCGGCTGGCGGCGCTGTGACCCTGCCAGGCGTAGGCAAAATCTATTGCCGTGAGCGTCCTGAGCGTATGGTTCGCAACCCTGCGACCGGCGAACAGATCAAGAAAGAAGCTGATAAGGTCGTAAAAATGACCATCGCCAAAGCGTTGAAAGACAGCGTTAACGGCTAATCAGATCTTCCGATCTAAGGTTAAAGAAGGGTCGCCTGTTTTGGCGACCCTTTCTTTTTTCCAGCGTTATTGAATTGACGCATTCAAAACCAAACGCAGCTGCTTCAACCCTTCGGCCAGCTCGGTTTCATCAAATCCGCAAAACCCTAACAGCAACCCATTATATCGCGCCAGACCCAAGCAATATTGTGAAAGCGCTTCGATCTCTAGGCCCTGTGCCCGCGCCCGCTGGGCAATGTCTAAATCCTGAAGCTCTTTGTTCAAATGAAACGCGATCTGCATCCCTGCCTGATGATCCACAAAGCGCCCGACATCCGCGAAATCCGAACGCAACGCTTCAGTCAATACAACTCGTCGCTGCCCGTAAATCCGTCGCACCCGTCGCAGGTGCCGATAGAACTCACCAGTCCGCATAAATTCTGCCAAGGGCGCCTGCGGCATCAAGCTCGCCCGCGCTCCAAATCGCCTTTGCGTCGCGGCAACCTGATCCAACAACGCCATCGGCACAATCGCGTATCCCAAACGCAACCCATTGGCGAAAATCTTTGAGAAGCTGCCGATGTAAATCGTACGGCTCAACCCATCAATACCCGCCATCGCTGGAATTGGGCGCCCCGCATACCGAAACTCGCTGTCATAGTCGTCTTCAATAATCCAACGATCCCCTGACTGCGCCCATTGTACAAACCCAGCCCTCCGTTGCGGAGACATCGAACCACCCAGCGGAAACTGCTGCGAGGGCGTCAACACCGCAACCTTCGCAGCTGTGGGTAAGCCCGCACCTTGACCGTCAGAGGACAAATACACAGGCATCAGGTGTTGCGACCGTACAAACTGCGTCAATGGGCGAAAGCCGGGGTCTTCTAACGCCACGGCATCACCCACGACACAAAGGCTACGCAGACACAGCTCCAACGCATCACTGGCCCCAGCCGTCACGATGATCTGGGCCGGGTCCACAGAAAGGCCACGCCAATCTGCCACATGCTGCGCAATCGCCGCCCGCAACCCTTCGTGACCAAACCTCGGCATGCTGCCCAGCATCTCTTCTGGCGCACGTCGACACAAGCGCGCCACTGCTTTGCCCCAGCTCCGATGTGGAAAAAGCCGCATATCCGGCTCGCCCGGACGAAAGGCTCGCATCACACGTGGTTTAACAGAAGTCGCAACCTCAACCGCCTGACGCGCGGGCAAACTTAAAGCGCCAATATCACAGACGACAAATCCTGCCCCCTGCCGCCCTTCGATATACCCCTCTGCCACAAGCTGGTCATAGGCATTCACGACAGTCGACCGCGAGGCCCCCACATCCGCAGCAAAGGTGCGTGTCGGTGGCAACAATGCCCCGGCAGCAAGATCGCCGGACTTAATCTTTTCACGCAAAGCAATCGCGATTTGCTCAAAGACTGGGATCCTTGCTTCTCGATCCAAAAGAATGGGTAACGATACCGGGCGCATAAATTGGTCTGTTTGTTCAGGTTATTTTCCTACAAATAACCTATTCCGATTTACCTAGCCCGAACATCCACAAATGTATCGTTATAGGCCGCACCCTTAATCAGATCGCACCGGCTACTGGATGAGATCAGCGCATTCACGGTTAGCCCTGTTGCACTTGTCTCCCGCCACGCACCCTTGGGTAGGTAAACCACCCCGGGCTGCATCGCCTCAGAGACCTGCACCCGCGCTGAAACCTCTGCCAAGTCATTCCAAATGACCACCTCAGCCCCATTTTCTAACCCGCGTACAGCAGCATCCTCTGGGTGCATCTCCAAGGTTTCGCTGCCAATCGAGGCCGGGCTTCCCCCGAACGTCGCATTGATCCGCTTGTCCGAAGATGGCGTAACCAGCATCAAAGGAAGATCACTATCCACCGGCTGATACATCGGCAATCCAGCAGAAAATTCAGTCTCTAACTCAGCCGAAAATAGCTCTATTCGACCGGATGGTGTCTGCGGCTTAACCGTATCGCAAAGAATATTCTCCGCCCCCGCAACACCGCCCATTTCCAGCGCTTGATCTACCGGCACGTCGCTCGGCGCGATACCTAGATCAGCCATAGCCTCATCCATCAACTGAACGTCACTGACCGCAAATTCAGGTTCATCAAACCCAAACCGCGCCGCCAATCGACGAAAGATTTCCGTATTCGGTAGGCTCTCTCCAACCGGCGCGATCACCGGCGCGGCGCGTTGTACATAGTTCTGCCCATAGGCCCCAAAAATGTCGTCATGTTCGAAATGGCTCGCCGCTGGCAAAATTACATCACACAATGCCATTGAATCCGTCATCACCACATCACAGCCAACCACAAACACATCATCCTGAGACAAGGCCTTGATCATTTGCACCTGATCCGGATGCGTCGCCACGGGATTGTGGTTGTAGATCATCACAGCTTTGATCGGCGTCTCTTGTTCTTGATCCAACAAAACCTTGCTCACATCCAAGATGTTGAACACCCGCGCAGGCACAGCCCGCAAATGGTCGCTCTGCAATTTGGCCGAGGTCTTCGTGACATGCCCACCAGATTTTGCAACGATCCCGGCCCCCAAACGGCCATGCTGCCCCGTCAATGCATTCAGCGCCATTGCCGCGCGCAACGCCGCACCACCGGATGCGCTACGTTCTATCCCCACACCAACCGACGTCGCCATCGTTTGCGCTGAACTGATCCAATCAAGCAACGTGTCAAAGTCTGCCGCAGAAATCCCGCACAATTCCACCACATCCTGCACGCCATACTGCCGCGCATGATCCAGATAATCATCTGCACCCAAAACCCAATCATACATAAACGCGTGGTCCAATGCGCCTCGCGCCTCAAGCGCTGCGGCCAAGGCTAAACCTAGCACAACATCCGTCCCCGGCTTTATCTGCAGAAACAAATCACACTGCTGTGCTTGCTTGATCCGCTTGGGGTCAATCACAACCACCTTCGCTCCATTGTGCCGCGCCTCTTTCAGAACCCGCGTGAAATGCAGGTTCGACACCGTCACATTGTTCCCCCAAATGATAACAAGATCACTGTGCAACACCTGCTGTGGCGGCATCCCCGGCGCCGCACCATATAGGCTCGAATAGGCCGCACCACGCACGCCACCGCAAAGTGGGCCGCGATCCAAATCACTGGCACCCAACCGGTTAAAGAAACGTCGATCCATCGACCCACCGGCCAACTCCCCATGAGGCCCCGCATAATTCAATGGCAGAACAGCCTCAGGTCCATGCGCCGTAATCGCCTTAGAAAACCCGTCATAGACCAAATCCAACGCCTGATCCCAACTGATCTGCACAAACGCGCCATCAACCCGCCGCATCGGATACCGCAAGCGCCGCTCCCCATGCACGAAATCTACATAAGAACGCGCCACCTTGTTGCAGATCACACCACCGGTATAGGGGTTCGCATCCGATCCACGCACACGCGTGATTTCACCCGCATTCACCTCGACCGACAGGCTACAAGTATCCGGGCAATCTAACGGACAAACACTGGGCAATACGTCAAACGACATGGCAATCTCATTTTTTCAAACCAAAGACACGCCAGACTAGCGCCAAATAGGTTCATCAAAAATATCCAAAATTGAACATTTATACCAAACCAATTTTATCTTTCCAAAAATACTCCGGGGGTGAATTGCAGGGAAATGCAATTTCCCAGCAAAGAGGGGGCAGCGCCCCCTTACTCACACGCAATGTTGATCGACGCATCAAAAGCTACACCATGACAAAACCCCATTAATTCGGCATCTTGCGCATATGGAACTGATTTTTGCATATGCCGCAGGTTTGCTCACCTTAATCAACCCCTGCGTTTTGCCGGTGCTGCCCATCGTCTTGGCAACTTCCCTAAACGCCAGTCGCCACGGCCCGCTAGCCGTCGCTGCAGGCCTCAGTCTGTCTTTTGTTATTCTCGGTGTAACCGTCACCGCATTCGGCCACGCCGTTGGCCTATCTGTGGACGACATTTCGCGCGCCGGTGCTCTTGTGATGATCGTTTTCGGTATCGTGCTCTTAGTGCCTCGTGCCTCATCCGCGTTTCAAACCGCAACCGCAGGTGTCGCCACCCGCGCCGATAGCCAGCTCGACACCGTTGATCGCGCCACCTTACGGGGCCAATTCATCGGCGGCCTACTGCTTGGCGCAGTCTGGAGCCCCTGCGTTGGCCCAACCCTAGGCGGCGCAATTTCTCTTGCCAGCCAAGGCGAAAACCTCGGCTTTGCATCCGCCATCATGGTGGCCTTTGCCTTTGGCGTTTCAACCATCGTATTGGCCCTCGGCTACGGGGCCCGCAGCGCATTACAACGCCGCCAAGCCGCCATGCGTAAAATCGCCAAAGCCTCGCGCCCCATCATGGGCATCGTCTTTATTGCCGTCGGCGCGATGCTCTTTTTCCAACTACATCACTATGCCGAGGGCTGGCTACTCGATCACATGCCGGCTTGGCTTGTTGACCTCTCTGTCTCTTTGTAAGGAGTATCTCGTATGAAACGTCGCTCATTTCTTGCCCTCGCGGCAGCCGCCTCGCTGCCCAGCATCAGCTTTGCCGCCGCAGACTACACACCCGGCCTCGTCAAAAAACACCTCGCAGCAGGCGACACTGTTTTCCTCGATTTCAAGGCCAGCTGGTGCTCCACCTGCAAAGCGCAGGAACGCGTCATTGATGCATTGAAAAAGGCAAACCCGGCCTATGACGCCAACATCGTCTTTATCGCCGTTGATTGGGATCAATATGGCAACTCCGATTTGGTCAAAGACATGAGAATCCCGCGCCGCTCCACACTCGTCGCCATCAAAGGCGATAAGGAACTCGGGCGTATCGTGGCTGGCACAAGCAAATCTCAGATCAAAGCTTTGATGGATTCCGCCCTAAACGCGGCCACAGCGTAACCAACGTTGCCGCAACTGAAATGATGTGTCACTCCTTCTGAAAAGAGGGAGGGCCACATGGCACATAAAATCGCACTCATCACCGGTGCCGCGCGAGGCATCGGTCTCGCGACAACCAAACTGTTCGCAGCCCAAGGCTGGCACGTCGCCATGATTGACCGCGACGAAGCAGAACTAACCGCAGCCGCAGCCACAGTCGAAAACGCCCTACCTGTATATTGTGATGTTTCAGACCCACAATCCGTCACCGACATGGTCGCCCGGGTCAAATCCCACTTTGGCCGCATAGACGCCGTGGTAAACAACGCTGGCATCGCGGAATTCGGTCCCATCCAAGACACAGATTTCGCCATGTGGCGCCGCGTGATGCAAACAAACCTTGATGGCGTTTTTCTTGTGTCTCAAGCCACCACGGAAGCCCTCAAAGAAACCAGCGGCGCCTTCGTCAACATCGCCTCAATCTCTGGTCTGCGTGCCTCCACATTGCGTTTAGCTTATGGCACCTCCAAAGCTGCCGTCATTCAATTCACCAAACAACAGGCCGCCGAACTCGGCGAATTCGGCATCCGTGCCAACTGTGTCTGCCCCGGACCCGTGCGCACAAAACTCGCCATGGCCGTCCACAGCCAAGAGATCATTGATGCTTACCACGACGCACTACCGCTAAACCGTTACGGCACAGAATCCGAAATCGGCGAAGTCATCACCTTCCTCTGCTCTGACAAGGCCAGCTATGTCACCGGCCAAACCATCGCAGCAGATGGCGGATTTGACAGCACCGGCGTCGGCCTTCCAGCCTTGCGCAGCTAGCCCAATCACGCCTATGTCAGCCGCATGTAATAACCATTTGAATTCCCCGCGCGCGCTCCATCTAATAGAGACCGCAACCAAGAACGGAGACCCAATGTGAGCCAATATCGCAAAGATCCCGACGTCATCCAAACGCTGACCGACGAACAATTCTGGGTCACGCAGGAAAACGGCACTGAACGTCCGGGCACGGGTAAATTGTTGAAAAACAAAGAACCGGGCATTTACGTCGATGTCGTTTCAGGCGAACCGCTGTTTGCCAGTTCTGACAAATACGAATCCGGCTGCGGCTGGCCCAGCTTTACCAAGCCCATCGACAATGTCACGGAACACCATGATTCCACTCACGGCATGGTGCGGGTCGAAGTGCGCTCAAAACACGGCGACAGCCACCTTGGTCACGTCTTTCCAGACGGTCCCGCAGATCGCGGCGGCCTACGCTATTGCATTAACTCTGCCTCTCTACGTTTCGTCCATCGTGACGACATGGAGGCCGAAGGCTACGCAGCCTATCTTAACCAAGTAGAGGACATCTCATGAGCGAACGCGCAGTACTTGCAGGCGGCTGTTTCTGGGGCATGGAAGACCTGATCCGCCGCCAAAAAGGCGTGCTGACAACGCGCGTCGGTTACACCGGCGGTGACGTCCCAAACGCGACCTATCGCGACCATGGCACCCACGCAGAAGGGATCGAGATCACCTTTGATCCCGACCAAACCACTTATCGCAACATTCTGGAATTCTTCTTTCAGATCCACGATCCAACCACCGTGAACCGCCAAGGCAACGATGTTGGCACATCCTATCGCTCAGCGATCTACTACGTTGACGACACGCAAAAAGCCGTGGCCCTGGACACCATCGCAGATGTCGATGCCTCTGGCCTTTGGCCCGGCAAAGTCGTGACCGAAGTCGAACCGGTCAGCGATTTCTGGGAAGCCGAGGATTACCACCAGGACTATCTGGAAAAGAACAAAGGCGGCTACACCTGCCACTTCCCGCGCCCAGATTGGGTTCTCCCAAAACGCAGCGGATAAAACTCTAGGCTGCGGCGTCTTTCAGGCGCCGCAACGCCCAGCGCGCAGCATCCGCCACGGTCTCGTCCGTATCCATAGCTAGCGCTTCGACCTGCGGCACATAGCGGCCAATCCCCGAGTTTCCCATCGCATACAACACATTGCGCACAAAGCGATTGCGCCCAATGCGCTTGATCGGCGATCCCGAAAACTTCGCCCGAAACGCGGCATCATCCAACGCCGCTAGCTCAGCCAACGGTGGCGCCACCAATTCATCGCGCGCATGGTACCGCACTTCACGCGCCTCAACGGCAAACTTGTTCCACGGACAGGCAGCCAAACAATCATCACAGCCATAAATCCGATTGCCCAACATCGGCCGCAGCTCTTCATCCACCGGGCCATGATGTTCAATCGTCAGATAGGAAATGCACCGCCGCGCATCAATCTGGTTAGGCGCAGGAAACGCCCCCGTTGGGCAAGCATCCAAACACGACCGACACGAACCACAATGATCAATTTCAGCTGGATCAGTCTCTAATTCAACGGTCGTAAACACCGATCCAATAAAGAACCAAGACCCCAAGTCCCGGCTCACCAAATTGGTATGTTTCCCCTGCCAACCCAGACCAGCAGCCTGCCCCAACGGTTTCTCCGGCACCGGCGCAGTGTCAACAAACACCTTAACCTGCGTCGCGTCACCCGTCTCGGCAATCAACCACCGCGCCAATCGCTTCAGGCGCTTCTTCACCAAATCATGGTAATCTTTGTTCTGCGCATAAACCGAGATCGCCCCGCGATCCGCCATCCCATGCACATCCGTCGGATCATGCTCAGGCGTATAGCTTTCCCCCAACATGATCACCGACCGCGCTTCGGGCCACAACGCGGCCGGATCAGATCGCCAATGCACGCGCTCCGCCAACCAACCCATCTGCCCGTGATATCCAGCCTCTAGAAAACCACCCAATCCGGCAGGAACCTGCGGCACAGAATCCGGGCGACAGATACGGCACAGGTCAAACCCAACCGCCTCAGCCTCTGCCACCAACCGCGCCTTCAAATCCACAACCGCGTCCTTTTTCTTGACCAAAATACCTTCGGGGGTGAATTGGCCAGAATGGCCAAGAGGGGGCAGACAGCCCCCTCCGATACCCTATCAGAAATCCAGATCGGCGTAATGCGGAGGCGGCGGAAAGCCCGGCACTTGATCCGCGAGAATGGACCGGAACGCAGGCCGCGACTTAATCTTGGCGTACCAATCTTTCACCGCTTCGGATCGGTTCCAATCCACATCACTGATATAATCCAAGCACGACAAATGCGCCGCGGCCGCAAAATCAGCCAAGGTCATCTGATCACCCGCCAACCAACGACGATGATCCAACAACCACGCCATATAGTCCAAATGATACTTAATCGCCTTGGCGCCGGCCTTCACGTTTTTACTGTCCGGATAGCCAGAGCCTTGAACCTTCTTGTTCACCCGCTCATACAGCAGCTTGCTGGTCACCTCGTGATGAAACTTGTCATCAAACCAACTCACCAACCGACGTACCTCATACCGTGCTTCTGCACCTTTCGGCATCAAGGATGGCTCTGGATAGGCCTCTTCCAAGTACTCACAGATCGCGGCACTTTCGGCCATCGTCTGCGTATCCAACTTTAGAACGGGCACCTTGCCCGCTGGGTTGCGGCGCAGAAAGTCCGGGTCTTGCTCCCAGTACCGCTCTTCCACCAACTCGCATTCAATCTTTTTCTCAGCAAGGCTAAGACGCACTTTGCGACAATAGGGCGATAGGGGAACATGGAACAAACGAGCCATTACAGAACCAATATTTTAAGAAGTTTCATCCTAATTGCCGAATTCCCCCGCAGGTTTCAACAAGCGATTGCTGTCAGCTCGGCGTATTCTTACTCAAAACAGCGGGCGCGCCCGTCTCTCGCAATGGTCGCAGCCCCATCCATAATGGACGCCGCACGCCGCGTTTGCGCCTTGCTCAACCCATTGGGCGAACGCCGCTTGGGGTTAGGAAGCACCATCGCCAACCGTGCTGCTTGGCTGGCTGACAGCACCTCGGGACCAACACCAAAATAATGACGCGAGGCCGCTTCTATTCCAAACACACCCTCGTCAAACTCGGCCACGTTCAAGTAAACCTCCAAAATGCGCCGTTTGCTCCAAGCCATTTCGATCACCGGCGTAATCCCGGTTTCCAATGCCTTCCGCACCCAACTGCGCCCCTGCCAAAGATACACGTTCTTCACCACCTGCTGACTGATCGTCGACGCACCGCGTCCCGCACCGTCTTCAATCGCCGCCCGGATCGCATTTACGTCAAAGCCCCAGTGATCGCAGAAATTCGCATCTTCGGCCGCGACAACGGCCCGCGACATCACGTCAGCCACGTCCTCGATCGGTACCCATTGGTGATCCAACCGCCCAAGTCGCGACTTCTCAGAATACATCGTCCAAGTGATCGGCGGGTTCACAACCGTGAAAATCAAGATGGCAAAGATAAACAGCGACACAGACCAAATCGCACCTCGAAACGCAATCCGACGTACGCGCCGCTTTTGCCGCGCGCGCCACGTTTCTTTTGGCGCTTTAGTCTTTTTCTTTGCGGTTTTCTTAGCCATCTACCGTGCCCTGCTCTGCCCAATTGGATAGTCCGAGCCACCCCGCGACGCAAGCATCGCAACACATTCCACATCCTGCAAGCCGCGCAAAAATCATGCAATTGCAGGCCCCAACACCGCTTATCTGCCTAAAATTCAGTCATGTAGCCCGAAGCACACAGTCCTCACAAACCGGTCTGGTTGCCTTGACGGAACGGGCAGCGGTAGGTCTCAATCTTAGCACTAGCAGAAGTAAAAGTAGGTTTGGACCGGGTTAAGCTACTAATATATCTCCATTTTAATTGGGTCCAGACATCACCACGCCAGCAAAAAGGCTGGCACTTACCTTCATAGGGGGAAGGCAAAAGATGGCTGATACTTCAATTGGGACACCAGAACAGCTCAGAGATCCAAACTTCACACCGGCCCTAAACCGCGCAATTCCACTGGGAATTCAGCACGTTTTAGCAATGTTCGTGTCAAACGTGACGCCGGCAATCATCATCGCAGGCGCTGCTGGATTTGGCTTTGGCTCAGACGCCGGGGCGCAGGGCTTCCCGGACATGACATACCTCATTCAGATGTCGATGCTCTTTGCGGGCATCGCCACGCTGTTTCAAACAATCGGCTTCGGCCCAGTTGGCGCACGCCTACCCATCGTCCAAGGCACCAGCTTTGCGTTTATTCCAATCATGGTGCCTCTCGTGGCCGGAAAAGGGGTAGAGGCACTACCCGCCCTCTTCGGCGGCGTGATCATCGGGGGGCTCTTCCACGCCCTAATCGCAACCTTCATCGGTAAAATCCGATTTGCCTTACCGCCACTCGTCACCGGACTTGTCGTCACGATGATCGGTCTCGCATTGGTCAAGGTCGGAATTCAATACGCAGCAGGCGGCGTTCCGGCGATCAACGCACCGGAATATGGCTCGCTCCTCAACTGGTCCGCAGCGCTCGTCGTGATCTTTGTCACGCTAGGTCTCAAATTCTATGCCAAGGGCATGCTCTCTGTTTCCGCCGTCGTGATCGGCATCTTGGTCGGATACGTCTACGCATTACTGATGGGCATGGTCACCTTTGATGGCATCGCAACCAGCTGGAGCCGCGCCGCAAGCTTTGCCTTCCCAACACCGTTTAAATACGGGTTCGAGATTAGCATCGCCGCAGTTGTGGGCTTCTGCCTAATGGCCTTCGTATCAGCCGTTGAAACCGTGGGCGATGTCTCTGGGGTGACAAAAGGCGGTGCAGGACGCGAGGCAACAGAGGCTGAAATCCAAGGCGCAACCTACGCAGACGGTCTCGGTTCAGCGGTTGCTGGCATCTTTGGCGGCTTTCCAAACACCTCGTTCAGCCAAAATGTCGGCCTGATCGCAATGACCGGCGTCATGAGCCGCCATGTGGTCACCATCGGTGCAATCTTCCTGATTATCTGTGGGCTGATCCCAAAAGTGGGCGCACTTATCCGCACCATTCCAATCGAGGTTCTGGGCGGCGGCGTCATCGTCATGTTCGGTATGGTGGTCGCGGCGGGTATTTCGATGCTGTCAGATGTGAATTGGAACCGCCGCAACATGGTGATCTTTGCCATATCGCTATCAGTCGGCCTTGGCCTGCAGCTTGATCCCAAAGCGGTTCAATATCTACCAGACACGCTGCGCGTCCTAATGACCAGCGGTCTACTTCCAGCAGCGACACTGGCAATCGTACTGAACCTGATCCTGCCCGAAGAACTGTCAGACGAATCCACCGACGAAGTGTCAGGTGGCCTATCTGGCAAAGGCGAAGGGTCACTTGGCAACTAAGACCTGCACACATCACCAAAAGCAAAAGCCCCGCAGTTTCCTGCGGGGCTTTTCTATGTCTTTATTCGCTTGGATCACTCAGCAGGGATCGCCGTGTTCTCTTCACTAAGTGGATGCGGCAAGTTGTTCAGCATCTCGGTAGAGCAAACCTGAACAAAGTTGGCCTTCTCAACATCCCAATGCTGCAGAATGTCCGCTGCTTTACGCGAGCCTGTTTCCGCCAAGTGACGCTCGATCAAACCTTTCAGCTGATCTTCCCAATGCGCCACGGTCACAGGGCAAGTCACCAGCGTCTCCATATTCATCAGTGGCACGCTTGTGCCCTCTGGATCGTATAGATACGCCATACCACCGGTCATACCCGCGCCAAAGTTGGCACCGATTTCACCCAAGATCACAGCAACACCACCGGTCATGTATTCACAACCACAGGCGCCACAACCTTCGATAACGACCTTCGCGCCAGAGTTCCGAACCGCAAAGCGTTCACCGGCACGGCCTGCTGCAAACAGGTAACCATCCGTCGCACCGTACAGAACTGTGTTACCAATGATCGTATTCTCTGCAGCCACCAACGGCGAGTTCATCGGAGGACGCACCACAACAGTACCGCCCGACAGACCCTTACCAACATAGTCGTTGGCATCGCCTGTCACTTCGATCTTTAGACCAGGCGCCGCAAAGGCACCTAGCGACTGACCAGCAGAACCAGAAAGCTTAACGGTCAGGTGATCTTCTTGCAGCGTGTTTCGCATGCCAAAGTTCTGAACGATGTGGCTCGAAGTACGTGTGCCCACAGTCCGGTGCGTGTTCTGCACCGCGTAAGACAATTGCATCTTTTCGCCGTCCTTCAGGAACCGCGCCGCATCGCGCACGATTTCAGCATCCAGCGTATCAGGCACAACATTGCGCTCTTTGTCACGGTTGTAGACGATCTCGGATGCGCCATCGACAGTGATCAACAGCGGGTTCAAATCCAGATCATCCAGATGCGCAGACCCACGTGAAACCTGAGCCAACAAATCAGCACGACCGATGATGTCATCCATCGAACGGGCACCGATTTCGGCCAGAATTTCACGCACTTCCTGTGCATAGAATGTGATCAGATTCACAACCTTATCCGCAGTCCCTGTGAATTTCGCACGCAGCGCGTCGTCCTGCGTACACACACCCACTGGGCAAGTGTTGGACTGACACTGGCGAACCATGATGCAGCCCATCGCGATCAGCGCCGCTGTCCCAATACCGTATTCCTCGGCACCCAGCATCGCTGCCATGACGATGTCACGACCAGTACGCAAACCACCATCGGTCCGCAAAGTCACACGCTCACGCAGGTTGTTCATCGATAGAACTTGATGCGCTTCGGTCAGGCCCATTTCCCATGGCAGACCCGCGTGCTTGATTGAAGTCGCCGGAGATGCGCCGGTGCCGCCGTTGTGACCTGAAATCAGGATCACATCCGCCTTTGCCTTCGCAACACCCGCCGCAATCGTACCCACGCCGGACGATGCCACCAGTTTCACGGTCACTTTCACAGTTGGGTTGATCTGTTTCAGATCGTAAATCAACTGCGCAAGGTCTTCGATCGAATAGATGTCATGATGCGGAGGAGGTGAAATCAATGTCACACCCTTGGTCGAGTGACGCAGACGTGCAATCAGGTCAGTAACCTTCATACCCGGCAGCTGACCACCCTCACCCGGCTTCGCGCCTTGGGCTACTTTGATTTCCAGCTCTTCACACTGGTTCAGATATTCCGCAGTCACACCAAAACGGCCGGACGCAACCTGCTTAATCTTCGCAGATGGGTTGTCGCCATTTGGCTCCGGTACAAAGTGCGCCGGATCTTCGCCGCCCTCACCAGAGTCAGACTTCGCACCAATCCGGTTCATCGCTACGTTCAGCAACTTATGCGCCTCAGGTGACAACGCACCCAAAGACATACCCGGAGTAACGAAACGCTTACGGATAGATGTGATCGATTCAACTTCTTCGATTGGAACCGCTTTACCCAAAGGCTTCACGTCCAACAAATCACGCAAATGGATCGGCGGGTTCGACTGCATCTTAGCCGAATACTGCTTCCACATCTCATAAGAGGCGCGGTTACACGCCGCCTGCATCATATGCATGGTCTGCGCTTCCCACGCGTGTGTCTCACCAGACTTACGCGCTTTGTAGAAGCCACCAACCGGCAACACTTTGCTATCCGCAAGGAAGCCTTTCGCATGTACTTCTTCGGCTTTGCGCTGAATACCGGAAACACCGATCCCAGAAATCCGCGAGGTCATACCAGGGAAGTACTCGGCACACATCGCACGCGACAGACCAACAGCTTCAAAGTTCAAACCACCACGATAAGACGAGATCACAGAAATCCCCATCTTCGCCATGATCTTCAACAGACCCGCGTCGATTGCCTCACGATACCGTGCAATCGCCGTTGTCAGATCAACGTCCAACAATCCGCGCTGAATACGATCTGCCAGTGAATCTTCTGCCAGATAGGCGTTCACAACAGTCGCACCCGCGCCAATCAGAACCGCAAAGTAATGCGGGTCAATACATTCAGCGGATTGCACGTTCAAAGAACAGAACGTCCGCAAACCTTTGCGTGTCAAATGGCTGTGCACAGCAGAGGTCGCCAAGATCATCGGCATCGCAACACGATCCGTACCTTGGTTCTTATCGCTCAGAACAATGTGACCTGCGCCCGAACGCACCGCATCTTCTGCCTCGGCCCGAATACGCTCAAGATTGTCACGCAACGCGCCAGCTTTAGCATCTACAGGGAAGGTACAGTCGATCCGAATAACCGTATCATCAAACGCTTCTAGCAGCGCTTCAAACTGGGCATTCCCAACAAATGGGCTGTCCAACATGATGATTTCGGTTTGCGACCCATCTTCGTCTAACACATTCTTCAAGTTTCCGAAACGCGTCTTCAACGACATCACGCGGTATTCGCGCAAACTGTCGATCGGAGGGTTCGTGACCTGAGAAAAGTTCTGACGGAAGAAGTGGCTCAATGGGCGATACTTATTGGACAGAACCGCACTCGGGGTATCATCCCCCATAGAGGCCAACGCTTCTTTCGCATCCTCTGCCATCGGTGCCAGAATTTGCTCAAGCTCTTCGATAGAATAGCCTGCCGCAATCTGACGTTGGCGCAAATCCGCACCAGTGAACAATGGCTTTTCAGTTACCTTGCTCAGCTCTGTGTCCAGATCACGGATTTTGCCAACCCAATCACCATACGGACGCGCGTTCGCCAATTTGTCTTTCAGCTCAGTGTCGCGGTACAGCTTGCCGTCAACCTTATCGACCGCAATCATCTGACCCGGACCAAGCGCGCCTTTTTCAACAACATTGGCTTCGTCGATTGGCACCATACCTGCCTCTGAGCCAGCGATCAGCAGACCGTCACCAGTTACGACATAGCGCATCGGGCGCAGGCCGTTCCGGTCAAGACCAGCACACACCCAGCGACCATCCGTCATCGCCAACGCGGCTGGGCCATCCCATGGTTCCATAACAGAGTTGCAATAGGAATACATGTCGATCCAGCTTTGCGGCAGTTCAACCGCTTGCTTGGACCAGCTTTCAGGAACCAGCATGGTTTTCGCCATAGGTGCCGAACGACCAGCACGCACGAATACCTCAAACACACCATCTAACGCAGCAGAGTCAGACGCACCGCTTGGAACGATTGGTTTGATGTCTTCGGCCAAGTCACCAAAGTAATCCGATGCCATGCGGATTTCGTGGGACTTCATCCAGTTAACGTTACCCTTCAGCGTGTTGATCTCGCCGTTATGCGCAAGCATGCGGAACGGCTGCGCCAACCACCACTGCGGGAAGGTGTTTGTGGAATACCGCTGGTGATAAATCGCGAATGTGGATTCAAACCGCTCGTCCATTAGGTCTGGGTAGAACACCGCAACCTGCTCGGCCAACATCATGCCTTTGTAGATGATCGAACGACAAGACAGCGACGCCAGATACAATCCACCAATGCCAGCTTTTTGAGCCGCTTTTTCAATGCGGCGACGGATCACATAAAGCTCACGCTCAAATGTGTCTTCGTCCACACCTTTGGAATTCGAGATCAGGATTTGCTCAATCTCAGGACGGGTCGCGTTTGCCTTCTCACCTAGGCAGGTGATGTCGACAGGCACGTGACGCCAACCGTAGATGAAATAACCCATCCGCAGAATTTCTGTTTCGATGATGGTCCGGCATTTTTCCTGCGCACCAAAATCAGTACGCGGCAGGAACACCTGACCAACAGCAACCAATTCGTCTTTGCGCGGCTCGTGGCCTGTGCGCTTAATCTGGTCATAGAAAAACGGAACAGGAATATCCACGTGGATACCCGCGCCGTCGCCAGTCTTACCATCCGCGTCAACCGCGCCACGGTGCCAAATTGCTTTCAGCGCGTCGATACCCGCCTCAACAACTTTGCGGCTCTTCTTGCCGTCCACGGCAACCACAAGGCCAACACCGCAAGAGGAGTGCTCTTCGGATTCGTTATACAGACCATTCTCGGCCATGTACTGACGCTTGGCTTCTTCTGAGCGTACCCAGTTTTCATCGTATTTTGTCATGTCTTAACCCTTCCCTAACTCGGTAGGTCAATCTTGATGCCCGTCTCAAAGAGGTCCGCTGTTGCGATGTGACCGAACTTTGTTTCAAGCGAATTGTACGTTTGAGGCCGTGAAACGTACGTTTCGTACGTTTCACGGATGCGATTTATTCAGCAGCGATGCCTTTTACGGTTTCAAACCGTTTCAGGATTGCCTCGGCGCAGTCACGACCATCACGGATCGCCCAAACAACCAAAGACGCGCCCCGCACGATGTCACCCACCGCGTAAACGCCATCTAGATCCGTCGCGCCCGTTGTGAATTCTGCTTTCACAGTACCCCAACGTGTTACGGCTAAATCCTTTTGATTCCAAAGAGTTGGCAGGTCTTCTGGCTCAAAGCCCAGCGCCTTGATGACCAGATCCGCCTCTTCGACGTAGTCCGCGCCCTCAATCACTTCTGGGGATTGGCGACCAGATGCATCTGGTTGACCCAAACGCATTTTCTGAACCATCACGCCATTCACAGCATCACCGGTAAAGCCCTTAGGTGCCGCAAGCCATTCAAAAATAACGCCTTCTTCCTCAGCGTTCTGCGTTTCACGCTGCGAACCCGGCATATTTGCGCGGTCACGGCGATACAGACATTTGACGCTCTCAGCACCCTGACGGATCGCGGTACGAACACAGTCCATAGCCGTATCACCACCACCAATCACAACGACCTTCTTGCCTTTGGCATTCAGCTCGCCGCTTTCGATTTCTGGAACGGTGTCACCAAAGCTGAGGCGGTTGGAGGCAGACAGATAATCTAGCGCTTTTACAATACCTTGTGCGCCAGAACCTGGGCCCTGAAGATCGCGAGACTTGTAAACACCTGTCGCGATAATCACAGCGTCATGCGCTTTGCGGATCTCGTCAAACGTGATGTCTTTGCCAACTTCAATGTTCAACTTGAAGGTCACGCCGCCCTGCACAAGCTGCTCGTGGCGACGCATCACAACGTCTTTTTCCAGCTTAAAGCCCGGAATACCATAAGTCAGCAAGCCGCCAGAACGATCATAGCGATCATAAACGGTCACCTGAACACCCGCACGACGCAGGAAGTCAGCTGCCGCTAGACCACCAGGGCCGGCACCAATAATCCCAACAGATTCAGCACGTTCCACAGATGGAGACGCTGGTTTCACCCAACCGTTTTCCCATGCTGTATCGGTAATGTATTTCTCGACAGACCCAATGGTCACAGTGCCATGGCCGGATTGCTCAATAACGCAGTTACCTTCGCACAGACGGTCCTGCGGGCAAATACGGCCACAGATTTCAGGGAACGTGTTTGTTGCTTGGCTTACTTCATAAGCCTCTTCCAAACGCCCCGTCGCCGTCAGGCGCAGCCAATCTGGGATGTTGTTATGTAGAGGACAATGAGATTGGCAATACGGAACACCGCACTGCGAACAACGGCTCGCCTGCTCTTCAGCCTTCGCAGTCGCGTAGGCGGCATAAATCTCATTGTAGTCTTTATTGCGTTCATCAGCGGCACGTTTTGCGGGCATATCCCGTTCAACGTCTACAAATTTCAGCATTGGTTGCTTCGCCACAGCGGCTGCCTCCTGCAATTCCTCGGTCTGGCCTGTGTAAACAAAGCGCACGGTGGATAAAAGTCAGAACTGGTGACCTATTTTCACTTTTTTTATGGGATTTCCATTCGGGAGCGTAAATTTCTTAATTTTTTATGACCGAATCGGACTTAAATGCGCTCTACCAATATTTTCCACCTGTATTATACGGAGATTCGGTAATCTTTGGATTTTTGAATGGCACTTTATCACCTGATTCTATTAGCGGTTATCCAAGGGATCACCGAATTTCTTCCGGTTTCTTCATCCGGACATCTTATCTTGCTTCCAAACGCGTTGGGTACCGCAGACCAAGGGCAATTTCTTGACGTCTCGGTACATGTCGGCACTTTAGGCGCAGTCATTCTTTATTTCTGGACAGACGTTAAAACTGCCATATTAGGCGTTCCTGCATTGCTAACAGGTCAACTGTCCCACCCCGGCGCAAAGCTGGCATTATTGCTTATCATCGCAACAATTCCAGTAATGGCCGTTGGATTGATACTTGCAAAGACCGGCCTAGACGACATGATGCGGTCCATCGCGGTGATCGGCTGGGCCATGCTAGGCTTTGGCATCTTGCTCTGGTTTATGGATCGGCGTGAGCGCTCGGAAAAAGCATCCCGGGATTGGAACCTAAAAGACGCGATCATTCTAGGCCTATGGCAGGCAGTTGCTCTAATTCCCGGCACGTCTCGCAGCGGGATCACGATCACGGGCGCTAGAAGCCTAGGGTACGACCGTGAAAGCAGTGCACGCCTCGCCATGCTGATGAGCATCCCAACGATTATCGCCAGTGGCGGATACTTGTTGATGGATACCGGCTTTGACCTGACAGCTCAGGAACTAAAGGATGCAGCAATTGCGGCATTCCTTGCGTTTTTATCCGCGCTCTTAGCGCTGAAGCTGATGATGAAGCTTTTGCAATCCGTTAGCTTTACACCCTATGTGATCTATCGCGTGATCCTTGGGCTTATCTTGCTGGTCATTGCGTACACATAAAAAAACGGGCCGCTAGGCCCGCTCATTTATTCAGTAAACTTAAGCTTCAAGATTCTTAGCTGAATCTTTGATTGCATCGTATTGGCCCGATGGACGGAACCGCCACAAATAGTCAGGCAGTACTGTGCTGGCAGGGGTCGCAACGATACCAAGGTCAGCCAAAGTTTTCGCATCTTCTGCAACGACGTTATCCGACTTTAGCAACTTAACTTGGTCGCGTGTTAGCACCGTGTTGGAAAACAGGCCAAGCGTAAGCGACTGCAGCATATCAAAAGCAAAACCCATAATTCCACCGACAAAGAACGGCAGATTAATGACCAGCTTGCGGCGGTGAATAACGGAAAGCATATCGCCGATCAGGCCTGATAGCGTTTCAACATCAGGGCCACCAAGCTCGTAAGTACCAGTCGCATTACCCAGAATGCCCTGCACTGCCGCTTGAGCTACGTCATCCACATACACCGGTTGGAATTTCGTATTGCCGCCAACCAATGGCAAAATTGGACCAAGCTTTGTCATAGAGGCGAAGCTGTTAAAGAAGTCATCCTCTGGGCCAAAAACAACGGATGGGCGCAGGATCATCGCGTTTGGCATATGTTCTAGAACACCCACCTCGCCCAGCGCTTTGGATTGCGCGTATTCACTTGCAGATGCTTCACTCGCGCCAATTGCAGAGAGATGCACCATGGTGGTGATGCCTGCAGCTGCAGCTAAACGCGCGATACGTTCAGCACCTTCATGCTGCACGGCATCGAATTTGTTTTTACCGCTTTCGGCCAAGATGCCCACGCAATTAACCACAGCATCTGCACCGTCCATGGCTTGTGCCACGGATGCGTCATCGCGGATGTTACACAGCACCGGCTCTACCTGTCCAACCGCACCATAAGGTTTGACGTGCATTGCCTCGTTCGGGCGACGCACAGCGACGCGCACACGCCAGCCCTCTTTGGCCATTCGGCGCGCAATGTAGCGCCCGACAAAGCCAGAGCCGCCATAAATGGTAACAAGTTTCGACATGGGAGGCCTCCGCAATCTGAAATCTAATCTTGAAATACCTGCGAGGGAGCCAAGGAACAAGCATCAAAACAGGCTAATTCATCAGAATTCGATTAGATTTGGGGAACATCAGAGACTTGATTAGATAATCCCTGTAACACGGCGCGCTTTGTTCTTTAGGATTAGTCCCTTTGGATTCCGCTAAGAAATTCTGTTTTTCACACTCTTTCAAACACTTAACATTCTCAAAGCAGCTGAGATTGTCACAGTTAGTAGAATGGCTAAAAACTTCAAAAACTGCGTTGACTCCTTGAGTGCATAGCTCTAAATCCCGCTTCACGACATCTGTGCCCAGATGGCGGAATGGTAGACGCGCTAGCTTCAGGTGCTAGTGTCCGCAAGGACGTGGAGGTTCGAGTCCTCTTCTGGGCACCACTTTGCCAACACTTTTAGAATCCATTTCAAGCAAGCGCTTGATGCGTTTCAGCTTTAGAAGACGTCTGCGCGTCGTGGCGGTTGTGCTCCGGCACGTGCGACGGAAAAGGCTGCGCATTTCGCTGCATGCCCGAGGGCTTTGGAGAGCTGCGCATCAGTCAGTTCGCTCAGCTTAGATTTGTCCAACATATCTTCGTAGTGCATAGCGGTTAGGAAACCACCGTTGAACGTATCCCCGGCACCAACCGTATCCACAACTTTGACTTTCTCAGACGCCACAAAAACCGGATTTTTGCCTTGGCGGTATGCCGTAGCGCCCTTGGCACCCTCTGTGAACAGCACAACTTTCGAGCCACTATTTAATAACTCTTGAATAGCTGCGTCGATGTTTGGCGCATCTGGGTATAGCCATTCCAAATCTTCGTCCGAGGTTTTTACGATGTCTGTCAAAGCGAGCATTTTGGTCAAGCGTGCACGATAGACGGACTCATCTTTGATGAATGCCGGTCGAATATTTGGGTCCATCATCACAACGCGGCCCTCAGCGTTGTGTAGTAACAGATCAGCATAACTGTCCGCCGCTGGTTCGCTGATAAGGCTGATACCGCCGAAAAATAGGGCGGTTACTTCAGCAGGGATCGTCGGTAGCTGACAGGACTCGATCATTCTGCCCGCAGTATTCTCGTCATAAAAGTTGTAGGAAACAACACCGTCAGTCACATCCACAAAGGCAAGCGTGGTGGGGCGATCGCTTTGGACAGCCCAATCAAGTCCGACGTTGCTATCGGCTAAATGATCCTGGATCAGGCGGCCAAACTGGTCATGCGATATTCCGGTGACAAACTGAACCGGCACATCCTGCCGACCCAAAGCAACTGCAGTGTTCATCACGGCACCGCCTGGAGCAGGTCGCAACATAGAGACGCCATCGACTTCGGATGGCAGCATATCAATCAGGCATTCACCGGCACACAGGATCATATCAACCTCGTCTTGTAGCCACTTGTTGTCGTCCGAACCCATAACGTAAGCCGGGAACTTGTCTTCTTCAATTTTCGAAAAGCAGCCGATCTTAGCAAAATGCCCAACTGTTAACGCTAACACTTTTGTCGTTTTGCATTTTCGTTTGCAAGAGGCAATCCGGTTTGCGCCGCAAATTCACTAGCAAAGGTCTGCATCGCCACCCCCAGCTTCAAGGTTAACCACTCATAGCTGGAGTAAAAGCACATATTACCTTAAGCACGGCGTATGAAAGTTCTTTTGATCCATTCAGGTGGCACGATTGGGATGATCCAAACGGCCGAAGGTTTTGCACCGAAACTCGGCGTCGTTGAGGATGCCCTTAAGCACATTCAAAATTCCGGGTCGTTTGAAGGCTCCGCGGATGTGCATATCCTTGAACCACTGATCGACAGCGCAAATGCTGGGCCAGAAGATTGGTCGCGCATCTCCACAGTGATCGCTGATGCACATGACGCCTACGATGGATTTGTCATAACCCACGGCACAGACACACTGGCCTATACTGCCGCCGCCCTGTGCTTCGCGCTGGAAGGGTTAGATAAACCCGTCATCGTTACAGGATCAATGTTGCCGTTGACTGTCCCCGGAAATGATGGGGAGCGGAACCTGCTAGACGCATTGCGTGCCGCGACAACTGCACA
This sequence comes from Cognatishimia sp. 1_MG-2023, assembly GCF_030548175.1. Taxonomy (GTDB): domain Bacteria; phylum Pseudomonadota; class Alphaproteobacteria; order Rhodobacterales; family Rhodobacteraceae; genus Cognatishimia. Next base: position 334,199 of record NZ_JAUORX010000004.1, on the reverse strand, counting down.
AGTTGGCGTTTGGGTGCAATTTGCGGGGCAACGATTGCATGGTGCTCGGACACGTAAATCGCATTCAACCGATTTCGATGCTTTTCGATCAGAACCAACGCATACACCGCCAATCCAGTCTGGACCGGTTCTTGTTAATCATATTTTCAAACCTGTCAAAGTCGCCATTCTGGCGATGGCGCCCGGTCTGGTGACCGACATATTCCAGTACGCTGCTGAACAGTGCGATGGGTTGATATTGCGCTGCTACGGATCAGGTACCGCGCCGGAAAGCACTAACCTTGATAGAGCTTTGAAAACGGCCAAAGCGCGGGGCATCCCTGTGCTTGCCGTAAGCCAATGCCCCGAGGGCGGTATGGCCTTTGGAACTTATGCGGCCGGATCTATCTTGCGCGACAATGCTGTCATTGATGGGCGCGATATGACGGTTGAGGCGGCCTACGCCAAAATGCTGCATGCCCTATCGGTTGATGGTGATCCACACAAACGTCTGGGACGGTCTCTATGTGGCGAGTTCACAGCCACATAGATTGGAGATTACAGCCCAATACGATGCAAATGGCCTGCAATTTTTCGGTAAACGATTGGCGGCAAAATATCCTGAATTTTTTCCCGCCGCGCAACCTGCCGATCCTCTTGGTCGCCGCTACCTGGGCGTGGCTTGAACAGGGTCGTATGCTCTTTGCGGGTGCCGTCCCATGTTGCAGTGTAGTAGTACAGCGCGATTGATTGGCGTGGTTCACCGTTAGGATGGTTCACAGGTTCTGGGTTGCCGTGGAAGGTATCAGAGCCAGTCGAGAAGCAGACCATTCGGTTGTAGGTCGGCACAAAGCTTGCCATTTTCTGGGTCATCTGCTTGTCCCAAATTTCAAAATTTCCGCCCCATTCAGCTTGCCAATCGTGGTTTAGGTAAATGAGCACATTCAAGCGTCGCTCTACCCGCATAACGGAATGCACATTGAAATCAGCGTGAATATCTAAGTGGCCGCCATTCTGAGTTTTGTGGATGCCTGCACCAAAGAAATACGGATCCGGAATAAGCCCCTGAATGCCAGTCATGCTTTCCAAGAATGCAATGAACGAACGCGAGTTAAACGCGTAAAACAGGTTCTTAGTGTATTCAGGAAGACGTTCTGGAATGTAGGATGACTTCAGATTCTCTTGAGGTCGGCTGAAATCAGACTCAGGTTCCGGAAGCTGCTTCAGATCCTCAATGACCCGATCAATTGCTTCGGTTGGCAGGAAGTTATCAATGCAAATGTGGTTATACGGTTCGCCCGATTGATATGTTTCTGCGTGAGTTGCCCCTAGAGACTTAGCAGCAGCCGTTTTGATTAATAGGCTGTTAGGATCAATTGGGTAGGCGGCATTCGTCATGATACAAACTCTCTCAAAGGATTGAGAAAACTCTACCACGAGTTCGCGGCCGTTACGAAACTTTCGTTGAATCGCGCATTAAGTTCTCACGCAACGAGAACAATCTGCAAAAACAGAATGAAATGTTTAACCATGGGCGAACAATCGACTGCCACCCATGGCTAATTCCTACTTTGCAGCGTCTGCCAGCTCTTCGGCTTCTTGTTCAGATTCAATTATCTCAACAACATCCACCTCATCGACGTCCGTCTCTTCAGATGCGTCTTCTAAAGCGCCAACAATAAGCGGCAGCATTTCCACACCCGAAGAATTCACGGCCTCAGATGCAGGCGGCGTTGTCCAAGAAAGCGTATCGAAGCTTTGACAGTTTTCGCAAACAGGTGTCCATTCCGCGTGAATGTTATGGCAGCTTTCACAGACCCATTGCGGGCCGCGGGACGCGGTGAGCGCGCGGGCGAGCCAGCCTTTGACGACGGCATCACTTGCACCTTCTCCCCGCTCGATCGCAGCCATGATGGTCAGCGAACGTGCTGTTGGATCAACCTCCCAGAGATCACCCAATGCGCGGCGTGCGGCAGGGAAATCTTCGGCGGCAATATTCAATTCTGCCATCAACATTTTGGTTTCGGCATGATCCGGTGTGGCCTTAACCAGATTTGCAAATCGCTTACTGCGTTCCGCTGCATTTTCATCCGGTGCAATTGCGGCAAACGCTGCGGCTAAATCTGGATGCGGCTGAGCGTCCCACGCTTTTTTCAAAACGCGCGTCGCATAACGAGGTTTGCCCTGTTCAACATATCCCTGAGCCGCCAAAACGGCTGCCGGAATAAGGTCAGGAGACAAACGGTTCGCTTCAATCGACGCTTCGCGCATTTCAATTGTGGAATCATCAGCTGCCAAGTCCTTGGCTTCGGACAGCGCAAGAACCGCGTCGCGACGTTTGTGCACGTCACGTGGCAGAGCGCCATGCTTTAGCTTTGCATTCAACGTCTCACGCGCACCGGTCCAGTCTTTTTTCCCGGCTTGCAATTTCAGCAACACATCCTGCGTTTCAACATGCTTTGGCTTCAACGCAAATGCAGTCTGCGCAAGCTTTAGTGCGGTGTCGGTTTTGCCGTCCACCAGCTTTTGCTTCATCAAGCCGCGCACACCAACGAACCGCGTGGTGTCGTCTTGCAGTAAGCGTTTATAAACTTCTTCTGCTTTTCGACGATCACCAGATACTTCGGCAGCCTGCGCAATAACCAGATTGGTTAGCTCAGGCTTACGCAATAACCGCTCGGCTTTGCGCGCTTTATCCATTGCTGTCCGCCCCTCGCCGGAGGCCAAAGCCATCATGCCTTCGGTCAGCGCTTGGTATCCGCGACGTTCACGGTTGCGGTCAAAATAGCGGCTGATCGCAGTCTCGTCGCCATTCAGGAACTTCAGAACGGCAACTGCCAGCGACACAAGCTTCAATGCGACCCACAGAATGACAACCAATGCCACCAGCGAGATAGCGGACACTAAAGGCGTCAAAGTGTATTCCACTCCAGAGACGGTGATCATCACGCCACCGTCGCTTTCCATCAAATAGCCTGCCCCAAGGGTCAGTGCTGCGATGGCAACAACGAAAATCAGAATTTTAGTTAAAGACCAGAGCATCAGCAGACCCTTAGTTCGAGTTCAATTGTTGAGACAGCACTTCACCTGCCGAAAACGCAGCCTGACGTTTTTCAGCCTGCGCAACCCAACCAGCAACACCTTCTTTTGAAGCGTCAGGTAAAGTCGCCAATTCGGCCAGAACATCAGTAACTCGACCACTGCGCAGCGCGTCTTCGGCGCGGCTTAGGATCGCATCTGCATCATTGCCATCCTGTGCCGTCACAGATCGCGCACCCAGTTGGGCTTTTAGGAAAGAGGACAGGCGGTTGCCCTCTTCGACTTCGGTCAGACGTGCGGTTGCCAAAGCGGTACGCGCGGCTACCGGGAAACTGTCTTGCAGATTGGCCAATGTCGGAATGCCGCTATCAGCAAATGCCTCGAGCGCTTCTGGTGCAGGCACACCTGTCGCCGACGAAAAATCAGTCAAAGCCGCTCTATAGCCAGCGCCACTGTCCAATGCGGATAATACGCGTGATAGCGCAGCACGTGCCAAGGCTTGCTGTGCCGTCAACTTTGCGTTTTCCTCCATCGACGCCGCTTCGTTGCGTTGCGCCGTGACAGTTGCCTTCAGTTCTTCCAACTCACGCTCATATGCTTCGATGGCCGAGGACGGCAGGCTTTGTGTAATTGGGTTCTTTTCTAATGCAGTGATGCGACCGTCGATTTTCACCACGGCCTGAGATGCATCATCAATACGCGCGTTCACCGCGGCAACCGCTTGGCTAAGGCCCTCAACAGACCCAATCAAAGTGGTATTAGATGTTTCTACAGCTGCGGCGCGTTCAGATACTTGTGATTGGGCACTTAGCAATTCGTCGATTTTAGCTGACTGCGCCTGCAAGGCGGCTTCAAGCTGGATGATCGCATCGTCTTTTTGGACCATCAATGGGCCAACGTATTGAGACACACCAAATCCCAATGCTGCAGCAACAACCCCGCCAAGCACAACAGGTACAAAACCCGTTTTTTTCACAGGGGCTGCGGATGGAACTGGATCGCTTGGCGTTTCTACGGCTGCGATTTCTTCTTCGACAACCTCTGCTTCAGCAGAATCGTCCTCAGACACGTCTTCAACCTCTACGACATCATCACTTGGCTCAGTGGCCTCTACCGGTTCTTCTAACGCGTCAGCGTCGCCGTCTACATCGGTGGTTTCAGGAATATCCACAGCGTTTTCTGTCGTATCTTCGATAATTTCCGCATCAACGATGTCTTCCGCCTGAGTCGGCGTCGCATCCGTGTCTTGATCGGTCGACGTGTCGGTTTTGTCTGCCTTCGCCACGGTCTACCACCCTTTCGAATCCAAATTAACAAGCGTGTCTGCTAAAATATGCAGCCACGCCACAAGTCACAATGCGTCACGCTGCATCTATTAAAATCTGAATGCCCTCTAACATGGCATCCGCTGTCGGCCTAGAAGCAATCAAAAGATGATCTAACGTCATATCCTTTAATTCATTCGCCACTACGTCACTCATTGCTATTACCAGAAGCGGCGCGGTTACATGTGCCACCTGAACAAAATGCCGTGCAGTCCGAGGTGAAAACAAGGGGAGGATCACTGGGTTTTCCCCAACTAATACCTGTTTTCCCTGATCTGACATCTTTTGCACATTTTGTTGGTATAGAACCGTTTCTTTGCAAGGAATGCCATATTCTGTAAGGCGTTGCGCTAGTTTGCCGCGGCTGTGTTCTCCGCGAATATGCATCAATGGGCCAGCTGGCTTATCAGCGCAAATTTTTTCAAACAACGCCTCTGCGTCCCCGCCCGCAGAGATGGCTTTCCAGCCCGCATCACGCGCGACCTGAGCCGTTCGATCTCCGACACACCACGCAGGTAGGTCTTGCACTGGCGTAAGCTCAACCGCCTGTCGAGAGGAGAAAACCACTCCAGTACAACCGTTAAGATCGACTGTGGCGCCTGTCTTGTGTATTTCCAACAGCGGAGAGATCACCACTTCTCCACCAAAGTCAGCGGCGTATAAGCTATGCGCAAATGCTCTTGCCTGCGCCAAAGGGCGGGTCAAGAGTACGGTTGGCAAAGGCTTTGGCATGGACTGCCCCATTGTTTACAGCGCCTTACGGTGTTACCTGCCCATAAAGGACGGCGCAATGGTATTGGGTATGAGCGAAACGCTTACAATCTTGGGTTTGGAAAGCAGCTGTGACGATACAGCGGCCGCCATCGTGCGTAAATCCACGGGTACAGCGCCTGAAATATTATCCTCCGTCGTGCATGGTCAGAATGATCTACATGCTGCATTCGGAGGCGTAGTGCCCGAGATCGCAGCACGCGCACATGCTGAAAAACTTGATATTTCCGTCGAAGAGGCATTGGCCGAAAGTGGCATCAAGCTTTCAGAAATTGATGCAATTGCGGTGACAGCGGGACCTGGCCTAATCGGCGGCGTGTTGTCAGGCGTGATGTGCGCCAAAGGATTGGCCGCTGGCCTTGGGATACCGCTTGTAGGTGTGAACCACTTGGCTGGCCACGCCTTGACACCGCGTCTTACGGACCAAGTAGCCTACCCCTACCTCATGCTTTTGGTCAGTGGCGGACACTGCCAGTTTTTGATTGCCAGAGGCCCAGACGAATTCACGCGGCTTGGCGGCACCATTGATGATGCACCCGGTGAAGCCTTTGACAAGACTGCCCGTCTGCTTGGATTACCCCAACCTGGCGGCCCTTCTGTTGAAACAGTCGCTCGATCAGGGGACCCCAAGCGATTTGCCTTTCCGCGCCCACTCATGGACAGACCCGGATGTGATCTATCGTTCTCTGGCCTTAAGACAGCTTTACTGCGCGCTCGTGATGCTATCATTGCCGAGAAAGGCGGGTTAACGGAACAAGATCGCGCTGATCTTTGCGCATCCTTTCAAGAAGCCGTTGTTGATGTTTTGCGAAAGAAAACAGAGCGCGCACTGAAAGAGTATTTGGCGTTGAGCCCCGATAATCCTGTCCTCGCAGTTGCTGGTGGTGTTGCCGCAAACTCAGCAATTCGAGCTGGGTTAGAGACTGTATGCGCTAAGTATCAGACGCAGTTTACAGCCCCGCCGCTGAAACTATGTACCGATAATGCGGCCATGATCGCCTATGCTGGGCTTGAGCGTTTCCAAGCTGGCCACCAAGATGACATGCACCTCGCAGCAAGACCTCGCTGGCCCTTGGATAAGCGCGCACCGGCAATGCTTGGCAGCGGCAAGAAGGGGGCAAAAGCATGACAATTGGTATTCTAGGCGCTGGTGCATTCGGCACCTCTTTGGCGATCTCTATGGCCCTAGGCAAAACGCCTGTAACGCTGTGGTCAAGAAATGCTGATGCCGCATTGGACATGCAGAAACATCGCGAAAATTCCGCGCGGCTGCCCGGTGTTCCATTTCCTAAGCTTTTAAATTGCACATCTGAATTGGACGACATTCACACAGACATTGTGCTGCTGGCAGTACCAACACAAACGCTACGCAGTGTTCTAAAGTCAGCTCCTAATCTCGCTGGAAAAATGCTGGTCGCATGCTGCAAGGGGATTGAGCTTTCAACAGGCCTCAGCCCCACTTCGGTTATCGCAGAAGTCCACCCAACTGCGATCCCTGCAATATTAACGGGGCCCAGTTTTGCTGCAGACATCGCAAGAGGGTTACCAACTGCGCTCACTCTAGCCTGCGCTGATCGCGCAACCGGCGAAGTGTTGCAGCAAACCTTAAAAGCGCCGAACCTTCGTATATACCGCACTGTCGATACGATCGGTGCCGAACTTGGCGGCGCGCTTAAAAACGTCATTGCTATCGCTTGCGGCGCAGCCATCGGCGCGGGACTTGGCGAAAGTGCACGTGCCTCAGTCATGACCCGCGGTTTCACCGAAATGAACCGAATGGCGCTCGCACTTGGTGCGCGTCCAGACACGCTTGCGGGGCTTTCTGGATTTGGTGACCTGACGCTTACCTGCACATCAGAACAATCCCGCAACTATCGCTTCGGGCAGTCCCTTGGCCGCGAAGATGATTTTGACCCGCTCGTTACGGTCGAAGGCGCGGCCACAGCACGCGCCACTTTGGATCGTACGAACGCCCTAAATATTGAAATGCCGATCACCCAAGCCGTTGTAGGATTGCTTGACGGCAAACTGAAGGTGCGCGAGGCTATGGGCCAACTATTAGCTCGCCCCCCCAAAGAGGAATAAACATGCGTTTTGCATTAATTGCCAAAGATAAACCCGGCTCCCTAGAGGTCCGTAAAGCTAATCGCGACGCCCATGTTGCGTATTTAAAATCCTCGGACGCCGTCGAAATGGCAGGCCCATTTTTAGACGATGCGGGTGAAATGTGCGGATCTATGATTGTTCTAAACCTGCCTGACATGGCTGCCGCAGAAGCGTGGGCCGCCGCGGATCCTTATAAAGCCGCAGACCTGTTTTCCAGCGTAGAGATCACAGCTTGGAACAAGGTTCTGGGCTGATGCGGTATTGGCTGTTCAAATCTGAGCCCGACACTTGGAGCTGGCAGAACCAGTTGGATAAGGCTGAATTCGGCGAAGAATGGGATGGCGTACGAAACTATCAAGCGCGGAACTTTATGCGCGAGATGAAAGTTGGCGATCAGGGCTTTTTCTATCACTCTCAAAAAGAAAAAGCCGTGGTCGGCATCGTCGAAGTCATTGCAGAGGCACATCCTGATTCATCTACAGATGATCCACGGTGGGAATGCGTTGACATCAAAGCAATCGCTACGGTTCCCAACCCGGTCACTTTAGATACGATCAAAGCGGACCCACAGCTTGCAGAAATGGTTCTAGTTCGAAACTCTAGGCTCTCTGTTCAGCCTGTTTCAGAAGATGAATGGAATCTCATAACCGCTATGGGTGGTATAAATTCCTAGCCAACACCCCTAGGTTTGGTCATATTCTAGATCACCTCAGTGTGGACAGGAGTGGGATATGGAATTCATTAACATTATCGCGGCAGCAATTGCTGCTTATGCCTTTGGCGCGGTTTGGTACATGACACTGGCAAAACCATGGATGGCCGCCGCAGGCGTCGAAGTTGGCGAAGACGGTCGACCAGCCAATTCAACAGACAAAATGCCCTACATCGTTTCGATCATCTGTTTGATCATTGTTGCTGGCATGATGCGCCATGTTTTCTCATTGGCGGATATTAACACCGTTGGAAAAGGCTTGGTTTCTGGCCTTGGTATCGGTCTATTCCTAGCAACACCGTGGATCGCAACGAACTACACCTTTGCAGGAAAGCCGCGGACATTGATCATCATAGATGGCGGATATGCGACGATCGGATGTACGGTGATTGGGATCGTTCTGACGTTGTTCTGAACTACGTAATATTCACGAATTGGGCTGGGCAAATTGCCCGGCCCTTTTGATTCCATGCACAATTCAACCTATTGCAAACGGGGATTCCAGTTAGGACATTTCAGCCAGAACCCCCGTTACCCCACGTGCTCCCTACTCACCACACGTGTATTCCAATAGGTCCCGGCCATCCTGGCCTGTTGCTCAACAAATACGTGAAATAGCGGCGCCTCGCAAATTGCAAGTGCCGACAATACGTTTCAGATTTTGTATGATTTTGATGGGTTGGCTCACCCGCCTTCGGATGAGCCGAATTCAATTAGCCGTAAATCGACTCTTTGTTGAAATGCTTGGTCAGCATGTAATAGACAACCGCACGGTATTTGTTGCGCTCTGAACGGCCATAGGTTTCGATTACTGAATTAATGGCTTCCATCAAAGCCGGGCTATCTGACAATCCCAATTTCTTAATAAGGAAATTATTTTTTACGGTTTCCAACTCATCTGGTTGGGTTGCCGCAACAGTAGACGCATCCGCATTATAGATCGCTGGGCCGCACCCAATCGTCACTTTGGTCAACAAATCCATATCTGGCGTCATGCCACATTTGTTGCGAAGATCGTCTGCATACACTGCGATTAAGTCGTCGCGTTTTCCCATTATCACTCTCCCAGTCACTATTTACGAGGGAACACCCCTCTATGTAGCGAAACTGTAGGGCGAAAATTCACGATCACAAAGGAAAAGATTCCCGAGTTTTTCCCCGGAAATCTATTTTGTTCGGCACGTTTATGCTTGTTTAGAACTTGTAACCCAAACGAACGGCAATGCTAGTGCTACCGACATCCGCGTTGGTCGCACCGACGTTTTGAAACTCGCTGTACTGAAGTTCGCCACCCAGAAATACCTGATCCGTCAGGCCGTACTCATAGCCAACCCCTACCAAGTAGCCGTTGTCCGTACCACCGGTGCTCGCTGATGCTCTCGCCAGACCAATAGTACCATAGAGCAGGCCACCACCAATCTCTTGGCCATAACGCGCCTTAAGCTGGATCGTGTCGTTCAATACTGTGCCGTTGGACGCGGTTAGGTCAGAATCTCGAAACACAAGTTCACCGCCAATTACACCAGCCCCTAGATTGGCGTCATAGCCAACGAAAGCGCCATATAGTTCGTCGTCACCAGTAGCATTCGATGACCCATCTTGAAGACCTAGTTCAAGACCGAACCGTAAACCATCAACGCTTTGCGCAGATGCAGCCATAGGTGTCGCAACAACCGCAGCTGCTGCAATCGCATAGATAATCTTCATTTGAATTTCCTTTCACGTATTCCCTTGGCCACAAAGCCCTGCGCTCAGATGGCTCCTTCTTCATCAAGTGGAAAACGTGCGACCGAATTCAAGAAACACCCCGTTTGCATCGGCGGCGTTTAGCCCACGAGGCAAAACCTCGCCGAAAAAAAGGCCCCAGCAATGCCGGAGCCCTAAAATGTGATTTGCAATCACTTAGTAGCGATAGTGTTCCGGCTTGAACGGACCATCAGTGTTCACACCAATGTAGTCGGCTTGTTCTTTATCCAGTTTGGACAATTTAACACCAATCCGCTCCAGATGCAGACGCGCCACTTTTTCGTCCAGATGCTTAGGAAGAATGTAAACTTCGTTGCCGTAGTTGTCGCCACGCGTCCAAAGTTCGATCTGCGCCAAAACCTGGTTGGTGAATGAAGCAGACATCACGAAAGATGGATGACCCGTCGCATTCCCAAGGTTCAACAAGCGACCTTCAGAAAGCAAAATGATCCGATTGCCTGACGGCATCTCAATCATATCAACTTGCTCTTTGATGTTGGTCCACTTGTGGTTCTTTAGGTTGGCAACCTGAATTTCATTGTCAAAGTGGCCAATGTTGCCAACGATCGCCATGTCTTTCATCGCGCGCATATGCTCGATGCGGATGACGTCTTTATTGCCAGTAGTCGTGATAAAGATGTCAGCGTGTGGCGCTTCTTCTTCGAGCAGTACAACCTCGAAACCGTCCATGGCCGCTTGCAATGCGCAAATTGGATCCACTTCGGTCACCTTCACGCGCGCACCTGCACCACGCAGGGAAGCAGCGGAACCTTTGCCTACGTCGCCATAACCACAAACGACAGCAACTTTACCGGCCATCATCGTGTCGGTAGCACGACGGATGCCATCCACGAGGGATTCTTTGCAGCCATATTTGTTGTCGAATTTCGATTTAGTCACGGAATCATTCACGTTGATCGCTGGGAACGGAAGCTGGCCTTCTTTGACAAGCTCGTACAGACGGTGCACGCCTGTGGTCGTTTCCTCGGAAACACCTTGTAGCATTTCACGTTGTTTCGTGAACCAGCCAGGGCTCGCCGCCAAACGCTTTTTGATCTGAGCAAAGAGCGCTGTTTCTTCTTCAGAGGTCGGCACTTCGATCAAACCTGTTTCACCAGCTTCGACACGTGCACCGATCAAAATGTACATGGTCGCGTCGCCACCATCGTCCAAGATCAGGTTTGCGCCACCTTCTTCGAACATAAAGATGCGATCCGCATAATCCCAATACTCTTCAAGGGTTTCGCCTTTGATTGCAAACACAGGCACGCCAGATTTAGCAATCGCCGCTGCTGCATGGTCCTGAGTCGAAAAGATGTTACACGACGCCCAACGCACTTCTGCGCCCAGCGCAGTTAGCGTTTCAATCAAAACAGCTGTTTGAATGGTCATATGCAGGGAACCGGCAATACGGGCGCCCTTAAGTGGTTTGCTTTCGCCGTATTCCTTACGCAGTGCCATCAGGCCCGGCATTTCTGTTTCAGCGATATTCAGTTCTTTCCGGCCAAAATCTGCCAGAGCGATGTCTTTAACAATGTAGTCTGTCGGCATCTCGCCGTGCTCCTTACCACAAGAATTCCCGGGTCAGATAGCACTGCTACCCGTTTCCGACAATGGTAGGCCCACATCGCAATGTTCGGCTGTGTTAGCTTTTTACGCCATCTGGCGCCAAAGGCAGGTCCCGTTTGAAGAAATCTGTACCTGTCGCAACAACACATGAAATGCCCTGAGGGTTCGTCAGGATAACGGTAAAGGTTCCGGTTTTCTCAGAAGCCCAAACCTCCACCATCGTTTGCACGTTTTTATTTCCCTGCAAACCGCCTGCCGTAAGAGCTTCGGAATACTTGGTTTGTAGTCGATCCACGACCTCTGCCCGTAAAGCGCAATTGGCGGCATGCGCGGGTGGCGCGGTAGCTGCCATGCCGAACAAGAGCCCGGCGCCCATCAATCGTTTGAACATTAGAATCTCCTTCTCAAAAAGTTCAAATCTGAGAGGGAGGCACGCGGGAGGAAGCTCGTGCCCCCCTCGCATTCAATATCGGGATCCGCTCGGACATTATCAAAGCACAAGGCTTCACAGATTAGTCGGCATTGGTGATCGCGATACCCAATCGTGCTTGGGAAATCCCTGCATTTCAAGGCCGATTGTTGTGTTTGTTACCAATTTGTGGCACAATATGTTGGAAATATCACGGATCCCCCTCTGTGATATGGGCAATTTGGCAAGGTCATGACCTCGTTTTTTTTCGAGCCGAAAACTTTGTGATTTTGGCACGATTTTCATTGTAACCGGTCACCTTCTGAACAACACTCACCGCATTTGAAACTTGAACTGGCTTCCCAATGGCGCGCGCGTGGCAAAGGATGTTGTCTGGACGTAGGCTTGACCTACTGGACCCAACTCCCGTTGATATTGAAATCGAAGATATTGCGCATGGGTTAGCCTTTGTGGCCCGCTGGAATGGGCAAACCCATGGGGACTACCCCTATTCGGTGGCCGAACATTCGCTCTTAGTCGAAGCCCTGTTTTCCCGGATGTACCCCAAAGCTCCAATTAAATGGCGTTTGGCAGCTTTGTTACACGACGCGCCTGAGTATGTGATCGGCGACATGATTTCACCCGTGAAAGCCGCTGTTGGCCCCGGCTACGAAGCTTTAGACGAACGATTAATGGCCGCCATCCACATTCGGTTTGGCTTACCAGCCGCAATTCCAAAGACCGTAAAAGCGCAAATCAAGCGTGCAGACAAAGTCAGCGCCTATATGGAAGCCGTTCAGATCGCAGGTTTTTCTGAATCAGAAGCCAGCAAGTTTTTTGGTAAACCCAAGCCAGAATTAATCGACGGACTAGAGATTTCGCTGCGCGCACCCGTCAAAGTGCGTGCCGATTTCACTAAACGTCACAACGCACTATTGGGCCATTTGTCATGATCCACGTACGCCGCACAGGTAACCTAGATGCCAGCGGGATGGCATCCCTGATAAACCAGATCATTGCGAAGGGTGGCACAACCGCCTACACAAATCCAATTAAGCCATCAGATCTACGCCTTCGAATGGCAGAACCCGACGCCATATGGCACCTCGCAGAAAATGACGCTGGCGAAATGCTTGGGTTTCAATGGATCGCTCCCCACAAAGACTTGACGAATGTCTCAGTCGACATTGCCAGCTTTGTTAAAATCGGTGCGACAGGTCTCGGGATCGGCTCTGCCTTATTTGAAGCTACAAAAAAAGCGGCCCAAAAAAATGGTTACCGCTTTATCCACGCGATTATCCGTGCTGATAACGACAGTGGGCTTGCCTACTATCAAAGCCGTGGCTTTGAAAACTTCCAAAGGATCGCAAACGCCGAACTGGATGATGGCACAATCGTAGATAAAATCTGGAAGCGTTACGACCTATGGGCCTAAACCACGCTTTTTCTTGACCCAAATACCTTCGCCGAAGGCATCGCCCAATCAGGGCAACCCTTAACGCGGGCTCCGCTTTGCTAAAATTCGCTGCAGTGTACGGCGGTGCATATTTAAACGACGCGCTGTTTCAGACACATTACGATCACACAGCTCATAAACACGTTGAATATGCTCCCAACGCACTCGATCCGCAGACATAGGGTTTTCCGGAGGCGGGGGAAGCTCGCCCTCTGACGTCAGCAAGGCATTCACAATATCCTGTGCATCAGCTGGCTTAGAAAGGTAGTCAGTCGCACCAATCTTCACTGCGGCGACAGCCGTCGCAATGGCTCCATAGCCTGTCAAAACAACCACACGGCAATCTTCGCGCTTTTCTTGCAAAACTTCGACAACATCCAACCCATTGCCATCCTCGAGGCGCAAATCAATCACTGCATAAGCAGGTGGGCGCGCTGTTGCGATGGCGCGGCCGGCGACAACAGAACCTGCTGTCTCAACCTCAAACCCGCGTTTTTCCATAGCTTTAGCGAGGCGCCGCAGAAATGGTTCGTCATCATCAACCAACAACAAAGACTTGTCAGGGCCGATGTGCTTCAGTGGGGTTTCCGCCATGTGCGTCCTTCCGAAACATGTAGGTTATATTAGGTTTATCCTGCAGCGGACCAAGCGTCAAACACGCTGACACACATTACGATTGCTTAACATAGCAGGAAACAGTTTCCGCCATCTGTTCAACTGTGGCCTCTCGCCGGAAATATTCAACAAAACCGTGCTCTGGCAAAACCAGATATGTAAATGTCGAATGGTCCACCAGATAGAACTCATCCTCGGCAGGTTGTTTTTTATAATAGGTTTTATAGGCACGCGAAGCTGCTTTCACCTGCTCTTCTGAACCAGTTAAGCCAATCATTCTAGGATGCAGGTAGTCCGTATACTCTGCCAAGACTTCAGGCGTGTCGCGCGACGGGTCAATCGTGATCATTGCTGGATTGGTCATTATGCCGCGCTCTTCCAACAACTCAACAACTTCCGCATTCCGCGCTGTGTCCATTGGGCACACGTCCGGACAGAATGTATATCCAAAGTATAGCAGTGTTGGTTCTGTGATGACTTCGGCGTCAGTCACTGTCACGCCATCTTCGCGCACCAATTCAAATGGTCCGCCAATTGCACCTGCTCCGCCCGCTACGGAACTCGCACGGCATTGGGCAAACACGTCACCTGAAGTATTCATCGTCGCGTACCAAATGCCAACCATAAGGGCTATCATCGCTGCTGTTGAAACCGCTGCAACTGTTCGGATCATCCCGAATTCCTTTACCAATAACCATTTCTCGTCGGAGAGTTACGCTGCCCCCATGAAGGGCGCAAGACAAGCAGGCATCACAATCATGCCGGCGCGCCAATCCATCGCAGGTATTTGTCAATTCCACTGAACAGGCATAACAATAGCGAAACTCATCCAAGACGGGGCAACATGTCTGATCTTTCAGCTGATCTTTTCGCAGGGCACCGGCGCAGCAATTGGATTCGCCTTCGCACGATTACAACCGTTCGTTGGATTGCCGTATTCGGACAAGTAACCGCACTTCTCGTCGCTCACCTATTCTTCGATCTTCAGCTAAATTATGGCCTTTGTTACTTAGCCGTTGGTATCTCGGTACTGGCCAACCTGATTGCTGCCTACATTTTTCCAGAGAACAAATTGCTATCCGAAGCTGAAAATGCCGGAATGTTGCTGTTTGATCTGTTACAGCTGTGTTTCTTGCTGTTCTTAACAGGGGGATTGAACAATCCGTTTTCAATCCTCGTCGTCGGGCCGGTCACCATCTCGGCCGCCACGCTAACTGTGCGCTCTACGATCACACTGGCGACAGTTGCTATCATTTTGGTCGGCCTAATGGTGCAGTTTCATTTACCTTTGCGCACAGTAGAAGGCTTTATTTTGCGCATTCCCGATATCTTTTTATACGGCAACCTAGCGGGTATCGTGATCGCAATTCTGTTTTCCTCTATTTACTCACGTCGCGTCGTTTCAGAGATGTCTTCGATGTCCGAGGCTCTTGCTGCGACCCAAATGGCACTCGCACGCGAGCAAAAGTTGACTGACCTAGGGGGCGTAGTCGCTGCGGCAGCACACGAGTTAGGAACACCACTTGCCACCATCAAACTAGCCAGCGCAGAATTAATGGAAGAACTGACCGAACAGCCAGATCTACACGAAGACGCAGCTTTGATCCGGGAACAGGCAGACAGATGCCGTGATATTCTAAGGTCGATGGGCCGCGCGGGCAAAAATGACTTACAGCTCAGACGCGCCCCACTTCTGACACTCATTGAAGAAGCAGCAGAACCACATCTAAACCGCGGAAAAAGCCTGCGTTTCAGCGAAGACATAACGCAGTCTTCCGAAGGCGGCGTTCCGATTGTTTTACGTCGGCCAGAAATTATTCACGGACTGCGAAACCTTGTTCAAAACGCGGTCGACTTCGCGCATGAAAATGTCTGGGTCGAAACCGACTGGACCCAAAATCACATCACTGTACGCATTATGGATGATGGCAAAGGGTATCCACCCCATTTGATCGGGCGCATCGGAAATCCATTCGTCCGAAATCGCAGATCAGATAAAGACCGGAAACAGCGCCCCGGTTATGAAGGTATGGGCCTAGGCCTATTTATTGCAAAGACACTGCTAGAACGCACCGGGGCACAGCTTAGTTTTGCGAATGGGTCCGACGCATTTGCCGGCAGCAACGAAAAATATGCAAAACGCGGTGCGATCGTCGAGGTGTCTTGGTTGCGCGAAAAATTGGAGGTTGGGGATGGTTTCGAACAGCCATCCGCCCAGAATCCAATCATATCGCATTGAAGACCTGAGATTCTGCCTTTTAGCGGCTAACAGATGGGCAAAATCGAGCTGTGAAAATTATCGCCGATCTAACGCTTCAGGCTTGCAGGCCGACCCATGGCTTGTATCCTCTGCACATGTCGCACGCACCTTTGAATATTACACTAAATTCGCCTGACCAAACCGCCGCTTTGGCCCAAACTCTGGCCCCAAAACTGGGTGCTGGCGATGTCATTTTATTGACCGGCGACATCGGCGCTGGAAAGACCCATTTTGCACGTTCTCTTATCCAGGCACGCCTTGGATACGCAGAAGATGTGCCATCGCCGACCTTCACACTTGTTCAGACTTACGAAACCGGCGACACCAACCTGTGGCATGCTGATCTTTACCGGCTAACAAGCCCCGATGAAGTTGTTGAACTTGGCCTGACAGAAGCCTTCGAAGACGCGATTTGCCTAGTGGAATGGCCAGATCGCCTTGCTGAACTCGCGCCGAAATCCGCGCTTTCGATGACTTTAAAAATGACAGAAACGCCGGGCGAACGGCAGTTATCTCTGTCTTGGACGGACGACAAATGGAGCGCAAGATTGAGAGACCTAAGTTTTGACTGAACGCGATAACCTGATCGAGACATTTCTAAACACAACTGAATGGCCGACCGCAAAGCGCGGCAATCTAGCGGGCGATGCTTCTAATCGGCGTTATGAGCGATTGACCATGCAGAACGGAAATACAGCCGTTCTGATGGACGCACCGCCGGACAAAGGCGAAGATATTACTCCGTTCGTCGCGATTGCAGAATTTCTGTCAGCCAAAGGTCTATCTGCACCAGCCATTATTGCGCAGGACCAAACACACGGTTTCCTTTTGCTCGAGGATTTGGGTGATGCTATTTTTGCGCGCGTGATGGAAACCCAGCCCAACCTTGAACATACCCTCTATGAGGCCGCAATTGACGTTCTGGTGGACCTTCACCGTTCAGCGCCCCCTGCTGATTTGCCACCATACGACCAAACAACAATGTCTCAGATGGCAGCCCATGCATGGCGTTGGTACCGTCGCGGGGCGGGTCTGCAATATGAACAACAAGCGATTGCCTTTGAACACGCATTTGCCGAGGTACTTAGCCAATATGCGGCCGAAACATCTGTCTTAATTCAACGCGATTACCATGCGGAAAATCTAATTTGGCTGCCTGAACGCAACGGTGTCGCACGTGTTGGCTTGCTTGACTTCCAAGATGCCATGGCAGGCCATCCTGCCTATGATCTTGTATCGCTTTTACAAGATGCGCGTCGGGACGTTCCAGAAAACATAGAACGCGACATGATCCAGCGGTACGTTACACAGACTTGCACACCACACGACGCGTTTGATGCTGCTTATCACGTGCTCGGCGCCCAAAGGAATCTGCGAATTATTGGTGTGTTTGCACGGTTATCGCTTCACTTTGGCAAACCTCACTACGTCGATTTCTTGCCGCGCGTTTGGGGTTACCTAGAGCGTGATTTGGCGCATCCCGCATTGTCCACGGTCGCCGACCGCATCTTATCAGACCTGCCAAAACCAACAGCCGACTTAATGCAAAGGCTCAAAGACCAATGCGCGACCATCCCAACGCTTTAATGTTATTCGCGGCCGGTTTCGGTACGCGCATGGGGGCGTTAACCGCGCACCAACCCAAACCTTTGATCAAGGTCGCGGGAAAAGCATTGATTGATCACACACTAGATTTGGCAAAGGCAGTTCAGCCAAACCCAATCGTTGCGAACCTGCATTACCACACCAACCAACTGCAAGATCACCTTGCACCGCTCGGCGTTCAAGCAATCGTTGAACAACCAGACATTCTAGAAACCGGCGGCGGATTGCGAAATGCTTTGCCGGCTTTGGGGGATGGCCCTGTTTACACGTCAAATACCGATGCGATTTGGAAGGGTCCGAACCCTTTCGAAATCTTGAAGGCTGCCTGGAAGCCAGAAATCATGGACGCCTTGTTGCTATGTGTACCCTGTGAAAATACGGTTGGGCACCCAGGTAAAGGCGACTTTATTCTTGGGCCAGATGGTTCACTTACACGTGGCCCTGGCGTCGTATATGGCGGCATACAAATTCTGAAAACAGACGGCCTTGCACATATCAAAGACACAGCATTTTCGCTTAACCTCCTTTGGAATGAAATCAACGCTGCGGGACGCCTATTCGGTGTCATCTACTCCGGCAAGTGGTGCGATGTAGGAACCCCCGAAGGCATCACATTGGCGGAAAATATGCTGGAGAGCAGCAGTGTTTGAACCCTCTGATCAACCACGTGTCTTTGGCGTTGATCCCGGCGCAGACTTTCCCAAAGCCCTGATGGATGGCCTTTTGGCACGCATGGTTGGTCAGCCACCCGAAGCCATGGCCAAGGTGCAAATCATCGTCAACACCCAACGTATGGCGCGGCGAATGCGTACTTTGTTCGATCAAGGTCCGCCCACTTTGTTGCCCAAGATCGACCTACTCACCCGTCTCGGCCAAGACATAGCCGTCAAAGACATCCCGCGGGCTGTGAACCCTTTGCGGCGTCGTTTCGAATTGATCCAGTTGATCGCTAGACTGTTAGAGCAACAACCTAGCTTAGCGCCTCGCGCCTCACTCTATGATCTTGCCGATAGCCTCGCTGGTCTCATGGATGAAATGAGCGGTGAAGGCGTGTCACCCGATGTGATTTCGGCCTTAGATGTATCTGATCAATCTGGCCACTGGGAGCGCGCGCAAGCGTTTTTCGGGATTGCGCGTCACTTTCTTGAAACGGTGCACCAAGCGCCAGATAGCGAAACGCGTCAGCGCCAGATCGTTGAACGTCTCGCAGAACATTGGGAGCTACACCCACCGCAGCACCCCATCATCTTAGCAGGCTCCACTGGTTCGCGCGGCACGACTATGCTGTTGATGCGCGCCATCGCCAAGCTACCGCAAGGCGCGCTGGTTCTGCCTGGTTTCGATTTTGATACGCCTGCGTCTGGCTGGGAAACACTCAGCGATGCGTTAACCGCCGAGGATCATCCGCAATTCAGGTTCCACAAGGTCGTCACTGCACTTGGCTTAACTGCCGCGGATGTCGACCGTTGGACGCAATCGCCGCCGCCCCGCCCGGCACGTAACAAACTGGTATCCTTGGCGTTGCGCCCTGCCCCGGTCACAGACCAATGGCTATCCGAAGGGCCATTGCTGACCGATATTGATGTCGCCACGCATGACGTAACTTTGGTCGAGGCATCTTCCATGCGGGAAGAAGCATTGGCCATTGCGCTACGGTTACGAGCAGCCGCAGAAGCTGGCCAGACAGCTGCCCTGATTACGCCCGACCGGATGCTGACACGCCAAGTCACAGCAGCCCTTGATCGCTGGGATATTTTGCCGGATGATTCAGCAGGTACGCCGCTTCAGCTATCGCCTCCGGGCCGGTTTCTGCGCCATGTCGGGGCGCTTTTCACGCAAAAGCTAACCTCCGAAGCGCTTTTAACGCTGCTCAAACATCCTCTCACCCATTCTGGGCAGGATCGTAACATCCACCTGCGCTTGACCCGTGATCTAGAACTACACTTGCGACGCAAAGGCATCACATTTCCCGACGCGGAACAATTGGCCGCATGGGCCATCGCACAAAAGGACGCAGACGAATGGATGCTGTGGCTGACCACCCATTTCTGCGATCAAGAAGCGCCGGGGCTTATAGCTTTATCAGATCGGTTAGCGTCTCACCTTCTGCTAGCACAGAATATAGCGCGAGGCTCATCGACAACGGACGGAACCGGCGGCTTGTGGGAGGAAAAAGCGGGCCGCGAAGCACAGAAGATCGTCAACAATCTAACCGAAAACGCAGACTACGCGGGCCCACTTTCGGCATCGGATTACACTGATGTATTTGGTGCCGTCCTAGGCCAAGGCGAAGTACGTGACCGCGACGCGCCACACCCGAACATCCTAATCTGGGGTACGCTAGAGGCGCGTGTTCAGGGTGCAGACCTAATGATCCTTGGCGGGTTGAACGAAGGCAGTTGGCCTGAAAGCCCAAGCCCAGATCCATGGCTAAACCGAAAAATGCGCCATGATGCTGGTTTACTGCTGCCCGAACGGCGCATCGGTTTGTCTGCCCATGACTTCCAACAAGCCGTTGGCGCGAAAGAGGTTTGGCTGACCCGGTCTATACGCTCGGACGAGGCTGAAACCGTGCCGTCTCGATGGATCAACCGCCTGATGAACTTGCTCGAAGGTTTGCCAGAGCAAGGCGGGAAAACCGCCCTAGCTGAAATGAAAGCGCGCGGCGTCCATTGGTTGGATATGGTTCAATCACTAGAAACCGTTGCTCCGGTTGAACCTGCAAAGCGCCCTTCCCCACGACCGCCGTTGGCGGCAAGACCTCTGCAGCTATCTGTGACCGAGATCAAGAAACTGATCCGCGATCCCTATGCCATTTACGCAAGGCATACTTTGCGCCTGCGCCCCATGGACCCGCTGATGAAGTCGCCCGACGCGCTGCTGCGTGGTATCGTTATCCACGAAGTCCTTGAGCAATTCGTCAAAGACGTCACCCAAGACCGCAACCTCTTGACCCATGAACACTTGTTGGAGATTTCTGAAACGGTATTGGCCGAAAACGTTCCATGGTCCGCTGCTAGAACACTATGGAAGGCAAGGATCAATCGCATTGCAGATCATTTTGTCAGCGGCGAAATCCGCCGCCAAAACACAGCGCGTCCCATCGGGTTTGAAAGCCGCGCAAAGGCCGACATTCCGTCACTTGGGTTTACCTTAAAAGGCACAGCGGATCGCATTGATCGAAATGCTCAGGGTGATCTGGTGATCTACGATTACAAAACCGGCACCCCTCCTTCGAAGGACGAGCAACTGTATTTCGACAAACAGCTGCTATTAGAAGCCGCGATGGCGGAGAAGAATGGATTTGAAAATATTGACGCGGCCGATGTCGCGGCAGCGATTTACATCGGCCTTGGCAATTCCCCAAAAGACGTCGAAGCGCCCTTGGTTGAAATTCCACCCGCGAAGGTTTGGGAAGAGTTCGAACAACTGATCACCCGTTATTTGGATGCGGAACAAGGTTTCACCTCACGACGGGCGCTGCGCAAGGATTCTGATCACAGTGATTACGATCAGCTTGCACGGTTTGGGGAATGGGACGTCACGGACGAACCGCTTTCAGAGGATTTAACATGAAGCGTGACGACGCCACCGAACGACAAGTCCAAGCCGCGCGACCAGACGCCTCGACCTGGCTGTCTGCCAACGCCGGGTCTGGTAAGACACGCGTTCTAACCGACCGTGTCGCGCGGTTGCTTTTGCAGGGCGTTCAGCCGCAGCACATCCTTTGCCTAACCTACACCAAGGCCGCGGCGTCAGAGATGCAGAACCGATTGTTCAAGCGGTTGGGCGCTTGGGCCATGAAAAACGACGATGGCCTACGCGGTGAGCTGATCGAGCTGGGTGTCGAAGGCATCATTGATGGCCAGCGCCTGCGAGAAGCACGCACCTTGTTCGCCCGCGCGATTGAAGCACCGGGCGGATTGAAAATCCAAACCATCCACTCTTTCTGCTCTTCTTTGTTACGGCGTTTCCCGCTCGAGGCGGGTGTTAGCCCGTTGTTCAAAGAGATGGAAGATCGCGCCGCGGCCTTGCTACGCGAAGACATCGTCGGCGACATGGCAGACGGTGATGATGCCACGCTGGTTTCTGATTTAGCACAGCACTTTACAGGCGAGAGCTTTGAAAGGCTGACGTCCGAAATCGTGCGTCATGCGCCCTCTTTCTCGCGCCCTGTTTCCCAAGAAGAGTTGTTTGCGCAGCTCAACCTTGATCCCGAGACTAGCGAAGACACGATAAAACGAGACGTCTTTTTAGGGGACGAAACGGACTTGATCGCTGCTTTGATCGAAGTCCTGAAAACAGGTGGTAAGACAGACGCAAAGGCCGCGGAAAAACTCGCGGCGCTTTCCGGGATCGGGTATGATGCCCTGCCCCAGCTCGAAAGCCTCTTCCTGACCGGTGCAACCGCCAAAGAACCCTTCACCGCCAAGATCGGTTCGTTCCCGACCAAGAAGCTGCGCACAGATCATCCTGATTTGATCGCCAAAATCGAAAAGCTAATGATGCGGGTAGAGGATGCGCGCGCCCAGCGCCTTGCCCTTGCAAATGCCCGCCGCAGTTTGGTTCTTTGGCGCTTTGCCCATTGTTTCCTTGGCCTTTACGAAAACCACAAACAACGGCTTGGGTGGTTGGACTTTGACGATCTTATTCATCGTGCCCGAAACCTTTTGTCGGATCAGGCCGTGGCGGAATGGGTGCTGTACCGTCTGGATGGCGGAATCGACCACATCCTTGTCGACGAGGCACAAGACACCAGTCCCGTGCAATGGCAGGTGATCGAACGATTGGCGCAGGAATTCACCGCCGGCTCTGGTGCACGTGACGAAACCCAACGCACGATCTTTGTAGTCGGTGATAAAAAGCAGTCGATCTATAGCTTTCAAGGTGCCGACCCCGCCGAGTTTGACCGGATGCGGCGTGAGTTCGGCGAACGCCTGCATGGCGCTGATCAGCCCCTTCAAGCGCTGGAGCTAGAGTATTCGTTCCGATCCTCTGACGCGGTTCTGCGTGTTGTCGATGCGTGTTTTAACGTGCGGCCTGATTCCGATTTTGAACAGCACATCGCGTTCAACTCGGACCTTCCCGGACGGGTCGATCTGTGGCCTGTTGTAGAGAAAAGCGAAAGCCCCGAAGAGGGTGATTGGTACGATCCTGTAGATCGTCTAAGCGAGACCCATCACACCGTTTATCTGGCCCAAAACATCGCGCGCGAGATTAAGCGGATGATCCGCGACAAGGTCACCATTCCTTCGAAAAAAGGGGATGATGGCTTGTACCGTCAGCGGCCTGTCCGGGCCGGGGACTTCTTGATATTGGTGCAACGCCGGTCGGATTTATTCCAAGAAATCATTCGCGCCTGTAAGGCTGCAAAACTGCCCATTGCCGGAGCGGACCGCCTGAAGGTCGGCGCCGAGATGGCCGTTAAAGACCTGAGCGCATTACTAAATTTCTTAGCAACGCCAGAAGACAGCCTTTCGCTTGCAACGATCCTGCGCTCCCCCTTGTTCAATTGGTCAGAACAGCAATTGTTTGACTTAGCACACCGCCGTTCAACGCCGTTATTATGGCAAGCTTTGCGGGACCGAGGCGGCGAATTCCCAGAAACCATGGCGGTTCTGTCTGACTTGATGAGCAAGACAGACTTCTTACGACCCTACGATCTGATTGAACGCGTGCTCACGCGGCATGATGGGCGGCGTAAGCTGCTGGCACGACTTGGGAACGAAGCCGAGGATGGGATCAATGCCCTGTTATCGCAAGCACTGTCCTACGAACGTAGCTCTGTTCCAAGTCTGACGGGCTTTTTGGTTTGGATGGAAACTGACGATCTGGAAATCAAACGCCAGATGGATAGCGCGAGTGACCAAATCCGGGTCATGACGGTCCACGGATCAAAGGGGCTAGAAGCACCGATCGTGATCATGCCTGATACTGGCAAGCGACTGATCCGGTCCACTGATCAAATCATCGAAAGCGGCGAACTGTCCTTGTGGAATACCGCCAGTGCAACCGCGCCAAAGACTATCGCAGACGCGCGTGAAGAATTGGTTAAGGCGCAGCGCGCTGAACGTTTGCGCCTACTGTATGTGGCCATGACACGGGCTGAAAAATGGCTGATCGTGGCGGCGGCGGGTGATCTCGATAAGGCTGGGGACAGTTGGTATCAGATTGTCGAGGCCGGTATGAAATCGGCGGGGGCTACGCCTTGTGATTTCCGGTTTGGCGAAGGGCTGCGATATTCCCACGGGGATTGGTCAGGACCGGTAGAGGAAGGTGAAGCGGCCGCGGATAAGGACATGCCAGACCTTGCGCCGTATTTCTGGAAACCTGCACCGGTGGTTGAACCCGCGCTGGAAACACTTAGCCCGTCAGACTTAGGCGGCGCAAAGGCTCTGGCAGGCGAGGCTGGATTGGACGAAGAGGCCGCAAAGAAGCGTGGGCGGCAAATCCATCTGTTGTTAGAACATCTTCCGAATTTGCCTACAGACCGCTGGCAGGAATACGCGCCGAAAATCTTAGAGAACGGTGGAGATCCGGATGACGACGGTTGGCCCAGTTTGCTGCAAGAAGCCGAAAAAGTACTGCAATCCGCTGATTTAAAATCTGTTTTCGCACCTGAAACACTGGCGGAAGTGTCATTAACGGCTGGATTGGGTGATCGTACCCTGCATGGCACCGTGGATCGGTTGATCGTGACAGACGACGAAATCATCGCAATTGATTTCAAAACAAACGCAGTCGCGCCGACACGTCCTGAACAGGTTCCAGAAGGGCTATTACGGCAAATGGGAGCCTATGCACATGCTTTGGCGCAGATTTATCCGGGACGTCGGATTAGTACTGCATTGCTTTGGACAAAGACCGCCGAGCTTATGCCACTGCCACACGAATTGGTGACGAAGGCCCTTGGAAACGTGTATCCATCTTGACGCCACTAGATAGTGTACCTAGGTTCAGAGCCGACCCAAATTCTTCCTAGGAGAGCCCAAATGGCCACCGTCGCTGTCACCGATGCCACCTTTGACGCTGAAGTCAAAAATTCTGATGTTCCTGTAGTCGTAGACTTTTGGGCAGAATGGTGTGGCCCTTGCAAACAAATCGGCCCGGCTCTTGAGGAGCTGTCTGACGAGTTTGGCGAAAAAGTAAAAGTCGTCAAAGTTGATGTAGATAGCAACCCGAACGCGGCGGCTGCGATGGGCGTGCGCGGTATTCCAGCGCTGTTCATTTTCAAAGACGGTCAGGTTGTTTCCAACCGTGCAGGCGCAGCGCCAAAGGCCGCTTTGCAAAGCTGGATCGAAGATTCTCTATAAGTTTGAATAACTTGTAGTAACGAAAGGCGTCCCTTTGGGGCGCCTTTTTTGTTGGCTGGTCTTAGTAGAAAACCGCTCTGGCCTCTTTTCATTTTTGCAGCTGTCCCGCAGTCTGTGCCCAAATGAACAAAGGAGCCAGACATGGCGAAAACACGTGTTCTTGTGGAATTTGGGATGGGCACATCTCTACGGCGTGAAGACTATACTCAAGCCGCAGGCCGGGCGTTGAAAGATGCGCTTTGGCACAATTCAATCAACATGGCAGAGCTGTTTGGCTTTCCAAAAGAAGCGATGATCATCGAGGCGAAGATCGGTGTCGCGAAGCCAGAAGCTGTTGATAAAGAAGAACTTTTAAAGATTTTCCCGTATGGCCAACCCTCTATCACGGTTGAAGAAGGCGGCTTGAACATCCAAGCGCCACATCGGGATGGGCAGACGGTGATCGCCAATGCGGCCATCGTGGTTTCCTTTGATATGGAGCGGGTGCAATGAGCAAGAAACGCATCATTCTAGAGATGGGGACCGGCAATGATTTGTACGGTCAGGATTACACCAAGGCCGCAAAGCGCGCGGTTCAGGATGCCTTGCACCATTCGTCTATTACTTTGTTTTCAAAGATAAATATGGACCATTCCGAGATGTCCGTTCAGGTCACAATCGGCGTGGCTGAGCCGGACAAAGTGGATTGCGACGCTGTTGCGGCGGACCTTCCGCGGGGCGTCGCAGAGGTGCGTGCGGTTAAGGGTGGCTTGAATGTACACGACGAAGAGGCGGGCACATTTCATGTTGTGGCGACGGCTGCGATTGAAGCTTATGTGCCGGATCAGACTGGTAAGTGGGTTCAGTCAAACGATTGATATAAAATAATAAAAGCCGCTCTGAAGGTATCAGCGCGGCTTTGAGTTGGTCCAACAAAGGGGGGAGAGTCGGACCCTATAATTCTTTGGGCTTACAGAACGTCTGCGCGGCAAAGACCGATGTCTTCGAGTTGCTCTTCAGACAAAGAAAGCAAAGTTTTGCGTGTCTGATGCTTACTGTACCACGTTGAAAACGCTGTTTTAATTTCTTTAACCAGGTTGAACTCTCGGAGAGTTTCGACTGCTCCGAAAGAAACTTGCGCGGCGATTGCTTGAGTAGCCATGTGTCATTTCCTTTGATTGTCAGCCGACCCTGTGTCGGTTGCAGGGCCTATCTAGGCTTGGGTCTAAGATTCCACAAATGTCCAAAAATCAGTCCCGACCTGCGTTTCTTGCATACCTCAAAACCTCCGGAAATCCTTACCATTCTTACCGTTAACCTTTTGAATTAGCGTGAGAATTAATTCCATCGGCCACCGAACCACCTACGATATATGGCGTGATTAATTCATCACATCCACAAAGTACGCCGGATTCATAAATAGCGAAGTGGAGTTTCGTACGTTTCGTAACGTGAAACGTACGATTCCCGGATCCTGCCGTTGAATTCGTTAATTTGGTGAACAATCCACGCAACGCCCAAGCTGATTCTCGGCAAACGCTTGCGCCTGCCCGATAGCCAGACCATATATTCATTTCTAGTTTAACGGAGGCATTCCATGGCAGACGACACTTTCCCCGGTTGGCACGGCACGACGATCATTGGCGTCAAAAAGGGCGGCGAGGTTGTGATCGCGGGTGACGGGCAAGTGAGCCTTGGTCAAACAGTGATCAAGGGATCGGCGCGTAAAGTGCGTCGCTTGAAACCAGGTGGGCACGAAGTTGTTGCCGGCTTTGCAGGATCGACCGCGGATGCATTCACATTGTTGGAGCGGCTTGAGGCCAAGCTAGAAGCCACACCGGGTCAATTGGCGCGTGCGTCTGTTGAGTTGGCAAAAGACTGGCGGACAGACAAATACCTGCAAAAGCTCGAAGCGATGCTGATTGTGTCAGATGGCTCTGATATTTTTGTCATCACAGGGGCAGGGGATGTATTGGAACCTGAACATGATGTGACGGCGATTGGCTCTGGCGGGAACTACGCCTTGGCAGCCGCGCGCGGCATGATGGACAGCGATCGTGATGCCGAAGAAGTGGCGCGTGCCGCCATGGCGATTGCCGCTGATATTTGTGTTTACACAAATGGTCGGTTGACTGTCGAAAAAATAAGGCCTGAGGCGTAAGCCTCAGACCTTTTTGGTAACATTACTTTGGTAAAGTTACTTTAGGTCGGCAACGCCCAGAGGCACGCCTGCAACTTCACACCAGATATATACTTGATCCCATTTCTTTGGATCCCAGATTTTTGGCAGAGCGTAAACTTGCTTGCCTTTCAGGCTGATCAACGCGCCAAGGTAACCGTCGCGGTCATATTCCCCGTCTTTACCGAAACCAACGCGTGGGTCTGGGCCGCCATCAAGTGAGAAATCGTCGGCCAGTTCGACAAAATACTGATCACCTTCTTTATACAAGGACACACCGCCGGTTGTGATGTGGTTGCTACGACCTTGGAATGTGCCAGATGAAGTGACGTCTTTGGTCATGGCCACCGCAGAAGTCGCGAGTGATCCTACTACCAACGCTGCCCCTGCTGTGGCTGTTGACTTAAAAAATGAACGACGATTGATCATAGTAAATCCTATTTTTTGATTGTTGTCTTCGTCGTAGTCATCTGGAGAGCCGGATCAGAAATAAAACCAGGCCTCACGATCTGCTCATCTGGTGTGAATGAATGTCATCACTTGCGTTTTCTTACAGTGTGCTTAGGTTCCGTTTACAATCATTTGGATAGAACTATGACTGACTTGACCCCACGCGAGATCGTTTCAGAACTTGATCGCTTTATCATCGGCCAAAATGACGCAAAACGTGCGGTGGCTGTGGCTTTGCGGAACCGTTGGCGGCGTAAGCAGCTTGGCGATGATCTGCGCGATGAAGTCTATCCAAAGAACATCTTGATGATTGGACCAACCGGCGTTGGTAAAACCGAAATCAGCCGTCGCTTGGCGAAACTGGCGAAGGCGCCGTTTCTAAAGGTTGAGGCAACGAAGTTTACCGAAGTTGGCTATGTGGGTCGCGATGTTGAACAGATCATTCGCGATCTGGTGGATGCTGCGATTTTGCAGACCCGCGAGCAGATGCGTGAAGACGTGAAGGTGAAGGCCCAGAAGGCGGCCGAGGAACGTGTGATCGAAGCGATTGCCGGCGAAGATGCGCGTGACGCAACGCGGGACATGTTCCGCAAAAAGCTGCATGCGGGTTTGCTGGACGATACCGTGATCGAGCTGGAAGTTGCAGATAGCAGCAACCCGATGTCGATGTTTGATATGCCGGGTCAACCGGGCAGTCAGATGGGTATGATGAATTTGGGTGACCTGTTTGGCAAAGCCATGGGTGGCCGTAAAACGAAGAAACGCCTGACCGTTGCTGAAAGCTATGACGTGCTGCTTGGTGAAGAGGCAGACAAGCTGTTGGATGACGAGGCGGTTAACAAGCTGGCACTGGAAAGCGTAGAGCAGAACGGCATCGTGTTCTTGGATGAGATCGACAAGGTTTGTGCGCGCTCTGATGCGCGTGGGGCAGATGTGTCGCGTGAAGGTGTGCAGCGGGACTTGCTGCCTTTGATCGAAGGCACAACCGTAAGCACGAAACATGGTCCGGTGAAGACGGATCATATCCTGTTCATCGCCTCGGGTGCGTTCCACATTGCAAAGCCAAGTGATCTGTTGCCGGAATTGCAGGGACGTTTGCCTATTCGGGTTGAACTGCGCGCGCTGACCGAAGAGGATTTTGTGCGAATTCTAACGGAAACCGACAATGCGTTGACGTTGCAATATACAGCATTGATGGCGACCGAAGAGGTGACTGTGACGTTCACACCGGAGGGCATTGCAGCGCTAGCGAAGATTGCGGCGGATGTGAACCAATCGGTTGAAAACATTGGCGCGCGGCGGTTGTACACGGTGCTAGAGCGCGTGTTCGAAGAGCTGTCATTCAACGCGCCGGATCAATCCGGTAGCGAGGTGACGGTGGATGCTGCGTTTGTGGATAAGAACCTTGGTGAATTGACCAAATCCACCGATGTGTCGCGGTATGTTCTGTAAGAATAACGACTGGTAAACAACGGCCCGCTGAGACATAGTTTCAGCGGGTTTTTTAGTGGGTGTTTCACGTAATGCGTTTTCGTTTATTGGCGATTGTTTTGCCCATTTTTATTGCATCCTGCGCGGATCGCGAAATCCTTGTTGTCAAACCTGATGCGGTGAACGTCGGAACGGCTCGGCAGATCTTTGTTGCGACCAATCGCGATATGCGGGCGGATGGGGCGTTTGATTTGCAGCGATCCAGCGAGGTTGCGTATCAGCGTGTGACTGTTTCTGTGCCGCCAAGTCACGAGCCGGGGTTGATAAAAACCCGGCACGAGAACCCGAACCCGGAACGCCATTTCACCATTTCAGATATAAAGGCGTTTGACGGGCAAGCGGATTACCAAGCCGCGCTACGTCGGGCCGTGCCCAAGGCGTCTTCGGACATCACGGATGTGACGTTTTTCGTGCATGGATTTAACACCAGCTATTCCGAGGCTGTGTATCGCCATGCGCAGATTTTGCATGATGCGGATGCGCCCGGAGCGCAGGTGACGTTTTCTTGGCCGAGTGCGGCAAAGGTTTTGGGATATGCCCATGACCAAGACAGCATTTTGTTTAGCCGCGATGGATTGCAAGAGGCGTTGATTGCGACGCGGAACGCCTCTGGAACACCGCCGTTTTTGGTGGCGCATTCAATGGGTGCGATGCTGGCGATGGAGACGTTGCGCCAGACTGAGTTGAAGCAACCGGGCTGGGCGCGCAGGAACCTTGCAGGTGTGGTGCTGATCGCGCCGGATATTGATCTGGATGTGTTTAAGAACCAGCTTGAGAGCATTCAGACGCTGCCGGAACCGTTCATTGTGTTTGTCTCTGAACGCGACCGCGCGCTTGAGATTTCGGGCCTGATCAACGGGCGGGAAAAACGGTTGGGGAATGACAGCGACATTAGTCAACTGGGGGATTATCCGATCCTGTTCTTTGACATAACGGACTTTGCAAATGGCGTTTATGGCGATCACTTTACCATTGCGACGTCACCCGAAATGCTTGGGTTGTTCAAAAGCGGTGGGCTGCAAAAGCTGATCCAAAACGGGGCAGGGCAATTGCGCGAGATTGCCGTTGGTGGGCGCCGGATTGGTGTGTCTGCCAAACGGGTGAACAACGCGATTAAGTGGGTGTTGTCGCCGGCATCTGAACCGGTTGGCGGTTAACGCACCCGTCGCAAATAGACGTAATACGCGCCGCTACCGCCGTGTTTTAGGTGGGCTTCTGTAACTTGCATCACGACTTGGCGCAGGGGGGCCATGGCGAGCCATGATGGCACCTGATGTTTCAACACGCCGCGACGGACGGGAATGGGGCCGTCATCCTGTTTGAGTTTGCCTTTGCCGGTGACAACAAGGACCAGTCGCTTACCCTCGCCATAGGAGCGCATAATGAAGCCCACCAGCGCTGGGTGCGCTTGGTCGAGTGTCATTCCGTGCAGATCAATTTTGCCCTGTGGGACAAGCTTGCCGCGCTTCATGCGGCCATAGGCT
Organism: Cognatishimia sp. 1_MG-2023; assembly: GCF_030548175.1. Taxonomy (GTDB): domain Bacteria; phylum Pseudomonadota; class Alphaproteobacteria; order Rhodobacterales; family Rhodobacteraceae; genus Cognatishimia. Next base: position 303,711 of record NZ_JAUORX010000004.1, on the reverse strand, counting down.
TTTTGATCCATCTGGACTGGCTGGGCGGCGACGCGTTCGGAAATGGACGGCATTAAGTTGTGACCGTAGCCTTTAGGTTTGGCTTTGGACCCTAGCTCGAATTCGCGCAGGCGGGCGTGATGGGTTTCAACCGGATCAGGGATTGGCAGCGTTTTGTTTTGTGGGCTGGGTTCAGGGCGCAGAGGGGCGGCGTGCATGCGCTCTGTCGTCTCTGACACTTTGCGCCAGAGATCCTGATCCTCTTTCGACAATTTGCGTTTTTTCACATCACCGCCTCAGGCAACAGCGCATAGGCCCGTTGGATTGGCAATAACACGATCATGCGGCCAGGGTCACGTAGACGGCCGGCTTTGCGACCGGCTTCGTCGCCGGTGCCCATGAAGATGTCAGCGCGCTGTGCGCCTTTGATGGCTGAGCCGGTGTCCTGGGCGACCATCAGGCGGTTCATGGGGTTATCGCCCTTTTTCTCGATCCAGACGGGGGCACCAAGAGGCGTGTAGGCCGGATCAACGGCAACGGAGCGGAGTTCTGTGATAGAGCGGTTCATCGCGCCAAGGGGGCCTTTGTGGGCGGGGACTTGGTTCACGGTGCGGAAAAACACGTAGGATGGATTGTGGCGCAGCAATTCGGCGCCATCAATTGGGTTTCGTTTAACCCAGCTTTGGATCACTTGCGCCGAAACTTGGTGAGGTGAGTAAGTGCCACGTCGCACGAGTTCGGTGCCAACAGATCGGTAAGGGTGACCGTTTTTGCCACCATAACCTACGCGGATCGCGCTGCCGTCGGGCAGGCGGATGCGACCGGAGCCTTGGATTTGCAAGAAGAACAATTCAACCGAGTCATCGACCCAAGCGATTTCCAGACCGCGGCCGACCATCGCGCCGGTGGTTTCGATCTCGCGACGAGATAGCCATTGGGTGCCACGGCGAACTTCGGGTGGTTTGGCGTATACTGGGAAGCGGTAGCGGGCGGTGGGGACGCGAGAGCCTTGAAGCTCTGGCTCAAAATAGCCGGTGAACATCATGTCTTTGCCGTCCTCAATCAGGACAGGGCGGAACAGGAGTTCGAAGAATTTCTTTGGGTTTCCGATGGTTGGCGCAGCGGCGCAGATGGCGCGCCAATCGGGGGCATCAAGATCGGGACAGGTGCTTTGGAACACACGCATCGCTGCGAGGTGGTCGTCACGTTCCCATCCCTCGAGGTCGGAAAACTCGAGGATCTTATAGGTGGGTTCGGATGCTTGCGCTGATCCAGTCATGACAAGCCCCGCCACCAATGCCGCCCGAAGCGCTGCAATCATTCTGCCGTTGCGACAAGCTGCCAGTTCGGATCGTCGGTGCCCATGCTACGCGCAAAGGTCCAAACGTCTTTCTGACGCTTCACTTTGGTATCGCTGCCTTCGACGATTTCACCGGCGTTGTCGCGAACGACATAGGTCAATTCACCGATAAACCGCACCGTGACCTCGGCTTCGCTGGTTGCATCGTTGAACGTTGCGTCTTGCAAGGTGGTTTCACGGACGCCGATGAATTCTGCTTCGATGGTGAGACCTTGCTGTTCGCGAGATTCCACAACGGAGGCAAAGGCATCGTACACATCGTCAGATAGGAACCCTTTGATCGGAGCAAGATCGCCCCTTTCAAAACCCATCAAGATCATCTCGTAGGCACCCTTGGCGCCGCCGAGGAATTCGCCGACACCAAAGCTTGGTTCAGCAGTTTTCATTTTGCTAAGTGCAGTAGCTGCATCGCTACCTTCGGGCACGTGATCAATAATATCGCGATCTGGGCCACCTTCGATCACTTCGAGAGACGGGCCATTGCGTGTCGGCGATGCAACCTCGCGAGGCTTTTCAAAGCCATCTCGTGTGCCGAGCACATTTTTCAGCCGCAGGATCAGGAAAACGGCGATGCCGGCCAGCACCAAAAGCTGAATAATTGGCGAATTCATTAGAACCTCATGTCAGGGCATGGAAACAATCATATACCGGACTTATGTATGTCACGTGCGCGGTCAAGTCCACACGCGCAGACGTGAAGGAGAAAACGATATGTGGTTGTTCTTGGCTTTTCTGGCGGTACCGCTGATTGAAATTGGCTTGTTTATTCAAGTTGGCGGTGCAATTGGCCTGTGGCCGACGTTGCTGATCGTGGTTTTAACCGCAATTTTAGGCACTTGGTTGGTGCGAAACCAAGGTGCGATGGCCATGGGTAACCTACGCCAGTCGTTTTCAGAGTTGAATGACCCCACCGAACCCTTGGCGCATGGTGCGATGATCTTGATCGCAGGCGCTTTGTTGCTGACGCCGGGTTTCTTTACGGACGCCGTTGGTTTTGCGTTTCTGATGCCGCCAGTTCGGGTTGCCGTGATCAAATATGCGCGTAGCCGGATCAAGGTGCAGAACTTTGCGATGGGTGGAAATCCGAATGATATGCGTTACCACGCCCAAACACGTGCGGATGAAGATGTGATCGACGGCGAATTTGCCGAGGTGGACATGGACAAAAAACCGACCCATGGACCCTCTGGTTGGACTAAGCATTGAGACCACTTGCCTGACCTGTTAAGGCTATCGGCAAAATTTGAATTCATTGGAGACGACCCATGGCTGAAAACGACGGCGCTGCGCCTCAGGCCCCACAGATCAAAATGAACGTCATGACACAGTACATTCGTGACATGTCATTCGAAAACATTCTGGCGCAAAAAGGCGCGCAGGGTGAAGTTCAGCCAGACGTGAAAATTCAGGTTAATCTAGACGCTAAAAAGCGTGGCGCTGAAAACCAGTATGAATCTGCGATCAAACTGAACATCACAAGCAAAGCCAAAGGTGGCGAAGATGTGCTGTTTGTTTTGGAAATCGACTATGTCGGCATTTTCCAGATCGAAGGCGTGCCAGAAGATCAGCTGCACCCATTCTTGTTGATTGAATGCCCACGCATGATCTTCCCGTTCCTGCGCCGTGTTGTTTCTGACATCACACGCGACGGTGGCTTCCCACCACTGAACCTAGAGACCATTGATTTTGTTGCACTGTATCGCAACGAGCTTGCGCGCCGTGCACAAGCGGGTGGCACCCAGAAATTGGACGCCTGATAAATTTTTAGCGCCCCCGGATCACTGGGGGTGCTAACCTAGCTTATTCCAAAGCGCCTCTTCTCCCATTTTTTCAACAAAAGCGTCATGTGCTTGTTTTTCCTCGGGTTTTATGCGCGAGGGCAGGGGATTAGGCCGTGCTGTAGGGCGCCAATCGTCTTGGGATACGCTACCAGAAGAGCCAGCGTTTGTGGCCAGTCCAAAGTCTGGTTGGCGGCCGCCGATCAGTTCTAGATAGACCTCAGCCAAAATTTCAGAGTCAAGCAACGCGCCGTGCAACGTACGATTTGTGTTGTCGATGTTGAAGCGGCGGCACAGGGCATCGAGGGTTGCCGGTGAACCTGGAAATTTCTTTCGCGCGATCGCTAGCGTGTCTAAGGATTGTTCCATCGGAAGGGTGCGAAGACCCATGCGCGCGAGTTCGAAGTTTAAGAACTTCATATCGAAAGCTGCGTTGTGGATCACCATTTTGGAATCCCTAACGAAGTCCAAAAACGACTGACCCACTTTGGCGAAAACAGGTTTGTCGCGCAGAATTACCTGACCCGGTTCAGGTTCTTTTGGTGGTTCCAGAATATCGGGGCCAATGCCGTGCACCTCAAACGCGCCTTGCGGCATGGATCGTTCGGGGTTGATGTAGACGTGATAGGTTTTGCCGGTTGGCATGTGGTTGAACAGTTCAACACAGCCGATTTCGACGATCCGGTCGCCGCCCTCTTTGGCATCAAAACCAGTTGTTTCCGTATCCAGGACGATTTCACGCATTTGCAATCTGCTCTCTGATGGTCGTTACGATGGCCTGAACCTGTGCTTTTGCATGATCAAGCGTGTCGGTCACAACAACATAATCGGCGCGTGCGACTTTGTCATCGATGGGCATTTGCTTCGCCCGGATCGCTTTGAATTGGTCGAGTGTCATCGTACCACGAGCCATAACGCGGGATTGCTGTGTTTCAGCTGGAATAGAGACACAAACGACAGCGTCCAATGTCTTTTCCGTACCGTTTTCGAACAGCAATGGGATGTCGAGAACGGTGATGTCTGCCGTGCTGGTTTTGATAAATTCATCTCGGTCTGCAGCGACGAGGGGGTGGACGATCTCTTCCAATATCGAAAGGACGGAGTTGTCTTTTGATATTAATACCTTGAGTTCATCACGCGACACCGCATTGTCAATGATTGCGCTCGGCAGCGCGGCCTTTATTGGCGCAACCGCAGCGCCGCCTTGGGCATACATGCGATGCACTGCGGCATCTGCATCCCAGACAGCGCAACCAAGATCAGCGAAAAGTTTGGCTGTTGTGGATTTTCCCATGCCAATGGAACCGGTCAATCCAAGCGTAAAGGTCATCCGAGGATCACTTGCCGTAGTTCATCGGTGACCTCGGGTCGAGGGCCGAACCAGCGTTCAAATCCGGGGGCCGCTTGGTGTAATAACATGCCAAGCCCATCAACAGTGACGCAGCCTTTTTCCGCTGCGGTTTCCAAGAACTGGGTGCGCAGAGGGTTATAAACAAGATCGGTCACCAAAGTGCCCGGCTGCAGCCCGTCGAGAGACATCTTAAGTTCTGGCTTGCCGGCCATTCCGAGAGATGTGGTGTTCACGACAGTGGTTGCCTGCTCCAAAACATTGGCGGCTTGGTTCCATTCAACGACCTTAAGGCGGGCGCCAAAATCATCGCGGAGCTGTTCTGCACGCACGCGGGTGCGGTTGGTAATCAGGATTTCTGGCACACCGACATCTAATAAAGACGCAACAACAGCACGGGCGGCACCGCCGGCACCCAGAATAACGGCAGGACCAGCTTCTGGTTCCCAATCAGGGGCGAATTGACGGAGGTTTTGGATAAACCCATAGCCATCAGTATTATCCGCAAGGATTTTTCCATCTTCGTGGAAAATCAATGTGTTAGCAGCGCCGATAAGGGTTGCCCGATCGGTCACTTGATCCGCGAATTCTAACGCACGTTCTTTGTGTGGGATCGTCACATTGGCGCCGACAAAGCCCATTTTATGCATGTTGCGCAAAACGGTTTCAAAGTTTTCGGGCGCGACATCAATTGGGACATAATGGCCCTCTATCCCGTAGGCCTTTAGCCAATACCCATGCAACATCGGTGATTTCGAATGTGCAATGGGGTGGCCAATTACGCCAGCCAAAGGAATTTTAGGCAATGTCATCTTTGTAAATCTCCACGCAGGGTCAAATAGGCTAGGATTTCGAGTAAAGGCATACCCAGAACTGTAAAGTAATCGCCGTCGACGCGGGTAAATAAACGAACACCTTCGCCTTCGAGCTGATAGCAGCCGACAGTATGACGGATGCTGTCCCAATTACGGTTAACATAGTCTTTAAGAAACGCATCAGAGAAGTCGCGCATTAACAAGCGCACCATTCCGACGTGCCGCCAAACAGGTTTGCCGTTTTCGTAAATCACCGCAGCAGATAGTAATGTGTGCCGATTATTCCGAAGGCGCATCAGTTGCGCAATTGCGTCGTCTTGGTCTTTGGGTTTTGAAAAAACCTCTCGCTCAAAGTCGAGAACCTGATCACATCCCAAAACGAGTGCGCCCGGTAGCTTCGCGCTAACGCGTTGTGCTTTGGCCTCTGCTAGGGAATCTGCGATGTCTCGGGGGCTGGTGCCCTCTGCTTCGAGGCTCTCGCGAATTAACTCCTCGTCAACCGGAGCTGTCATAACCTCGAAAGGTACGTTGGCATTGCGCAGCAGATCTGCGCGAATTTTGGAGCCAGAGGCAAGAATGATCGGTTCGCTCATGTGGATAACCTGGTGAAAACTTGTGTCTAAAGCTGCGGATAGGTTGTCGAGGAATTCGAGCCTCGGCGCAAGCGGTAGATAACTCTGCCCTTTCAACTGAGTCGCTCACGATTCCTCCCCTTGGGATGAGGATAACTGGTTTTCTGTGGCGGAATCGTTTTTCCGATTATTTGTCCGCAGATTTATACACAGAGAAATTATTTGATATCACTTGTTAAGATATTGTTAGAAAACATTTTTCCATAGAAATACAATTTGCACACCGGTTTTCCCTAAAGTTTCCCCACCGTAAAAATGAATGTGGAGAAGTCGGGAGAAACTGAGTAATCCACAGAAAATCGGCTTACTACCAAATCAACTTCCTTTCTTATAAATATATATTTATTTAGTAAGGCGAGCCGGCGAGAGAGGATCGCACCCGTGTCAGACATTCTTGCTAGCCTGTACCCTTGGATTTTAGCGTTTCACATCATGTCAGTGATCAGCTGGATGGCTGGTCTATTCTATTTGCCACGCCTCTTTGTGTATCACGCAGAAAAGGCAAAGAAGGGTGATCAGCTGGATCAAACGTTCCAATTAATGGAATACAAACTTTTGAAAGTGATCATGGGCCCAGCAAGCGTCGCCACGTGGGTTTTTGGCCTTTTGCTTGTCATGACCCCCGGCATTGTCGATTGGGGCGCTGTGTGGCCGTATACGAAGGCTGCGGGTGTGATTGGGATGACTGGGTTCCATCATTGGCTGATGATACGCCGAAAGGTGTTTGAGCGCGGCGAAAACACCACGACCGGTCGACAGTTTCGAATGATGAACGAAGTGCCTACTGTCTTGATGGTCTTGATAGTGATTTCTGTTGTTGTGAAATTCTAAGGCTGTTTGACTTAAATTAGGAATCCTCCTATTTAATTGTTTAACAGGCCCGTCCGGGTCATGTGTCTTCCGACCTAAAATTGATGATGAGCGGCCTTTGTGGGCCGACAAAGGTGTATCTATGTCCGAGAACAAACTCGCGCTATCCGATCTAAAGGCAAAGAGTCCTAAAGACTTGCTTTCGATGGCTGAAGAGCTGGAGATCGAAAACGCATCAACCATGCGTAAAGGCGAGATGATGTTCCAAATCCTGCGTGAACGCGCGGATGAGGGATGGGAAGTTTCGGGCGATGGTGTGCTTGAAGTTCTACAGGATGGTTTTGGTTTCTTGCGTTCGCCAGAAGCGAACTATCTGCCGGGCCCAGATGACATTTATGTTAGCCCTGAGATGATCCGTAAGCACAGCCTGCGGACCGGTGACACAATCAACGGTGTGATTAAGGCCCCTGAAGAGACAGAGCGTTATTTCGCGCTGACAACGGTATTTTCGATTAATTTTGAAGATCCAGAAAAAGCGAAACATAAAATTGCATTCGACAACCTGACGCCGCTGTACCCGGATGAGCGTTTGAAGATGGAAGTCGAAGATCCAACAATCAAAGATCGTTCTGCACGGATCATCGACCTGGTTTCACCAATTGGTAAAGGTCAGCGTTCTTTGATCGTTGCGCCGCCACGGACTGGTAAAACTGTTCTGCTTCAGAACATCGCGAACTCTATCGAGAAGAACCACCCAGAGTGCTATTTGATCGTTCTACTGATTGATGAACGCCCAGAAGAGGTGACGGATATGCAGCGTTCTGTGAAGGGTGAGGTGATTTCCTCTACCTTTGATGAACCGGCGACACGTCACGTTGCGGTTTCTGAGATGGTGATCGAAAAAGCCAAGCGTTTGGTAGAACATAAACGAGATGTTGTGATCCTTTTGGATTCGATCACAAGACTTGGTAGGGCGTTCAACACGGTTGTGCCGTCTTCTGGTAAGGTTTTGACCGGTGGTGTGGACGCAAATGCGCTGCAACGTCCTAAGCGTTTCTTTGGTGCCGCGCGGAATATCGAAGAAGGTGGATCACTGACCATTATCTCAACAGCATTGATTGATACTGGTTCGCGGATGGACGAAGTTATCTTTGAGGAATTCAAAGGTACTGGTAACTCTGAGATCGTTCTGGATCGTAAGGTTGCTGATAAACGCGTCTTCCCGGCGATTGATATTCTGAAGTCTGGTACACGAAAAGAAGATCTGCTGGTTGATCCAAAAGATCTGCAAAAGACCTTTGTCTTGCGTCGCATTCTGAACCCAATGGGTACCACGGATGCGGTTGAGTTCTTGATTTCGAAGCTCAAACAAACAAAGAGCAACGAAGAGTTCTTCGATTCCATGAACGCGTGATGCGTCATGGCTTTCGTTAACGATACTGTATTTGCGCTAGCAACGGCCCCCGGTAAGGCGGGGGTCGCTGTCGTTCGAGTGTCCGGTCCTGCTGTTACAGATGTGGCAGCGGCACTGTTTGGTGAATTGCCTGCGCCGCGTATGGCAAGCCTTAAGGTTTTGTGTGATGCTGGTGGCGTACGTCTAGATCAGGCACTGGTTTTGTATTTTGAGCAGGGCCGTTCGTTTACGGGCGAAGAAGTTCTGGAATTTCATCTGCATGGTTCAATCGCCGTTGTTAACCGCGTGTTGCGGGTGTTAGGTGACTTAAACGGATTGCGTCTGGCAGAGGCGGGGGAATTTACCCGCCGAGCGCTTGAAAATGGTTGTTTGGATTTGGCGCAGGTCGAGGGGCTTGCCGATTTGATCGACGCCGAAACCGAAGCACAACGTCGGCAAGCCTTGCGGGTGCTATCAGGTGACCTTGGAAAAGTTGCTGAGCGTTGGCGTGCTGATTTGATCAGAGCTGCTGCATTGATTGAAGCCACAATTGATTTTGCTGACGAAGATGTGCCGGTTGATGTAACGCCCGAAGTCGATGCATTGCTGAATGGCGTTTTGTCGGTCCTGGAAAAAGAGATCTCTGGCGTTGAAACAGCTGAGCGTATTCGGACAGGATTTGAAGTTGCTATTGTAGGCGCGCCAAATGTCGGAAAGTCTACTCTTTTGAATGCCTTAGCTGGTCGCGAGGCGGCTATCACCTCTGAATTTGCAGGTACGACCAGAGATGTGATCGAAGTCCGTATGGATTTGAGTGGGTTACCAGTGACTTTGCTGGATACGGCGGGCTTACGCGATACGGATGATCATGTTGAGGGGATAGGCATTGAGCGAGCGAAAGAGCGCGCTGTTGCGGCTGACCTTCGCGTGTTTCTGATTGAGGACGGTCAATCCCCGGATTTTGAACCTTTGGCTGGGGATATTGTTGTCGCTGCCAAGGCGGATACGCTGTCGGATGTTCGCAACGCGGTATCCGGAAAGACGGGGCAGGGCCTTTCAAAATTGGTTTCTAAGGTTTCTGACAAGTTATCCTCGCTTGCGGGGCGTTCTGGAGTAGCCACGCGTGAACGTCATCGTGTGGCGATGGTCCGCGCATCAGAAAGTCTATCAGCTGCGAAGGCAGTTCTAGCGCTAGGTGCGGATCACTATGATATAGCTGCAGAGGAACTGCGCACGGCGATTCGTGCTTTGGATTCCATTGTCGGTCGGATTGATGTTGAAAACCTCTTGGATGAGATTTTTTCTAGCTTTTGCATCGGAAAATAGGAGTGTTTCACGTGAAACATTTTGATGTCGTTGTTGTTGGGGGCGGTCATGCTGGCTGTGATGCCGCACATGCTGCTGTCAGGATGGGGGCGAAGACTGCCCTTGTTACACTTACCATTGGCGGTATCGGCGTCATGTCTTGTAATCCGGCTATTGGTGGTCTGGGTAAAGGGCACCTTGTGCGCGAGATTGATGCGCTTGATGGAGTGATGGGCCGGGTTGCTGATTTAGCAGGTATACAATTTCGGTTGTTGAACCGACGCAAGGGTCCGGCGGTTCAAGGTCCTCGTGCACAAGCAGATCGAAAGATTTATCGAGAATCAATGCTGCGTGAGATGCAGAACCAGCCGAACCTGACCATTTTAGAGGGGGAAGCGACTGATTTCATTATGGAAAACAACCGCGTATCAGGAATTACGCTTTCGGATGGTTCTGAAGTACGATCTCACGCCGTTGTTTTAACCACTGGCACGTTTCTACGTGGTGTAATTCATATCGGTGATATCTCGCGGCCTGGTGGCCGTATGGGAGATCGACCCTCCGTTAAGCTGGCAGAACGTATTGATAGTTTTGAATTGCCGTTAGGGCGGCTAAAGACAGGAACACCCCCGCGTTTGGATGCGAGGACAATCAAATGGGATTTGCTTGAAAAGCAGGAGGGCGACGAAGAACCTGTGATGTTCTCGTTTCTTTCAAAATCACCCAGCGCACGTCAGGTGGCCTGTGCAATAACCCATACGAATGAACGCACGCATGACATTATCCGCGAAAACCTTGATAGATCAGCGATGTATGGCGGACATATTGAAGGCGTAGGGCCGCGGTATTGTCCATCTATCGAAGATAAGATCGTTCGATTTGCAGACAAAACCTCGCATCAAGTTTTTCTTGAGCCAGAGGGTTTGGATGACAACACGGTCTATCCGAATGGGATTTCTACTTCACTACCTGAAGACGTTCAGGATGATTATGTCCGGTCCATCTATGCACTCGAGGATGCAAAGATCATTCAGCCAGGATACGCAATTGAGTACGATTATGTTGATCCGAGGGCTCTTGACGCCAGTTTAGCTGTTCGTACGGTACCTGGCTTGTACCTTGCAGGGCAGATTAACGGGACAACCGGCTATGAGGAGGCAGCGGCGCAAGGGCTTGTTGCAGGGCTTAATGCAGCGCTGAGTGCGCAGAGTAAAGATCCACATCATTTTGGGCGCTCTGACAGTTATATCGGGGTGATGGTTGATGACTTGATTACGCGAGGCGTGACTGAGCCATATCGGATGTTTACATCTCGTGCGGAGTTCCGTCTTTCACTGAGGGCTGACAATGCCGACCAACGTCTAACTCCGATCGGTAGGGCGTTGGGGTTGGTGAATGATAATCGGTATTCTCATTTTGACAAAAAACTTGACATGTTGAATTCCGGCCGTGAATTGCTCCAATCTGCGAGTTTTTCGCCGAAAGAAGCCGAAATTTCTGGGATCAAGATTAAGAACGATGGTGTCCGTCGTTCTGCATATCAGTTGCTTTCAACGCCTGATGTTAGTTTTGATCAGCTTTCTGTTCTTGTTCCTGAAGTGAATGAGCTTGATTCAGAGGTTAGAGAACAGCTCGCGCGTGATGCTCTGTACGCCAACTATATTGACCGGCAGCAGCGGGATGTTGATGCCATGCGTCGCGATGAGGCGCAGGTCATTCCGGCGGACTTTCAGTTTAAGGGGATCGAAGGTTTATCGAATGAGCTTCAATTGAAATTAGAAAATGCGCGTCCAAGTAATCTAGCTCAGGCTGCTCGTGTTGATGGTATGACCCCTGCCGCGCTAACGCTTCTTTTGGCAAAGCTTCGTCAAAGACAGAAAATGGAGAAGACTGCGTGAGTTTTTCGCAATTTAAGTTGGATAATTTCGATGTTTCACGTGAAACATTCGAGCGCCTCGAATTACTTGCTAGTCTTCTAAAAAAATGGAACCCTACGATTAACCTGGTTTCAAAATCTACTTTGGGCGATCTTTGGGATCGCCATATCCAAGATTCCGTTCAGGTTTTTACTCAGGATAAAGACGGAACTGGGAGCTGGGTGGATATTGGCAGTGGAGGAGGGTTTCCTGGACTTGTCGTTGCTATTCTAAATGCCGACAAAAAATATCCACGGACGGTGACACTGATTGAAAGTGATCTTAGAAAATGCACCTTTCTAAGGACGGTGTTAAGAGAAACTGGTGTTAAAGCAACAGTGTTGAATGACCGGATTGAAAAAGTGGAGCCTCAGAATGCGCGGATATTATCAGCGCGGGCTTTGGCTGATCTTTCCTCGTTGTTGGAGTTTTCAGAGCATCATTTGGACCCAGAGGGTACAGCTTTGTTCCCAAAAGGAATTAATTGGAAAAACGAGTTGCAAGAAGCACAGAAAACGTGGTCTTTCGAATGTGAGAGTATTAAAAGTGATACTCAAGAGGGCGCAGTAATTCTAAAAATCAGGGATATTCATCGTGTCTGACCCAATTCGTGGAAACGGTCCAAGAATTATTGCCGTTGCCAATCAAAAAGGTGGCGTTGGCAAGACGACTACAGCGATAAATCTAGCAGCAGCTTTGGTGGAAGAGGGCGTCCGCGTATTGGTCGTTGATCTGGACCCACAGGGTAATGCCTCTACCGGTTTGGGTATTGAAGCAGAAGATCGAGAGTTGACCACATACGATTTGTTGTTGGGGGACGTTGAATTAAAGGATGTCATTCAATCTGTAGATATTGAGGGGATGGCAATTATACCTGCGACGGTCGATCTTAGCTCTGCAGATATGGAGCTGATGACTAACGAAAAGCGGTCTTTCCTATTGCATGATGCTTTGCGTCAGCCTGCGATGGATGAATTTGGTTGGGATTATATTCTGATTGATTGCCCACCTTCTCTGAACTTATTGACAGTTAACGCAATGATTTCTGCGCATTCTGTTTTGATTCCGTTGCAAAGTGAGTTCTTTGCTTTGGAGGGATTGTCACAATTGATGCTGACTGTTCGTGAGGTCCGTCAAACTGCAAATCCCAACCTGCGCATTGAAGGTGTTGTTTTGACGATGTTTGATGCGCGAAATAACCTGTCGCAGCAGGTAGAGGATGATGCGCGGGATAACTTGGGTGAGTTGGTATTCAAAACCCGAATTCCGCGGAATGTGCGCGTTTCCGAAGCTCCCTCTTTCGCGCAGCCGGTTTTGCAGTATGATCCAACATCAAAGGGTGCTGAAGCCTATCGCAAATTGGCGAGGGAAGTTTTAGACAAACACCTGGGCGTCGCAGCCTAAATTAGAATAATAAGGAGGCCGGGCATGGCAGAGAATAAAGTAAAATCCCGGGGGCTGGGACGCGGTCTTTCTGCGTTGATGGCAGATGTGAATGAATCTCCGGTATCCCAGAATGATTCAGGCGTGCGTCGTGCTGATATGATGGTTCCGATCGAGAATATCTCTCCAAACCCAGATCAGCCACGGCGCCGCTTTGATCCAGAGCACCTGGAAGACTTAGCAAATTCCATTCGCGAGAAGGGTGTAATTCAGCCGTTGATCGTGCGTGAAGTGGCTGGAGAAAACGGTAAGTACGAAATCGTTGCAGGTGAACGCCGTTGGCGTGCATCGCAAAAGGCGCAGCTGCATGAGCTTCCGGTTGTAATACGCGATTTTAATGATACCGAAGTTTTAGAGATTGCGATTATTGAGAACATCCAGCGATCTGATCTTAACCCGGTTGAAGAAGCAGCTGGTTACCGTCAGTTGATGGACAAGTTTGGGCATACACAAGAAGTGCTGTCCAAAGCCTTGGGTAAAAGCCGAAGCCACATTGCAAACCTAATGCGCTTGCTTAATCTATCGCCTGATATTCAGGAAATGCTGGAAGAGGGTAAGCTTTCTGCCGGTCATGCGCGTGCATTGATCACCTCGGATCATGCAGAAGAAATTGCGAAGCGCATTGTGGCCGAGGGACTTTCTGTTCGGCAAACCGAGGGGCTTGTTAAAAAGTATGCCTCTGGTGAGACAGACAAACCGAAGAAACCGAAGGTCGAAAAGGACGCTGATACCAAAGCCTTGGAAGGGGATTTGGGTGCGAACTTGGGTATGAAAGTTGCGATTGATCACAAACCTGGTGGCGAAGCGGGGCAGATTACGATCAAATATACGAATATGGATCAGCTAGATGAGCTGTGTAGAATACTCAGCGCGACTTAAGTCTAGGTGACATTGAGACGAATAGCCGGGTCCGTGACCCGGCTTTTTTATTCGTGAGGGCGGGTCCAGATAAAGAGCATGACGCATCCCAATGTGATCGCCTGAATACCAAGCACAAGCGGACGTGCTCCTAAAGCTAGGGAAAGTCCAAATACTGCAATCACTGATAAAGTGGCGAGACGTTTGGCATTTAGGCCAATGGCGCCGTTTTCTTGCCAGTCTGCAATTGGTGGTCCAAGTTTTGGATGGGTGAGCATCCAGTTGTGCAGGAATTCGGAACTGCGCGCAAAGCAAAATGCAGCTAGTAAGAGAAATGGTACTGTTGGTAAGAGCGGTAGAATAATGCCGATAGCGCCGAGCGCCACTGATAGTAGTCCGCCAATTAGCCATATATACCGCATACAGTTATTCCACCAATATCTCGGCGAGCAGGGTGTTTAGAACCATACGGCCGTCTTGCGTTGCAATTAGCAGGTCGCCAGATTGGCGGATCATGCCTATGTCTTGCAGATGGGCAAGTGTTGTCGGATTTAAAGGGCGACCCGAAAGGTTTTCCCAACGTTTCAGATCAACGCCGTCGCGAAGGCGAAGGCCCATCATCATCATCTCGTCAGCTTGATCGGTCAGGAGTATCGGATTTTTGACATTCTCGCCGTTGCCTGTATCGACAGCCTGGAGCCAGCGGTCAGGGTTGCGCCAGCATTCGATGGCATGTCGTTGGCCATTTAAGGTTAGGCGTGCGTGGGCGCCCGGGCCAATGCCAGCGTAGTCGCCATAGCGCCAATAGATTTTATTGTGGATGCTTTCAGAACCGGGTTTTGCGTAGTTGGATACTTCGTACCCTTCTAAGCCAGCTTCGATGCAGATGTCGCCGGTCGCTTGGTACATGTCAGCGGCTAGGTCGTCTTCTGGCAGGCCACGCAGCTTGCCTTTGGCATAGCGGTCACCAAAGGCTGTGCCGGTTTCAATGGTGAGCTGGTAGAGCGAGAGGTGGTCGATGGCCATGGATAGGGCTTCTCGCAGCTCTGTTTGCCAATCATTTAGTGTTTGGTCTTGGCGAGCATAGATCAAATCAAAGCTGACGCGATCGAAAGATTTACGAGCAATATCGAAGGCTGCTTTGGCTTCATCAACGGAATGGATGCGGCCTAGGCGCTGCAAATCGCGGTCGTTTAAGGCTTGGATACCCATCGAGACGCGGCTGACTCCGCCTTGCCTGTAGGCGGCAAAACGGCCAGCTTCGACAGAACCGGGGTTGGCCTCTAGTGTGATTTCGAGGTCATTTGCAGTTGGCCAAGTAGCGCGGATCCGTTCGATGATCTGCGCAACAACGTCAGGATCCATCAGCGAAGGTGTTCCACCACCAAAGAAAACAGAGTTTAAAACTCGGCCTTTTGTCAGTGATCCGACACGATCCAATTCAGATAAATAGGCTCTAAGCCACCTTGATTGATCAATTTCTCGGGAAACGTGCGAGTTGAAATCGCAATAAGGGCATTTGGCCTGACAAAAGGGCCAATGGATATAAAGGCCAAAGCCCCCGTTTTGCCAATCTTCAGCCAAAACAGCCTGCCAAGAACTGCGCGACCGCGCGACCACGGTGGCTGATTTTGTTTTTTTCGGCTTTGTCCATTTGGGCGCAGGTGATGTCTAGGCCTTCGGGAATGAACATCGGATCGTAGCCAAAGCCGCCTTCGCCACGGATGGGCCAAGTGAGCGAGCCGGGCATAACGCCTTCGAATACTTCGTCATGTCCGTCGGGCCATGCGATCACCAATGTGCAGCGGAATTGCGCGGTGCGTGGGGCGTCTGGACCTTTGGCGTTGATCTCGTCGTTGGCGCGGATCATGGCCATCATGAAATCGCGGCCATTGCCGGTTTCTGCCCAATCGGCCGTATAAACACCTGGGGCGCCATCCAGTGCGTCAATCGTAATGCCGCTATCGTCGGACAGAGCAGGAAGGCCGGTGGCCTTTGCGGCGGCATGCGCTTTGATACGGGCGTTGCCGACAAATGTATTTTCGGTTTCTTCAGGCTCAGGCAAGTCCATATCTGCTGCGCCCACGACAGTTACGCCGTGGGGAGCCAAGATTTCTCTGATCTCGGTCAGCTTGCCTTTGTTATGTGTGGCGACAAGGAGTTTGTCGCCAGTAAACTTGCGGGTCATGCGACGGCTGCTAACTGCATTTCGGCCAATTCACCTACGCCTTTTTCGGCAAGGTCCATCAATTGATCCATCTGTGCACGAGAGAAGACAGAGCCTTCGGCGCTCATCTGAACTTCGATCAGGTTCTTGTTGCCGAGCATGATGAAGTTACCGTCAACGCCGGCTTCGGAATCCTCTGGGTAATCCAGGTCAAGTACGGGCTGACCCGCGTAGATACCGCAAGAAATCGCGGCAACTGGGGAAACGAGTGGATCGGTGATGATGTCGCCGGCTTTCATCAGTTTGTTCACGGCCAAACGTAGGGCAACCCAACCGCCAGTGATTGATGCACAGCGTGTGCCGCCGTCTGCTTGGATGACGTCGCAGTCGATTGTGATTTGGCGTTCACCTAATGCAACGCGGTCAACGCCAGCGCGCAAAGAGCGGCCAATCAAACGTTGAATTTCTACGGTGCGGCCACCTTGTTTGCCTGATGCGGCTTCGCGGCGCATGCGCGAAGAGGTAGAGCGCGGTAGCATGCCGTACTCTGCGGTAACCCAACCTAGGCCTGAGCCTTTGATAAACGGTGGTACGCGGGTCTCTAGCGATGCGGTGCATAGAACATGGGTGTCACCCATTTTAATCATGCAAGAGCCTTCGGCGTGTTTGGTGACGTCTGTTTCAATTGAGACAGAGCGCATTTCGTTCAACTGACGGCCGGATGGGCGCATGATGACTTCCTTCGTTTCAAGGTCATGTTAACTTGGCCAAGGGATACCTTTGTGCACGACCCTTACGCAACCCCGATTGACCTTTGCGGCTGAGGCTCTTTAATGGGCGACAGCATTGGAAGTTTGAATGACAGATCGCAAAGAAGTTCTGAATGAAATGAATGATCGCTCGCGCGAGGTGTTTCGCCGTGTGGTCGAGGGGTATCTGGATACCGGTGATCCCGTTGGATCGCGCACGCTAACGCGTGACTTTTCCGAAAAGGTCAGTGCCGCGACGATCCGCAACGTGATGCAGGATTTGGAGTATCTGGGCCTGTTGGATTCGCCTCATGTCAGCGCGGGGCGCATCCCAACGCAGCAGGGCTTGCGGATGTTTGTTGATGGATTGCTTGAGGTTCGCGAGATGGATCGCGGGGATCAAGAAAAGATAGATGCAACGCTGGGGCAAAATTCCGGTGATGTTGGCACAATGCTGGATCGCGTTGGGGCTGCTTTGTCGGGGGTGACGCAGGGTGCGTCGTTGGTTTTAGCACCCAAGCACGAGGCACCCATCCGACATATCGAATTTGTCAGCTTAGCCCATGACCGCGCGCTTGTTGTTTTGGTTATGGCTGACGGGCATGTGGAAAACCGCTTGTTCACACCGCCCCCCGGTCAAACGCCAAGCAGTATGCGAGAAGCGGCGAACTTTCTTAATTCACTGATCGAAGGGCGGACCCTGTCTGAATTGCAGACAGTGATTCGCAAAGAAATAACGGCGCGCCGCCAAGAAATTGATAAGCTATCGCGTGCTTTGATTGATAGCGGTTTGGCTGTTTGGGCAGACGATGATGACACGCAAGAACGCTTAATTGTGCGTGGTCGGTCTAATTTGATCGGTGAAGGCCAAGATGAAGCCGATTTTGAGCTTATTCGTAGCCTGTTTGATGACCTCGAGCGTAAGCGAGATATCGCGGATTTCTTGGAATTAGCCGACCAAGGTGACGGTGTTCGCATTTTTATTGGCTCTGAGAACAAACTTTTTTCACTTTCGGGTTCCTCTTTGGTGGTGTCTCCATATATGAACTCTGATCGAAAGATCGTGGGTGCTGTTGGGGTCATTGGACCCAAGCGCCTAAACTACGGACGAATTGTGCCGATTGTGGATTATACGGCGCAGCTGGTTGGAAAGATGATCTCTGACCGGACATAGAGGTGAATGATGGCAGAGCCGAAAGAAAACGAATTTCTGGATGATCTTGCAGATGCAGAAGCAGAAGTGTTTGCTGATCTGGACGAGCTAGAGAATGAAGCCGTTGAGCTAGATGAGCTCAAGGCGGAGCGTGACGAGTACAAAGAGCGCTGGATGCGTGCCTTGGCCGAGGCTGAGAATTCTCGTAAGCGTGGCGACAAAGCACGCCGTGATGCAGAAATGTATGGCGGGTCCCGTTTGGCCCGTGACATGCTGCCTGTGTACGACAACATGAAGCGTGCGATGGAAGCCATCACTGATGAGCAAAAGCAAGCAGCGCCTGCGGTTATCGAAGGTATTGAACTGACGATGCGCGAGCTGTTGAACGTGTTCAAGAAACACGGTCTAGAAGTGATCGTGCCAGAGGTCGGCGATAAGTTCGATCCGAACCAGCACGAAGCGATGTTCGAAGCGCCGGTTCCAGGAACTAAAGCCGGCGAGATCATTCAGGTTTCCACCGAAGGCTTTATGCTGCACGACCGTCTGCTGCGCCCTGCGCAAGTCGGCGTAAGCTCGATGGTTGGCTAAGTCTAAACAGATCGCGAAATGCATGTTACAAAGCCCTCGTACCATCGAGGGCTTTTTCATTTGTTCCGACATCTTTTGATTGCTTTGGCAATATGCACGGCAGGCATCGCGCCTGCGCAAACCTATCCGGAATACAACGAGATTTTTGTGAACGACTTTGCTGATCTGATGACAGATAGCGAAGAAGATCTGGTGCGCAATAAGTTGATTGAATTGCGCAACGAGCGTGGTGTCGAATTTACTGTTGCGACGATTAACAACCTCTCTGATTTCGGCCACTTGGGGGAGATAGAGCCATTTGCGACCGGCCTGTTCAATCAGTGGGGCCTAGGCGATCCAGTAAAGAACGATGGCGTGATGCTGCTTGTGTCGCGGTATGACCGGCGTCTGCGTATCGAAGTGGGTTCTGGATATGGCGATGCGCGAAACGATGCCATGGCAGCGATTATTGATGAGGTGATCGTTCCGCATTTCCGAGACGACAATTATGCGCTTGGGATTGATCGGGGTGTTGATGCCGTGATCCACGAGGTGACAGGGACTTGGCCTGGCGAATTCAATGCATCCTTGACGGAGCGTGCATGGAATAGGGTGCAGCGGTTCCTCGGTTGGATTGGCGATTGGATAGCCGTGTTTTATGCGGCACTTGCAGGGTTCGGTTATCGCTTGTTCCGAAAGTGGAAACGCAACAAGCCGCGGATTTGCCCCGTTGATGGGACAAAGATGCAAAAGCTTGGCGAGGCTAACGACGATGCCTATTTGAAGGAAGGCGAGCGGGTCGAAGAACGTCTGAAAAGCGTGGATTACGACGTTTGGGTTTGCCAGAGCTGCGATCACCGAACTGTTGAAGCCTATAAGTCTTGGTTTAGCAAATACGGTGCGTGTCGAACCTGCCAGTTCAAAACGCTGGAGGGGGATTCAACCATTGTGACCTCCGCGACGACGAGTTCAACTGGCCTGAAACGTGTCGACTATCACTGCAAGAATTGCGACGACCGATACCACACACATGTCACGATACCGCGGAAATCTGAAAGCTCGTCTTCGTCGTCAAGCAGCGGTGGATCTGGTGGTGGATCGTCGTCAGGTGGTGGTGCCAGCGGTAGTTGGTGATTATTGCTGTTTAGTCGATAATGCTTTGATTTCATACAATAATTCAAGAGCTTCGCGTGGGCTTAGATCATCTGGGATGATTGTATCCAGCTTTTCTTGAACAGGGGAAGGGCCAGTTGCAGCTTGCGGTTTTGGGGCTGGCGCAGCAGCGAACAGAGGCAGGTCGTCGATTAACGCTTTTTGCTTTCCGCCTTCGCGTTCACCTTTTTCCAGCATTTCCAAAACATCACGCGCGCGGTTCACAACCGATGGTGGGAGGCCGGCAAGTTGAGCGACCTGAACGCCATAGCTGCGATCAGCGGCACCGCGTTTAACTTCGTGTAGGAAAATGACCTCGCCGTCCCATTCCTTGACTGTCACTGTGGCGTTTTCAACGCCTTGTAGTTTGCCGGCAAGCGCGGTCATTTCGTGGTAATGGGTCGCGAAAAGGGCGCGGGATTTATTGACCTCGTGCAAATGCTCTAGCGTAGCCCATGCAATGGACAGGCCGTCATAGGTCGCGGTGCCGCGGCCAATTTCGTCTAGGATCACCAGCGCGCGGTCATCGGCTTGGTTCAGGATGGCAGCGGTTTCCACCATTTCAACCATAAAGGTTGATCGACCACGTGCCAGATCATCCGATGCGCCAACGCGTGAAAACAATTGGCTGACTATGCCGATTTTCGCAGTCGCTGCGGGTACATAGCTGCCGATTTGGGCCAATAGCGCGATCAAGGCGTTCTGGCGTAGGAATGTCGATTTACCTGCCATGTTCGGGCCGGTTAGCAACCAAATGCTGGCGTCATTTCCACCGGATAGATCGCAGTCGTTTGCAACGAATGGCGCGCCGCCTTGTTTGCGCAGCGCTGCTTCTACAACGGGGTGACGGCCACCCTGGATGTCGAAATCGTGGCTGTTGTTAACTTCGGGCTTGCACCAATTTTCGCTGGTGGCCAGCTCTGCCAGAGCGGTTTGAAGGTCAAACTCTGCGAGCGCACGGGCCGCGGAAGATACTTTTGCCGATGCGTCTAAAACAGCCTGCCTGAGGACAGAGTAGAGCCGCTTTTCGGTTTCCAACGCGTTGTTTCCGGCGTTTAGAATTTTTGTTTCGAGCTCTGAAAGCTCGACAGTCGTGAAACGCACCTGATTTGCTGTTGTTTGGCGGTGAATGAATGTCTCAGTAAGTGGGGCGGACATCATTGTTTCTGCGTGCTTGGCGGTCGCCTCGATAAAATACCCAAGCACGTTGTTGTGTTTGATCTTCAGCGCTTGAATGCCAGTCATTTCGGAATATTGCGCCTGCATGCTCGCTATAACGCCGCGACCCTCGTCGCGAAGCTGTCGGGATTCGTCCAGATCGCTATCGTATCCTGGCGCGATAAACCCTCCATCGCGGGCCAAAAGCGGCGGTTCCGCGATTAATGCCTGATCAAGAAGGTCTAGAAGGATGTCATGCCCCTGAAGCGCCTGTGCTGCTTCTCCTAGCAATGGAGCCAGTTCTGAGTTTTCGCATAGACCAGAAAGCGTGAGGGCTTGTTCCAATCCGTTACGGATCGCGGCCAAGTCGCGAGGGCCACCGCGGTCTAGGGATAGGCGCGACAAGGCGCGATCTAGGTCGGGCACTTTGCGTAGATGATCGCGAATATCGCGTGCGAGATGTGCGTTTTCCAGCATAAAGGTGACGGCAGATTGTCGGCCAACTACGGTATCAACGGACAGCGAAGGTGATGAAAGACGTCGCTCTAACAGACGCGCGCCACCGGATGTAACCGTTCTATCAATCGTGGCTAGAAGCGTGCCAGCACGTCCGCCGGAAAGTGCGTGAGTTAGCTCAAGGTTTCGTCGCGTCGCGGCATCAATTTGCATGGTGCCGCCAGTGATCTCACGTTGTGGCGGGCGGAGGAGGGGGAGCTTACCTTTTTGTGTGATTTCAAGGTAATCCACGATCGCACCCAAGGCACCGATTTCGGGTCGCGTAAAGGTGCCGAAAGCATCAAGACCCTGTGCTCCAAACAGCGACGCAACGCGCGTTTCGGCGGCAGCGCTGTCAAAAGCACCACGAGAAACGGCGGTAAGCGAAACTCCCATTTCAGAGACTATTTCACCTAAACTTGCCTCTGTACCCTCTGCAACCAGCAACTCGGAAGGCGCAAGGCGAGCCAATTCAGCACCCAGCCGGACCTGAGGTAGAACCATGACATGTAACGCACCGGTTGAAATATCCGCCCACGCCAAAGCAGCCTCATCCCGGACCTTTGCATAGGCAGCCAAAAAGTTATGGCGGCGGGCATCTAGTAGGGAATCCTCGGTCAATGTGCCCGGTGTCACAAGCCGTACAACCTCGCGGCGGACAACGGCCTTGTAGCCCCGTTTTTTCGCCTCTGCTGGGCTTTCCATTTGCTCACAAACAGCAACACGAAATCCCTTGCGGATCAGTGTTAGAAAATACCCTTCGGCAGCATGGTGAGGGACACCGCACATCGGAATTTCGTTCCCGTCGTGCTTACCCCGCTTGGTTAGTGCAATGTCCAAGGCTTCGGCCGCAGCTACGGCGTCGTCAAAGAACATCTCATAGAAATCGCCCATCCGATAAAAAAGGATCGCATCAGGATAGGCTTCTTTGATTTCCAGATACTGCGCCATCATTGGCGTAACAGCCGGTTTGGCTACGTTCACGATGTGATCCCCCACGGTGGTGTTCAATAAGGTTTAACAAAATCCTAAGGGCGCGCGAAAGGTGAAATCGCCTTTGGTTTTGGCGCTAACATGTTGAGGGCACATAGAGCCTAAGATAAGGAGGATCGGATGCGATGAAGGATCACCTGCTATGACCAAGACCAAAGTGACGCGCGAAGAGGCGCTTGCCTACCATCTGGACCCGGCGCCAGGCAAATTTGAGATTAAGGCAACTGTGCCCATGACGACGCAGCGCGACTTGTCGCTGGCGTATTCCCCAGGTGTGGCAGTTCCATGCGAAGCCATCGCAGCAGACCCTGCAGCGGCTTACGATTATACAAACAAGGGTAACCTTGTTGCGGTTATTTCTAACGGTACCGCTGTGCTTGGCTTGGGCAACTTGGGCGCGCTTGGCTCAAAGCCGGTGATGGAAGGCAAAGCTGTTTTGTTCAAACGCTTTGCTGACGTGAACTCGATCGACATTGAGCTGGATACCGAAGATCCAGAAGAATTCATCAACGCTGTGCGCCTGATGGGTCCAACGTTTGGCGGCATCAATCTAGAAGACATTAAGGCCCCTGAGTGTTTCATCATTGAACAGCGACTCAAAGAAGTGATGGATATTCCAGTCTTTCACGATGATCAGCATGGTACAGCCGTGATCTGCGCCGCAGGCCTGATCAATGCGTTGAAAATTTCTGGTAAGAAAATCGAAGACGTCAAAATTGTTCTGAACGGTGCAGGTGCAGCCGGCATCGCATGTATCGAACTCTTGAAGTCTATGGGCGCAAAGCACGATAATTGCGTGGTATGCGATACTAAAGGCGTGATTTATCAAGGCCGCACCGAAGGTATGAACCAGTGGAAATCTGCACATGCCATCAAAACTGAGTTGCGCACCTTGGATGAAGCCATGAAAGGCGCGGATGTCTTCCTGGGCGTTTCCGCCAAAGGTGCTGTAACGCAGGCGATGGTTGAAAGCATGGCCAAAGATCCGCTGATCTTTGCTATGGCAAACCCAGATCCAGAGATCACCCCAGAAGAAGCGCAAGCTGTTCGCCCGGATGCAATCGTTGGAACGGGTCGGTCTGACTATGCCAACCAAGTTAACAACGTGTTGGCCTTCCCATATCTGTTCCGCGGTGCGCTGGATATTCATGCCCGTGCCATCAACGACGAGATGAAAATCGCTTGCGCCGAAGCACTCGCTGAATTGGCGCGCGAAGACGTCCCTGACGAAGTTGCGATGGCTTATGGGCGCAAACTGTCATTTGGCCGTGATTATATCATTCCAACACCGTTCGATCCGCGTCTGATCACGCGTATTCCACCAGCTGTCGCAAAAGCTGGTATGGAAACCGGTGTGTCACGCCGTCCAATCATTGATATGGATGGTTATGAAGCGAACCTAAAATCGCGGATGGATCCGACTGCCAGCATCTTGCGCAGCTTGAACGCACGCGCGCGCAATGCTCAGGCACGTATGATTTTCGCAGAAGGTGATGACCCACGCGTCCTGCGCGCGGCGGTTGCCTATCAGCGCAATGGTCTAGGGAAGGCTCTGGTTGTTGGTCGTGAAGCTGACGTCGCAGAAAAACTCGAAGCTGCCGGCTTGGGTGATGCTATTTCTGAAATCGAAGTGGTTAACGCCGCGAATACGATGCACCTACGTACATACAAGGATTTCTTGTTTAAGCGTCTGCAGCGTAAGGGTTTTGACAGCACCGATATTCACCGTCTTGCATCGCGCGATCGTCACGTCTTTGCGGCGCTTATGTTGGCGCATGGTCATGGTGATGGCCTGGTAACCGGTGCGACACGTAAGTCGGCGCATGTTCTTGAATACATTAACAACGTTTTCGATGCGAATGCCGATGCAGGTGCTGTTGGGGTCACCGCAATCCTGCACAACGGACGTATCGTTTTGATTTCCGATACGCTTGTTCATGAATGGCCGGATCAGAACGATCTTGCCAATATCGCGGAATCCTGTGCGAGCGTGGCGCGTGACCTTGGCTTGGAGCCTCGCGTTGCCTTTGTAAGCTTTTCTACATTCGGTTATCCAGTTTCGGAACGTGCGGAAAAGATGCACCTCGCGCCTGAGGTTCTGGATAAACGTGGCGTTGATTTCGAATACGAAGGCGAAATGACAGTAGATGTTGCGCTCAATGCGACACAACAAGAAGCCTACCCATTCCAACGTTTAACCGGACCTGCAAACATCTTGGTCGTTCCCGCCCGTCATTCGGCGAGTATTTCGACCAAATTGATGCAAGAAATGGCTGGGGCGACAGTGATTGGTCCAATCTTAACGGGCGTTAGCAAATCCATTCAGATTTGCTCAACAACCTCGACTGCAAATGACATTCTGAACATGGCAATTTTGGCCGCTTGTAAGGTTGGAAAGCTAGACGTTTAAGGCTTGCACTCAAGTTGAGACCAAGACAGACTATTGGTCTCAACACCCTATTTTTGTGAGTATTTGATGGCGATTTATAATCTCGGCTCTATTAATGCCGACTATGTTTACCAAGTCCCGCATTTGCCCGGACCTGGAGAAACCTTAGCGGCCAACCAAATGCATCGAGGGCTTGGTGGAAAAGGCGCAAACATGTCAGTTGCTGCGTCTCGTGCGGCTGCACTTGTGTCTCATATCGGGGCAGTTGGGACGGACGGATCCTGGGCGCGCCAACGGTTGCTTGAATACGGTGTAGACACGCGGCACATCGCTGTTTTGGATAAAGTTCCAACCGGACATGCGGTGATTAACGTCGATCAATCGGGTGAAAACGCGATTGTTCTATTGCCGGGTGCGAACTACGAAATAACTGAAAATGCGATTGGCAAAGCCCTGAGCGAAAGCGCACGTGGCGATACGCTTCTTATTCAGAACGAGACGAATAACCAACGATATGCTGCGCAGATGGGCAAGGATTTAGCGATGTATGTCGCTTATGCCGCCGCTCCATTTGAGGCCCAGGCGGTTGCTGATGTCATGCCTCTTCTGGATTTCTTGATCTTAAATGAAGTCGAAGCTCAGCAACTCGAAGCAGCAACAGGGCAATCGCCGGAACAGCTTCCAGTGGCCGATATTATCATCACCTTAGGCGCAAAAGGATGTCGTTGGATCAATACGGTGAAGCGCACCGTACAGGATTTCCCTGCTTTCGACGTTGAGGTCGTGGATACAACAGGTGCTGGCGATACATTTACGGGTTACGTCTTAGCAGCAAGAGACCGTGGGCTCCCTATGGAGCAAGCGATCAAACTTGCCATGCGCGCGGGCGCGTTGATGGTCACGCGCGCCGGTGCTGCTGATGCTATTCCCGACCTGAAAGAGGTGCAGTCAGCGCGGCTTTAACACGCTGACGATCTTTATATTTTCAAAAATACTCTGGTAGGCCAAACAAAGTTTTGACCTAGGGACAGGCCTCTTAGTACTTATCCGCAAAGGGTGCATCGCTGCCCCAAAGCTGTTTAACCCGTGCATCTCGGCCACAGGCTTTGCGGTAGCGCTGGTAGGCATCGGATTTCTTCTTAGGACCAAATCGCGTTAGTACAACTTTGGTCCCTTTGTAGTAATCTTGATGAGAGGCATCAGCTTTGAAAAACTTACCGGCCGCAAGTACAGGCGTCACGATAGTTTTCCCCAGGTCTTTCTGTGCTTTGGTTTTTGCGGCTTCCGCAGCGGCTTTTTGAGCGTCGTTCATATAGAAAACTGCGGTTCGGTAGCTGTCACCCCGATCGCAGAATTGGCCTCCAGCATCTGTCGGATCAACGGACCGAAAGAAGAGGTGTAAAAGCTTATCCCGGGAAACTTTGCTGTTATCAAACGTAATCTCAACAGCTTCATAATGGCCGGAACCGCCTTTGGTCACTTGCTTGTACGTCGGGTTAGCGGCAGTGCCACCCGTGAAGCCAGAGACAGCTTTTTTCACGCCCGGTACACTTTCAAAATCGCTTTCAACGCACCAGAAACACCCGCCTGCAACGACAAGTTTTTCTGTGCCTGCGTTGGCAGTGCTGCAACTTATCGCAGCGCCAACTGCAATCAAGCCACCGAGTAAAAGCATTTTTAGATTAATGGTTTGTTCCATGTCCTGTCCTCCAAGAGTTGAAAGCAGGTTGCACAAGGAATGTGGGCGGCTCAAGTCACGGGCGCGTTAGGTCACGCGTTGGTGATGACTTGAGAGATCGGATGAGGGGCTTTGCCCCTCTTGGCTAGCGCCAATTCACCCCAAGGTATTTGGATCAAGCAAAATCAAAAAGGCCCGCGCTATGGCGGGCCGTTCCGATTATTTTTTAGCGACGCGTTTGTTCCGCATTGCGATCAGTTTAAGACGTAGCGCGTTCAACTGAATGAAGCCTGCCGCATCGGTTTGATCATATGCGCCCATATCTTCTTCGAATGTTACGTGCTCTTCGGAGTAGAGGGAGTGATCAGACCAACGGCCCACTGTACGAACGTGACCTTTGTACAGTTTGACACGAACAGTACCGGTCACGTGGTCTTGGCTTGCGTCGATAGCTGCTTGCAGCATTTCACGCTCTGGCGAATACCAGTAGCCATTGTAGATCAGCTCTGCGTATTTAGGCATCAGCTCGTCTTTGAGGTGCATTGCGCCACGGTCCATTGTGATGGATTCGATGCCGCGGTGCGCCTCGAGCATGATTGTGCCGCCTGGTGTCTCGTAGATACCGCGGGATTTCATGCCAACGTAACGACCTTCGACAAGATCCAAGCGACCAATACCGTGCTTGCGGCCATATTCGTTTAGCTCAGTCAGGACAGTCGCAGGCGACATATCCACGCCATTGATGCTGACCGGGTCGCCTTTTTCAAAGCCGATTTCGATGAACTCTGGTGTATCTGGTGCCTCTTCAGGGCTCACAGTACGCTGGTACACATATTCTGGCGCATCAGTCGCTGGGTCTTCGAGGCTTTTGCCTTCGGAAGAGGTGTGCAGCAAGTTTGCATCAACAGAGAATGGCGCTTCGCCACGTTTATCTTTGGCGATAGGGATTTGGTGCTTTTCAGCGAATTCGATCAACTTGGTTCGGCTACCCAGATCCCATTCGCGCCAAGGTGCGATCACCTTGATGTCTGGGTTCAGAGCATAGGCTGCTAGTTCGAAGCGAACCTGATCGTTGCCTTTGCCAGTCGCGCCATGAGAAACCGCATCCGCGCCGTTGGCTTCTGCAATCTCGATCAAACGCTTGGAGATCAACGGGCGTGCAATGGACGTACCCAAGAGGTACAGGCCTTCGTAAACGGCATTGGCACGGAACATCGGGAAAACGAAATCACGCACGAACTCTTCGCGCAAATCTTCGATGTGAATGTTTTCAGGCTTGATGCCGAGCATCTCAGCTTTTTTACGGGCTGGCTCCAGCTCTTCACCTTGGCCGAGGTCAGCGGTAAAAGTGATCACTTCGCAGCCATACTCGGTCTGCAACCATTTCAGGATGATCGAGGTATCAAGGCCACCGGAGTAAGCCAGAACAACTTTTTTAGGCGCGGACATGTCATCTTTCCTTCAAACGGGCAACGATGGGCCGATACCGCCTTTTTTTGCTTAGGGCAAGCCGTGTGACCTATTGGACTTGTCTTTGCGGCCAAAAAATGAATTGTGGTCATATTCTTTAGGTTGAATCGTGCAGATAATTTGCTGAGTTTGGGCATATTTGCTCAGCAAACGAAGATGCCCCTGAACAATTGGCGTGGTGTGGATCG
Organism: Cognatishimia sp. 1_MG-2023; assembly: GCF_030548175.1. GTDB lineage: Bacteria > Pseudomonadota > Alphaproteobacteria > Rhodobacterales > Rhodobacteraceae > Cognatishimia. The sequence goes on along the minus strand of NZ_JAUORX010000004.1, from coordinate 275,915 downwards.
GTCTTGGCGTTCGCGAACGCAGCACCCATGACCTGACGATTCGAAATGGACACCGCTATAGCAGTCTTTGTTTGGTATTCTTTCGTATGCTTTGTCGTGCACTATTGCCTTAAGAGAGGGCTTGCGGCACTGACAATGTCATGACCCAATTCCAAGACCTTGCCCGCCGAGCCCAAACCGCGATGCGTGATGTATTTGATGCCACGCCGTTGCAGCGTAACGCGCATTTGTCGCTGCGTTATGGGGCAGAAGTATATCTAAAGCGCGAAGACTTAACGCCAGTACGGTCCTACAAATTACGCGGTGCCTTTAATGCAATGCGCAAGGTGCTTGCGAGTGATCCGTCTAAGGACGTGTTCGTTTGCGCGAGTGCGGGCAATCACGCGCAGGGTGTCGCCTTTATGTGCAAGCATTTTGGTGTGCGTGGAGTGATTTTCATGCCGGTGACGACCCCGCAGCAAAAGATTTTTAAGACCAAAGTCTTTGGTGGCGATGCCATCGACGTGCGTTTGGTTGGTGACTATTTTGATGACACATTGTCTGCGTCGCAGGAATATTGCGACGAAGTGGATGGCACATTTCTGTCGCCGTTTGATGATGAGGACGTGATTGAAGGTCAGGCCTCGGTTGCGGCAGAAATTGAGCGTCAGTTGGGGCGTGCCCCAGACCATGTGATTTTGCCTGTTGGCGGTGGTGGATTGGCGGCCGGTGTTTGCGGATATTTTGGTACACAAACACATTTCACGTTGGTGGAACCAAAGGGCGGCGCCAGTTTGAAAGCGGCCTTATCCGCGGGTAAGCCCGTTCGACTGCCTTCATTGGACGGTTTCGTGGATGGCGCGGCCGTTGCTCAGATTGGTTCAAAAACGTTTGTACGGCTTGCAAGTATTGACCCTAACGATGTGATCAGCGTTCCTGAGGACCGCATTTGCACAACGATGCTAGAGATGTTGAACGTTGAGGGCATTGTTCTAGAGCCTGCTGGTGCTTTGGCGGTTGATGCTTTGGCCGATGTGGCAGACCAGATCAAAGGCAAGACTGTTGTCTGTGTGACCTCGGGCGGAAACTTTGATTTTGAACGTTTGCCCGAAGTTAAAGAGCGCGCGCAGCGGTATTCTGGTGTTAAGAAATATTTCATTCTGCGTTTGCCGCAACGTCCCGGTGCATTGAAAGAATTCTTAGGCATCCTTGGCCCCGAGGATGACATTGCGCGGTTTGAGTACCTAAAGAAATCTGCGCGGAATTTCGGGTCGGTTTTGATTGGTATTGAAACCAAAAAGACAGAGAATTTTGAGGTTTTGTTTGCGCGATTGGATGCTGCGGGCATGGGGTACAGCGACATTACCAATGACGAAACTTTGGCGCAGTTTTTGATCTAAGCAGCGGAACGTGTTGCCAATCCTGCAAGAAAAGCAGCCCGGGATTTTGCGTAGCAATCCAGTATTTCGGCAACATCAATGCTATCTTGCTTACCGCGTGAGGCTACCAGTTCGCCGATTTGGCAGGCTTTGGAAAAATTGGTGAAGCCAAGATTTAACGCGCTGCCTTTGAGGAAATGAAGATCCGCCTCTAGCTCTGTTGAGGCTTCAAGACGAGATATGGCGTCGTCGACTTCTTCTAGGAAAATTTCAACGACCTCACCGAATTCGGCCTTGCCGATTTCATCGGTTAATTCATCTACGCGCGTCCAATTTATCATGGGGTCCTCCTTCCCTCACCTTAGGGCGCAGACCTTAATAGTTTCCGAACGAATTCATTACGTTTTGCCGTACTTCAATTTTTACGGGGCATTAAGAAACCTTGGATTATCTAGATAGGCCACAAGTGGCGAACCTTAGGAAATGAGGATGACTTGAACGCGCAAAAACGAGTCGACGAACTTCAGCCCGAAACAGGGGCAATTAAGTTGGTTCTATTGGTTGACGATAGCCGTCTACAGCGCCGCATTTTGTGCGCCTCTTTAGAACGTGCTGGTTACGAAGTGGTCGAAGCATCGTCAGGGCAAGAGGCTTTAGAGTTTTGCAAAACCCGTTCACCGGATTTGGTGTTATCCGATTGGATGATGCCAGGCATGGACGGATTGGAATTCTGCCAAGCCTTTCGCGAACTCTCGGCCGACCGATATGGGTATTTTATCTTGCTCACGTCGAAGAGTGAAAAAGACGAAGTGGTGAAGGGGTTAGAGTTAGGCGCAGATGATTTTCTGATTAAACCAATCAACGCGCAGGAGCTGCAGGCGCGTATATCAGCCGGTGAACGCATTTTGCGGATGCAACGCGAGCTGACTGAAAAGAACCGCGTCATCACGGAAACTCTTTTGGAATTACAGCGCGTACACGAGTTGTTAGATCGCGATCTGCTAGAGGCAAAGCGGTTGCAAGATTCGTTGATACCGGACCGTTTCCTGACTTTTGATAGCTGTACCGTCGCTATGATGCTGCATTCCAGTGGCCACGTAGGTGGTGATTTGGTGGGGCATTATCCAATTGATGAACGGCGCTTTGGCTTGTACGCGATTGATGTGTCCGGGCATGGGGTCAGTTCTGCATTAATGACAGCGCGTTTGGCTGGGTATCTGTCCGCGTCGGTGCCCGATCAGAATGTGGCGCTTCGGGCGCAATCAGATGGCACTTATGAACCTGTTCCACCGGCTCAGGTTATCGCGCAGCTGAACCAACATTTTTTGGATGAGATCGAGACAGAACATTACTTCACAATGATGCTTGCAGAGGTCGATCTTATTGAGGGTAGAATTATTCTGGCGCAGGCCGGGCATCCGCATCCGCTGGTTCAGCGCGCGGATGGGCGCGTTGAGCAAAAGGGAACGGGCGGGCTGCCTGTTGGGCTGGTTCCTGGCGCGCAGTACGAGCAGTTTGAGATACACCTCAATCCAGGTGACCGGTTGCTAATTTTGTCTGATGGGGCAACAGAATGCCCCGATCCCGAAGGGGAGTTGTTAGACGAAGACGGGCTCGAGAAGCTTGCCGTATTGCTCGTGAACAGTAGCGGTACAGAATATTTAGAGGCGCTGGTTTGGCATCTACAGGAGTTCGCGGGGGCAAAACGTTTTCCTGACGACATTTCAGGCGTGTTGTTGGAATTCAACCGTTCCTAAAAGCGGGCGCGCTGGGCAAAGTGGCGGTCACCGACATTCGCCAAAAGGCGAGTCGCTTGGTCGCGTGGCATCCAGATTGCGGTGTGACCATCCTCTAACGGCGGGCCAAAGCGGCGAACCGGACGGGCCACATAGATTGTGCAAATCTTGTCAGCCCACAGATCGTATTCTGGCATAAAGACAAACCGCCGAAATGCGCCCAGTCGTCGGGGTGATGCCATCGTCCAGCCGGTTTCCTCCATCACTTCGCGATGCAGCGCTGGAATAGGTGATTCACCCGGATCAATACCGCCACCCGGCAACTGAAATTCTGGTGCAATTCCAACATCTGATCGGTCTTCGCGGGTGACCAACATGTCGTCGCCCTGCAACAACACGACATAGGCTCCGGGGCGGCGGATATAGCGGCGTTCCGCTTCGGGTGGGGTTCCAAACCGTCTAATCATACGTTACTGGCCCTTTTCACACGTCTTGCCGCACCTATATAGCTGCGGTATGCCAAGATAAGGCTTGTAAGGAAACCCCATGACCCTCGGACAAAAAATTGCCTGGGACGACACTGTACTGCCGTTTCAGCTGGATAAATCGGATATTCGTGGTCGCGTTGCGCGCCTAGATGGCGTGTTGCACGGCATTCTAAAACAGCACGATTACCCTCCGGCGGTTGAGGCTCTCGTTGCCGAGATGGCGCTTTTAACCGCGCTGATCGGTCAAACAATTGAATTGCGCTGGAAGCTTTCGTTGCAAGTTCAAACCGATGGCCCTGTGCGTATGATCGCTACGGACTACTACGGACCAACCGAAAAGGGTGAACCCGCGCGTATCCGTGCCTATGCATCCTTTGACAAAGATCGGATTACTGACGAAGCGCCGTTTGACCAGCTTGGCAAAGGCTATTTCGCCGTGATGATCGACCAAGGTGAAGGCATGAAGCCATACCAAGGGATTTCAGCCCTTGCCGGTGGTTCAATAAGTGCAAGCGCCGAAGGGTATTTTGCGCAGTCCGAGCAATTGCCAACACGTTTCGCGCTTCGTATCGGGAAATCTATTGAGCCGGGCATTGGGGAACATTGGCGCGCAGGCGGCGTGATGTTGCAGCATATGCCAAAAGCGTCTCCATTTGCCTCGGGCGAAGGTGGTTCGGGCGAAGATGGCCTTTTGACCGCAAGTGATCTGTTGCAAGACGATGATGAAGAAAACTGGAACCGCGCCAATATTCTGCTGAGCTCTGTTGAAGAGATCGAGCTGATTGGCCCAACGGTCACGCCGGATCAATTGTTGGTTCGCCTGTTCCACGAAGAAGGTCCGCGCGTTTATGATGCGCAATCTGTCACGTTTGGATGCACTTGTTCCGAAGATCGCGTACGCCAAAGTCTGTCGATCTATTCTGCCAAAGACATTGAGACGATGACCAATGAAGACGGTCGTGTGACCGCAGACTGTCAGTTCTGCAGCTCGCACTATGATCTGGACCCAAAGACCGTTGGGTTTCAGGCAGAGAAATCAGCTGAATGATTGATCCGTTGGCGCCATTGTTAACCGCGCTGGGCCGTGAAACATCGGCGTCATCGGATTTTGATTTGAACCCGGATGTGGTTCTTCCGGAGGGGCGCACATTGCGCCCCGCTGGCGTTTTGATCCCGGTGCAAGTGCTAGACGGCGTGGCGCAGGTAATCTTGACCAAGCGCAGCTCGCATTTGAAACACCATCCCGGGCAAATTGCGTTTCCGGGTGGAAAACAGGATGAAAGCGACGCTGATGTTATCGCGGCTGCGTTACGAGAGGCGCGCGAAGAGATTGGCCTGCCGTCTGAAAACGTTCGTGTTTTAGGGGCGCTGCCAGCCCATGAGACAGTGACCAGCTTTACAATGACACCCGTTATTGGGTTGGTTGAACGGCCGTTTGAAATCATTCCTGAATTAAACGAGGTCGACGAAGTGTTTCATGTGCCATTAGCGCATGTGACAGACTTATCCCGTTTTTCGATCCAAGGCCGTCGTTGGCGTGGAGCAAGCCGTCATTACTACACGGTGCCGTTTGGTCCCTATTATATTTGGGGCGCTACAGCGCGTATTTTGCGTGGTTTGGCCGAAAGGATGTCTGCATGATTGTCTCAGGCGACTGGCTGACGCGCCCGTCGACGCAGGCGGTTTGTAAGATGTTAGAAGGTGGTGGCCACCAAGCGCTTTTGGTTGGTGGGTGTGTGCGGAATGCTCTGCTGGGTGTGCCGGTATCCGATATCGATATATCCAGCGATGCGCGCCCAGAGCGGGTCATGGCATTGGCAAAAGACGCAGGTCTAAAAGCCATTCCAACCGGTATAGACCACGGGACAATTACAGTTGTTGCAGATGGAATTCCGCACGAAATAACCACCTTTCGCAAGGATGTTGAAACTGACGGGCGCCGCGCAGTTGTTGCGTTTTCTGACACAGTTGAAGATGACGCCCATAGACGTGATTTCACGATGAATGCGCTTTATGTGCGGTCTGACGGGACATTGGTTGATCCGCTGGGTGGATTGGTTGACTTAAAGGCGCGACGTTTCCGGTTTATCGACGATGCGGGCCAACGCATTCGCGAAGACTACCTTCGCATCCTGCGTTATTTCCGGTTTCACGCTTGGTATGGTGACCCCGATGCGGGCATCGACGCCGATGCACTCTCCGCGATTGCTGAGAATGCTGATGGTCTTACACGCCTTTCCAAAGAACGTGTTGGCAGCGAAATGCTAAAGCTCTTGGCCGCGCCCAATCCCGCCCCCTCCATTGCCGCAATGCGCCAATGTGGTGCGTTGTTTCCTGTTTTAAATGGGGCAGATGACCGCGCTTTGGCGCCTTTGGTGCACTTAGAAGAACAGCTTGGACAAGCACCAAACGCGTTACGTCGTTTGGCGGCGCTGGGCGGTGCTAACGTGAGTGAAGCCTTGCGGTTGTCTAAAAAACAGGCGGTCGATTTTCAGGTTCTGCGCGATGAAATTGGGGCAACAACGCCACCAGACGAATTGGGGTACCGACTAGGGGCCGAACGTGCGGTCTCTGTCGTGTTGTTGCGGGCAGCAATGCTTGAGATGCCCCTGAATGCAACGGACGCTACGGCGGCAATTGCAGGTGCTGCGGCCCAATTCCCGGTCACTGCAAAGGACCTGATTGATCAATTTCAGGGCCCGGCGCTTGGTACAAAATTGAAAGCGCTTGAGGCAGCATGGATCGCATCGCATTTCGAACTGACAAAAGAGCAGCTTTTGGCACTGTAATCGCTTAGTTAGAGACGTTTTAATTACAATCCCTTCCTGTGCAGGTGCGATTTCGAAGGACGAGCCACCCTATTTGGGCGAAGCGATAAGCGACCTAGGCTACGGGAATAGGCAGCGATCTAAGGTAAATAGCAGGGAAAACCGTAATTGCTTTCCCATATAGGCCGACTACTATCGCGCAGGCGGACTAGTATTCTGGTGGTAGATCAGCGCGTAATCTCGAATTAGGCGGCTCGTGCGTTTGGTTTTCGCAACGAAGATCTAGCGATTTTTTGGCACGGAGGCTGCCGAGTGACATTTGAAACGATTTTCCGCTGGATAGGCATCACACGATTTAACCAACGGGTTGATCCGTTTAAGCCAATAGAGAGCGCACCGCCGAATAAGCTTTGGCCATTTATCCTATGGTGTCTCAAGGGCAGCTATTCGATGTTGATCATCGGGGTTTTAGCATCGTGTCTTGCGGGCACATTGGATGTTGCGGCTGCCTTTATTCTTGGCCGGATTATTGATGTTTTGGCGACGGCAGATGCAGATACCGTGTTTGCGGATAATGCGTTTCTACTTGTCGGCGGCGTCTTGTTTTTTCTTGTCGCGCGACCTTTGCTGTTTTCGGTCGGTTCAACTGTTCAAAGCCTTATCTTAGGGCCAAATCTCTTTCCTCAGATTAACTCTCGATTACACCGCTGGACACTTGGTCAATCGGTTAGCTTTTTTGATAATGATTTTGCGGGTCGCATTGCGCAAAAGCAGATGCAGACGGCGAGCGCATTAACAGATGTTGTTCTAGATTTTATCAACACAGTTGTATTTGCCGTTATTTCCGCCGTAGCCGCGATGCTGATACTCGCAGCCGTCGATTGGCGGGTTAGCCTGATCTTGCTGTTTTGGATATGCCTGTACTTCCCGCTGTTTCGCTACTTTATGCCCAAAATTCGAAAGTACGCAAAAATGCGCGCGGGTGCGCGGGCAACGGTAACGGGACAAATCGTCGATACCGTCACAAATATGCGAACGGTTAAGTTATTTGCACATAGCGCCCATGAGGACCAAGCCGCGACAGAGGCTCTGCGGTCCTTGCGCTCTGCGGCGCTTGAATTTGGCTATGTTTCCGTAAGTTTTAGGGGGATCTTATTGATTGTTGCGGGGCTGTTGCCAGTGCTGCTGATTGGAACCACGGTATACTTTTGGTCCATTGGCTCTGCCACGATTGGTCAATTGACAAGTGTCGGTGCGATTGCGCTACGCCTGAGCCAGATGATCAACTGGGTGTCGTTCACCGTCATGGGAATCTATGCGAAAATTGGTGAGGTCGAGGATGGGATGAACACCTTAACCAAGTCTCATGTTCTTGTGGATGCACCGGATGCGCAGGTTCTGCCGCGCCCATTGGGTGATATTAAATTTGATGATGTCACGTTTTCTTATGGCCGCGTGGGTGGAGGAATTTCTAATCTAACGGTCTCGATTGCGGCTGGTGAGCGGGTTGGGGTGGTTGGTGCATCCGGGGCTGGTAAGTCTACATTAGTCTCAACGCTTTTGCGCCTGTATGAGCCAGAACAGGGTCGTATCTTGGTTGACGGCTATGACATCGGCAAAGTCACGCAGGAAAGCTTGCGCAGCATGATTTCTATGGTCACGCAAGACACAGCCATGTTTAACAGATCAGCTTTGGATAACATTCGATATGGCAGACCTGATGCGCCCGAGGCTGACGTTGTCCAAGCACTTAAGCAGGCAAGGGCTTATGACTTCGTGTTAGGGCTACGTGACTTACAGGGGCGGGAAGGGCTTGACGCGCATCTCGGGGAAAAGGGCGTGAAGCTCTCTGGCGGGCAACGGCAACGCATAGCCCTAGCGCGTGCCATTCTGAAAGACGCGCCAATTCTTGTTTTGGATGAGGCGACAAGTGCGCTGGACAGCGAAGTTGAGGCGGAAATTCAGGCTGCGCTCACACAGGTTATGCAAGGGAAAACCGTTATCGCAATTGCGCACCGCTTGTCGACCATCGCGCAAATGGATCGTATCTTGGTGATGGAGGCTGGCAATATCATTGAGCAAGGCACGCACCAAGAATTGCTTGAGCAAAACGGTCGCTATGCACGATTCTGGAACCATCAATCCGGTGGCTTTGATAGTGTCGAAGCTGCCGAATAAGGCCGTAGGGGTTTTCAGTTCCATCTAAGCGGGGTAAGGCCCGTTGCATGACAGAACATACAATCATCCGACTTGGACATCAGGGCGACGGCATCGCCGATGGCCCCGTTTTTGTACCGCTAGCCTTGCCGGGCGAAGTGGTCACCGGCACACTCGATGGCACTAAGCTGCAAGATATGCGGGTTGTGACCCCGTCCGAGAACCGGGTGAAAGCGCCATGTCGCCATTACAAAGCTTGTGGCGGTTGCAGTTTGCAGCATGCCAGCGATGCCTTTGTCGCGGACTGGAAAGTAGATATTGTACGCCATGCGCTGTCTGCTCAAGGGATCGAAGCTGATTTTCGACCTATTGAAACGTCGCCTGCGAATAGTCGCCGTCGTGCGGTGATTTCTGCACGCCGCACCAAAAAGGGGGCGATGGCAGGATTCCATATGCGTGCCAGCGATGTGCTGACAGAGATTCCTGACTGCCAATTACTTCACCCAGATCTAAAGCCCGCGCTGGGTATTGCCGAGGCGCTCGCGATCATGGGCGCGTCGCGCAAAGGTGAGATTTCGGTCACAGCCACGCTCGCCCCTGAAGGGCTAGATATTTCTGTTTCAGGCGGGAAACCCCTTGATGGCCCATTTGAAGCCGAGCTTGGGATTGAGGCGCAAAAACTTGGTGTTGCACGGCTAACTTGGGATGGCGAAGTCCTTGCGACTCGGATACCGCCTTGGCAACCTTTTGGCGCGGCAAAAGTCACGCCTCCACCCGGTGCGTTTCTACAGGCCACACGCGAGGGCGAAGATGCGCTTTTGCGGGCAGTTCAAGAAATTGTTGGCGATGCTTCTAAAGTCGCGGATTTGTTTGCGGGTTGCGGCACCTTTTCCCTACCTCTGGCTGAGAACGCCGAGGTTCACGCCGTCGAAGGTGAAGGCGCTATGTTGTCAGCGCTTGATCAAGGCTGGCGCATGGCTAAAGGGCTAAAGCGCGTCACAACAGAAACACGCGATTTGTTTCGTAATCCGTTTATCGCGGGTGATCTGAAATACGATGCAATCGTGATTGATCCACCGCGTGCCGGTGCAGAGGCGCAGTGCCGTGAAATCGCAAAGTCCAAAGTAACCACGGTTGCCTTCGTCTCTTGTAACCCAGTGACGTTTGCACGGGATGCGGCGATTTTGATCGAAGGTGGTTATAAACTAGATTGGGTGCAGGTCGTCGATCAGTTCCGCTGGTCTAGCCATATTGAAGTCGTTGGTCGATTCGTACGCGCCTAGCCTCACATTGCCGTGAAGGGCGAATGCCCTCTGGGCGCAACAGGCGGGCCGTGGTAAATTGGCACTGAGCAGTCAACGAGAATAGTAATGCGTATAATTGTACTTTTTTTGGTAGCCCTTGTGGGGTTGTCCGCCTGTAGCGACAGTAAATTCGAAACCTATCGCGGGCCAGAGGTCACGCGCGTTCTTGTCTATAAAGAACAGCGCAAGATGTATCTGATGCACGGCACTAAGGCGTTAAAGCAATATGATGTCGGTCTTGGCTTTGGCCCAGTTGGCCACAAAGTTCGCGAAGGCGATGGCCGCACGCCAGAGGGCGAATACACGATTGATCGCCGCAATCCGAATAGTCAGTTTCACTTATCAATCGGCATCTCCTATCCGAATGCCGCGGATCGGGCCTATGCCGCAAGCAAGGGTTTTAGCCCCGGTGGCGACATCTTCATTCACGGTCGCCCTTCCAAATACAATAACGGCGGCCGAGATTGGACCGCCGGTTGTATTGCTGTGACAAACAAAGAAGTGCAGGAAATCTATGCGATGGTGAAAAACGGCACGCCCATCACCATCTACAAATAAGATTTACTGAGCAAAGGCGACCAGTTCTGGGGCGCCGACAACACCTGCGGGTGCGCCCATAACCAGCGTCCACCAGATTTTACCGTTGCTTTCCTGATGCCAAGCAAAGCCCATGTGGCGCGCAGTGTTATCTAGGATAACCTGACGTGATCCGGTTTCTTCCATCCAAGCACCAAGCGTTTGAAGCTCGGTTTCGTAGGTTTCAGAAATCGCCTCGCCGACCAATGTGCCTGTATAACCTGCACGTGCTACACGCTGAATAGGCGACGACCCGTCAGAGCCAAAATGCCAAGGGCGGTTCTGGATAGACATGTCACGCGCATGTGTAGCGGCTGCCGCAACCAGCTTGGCGTCAAGTTCAACGGCTGGAATGCCGGATGCCGAACGTAGCGCATTAACAGAATCAAGCATGCGAAATTGGATTTTAGATGTGTCGTTCGCCCTGATTCGATAGAGGCGCGGCAGTGGTTTGCCATCTGCACCCAAAGTGGTGGGGCCCGTTCCGGATGTGGTACACGCTGACAAAGTCAACAAAACCGCTAGAAAAGCTGCTATTAGACGCATTATTCGTTCTTCCGCCTGAGGATTATTCGCTATTTAAGGGTCTAGCGGCTGAGGCGTTGCGTTGAAAGCCCACATTCCTGTGACATAGGCCAAATGACGCTTGTTTGATTTGCGACTGCGTCTTTCAGGCCATAAAATCACCCAAATTGCGCAAATCGCAGAGGCAAAAATATGAGTGAATTCCGTAAAACCGGCTTGGGCCGCCGCGCCTTTATGGCGAGCGGCGCTGCTTTCTTAAGTACGCCGGCGCTGGCGCAGGATGTAAATGATGCTGCCACAACAGAAGTCGAGCGCGACATTAACGAAGTTGTGCGCCGCAATACATCAAGCTTTCGTTCAATGCGTTGGGAGCCTTATTTCGACAATTTGAAAAAGGGTGCGATCCTCGTCGATATCACCAGCCGTGCACTTCATTACTGGAGTGAAGAGGGCGACTATAAGCTTTACCCGTCCTCAGTGCCGCTGACCGAAGACCTAACGCGCCGTGGTCGTACTAAGATCGTGCGCAAAGTTGTTGGCCCGAGCTGGCGCCCAACACCTTCGATGTTAAAGCGTAACCCAGAGTGGCCTGCGTTTGTTGGCCCGGGCCCTGACAACCCCTTGGGAACCCACGCGCTTTATCTAAGTTGGACGTATTACCGAATCCATGGCACGCATGATACGCGTAAAATCGGCCGTCGCTCATCCAACGGTTGCATCGGCTTGTACAACGAACATATCGCTGAGCTATTTGAAGTAGCGGAAGTTGGCACACAAGTGTTGCTAATTTGACGACATTTTGGCACTGACGCCAAATTGATCGCGTGTTTGGGTTTGCAAATCTAAGTGATTGCTGTTTACACCTGTTACACGAGGTAAGTCTTGGGTGCTTGCGTTGCCAATTCTTGTGGCGCAGGCTAATTCTTGGAGAATACTATGAAAAAAATCGTTCTTGCAGCTGCTTTGACTGCTGCCGCATCTACTGCTTTTGCTGGTTCCATGGCGGATCCAATCATTGAAGCACCAGTTGTTATGGAAGAAGCAGCGTCTTCTTCTTCTAACTTCATCGTTCCTCTGCTGCTGATCGCAGTAGTTGCAGCGGCTGTTGCTGACTAAGCTTCTCCCGTAGCGGAACTTTCGCTACAGGAAACAAAAGGGTGTCGCTTTCGCGGCACCCTTTTTCGTTTCCAAGTTGTGCCTTTCGGCTTAGTCTAGCCAGCCCTGTAGGTTTTCTGCTGCGACTTGTGCCAAGGCTTTGATGTGATCCTCCTGATCGTTCAGGCAGGGAATATAAAGAAACTCTTCACCACCGGCGTGCTCAAAGCTTTCTTTAATCTCTTCGTTGATCTCTTCTAGTGTCTCAATGCAATCTGCTGAAAAGGCTGGGGCTATAACAGCAATGCTCTTTTTGCCACCTTCTGCCAAACGCGCAACTTCTTCGACGGTATAAGGCTGTAACCAGTCCTCTGGGCCGAATTTGGATTGGAAGGTTGTAACAATATCTGTGTCTTGCCAGCCTAACCGCTCTTTCAACAAGCGCGTCGTTTTCTGGCATTGGCAGTGATAGGGATCGCCTTGCATCAAATAGCGTAGTGGCATGCCGTGATAGCTGACGACCAGGATGTCAGGTTTAGTGGCGGCCTCTGCATAGGCTTTTTCAACGGATGTAGCCAAAGCTTCGACATAGGCTGGATGATCAAAGTAGGGTTCGATTGTGCGCGCCGCAGGCTGCCAGGTTTCTTTCATCAATGCGCGAAAGAACTCGTCATTTGCGGTGGCTGATGTCGCGCCCGCATATTGTGGGTAAAGCGGGAAAAACAGGATGCGTTCACAGCCCGCAGCAACCATTTCACGAACTTTGGATTTCGTTGATGGATTGCCATAGCGCATACAGAAATCCACCATGACTTGATCACCAAACCGTTCCACCATCACATCGCGAAACTTGGCGGCTTGATCCTTTGTAATCGTCATTAACGGGCTTTCGCCTTTGTCGTGGTTCCAAATAGATTCGTATGCCTTGCCTGAGCTAAATGGCCGTTTGGTTAAAATGATCGCCTGAAGAAGCGGCTGCCATTTCCAAGATGGATAGTCGATGACGCGTTTGTCCGACAAAAATTCATTCAGGTACCGACGCATTGGCCAATAGGAATAGTCATCTGGCGTGCCGAGGTTGGCCAACAGGATTCCAGTTTTACCGCGGGCAACAGCCGGGTGATCTGAGGCTGCGTTTTCTGGGCGGGCGGTTTGATTTGGGGCGTCCAGCATCGGTTATCCTGTGTTTGGTTTCTTCTGAGATAGCGCGTAGGGACGAGCGGTCAATTGGCAATGGCGTGAAAGTGGAAAATTGTGTCAGTCAGTAGGGGCTTTGCCCCTCTTGGCTTTCAGCCAATTCACCCCAGAGTATTTGGAGAAAGGTGAAGAGGCTATGGTTTGAGCTTTGTCTCATCTGTACCGAGAACATCAGCCAAACGATGCGCTGCTGAGCCGGGGCGCAGTGGTTTTGGCTGGCTTTCATCAGGTGCCCAGCCTGTCATAAAGATCATTTCAAACGTAGCGCCGATACGATCTTCTTGGGCAAATGTTTCTGCATAAATTTCGCAAGCTTTCATGAGGACGCTTCGGTTCATGAATTTACGCTGCCGGGCGTGTAGGGCATTTCCCTCGCCCATGATCCTAAGATCGCGCATCAGATGCAGTGCGCTTTTGTAGGTGACATTTAACGGAACACTATCAGCGACAGGCAAGGCAAAGCCCGCGCGTTGCAGCAGCGCGCCAAGGTCACGAATTTCAGCCATCGGAAGGATGCGGGGGGAAAGCCCACCTGTGAGTTCGCTTTCGGCTTGAGCGAGTGACGCGCGCAATTCGTGTAGGGTTTGCCCGCCGAAGCTTGCGGTGATCAGGAGACCATCATTTTGCAGCGCATGACGGCATTGGATCAACTGCCCGACCGGATCATTGGCCCAGTGTAGGGATAGGGCGTGGATCACAAGATCATGCGCGCCGGGCGTCAAGTTCAGGACGTCGTCATCGGACACGATTGTGGCATTCGGAATGCGATCTTTCCAAACTTCGGGGAAGGCTGTCACAATGGCTGGCTTTGTGAACTCTCTATTAACGATGCTTAGGCGATCTTGGATGTCATCTGCCGCGGCATCTTGCAGGAAAAGTCCTTTGGTCCGATCCGCACGTTTGCGGTTGGACAAAAGAGTTTTGCGATCAGTTAAAAGGGGCGCGTTTTGCATGAGGCGGACCATAAGACCAAGCTGAGCGGAGTTCAAACCGCCTTGCGCTTGATTTACCCGCCGCGCTGCGTCGGGTGTGGTGATTTTGTCGAAAGCGACTTTGGTCTGTGTGGGCCATGTTGGCGCGACACGCCATTCATTGGGGGAACGGTGTGCGATGCTTGTGGAGCACCACTGATTGGCGAAAATGATGTTGGTGCGGCGCATTGTGATGACTGTATGGTCAGCACCCGACCTTGGGCCCAAGGGCGCGCTGCGTTGTTATATCAGGGGAATGCACGCCGCATGGTGCTGCAGTTGAAGCATGCGGATCGGCATGATGTTCTGCGGCCAGCGCACATTTGGATGGCCAAAGCAGCTCAGCCCTTGGTGCGCCCGAATATGCTGGTCGCGCCTATCCCGTTGCATTGGACGCGGTTTGTGCGGCGTCGTTACAATCAGTCTGCCTTGTTGGCGCAAGGTTTGGCCAAACTGCTGGGTCTTTCGTACTGCCCAGATCTATTGCTGCGCACCAAGCCGACAAAGCCCTTGGATGGTTGTGGACGCGAAGAGCGGTTTGATCGGCTCAGAAATGTCATTGCACCACATCCACGGCAGATGTCCAAAGCGGCAGGACGACCCGTGCTATTGGTGGATGATGTTATGACATCTGGGGCGACATTTTCAGCAGCGACACATGCCTGCATTCGGTCAAAGGCCAGTGACGTTTATGTCATCGCTCTAGCGCGCGTTGCAAATCGTCCCTAAATCGCGCAAGACTCATTGCGATTTATAGGAACGCCGAATGAAAAACGTAGAGATTTATACCCGCCCTCTTTGTGGTTTTTGCGCCGCTGCGAAAAACCTGCTGACGCAAAAAGGTGTCGAGTTTACCGAAGTAGATGTCTGGGAAAATCCAGACCGCAAGCCAGAGATGATTCAGCGCAGCAATGGTGGTCGGACTTTCCCCCAGATTTTCATTGAGGGTCAGCATATTGGTGGCTGTGATGATATGATGGCGCTGGAGCGTTCTGGTAAACTGGACGGGTTGCTTGCTGCCTAATGAAAACAGCCCTTTTGCAAATTACATCGTCGGATGATCCGGCGGAAAATCTAGCCACTGTACAAACGATGATGGCAGAGGCTGCTGCAAATGGGGCTGGGTATGTTTTGACGCCCGAAGTGACAAATTGTCTTTCGGGCAGTCGAACTCATCAGAATGCTGTCCTTCGACATCAAGATGATGATCCAATGCTTGCAGCGCTGCGTGAAACGGCGGCACAGCATGGGCAATGGTTAACGATTGGGTCACTCGGTTTGAAAACTCATGATGCCGATGGTCGACTTGCCAATCGGCAGTTTTTGATTGATCCGACCGGGGCAATCAAAGCCAGTTACGATAAAATTCACATGTTTGATGTGCAGGTCTCTGCAGAAGAGACTTATCGCGAATCAGATGGGTATCGTCCGGGGGCCAAGGCTGTCGTTGCCGAAACACCCTTTGCTAATATTGGCATGACCATCTGTTATGACGTTCGCTTTCCAAAACTCTATCGCGCTTTGGCCCAGGCTGGGGCTGATGTGCTAACCGTTCCGGCGGCCTTTTCCCATATAACCGGGGCCGCCCATTGGCATGCATTGCTGCAGGCGCGTGCCATTGAAACGGGGTGTTGGATCTTGGCGCCCGCCCAAACGGGTCAGCATCCTGTAACGCGCGGGCCAAGTCGTAAAACATATGGTCATTCTTTGGTCGTATCGCCTTGGGGCGAGGTTGTAAAAGATGCTGGAACTGAATCCGGCATCGTTTACATTGATCTCGACCGAGAAAAAGTGGCACAAGCGCGTATGCGCATTCCGTCGCTGATACACGACAAAGAATTTGATGGCCCAGAACGCAAATGAATCCAATGCCTTGGCGGTGTCGCTGTTTAGCGAAATCCTAATGGCTGACCAACTTGCCCGCAGTCGCCTGACCAAGGCGCTGCCTAAAGGGATGGAGTTGTCACATTTTTCAGTTTTGAATCATCTGTCACATTCGTCTAGCGAACGCAGCCCTGCGCAATTGGCCAAGACATTTCACGTGACCCGTGGGGCTATGACCAACACCTTGGGCAAGCTGGAAACCGCAGGCTATATACATATTCGCCCCGATTGGGACGATGCGCGGCGCAAGATGGTAGCGATTAGCCCAGCAGGCCGTCAGGCCAAAGATGCAGCCTTGGCGGGCATCGCGCCGATTATCTCTGAAGTCGTCGATGAAATTGGCGAGCATCGTGTGCGCTCTGCTTTGCCGATCCTGCGCGAGATGCGCGTCAAGCTAGAGGATGACGGATGAAAGGCAAAAAAGGCATGAACCTCGCGGCGGTTGTTGTCGCGATTATCTTTATGCTGGTTTATGCCGTTCCTTCGATCCGTGGTGCCGCCGAAGTTGAAAAATGCGCAGAGCAAGGTGGTCGATACGACCACCAAACCGGCATCTGCGCGGTAGGTTAAGCAGGCTTTGTGCTGGCTGTGACGTAGTTCACGCTTAGGTCTCGGTCAGAAATCGACCAGCTCCAGCCCAATGGGTTAAACACAAACCCTTTGCGATCGACTGGATTTAGCCCGCCTTTGGTCAGCATATCAAACAGCTCATCAGGGGTGATGAACTTGTGCCATTCATGCGTGCCTTTTGGTAGCCAGCGCATGATCCATTCGGCTCCGATAATGGCCGCACCAAAGCTTTTCACTGTACGGTTCAGCGTCGAACACAGCATCAAACCACCCGGTTTCACCAAGCGTTGACACACCGTTAGAAATTCTTGCGGATCGGCCACGTGCTCAACAACTTCCATGTTGATCACAACGTCAAACTGCTCACCTGCTTCGGCAATCGCCTCGGCGGTGGTGTGACGGTAATCAATGGTAAGACCACTTTGTTCTGCATGGACCTGCGCCACTGGTATGTTTCCCGCAGCCGCATCTGCCCCAACGACCGAGGCGCCAAGCCGTGCCATCGGCTCACTTAGCAATCCACCACCGCAGCCGATATCCAGAATGGTTAGCCCCTTGAACGGCAGATCAGCTGACAGATCACGATCGTATTCTGCGGCGATTTGACGTGTGATATAGTCAAGACGACAGGGGTTAAGCATATGCAATGGCTTGAATTTCCCATTCGGGTCCCACCACTCTGCTGCCATGGCCTGAAACTTTGCCACTTCGGCTGGGTCGACAGTGTTCAGTGTGGGTTGCATTCTAATCTCCATATGCTCAATTGGGCGCGCAATACTATATAGATTGATTATGGACAAACACTCGGGTCAAAAACGCGCAATCCAGTATTTATTTCCGCCGGTCGAACCATTTGACCAGCGCATGATGGATATGGGCGACGGCCACAAGATTTATGTTGAACAATCAGGCAATCCAAACGGAATGCCCGTCGTTGTCTTTCACGGCGGACCGGGTGGCGGATGCAGCCCTGCGATGCGGCGGTATTTTGACCCGACGGTCTATCGTATCATTTTGTTTGATCAGCGCGGTTGTGGGCGCTCTAAGCCGCACGCCTCTGTTGAAAATAACACCACTTGGCATTTGATTGCAGATATTGAACGCATTCGCGATGCGCTGCACATTGATCAATGGATCGTGTTTGGCGGCAGCTGGGGCGCGACTTTGGCCTTGCTCTACGCACAAACGCACCCAGAACGGCCTGTTGCGCTGGTTTTGCGCGGCGTCTTTTTGATGACGCAGCATGAACTTGATTGGTTCTACGGCGGTGGCGCTGGGCAATTCTGGCCAGAAACATGGGCACGATTCGAATCCCTTGTCCCTGAAGATGAACGCGGCGACATGATCGGTGCCTATCACAAACGTCTCTTTTCTGGGGATCGCGAGACAGAGGTCAAATACGCTCGTGCATGGGCCGCATGGGAAAATGCATTGGCATCCATGCAATCAAACGGCGCATCGGGTCATCCTCCTGCGGAATATGCTCGGGCCTTTTCTCGGCTAGAAAATCACTATTTCACCAACGCAGGTTTCTTGGACTTTGACGGCCAAATTCTGGCGCATATGGACCGTATCGCCCATATTCCGGGTTATATCGTACAGGGTCGCTATGACATGATCTGCCCCCCGCGCGCCGCCTACGAAATTGCGAAACGTTGGCCTAACGCGCGCCTGCGCATGATCCACGACGCGGGCCATGCCCTTAGCGAACCGGGCATCAGTTCAGAGCTTGTGCATGTCATGAAAGACCTCGCGCGGATGTAAATATTGCGTGGGTGCGCTTGTAAAACCGACCAATCCAAGCTTTGTTACTTTGGTGCAGATTAACGCAAAGGCCATCGCATGAGGCGACTAGACAGACGTAGCTTACTAAAAACCGGCGCTGCCGCTGGTATTTTGGCTGCGACTGGCCTGCCGATGCATGCCGCCCCGAAACGTGGTGGTGTATTGCGATTAGGTGTTGCCGGGGCACATTCCAGCGATTCATGGGACAGCCGCCGCCATATAGATGCATTTATGGTTATGGTCGGTCACGGTGCGGTCTTTGACACGCTGACACAAATCGCGGCCAGTGGTGAGCTGATCGGCGAATTGGCTGAAAGCTGGGAGGCATCTGCTGATGCCAAAAGCTGGACGTTTAAGCTGCGCAAGGGTGTCGAGTTTCATAACGGCAAACCGTTCGAGGCAGAGGATGTCATAGCCTCCCTGCGCTTGCATTTGGATGCAAATGCCGCCTCTCCCGTCCGCGCTATAGTCTCTTCTATCACTGAGATGCAGCGCAACGGCGCCCACGAAGTGCGGTTTACCCTTGCTGCGCCTAACGCGGACTTCCCGTTCTTGCTGGCCGATTACCACCTGTGCATTTACCCAGCTGGTCATATCGCCGAGGCAATGCAGCATGGTATAGGCACAGGTCTTTACCAGGTTATTCGGTTTGAGCCGGGCAAGCGTGCGATGCTGGCGCGGGTCAAAGACCACTACAAAGATGGCAAAGAAGGCTGGTTTGACGCGGTAGAGCTTATCGCAATGAATGATCCGGCCCAGCGAATGAATGCCTTGATGCGTGGGCAAGTGGATGCGGTGAACCAAGTTGACCTGCAACAAGAATCCAAACTGCTAAGCAATCCAAAACTGAAACTGGCCGAAGTTACTGGCAATCAACATTTCAGCTTTCCGATGCGTGCCGATCAGGCCCCGTTTCACGACATCAACCTACGCCGCGCCTTAAAGCATGCGATAAACCGCCCTCAGTTGGTTCAATCCGTTCTGAATGGACACGGACAAGTGGCGCATGATCATCCTATTGGCCCTGCAAACCAGTATTACGCCGCAGATCTAACTGGTCATGACTATGACCCAGACAAGGCGCGCCATTACCTGCGCCGTGCAGGTGTTTCTGAACTCGACCTGCAAATTTCAGACGTCGCCTTTCCGGGCGCTGCCCAAGCTGCTGATCTATTCCGCGCCTCCGCCGCGGATGCTGGCGTTACTGTGCATATTCAACCGTCCAACGCCGATGGCTATTGGCAAGAAACTTGGGCCAATGCCGCATGGCGCACCTCTGGTTGGTCAGGTCGCGCGACAGAGGATTGGATGTTCAGCGCCTCGTCTCAGACCGGGGCTGCGTGGAACGAAACGCAATGGGACAACGCGCATTTCCAGCAGTTATTGCTCGCAGCGCGTGCTGAGCTGTCCACCAGCAAACGCCGTGCCATGTATCACGAGATGCAAGCGTTGATGTCAGATGAAGGTGGTGCATTGATTCCAATGTTCGCCAATTTCGTGGACGCACATCACAGCCGCCTGACCTATGGGGCAAAGCTGGGCAATCTGCACCAAATGGACAGCGGCCGCATGATCGAACGTTGGTGGTTCACCTAACGCAAGCGCTTTCTGCAACGCTGCACAGTCTTTCCTTTTTGGAATTCTACCATTCGCGGCTAAGCTTGGACAAAGGTCTTAGCTAAGGAAACAAGCCATGTCCGACACTCCCATTATCGAAGAACGCGAAAACGGCCCACTAGTCGTTAAAGGCATCACGCATATGCGCGACACGCAAGGCAACGAAGTGGAATGCAAACCGGTCATGGCTTTATGTCGTTGCGGGCAATCCAAATCTAAACCCTATTGTGACGGCAGCCACAAAGACGCTGGTTTCGAAAGCCGCGGTGGTACACCCGCCGGACGGGACCGGTTGATTACCTATGTCGGCAAAGAAATTTCTGTGAATTTCAATCCGCTGCTTTGTTCCCATGCTGCGCAATGCGGGAAGCTGGTAAAACACGTGTTTAACGCGGCTGAAAAGCCATGGGTGCAGCCCGACAACGGGACGGTCGAAGATGTCCAAGCAGTCGTAGCGGCTTGCCCATCCGGTGCACTATCAATTGCAGATACGTCCGAGCCGCACCTGTTGCCCGAACGTGCGCAAATCCAGATCGAAAAGAATGGGCCGTATTGGGTGTTAGATGTTCAATCCCCCGTGCCACCTCAGGCAGAAAATATGTCGGATCGAAAATTCGTTCTGTGTCGCTGCGGGCTATCGGGGAACAAACCCTATTGCGATGGCACCCACCGTGACGCCAAGTGGCGCGACGATTGATCATTTAGAATAACTGCATTTCTGCGTTCTGCTTGTCCCTTGACCAACCAAGACAGGCAGAATGCCCAAATTCCAAACGCTTCTAGCCAAAAGATCATATTCCATGCCTCAACCAATTCGCGCGCTTCGAACCAATCAAAGGCCCGCACAAACGAGGCGTAAGTCGCCACTACACCTGCCGCAATAATGGCCCACCCGCATGTCCGGTAAATCCGGCGATGCCCGGCTGTAGCATCCCGTGCAAATCGGCTTAGGCAGAAAATTGTTAGGGATGTCAGAAACACAAAAGATGACATGAAGTGCAAGACAACAGAAATGCGGTCATCCATGATCGCATGGAAAAACGTTTCTATCCCCATCGAGTGTGGTTTGTTCGGAAATAACGCCAACCCAATTGCGGCGGCTCCCGCCCATATCCCAATCACATCTTCGCGCCAGTTTTGTTCTGGCCGCCCGTGCCCTTTGTATCCCATTAGGAAAATCCCAATGGCCACAAGGGCCCCTACAACGAAATCCCGCATAGATGAGAAATAGTAATCACTGATAGAGGGCAGTATCTTTCCCTCTGTCACATAACCGCCAAGTAAAAGAACAAGCGGAAAAACCGCGGCAATCAACCCTAGTGCGGATCGAAGATTAAAATACGTCTTGATGTAAAGATGCTGACTCGATGGCTCCATGGGGAAATGCTGGCCTAAATCTATTAAAAATGAATTGCGTTCAAATCCAGATCATTGAGGCGCATAAACCCTTAACAACCCGTTAACGCAGAAGAGCACTTGCAGACTCGGCAACAAGTTCGTATATCCCCTCTCAACAGCGGCGCGCTCGGCTCTGGCCAAGTGTTCCACCGGGAAAGATCGACGGGCCGCGTGCCCGTTTTTTTGTGTTTGGACAAAACTCATGAGTAACATGATTGCGAAAGCCGCGATTGATCGCCGTCTCGCCGAGATTGTCACCCCTGTCATCGAAGACTTGGGGTTCGAACTTGTGCGTTTGCGGTTGCTGGGTGGTAAAACGAACACCCTGCAAATCATGGCAGAACGCCCCGAAGGTGGCATCGAAGTTGATGAATGCGCGCAGATCAGCAATGCGATCAGCGCCGTTCTGGATGTCGAAGATCCTTTGGTTGAAACCTATGTCCTTGAAGTGGGCAGCCCGGGCATTGATCGCCCGCTGACCCGCTTGAAAGATTTTGAGAACTTTGAAGGCTACGACGCCAAAATTGAAACCTCCGAGATGATTGATGGCCAGAAACGCTTCCGCGGTATTCTGGCTGGTGTCGAGGGCGACGAAGTTTTGGTGAATATCGACGAAGGGACCGTAGGTCTGCAATTTGATTGGTTGGCAGATGCCAAACTGATCCTGACAGACGAGCTTATCGCCGAGATGCTGAAACAGCGCAAAGCTGCCGGCAACTTAAACGAAGATAATTTTGACGACATCGAAACCGAGTCCGGTTCTGAGGAGACTGATTAAATGGCAATTACCTCTGCAAACCAGTTAGAGCTTTTGCAAACAGCTGAGGCTGTGGCCCGCGAAAAGATGATCGACCCTGGTCTGGTTGTCGAAGCGATGGAAGAATCGCTCGCACGTGCTGCAAAATCTCGCTACGGCGCTGAAATGGACATTCGCGTAAACATCGACCGCAAAACCGGTCGTGCGACATTCTCTCGTGTCCGTACCGTCGTAGCTGACGAAGAGCTGGAAAACTACCAGGCTGAGTTTACTGTTGATCAAGCTAAACAGTACATGGAAAACCCAGAAGTCGGTGACACCTATGTGGAAGAAATCCCACCGGTAGAACTCGGCCGTATCGCGGCACAATCCGCGAAACAGGTTATTCTGCAAAAGGTCCGCGAAGCAGAGCGTGATCGCCAGTTCGAAGAATTCCAAGACAAGGCCGGCACGATCATCAACGGTCTGGTTAAGCGCGAAGAATATGGCAACGTTATTGTTGACGTGGGTCGTGGCGAAGCCATCCTGCGCCGTAACGAAAAAATCGGCCGCGAATCCTATCGCCCGAATGACCGTATCCGCGTGTTCATCAAAGATGTGCGTCGCGAAACACGTGGCCCACAAATCTTCCTTTCCCGTACAGCACCAGAATTCATGGCAGAGCTGTTCAAGATGGAAGTGCCAGAAATCTATGACGGCATCATCGAGATCAAAGCCGTGGCCCGTGACCCGGGTTCCCGTGCAAAGATCGCGGTAATCTCGCATGACGGATCTATTGATCCAGTTGGTGCCTGTGTTGGTATGCGTGGTTCTCGTGTTCAAGCCGTTGTTAACGAACTTCAGGGCGAGAAAATCGACATCATTCCTTGGAATGAAGATCAGCCAACATTCTTGGTCAACGCATTGCAGCCAGCCGAGGTTTCCAAGGTTGTTCTGGATGAAGAAGCCGGCAAAATCGAAGTTGTTGTTCCAGAAGAGCAGCTGTCACTTGCAATTGGCCGCCGCGGTCAAAACGTGCGTCTGGCCTCTCAGCTGACGAACCTAGACATCGACATCATGACCGAAGCAGAGGAATCTGCACGTCGTCAAAAAGAATTCGAAATCCGCACTAAGTTGTTTGTGGATGCGTTGGATGTTGACGAGTTCTTCGCTCAGTTGTTGGTTGCCGAAGGCTTCACCAACCTCGAAGAAGTTGCTTATGTCGAAGTCGACGAGCTGCTGGTTATCGAAGGTATCGACGAAGCAACCGCAGGCGAACTTCAGGCACGAGCTCGGGATCACCTCGAAGCAGAAGCCAAAGCCGCTTTGGACGCAGCGCGCGCGCTGGGTGCCGAAGACAGCTTGATCGCTTTCGAAGGTCTGACACCACAAATGATCGAAGCACTTGCGAAAGACGATGTGAAAACACTCGAAGACTTCGCAACCTGCGCCGATTGGGAACTGGCCGGTGGCTGGACTACCAACGAAGGCCAACGTGTCAAAGACGACGGTATCCTAGAACCATTCGGTATGACTCTGGAAACTGCGCAAGACATGGTCATGACAGCACGTGTTGTATTGGGCTGGGTTGACCCAGAAGAGCTTCTTGGCTCCCAAGACGAAGACGCCGTTGAAGGCGAAGAAACACAAGAGTCAGAGGCCTAATTTAGGTCCTAAAGGAACAGCACAGCATGGCACGCGGTGGACAAACTAAAATTCGGGAAGATGGCCCGGAACGCAAATGTATCGCCACTGGCGAGACACAGCCCAAGTTTGGGCTGGTGCGTTTCGTCGTCGGTCCTGATGATACGGTTTATCCGGATGTGATGGGTAAATTGCCTGGCCGTGGCATGTGGGTTTCTGCTGATCGGGCGGCCATTGAAAAGGCCGCCACCAAAGGTCTCTTTTCCCGCGCTGCAAAACAGCCGGTCAAGGCGACGGCAACTTTGGTTGACGATGTCGAACGGCAACTTGTGCGCCGCGTGGTTGATTTGATCAGCATGGCGCGCAAATCCGGTGACGCAGTCACTGGTTATGAAAAAGTGAAGGACTGGCTCTCAAAAGAGGTGGCCGAGGTTCTTATACAAGCTGTGGACGGTTCAGGCCGCGGCAAGACTAAACTCAGTACGCCTCACTATGGCAGCTACATCGGTTGGCTTACAGCCGAAGAGCTTGGAATAGCATTTGGGCGACAAAACGTGATCCATGGGGCGCTTGCGTCTGGCGGACTCACGAAAAGAGTTGTAGAGGAAGCCCAAAGACTAAAGGGCGTACGCGAAATTACGGCGGCAGGGGTCGTCGGAAAGGGTAAGACAGCTTCATGAGCGATAACGACGGTAAAAAGACATTGGGCCTAGGTGGCGCAGGTGCTCGTCCGGGCAATGTAAAGCAAAGCTTCAGCCATGGCCGGACCAAAAACGTCGTGGTTGAGACCAAACGCAAGCGCGTTGTGGTTCCGAAACCCGGCGCAGCAGCTAAGGGGGCCGTCAGCGGCCGTCCAGGCGGTGACCCGTCCAAACGTCCAGCGGGCATCACTGATGTTGAAATGGCACGCCGTCTGAAGGCACTTCAGGCAGCGAAAGCACGCGAAGCAGAAGACAACGAGCGTCGCGCTGCAGAAGAAAAAGCACGCGATGAACAGCGCGCGCGCCGCCGTGCCGAGATGGAAGCCAAAGAACGCGAACAGCGCGAAGCTGAAGAACGCGCTCGTGAAAAGGCTGAAGCTGAAGCACAGAAAAAACGTGAGCAGGAAGAAGCTGCCAAGCGCGCCGCTGCCGAAAAAGCAGCTCCCGCTGCAGAGGCTCCGGCCGCGCGTGCTGCGCCTGGTCCAAAGCGTGACTTGTCTAACAAGCCATTGCCGGCTGCGACACCACGCAAGGCAGATCGCGAACGTGATCGTAACGCTCGTAACCGTGGCCAAGACGATGCGCGCCGTTCCGGCAAGCTGACCCTCAGCCAAGCAACCGGTGGTGCAGGCGGACGTCAAAAATCTATGGCCGCCATGAAGCGGAAGCAGGAACGTGCACGCCAAAAGGCGATGGGCGGTACTGTTGAGCGCGAAAAGGTAATTCGTGACGTTCAATTGCCAGAATCCATCGTGGTTTCTGAATTGGCGAACCGTATGGCCGAGCGTGTGGCTGACGTTGTTAAGTCACTCATGAATATGGGCATGATGGTAACGCAGAACCAAGCGCTAGACGCGGATACTGCGGAACTGATCATCGAAGAATTCGGCCACAAAGTGGTTCGCGTTTCAGACGCTGATGTCGAAGACGTAATCACTGATGTTGAAGAAAAAGAAGAAGACCTGACATCGCGCCCACCGGTTATCACCATCATGGGCCACGTTGACCACGGTAAAACATCCCTCTTGGATGCGATCCGCGACGCGAAAGTTGTTGCTGGTGAAGCGGGTGGTATTACGCAGCACATTGGTGCGTATCAGGTCACAACCGATAGCGGCACAACACTGTCGTTCCTCGATACTCCGGGCCACGCGGCGTTTACGTCTATGCGGTCCCGTGGTGCTCAGGTAACAGACATCGTTGTTCTGGTTGTTGCAGCAGATGACTCGGTTATGCCGCAGACCATCGAAGCGATTAACCACGCGAAAGCGGCCGAAGTGCCAATGATCGTGGCGATCAACAAAATTGATAAACCAGCCGCTGACCCGAACAAAGTGCGTGCAGAACTTCTGCAACACGAAGTTATCGTCGAAGCAATGTCTGGCGAAGTTCAAGACGTCGAAGTTTCTGCCGTTACCGGTCAGGGCCTAGACGAATTGCTCGAAGCGATTGCGCTGCAGTCTGAGATTCTCGAACTGAAAGCCAACCCAGATCGCGCCGCCCAAGGTGCCGTGATCGAGGCGCAGCTTGATGTTGGCCGTGGTCCTGTTGCAACCGTTCTGGTTCAAAAAGGGACACTTCGCCAAGGCGATATTTTTGTTGTGGGTGAGCAGTACGGTAAAGTCCGTGCACTGATCAACGACAAGGGCGATCGTGTTCAAGAAGCAGGCCCATCCGTACCGGTAGAGGTTCTGGGTCTTAACGGCACTCCAGAAGCTGGTGACGTTCTGAACGTTACTGACACCGAAGCACAGGCACGTGAGATTGCGGAATACCGTGAGCAAGCGGCGAAAGATAAGCGCGCAGCAGCTGGCGCAGCGACAACGCTGGAACAGCTGATGCAGAAAGCTAAGGACGACGTTGACGTCTCTGAGCTGCCGATCTTGGTCAAAGCTGACGTTCAAGGTTCTGCCGAAGCGATCGTTCAGGCGATGGAAAAAATCGGCAACGACGAAGTTCGCGTTCGTGTCCTACACTCCGGTGTTGGTGCGATCACTGAATCTGACATCGGCCTTGCTGAAGCATCCGGTGCGCCGGTCATGGGCTTTAACGTTCGTGCCAATGCCTCCGCTCGCAACACTGCGAACCAAAAAGGCGTAGAAATTCGTTACTACTCGGTCATTTATGACCTTGTGGATGACGTAAAAGCAGCGGCATCTGGCTTGCTCTCTAACGAGATCAAAGAAAACTTCATCGGGTACGCGAATATCAAAGACGTGTTCAAAGTATCCAACGTCGGCAAAGTTGCTGGTTGCTTGGTTACCGAAGGTGTTGCGCGCCGTTCCGCAGGCGTTCGCTTGCTGCGCGACAACGTGGTTATCCACGAGGGCACACTGAAGACACTGAAGCGCTTCAAAGACGAAGTGCCAGAAGTTCAGTCTGGTCAAGAATGTGGTATGGCCTTCGAAAACTACGAAGACATCCGCGCAGGCGATGTGATCGAAATCTTCGAACGCGAAGAAGTCACACGTACTCTCGACTAATCCAGTCTTGATCTTGAAATAGAAAACGCCGCCTCAGAGATGAGGCGGCGTTTTTCGTTTACAAACTATGATTTGCGGAACGGCTTAGAGCGCAGGTTTAGACAGGCTTACCTTGATAGAAAGTTTGCCCAACACGCACCTGAATCAACCCATTCGGCAGGGCTTTAACAAACAAACCCTGCACAGAAATGCAGCTTCCTAGCGTAATAGTTCTCAGCATGTCCAATCCCCCCAGACTGATTGACAAGTTGAATGTGTATAAGAGTTTTGCCCCAGACTGGCATCTTGTTCTTTATTTAGTATTCGCAAATCGGAAGAATGCCTACCAAAATTGAGTAAATTGGACGTTAAAGAGCCAATTAAAGGCAAGTTTTACAGCCAGTCCCGCAAAATTGGGATCAATGGAATATCCGCCGGCGGCATGGGATAGTCACGAAAATCCTTTGGATAAACCCACTTAAGCGTCTGCCCTTCGTTCGCGACCGGAGTGCCGGACCACTTGCGGCAAGCGAACACAGGCATCAACAGATGAAACGTCTCATACGTGTGTGACGCGAAGGTCAGCGGGGCCAAACAACTCTCCCACGTATCAATGCCCAGTTCTTCTTGAAGTTCGCGAATCAAAGCGACTTCAGGTGTTTCGCCATCCTCAATTTTTCCGCCGGGAAATTCCCAAAGACCAGCCATCGACTTGCCTTCAGGACGCTGTGCCAACAGCACCCGCCCATCGCGATCAATCAGCGCAACCGCTGACACAAGCACCGTTTTCATGGCCTAAGCCTCCGACAAAATTAAGAGCGATAATCCGCGTTGATAGAGATATAGCCGTGGGTCAAATCACAGGTCCAAACAGTGGCTTCACCGCTTCCCAAGCCCAGATCAACACTGATCGTTAGCTCTTGTGCCTTCATATAGTTGGCGCCAGCTTCTTCGCTATAATTAGCAGAGACCCAGCCCTTTTCAGCAACGAGAATGTCGCCAAATTTGATCGACAGTAAATCGCGATCAGCCGCTGCACCCGATTTGCCAATTGCCATAACAACGCGACCCCAGTTCGGATCTTCACCCGCAATGGCTGTTTTGACCAACGGTGAGTTCGCAATTGCCAACGCATGTGTCCGCGCATCTGCGTCATTTGCTGCACCAGTTACAGAAACTTCAACGAATTTGGTCGCGCCTTCACCATCTTTCACAACAAGGTGGGACAGTTCTTGCATCACGCCATGCAGCGCGCCCCTAAAGGCCGCATCGCCCGCGGATACATCAACACCAGAAGCGCCTGTTGCCCCCATTAACAGCGTGTCCGATGTCGAAGTGTCACTATCTACCGTGATGCAGTTAAAGGTCTTATCCGTTAGCTCTGACAGCATCGCTTGCAGTACAGGCCGCGACACCTTTGCATCCGTAAATATATAAACCAGCATCGTCGCCATATCTGGCGCGATCATGCCTGAGCCTTTCGCAATCCCTGCGATTTTGACCAACTTGCCGCCAATCTCAACCTCAGCTGAGGCGCCCTTGGCGAAGGTGTCAGTCGTCATAATTGCCTGCGCAGCGTCTTCGATGCCATCCACAGATAGGCCAGCCGACAGCTCCGCGACCTTTGACGTGATGCGGTCATGTGGCAACCGTTCGCCAATCACTCCTGTCGAAGAAGTAAACACCCGATCCGCTGACAACCCGGTTTCCGCAGCAACAGCCTCACAGATCGCGGCGACCGAGTTTTCACCCGCTCGCCCCGTAAAGGCATTCGAATTGCCCGAGTTGATGATAAAGGCCGCGCCCTTATCGCAATCGATCCCAACTTTCGCTTGGCAATCCAACACATTCGCAGATCGCGTGGATGACTTAGTAAACGTCCCCGCTACGGTGCTTCCTGGCGCCAATCGGATCAGGGTCACATCTTTGCGTCCCTCATACTTTATCCCCGCAGCCACGGCCGCGAATTCGACGCCCTGAATCTCAGGCAGGTCTGGAAAGCTGGTAGGTGCCAGCGGCGAAACAGAATCGATAGTTGCCAACTTAGTTCTCCAGCAGATCGCTTTGTTTCAAGATGCTTGGGTCCATTCCCTCGGCAACAGTCTTGGAAATTTCGCCATTTTCAGTCAGGCGCGCCAGTTCCGCATCAATCACGGTCCGCTGTACTTCACCTTCAATCTGCTGACGAACTTCATCCAATGCTGGCGCTTGTTGCAAACGTGTGTCGTTCAGTTTGATCACATGCCAACCGAATTGAGTTTCCACAGGGTCAGAAACCTGACCGGTTTCAAGCTTGGCAACTGCTTCTTCAAACGGTGGAACCATTTGACCTGCGCCAAACCAACCCAATTCGCCACCACCTGGGCCGGATGGGCCAGTGGATTTCTCTTTTGCGGTCGTAGCAAAGTCAGCGCCATCGCGAATTTCCGTTGCAATCGTGGCCGCTTCTTCTTCAGATGCAACCAAGATATGCGATGCGTTGAATTCACGGCTGCCTTCATAATCAGCATACTGCGCATCATAGGCTGCCTGAACCGCTGCATCGTCTACTTTTGCCGCGATCAACTCTTGCAGAACTTCGGCGGACATCAGCGCAAGGCGCTGGTTCTGTAAGGCCAATTCAACGCGCTTTGGTGTGTCGCCACCAAAGCTCTGTGCCAACAATGATTGCTGAATCAACTGATCTAAAATGCCGTTAAACAAAACGTCATCTGGAAGTGATTGATACTGCTCGTTCAAAGTTTCCTTGACGGCAAGCATTTGGCCCAACGTGATGTCAGCGCCGTTTACAGTTGCAACAACTGTGTTTGCATTGACCGAATCGTCAGAAAACGCTGGTGTTGCAAGCAAAAGAGCAACCGCAGTACCGCGCAGAAAATTGAGTGTTTTTGACATTGTTTAGTCCTTGGCTGTTGCCGCAGTCGTTGGCGACGTTGACACTGTTATATAGGCCCCTTACATCGCTTTGAGGCCGGAGCAATAGTTCTTTGTCCTGTTTGTATGAGCAGGGGACAAGACGGGCAAGCATAAGCGGCGCAAGAAATTGTCAACAAAGGACATCAGCACATGTTGGGTTTTGGAAAATTGAGCGCAAAGGTCTTCGGCACACCGAACGACCGCAAGATTAAAAACACCCGACCGATCGTTGCCAAGATCAACGCGTTGGAAGAAGAATTCGTTAAGCTGACAGATGAACAGCTGATCGAAAAAACCGCTGAATACAAAATGCGGGTTGCCGAAGGCGAAGCGCTCGACAGCATCTTGCCAGAGGCATTTGCCAACTGCCGCGAGGCTGCAAAGCGCGCGCTCGGTCTACGGGCCTTTGACACCCAGCTGATGGGCGGCATCTTTTTGCATCAGGGCAATATTTCGGAAATGAAAACCGGCGAGGGTAAAACCCTTGTTGCGACATTCCCGGCATATCTGAATGCGCTGACCGGCAAAGGCGTGCACATCGTCACCGTCAACGACTACCTCGCAAAACGCGACGCCGAATGGATGAGCAAAGTCTACGGCGCCTTGGGCATGACCACTGGCGTGATTTACCCGCAGCAGCCCGAAGGCGAAAAGCTAGAAGCCTACGGATGTGACGTGACCTACGCCACAAACAACGAGCTGGGCTTTGACTACCTGCGCGACAACATGAAATCCGAGCTGAACCAGATTTCGCAAAAGCACCACCATTTCGCGATTGTCGATGAAGTTGACTCGATCCTCATCGACGAAGCGAGGACTCCGCTGATCATCTCTGGTCCGGCTGAAGATCGCACAGAAATGTATCAAACCATTGATGCGGTCATTCCTGGCATTGATGACGAGCACTACACACTCGATGAAAAGACCCGCAACGTCTCCTTCACCGATGAAGGCAACGATTGGCTCGAAGAGCAGTTGAAAGCCAAAGGGATCTTGCCTGACGGTCAATCACTCTACGACCCAGAAAGCACGACCATTGTTCACCACGTGAACCAAGGTCTGCGCGCGCATAAGCTCTTTACCCGAGACAAAGATTATATCGTACGCGATGGCCAGATCGTTCTGATCGATGAATTCACCGGCCGTATGATGGCTGGTCGCCGTTTGTCCGACGGTCTCCACCAAGCCATCGAAGCCAAAGAAAACGTCGGCATCCAGCCAGAAAATGTGACTTTGGCGCAGGTGACCTTCCAGAACTACTTCCGTCTGTATGACAAGCTGGGCGGGATGACCGGTACCGCGTTGACCGAAGCAGAAGAATTCGCAGAAATCTACGGTCTGGGTGTTGTCGAAGTCCCGACAAACCGTCCTATCGCCCGTGTTGACGATGACGATGCGGTCTATCGGACAGCACAAGAAAAATTCAACGCCATCGTAGAAACCGTCAAAGAGGCCAGCGCCAAAGGCCAGCCAACGTTGGTCGGCACCACCTCTATCGAGAAATCCGAACTGCTGTCGCAGATGCTGGAAAAAGAAGGCATCAAGCACAACGTTCTGAACGCTCGACAGCACGAGCAAGAAGCGCAGATCGTTGCAGACGCGGGTAAGCTTGGCGCCGTAACCATCGCGACCAACATGGCCGGCCGTGGGACCGACATCAAATTGGGTGGCAACGTTGAATTCAAGATCATGGAAGCGATTGCTGCAGATCCCGATGGCAACCCAGACGAAATTCGCGCACGTATCGAAGACGGTCATAAAGCCGATGAAGACGCTGTAAAAGCCGCTGGTGGCCTGTTCGTTCTGGCGACAGAACGTCACGAAAGCCGCCGCATTGATAACCAGCTGCGTGGCCGTTCCGGCCGTCAGGGTGACCCGGGCCGCTCTTCTTTCTACTTGTCCCTCGAAGATGACCTTATGCGTATCTTTGGCTCTGACCGTCTCGACAAAGTTCTGTCGACGCTAGGAATGAAAGAAGGCGAGGCGATTGTTCATCCATGGGTGAACAAATCCCTCGAACGCGCGCAGGCAAAAGTCGAAGGTCGTAACTTCGACATCCGTAAACAGCTATTGAAATTCGATGACGTGATGAACGATCAGCGTAAGGTGATCTTCTCGCAGCGCCGCGAAATCATGGAATCAGAGGACTTGTCGGAAATCGTCAAGGATATGCGCCACGACGTGATCGCGGACCTCGTTGATCAATACATGCCGCCAAAATCCTACGCCGACCAGTGGGACACCGAAGGTCTTTACTCTGCCTGCAAAGAGCAGCTGTCTATCGACGTGCCCGTCGTTGAATGGGCTGGCGAAGAGGGTGTGGATGACGAAGACATCCAAGAGCGCCTTGAAAATGCATCTGACGAACTGATGGCGCAAAAAGCCGTTCAATTCGGTCCAGAGCAGCTGCGCAACATCGAAAAGCAAATTTTGCTGCAGATCATTGATAACAAATGGCGCGAGCACCTGTTGACGCTTGAACACCTGCGTTCAGTTGTAGGTTTCCGTGGCTACGCACAGCGTGATCCGTTGAACGAATATAAGAATGAAGCGTTCCAACTGTTTGAAACCATGCTCGACACCCTGCGCGTGGACGTGACCCGTAACTTGGGTCAAATCCGTCCGCTGACTGAGGAAGAGCAGCGTAACATGATCGCTGAAATGCAGGCCCGTCAGGCTGCTGTGGCTCAAGCGGCTGCTCCTAAACCGGCGGCAACTGACAACGAACCATTAATCGCGGGCTTCGATGAAGATGATCCAAGCACATGGGGAAATCCGGGCCGAAATGACGCCTGCCCATGCGGTTCTGGCGAAAAGTTCAAGCATTGCCATGGCAAGCTCGCCTAAGCGATTTGCCTTAATAAAAACGAATTTCTTCACAAGGGCGCCACAGCGGCGCCCTTTTTTGTGGGCACGGTTTGCGTTGTTTTTAAGCGTAGGGAGCGTACCCCATGAAGCCTGTGAAATTGTCTGAAAGAACCAGCAAACTGGCCCTTGCCGCCGTAACGGCAACGGCTGCCATCGTGCTCGGCGTCTATGTCCAAAGTGGCCAGCCAACGCAGGCTTCGGGGGTGCAGCCTGAGCAATCCAAACAGTTTGCACCAGCACTGGATGCAAACCCACCGTTGCTCTTGGCCTCGGCTTCATCCTTCGCCCTGCCAAACCTACCCCAAGCCAGCCAGCTAGAGGCGCAATTGCCAGCACGCACCGTTGCACTTGAGGTCTCGTTAGATACACCAACCACCGCTATGCCCCAAGAAGAGCCAGCACCGCTGCTGGGGTGTGACATCTCCATGAATGCCATCCCTGCTATCGCCGCAATGGTGAACCTAGAAATTACAGCGACGTGCCTACCAAACGCGCGCGTCACGATTTCTCATGCCGGTCTTAGCTTTACCGAAGTCCTTGATGAAAACGGGGCTCTCGGCATCACCGTTCCGGCGATGGAGCAAGACGCGCGTTTTGCGGTTCGCTTCCCGAATGGCAGCGAAACCAACAGCATCGCCTCAGTACCGTCGCTTGAATTCTATGATCGGGTTGCTGTCCAATGGATGGGCGAAGCGGGTCTGCAAATTCATGCGCTTGAATACGAAGCCGATTATAATTCCGCAGGGCACGTATGGTATGGCAACACCCGCGATTTAACCTCGGTCATCGGCGGGCAGGGCGGTTTCCTGCTGCGTCTTGGTGACGGCCAAAGCGAGATTTCGCAAATGGCAGACGTCTATACCTTCCCAACAGGCAATGCTGCCACAACGGGCAAGGTGCAACTTTCCGTCGAAGCAGAAGTCACTGGCAGCAACTGCGGCCGCGATATTCGGGCCTCTACTTTGCAGATTCACCAAGGTGGACCGGCCACAACCCGCCAATTGGAAATTGCAATGCCAGAATGTGCTGCTTCGGGTGACTTTCTGGTGTTGAAAAACCTGCTCCAAGACCTGACAATCGCGCAGAAATAATTTCGCGCAAGTCAGGGTCAATCCATGAACATTTTGCGTGCGGCGACTTTCGCCGCACTTTCCTTTTTTCTCGGTGGCCAATCCCTTTCCGCACAGGATGTGACTTTGACCTCGCCCGATGGCGCGGTCGAAATTACAGGCACGTTGCTAGGCTTTGATGGCGAATTCTACCGCGTCCAAACACTGTATGGCGAGCTGACCGTTGATGGCTCTGGCGTCACCTGTGACGGGCCCGCTTGCCCGAACCTCATGGATTTCGTGGCCGAGGTTCGGATTTCTGGCGCCGCTGGCATGGCAGATGTGCTGATGCCTGCCTTGCTCGATGGCTTTGCGCTGCGCAACGGGTACCGCGTGTCTCGCAAACTAACCGACAAAACTCACTTTTCGTACGAGCTTGCGGATTCGACGACCGGTGCCACTGT
Source organism: Cognatishimia sp. 1_MG-2023 (assembly GCF_030548175.1). GTDB lineage: Bacteria > Pseudomonadota > Alphaproteobacteria > Rhodobacterales > Rhodobacteraceae > Cognatishimia. The sequence continues at coordinate 241,646 of NZ_JAUORX010000004.1, read as the reverse complement.
CGCGCGCTTTTTCTTCAGGGCAACCACAACTGACGAAGGCTTTGCCGATCTCCTTGCTAATGAAGCAGACATCGCAATGTCCCTGCGCGAAATTCGTGAACCCGAATCCAAACGCGGCTACGAAGCGGGGCTGGGCAACATGAGCGGTAAGAACCGCAGTCGCATCTTGGCCTTGAACGCATTGGTCCCTGTTGTCGCGCCGGGCAATCCCGTTAAGCGGATCACGGCTAGCGATCTGTCCAAGGTGTTTTCCGGTAAAATCGACAATTGGAAAATGCTAGGCGGCCCGGATGCCCCAATCGCGCGCCATGTGCCTGAACAGGAATCCGGATTGCTACAAGCTATCGAGGATCGGCTGTTAAAACCCTCGGGGCAACGGCTCGATGACGATGCCGTTTTTCATAGTCAGATGACATCGCTTGTAAGCGCCGTACAGCGCGATCCCTTTGCAATTGGGATTACAACGTATTCCAGTTCCAGCGCTGCTGCGCGCCTACCGCTAGCGGGCGGTTGCGGCTTTGCGGTGCATGCCACCCGTCGTGGGATTAAAACTGAAGATTACCCGCTGACAGCGCCAATGTTCCTGTATCTTCCTGCGCGTCGCTTGCCCAAAGTCGCGCGCGATTTTCTGGCCTATACCCGCGGTCCAGCAGCACAGATTGTGATCCGTCGCGCAGGATTCGTGGATCACTCTCCAGAAGAAGTGCCAGTTGCTTTGCAGGGCGAGCGTTTCGCCAATGCGATTGCCCGCGCGGATAAAGATGTACCGTTAAAAGACCTTCAGGCCGTCGTTAAGCGCCTCGGTAATCATGCGCGGCTGACAACCACCTTTCGGTTTAAACCTGGCCTTAGTGCTTTGGATGCCCAATCGCGGTCTAACGCCCAACAGCTCGCCCGCGCGCTAGAGCTTGGTACCTATGATGGCCGCGAATTGGTCTTTGTCGGGTTCAGCGATGGCGAAGGCTCGGCCGAAGCGAACGGCACCATTGCTCTACGTCGCGCAACCGCTGTGAAAGAGGCGGTTCTTGCCGCCGCAGAAACAGTTGATCCGTCGAGTTTGAATATCGCGGTCGAGGGCTTCGGCGAGGCCCTGCCAATGGCTTGCGATGAAAGCGCCTGGGGGCGCCAAGTGAACCGTCGGGTCGAGATTTGGGTGCGCTAAATTGAAACGTACGAATTGTACAATTCAATCTCTCATATATCCCTCGCTGCGAAAGCTTAGGTGGCGCGAGGCGCCGATGATCAGGTGATCATGTAATGTGATCGACAACACATCACAGGCTGCGCGTATCTGTTCGGTCATTTCAATATCTGCCTGTGATGGCGTTGGGTCGCCAGATGGGTGATTGTGTACTAAAATCAGGGCACTAGAATTCAGTTCCAACGCGCGTTTCACAACCTCGCGCGGGTAGACCGGCACGTGATTAACTGTTCCTTTTGTCTGTGCTTCGTCTGCAATTAGCGTGTTTTTGGTATCTAAGAACAGGATTCGAAATTGCTCTATCTCCTGATGCCCCATCGACGCTTTGCAATAATCCAACAGCGAATCCCAAGAGCTAGGCACCTGTCTTTGCATAACTTTTGATCTGGCAAGTCGATGCGCCGCGGCTTCTATTATCTTAAGCTCGCAAACAACAGCATCCCCAACACCCTTGATTTCTTTCAGCCTATGGATTGGTGCAGAAACGACAGAGTTAAAATTACCAAACTTTTCCAGTAGCTTACGGGCAAGCGGTTTTACATCCTGCCGAGGGATGGCGCGAAACAGCACCAACTCCAACAATTCATAATCCGGAACCGCCGCAGCTCCACCCAGCATAAACCGCTCTCGCAATCGCTTGCGATGATCTTGCAGGTACGATGGGATCTTTCCGGAACCCTTTGAAATTAAATGAGATTCCGATTCAAAAAGTGGGAGCGGGACTTCGGAGAAAGCATTAGGATCAGACATACTTAAGCTTGTGCGGGCAATGGTTAGCATTGGCTTAAGCAAACAAAAAAGGCGCCTCAAATGAAGCGCCTCTTTAATATTATTTACCCGGGATTAGCTTTTCATCGAATCCCAGAAGCCTTTGACAGACTTAAAGAAACTGCTGCTCTCCGGGTTGTTCTCTTCGGAAAGCTGATCGAATTCCTTAAGAATTTCCTTTTGGCGACTGGTCAAATTCACGGGCGTTTCAACTGCCAGTTCAATGAACATATCCCCAGCGCCACCGCCGCGAAGTGCAGGCATCCCCTTGGACCGCAAACGCATTTGCCGCCCCGATTGGCTACCTGATGGAATCTTCACCCGGCTCCGGCCACCGTCAATTGTCGGTACTTCAATATCGCCACCTAAAGCTGCAGAGGCCATAGAAACAGGCACACGACAGAATAGGTTGGTCCCCTCACGCTCAAAGATCGCGTGTTTGGATACTTCGATAAAGATGTACAAATCACCGGTTGGCCCACCTCGCAAACCTGCCTCGCCTTCGCCCGCTAGGCGAATACGCGTGCCGGTTTCGACGCCCGCAGGAATGTTGACCGAAAGCGAACGATCTTTTTCCGTGCGCCCAACACCACCACAAGATTTACAAGGGTTTTTGATGATTTGGCCAAGGCCAGAACAGGTCGGGCAGGTACGTTCGACAGTAAAGAAACCTTGCTGCGCACGAACTTTACCCATCCCAGAACAGGTTGGACAAGTTGTTGGCTCAGCACCACCTTCGGCACCGGATCCATTACAGGATCCACAGCCAACGGATGTTGGAACTTGGATTGTCTTTTGAAGTCCAGAAAAGGCTTCTTCGAGTGTAACGCGAAGATTGTAGCGCAGGTCAGAGCCACGTGCCGCACGTTGCCGTCCGCCACCGCCACCACGCTGGCCGCCCATAAAGTCGCCAAACAGGTCATCAAAGACGTCTGAGAATGCGCTTGCAAAGTCACCGTTACCAGGGTGTCCACCCCGTTGACCGCCGCCCATGCCGCCTTCAAAGGCTGCATGACCATATTGGTCATAGGCTGCTTTCTTATCGCCGTCCTTTAGAACTTCGTAAGCAGCATTGGCTTCTTTAAACTTGGCTTCTGCATCAGGGTTGTCCGCATTGCGGTCAGGGTGAAATTCTTTGGCCTTCTTGCGATAGGCTTTCTTAATTTCATCCGCAGAGGCCCCTTTGCCGACACCTAAAACTTCGTAGAAGTCGCGTTTTGCCATGGGTTACTCCTCTGAGCCGGAAAAATGAAAGGGCCGATCCGGCGAGCGGACCGGCCCGTAATCATGATCCGACCACGCGCTTAGCGCTTGTCGCCGTCAAGATCTTCGAAGTCAGCATCGACGATGTCGTCGTCCGCTGGACCAGCATCTGCTGCTGCTGGCTCTTCACCAGCTTCTTCTGCAGACGCTTTGTAGATCGCTTCGCCCAGTTTCATCGCCGCTTCGGTCACGTTCTGAACGCCAGACTTGATCTTGTCAGCGTTTGCTTTTTCGTCTTCCAGATCGTCTTTCAACGCAGCAATTGCCAATTCGATCGCTTCGATGGTTGTCGGGTCGACCTTGTCGGAATGCTCTTCCATGGACTTTTCAGTCGAATGGATCAGGCTCTCTGCTTGGTTGCGTGCTTCGACCAGCTCTTTGCGATCTTTATCCGCTTCAGCGTTTGCTTCCGCGTCTTGAACCATTGCTTCGATGTCCTCGTCAGACAGGCCGCCAGACGCTTGGATTGTGATCGACTGCTCTTTGCCGGTGCCTTTGTCTTTGGCGCCAACAGACACGATGCCGTTGGCATCGATGTCAAAAGTCACTTCGATCTGCGGCATGCCACGTGGTGCCGGTGGGATGTCTTCTAGGTTGAACTGACCAAGGATCTTGTTGTCCGCAGCCATTTCACGCTCACCCTGGAACACACGCAGTGTCACAGCGTTTTGGTTGTCTTCCGCAGTAGAAAAAGTCTGGGACTTTTTCGTAGGGATAGTGGTGTTGCGGTCGATCAAGCGGGTGAAGACACCACCCAAAGTTTCGATACCCAAGGACAATGGAGTAACGTCCAGCAGAACAACGTCTTTAACGTCGCCTTGCAGAACACCAGCCTGAATGGCCGCGCCCATCGCAACAACCTCATCCGGGTTCACACCCTTATGTGGCTCTTTGCCGAAGAATTTTGTGACTTCTTCAACAACTTTAGGCATGCGGGTCATACCGCCAACCAGAACAACTTCGTCAATGTCAGACGCGGACAAGCCAGCATCTTTCAACGCTGCTGCGCATGGCTTCATGGACGCTTTGATCAGGTCGTTAACCAGAGATTCCAACTTTGCGCGGGTCAGTTTCATGACCATGTGCAAAGGAGAACCATCTTTGCCCATCGAGATGAACGGCTGGTTGATTTCTGTTTGCGACGCAGAAGACAGCTCAATCTTGGCTTTTTCTGCTGCTTCTTTCAGACGCTGCAGGGCCATCTTGTCTTTGGACAGATCAACGCCGTGTTCTTTTTTGAATGTGTCCGCGAGGTAGTTCACGATACGCATGTCAAAGTCTTCACCGCCAAGGAACGTGTCGCCGTTGGTGGATTTAACTTCGAACAGGCCGTCGTCGATCTCTAGGATGGTTACGTCGAAGGTACCGCCACCAAGGTCATAGACCGCGATGGTTTGGGTTTCTTCTTTGTCCAGACCGTAAGCCAACGCAGCAGCTGTTGGTTCGTTGATGATACGCAGAACTTCGAGGCCAGCAATCTTACCGGCGTCTTTTGTCGCCTGACGCTGAGCATCGTTAAAGTACGCAGGAACAGTGATAACCGCCTGTGTTACTTCTTCGCCAAGATAGGACTCAGCGGTTTCTTTCATTTTGCCCAATGTGAACGCAGAGATTTGCGACGGGGAGTATTTCTCGCCACGTGCTTCAACCCATGCATCGCCATTGCCGCCATTCACAATCGCGAACGGCACCATTTTTTTGTCTTTTTCAACAGCTGCATCATCAACCCGGCGACCGATCAGACGCTTCACGCCGAATACGGTGTTTTCTGGGTTTGTGACGGCCTGGCGTTTTGCCGGCTGGCCTACAAGGCGCTCGTCGTCTGTGAATGCAACGATCGAAGGTGTTGTACGTGCACCCTCAGCGTTTTCAATTACGCGTGCTTGAGAACCATCCATGATGGCCACACAAGAGTTTGTTGTACCGAGGTCGATACCAATGACTTTACCCATAATTTGATCCCTTCTTACTTAAGGCGATGTTCCAAGGCCTGGACCCGTTTCGGCATCCTGCCATGATCCTGAATGCAATGGCCCTTTGGCCACTACGCTTCGGAGGGTATATAGGGAGGCGGAAAAGCTGCTGCAAGCGTCAGATCGTGTTGTATACGGCAAATTTGCTGCGAATCTTCTGTCTGTGTTGCTAGGAGGTCAAAATGAAGGTTTCTAACCCCCTCAATATTCGCGGATTTCGAATCTATAAGGATTTTCTAGATCGCAAAGAACAGAGCGATTTGGTGAAAAACATACGCAACGTCGCCTCGGACGCACCGTTTGTTTCCCCGATCACTCCCAGTGGAAAGCCGATGTCGGTTCGAATGACGTCCGCTGGGTCCGTGGGTTGGGTGACAGATAGAGACGGGTATCGGTACCAAGCTCACCACCCAAGCGGTTCTCCCTGGCCCGCAATCCCCCAGGATGTTCTCGACATTTGGAATGCGGTGAGCGGCGTTTCGCGCCAGCCGGATTGTTGCTTGGTGAACTTTTACGGGCAAGACGCACGTATGGGCATGCATCAAGACAAAGACGAAGGTGCGTTTGAATGGCCTGTCGTTTCAATTTCGCTTGGCGATGATGCTTTGTTTCGGATGGGCACACCTACTCGGGGCGGATCTACAGAATCGCTATGGCTGACGTCCGGCGACGTTGTTGTGATGGGCGGCGAAGCGCGCATGGTTTATCACGGTGTTGACCGCATCCGATTTGGCAGTTCTTCATTGCTACCTAAAAACGGGCGGATCAATCTTACGCTGCGGGCTGTAGATCTTTAGCGTTTTGAGCCCCAGCTGAGGGACGCTTGCCTGCGCGTGTAGAATTCACCCATCAAGCCAACCATCAACAGAACCAGACCGACATATAACGGGTATTCCGAGCTGCTGTTGCGTGGTGCGTAGTTTAGAAAAACATAGCCGCGCGATTGGTCAATTGTGTGAAACAACGGATTCCAGTCAAACATAGCAAGCATAAAGCTGGGCAATGTGTTCGCGACAAACATCTTACCAGAGGCAATCATATTCACGCGGGCATAAATCGTGTTTGCGATAGAAACAAAGGTTGGGAACCAAGGCTTGATTGCCAAGAGTACCAGGCCAATCCCCAATCCCGTGAACCATGCCAGCAACAGCATTCCAAGGGCGCCGATGGGTTGATCAATCACGATAGGGTTAAAGCCAACGTGGTAGACAAAGAGAATGGTCAGCAACGAAAGCGTTTGAATATACAGCGTCCCAAACGCCGCCGCGAGGATCGAAATCGCAGTGTTCATAGGCGCATGTTTCATCATTGGCGATGACGGGCCTTCAGCCCCAACAACGGCACCCATCGTTTTGGTGTGCGTCATAAACATGAAGATGCCGGACATGATATACAGCAAGAAGTCGCCCCGGATCGCTGACCCCTTTAGGCCAAGGATCGAGAACATCACAAAGAAGGCCAAAACAAAAATGACGACCTGCATCATATTCAACAGGATCGACATAACTGCGTTGCCATGGGTCTTTCGAACCATGCGCACAATGGAATGATACACGAGCTCAAAGATCGTGATTGCCGACTGCATCGTCGTTTTGGGGCCGGATTGCTGAAACATAGACCTGCTCTGCCTTTTCTGCCTCAGAGGGGCGGACGGAATTCTTGCCGTTCCGTGTTGCGCAAAGCATAAGGGGGCAAAGATAAATATTCAACAAATGCCTTGGCAGGAGACACGACGTGAACAACGAAAAGCTGATTGAGGTGATGCGCCGCCTTTCGATTGAGGCCGGCCGCAAGATTATGGAAATCTACAATTCAGATGATTTTGACGTAAAGCTGAAATCTGATGACAGCCCTGTCACTATTGCAGACGAAGCAGCGGATGCGATTATTTCTGCCGGTCTGCGCGCTGCCTTTCCGGATGTCATGCTTGTGACTGAAGAGCAGGCCGATAGCCATAAGATCAAAGGCGACACCTTTTTAATCGTCGATCCACTGGACGGCACAAAAGAGTTCATCAACCGTCGTGGCGATTTCACAGTCAACATCGCGTATGTTGAAGCGGGCGTTCCACAGCGCGGGGTCGTTTATGCTCCGGCTCGTGATCGGATGTTCTTTACGCAAGCTGGTGGTCAATCGGTTGAGGAAACAGGCGCTTTTGATTTGGATACCGTTGGCGAAACAACGCCAATCAATGTGTCAGAAGCTGATAACGAAGCCCTGATGATCGTCGCATCCAAGTCTCATCGCGACCAAGCCACCGAAGACTACATCAACAAATACAACGTCAAAGACAGCAAAAGCGCTGGTTCTTCGCTTAAGTTCTGCCTTGTCGCGACTGGTGAAGCTGACATTTACCCACGTGTTGGTCGCACGATGGAGTGGGATACCGCTGCAGGTCATGCAGTTTTGTTGGGTGCGGGCGGCCAAGTAGTGCGCTTTGATGACCATACGCCGCTTACCTATGGCAAAGGTGACTACGCAAACCCGTTTTTCATCGCCTATGCGCCAACCGTAACGCTGCAAAAAGCGTAAAAATTAAGCCTCAACAGCCTTGGGTTCAGCTCCTTGGCTATTGAGGGATATGTGCTTTGGGATTTGTCATCCTAACCACACGTTTGAAACAGATTTCGTTTGATACGAGCAACCTATGTCGTGCAAAGGTGGGTAACTCTGCTTTGATAGTTCGAACCAAATGACGCTAGAATATCAAGAAAACTGGCTAAACGCCTATCGAATGCGCCTTAAGCGGCGTCGATTGCTGTGGCGTTCCCTCCGATCTTGCAAGCAGTTAGCTGTTGTTGCGGATCGCACGTCTAACATCGCGCACACCAGTGTTTTGGCCGTCACTACCCTGCGCAATGAGATGACGCGATTGCCGTTCTTTTTAGAGTTCTACCGAAATTTAGGGGTGGATCACTTTCTAATCGTCGACAATGGCAGTGACGACGGCAGCGATACCTATCTTGCAGCGCAAGAGGATGTATCGCTTTGGCAAACTGAACAAAGCTATCACGGTTCGCGCTTCGGCGTGGATTGGATGACCTATTTGCAAATGCGGTACGCACATAATCACTGGTGCTTGACGGTCGATGCTGACGAGCTGCTGGTTTATTCAGGCGATGATCATTGCGATTTGAAGGGCTTGACCGCTACGTTGGACCAGCAAGGTCTTATCGCATTTGGCGCACTGATGTTGGACCTTTATCCAAAGGGTCCCTTAGGGCAACAGGATTATAAGTCAGGAGATGACCCGCGTGATATTCTTGATTGGTTCGACGCGGGACCGTTTCGTAGCCAGCGCCAGTACCCGCTTGGCAATTTGTGGGTCCAAGGCGGTGTACGTGAACGCATGTTTTTCGCTGATGCGCCACAGCGCTCGCCGACTTTGAATAAATTGCCGCTGGTAAAATGGAACCGCCGATTTGCCTACGTAAACTCAAGCCATTCAATCCTGCCTCCTAAAATTAATTTTGCATACAATGGACCGGGTGGAATTACCCCATCGGGGGCTTTGCTGCATACGAAATTCCTGCCTGAGATTGTTTCTAAATCGGAAACGGAGAAGCAGCGAAAAGAGCATTTCAATGTGCCAGAAGATTTTGATGGTTATTACGATGGGATCATTAAATCTCCTCAGCTTTGGAGCGTTTCATCTGTTCAATACGAGGACCCGAGCCAGCTGGTTCAGTTGGGTCTAATTTCGTCCGAGGATTGGGGATTGCGGGCTGACGCTCGCTGAATGTTTAAATTCAGTTTTAAAGATTTCGATCAATGCGCCTAACCTTTCCTAAATTCATTGCTTCCTAGAAGAAATCTGTGACATATTGTTAGATAACAGGCAAAAAATGGGTCGAATGATCCGGGCGAACGCAGTGTTCAGACAAATGCAAAGTGGTGATTGACGGTGGGGCTATGGGACTCTTATCGCATGCGGTTGCGCCGCAAGCGTCGGATTATCCGCTCAATGCGGAAATCCAGGCAACTCCGATGCAAGCAGGATAATACCGGCCAGATTAAATCGGGCGACGTGCTGTTGGTGACAACTGCGCGCAACGAAGCAATTCGTATGCCGTATTTTTTGCAGTATTACCGTTCGCTTGGCGTGAATCATTTCCTTGTTGTGGACAATGACAGCACTGATGGGCTGATGGATTACCTCAGTGGCATGAGCGATGTTTCTGTCTGGTTCACGAAATCCAGCTATAAGAATGCAAACTTCGGTGTTGATTGGATGAACGCGCTGATGCGCAAATATGCTCATGAGCATTGGACACTTGTCGTCGACCCGGATGAATTCTTTATCTACCCATTCTGCGATAGTCGCCCCATTCAGGCGCTAACCGATTGGATGGACAATTCTTCGATCCGCAGTTTTTCGGCAATGTTGTTGGATATGTATCCAAAGGGCCGCCTGGATGAGTTCCCATACCAAGCCGGACAAAACCCGCTTGAAATCACATCTTGGTTTGATGCTGGAAATTATTCGATCAAGAAAAACGCAGAGTATGGAAACCTTTGGATTCAGGGCGGGCCGAGGGCGCGTGTCTTTTTCCCGGACAATCCGAAAAAAGCTCCAGCTTTGAATAAAATTCCATTGGTTAAATGGGATCGAAACTATGCCTACGCCAGCTCGACACATTCGCTTTTACCGCGTGGCTTGAACCTTGTGTACGAAGAGTGGGGTGGCGAAAAGGCCAGCGGCATTCTCTTGCACACCAAGTTCTTGGATACATTTTCACATAAAGCGGCAGAGGAGCTGGAGCGTAAACAGCACTATTCAAGCAGCGTTGAATATGTGGCCTATGCAGAATCCCTGCAGCAAAACCCGGATCTTTGGTGCAAGTGGTCAGAGAAATACATCAACTGGCGCCAGCTCGAAATCTTAGGCCTTATGTCAAAGGGGAACTGGGCATGAGCGTTGGGGTCATCATGCTTGTGCACGCGGCGCTGAACCGTGCCGAACAAGTTGCGCGGCATTGGATCGCTGCTGGTTGTCCGGTCGTGATCCATGTCGATGCGTCGGTAGACCGCAAAACATTCAACGCCTTTAAGCAAAGTTTGGACGCTGAACCGCTGGTTAAGTTTAGCAAGCGCCACAAATGTGAGTGGGGCATGTGGGGGCTTGTGGCAGCTTCACAATCCGCAAGCGAGCTGATGTTGGATACGTTCCCCGAAGTGCGGCATGTTTATTTGGCATCTGGCTCTTGCCTGCCGCTACGCCCGGTCAATGAACTGATTGCTTATTTGGACGAACGCTCGCGCACTGATTTCATTGAATCCGCAACCACGGCCGATGTTCCATGGACTGTGGGTGGCCTAGATTCAGAACGCTTTAGTTTGCGTTTCCCTTTCTCCTGGAAAAAGCACAGATTCCTTTTTGACCGCTATGTGCATTTTCAACGGCGCATCAAATTCAAGCGCCGTATTCCCAATGGCCTTGTGCCGCATATGGGATCGCAGTGGTGGTGCCTGACGCGGCAGACGCTTTCTGCCATTTTGCAAGATCCCGATCGGCTGATTTATGATCGGTATTTCCAAAAGGTTTGGATCCCGGATGAAAGCTACTTTCAGTCCTTGGCGCGTTTGTATTCGACCAATATTGAAAGCCGGTCGCTGACACTGTCAAAGTTCGATTATCAAGGCAAACCGCATATCTTTTACGATGATCACCTCCAGCTCTTGCGTCGATCAGATTGCTTTGTCGCTCGGAAAATTTGGCCAAAAGCAGATCGTCTATACAACGCTTTTCTCGTTCGCCCAACTGCAGAGACCCGCAAGGCAGAACCGAATCCAGCCAAGATTGATCGCATCTTCGCCAAAGCGGTAGAGCGTCGAACGATTGGCCGTCCGGGCCTATATATGCAATCGCGGTTTTTGGATCAGCATTGGGAAAACGGCGTAACATCTGCGCCATATTCGGTGTTTCAGGGATTTACCGAACTGTTCGAAGATTTTGAAAGCTGGTTGGGCAAAGCATCTGGTTGCAAGGTGCATGGGCATCTGTTTGGCGCCAAGCGCGCAGAGTTTAATGGTGGCCAAAAGGTGATTAACGGTGCGCTGTCAGATAATGCCAAGCTACGAGATAATAACGCGCAGGCCTTTCTGACAAACCTCATCTGGAACACACGTGGTGAACGCCAGTGTTTCCAGTATGGCCCACAAGACTCCCAAGCCAATAACTGGCTAATGGCCAAAGATCCAAATGCCCAAATTTCTGTGATTTCCGGGGCTTGGGCCGTACCGCTGTTTAAGTCGAACCGCAATTTTGCCGATATTCGTAAAGAAGCTGCGAAGCTCCAAAAAATTGAATCTAAATTTCTGGAAGTTATGCGTTCCCCTTGGGCCAAAGCGCGGGTTCGCATTTGGACCATGGCGGAGTTTATCGAAGCTCCAATGGAACCCTTACAGACCGTAATTGACGAAATTGGAAAGCACGCGCCACGCCGTCTGGCGGAGGCACCACGCATGACTGATCTAACGGGGTTTGGTCAGTTTTTGCAGAATCTGAAAAACCAAGGCATGCACCCATATTTGATGGGTGATTTCTCGGTCGGTTCGGACAATCCGAACGACAATAAACCCTCTTCTCGACCTTATTTGGTGCAGTAAGCCTAATGACCAATCGCTTTGACTATTTTGTCGTGTTTGCCGAGATGCGCACGGGTTCCAATTTTCTCGAGGCCAATATCAATAGCTTCGAGGGGATGACCTGCTATGGAGAGGCGTTTAATCCGCATTTCATCGGCTATCCGAACAAGGATAACATTCTAGGCGTTTCACTCACGACGCGGGACGAGAACCCGTTTAGTGTGATTGATGCGATCAAAGATGAACCAAACTCTCTTGGGGGATTTAGGTTCTTTCATGATCATGACTTGCGCATTTTAGATGATGTTCTCGCTGATCCGCGCTGTGCTAAAATCATCCTGACCCGCAACCCAATGGACAGCTATGTCAGCTGGAAAATCGCGCAGGCGACGGGCCAATGGAAGCTTACAGATGTTCGCAAGCGCAAGGATAGCAAAGTAGAATTTGACGGTGCTGAGTTCACGCAGCATGTGGCCAAATTGCAGGCCTTCCAAATTCACCTGCTGAACACGCTTCAACGCAGCGGGCAGACGGCCTTTTATGTCGCTTACGAAGATCTTCAGGATCTCGGGGTTATGAATGGTCTGGCCAAATACCTAGGCGTTGACGAAACACTTGATGCGCTGGATGCAAAGCTAAAGCGCCAGAACCCCAGCCATATTTCCGAAAAAGTCGAAAACTTTGATGCGGTTCCAGCGGCGATTTCCGCGTTGGATCAGTTCAACTTGAACCGCACGCCAAACTTCGAGCCACGCCGGGGACCCGCAGTGCCGACCTACGTCGCAGGTGCCGATACAGGGCTGATCTATTTGCCAATACAAGGCGGGCCAAGTCAGACAGTCACACAGTGGATGGCTGACATAGATAACGTGTCAGTCCGTGATCTTGCGACCGGGCTGAACCAGAAAGAGTTTCGTCAATGGCGGCGGGCACATATGCCACATCGCAGTTTTAGCGTCGTCCGGCATCCCGTCGCGCGCGCGCATTATGCCTTTTGCAAGATGATCCTGTCGTCGGACAAAGGGGCGTATCATAAAATTCGACGCACTTTACGGAACCGATTTAGTTTACCGATCCCCGAAGCGATGCCTGATCAGGCTTACGATGCAGCGGCTCATCGCGTCGCATTCAAAGAATACCTGCGATTCATCAAGGCAAACTTAGCAGGCCAAACAGCGATTCGTCAGGATGCTTATTGGTCTAGTCAGGCAAGCATCATTGGTGGCTTTGGTGTTCTGGCCTTCCCTGATGCGATCCTGCGTGAGGATGAACTAGCGACTGATCTAGTCGCTCTTGCGGCAAAGGTTGGCGTTGATGCGCCTGCGCTTCAGCCGGTCGATGAGGGGCTGCCGTATACATTAGCGGCTATCTATGATGATGAGATAGAATCCCTGACACGTGACGCCTATCAGCGAGATTATGTGACCTTCGGGTTCAAAAACTGGGAATAGTCAGGCGGGCTTAAGCCGCCTGAACTGCATCTGCTTCAGTCAAAATGGCAAACAACGTGGATGGGTCCGCGTTGGCACGCAATTTGGCGCAGATATTTGCATTTCGCAATGTACGAGAAACATAAGCCAAGGCTTTCAAGTGTTCGACACCCGCGTCATGCGGGGCGAATAGCGCAAAAGCTAGATCAACCGGTTGGCGATCTACAGCGTTGAAATCAATAGGCTTTTCCAAGAGGATAAAAGCGCCATGAACGGCATCCAATCCTTCTAGTCGCGCATGTGGTAGTGCCACACCTTTACCCACCCCAGTGGGCCCCAAGCTCTCGCGTTCAAGCAAGGCTTCGACGACGCCACCAGCGTCTAAGTTATAGCAAGACGCTGCAAGATCGCCAAAATCTTGCAGCAACCGACGTTTGCTAGAGGCAGCCGAAACGACTTTAATCGCCTCTGGGCGAAGAATCGTAGATAGGTCCATTTAGCCTGTATCTCCGGGTCGGGTCTGTCCCAACGCCTTTTATTGCGGGTCGATCCATCCAATATTACCGTCTTCACGGCGGTAGACCACGTTTAGCCCGTCTTTCCCCTCATTGCGGAACACCAACACTGGCGAACCTGCAAGTTCCATCTGCATCACTGCCTCGCCCACTGAAAGGGACGGGATCTGGGTCTGCATTTCAGCCACGATGATTGGCTGCAACGATTCCGGTTCCACCTCGTCCGAGGTGTTTTCGGTGGCAAGGATATAAGATGCCGCGCCTGAAAGTTCAACCGGCTCGCTTCGATCCTTATGATGGTCCTTTAGGCGACGCTTATATCGGCGCAGCTGTTTTTCCATTTTTTCACTGCAATTGTCGAATGCAGCATAGATTTCCGTTGCGCGACCTTTTGCCTGTGCGGTTAGTCCAGTGGACAAATGTACCGTGGTTTCACAAACAAACTCATGCGCGCTTTTGGAAAAAACAATTTGAGCATCGGTGGGGCGTTCGGCGTATTTACTTACGACGCCGCCTAGTTCGCCCTGAACATGGCGTTGCAGAGATTCACCAATATCGATTTGTTTTCCTGAAACTTGATAGCGCATTCGTTCTCCTTCATTAAAAACATACCCAATCCGTTATCCACACGCCCGAAGGGCATCGTTGATTTAGATCAGAATGTTGGAATTTGACCCGTGGTTGGCCTGCTCAGCTTCAGCCCTTTCAAAAAGGGGCGAGCAGATTAGCAAGGCGAAAGTCTCACGCGTCATACCCTCATTGGGGCAGGGGAAACGGAGATTGTCAATCTTGACGAAGAAGGAATTCGGAAAAATCGGCTACATTCCGAGCATGGCTTAGGAAATTTTGAAGCTGTCGCCCAGATAAACGCGTCGCACATTTTCGTTCTCAATAACTTCACTTGGGCTGCCTGACATCAACACTTTGCCGTCGTGTAGAATGTAAGCGCGGTCCACAATTTCGAGTGTTTCGCGCACGTTGTGATCGGTGATTAGAACGCCAATACCGCGTTTTTTAAGGTCAGAAACCAAATGACGGATGTCGCCGACAGAGATCGGATCAACCCCAGCAAACGGCTCATCTAATAGCAAGTATTTCGGATCCGCAGCCAAGCATCGCGCGATTTCCACACGGCGTCTTTCGCCACCAGATAGGGCCAATGCGGGGGCGCGGCGTAGGTGCTCGATCGAAAATTCGGAAAGCAGGTCTTCTAGACGCTCACGTCGCTTGTGGCGGTCTTTTTGCGCAATATCGAGAATCGCCATGATGTTGTCTTCGACGCTGAGCCCGCGAAAAATCGACATTTCTTGCGGTAGGTACCCGATACCCATCTTAGCCCGGCGGTACATTGGCAATGCAGTAATATCTTCGCCATCAATGGAAACGCGCCCACCTTCGGGCACGACGAGACCGGCGATTGAATAGAAACTTGTGGTTTTACCACTGCCGTTCGGGCCCAATAGCGCAACGACTTCGCCACGCTTTAGCTCAAGGTTCACATCGCGAATGACAACGCGTTTACGATAGCTTTTACGAAGGTTTTCAATGCGCAGGCCGGATTGGCCTTCGGCGATTTTCAATTCTGGTTTCGCCATCAATTTGCCTTTGGGCGCAATACGGTGCGAACGCGTCCGTGAAGCTCTGCCGTTGAGTTCTTGGTATTTACCGTCATCCGTTCGGATGAAATGGAGTTGGCGCCCTGTACTAAGACAACGTTGCCGTTCATATGGATTAAGCCAGAAGTCACGTCATATTCAGCGGTTTGCGCCTTGGCCGTGTCTTTGCCGCTAAAGATCGAAACTCCACCAGAGCCAACTAGGCGGGAAATTCCGCTTTGGTCTTCGGTATAGAACACGTTGACCAGATCGGCCTCCATACGCATTTCGCCTTGGGTGATGATCACATTACCATCAAATTTCGCGCCACCGGTTTCTTGGTCAATGGACAGCGCGTCAGCGGACACTTCGACAGGTGCATCTGGATCACCGCTTGCGATGCCAAAATCAACTTTGAATTCCTGCGCAATTGCGGCCTGCGACAGCCCGAGGGCTAGGGTAAAAGCGATGACCAATGAACGAAACACTGCAGACCTCATGCGTTATTGCGGTTTGTATATCAGCTTCACGCCGTTTGTGAAAAGGAAACGGCTTTTTTCGCCGTCTTCTGGGTAGGTTAGTTCCATAGCGCCTGCGGTAAAGGTCCCGGCGGGGCCGGTGCCGGTTACTTTGGTGTCAGAGCGTGCAGAGCCTTGGTTCAGGTTCAGCGCTAAGGCTTCGGTGGTGAACGCGTACCCGTTTGTAGAGTTTAGTTGTACGTCGCCCCTCAAAAGTACTTCGAAGCTAAGGCTGTTTATCTGTGCAGACTTAGCATCCAAGTCGATGACGTTGTCATCTGCTAGGGTGATATTTGCCTTTAGCTCATCGGCGTGGGTTAGGCGTGGATTGTCTTGATCCGGCTTGGCGGTTTCCGCTGTGACTGAAATCGGAAAACCCGATGTGGTCTGGCCGGAAAAGAATGGCGCGGTGATGCGTTGATCGCGGGCACGTTCTTGGAGTTCTACTTTGGCGAACGGAATGGCGCTGGTTGGGGAAATTGACTGTGAAAACAAAAACATAGTCGATAGCAATGCCAGCGCAACTACGGGAAGTAGCACTTTCAGCCAGGAAATAATCTGGGAATATGAGAGCCCGCGCCGTGACATCAGTGCGAGAACATGTCTGTGTCAGGCCAACCTGCCAAATCAAGCTTGGCGCGGGTTGGGAGGAAGTCAAAGCAGGATTGCGCCAGTTCGGTACGGCCTTCGCGGGCGAGGCGTTCGTTTAGCACGTCGCGCAGTTGGTGCAGATACAGCACGTCAGACGCTGCATAGTCCAATTGTGCATTGGTTAAGTCTGGGGCGCCCCAGTCGCTCATTTGTTGATGCTTGGATATGTCGACGCTTAGCAGCTCTTGCAGCAGGTTCTTAAGGCCGTGGCGATCTGTATAGGTGCGGACCAGTTTAGATGCGATTTTGGTGCAGTAGACCGGCGCTGTCAGAGCGCCAAACGCATTGTACATTGCGGCAATGTCAAAGCGTCCATAGTGAAACAATTTCAATATGTTAGGATCTGTCAGCACCTTGCACAAATTCGGTGCCTTGGTTTGGCCTTTGCTGATTTGCACAAGGTGTGCATTGCCGTCACCACCGGACAGTTGCACGACGCAAAGGCGGTCGCGATGCGGGACAAGTCCCATGGTTTCGCAATCAATTGCAACGATTGGACCTAGATCCAACCCGTCAGGCAGGTCGCCTTTGTGAAGATGGTTCGCCATGGTTGCCTCGATAATCAAGTTACATTGGACTTACGGGTTCGAAGGCGTCGTTTCAATCTTAACAAGGGGGGAAAGCGGCAAAATAACTCTCAAAATCAGGGTTTTCGCAATCTGTGCGGTCTGGGATGTGGTATTTTCGCATGATACGGTTTCCGTATAGCCCGACCCAAGGAGAGAGCCATGACTGACCAGCTGACACAGGTTTTGAACGCAATTGATGCTGCGAATTCCAAGGATCCTCGGGTGGATGAGGGGCAGCCAGAGGCTTTGTTGTATGGTCAACGGATGAGCGAAGAATGCGCGCGGTTGTTTCCTAATGCATTGGAAACATTGCAGATTGCGGCGCGGGGGCAGCATGTGGAACGTTGGGTTCTGTTGCGCAAGGATTATCCCGAAGGTCGCGCGGGCTATCTGACGTGGCGCAAAGATTTGGCGGCGCATCACGCAAAAACCGTTTCCGGTTTTATGGCGGATGCTGGGTATGATGCTGAATCTATTGAAGAAACCGAGAAGATGCTACGCAAAGAGGGCATCAAACGGAATGAATTGGTGCAGTCGCTAGAAGACGTGATCTGCTTTGTTTTCCTGAAATGGTATTTTGCGCCGTTTGCCGCAAAACACGCAGAAGATAAGGTGCAGCGCATCGTCGAGAAGACGGCGCGCAAGATGTCTGAAGCGGGTAGGGTGCGGGTTTTGCAGGAGTTCGAATTGCCCGAAACCCTTGCAGCGGCCTTTCGCTAAACACTTTTTAAATGTGAAATTCGTGCGTTTCGCGGTCTGAAACGTACGATTCCTTTTGCGAAATCGGAATGAGATTATTGCGCGTCGTAACTCGCGCGGTTTTCCACGACGGCTGCGTGGCTTTTAGCGGCCCAGCCTGCCAAATTTTTAAGATGCCCTAATAGCTCCTCGCCGAGGTCGGTCAATGCGTAGGTCACGGAAACGGGTGGTCCCGGATCGACGGTGCGGGTGAGATATCCATCACGTTCGAGTTTGCGTAAGTTTTCGGTGAGCACCCTTTGTGTGACATCGCCGATGGTCCGACGCAGGGCGCCGAAGCGTTGGCCGCCGTCTTCTAGACTGAGGATAATCAGCACCTGCCATTTACCGGTGACCTGCGACAGAACTTGCCGGACGGGGCACAGTTCAGCGTGTTCTTTTGAGAGGGCGGTTACCTGAAGCATACTTGGTTCCTAAATAGTGCGTAATTGATACTAGGTGCAGAATGCATACCTTGTCGACATCAAGACATCAACCTGATTCGAAAGGACACAACATGACC
The DNA here is from genome assembly GCF_030548175.1 of Cognatishimia sp. 1_MG-2023. Lineage (GTDB taxonomy): Bacteria > Pseudomonadota > Alphaproteobacteria > Rhodobacterales > Rhodobacteraceae > Cognatishimia. Next base: position 223,314 of record NZ_JAUORX010000004.1, on the reverse strand, counting down.
CCTAAAGAGCTTGTACTGAACGCCTTCACTGCGCTCTTCACCAGTTTCGACCCAGACGCTGCAAATGATTTGCTGGCAGAGGGCTACATCCAACACAACCCGGCCGTTCCGACAGGGTCGGCCGCGATCATCGGTTTTATCCCCGGATTGAAAGAAAGCGGTATCGAGGTGACGACGCATCGCGTGATTGCCGAGGGTGATCTTGTTGTGATGCACAACACTTATGACAACGCGCAGGCGTTTGGTGCAGATAGTCTGGTGGCTTTTGACATCTTCCGCGTTGAAGATGGCAAAGTTGCTGAACATTGGGATAACCTGCAAGTTCCCGGCGCTTTGAACCCATCGGGCCGTAGCCTTGTTGATGGTGCAACAGAGATTACAGATCTGGAAAAGACATCAGAAAACAAAGCGCTGGTTACTGCGTTTGTGGCTGATGTTTTGCACGGTAAAGCGCCTGAGAAGATTACGGAGTATATTTCTACCGAGACATATATTCAGCATAACGCGCATGTGGGCGATGGGCTTGAAGGTTTGGGGGCGGCTTTGGCTGCGATGGCTGAGGCTGGATTGACGTTGGCCTATACAGACACACCTATTGTTGTGGCTGAAGGTAATTTTGTATTCACCGCTTCTGAAGGAACTTTGGGTGATACGCCGACTGCGTTCTTTGATCTGTTCCGTGTAGAAAACGGCAAGATCGTTGAGCATTGGGATACGGTTGACGAAATCCCCGCTGAAATGGCGCATGACAACGGCAAGCTGTAATCGCTAGATAACAAAAACGCCCGCGAAATCTCGCGGGCGTTTTCAGACTGAATGCTGCAGGGCTTAGCGGATGCGAAGCTCTGTTTTTGCGTCGAAGAACATGACTTTTTCTGGTGCGTAGGCCACTTTTACAGTGGAGCCTTTTGGCAGAACTTCTTCTTCTTTGGATTCGACAACCACACGTTCGCCGGTTGCTGCGCGCAGGTATTCGTAGGAGACGCCGCCGAGCTGCTCTGCCAGATCAACTTTGACAGTTGATGTGTCAGACGCAGAGACCGCGAGGTGTTGTGGACGCATGCCAACAATCACTTCGGTGCCTTCTGCTGGCAGATTCACAGATGCGTCGACCACTTCGTTGTCGAGTGCTGGAACACGAACTTTGCCGCCTTCGACGACGCCGTTCAGGAAGTTCATGGATGGGGAGCCGATGAAACCAGCAACGAATTTGTTGTCTGGGTCACGGAATAGATCCATTGGCGCGCCAACTTGTTCGATGTGGCCGGCACGTAGAACAACGATTTTGTCCGCTAGTGTCATCGCTTCGACCTGATCGTGTGTCACGTAGATCATGGTCGCGCCGATTTCGCTGTGTAGACGCGCGATTTCAACGCGCATGTCGACACGCAATTCGGCATCAAGGTTGGAAAGTGGTTCGTCGAACAAGAAGACTTCTGGGCCACGAACAATCGCACGGCCGATGGCCACACGCTGACGCTGACCACCTGAAAGCGCTTTTGGTTTACGCTTTAGGTATTGGTCGAGTTGTAGAATTTGGCTGGCTTCGCTAACTTTCTTGTCGATTTCGTCTTTTGGAACGCCGTTCATTCTAAGACCGAAGCCCATGTTTTCTTCGACGGTCATATGCGGGTACAGCGCATATGTTTGGAACACCATCGCAACACCGCGTTCTGAAGGATCTGCGTGTGTTACGTCGTTTGGACCAATTTCGATTTTACCACTTGTGGTTTCTTCGAGGCCCGCAACCATGCGCAGCAGAGTGGATTTACCACAGCCTGATGGACCGACGAAGACGCAGAATTCGCCTTCTTTGATTTTCAGATCCACACCGTGGATAACCTGTGTTTCGCCATATTTTTTGATGACGTTTGTTAATTCTACACCTGACATGTAAATTCGACTCCCATGTTAGCTTGGTGACGGAAACTGCCACGTTGTGGCGGCGTCGCCGATTTTCTGAGTTGCATTAAGAAGCGCGGGTTTAAAGGCTTCGAGGTCTTTCAGTGTGAAGCGGGTGGTCGAAGTCGCTACAGAGATGGAACCGACGACTCGGCCATTGTTTAAGAGAATAGGGGCGGCAATCGAGATGATGCCTTGCTCGTGTTCTTCGCGGTCAAAGGCAAAGCCCGCGGAGCGAATTTCTTCGAATTCTTTAATTAGGCTTTCGCGGTCACGATGGGTGGTTGCCGTATAAGGAACAAATGCTTGTTGGCGCAGGGCGCGTTCTAAACGTTCAGCTGACATATAGGCCAAAATCACTTTACCCACACCTGTGCAGTGCGCAGGGGCAACACGTCCGGTTTGGGCTAGTGTTTCAAACAAGACGGATGAGCGTCGTTTGTCGACGAATAAGACTTGTCCGTTTTCCATTTGCGCCAAGTGGATTGTTTCGCCGATTTCTTTTTCAAGTTGATCAAGAATGTCAGCGGCCACTGGTGCCAATGAAGAGTTTTGCCAAGCGGAGTGCGCGAGACGAACAAGACGTAAGCCCATAGCGTATGTTTGCTTTTCCTCATCGTAGGAAAGCATACCCTGATTCGTCAGGGTTTGTAGGAATCGGTACAGTGTGGCCTTTGGGTGCTGGCTTGTGACCAGCAATTCTGAAAATCGAACTGGGCGCCCTACCTCTGCGACCAAATCTAGTATTTCCAATGCCTTACCGACCGTGCCGTCCTTTTTCTCCGGCTTAGTCATTATGTTCTCCTCCTAAGTGTCGGCGGTTGTTGGCCGTCGAAACTTGTTGACAACCCTAGGGACTCGTCGCATTGTTTTCAATAGTTAAAACTTGGTCTCAATATTTGGAACCTAATGGGGAGGAAAACCATGGTCCTTAAATCGAAGTCCATCCTAGCGACGCTAGCCACAACTGTTGCACTTACAACTGGTGCATTCGCAGACGGCCACGCGAAGCTTTCGGGCGATCTCACAATTTTCTCTGACATGTCTAACCCTGCGCCGCGCGCGGTTATGGAGGGCATGGTAGAGCGTTTCGGTGCGATGCACCCTGATCTGAACATCGAGCTGACGGTTATCGACCGTGAAGCTTACAAAACACAGATCCGTAACTTTTTGACAGCGAACACACCTGATGTTGCGAACTGGTATGCGGCAAACCGCATGAAGCCATACGTAGACGCGGGTCTGTTTGAAGACATCTCTGATGTTTGGGAATCTGACGAACTATCCGGTCTGGCATCCACTAAAGGTGCGATGACTTTGGACGGTAAGCAGTGGGGTGTTCCATACACTTACTACCAATGGGGTGTTTACTATCGTGCAGACATCTACAAAGAGCTGGGCCTGAACGAGCCTGCGTCCTTTGACGAGATGAAGTCTAACTGCCAAGCGATCATCGATTCTGGCCGTAAGTGCTACACAATCGGTACAAAGTTCCTTTGGACTGCTGGCGGTTGGTTTGACTATCTGAACATGCGTACCAACGGTTACGACTACCACGCAAAACTGACTGGTGGCGAAATCCCTTGGACTGACGACGGTGTGAAAGCGACTTTCGCAAACTGGCGTGAGCTGATCGACATGGGTGCGTTCATCGACAACCACACAGCATACAGCTGGCAAGAATCTCTGCCGTTCATCGTTTCCGGTGACGCAGCAGCGATCCTGAAGGGTAACTTTGCGGTTCCACCACTGCGTGAAGCAGGTCTGGATGACAGCAAGCTGGACTTCTACCAGTTCCCAGCGATCAACGCGGATGTTGAGCTGGCGGAAGACGCGCCAACAGATACATTCCACATCCCATCAGGTGCGAAGAACAAAGAAGCCGCTAAAGCGTTCTTGAAGTTCGTTGTTTCTGCTGAGAACCAAACACTGATCAACAACGGTGACAACCTGGGTCAGCTGCCAGTAAACGCTAACTCTTCTGTAGATGACGACAAGTTCCTACAAGAAGGTTTCGCGATGCTGTCTTCTAACAGCCCTGGTGGTGTTGCGCAGTTCTTTGACCGTGATGCTCCTGCTGAAATGGCGAAAGTTGCCATGGAAGGTTTCCAAGAGTTCATGGTTAAGCCTGACAACCTCGACAAAATCCTGGATCGTTTGGATCGCGCAGCAAAGCGTATCTACAAGTAAATCCATCTCTGAAAGGCGCAGCACGCATGTGTTGCGCTTTTTCTCTGACCGTTCGCGACGAATGCAGGTCCCTACAATTCACCGGCCTGGGCAATTCATGACCGCGAATCCCTCACATATCGGAGATTGACTATGTCTTCATCCACCGACGCCCCGACAAATTCGTCGTGGTATAAGCGGAATGAGATTTCGGTCACACCTTGGTTGTTCCTGATTCCAGGCGTGGCGTTCTTTCTGTTGTACGTAATTTTTCCTATTTTCTCCTCTATTAGCGTCTCTTTCTACGATTGGGATGGCCTAGGCGATGCAACGTATGTTGGCCTTGGTAACTACGAGGAACTGTATTGGGACGATGCGTTCTATACATCGTTGCGCAACAACTTAATCTGGTTGGTCCTGTATCTGTTGGCCATACCGGCTGGGTTGTTCATTGCGTTGTTCTTGAACCAAACTGTGACAGGTATCCGCCTGTATAAATCGCTTTTCTTCTTCCCGTTCGTTATTTCTCAGATCGTTGTTGGTCTGGTGTTCACATGGTTCTACGACCCAACCTTTGGTTTGCTAAACCAAATGCTTGGTGTGTTTGGTATTGATCCGATTAACGTTCTTGGCGACGAAAAATACGTGACCTATGGCATCATCGCTGCGGGCCTTTGGCCACAAACGGCGTATTGTATGATTCTATATCTCACGGGTTTGAATGCCGTTGATCCCGAACAGATTGAAGCTGCGCGCCTTGATGGTGCAAAGGGCTGGCGTATGTTGTGGCACATTATTGTTCCACAGTTGAAACCTGCGACATTTATCGCGTTCGTTGTGACCATTATTGGTGCGTTGCGTTCGTTCGATTTGATTTCGATTATGACAAACGGTGGCCCATTCGGCGAAAGCCGCGTGCTGTCGTTCTATATGTTCGAAGTTGCATTGTCGGAATATGGGTTCCGCATGGGCTATGGTGCGTCCATCGCTGTTGTGCTGTTCCTGATCATGCTCTGCTTCATCGCTTACTTCCTGTACTCGATGTACCAAGACGATAAAGGGAGCCGCTAATATGTTTCCGACTCCAATTGATAAAACGTCACGCAGCTGGCAGCTGTCTTACCAAGCTTTGTTGCCTGTTGCGCTGATTTTCTGGCTGTTGCCGCTGTTGGCTGTTGCTGTTTTTTCGATCAAACCTGACACGGATTTTACCACCGGTAACTACTGGGGTTTCCCATCCTCGTTTGAGTTTGTTGCGAACTACGGCAAGGTTTTCTTTGCTTCGGATATGCCGCGCTACATGCTGAACTCGCTATTGATCACGGTGCCTACCATGATCGGTTGTGTTGTTCTGTCTTCGATGACGGGCTTTGCGCTGGGCGTTTATAAATTCCGGTCGAATCTATGGATCTTTTTCATGTTCGTTGCCGGTAACTTTGTTCCGTTTCAAATCCTGATGGTTCCGGTGCGGGATCTGACATTGGATATGGGGTTGTATAACACCATTCCGGGTCTTGTACTTTTCCACATCGCGTTCCAAACAGGGTTTTGTACACTGTTCATGCGTAACTTTATTCGCGCGCTTCCTTTCGATCTGATCGAGGTTGCACGGGTTGAAGGTGTCGCAGAGTGGCGTATTTTCTGGTATGTTGTTCTGCCGCTTATGAAGCCTGCTTTGGCAGCTATGGCGGTTCTGATCTTTACCTTTATCTGGAACGACTTCTTCTGGGCAGTCGTGCTTACGCAGGGGGTTGAAAGTCAACCTGTGACCGCTGGTATTACGAGCTTTAATGCTCAGTTCCGAGCGGCCTATCACCTGATGAGTGCGGGGTCCATTGTCGCCGCTTTGCCTCCGGTTGCTATGTTCTTCCTGATGCAAAAGCACTTTATCGCTGGCCTCACTTTAGGAGCCGTTAAATGATCCAATGTTGGCGTCTTGATGACTCACGTCAAACGCTCGTGCTTGGATCCCAAAATGACCACCTCGCAGAGGTGGTCTATTGGGGTCCAAGGCTTTCTGATACCGAAAATCTGACCACCCTTTACAAAGCACAGCTTATTGATGTGACGGGTGGGATGCTGGACCAAAATCCAGAACTTTCTATATGCCCCGAGGCGACGCGTACGTTTCCTGGGCAGCCGGGGATGAGTCTCCGCGGTGCAAACGGGAAACCGTTGTTGCCGAAATTTTGCTTTGAAAAGGCCGAAGAGAGCGAAGGTGCACTTACACTGACGTTCGTCGACCAAGCTAATATTCTGACGTATACGGCAAGCTTCGCCATAGACGTCCGCACCCATGTGATTGAGGCGCAGGCCAGTGTGACAAGCACTGAGCCGGTCCATTTGCATTGGCTGTCTGCGCCGGTTTTCCCGGCCCCGCAATTCTCGGATGAGATGATTGATTTCGCCGGCCGCTGGTGCGGTGAATTCCAAATGAACCGCACACCCTGGTCCGCAGGGATGCGGTTTAGAGAAAACCGCACAGGCCGTACGGGCCACGAGCATTTCCCAGGTTTGATCGTGCCATGCCGTGGCGCGACCAATGCGTCTGGGCATACTTATGCGTTCCATTATGGATGGTCTGGTGGCCACCGTATGGCGGCCGAAGAGCTGCCTGATGGGCGCCGCCAAATCCAGTTTGGCCATGCGACCCGCGTTGAAATGGAGGCAAAGACCCATTTCGAAACGGCGAAGCTATACGCCATGTTCTCGGATGATGGGATCAACGGTTGCGCAATCGCGTTCCAGCGTCATTTGCGTGACAATGTTGTGCAATGGCCAAAAGCCGAACGCCCGCGTCCTGTGCACTACAATTGCTGGGAAGCTGTTTACTTCAACCACAACCTGCCAGAACTGAAAGACATTGCAGACCGTGCTGCCGATTTGGGCGCAGAGCGTTTTGTTTTGGATGACGGTTGGTTTGGCGAACGGGATGATGACACGCAGGCGCTTTCTGATTGGGAAGTTGATCCGCGCAAATATCCAGATGGATTGAAGCCGCTGATTGACCATATTCATGGCTTGGGTATGACCTTTGGCATTTGGTTTGAGCCAGAGATGATCAACGAGAACTCTAACATCCACCGGGCACACCCGGATTGGGCGTTGGGTGGTGAAGATCAGATTTTGGGTCGTCAGCAAAAAGCGTTGAACATGGCGCTGCCCGAAGTGCGCGATTTCTTGTTTGATCGCATTGGCGCGATCCTGCGGGATCATGACATTGACTACATCAAGTGGGACCACAACCGCGTGCTGCCATCGCCAGATGCGGCACAGACGCGCGGATCATATGCGTTGATTGACCGTCTGCGTGAAGCGTTTCCTGATGTTGAGATCGAAAGCTGTGCTTCTGGCGGCGGTCGGATCGACTTTGGTATTCTAAGCCGGACGCATCGCGTTTGGTTATCGGATTCCAACGACGCGCATGAGCGTTTGAAGATGCAGCACAATGCGGCGATCTTTTTGCCGTCGGCGGTGACTGGCAGCCATGTTGGGCCGCGCGAGTGCCATACATCGGGCCGTGTCTTTGACATCCGGTTCCGGGCTTGGGTTGCTGCACAGCGTCATATGGGTTTTGAAATGGACCCACGTGAGTTGACCGATGATGAGGTCACAGTGCTGAAGGACGTGACGCAGTGGTGGAAGGACAACCGAGATTGGATGTACGGCGCGGATATTCTGCGTTTGGACAGCTCTGATCCGGCGCTGATTGCAGAGCAGCAATTGGCTGAAGGTGGGGGTCGTTTCGTGGTGTTTGCGGGCAAGGCGGAAACGTCTTCGCAGATTGCGCCACGGCCTTTGCGTTTGACCCGTTTGACGCCTGATGCGACGTATCGGATTGAACTGAGAAACAAGGCGGATGCGCCGGAGTTGTCACGTGGCAATCCGCTGTTGAAAACCGAGACGCTAGAAGTCAGTGGGGCATATCTGATGAGCCACGGCTTAACCCTACCATGGTCTTTCCCTGGCACTATGTGGGTACTTGAAGGAACACGGGTATGACTAAAGAAAGACGTAACCGCGGTTGGTACGGCATGATGGACAAAGATGGTTTCATCCGGCGCAGCTGGATGAAAAACCAAGGTTTTCCTGATCATGCATTTGATGGCCGTCCAATCATCGGTATCTGCAACACTTGGTCGGAACTGACGCCTTGTAACTCTGGTCTGCGTGAGCTGGCCGAAGGCGTGAAACGTGGTGTCTGGGAAGCCGGTGGCTTCCCAGTGGAATTCCCGGCGATGTCTTTGGGTGAAACCCAGATGAAGCCGACCGCGATGTTGTTCCGTAACTTGCTGGCCATGGATGTCGAGGAATCGATCCGTGGCAATGGCATGGACGGTGTTGTTCTGCTGGGCGGTTGCGACAAGACAACACCGGGTCAGTTGATGGGCGCGGCGTCGGTGGATTTGCCGACGATCGTTGTCAGCTCTGGTCCGATGTTGAACGGCAAGTGGAAGGGCAAAGACCTTGGCTCTGGCACGGATGTTCGCAAGTTTGCGATGGACGTGAAAGCCGGTGACATGACGTTGAAAGACTTTATGGCGACAGAGTCCGGCATGAGCCGGTCCAAAGGTGTTTGCATGACAATGGGGACGGCATCCACGATGTCGTCGCTGTCCGAAGCCATGGGTTTGGCCTTGCCGATGAACGGTTCGTTGCCAGCGGTTGACGCACGGCGGATGGCTTTGGCGCATATGACCGGCAAGCGCATTGTTGAGATGGTCGAAGAAGATCTGAAGATTTCGGATGTTCTGACCAAGGAAAGCTTTGAGAACGCGATTTTGGCCAATGCGGCTTTGGGTGGATCGACCAATGCGGTTGTTCACCTATTGGCCTTGGCGGGTCGTGTGGGCATTGATCTGACCATGGAAGATTTCGAGATTGGTGGAGAGATTCCATTGCTCGTGAACTGCATGCCGTCGGGCAAATACCTGATGGAAGATTTCTGTTACGCCGGTGGCGTGCCCGTCGTTCTGAAAGAGCTGGCGCATAAAATGCGAAAAGCGAACACAGTGATGGGCAAGGACATTTCGCATTATTACGAAGAGGCCGAGTGCTATAATCGTGATGTGATTTACGCCTATGACGAACCATTGCGTGCGGCTTCTGGTTTGCGCGTTTTGCGTGGCAACATGGCTCCGCGTGGGGCGATTGTGAAGCCGTCTGCGGCCAGTGATCATCTGCTAGAGCACGAAGGCGAAGCCTATGTGTTTGAGACGATCGAAGAGCTGAAAGCCAATATCGACCGGGACGATCTGCCAGTGACCAAAGACAGCATTTTGGTGCTGAAAAACTGTGGCCCTAAGGGCTATCCGGGGATGCCAGAAGTGGGCGATATGCCTGTTCCGGCGAAGCTGGTCAAAGAGGGTATTCGCGATATTGTGCGTGTGTCTGATGCGCGGATGTCGGGCACGGCCTTTGGCACGGTGATCTTGCACGTGGCCCCAGAGGCGACTGCGGGTGGGCCGATTGCATTGGTGAAAACCGGTGACCGGATCAAGGTGTCTGCGTCAAACGGTGTGCTTGAGCTGTTGATCAGCGAAGAAGAGCTGGAAGCGCGTCGTGCAGAGTGGGTAGCGCCTGAGCCGCATTACACGCGTGGCTATGCGAAAATGTATGTTGATCACGTCTTGCAAGCCGACCAAGGCGCGGATCTGGACTTTTTGGTGGGTAAAGACACCCGCCCTGTTACTCGGGAGAGCCACTGATGTCAGTGAACGCTACCTTTCATGACCTGAAAGACAAATCCGTATTCATCACCGGTGGAGGTGCTGGTATCGGCGCTTTCTTGACCGAGGGTTTCTTGGCGCAGGGGGCGAAAGTGGCCTTTGTTCAGCGCTCTGACTCGACGGAGTTCTGCGATGAAATGGAAAAGAAACACGGCAATCGTCCGTTGTTTATCAAATGCGACATCACGGATATTCCGGCATTGAAAGCGGCGATGCAGCAATCTGCAGAAGCGCACGGCCCGATCACCGCTTTGGTGAACAATGCTGCGAATGACAAACGCCATGAGACGCTAGAGGTCGAAGAAGAGTTTTGGGATTGGATGCAGGACATCAACCTAAAAGCATACTTCTTTGCCTGCCAAGAGGCGATCAAAGGCATGAAAGAGGCTGGTGGCGGGTCCATCATCAATTTCACGTCGATTTCATATATGATGGGCAACGCGGGCTATCCGGCTTATACAACTGCGAATTCGGGCATCAACGGAATGACGCGCAGCCTTGCGCGTGAGTTTGGCCCTGACAAAATTCGCCTGAACGCCTTGGCGCCGGGTTGGGTTTTGACCGACAAACAAAAAGAGCTTTGGGTGACACCGGAAGCTTTGGAAGAACACCTAGGCCGTCAGTGTCTGAAAGACACGCTGGGCCCAGAGGATATCGTTGGCGCGACCCTATTCTTGGCGTCTGACGCCAGCAAAATGATGACAGGCCAAGCGATGGTCGTTGACGGAGGCGTGGTAGTCACAGGATGATCGGTACGACGCGGGATAACCTGGCCCTTGTGGCGGTTGATTGGGGAACAAGCAATTTGCGCCTTACCCTTTTGGGTGCAGACGGTGAAACGCTGGGTGAGCGGTCTTCGGATCGCGGCATGGGTAGTTTGGAGCCATCTGAGTTTGAGGGCGCATTGCTGGAACTGATCGACGAAGACCTCCCTGAGGGCAAAGTCACACCTATCATCTGTTGCGGCATGGTTGGGGCACGTCAGGGGTGGCAAGAAGCCCCTTATTTGACCACGCCCTGTAAGCCACCAGAAGGCACGCGTGCGACGCGGGCTACTGTTGCTGACCCCCGCATTTCCGTTTGGGTGTTGCCGGGTGTAATGCAGACTGGCCCAGCTGATGTGATGCGTGGCGAAGAAACGCAAATCGCGGGCTATCTGGCGGAAAATCCTGACTTTGATGGCGTGTTGTGCCTTCCGGGTACGCACACCAAATGGGCGCGGATCAGTGCAGGCGAAATCGTAAGCTTTCAGACGTTTATGACAGGCGAGATGTTTGCGTTGTTGTCCAAACATTCCGTATTGCGCCACACCGTGAATGGTACCGATTGGGATGCCGATGCCTTTAAGGACGCGATGTCCGATGCAATGAGCCGTCCGCAAGGGATTGCGGCGAAGCTGTTTGGTTTGCGGGCGGATAATCTTGTGGGGGATATGACCCCTAGCCAAGGCAAAGCACGTTTGTCCGGGTATTTGGTTGGCCTGGAATTGGCAGGCGCACGGCCTTATTGGCTGGGTATGGAGGTTGCTTTGATTGGCGCACCAGCCTTGTCGAAATTATACCAAGAAGGGCTGGCGGCGCAGGGTGTTCCCTCGTCGATACATCCGGCCAGCGACATGACTTTGAGCGGCTTGAAAGCTGCTTATACCGTAGTGAAGGAACTAAACTGATGAGCCGTGAAGTAATTGCCATTCTGCGTGGCGTGAAGCCGGACGAAGTTGTTGGAATTTGTGCTGAGATTCTAGAGGCGGGTATTGATCGTATCGAAGTGCCACTGAATTCTCCGCAGCCGTTTGATAGCATTGCAATGATTGCTAAGGAATTCGGTGATCGTGCGTTGATTGGCGCTGGCACTGTGTTGACCCCTGAGAACGTTCAGCGTGTCAAAGATGCCGGAGGCGAACTGATTGTATCGCCTGATGCCTGCGTGCCGGTGATTGAGAAAACCAAAGAGCTGGGTATGCAGTCTTTCCCGGGTGTGGTCACTCCGACCGAGGCGTTTTCCGCGCTGCGGGCTGGTGCGGATGGTTTGAAAATCTTCCCGGGTGATTTGCTGGGCATTGCTGGTTTGAAAGCGTTGCGGGCTGTGCTGCCACCGGAAACACCGGTTTATGCCGTTGGTGGTGCTGGCCCTGAGAACTTTGCGGATTGGGCTGCGGCAGGTGCAACTGGATTCGGTATCGGATCTGGCATCTACAAGGCGGGCATGACTGCCGCCGAGGTGCGTGTGAAAGCGGACGCGATCGTTGCTGCATATGATAAGGTGATGGGCTGATGGCAGCCGTGGTCTTTGATGATCGCCAATGCGCATTGGGCGAGGGGCCGTTATGGCACCCTCTGCGCCAACAATTCTTTTGGTTCGATATCATCGGCCACAAGCTCTTGAGTCGTGTTGGTGATGAGGCCATGGAATGGCCGTTTGAGGAATTCGTCTCGGCGGCCGGTTGGGTCGATCACGACACGCTATTAGTGGCGTCTGAAACGGGTCTATACCGCCTTGATTTGACCTCTGACGAGATTGAATTTGTCGCGCCGATTGAGTCCGACAATGAGGTTACACGGTCCAATGACGGTCGTGCTGATCCGCAGGGCGGGTTCTGGATTGGGACCATGGGTAAGAACGGTGAAGATAAAGCCGGTTCAATCTATCGCTATTACAAAGGCGAAGTACGCAAGCTGTTTGGCAATATCACTGTCACGAATTCGATCTGTTTCGCACCCGAAGGCGATCTGGCGTATTATTGCGATACGCGAAAGCACAAGATCATGAAGGTATCATTGGATGCGGATGGCTGGCCTATGGGCAAGCCTGACCTGTTCGTTGATCTGAACCAAGATGGTTTGAACCCTGATGGGTCTGTTGTCGATGCAGCAGGCAATCTGTGGAATGCGCAATGGGGTGCGAACCGCGTTGCATGCTATGCGCCAAATGGGCAGTTTTTGACGGCTGTTGAATTTGACGCCACGCAGATCAGCTGCCCCGCCTTTGGTGGTGCAGATTTGAATATGCTGTTTGCCACATCGGCAGCAGTTGGGCTGACTGGCCCAGAAGAAGGCAAAACATTTGTGATCGACTTGCCCGATGCAACGGGCCAAGCTGAGCATCAAGTCATCTTGTGAGTTAACCATGAAACGAACCCTTGGGACCTGTTATTACCCGGAGCACTGGTCAACAGAGCTCTGGGCCGAAGACGCTGAGCGTATGGTAGAGGCGGGCCTGACATGGGTTCGCATTGGCGAATTCGCGTGGTCACGGTTAGAGCCAACACCGGGCGATCTGCGATTTGAATGGCTGGATCAAGCGATAGAGGTGTTGGGCGCAGCTGGGTTGAAGGTTGTGCTTGGCACGCCAACGGCGACGCCGCCGCGGTGGATGATCGACAAGTATCCCGACATGGTTGCCGTTGATGTGGATGGAAAGCCGCGTAAGTTCGGATCGCGTCGGCATTATTGTTTTAGCCACCAAGGGTATCGTGCAGAATGCGCGCGGATTGTGGGCTTGCTGGCAGAACGCTATGGCAAGAACCGGCATGTGGGTGCGTGGCAAACCGACAATGAATATGGCTGCCATGACACAACGATTTCCTACAGCGATGCGGCGCGGGATGCGTTTCGGGTTTGGTGTGCGGATCGGTACAAAACGATTGAGGCTCTGAACGAAGCTTGGGGTAATATCTTTTGGTCGATGGAATACAATTCGTTTGATCAGATTGATCTGCCGAACCTGACTGTAACAGAGCCTAATCCAGCCCATTCGCTGGCTTTTCGGCGGTTTTCGTCTGATCAAGTTGTGTCGTTTAACCGGCTGCAAAGTGATTTGATCAAGGCGCAGTCTGATGCGCCGACCTCGCATAACTACATGGGGCGGATCACGGATTTTGACCACTATAAGGTTGGCGATGATCTGGATATCGCAACTTGGGATAGCTACCCGATGGGGTTCCTTGAGGATCGCGTCGGGGCAGATGCAGCGCATCAAAAGGCTTATGCGCGTCAAGGTGATCCAGATTTTCAGGCGTTTCACCATGATCTGTACCGCGCTGTCGGCAAGGGCCGTTGGTGGGTGATGGAACAGCAACCCGGCCCGGTGAACTGGGCACCGTATAACCCGACACCTTTGCCAGGGATGGTGCGATTGTGGAGCTGGGAAGCGTTTGCCCACGGGGCCGAAGCGGTGTGTTATTTCCGCTGGCGTCAGGCACCGATGGCGCAAGAGCAGATGCATGCAGGCATGTTACGCCCTGACAGCAAAGACGCGCAGGCGATGCATGAATGCAAGCAAGTGCGCGATGAATTGGCCGACGCCCCTGATGTGCAACCGGCGCAAGCGCGGGTTGCGATGATCTTTGATTACGATGCGGATGCGGCGTGGGCTGTGCAACCGCATGGGGCCGGGCTTAGCTATTTTGGGCTGGTCTTTGACACCTACAAAGCGCTGCGTCAGATGGGATTGTCGGTAGACATCCTGCGGCCTGAAACGCGTGACTTTGCGGGCTATGACGTGGTGCTAGCGCCGGGGCTGATGCATATGGATGCGGGTCTAAAACAGGCTCTAAATCAGGCGAAATCGCATATCGTGCTTGGCCCACGGTCTGCGGCGCGTGATGGGGATATGAACATCCCCGTGCCATTGCCGCCTGCGATTGATGGGCTGGATGTGACTGTAGATCGTGTGGAATCTTTGCGCCCGGATTCACCAGTGTCTTTGGACAATGCGGGTGCCTTTACCGGCTATCGCGAATTGCTTGAGGGTAGCGCTGAAGTTGTGTTGCGCTCGGCCGACGGCGAGGCCGCAGTGATGAGTAACGTGCACGTCAGCTATGTGGCTGGCTGGGCCGATGTAGCTGGATGGCGTGCGATTTTGATGCCGTTGCTTGATAAGGCCGGGATTAAAGTGATGGATCTGCCTGATGGATTACGTGTGCGTGATACGGCGGGCGAACGGTTCTGGTTCAACTATTCGGCTGATCCGGTGTCCTATGACGGACGCGATTTTGCGGCGGCGTCTGTGACGCGGGATGCCAAGTAGCAGTCTCTAATATGGCTAAAACATAAAAGCGCGACACCATAGTGTGCCGCGCTTTTGTGTGTTTTGGCGGTGTTAGATTACCCGAACATCGCGCCGTCTTTGCGCCATACTGCGACAACAGAAGACCGTGGATTGCCAGTGCCGTCTGGCCAAGACCCGCCTGGGTGCTGAACACCTACGAAGGCGACGGTTTTATCCGCCGACCAGCAAAGACCGGTGACTTCGGCGCGGTTTGGGACCGTCATGAAGCGTGCGATTTCGCCGGTTTCCGGGTCGCCGACCAGCATCTGGTTGTTGCCCATGCCTTCGAAATCGCCTTGGTTTTTGTAGTCGCCATCCGTTTGTATCCAGAGCATGCCATCAGAGGAGAAGGCCATGCCGTCAGGCGAGTTGAACATGTTGCCCGCATTGACGTTTTCGGAACCCGCGTATGCGTTGTTATAAACGGTTGGGTTGCCCGCCATGACGTATAGATCCCAAGCAAAGGTATCTGCTGCATGGTTTTCGTCTGCTGGCGTCCAGCGCACGATTTGACCATATTTGTTGGTCTCGCGTGGGTTCACGGCGTTGACGGATGTGTCGTCGCCACCTGCGTTTGGTTTCACGCCGCGGTTTTTGTTGTTGGTGAGCGCGCAATAGGCTTCTGCCTTGAGCGGGTTCGCGGCCACCCATTCTGGGCGGTCCATTGTTGTGCCGCCAACGGCAGAGGCTGCCATGCGGGTAAAGCACAGGATGTCAGCGGCGGACATGCCTGTTGTTTCAGGTGTCAGGGCCAGCCATTCACCGGATTGGTCTTCGTTGAATTTGGCAACGTAGAGTACGCCGTCGTCAAGCAAGCCATTTGTTGCGCGACCCGGTGCGTAGGTGCCGTTAGAGACATAGCGGTATAGGTATTCGCCGCGCTCGTCGTCACCAAGATACACAACGATACGGCCGTCTTTGGCATGTACCATTTCCGCATTTTCGTGCTTGAAGCGGCCCAAAGCTGTGCGTTTCACCGGAACAGAATCTGGGTTCGCAGGGTCGATTTCAGTGATGAAACCGTGGCGGTGTGGTTCGTTTGGCTCTTGCGACAAGTCATAGCGTGCGTCGAACTTTTCGTAGCCATAGCGGCCTTCGCCGCCGATACCGTAGCGTTTGTAGCCTTCGCCAACCGGTTCTGCGCCTGTCGCGCCGAAGTAGCCGTTAAAGTTCTCTTCGCAGGTCAGGTATGTGCCCCAAAGGGTTTTGCCAGAACCACAGTTGTTCATGGTGCCCTTGACGGTCATGCCTTTTGGGTCGGCGTTGGTTTGCACCAATGGGTGACCCGCCAGAGGACCAGCAAGTGTCATGACTGTTTCGTGGGTAATGCGGCGGTTGTAGGGGCTGTCGACGACAACCTCGTAGCCCTTGCCGTTGTCTGCCACTTCCATCACGGTCACGCCCTGAAGGTTTTTCAGCAATGTCACTTCGTCTGCGTTGCGTGGGCTGCCTTCGGCTTCTTTTGGCAGGTTGATCTTTGGGTTCACGTATTCAGAGTTCACCGCGATCAGCTGTTTGCCGTTCACTTCGAACAGCTCCATGCCATCGGTGTTTTCGCCGAACACTTTGTCAGACATATCAACCGACACACCGTTTTCTGCAGAGTAGGCGCCGTTGGCTTCGGACCATAGGGCATCGCCCCAGCGGACCAGAACCTTGTGGTCGTATTCAGCAGGTACATGCACCGCATAGTCAGTGGCGATGTCGATTGGCGTAAAGGAGAACTTTGCGTGGCTAGCGGCCTGCGCGGCGGATGTTGAGTTAAACAGACCGGTGCCAAAGACTGCAGCGCCAGAGCCGAATGCCAATGCGCCACCCAAGAAACCACGGCGTGAAATCGCTTTGTCGACGATTTCGTCGAATTGGTTGCCCTCTGGGCGCGGGTCGCGGTGCTCGTCAAAATCATCCCAAGACAGGTCTGTAAGAGACTGATCAACCATGGTGGTTATCCTTGCTGAAAGTAGTGTTGCTAGGGGGCTGGACGCGGCCAGCTAAAATCACTCGGCGCTTATGGGTGCGGAGTGTTTCAGTTCATTGAAGGTTTTATGAACCATGTGTAACGGCGGCGGGGATCGCCCAGTCACGTGGGTAACGATGGTTTTAACGTTGGATGGTAAAGCACGCACGCAGGCCAACGCGCCCTGCTTCGTAGGTCAATGCGCCGCCGTGCATCGTGGCGATTGTCGCAACGATGGTTAGCCCAAGGCCGGTGCCGTCGATACGTTGGGTGTTATCACCGCGGGTAAATGGGGCAAGCAGGCGCTCGATGTCTTCGACGCTGAGTTCGGTGCCTTCGTCCTCGACAATGACGGTCGCGGTTTCGGCGTCGGTGATCAGCGCGACTGTGGCGCGGCGACCGTATTTCAGCGCGTTGTCGATCAGGTTGGTGATGGCGCGCTGCAATGAAATGGGGCGCGCGGTGACCAAAACGCGGCGGTCCTCTGGAACGGTGCCGTGGCCCTTGCGGGACATAAAGACAGATGCGCCGCCTTCGACGATGACGGGCTTGGTCTCTTCTAAGATGACGGGGCGGCCGGTGTCTTGGTAATCGGCGACCAAGGCTTCGACGAGGCTAGACAGCGAGAGTTGCCGTGGTTCTTCGATGTTCAGCTCTGCCCGTGTGTAGGTCAGGGCGCTTTCGATCATGCCGGTCATTTGATCAATGTCGCCTTCGAGCTTGCCGCGCAACTCGTCGTCTTCGATCAGGGCTGTGCGCAAGCGCAGGCGGGTGGCGGGCGTGCCAAGGTCGTGGCTAACGCCGGATAAGACCACAGCGCGTTTGGACAGGCTTTCGCGCTCTGCTTCAAGGTAGCTGTTCACCGCATCAACGATGTCGCGCAATTCGGCAGGGCCTTCGGTGGTGTAGACCTTTGGGCCCCCAAGGCGACGACGGGCGTGCAGGGCTTGGGCAAAGGTTTGAAAGGTCGCGGTGATATTGGCGACTTGGGTCATCATGATCGCGATGCTGATGACGGCGATGAAAACGGCGGGGAGGCGGTAGTCGCTTGGTCTTGCTTCGCAGCTCCACAGGGGATCGCCGGTTATGCGTATCCAGGACCCATCGTCGGTGTGGGCGTATAAGGTGGCATGAGAACAGAATGTGGCTAAGAGGCGTGTGATCTGGCCCATCTTTTCGGCGGGCGTGGCACTGGGCCCAGAGAGAAGTTCCGAGAGTTTGTATTGCAGTTTGTCGGATACGACCGTCAGGCCAAGGGCTTGGCCCCGGATCGGATCAGCGTTGCGCGGGCGGATGGAGGCATGGGTGACATAGGCAGGACGTGGCGCGCCGGATAGCCGTTCGAATTTACCTGCGAGGGCTTGGGTTAGATCATCGCCTGATAGCGTTGAAAATGTTGTGCCTTGGGGCGGTGGTGCACCTGCGTTTAGGGATTCATAGATCGAAAAGCCGACAACATAGGCGCTGGTCAGGTGGCGATCCCAAGCGCGCGAAGAGGTGAACCACAGCGCCGCGCAAAGCATGCCCAATGCGAAAGCGGCCAGAACCCAGATACCCCCCAAGGACCGAAGGGCCACCCCGCGCAGCATCAGCTTTTATCCACCGTGACATCGGTGCAAAACACATAGCCTACACCGCGTTCGGTTTTGATGAGCTTTGGTTCTTTTGGGTTCGCTTCGATCTTGGATCGCAGACGTCCGACAAGAACGTCGATGGCGCGGCCTGTGGCCTCGGCGCTGGTTTCGCCGGTGACATCTAGGGCAGCGGCGATTTCTTCGCGGGTGAGGGGGATGTGTGGATTGGCGAGCAGGACTTTCAGCAACCCGGTTTCGCGTTGGGATAGGGCGACTTGATAGCCACTGGGAGAGAGGACTTCGTCGCGTTTTCCGTCGTAGGTCCATCCAGCAAAGGTGAAGGTTGAGACGCGGCGGCGGTAGATCAATGAGGCGGTGCGCTGTGTGCGGGTTAGGACCGCGCGGACGCGGGCCAGCAACAGATCGGGATTGAATGGTTTGGCGATGTAGTCATCCGCGCCGACTTCGTAACCGGCCATGCGTTGATGATCCGCTGATAGGGCAGAGACGAAGATAACGGGCACGGCCTGCTCTTTACGCAAGCGACCGCAGATATCGACGCCGTTCTCGTCGCCGAGATTCACATCCAGCAAAATCAGATCAATGCGCCCGTTTTCGAGATGCGCTTTGATCTCTGCCTCGGTCGCGGCGGGCAGGGCGATAAAGCCGTTGCGACGCATGAACTGCGTCATCATCCCGCGCATTTCTGGATCGTCATCGACGACCATTAGTCGTGGAATCGCCACCTGTGTCCTCCTCCATTGGGCCGAATTGGCCCGTCTCCCCCGTTTGTCATTGTAACACCATGCAACAAAATCAATGCTTAGGTAACAGGGCGTAACAAAAGATATGAAAACCTGAATTTCCGACCTTGTTTGAGCGGTTTGAGCAATTGCGCGATGTGTCGACACAAGACCATCATTGCATACGGACCCGAAAATAGGGTCACATGAATTGGGAGGATTCAACAATGAAACGAACCGCATTTGCGGCAGTCTCTGCTATTGCATTGGTTGCTGGTACATCCGCTTTCGCAGGCCCCGAGGCCGAAGTCCTGCATTACTGGACATCCGGTGGTGAAGCGAAATCCGTTGCTGTTCTGCAAGAAGAGTTTGCAGCGAACGGCGGCACATGGACAGATATGCCAGTCGCCGGTGGCGGCGGTGATGCAGCTATGACTGCACTGCGTGCGCGTGTGCTATCTGGCAACGCACCCACAGCCGTTCAGCTAAAAGGCCCAGCCATTCAGGAATGGTACGAAGAGGGCGTATTGGCCGATATTTCCAACGTGGCAGAGGCCGAGGGTTGGGCGAACGTTCTACCAGCATCTATCGCGGCACATATGCAGTGCGAAGGCACTTGGTGCGCGGCACCTGTAAACGTTCACCGCGTTGATTGGATTTGGGCAAACGCTGAAATCCTAGAAGCGAACGGCATCACAATGCCAACCACATGGGATGAGTTTAATACCGCAGCAGACAAGCTGATGGCAGCAGGCATCATTCCATTGGCACATGGTGGTCAAGCTTGGCAGGACGCGACTGTGTTTGAAACGGTTGTTCTGGGCCTAGGTGGTGCAGAGTTCTATCAGCAGGCTTTGGTCGATCTTGATCCAGCGGCTTTGACATCTGACACGATGCTGGCGTCCTTTGATCAGATGCGCAAACTGCGTGGCTATGTTGACGGCAACTTCTCTGGCCGCGATTGGAACCTAGCAACTGCGATGGTCATGAACGGCGAAGCGGCGTTCCAGATCATGGGTGACTGGGCCAAAGGCGAATTTCTTGCTGCTGGCAAAACACCGGGCACGGATTTCCTATGTGCGTCCACGCCGGGTGATGGGTTCCTGTATAACGTAGACAGCTTTGCGATGTTTGACGTTGCCGGTGACGACAAGCGCGCTGGGCAAGACTTGCTGGCAAAACTGATCGTTGGTCAGAACTTCCAGAAAGTATTCAACATGAACAAAGGCTCTATCCCAGCCCGCGATGATGTTGATCTGGCGGCCTTTGACAGCTGTGCACACCTATCTGCAAAAGACATGGGCGCAAGCTCTGACGGTGGATCGTTGATGCCATCCTATGCACACGGCATGGCGCTGCGTGGCGCACAGGCAGGTGCGATCACTGATGTTGTGACCGCGCATTTCAACTCTGACATGTCATCTGCGGATGCGGTCAAAATGTTGGCTGATGCAGTCGCAAACAGCTACTAATTGAACTTGCTCTGTCCCGCATTGGGGCAGAGCACACACTGGAGGACATCATGTCTGACTGGCTGGAAAACCACTTGCCCAAAGCGGTACTTGCCCCTTCTTTCATCGCAGTTCTGATCTTTGTTTACGGTTTCATCGCATGGACCGGTTGGGTGTCGTTCACCCGTTCAAGATTGCTGCCCAAGTATGAAATCGAAGGCATCATTCAATACGAACGTCTGTTCGCGTCACCTCGTTGGGATACCGCGATGAACAACCTGCTGCTGTTTGGCGCGTTGTTTATTGTGATCTCGATGGTGCTGGGACTGCTGCTGGCGATCCTGTTGGATCAACAAATTCGCACCGAAGGCGTTATTCGTACGATCTACCTTTACCCAATGGCGCTTTCGATGATTGTCACTGGTACAGCGTGGAAATGGATTCTGAACCCGGGCCTAGGAATCGAAGCGATGGTGCGGGGATGGGGCTTTGAAAGCTTTACCTTCGACTGGCTCGTGAACCCCGACTACGCGATTTACACGGTTGTTCTGGCCGGCGTCTGGCAAAGCTCTGGCTTTGTGATGGCCTTGTTCTTGGCTGGCCTGCGGTCGGTTGACGAAGAAATCATCAAGGCCGCGCAAGTCGATGGTATCCCGACTTGGCGTATCTATTCGGCGATTATCATTCCTTCGATGGCACCGATCTTTTTGTCTGCTTTCATCGTTCTGGCGCACCTTGCAATCAAGAGCTTTGACCTTGTCATCGCCCTTACTGGCGGCGGCCCCGGCTATGCCACGGACCTGCCTGCGACCTACATGTACGCGATGGCGTTTTCACGCGGAGACATTGGACAGGCGGCGAGTTCAGCCATGGTGATGATGGGCGTCGTGTTCGCGATTGTCGTGCCATACCTTTATTCAGAATTGAGGCCACGAAATGACTGATCTTTCGATGACCACCCCGCAAAATCCGTCAAAAACAGGCTCTAACTTGCGCAAAATCGCTCTGCGTTGGGGGCTGTACCTGATCCTTGGTGTGTTTGTCCTATACTACGTCATGCCGCTGTATGTGATGATCACAACCTCGCTGAAAAGCTTGGAAGAGATCAGAACAGGTAGCCTGATGGCCTTGCCACGGGATGTGACTTTTGATGCCTGGGCCACCGCTTGGTCCGGTGCCTGTACCGGCATTCAATGCGAAGGGTTAAAGCCATACTTCTGGAACTCTGTTCTTATGGCTGTGCCCGCTGTTGCGCTATCGACCTTCCTTGGTGCCATGAACGGTTACGTCATCGCGCAGTGGAATTTCAAAGGCGCAAACCTGATCTTCTCCCTGATGCTGTTTGGTTGCTTTATCCCGTTTCAGGTGGTTCTGCTGCCAATGGCGCGGATGCTGGGCTTGATGGGTCTGGCAGGGTCGATCCCCGGCCTGATCTTTGTACACGTGATCTACGGGATCGGATTTACTACGCTGTTCTTCCGCAACTACTACGTCACTATTCCGCAGGACTTGGTGAAGGCAGCAAAGGTAGATGGTGCCGGGTTCATTCGCATCTTTTGGTCGATCTTTCTGCCGCTGTCCTTGCCGATTATTGTCGTGACCGTGATCTGGCAGTTCACGCAGGTCTGGAACGACTTCCTCTTTGGTGTCTCGTTCAGTCAGGCAGGCACGCAGCCCGTGACCGTCGCGCTGAACAACATCGTTAACTCCACAACCGGTGTCAAAGAATACAACGTCGATATGGCCGCTGCGATCATCGCCGCCTTGCCGACGCTGTTTGTCTACATCGTTGCTGGAAAATACTTCATCCGCGGCCTGACCGCTGGCTCCGTGAAAGGCTGACCCATGGACCCCATTCTTAACATTCAAAACCTCTACAAAAATTATGGTTCAGTTGAGATTCTGAAAGACATCAATGTCTCGATCGACCCAGGTGACTTCTTGGTGCTGGTGGGCCCCTCGGGTTGCGGTAAATCTACTTTGCTGAATTGCATCGCTGGGCTAGAGCCGATCACAAGCGGCCGTCTGGATATTGGTGGGCAGGACATGACCGATGTCAGCCCAAAGGATCGTGACATCGCCATGGTGTTCCAATCCTACGCTTTGTACCCAACAATGACGGTGGCCAAAAACATCACCTTCGGCATGAAAGTGCGCGGCGTTGATGCGGCCACCCAAGAGGCCAAACTGAACGAAGTCGCAAAGCAATTGCAGATGGAGCAACTGCTGCAACGCCGTCCGGGGCAGCTGTCTGGCGGTCAACGTCAGCGGGTTGCGATGGGCCGGGCCTTGGTGCGTGATCCAAAGCTGTTCTTGTTTGACGAACCCTTGTCGAACCTAGACGCCAAGCTGCGGGTCGAGATGCGGACAGAGATCAAAAAGCTGCATCAAACACTTGGGGCGTCGATGGTTTATGTGACGCATGATCAGATCGAGGCGATGACCTTGGCGACCAAGATCGTGGTTATGAGGGGCGGCGTGATCCAGCAAATCGGGACACCTGCGGAAATCTATAATCGTCCGGCGAATATGTTTGTGGCCGATTTTATGGGGAGCCCTGCGATGAACTTGATCCCCGCCAAAGCGCAAAGCAATGGCGAAGGGTCCAAGATTGAAATCGCGCGGGATGGTCACGCACCGATTGTGTTGCATGACACCAAGAACCGCGATCTGCCGGAAAACGTTGTACTAGGTCTGCGGCCCGAAGACATCGCAGAACCGGGCTATCGGTCTGGTCAGTATGTGCAAAAGGCAGAGTGCCACGTTGATATTGTGGAGCCCGCTGGGGCCGATACATTTGTGGTGATGCAGCTTGGTGGCAAGCATGTCACTGCGCGGCTGCATTCCGACACAGATGCGCAGGCAGGGCAGAGTCACCCACTGGCTTTTGACTTTAGCAAAGTCTCGTACTTTGAGCCGAATACAGGTCAGCGCCTGAACTAACGGCATATTGCTAGTTTCATGGGCATTCCGGATACGGAGTGCCCATTTTGGAAGATTTAACTGTTCGAAAATGCACAGTAATTTTGACCATTCCGTCAAATCGACACTTTGCAAATGCAGACTCTCTGTTAGTCTGGCCCTCTTAAATTCGAAAAGTCGCGCGTTCGAACAAGTGAAGGCTCTCTGGGGTTTCCCCCGATTGCAATCTCACTGACTGCTAGCCATGAGCGTGCGGAAGTGATTGGGAATACACTGTTTTCAGAGTTGATCTGAGGGCGACTTATTCCACAACTTGGGGAGCAACTATGTTTAGATTTGCAGCGATTTCTGCGCTGGCGCTTACTGTCGCCAGCTCGGCTTATGCGGAGTCATTCCGCTGGGCTGGTACCACCGATCCACAAACAATGGACCCACATGCCGTGAACTCGGCACCTGTGTTGGGTTTCTTGAACAACGTCTACGAAGGCCTTGTGCGCCGTGGCAAAGACATGGCTGTTCAGCCTGCTTTGGCAACAGCATGGGAACCAATCGGCGAAGGCGAAGGCTGGCGCTTTACATTGCGCCAAGGCGTTAAGTTCCACGATGGATCTGATTTCACCGCCGAAGACGTGCTGTTCAGCTACGAACGTGCGTCATCCGAAGCATCCGACACCCGCAGCTGGTTTGCGCCTGTATCTGGCGTGAACGTGGTTGATGACTATACAGTCGACATCCTGACCTCTGCGCCAAACCCATTGTTCCCAAGTTCCATCGCGAACTGGATGATCATGGACAAAGGCTGGACAGAGGCGAACAACGCTGCCCGTCCTGACAAAGAAAACGGCAACTACGCGACATTGAATGTGAACGGCACCGGTGCCTTCATGTTGAAAGACCGTCAGCCGGGTCTGACCACCACATTGGCGCCTTTCGCCGGCTGGTGGGATGAAGCAGAACACAACATCACCGAGGCGACCTTTACGCCAATCGACAACCCCGCGACCTCTGTTGCGGCGCTGTTGTCTGGTGACGTGGACATGATCAACCCTGTGCCAATCCAAGACGCCGCGCGCGTTGACGAACGGGATGGCACCAAGGTTATTCGCGGTGTCGAAGCACGTGTGATCATGTTGGGCTTCGGCCATGAAGCGGACACGCTGAAATACGGCGCGATGGCGGGCAAACCTAACCCGTTCCAAGACGTGCGTGTGCGTGAAGCAGTGGCCAAAGCGATCAACGTTGATGCGATATTGAAAACCATCATGCGTGGTAGCGCGGAATCCGTCAGCCAGTTGGTCACCCCAGCGATGAGCGGTTATTCCGACGCCAATGCAGACCGTCCAGCATACGACGTTGAAGGCGCCAAAGCATTGCTTGCAGAGGCCGGTTATGCCGATGGCTTCTCTTTCGGTCTGAAATGCCCAAACAACCGCTACCTAAACGACGAAGCAGTTTGTCAGGCGGTCACCGGTATGCTGGCGCGTGTTGGCATCACAGCAGAGCTTGAAGCAATGCCTGTGCAAAACTACTGGCCAGAGCTGCGTGCCGATAACTTTGACATGTACCTACTAGGTTGGTCCCCAGGCACATTCGATCATGAGCACCCAGTGCGTTTCTTGGTGTCCACACCGAATGCAGAAAAGAAACTGGGCTCTTGGAACTTTGGCGGTTTCTCTGACGCACGCGTTGATGAACTACTGCCAATGATCCAGTCCGAGATTGATGCAGAAAAGCGTCAGGGCATGGTTGATGAGGTCACCGCGATCTACCAAAACGCGCATGCCTATGTGCCGATGTACGTTCAGCCACTGGTTTGGGGTACGCGGGACAATATCGCGCTGACACAACGTCCGGATAACTTCTTTATCCTGCGTTGGGTGACTGTGAACTGATCTAAAATAGGCTCTAATAAAGCCAATAACGCCCTCGCGCGGTTTATGCGCGGGGGCCCCTTTTCGGGGTAAACGATGCTTTCCTATATCATTCGCCGCGTGTTTCAGTCGGTTCTGGTTCTGCTGATTGTGGGGCTGGTAGCCTTTGCGATGTTCACCTTTATCGGTGATCCCATTGACAACATGCTGGGCCAAGAACGCACTCAAGAAGATGTCGAGCGCTTGCGCGAACGGCTGGGGCTGGATCAGCCATTTGTGGTGCAATACGTCAAATTCATCATCAGTGCCGCCCAGGGCAATTTTGGTGTGTCTTACGAACAAGGCCGTCCAGTGGCCGACATCTTGGCCGAACGCGCGCCTGCGACATTGGAACTGGCCGCGGTGTCAGGGTTGTTTGCCCTGTCACTTGGTATTGTGCTGGGCGTATTTACCGCGATCCGCCGAAATGGATTTGCCGCGAACCTGATTATGGGCACCAGCCTGATCGGCGTGTCGCTGCCCACGTTTTTGATCGGTATCCTACTGATCTATGTCTTTTCGGTAGAGCTTGACTGGCTCCCCAGCTTTGGTCGCGGTGAAACCGTCCAAATCGGCGGTTGGACCACCGGCTTTCTGACCGGCAGCGGACTGCGCGCCTTGATCCTGCCGGCGATCACATTGGGGCTTTATCAGATGACCCTAATCATGCGCCTTGTGCGGTCCGAAATGCTAGAGGTGCTGCGCCAAGATTACGTGCGTTTTGCCCGTGCGCGTGGCTTGTCCGAACGTGCCGTAACCTTTCGCCATGCGCTGAAAAATACCATGGTTCCGGTGATCACGGTGACTGGCCTGCAGCTTGGTTCGATCATCGCCTTTGCCATCATCACTGAAACCGTCTTTCAATGGCCCGGTGTGGGCCTGTTGTTCATCAACGCGGTGCAATTCGTCGATATCCCGGTCATGGCCGCCTATCTGATGCTGATTTCCCTGATGTTTGTCGCGATCAACTTGGCGGTTGACCTGCTTTACGTCGCAATTGACCCGAGGCTGCGCACATGACGACTGTGACAAAACCCAAATCCCGTTTCGCCCGGTTCTGGGATAGCGATTTCGCCTATAACTTCCGCCGGTCCCCGGTGGCGATGGTGTCTTTTGCAATCGTTGCGATTTTGGTGATCTCCTCCATGTTCGCGCCGCTGTTCGCCACAATGAACCCGTTCAATCCGGCGAACCTTGATTTGCTGAACGGCTTTACGCCTCCCGGTACGCCGAATGACTTTACCGGTGAGCGGTTCTTGATGGGCACCGACGATCAAGGGCGCGATGTTTATTCCACCATCCTGTATGGCATGCGCGTGTCGCTGTTTGTCGGCTTTGCTGCCGTCATGCTGGGCATGGTGATTGGCGTGACGATGGGGCTGATTTCTGGCTACTTCGGTGGCTGGACCGATACGATTATTATGCGCGTGGCTGATGTGCAGCTGACCTTTCCGTCCATCCTAGTGGCGATGTTGATCTTTGGCGTTGCCAAGGGATTCACCCCGGTCGAATACCGCGACCAACTTGCCATCTGGGTGCTGATCCTTGCGATTGGCTTGTCCGATTGGGTGCAATTCGCACGCGTTGTGCGCGGGGCCACTTTGGTGGAACGCAACAAAGAATACGTGCAAGCCGCTCGCCTCATGGGGCGCGGCGCGTTTCCGATCTTGTTCCGCCACATCCTGCCGAACGTGTTGTCACCGGTTTTGGTCATTGCCACGATCTCGCTCGCGCTGGCGATCATTGCCGAGGCGACGCTGTCCTTCCTTGGCGTCGGTGCGCCATCGACGCAGCCCTCGCTAGGTACGCTTATTCGGATTGGGCAGGGCTATCTGTTCTCGGGCGAGTGGTGGATTTTGTTCTTCCCATCCGTGACCCTATTGGCGCTGGCCTTGTCAGTGAACATGCTGGGTGACTGGCTGCGCGATGCGCTGAACCCCAAACTGCGTTGAGGTGATTAACATGGAGCAGATTGCTTATTCGTCCTCATTCACCAACTGCGTTTGCGGCGCATCCGTGCACCATTGGTCCGCCACAGGTTCCCAAACCACCACGCCTTCGGTGGCATTCACTGTCATGGAATCGGGTGTGCTTGTCACCAACTCTGGGCCAATGAGATTTAGAAACAGAACGAGGGCTTCGAGCGACATGCACATGGCAAGTCCTCCGCATAAAGGTTCAGTGCGAGCCGCACCAACCCTCTACTCCGATGCAACCTTACCCACCACTGTAAGGATAGCAGAGCGCCTTTGTCAAAAGGCACGCCCTTGGGCGACGTCAACAGCGAGGGCCGTCCAATGACGCATCTACTCGACATTAAGGGTCTGACCGTTGAGTTCCCGACCCGCCGCCAGACCTATGTCGCGGTCGACAAAGCGGACCTTTCGGTTGAACCGGGAGAAATCCACGGGCTAGTCGGCGAAAGTGGCGCGGGCAAATCTACCGTCGGCGCAGCCGTCATGGGGCTGTTGGATCGTCCGGGCCGGATCGCCGGAGGCGAGATTGATTTTCGCGGTGAACAGATCAGCGGGCTAGACGCCGACGCCATGCGCGAGCTGCGCGGCAAAAAGATCAGCATGATCTTCCAAGATCCGCTGACCTCGCTCAACCCGCTGTTCACCATTAAGCAGCAGCTAACCGAAACGATACTAACCCATCTTGATGTGACAGAAGCAGAGGCCGATCAGCGGGCCTTTGACCTATTGGATCGCGTGGGCATTCCCGATCCCGCAACGCGTTTGGATCAATATCCGCATCAGTTCAGCGGCGGGATGCGGCAGCGTGTGGTCATTGCCTTGGCACTATGTTCTGAACCCGATGTCATCATCGCGGACGAACCGACAACCGCGCTCGACGTTGCCGTTCAGGCGCAGATTTTGGACCTGATCAAGGAACTGGCCGAAGAACGCCAAGTCGGCGTGATCCTGATCACCCACGACATGGGCGTGATTGCGGATACGACGGATCGTGTGACGGTGATGTACCAAGGGGCCGTTGTTGAAAGCGGTCCAACCGCGCAAGTCATGGGCCAGCCAAGTCATGAATACACCCAGTCCTTGATCGCAGCGGTTCCGCGCCCTCGGGTGAAGCTGCACCGCTTTCCACAGGTCAGCTATGGCGGTCGTGAAACGCGGTTCGCAATCGAAGACCTCGCGCGTGATTGGCCCGCAACCGACGTGCCCGATGGCCCGTTGGTCAGCGTGCGCAACCTGACGAAACGCTTTGTTGAAAAGCGCAGCTTGATCCCCGGTCGCACCACCTATTTCACCGCCGCACAGGATGTGACGTTTGACATCATGCCGGGCGAGGTTTTCGGCGTGGTTGGTGAAAGCGGCTCTGGAAAATCCACCGTCGCGCGGATGATCAGCGGGCTGTACAAACTGGATGGCGGCGAGGTCACGTTTGACGGAACTTTGGTCAGCAACCCCAAAGATCGCGACGCTGTAGATGCCTTTCGGCGTGACATTCAGATGATCTTCCAAGACCCGTATTCATCGCTAAACCCCCGGTTTAGAGTCGATGAAATCGTGGCTGAACCCATCCGCCATCATAAGCTTTTGACCGGTCGCGCGGTCAAAGATCGGGTGGTTGAACTGCTGGAACGTGTTGGGCTGGGCGCCGAAGCAGCATTGAAATACCCGCATGAATTCTCAGGCGGCCAACGCCAACGGATTTCCATTGCACGTGCATTGGCCACGCAGCCTCGGTTCTTGATTTGTGATGAACCAACCAGCGCGTTGGATGTGTCTATACAGGCGCAAATCCTGAATATCCTGAAAGACCTGCAAGAGCATCTTGGCCTGACCATGCTGTTCATCAGCCATGACTTGCCAGTCGTTCGCCAAATGTGTGACCGCGTGGCGGTAATGCAGGGTGGCAAGGTGGTTGAACTACAGGACACAGAGACGCTGTTTGCCAATCCAAAAACGGAATACACGCGCGAATTGCTGAACCTGATGCCACGTTTGGACGCCCTGTCTGACGAGGGCCTTGCGTGATCACGCTTTATGGATTTGACACGGTCAACACGCTGAAGGTGCTGATCCTGCTGGAAGAGATCGGCACGGCTTATAAGCTAGAGCCGATCAATATTCGCACGGGCGAACAACACAGCGCCGCGTTCCGCGCGATCAATCCTAATGGCAAAGTGCCCGTGATTGTGGATCAAGATGACTTTCAGCTGACAGAGTCAGGGGCCATCTTGATCCACCTCGCGGATCGGTTTGATTGCGGCCTTGCATCAAAAGGCACAGCGCGGGATCGGGCGTTGGAATGGCTGACCTACCAGCTTTCGACCCAAGGGCCGATTTTTGGGCAGATCGAATATTGGGCGCATTTGGCAGAGCCAAAACAGCCGAACATCTTGGCGCATTTTCAAAAGATCGGCCAAAAGGTGTTGGGCCAAATGGACACGCGCCTGTCGCAAACGCGCTACTTCGCTGGCGAGGATTTCACAATCGCCGACATCGCCCATTACGCATGGATGACGCGGCTACGCGTGCTGGGCCTATCGCTGAGCGATGCGCCGCATATCACGCGATGGATGGATGACTTGTCACAAAGACCCGCCATCCAGCGCGCCGTTGCTGTTGAAAAAGCGATTCAAGGTTAATCAGTCTTCACGATTGCCCACTAGCGGCAGCCAGCCCATGCAAATCGGAAAGACCCATCTGCGCCATTGCGTTGCTCATCTCGTCACTGAGCACGTCCCACATCTGATGCAGTCCTTTTTCACCAGCCGCTGCCATCGCAAATTGCAACGTCCGGCCAAAGAACACGAAATCAGCCCCAGCGCTCAGTGCCTTTAGGGCGTCTTCGCCAGACCGCAATCCGCTGTCAAAGAATAGCGGAAAGTCTGGGCCAAGGGCGGCGCGCATGTCTGGCAAAATGGCAAAGGGCGCGGGAGCGCTATCCAATTGCCGCGCACCGTGGCTCGACACTTGGATCGCATCAACGCCAGCCTCCTTGAGCTGCAGCGCATCTTCGACATCCAGCACACCTTTGATCACCAACTTACCCGGCCAGGCCTCGCGCAATTGCTTCAACGTGTCCCAAGTTGCCCGCGCACGGCTCGCGCTGCGATCAAAGTCGTATCCCGGCATTTCGAAATTCGCCATCTGCGGCTTGCCTGCCACCAAGGTTCGCAGCGACCAACGCGGGTGCAGCGCAAAGTCGATGCATTGTGTGGGGCCAATCTTGAACGGCATCTTAAACCCATGCCGCAATTCGCGGGGGCGCCGCCCCACCACCGGCACATCAACAGTCAAAATCAGGGTCTCATATCCCGCCGCTTTCGCCCGTTCGACCAGCTTAAAGGCCCCGCTGCCATCCCCACTGAAATACAGTTGAAACCACGCATTCCCCTCGGCGACTTCGATGATTTTTTCCAAAGGAGTGGAGCCAACGGTCGAAACCCCATGCGGAATGTCATACCGCGCAGCAAGGCGCGCCAGCATCAAATCGGCACCCGGCGTAGACAGATTGCACATGCCCATCGGCGCAATGCCAAACGGCCGCTGTGCTACCTTGCCAAATATCTCTTTGGATAGGGACCGCTCGCTGACATCTCTTAAGATACGGGGGCGTAGGGTCATCGCATCAAGTGCGGCACGATTGCGCGCCGCCCCTGTTTCCGTTCCGGCCGCGCCATCAATGTAGCTAAACACCATCCACGGCAAACGCCGCTTCGCAAGGCGGCGGGCATCGTCTGCATTTTGGATCGCGTTTAAGGGCATTGGGCTTTTATGGCTTTCATAATTCGATGGCGTACCCGCGGAGGACCTACCAAGAGTTCAGGTAGTTTGAGTGGACCGCTACCGCATTTGCAAACGATAAGTGTCATGGCAGTTCAACCTTTTCTAACATTAGCATCGCGGCGGCAGAGCAACTCACTCCCAAGGGTACAACACGATCTTGGGTGCTGCTTTTTGCCCAGAACGAAGCATCTGAAAGGCTGCGGCACCGTCTGACAACGGGCAATGCTCTGTCCAATCTAGCGCGCCAAGGCGGCCGTCAAACAAGGCCTGCGCTGTGTCGCGAAAGTCTTGCGCGGTGTAGGTATAGGTCCCGACAAAGGTGATTTCCTGTAGGGTCATCCGCCGAATATCCAACCCGCCCGTGTCTTCGCCCAAACCAACATGCGCAATCACGCCACCTGGCTGCGCTAGGGATGACGCCGTTGCGCGCGTCGCAGCATACCCCACCGCATCAATCACAATCGGAAACTGCCCAGCCGCCGCGTTGACCGCGTTTTCGCCGCAACGCTCTATCAAAAAGGCGCGGCGCATCTCGTTGGGTTCAACAAGGGTGACGTCTTCGATCCCATTTGCGCGCAAGGCCAAGGCCGCCGCCAACCCAATCGCCCCGCCACCGATGACAAGCGCGCGTTTCTCCATCGCTGGATGCACTGCCTCTAGCGCCAACCGCACCGCATGCCAGCTAACGGCCAGCGGCTCTGCAAGAGCTGCTTTGGCAAAAGGCACCTCTGCCGGGACCTCCACCAAATTGCGGTCTGGCATCGTGATAAACTGCGCAAATGCGCCCTCGCGCGGCGGCATAGAGATGATCTGACGCTCCGCACACAGGTTCTCACGCCCCGTCGTACAGGCAAGACATGCCCCACATGTCACCAAGGGGTTCACCGTGACCCGCAAGCCCTCCAGCGCGCCACCCACGACAGTTCCCGCGGCTTCATGCCCAAGGATCAGCGGGGCAGGGCGCCGGTCGTCATGACCCAAATAGGCATGCATGTCAGACCCACAAATCCCCACGGCTTCGACCTTGATCAAATGCTCGCCATCGCGCGGAGTTGGATCGGGCATGTCCCGATAGCCAAGGGTTTCTATACCGTCATACACAAGCGCCTTCATTTCGCTGTGAACCCTCCGTCAACCATCAGCACTTGGCCGGTGACATAAGCAGAGGCATCAGAACACAGGAACAACAACGGCCCGTCCATGTCCTCCATCCGGCCATTCCGTCCAATGCAAGTCTGCGCCGCATTGCGCGCCGCGCGATCCGAGTCGTCAAATACAGCGGCGGTTAGTTCTGTCGGGAAAAAGCCCGGTCCAATCGCGTTGGCGGTGATGCCATGCGGCGACCATGCTTCGGCCATGGCACGGGTCAATTGGCCCACGCCGGCTTTTGTTGCGCCATAGGCGATCCCACCGGGAAAGGCGCGGGTCGTTTGGAGCGATGCAAAATTCACGATGCGGCCCCATCCCTTTTCCTTCATCGCAGGCACCAAGGCTTGCGACAGAAAAAAGGGCGCGGACAGGTTTGTCGCCAGCGTTTGATCCCACCCCTCTGCGGTGACATCATCAGCCGCCTGCCGTGTGTTTAAACCCGCCGCATGCACCACGATGTCAGGCGCGCCAAAGGGGGCGTTTATCTGATCCACCAACGATGCCATTCCAGCATGATCCGTGATGTCCGCAGCCACAGGGGCCAACCGGTCACCCAGATCCGCACGCAAAGCGTCCAGCTTATCCGCCCGGCGTGCCACGCCCACAACACGCGCACCCGCCGCCGCCAAAGCCACAGCCGCCCGCTGCCCAAGACCAGAGCTGGCACCCGTGACACAAGCCACCTTGCCACTGAGGTCAAATAGGGAACGCGGATCAGCCATCGTGACTACCCCTTAGCCGTTAGATCAAAACTCTCATCCGGGAAGTATTTCGCCAGTCGTACATCCGCCGCACGCGCATGGCCTTCCATCCCTTCCAGCCGTGAAATCCGCGCCGTTGCCTCCGCCACACGCTTTGACGCATCGCGAGTTGTGCGCTGCCAGGTTACGATCTTCATGTACTTATGAACACTCAAGCCACCAGTGTAACTTGCTGCACCTGATGTGGGCAGAACGTGGTTGGTCCCGGTCGCTTTATCCCCATAGGACACGGTAGTTTCCTCGCCCAAGAACAGCGATCCATAGCAGGTCAACCGGTCCAACCACCAATCCAAATCTGCGGCCTGCACGGTCAGGTGCTCTGGCGCGTAGGCGTCTGAACAGGCCGCCATTTCCTCGCGATCCGCACATAGGATCACCTCGGCATAATCACGCCACGCCGCAAAGGCATTGTCGCGGTTCAGCTCCGGCAAATCGTCTATCAAACCGGGGACCAGCTCCATCACTTTTTCAGCAACCGCCCGATCATCTGTCACCAGCCAAACCGGCGAATTATACCCGTGCTCTGCCTGCGAGACCAAATCCGTTGCGATAATAAACGGGTCGGCGTCTTTATCCGCCAGCACCAGACTGTCCGTTGGACCAGCAATCATGTCGATGCCCACTTGGCCAAACAGAATGCGCTTGGCTTCGGCAACAAACTGATTGCCCGGACCCACAAGGATATTCGCCTTTGGCAAATCAAACAGACCATAGGTCATTGCTGCCACACCCTGAACACCACCCATCGCTAGGATTTTATCCGCCCCACAAATATGCGCCGCATAGATGATCGCCGGCGCAACACCAACACCCGGCCGCGGCGGGGAACAGGCCGTGATATGTCGACATCCAGCCACCTTTGCCGTTGTTACCGTCATGATCGCACTGGCGATATGGCTGTACCGCCCACCGGGCACGTAACAGCCCGCCGCATCCACCGGGATCGCCTTTTGACCCGCAACAAAACCCGGCTCAATCTCCATTTCCACGTTAGTTAGGGTCGCTTTTTGCGCTTCGGCAAAGCGCCGCACGTTATCGTGGGCAAAGCGAATATCGGCTTTCAACTTCTCTGGAATAGAGGCAATGGCCGCGTCAATCTCCTCCTGCGTAAGCAGGACATTGCCCTCGTACCGATCAAACTTAGCCGCATATTCCATCGCCTTCGCATCACCACCGGATTTAATATCGGCAAGGATAGATTTGACCGTTTCATGAACTTCAGATGCATCTGACTTTGCGGTTAGGGTCGCTTTTTTCAGGTATTCAAGTGTCATGTCTTGGGCCTTTACGTAGGGATCGCGGGCAAAGTGACAGCAACGCGACAGGTAAGTTAGAAAAAAGGCCGAACGCCCACCCCCGAACGCTCGGCCTGCTGCCGGTGAAATCGCGACAGCTTTAGGCAATAAGGTCGCCGCGTCGAAAAAGATCGTCGCGGCGAGCGGAACCAAATGTCACCCACCTCTCTCAGGCATGCAGCATGTTCAGAACCATCCGAATTTCTGTGCGTCGCATTGTCGACAAGCACAGATGGATAGTCCGCAAGTTGCATGGCCGAGGCTCCCGGAGTGACCGATTCTCCCGATTAATGTAAGCGCTTACATTAATAATGCAAGCGCTTACAAATTGTGGTTGAAAATCATATAAAGGCTTAACATTGCCAACACTCATTTTAGCGGAGCAAGAATGCCTGAAACCGAAACTGCACCCACATTGGATGACGTCGCCCTAGCGGCGCGTGTTTCGACGGCAACCGTGTCGCGCTGTATCAACGATCCGAAAAAAGTGTCGCAGAAAACGCGTGATCGGGTAGAGGCAGCGATTGATAAGTTGGGCTACACGCCAAACTTCGCCGCACGATCCATGGCCGCCAAACGCACGTTTACGATTGGCGCAATTATTCCCACCATGGAAAACGCGATCTTCGCGCGCGGCATTCAGGCCTTTCAAGAAGAGCTTTACCAACACGGCTATACGCTTTTGATCTCCAGCTCTGGCTACAAGGCCGAAGCGGAAAAAGAACAGATCAAAACCCTCGTCGCACGTGGCGCGGATGCCTTGCTGTTGATCGGTCACGACCGCGATCCCGCAATCTATGATTACCTAGAACGCCAGCGTGTGCCCACCCTTGTGGCGTGGTCCTATGATGAAACTGCACAGACGCCCTCAATCGGTTTTGATAACCGCACCGCAATGCGTGCCTTGGCCGAAACGGTAATAGCCAAGGGCCACACAAGCATCGCTATGATCTCTGGCATCAGTCAGCAGAACGACCGCGCCCGCCTGCGCATCGAGGGCGTCAAAGACGCAATGCTTGCTCGTGGCCTAGACCCAGACACCCTTGATCCCATCGAAGTCCCTTACAACGTGAATGACGGCGCATCGGCCTTTGTCACCCTAATGTCGCGACACCCCCGGCCCAGCATTGTCATGTGCGGAAACGATGTTTTGGCGGTCGGTGCCCTGCGCGGCGCGGCTGAGTTGGGTCTCAATGTACCAGAGGACATCTCAATTACGGGCTATGACGATTTGGAACTGGCACAAGTGGTCAGCCCCGCGCTGACAACCGTGCGTGTGCCGCATCGTGAAATGGGCAGAAATGCTGCGTGCGAAATTGTTGATATGATTGAAAAGAAGCGCAAAGGTGTGTCGCAGAAACTTAAAGCAACAGTTGTTGAACGCGCGTCCGTCGCGCAGGTGCAATAATCGCCGTCAAAGGATCCCTAAATGCTGACCAATTCTGACCTGATTGAATTGACCGAGTTCCGCAGGAAATTGCACACAGTCCCCGAAGTTTCAGGCGAAGAAGTTGAAACCGCAAAGCTGATTGTCGCCGCACTCGAACCACTCGCGCCCACCAAAATCATGACAGACCTCGGCGGTCACGGCGTCGCGGTAATTTTCGATTCCGGGACAGAGGGGCCAACCGTTCTGTTCCGCGCAGAACTCGACGCGCTCCCGATCCACGAAATCACGGACATCCCGTGGAAATCCACGATAACGGGTAAGGGCCACATGTGCGGGCACGATGGCCATATGACCATGCTGCTGGCCTTGGGTCGTCAACTGTCACGCACCCCAGTCGCCCACGGTCGCGTGGTCCTTATGTTCCAGCCCGCCGAAGAAGACGGTAGCGGCGCCTGTGCCGTCGTTGCAGACCCCCGCTACGCCGAGATTCGCGCCGACTGGGCCTTTGCCATTCACAACGAACCGGGCCGCCCCTTGGGATTCGTCTCTACTCGCCCCGGCCTGATCAACTGCGCCAGCCAAGGGTTGGAAATCAAACTCACCGGCAAAACTGCCCACGCCGCTGATCCAGAAGACGGCATTTCACCCGCGCGAGCCGTCGCTGAACTGATCCCCCAGCTTGATGATCTCAGCACAGGCGGACCTATAAGTGATGCCTTTCGGCTGGTCACCATCACCCATGTGCAAATTGGCGAACCCTCCTTTGGGATCGCGCCGGGCGACGCCACCGTTTTCGCCACGCTCCGCACCGCCAACGATCCTGCAAAAGAAAGCATTGCCAACGACGCCCGTGCATTGGCCAAATCCGTTGCAGAAAAATACGACCTAAAGGTCAGCTTTGCCGTCGTTGACGATTTTGCGGCCTCTATCAATGATCCCGAAGCAACCCAAGTCGCACGGGACGCGATGAACGCGCTTTCAATCGCAAACGGAGAAGACGGCTTGCCCATGCGCGCATCCGAGGATTTCGGCGTGTTCGGCTGGGATGCAAAAGCCGCGATGCTCTGCATGGGCCCCGGCGAAAACCACGCGGCCCTTCACAACCCAGATTACGATTTCCCCGATGACCTGATTCCAATCGGCGGCGCACTCTTTAACCAGATCGCCCGTGATCTTTTGGGCAGCGCGTAGGGCGATCATTGAATTGGTAGCGACTCGTTCTAAGAAGAGGGCCGCTCAACCAAACCCCTTGAAAACACAAAAGGCTCAGGCATTTCTGCCTAAGCCTTTGGAAACACAGTGGTGAGCCGTGATGGGTTCGAACCATCGACCTACTGATTAAAAGTCAGTTGCTCTACCAACTGAGCTAACGGCCCACATCGCTGTGCGTGTGGGGCTTCTAAGAATAACAGCGGGGGGGGTCAACCCAAAAATACACAAAAAATGGACATGGCTAGAAATACCCTGAAACCAAGGTTATATGCGGCTTCATGACAGACACACGACAAACGATTAAATTCGAGAAAATGCACGGTTTAGGCAATGATTTCGTCGTCATTGATGCCCGCGACCGTCCTGATGGGCTAACGCCAGCCCTGGTGACCGCAATTGCCCATCGGCAGTGCGGCGTTGGCTTTGATCAGCTTGCTGTCATCGAATCAGGCGAACACGACGCGCATTTGGTGTTTTACAACAGCGATGGCTCCACTTCGGGGGCTTGTGGCAACGCGACTCGCTGTATCTCACGCAAATTGTTGGACGAATCTGGCAAAACCGAACTCACGCTCACAACAGAGCGCGGCACGCTTTATGCACGCGAGGCCGGAAATGGCCTTGTTTCTGTAAATATGGGCCACCCGCAGCTCAACTGGGATGAAATCCCGTTGGCGCGTGAAATGGATACTTTGGAATTACCGCTTGAGGGTAAGCCGACTGCAACCGGCATGGGCAACCCGCATTGCACCTTCTTCGTTGATGATGCCGAGGCGGTTGATCTGGAAACCCTAGGTGCGCGATTCGAACATGATCCGCTTTACCCTGAACGCACCAATGTGCAATTCGCCAGCGTGATCGGCGAAAACCATTTGCGTATGCGTGTGTGGGAGCGGGGCGTCGGCCCAACGCTGGCCTCTGGCTCTTCTTCTTGTGCCACAGCCGTTGCTGCGGCCCGCCGTGGCCTAACAGGCCGCCAGGTACAGATTGATCTGGATGGCGGTACGCTACATATCAATTGGGCCGACGATGGTGTCTGGATGACCGGCAAAACGATGCATGTGTTTTCCGGTGAATTCACCCTCGATTTTCTGGAAGCCGCACAGTGAGCAACGCACCAAAGTTCACCACACTCGGCTGTCGGCTAAATGCCTACGAAACCGAAGCGATGAAAGACCTTAGCCAACAGGCTGGGCTATCCAACGCTGTGGTCGTGAACACCTGCGCCGTCACAGCAGAGGCCGTGCGAAAGGCCCGCCAAGAAATTCGCAAGCTGCGCCGCGAAAACCCGGACAGCACAATCATCGTCACCGGCTGCGCCGCCCAGACAGAGCCTGAAACCTTCGCCAAAATGGCAGAGGTCGATCGCGTCATCGGAAACACCGAAAAGATGCAGGCAGACACGTGGCAAGCCATGTCCAAAGACCTAGCAGGCGACTTTATCGGTGAAACCGAAAAGGTGCAGGTTGACGATATCATGTCCGTCACCGAAACCGCAGGTCATTTGATTGACGGTTTCGGCACCCGCAGCCGTGCTTATGTGCAGGTACAAAACGGCTGCGATCACCGCTGCACCTTTTGCATCATCCCTTATGGTCGCGGCAATTCCCGTTCGGTTCCCGCGGGCGTTGTAGTCGACCAGATCAAACGCCTCGTGGACAAAGGCTTTAACGAAGTCGTCCTAACCGGCGTTGATCTCACATCTTGGGGCGCAGACCTGCCAGCCACACCAAAGCTCGGCGATCTGGTCATGCGCATCCTGAAACTGGTACCCGACCTCAACCGCCTGCGCATCTCGTCCATCGATTCCATCGAAGTCGATGAAAACCTTATGCAAGCCATCGCCACAGAGCCGCGCTTGATGCCCCACCTGCATCTCTCGCTTCAACATGGTGATGACCTGATCCTAAAACGCATGGCCCGCCGTCACCTGCGCGACGACGCGATCCGCTTCACCGAAGAGGCAAAGCGCCTGCGCCCGGATATGACCTTTGGCGCCGACATCATCGCAGGCTTCCCCACCGAAACCGACGCGCATTTCGAAAACTCGCTAAAGCTGGTCAAAGACTGCGACCTCACGTGGCTGCACGTCTTCCCCTATTCCAAACGCGAAGGCACCCCAGCCGCGAAAATCCCTAACCAAGTGAATGGCACCATCATTAAAGCCCGCGCCGCGCAACTGCGCGCTGCAGGGGACGCCCAAGTCGCCGCGCACCTACAGGCGCAAATCGGCAAATCCCATCATATCCTGATGGAAAACCCGCATATGGGCCGCACTGAACAATTCACCGAAGTCACCTTTGCCCAACCCCAAACCGAAGGCGCGCTTGTCACGGCCAAAATCACTGGCATCCAAGACCAGCAGCTCACCGCATGACCCCAATTCTTTACAGCTTCCGTCGTTGCCCCTACGCCATGCGCGCCCGCCTCGCGGTCGCAGCTTCGGGCGTTACAGTCGAACTGCGCGAAATCCTTCTGCGCGACAAAGCACCAGAGTTTCTCGCAACCAGCCCAAGCGGCACAGTGCCCTGTCTGAAAACAGATGACCAAGTCATCGACGAATCGCTGGACGTTATGAAATGGGCACTGGCCCAGAATGACCCGCAGGGCTGGCTCGACATGCCAGATGCAGGGCACGACCTAATCGCAACCGCCGATGGTCCGTTCAAACAAGCGCTCGACCACACCAAATACGCCGTGCGCCATCCCGATAAAGACGCCGAAGAAGAACGCGCCAAAGCCCACGCCTTTTTGCACGATCTCAACGCGCAGCTCACGCAGCAATTTCTCTATAAACAGACCCCAACACTGGCCGATATGGCCATTTTGCCCTTTGTCCGTCAGT
Organism: Cognatishimia sp. 1_MG-2023; assembly: GCF_030548175.1. Taxonomy (GTDB): domain Bacteria; phylum Pseudomonadota; class Alphaproteobacteria; order Rhodobacterales; family Rhodobacteraceae; genus Cognatishimia. Next base: position 183,500 of record NZ_JAUORX010000004.1, on the reverse strand, counting down.
TCGCAAATGTGGATAAAGCCCGCTTTGATGCGGAAGATTGGCCCAACCTCAGCCGCTGGCTCGAGGCGTTTTTGGTTAGCTCAGAATTCCAAGCGATCATGCCAAAATACAAGGTATGGGCATCCGGCGACGCCCCCACCTTTTTCTTGATCTAAATACCTGCGCCGCAGGCAAGGCGGGCATCGCCCGCCTCAGTCCTCTCAAGCCGCCGCTTCAACCAAAGTGGCGCGTGTTTTCAAAACACCCAAAGCAGCCCGTGCCGCCTCGCGCCCCTTTTCAACAAAATGCGCGCGGTAGATTTCGTTGTGATGATCGGTCTCTTGGTAATGGTGTGGCGTCAAAGACACCGACAACACAGGAACCCCCGTGTCCATACCGGCCCGCATCAACCCATCCACGACAGCCTGCGCCACAAAATCATGTCGGTAAATGCCACCATCCACAACAAAGGCTGCACACGCCACGGCACCATATTTGCCAGACCCGGCCAGATCTTTGGCCAGCAAAGGCATCTCAAACGCGCCCGGCACGTCATAAACATCCACTTGGTTCGCGGGAATAACTTCGCAGAACCCTTCCAAGGCACGGTCAACAATATCCGCATGCCATTGCGCTTTAATGAAAGCAAATCGGGTGTGTGTCATCGTTTTATCTCCTATAGCAACAGACACGTCACCCAAGGCGATAAACGAACAGACAGCCGCCCCCTAAAAAGGCACCTCTCCGTCGTTCTCTTCCATCCGGACTTTAACCGTCGGCTCTGGAATCACACCAGATCTGCTGACACCCGAATTTCGGGCCGCTCGCGGGCTCATGGGTTACCCCATTTACCGCCGGTGGGGAATTTCACCCCGCCCTGAGAACGGGCGCACCTTGCCAAGCTCTGGACTGCATTGCAACATCAGAATCGCACAGAAACTCTGTCTAAACGCACGAAATGCAAGGAAGCTCATGAAACTCATTTCCGCCAGCGCGTCGCCCTTTGGTCGCAAAGTCAAAGTGGCACTTATTGAAACGGGGCAATTGGACGATGTCGAGCTTGTCGCAGTCAAAACAACCGCGATAGCTGTCGATCCGATCGTGCAGGCGGCAAACCCGATGGGCAAAATTCCCGCGCTGATCCGGCCAGACGCCCCCGCGCTTTACGACAGTCGAGTGATTTGCCGCTTTCTAGACGCCCGCGCAAACGCAGGCCTCTACCCGGATCAACGCCTGTGGGATGTTCTAACCTTAGAAGCAACCGCCGATGCCATTCTGGATGCAGCGGTTCTGATCACCTACGAAGGCCGCCTACGCGCGAAAGAACAACAAAGCACGGCTTGGACAGATGCCCAATGGTCCAAAGTGACCAATGGTGTCGCTGCACTGAACAATAAATGGATGAGCCACCTAAACGGCCCGCTGGATATGGGGCAAATCGCTGTTGGCTGCGCGCTGGGCTATCTTGATTTCCGCCACGACGCGCGCAATTGGCGCAAAGACAATGATGCCCTGGCCAAATGGTTCGCTGACTTTAGCCAACGCGACTCAATGCAGGCGACCATTCCGGTTGATCCGAAATAACTCCGGCTCCATCATCTTTCCCAAAATACTCTGGGGTGAATTGGCGGCACGCCAAGAGGGGCAAAGCCCCTTGGCACCGACATAGCAAATAAAAACCCCCGATCACTCGGGGGTTCCTTTTTAGAACTTGTAGCTTAAACCAAAATTCAGCGCGTTGGTCTTTAGCGCCGCCTTGATCGTGCCGCCGCCGTCCAGATCAACGGTGTTGTCTGAATAGGTGAACTGATATTCACCAAACGCCGCAATCCGGTCTGTCAAATCCATCGATACGCCTGCACCCAAACGCACAGCAGGACCTGTTAGCTGATAGCCAAAGGTATGTGTGCCGCCGGTTGGCAGAATATCAACATGTGGCACAGCCACGCCGACACCCGCCGTCACAAATGGTGTCAGACGACCGTTCCACCACTGATCTTCCCAGCGACGGTGAATGTTTGCTGTAATGATGTTGTGGCCATCGCTGAATTCGAAACGATCCACATTCAGCGCCGCGCGATCCGCATCAGAGGCATAGCCCTTTGCGTGAGTTAACTCGACACCATAGCCCCAACCGCTGTCGCGCCAGTACACAGCACGCGCACCGTAATAAGGTGGCGCTTCAAACGAACGGCCTTCAAGTTTCATCGTACGATCTAATGGCACTCCGGCGATATCACCGGTAAAATTGCTATGTGGCAAAGACTGAGAGCCTAAATAAAAGCTCAGTTCTACCTCTGCGAGTGCAGGCGTTGCCAGAATCACACCGCCGGCAATCGCCAAAATTCCAAATTTCCGCATGGCGGACCCCTTGATATTAACAAATGCTTCCCAAATCGGCGCATACATCGCCTTAACATAGGTCTCAAGCGCGACACATCAACGCTTTGATCAAGATCAAGTGTAATGTGCGCTGGACGCAGTGTTTTCGCTTCGCTAATAAGCGGGCTGGAGAGGCTGTGTTTTTATGCGGCCCGAACCGGTATAGGCCAGTCCGGCCCAGAAATTGGAGTAAACCTCGTGTCCCACGCAGAAGATCACGAAGGCACCCGGAGGGATTTCCTCTACTACGCCACAGCTGGCGCAGGTGCAGTGACCGCAGGCGCCGCTGTTTGGCCGCTGGTCAATCAGATGAACCCCTCCGCAGATGTTAAGGCTCTGGCCTCTATCCGCGTTGATACCTCTGGCATTTTGCCAGGTACGCAATTGACAGTGAAATGGCTGGGTAAACCAGTTTTCATTCGTCGTCGTACACAAGAAGAAATTGATGCCGCGCGTTCGGTTGATCTGGGCGACCTGATCGACGACGAAGCGCGCAACGCCAACGCTGGTGTCGTTGATGCTGCGGATGAAAACCGCGCAATGGACGAAAACGGTGAATGGCTGGTGATGATGGGCGTTTGTACGCACCTAGGCTGCGTGCCTTTGGGTGACGGCGCTGGCGACTTCGGCGGCTGGTTCTGCCCATGCCACGGTTCGCACTACGACACATCCGGCCGTATCCGTAAGGGCCCGGCTCCTGAAAACCTTCCAGTTCCTGTTGCCCGCTTCGAGGGCAGCGAACTGGTGCTTGGATAAGGAACGCCAATATGTCCGGTATCCCACACGACACATACGAGCCAAAGACTGGCGCGGAAAAATGGATTCACCATCGCTTGCCGATCGTGGGTCTGCTTTATGATACATTGATGATCCCAACACCGAAAAACCTGAACTGGTGGTGGATTTGGGGCATCGTTTTGGCATTCTGCCTGGCGCTGCAAATCGTCACCGGTATCGTTCTGGTTATGCACTACACGCCACATGTTGATCTGGCCTTTGCGTCGATCGAACACATCATGCGTGACGTGAATGGCGGTCACATGATCCGCTACTTGCACATGAACGGCGCATCGCTGTTCTTCTTTGCGGTTTATATCCACATCTTCCGTGGTCTTTTCTATGGTTCCTACAAGGCACCACGCGAAATCACATGGATCGTGGGCATGATCATCTACCTCTTGATGATGGCAACCGGCTTTATGGGCTACGTTTTGCCTTGGGGTCAGATGTCCTTCTGGGGTGCGACCGTTATTACAGGCCTGTTTGGCGCGATCCCGTTCATCGGTGAAAGCCTGCAAACCTTCCTGTTGGGCGGCCCAGCCGTTGATAACGCGACACTGAACCGTTTCTTCTCGCTGCACTACTTGCTGCCATTCGTCATTGCTGGCCTTGTGGTCGTTCACATCTGGGCGTTCCACCACACTGGCAACAACAACCCAACGGGTGTTGATGTACGGACCGGTTCCAAAGAAGAAGCGAAAAAAGACACGCTGCCATTCTGGCCTTACTTCGTGATCAAAGACTTGTTCGCGCTGGGCGTTGTTCTGGTTGTTTTCTTTGCGATCGTTGGCTTCATGCCAAACTATCTGGGTCACCCAGATAACTACCTCGAAGCGAACCCGCTTGTGACACCTGCGCACATCGTTCCTGAATGGTACTTCCTACCGTTCTACGCGATCCTGCGTGCCTTCACTGGTGACGTTTGGGTTGTGATGTTCACAAGCTGGATCACTGGCGGCATCATCGATGCAAAGTTCTTTGGTGTTCTGGCGATGTTTGGTGCGATTGCTGTTATGGCTCTGACACCTTGGTTGGATACATCCAGCGTACGCTCTGGTCGTTTCCGTCCAATGTTCAAATGGTGGTACCGCCTGCTGATCGTCGACTTCATCGTTCTGATGTGGGCCGGTGCGATGCCAGCAGAGCCTCCATACTCAACCATCTCGTTGATCGGTGCGACTTACTGGTTCGCGTACTTCCTGGTCATCCTGCCGCTTCTGGGTGTTATCGAAACACCTACCAAAGCGCCGGAAACCATCGAAGACGATTTCAACGATCACTACGGCAAACCAGCCGAATAAGAGGGAACAGGATTATGCTTAAGAAACTTGCGATCTCCGCAGTTGCCGCCCTGTCCCTTTCGGCAGGGGCCGCAATGGCCGCTGGTGGTGCTGGTCACATCGAAGATGTGGACTTCTCCTTCGAGGGTCCGTTCGGTAAATTCGACCAGAACCAGCTGCAACGTGGTCTAAAAGTCTACACCGAGGTTTGCTCGGCGTGTCACGGTCTGCGTTACGTTCCTATCCGCACATTGTCGGATGAGGGCGGCCCACACTTCACCGAAGCTCAGGTGCGCCAGTACGCAGCTGACAACTTCGAAACCTTTGACGCCGAGCTGGACGATACCCGTCCAGCGAAGCCTGCGGATTTCTTCCCGCAGTCCAATCTGGATAACGCGCCTGACCTGTCTTTGATGGCCAAAGCGCGCGCTGGTTTCCACGGCCCAGAGGGCACGGGTATCAACCAGTTCTTCAAAGGTATTGGTGGTCCAGAGTATATCGTGTCCTTGCTGACCGGTTACACTGGCAAGTCCAAAGAAGAAGCAGGCACAACATTGTATGAAAACACCGCCTTCCCAGGTGGCTGGATTTCAATGGCGCCTCCACTCGAAGGCGGCGATGTCGACTTTGACGATGGTCACAGCAACGATCTGCACCACGAAGCAGAAGACATTGCTGCGTTCCTGATGTGGACAGCGGAACCAAAGATGATGGCGCGCCAGCAAGCGGGTTTCATCGGGGTTCTGATCCTGTTGATCACAACAATCTTGTTGTACCTGACCAACAAACGCATCTGGGCGCCGATCAAAGGCAAAAAGAAAGCCTAAGCTCTGACGCTTAAGATATTTGAAAGCCCTGCCATTTTGGCGGGGCTTTTTTTGTGGGTATCGCTGGGGGCGCTGCCCCCAGACCCCCGAGGTATTTTGATCAAGAAAAAGCAGATTTGCGAATCGTACGTTTCGGGGCGTGAAACGTACGAATTTCCACATTTACGAGGTGTTAAGGCGGCGATCTATGCGGGTTTTGTGCAGGTCCACATGACGTTGGTGCAATCCACAAATCGGCCTAGTCGATTAAGCTCTGCATCCAGTTTTTTCTGGCGATTTTTTGACCAGCGTACGCCGGATTCTGACCATAGATTCAATACGTTAAGCGTGCCGTCCTTGCGGGTTGCCTTGACCTCTATCCGCCCAACAAACCGATCCCCTTCGAGCAGAGGGTAGACGTAGTAGCCCCATTTCCGTTTGGCCGCCGGAACGAACATTTCGATGCGATATTCAAAGCCAAACAGGCGTTCCAGTCGCAGTCGATCCCGCGTGACAGGGTCAAATGGGTTAAGAATACGTAGCCGTGGCGTTATTTCGGTAAGGGATTGAATACGATCATGAATATCGGGTGTTGCGTAGGCTTCGGTCGTTGATCCATCGGCATTTTCTATGGTGACCGGCAGGGGATTCGCTTGCGTGATCCAAGCCTTGGTTTCCTTGGCAGAGCTTGCATCCCAGAACCGTTGAATCTCGCCCTGCGTTGCGAATCCTAACCGATCCAAAGCGGCGTGGCAGAGCCAATCTAGTTGCGCATCTTCTGTAAGTGTCTGATTTCTTAGTGTTTCTGGGAAAACCCGTTCTGCTAGATTATAGAATTTTGTAAAATCCTTACGGTAACACGTCGCCAATTCACCCGCGTACCACATGTAATCCAGCGCCTTCTTATGCGGCGGTCGCGACCACATCTGCTTTGGATTTTCTGCTTTGGTTTCAAAGGCATGCGTTGATAGCGCGCCCTCTTTCCGGATGCGTTCTTTGATTTCAGCACGTGCCTCTTCGTTGGACATGCCCGCGAACCAACTGGCTTTTCCCATCTGGGATTCCTTGCGCCGGAACTGCCGTTGCCACATTGGCAAAAACTCCATCGGAATCACGCTGGCGTCGTGGGTGAAGTGTTCAAAGATGCGTCGTTCATCCGCTAACAGCGGGTTAAGCATATGTTCACGATAGGCTTGATTACGGCTCCATAATATATGGTGGTGGGCGCGCGACACCACTTGGATTGTGTCCAGCTGCACAAAGCCAAGTTTTTGAATGATTTCATAGACATCCAGCGGCCCGGTCGGGGCTGTGGCCAAGCCATGCGAGGTCAGCCAGAGGCGTCTGGCTTGTTCATTCGAAATGGTTAATGCTGTCACTGCGATGCCCCTCGGTTTGGGGCATCAAACATCATGGGGCGGTTGGGATCAATCCAAACCGACGATGTGCTGTTCACCACGTTTGCGTGCTAAAACCATCTGCTTTTGGCGCTCGCGGAACCGCTCTTTGTCGCGTTCAGAGGTTTCATCAACACATTGATGACAGCTCACGCCGCTTTCAAATTCTGGGCGTTCCAAATCCGCAGGCAAAATCGGCCGCCGACACGCGTGGCACAAATGGTGCGGCCCTTCTTTCAGCCCATGTCCAACAGAAACACGGCCATCAAAAACAAAGCATTCACCTTCCCAAGTGCTCTCTTCCTGAGGAACCTCTTCGAGGTATTTCAAGATGCCACCCTTTAGGTGATACACATCCTCGACACCTTGGCTAAGAAGGTAATTTGTTGATTTTTCACAACGAATCCCGCCAGTGCAGAACATCGCGACGCGTTTATTGTGGAACCGATCTTTGTTTTCTTCCCACCATTTTGGGAAGTCGCGAAAGGTTTCCGTCTCTGGATCAATCGCACCTTTGAAGGTGCCGATGCCAACTTCGTAGTCGTTACGTGTATCAATCGTGACCACGTCAGGGGACTGAATCAATTCGTTCCAATCTTGTGGATCAACGTAGTTGCCAACATGCGCTGTTGGATCCACGTTGGGCTGGCCCAGTGTCACGATCTCTTTTTTCAGTTTTACCTTCATCCGTGGAAACGGTTTTTCGCTGGCGGTGCTTTCTTTCCATTCGAAATTATCACATCCTGGCAAGGACTTAATATGCGCGATGACCGCATTAATGCCATTTCGCGATCCGGCAATCGTGCCGTTGATCCCCTCGTGCGCCAGCAAAAGCGTGCCTGTGATTTGCTCTTTCAAGCAAAGCTCTAGCAGCGGCTCGCGCAAAGCGGGCGGGTTGTCAAAACGGGTGAAGTGATAGAGAGCGCATACGGTAAACATGGCGGCCAAATACGCCTATTTTCATGCTTGGGCAAGCCTGCCCATTGACGGCAAATTGATGCAGGCCTACCCATTATGTCAAAGTAGGAGCCTCTTATGCGTAACGCCTTGATTGTTATTGATGTTCAGAATGATTTTTGCCCTGGCGGTGCGTTGGCTGTTCCAGATGGGGACGCGATTATTGCTGGGATAAACGCGCGCATGGGCGAATTTGACTGCGTTGTCCTGACCCAAGATTGGCATCCTGCGGGTCATTCCTCTTTTGCCAGCAGCCATCCGGCCAAAGAACCTTATGACGTGATCGAAATGCCATATGGCCCACAGGTGCTGTGGCCGGATCACTGCGTGCAAGGCACGCAAGGTGCCGCGTTTCACCCTGCGCTGTCGACTGATCCGGCGGATATGATCGTACGCAAGGGGTATAACCCGGATGTTGATAGCTATTCAGCGTTCTTCGAAAACGATCACACGACACCCACGGGATTGGGGGGCTACCTGAAATCGCGAGATATTTCTGATATTACCATCGTAGGATTGGCTTTGGATTTTTGCGTGAACTACTCGGCGGTAGATGGTGCGAAGTTGGGGTTCAAAGTGAAAGTCATCCAAGACCTTTGCCGCGCAATTGATCTGAACGGATCGTTGGGCGCTGCTTTACAGGATATGTCGGATGCCGGGGTTCAATTGATCTAATATCTATCTGCTTGCGATTTTTCCTTTGGAACGCCAAGCTTAGTCTGACGACAGATCGGAGGAGATCATGGTCGATATTGCGACACGTGTGTGGAACCATAAGTGGAAGATTGACCCAATCGTCCGCTCCTTGATTGATACCGATTTCTATAAATTGTTGATGTGCCAAAGCGTGTTTCGGAACCGTCCAGACACGCAGGTGACGTTTTCTTTGATCAATCGCACAACATCAGTTCCGTTGGCCACGCTGATTGACGAAGGCGAATTGCGCGAACAGCTGGATCACGTGAAATCGCTATCGCTGACGCGGGGTGAAAGCACTTGGCTGCGCGGTAATACGTTTTATGGGAAACGCCAAATGTTCCGGCCAGATTTTATGGAATGGTTCGAAAAAATGCGCTTACCGGATTACCATCTGGAGCGTGTGGGTGATCAATACGAGCTAACGTTCGAAGGTAGTTGGCCTGAAGTAATGCTGTGGGAAATCTCGGCTTTATCGGTGTTGATGGAGCTGCGGAGCCGGTCCGTACTGAAGCAAATGAAGCGGTTTGAGCTGCAGGTTCTTTACGCCCGTGCGATGACCAAGCTTTGGGAAAAGATAGAAGTTTTGCGCGACGTCGACCATCTGCGGATTGCAGATTTTGGAACACGTCGGCGGCATTCGTTTCTTTGGCAAGATTGGGCCGTTCAGGCCATGGGAGAAGGGCTGGGCGACAAGTTTGTTGGCACATCCAATTGCCTGATTGCTAAGAACCGAGAGCTAGAAGCGATTGGCACCAACGCCCACGAACTGCCGATGGTCTATGCCGCATTGGCCAAAGATGATGCTGAGCTGGCGCAGGCACCTTATCAGGTTTTAGCCGACTGGCATGAAGAGCATGATGGGAACCTGCGTGTCATCTTACCGGATACCTATGGCTCGCAAGGCTTCCTTGAAAACGCGCCAGATTGGCTGGCGGGGTGGACGGGTATTCGTATTGATTCCGGTGACCCAGCTACGGGGGCGGAAAACGCGATTGCATGGTGGAAAGCGCGTGGCGAAGATCCACGCAAGAAGCTGGTAATTTTCTCTGACGGTTTGGACGTTGAAAAGATCATCGAACTACAGAAGCAATTTGTAGGCCGGGTTCAATGCTCTTTCGGGTGGGGCACGCTGTTGACCAATGATTTTCGCGGGCTAGTACCAGACGATCAATTAGCGCCGTTTTCATTGGTGTGTAAGGCGATCAAAGCTGATGGGCGACCCACGGTTAAGCTATCAGACAATGCCAACAAAGCGATGGGCCCAGCCGAAGAAATCGCTCGGTATAAGCGGGTGTTTGGTGTGACAAAGCAACAGCAAATGGATGTCTTGGTTTAACCACCCATCGCAATCACATTGGGTGCGGTCTTTTGGGCTGTTTGAAAGCTGGATTTATCGGTCCACCCGTGCCACCCGCATCGGATCAACGATTGTGCAACAGAACCGCTGAGCGTGTTGCCGGGACCAAGGATGATGAACACATCTGGGCAGAGTTCTTGGGCCGCCATGCGAATGGCTGCGGCAAAGTCATAGGGTTGTGTCACTTGATGCCCAAGGGTGTAGTCATACAAATCCACAAGGTCGTTTTCATGCGGATACCAAACCGCCCCGCGCCCATCGATTAAGGGGAGTGTGGGTTGCTGAAACAGAGACTGTTCCAGCGCTTTTTGCCCTAATGCGGCGACGGGTGCCTGCAATTCGCTATGAAAACCCGCATGGTTTGGCAGGCGCATCGGGAAGCGTTCTTGCACTTTGGGTACGCTGATTTCAAAGGCACTTAATCCGTTTTCATTCCCAGCCAATACAAGCAACCCGCCAAGGTCGATTGAAAGCGTTAAAAAGTGGTTCGGCTTGCTTGAGATGGATTGGCAAAGGTCGAGGAGCTGGGCTTTTTGCCCGGGTTTCTCAATCCAATTAGCATCGGTATAGGGGTAGATGATTTGGCCACCGATCAACTGCTCTTGCATCAAAGTGCCCATGGTATTCACCACCTCTAGGCCGTTCATCGACTCAAGTGCGCCAGCGCAGGCGAGGGCGATGTACCAGCCCATAGAGTTGCCAGTCACTCCGACAATTTCGTAGCGATCTTGGTCGATCGAAAGAAAATCCGTGTAGGCACAGCCATAGATTAGCGCGCTCGCATTATCGCCGCGTGTATGAATGGCAGCTGAAAAACGATCTGCTTGGTTGAGTTCGGTGAGCGTGGGCTGACCTAGCGTCGACCGATACGCATCAAATTCCGCGATCAGACCGGTTTGCGCGCCGTGTTTGCCTAGGTAACCAAGGTCAGCCTTATTATAGGTTCCGCGCCCCGGCGCGATGACAACGGCGGTTTGTTTCATGGGGTAATCCAAAGAGTTCGGGCCGCTTCTGTGATGCTTTCAGCGGATGGCATCGTGGCGGCATAGGCCGGACCTGTCGCGATAAAGCTGTCCGTCGCGGTGATCCGGCTATGTGGCAGGTCGGTCTCTTCGTGCAGCAGGGCCATCAACGCCTCTGATACGTTTCCAGAATGGCGGCATTCATCGACGATCAGCACTTTTTCTGCACCCCCTAAGGCGTTCACCAAGCTTTCGACGGGTAGTGGGGCCAACCAACGTAGATCAATGATCCGGATATGGATGCCTTCTGCCTGCAATGTTTTCTGAGCCTGCGTGCTTAGGTAGCGACCATTGCCATAGGTCACGATGGCAAGCGGCCCGTCCCCGTCGCAGCCAACATCGCCAAGCGAAATGCGTTCATCTGGTGTGGGGTAAGTGGTCATCCAGCCACTGTCTTTTTCCTCGTGCAGGTCACGCATTGGGTAGAGTGCGATAGGCTCTACAAAAACCACAACACGCTGTTCTTCGCGGGCAAGACGAACGCATTCACGCAGCATTTTGGCGGCGTCGTCACCACGTGACGGGACGGCTAGAATGATGCCTGGAATGTCCCGAAGAACGCCGAGTGAGTTGTCATTGTGAAAATGACCACCGAACCCTTTTTGGTACCCTAGTCCCGCGATGCGCAGGACCATTGGGTTGGTGAACTGACCGTTTGAGAAAAATGGCAAAGTGGCCGCTTCGCCCCGTAGCTGATCCTCTGCATTGTGCAGATAGGCGAGAAATTGGATTTCTGGCATCGGCAAAAAGCCATTGTGGCCCAGCCCAATTGCCATTCCCAAAATGGATTGTTCATCCAGCAAGGTGTCAATCATTCGGTCTGGGCCGAACCGATCCGTCAGCTTTTGGGTAACCCCATACACGCCTCCTTTGCGACCAACGTCTTCGCCCATCAGGGTGATTTCGTCATGTTCAAGCATTAGGTCAGTCAGCGCCCAGTTTAGGATGCGTGACATGGGCTGGGGTGTGTTCATTTGTTTTAGGTCAGAGCCAAACACCTCCACACGCGCCTGCGCGCATGGGCCATTCTTTGGCAAGCAGCTGCGCTTTGGCGGGATGATACTGGCCATCACGTCGTTTGCTGTCTTTAGTCGCGGGCGGGTAATTACTTGTTCCGCCACGCGTGCGCATTGCGCTTCGGTTTCAGAGTAGATCGCTAAGATGTCGTCAGCGGAGGCAACGCCTTGCTCAATCAGCAACCTCGCGCTGTGCAGCAGGGGGTCCTGTGCTTCCCAACCTTCGAACACGTCTTTGGGTAGGTAGGATTGCTGCACATCGGAACCTGCATGCCCGTAGAGGCGCACCGTGTTTATGTGTAGGAACGCCGGTTTTCTTTGGTGGCGTACATAGTCCGCGGCTTCTTGGGCGACGCGGTAGGTTTCATACAAATCTAGGCCATTGGCCTGCAGGTATTTCAACCCCGGTTTGGCGGAGAAGTTTGCCCCGATCCAGCCGCGCGGTGTGCGGGTGGAAATTCCAATCCCATTGTCCTCGCAGACGAACAATAGGGGCAATGGAACAGATTGATAGGACGTCCAACAGGCCGTGTTTATTGCGCCTTGGGCTGTTGAATGGTTTGTCGATGCGTCGCCAAAGGAGCACATGACAAGGCAGTCGTCTTTCAGCTCTTGGTGTTCTGGCGCATGACGTTTTGCGAGACCTATGGAATAGGCAGCACCCACTGCTTTGGGTAGATGGCTGGCAATTGTCGATGTTTGTGGTGGGATCATTAAAGCTTTGGAGCCGAGCACCTTGTGACGCCCGCCGGAAATGGGGTCTTCGGCTGAGCTGGCGAAGGACAGCAGCATATCCCATGCAGCACTTGTGCCGGGAACTTGCATTGAGCGGCGCGTTTGAAAGGCACCGTCGCGGTAATGCAAAAAGGCCATATCGTCTGGCCGCAATGCGCTGGCGACGGCGGCCATGCCCTCGTGCCCTGAACTGCCGATTGTGTAAAACCCCTGTCCTGCGGCCTGCATTTTGCGCGAGCGGCGATCCAGATTTCGGCTAAGACACTGCGCCCGAAAGATCGCTAGCGCTTCGGTGTTTGTCAGCGGGCCGGTTGGTGGCGCCCCATTGGGGAGATCACCTTGCGCCACTTTTTGGCGAAAGGCTTGGTCGACAATATCGGCGCGATCTACCATCTGCGTTACACAAAGGCCTGAAGACCGGTTTGCGCCCGCCCTAGGATCAGGGCATGGACATCATGGGTGCCTTCGTAGGTGTTTACAGTTTCCAAATTCACCATGTGGCGGATCACATGGAATTCTAGGGAAATGCCGTTACCACCATGCATGTCTCGTGCGTGACGTGCGATTTCTAGTGCTTTGCCACAATTGTTTCGTTTGATCATCGAGATCATTTCTGGGGCCGCTTGCGCGTCGTCCATCAGGCGACCAACACGAAGCGCTGCCTGCAAACCAAGCGAGATTTCTGTTTGCATATTGGCCAACTTCAGTTGGAAAAGTTGAGTTTGGGCCAGCGGTTTGCCGAATTGCTTGCGGTCCAAGCCATATTGGCGGGATGCTTGCCAGCATGCCTCTGCTGCGCCCATAACGCCCCACGAGATGCCGTACCGCGCGCGGTTCAGGCAACCGAAAGGGCCCTTTAGCCCTTGTACATTCGGCAATAGGGCGTCGTCTCCAACCTCAACATTGTCCAATACGATTTCACCCGTAATCGACGCGCGCAGACTGGCTTTGTTGGAAATTTTAGGTGCGGATAGACCAGCCAAACCTTTGTCCAGAACAAAGCCTTTAATTTTGCCTTCGTGTGCGTCGGATTTCGCCCAAACGACAAAAACGTCAGCGATGGGCGCGTTTGATATCCACATTTTTGAACCATTCAGCACATAGCCGCCGTCTACCTTTTTGGCGGTGGTTTTCATACTACCGGGGTCTGATCCTGCATCAGGCTCTGTTAGTCCAAAGCAGCCAATCCACTCGCCAGAGGACAGTTTGGGCAGATACTTGCGGCGTTGTTCTTCGGTTCCATAGGCGTAGATCGGGTACATCACCAGCGAGCTTTGGACCGACATCATGGAGCGGTAACCGGAATCGACCCGCTCTACTTCGCGGGCGATTAATCCGTAGGACACATACCCCGCGCCTAATCCGCCGTATTCTTCGGGGATCGTTGCGCCCAATAGGCCCATCTCACCCATTTCACGGAAAATCTCTGGGTCTGTATGTTCGGTTTCAAAGGCATTCGTGACGCGCGGCAAAAGTTTATCTTGGGCGTATGCGTTAGCCCCGTCGCGCAACATGCGTTCTTCGTCAGTGAGTTGCTGTTCCAGTAGGAACGGGTCGTCCCATTTGAATGTATTCAGGTCGGGTGCGTCTTTGGCTTTCAAGGGCATTTGGTGTCCAGTGGTGTAGAAGGGTGAATTTCATGCCAAATCGAAATGAAAATCATGGTTGTTGATATTCTAGGGTGGCGAAATTCTAAAAAATAGCGATATATCGGAATGATAACATTTCGATTTGGAATGAAGTTATGCAAATCTCTCGCCGTTCTCTTCCGCCATTGGGCTGGTTAACTGCATTTGAGGCAGTGGCTCGGACTGGGTCGGTCACGGCGGCGGCGCAGCAATTGGATTTGACGCAAGGGGCCGTAAGCCGCCAGCTTCAAAAGCTCGAAGATTTTCTGGATTACAAATTATTCCTTCGGGAAAAGAAGCGGCTGACGCTGACGCCTGTTGGTGCGGCTTACGCTGAAAGTATTCGCGAAGGGCTGACCCAAATATCAAACGCGACTGTTGATTTGCGTTCTAACCCACATGGCGGCGTGCTGAACCTTGCAATCTTACCAGCATTTGGCGCGCATTGGTTGGCGCCGCGACTTGCTGATTTTCTGTCTGGTAGCCCGGGTGTGACGGTGAATTTGTCTACACGGCTAGAACCGTTTGATTTTTCTCGTGAACGGTTTCACGCGGCTATTCATTTTGGCCGGGACAATTGGGCCGGGACTGAGACAATGCATCTGTTGGATGAAGAATTGGTTCCGGTGATGTCAGAGCATTTGGCTAAGGGTCGCCAAGTCCAGCCCGCGATGTTGCGTGATATGCCGTTGCTGCATCTAGAGTCGCGCCCAAACGCCTGGCGTCGTTGGTTCGCGCAGAATGATGTGCCTGTCGAATTCAAAGCCGGAATGGTGTTTGATCAATTCGCTACAATGCTGCAGGCAGCCGCTGGCGGACTAGGCGTCGCTTTAATGCCGCGGTTTTTGCTGGAAGGTGAATTGCAGCGCAATCAGTTGATCGCCTTGGATAATGCAAAGCGTGTGACGAGTGGTGCTTATTACCTTGTTTGGCCAGAAACAAAGGCGAATTATCCACCGCTCCAAGCGCTTCGTAAGTGGATGGAGCAACAGGTATAACGGCCTCCACAAAAATCTCTTTCTTATATTTAACTAATGTGTTAAATATTGTTCATGAACAACTTGCGATCCGTATTTGCGGCCCTTTCAGATGAAACGCGCTTTGGCATTGTTGAAAGACTGATGTCCGAGGGCGAATTGCCTGCAGGTGACTTGGTGTCTGATTCTTCGATCAGCGGCCCAGCCATCTCTCGCCACCTTAAGGTGTTAAGAGAAGCCGGGCTTTTGAACCAACGCGCTGTAGGCACAAAACGGTTCTACACTGTGCGCCCAGAGGCGCTGCGGGTTGTTGCGGATTGGACGATGGACCACCGCTCTTTTTGGGAAGCGAGTCTGGATAGAATAGAAGCAGCCCTAGCTGCCGAGGAGGACATTTGACCGATATTAGGTTGGAACGTGAATACAACGTCAGCCCAGAACGGCTCTATAATTTCGTCACGCAACGCGAAAACGTGCTAAAGTGGTTTGGCTACGAAGGCATGACATTTCCTGCTGACGCGATGGATTTCTCAGCGCTGGGACCGTGGTTCATTGAAATGATTTCGGCTGATGGCACAGAGATGAAGCTGTCTGGCCAAGTGACACATGTGAACCCGCCGAAGTCGGTTGGCTTTACTTGGGGGTGGCACGATCCAGAAGGCAATCGTGGTCCTGAAAGCCATGTGATGTATACGATCGTGGAAACATCCTCTGGTGCGCGATTGATCGTGGATCACCGTGAGTTGGGCGATGACGATGTGTCTAGCCGCCACGAGCAGGGTTGGACACGCGCACTGCGTAGTATCGCTGAGGCTCTCGAGCACTAAGAATTTGGCGAAATGCCAAGCAAATCCCTGACAGGAGTATCTCCTGTCAGACCCTTAAGGGCTGCGCGCCCGTAAATATTATCAGTATTGGAGATGAACATGCCTAACTTTATTTTTGCGTATCACGGCGGTGGTAAACCAGAGTCCCCGGAAGAAGGCCAAAAGGTCATGGCGGCTTGGATGTCTTGGTATGAAACGATGGGGTCAGCTATCGCGGACGGCGGTGCACCTGTTGGTATGTCCAAAACGGTGACTGCGTCCGGAGTTGAAGACAACGGTGGCTCTAATCCACTGTCTGGCTTCACATTAGTTACAGCGGATTCCATCGAAGCTGCGACTGAGTTGGCAAAGGGTTGCCCGATTCTACAAGATGGCGGCACCGTCGAGGTGGCCGAAGCATTGCAAATGTAAGTGCGGCTATTGCACTGAATAGGGCGACCTTCGGGTCGCCCTTTTTTATGCGAACGCGACTGTCGGGCGCATATGGCCCGTTGTCAGTTTATTAAAATTCAAGATTGGCGCGTTTGTGAAACGCTGCGCATCAGGATGGTTTGGATCAAGCGCACCCAGTTTTACCAAGATTGCAGCGATGGCGCATTCAGCTGCGCGCGTCGCGCCGTCTTTGATTTTCAACGCAACGCCTAGTTTTTGATCCGGCAGAATGGCGATGAAAAACCCTTCGGCTCCGGTTTTTACTGTCACTTTATGATCCATAGCGCGCATCAAATAGGTACACGCGCGACCTTCACCCGCAACCAATTCCGGATAGCGCGCCATTGCACGATGTAAGCGAGCGGCTGCGCGTTCCCTTGTGGTGCCTTCGGGGTTTGCTGCTGCGAAAGAGGCCATTGCGCGGGCCATGCCATGCACGGAAACCGAATGGTTGGGTGCTGAACAGCCGTCAATTCCGTAGCCCGTGCTGGTTTCTTGTGTCATTTCGTTGAAGGCTGCCAAACAAGCTTTTTGAACTGGGTGATCAATCGTGTGATAGTCCGGTCCGGCTTTTAAGTGCTTGGTTAGTGTCAAAAAACCAGCGTGTTTGCCCGAGCAGTTGTTATGATACTGGCACGGCGTGGTGTGCGCGCGGATAAGGCCGTGCTTTGCGGATCTGTCCTGTGGCGGTTGCGGCCCGCAACGTAGATCGTTGTCGGATAGTTCAAGTGTGTCGAGCCACGATTGAACCCGGTCAGTGTGGATCAATGCGCCATTGTGTGAGGCGCAAGACAGCGCCAATTGTTCATCCGACAGGCCGAAAGCATCCGCCGCGCCGCTTTCAATGAGCGGCAATGCCTGCAGCATTTTCGCTGAACTGCGGGGCAATACCACGGTGTCTGGGTTCCCCCAGGCGTGAATAATCTCGCCGTTGGCATTGCAGACCACCGCGTGTCCAGTATGCAAGCTTTCCACTACCGGCCCGCGCCAGATTTCCACCATTGGAACAGGTTGTGTCATATGTACTCTCAGATAATGGGCGATTTCGTGCCAACAGGGCTTTCACCAATGATGAAAATCAGAGTAAAGTAGTGTAATCGAGAAAGAAATGCCCACGATCAAAAACCGGACAACGGAAAATGTGGGCAGCGGATTTGAGGGAAGACACAGCTTGGAGGCTGTACATATGGGAATTACGAAATTGCGCGTGGCTGTGCTGGGGACTGTTGCAGCGGCGTTGACGTTTGTGGGTGGCATTGCCTCCGCACAAGAAAGCACCAACCAAGTCGCAGCTAAAACGGACTGGAGCGTTTTTGAAGAGCCTAGCCCGAAAGAATGCTGGGCTGTGAGTACGTTCAAAGAAAGCCTAAACACACGGAATGGCGCCGTTGTTGCGGTGAACCGTTCGCAGACGCTGTTGATGGTGTTTTTCCGTCCAGATCAGAAAGTGAATGGTCAGGTGACCTTTACAGGCGGTTATCCGTTTAAATCTGGCTCGACTGTTGGTTTGAAAATCGACGATAAATCCTATGATCTGTTCACAGAGGGTGAATGGGCGTGGCCGCAGCCGGAAGATGACGCGAAAATCGTCGCGGCGATGAAGCGCGGTAAGTCTGCGGTTTTGACTGGTCAAAGTGGCCGTGGCACCAAAACCCAAGATACCTTCTCTTTGCTTGGATTTACGGCGGCTGTTGATGATGCCAGCAAGCGTTGCAGCTAAATCAACTTAGGCCTCTGGGTATCCGTTGATTTCTAGGTAATCGCGCAAGCGTTTACCGGTTTCATCTACAAAATGACGTTCCGCGGCGATTAGGCCGCGGATACGGTCGATTCGAAACACTCGAAAATCTTTGCGCGTTTCGCACCAAGCAGTGCAGGTCCAAGCTTGCCCCCAGTATTCTAATTGTAGCGGGTGGATGAAACGGCGGCTTGGCGTGCCATCGCCCTTGGCATAGTCGATTTCTAATACTTGCTTTTCACGAACAGCCCGTCTGATCGTGGGTAAATGCGTAAAGCTGGCCTGCACATCTGGCGCTCCAAAGACTGCGACGCCCCAGCCTTGTTTGGGTGGCTCACGACCATCAGGCATCACTTGATCAACTTTAGAAACCAGACGTTTTGCAGCCTGTTGCAACTCGGGGTCGGCTGTTTGTTGCACCAAAGCAGCGCCTAGATGCAAAGCCTCTAGTTCCACTTGGGATAAAGTAACGGGTGGCAAGAAAATGGGGGCGCGCAAAATGTATCCCACGCCCCGCTCGCCTTCGACAGGGATGCCGGACCCCACCAATGTGTCCATATCCCGGTAAATGGTGCGAACCGACACCTCTAGGCGTTCTGCAAGGTCTGTTGCCTTGTGCAGCCGTCCATCGCGGATGATTTGGATGAGATCAAAGAGCCTGTCGGTTCGACGCATCTTAGTCCGTTGAGCCCATCACGGTGTAATGGGTCATGACCATGGAGCTTTCATCAAGCGCCTGCACCAGCCCCAGCAATTCTGGATACTTGCCGGGATCAAAGGCCGCGGCGACAGCTTTGGCATCTTCCATTGTGGCCCATTCGACGTGATCCAGCATTTCGCCGTCTTCTGTCACGGCAATTTTCCGAGAGAGGAACCCCGGCTGTGCACGCGCAAAGCTTTGGCTGTCTTCCCATGCTTTTACGGCTTGTTCGATTGTCACGCCTTCTTTTAGGCGATAGCGGACGGTTTCAATGACTGACATGTGTGTTTCCTTAGTAAGTTAATGCGCCGCTTATGACCGGACCGAACTGACAACCCCTGTCAGTTGAGGTGAGATAAATCACTTTTTCTGCGTTGGTTTGCAAATTGCTATAAATAGTGTATCTCACGCGCCTGATTTCCCGGAGATAAAATCATGACCGCCAGCGCCCCCATCACGCAGGACGTACATACCATTCCGCGCAAGCTGCCCGAAGGCGGTAAGATCAACCTCGTCGGGTTGACGCGCGACGCATTGCGTTCGGTTTTGATCGAACACGGCACCAAAGAAAAACAAGCCAAGATGCGCGCTGGTCAAATCTGGCAGTGGATTTATCAGTGGGGCGTGCGTGATTTCAATGAAATGACGAACCTCTCCAAAGCGTTCCGTGCTGAGTTGGATGAAAAATTCGTTGTCGAAATTCCTGAAGTTGTCAGTAAGCAAGTGTCTGTTGATGGCACACGCAAATATCTGGTGCGGATTGCTGGCGGCCACGAAGTTGAAGTCGTGTATATCCCAGAAGAAGATCGCGGAACGCTATGTGTGTCGTCGCAGGTGGGTTGCACGCTGACCTGTTCGTTCTGCCACACTGGTACTCAGAAACTGGTGCGTAACCTGACAGCTGGCGAAATCGTGGGTCAGATCATGATGGCGCGGGATGATCTGGACGAATGGCCAACTCCGGGTGAACGTAACCTTGGCGAGGCGCGCCTACTGTCCAACATCGTTCTGATGGGCATGGGTGAGCCGCTCTATAACTTTGAAAACGTGCGCGACGCGATGAATATTGCGATGGATCCCGAAGGGATCTCTCTTAGCCGTCGTCGCATTACGCTTTCGACGTCTGGTGTCGTTCCAGAGATTGCGCGGACCGCCGAGGAGATTGGCTGTTTGTTGGCGGTCTCTTTCCATGCCACCACTGACGAAGTGCGTGACCAGTTGGTCCCAATCAACAAACGCTGGAACATCGAGGCTTTGCTGGAAGCGCTGCGCGCTTATCCTCGGGTGTCCAATAGCGAGCGGATTACGTTTGAGTATGTGATGCTGAACGGCGTGAACGATAGCAAAGAAGACGCGCATCGTTTGGTCGAGCTGATCAAGGGTATCCCAGCCAAGGTCAATTTGATCCCATTCAACGAATGGCCCGGAGCGCCGTATACGCGTTCGTCCAACAACCGTATTCATGCCTTTGCAGATATCATTCACGCGGCTGGTTACTCTTCGCCAATCCGTCGCCCACGTGGCGAAGATATTTTTGCGGCCTGCGGTCAGCTGAAATCGGCGACAGAACGGCAACGTAAATCGAAAAAGCAGATTGAAGCGGAAACAGGGTTGGGGAATTAATCCACCCTTAATGAATTCGGATCAACTTGTTCGTATGGAACAAGTTACCGTTATGTTTGAATTGGATGCGCGATTGCTTTCGATCCTAAAGCAAAATGCCGAAGGCCGGGGCCTGAGCGTTGCTGACGTGATCCGCAACGCTGTGTCAAAAGAGCTGCTTGTGCAGCCACAGATCGTTCAGAAAATGTCTGCCGCCGAATAGTCGGCGACAGACAATATGTTTAGCGGCCCGGAACAGAGTCGCGTAGGTTGGTGTCGCCCCAGTTATCAATGGCGTCGATGGCCTCTTCTGCGGTTTCGACAAAACGGAACAATTCCAAATCTTCGGCTGAAATCGTTCCCGCATCGCTGAGGGCATCCCAGTTGATGATCTTTTCCCAGAATTCCCGGCCAAACAGAAGGAACGGCACCCGTTCCATACGTCCGGTTTGAATCAGTGTCAGCGCCTCGAACAATTCGTCCATGGTGCCAAAACCACCTGGGAATACACAGATAGCGCGGGCGCGCATCAAAAAGTGCATCTTGCGGATCGCAAAATAGTGGAAGTTAAAGCACAGCTCAGGTGTCACGTATTCATTTGGTGCTTGCTCAAATGGCAGTACGATATTTAACCCGATGGAGGCCCCGCCAGCGTCAATCGCACCACGGTTGCCTGCTTCCATCACGCCAGGGCCACCGCCCGTAACGATGACGTTTTCGCGGCCATTGGACTTTTCCGTCATCAAACGCGCAAAGTCGCGTGCTTCATCATAAAATCGAGAAAGATCAGCCAGCGTCTTGGTCCGCGCCGAGTCTTTTTTCGCAGGCTCTGGAATGCGCGCACCACCAAACATGACAATCGTGCTTTCGATGCCGCGCTCGTCTTGGATCATTTGCGGTTT
The DNA here is from genome assembly GCF_030548175.1 of Cognatishimia sp. 1_MG-2023. Lineage (GTDB taxonomy): Bacteria > Pseudomonadota > Alphaproteobacteria > Rhodobacterales > Rhodobacteraceae > Cognatishimia. The sequence continues at coordinate 162,284 of NZ_JAUORX010000004.1, read as the reverse complement.
TAGCAATTCCAACTGTAGGCGTACGGGGCGTAGCTCGTCGCGGCACAGAAAGTCATCGTCCGCGAATGCGAGGCGATATTCCGGGGCACGTGTTTGTGGTGTGTCAGGAACCGCTTTTGCAGAGCTTCGGTCCGTGTGAGCGTCGCGCAATGGGTGGCGATGATCTTCTTTCATACTGGTAACGTCCTTAACCTATTCGCTTTGTTATAGGCCTAGCGCGTTCTGAATGGCATGGCCAGTCACGAAGCAGGGTGTGATATGCAATAGGCTAATGACCTTTTGCCTGCCTTTCGGTATGTAAGCTCGAATCCTGAGGAATGGAGTTTAAGAAACATGTCCAACGCGCAATTGGAAACCGCGATCGAAGCCGCCTGGGAGGCACGCGATACAATCACCCCAGCAACCACTGGTGAAACTCGCGACGCGATCGAAGACACGCTGAACGCATTGGACAGTGGTAAGCTGCGCGTTGCGGAAAAGATGGAAAATGGCGATTGGCACGTGAACCAATGGGCCAAAAAAGCCGTTTTGCTTGGTTTCCGTATCAAGGATATGGAGGAACAATCTGGTGGCCCACAGGGCTCCGGTTGGTGGGATAAAGTCGACAGCAAGTTCAAGGGCTGGGGCGAGTCCGAGTGGAAAACTGCAGGCTTCCGCGCTGTTCCAAATGCAGTTGTTCGCAAATCTGCCTACATCGCGCCGGGCGTTGTTTTGATGCCATCCTTTGTGAACCTCGGTGCTCATGTTGATGAGGGCACTATGGTCGACACTTGGGCGACTGTCGGGTCCTGCGCACAGATCGGTAAGAATGTTCACCTATCAGGTGGCGTTGGTATCGGCGGTGTTCTTGAGCCAATGCAGGCCGGCCCAACCATCATCGAAGACAACTGCTTTATTGGCGCCCGTTCCGAGGTTGTCGAAGGCTGTATCGTTCGCGAAGGTTCAGTTCTAGGCATGGGCGTATTTATCGGCCAGTCCACTAAGATCGTTGACCGCGAAACTGGCGAAGTGATGTACGGTGAAGTGCCGCCTTACTCCGTTGTTGTCGCGGGCTCTATGCCATCAAAGAATGGTATTAACCTATATTGCGCTGTGATTGTTAAGCGCGTTGACGAACGCACACGTTCGAAAACTGGCATCAACGAATTGCTACGCGACTAATCCTAAGCCGCGACTGTTAAAAGATAGGACGTGCCCCATATTGTGGGCGCGTCTTTTTGTATCTGGCGGGCCTCGCAGTCGGAAAGATAACAAAGCGCCGCATGAACGTTGCCGTCTTTCTTTTTGAGCGCGCTCTTCCAGAGGCGGGCAACAGAATGCGGGGACCATGGTAGCTGGGCTGTGGCAATCCAACTGCGCAGCTCTACCGGCAAGTTATCAAACTCTGACATTGGATTCTTTGCGCGTCGTTTTCGGCGAAGTGAGGTATTTAGATTTTTTGCCATCGAGGTATTTATCATGGAAAGGTTACGTTATTACATACCTACCTAATTCGACATTGGCAACTTGACTTTCAGCCACCGGCCTCGCAATGAAGCAATATGGATAAGCCAAAGAAAATATCGCGCCAGCAAGTCTACACTCTGTTGGTACAAGTTGGTCGCAAAGATGGCGACGGCCTACCAAAGAACGCCACAGGCGGTGCTTTGATGATCTACGCGTCTGGCGTTGACGAAGCCGAAGCCGTGCGCGAAACGGTTGCAATTCTTAAGCAAGCCGATCTCGCGCCTTTGGATGTGACCGGATATGGCACGCTAGAAGAACGCGAAGCGCAAGGCCACGAAATCGCCGAAGACGAGCGTGAATTGATGGAGCGTGCTTTGGCCGAGAACTCGGTTGTAGTGGCGCAGCTAACGCCGTTCTTTAAGGGTGAAGAAAGTGCCGAAGACGGCCTAGTTCAGTGAGCCAAACCACTTTGCATGAAGCCGGTCATACGCACCGTCTTCACGCATTGATAACAGCGACTGATTGATCTGTTCTGTCAGGTCACTACCGGTTGGTAAGGCAATCCCATAGCTTTCCCGAAGAAACACAGGGCCTGTGAGCGATGCGAGGTCTTTGCCAGCCGTCTGCGTGTAGTATGCAAGCACTGGGGCATCGAATAACACGGCATCCAATTCCTGCGCTTCGAACGCTGTCGTAAGCGCGTCTAGGTTCGCGTATCCGCGGTACACCAGATCACGACCATTCATATAAGCCGCTGCTGTCGAACCTTCGATTGTGCCAACGCGGCGACCGTATAGATCGTTGACCGACGTTACATTTTGATTGATGGCATCAACGGTCATGACCGCCGTAATCCGCGCGACGAATACCGACACAATAAATAGCGATGACACGACCAGAAGGACGCCAAAGATGCGGCCAAAGAAAGTGCGCGGCACGCGTTCTTCGAAACCACCATTGACCACAAGATTCAGAGCCCACCAGAACGAAGGAAACATGGCCTCGCTTGCCGGACGGTCGAAATAAGGTTGTGCTCGACGTTCAAAGGCCCACATCAACATGCCGCCGCCGAATAGCATGGCGAAGGCCAGCAAGATCGCCAGCAACAAATCTTTGGACAGCAGCGCACTCCAAAGGGGGGAGCTGTGGGTGGCATCGCTTGGGATCATCACCTGCAACCCACTTTCAAATATCGGATGGCTAAAGTCCATTTTCTGTTCGCGTGCCGCTGTGATGGAAATATTGGCGATGGCTAAATCGACTTCGCCATCTTGAACGGCGTTTAGCATTTGGCTGAAGTTAGCATATCGCTTGATGTCATAAGAACGGTTCAAATCGCGGGCGACCTGGCTCCAAAGCTCTAACGAAAATCCGCTATCTTTGTCGCGCTCTTCAAACGAAAAGGGTGCCCGTGAAATCGTGCCAACGTGTAGGGTTTGCGCCGATAGCTCGCATGCCAAAAGGGTCAATCCGAGTAGGAAGCCAATAAAGCGTTTTGTCATGTGTCGATCCCCAAACTTGTAGCGGGACTAAACAATACAGGGCCTTGAGGCAAGTTTTATGCGGCGCGATGGTGGGCGAGAGTGACCGCTTCGAAGTGTTTTAGGACCGGAAATGCAGTTTTTGAATGTTCTGGGATAGTTAGCGGATCAAACTGAGACAATAGAGTGGCTGGCATCAAATCGCGCTTTCGGCGAATACGCCCGATGCTGAGGCTTTCGATTGCAGTGCCACCCGCTAATATCGGTTCGTGGTCTGGTAGCAATAGTTGCACGTAAGAGACCAGCTTGTGGCCTTCCTCGATCCGTGCTGATCCACCAGTCGTCAGGTGCTTGACCGGAACCAAAACGCTTTCGGATCCAAAAAGATATTCAACCTGCGTGCCGCCAACGACTAAACGTGCTTCTTGAGTAACGACGATATCTTGCTGCAATCCAAAATACGGAGCCCTTAAGCGGACAGGCTCGAAGGAACCTCGTGCGGGTACAGTGTGGCGTAACGTATGTAACACCGGGACAGTGTCGCCATTCAGCGTAACAACAAGGTCACCGCGTTTTAGTTTGCCAGCCGGTTTTAAGCCATATGGGGTTTGGATCGGTGTTGTGGGACACAGCGCTGGCATAGGACCAATCGGTTCTACCTGATCTGACACCGCGACATACACAACATCTTCACACATCAGACGCCTACCTGATGGGGTAATCAGGTGTTTGATACAATCGGCTGAAAGTGGCAGTGGGTTCGTGAACTCACGGCGGAATACTTTATGCGTTCCGGGGCGCTCAATCACCAAATGGCCAGTGGATTTGGACAGATCCCAAGCATAGCTGATGCGCAGAATATCGGCTTGATCTTCAGCGTCGTGCGCCAATGCAGCGTGTAAAATTTGCGTGTCTTGCCGCAGCAGAAAGTGAATCCCACCACCCGGCATGGCTTGCAGAGACAAGCTGCAATCACGGGTGCCGCGTAGCTCAAGCCCGACGATCGGCTGCGGCTTTGCTTGTGGGGCCACACGAGTTTCTAGCATTAGCGTGCCGCGTTCAAGTATGCCGCCAATCGTAGGCAGGCCGCCAAGCGCGTGCGACTTGTGATCGGAAAGACCGACCCAAGTCATAAAAGGGTGCCCAATTTCATAGGAGTACCTGTCATATTCATCTTACTGCTCGTCCCGTTTTTTGATCGGGTTTTTCGTGTTTTAGCACGATTTGAACGATTGCCACAGCGGTTTTTGTGGATTGCAAATCAGTGATTTGCACAGCGTTGGATTCCGGGATAGGCCTTGAGCATTCATTCATGAGGATCCCATGCCCACAATTGACCCCGCCGCACTCACCGCTGACCTGATCCGCTGCCCATCTGTGACGCCAGAAGAAGGTGGTGCATTGCAGTTGCTTGACGGCCTGCTGACCGACGCAGGATTTGCCTGCACGCGCGTAGATCGAGGTGGCATCAGCAATTTATTTGCGCGCTGGGGTGACAAAGGACACGCAAAAACCTTTGGTTTCAATGGCCATACCGATGTTGTGCCTATTGGCGACGAGGCGGCGTGGACCATGGCGCCCTTTGGTGCCGAGATCAAAGATGGGGTCATGTACGGCCGTGGCGCAACGGATATGAAATCGGGAGTGGCAGCCTTTGTGGCGGCGGCGATTGATCTGGTGCAGGACGCACCGCCAAGCGGGGCGTTGATCCTAACGATCACGGGTGACGAAGAGGCAGACGCGCTTGATGGTACAACCGCGCTGTTGGACTACATGAGCGCCGAAAATGAGCAGATGTCAGTCTGTTTAGTTGGTGAACCCACTTGCCCAAACACAATGGGCGAGATGATGAAGATTGGTCGCCGTGGATCCATGACGGCTTGGTTTACGTTCAAGGGTGTTCAGGGCCATTCGGCCTACCCACACCGCGCGAAAAACCCGTTGCCTGCAATGGCGCGTTTGATGGACCGCTTGGCATCACATGAGTTGGATCAAGGGACAGAGCATTTTGATGCGTCGACCTTGGCGGTTGTCACAATGGATACCGGCAATCCGGCGACCAATGTGATCCCAGCCGAATGCAAATCGACCGTGAATATTCGTTTCAACGACGCACATACTGGCGCTAAGCTAACTGATTGGATGCAAACACTTTTGGACGAAGTGGCCGCTGAAACCGGTGTAGAGATTGAGATGATCGTCAAAATCTCTGGCGAGAGTTTTATCACCCCACCCGGTGCCTTGTCTGATTTGGTGGCGAAATCCGTCGCGGCGGAAACGGGCATGACGCCAGAGCTTTCCACAAGTGGCGGTACCTCTGATGCGCGGTTCATGCAGCATCATTGCCCCGTTGTGGAATTTGGCCTTGTTGGTAAGACGATGCACAAAGTGGACGAATGTGTGCCGGTTGAGCAAATCCATCAACTCAAAGCGATCTATGCGCGGATTCTAAAGGACTATTTTGCGTGACTTGGGAGATTTTTGAAACCTCAGACTTGGCCGCTTGCCATGCCTTAAGGCGCGAAGTTTTCATTGTAGAACAAGGTGTTGCTGAAGCAGACGAGATGGATGGCCTGGATGATCAGGCCGTTCATGTCCTAGCCACTGTTAATGATGTCCCTGTTGGCACGACGCGGTTGTTGCAGGTTGGCACAACCGGCAAGATTGGGCGGATTTGCGTTGTGAAATCGCAACGCGGCACTGGTTTGGGCGCCGCATTGGTGCGTGATGGAATTGAGCGGATCATCGCAAAAGGCGGCATGAACCGCATCATGCTTGGCGCGCAAGAGCACGCGATTGGCTTTTATGAAAAGCTAGGCTTTACGATCTGTGGGCCAACCTATGACGACGCAGGCATTCCGCATCGCGATATGGAGATGCTGTTGTGAGACCGCAGTTGGTTGTGATGGTCAAAGAACCGCATCCGGGGCGGGTAAAGACACGGTTGGGGCGTGACATGGGGCTAACAGCTTCGGCGTGGTGGTTTCGGCATCAGGTTGCTGCATTGTTGCGGCGTATCGAAAGCCCGAAGTGGGAAACCGTTTTGGCCGTCGCGCCTGATCGTGAGGGGCTGCAAAGCCGTGTTTGGCCTGCGCACCTTCCGCGGATTGTTCAGGGCGGTGGCAACTTGGGTGACCGTATGGCGCGCGTCTTTCGCAGTGCGGCTCCCGGTCCGGTTTGCATCATTGGTGCCGACATTCCTGGGATCAATAGGGCGCGCATTACTGAGGCATTTCAGTCGCTTGGATCGAGCGATGCTGTGTTTGGCCCCGCGCCTGATGGCGGATATTGGTTGGTTGGGATGAAACGCGTTGGCCCTGTACCTGTTGGGCTGTTTGATGGCGTGCGTTGGTCAACTGAACATGCGTTGGCGGACAGTGCCGCGACGATGAAAGGGCTGCGCATTGGCAAAGTCGCAACGTTGCGCGATGTGGACACTTTGGATGATCTAAAGCGGCTGAATGATCTTTCTCGGTGACGCCCGTCTGCGGGCATGATAGGCCGCAAACATGAAAATGCCTTCGAAAGCGGAGATCCTAGAGTGGATTTCTGAGAACCCGACCCTCACCAGTAAACGCGATATTGCCAAAGCTTTTGGCATCAAAGGCGCTGCACGGATTGATTTGAAACGAATCCTGCGCGAGCTGGAAGCCGAAGGGCATCTGGAAAAACGGTCGCGCAGTTATCGCGATCCAGATCGTTTGCCGCCAGTTAGTGTTTTGAAAATATTGGGTTCTTCAGTTGATGGCGATCTGTTGGCGGAGCCGATGGAATGGCAAGGCAAAGGGCCAGAACCTGTTATTCTGATGGTCGAGCGAGCCTCTGATCCGGCGTTGGGCGAGGGCGACAAACTGCTTGCGCGCGTGACTGAGGTCGAGGGCGAAGACTGGCAATACGAAGGTCGCATGATCCGAAAAGTCGGATCAAATCCACAGCGAATTTTGGGCGTTTTCCGCAAAAATGACGAGGGCGGGCGCATTCTGCCTGTCGATAAAGGTGAACAAAAAGAATGGTTTGTGCCGTCTGGTGCTGTGAATGGGGCAAAGGATGGCGAGTTGGTCGAGGCAGAGCAATCTGGCCCTAAAGGTCGGATGGGATTGCAGCGCGCCAGCATTGTGTCGCGTTTGGGCGATCCGTCTGCGCCGAAAGCGGTGTCTTTGATCGCGATTCATCAGCATGGGATTCCTGATAGTTTCCCTGATGATGTGATTGCAGAGGCGGATGCGGCGAAGCCTGCGCCTTTGGGCAAACGCGAAGATTTGCGGGATATGCCGTTGGTCACGATTGATCCGGCGGATGCGCGGGACCATGATGATGCGTGTTTTGCGCATGCGGATGATGACCCGAAAAACCCGGGTGGACACGTGGTTTGGGTCGCGATTGCCGACGTTGCGCATTACGTAACGCCGGGGTCTGCATTGGACCGCGAGGCGAAAAAACGCGGTAATTCCAGTTACTTCCCGGATCGCGTGGTGCCGATGTTGCCCGATAGATTGTCCGGTGATCTGTGTTCTTTGCACGAAGGCGTGCCGCGGGCCTGTTTGGCTGTGCGGATGCAATTGGATGCAAATGGGAACAAAATTTCGCACCGGTTTGTGCGCGGGATGATGCGATCTGTGGCGTCTTTGAACTACGAAGAAGTGCAGCAGGCGCAGGATGGAAATCCGAATGAACGCTGTGCGGAATTGTTGGATGAGGTCATAGCGCCTTTGTATGCGGCGTATCGCGCGACGCAAAAGGCACGTGCAGAGCGGGCGCCGTTGGAGTTGGACCTGCCGGAACGTAAGGTGGTTTTGGCCGAGGACGGCACTGTTGCCTCGATCAATTTCCGGGACCGTTTGGACGCGCATAAGTTAATTGAAGAGTTCATGATCCTTGCGAACGTGGCCGCGGCAGAGACGTTGATTGCGAAGCAATCGCCGCTGTTATTCCGCGTGCACGAAGAACCGAACCCCGAAAAACTTGATAGTTTACGAGAGGTTGCGCGATCTGCTGGGTTTGTTTTGGCCAAAGGTCAGGTGTTGCAAACGCGGCATTTGAACAAATTGCTAAAGGATGCGGCGGGCACGGAAGAGGCCGAATTGATTAACCTTTCGACGCTTCGGTCGATGACGCAGGCCTATTATTCGCCGAATAACTTTGGGCATTTCGGGTTGGCGTTGCGGTCGTATGGGCACTTTACATCGCCTATTCGTCGCTATGCGGATTTGATTGTGCATCGGTCTTTGGTGTCCTCGCACGGCTGGGGCAAAGATGGTCTGACCCCGCAAGATATTGAAAACCTTGAACAAACTGGTGGTCATATCTCTGACACGGAACGCCGGTCTATGTTGGCCGAGCGGGACACGACGGACCGTTATCTGGCGTCCTATTTGAGCGAACGGGTTGGTAACGAATTCACCGGAAAAATCAGCGGAATCGCGCGGTTTGGGGTGTTTGTGAAGCTTGATGAAACCGGTGCGGATGGGCTTGTGCCGATGCGCGAGCTGGGGCGTGAGTATTTCCAATTTGATCAGGAAAACAACAGGTTAGTTGGATCAGAAACAGGTTTGATCATTAGTCTTGGGCAGCGTGTTTTGGTGCGTTTGTCAGAGGCAACGCCGGTAACGGGTGGCATCGCGCTTGAGTTGTTAGAGATTAACGGCGAGGCGACTTCCAAGGGGCCGAAACGGGGCCGTGGGCGTCCGGTGAAACGTAAGATGAGCGCTGCCAAAAAGAAGGCGGCCAAGGCCAAGCGTAAGGTTGCGCGTAAACGGAAATAACGCGCAACGCGCGGTCAGCTTACCAATCGAAAATGTGGAAATTCGTACGTTTCAAAGGCTGAAACGTACGATTCCTTTTCTTGATGTTAGGCCATCGCCGTCTGCGGTGACTTTAGGTGATAGGTCAGCGCATCGCGGATCAGCGTGCCGAGGCGAAATGGCTCTACTTCGGACAGGTCATTGAACAGCACGGCGCGATTTCCATCTAACCGATCCCAGCACGGAAACCGGGTTGCGTAATTTGTGATCACACCACTTTGGCAATGGGCGAAAATCGCGAAAGCCGCGGATTTGTGTGTGCCAATCCGAAGGGTCGTTGCCGCTTTGCGGTCGGGGGTAATGTAGCTGGGTTGGCCCCAACGCAGGACCTCTTGGACGGTGCCGATTTGGGGAAGGGTTGCGGCCTCGTTCAAGATGAGGTCGCGCAGCAATAGTGTTCCTGCACGTGCAGATTCTGGGAATGCGTCAAAGGCGGTGGAAACGGCTGGATCTGTGAATGGGTGCGGCATCGTCTAAATTCCTTTCCAACACATTAACCTATGCTGTTGCCAATTATTGTCAGCATGGGCGAGTATGGTCTGGATATGTCACGCACCGCCCGCCTTTTTCAGTTGATGCAAGCCTTGCGCAGTTTGCCGCCGCCCGCAACGGCGGGGCGGTTGGCCGAAGAAATGTGCGTATCGCAACGCACCATTTACCGGGACATTGATAGTCTGCGCGGATTAGGCGCGGTGATCGATGGCGAGGCCGGGTTTGGGTACACGTTGATCGAGGATGCCAGCCTGCCGCCCCTTGGATTTGAGGGTGACGAGCTGGAGGCATTGGTTTTGGGTCTGCGCGAGGTGATGGCCGTGGGCGACCCGGCCTTGGCAAAGGCGGCGGATGGCGCGCTGTCGAAATTGCGCGCGCGTTTGCCAGAAGGGCAAGCGCATCGGTTGCGGCATGCGGTTTTGACGGCGTCGCGGTTCAATCCACCACCGGCCCCCACGGTTGACGCGCACGAGTTGCGGTGTGCAGCATGGGAAGAACGGCGGGTGCGGTTTGACTATGCGGATGCGGTTGGCGCCAAGACGCAGCGCGAGGTTGATCCGCTGTCGATTGTTTATATGCAGATGAGCCATTGTTTATTGGCGTGGTGTCATTTGCGGGCGGATTTTCGGGCGTTTCGGTTGGACCGGATGCAAAATCTTAGTGTTTTAGAACAAAGCTTTCGCCCGCGTCGTGTTGCGATGTTGCGGGATTACTTAGCGCAGATGCGCGCGCAATCGCCGGATAAGCGCTGTTAACCATTTGGTTGTTCTCTGTGACGCAAGAATAGGGTTAGCATGGAGCATAATAAGTAATTGTGGGGCGAGTGATGCAATTAGCAACGTTAGGCCGAGCCTTGGTAAGTGGTTTGGTTTTAAGTGGATTAGCGACAGCAGGATTGGCGAATGCGCCAGAGCGGTCGTTGCGGCCCGTGATGCGCAGCGTAGATGCGCAGGGTGTTCAAGTGGCGGCATTGGTTTCGGTGAAACCTGCGGTGCGGCCAGATGTTTTAACCGCAGATATTGTTCCGGCGAACGCACGGTTCGAAGCTTGGATACGGTCGTTTAAGACACGTGCGGCGCGGCAAGGGATTTCAAAGTCGGTTTTGGATCGGTCGTTTCGCGGTGTCAGCTATAACGCGGATGTGGTGCGCCGGGATCGGAACCAATCCGAGTTTACCAAGACCTTGTGGGAGTATTTGGATTCTGCGGCGTCAGACAGCCGTGTGAAAAACGGCAAAGCAGCGTTGCGCAAGCATGCCAAAACGCTGAATGCGATTGAGCGCAAGTATGGCGTGGACAAAGAAGTTGTTGTCGCGGTGTGGGGCTTGGAAAGTGCATACGGTGCCGTGCGGGGCGATACGCCGATCATCGAAGCGCTTGCGACCTTGGCCTTTGATGGGCGACGTGGGAAGTTCTTTGAAGCGCAGTTGATCGCGGCGCTTAAGATTTTGCAGAACGGCGATACCGTACCAAGGCGTATGGTTGGTAGTTGGGCAGGTGCCATGGGGCATACGCAGTTTATCCCGACATCGTATTTGGCCTTTGCCGTGGATTTCACCGGTGATGGCAAACGCGATATTTGGTCGGATGATCCATCGGATGCCTTGGCCTCTACCGCGGCGTATTTGAAGAAGTCCGGTTGGAAGACTGGTGTGCCTTGGGGTGTTGAGGTGACCTTGCCCCGTGGGTTCAATTATGCGCTGGCCAACCGCAAGATTAAGAAGATGCCAAGCGAATGGGGCGCTTTGGGCGTTAAGGATATGTCCGGGAAGTCCGTTAAGAATTATGGCGCGGCGTCCCTGTTGTTGCCTGCTGGGCAACGCGGTGCGGCGTTTTTGATTTTCCGTAATTTCGATGCGATTGAACGGTATAACACGGCAGATGCCTATGTGATTGGCGTGGGGCATCTGAGTGATCGAATTAAAGGCGGCGGTAAGATTAAAGCGCGCTGGCCGCGTGATGATCGGGCGTTAACCTTTTCGGAGCGTAAGGAATTGCAGCGCCGGTTGACGGCGGCTGGATTTGATACGGTAAAAGTGGATGGCAAAATCGGGCCGCTTACGATTGACGCGGTGCGGGCGTATCAGCGGTCTATCGGGATGGAGCCGGATGGCTATGCGTCCTTGGCGATCTTGAAGAAGCTGCGTTAACAGGCCTGAAGGGCGGCGCATTCTGCGGCGTAGCCTTCGGCGTAATCAGGTCTGTCGTTTTGCGATTGCCACAGGCAATAGGCGGCCATGCGATAGTGATAAAAGGGCGCAAGCATACGATAGCGTATGGCTTGCGCTTTTTCTTGGGTGTCTAGAAATTGGTTAACGTCGGACGTCTGGAGCGCCTCTCCGCGATAAAGGATTTGCATGGCGGGGGAGAGGAAGACGGCGATGTCTTCAGCGGGGTCACCGATGGCGGGACATTGCCAATCAATCAGGTGCAGGCCGGTTTCGTTTTGAATCAAATTGCCCGGAACAATGTCGCAATGCAGAAGGGCGGGGTGATCTGTTGGTGGGACGGTGCCCTTGGGGCGTAATCCGTGCAAGGCCGCTGTGGAATGGCACATCGACAGGATTTTATCCGCATGGGCAAGGATTGCATCGCTGCCGTTTGGGGATTGGCGCAGGCCGCTTGGCGGTGCAATTGCGTGTAGACGTTGCATCAAATTGGCGACATCGGTCACGCCTGAGGACCACGGCGTTCCGGGGATGGCTTGGTACAGATTGCAGGTGCCGATCTCTGTCTGGAAATGGGCAATCAGTTGCGGCGCGATATTGGTTGTGGCGAGGTGATCCAGCAGCGCGGCCTCTGCGGCGGGGTCGTTGGGGAACAGCGGATTGCGCGCCGGGGCACGGTAGAGTTTCAAGACGGCGGATTGCGTGGCGTCTTGGCCCGTGACGTGCCACGCGCAATTGGTGCGCCCGCCGAACAGGGCCACCCATTCCCCATGTGTCGCCCAAGGCAAGTGGGCGCTGACGCTGTCGCGCAGAACCTTGGGGGGGAGTGGAAGCGTTAAGATCACTGGCCGTATCCAAGTTAGGAACCGGCCGGACGCTAGCCGAGATGGCCCTTATGAACAAGTGCGTTAGACCGCCTCACGCAGGCCGGACACATCGTTGGAATGCACGATAGAGCCACCCTCGAGGACGAGGTAAACGCCCTGGCTGGTTGTGCGTGCTTCGGTGACGCGGCTGTAAACCTCGGCCGAGAGGCTTTCGACCACTTCGTCATCTTTGGTGCTTTCGACGGTGAAGGTATAGAGGCCATCGGCCACGGCGTTGCCATCTGCGTCGGTGCCATCCCATTGCATTGTATCGCTTTCGATTGGTATCGCGAAGCGGGTGATTTCGTCGCCGTCTTCGTTGGTGACGACCAGTTCCGCGCTGTCCGCTGTGGAAAGCGGGTAGGTCATGAGGTCTATTGGGTTGCCGTCATAGTAGCCGGGTGCAAGGACTTTGGCCTCCATCCCGACCCAACCGGCCATTTGGGACATGTCCATTGCGCTGAACTGGGTTTGTAAGTTTTTAAGCAAATCATTCGTAAGAACCTGCTGTTCAACCGCAGAAAAGGTTGCAAGCTGGGTCGCGAAATCGCTGGATTCAATTGGGTTCAGGGGATCTTGGTTCTGCATTTGCGCCGTTAGCATTTTGAGGAACGTCTCAAAATCCGAGCTGATGACGGGAGAGGCCGTGGCCTGGGTTGTGGTGGATTGCGTATTGGTGACTTGCATTTCGATATTCCTATAGTCGGATGTCGAGCCCGGAACCGGCGGCCGTTGGGCGGTGTGCCTGTGGCGCTAGGGGCTGTGATTGCATGTGTGATTGTTCGTCGTCATGGGGGCCTTCGCCCTTGGCATCTGATGTGTCTTGAGCGGTTTTCCGGTCTTGGTCCGCGAAGGAAAAGTTGATGTCGGAATAGCCGAGGTCGGCGAATTCTTGGCTGAGGTCGGTCATGTGACGACGCAGAAGATCCGAGGTTTCGGATCGCTCTGCCTGAATGGTTAGGGTCAGCCCCTGTTCGGTTGTGTGCAGGGTTAGGCGCACCCTTCCCAGCTCTTCTGGGGTGAGGTGTAGTTCGGTTTGATGCGTGTTGGCCTGCTGTAAATGGGTGATAATTTGACGAGGCGCTGTTTGTGCAGGGGGCGCGGAATGTGTGGGTTGGGTTGGGGTGCCCTGTACCTCTGTGCTGGTTCGGAAAGTTGTGAGGGGGGCGGTTTGCGATTCTAGAGGCTCTTTGATTTGGAACTGCGATTCAGCGGGCTGTGCTGTAGTGATCGACGGCGTTGGCGCGATTTGTGTCGGCGCTTTGGCTGGCGCAATGTGCTGCGCTGGGGGGGCTTGTTTCGGAGCAGAAGCTGGCAGGGTTGGTTGTTTGACCTGCGTTTCAATCTGCTTTGGGGGCGCTGATTGATACAGCGGTTGGCTATGGATTGCAGTAGGCGGTGGGGGCAATGCGGGGGCCGCGGTTCGGGTTGGTTTGGTTGTGCGGTGTTGAGGCAGGGCCGCCGTGGATTGCACCGGTTGCGGCAGTATTTGGGCAGGTTTGGTGACCGGATTGTTTGGCGATGTATCTGGCTTGACCGTGGGCAACGGGGTGTCTTTGGTCGCTGTCGCCTGTGCCGTTGGCTGTTCTGTGGCGCGCGTTTGGTCGACGGTGTGATGCACGGGGGGAACCGGCGCGGGCGGTTGTTTTGGAGGCAACGCTGGGCTGTTGATACGTGATTCAGATGGCGTTGCGGTTGGCGTTGGCGTGTGCGCAACGGGGAGGGATGGCGCGACATCTGATGTGTCTGCAGGCGGGGCGGGCACCGTTTCATCGGCCAGTTCAATTCCCGGCTCTTGATCTTCACCGACCTCTGGTTCTGTTTGAGTTTCACCGACCTCTGGTTCTGGCACAGACTCTATCGACGGCTGAGCAGGGGCTGCAAAGACGGTTGCAAATTCCAACTCTGTCGGCGTGGCATCGACCGCAGTTTGTGGCGCAATTGGTTGCGCAGTGGGCTGGCCGGTTGGTGCGGCAGGGTCCGTCAGGACAATAGGCAAAGCAATCATGGCGACCTCGGATTTCTTCCAGATGCCGTGACTATGGGGACATTGCCCTTACCAGTTATTTAACTGTTTCCCGCCAATTTCGAAAAAGACAGTTCAATTTGGAGACAGTTGATGACCGATCCGATTTCTCAAACGTCGTCCTTGGCGACACGACCGGACAGTGAATTGCGCGCGGTGGCCGAAAAGCTGGAAGCGCATTTTTTGGCGGAAATGCTGAAGGACGCGGGGCTGGGTAAAACCAGCGAGGCCTTTGGTGGCGGGGCTGGCGAAGATCAGTTTTCATCGTTTCTACGAGAGGCGCAGGCAGCCGAAATGGCAAAATCGGGCGGAATCGGCTTGGCGGAATTGTTTTTTGAAACACTAAAGGATCAAAGCAATGGAAAATAATGCATCGGATCTTATCGAACAATTAGACGACCTATTAGAACGCGAACGCGAGCATCTTTTGACTGGGAATTTGCCGAAGTTTACCGAGTTGCTGGATGAAAAAGAACAGCTATTGGAGCAGATTGGTGAATTGGGACAGGCCGATTTTCCGGATTTGCAGCACGTCCAGAACCGGATGAACTATAATCAAAGCCTATTAGAAAGCGCGATGCTTGGCATTCGGGCGGCAGCGGAACGGTTGCAAACGCTGCGCAGCATTCGGCGCGGGCTGGATACATATGACAGCCAAGGCCAACGGCGGACATTGCCTAATAATACCTGTGGGTCGTTTGAACGGCGAGCCTGATCGGTTTGAGTCAAATGCGGATTATTGCGGTCTTGCGGTTTAGTATTCCATTAGCACTTGGACGCCATGTTGGTGCTGCACCCGATGAGGTGGCACAGGATGGCCCGGCCTTTCTGTAACGTCAGAACGATGCTCTTGAACGCCCTTGTGGCGGAATGTGCAACTCGGCGCAAAGCGCTGAAATATATTAAGGAAATGCGATGTCCAGCATTCTGACAAACAATAGCGCAATGGTCGCGCTGCAAACTCTTCGCTCTATCAACCAAAATCTGGCTGGTGTGCAGTCTGAGATTTCTACAGGTAAACGTGTTGGCTCGGCCGCGGATAACTCTGCGATGTGGGCGATTTCGAAAGTGATGGAAAGCGATGTTCAGGGGTTTAAGTCGATCTCTGAAAGCTTGAATTTGGGTAAATCGACCGTTTCAGTTGCGCGTAATGCGTCGGAAACTGTGACCGATCTTTTGACCCAGATGAAAGGTAAGATCGTTGCAGCCCAAGAAGATAACGTTGACCGAACAAAGCTGAATGACGACGTCACCGCGTTGAAAGAGCAAATTCAATCGGTTGTTTCGGCGGCGCAGTTCAATGGGTTGAACCTGGTGGATGGGACAAACGCCTCTGTTGATGTTCTGGCCTCTTTGGATCGGGATTCGACAGGTGGTGTGACGGCATCATCTATCACCGTAACAGGACAAGATTTGTCGACTGGCGGTTATGTCACGAAAGACGCGTTTACCGGTAGTACAGGCGTATCTGCTGCAGAGGATCGCATCGGTTTCTCAATGGACGCCGGGTCGACAACCAACAACATCGACATTGGTCAAGGTACTGCCTTGGTTGAGGGTGATAAGATCGTCCTGACAATTGATGACAATGTGGTGTCTTATACGATCTCTGCGGATGATGTGTCTGGTACATCAACGCCGGGCGATGTTGCGGCCGTTGCATTGAAAGCTGCCATTGATGGGCTTGGCATTTCTGACGGTGGTGGTGCCGATCTCGAAGTATCGTATGACAGTGCTAACCCCGGCCAGCTGTTGTTCAACAATGGTACGGCTAACGACATTTCCGTCAGCGGTCAGTTCATCAATGCGGGGTCTGGTGGCCTTGGTACGATGGCTGGCATTGATGTGTCATCTGCGGGTGGTGCAACGACCGCACTGGCAACGATCGAGGCATTGATCGACACGACAATTGATGCTGCAGCGGCCTTTGGTTCATCCGAAGGGCGGATCGAAATTCAATCTGATTTCGTTTCAAGTCTGACGGACTCTTTGAAATCGGGGATTGGCGCATTGG
The DNA here is from genome assembly GCF_030548175.1 of Cognatishimia sp. 1_MG-2023. GTDB lineage: Bacteria > Pseudomonadota > Alphaproteobacteria > Rhodobacterales > Rhodobacteraceae > Cognatishimia. The sequence goes on along the minus strand of NZ_JAUORX010000004.1, from coordinate 145,991 downwards.
TTGATGCCAATATGGAAGAGGCCTCTGCACGACTACAGGCACTGCAAACCCAGCAACAGCTGGCGATCCAGTCCTTATCGATTGCGAATTCGGCGCCGCAATCCATCCTGTCACTGTTCCGTGGCTAATTAAGATCGCGGGGCGCGTTTTGGCGTGCCCCGTACACTTAGCCAATATGACCGGATCAGGAAGGAAAGACCGTGAATTTGCAATCCCGTGCCCAGCGTGGCTACGCACGCCCTGCACCCTTTTTACGCCCCGCGCGACATACGGAATATGATGTTATGGCGGGCATCACACATCGGCTGCGGGACGCCGCACGCAAGGGAAACACCGCATTTGCGGATTTAGCCCAAGCGCTACATGAAAATATGCAGCTTTGGACAGTCTTGGCCACGGATGTGGCTGACAAAGACAATGCTTTACCAAAGGAGTTGCGCGCCCAGATATTCTATTTGGCGGAGTTCACGCAGCAGCACACGCATAAAGTTCTAGACGGTTCATCCTCGGTTCGGCCCCTTTTGGAAATTAATGTGGCAATCCTTAAGGGATTACGCCACCGAAGTGAGGCGCCATGAGCGGATTAATCTTAAAACTCAGCCCGAAAGAACGGGTGTTGATCAATGGCGCTGTCATTGAAAACGGAGAGCGGCGTGGCCGATTGGCCATTGTGACACCAAACGCGAATATACTGCGCTTGCGGGATGCTATTCATCCCACTGACGCCAAAACGCCCGTACGGCGGGCCTGTTACTTGGCGCAGCTTGTGCTGTCAGGTGATGCAGACCCGCAGGAGACCAGCCAGCAATTATTGTGCCGCATCGAGGAGCTTAGCCAAGTGTTGACGGACCAAGATAGCCGCGGTTTTCTAGCATCTGCGACAACGGCGTTGGTCGAACAGCGATACTATATGTGCCTGAAAGCACTGCGTGCATTGTTGCCACGCGAGGACCGATTGCTGGCTGCGAGTTTTTCATGAGCTTTCAGCCGGTTGTTCCCTTGTCTGGTTATGTTGGCTGGACGTTCTTAAGCCGCACGTTGGAAAGCCAAACAGAGGCTTTCAATCAATCGCCATCTATTCAACGGGATGCGGATTATTTCCGCGAGGCGATTGGCCAGGTACAGACGGCTGAACAATTGGTGGCGGATCGTCGGCTATTGGGCGTGGCGCTGACGGCCTTTGGTTTACAAGACGACATCAATTCCAAAGCGTTTGTTCAGCAGATTCTGGAAGAGGGTACAATTGAGCCATCGGCACTGGCCAACAAGCTGTCTGATAAACGATATTTGGCCTTTGCAAAAAGCTTTGGCTTTGGTGATTTTGCTACGCCTCGAACGGAATTGTCGTATTTTCCGGATGAGATTATCGAGGCTTATGAGGCTAGGTCGTTCGAAGCGGCAGTAGGTGCGCAGAATGAAGCGTTGCGGCTTAGCCTGAATTTAGAGCGTGAGTTGGATACGTTGGCGACGAATTCAGAATCCGACACCGCGCGTTGGTTTTCCATGATGGGGCAACCCCCGATGCGACGCGTATTTGAAGGTGCGCTTGCCTTGCCAACCTCGTTCAGCCGTATCGACATTGATCAGCAACTTGAGGTGTTCAAAGAGCGCAGCGAACAGATATTTGGCACGCAAGAGATTGCAGATTTCGCTGATCCCGACCTGCGCGAAAAGTTGATCCAACGGTTTCTATTGATGGATCAATTGCAGAGCGGGCAATCCATGAACGGGTCGCAGATTGCCCTAAGCTTGCTGTCTTAGGGCAGGTTATTAGGGGGCTTGGTGGATGAAAGTCCGCCGTTTCCGCCGAGGCGACGAAATATCAAATCAAGTTTCTTAAAACTGTCGTCGATTTTCCCAGTCTCGGCTGTTCCGATGAATTGATCCAGCTCGGGCCATGCTTTGACAGCAAGGTCAAGCTCTGGGTCACTGCCGGGGACGTATAGCCCAGCTTGGATCATCGTTTCGGAGCGATTGTATAGCCCTAGGTATCGTCGGGTCTGGGTGATTACTTGGTTTTCCTGATCCGTTGCCGCAGCGGGTAAAGCACGCGACACAGATGGCAGCAGGTCAATTGCGGGGAAACGGCCGCGCTGGGCGATGTCGCGGTCTAGAACAACGTGGCCATCTAATACCCCGCGCATAATGTCAGCGATGGGTTCTTCCATATCGGACCCGGCGACCAGAACGGAAAAAATTGCGGTGATGTCGCCTGTTCCTGAAATACCGGGGCCGGCGCGTTCGCACAGTGACATGATCGCGTGCGAGGTTGAGGCGGGAAAACCGCGCAGCGATGGTGGCTCTCCGGCAGCGCTGGCGACTTCGCGATGAGCTTCGGCGAAGCGTGTGATCGAATCCGCTAGAAACAACACGTGCTTACCCTGATCGCGGAAATGTTCGGCCACGGCCATGGCGGAAAGGGCGCAGCGGCGGCGCAAGATTGGGGATTGGTCCGAAGTGGCGGCGATGATGACTGATTTTTGCATGCCCTCTGCCCCCAAAACATCGGTGACAAAACTTTGTAATTCCCGGCCGCGTTCCCCGACGAGTGCCAGGACAACCACATCCGCATCCATCGTGCGGGCGAGTTGCCCGAGCAGGCTGGATTTTCCGACGCCGGACCCAGAAAACAGGCCGATGCGTTGACCCCGGACGATGGGAAGAAGCGTGTTGAAAACGGCAAGGCCGGTGCGGATGCGAGCGCCAAGTTTGCGTCGCTCTACCGCAGGGGGCGGGGAGCCTTGGGGGCGGCGCAGATTTTTGCCGCGCAGCAGCGGTTTGCCATCAAGCGGATTGCCATCAGGATCAATGATACGGCCGATCCATCCCTCGGACGGGGCGATTTCGCCGGGGCCATCCAGAACAATGGGGGCGCCAATGCTGATGCCCATCGGAGAAAATTCCGGCAAAATTGAAATATCTTCGGCGTGAATTTGTACAATTTCACCCAGAAGATTTGGCATATCTGGGCGGGATAGATGCACGCGATCGCCAACGCGTGCGACCGTGTTTAGCCCTGTGGCACGCAAGATGTTGCCCTCTACCGCGGAAACGCGACCAATATCTTGTGTGTGGGGGATGTCTTGAATGGCTGCGCGCAGGCAATCTAGGGCGTCGTGGGGCATGTGGTCCTCCTCATGTCTCTGAAAAGACTTTCTAAAGGAATCACCGTTAAGCCTTCCTTATACACACGAGGGAGAAGCCCCGATGTTTGGAAACATTGACGTTTTTAGAATTGCGCAATCACTGTCGACACATGCGACGGCCCGGCAAAATGTCGTGGCGCGCAATATGGCGAACGCCGATACGCCGGGTTATGCGGCGCGGCGCGTTGTTTCATTTCAAAGCTTTTTGAATGGCAGCCAAAGCGCTGCTGATGGGCCGCATTCAAGCAGACATAAACATCTAAATTCTGTGGTCGGAAATGGCCCGCAGGTGCTGATTGATCAAAGCCAAAGCCCTGATCCGAACGGGAATACCGTTTCGCTTGAAGGGGAAATGCTGCGCGCGGTCGATATCAAACATGACCATGATCGCGCGCTTGCCATCTATAAATCATCGCTCGACCTCCTGCGGATTAGCCTCGGCCGGAGATAACCAGAAGGGTTCTTATGACTGACCTCAGCCAAGCCCTGGGCATTACGTCCAGCGGGCTAAGGGCGCAGGCTGGCCGCTTGCGTCATCTTTCAGAGAATATCGCCAATGCAGATACCCCGGGGTATCGCCGAAAAACCGTTTCGTTTCAGGCGGATGCGGATGGGGTGCACCTTGGTCGAGTGTCGTTGGATGACACTGAAGGCACCATGTTTTTCGACCCGGGGCATCCGCTGGCTGATGAAACCGGCCACTACGAAGGGTCGAATGTGCAGCTATTGATTGAGCTTGCTGACGCGCGAGAGGCGCAGCGGAGCTACGAAGCAAATCTGAAAATTTTTGAACAAACTCGCCAGATGTCCAGCGCTGCGCTGGACCTGTTGCGTCGGTAAGTGACTGAAAGGACATCCAGAATGGATATTTCAACTTTGAATGCTGCCCAACGATACACGGCGTTGCGCCCAGCAACTGAACCGCAAGAGGCGATTAGTCCGGGCACGTATTTCCGAGATATGGTTCACGATTTGGCCACGACTGTGCGTGCAGGCGAGCAGGCATCGTTGAGCGCGATGACTGGATCGGCGGATCAGCATTCGCTGGTGCATGCGTTGTCACAGGCAGAGCTGGCGGTGGAAACCGCCGTGACCATACGCGACCGTGTGGTTGAGGCCTATCAAGAAATTTTAAGGATGCCTGTCTGATGCTGTCGGACCCGGAATTCTTTGACATCTTGCGGCAGTCTTTATGGGTCGCGACGATCATCTCTGCACCTATCCTGACCGTGGCTTTGGTGGCCGGTTTGGTCATTGGGTTGTTTCAGGCGCTGACGTCGATTCAGGAGATGACGTTAACCTTTGTGCCAAAATTATTGGCGATCATTGGCGTGTTTTGGGTGTCGATGGATTTCATGACCGGCACTTTGGTCGCGCTTTTCCAGAATCAATTGGTGCCTTTGATGGCAGGAGGCTGAACATGGATGCAGGCAGTTATACGACACTGACCCGGCAGATCGGGTTGATGCGCGAGATGGATATCGTCGCCAACAACATTGCAAATGCGGCCACAACTGGATTTCGCCAGCAGGGCTTGGTGTTTTCCGAATATGTGCAGCGCGTGAAGGATGGTGAATCGTTGTCGATGGCGACGGCCAGCATTGCCATGTCATCAATGGTGCAGGGCAGTTTGACGGAAACCGGTGGATCGTTCGATTTTGCGATCGAAGGCGATGGTTTTTTCCTTGTCGAGACAGAACAGGGACCACGGTTAACGCGGGCCGGGAATTTCTCGCCAAACAGCAACGGGGATTTGGTGACGCCGCAGGGGCATCGGGTGTTGGATGTTGGGGAAGCGCCGATTTTCATTCCGCCGGATGCGCATAATTTGATGGTGTCCGAAGATGGCTCGATCAGCTCGAATGGCCGATTGATCGGACAATTGGGTGTGTTTTTGCCAAATGATCCGACGCGACTGAACCGCGCAGAGGGCGTGTTGATGGACGCGCCGGATGGGTATGAGGCGAGCCTTGTTGGCAAGATCAAGCAGGGCTTTGTCGAGGGATCAAACGTGGATGCGATCGACCAGATCACGCGGATGATCGAGGTTCAGCGGTCTTATGAGATGGGCCAAAGCTTTTTGGATTCTGAGAATGAGCGCCAGCGGACGGCGCTTCAATCATTACTTCGTTAACTGAAGGAGGCCGCTATGCGTGCTCTGAAAATTGCTGCGACGGGCATGAGTGCCCAACAAATGCGGGTTGAAACGATTTCGAACAACCTCGCGAATATGTCGACCACGGGCTACAACGCACGACGCGCGGAGTTTGCAGATTTGCATTACCAACAGATGAACCGACCGGGATCTGTGAGTGCGTCGGACGGGACGGTTTTGCCGACCGGTGTTCAGCTGGGGCTGGGTGTGCGGCCAGCGGCAGTGACCGTGCATTTGGCGCAGGGATCGTTGGCGCAAACGGGCGGTGATTTGGATGTTGCCGTGGATGGCGGCGGATATCTGGAGGTTACACTACCGTCGGGGCAGACGGCCTACACACGCGATGGCGCGTTAAAGCGGGATGCGGAGGGGGTAATCGTGACCTCGGATGGCTATCCCGTTGCGCCGGAAATTGTGATTCCGACGGATGCGCGGAGCTTGTCGATAAACGCCGAGGGTGAGGTTTATGCCTATTTTCAGGACGCAGTTGCGGGGCAATTGTTGGGGCAGTTTAACCTTGCTGGTTTTGCCAATGCGAAGGGGCTTGAGGCATTAGGGAGCAATTTGTTTGCGGCGACCGAAGCCTCTGGGGATGCGATTGTTTCGACGCCGGGCGTCGATGGATTGGGTACGTTACGGCAGGGGTATCTTGAGGACAGCTCTGTGGATGCGGTGCGCGAGGTAACGGAATTGATCGAGGCGCAGCGCGGTTATGAGTTGAACGCCAAGGTGATTTCGGCGGCGGATCAAATGCTTGGCGCAACGACGCAGGTGCGGTGATGCGGGGTATTATCACGATAATTTGGATGCTGATGGCTGGCGCTGTATCCGCCGAAAGTGTGGTGCCAACCTCTGCCATTCGCCCGCGCAGCGTTATCACCGAAGACATGGTGGCTGTGGTGAAAAAGGATTTGCGGGGTGGCCTGTCGGCCTTGTCAGACGTCGTCGGCATGGAGGCGCGCGTGGCTTTGTATCCGGGGCGCGCCATTCGCGCAGAGGATATTGGTGCCCCTGCCGTGATTGAACGCAATCAGGTTGTGCAGCTGATTTACCAAAGCGCAGGGCTAGAGATTTTAACCGATGGGCGCGCGATGGGGCGCGGTGCTGTGGGCGAGGTGTTGCGGGTGATGAACCTGTCGTCGCGATCCACTGTGGTGGGCACGGTTCGGCCTGACCGCAGCATTTTGGTGCAACATTGAGGAGGCCGGTATGCAACGATTAAGGTTAATGATCGTGGGGTTGGCCGTTGTGTTGATGGGTTGTGCGGATGACCACCACATTGGACGTGCGCCGCCGTTTTCGGAAAGCATTCAGACGACAGAGCATCGCGCGATGCTGTCCCCCGGGCTGCCGCGCGAAACGGTTAAGCATAGCTATCGCGATAATGCCTCGTTGTGGAGCAAGCAGCGGTCTTCGTTGCTGGGGGATCGTCGGGCTATGGGGCGTGGCGATATTCTGACGGTTGTCATCGAAATTGATGAAAAGGCCGAGATTTCAAATGCCAGTTCTCGTAGCAGGAGTGGGTCAGAAAACCTGTCGGTTCCGCAACTGTTTGGCATTCCGCAACGGATAGATCGCAAGCTGCCCGAAGGTGCCAGTATGGACGAAGCGGTTGGGTTGACCTCGTCCAGCGCGAGCCAAGGCGATGGATCTGTGTCGCGTAAGGAAAAGCTGGCGCTGCGTGTGGCTGCGACTGTGGTAGAGGTTTTGCCAAACGGGGTGCTTTCGATCTCTGGATTGCAAGAAGTGCGCGTGAACAATGAGCTGCGCGAATTGGTGGTTAGCGGTTTTGTGCGGCCTGAAGACATCTCGCGCCGGAACGAGATTACCTATGACAAGATTGCGTCTGCGCGGGTGTCGTATGGGGGCCGTGGGCATATTTCGGATATGCAGCAGCCGCGTGTTGGCTTGCAGGTTTTAGATAGAATTCTTCCATTTTAAGAGGTTGTCATGAAGCTTTTGTTGCCTTTAATTTTATTATTTGTCGGTGTTGGCGCTGGCGTCGGCGCGGGGCTGATGACGCAAAAACCGGTGGAGGAGGTCAGCATTCATCCCTGTGGGGACGAAGAGGGGGCCGAAACCAAAGTTGCGCATAAGCCGGAAGAGGAAGAGACGCCCGAAGACATTGCGACCAAAGAATTTGTCAAAATGAACAATCAATTTGTCATACCCGTAGTCGAAGATGAGGTGGTGGCGTCCTTGGTTGTGGTTTCTCTGAGCCTTGAAGTGGTCGCGGGCCAGAAAGAAGCGGTGTTTAATCGTGAACCGAAATTGCGGGACGCGTTTTTACAGGTGATGTTTGATCATGCCAATCTAGGTGGGTTCAGTGGTGCCTTTACGGATACGCAAATATTGGATCGCTTGCGGCGGTCGCTGATGGATGTCGGGCAGACGATTATGGGCGACGTTGTGACGGATATTTTGATTTTGGATATTGCGCGGCAAGACGTTTAATAAGCGCCGTTAGCCTAGCAACCGAGAGGCCGCTTGCCGTTTTCTGGCAGCGGCCTCTTTCCGTTTCAGGGCGGCGAGTGCTTCTTTTTGCCCAAAGCTTTTTTGCAATGCACCGCGCAGGGATTCTTTGCGGGCCAAGACTTGTGCCAGTTCAATGTTTAGCTGGTTTCGTGATTTTGCGACCCAGGATTGCCAGGGCAAGATCGCGCCGCTGCGTGCAAATGGATCAATGGCCGGAACAGTTAAGTTGGTGGATTTTTCGTGATCGTTTAGCTGTTTGATCTTTAGCCGCAAGTCGGTTTCGCGTTGGGCTTGTTCTGCAAAGCTTCGTTGATCCCGTTGGTATTTCAGGGTGGCGACCTGTTGTAACCGTGCGAATGCGTCCTGCTTCATGAGGTCCGCCACCGTTTGCTGCGCATGGAATCGGCGAAGCGGATCGCCGCTGCGACGGCTTCGAAATGGCGAAGCGCGATTTGGTCGCCGATCTTGATTTCGGCAAAGAGCGCGCGTGCGGTTGGCGGATCTGAATGGATGGGTACACCATTTTCCTGCGCCAATTCGCGGATGCGCCCAGCGACTTCGTCGGTGCCTTTGGCCACGCAACGGGGGGCTTCTTTTTTATTGCGGTCCCATTTTAGCGCCACGGCGAAATGGGTTGGGTTCACCACAATCACATCGGCTTTTGCAACGTCGGCCAACATGTGGCGTGAGGCGATTTCCTGCGCCCTTTGGCGGCGTTTTTGTTTGAAATGCGGGTCGCCTTCGGCTTCTTTGGCTTCGTCTGTCAGTTCCTTGCGCGTCATGCGCTGGCGCCTGTGGTGTTCAAAGTATTGCCACATATAATCCACCACACCGATCATAATCGCGACACAGGCCACAACGGTGAGTAAGTGAATGTTCAACCCCATGATGATTGGAATTCCGATGCGCCCGCTTAATTGTTGGGCCGTCAGGATCATGGGTAGGCTGGAAGCCAAAATACCAGCAAGGCAGATGCAATAAATCAGAAGTTTTGAGGAGCTTTTTGCGAATTCGAATATCCCCGTGCGGCCGTATTTGTTTTTGGCATTCGAGATGGGGTTTATTCGTGATGCTCGCATTTTGAGTTTGGATGGTGTGACGACAAACGCCCGTTGGCCAATTATGGACAGTAAAACTGCAAAAAACGGACCGAGAAACCAGGGGGATACGGCGGTGCTGAGTGGCGGTATGATTTGCAGGAACATCGTTTTGTTGTGGAGGACAAAGTTGTTTGCCGCCAGTTGATCGGCGTTGGCCAAGTAGCCGGTTAGGATGGAACCAAGGGACGAAATCGCTTGGGGGCCAAGTGCCGTTACGACCACAAGAAACCCAAGGTAAGACGCCGCAACGTTCAGATCCGGGGAGCGGACGAACTCGCCCTTTTCGCGGGCTTTTTGCAGTTTTCGCGGGCTGGGTTCGTGTGGCTTTTCTCCACCTGGTTCGTCTTGGCTCATGACGGGGCTCTACATGGGGGATGCTAGGTAATTGGTGAGTGCAGACAGCCAAATGCCTAGTAAATATGGGGAGGAAATTGCCAACAGGACAAGGCTTGCCCCGGTGATGAACGGTGCGCCGACGAGCGCGACCATGAGCTGTGGCATGGCGCGGTTTATGACACCAAGAACTAGATTGTAGAGCATTGAGATGGCCACAAAGGGTAGGGCCAGTTGCAGCGCTAGTGCAAAGCTGTGAGAGATTTGTTTGATTCCCCAAGCGCTTGTGTCAGCGGCAAGGGGCAGTTCGCCGATTGGGAAGAGCGCGTAGCTAGAAATCAGATAACCGATAAAGGTGAGGTGGACGCCAGCGTGGAAAATCAACGCAAGACCAGCCCAGTGCAATGTGTGTGAAATGATTGGTAGCTGTGTTTCTTGCCCTTGGCTGAACAGTTGCGCCAAGGACGTGGTGTTGGCCGCAATCGCGCCGGCCGTTTGCAGGGTGTAGACAAATAGGCGTACGCCGATGCCAAACATCAAACCAATTGCCGTTTCTGAAAAGATGAACCAGATAGAAGGTTCAACGCGTGCCGTGGTACCAAGCGTTGGCGTGATAACTATGGTTAATGCAATTCCGAGCAAAAGCTTTAGGCGCACCGACAAGCTGGATTCGCCGAATCCCGGAAGCATCGAAACCGCCGCGCCTATGCGATAGAAAACGGTAGCCGCACCCCAAAATTGGAGCTGGAGATCCGCCCAGATTTGCGCCGCCTCATTCATGAACCTTAACCACACCAACAAGGGCTGGCCGGGCCTCTAGGCCGATTTCCTCGAAAGACAAAACCGGGTTTGAAATACCTTTGGCGGACATGACGGAGCGGATGAAACGGCGGCGTCGGCTTGGCGTGACGACAGCGGGAACGATGCCTTTGTCGCTTAGGTCAGAGAGGCATTTTGCCAATGCACTGGCAAGGCCATGGAACAGGTCTGGTGGCAGGGCGACGTCAACTGCGCCCGCATCGTTTTCCAGTTCGTAGTTGGAAAAGTTCTCTTCCCATTCTGGCACGAGTTGTACCAATGGGATGGTTCCGTCATCCCGGCGCATTTCCGCAACCAGTTGAAAGCCCAGTCTTTGACGCACGTGTTCACAAATCGCCTCGGGGCGGGCGTGAGGCTGGCGTGCTTCGACGATGGCTTCCATGATCAGCGGGAGGTTTCGGATAGAGACTTGTTCTTCGAGCAACATGCGTAGAATGCGATGTAATAGTTCGATGGTGATTTTGTCTGGCACCAGCTCGTCCAACAGCTTTCTGTTGGCGGCGGCACGTCGTGCATCGGTTAAGGTTGTCATTTCGTCGAGTAGAGTTTGCAGGGACTTGAGCGTTAGCAAACGTGCGAAATTTTGTTTGATGACCTCTAGCAAATGCGTTGCGAGAACCTCGGCAGAAGTGACAACGGTGATGCCCGATAGCACGACTTTTTCTTGGTGGGCTTGATCGATCCAACGCGCCTGTGCACCGTAGACCGGTTCTTTGACATCGGTGCCATCGGGCAGGTCGATGTCGCCGTCGGGTAGCAGGGCCAGGACCCTGTTGCGGAATAGTTGCGCGCGGGTTTGTTCAACGCCTTGGATGCGAATGGTGTAGGTGCCGCTGGATAGGCTGTGATTGTCGGTTAGCCGGATTTCAGGAAGGATTAAACCGAATGTGGTGGCGACATGATTCCGCATGCTGGTGATGCGCGCGTCTAATCCGGTGCCGGGATCAACCACAAGGTCGATCAAATCAGGTGCAAATTCTAGGTGAATGTCGTCAAGGGCGAGCACATCACCCATGGTGTTATCATTGAGAACGGGCGTCTCGACTGGCGCGCCCTGTTGCTGTGCGTGTTTGCGTTTTTGGTAAATGTGATAGGCGATTGCCCCAAGTGCCAGGCCACCGACGCTAAAGGGCAAGAAGGGGAGGCCGGGTACCATTGCGAAGCCGATCATCAAAACGGCAACCGTTGAAAGCGCGGCCGGGTGTCCACCGAGTTGGGTCACGAGGGTCAGGTCTGTTGCGCCTTTAGCGCCGCCGCGGGCGAGTAGTAAAGCGGATGCGATGGAAATGATGACGGCGGGGATTTGTGTAACCAAGCCATCGCCAACCGTTAAAATCGCGTATGTTTCAAAAGCTTGCTGAGCAGGCATGCCGTGCACAAAGAGCCCCATGCACAACCCCATCACCAAGTTCAAAAGTGTGATGAGCAGGCCCGCCACTGCGTCGCCTTTTACAAATTTCGAAGCACCATCAAGCGAGCCGAAAAATGTTGTTTCCATTTGATCAGCTTCGCGTCGACGACGTGCTTCGTTGTGGTCAATTGCCCCGGCTGAGACATCGCTGTCGATTGCCATTTGTTTGCCGGGCATACCATCTAGGGCAAAGCGTGCGCCCACTTCGGCCATGCGGGCGGCGCCTTTGGTGATGACCATGAAGTTAACGATGAGTAGGACGCAAAATACGACAAGGCCCAGAAAGACGCTGCCGCTCATGACGAAGTTGGCGAAGCCTTCGATAACGTGGCCGGCCGCTTGCGTGCCTGTATGGCCCTGGCCGATGATCAACTTTGTTGATGAGATATTAAGCGACAGTCGCAGCATGAGGGCTGCTAAAAGCACGGTTGGAAATGATGAAAAATCGACGGGTTTTTCAATAAAAAGTGTAATCGTGAAAATGAGAATGGCCAATGCGAAAGAGGCGGCCAATCCTACGTCCAGTATCCACGCGGGCATCGGTAAAATCATCATAACGATGATTGCCATCAGGGCGAGCGCCAGCAGAATTGTGGGATTTAGGCGATTGGTGGATTGCGCGATGTCCATTGTCACCCTTTCCAAAACGGCGTGGCCGCATTGCTTTGCGTTGGCATGAGCGAGCCCAATGCAGATGGTTGTGTCTGTCCCTGTAGAAGTGGGAAGTTATTTAAGCGAACTTTGGTTGTTTTGATTGCTGGCTGGGCCTTTGGGATTTTGACGTTTGCTAAGACCTGTTCGAATCTTGCAGAGTATTTCTTGGCGAAACTTGGAGTGCGCGAATGGTAGGCACCGGCCGCTTCGGACCAATTTCCGGTTTCTTGGTAAAGAGACTTTAGGAAATTCGCGGCGTAGATCGCATTTGCATAGGGATCGAACATATTCTCGAGCGAAGAAAACGCAGTGTGATGCCAGCGATAATTGATTTGAAAACACCCCATATCGAAACTGCGTGCGCCGTTTTGAAAATGCGTGCGGGTGTATTCCAGTGCCTTTTGCCTGTCGGCAAACCATACACCCTTGCCCTCCATGTTTACGGTCCAGGGCCAGGGACGCAGAACGTTGTTCTGTGTGCGGCCTGTTTCGACCCGTGTGATGGCTAACAATACTTTGACCGGTACATCAGTTTCGCGCGCTGCTGTTCGGGCTGATTGATCGCAAATTTCGGATGTATCGGTACTTGTCGCTGCGCCGCTGACGGAAAGTGTGATCCAAATCACGAAGCTAAAAGTAAGGCGAAAGAATTTCATAATGCGTCATCGGCTTTCTGCTGATGCGTTCATCTTTGGTGTGAAACCCTTTCGAATTCGTAACTGTTATTGCTAAATTCTAGTTTTCTTGACGAAGCGCTGAGGCAAATTGAAAGCCCTGCAAGATCTCATCTAGATTTCGGCGTGTGTCTTCGCTTGTTTTTAACAGAGCGCGGTTTTCAGCCAGAGTTGGGGCAGCGCTATTATCTGAAGCAAAGGTATCTGCCAGCATAAGATTTGCGATTTTTTGGTAAAGCGGTTGCTCTGCATGTTGCAATCCGGGCCAATCCCCATTGCGCCACGCCAATTTGTCCGCGGCATCTGTTGCTCCTAACGAGGCATAAATATCCTGCGCTTTTGAAAGATCACCCGCCGCCAACCGAGCCTGGGCGCGCAATTCATCGACGTCTTCGCCGCTAAGTCCTAGCAGATGTGCCTCTGCTTGTTTGGGGTTTCCGGCCGCTAAGCTGATGTTTGCGCGTAGCAATCGGCGATCCCGGCCAATTGCACCTTCGGCCCCGAGGGCTGCAAAATTTGCGGCCTCTTCATACAGACCTAAAAGGTGAAGCCGTTGCGCGACCGCGTTAACCGTTTCTGGATTTAGATAGCTGCGCTTGTCGCTTAACTCGTTCAAAGCAATGCGTAAGAATGTTTCGTTGGTACTATTTTGCGTCGTATGTAGCGTGATCTTTTGTAAGGCATCTGTCCAAAGTTCTGCGTCATCAAGATCGCGAGACTCTGTAAGCGATTGAAATGATTTGAAGTATTCCTGATTGGATGCGCGTGCGAGAATATGGGCATGCCGGATAGACGGCCCTTCCTCTAGATCACGGTATTCAATGCTAAAGGCATCGGCAATGGCGGCGAGTTCTGGGTCAATCACCGTGCCATTTTCGAACTGGGTGGTTATCAAATGAGCCAATGCCGTTGGTGAGGAGCCGGACGATTGCGATGCGATGTCTTGCAAAATGGGCTCTGCGGCTTCGAACTCTCCTGCTGTTAACTCAATTTCAGCCTGCGCGAGGTCAGTTTCGGCGCTGGGTTCTGCACCATATTGGTTATTCATATGTAGAACTTGTCGCGCTGTTGCTTCTTCATTCGCGGCAATTAGCTTTTGGCTTAACGGTCCTGCGATTGTATTCCGAAGCTCGATAGGCAGGTCGAGAAATGCGGTTAACACTGCGTTTGTGTTCACGTTTATATTGGTTGGGCCACTCGGACTGGATAACAAGGCCCACATCGCAGCAGCTGTGGCGCATTCTTGCATGCCGATTAATGGATTTTGGCCAAATGTTTCATAGCCGTCGATCGTTCTGGCAATGACGGATAACGCCTCGCTATCCAAAACCGGAGGTTCCAGTATGGATAATGCTGCCACGGCTTCGGCGCCAAAACCGAAGTGAATGTAGGTTTTTGCCAATGACACGACGGCGTTTGGGCTTGGCTCTTGAAGGTCGTCGACCAGTTTCATGCGCGCGCCAGCGATTTGCAATTCGAAAGGATCGCCATTTGACCAATTTGCAATATTTAGCCTGCTATCTGAAATACACTGGCGCGCAGGTTGTGCACTTAGGTGCGCACGGGCTGTTTCAAATTCTTGATCTACGACATTGCGAACGCTCAGGTTTTTCAATGGATCTGACCTAGACTTGGCTGACTTTTCAGCAGAAACCGTGGTTTGTGCTACATCAGTTTTGCGTTGTTCAGCCGGAATTTTCTGTGGCGTAAGCAAACCATGAGAAGTTGCTTTTAATACCCCGTTTAAAAGGGCGGTTTTTTCTGATTTTAAGTTCTTTCTTTGCAGTGAATTGGTGAATTCCAATGAACCTGTGGCAGGTCCCGGCTTTGCCGCCAGGGGTAACCGGAATTCTGGTTGCTCAACTTCAATTCCACCAGAGTAAAGGCCTGTAATTTCTAGCGATTGCTGAGGTTGCACAGTAATTCGAAAGGGGTTTTGTGCCTTTGCTTGGCGAGGCTTTTCACGGGATTCTCTAATATCCAAAATTAGGAACCGGTCCTGCCATAGGAAGCTAGAAATTTCACAGTTGCAGCCTAGGCCGAATACCAATTGACCGCTTTTGCCATTTTGAACAGTAGATAGCCGTTCGCGCGAAATTTTGCGGAAGATATTTGACTGGTCAAATTGGATATTTTCGCCAGGCATGAACAAAGAATAGCCTTGGTTTGTTTCGGATAACGTCCATTTTGCATTTGGAGTAGGCAGCGGGACCACGATTCTGGTGAAATCTTTGTGGTCACCCGCCGTTAGGGTCAGCGTTTTTGCAGAAGCGCCGGTCGTTAATAGTGCCACGCATGCAGCCATGAGTGCAGTTTTGAGCGTCATGCCGCATCCTTTTTGACTTCTTTTAGGGCCTCTTCCAGCGTTGCAAAATCGGGCCGGCAATGTGACGGCGTGTTTTGGCGCCCGACCTCTATGCAGATATTTGGCGGATGATTGTGGAGGTTGGCGATCAGGACTTCGCGAATAAGCTGGTGAAAATGACCATCGTCTTCGGTGACTGTTTTGACCTTTGACGCAAAAGGGCCAACCAGCCCGTAGGCCAGAAAAACACCAAGAAAGGTACCAACCAAGGCGCCGCCGATCAGTTTTCCTAGAATTTCTGGTGGTTGATCAATGGACCCCATGGTTTTGATAACGCCGAGAACGGCTGCAACAATGCCAAGGGCAGGCAGGCCGTCAGCTACGGTTTGCAGTGCATGACTTGAGTGCATCGCATGGTGCATTGATGCCTCCATCCGTTTATCAAGTACCTCTTCAACCTGATGCGGATCATCATAATTCATAGACGCAGATCGCATGGTATCCGCGATTAATGCGACGGATTCTTTATCCGCTTGGATTTTAGGGTATTTGCCGAAAATGGAAGAGTCTTGTGGGCTTTCGATGTGCTCTTCAATGGCGACTGGATTTTGCTTGGCCAATCGAATGAGTTCGAACAATAAGCACAGCAGATCCTTATAATCATCGTGCTTCCATTTCGCGCCTTTGAACACTTTACCCACATCTTTGAGCGTGTGTTTTACCGATGCCATATCATTACTGATCAGAAAGGCGCCGGCGGCGGCGCCGCCGATCATCATCATTTCAAATGGTAATGATTTTAGGATAATACCCATCTTGCCGCCTGCGGCGAGATAGCCCCCAAAAACCATTACGAAAATTGTAGCAATTCCGACAATGCCGATCATGCTGGACCTCCGACGTGACTGTTTGGGCTAGTGTTTCAGAGGTGCCTTAACAAACCCTGTCTTTTGGCATCATTCTTTCGGAACATTTGCATTTCGCCCGGCTAAAACGACACTAATTGTATACGCACTGGTTGGGGTTAACCCGGCCATCACACCGGCGGCGGCCTCTGGGCGCATGCGGCTTAGGAAGCCAGCGGCAAAGTCGGGATCCATTTCCTCAAACAAGGCTGCGGCCTCTGCCGGTTTCATGTTTTCATACACGGCCGTTAATTTGGAAATGTCGTTTTCTGAGGCAACTTCGGCTTGCGAAATGCTTTGTTGCAGCCGCTCTTCGGCTGCGATCAGTTCTGCCATTTTTCGGTCTACCACCGTGTCAGCAACCGCGAGTGCTTGCATCCGATCCTTGAGCGATTCTTCGTTGACTGTTAGGCGATCCTCGCGTTTTTTCAATGCCTTAAGCACCGTGGCGATATCTTTCGGTGGCTCACAGTTAACAGCTGGTGTTTCTGTGATCAGGTCTTCCCCTGCGGCAGGTGCTTTTGCCATGGCTTGATTCACACCAATGCCCAGCCGCATGGCTGCAGAGCAGAATAGAAACATTGCGATTAACGCTAAACTTCCACGGCGGCGCAATGGGCGCCTGATCTTACGTGATTTTGCCATAAATTTTCCTACTCAACTGCGCGTCGGGAAAAAATGGGTTCGGCAGGCGCAGGTTTGTGCTGCGCGTTTTCGCGTTCGTTTAGGTCGTGCATTGACGCCAGCATCAGTTCTAATTTGCGCGCGGCGTCTTCTGCACGGCCTGTTACATCGGATAAGTTGTCTTGTGATGCAGCGGCCACCTGTTGTGCATCAGCTAGGCTTTTGGTTAGATCATCAACCTGCGCTGATAAGACGGCAACAGCGCCACCAACGCCGTTTTCCAAATCGTTGAGGCGCGACAGTCGTCGAGACAGGATGTAACAATAAAGCCCGGCACCTAAGGCGCCAGCTACGAGAAAAATATCTGCAATTAGTTCCATTTATTTCCCTTAATTCAGTACAAATTCCATGACCAACAAGTCTCGGACGCGGCCCGTGCCGGTTACAATTTGAATACGTCGCAGCATCTGGGCCCGCAGTCGGATCAAGGCATCGGGTTTTTCGATGTCCATGGGGCGTAGAGCCCTAAGGTAGCTGTTCAACACGTCAGTGATGCGTGGCAGAATACCTTGCACATCAGCTTGATATTGAATGGGCACTTCGAGCTGTGCTTTGAAACGCAGATGTTTGTTTTGCGCTTGTGGCCCAAGCGAAACAATCAGCGGATCAAGTGGGACGAATGCGATTTCTGCGATGTTCGGATCAAGGGGCGGTTCGGGTGCTTCGGCAGATTCTTCGGCGGGCTCACCACCCCCTAAGATCCCACTTTGGGCGGCAAAAAAGCCACCACCGCCGCCGACTAATGCGAAGACAACACCTAAAATCAAAGGCATTTTAGATTTTTTTGGCGGGGTTTCATCAGGAATTTCGGGTGTATCGGTCATCTTTGCCTCGGGTCTAGGACAAGATGGATATTGGGGTACAGAAGCTAACCGATTGTTAAGGCTGATACGAGAAAGATGGTTCGACAGTCAGGCAGAACGTCTGATTCCCAGGAGAATTTTCGTGCAGCCATTAATTGCCCTCTGGTCTTCCCTTAGCATTCGTCAGCGTTTGACAGCGATCTTTAGTACGCTTGCCGTTTTCGCCGCGATCCTCATGATTGCGCGACTGGCAGCCGCGCCGAGTATGGCATTGCTTTATAATGGGCTTGAGCCAGGTGCCGCCGGTGAAGTCGTGCGCGCATTAGAACAGCGCGGCGTGGCGCATGATGTTCGTGCCGGTGCAATCTATGTTGATTCCAAAGAACGAGATCAGCTTCGATTAACTTTAGCGAGCGAAGGTTTGCCGGCGAATGGAACCAAAGGGTACGAACTTTTGGATAGCCTGTCTGGTTTTGGCACAACGGCGCAAATGTTTGATGCCGCTTATTGGCGTGCAAAAGAAGGCGAACTTGCGCGGACGATCGCGGGAAGCTCGCAAATCACAAGCGCGCGCGTGCACATTTCGCAGATAAATTCGGGCGCATTTCAGCGGCAATCGCAAGCCTCTGCTTCGGTGACTGTCCACACGACGGGTGGCGGTATGTCCGCCAATCAGGTGCGTGCGCTGAAATTTCTAGTAGCCTCGGCCGTTGCAGGGCTTTCGCCTGACGATGTTGCGGTGATTGATGGCGCGACGGGTTTGGTCACAGCAGATGACGGTGCATTGGAAACCGCTGCTGGGACTGATCGAAGCGAAGATTTGCGCCAGAAAGTTCAACGCTTGTTAGAGGCGCGGGTTGGGCAGGGGAATGCTGTTGTAGAGGTCAGCCTTGATTTGGTGAATGAGACTGAATCAATTCGCGAACGGATTTTCGATCCGGCAAGCCGTGTGGCGATTAGCACGGATACAGAGCAGAAGAAAACCAATGCAAAAGATAGCGGGGGAGCTGACGTCACTGTTGCGTCCAACTTGCCGGATGGCGATGCCGCAGGTGGCAACTCATCCTCAAGTGAGAATAGCGAAAGTCGCGAACGGGTAAACTACGAGGTTTCAGAAACGGAGCGGCAAATCACCCGTGGACCAGGCGAAATTCGCCGCGTTACCGTGGCCGTTCTGGTTAATCATGCGCAGTCTGTGAACGACGCGGGCGAAGTGGTTTTTGCGCAGAGACCTGAAGAGGAAATCGCGGTTTTAGAGGAATTGGTTTCATCTGCGGTCGGTTTTGATGCGGATCGCGGCGATAAAATTACATTGAAATCTCTGCCGTTTGAGCCGGTGCTGTTGCAAGGTTCCGAGTCTGGCGGTGGTTTGTTCCAAATGTCTAATGTTGATGTCCTATCGTTTATCCAGATTGGGGTGTTGGCGCTGGTTTCACTGATTTTGGGACTGTTCGTGTTGCGCCCAATCCTAGCCTCCGCCCCAGAAGCGTTACCTGCGCCGGATTCTCCTTTGGCATTGAACGCGCTTCCAGCTGGAGAGGGGGCATCACCGTCGTCGGAAGCAAATTTAGTTGTGGATGGAAGCATTCCTGGGGCCATCGAAAAACAAGAGACCGCCGGTGAACGGTTAAGAGAACTGATCAGCGGGCGTCAGGATGAGACCATCGAAATCCTTCGATCATGGATGGATGAAGGGGAGGAAAAAGCCTGATGTCTATTTCACACCTTCTAAAGGACTTTGAATTTGCGGGTGCTGTTGGCGAGTTGGCGGATGATGGTGATCCGCGAAACAGTGAAAATTTTGAAGAGGGATACAAAGCAGGTTGGGAAGACGCGCAGCGTGCAATGGAGAATGACAAAAGTGAAATCGGCGCAAGTCTGGCGCGGAATTTGCAGGATCTGACCTTTACGTATTTCGAAGCAAAGAGCGCTGCGGTTGCCGAATACGAAGATGTTTTAGAAATTATTCTGCAACATGCACTACCTGAAATCGTTCACGGCACATTGGGTTTGCGCCTTGCTGAAGAGCTGCGAAGCCTTGCCGCCACAGGAATGAGTTCTGAGTTTGCTCTGACGGCAAATGAACACGACCTAGCGGCGATTAATAGCATTTTACCCGAAGTACAGGGCGTTTCTACGCAGGCCATTTCAGATTCTGATCTGCCGCCAGGCACCGTGTGTTGGAGGGTCGGGGAAGCCGAAAAGAGAATCGATGTCACCAATTTGAGCGAAAAAATCGGGCAGGCGGTCCGAGGGTTTGTCTTGGAAAAGAAGGAATTAAAGCATGCATGATACGATTGATAGTAAAGGCTTGGGTGATGGCAGCGTGTTTTCGACTGTGCCGGTGGAAATTATCATTTCGGTCGGAAAGGCGCGTCCTATGATCCGTGATCTTTTGGCCTTGAACCAAAACGCCGTCTTGCCATTAGATCGCCGCGTTGAAGATCCAGTTGAGCTGTATGTCGGCGATCGGTTGATTGCCCGGGGCGAGTTAGAAGAACTCGAGGGGGATCAAGCGGGGCAACTTGGTGTGCGCCTGACTGAAATTGCTGATTTTCAGAATACCTAAAATGTGTCGTTTCATGGCAGTAGGGATTGCCGCCCTGTTTGTGTGCGCGCTCGTAGCCGCGCCGTCCATCGCGAATGCTCAAGAGGTCTCGCTATCCTTTGACGCGGAAAACTCAATAACGGCACGTGGGATTCAGCTTTTTGTTCTATTGACGTTGCTAAGCCTCGCCCCTGGGCTGGCCATGATGGTGACGTGCTTTCCATTTATCGTGACGGTGCTTTCGATTTTACGGCAGGCCATCGGATTGCAGCAAGCGCCACCAAATATGGTGATTGTCAGCTTAGCGCTGTTTCTGTCTTATTTCATCATGGCACCAGTGTTTGAGACAGCTTGGGCCGACGGTATAACGCCCTATTTGGACAAAAGAATTGAAATCTCTGCTGCTTTTGAGGCTGTTATTGAGCCTTTTAGGACATTCATGTTGAACCGTGTTGATCCGGAAACGTTGGAAACGATTTCTGCGCTGCGACCTGAAAATCCTGCTGATACTGACCCGATTTCGTTGGCGCAGTTATTGCCAAGCTTTCTGCTGTCGGAATTGGCTAGGGCATTTCAGATCGGGTTTATCATCTATTTGCCATTCCTGATCATCGACCTGGTAGTCGCAACAGTTTTGATGTCGATGGGTATGATGATGGTTCCACCCGTCGTGGTTTCTTTGCCATTTAAGTTAGCATTTTTTGTGATTGCTGATGGCTGGGCGCTGATCTCTGAGAGCTTGGTGCGTGGTTATTTTTGATTAACCACACCAACTAGCGCACCACAAATTCAGCATGAAGCGCCCCGGCGGCTTTGATGCTTTTCAATATGTCGATCATATCTCTTGGGGATACACCCAATGCGTTTAAGCCTGCGATGACTTCGCTAAGCGACGTTCCCTCTGGCACTTCGGCGAGTTTGATGCCTGGATCTTCGTCAAGTTCGGCGTTGGTTCGTGGGACGACAACTGTTTGGCCTTCAGCGAAAGGATTGGGTTGAATCGCCAGCGGCGTTTCACGGATGCGAAGCGTCAGGTTCCCTTGTGACACAGCAACGCGAGAAATTCGTACGTCTTCGCCCATGACAATTGTACCGGACCGCTGATCAACGACTACGCGGGCGCGGCGTTCAGGCGAAACAGAGATGTTTTCAATACGGCTGACCGCGTGCGCTGGGGAGCGTGCACCAGCTGCATTTACGTCAATCTTGATTGTGCCGGCATCAAGCATAAGGGCGATTCTGCGATGAAAGGACGAATTGATCGCCTTTTCAATGCGTTCGGCGGTGGTGAAATCCGGCTCACGTAGTGCTAACCGCAATGTGGTTAGGGAGGCGAAATTGAAATCAACCTCTCTTTCAACGCGGGCGCCTGCAGGGATAGACCCTGATGTTGGCACACCCTGTACAACTGTTTCGGCTTCGCCTTCGGCGACAGCACCGCCAGCGATAACCGTGCCCTGCGCGACTGCATAAATCTGGCCATCTGCCGCATTCATAGGTGTCATAATCAGGGTGCCCCCTAATAGGCTTTTGGCGTCGCCAATCGCGGAAACGGTAACGTCGATGCGTCCTCCGGCCCGCGCGAATGGTGGCAGTTCGCCAGTGACCAAAACGGCAGCAACGTTTTTCGGGCGAAATTGCTCGCCTGTGACGTTAACGCCGAGGCGTTCTAGAATATTGCCCATGATGTCTTCGGTGAAAGGCGAGTTTCTGAGTCCATCCCCGGTGCCGCGCAGGCCAACGACGAGGCCGTAACCAACAAGATCGTTGCTGCGGACACCGTCGAATTCCACAAGATCCTTGATGCGGATTGATGATCCGTAGCTGGTGGTCGGAAGCTGTGTGAAGGTTATGGCGAATGCTATGGTCAAGATTAGGCGAATGCTCATCTCAGATACTCCGTTAAAGATAGACGAGAGAGCCGCGCGGTTATTGAATACAGCGCTTCCATCTGAAATTGGATGTTTTCAAGTTCAGTAGCTGTTTCAAATGGATCGACGGCAACAAGTGCATTGCGCGCTAAAGTTTGCGCAGTTTTATCTGCGTTGAGGGCCGTAATGCCGTGATCAATCTGGCCCTGCGTTAACCCTAATGTTGCGCGCATTGTAGTGACGTTGGATTGCGTTTGAAATGTACTTTCCGCAGTTTCGGTCGTGATGTTTTTCAGCTCAAGTGCGTTGAAGCCCAGCGTTGTATCAGTTGACAAGGCCATCACCGCCAAGTCGCGTAGCATTTGCCGAATGCCATCTTCGTCAGCGCGTTGTGACAATGAAACACTTTGATCTTTGGCTATCGGCAACGGATCAAGGTCATCGGTGGCACCGATATAACCGGTGGTTTCAAACCCGCCACCTGGGGTGAAGAACCAATTGTCTATTGCGTTCAGGAAATCTGCGGTGGTTACGCTGCCCGCAACAGCGGCCTGTAAGTCGGCCAATATTACATCAGGTTGGGCCATAGCTGCGCTTTCAGTGGCATTCCCGGCGAACACACTGCGTCCTGCAACTGTAGTGTTGAGTTTGGCGATTACATTGGAAAAGTTCTGGTTGGCTTGCAGGGCAAGCGTATCAAAGGCAACAGGCTGTTGTGATTGCGCGGCCGCCAAAAGCGATGATGAAAACTGCGAGAAGTTATTTTGCATGTAGGAAAATGCTGTCTGCTTTGCATCCGCTAACGATTTCGCTTCTTGGGCAGCAATCTCGTAGGCTGATGACATCGATAGCGCGTGATCAATGGCGGAAATCAGCGATTGATTTCCTTTTAGATGCTCGGTTTTGTCCGTTGTTATGCCTGAAGACAATTCTTGGGTCAGGCGCGTGAGCTGTGTCTTTAGGCGGGCACTTTCAGCCCGGAACATATAATTGCGAGACAAATCGCCGACATGTGTCACAGGCATTTTTAAATCCTCAGCAGGGTTTGAATG
Source organism: Cognatishimia sp. 1_MG-2023 (assembly GCF_030548175.1). Classification (GTDB taxonomy): domain Bacteria; phylum Pseudomonadota; class Alphaproteobacteria; order Rhodobacterales; family Rhodobacteraceae; genus Cognatishimia. Next base: position 123,056 of record NZ_JAUORX010000004.1, on the reverse strand, counting down.
AGCTCGTCAACGGTTTCGATCATTTTTGCATTCGCTGCATAGGATTGCTCGATCAAGAGAAGCCGTTGCATTTCTTGATCGCTATCGACACCCAGTGACAACTCACGCTCTTCAAGTGTGGTGAGTTGGTTTGATAGGAATCCCAACTCTCGATCCGTTGCATATTTTTCCGTTGAAAACCGGGTGGATAGATTGCCGATCAAGCCAACGACCGACTGTGGGGTGGTACCGTACTCCGACGAGGCAGGCGTGCGCCTATCTGCCAAAGTTGTAATCATCGTGTTGATCAGGGTGGCATCGCCGGTAGCACCCGAAGTGGCGGCACCAAGGCCTGCTCGAATGCGCCATGTTTCGTCGGCACCGTTTTGAGAAACGAGGGCATTTAACTCAATACGCCCTGAAATGCCGGTTTCGGAACCCGCGACAAATGCGCTGCCCTGATCCGTAAATAGACCGGCATCTGTTGCCCCAAGTGTGGGGTCAAGCGCTGGGTCCTGAAAGCGTGAGATGACATCAAGGGCTAGCCCATCTAGCGTCGCTTGCGAGGTGATACTTAGCTCATCGCGAACTGCGAATTGTGCAGCCAGATCGCCACCGATCAGCGGGCCATTTTTTGGGTCAACATTAACCGCGTGACCATTGATGGATATTCCTGATAGCAGGCCGTTTCCGGTAGAAAAATGTGGTGCGATTGTCGGCGTTGGCGTGAATTCCAGCGTTGGCGCAGGACCGTCGATTAGGATGGCCCCGCCTGCCGAAAATAATGCAACCGCGCCATTGTCGCGCGCCACGACGCGCACAGGGACAATGTTGGAAATATCGTCAATAACGCGTTGCCTGCTGTCGAGAAGGGACAGGGCATCATCGGGTGAGTTTTGAAGCTTTGTTATCTGAATGTTCAGTTTCTCGACTTGTTCTAGCGAGGCATTCAGTTGGTGGATCATTTGGTTGATATTTGTGTCAGCCTGTTCACGCATCGCTTGGATGCCCGTCGCGATGTCGCGAAAACGGTCGGTTAGTTTTTCGGCCGCAGTTGCAACATGATCTAACCTGACTTGTTCATCAGGCCGACTACTGGCCGCAACGAGCGCACTTTCGAAATCGGCAAAGCGTTGGCTTAGGCTACCGGGTGCATCCGAAAGTCCCACAAGTAGCTCGAGCTTGTTGTGATATGCGGCTTTGCTGCTGGCTTCTAGGTGATTGGAACCCGCCATTCTACGATCCGCGATTAGCCCTGCATCGACATGGCGGGTTGTGCCCGTGATGCGAACCCCGCCCGTGGCGCCTTGGCCTTGCGAAATTAAGTCTAGCTCGCGCCTGCCGTAGCCCGGAGTAAGGGCGTTTGACAGATTGGATGCCGTTATTTGGGCCGCGCGTGCGCTTGCGGATAGGCCCGTGAGTGCATTGTTTAGAGCGCCGGTGATGCTCATGTGTCACCTCCTTTTATGGATGAGTTTCGCTCTATCGTTTGATGTTTGTGGTTTCTTGCAGCATCTCATCGACGGTCTGAATGACCTTCGCGTTTGAGCTATAGGCACGTTGTGTTTGGATCATATCCGTCAACTCGCCAGCAACATCGGTGGCTGACTCTTCACGTGAATAGGCAACGATGTCGCCTGTCGGACCATCACCCGCATCCCAAAGGAAAAATGAGCCGCTGTCGGGTGATGGGATATATGTTTGCTGATCAAGCGCGACCATGCCGTTCGGATTAGGTAGATCGACAAGCGGGACTTGGTAAATTGTGCGCGTGATACCTGTATCAAAATAGGCGTGTACCAATCCGTTTTGATCGACTTCGACGGAGGTCATATTGCCGACGGGTGAGCCATCTTTGCCAATCTGAAGTGGCGCGAATTTGTCACCAAGTTGTGTCAAGCCATCGCTTGCACCAAGCTCACCTATGTTGATTTCCATTGGGCCGCCGACCACATTGACGATGACATTGCCGTTGGCTGGGTCATAGGTGCCGCCCGTTACCGTGGTTACAGAAGTTAGGGTACCGCCCGATGTTTGGCTGTCATCGAAGGTTAGAGTGTATTCACCAATGGTAACGCCTGGATCTGCGCTGTCTTGAATGACCATGGTCCATTCGTTTGAAGATCCCGTGGCTGGAACGGTCGGCGTAAATGTGACTTCGAGGTTTTCGGATTTACCCAAATTGTCGAAATATTCGATTGTGAGTTCCTGAATGTCACCTGCGGATGTTGAATCTGTGGCTGTCGCTGGCAGGTTGACGCCCAATACCATGGATGTGGTTGGTTCGCTTGTCAGTTGGTTTACGTTGGTTTGGATGGGTTCCAGACCGGCACTTGTGTCGCGGGGGTAGCTCGGGAAAGTGCCATCGGGGTTCGCAGGCCAGCCCATTAGGACCAATCCAGATTTGGTGACCAGATACCCCTGCGCATCTGTTCGGAATGATCCGGTGGAGGTCAGCAACATTTGTGGCGCGCCGTTCCCTGACGTGACTTCAGAAATTTTGGTGACCGGCAACATGCCACGACCACGTACCGCCAAATCGGTCGCGTTTGTCGTCGTTACCAGCGAACCTCGCTCGTCGATCAATCGTTGTGACGTGGCGCGCACACCGCCCGCCGTATAGTGCCCACCGGACCGTGAGATGACCATCGAATGAAAGTCAGCCTCGACTCGCTTGTAGCCAAACGTGGACGCATTCGCGATGTTATCTGAAATGGCGGCAAGCTTGCTTGCGTTTGCGGTAAGTCCCGCCACACTGGCGTTCAAAGAAGAAGATATGGTCATGCCTTAGCCTTTCTGCTGCGTCCATGGTTGACGCAACAGTTAGGCCATCGGCACTTAACAGTAGGCTAACAGTTAAAATTTCACACGTTTCTCGTGGGCTATTGCCGTAATAGAATGATCTCGAGCCGGTTGTTGCGCCCGCTAAGGGGATCATCCTGCACCAATTCGCGGTCAGCATGTCCTGTGATGCGAGACATCCGGGTATTTGCTGTGCCCTGCGCCTCTAGCAAGCGACGCATTTGATCGGCACGTGCGGAAGATAAGCTCCAGATTTGCCGATCTGCGACGACCAGAGGTTTTGACGCTACATGCCCTTCAACTGCGATGTCATTGCCAACAAGACGTGCGGCATCTGTTATAACGCGCGCCAGTTCGACAAGTATTGGAAAGGGAGTGGATTCCCCTTGTTTGAACAGCGATTGATCGGCTGTATCAAACAGCTCAATGATCAACCCTTCGTCGGTTTGTCTGGTCGCCACGTGCTTAAAAACGTTTTCTAACGCGAAACTCTCGCCGCCATTCCCTAGTAGGAAATTTTCGACTTCTTGAAGGGCTTCATCTTGTTTTCCAGACTCGTCATCGCCTTTGACTGAACCGCCAGGTTGGCTTTTGTTAAAGCCACTTGGATCGCTCGAGGAAACCGGCATTGGGGGAACGCCACCCGAGCCGTTCTTGGCCAAGATCGTCGAAGAAAAGACGGATTCGCCCCCAAATGATCCTTCGCCACCGCCAGAGATGCGGTTGATAGGAATCGTGGGATGGAAGTAGTCCGCGATCCCTTTTCGTTGTTTTTCTGTCGTTGCATTCAACAGCCACATCAACATGAAAAACGCCATCATTGCGGTTACGAAGTCGGCATACGCCACCTTCCAAGCACCACCATGATGCCCGTCGCCGCCAGAGACTTTTTTCCGTTTGATGATGACTGGCGCAACATTGCTTTGCGCTGTCATTTCACCACCTATTTTACTCACCCAAAATGGAGCTTAGGCGGAAGGTCTTACCCTGCGCTTAACAGTTCAAATTCTCGGCTTTTGTTTCTGGCCAATTATAGGTTTTCGGCATGTTTTCTATAGTCTGCTTCTGCGCGTGTCCAAACAGGGTCGTTTAGGTCATCAAGCGACGTCGCCGATGACTGATAGTCGGCGCTCAGATGTCTAGGCTGAAGCTGGTACCAAAACCGGTTTGCCGGGGCGTGTGAAGATGCAGTTTACAAAGAGGTCATGTGCAAGGATTTCGGGGAATGGTGCGCGTTTGGCTGTCTTTTACAGTAACACGAATGCCCTTGGCCATGAGCTTTGTTACGCCGTCGGGTGTAAGCCCAACGCGATCTTCGTTTGCGCGTTGTTCTGCGCGGATTTAGAGGTGTGTCATGGTGCGGTTTTCTTTGCTTTGAGCAAGATAAATCAGGGTAGATTGCAAAATACAAATCGAATTCACAGACACAAATGGTCTGGATTATTTAACAGACATCGGCTCTGGCCCCGAAGGCTTTGGCGTGGCAAAAGAGAGCCAGCACAGAGGGAGCGCAACATGACGAAAACCGGTGAAAGCACGTTTGGCAAAGGCTGTCATTTGCACCTAATCGACGGGTCGGCGTTTATTTTCCGCGCATACCATGCGTTGCCCCCTTTGACGCGAAAATCAGATGGATTGCCGATTGGCGCGGTTGCTGGGTTTTGCAATATGCTGCATCGCTATGTTGAGGGGAATACCGGCCCCGATGCGCCGACCCATGTGGCTGTGATTTTCGATCATTCTGGCAAGACGTTTCGTAACGATTTGTACGACTTGTACAAAGCAAACCGACCGCCTGCGCCCGAGGATTTGCGCCCGCAGTTCCCGCTGACGCGCGAGGCGACGATTGCCTTTAATATTGCATGCAAAGAGATTGAAGGCTTTGAAGCGGATGACATTATGGCCACTTTGGCCTGTCAGGCTCGCGAAGCCGGTGGCCGTTGCACAATCATCAGTTCAGATAAAGATTTGATGCAGCTTGTTGGTGATGGCGTCGAAATGCTTGATGCGATGAAGAACAAGCGCATTGATCGGGATGGCGTTGTCGAGAAATTCGGTGTTGGGCCGGAGCGCGTGGTTGATGTGCAGGCATTGGCTGGCGACAGCGTGGATAACGTGCCGGGTGCGCCGGGCATTGGGATAAAGACGGCAGCTTTGCTGATTAACGAATTCGGTGATCTGGATTCGCTGCTAGATCGGGCTGGGGAAATCAAACAACCCAAGCGGCGCCAGACTTTGATTGACAATCGAGAGCAAATTGAGCTGTCGCGCAAACTTGTGCAGCTTGATTGCGAGATGGAGCTTGGGTTCACGATTGAGGATTTGGAAGTCCAAGATCCTGATCCTGAAAAGTTGCTGAAATTCTTGTCTGAGATGGAGTTTCGAACGCTTGTTAAACGCATCGCAGAACACGCGGGTGTTGAGGCACCGGTCGTGTCCGAAGCCCCGGCTTCTGCGAAAGCCACAGCAATTGATGCACCCGAAGATAAGCCAATTGACGTTGATGCCTACGAACATGTGTCAGATGCGGCGGCGTTAGAGGCGTGGGTCGCCAAAGCGCATAAACGTGGTTGGATTGCTGTTGATACTGAGACCACAGGCTTGAATGAAATGCAGGCCGATCTGGTTGGCATTTCCCTGTGTGTCGAGGCGGGAGAGGCCTGTTACATCCCGCTGGCCCATACCAAAGGTGATGCGGATGATTTGTTTGGCAGCGATGAACTTGCGCCGGGTCAGATGGGATTAGACGAGGCTTTGGCGATTTTGAAGCCGATGCTTGAAGATGATGCCGTGATGAAAATCTTTCAGAACGCGAAATACGATTGCAAGATGTTCAAACGATATGGCGTTTCCGTTGCGCCTGTCGATGACACGATGCTGATGTCCTATGCAATGAATGCAGGTATCCATAACCACGGTATGGATATCCTTAGCGAGACGTATCTGAGCCATAAGCCGATCTCGATTAAGACGCTGCTTGGCTCCGGCAAATCGGCAATTACCTTTGATAAGGTACCTGTTGACGACGCGGTGAAATATGCGGCCGAGGATGCAGATATTACACTGCGCCTCTGGCAGAAGTTCAAACCTCAGTTGCATCAAAAGCAGGTTACAACCGTTTATGAAACGCTGGAGCGACCACTGGTACCCGTGCTGGCCGAAATGGAAATGCACGGTGTCAAAGTTGATCGCGACACATTGAGCCGGATGTCGAACGCCTTTGCGCAAAAGATGGCGCAATACGAGGCAGAATTGCACGAGATGGCGGGTAAGCCGTTCAACGTGCAATCGCCAGCGCAAGTGGGTCAAATCCTGTTTGAGGATCTGGAACTTGAGGGCGGTAAGAAAACCAAGACCGGCCAATGGTCCACCCCAGCGGACGTATTGGAAGATTTGGCCGCGAGCCACGATTTTCCCCGCCGCGTGTTGGATTACCGACAGCTGCAAAAGCTAAAATCGACCTATACTGATGCTTTGCAGGATCATATCGACCCGGACACGGGCCGCGTGCACACCTCTTACCTTCAGACAGGGGCTAATACCGGGCGTTTTGCGTCGTCTGATCCAAATTTGCAGAATATTCCAGTACGCTCAGAAGAGGGGCGGCGTATTCGCGAAGCCTTTGTTGCGGCACCGGGTAATAAGTTGATCAGCCTCGACTACAGCCAGATCGAGCTACGCATCTTGGCGCATATCGCTGACATCGAAGCGTTAAAGCAAGCGTTCCGCGATGGACACGATATTCATGCGATGACGGCTTCGGAAATGTTTGATGTGCCGTTGGACCAAATGACACCAGATATCCGGCGACAGGCAAAAGCCATTAACTTTGGTGTAATTTACGGCATCTCGGCCTTTGGTTTGGCACGTAATTTGCACATCCCTCGTGGTGACGCTCAGGCCTTTATCACGCGGTATTTTGAGCGCTTCCCGGGCATCCGTACTTACATGGATGACACCAAGGCATTTGCGAAAGAGAACCTGTATGTACAGACGCTGTTTGGGCGCAAAATCAATATGCCGCAAATTAATGCCAAGGGGCCGCACGCTGGTTTCGCAGCGCGTGCCGCGATCAACGCACCGATCCAAGGGACAGCTGCGGATATTATTCGCCGTGCTATGATCAGAATGCCTGCTGCGATCAAAGACCTGCCAGCCAAGATGCTGCTACAGGTCCACGATGAATTGATTTTCGAAGTGGCTGAGGATGCCGTGGATGACACCATCGCAGCGGCGCGCGATGTCATGCAGGGGGCGGCAGACCCAGCGATTAAGCTGGATGTGCCTTTGATTGTGGACGCTGGAACTGGCGATAACTGGGCCGAAGCGCATTAAGACAGCTTAGAAAAGATTCCAAGCGAATTGCCAAAGGGATCAATCGCGTATTGAAAACGGCCAAATGGTAGCACGATGATCGGCCCGACGATTTCAGCGCCTGCTTCTTTGGCGCGTGCAACGGTGGCTTCCAGAGTGTCAGGCGCATGCAAATGCACGCTGGGACCTTCGCCATTTTGGGCAGGCTTGCCAGGGTAGATGTGGCCCGACACGTCATTTTCGCCCTGTTTTGGAAAGAATGACACGGGGTTTGGGCCCATCTCTGTGAGTTCCATCTCGAAATTAAAAACAGCACTATAAAAGGCGATACCTTGGTCTAAATCGGTAACTGGGATTTCACACCAAACAACGGTGTCTTTTACGGGATAGGTCATTGGGAAGCTCCATTAAGGTAGAGCTATTCACTAGCAGTCAGTGCTGTCAGTTTTTGGCAGCAATCTCAGAGTTTTGATGTTTCAATGATCGGGAAGAAGGCGCCGTTTGATTGCACGCCAAACCAGCCATTTTGGTCAAATCCCAAATCTACGAGCCGGTAGAACGTTTTGCGGTCAATCAATGCTTCTAGGTTTGCGCGAACCAGAATGTAGGGCGCGGGTTCGCCTGTTTCAGGGTCAATCACCACGCGGATTGGATTGTCCGGGCCAGCGGCCACTTGATCGCCGACGTGAGTTTGAAAGCTTAGGGCTTGGCCGTCATCTTGACCAGTAACGGTGAAATCCGTCGCGATGAATGGCGCGTCGTCGACGGTGATTCCCACTTTTTCAACGGGAGTCACTAAGAAGTAATTGTCGTCGTCTTTGCGCAGAATGGACGAAAATAGCTTAACAAGCTCAAACCGGCCGATAGGCGTGCCCATGTAAAACCAAGTGCCATCACGCGCGATACGCATGTCTAGGTCACCGCAAAAGGGCGGATTCCAAAGGTGAACCGGCGGCAATCCCTTGCCCTGCGCCTTGCGCGCGGCCGCAGCGATCCCGTCAGCCGTTGATTTTACAACATTTTGTGTACTCATTGGTTTTGCCATTTCCGCGATAGTCGATAGACTTCGCTTAAGTATAGAGAAAGCAGGAGATTTGTCATGACCGATCCTGAACGCTTGTTAGGTGAAATTGAAACACTTGGCGGCAAGCTGGGCCAGGCCAAAGAGGCGATCACCAAGCGCTTTATCGGACAAGAGCGCGTTGTCGATCTGACCCTTGCGTCGCTTTTGTGCGGTGGCCACGCTTTGCTGATTGGTTTGCCGGGGCTTGGCAAGACACGGCTGGTTGAAACGCTTTCAACCGTTATGGGCCTTGATGGCAATCGTGTGCAGTTTACGCCTGACTTGATGCCGGCCGATATTCTGGGTTCTGAGATCCTTGAAAAGGGCAAGAATGGCACGCGGGAATTCCGATTTGTACCGGGGCCGATCTTTTGTCAGCTGTTGATGGCGGATGAAATCAACCGGGCGAGTCCACGTACGCAATCTGCACTGCTGCAAGCGATGCAAGAACGCAAAGTTACTGTCGCGGGTGCTGATCGGCCGCTGGACGCGCCGTTCCATGTTTTGGCCACGCAAAACCCGATTGAACAAGAAGGGACATATCCGTTGCCAGAGGCGCAGTTGGATCGGTTTTTGGTGCAGATTGATGTGCCCTATCCAGATCGCGATACAGAACGGGATATTTTGTTATCTACGACCGGTGTCGCCGAAGAGGATGCACATCAGGTATTTTCAGCGGAAGAGCTCATTGCGGCACAGGATATGTTGCGGCGGATGCCCGTCGGTGAAAGCGTGATGGAGCGCATTTTGGACATCGTTCGGGCCTGCCGCCCAGATGACGAAAGCTCAGGCGATCGGGTTCGCGATGTTGTGTCTTGGGGGCCGGGGCCACGTGCGGCGCAGGCCTTTATGATGATGGCGCGGGCTTGGGCGTTGTTGAATGGGCGTTTGGCGCCATCAGTTGAAGACGTGATTGATCTGGCTGGCCCGGTGCTTAGTCACCGAATGGCGTTGAACTTTGCAGCACGGGCACGTGGCGAGGATATGCATGATGTGATCCGAGACGTTGTATTGGCGACTGAAAAACGCGAGGCCGTAGCTTGAGCGCCCACCCTCAGTTACGACGCAGAGCAGAGGCGGCGGCCTCGCGCCTGCCGCCGTTGCTGGCGCGTGCTGAGCATATGGCAAATACTGTTTTGCTGGGCGATCACGGGCGGAGACGTGCCGGTTTAGGAGATGATTTCTGGCAGTACCGGCCGGTTCAGCCCGGCGATGGGTATCGTATGATTGATTGGCGCCGATCTGCAAAGAGCGATGCGCAATTCGTACGTCAGAAGGAATGGCAAATCGCGCAATCAGTTACCCTTTGGGTCGATAATGCCGCCTCTATGGAATACTCGAGCCATAAGGATTTACTGGCAAAATCAGATCGGGCGCGCCTGCTGGCGATGGCCGTATCAATATTGTTGGTGCGTGCCGGGGAACGTGTTGGCCTTACAGGGTATGACCTGCCGCCCAAACGAGGTGACGGTCAAATTTGGCGATTGGCTCAAGCGTTGATGAACGATGGCAGCGACGATTACGGAGCACCCGAAGCGCGCGCTATGATTCCAAAATCACGTGCGCTGTATATTTCCGATTTTTTAGGTGATTTCGAGCAGATCGAATTTGCTTTGGCCAAAGCCGCAGATCGGGGCGTTAGTGGCGTGATGCTGCAAATACTAGATCCCGCCGAAGAAGAGTTTCCGTTTCATGGGCGTGCGGTTTTTGAAAGCATGAAAGCGCAAGTTAATCATGAAACCCGAAAGGCCAATGACCTGAAGGAGCGGTACATTGAGCGTATGCGCGAACGCAAGCTTGCGTTGAGAAATTTGGCGCGCGCTACCGGTTGGCAGTATGAATGTCATTTGACCAATGCGCCGGTGCAACAGGCTCTATTATGGCTTTATCGTGCCATGGAAAGAGGTCGGTGATGCTGGGGTTGCCGATTGGATTTGCTGCACCTTGGGTGCTGATCGCCCTTGGGGCTTTGCCTGTTCTTTGGTTTTTGCTGCGGGCGGTTCCCCCAGCTCCTATTCGTCGGCGGTTCCCAGGTGTAGTCTTGCTTCTGGGTTTGGAAGACGACGAAAGTGTCATGGATCGCACGCCTTGGTGGCTGTTGCTCTTGCGTATGTGCGTTGTGGCTGCCGCGATTATTGGCTTTGCTGGTCCTGTTCTAAATCCACAGGAGCAAGCAACCTCGGATCGTCCTTTGTTGATTGCGTTAGATGGTGGTTGGGCATCAGCGCCGCATTGGCGTGCGCAAAGCGCGGTATTGGTGTCGGTACTGGAAGAGGCTGATCGGCTGGGTCGCGACGCCGCTATTTTGCGTCTAACAACCCCGGCTGAGCCTGAGTTTTTACCAGCTGGAGCTTGGGCGCGACGTGTGGCTGAATTTGAACCGCTACCTTGGCAGCCGGATGCAGCTAAGGTGGACGCCATTATTGGACAACTCGGCGACAATACTTTTGATACGCTTTGGGTGTCGGATGGGTTGGCCCATGACGGTCGTTCAGCACTAATAGAGGCATTCGAAAGCCGCGGCGATTTGCAGGTCGTTCAACGAGACGAACTTGTCGTGGCGTTGTCTGATGTGGCGCTTCAGGATGGTATTTTAACTGTGACGGCTCAAGCGGCTGCGCGTGGTGCTGAACCGAAAACAGTCTCTATTATGGGGAAAGACCCGACCGGGGCTGAGCGCGTGTTGGCGACGGGCGCCTTGAATTTCGAGGCCAATTCGCAGATTTCAACAATCGAATTCTCACTCCCGGCTGAGCTGCGTGGGCGCGTTACGCGCTTTCAGATTGATGGTGTCACTTCCGCAGGTGCGACCTATCTGACGGATGACAGTATCCGGCGTCGAGAGATTGCGATTGTTACTTCACGTACGGATCGAGAAGGGCTGGAATTGCTTTCACCAAGCCATTATTTGCGCCAAGCTTTGGTCGAAACAGCTGAGGTGATTGAAGGCTCCATTCCTGATGTTTTGCCTGCGAATCCAGATGTTATCATTTTACCCGATGTCGCAACTTTGGCCCCAGCTGAACAGAACGCTGTTGTTGAATGGGCAGAGGCTGGTGGTCTATTGCTGCGTTTTGCCGGACCTCAATTGGCGGCAAGCGATCTAAGCCGTTCGGAAGAACATCCGTTGATGCCGGTTCGTCTAAGGGCGGGTGGTCGAACGGTTGGTGGTGCAATGAGTTGGGGAGAACCCAAGGCGCTGGCACCTTTTGGCGACGATGGACCCTTTGCCGGATTAACTATCCCCGATGATTTACGCGTGACCGCCCAAGTCGTAGCGCAGCCTGATCCCAATTTAGCAGAGCGTGTTTTGGCGGAGCTAAGCGACGGTACGCCTTTGGTTACACGCAAAGCGATTGGTCAGGGGCAGGTGGTGCTTTTCCATGTAACGGCCAATGCAGAATGGTCCGGGCTTCCGCTATCGGGGCTATTTGTGCAGATGTTAGATCGTTTGGCTGTTTTGTCGGCAACCGGTCAAAGCGAAAGTGGCGTTATGGAAGGCACCACATGGCAGCCTTTGCAGGTGCTTGATGGCCAAGGGCGGCTACTGGATGGGCAGACATTGCCGGGTGTGGGTGGCGTTGAACTGGCAGAATCCCCAGTTGGCGCTGCGATCCGGCCTGGGTTATATCGCGATGGGCAACGAAGTTATGCGCGCAATGTTTTACGTTCGGACGATGTCCTTGTAGCGTTTGATTGGCCTGCCGGTGTGACGGTTCAGGGACTCAATCGGCCGACTGCCCGTGATTTGACAGCCGTGTTTTTATCGACTGCGCTGATATTGCTATTGGTCGATACGTTTGCATCCCTAATCCTGTCGGGCCGCATGCGTGGCTTTGGGATGGCTACGGGTTTTGTGGCTGCAATGTTAGTGGCGTCAGGAGCTGACGCACAGCAATCAGAGCGAACGCAAATTACTGACGAAATAGCATTGGCTTATGTGCTAACAGGTGATCGTGCCCAAGATGACCTATCATTTGCGGGCTTATATGGGCTGAGCAACACGCTTTACTTTCGCACGTCCGTCGAACCTGCGGATCCTGTCGGTGTCGATCTAGAGCGTGACGAATTGGCGTTCTTTCCATTTTTGTATTGGCCGGTTCAAGCTGGCCAACCTAGGCCGTCCGCCGAAGCAAATGAAAAACTGAACCAATATCTGCGATCTGGTGGGATGATCCTATTTGATACACGCGACTCTGATGTCGCGCGGTTAGGTGCATCCAGTCCCAATGGGCGAGCTTTACAGCAATTGGCCAGTGCACTGGACATCCCTGCATTAGAGCCTATTCCTGCGGATCATGTCCTAACCCGCACCTTTTATTTGCTACAGGATTTTCCCGGGCGATACGTCAGCCGAGATGTTTGGGTTGAGGCCGCGGCCCCTGATGCTGAGCAGGTTGAAGGTATGCCGTTTCGGAATCTAAACGATGGCGTTACGCCTGTGATCATCGGCGGAAACGATTGGGCATCTGCTTGGGCTACCAATCGGCAGGGCACGCATTTGTATCCTGTAGGTCGCGGCTCTACTGGCGAGCGTCAACGTGAATTGGCGTATCGGTTTGGGGTTAATTTGATCATGCATGTTCTGACCGGAAACTATAAATCCGATCAAGTTCACGTCCCTGCATTGCTGGATAGGTTGGGTCAATGACAGGAACAATTTTCTTTGACCCGCTGTTGCCGTTTTGGATGATTTGGGTGCTCGCAGGTTGTGCGGTGGTGATGGTCGGCATTGCCATGTGGCGTGGGCTATCTGGTTGGTGGTTGCGTGGCTTTGGTGCGATTGTCGTTTTGGCTGCACTGATGGGACCCGTATTGCAGCGCGAAGACCGTTCGCCATTGACGGATATTGTTTTGCTGCTCGAAGATCAGACCGCGAGCCAACAGCTAAGCGATCGACCCGACCAGACCACCAGTGCTGCGGATGTGCTTGAGGCGCAATTGGATGCGCGACGAAACACGGATGTGCGTCGGATTATTGTCCCGGATGCTGCAGGTGATGGTGGCACGGCTTTGATGCAGTCACTGACCGACGCCTTGGCGCAAGAGCCTGTCGCTCGCGTTGCCGGGATTGTCGTTCTGTCAGATGGTTTGATTCACGATATGGAAAAGGCACCCGAGTTACCTGCTCCTCTCCATTTGCTACACAGCGGTCGGCCCGATGATTGGGACAGGCGGTTGATTGTAAAGAATGCACCCGCGTTTGCCATTCTAGGAGAGCCGATTACGCTGTCGCTTCGCATTGACGATATGGGCGCTGCCCCCGGCGCGCGTGAGGCTCCGCTTGATGTTTCCATTGATGGGGAACCGCCTCAGCGTTTTAACATCCCGATTGGTGTTGATATGGAGGTGCCCGTAACCCTGCCCCATGGTGGGCGGAATGTATTGCAGTTCTCCGTCCCAGAAGCGGATCAAGAGCTGACAGATCGCAACAATACGGCCATCGTTCAAATCAATGGTGTTCGGGATCGTCTACGTGTTCTGCTTGTCAGCGGGGAACCGCACCCCGGTGGTCGAACTTGGCGGAACCTTTTGAAATCCGATAGTTCGGTTGATTTGGTTCATTTCACCATCCTGCGGCCCCCAGAAAAGCAAGACGGTGTGCCTGTTGATGAGCTTTCGCTGATCGCATTCCCAACGCGCGAGCTGTTTCTGGAAAAGATCGAAGATTTCGATTTGATCATCTTTGACCGATACAAGCGACGCGGCATTTTACCGTCATTATATTTAGACAATGTGGTGGATTACGTGAACAACGGTGGCGCAGTTTTATTGGCGGCGGGTCCAGACTTTGCGACGGCGGATAGCCTATATCGCTCACCTCTGGCGGACATATTACCGGCGGGACCCACGGCTTTGGTGATCGACCAACCGTTTGTGCCGCAAATCAGTGACGTGGGTCAGCGGCACCCAGTGACCTCTGGGCTTGGTGGCTCTGAAGAGTGGGGCGAATGGCTGCGACTGGTCGATGTGCAGCCGGACAAAGGGAATATCGTTATGACCGGCGCGGGGGATCGGCCTCTGTTGGTATTGGATCGCGTCGGCAAGGGGCGTGTGGCGCTATTGGCTTCTGACCAAGCGTGGCTTTGGGCGCGTGGTTATGATGGTGGTGGCCCACAATTGGAATTGCTGCGGCGCTTGGCGCATTGGATGATGGGTGAACCTGATCTGGAGGAAGAGGCGCTTTGGGCTGAAGCAAACGGCCAAAAATTACGCATCCTACGTCGTTCGCTTGAGGCCCAAGTTGGATCAGTTACAGTTGAAACACCATCCGGTGAAATGGTTGTCTTGCCATTGGTTGAGACGCAACCGGGGCTTTTCGAAACACAATATGAAGGACCGGAGATTGGGCTGTATCGTTTGACCAACGGCGACTTGACGTCTGTTATCGGCTTGGGGCCTGCGTCACCAAAGGAATTTGCCAACGTCATTGCCACGGGCGCTGTTATGGAGCCCATCATTCAAACGATGCGCGGGGGCATCAAAGCGCTAGACAGCGGTCTTCCCTCAATACGTAACGTACGACCTGGCCGACCTGCGGCGGGCAACGGTTGGATTGGATTAACCCCGCGCGGTGCTTACGAAACACTGAGTGTTTCACGCGCGTCACTTTTGCCGGGTTGGATCGTTTTATTGCTGCTGTCAGCGCTGATTATCGGCGGCTGGTTGCGCGAAGGTAGGCAATAACGCCGGACTTTCAACAAAGCAGTTCAATCTAGGGGCAAGCCGCGCTAAAACGCAGGCATATTGATGACCGGAGCCATTGCTATGCCAACGCCGAAACCCGTAGTTCTTTGCATTCTTGATGGTTGGGGACTGAGTGACACGACCGAAGGCAATGCGCCTGTTCTCGCGGAAACACCTGTATTCGACGGAATGATGGCAAATTGCCCGAACGCCACGCTGATCACACATGGTCCTGATGTGGGGTTGCCAAGCGGGCAAATGGGAAACTCTGAAGTTGGCCATACCAATATTGGTGCCGGTCGTGTTGTCGCGATGGACCTTGGGCAGATTGATTTGGCTATTGAGGACGGTTCGTTTTTCTCTAACGAGGAAATCCTAGGTTTCGTCGCGAAACTAAAAGTGACCAAAGGCACAGCGCATTTGATGGGTGTCATTTCGGACGGTGGTGTTCATGGGCACCTGACACATGTTTTAGCAGCGGCAAAAGCCGTGGCAGATCATGGCGTTCCTGTAGTATTGCACGCGATCACCGATGGGCGTGACGTGGCTCCGATCTCTGCATTAAAGTACATTGAAACGTTGAATGCAGGATTGGCCGAAGGCGTGACAGTTGGCACGTTGACTGGTCGATATTTCGCAATGGATCGCGATAACCGTTGGGAGCGCGTATCGCAGGCCTATGACGCGATGATCCACGCAAAAGGTTTGCAGTCAACAGATGCCATTTCTGCCGTAAACGAAGCCTATGCGCGCGACGAAAATGATGAGTTTATCCAAGCAACTGTTCTTGGCGATTATGCGGGCGTGAAAGATGGTGATGGTCTGTTCTGCCTAAACTTCCGGGCTGATCGTGCGCGTGAAATTCTGGCGGCGATTGGGCAGCCGGATTTTGACGGTTTCGATGTCGGTGCGCGACCCAAGCTCGAGATGCTGGGCATGGTGGATTACTCTGACGCGCATACGAAATACATGACATCTGCTTATCCGAAGAAACCTATCGTCAACACGCTTGGTGAATGGGTTGCGGCGCAAGGTAAGACGCAGTTCCGTTTGGCAGAAACAGAAAAATACCCGCATGTGACGTTCTTTTTGAACGGCGGAGAAGAGACACCAAGCGAAGGCGAAGATCGCTTTATGCCGATGTCTCCGAAGGTGGCGACCTATGACCTGCAACCAGAGATGTCATCAAGCGAAGTGACCGAGAAATTCGTCGCTGCGATTGAGGCAGGTTATGATCTGATTGTGACCAACTACGCAAATCCAGACATGGTTGGCCATACGGGTGATTTGAACGCTGCAATGGCGGCCTGCAGTGCAGTGGATAGCGGGCTTGGCGCGGTCCAAGACGCGTTGTTGAAAGCTGGCGGTGCTATGATTGTGACAGCAGATCATGGGAATTGCGAGATGATGATCGACCCGATTTCTGGTGGGCCGCATACTGCGCACACAACAAACCTTGTTCCGGTGGTCTTGGTAAACGGCCCCGAGGGGGCATCGCTGCGTCAAGGTGGGCGATTGGCGGATCTCGCTCCGAGCTTGCTGGACCTAATGGGATTACCGCAGCCTGCAGAAATGACCGGCGAAAGCTTGATTAAACGATGAGATTGTTTGCGCTACTTCTGTCTGTCTTACTTGGCGTGGGCGCAGCTCATGCTGAAGTTGATGCGGCAGTAACAGCGCGCGACGCAGCTGATAAGTTAGAGCAGGCATCCATTTCTTTGCAGGGAGCAAAGACGTCTCGTAACCGCGTGAAAGCTTTAACGCAGGCTGTTCAAGCTTACGAAGAAGGGCTGTCTGCCTTGCGCGAAGGGTTGCGCAAAGCTGCCATCCGAGAAAAGCAGTTGGATCAGCAGTTAAAGTCGCAAGAGAATGAGATTGCTCGGTTGTTGGGCGTTCTGCAATCGTTAGGTGGCAATAGCAGCCCGACATTACTTTTGCATCCTGACGGGCCAGAGGGCACTGCACGCGCTGGGATGATTTTGGCCGATATTACGCCTGCTTTAGACGTCCAAGCTGCTAAATTGCGGGAAAGTTTGGAAGAGGTGCAAATCCTCGCCGAACTACAACAAGGCGCTGCGGATACTTTGCAAAATGGGCTGGATGGCGCGCAAGCGGCGCGTGCGGCATTGGCAAAGGCGATTTCGGATCGAACGAATTTGCCAAAACGCTTTATCGAAGACCCCGTTCAGACTGCGTTATTGATTGCCTCCACTGAAACGCTTGAGGGATTTGCGAGCGGCCTTACGGAAATGGCGCCAGAGCCAGAAGGTCTGGCAAGCTTGCCTGATATTTCACATCGCAAAGGTAATTTGCCATTACCAGTACAGGCCGAGATTTTGCGTAGGCCTGGTGAGGCAGATGCCGCAGGATTGCGCCGCCCCGGATTGGTCTTGGCCGCGCGGCCAAATGCGCTGGTGACTTCACCTGCCGCAGCTACGATTCGTTATCGCGGGCCGCTATTGGATTACGGTAATGTGATGGTCTTAGAGCCACAGCCAGGGCTGCTTTTTGTGTTCGCAGGGCTAGAAACTGTTTACGGAGACGTGGGAGAAGTGGTGCCAAGTGGCGCTCCGGTGGGATTAATGGGCGGAAATGACCCAGAAATCGGTGCCATTCTTTCACAGTCGAGTGATGGCTCTGGTCAGGACCGCACGGAAACGCTCTATATAGAAGTTAGACAGGGTAAGACTCCGGTGAACCCGGAGGATTGGTTCCAAACCAACAAGGATGGATGAGGATGAGAAGATTCGTCGTAGCCGCACTGGGCGGCACTTTGGCCGGCATATTGGCCACCACCCAGATTGCGGGGCCATTGATTGCCCAAGAGAATGATCGCAAAGCCAACGTTTACGAGCAGCTTGATCTATTCGGTGATATTTTTGAGCGCATCCGCGCACAATATGTCGAGGACGTCGATGAGGGTGAATTGATCGAAGCTGCCATTAACGGCATGCTTACGTCGCTTGATCCGCATTCCAGCTATCTTGCTCCACAAGATGCGGCGCAGATGCGCTTGCAGACACGTGGTGAGTTCGGCGGATTAGGTATCGAAGTCACACAAGAAGAAGGCTTTGTTAAAGTCGTTTCTCCGATTGATGGCACGCCTGCATCTGAGGCTGGAATCGAAGCGGGTGATTTCATCACGCATGTCGACGGTGAAAGTGTGTTGGGTCTAACCTTGGATCAAGCCGTTGAATTGATGCGCGGTCCGGTCGGGTCTGAAATTATCGTCACGATTGCACGCGAAGGCGAAACCGAGGCGTTTGACGTGTCGATCATCCGTGACACCATTAAATTGACTGCAGTTCGTGCACGTACCGAAGGTGATACTTTGGTAATGCGTGTGACCACGTTTAATGATCAAACATATCCAAACCTAAAAGAGGGTATTGAGAAAGAGATCGAAGCCGCTGGCGGCATGGAGAACGTGAATGGTCTGGTCTTGGACCTGCGTAATAACCCAGGCGGATTGCTGACGCAGGCGATCCGCGTGTCTGACGCATTCCTTGAAAAAGGCGAGATCGTTTCGACGCGTGGCCGCGAAGCAGCAGATGGCGAACGCTACAATGCGACTCCGGGCGATTTGATTGATGGCAAGCCATTGGTTGTTCTGATCAATGGCGGTTCTGCATCCGCATCTGAAATCGTTGCTGGTGCATTGAAAGATCACCGTCGCGCGATTGTTGTTGGGACCAAGAGCTTTGGTAAAGGGTCCGTGCAAACGGTCATGCCATTGCGCGGCGAAGGCGCGATGCGCCTGACAACAGCGCGTTACTACACGCCTTCAGGCCGATCCATTCAGGCGCTTGGCGTGTCACCTGACATCGTTGTTGAACAGCCGCGCCGTGCCCCCGCTAGTGAGGAAGAAGTAGCAGAAGAAACGCGTCGTAGCCGTACAGAGGCAGATTTGCGTGGATCTTTGAATAACGACAGCCTAAGCGAAGATGAAATTCGTCAAATTGAGGAAGACCGCGCCACGGCTGAAGCAGCAGCGAAGCTTCGCGAGGACGATTATCAACTGGCCTATGCAATTGATATTTTGAAGGGCCTGTCAGCGCTGGCACCAAAAAACTAACCCAATAGCGGCAACCGTTATCAAGTGTGCCTTTGGCGCGCATTAAGCCTCGCTCATTTGCGTTTCGCAAAAGAGCGAGGTTGTTCGGTTGAAGCGCCCTTGTCCCAAAGTGCCTATTGGGCTTCTAGGGCGAAGATGGAGATATTCATGTCACCAGAAGAGATCGCAAAACTACCCTATCGTCGCAATGTTGGCGTCATGCTTGTCAATGCGCAGGGCGAGGCTTTCGTCGGCCAACGCTTGGATAGCGATGTTCCCGCATGGCAGATGCCACAAGGTGGAATCGACAAAGGTGAAGATGCTAAGACTGCCGCTTTGCGCGAACTTGAGGAAGAGACAGGCGTTTCCCCTGATTTGGTAACGCTCGTGGCAGAGACCAAAGACTGGGTCGCTTATGACTTGCCTCATGATCTGGTGCCACGCATCTGGAAGGGCCGTTACAAAGGCCAAGAGCAGATGTGGTTTCTTTTCCGCTTTCACGGATCAGATGCTGATGTGAACATTGAGGTGGATCATCAGGAGTTCTCTGAGTGGCGATGGCTACCAGTCAATGAACTGGTTGAAAATATCGTACCATTCAAGCGATCAGTCTATGAGCAGGTGGTCGCAGAATTTGAACCCTACCTTTCACAATCCTGACCGTGGATTGAAAATCAGCGCTGCTTTCATATCTTGTGACCGTGAAACCAATGGACAGTGCGCGACCGCACATGTAATCAATCCCGACTATGGCTCAGAAACCTAAAAGTGACCCCAATTATAAAGTGATCGCCGAAAACCGGCGCGCACGGTTTGACTATGCTATCGACGATGATATCGAATGCGGGGTCATTCTGACTGGGTCTGAGGTGAAGTCGCTTCGCGAGAATTCCGCCAACGTCGCGGAAAGCTACGCCGAAGTGAAAGATGGCGAGCTGTGGTTGGTGAATAGCTATATCGCCCCCTACGACCGCGCCATGTTTTCACATGAAGAACGCCGTCGTCGTAAGCTGTTGGTAAGCAAGCGTGAGTTGTCGCGTCTTTGGAATGAGACACAGCGAAAAGGCATGACCATTGTCCCTATCGTTATGTATTTCAATCACAAGGGTTATGTGAAACTCAAAGTCGGTATCGGCAAAGGTAAGAAGTTGCACGATAAGCGCGCGACAGAAGCAAAACGCGACTGGGGCCGCCAAAAGCAACGATTGCTGCGCCACGGCGAATAGATTGCTTCAGCAGAAAAATAAAACCCCATGCTGTGTTTCCACAACATGGGGCCACTCGTAACTCCCTGGCACTCGTATGTCGGACCTTCGATTCGAAGGTATATGAATGATACTAACGAATTTTGCGCAGTTTTGGGACTATTATGTTCACAAATGCGCTAACTTTGGAAATCTGTTTCCCAATAACCTCTATTTTCATAGCAAGAAACGATGAGTTGGCCTGATCACGAAATTGCGATCAGCCATTTGTTGTCCAGTGATTGGGGGAAGTCCGTCCTGAATTCCCCGTTTTTTCCTTTGGAACGCAGAATAGCCTGAGATCGCCGCGGGGATGGATCCTTATGAGCGGCCGGATTTTTCGGACCAGGAGGGAATTCAATGGAACTAATCATTAGTCTAATTGCGGGTGCTGTTGGGGGCAATGTCGCGGGCGGCGCTCTTAAGGGATTGAACCAAGGAACGCTGATCAACTCGCTGTCTGGAATTGTAGGTGGTGGCCTTGGTGGTACTATTTTGTCGATGCTTGGCGCGCCTGAAATGGGTGGTGCAGCTGGCGGGTTAGATATTGGCGCCATCATTGGCCAGGTCGCCGGTGGCGGTGTTGGCGGTGGCGTAGTTCTTGCGATTGTTGGCGCTGTTCGCAAAGCGATGGCAAAATAATATGTAAAAACTTGGCAAGGGCCCCTGAAACATGGGGTCCGGCCTTGCCTCTGCATGCCCTGAGTAGTAGGCAATATTCGTTTTCAAATTTTTGGGGCCTTCATGTCACAAGATGATCCAAGAACGCTTGTCTCGACCGAATGGTTGGCGGCAAACTTGAAAGATCCTGACCTACGGGTTCTGGACGCATCGTGGTTTATGCCAGCAGAAGGCCGTGACCCAAAAGCTGAATATGAAGCAGGGCATATTCCGGGGGCTCGCTTCTTTGATATTGATGAGATTTCCGATCTGCGATCAGACCTGCCTCATATGGTTCCACCCGTAGAGAAATTCATGTCTCGTGTACGGGCCATGGGTGTCGGCGATGGTCATCAGATCGTTGTCTACGATGGCTCTGGCCTGTTTTCTGCGGCCCGCGTGTGGTGGCTGTTTAAGCTGATGGGGCAGAATGATATTGCTGTTTTGGACGGTGGCCTGCCTAAGTGGAAGGCCGAAAACCGGCCGGTCACAACAGAACGCCCATTGATCCGCGATCGCCACATGTTTGTGACGCGCCAAGATCAGATGGTTAAGGATGTTACACAAGTTTCCCATGCGTCCAAGTTGGGTGATTTTGCTATCATTGATGCGCGCGCTGGCGAACGGTTTCGCGGTGAAGTCGAAGAACCACGTGAAGGCATTCGATCTGGCCACATCCCAAAGGCACGCAATGTGCCTTTTGGTGCATTGCTGAATGCTGACAAGACTATGAAATCCCCAACCGAATTGCGTGCCATCTTTGAAGCCGCCGGTGTGGATTTGAATAAACCAGCTATTACAACCTGTGGATCGGGCATAACTGCCGCGATCCTTTGCCTAGCGATGGAGCGTTTTGGTAAGACCGATCATGCGCTCTATGATGGGTCCTGGACTGAATGGGGCGCCTTCCCAACAGTCCCTATTGCAACCGGAGAAGCTTGAATGCTTAGCACCTTAAAACAGCAACCTGCGGATAAGATCCTCGCCTTGATGGCGAAGTACAAAGAGGATCCGCGCCCTACCAAGATCGATCTAGGTGTTGGTGTTTACAAAAACGCTGAGGGCGTGACCCCAGTGATGCGCGCGGTGAAAGAAGCTGAGCGCCGCTTAGTCGCTGAGCAAGAGACCAAAAGCTATGTGGCCTTGGCAGGTGATCCAGCGTTTGCAGATGCGATGATTGGCCTTGTTTTGGGCAATGCGGTTCAGCGTGAAAAGATCGCAGCAGTCGCGACCCCTGGTGGGACGGGTGCCGTTCGTCAAGCGTTTGAGCTGGTTAAGATGGCGAACCCAACAGCGCGCGTGTTCGTGTCTAACCCAACTTGGCCGAACCATGTTTCGATCCTGAAGTACGTTGGTATCGAAACTGTCGCTTATCGGTATTTTGATACTGAAACACGTGCTGTTGATTTCGATGGCATGATGGCTGATCTGAGCGAAGCCAAATCGGGCGATGTTGTGCTATTACACGGCTGCTGCCACAACCCAACAGGTGCAAACCTGAACCTGACCGAATGGCAGGCAGTTGTTGATTTGATCAACGATAAAGGCCTAATCGCGATGGTCGACATCGCGTACCAAGGCTTTGGTGATGGTCTAGAGGAAGATGCAGCCGCCACACGTTTGGTCGCGTCTTCTGTCAAAGAATGCTTGATCGCGGGTAGCTGCTCTAAGAACTTCGGTGTTTATCGGGAACGTACAGGCATTTTGATGGCAATCTCAGAGGATGCGGCATCAACGCCACTCGTTCAGCAGAACCTAAACTTCCTAAACCGCCAAAACTATTCCTTCCCACCGGACCATGGTGCACGGGTTGTTACAACGATTTTGACAGACCCAGAATTGCGCGCTGATTGGGCCGCTGAGTTGGAAGAAATTCGGTTGGGTATGTTGGCGCTGCGCGAGCAATTGGCGGATGAATTACGCAAGCTTTCAGGCTCTGATCGGTTTGGCTTTATTGCTGAGCACCGCGGTATGTTCAGCCAAATCGGTACAACACCGGAATTGGTTGAAAAACTCCGTGCTGACAACGGTATTTACATGGTCGGCGACAGCCGCATGAATATCGCTGGCTTGAACGCCGAGACCGTGCCGATTTTGGCGAAAGCCATTGTCGAGGCTGGTATCTAAAGCCAAGTTTTCAGATTTAAGAAAAGGCGCCAGTTTTGGCGCCTTTTTTGTTGCAGACCATTTTGTGTATTGTCGTTTTCCCGAAGCACGGGAATGGTATCGCCAAAGGAGTGCGACATGCCCCAAACACTTGCCCACATCTCGTTGGTTGTGCGTGATTATGAAGAAGCGATTTCGTTCTACGTGGATACGCTTGGTTTTGAGTTGGTCGAAGATAGCTATCAGCCCGAACAAGATAAGCGATGGGTGGTGGTGACGCCGAAAGGTGATGGCGCGGCCTCGATCCTACTTGCAAAGGCTTCGAATGAACGACAGCAGGCCTTTGTTGGGGACCAAGCAGGCGGTCGCGTGTTTCTATTCCTGCGTACCGATGATTTCTGGCGCGATTATCACGCCTACCTAGAGAAAGGTGTAGAGTTCGTCCGACCACCCAAGGAAGCAGAATATGGCGTCGTTGCCGTGTTTAAGGACCTATATGGAACGCTTTGGGATTTGGTACAGTTCACCGATGGGCGCCCATAAACGCTACTCAGCCTTCAAGGGGCGTGATTTGCCGTCCTGATCCACTGAAACAAAAACAAATTGTGCTTCTGTCACGGCTTCGGAATGGGCTTGGTCGCGTCGTCGTCGCCATGCCTGAATTGTCATTGACGATCTGCCTGTTTTTAGCAGCTTTGCGAATACCGACACTGTAACTGAGATCTCAATTATTCAGAGAAGATAGAACTTTGAAATTGAATAAAAAAAGCCCGAAGCGATGCTCCGGGCTTTTCCAGGTTATGTGTGGAAAGGCTTAGCCTTTGGAGAACTCTGGGTATGCTTCCATGCCCAATTCTGCCATGTCCAAACCGTTGATTTCGTCTTCTTCGGTTACTCGGATGCCCATTGTGACTTTCAAGATGAACCAAACGGCACCGGAAACAACCACTGTGAACAGACCAACCACAAGGATGGAGTACAGCTGTGTGCCCAAGGACGCGTCGCCGTTTGTGAAGACAACTGCGATTGTGCCCCAGATACCAGCGATCAAGTGAACTGGGATCGCACCAACCACGTCATCGATTTTCAGCTTATCAAGGAATGGAACCGCGAAGACTACGATTACACCGCCAACTGCACCGATCAGAGTTGCTTCACCCAATGTTGGGGTCAGTGGCTCTGCAGTGATGGAAACGAGGCCAGCCAATGCGCCGTTTAGGATCATTGTAAGGTCAGGCTTTTTGTACATGAACTGTGTCAGCAACAGAGCGGCGATTGCACCACCAGCAGCAGCTGTGTTTGTGTTTGCGAAGATACGAGATACGTCGCCAACATCGCCTACTGTGCCCATCGCCAGCTGAGAGCCGCCGTTAAAGCCGAACCAACCGAGCCACAGGATGAATGTACCCAGTGTTGCCAGTGTCAGGTTGGAACCCGGCATAGGGATTGTGCGGCCTTCTTTGTTATACTTGCCGATACGTGGGCCAAGGATGATCGCGCCTGTCAAAGCAGCCCAGCCGCCAACAGAGTGAACAACGGTAGAACCCGCGAAGTCTAGGAAGCCTGCTTCGTCCAAGAAGCCGCCGCCCCATTTCCAGGAAGCCTGCAAAGGATAGATGACCGCTGTCAAAACGATTGTGAACAACAGGAATGGCCACAGTTTGATGCGCTCGGCCAAAGTACCGGAAACGATAGACGCGGTAGTTGCGCAGAACATGAGCTGGAAGAAGAAGTCAGAGCCAGTGGATGCATAGGAATAGTCGTCTGCTGTTTCTGCAGTTACGCCTACAGCTTCCAGTGCTGCTGTGCCCCAGACGCCAGATAGAACGCCATCAACAGACCATGTACCCAGTGGGTACATCAGGTTGTAGCCGATCAGGTAATAAAAGATCGCCGCCAAAGAGAACAATGCGATGTTCTTTGTCAGCTGCATAGTCACGTTCTTGCCACGTACCAGGCCTGCTTCGAGCATGGCAAAACCAGCAGCCATCCAGAAAACGAGGAAGCCGCCAACAAGGAACAGTAGTGAGTTAAGGATAAAGACCGTGTCGGTCGAGGCGTTTACACCGGCGACTGGACCATCTTGGGCCAGGGCCAGCGAGGGCAACATAACCGCTGCAGCGGTAAGCCCAATTTTGCTTGCGAGTTTCATTATGAGAAGTCCCTTTTCTCTGGCGCGCTTTACAGCGCGTCCTCGTTGGTTTCGCCGGTCCGAACACGTACGGCTTGCGCCACGTCCAGAACGAAGATTTTACCGTCACCGATTTTGCCGGTACGTGCCGTTTCGCTGATAGTCTCGACCACTTGGTCAACCATCGAAGCAGAGACGACGAGCTCTAGTTTCACTTTCGGTACGAAATTCACTGTGTATTCCGCACCGCGGTAAATCTCAGTGTGGCCTGACTGTGCGCCAAAGCCTTTGATTTCAGTTACCATTAGGCCGCGTACACCGATTTCAGTCAGCGCTTCGCGAACTTCCTCCAGTTTGAACGGTTTGATCGTTGCAATAATCAGTTTCACCCTGATCCCCTTTTTCACTGGCTGTACAGCCGTCACGCAGTCGTTACGTTTGCAAACGCAGAAAAGCGTGTTTGGCGGGCAATCCGAAGAAAAACGCTGTCTTTTTGGCCGTTAATGCAGAGTAAAACGCACATTTTTTGCACAAATGGTGGTTGTTGATTAAAAAATGTGCGAGGAAAGAAGGCGAAAAGACGCCAAAGTTCACCTCTACATTTGCTTTCACTTTCGCTAAAATGCGGAAAACAACAAAATGCGGGCAATTATTGGATGAGTGATTCCAAAAAACGGAAGGCGCCATTGGTGGCTGATAAACGCTATGGCGCGCGCAATACGACTGCGACGAAAGCCAAACCCAAGCCCAAACCTAAAACGCCTGTTAAAAAGCGAGCACGCGGAGCTGCGCGTCGCAAGGCGGCGCCAAAGCGGACAGGTATCTTAGGGTTCTTCCGTGGCATTATCGCGTGGCTCATCCGCTTGATCTGGACTGTAACCTGGCGCATCGCGATGGTCGTTTTCTTGATCATCGGGCTTGCTGTTGGCTATGAATATATGCAGCTGCCCGACGTCACTGAGTTATTGGATGGCCGCGCACAGGGGTCTGTCACTCTGCTAGATCGCGAGAACGAAGTATTTGCCTGGCGTGGCGATCAATTTGGCGGCGTCGTTACAGCAAGTACGGTCTCACCCCATTTGAAAAACGCTGTCGTAGCGACCGAGGATAAACGGTTCTACAAACATATAGGCATTAGTCCCCGTGGTGTTGCGTCGGCGGTGCGGATCAATTTGCGCGAAGGACGAGGTCCCTTGTCTGGGCATGGTGGTTCGACCATTACCCAGCAGACTGCCAAGCTTTTGTGCCTAGGCGTTGAGTATGACAAGGCGCAATGGGACAGCGAAGCCGCATATGTTGCTGATTGTCGCCGTGGTTCAATGGGCCGTAAAATCAAAGAGGCTGTCTATGCCCTCGCGATGGAGGCGAAGTACTCCAAAGACGATATCCTATCAATCTACTTGAATCGTGCCTATATGGGCGGCGGTGCCTACGGTGCAGAAGCTGCTGCACAGCGGTACTTTGGAAAAGCGGCAGCTGAACTGAATGCCGCACAAAGCGCCATGATTGCCGGTTTGTTAACGGCGCCATCGCGCCTTGCACCCACAAGTAATCTTGAACGGTCTCAAAATCGCGCTGCCACGGTTCTGCGCTTGATGAACGAGCAGGATTTTCTAACGGATGCGCAAACTGCCCAAGGGCAGGCAGAGCCCGCGACGCTATCCAGTACGGCCCAGGCCAAGGCAGGCGGATATTTTGCCGATTGGGTTATGTCGACAGGGCCAGAATTCTTTACAAATAACACGACCGAAGACGTCATTATTTCCACGACCCTTGATCGCCGCATTCAACGTGCGGCCGAGGATGGTTTGAAATGGGTCTTTGACAATAAGGTTCGCGAAGGCTCCAAGGCCGAGGCTGCGATTGTTGTCATGTCAGCTGATGGCGCGGTACGTGCCATGGTTGGCGGGCGTAAAACGAAAGTGTCGGGCGCGTTTAACCGGGCGGTACAAGCAAAGCGGCAAACGGGTTCTGCATTTAAGCCGTTCGTATATGCCACCGCGCTTGATCTGGGGTATTCCCATATTGATACTGTTCTGGACGCCCCGTATTGCATGAACATTCCCGGATCCGGCGAATGGTGCCCCCGTAACTACACGAACAAATACTATGGTGAAGTGTCTGTTGAATGGGCGTTGCAGAACTCGTTGAATATCCCTGCGGTTAAGATTTCGGAATCCGTTGGTCGTGACAACGTGCGCAAAGTGGCAGGTGACTTCGGGATTTCTAGCAGCCTAGCAGATGGCCCTGCACTTGCGCTTGGGGCATCAGAAGCCTCATTGCTAGAGATGACTGGCGCCTATGCCGGCATTCTAAACGGTGGTTCGTCCGTTACTCCATATGGTTTGATCCAACTGCGGTTGCAGGGTGATCCAGAGCCGCTGATGGGATCAGGCGGGGGTATCGGTGAACGTGTCATCAGCGATGGTGCCGCACGCGAGCTGATCTACATGATGGAAAAGGTGGTCTCTGAGGGCACTGGCTCTCGTGCGAAATTGCCGGGTTGGCAAGTAGCCGGTAAAACGGGCACCACAAGCGCTGCCAAAGATGCATGGTTTATCGGTTTCACGGCGGACTACGTCGTGGGCGTTTGGATGGGCTATGATGACAATACGCCATTGTCCGGCGTCACCGGTGGGGGCTTGCCTGCCGAGATTTGGCATGAGTCCATGAAGCGGGTCACGGATGGCATGTCCCCACGACCGCTACCTGCCTTTACGCCAAAGCAAAAGCCACGCCCCCTGCCGCCAAAGCGCGAGAACAATCGTGAAAATGTCTTAGAGCAGTTGTTAAAAGGTATCTTGGGCGTCAACTAGGCGCCCAACCGCTACTGTTATTTGGTCAGAACAACCGCTTCGACGCGGCGGTTGGCTGTACGGCCTGCTTCGGTAAGGTTTGATGCTAACGGAGCCAAATAACCCACACCATTCGCTTCGAGCTGACTCGCAGGCACGCTGTGCGTCTCAATCAGTCGCGTGCGCACCGCAAGCGCACGTTTCTGCGAAAGGGACATATTGCCATCTAGGCCCCCAACGCTATCGGTATGACCAACAAGCGCTAGCCGAATGTCCGGATTGGCGATCAGGTAAGTCGCCAGAGCTTCGAGTGAGCTAAAGGGTTGATCCGCTAAGTTCGAAGAACCGGTCTCAAATGCTAGATCATTTAAAATGACATGACCGCCAACTTCTAGCGCTTTGATAAATTCAGATGGCATCTGTGGGTTAGCAACGCTTATCGGAACAAAGGGCTGGCCACCTACGGGTTTAGCAAGCGGTAAGGTTGAACTCCCGGTACTTGGCTGAACCGCAATGAGCTGCATAATACCCGTTGTGTCTGTTCTGCTGACTAAGACGCTAAGCGCCTCGCGGCCTTCATCGGTATCGCGAGTGGCGGAGAGAAACCGGTAGTCAATCAAATCGACAAACATGTCGGGGGCGGGCAAAACCTCTGTAGCGAAACGAAAATCGAATCCACCGCAACTGGCTGCGTCACAATCTAACAACACGGCGAAACCTGCGGCTTTGATTTGTGCGCGTAGCGGGTCAATCAAGTGATCCGTGGACAGTGTGGCATCTGCTAAATGCCAGACCTGACGCGATACATATCCGGTGATTTGTTGCGTAGACAACGCGCCATCAGCAAAGGGGCCCTCAGGCAAAGCATAACTGCCGGCCTCGGTGATTTTATCGACGGCAAGCGTACTGCCCTGAGGCATTGCCAAATCTAGCGCCAGAGCGCTTACTGGCAAAAAAGTCAAAATGGAAAGGGCCGTTAATCGGATCATCTGAACTGCGCGTGATATTCTGGGTTAGGTTGCATCATCGTGGCACTGGCCACCCGATTTGTCATGTTGAAGAAACCGGTGACATTTGCAATGTCCCAAATATCACGATCCGTAAACCCCGCCTCGCGCAATTCTTGGCGATCGTTTTCTTCGATAGTGGCGCTCGCGTTTGTCATCTTGAAAGCGAAATCCAGCATTGCGCGTTGTCGCGTATCTAACCCGGCAACTCGGTAATTCATAACTAACTGTTCTCCGAGTTGAGGATCGCCAGACATTTGCCGAACGGCTGCACCATGCGCGACTAAGCAGTAGAAACATTTGTTTATGGAGCTGACGACAACCGCAATCATCTCGCGTTCCAGTTTAGACAGTCCGCTATCCGCCAGCATCAGGTCATTATACATGCCTGTAAATGCGTTGAGCTTGTCGATATCAAAAGCATAGGCTTTCAGCACATTAGGAACCATGCCCAGCTTGTCCTGACAGATGTCAAAATACTTCTGAATGTCATCCGGAAGAGGGGCGACCATTGGCAGGTCTAGGGCAGTAGGTAGATCAGCGGTGCTCATTAGGTTACTCCGGTTTGATGCGATAGTGGTATTGTCCAATCACATCCATACCAAGGCGAGAATACAAGGCATTCGCTGCGTCATTTTCCTTGGTGCAAATCACAGAAAGCGTGTGGCCGCCTTGTGCGATCGTCCAAAACGCAGCGCGTCGCATGGCCCAGCGGGCTAAGCCATTGCGCCTTTGTTCTGGTAAGATTTCCAGCGCGTGCAGCATGGCTATGCCGTCGTGCATGGCAACAAAAGAAGCGCCTGCTGGTTTGTCATTCCAACGGCTCACAAACGCACTTTTGGGCGTGCAGCCACGATGCATTACATTGATCCGTTCGCGACCAATGCCGCCAGTGGCCCAAATTTCCTCCATTATCTGGAGAGGTTCCCAAGCGGGGATCGCGATTGTGCGCGGCGGAAGCTCTGTAGCAATATGCTCAGCAGAAGCAGCATACATATTGACGGGATCAGCAATCTGGTACCCTGCGGCCTCTAACATTTCGTCGAGGGCTTCTTCGCCATGGCGAATTTGAAACAGCGGTGTTTGACCAAGTGCGCGCATTGCATCCTCAGCGCTGCGTATGTCTCCAACGGATAGGCTGCCGTCTAACGTCGCTGCAGAGACACGCTTGCCACCACCTTGACCGTCCCGAATAGTAAAGGCGGCGTTGCGTGACTTGGCGGCCGGTGGCCACGTCGCTTCGATCACTTCGTATAATTTTTCAGCACTAAGGGCTGTCACGAAAATATCCTCGCAAGCTTGATCATGGCAGAGTCAATTCGCGGGCCATCAGTGCCACGGACCACAATGTTCGCGCCGTAAATACCGTTGTCCTGAAAGGGGTAAGATCCAATCGAAAGGTCTGAAAATTCTTCTGCCAAAAGCCCG
This sequence comes from Cognatishimia sp. 1_MG-2023, assembly GCF_030548175.1. Lineage (GTDB taxonomy): Bacteria > Pseudomonadota > Alphaproteobacteria > Rhodobacterales > Rhodobacteraceae > Cognatishimia. Next base: position 92,786 of record NZ_JAUORX010000004.1, on the reverse strand, counting down.
AGCGGACCAGCAATATCACCTTCGCCTCTTTCAACGCGTAAGGACTGGGACAATACGGGTGCGCCGCCGGTAATGTGGGGCAATACACTGGCAACCATTGCCTTAAAGACGGATGGAACACCGGCCATGACATGAACATTCTCTATCGAAAATCCCGGTGCGATTGAAACTGGGTTGTCGATCAGTGTTGCACCGTCTGGAATTCGGGCCATTCGAAGCCGTGCCTCGTTAAGTTCTTTTCCGGTCTTTTCGTAATGCGCTGCAAGCAATGCGCGCGCATCTTCACGGATCCCGATGTTGGCGCCAAACGCTTTGGCAATGCAATCAGCAGTGATGTCATCATGGGTTGGCCCAATCCCGCCAGACGTAAAGACGTGATCGTGTACTGCAGATAGGGCTTTGATAGCCGAAACAATTGCATCCGCATCGTCGCTGACGACCCGTACTTCTTTAAGATCGACACCCTGATCGGTAAGCGCACCTGCCAAGTAATACATGTTGGCGTCGCGCGTGCGCCCGGAAAGGATTTCATCGCCAATGACAAGCATTGCGGCTGTTGGGTTCGACATGGGGCCTCCAGATAGCTGCGTGCAAAATAACTCGCTCAAATAGCAGCACAAGCTGAAAGCGAATTTACACGAGGTCGGCGGTGGCGGCGTCGAATAAGGTCAGGTCGTCCAACGCACGTGCCAGTATCATGGCACCTTCTACCGTCGAAATCATGCGTGCAGCAGAGTTTTTTGCTTGTTCCTCTGTTTCACCTTTGGCCATATAGGCCTTGGTAAGCCAAGCTAAACTCTGCTGAAAGAAGCCTTTGGTTTTACCGGCCACGGGTACGGGCAAGTGTTCAATCTCAGCGCCGAACATACCACAAAGGCACATCAACTTATCTTCCTTCAACGCAATACCGCAGGCGGTGATGTATCGCCTTAGAATGTCCTCAGCGGCCGCATCGTCAGGTTGGCCAAGCGCGCCGATAAAGCGATCTGTGTACCGTTCCGCTAGGGCTTCGCCTAACGCATCTTTGGTTGGGAAGTGATAGTGAACAGAGGCAGACTTAATACCAATCTCATTCGCGATTTCGCGAAAGCTAAACGCATTGTAGCCACCTTGCCGGGCAAGGCGCTCGGCGATGTCCATTATTCGAGATGCTGTTTCTGAATAAGCCATATTTTCACGCCGCATTGATTACCTACCTGCAGATAGGGCGTGATCGGAGATTTCGCAAATGTAATCGTAATCAACCGCTAGTGTTAGGGGGGTATATCCTCGTCGAAACTGAGGGCTTTGAAACTTGGTGGGGGTCAGATAGCAATGGCGCATGAAATTCGCGCAGCCCCTGATCCCCGCCACTCTACTTCGTCGATACAAGCGTTTTCTTGCGGACGCTCGGCTAGAAGATGGAACCGAAATCACTGCGCATTGCGCCAATCCGGGGTCGATGTTGGGACTCAAAGATGAGGGGATGCGTATTTGGTTAGAGCCAAACGATGACCCCAAGAAAAAGCTGAAATATGGCTGGCGTTTGGTTGATCACGAAAATGGTCATTTCACAGGCGTGGACACGTCGGTGCCAAATCGTGCGTTGCGCCAATCGTTGTTGGCACGCGAGATCTCCGAATTGGCGGACTACGAGACAATTCGTCCAGAAGTGAAATACGGCCAGAATAGCCGGATTGATTTCCTTCTAACTCACCCCGGAAAACCCGACTTTTACGTCGAGGTTAAATGTGTCACGCTTTTGCGCGAGGCAGGCAAAGGTGAATTCCCAGATAGCGTAACCGCGCGCGGCACAAAGCATCTGAACGAGCTTACGGAAATGATCGCGCAGGGTCATCGCGCGATGCTGTTCTACTTAGTTCAACGGACTGACGTTGAATTTGTGACGCTCGCAGAGGATATTGATCCAACGTACGCTGCAGCCTTTGATAGGGCCCAAAGCGCTGGGGTAGAGGTCTTGGCCTATGACTGCGAGATCACGCCGGACGCAATTGTTTTGGGCAAACGGGTGCCATTTCGGCGTTAGCCCCCTCTGGTTCTTTGTCGAAAACCGTCCTAAGTAGAGGGGCATTATGACTTATCGGAGCACCCAACATGATCGGCAGGGCTGGCCAAACCCGTGACGGGATCAGAATTTACCAAGAAGCGGACTATGCAGGAATGCATGCCGCAGGCGCACTGACTGCGCGCATTCTGGATGAAATCGCCGAACATGTTTTTGTTGGGCAGACAACCGGAGAGATTGACCGCATCATCACCCAAAAGGTTGAAGAGGCAGGCGCAACCTCGGCTACGATTGGTTACAAGGGCTATCAGCACGCGAGCTGTATTTCTGTAAACCACGTTGTTTGCCACGGTATTCCGGGTGACAAAAAGCTAAAGGATGGTGACATCCTAAATATCGACGTCACGACCATTGTTGATGGCTGGTTCGGTGATTCAAGCCGCATGTATGTCGCTGGCAAGCTATCGCGTAAGGCAGAGCGTTTGATCCAAGTGACCCACGATGCCCTAATGAAAGGCATTGAGGCCGTGAAGCCAGGGAATACCTTTGGTGATATTGGTCATGCCATTCAGGTCTATGCTGAAAGCAACCGAATGAGCATTGTGCGCGATTTCTGTGGCCACGGTCTGGGTCGCGTTTTTCACGCGCCGCCAAATGTTCTGCATTACGGGCGTCCTGGAACAGGTCCGACTCTCGAAGAGGGCATGTTCTTTACCATCGAACCAATGGTCAATTTGGGCCGCGCCGAGACAAAAGTTCTTGCCGATGATTGGACAGCTGTGACACGCGATAAATCGCTGTCTGCGCAATTCGAGCATTCGATCGGCGTGACCAAAGACGGGGCAGAGATTTTCACTCTTTCGCCAACCGGAAAATTCCATCCGACATACGGATAAAAAAGCTACAAAAAGGGGCGCTACAGCGCCCCACTTTATATTCAGTCGTAAGAAACAGCCATACGATACAAGTGCCACGTCGCATGTCCAAGCCATGGCAATACTAGGATCAGCCCCAGAAAGACGGGAATGGTTGCAATCGCCAATAGAACGGCGACACAGATCCCCCACATCAACATCGTTGCGCGGTTTTGATCAAAAACCTTAGCTGATGTAACAACTGCCACCGGCAGGCCCACGGGCTTATCAATCAGCATTGGAAAACCAATCGCCGAGACGATCAAAACCACCGTCGCAAATATTGCGCCAACGGCCATCCCCAAGAATATCATCATCCAGCCAGCAGAAGTCGTGAAGACATCGCTTACAAACCCCACAGTGCTTTCGGGCATGGCTGGCCCCAGTGTCATGGAATAGATGGCAAAGGCGGCAGCCATCCACAGCATAAACCACCCTAGCAAAAAGAGCCCTAACACCATGACAGGGCCAACAACACGGCCGCGCAATGCGGCCAAAGCGGACCCCCAGCTTGCCGTTCCACTGTCTTCTTGTTGGCGGCTAATTTCATACATTCCGATTGAGGCCACCGGCCCGAGTAGGGCAAAACCAGCTGCCAAAGGGAACAGCATTGGCAAAAGCGCTTGTTCAAACGCCAAAAACGCCAAGGCAAGGCCGATCATCGGGTAAATGAATACGAGCGCCAGAACATCACTGCGAAAGCGCATCATGTCCTGCCAGCCAAGTGATAGGGCCGCCCGGACGTCATACAGCCCTAGGGATCGAACGTTTGGTTTTAGATCTTCGCTGCTGCCCAGATGAGTGGCCACATCACCAGCCGTTCGTCCCGCATCACCCAAAGCGCGCGCGCCCCAGGACAGCGGATTTCCTATTGTCTGAACCATGCCTTCCTCCTTGTTTACACAAGCAGGCCGTGATCACGAGGTGCTGCGCTTTGCCCTTCAGGCAATTGCAAAGTTATTGGGCCAGCGCATGTGAATACAACTCGGCGGCCCGCGATCTGGGTTAAGTGTAACACAAAAAAGGGTTTTGCGGATCACTTTGCAGATCACAATGGCGAGAAAACCAAACTGAAACGCGAACTTAAGCCAAGCGATCAGCCGTCAGACGCAGCCTCTAAGAACGTCACATGGGTATCACCGTATTTGCGATGATCCAGTAACTCAAAGCCGTCTGGTGCGTTTTGCGGTGTGTTTTCTTCGAATACGATCAGGGCGTCTGGTGAAACCCACCCACCATCTCGGGCCGCTTCAAGTGCGCGAAGGCCCATGCCTTTGCCATAGGGTGGATCGAGAAACACCAGATCAAATGGCGCTTCGGGATTCGCCGTTAGCCGTGTGGCATCCCGCGCAATGATCTTTGTTTGAGCTTTACTGCGCGTAATCTGGATATTTTGCCGCAACAGGCTCTGCGATTTACGCCCATCGTCAACAAAGCAAACCTCTTTCGCACCACGCGACAATGCCTCTAATCCCAAAGCGCCAGTGCCTGCGAACAGATCGAGCACACGCATATCAGCGATCGGGTCACCAAATTTCCCACCTATCAAAACGTTGAATAGGCTTTCACGAACGCGATCTGTTGTGGGCCGCAAGTGGGCACCGGCATCCCCTTTGCCGACAGAAGCCAGTGCAATGCCGCGAAATTGTCCTGCGATAATTCTCACGACTTCAATAACGCTTTCATGTCTGTATCGGGATTGGCAATTGCATCTGGTGATGGCGATTTACCGGCCTCTATCAGTCGTTTCGCGATCATGTAATCACGCGGTGCGTTCATAGCATCAACGGCTAAAAGCGTATCGTCCTGATAATACCAAAACGAAAGAACCCCAGTGCCGGTTTCCCGCGAGATAACGCGGTTGTAGCCTGTGTTTAGACCCGCAATTTGCAATTTGACGTCATATTGATCAGACCAGAACCAAGGTTTCGCGACGTAGTCTTTTGCAGCACCCATAATGTTTTCTGCAACAACTTCGGCTTGATCAATCGCATTTGGAACACTTTCCAAACGGATACGAGTTTCGCGATACGGGAAAGACGCACAATCCCCGGCTGCCCAGATATGGGGCACGGATGTACGTCCTTGCGCATTCGTTTTGATGCCATTCTCAATTTCTACCCCTGCCATTTCGGCAAGCGCTGAGGCCGGGAAAATACCAACACCAACAATCACAAAATCCACGTCGAGGGTTATGCCATTGCTCAGGGCAGCTCCGGTAACGCGGTTTTCGCCTGTCAGCCGTTCTAGGCCAACGCCCTCTAAAACCTCAACGCCATGTTTTTGATGCAAGACGCGGAAAAAATCCGACGTTTCTGGCGCCGCAACACGTTGAAGAATGCGGTCGCCCATTTCTACCAAAGTCACGCGTAGGCCCTTCTTGGCAGCGATGGCGGCGGCTTCTAGGCCGATATATCCGCCACCAACCACAAGCACGTGTTTGCCTTCTACGAACTCAGGCGCCATCGCATCGACATCCGCAAGATCACGCACGGTATAAACACCCTGCAAATCACCACCAATCGCGTTGGGCAAGCGGCGTGGCGTAGAGCCTGTCGTTAAAACAAGCTCGTCATAATTGATGGTTTCGTTGCCAAGGCTGATTGTCTGAGCCGCGGCCTCAACGGCCGTCACCGGCGCGCCAAGGCGTAGGGTGATGTTGTTATCTTCGTAAAAGGAGGCAGGGCGTAGGAACATACGCTCTAGCGCCATGTCACCCAGCAAATAGCCTTTGGACAAGGGCGGGCGTTGATACGGTAGGGCGGTTTCGGCACCAATCAAAGTAATCTCGCCATCAAATCCGCTGTTGCGTAGCTTGGCCACACAAGAGGCTCCCGCTTGCCCAGCGCCGACCACAACCACATGACTCATGTCGAATCCTTCGAAAAAACATTGCCGTTAACAGCGCTGACCCTATATCCGCTAACAAGGAAAACGCAATCATGGAGACGCGCAATGACCATTTCTGTCGGAGATAAACTACCAGAGGCGACACTTTCGAAAATGGGTGCAGAGGGCCCAGAAACTGTTTCCCTATCCAGCCTGACGAATGGCCGTAAGGTTGTTCTTTTCGGACTTCCCGGTGCATTCACCGGTACATGCTCTACCTCACATGTCCCAAGCTTTATGCGCAATGCGGACGCTCTGAAATCCAAGGGTGTCGATGAGATTATCTGTGTGTCTGTTAACGATCCCTTCGTCGTTGATGCCTGGGCCAAAGATACAGGCGCAGACAAAGCAGGCATCACAATGCTTGCGGATGCACAAAGCGAACTGACCAAAGCCATCGACATGGCATTCAGTGTTCCGGCAATTGGCTTTCACGATCGCTCAAAGCGCTACGCGCTTTTGGCAGAGAATGGTGACGTCAAAGTTGTGAACCTTGATGAAGACGCAGGCGTTTGTAATCTGTCTTCAGGTGAAACAATGCTTGAAGCTGTTTAAAAAACAACAGGGCGGGATCAGTCCCGCCCTACTCAGCCGCTACAGGCTGTCCATCTTTCTCGCGAGTTTCACGTCCAGTGACGACAGCCCGTCGACATCATGCGTTGTCAAAATAACCTCAACACGATTGTAAACGTTAGACCACTCTGGGTGATGGTTCCATTTCTCGGCCCAGATCGCGACACGCGTCATCCACCCAAAGGCCTCGATAAAATTGCTAAACTGAAACGTCTTCGCAATTGCATCGCGATCCTCGACAACGACCCATCCACTTTCAAACAGCGGCCCCAGCATCGCATCTCTGGCAGCAGTGCTTAGCTTCTCAGTCATTCCTGCTCCTCCCGTGTTTCATTGCGAAATGGGCCGTAGGCCGTCAGAACTTCGATCTCTTCTGCAACGGACTCGCGTTCTGCAACAAGGTAGCGGGCCACAGCATCAGCAAATCCGGCATCCGCTATCCAATGTAGTGAATGCGTCGTTACCGGCAAATAGCCACGTGCCAATTTATGCTCCCCTTGGGCACCCGCCTCAACGCGGGCTAAACCGTTGGAAATGGCCCATTCAATTGCTTGATAGTAGCATATTTCGAAATGCATGCAGGCGTGGTGTTCGATGCATCCCCAATACCGGCCAAAAAGCGCTTCGCGACCAATCACATTCATCGCGCCCGCAACAGGAGACCCCTCGCGTTCTGCGAATATCAACAGGATGTCGTCGCGCAGTGTTTCATGCGCGATGTCAAAGAAGGCGCGTGTCAAATAGGGTGTGCCCCATTTTCGACTACCGGTGTCTTGATAAAATGTCCAAATCGCATCCCAATGCTCGGGGCGAATGTCATCGCCAGAATAACAGGCTATTTTACCGCCAAACTGCTGCGCCTGTTTGCGTTCTTTGCGGATATTCTTGCGTTTTCGCGCGCTGAGACTGCTTAGAAAACCTTCGAAGTCTTCATAGCCTTCGTTGATCCAGTGAAACTGCTGGCCAGTCCGGTGCATAAGCCCCAACTGGCGCCCTACTTCAACTTCCGTTTCGGAACAAAAGGTGGCGTGGATCGAACTAAGGTTGTTGGCCTCAGCGACCTGAACGGCCCCCTGCATCAATGCCGCTTGACCGATCTCTTCAAAGCCCGGCTTAACCAGAAAACGCCGCCCAGTGACGGGCGTAAACGGCACTGCGACCTGCAATTTGGGATAATAGCGGCCACCGGCATTTTCGAATGCATGGGCCCAATTGTGGTCAAAGACATATTCGCCCTGACTATGTCCTTTTGCATAAAGCGGAGCGACCGCGATCATAGCACCATCGGCGTGTGCGGTGACATATTGCGGCTGCCAACCCGTCCCCGGTCCAACAGAGCCGCTGTCCTCCAGCGCCTTCAGAAAACGATAGGTGGTAAAAGGATCAACCGCGCGTCCATCCGTTGCTTCGGGGCAGGCGCATTGGTCCCATTCCCGCGCGTCTATTGATGCAAGCGATGCGTGAACCTGAATTTCGATAGCTGCAGTCATGGCGTTTCCCTTGTCGGGCAATACTTGGCCCGTCACTGCACATGTTCAAGCTGTATGTGGTGCTAAGTATTGTTCAAACGTGATATTTTCAGCAATTTCACGCGCTTGTGCTTCAACTTCCGGCGACGTGACGGTCCAGCATAGAATATTTGCGCCCTGCACTTTCAATTCCGCAACCCGTGGCCGGGACAAATCCGCAACCTCGTGACTGATGAATGAGGCCTGCGCACGGTCGTAATCTGGAATGTCGCGCAAGTGGTCACAAACCTCTGTCGCCAACGGGGCCCATGCCGACGGGTCATAGGCGCTGGTTACGATACCGCGCGGTATCTGCGGGCAAAGCTGCGCCATTCGGGCCACTGAATGAGGATTAAAGGACATGACAGCCACAGGGCCCTGATAGGCGTTTAACAATGACGCAGCAGCCTCTTCTAACGGGCCAATCGAAGTACCCATTTGGCCGTCTTGGTCCTTGAACTCAATCAACAGCGGAACTTGGCCATCGACCAAGTCCAACACCTCGGCCAACGTTGGAATACCTTCTTGCCCACCAATCAATGGAATTGCGCTAAGTTCGGTCGCAGTCTTTTGCCGAACTGATCCTGTGCCTTCGGCTAGGCGGGCTAGCTGGTAGTCATGAAACACCATCGCCTCGTCATCAGCTGACAATTGCAGGTCAATTTCAATGCCATACCCTGCATCAATAGCCGCACGAATTGCCGCGCGGCTGTTTTCCGGACGACCGTCCGTGACATCATGCAAAGCGCGGTGGGCGAAAGGCGTTGTCAGAAAGGATGTGCTTAGACGGGTCATTTGATCTGAAAGATCCCTTCGATTTCAACCGCAACACCAAATGGCAAGGATGACGCTGATACCGCTGACCGCGCATGCCGACCCGCTTCGCCCAAGGCCTCTGCCATAAAATCGGATGCGCCGTTGATGACCTTGGGCTGATCCACGAAATCCGATGTCGAGTTTACGAAGCCAACCAGCTTAACCACACGAACAAGCCGGTCCAGATCACCACCGCAGGCTGCCTTTACTTGCGCCAGCAATGAGATCGCGCAAGACCGTGCTGCTGCAGCGCCAGCCTCAACATTCATATCATCGCCCAGCTTTCCGGTGATGAACCCGTCAGACCCAGCCGAGATTTGGCCAGAGACATGCACCAAGTCGCCAACCTGAACAAACGGCACATAGTTGGCCGCTGGGGCAGGGGCATCTGGTAGAGTTACACCCAATTCTGCTAGTTTGGTTTCGTAACCGCTCATGTCTCGTCTCCTTTGACTCTTTGAAGGCAAGCTAGTGCCGTCAATCATCGAGGGAAAGCGAAAAGAGAGTGGGATTAGCTTTCGCGAAAAGCTTTGGCTAGATAGTCGGAAAATGGTTTGACCAAATACCCGAGCGGCGTGCGATCTTGCGTTTTAACAAAGCTTTCTACCGGCATGCCGGGGATCAATGATATGTTGTCCGGCAGTTTATCTAATTCACCGTCAATGACCAAAATCTCGGCGCGGTAATATCCAATTTGCGTGGCCTCATCTAAGAAAATGTCGGCAGAGACTTGGTTAATGGTGCCGAGCAACTCGGGCGTTGTACGTTGATCAAACGTTGAAAACCGTAGGATCACGGGTTGCCCTATATGAACTTCTTCAATGTGTGTCGGTTCAATATGCGCGGTTATGACAAGCGGGCGATCCTGTGGGACCAAATACAGCAATGGTTCTGCTGGTCGGATTACCGAATTCTTCGCAAAGACAGTCATACCATAAACAATGCCAGAGACAGGGGCGCGGATCACCAGCCGAGACAGTTTTTCACGCAAAGCATTGCGTTGTTCGCGTACCTCCAACTCTCGGTATTGCAAATCCCGCAAAGTAGCGATCGCAGTTTCACGGCGGGCCGTTTCGTTTCTAAGGATTTCAATCTCGATCTCTGTAATGCGCCCTTCCGCTTGGGCGCGGCTGGCGATCAATTCGCCATGTTGCCCTGACAGACGGGCCTGCTCACGTTGCAAACTTAGAACGCGCCCAGCCTGTGCCAATCCACGGTCCAACAAGAATTGCTGATCCGCTAATTCCTTTTCTATCAATTCTATCTGGCGGCGCAGCGCATCTGTCTGCGCCTCTATTCCAACGATCTGATCCGCAATTTGTGTGCGGCGTTTTCCCAATTGCTCTGCTTCTTGGGCCATCGCTGTATTGCGGGCCTGAAATAACCGGCTTTGGCCGTCCACCAAATCTGCGATGTCGGCATCACGCGTCGCGGCCTGCAGTAATTCCGGTTCAAAATTAATCGCCTTTCGGCCATCACGCTCGGTCTCTAACCGGCCACGGCGCGCCATCATTTCATAAAGCTGACCTTCAAGAATGATCTCTTCTGAGTTGAGGCGCGTATCGTCGAGTAAAATCAACGGATCGCCGGCCTTTACGGTTGATCCTTCACTTACAAGAATGTCCGCCACTTGCCCGCCATCGAGGTGCTGCACGACCTGCCTATTGCTGTCTACTTCAATACGGCCATTTGCAATAACGGCCCCTGAAATTTGGGTAAGCACAGACCAGGTGCCAAAGCCACCGACTAGAACAAACAAAGCGACAAAGCCAAAGACAAGGAAGCCACGCGGTGACATGCTGCTTGATCGCTCTGTCATTGCACACCTCCAACGCTTTGGGCCGCTTGGATTTCGGTGTGGTTTTTAACCACCTTTCGCAAGACCTCGTCACGTGGCCCAAAGATTTTTACTGCCCCGTTTTCAAGCATCAAAAGCATGTCGCATTCGCGAATGGCTGCGGGGCGATGGGCCATGATGATCACGGATTTCTGTGCGGCCTTCATGTTGCGGATGACCGTGTTCAATGCCTCTGATCCCGCATTATCTAGGCTTGAATTCGGCTCGTCCAAGACAAGAATAACTGGGTCAGAAAATAGCGCCCGTGCCAAGCCGATCCGCTGAATTTGCCCGCCTGATAATCGCCCACCGTTGCCGGAAACCATAGTGTCATAGCCATCTGGTAGTTTCAAAATCATGGCGTGCGCGTCGGCTTTCTTGGCGGCGTTTACAATCTTTTCTGGATCAGGATTTGGTGCCAGCCGCGCGATATTTTCCGCAATCGTACCGTCAAACAATTGGACGCGTTGGGGCAAATACCCAATGTATTCTCCAAGTTTTCCAGGGGGATAATGGTCAATCGCAGCATTGTCTAAACGCACATTTCCACCGGCCACCGGCCATGTCGCTGTTAGTGCACGGGCCAAGGTTGATTTCCCCGCCCCGGAAGAGCCAATAACACCGATCGCTTCGCCCGGGTGCACGGTAAAGGACACCAACCGCAGCGACGCCTGCGATTGGCCGGGCGGGATCAGCGTTACCGATTCCACATTCAATTTTGCCTTCGGAACAGGCAAGTTTGTGCGTGGTTGGTCAGGTGGGGATGCAGTTAACAAGGCTGCAAGATTCCACCAGCCGCGATGCGCGCGTTGCAAGATCGACCATTGCCCAACGGCAAGTTCGATCGGCGCAAGGGCGCGCCCCATCAGGATGGAACCCGCAATCATGGCACCCGGGGACAACTCGCCCATTAATGCCAGATATGCACCAAGGCCCAGCATGGCAGATTGCAGAAACAGACGAAACGTCTTGGTTAATGCACTGAAACTACTGCTAACATCGGTCGCGTTTAGCTGATGTGTCAGCGAGGCGCGCCTAGCGATTTGCCAGCGATCAAAAGCATTGTCTTGCATCCCAAGGCTTCGCAGCATTTCTGCCTCTGAACGGAGTTGTTCCCCCAATAAAGATGCGGAGTGTGTCGTGATATTGGCCTGTATAATTGGGTTTCTGGACAGGATTTGATTCAAAACAGCCGTCAGGATTAAGACCACCCCGCCGGATAGCGCTAGGTAGCCTAACCAAGGATGGAATATAGAGATACCGATCAAAAAAATCGGGGTCCAAGGCATATCAAATAGGGCGTTCGGCGCAGGAGATGCGATGAAACGTTGGATTGCCTCGAGATCAGCCAAGCTGGTTTGGGCATTTTCATCGTGGGGTTTACTGGAACGGGCTAGGGCGGCGTCAAAAACGCGTCTGTCGAGGCGCGTTTGAAACTGTGCACCAATACGTGACAAAACGCGCCCTCGCACAAAGTCGAGGATGCCCATGATGCCATATAGAAACGCCACCAGAAGCGTGAGCGCGACAAGGGTTTCAACGGATCGGCTGCTGAGAACTCGGTCATAGACCTGCAGCATATACAGGGGGCCGGTGAGCATTAACATATTGGCAAATATGCTGAAAATACCAACCGCCCAGTACAATGACCGGCTTTCGCGCCTTGCTGATCTGAGTTCGTTTAGGCCTGCGCGCAGATGATCGTTTCTCATACTCATTTCGCCACTTTTTTGCCTGTGAGGCGTCGCGGTTGAGCAAATTATTGCCTGTTACCGATCTGCCACAATATCACATGTAAAACAAAGCTGGGTGTGTCATCTGGCCAGCTGTAAACTAAATGGAAGCTAACTCGTAAAAGTTGAGAATTTCTGTGCTGCAGCCAATTAGCAAAAACACGCGACCTTTGGGTCGCCTATTCATCGTATTGCTTGCTACTAGCTTGGTCGCAGCTTGTGCGGCCAATAATACTGTTTCGTCTGCGGAGATTTATGATCCGCAGGAGGAATCGAATAGGAAGGTCCACGAGTTCAACCGCAAGGTCGATAGTGCGATATTCCGACCTGTTTCTAACGGTTATGGCGAGGGCGTGCATGAAGATGTTCGACTGATTGTTTCGAACTTTTCCGATCATTTGTCGTTACCCGCGGATATCGTGAATAACCTATTGCAAGGTGACCTTAAGGGTGCTGGTAGCAACAGTTTCCGATTAGTTTTCAATACGTTGTTTGGTTTGGGTGGCATTGCCGATCCTTCCGAGGCGATCCATATTCCGCGTCGGAAAACCGATTTTGGTGAAACGTTCCACGTCTGGGGAATGAAAGAAGGCGCCTATGTTGAACTGCCTTTGCTTGGTCCTTCGACAGAGCGTGACGCGATGGGGACGATCCTAGATTTCACCCTTGATCCGGTGTCAGCTTTGTTGCCGAATCCAGAGAAATATATCGGTACGGCTGCGAATGTGGCGGATCGGATGGGGGACCGTTATGAATTGCGGGGCACCATTGATTCAGTTTTGTATGAAAGTGCAGACAGTTACAGCCAAGCACGAATTCTTTACCTACAGAATCGCCGCTTTGAACTTGGCGTTTCGTCCGAAGATGCCTATCTCGACCCGTATGATGATCCCTATTCTGAGTAAGAGTAACCCTATGAAACGCCGTAGTTTTTTGGCCGCAGTGGCGGCGACAGCCTTGGTTCCGATGCATGCTTTGGCGCTGACAAGCTCTCAGGCTGAGGTTTTGGTTGGCAAAGTGGTCAACGATATCAATGCAGTGATCAAATCCGGTAAGGGTTTGCCGAGCATGATCAAAGACTTTGAACGCATTTTCCTGCGGTATGGGGATGTGCAAATCATCGCGCGATCCGCTTTGGGCGCTGATGCACGCCGCCTGACGAAGTCTCAGCAAAAAGCATATGTGAGTGCGTTCACAGGCTATATTTCACGTAAATATGGTAAGCGTTTCAATGAGTTCGTTGGTGGGCGCGTTGAAGTTGATAGCACGCGCAAAGTCAAAAGTTTCTATGAAGTTCGCGGCACGGCTTACCTAAAAGGTGAGTCACCATTCGAGCTGAATTTCCTTGTGTCTGACAAGTCCGGCAAGAACCTGTTTTTCGATATGGTGATTGAAGGTATCAGCCTGCGTTTGACCGAAAAAAGCGAAATTGGTGCGATGTTGGACAAACGCAAAGGCAACTTAGACGCGCTGATCGCGGACCTGAAAAAGGCCGGATAAGCCGCTGTTGCTGGACTGACGTACGTTATTTTAACCGGGCTAAACTGGCCCGGTTTTTTTATGCCTGATAGAGATTTGTGCAGAAAAACGGCACCATATTTTGCGGTGTTGCGGTCCTAGTGCCGCAAAGAACCATGGCTTATTTTTTCGTAAATGTGAGTTTCGTGCGATTCGCGGTCTGAAACGTACGTTTCAGCGATTTAGGCAGCGAATCTGGTTAATGCAGCCGATCTATTGTGTGAAATTTTTGGAAACCGCTGGCATTCGACGAGCGCATTTTGCCGTTCTCGAATTGCAAAAATTAACTTTTAAAACCCTACTTGCTTTCCATTTTTAACGAACCTATGTCTGAGGACGGTTGCTGACACCGGCCTTCCGCAGACTTCGGTCCACGGTGAAGTTCAGCTTTCGACGATGAATCATCCTCCTCGCGGCGTGCGTGGTTGGTAATGCGGACCCCTACCGAATTGCACGTTTGATTTATGGGAGAATGAGTCATGTCTGACTCTACAAAGAATATATTCGAGATGGGTCCTATTAAGGACAGCATGGAACCACCGCGTTCCGCCGAATGGGCGAAGGCACAGGCGCGTGCCTTGCGGGCCGAGTTGGCAAAGTTCGGCAGGGCGATTAGCCATAGTCAGGCGCTGGAACGTGTGGCGCGTAAGAACGGGTATCGTGATTGGAATGTGATGGCCGCCGCGTTGAAAGAGGGTGACAACCTGCCGTTTACTTTTGGCGATCGGGTGCGTGGGCTTTATCTTGGGCATCCGTTTGCAGGGACGTTGCACCGCGTCACCCAGCTTGAGCCGGGATGGGCACGTGTTGTCATTGATTTTGACGTGCCGATTGATGTGGTGAAATTCGCATCGTTTTCCAACTTTCGGCAGCGTGTTCAGGGCAGCGTTGGGCCGCAAGGGCGATCACGTGAGATGACCTCGGATGGGGTGCCGCATTTGCAGATTGGCCTCACCTAACGCGCTTTCTGTGGCGCGGCTTGTTTGCTGCGCCACAGGATGAAAAGGCCAGAGAGGACGATTAGACCAGATCCCAGCAACATGGTCGAAGAGAGGGTTTCCCCAAACAGAACAACGCCGCAGCCGACGCCAAAGATGAGGCGTGTGTAGCGGAAGGGCGTGACGGCAGATACTTCGCCCGTGCGCATGGCTTTCATGAGGCACGAATAGGCAGCAACGCCGGCTAGGATTGCGCCGACGAGGTACAGAATGGCGAGCCCCTGTGGCCAAACAAAGGGGACCCCTTGCCAGAGCGCATAGGCACTGCCCGCGATGATCAGGGCGATGAAGCCATAGAACCCAAGGACTGCTGTGCTGAGCGAGGCAGGGGCGGCGCGGCTTGCAAGGTCGCGGGCTGCAAAGCCGAGCATGCCAATGACAGCAAGAATGGACAGAGGGGCAAAGCTGTCGGTGCCGGGTTGCAGGATGATCAGGACGCCGATGAGGCCAAGAATGATTGCGGACCAGCGTCGCCAACCGACCTTTTCCGAAAACAGAATGGTGGCCGCGGCGACCACGCAAATGGGCGTTGCTTGTAAGATCACGGTGACCGAGGACAATGGGGTTAGCGTGATGGCCAATACGAAAAACAAACGGCCTGTGATTTCAAAGACCATACGGATGCGCATGGCTTTTGACAAAACGGCTTTTGGGAACAGCGACTCTTTTTGTGCTGATGCGATGGTTGCAAAGATCGCAACTCCGCCCAGACCGAAGATGATCAGGATTTGTCCAGTCGGTACGCTGCTGGATGCGGCTTTGATGAACACGTCTTCGATGGCAAAGATGGCCATGGCTAACGTCATCCAAAGACTGCCAATCAGATTGGCGCGGTTGTTGGGTTGGCTGGTGTTCATTCTGCAAGTCCGGTGTTTGGGCTCGGTTTGACAATACAAACCGCTTTACCCCACCAGTGCACTTATTCCCTTACAGTTTAAACAAAAAAATCCCCGACGCATGGCCGGGGAAAAGGTTGGCTTGGGATAGCCTCGGGAAAAATGGTGCTGTTACCAGTTGGTCGGACCTTTGTCGGCAAAGGCGTGGACCAGAAAGTCGATAAACGCGCGGACCTTTGGCTGCGTGAACCGCCCCGGAGGGTAGACCGCGTAGATGCCTTGGGTTTCGACAGGCAGTTCTGGGATCGCATCCACGACCAGACCTTGCTCCATCGCTTCGGCATATAGAAAACTTGGCAGATAGGCGATGCCCAGACCTGCGATTGCTGCGTTTAGCAATGACTGCCCGTCATTCACAGACAACCAACCGGCGGTGCGCACTTGGCGTTTTTCACCGGAGGGCGCTGTTAGTTTCCAGACCGCGCCATTGGACTGGCTGGAATAATGCAGCAGCTTGTGTTCGTTCAAATCGTCGATCTTTTGCGGACGCCCGTGTTTTTCAAGATACTCGGGGCTTGCGATCATACGTTTGGTTGTGTCCGTCAGCTTGCGGGCCCGCAAAGAGCTGTCTTCCAGCTCGCCAATGCGGATGGCCATATCAAAGCCTTCGGAAATCAGTTCAACGTAGCGGTTGTTCAGCACCATGTTCACGGTGATATCTGGGAAGTCCGCAAGGAATTCGCCCAGCACCGGTGATAGGTGGTTCACACCGAAATCTGTAGCAACGCTGATGCGCAACAGGCCCGAGGGTGCTGATTGCATCGAGGTCACAAGGCTGTCGGCCTCACCGGCGTCATTTAGAACGCGGCGGGCGCGGTCATAGTAGGCTAGGCCAATTTCAGTTGGGCTAACGCGGCGGGTTGTACGGTTTAGAAGCCGAGCGCCCAAGCGGGCCTCTAGGCTAGAGACATGCTTTGACACAGCGGATTTAGAGATACCCATTTTCTTTGCAGCATCGGTAAAACCACCTTGGTCTACTACCGTTGCAAAGGCTTCCATTTCTGTCAGGCGATCCATTTCGCAATCCTTGTCTATCGTGTTGAGACTAGGTTTGACGGGCAAATGGGGCATGAAAGGGGCAGCCCGCGGACAATATCGGGGTAATCACAAGGATCGTTAATGGCAGGGAAACGGTTGTTTCCTCATCCTATGGGTGATGTTGCGGTGCAGAAAACTGTGCGTCGAACTGCTGCGCGCCTTTGGGGGTAAAGGTGATAACGCGGCTGTTTTCTTGGCGTTTCGCCCAGCCGTGTTGAATGAAGTGGCTGAGTAAGGCGCGCCCAAGTTTACCCGCTAAATGGGATTGGCGCGCGCTCCAGTCCAGACAATCGCGGCAAAGTGGGGCTTTTCCGGCGGGCAGTTCTGCTAGATTGATCCCCAAATCGGAAACAAAGGCCACGCCCAATTCTGTCAATTCCAAGGCGTCGTCGCTGTGGCGTAAGAATCCTTTGGCCTGCATCGCCTGATACATTTGCACCCCACGCTCGCCCGCCAAGTGGTTGTAACAGACGCGGGCCTGACGCATGGCGGCGTCTTTGGGGCCGGTACGCGTGCGCAAATGGCCAGAGCCTGCGGCCAAACCCATCAGTGATTCTAACGTGGCGGCGACAGCATCATTGGCTAGGGTGAAATACTTGTGCCGACCCGATTTGCGCATGGCGACCAACCCACCATCGGCGAGCTTTGCCAAATGGCTGCTGGCGGTTTGCGCGGTGACGCCTGCCTCGAACGCAAGTTCGCTGGCGGTTAGGGCTTTGCCGCTCATCAAGGCGGTTAGGATGTTCGCGCGGGCGGGGTCGCCGATCAGGGCGGCAAGGCGGGCGATGTCTGGTCCTTCTTTCATACTTCGATCATGAGCGAAGCATGTGAGTCGATCAAGGGGCTAAGATGGGGGAAAGCAAAAGGAGCCATATTATGCTGACCTGTATTATCCGCTATCAAATCGACCCCACGAAGAAAGCGCAATTTGAAGAATACGCGCGCAACTGGGGCCAAGCTATTCCACGCAATGGGGCTGACTTGATCGGCTACTACGCCCCACACGAAGGATCATCGACCCTGGCCTACGGCATATATAACGTCGAGAGCCTTGCTGAATACGAAGCGTACCGCGCCCGTTTGGCGGCAGATCCTATTGGCAAGCGAAACTACGAATTTGCGCAATCCGAACGTTTCATCTTGCGCGAGGACCGCACATTCTTGAAACTCGCCTCTACCCCACATGGAGCCACCACATGATCGCTGTTATCTTTGAAGTTGAGATCGCACCGGGCCGCAAGGCTGACTATTTGGACATCGCCGCAGAGTTAAAGCCACTGCTGGAACAGGTGGATGGCTTTATCTCGGTCGAGCGGTTTCAAAGCCTGAGCAACCCGGACAAGCTGTTGTCTCTATCTTATTACCGCGATGAACAGGCGGTGGCGGATTGGCGCAACATCGAAAAGCATCGGGCAGGGCAAGCGCAGGGTCGCGCGGGGATCTTTAGCGACTACCGGCTGAAGGTTGTGCATGTCTTGCGCGACTACGGCATGACCGACCGCGATCAAGCGCCGGATGATAGCCGCGCAACGCACGACTAGACTTGTGTATTGGTCGCGCCAGCCTATGCTGGGCGAAGATTCAGATGGAGATTTCATGTCCTGCTAAGGAACCCGCGGCGCAGCCACAACCAAGGCCCGCCGCCCCCCGGAAACAACGATACATTCACCGCTTTTGCGGCTGAATCTGCGTGCCCGGTTCTTTCCTAAATGCAGGGGTCGTATTGGCCCAAAGATATGAAAGACGATTCTGACAATGATCAGACCTTTTCAAACTGACGACACAGATGCGCTTTTGGTTGCTTGGCGCAAAGCCAGCGAATTGGCGCATCCTTTTCTAAGCCAAGACTTCTTGGATCAATCAGATCAAGCGATCCGTGACATTTATCTGCCCAAAGCAGAGACATGGGTTGCGGAACTGAATGGCACGCCCGTTGGGTTTATCGCCTTGCTTGGCAACATGGTGGGCGGGTTGTTCTTACATCCTGATCATCACGGAGCGGGGATTGGCCGCGCGTTGATGGATCATGCAGTCCAGCAACATGGTGATCTAACGGTTGAAGTCTTCCGCGACAACGCCATCGGCCGCGCCTTTTATGCGGCTTATGGATTTACAGAGGTCAAAGAGTTCATCGACGACTACGCGGGTTTACCAACCCTCGAGTTGGAATTCAGAGCCTAAACCACCCGAAGGGAGCTTCACCGCTCCCTTCATCTTTCGACAAATACTCTGGGGGAATTGGCTGTAGGCCAAGGGGGCAAAGCCCCTATTACAAGGCTGCCGCCACACGCACACCTTGATTAATCGCGCGCTTTGCGTCCAGTTCGGCGGCCACATCTGCGCCGCCGATCACGTGGCAATTCGCGCCGCGCTCTTTTAGCACATCAGCCAAGGACCGGTCCGGCAGTTGCCCAGCACAGATCACCACGTTGTCCACAGCAATCACCTCGGGGTTAGCACGGGCTTCGCCATAGGAAATGTGCAGACCGTCATCATCAACCCGCTCGTAATTGACGCCGCCCACCATGCGCACGTTTTTCATGCGCAAGGCCATGCGGTGAATCCAGCCGGTGGTTTTGCCTAATCCCTTACCCAAAGCTTTGGCTTTACGTTGCAGTAGCACGACCTCGCGGGCTGGGGCCTCGGGGGCAGCGCCGCCGGGGGTCAGCCCGCCGCGATGAGTTTCGGGATCGGACACGCCCCATTCGGCCATCCAATCGGGCAGGTTTTCGGCAAGGCTTTCGCCCTCGTGCACAAGGAATTCGGCGACATCAAAACCGATACCACCCGCGCCGATCACGGCGACGCGTTTGCCGACCGGTTTCTTGTGTTTCAAAACGTCTAGATAGCTTAGGACCATCGGGTGATCTTGGCCGGAAATACCCGGATCGCGAGGCACAACGCCGGTGGCGATGATCACTTCGTCATAGTCGGTTAGGTCTGTTGCGCCCACGGCTTTGCCCAACTCCAGCGTCACGCCCATTTCGCGCAGCATGGTGGCGTACCAATCGACAAGACCCCAGAATTCCTCTTTGCCCGGAACCTGTTTGGCGACGTTCAGCTGCCCGCCGATTTGCGAGTCGCGATCATATAATGTGACGGCGTGGCCGCGTTCGGCGGCGGTCATGGCGGCGGACATACCAGCAGGGCCTGCGCCCACAACGGCGACGGTTTTGGGTGTCTCTGCCTTTTGGATCAGCAATTCTGTTTCATAACAGGCGCGGGGGTTCACGAGGCAGGTTGATATTTTGCCGCCGAATGTGTGGTCAAGACAGGCTTGGTTACAGGCGATGCAGGGCGCGATGGTGTCGGCGCGGCCCACTTGGGCTTTGACGACAAACTGGCTGTCGGCCAAGAAGGGGCGCGCCATGCTGACCATATCGGCGCAGCCTTCGGCGAGGACGTCTTCGGCCACGTCGGGTGTGTTGATGCGGTTGCTGGTGATGACTGGGATGCCGACCTTGCCCATCAGCTTTTGCGTGACCCATGCGAATGCACGGCGGGGGACGCTGGTGGCAATCGTCGGGATGCGCGCCTCGTGCCAGCCGATGCCGGTGTTTAGGATCGTGGCGCCTGCGGCTTCGATGGCTTGGGCGAGTTGCACGACTTCGGCGTGGGTCGATCCATTGGGTATGAGGTCAATCATGCTGATGCGGTAGATGATGATGAAATCATCCCCCACGGCCTCGCGGCAGCGTCGCACCACTTCGACTGGTAGGCGCATGCGGTTCGCGTAATCGCCGCCCCAACGGTCTGTGCGTTTGTTGGTGTGGGTCACAAGGAATTGGTTCAGGAAGTATCCCTCTGATCCCATGATCTCGACGCCGTCATATCCGGCCTCGCGAGCGCGTCGGGTTGCGGTGACAAAATCCGCGATTTGCTTTTCGATGCCGTCTTCGTCCAGCTCTTTTGGAGGGAAGGGCGAGATGGGGGATTTGACCGGGGATGCGCTGACGCAATCGGGGCCATAGGCGTAGCGACCGGCGTGCAAAATCTGCATCGCGATCTTGCCGCCGTTTTCATGCACGCGATCGGTGACGATTTTATGGTTGGCGATGTCTTCGTCGGTAAAAAGCCCTGCCGCACCGGGAAAAACGCCGCCCTCTGCATTGGGGGCCATGCCGCCGGTGACCATCAAGGCTACGCCGCCGCGTGCGCGTTCAGCGTAGAATTCAGCGACGCGGTTCCAGTCTTTGGTTTCTTCGAGGCCCGTATGCATCGACCCCATCAGCACGCGGTTCTTGAGCGTGGTGAAGCCCAGATCAAGCGGGGCAAGAAGGTTTGGATAGCGAGTCATGGCTGTCTCCGGTTGGTGTTGAAAACAGACTGCCTTTTGCAGAGGGGCGTGTCATGCGCAACGTGACGTAAGGGGGTGTTAGGTAAGGTTGGGGGCTGTGTGCGATAAGCCTAATTGTGTTGATTGGAGTGAGTTGTAATGCCTTTAACGTCGTGAGTAACTGCGGGCTACCGCGTCGCTGGAGGGAAAGCGTTAGATGTGGAAATGGATAGCAATTCCAAGTTTGCTGATGCTGATTTTTGCGTGTTGGCCGAATGCATACCATGCATCGACATCGCCTCAAGATGATTTAACCATTACCTATACTGTAGAGCCCAAGTTTGGATTTCATAGTGACTGGACACGTTCAGTTAGTGTGAAATTTGGGGCAGCCGAAATCCACGAGGGCCAAAACGGATGTTTTGGCTTCGAGCTCTCGCCCTTGTCTTTCGAGGTTCGATCGAACATCTCGTGTAAGAAGAGGAATGATGCGCGCAGGCAGGACGGCGACGCATCTCCATATTATGAAGATTTGATCTATTTAGGTGGCTTTTTCGAAACGCCAAGTGCGCCGGATGGCGTTGCGATACGGTTCATACCTGTAAGCGAAAAGGCTGAGGTCGAACTTCCAGACATTCTTTGAGAGCGGAAGCCAATTGCTGGGAAGCTAGTGAATCTGTAAGCTCTCCATTCTATTTATCCTGCCTCTGTTACATCGTCTCTAAACAATGCCGGCGGAACGCCCGTTTTAGCATGTCTAGCTCTGCGCGGAGGAGGTCCATTTCGGCGCGGATGTCTTCGGAGAGCGGTTCGCCAGAGACGATCACGATGCTGTCGAGCGTTTCATGGGTGCTGCTGTCGCGGATCAGGATGGTTTGTACGCCGTCCGCCAGCAAGTTGGCCGGAATTGGAATGCGCAGTGTCCATTTGCCGTGCCCGTCATCGGTGAGGCGCAGGTTTGGGAGCGGTTGTTCTTGATGGGTCGCGTCGATCTGGGGTTGGCCAGCGCTGTCATCGGATGTGGAAACCACACCTTCCCAGACACCTTCGAAGAGTCGGGTTTTGGAGACGGAATATTGGCTCATGACGGCGTCCTTACAATTCGGCGCGGGGGCGGCGGCTAAAGGTGACATCGCGGAGGATGACTTGGTTCATCTCGGGGCCTTCAAAGATCAGGTCGATCCAGGCTTTTTCGATGCGTTTTTCGTTCAGGCGCGAATAGGCGAGGTCGAATTCGACCATGATGTCCTCTTCGTGCAACGGCAGTTCGCGCACGATCTGTTCGGTATTCGGGCCGTGTTTGATGTTAAGCCGCGCAAAGATTTCCAGCGGTTTTTCCATTTCCACGATGGTGTCCATGCGGATCAGGAAGTGGCGGTCTAGGTTTTGCAGGGCCTCTGGTGGCAATTCGATCACCAAGGACAGGAACGAGCCGTCAAAGCGGAAAACATCCATACGCAGGCCGAAAGGTGCGAGGTCTTTTTCGCGCAGGTTGCGGAGCTGGCGCAGGGTCAGTTCGGAAATGCTGCAGTCATGAAACAGCGTGACCTCTTTGCCGAGGCCCTCTTTGCTTTGTACGGCTACGCGGCCTTTGGTCGGTAGGCTGTTGCGCCATAGGCTTGGGCGCCAGGCCCAATCGGTGCCATGCGGTTTGTGAAAGGTGTTTGATCCGACGATCGGCAGGGCAAGGCGGCCATCGGCGACTGAGATCAACCCATCAAGGTGGGTGCGCAGGCGGCGGGCCGCGTTCCGGCGGCGGCGGAGCGTTGGCAGGCTGCTGTTTGTCGCTTCGCGTGCGGCCTGTGCCCAAAAGCGCGCTACGGCGCGTTGCAATACCTTTTGCAATACTTGTCTAGATCGTCGTCCCATTTTGCCCCGCGTCGTCTTGCTGACTGATCGCGAACTGGAAACAATTCGCGACACGTTGCTTTATTGTGTATCCGATTGGTTTATTTGAAACAAACGCCCAATGCCTCCAAAGCGCGGTTGTTGCGAATTTTCTGCATTTTGTTGTCTCGGATTGGGACTTTTGACTCGTTTGGCGGCGCGTAACCGACGTGGACTTGCGGATTGCGTGTTCTTGGCCAGCTCTTCGATCAGGTATTTGCCGTGGGCCTCCAAAGCCGCGCCATCAGGTGGGCCGTAGACGGCAAAGGTGACAACGTGGCCGTTGATCTGCATCGCGCCGCGCCAATAGCGTGGATCGGCACCGGGGAGCGGAGCGGTCTCGCCCGCGTTGATGCGTTTGATCGCAAGGCCTTTTACGTTGGTGTCAACGTCTTGGCCTTCGCCCAAAAACGGGCGCATGTCTTGTGGTAGGAATTCTGGTGGAAAGGCCGCGCTGACGCTGACGGTCATCACGCCGCGATCTTCGGCATGAATGGCAGGGGTGTTGTTTAGCGTGCCGCATTCAGCCAAGAGCGCAAAGTTGTCGGACGTGACAACGGAAGGATCAACGCAATAGGCATCCGGTGCTTTAACAATAACGTCACCATCTGCGAGGTTGCGTTGGCGTGGGCCGGGGAGGTGCTGTTCGTCCGGGCGATCGCGCCCAGCAAGAAAGCCGCGGCGTTCTGTATTGCCGTCATTCAAGCTTGGCATACATCCCGACAAAATGGTTAATGCAGCAAGTGCCAGCGTGATACCGCGGGCTGTGTTTTGCTTGATCATCACAAGCTCCTAGATCCCCAATGCAAGATGGATAGCCGAGCGGCCCCAATGGAGCAAGCGATGGGCAGGGGGAAATTCCACTCCAAAACGCCTCTATGGGCAGACCTCCGCCGGTCTTTATCTGTACCTGTGACTAAAAAATGGTTAGGCCTGACCCATGACGCCGTATGACCGCCACCAAGATTTCATTGCACCTGCCCGCGCGAGCGCTGGGGTGCCTCGTTTGATCGGAAGCTTTGTGTTTCTGATTTTCGCCGTTGGGGCGTTTAATTTGGCTCTGTTGGAATGGCTTCAGGGGCGGTCCGATTGGGCGCAGTTGCAGGTTGAACTGACAGATGGGTCAACCGCGCGCGGAGTTCTGATTACTTTGGTGTCCTTTGTATTACCGGCCGGTGCGCTATGGGTGTCGTTGCGATTGATCCATAAACGCGGTTTACGCAGTTTGTTTGGGCCATTGCGCGAGGCGTTTCACGATTTCTATAAGGTCTTGCGTGTTGGGCTGGTGATGTTGGGTGTGTTTTTGATCATTCCCATGCCCGAAGCCTTGCGACCAGATTTCCACATGAGTTTCGCCGATTGGCTGCCATTGGTGCCGCTTGGTGTGCTGGCCCTTCTGATACAGGTTTCGACCGAAGAGCTTATTTTCCGAGGCTATCTGCAAAGCCAGCTGGCGGCGCGATTCACGCATCCTGCGGTTTGGATGGTCTTGCCGAGTGTGTTGTTCGGCTTTCTGCATCTATCGCCCGAAACCTATGGCGATAATGCGGTGATTATTGCGCTTTGGGCGGTTGGTTTTGGCATCGTGGCCGCCGACCTAACGGCGCGCGCGGGTAACCTTGGCCCAGCCATTGCGTTGCATTTTGTGAACAATGTCTCTGCTCTGCTGATCATGGCCATGTCAGGCCATTGGGATGGTCTAGCCTTGC
Organism: Cognatishimia sp. 1_MG-2023; assembly: GCF_030548175.1. Lineage (GTDB taxonomy): Bacteria > Pseudomonadota > Alphaproteobacteria > Rhodobacterales > Rhodobacteraceae > Cognatishimia. The sequence goes on along the minus strand of NZ_JAUORX010000004.1, from coordinate 68,189 downwards.
TACATGTGCCCTATGGTCCAGACGATACGGATATTGTGCGAACGGCTTTGCTGATAGAGGGGCCAGTTTTGCTGTGTCTATGGCTGGCAGCACGAATTGCCATAAGGCGCTGATTGCAATTCCCGTCATTGCAGCTTATTTCGGGTTTGTTTCGCGACTTAGGGGTTAACGCGTATGAACTGGATTACAAACTACGTCCGTCCACGGATCAATTCGATTTTTTCGCGCCGTGAGGTGCCAGAGAATCTTTGGTCTAAGTGTAAAGAATGCGGCACGATGCTGTTTCATCGTGAGCTTAAGGACAATCTGAACGTTTGTACTCAATGTGATCACCACATGGCGATTTCGCCACGGGATCGTTTCTTGGCCTTGTTTGACGGCGGCATCTTTGTCGAGATCGACGTGCCAACGCCCATCGCGGACCCTTTGCAATTCAAAGACCAAAAGAAATACCCAGAGCGCATGAAGGCCGCGCAAAAGAAAACCGGCGAGGCCGAGGCCATGCTGGTTGCCGAAGGTGAGATTGGCCGGACACCAATCGTTGCCTGTGCGCAGGACTTTTCCTTTATGGGCGGCTCTATGTCGATGTATGTCGGCAACGCCATTGTCGCGGCCGCGGAACGTGCTGTTGAATTGAAGCGGCCATTGGTTCTGTTCTCGGCTGCCGGTGGCGCGCGTATGCAAGAGGGCATTCTTGGCCTGATGCAAATGCCGCGTACTACAATTGCTGTGCAAATGCTGAAAGAAGCAGGCTTGCCGTATATCGTTGTGCTGACCCACCCAACAACCGGTGGTGTGACCGCGTCCTATGCGATGCTGGGCGACGTGCAAATCGCGGAGCCAAATGCGTTGATCGGTTTTGCTGGAGCGCGCGTGATTGAACAAACGATCCGTGAAAAGCTACCAGAGGGCTTCCAACGCGCGGAATACCTGCTGGATCACGGTATGCTGGATCGCGTGACCAAGCGGACCGACATGCGGAACGAATTGATCACAATCGTTCGTATGCTGATGGACATGCCACCTGCGATCGTTGGTGATCTGCCTGCGCCAGGAGCGGTTGAAGAGGCTGCCCCTGCAGAGGCCGAAGAGCCTGCAGAAGACGCAAAAGCCTAACGCATTTGAGTGGCTCGGGGCGACCCGAGCGACTCGCTTTGGTTGTGCGGCTCACGGATTTTCGCTAAGGCGCTTAAAAGCTTTAGTTTCGTGAGCCTGACATGACAGCCCAATCTTCTGACAAAATCCTAGACCGTATGATGGCCCTGCACCCCAAGGTCATTGATTTGACGTTGGACCGCATGTGGCGGTTGTTGGCGGCATTGGACAATCCGCAGGAAAAGCTGCCTCCGGTGATCCATATCGCGGGCACGAATGGCAAAGGGTCAACGCAATCCATGATCCGTGCTGGGATTGAAGGGATGGGCAAGACCGCCCATGCTTATACGTCTCCGCATTTGGCACGGTTTCACGAGCGTATCCGGCTGGCGGGTGCGTTGATCTCCGAGGATTACCTGACCGAAGTGTTGGACGAATGCTATGCCAAGAACGGCGGCATCGACATTACGTATTTCGAAATCACGACCTGCGCTGGGCTGCTGGCCTTTGCGCGGACGCCTGCGGATTATACCTTGCTAGAGGTTGGGCTGGGTGGCCGGTTGGACGCGACGAATGTCATCACACCAGAGCTGTCGGTGATCACGCCGGTGTCGATAGATCATGAGCAATTTCTAGGGGATACGCTTGCCAAGATCGCGGCGGAAAAGGCCGGGATCATCAAGCGCGGTGTGCCTTGTGTGGTTGGTCCGCAGCAGGAAGACGCGATGGATGTGATCGAAGCGACGGCGATGCGTTTGGGCGCGCCGTTGTTGGCCCATGGGCAGCATTGGCATGTCACAACAGAGCGTGGGCGTTTGGTCTATCAGGATGATCGCGGCTTGTTGGATTTGCCGATGCCCGCGCTATTGGGGGAACATCAAGTGATGAACGCAGGGGCGGCTTTGGCGGCGCTGCGCTACCTTGGTGCGGACGAAGCAGCCTGTGAGGCAGCCATGGTGAATGCCGAGTGGCCCGCGCGGATGCAAAAGCTGAAAGTAGGGCCGTTGGTCGAAGCCGCACCAGAGATTGAGCTATGGCTCGACGGTGGTCACAACGCGGCGGCAGGCGAGGCGATAGCCAAGCTTCTGGCCAGCTTACCACCGCGTGAAACCCATCTGATCTGCGGGATGCTGAATACCAAAGACGTGACGGGTTACCTAGCACCGTTGCAATCACAGGTAGAAAGTCTGACCGCGGTCACCATCCCGGGCGAGGCAAATACATTGCCTGCAGAGGCTACTGCGCTGGCGGCAAAACAGGTCGGGATGTCGGCTAAAATCGCTGAAAACGTTAGCTCTGCGTTAACCTCTATTAACGAAGAGACCTCTAACGCGCGGGTGCTGATTTGCGGGTCTTTGTACCTTGCTGGAAACATCCTACGCGAGAACGGCTGACGCAAATTTTTTTCACAGGCTAAGTCGTTGAAACGACTCACTTCTGCGAATCGTTATGTGATTGATTCGGCAAAAGCGATTCGCGGGCCCTTGACCGATTCGTTTGTAGAGGCGTATAGTCACTTCAATAGAACATTTTTCAATGATGGCAGTGGGATAGAGGGTGGCCGAGCAGCACTTCTATTTCGTCATGCAGGCAAAAATCATCGAGTTTCAGGGGATGTTTCGGCATCCCCTGTTTCGTTTTTACCCCAAAGTTAGACTGATTCGGTCTTGCCCCAATCGGCATCCTGCATCTCGCGCAGGCGGCTGGCGGTGCGTTCAAATTCAAACGTGCCTTCGCCCTCTAGATACAGCATCTCTGGCTCTGCCGCGGCAGAGCAGATCAAGCGCACTTTGGCTTCGTAAAGCGCATCAATCAGAGTCACAAAGCGTTTGGCTTCGTTAAAGTTGCTTCGGCTTAGGTTTGGGATGTCTTCTAGGACCAGAACCTTCAACGCTTCGGCGATGGCTAGGTAATCACCCGGGCCAAGCATCTTGCCACACAGATCAAAGAACGTCGCGCGACCGACGCCATTGCGAAACGCGGGGATTTCAACCTCGCGGCCTTTGACGGTGATCGTCAGGGGACTCGCTGCGCCGCCTGTCAGATCGTCAAAGATAGATCGCATCTGTTCACGCGCTTCGCCACGGGCTTGTACGAAATAGACCTGTTGTCCTGACAGGCGGTTTTGGCGGTAATCGGTGGGCGAGACCATTTCCCAAACCACCATCTTTTCTTTCAGGATATCGATGAACGGCAGGAACAACTGGCGGTTCAACCCGTCTTTGTACAGATCATCCGGCACGCGGTTTGATGTGGTCACGACCGTGACCCCAGCGGCAAACAACATTTCAAACAGACGCCCCACGATCATCGCATCGGTGATGTCGGTGATCTGCATTTCGTCAAAGGCCAGCAAGCGCACCTCTTCGGCGACCTTGGCGGCCACCGGTGCCAGCGCATCATCAACGCCGTCTTGGCGGGCCTGGTGCATCCCTGCGTGGATTTCCTGCATGAAGGCATGGAAATGCACGCGGCGCGCAGGTTGGTCGACGTGATCCACGAATAAATCCATCAACATAGATTTGCCGCGCCCCACACCGCCCCATAGGTACAGGCCCCTTACCGGATCTGGTTTGGCTTTGCGAAACCATCCGCCTTTGGGTGCGGGGGCAGCAAGGCCTTCTCGGACGCGGTCGAATTCTGGCAAAACGGCTTCTTGCGCCGGGTCCGGGGTGAGGTCGCCTGAGGCCACGAGGGCGGCGTAAATATCCTGCATCGATGTCATGTGGATTGAATATCTTGCGTGGGCTGGCATGAAAAGTACTGTTTAGGAATACCCGACGTCTCTGTGTGTTTCGGCTTTTGGGTCAGGTTATTCGGAATTATCGGTCACGCAGCGCTGGTATTCCATCATTGAACACTTCTGGACGGGCCGCGTTGCCCCAAAGAAAGGAAATATTTTGCTGACACTGTATTCATGGACCACCCCAAACGGCCGCAAAATCTCTATCGCGTTAGAAGAAATGGGTTTGGACTACACGGCTGTTCCTATCGACATCACCAAGGGTGCGCAGCACGATCCGGCCTTTTTGGCCGTGAACCCTAACCATAAAATCCCCGCCTTAGTGGATGAAACCGGTGCGGCGATTAACGAATCCGGTGCGATCCTTTTGTATCTGGCAGAGAAGTCCGGCAAATTCGCCCCCGCCCACGGCACGCCCGACTATTGGGAAATGATGCGATGGCTGATGTGGCAGATGAGCGGCTTTGGCCCGATGTTGGGGCAAGCGCATCACTTTTTGCACTATAACCCCGGCCTCTCTGATTATTCGGAAAAGCGCTACAATGACGAAGCCAAGCGGCTTTACGGCATTCTAAACGCCCATCTGACGGGCCGCGACTACATCCTTGATGATCTATCTATTTGTGAGTTCGCCATTTGGCCTTGGGCCGCGCGGTTTGACTATCACAAGGTCGATCTAAACGACTTCCCCGCTGTCAAAGACTGGTACCTGCGACTGGCAGACCGTCCCGGTTTTCAGCGTGGATATGCCCAACCTTTGGACGTGGGACCTATCCCACGCCCTGAATAAGCCCTTGAAAGGACGACACAATGGCAACAACTGAAAGAACAGGCAGCTGCGAATGCGGCGCCATCAAATTCATCATCGCGCCGACAGATGAAAAAGCGATCATGTGCCACTGCGCAAGCTGCCAAAAGCAATCTGCATCGGCCTTTGGTTCCGTGATTGTTGTACCAACAGAAGCCGTCTCTGTGGTGTCTGGTCAGCCAAAACAGTGGCTGCGCGTGGCAGACAGCGGCAACGAAGTCCTCGCGAACTTCTGCGAGACTTGCGGCACGCGCGTGTGGCATGGCGACATCGAAAAGGACGCAATGCTAAAGGTGCGCGCGGGTTCATTGGATGATCCAATTGATTTTTCTAAGGCGATCCAAATCTGGACCAGCCGCAAGGCGCCGGGCATCACATTGCCCGAAGGCGTGCCGCATTTCGCGCACCATCCCTAAGCCTTAATCACAATCACTGAATCCCGCCCGCACAAATTCTGATTTGACCGTGGGCGGGTGCCCCTGCATGATCCGCGCAACCTTCTGGAGATTGCTATGGTCGCGCGCACCCCACTTTTTACGCCGGTTCTGATTGTCGGCTGTGTCATTATCCTTGTGTCCTTTGCGATCCGCGCCAGCTTTGGCGTGTTCCAAATTCCAATTGCTGAAGAGTTTGGCTGGTTGCGGTCCGAGTTTTCATTAGCGATTGCGATTCAGAACCTGGCCTGGGGCATTGGTCAGCCGATTTTTGGCGCGCTTGCTGAAAAGATTGGCGACCGCAAAGCGATCATCATGGGTGCGCTGATCTATGCGGCGGGGCTTGTGTTGTCATCCTTTGCGATCACGCCCGAAGCCCATCAGATGTACGAAGTGTTGGTCGGTTTCGGTATCGCTGGGACCGGCTTTGGTGTGATCTTGGCCGTGGTCGGCCGCGCCAGTTCAGATGAAAACCGCAGTATGTCACTGGCGATTGCCACCGCTGCAGGCAGTGCGGGGCAGGTGTTTGGCGCGCCTGTGGCGGAAATCATGCTGAGCTATATGAGCTGGCAGAATACCTTCCTTGTGTTCGCCGCGGCGATCCTTGCGGTTCTGCTGACCTTGCCGATGATGCGCTCCCCAACGCCGCCCGCGACCAAGGCCGAGCTAGAGGAAAGCATGGGGCAGATCCTGAAGAAAGCCTTTCGCGATCCGACCTACACGCTGATCTTTCTGGGCTTCTTTTCCTGCGGCTATCAACTGGCCTTTATCACCGCGCACTTCCCGGCCTTTGTGACAGAGGTTTGCGGGGCAATTGATCCATCCGGCATTCTGGCCTCGGTTGGCATTGGCTCCACCTCGCGGCTGGGCGCGGTAGCGATTTCGTTGATCGGTTTGGCCAATATCGCGGGCACGCTTTACGCGGGCTATCTGGGTAAACGCTATTCCAAGAAATACTTGCTGGCGGGAATTTACACCGCGCGAACTGTGGTTGCCGCGGCCTTTATCCTAACGCCAATGACACCCGCGACTGTGATCCTGTTTTCCATCGCTATGGGGTCATTGTGGTTGGCCACAGTGCCGCTGACCTCTGGCCTTGTCGCGCATATCTATGGGCTGCGTTACATGGGCACGCTCTATGGCATCGTGTTCTTTAGCCATCAATTGGGCAGCTTCTTGGGTGTCTGGCTGGGTGGGCGTCTGTATGACGTCTATGGCAGCTACGAGGCCGTCTGGTGGATCGGTGTTGGCATCGGCGCGTTTAGCGCGATTATCCACCTGCCCATCAAGGAACGGCCCCTAACGGCGGCGGCAGGGGCCTAAGCGGCCTCTGCTTCGGTTAGCAATCCTTCGGTGACCAAACGATCTGCCCAGCCTTGTGGGTCTGTGAACAGATGCGTCTTCCATCCGCGTGCTTTGGCAGCGGCTATGTTGTCCTCGCGGTCATCAGTAAAGATCAGGCGATCAGGTTCGATGCCTGTGTCTTCTTCGACTTTCTCATAGATACGATTAAACGGCTTCACCATTTGCATCCGGCCAGAGACAAACTCGCGGTCAAACTCGCCCAGCACTGGATATACTTCGACAGCTGGCGGCCAGTTATCAACGCCGAAATTAGACAGCGCGAAGACCTGAATGCCCTTGGCCCGCAACGCCCGCAACAAGCGCCATGAATGATCAATCGCTGGGCTGGCCATGTCGAACCAATTGTCGTGCCACATGCGGATTTCGTCGCCCCATTTGGGGTGCTCTTCGGCAAAGTCATAGATGCGCTGTTTAAATGGCGCACCTAGGTCGATGTCGTTGTTCATGTCGTGCATGTCCAGTTCCGCAAACATCTGTTTGCGGCGTTCAATACCGATGGCTTTGTCGTAGAACCGCTCTGGGTTCCATTCGATCAACACGTTTCCGACGTCAAAAATGACTGCTTCGATTGGCATGGAAATAGACCCTAACTTAGCGGTTTTGCGGCTTTTGCCGCGCGAATGTCGCGTTCTAATGCATCCAGAAATCGGCTGCGGTCGGCTTTGGAAAATGCCTTGCCGCCGCCTTGGCGGAAGGGATCAGCCGAGCGTAGATCGGTCATCAAATCCCTCACAGCCAAAGCTTGGCCAACATTGCGTTCGTTCAAAGCCTCGCCGTTGTGTTTTAGCACCTTGGCACCCGCCTCGACGCATTTCGCGGCCAAGGGAATGTCACCCGTGATCACCACGTCCCCAACGCCCGCGCGCTCGGCGATCCACATGTCGGCCACGTCTGGCCCATCAGGTACGATGACGTTTTCAATCAGCGGATTCACCGAAGGGCGCAAGCCGCCGTTGCTGACCACATAGACCTTTAGCTTGTGGCGGGTCGCAACCCGTTCCACTTCGGCCTTTACGGGGCAAGCATCGGCGTCGACGTAGATGTCTGTCACTTCTTTGCCTCGGCTTTCATCTTGGCCCGCGTTGCCTTTTTCTCGGCTTCACGCTCTTGGCGTTTGGCTTTGAACTCTTCGGGGATCGGCATGCGGTTAAACGCATCTAGGCCCGCAATGCGATATGCTTCGGCCAAGGTCGGGTAGTTGAACGTGTTCTCAACAAAGTAATCCACGGTGCCCTTTAGGTTCAAAACAGCTTGGGCAATGTGGATCAGCTCTGTCGCGCCTTCGCCGACGATTTGCACACCCAGCAGGCGGCGGGTTTTTAGCGACAGCAGCATTTTCAGCATGCCATGTTCCAAGCCCATGATGTGCCCGCGCGAGGTTTCGCGGAACCGCGCCACGCCGACTTCATAAGCGATGCCACGTTCTTGCAGCTCTTCTTCGGACATGCCGCAGGTGGAAATTTCGGGCACCGAATAAATGCCGTATGGGAACCACGGGCTTTCCGGCAAGGTCGGCGTTTCCAGCGCATGACAGGCCGCGACACGGCCCTGCTGCATGGATGTTGACGCAAGGCTTGGGTGGCCAATCACATCGCCCGCTGCATAGATATGCGGCACGGCGGTTTGATAGTTTTTGCGATCTACGGTGATACGACCACGGTGATCTGTTTCCAAACCCACAGCATCCAAATTCAACCGCTCTGTCGCACCCATGCGACCGGCTGCAAACAACAGCATCTCTGCCCGCACATGGCGCCCATTTTCCAACGAGACCTCTACCATGTCGCCGTTTTCTTCGATCTTTTCGATCGCAGACCCAAGACGCAAATCCACACCGTTTTCGCGAATTTGGTGCGTAAAGTCCTGTATTAGGGTCGAATCAATGAAGTCCAAGAAGCTGTCGCGTGGCTCGATCAACGTCACTTTGACATCAAGTGCCGAGAACATCGTTGCGTATTCCACACCGATGACGCCTGCGCCCACAACGACCAAAGACCGCGGGATGCGCGCCATTTCCAGAAACTCATCACTGTCCAGAACGTTCACACCGTTGAACGGCACATTGTCTGGGCGGTAGGTTTTTGTGCCGGTCGAGATTAGGAAGTTGTCGCCGGTTAAAACGGTGGTTTCCCCACCTTCTGTCGCGACCTCGATCTCTTTCGGGCCAAGGAATTTGGCCACGCCATTCAGCGTGTCTACGTGGTTGCGGTTAAACTGGTGCTCCAGCACGTCGACTTCGTAATCCAAGGTCATGTGCAGACGCGCCTTTAGGTCGTCAGCTTTGATCTCGTCTTTTACCCGATAGCTGCGGCCATAAAAGCTGCGCTCGCGATAACCCGACAGATTCAACACCGTCTCACGCAATGTCTTTGATGGGATCGTGCCGGTATGCACGGATACGCCGCCAAAGCGGTCCTTGCGATCAATCACCAGCACTTTGCGTTTCAGTTTGCCCGCTTGAATGGCGGCGGCTCGACCTGCTGGGCCGGAACCAATAACAATAAGATCATAATCTGACATAATTTAATCCGCGTATAAGGCTTCGGCGTGGAAGGTGATGTGATCTTCCATGAAAGTGCTTACGAAAAAGTAGCTGTGGTCGTAGCCCTTTTGCAGGCGAATGGTCGCCTCTTGGCGCTTGTCCGCGATGGCGGCTGCCAGCGCTTCGGGACGCAAGAGCTCAATGAACTGATCATCGGTGCCCACATCAACCAACACCGGGCCATCAAATCCTTTGTCACCCATCAAAACCGTCGCGTCATGCGCGGCCCATGCAGCACGATCATTGCCCAAATAGGCGCTGAGTTGCTTGATGCCCCAATCGCTGGCAATCGGGTTACAGATGGGCGCAAAAGCCGACACAGATTTGAAACGACCCGGCAAAGACATCGCCAAGGTCAGCGCGCCATGGCCACCCATGGAGTGGCCCGTGATTGCCTGACGATCCATATCTAGTGGAAAGTTCTGGCCTAGCAGCTCTGGCAATTCAGATGCGATATAATCCCACATCCGAAAATGCGTGGACCACGGGGCCTCTGTCGCGTTCAGATAGAAACCAGCGCCTTTGCCAAGATCATATGCCTCGTCATCCGCGACATCGTCGCCGCGTGGGCTGGTGTCTGGAAAGACCAGTGCGATGCCTTGTTCAGCAGCCCAAGCTTGAGCGCCTGCTTTGGTCATTGCGTTTTCATGGGTGCAGGTCAGGCCCGACAGATACCACAGCACTGGTACGGGACCATCTTTTGCCTCTGCTGGTAGGAACAGACCAAAGGTCATGTCGCAGTTGCAGCTGGTTGACGTGTGTTTGTAAACGCCCTGTGTTCCGCCGAAACAAATGTTTTCGGAAATCTTTTCCATAACGCACCTCTGTTGCTTGTCGCATGGCTAGCGCAAACATGTAGGCCGCGGCAAGGCGCGGCACGACGCTTACGCCTGATTTTCCACGAAATGCGTTGAGACAGGCTTAATTGATCAGCACGGAAACCCAACTGGCGACCAAAGAAACCGTGACAATTGAAACCGCAGTAGACACCAATATCGCCGCAGAAACGCGTTGGGGGGCAACGCCGTAGTGCTGGGCCAGCATGAAAACATTCCCGGCAACTGGCAGCGCCGAGGCAACGATGATCACCGCCGCGTCAAAGCCCGAGACGTCAAAGACATACAGCGCAAACACCGCGACTGCTGCAGGATGTACCACCAATTTGCAAAAACTGATCCAGCTTGCCACCGAAAGGCGCTCCGCGGATTTGCTAGCCAAAGAGGCCCCAATTGCAAACAACGCTCCGGGTGTGGCGGCGCCGCCCAATAGGGTTAGGAACGATTGCATAGGGTCCGGGATTGGCAACTTGAGGGCCGACCAGGTCAGGCCCGAACAAATGGCGACAATCATCGGGTTCTTAAGCAACCCCATCCCAATCGTGCCAAATATACGTAGGCTCATGCGACCATCGCGCGCCGCATTCAGCAGAATGACAATCAGCGAAGAGAACACGATCAAATCAACGCACAGCACCAGCATATTAGGCTTCAACGCACCCTCGCCAAACAGCAGGATCATCATGGGGATGCCCAGAAAGCCCACGTTCCCAATGGACGCACTTTGCGCCTCGACGGCCGCGTGCGCCATGCCTTGCCCGCGCCAAAGGGCCGAGGCGGTGGCAAGCGCGTAGACCAACAGCGTGCCTGCAAGATAGGCAAAAATCACTTGCCAATCGATCACCTCGCCCAACGACAGGTTCGCCGAAAATCGAAACAGCATGGCCGAAAGTGCAAAGAAAAAGACGAATTTCGTCAGATAGGCGGTCGCCTCTTGGGTAAAGAAACGTGTGCGTCCGGCCCAATAGCCCAAACCAATGATCGCAAAGAAGGGAAGCGTTTTAAGAAATATCGCAAGCATAAGAGGTTGTTACCACGCAACGGCCACGCAGCAACGTAAATTTAGGCCGCCTGTGACAAATCTTGATGGGTGATCAAATGAACCCCCTCAAAGTGCCGCAGCCCCTCGTAGATGGCCTGAATGACCACGCGCGAACTTTGGGTCAAAGCATGGCGATGTGGGTAGATCAAATAGATGGGTTTCTGCTCGACCTCATAGTCCGGCAAAACTAGCTCCAGCTTGCCCTGCGCCAATAGATCACTCACAAACATCAGTGGCATGCGGCCAAAGCCAAGCCCGCTCATTAGGGCATTGGTCAAGTGAACGGGTGTGTCGACCACCACTTTGGCAACAAGTTCTGCCTCTGCTTCGGTGCCGTTTTTGGTAACGGTGAGATAGCCGTGACTCTTGTGTTCGGCGTATTGGATATAGGCGTGTTGGCCCATTTCACTGTGATGCTTGGGGCGACCGGCTTGATCCAAATAGGCAGGCGTCGCAACCAAGACTGTATCCATACGCGCGATCTTGCGAATGATACCGTCAGTCGTTCCCAAGTCGCCCGTGCGCAGAGCAAGGTCGTAGCCTTCCTTCACCACGTCCACCAACCGATCTTCGACTTTGATCATTAGTTTTAAGTCAGGATAAGCGCCATGCAGCGCCTGTAGCTTCTCGCCTACCGGATTGGTCGCCATGAACTGGCTAAGTGTCACGCGCAATTCACCGCGCGGCGTATCTGCGAGCGCTGCAATTTCGCCCTGCATCTGACGATGTGTTTTGAGCATCTCTGCCGCGTGTCGCGCCACGATACTGCCAGCGCGCGTGGCCGTCGCGCCCGTGGTGGACCGTTGCAGCAATGGCGTTCCATACACCGCCTCAAGCGCAGACATTTGCTGGCTGATCGCAGGCTGGCTTATGCCCTGCGCCCGCGCGGCGCCGCTTAGGGAGCCACGATCCAAAACTGCAAGAAAGCTCTCCAAATAGCCAAGGTGATCCATAATAACCTCTAAGAAATGCTTATACCCGTTATAAGCCCAAGCCCGCTACTTTGGGCATGTTAGTCACAATATATGAGGCATGTCGATTAAAAACACCAACCCTTTCCATAGGAGAACCTTATGAGCTTGAACCGCAGAGACTTTCTCAACCTTGGTGGCACCGTTGCTTTGGCCACCCCCTTTCTCGCCGTTCCGCAATTGGTCGGGGCGCAATCCACAACGCCAGTCGCGGCCACTGTCCCAGCCTATTCGCAACGTCGCTTGGGCGCGTTTACCGTGACCACTTTACTAGATGGCACAATCGACATTGGCGCGGATTTCATCGCAGGATTTGATCAAGCCGCGGCTGACACCGCGTTGGCACGCCAACATTTGCCGAATTTTGCAGACCCAATGGCGATCCCGATTTTGGGTTACATCATTGATACAGGCACACAGAAAATCGCCGTGGATTGCGGCACGGTCGATGGCTTTGCGCCACGCGTCGCGGGCTATCATCAGGCTCTAACTCAGGCCGGAATCGATGCAGCGGACATTGATGTGGTCTTGTTGACCCACATGCACCCCGATCATTTGGGTGGCCTCAGCCAAGGCACAACTCGTCGCTTCCCAAATGCTGAAATCCACGTCAGCGCCGTGGAGTATGATTTTTGGCACGGCTCAGTGGCAGACGCGATGCCCGACCAAATGCAACCCTTCGTGCAAATCGCACGCGGTATGATCGCCCCGTACAATGACCGCATTAAAACTTTTGGGACAGATGCCGAGGTTATCCCCGGCGTCCAAGCGGTCGCGCTACCCGGGCACACGCCGGGGCACGTTGGGTTCCGTTTTAACTCGCAGGGCCAAGATCTGCTGATCTGGGGGGATTTGATCCACTTGACCAAGTTGCAATTTGATCAACCGGATTGGACCATCGCCTTTGACATGGACCCAGCTGTCACCAAAGCAACGCGCGCTAAAATGCTGGATATGGCGGCCAAAGACGGCCTGCTTGTCACCGGCAGCCATCTGGATTTCCCCGGCTTCGGTTACGTAGATCGCACGGCGTCAGGCTATCACTTCGCCCCCGCCGCGCATGACTATATGCTGTAACGCCTCAGCGTCCCGGCCAAGCCGGGGCGCTATCCGTTACCAATTAGGACACCAGCCGCAAACACCAATGCCCCGCCCAGTACCACCTGAAAGGCCGCGCGGAAGAATGGGGTTTCCATAAACTTGTTCTGAATCCACGCAATGGCCCACAGCTCGATAAAGACGACAATGATCGCAATCACAGTCGCGGTCCAAAAGTCTGTGATCAGATAGGGCAGGGCGTGCCCCAACCCGCCAACCGTTGTCATCACACCAGAGGCAAAGCCGCGTTTTATCGGCGAGCCACGCCCAGACAATTGGCCATCGTCACTGGCCGCTTCGGTAAAGCCCATGGAAATCCCAGCTCCGACCGAGGCCGCCAAGCCCACCAAGAATGTGGTCCACGTGTCTTGTGTGGCAAAGGCCGTCGCAAAGATCGGCGCAAGTGTGGAAACAGACCCATCCATTAAGCCCGCCAAGCCCGGTTGAACCCATGTCAAAAGAAACTGCCGCTTGGCTGTTTCAGACTCTACATCACGGGAATCCGCATCCAAATGCGCGTTTTCAAGCTGATGCGCCGTGTCCTGATGATCGGCCTCAGCCGCCGCCAAATCCCCAAGCAGCTTACGCGTTGCCGCATCGGTGCTGTGCTCTGCGGCTTTGCGGTAAAATGTTTCTGCCGTGCGTTCCATTTCTGCCGCTTCGGCCCGCAGGCGCGCCACATCCAAGTTTGTCATCAGCCAAACAGGGCGGCGTGCATAGGCACCTGCCACATGCTCGCGTCGGATTAGGGGAATTGTTTCACCAAATCGCGCAACATGCAGGTTGATCAATTGCTGTCGATGCGCGTCTTCTTCGATGGCCATTCCGTCAAAGACCTTGGCCGTCGCCGGATAGTCATCGCGCACAGTTTGCGCAAAGCTACGATAGATTCTGGCATCGTCTTCTTCGTTGGAAATGGCCAGCGCAATAATCTCTTGCTCGGTCAGATCGCGGAAACGCCGTCTTTGCGTGAAAAATCGCATTTTTCCCCTCACACTTAGAATAATTCTAATTTAAGAGCGAAGTTCCGCCAAGGCAACCGCCATAGACGACTTGTTAAAAATGAACTGATTAGTTTATATTCGAAACCTCATACAAATACAGGCCACTATGAACGCTCCAGCACCAACACTTCGCAAAGGCCGTAAGGTCGAACAGGTTCTTTCAGGCGCCCGTGAAATTTTCCTGAGGGATGGCTTCGAAGGCGCGAGCGTGGATGACATCGCAAAAGCGGCGGGTGTGTCTAAGGCAACCTTGTACAGCTACTTCTCTGACAAACGGCAACTCTTTGCAGAGGTCGTGACCAGCGAATGTGATCGCATGGCCACGGAAATTGTCGGGCAATTGGATGAAGCGGCCCCCGTGCGCGAGCAACTTTTGATGGCCGCCTGCGGTGCTGCCAAGTTCTTAGTGTCTAACTTTGCCCAGCGGATCTTTCGAATTTGCTTGGCAGAGCGGGATCGCTTTCCAGAGCTCAGCATTGCCTACTATGAAAGTGGCCCTCTGAACGGACATCACCAAATCTGCCATCATCTGCAGAAATCGGTCGAGTGTGGCGAGTTAAAAATCGACGACGTCGAAATGGCCGCTTGGCAATTCTCAGAACTTTGCAAAACCCGCCTGTTCATTCGTGCGAACTTTGGGGTGCAAACAGAATTCTCCGAGGAAGAAATCCACGAAGTCGCAATAGCCGCGGTTGATACCTTTATGGCCCGCTACGGCGCATGAAAAAGGCGCCTCGGTAATCCGAAGCGCCTGCTTTTCTCTTAACCAGACTCAGTAAATCTTAGAATTCCACAACCGCGCGGATAGATTTACCTGCGTGCATCAGATCAAATCCTTCGTTGATTTGATCCAATGTCAGTTTATGCGTGATCATTTCGTCGATCTCGATCTTGCCGTCCATGTACCAATCCACAAACTTTGGAACGTCAGTCCGCCCCTTGGCACCACCAAACGCAGTCCCTTTCCAAACACGGCCTGTCACCAATTGGAACGGACGTGTTGAAATCTCGGCACCTGCAGGGGCCACACCGATGATCACGGAAACGCCCCAACCACGGTGCGAACATTCCAGCGCATCGCGCATCACTTGCACATTGCCGGTCGCATCAAACGAATAGTCCACGCCGCCGAATGCGTCTTTTTCCGTCTTCGTCAGCTCAACGATCGCTTCGGCCACCGATTGACCTTTTGGCAATTTCGATGGGTTCACGAAATGCGTCATGCCAAATTTCTTGGCCATCTCCGCCTTTTCGTCATTCAGATCAACGCCGATGATCACATCCGCACCGGCCATACGCAGGCCTTGAATAACGTTCAAACCAATGCCGCCCAAACCAAACACTGCCGCTGAGGAGCCGATCTCGACCCCAGCCGTGTTGATCACCGCGCCAATCCCCGTGGTGACGCCACAGCCGATATAGCAAATCTTATCAAACGGCGCGTCGTCGCGGACCTTGGCCAATGCGATCTCTGGTAGAACCGTGTGGTTCGCAAATGTCGAGCAGCCCATGTAGTGATAAATCGGCGTGCCATCCAACATCGAGAAACGCGTCGTGCCATCCGGCATCAAACCCTGACCCTGCGTGCCACGGATCGCGGTACAAAGGTTGGTTTTACCTGACAGGCAAGCATGACATTCGCGGCACTCAGGTGTGTAAAGCGGGATCACGTGATCGCCCGGCTTTAGTGTGGTCACGCCTTCGCCCACTTCCATCACAATGCCTGCGCCTTCGTGGCCTAGGATCGACGGGAAAATCCCCTCTGGATCAGCGCCAGAGCGGGTAAATTCATCCGTGTGGCATAGGCCAGTGGCCTTGATCTCTACCAGAACCTCTCCCTTTTTTGGGCCTTCTAAGTTCACTTCCATAACTTCGAGTGGTTTGCCGGCCTCTAGGGCAACGGCTGCACGGGTACGCATCATTGGGCATCCTCCAAATGTATTTGCCGCCGACTCTGCGGTAATTGCAGCGCCGGTTCAAGGGCTCCCACGACAGGATCGAGGGTCAATGCGACGTCTATTATTTCTTTTGGCGATAGGCTTTGTGACAGCCGCCACATGACCCACCCAATGCACGCAACCCTGCACCAATTGTTGCCGCGCTAGAGGTATCCAGCGCAACCGCCGCTGCCGCCATCACATCCGCCTTAGCGGAGAAATCCGCATAGTCGTCCCAAATGGCAGGGCGGGCTTCGCTGACCGGATCACTGGCGTTTTCTTGGAACAGCGCAGGCAGGTCTTGCGCAACTTGGATCAACGCGGCTTTGGCCTCTGCCGCTTGAGTCGCGTCATAATCCACAGAGCCTTTGGCCATATCGCCCAAGACCTTGGTCGCTTGTCCCGCCGTGCCCATGGCGTGCATCCGTGCCTTTACAAACGGGTCTTTAACCCCTTGATGCGCCAATGCAATTGAACCGATCATTAACGATCCCATCAAAGCCACCGATAACGTTTTCATGCAATCTTCCCATTCTTGTGTTGGCGAACATGAAACGCTGCCTGTGCCTAAGAATCAAGGTCGCAACACTTTACCCGCAAAAGCAAAAGCGCCCCTGGTTGAGTGAACCAGAGGCGTTTTTAGGTATTAGCCCCCGACGGCACATCTGGGTGGGGGCAAGAAAAGCGTGCCGTCGGGGTAGCGTTAACTTTCGCTATGAAACCGTTATGACGGTCACCTTGGGCGGATTCGGGGAACATGCGCGGCCTTTTGCGGAAGAATCTAAGGCAAAAGCGAGGCAGGGTTGATTTTAGGTAAATTCGGGGCGAGGGTAGAGGTATGAACATATCTCCAACAACACCCTTTTCCGGAGATCGCGGCACATCCACTCAGGTGGCCTTTCATCGTACCGAACTTAACGTGATTCTTTCGCTGTATGGCCGCATGGTCGCTGCAGGAGAATGGCGTGATTACGGTATCTCCAATCTGCGCGACGTGGCGATCTTTTCCGTCTTTCGCCGGACCGCAGAACGCCCCCTGTACCGGATCGAGAAAAACCCCAAGCTGCGCAATAAGCAGGGGCTTTATTCGGTGGTGGCCATGGACGGTCAAATCCTGAAACGCGGGCACGATCTAAAAACCGTGCTGCGCGTTCTGGAGCGGAAGCTGATCCGCGCGGTTGACTGATTAGGCAGGTAAAACCACACGCTTGCGCGACGTTACCGGCCCATCACCCTGTGCATTGATCCGGTTAATCGCGGCATCCACGCCCTCATAGGTCACGGCCATATGATGCGCGTTCGCATGGATCAATCGCCCCTCATCCGCGACAAGGGCCACATGACCCTTCCAGAACAACAGGTCGTTCCGCTCAAGCGGTGCGTCGGCTGGCAGGTCATAACCCAACTGCGCCTCTTGCAAATCGCTATCCCCGGGGCAGCCGACACCACACGCTAGAAACGCGGCCTGCACCAAGCCAGAACAATCTATGCCAAACCGGCTGTTACCACCCCACAAATAGGGCGTGTCCAAAAACAGCTTTGCCTCGACCAAGGGGTCCGGCTGCCGGTCCCCCACATCGCCGCAATGCACAAAGGGCACATAGCCATCCGCAGTTTGCAGAAATCCGTTTTCCACCGCCAAGCCGTGCAACAAACACCCGTGCGACAACCGCATCAAATCCCGCGATTTGAAATCGGGCCGTGCATAGACATGCGATGCCGCTGCCGTCACCCGGTGCGTGGCCTCCGGCACATTCGCCAGTGATGATTTCGGCACATAGCCCACGTAGTTGTCCTTGGTCGATTGAACAAAGGCCCAACCCTCGTGCATTTCGTAAACACCAACGGTCTCACCAAACAACAACTGCCGGTCGCGCCGTCCTTCGGGCGCGTTGCGCAGATCAACCAATGGCCAATGCACCGCATATGGCTCGGGGTCGACATACTGCACACCGGGCCAAGACTCGCGCATCGACGGGTCAGCCACACGTTTATTTGCCGGGGACAGACGCCGATCCATCATAGTTTTAGCACCTCAGGCAAGGCTGCCAAAATCGCCCGCGCGCCCATGCCGACGCCACCTTTGGGGCGGGCGGGTTTCGCGCTTGGGTTCCAACCGTAAATGTCAAAATGCGTATAACGTCCTGTGTCGACAAAGCGCCGCAAGAACAGCGCCGCAGTAATTGACCCCGCAAAGCCACCGCTTGGCGCATTGTCCAAATCCGCGATGCCGGGTTCGATCATCGTCTCATAAGGGTCCCAAAATGGCATCCGCCACAATGGGTCGGCCACGCTGTCCCCAGCCTGTGCTAAGGTCGCCGCTATTTCATCATCCTCGGCATAGAACGGTGAGAGATCAGGCCCAACCGCCACACGTGCCGCACCCGTGAGTGTGGCCATTGAAATGATCTGATCCGGGTTCTCTTCGCTAGCCAAGGCCAGCGCATCGGCCAGCACCAAGCGCCCTTCTGCATCCGTGTTATTGATCTCTACCGTCAGCCCCTTGCGGGAGGTTAGAATATCACCAGGCCGGAACGCATTGCCAGCCACCGCATTTTCCACCGCGGGGATCAGCACCCGCAATTGCAGCGGCAGCCCCAGCGACATGATCATATGCGCAAGACCCAGCACCGTCGCCGCGCCACCCATGTCTTTTTTCATGATCGCCATAGAGGCCCCGGGCTTTAGGTTCAGCCCGCCAGTGTCAAAGCACACGCCTTTGCCAACCAACGTCAGTTTCGGCCCATGTTCCCCCCACCGCATATCCAGTAAACGCGGTTCCTGCGCGGCGGCGCGTCCCACCGTGTGGATCATTGGAAAGTTCTGTTCCAACAAATGCGCCCCACGTGTCACGGCGAAGCCCGCACCAAACTGTTCCGCCAACTCCTGTGCAGCAGCCTCTAACGCATCTGGTCCCATGTCGCTGGCCGGTGTGTTAACCAAATCCCGTGTCAGCGCTTCGCCCGCTGCAATGGCCTCGATCCGCGTGCAGTCCGCACCCTTTGGGCACACCAATTGCGCACGCTCCGGCGCTGGGCTGCGATAGCGATCAAAGCTATAGCCCGCCATAAGCCATCCCAGCAGCTCGT
Source organism: Cognatishimia sp. 1_MG-2023 (assembly GCF_030548175.1). GTDB lineage: Bacteria > Pseudomonadota > Alphaproteobacteria > Rhodobacterales > Rhodobacteraceae > Cognatishimia. The sequence goes on along the minus strand of NZ_JAUORX010000004.1, from coordinate 49,225 downwards.
TCTCTGTTTCAAACTCCTCCGGCGTTTCTGCCAAGGCAAACACCCGCGCGGGCAAAGACGGCACCGCCGCCGCCAAGGCAAACCGCCCCCGCTTGCGTGCTTTTGCGTCACCAAAACCAACCACAGCGCAGCCAAAACCACCCTTTGTGTCTGGCACCAATGCCACCTTGCCAATCGACGGCTTAAATTCACACGTCTCCAACCATTGGCACGTCGCCTCTGGCTGGGCTTTCAACCACGCGTCATAGGAATCGGCAGAAACCACATGCAGCGGCACAGCTTCAGAACGGTCAGAGGCAAAGGTCAGGGGCATAGTTTACTCATCTTTTGGTTGCCGACTTTTGATCAGCCTAGCCCGTGACGCATCCGCTGCAAGTAAATTATCCCGATAGGTTCTGCTGATCCCAATAATCTGACAACGATCGGTCCCCAATCCGCAATAATCGGTAAAAGGTCGCCGCAATCGCCGTCGTGTCCTGTGCATCAATCGTGTCCACCACATGTTGGCTAACCAACGATAACGACGTCATTCCAATCTGGTCCCCAATCGCAATCATCGACCGCGCCGATTTACGCAAATCCTTCCACTTGCCCAGTTGAAACAACGTCTCACAATGGGCCAGCCGTGCCGACAATTCCTCCATCGCCCGTATCGCGACATCCTCGGCGGTCTTTGCACCCAGCAGTTGCTCTAGTTCCATAATACGCGCATGATCCAAACAGACGGTCTCATCCGCGAACAACACGTTCACACGTTCCACAATATCACCCCAATTTTCTCAGCCCCCACGGCTAATTCCATTTGTGACGCAAAGAACTTTTGAAATCGTTAGCCGCCAAGCGTCTTTTCTCTCGAAAATTACGAAAATAAAGCATAACTAGGCTGAAACCCGCGAATAGGAGACACGATGAAGTACGCCAAACCCCTGCCATCCTATCTAGTCCAGCGCTTCCAAGGCTGGAAAGCCACCACTTATGAAACCAATAAGGCCTGGTTCCGAAATCTCGGCGAAGAGGGGCAGCACCCCCGGGCAATGGTCATTTCATGCTGCGACAGCCGCGTGCATGTCACCTCCATCTTTGGTGCTGATCAAGGCGAATTCTTCATCCACCGTAATATCGCCAACCTCGTGCCACCTTACAATCCAGATGGCGATCACCACGGCACCTCTGCGGCAATCGAATATGCCGTCACCGCCCTGAAAGTCGCGCATGTGATTGTTCTGGGTCACTCTTCCTGTGGTGGAGTGCAGGGCTGCATCGACATGTGCAAAGGCAACGCGCCACAGCTTGAAAAGAAAGAAAGCTTTGTTGGCCGCTGGATGGACATCCTAAAGCCGCGCTACAAAAAGGTCGAAAACATCAAAGACCCCAAAGAGCAGGCGCGCCAATTCGAAAAACACGCGGTCTTGGCATCCTTGGAAAACCTCGTGTCCTTTCCATTCGTCAAAGAACGCGTGGACCAAGGCCAACTGACCCTTCACGGCGCATGGCATGACATCGCAGGCGGCGGAGTCGAAGTGTACGATTGTGAAAACAACAAATTCACCGCGCTATAAACGCCGGTCCAATTTGAACGCGGAAAGGGCACCCCCTCGGGTGCCCTTTTGTGTGTGATAAACCAACATTTTGTCAGACTAGCGAAGGATATAGCCCTCTGGCCATGTCAATTGGTGCTCTAATTCGACAGAGGCCTTTGCCCCCGGGGCCGTCGTTAGATCCCACCGCAGCACGCCGCGCTTGTTATCAGCATTCTCGACATCGGGTGCTGGTGTGGCAGACCATTCGATCTCTAGGTCTTCCTGAGCAGAAAAAGGCACCTGCCCAAACAATCGTAGATCCCAAGATTTTGGCGTAAAGTTTTCAACATCAAACCGCACCTTTTGCGATTGAATATGCCGCCCCCGCAAAATCCCGCGATCCCCAGAATTGTCATCCAAAACTGTGCGCTCCACACGCAGACCGTCAATCGGCCCAAAGGCAAACACCTCTTCCTGACCTGGCGCAATCGTATCAAAGCGGCTTTGCCCCACAAACGCACCATTCAAGAACATGCTCGCTTCGTTACCCACCCCGATCAAGGGCTGACCTGTGTCATTCACAAACGACGCCATCAAAAAGGCGGTCTCATCCCGCGTGGGGTTCGCCTGCGCGAATATCTCGGCATCCAACGTGATTGGGGGCAACGGCACTGTCGTCTCACCCGCCAAGTCTAAACTGATGCGCTCAGGATAGGGATAGGTCACAACGGTGCCGTCATAATCAAACCCACCGCCGCCCGCGACTTCCATGACAACCGGCGCTTCGATCACGCTTTCCGCCATCATGCTATCCGCCACAGCACTCAGCTCGCGTTTCAAAACGGGCTCTGGCTTGTGAATACGCCGAAGCTGCTCCCAAACCTGCGTTGGTTCCGACTGTGACAAGGGGGCCGCCGAGGTCACAACCAATTCAACGTCCCGCCAAGCTTCAAACCCCTCCTGTGAAATAACGATATTCCGCGTCACGGTCAGCGATGGGCTGTCGCCATCGTCTAGGTGGAATTCATAGAACGGCGTCCATTCAACATTATGGTCAAAATACCTTTGGGTGACCGTGGCCCGCACCGCCTCTGCTGCGGTGATCTTGGTTGAAACGATCCGTCCACCATCACCCGCAATCAGCTGGTTCAACGCGTCTTGCGCTGCGGCAACAGCCTCTTCCGCCTGTGTCACTTCGTCATCCAAAACCCGCGCCGCGATCTGCGCCGCCGCTGACATCTCTGTCGCAGCCCGCGATTCCACGCCAATCACGTCGATCAAGGCCTTTAGGGTGTCCGCATCTAACGACGCGGACCCATCATCCGCCCCCAACCGCTCAATAAACCGAAGCCGCGCCTGCGCATCGGTGGACGGCAGCAGCAGGTCAGCCCGCTGATCCAGAACACGTTTCTGCGCCTCCTCAGCCTGTTTTAAATCCGCCCGCGCCTGAGTCACCGCAGCGCTTTCCATCACCTCAGGAAAGGCGCGATCCTGCTCCGTCATCCAAGTGGCCCCTTTTTGAACACCTGAAACCTCAAGCAGGTCCAAACCCTCAATCACCTCAAAATTCGCAGGCAATGACAAAACATGTTCACCTGCTGGAACATCCACCTCGACCTGCCGCGTAATCCACGCGCCTTGCGGGTGAACCGTAACCATTTTGATCGGAGCATAAATGTCGATCTGATCCGCCAAAGCGGCAGAGGGCAGACATAGCGTAAAGGCAAGAAGACGGCGCATGAGCAATTCCTTTGTCAGCAATCAGAGTCACTCTGCATGTGTCTTCCAAGAATTCAAGCGAAGTCAGATTTCGGGCGTGGATCAGCGAAAAAACGAAGGGTGTTGGTCAGGGCAGGTGCTGTGAAGAGGCGAGGAAAAACTTAGCTTTGCAACTTCTGTACTATTTTGCCAATCTGTTTGGGCAATGGCAGTCTTTGGATTGTCCTGTTCTCTTTTGAATAGGACTGGGCGGGGCATCCCCGTCTTCTAATGTTAGCTATACAAACAAGGCGCAACCGTATCTGGGCTTTGCCCAGTGTGGGTTACGCAGGACCGTGAAAGCAAAGACTGTTCATTGCGACTGATTTATAAACGTTGAATTTTTTAATGAATAGTAAAGAACTTGCACAGAATTTGGCGCAAGGCCTCGCGTTAATCGGATGGTCCAAGCCCGAGATCACGGCAGAACTCTGCCGTCGCTTACCCTTGAAAGTACAAAGGCTGAACGAGGCGATCAGCCTTCGTCTTTTGCATAACCTTCCGTCTGCCTACGCACCCACCGTGAATTCGATTGCCGAAGCACTGCGCTATGTTCCGAATTTCGAAAAGGTTATGCGATATTGTCGGCGGCATGACGTCTGGCCCAACGTCGATTTGCCCAAAACGCGAATGCTGCCGATCGCGCCGTTTGTCGGATTAGACATTCCACAACTCACAACAGAAGCCGAACTTGCGGATTGGCTGCTTATTCCAGTTGAGAAACTGGCATATTTCGCAGACATCCACAGCCGCTCTGAAGAGCATGGTGAAACCTCGATCAATCACTATCACTATGTGCATCTACCGAAAAAGCACACCGGGACTCGTTTGGTCGAAGCCCCCAAACAGCGTCTAAAGGGAATACAGCGTCAAATTCATCGGCAGATCATTGCAAAGGTCTCGGATCACGATGATGCGTTTGGCTTTATTCGTGGCAAAAACTGCCTTCAAGGTGCCGCGCGCCATGCGAGCGAAGAGGTGGTTATTTGTTTTGATCTAAAGGATTTCTTTCCGTCTATCGGCATGGGCCGTATTTTCGGTTTCTTTCGGTGCCTTGGCTATCCACCGGAGATCGCACGTCACCTCACAGCATTCTGCACGACACGCACGCCGCCACGCATTTTAGAGCGTATGAGCTTTGAACAGCGCAGCTTATATCGACTGTCTCATCTACCGCAGGGTGCCCCAACCTCGCCAACTCTGGCGAATAAGGTGACATTCACATTAGACCGGCGCTTGGCATCACTGGCCCAGTCACTTGATGCCAACTACAGCCGTTATGCGGATGATCTTAGTTTTTCGGGTGATCAGAAAATCCAAAAAACTTTATTAAGAGCTGTCCCGCAGATTATCCGCGAAGAAGGGTTTCAACTGAATGGCGTAAAAACGCGCGTGATGAAAAACACAGCCCGCCAAACTGTGACAGGCGTTGTTGTAAACAGCCATCTGAACACCTCGCGATCTTCCTTTGATCACCTCAAAGCGGTCATCCACGCTTGCGGCCGAGACGGCGACACCCGTCTTAGGGACCCTGCTTTCCAAAGCTCGCTGCTTGGACAAATTGAATGGGTCGAATCCGTCAATCCACGCAGAGGGCAAAAGCTAAGGCGACTGTTAGCCGCCGCTTCGGGATAAGTGAATTTAGGAAATCCCAAACGTACGTTTCACCCCGCGAATCGTACGAATTTCCACTTGTAAACGTGCCGTCCGATGCTCCCGCAACCGTTTCGCCGCGAAACCTAGGGGGCCGAAAACGCAAAAGCCCCGCCGGTTAGGGCGGGGCTTTCGGATGCATTCAGACAGGCGATTAGCCTTTCTTTAGAACCTCACGGCCCAGCAATTCAGCGATTTGAACCGCGTTCAAAGCCGCGCCTTTGCGAAGGTTGTCAGAGACACACCACAGGTTCAAACCGTTGTCGATTGTGCTGTCCTGACGGATGCGGCTGATGAAAGTTGCATAGTCGCCCACGCATTCTTTCGGAGTCACATACCCACCGTCTTCGCGCTTATCGATCACCATAATACCCGGCGCTTCACGCAGGATGTCACGGGCTTCGTCTTCGTCTAGGAAGTCTTCGAATTCGATGTTGATCGCTTCGGAATGTCCAACAAAAACAGGCACTCGGACGCAAGTCGCGGTGACTTTGATCGACTTGTCGACGATCTTTTTAGTCTCGGCAACCATCTTCCATTCTTCTTTGGTCGAGCCATCGTCCAAGAACACATCAATGTGCGGGATCACGTTAAACGCGATCTCTTTTGGATAGACCTTTGGCGGCACGTCAGAGGTAGGGTTGTAAACCGCTTTGGTCTGTTCCCACAGCTCTTCCATCGCTTCTTTGCCAGAGCCAGAAACAGACTGATAGGTGCTGACAATCACACGCTTGATGGTCGCGCGATCATGCAAAGGCTTGAGCGCCACAACCATTTGCGCAGTCGAACAGTTCGGGTTCGCGATGATGTTCTTTTTCGCAAAGCCATGAACGTCGCCCGGATTCACTTCTGGAACAATCAAAGGCACATCTGGATCGTAGCGATACAAAGAGCTGTTATCGATCACAACGCAATTCGCCGCCGCCGCAATCGGCGCATATTTCTTAGTCGCTTCGGACCCCACAGCGAACAACGCCATGTCCCAACCCGCGAAGTCGAAAGTGTCAAGGTCTTGGGTTTTCAGGGTTTTATCGCCAAAGCTTACTTCCGTGCCCAGCGAACGTCGGCTGGCCAGTACTGCGATTTCATCAACTGGGAACTGGCGTTCTTCCAGGATGTTCAGCATTTCGCGGCCCACGTTGCCAGTGGCGCCTACGATAACGATGCGATAACCCATGTTTATCTCCAATGTTTCGGACGGGCTCTATTAGCGGCTTTAGTCCAAAGAAAAAAGGGGTGCGATCGTGAAAAATCGTGAGGTGCCCCATTCGTGAACCGAATGCTATGACTTTTGGTCTTCGGCCAGTAGTTGATTATATAGCTCAACAAGCGCCTCGGCTTCTTTCTCAAGGCTGAAGTCAGCCAATACATGCTCACGAGCGGAAATTTTTGCTGCACTTAAATGCCTGTCATCAGACATCAATTTCGATAAAGCGGCGGCAAGTGCATCTGCGTTATCTTTTTCGACGAGGTATCCCGTCTCCCCGTCTCGTATCTGATCGTTAAAGGCCCCGACATCTTTGCTGGCGACCGTTGGGATACCACATGCCATTGCTTCTAATGGGGTTAGGCCGAAACCCTCCAGCAACGAAGGCGCGCTATAGATAGACAAGGCCTGATAAGCCGCGGCCATTTTTGCAATTGGTTGCTCAGGCATGAACAAGATGCGATCGCTTAAGTTGGCTTGACTGATACGCGCCTTTAATTCTTCGGCATATTCTTCATGTTGTTGAGTAATGCGCCCCATAATGATCGCTGAATACTCAGGATGTCGCGGAAGAAGTTGGCAAACGGCATCGACAAAAAGATGCGTGCCTTTCATTGGGCGAATTCGACCAAAGCAACCGATCAGTTTCTGACCGTTTGAGTTGAACAGATCACTTTCACCGGGCTGAAAGCCGTTGGTATCAACACCGTGGGGAATGACGGTCGGCGAGCCGGGCATAACTGTTGCATTGATTTTAGTGGTGGCGACAATCGCATCCATCCTCGCGACTAACCAGCGGGTCAACGCGCCGCGTTTGCGAGGGGACGAGGAGGTGAAAATCAGTTTGAGTTTGCTGCAAAATATGTATTTCAGCAGTATGCCAATAATCATTTCGTTGTTACGGCGTGCGTGCCAAATACGGGTTCGCCGCGAAAGAAATGGAATTCTCCAAAGTGCAATTCGCGGCAAGTCTCTAGGAATGCCCACACCTGTAACAGATACTTTTAGCTGTTTGTTTTGGAGCGGTACAAGGCTAAATACTGTTGCACTAACACCTGATTGGCGCCGATTGAGATTAGGTGCAATAACATCAAGATCTTCCAAGGCGGGCTCCATGTTTAACCATCGCTGTCGCGCAGGTTAAAAATTAACAGTCACATCCGGTAAATCCAGTGCCTTGATCAGTTCGCGCAATTCTTGGCGAGCTGCGACGTTTGAGATGTTGAGCTGCTTTACCCCGATGTCCTTAAGGTCCAACAGTGTCAGACCACGTGGAAAGAGCTCGCGGAAGATAACCCGTTCGTTGAAGCCCGGGGCGGTACGAAATCCAATGCGCTTTGCGAGGCGTTCAATCGCTTTGCCCATTTTCTCTTTGTTGACCATGTTTTGGGCACCAAGACGGTTGCGCACAACGATCCAGTCAATCGGTTTCAGACCAGCTTGCGCGCGCAACTGACGCGCGTTCCATACCATTTCTGAATACACAGACGGACCAAGGATCTTTTCGGCGTCGCCATCAATATGGGCTAGCAAGTCAAAGTCGATGAAACTGTCGTTCAGCGGCGTAACCAAAGTATCAGCCAGTGAATGCGCGACTTGGCTCAAGCGGGTGTGCGAGCCGGGGCAGTCGATCAGGATAAAGTCGTTATCGGGTTCCAGTTCAGCGACGGCCGCAGAAAGACGTAGATCATAGATATTCTCGCCTTCTTGGATCGTGGTGGCGTCGATTTCTGGTAATTCGTGATAGGTTGGGCTTGGCAGAGTAACGCCAATCTTTTCGCAGTAGTTTTTGCGGTTTTCGACATATCGACCAAAGGTACGTTGGCGCAGGTCAAGGTCTAGTCCGCCGACCCGAAACCCCATGCGCGCAAGGGCTGTTGCTACGTGCATAGACACGGTTGATTTACCCGCGCCGCCCTTTTCGTTTCCCACGACAATAATATGTGCCATGCGCCTGTCCCCACTCGACTATTGTTCTATTTCAGCTAGGCCGTCCCCAACCCAGAGTGCTTAAATCACACTATATGTTGTGGCATGCAATAGGGGAAGCGCCATGACTGCCGAAGCTGTTATCTTTTGCCATGTGATGCAGCGGCGCGTCGATTTTGGTCTTATTTGCTTAGACTTCTGCAGCAATCCACTTGCCTGTCGGGATGCTGTCGATGGTCCATGGACCGACGCGATAGCGGATCAAACGCAATGTCGGATGGCCAACAGCTGCCGTCATGCGGCGCACTTGGCGGTTTCGGCCTTCGCCAATCGTTAGCTTAATCCACGTATCTGGAATGCTCTTGCGGACCCGAATTGGTGGATTGCGTGGCCAAAGGTTCACAGGCTCGTCCATGCGTTCAACCTTGGCCGGGCGCGTCATCCCATCCTTTAGTTTTACACCCTCGCGCAGCTGTTTTAGCGCGGCGTCAGAGGGAACGCCCTCGACCTGAACCCAATAGCTTTTGGTCATCTTGTTTTTTGGGTTCGCGATTTTCTGCTGCAACTTGCCGTCAGCGGTTAGCACCAACAACCCCTCGCTGTCGCGATCCAATCGGCCCGCAGCATAGACGCCGGGCACGTCAACAAAATCAGACAGCGTGCGCCGGGTCGATCCCTCGGTTCCCTTGTCGGTGAATTGCGAGAGGACATCGAAAGGTTTGTTCAAAAGGATCACTTGGGTCATGTCTGGGCTTTACACCCTCGGCGCAGTCTTGGCTATTGCAAGGCGCGCAAATTCGCCCTCTAACTTGGACGACCAAGGAGTAGATGATGCGCAAAGATGTCAAACCAGCCACATGGGCGGCCCATGCCGGTGGCGCCACCGATCCGAACAGTGCGGGCATTGTGCCAGCTATTCAGCCCGCCACAACGTTTCTGCGCGATGCGGATTACGAGCTGATCAATAGCGATAACTTGTATCTGCGACCCCACAATGAATGTGTGCGCCATGTCGAACGAATGATTGCGCAGCTTGAGGGGGCGGCTGAAACCTTGGTGTTCCCGTCTGGTATGGCGGCTATTGCTGCTGCATTTCGTTGGGTGCCGAATGGCGGCCGCGTGATTGTTCAGCAGGGGATCTATTGGGGCACCACCAAATGGATCCGTGAATTCTGCGCGCGTCGTCAGATTACGTTGGATGAGGTTGAACTGCGCGATCTGAACACCTTGGCCGAAGCTTGTGCGACTTCTGCTGATTTGGTGTTTATCGAAACGCCGTCTAACCCTTGGCTCGTGACTGTCGATGTTGCCGAGGCCGCGCGTTTGGCGCACGCGGCGGGTGCTGTTCTGGTCGTTGATAACACTGCAGGCACGCCTGTGTTGTCACAGCCTTTGGGCTTGGGAGCGGACATCGTGATGCATTCGGCCACCAAAGCGATGAATGGGCATTCGGATGTCTTGGGCGGCGTGTTGTCCACCAAACAAGAAGCCCCGGTTTGGGAGGCCATTCGCACCGATCGCGCCGACGCGGGTGCCGTGATGGGACCGTTTGAGGCGTGGTTGCTTTTACGCGGGTTGCGGACGCTCCCGTTGCGTGTTGAGCGGATGAGCGAAAACGCTATGCGCATCGCCCGCCATCTTGCGGATCACCCTGCGGTCGAAGACGTGTTTTACCCAGGATTAGAGACACATCAGGGGCACGAGATCGCCAAGCGTCAGATGCAGGGCGGCTATGGCGGATTGCTGTCCGTCTTGGTCAAAGGCGACAAAGAAAACGCTCTGCGCGTTGCTGGGCGATTAGAGCTATTCCTGCGTGCCACATCGTTGGGAGGTGTCGAAAGCTTGGTGGAGCATCGCTTCTCGGTGGAATCCCATACAGGCCTACCCGAGAACCTGCTGCGTCTGTCTGTTGGGATCGAAGATGTTGGTGACTTGATCGCGGATCTGGATCAAGCCTTTGGGCAATAATTAGGGTCTAACAAAGGCCTTTCGGGCGGCTTCTGCTTCGGCGCGGCATTTGCAGCCGTGGGCGTGATCGTTGATCAATCCCATGGCTTGCATAAAGGCAAAGACCGTTGTGGGGCCGACAAATTTCCATCCGCGTTTCTTTAGTTCTTTGGATAGGGCGATGGAGGCGGCGGAAGTGGTTTGTGATTGAGGCTCTGCAAGGTCATCCGCGGCGGGTTCATAGGACCACACAAACCGCGCGATGGATCCTTCTGTTGCGACAAGCTCTTGGGCGCGGCGGGCATTGTTGATCACTGCTTCGATTTTGCCGCGATGGCGAATGATGCCTTTGTTTTGCACTAAACGGTCTACGTCTGTTTGGTCAAATTCTGCCATGATGTTGAAATCAAACTCGGCAAAGGCCGCGCGGAAATTCTCGCGTTTGGTCAGGATAGTGCGCCAACTCAGGCCAGACTGAAAGCTTTCGAGGCAGAACTTTTCAAACAACCGCTGATCGTCTGCAACGGGGTAACCCCATTCACGGTCATGGTAATCCAGAAAGTCAGGTGCGCTGCCAGCCCATTGGCAGCGCGTCTCTCCGTCAGGGGCGAGATAAAGTTCAGTCATGATGAGCCTTGGTTAACGTGCTTGGTCAACCTTACGAATATAATCCGAAACACGCGAGCCGATTTCAGCACTCGCCTTTAGTGACGGATGGATCATGTCGATACCGTGATAAGACCGATCACCATGTGGCACCAAGTCTGCATTCGATAGAAAGTGCACACCACGGTCAGACTCTGCCAACTTTGCAATGCGTGCTTCTAACTCGTCGCCCTCTTCGCGGCATCCCTCAATCGGGGAGCCAACTCCGGGGCTGCGTAAGTAACCAAGCCATAGAACCTGTGCGCCAGATTCGCGCATTTTCGATACTAAATCAGGGATTTTACCGGTACTTCCATCCTCGGAAATCAGTTTTTCGATCTTGCGGTCGCAGGCGTTACAGCCGCATCCAAGCCAAAGATCGTTGCCGCCGCCGTTTAGGACAACCCAGTCCCATTCACCGCCGCGAAACTGTTTTGAAATGTTCAGCCCCATCGCGCCGCTGATCGGCAGGGCATAACTCATGCTGGCGCCAAGAACAGAATGATCAATCACCGGTTCATTCAATTGGCGCGCCACATTATCAGAAATGGCACGACCCGAAACGCGGTGCGCCGCCATCATAGAGTCACCCATGGCCAAGATGCGGGGATCATTACGCGAGGTCGTATCCTGCACGCAGCTGGCTAAGATGAACGTAGAAATCAGCAGAAAAACTGTTGAGAGTTTCATAGCAGTATCCGTCGTCTAAAAAATCGTTGAAAGGTATTAGCAAGGCATTCTGCACCGGCCGCACTCTCAGGGTTCGCCTTGCGATATTTGCACGGCGAGGGTTAAGTCTCAGTTTAAGAATTCACGACAAGGTAGAGCGTTATGTTGACAGGAATGCGGTATTCGCATGTCATTGCCGGATTTATCGCGGTTTTGGTGGGCTACGCGGGCAGTGCGGCCATCATTTTCCAAGCAAGTGCAGCCGCTGGCGCGACACCGGCACAGGCGAGCAGTTGGATGCTGGCGCTTGGTTTAGGTTGTGCGATCAGCAGTGTTTACCTGTCATTGCGTCACAAAATCCCTGTCCTCACTGCGTGGTCCACGCCCGGTGCGGCGCTGTTGGTCGTGGCTTTGCCGGGGACGTCGCTGGAGCAAGCGGTCGGCGCGTTTGTGTTTTGCGGTGTCTTGCTGTGGCTGACCGGTGTGACGGGGTGGTTTGAAAAACTGTCAGCGCTGATCCCGGATGCTTTGGCAAATGCGATGTTGGCTGGTGTGTTGTTCAAGTTTGGGATCGGGATTTTCACCTCTATCCAAATGTCACCTGCCTTTGTCGCGATTATGGGGCTCACCTATGTCCTCGCACGTCGTTGGGCTGCGCGGTTTGCTATTCCTTTGGTGCTGCTTGTCGGGTTGACCTTTGCGGTCGGCACGGGGGCGTTTCAGGGATTAGCAAACATCCCACTGACGCTAGCCAAGCCAGTGTTTGTTATGCCCGAAGCAAACCTGTCAGTTTTGATTGGTGTTGGCCTGCCGCTGTATTTGGTCACGATGTCCTCGCAGAATATGGCGGGTGTGGCTGTTTTGCGTGGGGCGGGGTATCGGCCACCGATCTCATCTGCGCTGAGTGTCACCGGAGGATTGACTGCAATTCTTGCGCCCTTTGGTGGATTTGCCTTTAACCTTGCCGCGATCACCGCCGCCATTTGTGCAGGCGAAGAGGCTGGTGCGGATAAGGCAAAGCGCTATTGGGCGCCGGTTGTCAGTGGTGTGATGTATTTGCTGCTGGGTTTGTTTGGGACAACGGTGGTTGGTTTCTTCCTCGCGGCACCCGAGGTGTTTGTGGCGACCTTGGCGGGGCTCGCGTTGTTGCCAGTGATCGCCGCCAGCCTATCGGCCGCACTAGAGGGCAGCGCGACCCGAGAGGCGGCCTTGGTCACGTTTCTGACCACAGTCTCTGGTATCTCGTTTTTCGGTGTTGCTGCGCCTGTCTGGGCCTTGTTGTTTGGCGGTGCGGTGTGGGTGTTGTCTCGACGGTAAGTCGCAAAATTGCGCAAAATCGGGTACGCTGCAGAAATGCAGATCGAAAAATCCTACCGCCTGCCTTTTGCGCGGCAGCGCGTGTTTACCGCTTGGGTATCGTCAGAAACGGTGGTTGCACCGGCCATTCGCATGTTTGTCGAACCGTGGGTTGGCGGGGCGTATCACTTATTTATGGATGATACCGACGCGCCGAGCATGGCTGGAACGTTCCTTGAGGTCTCTGAACATCAGAGCCTACGATATACGTGGGAATGGTTTGGGGATGGGCATGTGAGCGAAGTCGCGGTGCAGTTCACAGACGATGGAGAAGGCACTTTGATTTCGCTGTCGCACGGCGGTTTTCATAGCGTGGAAAGCTATCAGGCGCATGATTTGGGCTGGGATAGTTACGTCCGCGGTGTGACCAATATCCTAAAACGCCAGGCCCCCAAATGAAAACGCCGCCCTGAAAAGAGCGGCGTTTTGCATGAAAAAGGAAGTTGGGATTAGAAGCCCAGACCTTCGTATTTCTTTTTGAACTTGGATACGCGGCCACCGGCATCCAACAGGCGGGATGTGCCGCCGGTCCATGCTGGGTGCACAGATGGGTCGATGTCCAGCGCCAGTTGGTCGCCTTCTTTGCCCCATGTGGACTGCATCGGAACGATGGTGCCGTCTGTCATTTTGACGTTGATCAGGTGGTACTCTGGGTGTGTATCTTTTTTCATGAGACCACTCCTTACGCTTTAGGCTTGTAGTTTGTGTCTTCTGCGATACGTGCGGATTTACCACGACGTGTGCGCAGGTAGTACAGCTTGGAGCGACGAACGCGACCGCGACGTACAACTGTGATGCTGTCGATGTTGGTGGAGTGCAGAGGGAATACGCGCTCTACGCCTTCGCCAAAGGAAATCTTACGAACTGTGAAAGAACCCGCAATGCCTTTACCGTTTTTACGGCTGATGCATACGCCTTCGTAGTTCTGAACACGAGAGCGCGTGCCCTCGGTTACTTTAAAGCCAACGCGGATGGTGTCGCCGGCTTTGAAATCTGGGATGTCGTGACCCAGAGAGGCGACTTGTTCCGCCTCGATTTGTGCGATCAGGTTCATCTGACCTTCTCCTTAATATGTGCCCGTGGTTATTCCACGAAGATTTACGCGTCCTCAGAGCTCTTGGTCTTCGACCGGGTCCGCCTTAGCGCCCGCCAGAGTTCAGGTCGTCATTCCTTGATATTGCTTTGTTTTTCCATGTCTTACGCGCCGTAGGCAGAAGAAGGCCTGTTTAGCGAAAGATGCGAATACACAAAGCACCCGAGTCGGAGTCCGACCGGGATGGGCGGCTTGTAGGCCAGAAGTCCCTGTGTGGCAAGGCCCATCGTGGTTTCGCGGCGAAACGCGTTGCCGTTGAACCGACCGCTGCGTTCATAGTGGAAATTCGTACGATTCGAGCATTGAAACGTACGATTGGGGGGTGTTCTTTTAGCTTGCTTCGTTGCTGTTCCCGTCGGATAGATCGGTATGTTTAAAACTCCAGCTATTACCTTCATTTTGATTACGCTGATGATTGATGCGATTGGCATCGGCATCGTCTTTCCGATCATGCCGGACCTGATGGACCGCGTGGGTGCAGGTAATACCGGACAGGGCGCGTTTTGGGGTGGGTTGTTGATGGCGGCCTATGCGGGGGCGTTGTTTCTGAGTGGCCCGATAGTCGGAAGCATTTCGGATGCGGTTGGTCGTAGGCCGATTTTGATCGCAGCGCTGACGATGCTGTCCCTAGACTATGTGATCATGGCGCTTGCGGATAGTTTCTGGTTGCTGTTGCTCGGCCGCACGCTCGCGGGGTTGGCTGGGGCAACTTATATTACCGCCACGGCCTATATTGCGGATATTTCATCGGCCAAGGAAAAGGCGGCGAATTTTGGTCTGATCGGTGCGGCCTTTGGGATTGGCTTTGTGCTTGGTCCGGCCTTGGGTGGCCTTGCTGCGGAAATCAGTATCTCTGCGCCATTTTGGATTGCGGCTGGTCTGTCTGCGGGCAATGCGTTGTTTGGGTATTTCGTGCTGCCAGAGAGTTTAGAGCCGGACAAGCGCCGGCCCTTTGGTAAGCGTGATCTGAACCCGTTTAAGTCGATCTTTGATGCGTTTCGCCTGCCGGGGCTAGCGGTGCCGCTGGTGTGCATCTTTGTCTTTGAATTTGCCAATATGGTTTATCCAACGCTGTGGGCGTTTTGGATACGTGAGGTGTTCAACTGGCCGACGTTGTATATTGGGCTGTCGCTTGCGGCTTATGGCGTTTTGTTGGCGAGTGTCCAAGGTGGGTTGTTGCCCATCTTTATCGGAAAGATTGGGGAATACCGGACGTTGATGTTGGGCATGGGCTCTGCGGTGATTGGCCTAATTGGGTTCGGTTTTACCGGGAGCTTTACGGCGCTGGTGATTTTTCTGTTGCTCGCGGCGCTGGCGGATCTTGTGCCTGCGCTAATGACGGCGATGGCGTCGAACCAAACGGATGAAGATCGGCAAGGGCTGGTGCAGGGTGTTATTGCGTCGCTTTCCTCTGTTGCGGCTATTCTGGCCCCGCTTGTGATGACAGGCATTTTTAAGGCCTCTGTCGACGAAAAGGGGATCTATCTACCCGGCGCGCCTTATCTGTTTTCGGCGGTGCTGGTTGTGGCGATGGTTCCGTTGGTGATCCGCTTAAAGGGCCATGCGTCGGCCTAGGTTTCGTTTAGCAATGTGTTCAGGATTTCATAGCACCGGTCGTTTTGCATTTGGCTGACGTTAAAGCGCATAAAGGATGTCTTGGATTGCGAGGCACTAAAGACGTTGCCGGGGGCAAGAACGAGGTCTTGCTTTAGCGCCGCTTGGGCGATTTTAGCCGCATCAGTTTGCGCAGGTAATTCACACCATAGATAAAAGCCGCCACGTGGTTGGATGGTTGGTTTGATGCCGATGGTTTCGAGTTTCGTGATCGCCTCTGTGCGGGCGAGGCCGAGGCGTTTGTGAAGGGTCGCCATGTGTTTGCGATAGCTGCCGTCAGTCAGGGCAGCATGCAGGATGCTAGAGACGAAGGGGCTTGGCCCGCCGAAGTTGGTGGCGACTTGCAGGTCCGTCAGCGCCTTGATCCAGTCTGGGCGCGCGATGATGTAGCCGCAGCGCAGAGACGCCGAAAGCGTTTTGGAAAAGCTGCCAATCCGTAGGACGCGCTGCATTCCATCAAGGCTGGCGAGCCTTGGGGAGGGCGTGGATTCAAATTCGGAAAAGATGTCGTCCTCTACAATCAATAGATCATGGGCTTTGGTGAGGTTAAGAACACCTTGGGCCGTGGTCTGTGAAATGGTGGCACCGGTTGGATTGTGAAGCGCAGAGTTGGTGAGATAAAGCCGCGGTTTTTCGCGGGTTAGGATGCGTGCGAAGTGATCTAGGTCTGGACCGTTGGTTGTGAAAGGCACGCTGACGATGTTGATCTGATGGGCGCGCAGCAGGGCGTTGAAGTTGAAATAACATGGATCGTCGATCAACACGGTGTCGCCCGGTCGCAGCATTAGGCGGCAGATCAGATCAAGTGCTTGGGAGCCTGAACCGGTTAGCAGAACCGCATTGGGATCCGTCGGGTCGCCCTGCTGGGCGATGTGCTGACGCAGTTCGATGTGCCCCTGCGCGTTGCCGTAGTTGGTAAGAACGTGGTTTTCAAACGTCGCCTGTTTGCGCATCGCGCGGCGGAGCGAGCCGACGGGCATCCAATCGGCAGGCAGCCAACCGCATCCGGGCTTTTCAATGTTTTCTCCGGTGTCGATTGATTGGCGCGCGACCCAAAGGGGATCAACGGACCGATCCAATTGCGGCCCTGTTTCGGCGACAGCAAAGGGTTGGGTGCGGTCGGCAACGTAAAAGCCCGATCCTTGGCGGGCAAAGATCACACCCTCGGCGACCAAGAGGTCGTAGGCCTCTGACACGGTGGAGGGGGATAGGTTCTGTTCGCGCGCAAAGGCACGGATCGAAGGAAGGCGATCCCCCGGCACCAAAGCGCGTGATCGCACACGGCGTTTGATTTCGTGGGTGACAGAGGTGCGCAGGGTTGTCTTGGTCATTTGCTCGCCAGTGTATGGGGAATTTGGGCAGTACAGTTTTGCGTGATTGTACTGTTTTTCGGCTGACGAGGCTAGGCGGCTGTGGTTATGTCGGGCCAACACAGGGGTTTGATATGCAGTCTTCGTTTTCGGGTTGGGGCAATGGAATGCTGGGCGTTCTGATCTTTAGTGGGTCATTGCCTGCGACGCGCGTGGCGGTTGGCGGATTTGATCCGTTGTTTCTGACCTCTGTCCGGGCGGTTGTGGCGGCGGGCTTGGCGTTGATCTTATTGGTGATCTTTCGGCAAGTGCGGCCAGAGCGGTCCGAGGTGTTTTCGCTGATTGTGGTGGCGCTGGGCGTTGTGGTTGGCTTTCCGCTGCTGACAGCGATGGCGCTGACGCATATCACCGCGGCGCATTCGGTTGTGTTTACCGGGCTGTTGCCGCTGTCGACCGCGTTGTTTGGCGTGTTGCGCGGCGGAGAGCGCCCATCCCCGGCCTTTTGGGTGTTTTCAGTTGTCGGGGCGACGGCGGTTGTCGGATTTGCTTTGTCGCAAAGTGCAGACGTGTCTTTGGTTGGTGATCTGTTGATGCTGGGCGCGATTGTCGTCTGCGGCTTGGGCTATGCCGAGGGCGCAATGCTGACGCGGCGGTTGGGTGGTTGGCAGGTGATCTCTTGGGCGTTGGTGATGGCCCTGCCAGTGATGGCTGGTTTGGCAATTTATGCGTGGCCGGGGCAGGTGGCGGGTTTATCGGTTTCGATCTGGATCAGCCTTGGCTACGTGTCGGTGTTTTCGATGCTGATCGGCTTTGTGTTCTGGTACCGCGGTTTGGCGGCAGGCGGCACAGCGGGGGTCGGTCAGCTGCAATTGTTGCAACCGTTTATTTCCCTATTGCTCGCGGCATTTCTGTTGGGCGAAGCCGTGGCGCCGCTGATGATTGCAACAGCTGTATTCGTTGTGCTCTGTGTGGCTGGCGCGAAGAGGTTTGCGTGACTTAGGTCTTGTCTGACTTCGCCTGAAAGGCATCCCACAAATCCGGTCTGCGGTCTTTGGTGATGTCTTCGGACATTTTCTGGCGCCATTCGGCGATTTTGCCGTGGTGGCCGGACATCAACACCTCTGGTATTTCGCGGCCCATCCATTCGGCGGGGCGGGTGTATTGGGGATGTTCCAATAGGCCATTGCTATGGCTTTCGTCCTCGATGCTTTCGGCATTACCAAGGACGGATGGCAACAGGCGCACCGTGGCGTCGATCATGGCTTGAGCGGCGATCTCGCCGCCGGTTAGGACGAAATCGCCAAGGCTGACTTCTTGGATGTCGTAGTGGTCCAGCACGCGCTGGTCGACGCCTTCGAAGCGACCGCAGAGCAGGGTGACGCCATCGTATTGCGACCATTCCCGTGCCATGGCTTGATCAAAGCGTTTGCCACGAGGGGAGAGGTAGACCAGCGGGTTGCGACCGCGGGCTTGGCGCATAGTATGGTCGATGGCTTTGCCCAACACGTCGGGGCGCAGGACCATGCCCGCGCCGCCGCCAGCTGGGGTGTCGTCCACATTGCGATGTTTGCCGTCACCAAAGATACGCAGATCTGTGGTTTCTAGCTGCCACTTGCCGTCTTTCAACGCCTTGCCCGTCAGGCTTTCCCCCAGAACACCGGGAAAAGCACCGGGAAAGAGCGTGATGATCCGCGCCGTCCAGGCATTGGCGAGACGCGGATTATGCGTCATCAGCTCGCGCGGTTTGAGCGAGACAGAGATCGACTTGCGGCCGTGGGATTTGTTTTGTCGCTCGGTCATGTGAACGTCTTTCTAAAAAGCACGCAATTCGGAATCAGAAGGGTAGGTTGGTCGTTGCTTTACTCAAACAACCCTTCGGGTGGGTCGATGATGATGCGGCCTGTGGCGAGGTCTACGGTGGGGACCGCTGCCTTTGTGAAGAGCATTAGAACGGTGTTCTTTAAACCCGGACCATGGATTTCTAGCATGTCTTCGGCGCCGTTGTTTTGGACGGATTTGACGGTGCCCAAAACGGTGCCACCGGTGTCGCGGACTTCGAGGCCGATGAGGTCGGAATAGTAGAATTCATCGTCGCCAAGTTCTGGCAGGCGGTCACGGGGAGCGAAGAGTTGCACGCCTTTTAGAGCGTCTGCATCTTCTTTGGTGATCACACCGGACAGGCGGCCCACGATACCGTTTTTGATGCTGCGGGTCAGCACCACATCAAAGCTACGGCTGCCGTCCTCGACGGAGAGGGGGGCGTAATCCGCAATTGCTTCGGCCTCTGCCGTAAAGCTTTTCAGGCGCACTTCGCCCTGGACGCCATAAGCTCCGGCGATTGCGCCTACGCAGATCAGTTCATTTTTCTCGGCCATCGTGACGCCCTTTGTTGGTCATGGGCGTGATAGCGTTTTGCGGGGGGGAAGGCAATTCGTGGTGTTTGGTGGGGGCAGGAGGGTTGACAGCTGTGCGGATGAAGTTGCCGTTCGCCAACCTGCAACGAACGGCTGAAAGTTTCAAATGCCAAGACTTCGTGCCATCGCATCAACAATTGCAGCATGGACTGCTTCGCGGTTAGCTCCAGGGGGATCTGTACAAACCGCATCATCGTCTTCTTCCAATAGAATTTCTTCTGCCGCCGGCTTGCACAAGGGCATTGCGGTGAAGTGGAAGGCAGGCTCGTAGCGTTCGATCTTCGCACTCGGGAGCAAAGCCGACAAGCCACTGGCATCAAAGTCCACCGCCTGCATGCGGTCGCCTTCGCCGCCCATAGCTATCATAAGAACGTTGGAAACGAGACGTTCGGTGTCTTCGGGCTCAAGGCCCCATACAAACCCAGGATCAATAGCCGCGACTTGGGTGATGCGAGGGTCTGAATAATCAGCATTCCAGACTTGGGGATCAATGTCTTGTATCCGCACGTCTTCGGACAAGAGTATATCACATGCATTCATGTTGGCGTAGGTCCTACACGCCTCTACCAAGCCGCCGTGATTGCCAGACAATCCGCCCATCGAAAGCGCTGTCCAGCCCCCGAATGAAAACCCCGAAGCCATAACGCGCGTCATATCTACGTGGTCCGCAAATTCTGGATCAACGATAACAGCATCAAGGGCAGCGGACATATCCGCGACCCGTGTCCAGTGCTTGGCCCCTTCGCTCATGTCGAAATCACCCCACGTTGAATTTGCATGAGTCACGGAAATAACAATCGCTCCACGCTGGGCAAGTGCGGCCCCTAACCAAGCTTGTGCGCGGACTGTTCCTCCCATCCCGTGGCTAAACAAAACAACTGGATAGGACCCCTGAAGAACGCGCGCATCTATTGCGGCATCGACGCCATAGAAAACCGGATTGTCGCCGAACAGTAATGGCTCTCCTCCACCGCCGTTAGGATACCAGATCGACACGCCAGCTGTGCCAGCATGATGGGGCATTTCAACGTCCAAAAGCCGAAGGCCAACATTGCCTGCGGCGACAGCGGACGCCGCGCAACTAAGAGCTATTGCGTAAAGTACGTGTCTCATAAAATCGGTCTTTCTGTTTAAATTTCGATGGTCTGTTCGAGGTGCCAAATCTTGGACACGATCTTCCAACCGTCTTCTCCACGCACGAACCCAAGGTGGTCCAGGAATACGGATTGATGGGCTCGAATGCGGATCTTGACGGTCGCGCTGAGCGGGGACAGGAAGTCGATCATTAACACCTCTGCCTCCAGTGCCTGACCTGCGCTGGCTGGTGATTTGCGGCCAGCGACATCTTGGCTGAAGCTATCAATCGGCTCGACAAAAATCGTGCCGTTGTCGGCATCAAAAAGGCTGGATTCCGGGTGAAAGACCGCGTTCAATTTCTTGGTATCGCACTCGTGGATCGCGTCAAAGTAAGTGTTGATTGCCGCCAGAAGGTCAGTTTGAAAAGTCATTTTTTGTCTCCATTGCTTTGGGGTGAACAAGACTTGCCATGAGGGAAAAATTCGCGATACTGGCAAAATTGACAACATACAGTCGGATTCTGCCAAGATGACAAAATTTGCCGCTTTGCCTGAAAAACACCCCTTGGTGTGCGCCCTTGCCTATGACGGGCTGTGCACCTTTGAATTCGGAATTGCAGTGGAGCTATTTGCGTTACCGCGACCGGAATTTGAAAACTGGTACAGGTTTGCGACCGTAAAGGCCGATGCAGGGCCAATTCGTGCGGTTGGTGGTATCACCATTGATGCGCAATACGATCTTGGTATGCTGAAGGCCGCCAGCCTGATCATTATCCCTGGATGGCGCGGCGCCGATACACCTGTGCCCGAAGACCTGTGTGCAGCTTTGCGGGCGGCTTACGAAAACGGTGCGCGCGTTGCCTCTATCTGTTCGGGTGTTTTTGTTTTGGCAGCTGCGGGCCTTTTGGATGGGAAAAGTGCGACGACGCATTGGCGCTATACTGATAAACTCGCGGAGCGCTATCCACAGATCAACGTCGATCCTGATGTATTGTTCGTTGAAGGCGACCGGGTGTTTACCTCTGCTGGGTCAGCGGCGGGCCTTGATCTTGGGTTACACATTATTCGACAAGATTTTGGCGCACAGGTCGCGTCGTCTGTGGCCCGACGGTTGGTGCTGCCCGCACAAAGGGACGGTGGCCAGCGCCAATTCGTGCCGCGTCCTGAACCAAAAGCCCGTATTGGGTCGAGCCTTGCTGCATTGCAGGACCGTATTCGTGCGTCGATTGATGAAGAATGGCCGGTAGAGCGTATGGCCGGCGCCGCTGGCACAAGCGGGCGAACATTGGCACGGCGTTTTCATGAGGAAGCGGGCACAACACCGTTGAATTGGCTCAAGGTGGAACGTGTTTCGCGCGCCGCTGAGTTACTGGAAAACGGGGCTATTCCACTCTCTGATGTTTGGGAAGTTTGCGGTTTCGGGTCCGCAGAAACCTTTCGTCGCGAATTTCGAAAAACCATGGGTGTTCCTCCTGTGCGATACAGAGAACGCTTGGGCGCGCCGCTGGGCGTATAACCCGATAGGGTCACCTTGCGGGCGCATTTGGGCGCAAAATCATCAATCCGGACATTCGTGCTACGCGCAGCAACGGTCAACATGGGCTCATTGCGGGCATTGGGACAATTGGCTGACGTTTAGAAAAGACTCAGCTTTGGTGGCGCCAATTCGCTTTACCGTCTTTCAACAGGCAGATGCTGCCTGCGGTCTTCCCAGCCAATCTTCTCGAGTTCGGGTGTTTTAGACACTGTTTCAGGGTAGCCGACACAGAGGTAGGCGACCAATGACCAGCCTTCTGGGGCATTCAAGTCTTGGTTTAATTGCACCGGATCAAGGATCGACACCCAGCCAACACCCAGGCCTTTGGCGCGGGCGGTGAGCCAGAAGAGGTTCACTGCTCCCACGACAGAGTAACGGCGCATTTCTGGCATCGATTTGGCACCTAGGCCTGCGCCTTTGGCGGTGTCGTCGTCGCAATAGATGGCGAGTTGCACCGGGCTTTCGGCCATGCCGGATAGTTTCAGGCCAGCATACATCTTGGCCTTGTCGCCAGCGTAGCCTTCTAGGGCCTGCGCATTTGCGGTTTTGAAATTCTCATATGCTGCGGTACGTGCAGCGTCGCTTTCCACGCGGAGGACCCGCCAGGGTTCCGAGAGGCCCACAGAGGGGGCGAGGAGGAAAGCATCGAGGCACTCTTGGAGGAGTGCCTCGTCCACGGGATCAGTGCGGAAGCGGCGTACATCACGCCGCCACCGCATGAGCCGTGCTAGCTCTTCCTGGAAAGATTGGGCGAAAGCCTCCATTCCAGAAATACGCGGGCTTATTCAGCCGCTGCTTCTTCAGCTGGAGCTGCTGCCGCTTCGGCCGCTGCTGCTGCTTTAGATGCTTTTTCTTCTGCGCGCTCTTGAGCTTTTTTGCCTGGAACCGCTTTCTTAGGGTTGGAGCGCTCTTTTTTCGCTACGATGCCAGCGGCTTCGAGGAAACGAGATACACGGTCAGTGACCTGTGCGCCTTCACCCAACCAGTACTGAACGCGCTCTACGTTCATTTGTACGCGCTCTTCGCTGTCTTTTGGCAGCAGTGGGTTGTATGTGCCCAGTTTTTCGATGAAGCGGCCATCACGTGGCATGCGGGAGTCCGCTGCAACGATGCGATAGAAAGGACGCTTTTTAGAACCGCCGCGGGCGAGACGAATTTTCATAGCCATGGTGAGTATCTCCTATAATGGCGTGAGCAGGGACGTATCCCTGTTATTCCTGGTGTTTCTTGTGATGACGGATGACTTCCTGAATGATGAAATTCAGGAAAGCCTTGGCAAAATCGGGGTCCAGGTGGGCCCGGCTTGCCAGATCTTCTAGGCGTGCAATCTGCTTTGCCTCACGGGCTGGGTCAGATGGCGGAAGGTCGTGTTCAGCTTTCAGCTCGCCCACGGCCTGTGTGTGTTTAAAGCGCTCGCCCAAGGTATAGACGAGGATCGCGTCGAGGCGATCAATGCTTTCGCGATGTTCTTTTAGCAGCTCGGCTGCGCGGGTTACGGCGTCAGTCATGGCAATGTCTCCTGATGGACCGTGGCGGAGAGGGTGTAACGGTAGATCAGCATCAGTGCGCCGTCTTCTTGGACGGTGCCGTCCGGCATTCCGCCAAGACGCTTGGCCAACGCGATCGAACGTTCGTTCGCAGGATCAATGTAGCTAACCAGTGTATCGCGCTTTAGCGTGTTGGCTGCAAAGTCGAGCGCAGCCGTGGCCGCTTCGGCGGCGATCCCCTGACCTTCTGCCTTTGCGGTAAACAGAAAGCCTAGCTCTGGCTCTTGATCACCGGGCTCTAGGCCGATGATAACAAAACCAAGCAGTTCCCCTGCTTTGGTTTCAACGGCCCACCCGCCATGTCCATGTAGCATCCAGTTAGACGAAAGCTGGATGAAATCGAACCAACCATCTTCGCGGCTGTAAGGGCCGCCAACGTAAATGCCGCGGTCTGTGCAGACGATCTCTGCATAGACCGCGAAGTCTTCGACACATGGCGCACGCAGCGTCAGGCGTGTTGTCGCAAGCTGGGGAACGGTGCTGGTGATTTGCGCAGCAATGTCCGCCGCAACACCGGTGGATGGCATTTCGCAAGCATAGGTCATGCGTAGGCCTCCACATTGCCGTCAGGTTCAGGGCGTGGGTGGCGGTAGATCAGGCACGGCTGATCGGGCTTTGGCTGTGGTGCCTCTGGGTCAAGCTTAGCCCCAAGGCGTTCGGCCAATGCGATAGACCGAATGTTGTCTTTGTCTATGTAGCTAACGGCGGTTTCCCAATCGAGGACTTCGAAGGCATGGTGAAGCGCGGCTTGCGCCGCTTCGAATGCGTAGCCTTTGCCTTCGGAGCCGTTCAGCATGAACCAACCGATTTCAGTTTCGGGCCAATCGCCCGGAGTCCATGGGCCGATTAGACCAATGATGTTGTCATTGTCTTTGGTTGTTACGGCCCACATGCCGTAGCCAAGCAGATCCCAGTGGCCCACTTCGGCAGCGAACTGACGCCATGCTTTGCCCATTGTATATGGGCCGCCGACATATTCCGCGCGCTCAGACTGAAAGAACGCGACCACAGAATCGAGGTCACGCGCCGCAGGCTTGCGCAGGATCAAACGATCCGTGGTTATGATCGGCGTGTCGGTCACTTATTTCTTTTTCCCAAAGCCGGAAAGACCGGGTGGTAGGCCGCCGCCACCGCCAAGACCCGGAAGGCCGCCCATGCCGCCAGCGCCAAGTTTTTTGGCTGCCGCTTCAAGCGCTTTTGGGTCCATTTGGGAAGGGTCCATGCCTGCTGGCATCTCTGGGCCGCCTTTGCCGCCGAACATGCCTTTCATAGCTTGTTTCAGCATGCCGCCTTTGCCCATTTTGCCCATCTTCTTCATCATGTCCGCCATCTGGCGCTGCATTTTCAGAAGTTTGTTCAGATCAGCAACTTCCATACCGGCACCTTTGGCGATCCGCTTTTTGCGGGAGGCTTGTAGGATTTGCGGGTTGGCGCGTTCCATTTTGGTCATCGACTGAATCAGCGCGATTTGCTGTTTCAGGATTTTGTCGTCCATGCCTGCTTCTTTGACCTGATTTTTCATCTTGGCCATGCCGGGCATCATTCCCATCACGCCTTCCATGCCGCCCATCTTGATCATTTGCTCAAGCTGCATTTTCAGGTCGTTCATGTTGAAGCGGCCCTTTTGGAAGCGCTTCATCATGCGTTCGGCTTGTTCAGCCTCGATGGTTTCTTGAGCTTTCTCAACAAGGGCAACGATGTCGCCCATGCCAAGGATTCGGCCCGCGATACGTTCTGGTTCGAATGTTTCCAGCGCGTCCATCTTTTCGCCGAGACCGACGAATTTGATCGGCTTACCTGTGACAGCGCGCATAGACAGGGCTGCACCACCACGGCCGTCGCCATCCATACGCGTTAGGACAACACCAGAGATGCCGATTTTGCCGTCGAACTCTTCGGCAACCTCAACCGCGACCTGACCGGTTAGGCCATCGACCACCAGAAGGGTTTCGCGTGGGTTGACCGCGTCGCGGACGTCTTCGACCTCTTGCATGAGGGTCTCGTCGATTTGCAGGCGGCCTGCGGTATCGAGCATGTAGACGTCATAGCCAGCAAGTGTGGCTTGTTGTTTTGCACGTTTGGCAATCTGAACCGCGGATTCGCCTGCCACGATAGGCAGGGTATCAACGCCGATTTGTTTGCCGAGGATCTCAAGCTGCTGCATCGCCGCTGGGCGGTAGATGTCGAGCGAGGCCAAGAGAACGCGCTTGCCCTCTTTTTCTTTTAGGCGTTTGGCGAGCTTACCGGTTGTTGTGGTTTTACCGGAACCTTGCAGACCAACCATCAAGATCGGTGCGGGCGCGTTGTCGATTTTCAGCGCACCGGGGTTTTCATCATCGCCCGCCAGAACATGTTGCAGCTCGTCATGGACGATTTTGACAACTTGCTGACCCGGTGTGACGGATTTGGTGACAGATTGGCCTGTGGCCTTTTCCTGCACTGCTTTGACGAAATCACGCGCAACCGGAAGCGAGACGTCAGCCTCTAGCAGGGCAACACGGACTTCGCGCAGGGCGGTTTTGACATCTTCGTCAGACAGGGCACCCTGTTTGGTCAGGCGATCAAAGACACCAGAAAGGCGTTCGCTTAGATTTTCAAACATCGCTTTCGGCTCCTTTTCAGCCTGTTTCCATGTGGATCGAGATAGGCACGATCCGCTCAAGTGCTAGCCCCATACAAGAATGCCCCCGTGGGCGAAACTCGCTGACGGGGGGCGATCCCGGCCATAAGGCCATGGGACCGGAAGCATATAGGACTCCCGGAATTGGGATGCGGGTAAACCGCTCGCGGTGAAGAGTCAAGTTTTGTTGCGAAACTGGTTTGAAATATGAGGCATAGGATTTGGCAGGTTAATGCCCAGTTACCAAAGTGCACCACCTGAGGTTGACAGGTGGGATATCAATTGTCGTACAAAGGGTGAGGGCCGTTGTTTGGCCCGCCGCGACTATCGATAGTTATCCTTAATTCGGGAAACGTGAATGGAAGGCAAACGAAACAAAGTACTTTGGGCATCGTATTACGCCAGTTCTTTAATTTTAATTTGTTTGCTCACCGCTACTTTTTGGTTCTTTTTTGAACGCCAGCGATTGGCGGACGTTGACGCGCGCGCGCGGGCAGAAATTCAGCAAGGCCTTGATGAACTTTCCTCGTCACTGGAAATGCACATTTCGCACAACGCACATGTGTTGCGGGCGATGGAAAGTATGCTGTCGCTTGATCCCAATATGAGCAAAGCGCAATTCGCACGGATTGCAGAGGCGTTTTTCGCAGATCATAGCGAGCTCAAGTCGGTCGCGGTTGCACCAGATTTGGTTGTGGATCGCGTGTACCCCTTGGAAGGCAATGAAGCGGTTTTGGGACTAGATTACCGCAAGCGGCCCGATCAGCTGGATGCGGTACAGCGCGCAACAGAAGCTGCTGGCGTTGTCGTCGCGGGACCAGTGAACTTGGTGCAGGGCGGACGTGGTTTGATTTTGAGAAGTGGTATTCGCGTTTCTGATCCCGCAGAACTGGGACTACAGTTGTGGGGTGTGATCTCGTTGGTGCTGGACGTTGATGAGATTTTTGAAGAGGCCGGCGTCGCAGATGCACCGTTTCGGTTGGCGATCCGGGGGCGGGATGCGTCCGGTCCGATGGGCGATGTCTTTGTCGGGCAGCCGCATACATTTGCAGAGATGCCAGTGACACGTAAAATCGAATTGCCTGTTGGCAGTTGGTTTGCAGCGGCGACTCCTTCTGCAGGATGGATTCCGCCGGCGGGTATGTTGATGCAGCTGCGCTTAAGCTTTGTTGTCGGTGGGCTTGTATTGCTTGCGGTGATTTGGACGGCGTTGCGGTTGGTGCAATTGCGAATACGCGCAATTGCGCAGCTGACCAATGCGATCAACAGCATTGATGACGGCTTTGCTTTATATGACCCCGATGATCGGATGATCATTTGCAATGATAAATACAAAGAGCTGTATGCGGTGTCAGCCGACCTCTTTGTTCCGGGGGCCAAGTTCGAAGACATTATCCGCATTGGGATCGAGCGCGGACAGTATTCAGAAGCTGAGGGGCGTGAAGAAGAGTTCTTGGCAGAGCGGTTGCAAGACCACAAAGCCGCCAATCGTGTCGTTGAGCAAAAGCTTGATAATGGACGTTGGCTAAAGATCGCGGAATCGCGGACGCCAGACGGCAGTACCGTTGGGTTCCGGGTGGATATTACTGAACTGAAAACCGCCAAGGAAACAGCAGAGCGGGCGAACCAAGCAAAGTCAGAATTCTTGGATGTCATGAGCCACGAGTTGCGCACCCCTTTGACTGTGGTTCTGGGGGGCACTCCGTTCTTATGTAAGCCCGAGCTGTTGCCCGCAGCGAATAAGCTTTTTGCAACGTTAGAAGCCAAAGGCGAGGAAGGGGCAGTGATCAAAGAGGACGTCGATGCCTTGCTGGTATCGCTGAAGTCGCTGGCCGGAAAGGTCGAGCGTTCTGCCAAGCACCTGTTGACGTTAATCAATGACGTGTTGGACTTCTCCAAGATCGAAGCGGGACGCATGGATATGTCCATAGATACGCTGGATGTGGCTGAGCTGGTGGAGGACTTGATTGAAGACTTCTCGCAAAAAGCAGAGAGCAAATCACTGACACTAGAGGCTGATGTGCCGTCGCAGTTGATCGCAGTGGACGAGGTGCGCTTGCGTCAGGTGTTTATCAACATCATCGGCAATGCTTTAAAGTTCACAGACACTGGCGGCCTACGGATAACAACAGCGGATGTCGGGGCTTTCCTAAGGATCAGTGTGACCGATACGGGCTGTGGTATTCCCGAAGACCGTTTGGAATCCGTGTTTGAAAAGTTCACACAAGTCGATTCCAGCTCGCGCCGTAAAGCTGGCGGAACAGGGTTGGGTATGGCGATTTCAAAGAAGATCGTCGAGCTGCATGGCGGTCAGATTTCTGCGAAGAGTCGATTGAATGAGGGAAGCACGTTTTCCTTCACCGTCCCAAAGGCCAGTGCGGAAACGGACGCAGCGCAACCCAAGACGGCCAATGCCGCTGGTTAGTGCGTTAGTGAAGTTAAGAAAGTTAAAACCCCGCAGAACAGGTCTACGGGGTTTTAGAAGTTAGCGTTAATTGCTTTGCTTAGGCCGCAACTGAATATGCCGACGCGTCGTCGTTATTCAGGATTGTGACATCTGTTAGGCCCAAGAAGCCAAAGAACATTTTCAGATAAGGGGACGCAAAGTCATTTTCAGTCCCAACAGGAACGCCACCGGTCGCAATGGTGACGATAACCTTTTTACCCTCGAGCAAACCTTTGGGGCCGTTTTCGGTATACTTAAATGTGACACCTGCGCGGCTGATTTGATCCAGCCATGCCTTTAGAACAGCAGGAACATGGAAGTTATACAAACCAGTGCCGATAACGATTGTGTCGGCTGCTTGAACTTCTTTCACGAGCGCGTCTGAAAGCTCCAGCGACTTTGCTTGCGCTTCTGTGCGATCTTCTGGTGGAGTAAATGTTGCAGTTACCCATTCTTCATTCAGGAATGGGACACCTTCATTCAGGTCGCGGCGCAGAACGGTATCCGCATTTAGTTCAGATACGATATGTGCGGAGTTTGCGCGTGAGATAGAGCCGGTTTGGCGCGCTGACGCGTCGAGGTGTAGAATTGTGTTAGCCATTTTTGAAATCCTTTGTGACGTTGGAAATCAATATTGTTCGTTGCACATTTGAACACAATGTATCAGAATGCACTTGAGTTGTTCCTTAATGCACAGGTCTTGGAATGGATAATTGGGATGAAATCCGCACGGCATATCAGGTCGCGCGTTTGGGTACCGTAAGCGGTGCAGCTGATGTTTTGGGGGTGCACCACGCCACCGTCATCCGCCACATTGATGCATTAGAAACCCGATTGGGTGTAAAGCTATTTCAACGGCACGCGCGCGGCTATACTGCCACAGAGGCGGGCGAAGACATGATGCGGGTTGGGCAGGCAACGGACGATCAGTTCGGCCAGCTCGAAGGGCGCATAAAAGGCCGTGGTGCGGATGTGACCGGTGAGCTGGTGGTCACTTCCTTGGCGACCATGTCCAAACGGCTGACCCCGATCTTAACGGATTTTCAGGCGCTTCATCCGGGATTGGTCATTCGGTATTTGACCGATGACCGTGTCTTTCGGTTGGAATACGGCGAGGCGCATGTCGCCATTCGGGGCGGAGCTGTCCCGCAAGAACCTGATAATGTCGTTCAAAACTTGGGCACTTTGGACGTTGGTCTATATGCCACTGACCGCTACATCGAACGCAAGGGCAAGCCGGAAACGCTGCAGGATTTTGCGCAGCATGAATTTGTAGGACCAGACAACGAGAAGAGCCGCGCCCCATTCTATCGCTGGCTAAGCACCGTTGTTCCGCGTGAAAATGTGGTCTTCCGTGGGACTGACCCGGCCGGATTGGAACAGGCGGTTCTTAATGGCGCGGGCATCGGCTTCTTGCAGCGTTGGCGTGCGGAAACAACCGAAGGGTTGCACCAAATTTGGCCTGCTCAAAGTGAGTGGCACGGCTCTGTCTGGCTGGTCACCCATGTTGATTTGCACAGAACCGTAAAGGTTCAGGCGTTTTTGGAATACTTAAAAGAACGCGCGGTTGAGTGGACAGATATCCCAGACGAGACCTAACCCTGATGTGGGGCCTCGTCCGGCTGCGTGTCGGGGCCTGCCTCTAACTCTGTCTCAAGGAACCGCTCAAAGGCGTCTAGGTTGACCGGTTCAAATTGGCCAAAGCCCTGCATCCAAACCGTGGCTTCGCGCATTGAATCAGGCTCTAACTTGCACCATTTCACACGCCCGCGCTTTTCCTGACTGATCAGGCCAGCCTTGGTTAGAATGATCAGATGTTTGGAAATAGCGGCGAGCGACATTTCGAACGGCTCGGCGACATCGGTCACGGCCATATCATCTTCGAGCAGCATGGCCAGTATTTGGCGGCGTGTCGGATCGCTCAGAGCGGCAAATATGGTGTCTAGATCACTCATCCGCGCCATACTACCGAGAGGGCAGGCTAAGGGGAAGCACGAAGCGTGATTGCGCACGTCACGAAATTGAATTGGACTAACGCTGCAACGCGTCTTAGTCGGCTGCAAGAACAATAAAGGAAGGAAGCGCAATGCCGCTGCGATATTGGGCCTACATCATTGTGCTGGCAGTAGCTTGGGGCTCGTCGTTCTTTTTTAACGAGATTTTGCTGCGTGAGCTTGGGCCATTGTCTGTTGGCATGGGCCGCGTTGGCATGGGCGCGCTGGGCTGTTGGATTTGGCTGTTTGTGACAGGACGTCCAAAGGCGCTGCCATTGAACCTGTTGGGTATCATGGCGGTGTTTGGCGCGTTTCAATATGCGATCCCTTTGACCGTCTATCCACTAACGCAGCAATACATCACCTCGTCTGCCGCTGGGATTGTGAACGCCATGACGCCGGTCATGGTGGTCTTGGTCAGTCACTTCTGGCCGGGTGGTGAGAAAATGACAGTGATGCGCAGCATTGGCGTGGCATTGGGCTTTGTCGGCATTGTGCTATTGGCGGTGCCATCGTTTGGCGGGCAGGGCGACTCTGACCCGATTGCGCTGATCCTGACGATTGGTGCGCCGATCTGCTACGCCTTGGCTTTGAATGTGGTGCGCAAGCTGGACGGGTTGGATCGCGTTCTTCTGACGGCTTGGTCGTTGACCTTGGGAATGGTCATGATTTCACCGCTCGCCTTGGTCGTCGAAGGCGTCCCGGTGATCACGCGTGTAGAAACCTGGGTGGCCTTGGTGGTTATCGGATTTTTGCTGACCTCGGCGGCGTTTATTCTGCTGTTCTGGCTGATACCGCGCGTGGGCGGCACAACCGCTTCAACGATCACCTTCCTGGCGCCGGTTTCGTCCGTGTTCTTGGGTGTGTTCGTTCTGGCAGAAACGCTGTTTTCGATCCAATTCCTTGGAATGCTTGTGATCTTGTCCGGTCTCTTGTTTGTCGATGGCCGGTTTTTCAAATGGCTATTGGGACGAAAATCCGCCGCCTAAAGGCATGGATTTGCAGGTCCGGTAAACATGACAAAGGCGAGCCAGTGCGGCTCGCCTTTGTTGTTTGTGTCTAAGTTGGTCCTAGCTAACCGATCAATATCAAGCTGGTGATGGGCAAGGCCACCAATAGCGCGAGGCGGAACAGATCAGCGAACCAGAAGGGCATAACTCCGCGGAAGATCGTCGTAATCGACACATCCGTCAAAACGGTGCGCAGGACGAAGACGTTCAGTCCGATAGGTGGAGAGATTAGGCTGATCTCGGTGACCACGACCACAATAATCCCGAACCAAATCGCCGTGTAATCCGGGTTGGACAACAGTCCAGTTCCAAAGTCGAGCGACATAACAACCGGGAAAAAGATCGGCACCGTCAGCAAGATCATGGAAAGGCTTTCCAGAACCGCGCCTAGGATGATGTAGATCACGATCAGGATAAAGATCACCATATAGGCGCCAACATCCAAGCTTGTGACCCAAGCCAGAATAGCATCTGGCAGACCCGCATAGCTGATGAAGTTTGAAAAGATCTCTGCGCCAATCACCAGTGCAAAAATCATGGCACTGGTTTGGATCGTATCAACACAGGCTTCCCACAGTTTCTTGAGTGTTAAACCGCCAAGGAAGAATGCGATCAGCAGCGCAATAAATGCGCCAATCGCCGCCACTTCGGATGGGGTAAAGATACCGCCGTAGATGCCGATGATGATCACGGCAAACAGAAAGATAACTGCCGCGACGCCTTTCAGGTCACGCGAACTCATCTCAATGCGTGTTGCGTCATTGGCCGCAAGCTCTGGTTTGATGCGTACGATCACCGCTACAGCCAGCAAATAGAACAAGATGCCAATCACACCGGGAATGATCCCCGCAATGAACAGTTTGCCAATGTCTGCCTCGGTGATCAGACCGTAGATGATCAGAACAACAGAAGGCGGGATCAGAATGCCCAAGGTACCGCCCGCGGCAATGGAACCGGTGGCTAGGCTATCGGCATATCCCGTTTTGCGCATCGTAGGCATGGCCACTTTGGACATGGTCGCCGCTGTTGCCAAGGACGATCCGCAAACGGCAGAAAAACCTCCACAAGCCACAATGGTTGCCATCGCAAGACCACCCTTGAGCTTGTAAAGCGCGCGGTGTGCTGTGGAGAACAGCGCATCAGACACGCCAGAGCTTGTCAGCAGGTTCCCCATCAGAATGAACAGCGGAATAACCGACAGCGTAAAGGACATCACCGTATCAAACGCAGAGTTCCCAGCCAGCCGAAAAGCGGCGTCCCAGCTGCGCAACAGGGCGAAGCCGATGGTGCCGACCATAATCATGGCAAAGGCGATAGGAACACGGACCAAGACCAATGCGAATAGGGCTGCAAAGCCAATAAGGGATTCAATCATGTTTTGTCTTTCCCAGCGTTTTGAACAGCAAGCCCACGAAAACCAAAGCGCTAAGGGCACAGCAAGCCGAAGCCAAATAGGCCGGCCAAGAGAGTGGAATTTCTAAGGAGTTCGTGACTTGGCCATAACGCGCAAAGCGTTCCGCGTAGTCAAAGATCTGCCACGCCAAGACAGCAAAGATCGCGAACCCGCAGAGATGTGCAAATGAGCTGCTGATCTTCATCATGACCGGGGACTTGGGCTCGATCAGTTCTACCTCGACATGGGTGCCTGCACGGCATGCCAATGGCATTGATAAGAAAACCAAGCACACCAAAAGCAATTCAGTAATCTCAAAGGCACCGCGAATAGGGCGATTGACGATATAGCGCGCTATGACATCCGTGCTGGTCAAGGCCATCATCGTCAAAAGTGTCAGCGCACTGAGCGCGGTTAATATACGTGAGACGACCAGCCAGATCCTATCGATCTGGCTGGTCGCGGAGACTTTCGTCTGTTCCGGTTGCATGCAACGTTACTCCGCAGCTTGCGCGCGGATGGATGCAAGTGCGGCTGTTCCGTCATAGCCTTGATCGGCTAGAGCTTTGGACCAGTCCGCTTCTTTCGCATCAGCGATGGCTTTGATACCTGCCACAACTTCTGGCGACGCATCATAAACCTGCATGTCAGACTCGTTTACAACGTCCCAACCGCGTTGATCTGCTTTGTCCCAAACAGAACCGGCAACCGCCGCAAGTGTCGCGCCAGAAATCGCCTCGATCGCCGCTTTGTCAGCGTCAGAAATATCGTTCCACTTATCTTCGTTCATCACAAGGAACCAGCTTGTATTATAAATGCCGCCCGGAATGCGCATTGTGTGGGTCAGGTGATCAGACAGGTTAAACGCGCGAATGGCTTCGCCTGGGAAGGTCACACCGTCGATCACGCCGGTTGAAAGCTTTTCAAACACCTGACCTGGGCCCATGAATTGCGTCGTCGCGCCAAGTTCGCTGACCAACTCGGCAATATAGCCGCCGGGTGTCCGGATTTTCAGGCCTGCGAAATCCTCTGGCGTTTTGATTTCACGTTGATTGTTGTGGAATAAACCCGGGCCGTGCACCCAAAGGCTTAGCAACTTTGCGCCTTGGTGCTCTTTATCGGCTTCCAGTTCACCTGTGTAGACGTTCCAATACGCCTCCGAGAGGGATTCTGCGTTTTCACCTAGGAATGAAAACTGGCCAATCCGCGAGCGCAAAAAGCGATTGTCGGTTGTGAAGCTGTGCAAACCAAATGTGATGTCTGCGATGCCATCAATGGCCAAATCGAAATGCGCAGGCGGCGGCCCTAACGGACGCGGCAGGATGCGCACAGTAACGCGGCCCTCAGTGACCTTGCCAACCTCTTCAGCCCATGGCTTGACGATTTCACTAACAACGGGGTGCGCTGGTGGCAGCCAAGCTGACAAAGCAAGTTCCTCAGCAGAAGACTGCGTCGCTGCAATGCTCAAGGCAGATGCAGTGGCCGAAACGGATAGCAAACGGGCAAAACGCCCTACAATCGAATTCATCATTTATTCCTCCCAAGATATTAAAGTCGCAGTAAGAATGCGGCCTCTAATTGGTTTCTGATGAAACTATTTTTGCAAGTTAATTGCAAGTGAAACTTTTTTCTGGCCGTTTATGGCTGAAATGAGGATACTTATGAAAATGTGACTAAAGGCGTGTCGGCCGCGCATGGGAGTGGAAAGTGCTTAATAACAAAGAATTAGCCGAGGATACGCCTATCGTGCTGCAGGATTTCTTTCCTTATATAACGCGCCATTTCTATACAAAGGTGAGTGGCGCCGTCGCTCGAGTTTACCAAGATAGATACGATATGAAGCCAGATGATTGGCGCACGATGGTGATCCTTGGAGTCGATTCCCGGCAAACGGCTGCTCAGATTGTTGAGACCTCTAGCATGGATAAAGTCGCGGTTAGCCGCGCCGTCGCCCGCATGCGAAAACGCGGCTGGTTGATTGAAACTGCAAATAAGAATGATGGCCGCAGCCGGTTCCTTGGACTGTCCAAGGAGGGCCTTGCCGTCTACGCCGATCTGGTTCCACGGATGCGAAAGCTGGAAAAGGAATTGCTCTCGCCCTTATCAAGCGACGAGCTGAATTGCTTGTTAGAATGTTTTGACAAAGTCGCCGAGCAGGCTGACCGCGCGAGTGCTGAACCCGCATAGACAGGGCGTTCGACGTCGGGGACCACGACAGCCCCCAACGAAAAGCTAGACCGATACCTTGGCCAAAAGCGCCTCGCGCTCTGTGTCGGCTCTTGGCGCGTTATGCACCACTTCGCCCCGTGTCAAAGCCACAAAATTGTCGCCCAGACCGTATGCGAAATCAAAGAACTGCTCGACCAACACAATCGCCATATCCCCCCGATCCCGCAAATAGGCAATGACATCGCCGATCTGTTTGATGATGTTCGGCTGAATGCCCTCGGTCGGTTCGTCCAATAGCAACAGCTTTGGTTTCGCCACCAAAGCCCGCGCAATCGCCAACTGTTGCTGCTGACCGCCAGACAAGTCACCACCACGCCGGGCGCGCATGTCTTTTAGTACGGGAAACAGTTCGTAGATTTCATCCGGCACCATGCGTTCATCGCGGGGTAGGCAGGCGTACCCAGTCTCTAGGTTTTCGCGCACCGTCATCAACGGAAACACGTCACGGCCTTGGGGCACATAGCCCACACCATTGCGTGCCATGTAAAACGCTGACGCATTGCGCGGCACTTCGGTGCCATCCAATGACAGATCGCCACCAGATCGCGCATGCGTGCCCGAAATCGCCTTTAACAGAGACGTTTTTCCAACGCCGTTCGTGCCCATCAAGCAAGTGACTTTACCAACATCTGCTTGCATAGAGACGTCGTATAAAATCTGTGAATGCCCGTAATGCAGGGTCAGGTTATCAATTTTCAACATGTCTTAGCGTCCCAGATAAACGTCGATGACTTCGGGGTTTTGTGTCACGTGGTCCAGCGATCCTTCGGCCAGAACTGACCCTTCGTGCAGCACGGTCACTTTGCAGTTCAACCGCCGCACAAATTCCATGTCATGTTCCACAACAACCACCGCACGGGTCTTGGCCGCTTCGACCAAAATCTCGGTGGTCTTCTCACGTTCCGCCGGGGTCATCCCCGCCGCTGGCTCATCGACCAATAACAACCGCGGTTCCTGCGCCAGCAACATCCCAATTTCCAACCACTGCTTTTGACCATGGCTTAACTCGCCCGATTTACGGGTCAGTTGATCGGTCAGGTTGATCTGTTCGGCAATCGCCTCGATCCGCGCGGCACCTTCGGCGGACTTGCGATAAAACAGCACCTCAAACGGCCCGCGCGGGTTCTTGAGCGCCATGGCCAAGTTCTCGCGCACGGTTTGATCTTCGAACACTGTTGGTTTCTGGAACTTTCGCCCCACACCTTCGCGCGCGATTTGGCTTTCGGATTTGCCGATCAGGTTGATCGATTTTTCGCCCCATAAAACGCGCCCTTCATCGGGTTTCGTTTTGCCGGTGACAATATCCATAAACGTGGTTTTACCCGCGCCGTTTGGCCCAATGATCGCCCGCATTTCGGGTTCGTTGATTTGAAAGGCCAGATTGTTGATCGCCTTAAAGCCATCAAAGCTAACCGAGACGCCGGAAAGTTCTAAGAGCGCGCTCATGATGATTTCCTCGCGAATTTATCAAACAACCCGCCGATCCCCGCAGGGAAGAACAGCGTGACCGCAACAAAGGATGTGCCCAGCAGCACCAGCCACCATTCCGTCCATTGAATTGTGTAGAACCCAAGGTTCACCGCAGGTGCGCCACCGCCGGTAAACCAGCTGGACAGCAACGACACGAAAGCCGTGCCGATCACCGCGCCATACAGACGCCCGCGACCACCGATAGCAACCCAAACCGCCAGATAGATTGATGCAATCGGTGCGATCTCTGCCGGGTTGATGATGCCCGCTTGTGGGTAATAGAGCGCGCCGGCGATCCCCGCGACAACAGCCGTCAGGGTAAAGATGAACAGCTTGTAGCTTTCCACGTGATAGCCAAGGAACCGCACCCGCGTTTCGTCATCACGAATGGCGCGAATAACGCTGCCCATCTTGCCAGACAACACCCGCGCAAACAGGACATACCCCAGACCCAGCGCTATGGCTGACGCCCAGAAAAAGCCCATCGACACCACAGATTGCGGTACGGCTTCGAACCCCGGAATATTCTGCAAGCCAGACAAGCCGTTGTTGCCGCGCAGACCACTGTCGTTTTGAAACAGATAGAGCGCCAAGGCCAATGTCATCGCTTGGGTCAGGATCGACAGGTAAACGCCGGTCACCCGCGACCGGAACGCCAGCCAGCCAAAGATCAAGGCTAATAGCCCCGGCACCAGAACCACCAGCAGTAGCTGCAACACCAAGCTATGCGAAAATGCCCAGATCAGCGGGAATTCGGACGATCCGACCACCCCAAAGATCTGCGTCGCAATCGCGTCGTTCACTTCAGTCGGTGTCGCTGGAATGGTCCTTTCGGCCAAGTTAGAGACGACAATCGCCTCGGTCCGCGCATACATCAGCCACATGCCAACCGCATAGCCGCCGATGCCAAAGAACGCGAAGTGACCCAATGAAAGGATACCGCAGTAGCCCCACACAACATCCATCGCGATGGCCACAAGGCATAGGCACAACACCTTGCCCAAGGTCTTAACGAAAGAGGTAGAGATCAGGCCAGCGCCCGTCGCCTCTGCCATCAAGGTGACAACAACGGTGAACAAGCCAAGGCAGGCCAGAAACCAAAGGACAGACGGGTTTTGAGCAATAAAACTTTTCCGCATGGTCTTAATCTCCTGCCGCGCGGCCCTTCAGGGCAATGATGCCCTTCGGACGGAATTGAATGAACAGGATGATGAACAAGATCATATAGGTCTGCGCCGCCAAGGTGTTGGTCGGGTTCAACCACTCGACACCCTTTTGGAAGAAGCCAATCATCGCAGCCCCCGCCAACGTACCCCAAACGTTGCCAACGCCGCCGACCACAACGGTCATAAAGCTTTGCACAATATAGTCTGATCCCATCTCGGACGTGACTTTGGCAAACAGGCCAATCGCAACACCGGCGATCCCCGCGATGCCAGAGCCAAGGCCAAAGGTCATCATCTTGATCTTATCCGGGTTGATCCCCATCGATGCCGCCATGCGTGGGTTCTGCGTTACCGCGCGCACCTCTAGGCCCAGACGGGTCTTTTTCAGAATGAACAACAATAGCCCCAAGAACATCAGTGCCAGCACGAAAATCGCGATACGAATATAGCTGATCTGCACAACGTCATTGATGACCCAAGCGCCATCCAACCAACCCGGAGAGGTCAGCGGACGCGCCTGCGTGCCAAAGATGTTCTTTGCCAACTGCTGCAACGCCACCGAAATACCAAAGGTCGCCAATAGCGTTTCGAGCGGGCGGTTATAGAGCCAGCGAATAACCAACCGCTCCATCGCGACACCCGCCGCAAACGTCACCGCAAAGGCCAAGGGCAGGGCCACAACCAGTGACAGCGTGTAGTTGGTAATGAACTGCTGCACGACGTAACCGGTATAAGCACCCATCATGATGAACTCGCCATGCGCCATGTTGATCACGCCCATCACTCCAAAGGTGATGGCCAAGCCAACAGCGGCCAAGAAATAGATCGACGCCAAAGAAATCGCATCCATGCCCAGATCAACCGCTTGGTTCATCGCCACTTTGGTCTGAATGGCCTTCTGCGTTTCTAAAGCTGCCGCCGTTACGGCCGCGTCGTTTTCTAGGTAAACTTGGTAGAAACCCCACTCCGCAAAGGCACGATCCAGATCGCCTTCGGAGACACGTTTTTGAACCAATCCCTGCGCTGCCAGCGTGTCATAAGCCACCGCGCGATTTTGCATGTCGCCCAACTGCGCAACAGGAACACCACCGGCTTTGCCGCCGTCCACATGCGCCTCTAGCGCAAGGCGCACGTCATTGTCGGTGAGCCGCGGTGGGAAGCCATGTTCCTCAACCAAAATCGCATAAGCCGCATCCCGCGAAAGTGCCTCGCTACCGGGCTCCAATACCTCAGACACATTCGCATCTGGCACAGCATCAGCCGCCACAAACCGCGTTTCCAAAATCTGGGACATCACGGCTCGGCCATCAACGCTTAGGTCATCCGACAGAAATTCAATCGCATCCACACGCGCCTCTGTGGTGTCGCCAAAACGCGCAGTCAAATAGCCTGCTAATCGCCTTTTCCGCTGTAATAGAGCCGCATCAGGCTCACCTTCGATCGACGCCACCAATGGCGCGATTTGGTTTGGGCTTAAGTTTCGCGCAATGGCATCCACCGCATTTCTGCGGCGTTCAATATCGGGATCGCTTAGCAAAAACTGCACCAGCGCCTCACCAATCACCTTACGGACACCGCCGTTCGGTTTTATTTGTTTCAAAGTACCGGCATCAACGCCCGTGGCCACAATCTCACCCGTTGAAATATCAATCAGGTCACGGCCCTCGGCGGATTTCGCGGCATAAAAGAAAACCCCATCGTCTTTGCGCACATACAGTGCCTTATCCTGCCAACGTTCCAGGAAAACGGGAACCTCTGGCAAGCCTGACGCACCAAGTGCTTCGATCACCGGCCCAACGGTTTTCCGTGAAGGTTTTTCAACGATCTTTTGATGAGTTTGTAAGAGGCTCTGTAAGTCTTGGGCATACAGCGCAACAGGCAGGCAGAGCAGTGCCAGCGCCAATGTAAGTGTACGGATCATGGGGGAGTTTTCTAAATCAGGGGTCGGGGCGCCAAACGTGGCACCCCGACAATTTCTAGACAGATTAGTAGTTAGACTTCAGCTGTACACAGGAACCGGTTTCGGTGTTGTACATACCGCAGCCCAGGTCTTTCCAGTCGGACTTCAGAACAGCAGAGGCTGGCAAGAAGTCAGTCCATGCGTCACCCGGAACTTCTGCAGTTTTAGAGATGATATCGAACTGACCGTCCGCTTGGATTTCACCAATCAGAACTGGTTTCGCCAAGTGGTGGTTAGGCAGCATAACCGCTGTACCGCCAGTCAGGTTCGGGAACTCTTGACCGTACATCGCTGTACGAACCGCATCCACGTCTGTGGTGCCAGCCGCTTCAACCGCGTTAACCCACATGTTGAAACCGATGTAATGCGCTTCCATTGGGTCGTTGGTCACACGCTCTTCGCCAGCAAAGGCTTTCCATGCGTCGATGAATTCAGCGTTTGCATCAGATTCTGCAGACTGGAAGTAGTTCCAAGCCGCCAAGTGACCTTCTAGGTTCGCTGTGTCCAGACCGGATAGCTCTTCTTCACCAACAGAGAACGCAACAACTGGGATGTCATCCGCAGAGATGCCCGCCGCTGCCAGCTCTTTATAGAAGCCGATGTTTGCGTCGCCGTTGATGGTAGAGATGACACCAACAGATTTGCCGTCTTCACCCAATGCCACAACGTCAGCAACGATGGTTGCCCAGTCAGAGTGACCAAATGGTGTGTAGTTCACAAAGATGTCGTCTTTCGCGATACCGTTGTCTTGTAGGTACTGCTCAAGAATGTTGTTTGTGGTCCGTGGGTACACGTAGTCTGTGCCCAACAGTGCGAATTTCTCGACACCAAGCTCTTCTAGGAAGTAATCAACCGCTGGGATCGCTTGCTGGTTCGGCGCCGCACCTGTGTAGAATACGTTCTTAGAAGACTCTTCGCCTTCGTACTGAACAGGGTAGAACAGCAGGCCGTTCAATTCTTCGATCACTGGCAGAACAGACTTACGGGACACCGAAGTCCAGTTGCCAAAGATAACGTCAACTTCATGTGTAGTCAGAAGCTCACGTGCTTTTTCAGCAAACAGTGGCCAATCAGATGCCGGGTCAACAACCACTGGCTCAATCGCACAACCCAAGACACCGCCTTTTGCGTTCTGCTGTTCAACCAGCATCAGCATTGTGTCTTTCAAAGTTGTTTCAGAAATCGCCATGGTGCCGGACAAAGAGTGCAGAACACCCACTTTAACGGAACAATCACTCGCCATAGCAGTGCCGGCCATTACGGTTAGGGCAGCAGCACTTGTTAGGGTTTTAGAGAACAGGTTCATTTTTAGCTCCTAGCGAAGCCCGCCGAGATTGCACCGCGCGGCGCAAAATCGTAGCAATGGCTTCGCAACTGTTGTTGCAATTCGTGTGGCGGCCGCTTCGAGGTCCAATTCGTATGGTCGTCACACACCCACATCCCACATTTTGACAGCAATGCGTCTGGGTGCCCTTAGTGAAGAGTATGCTTTCGCCCTAGATCAATGTTCCGAGTGATCCACGCGGCAAGATTGAGGCGTTTGCTCAAAAATTGCGCTCACAGCCCGTTGATGGGTTAAAAAATGTGCAAACTATCGCAGCCATAATCTCAAAACGAGGGAATCATAGTCACTTTACGGTCTAGGTGATCAAGGATGCAGCAACAGGACATGCATAAGGACATCCGACCATTAACGCGCCGTTTACATATGACCCAGCATACGCCGTAGGTCCCG
Source organism: Cognatishimia sp. 1_MG-2023 (assembly GCF_030548175.1). Taxonomy (GTDB): domain Bacteria; phylum Pseudomonadota; class Alphaproteobacteria; order Rhodobacterales; family Rhodobacteraceae; genus Cognatishimia. The sequence goes on along the minus strand of NZ_JAUORX010000004.1, from coordinate 7,927 downwards.
TGCCGCGAACGGTCGGAAAACTGTCGCTTTCCAGTAAAGAGGTCGGAGCACGCAGCGGCTTGGACCAGTTCCGCACCCAAGGCGCGATGAAGGCTCTCTTTGCTCGCAGCAATGATGTACAGGCGATCCTGATCAACACATCCGGCGGCCTGACAGGCGGGGACACCCTCGATCTAAATCTAACAGCAGGCGAAAACAGCCAACTGACCGCGACAACTCAAGCCGCCGAACGCGCCTATCGCGCGCAATCCGGCATGGCGCGGGTCACGACGCATCTAACAGTCCACGACAACGCCCAACTCAATTGGCTCCCCCAAGAGCTGATCCTGTTTGAAGGCTCGGCTTTGCATCGCACCCTCAAAGCCGACCTGACCGAAAACGCCCGTCTATTGATGGTCGAACCCGTTGTCTTTGGCCGCACAGCTATGGGCGAAACCCTGACCGACATTCAGTTCCACGACCGCATCGACATCCGTCGCAACGGCACACCTATATATAAGGACGGTCTCGACCTAAACGGCGACATGACCCAACACCTCGCCCGCCGCGCCATCGGCCAAGGGGCAGGGGCCATGGCCAGCCTTGTCTACATCGCCCCCGATGCCGAGGCCCATCTGAAATCCATTCAATCCCAGCTACCGCCAACCGCCGGCGCCAGCCTGCGCGAACCTGACATGCTGGTCCTTCGTATGATCGCCGCCGACAGTTTCGAACTGCGCCGCAGCCTTCTTCCTATCCTTGACCGGCTCAGCCGCGATGGCCTGCCAACCTCCTGGAGACTCTAACCATGAACCTGACCCCTAGGGAAAAAGACAAACTGCTGGTGGCCATGGCCGCCGAAGTGGCCCGCAAACGCCTTGCCCGTGGTGTGAAACTGAACCACCCCGAGGCAATTGCCCTGATCACCGACGCCGTCGTCGAAGGCGCGCGCGATGGCCGGTCCGTCGCCGATATGATGGAGGCTGGCGCCCAAGTCATCACCCGTGATCAATGCATGAGCGGCATCCCCGAAATGATCCATGACGTACAGGTCGAGGCCACCTTTCCAGATGGCACCAAACTCGTCACCGTTCACAACCCCATTCGCTAAGGAGACACTCCCATGACATTCGCATCCAAAATCGCCCTGCCTCTGATCGTTCTTGCCGCCCCAGCATCCGCACACACCGGCGCACATCTGCATCCGCATGGCTCTGAAAACATCCTGATGGGTCTGGCCTTCATCGCCGTGGCCGCACTTGGCGCAACATTGGCGCTGCGCAAATGATCCCCGGCGAACTCTTTCCAGCCGAGGGTGATCTCACCCTAAACGACGGCGCAACCGCGATCACGCTGATGGTCGCCAACACCGGCGACCGCCCGGTCCAAGTTGGCAGCCACTACCATTTCGCTGAAACCAACCCGGCCCTCGATTTTGACCGCACCGCCGCCTACGGCCACCGCCTAGATATCGCATCCGGCACCGCCGTCCGTTTCGAACCCGGCCAACGCCGCGAAGTGAACTTGATCCCGATTTCTGGCAATCGTAAGATTTTCGGATTTAATCAGAAAGTTATGGGGAATCTCTGATGGGAACCGAAGTTGTTGTTATCGCTATTTGGCTTTTCTGCTTTCTTGCAGCAATCGCCATAATTGCCCGCATGTTGTGGACGTCACGAAAACTCGAAGCCATCGTTTCAACTGCTGCACTAGGCGTTTCTATCGTAGCAGTTACAATGCCCTTTGGTTCTCAGACTTGGTATGTATTGGCTGCTTTATCTGTAGTTACATGTTTGTTTAGTCTTGTTTCACTCGGCTTCCAGTGGCGTTTTCCGGTAATAATATTTGGCGCCATTCTACCAGCGCTCGCAAGCTTGAACCTGTTCTTTCCTCGCGTTTTTCCGAACTCACTTGGGCTAATTGGGGAGATCACATTGATCTTCGTTCCTCTGCTCTTCGTGCTTTCAACTGTGTTCCTAACTGGTGCTCTCACTAAGCGCTCAATCCAAGGACCTTTCTGACATGCCAGCAACCATCAAACGATCCGACTATGCCGCCATGTTCGGCCCAACCGTGGGCGACAAACTGCGGCTTGCAGACACTGACCTGATCATCGAAGTCGAACGCGACCTGACCGGCCCTTACGGCGAAGAGGTCAAATTCGGCGGCGGTAAAGTCATCCGCGATGGCATGGGCCAATCCCAAGTCACCCGCGCGGCAGGGGCGGTGGATACTGTCATCACCAACGCGCTGATCGTGGATTACTCCGGCGTATATAAAGCCGACGTTGGCCTGCGCGATGGCCGCATCCACAAAATCGGCAAGGCCGGAAACCCCGATACCCAGCCAAACATCGACATCATCGTCGGCCCCGGCACCGAAGTCATCGCAGGCGAAGGCCGCATTCTGACCGCTGGCGGTTTTGACAGTCACATCCATTTCATCTGCCCACAGCAGATCGACGACGCATTGCACTCGGGCCTGACCACAATGCTCGGTGGAGGCACCGGGCCAGCGCACGGCACTTTGGCCACCACCTGCACCCCCGGTGCTTGGCACCTTGGCCGCATGATGCAGGCCGCAGATGCCTTTCCAATGAACCTCGCCTTCGCAGGCAAAGGCAACGCCAGCCTGCCCGCAGCGCTAGAGGAACAGATCAAAGGCGGCGCCTGCGCGCTGAAACTGCACGAGGATTGGGGCACCACCCCAGCCGCCATCGATTGCTGCCTATCGGTGGCCGATGACATGGACGTGCAGGTGATGATCCACACCGACACGCTGAATGAATCTGGCTTTGTCGAACACACTGTCGGCGCTATGAAGGGCCGTACTATCCATGCCTTTCACACCGAAGGCGCGGGCGGCGGCCACGCGCCCGACATCATCAAAATCTGCGGCGAAGATCACGTCTTGCCCAGCTCCACCAACCCAACACGCCCCTTCACCGTAAACACGATCGAGGAACACCTCGATATGCTCATGGTTTGTCACCATCTGGATAAATCCATCCCCGAAGACGTGGCCTTTGCCGAAAGCCGCATTCGCCGCGAAACCATCGCCGCCGAAGACATCCTGCACGACATGGGCGCGTTCTCGATCATCGCGTCAGACAGCCAAGCGATGGGGCGCGTGGGCGAGGTTCTGATCCGCACATGGCAAACTGCCGATAAGATGAAAAAGCAACGCGGGCGATTGTCCGAAGAAACCGGCGAAAACGATAACTTCCGTGTGCGCCGTTATATTGCGAAATACACCATCAACCCTGCCATCGCGCATGGTCTAAGCCACGAAATCGGCAGCATCGCCGAAGGCAAGCGTGCTGACCTCGTTCTATGGGATCCGGCGTTCTTTGGTATTAAGCCAGAAATGGTCTTGCTCGGCGGCACAATCGCTATGGCGCAAATGGGTGATCCGAATGCCTCGATCCCAACACCGCAACCGGTCTATTCGCGCCCCATGTTCGGTGCCTTTGGCCGCAGCGTTGAACACTCTGCCGTGACCTTCGTGTCCCAAGCCGCCCAAGCGGATGGCCTGCGCGACAACCTCGGCCTCGCCAAGCAAACCGTTGCTGTGCAAAACACCCGCAACATTGGCAAGCGCGACCTCAAACTGAACAGCGCGACGCCCAAGGTCGAAGTGAACCCCGAAACCTACGAAGTCCGCGCCGATGGCGAGCTGCTGACCTGCCAACCGGCAACAGAGCTGCCAATGGCCCAGCGTTACTTCATGTTCTGAGGTTTGAATGATGTCACAACTCCCTCTCGCACAAAAACTACACCGCCACGGCCATGATAAGGCCGAGGCGTTCGTAACCCTCGACTACGACGGCCGCTTTCTACGTCGCAAACGTCTCGTCACCAGCGGCGGCTGGGCTTTCGTTGTCGATCTGGAACAAACCACATCGCTGGATGACGGCGATACGCTGGAACTCTCCGATGGCCGCATGGTCGAAATCCGCGCGGCGGCTGAGGATGTTCTAATCGTCACGGGCGACAGCCTGCACCGCCTCGCATGGCACATCGGCAATCGCCACACGCCCTGCCAGATCGAGGAAACCCGCCTGTTGATCCAGAACGATCCGGTGATCAAACACATGCTGGAACACCTCGGCGCAACTGTGGTGCAAGCAACCGAACCCTTTACCCCTGAAGGTGGCGCATACGGTCACGGCCGCACGCATTCCCACGAACATGTGGCAACCGCCCATGCACATTGATCCGCGCCTTTTAACCCTGACGCAATGGCTGTCCCCCGCCTATCCGGTGGGCAGCTTTGCCTTTTCCCACGGGTTAGAAAGCGCAATCGCCAATGGCTGGGTCAGCGATGAAGCCACGCTCAAGGCTTGGCTGCAAGACATCTTGACCCACGGCACCGGCAAATCCGATGCTGCCTGGATTCACATGGCCTATAACTCCACAGCCTCAGACCTTGACGATCTAAACGCCCAAGCCATCGCCTTTGCCCCATCCAAAGAACGCCTACGTGAATCCATCCGCCAAGGCGCCGCCTTTGCGCGGGTCACGTCCGAGGTTTGGCAGATTGATCTGCCCAACCTCATGCTCCCAATCGCGTTGGGCCGCGCTGCACGCTTAGTCGATCTCGACCCAACCGCCACAGCAACACTCTATCTCCACGCCTTCCTCAGCAATCTAACCTCAGCCGCGCAGCGCTTGATGCCCCTTGGGCAAACCGGCGCACAACGCGTGCTCGCACAGCTGACCCCCGATTGCACAACCATCGCCCAAGCCGCGACAGAGCTGACGCCGGATGACATCACATCCTCGGCCTTTCTGTCTGACATCGCAGCGATGCAACACGAAACACTTGAACCAAGGCTCTTTCAATCATGACCAAGATGAACGGCCCCCTCCGCATCGGCATCGGCGGCCCCGTTGGCGCTGGTAAAACCACGCTAACCGCACGCCTGTCCGAAGGGTTAAAATCTCATTACTCCATCGGCGTCATCACAAATGACATCTACACCCAAGAAGATGCCGAAGCCCTGATGCGGATGCAAATCCTGCCCGGTGATCGGATCATCGGTGTCGAAACCGGCGGCTGCCCCCATACGGCCATCCGCGAAGATGCCTCCATCAACCTCGCCGCAGTGGCAGAGATGCAAGAGCGTCACGCTGATCTGGAAATCGTTTTGATCGAAAGCGGCGGCGATAATCTCTCTGCCACCTTCAGCCCCGAACTCGCTGACATCACGATCTACGTCATTGATGTCGCCGCCGGTGAAGAGATCCCGCGCAAAGGTGGCCCGGCGATCACGCGATCCGATATTCTGGTGATCAATAAAACCGATCTCGCCCCACATGTCGGCGCGTCACTTGAGGTGATGAAAAGTGACGCAACCCGCGTCCGCCAATCGCGCCCATTTGTGTTCACCGCGATGCGTCACGGTGAAGGTGTCGATCAGGTGATTTCCCTGATCAAAGAGGTCGCGGGCCTCGCCTAAAAGGAATCGTACGTTTCGGCGCGTGAAACGTACGAATTTCCAGATTACCAAAGTGTGAAGGCCTGCGTTCGGTGCGTTCATATTAACCTTTGGCCGGTGGTGGCTGGCAAGGCCTTCTCAGGGCGGGGTCGGCTATGGTATGGCGCATGAAATTGGTATTTTAGAAGGCACATATTATGGCACCGAAATTCGGCACAAGCGGCGTTCGCGGGTTGGTCACAGAGCTCACCGACGAGGTTGTCACGTCCTATACCAAAGCCTTCCTGTCCGAATGCGACGCGGGGGATGCGGTCTACGTTGGCTGGGACTTGCGTGAATCCTCACCCCTTATCGCAGAGGTCGTGATGCGAAGCGTGCAGGATATGGGCAAAAAGGTCGTGAATTGCGGCGTTCTGCCAACCCCGGCTTTGGCCCTTGCCGCTGATAATGCCGATAGTGGCGCGATCATGATCACAGGCAGCCACATCCCAGCAGATCGCAACGGGATCAAGTTTTACACGCGTGCGGGTGAAATTTCCAAGGCGGATGAGGCAAAGATCGTGGCGTCTTTGGCAAAACAACATCAGGCCCAATCCAACGACAACCCGCGTATAGACGCAGCCGACGACGCCAAAGCGGCTTATATTCAACGCTATGCCACAGCCTTTGGTGCGGATGCGCTAAATGGGTTGCGCATTGGCGTGTACCAACACAGCTCTGTCGCGCGTGATATTCTGGTAGAAATGGTGACGCAGCTTGGCGCGAAAGCCATCCCGCTGGAACGCACATCGCATTTCGTGCCGGTGGATACAGAAGCCGTCGATCCAACCTCTCGCGCCAAATTCGCGGAATGGTGCGAAACCCATAAGCTAGACGCGCTGATCTCAACCGATGGTGACGCAGATCGCCCAATGGTGACAGATCACAGCGGCCAAATCGTACCTGGGGACGTGCTTGGTGTGTTGACCGCTCTGTATCTAAAGGCGGACACCATTTGCACACCTGTGTCGTCAAACTCGATGATTATGTCGATGGACGCATTCAGCGACATTCAGCTGACCAAAATCGGCTCGCCCTTTGTTGTGGCGGCAATCGAAGAGGTTCTGGCGAAGAACACAGAAGCTAGGGTTGTTGGCTATGAGGCCAACGGTGGTTTCCTGCTCGGCTATACGCATCAAACGAATGCTGGCGAATTGCGTCCCCTTCTGACCAGAGACTGCGCTCTGCCAATCGTCGCCTCACTGGCGTCTGCGGTCCGTGCAGGGCTTTCATTGGCTGAGCTTACGGCAACGCTTCCAAGCCGCTTTTCGGCGGCTGACCGGATTGCAGGCATTCAAACGGCAACATCTGCTGCATTTCTAGCGGATCTCATCGCCGACCCACAAAAGCGCACTGCGTTCTTTGATATGCCTGCCGTAGAAGCCAAGGTCGATACGACTGATGGCTTACGTGTGACCTTTGCCAATGAAGAGGTGGTTCATCTCCGTCCTTCAGGCAATGCACCAGAGTTTCGCTGTTATGCAGAGGCGGAAACAGCAGACCGTGCCCGCGCACTTGTCGACCTTCACTTAAGTAAGGTCGCGGCCCAATTGGCGTCGTAGAGATTGAAATGCAAAAGGGCGCCTCTAGGGGCGCCCTTTTTGTCAAAAGTGCCGTCGCGCTGAAACAGCACAACGACTTATTTTGTGTTTAGGTATTCTACCCAATGCGGAACATTGCGACGTTCCAGTTTTGAACAAAAGCTGTCCATAAGTTTCTGAGCGAAAGAAAAGCCCGAAACACGGGCAACTGTATGAGCCAAAGCGGCCATGTGACTTACTCCTGATAATGGTTTTGATGTGCCCCCCTCTAGAATAGGGGGCATTCAAGAACCACTGCTAGATTCGCATGGCCGACCTGCGTTTCAGCGAATCCGCGACGATTCTAAGCCAGATCCCAAGAGATTCCCGCGAGTCACTCCCGATATCAGGGTGACTCGCCGTTGAATCGAATTGCGCGACGCGTGATTCAGCACAAAAGTCCTGGATTTGGCGATGAAAACCGGACTTTCTGGTGGGGGATTGCACAAAATGTTAGCGCCATTGCCCTTATTTTATTGAGTGTGACACTTTTTTGAAAGTTTCCTGTAAAAAGCGCTTGCGGCTGTGCGCAAGTAACCTTAGAACCCCCCTTACCGGCGGCGCTGAGGCGCACAACGGCGGGTCAGACGGGAAACGGAGCGGTGCTCTGGAGACGGTTTGAGAAGAAAATTTTGAGGTACTAAGACGCAGGTTGCGCCGTAAGTTAGGGCGCTACGTGTTAATTTTTGTCTCTGAGGTCTTTGGTTTTACTGAGGATTTCACGCTTTTTGACATTGTGATGACACTGAAGAGATATGTGGGCGGTTTGGCCGTTATACGACGGACGAATGTTTGCATATCTGGTCTTTAGGGCTTCGGCTCGATGATAAGATTAACAGCTTCACTGTTTGGACGGCTTTTTGTTAACTTTGTTAACTTAAGCACAACA
>NZ_JAUORX010000003.1 GCF_030548175.1 Cognatishimia sp. 1_MG-2023 | reverse complement strand
CACGGCCCCTAAAAACAACGCGTTTTCACTTTAATGAAACCACAACACCCTGCCCCAAATCCCATTTCAACGCCCACTTCCCCCGCAGAAAACCGAATCCCCCCCTTCATCTTTCCCAAAATACTCCGGGGAGCCCGTGGGGCTGGCCCCTCGGCCCACATCAACAGCCCTGCCCCAAGTTCACAGTTGCCCTACAGGGCCACCAACTTAGAACCGGTTCACACAAATGAATTCTTCTAAAGTTGCGGAATCATTCGCCGCTCATTTATGCAACGCGCAATATTTAGGACATTCCTCGCTCCAACAGCGATTCAATTCAGTACAATTTGCGTGCAAGTTGCCTATTTTTTAAGCAACACCTAGAAATCCCCTTCGCACGCGGGTAAAGCATTGCACAAGCCAATTGTGACCCCCGCCTGAAAATGGGATCAGCACAGTTGAACTCAGGCGAGGAGGCCCCCCGAGATGAAAAAGATCGAAGCGATCATCAAGCCATTCAAATTGGATGAAGTGAAAGAAGCGTTGCAAGACGTGGGAATTCAAGGCCTCTCTGTGATCGAGGTCAAAGGTTTCGGCCGTCAGAAAGGTCATACAGAACTGTATCGTGGTGCAGAATACGTTGTTGATTTTCTCCCAAAGGTGAAAATTGAAGTCGTATTAGATGACGAGCTGGTCGACCAAGCCATCGAAGCGATCGTAGACGCTGCGAAAACTGATAAAATCGGCGACGGCAAAATTTTTGTCAGCACCGTCGAACAAGCCATTCGCATCCGTACCGGTGAATCCGGTTCAGACGCACTATAAACGCCAATCACTCTAGATATATCAAAGGGATTCAGACATGAGCGCAAGTGAAGTTCTCAAGCTGATCAAAGACGAAGATGCGGCTTATGTCGACATTCGTTTCACTGACACACGCGGTAAACTACAGCACGTCACAGTAGACGTTGATCTGGTTGACGAAGATTTCCTCGAAGAGGGCTTCATGTTTGACGGCTCTTCCATCGAAGGTTGGAAGTCTATCGAAAACTCCGACATGAAACTGATCCCAGATACAAAATCTGCATATGTGGATCCGTTCTACGCAGAAAAAACAATCTGCATCCACTGCTCTATCGTAGAGCCAGACACTGGCGAAGCATACGAGCGTGACCCACGCGGCACAGCTCAAAAAGCCGAAGCATACCTGAAATCTTCCGGTATCGGCGATGCGGCATACATGGGTCCAGAAGCAGAATTCTTCCTGTTTGACGACGTACGCTTCTCCAACACCATCAACAAAGTATCTTACGAAGTTGATGCACAAGACGCGTCTTGGAACACAGACACAGAATACGAAATGGGCAACATGGGCCACCGCCCTGGCGTCAAAGGCGGTTACTTCCCAGTAAACCCAATTGACGACGCTCAAGACATCCGTTCCGAAATGCTGTCCACAATGAAGCGTCTCGGCATGAAGACAGACAAGCACCACCACGAGGTTGCGTCCTGTCAGCACGAGCTTGGCCTGATCTTTGATAGCCTGACCAAGCAAGCGGACGAACTGCAGAAATACAAATACGTGATCCACAACGTGGCTCAGTCTTACGGCAAATCCGCTACCTTCATGCCAAAGCCAATCGCTGGCGACAACGGCACAGGTATGCACGTGAACATGTCCATCTGGAAAGATGGCAAGCCATTGTTCGCAGGCGACAAATACGCTGATCTGTCCCAAGAAGCTCTGTACTTCATCGGTGGTATCCTGAAGCACGCGAAAGCGTTGAACGCCTTCACAAACCCATCCACCAACTCGTACAAGCGTCTGATCCCAGGCTTCGAAGCACCAGTTCTGCGCGCATACTCTGCAAGCAACCGTTCTGGCTGTGTACGTATCCCTTGGACAGAATCGCCAAAAGCAAAACGCGTAGAGGCTCGTTTCCCTGATCCATCATCCAACCCATACCTGTGCTTCGCAGCACTTCTGATGGCTGGCCTTGACGGCATCAAAAACAAGATTGATCCAGGCGAAGCTATGGACAAAAACTTGTATGACTTGCCTGCTGAAGAACTGGCAGACATCCCAACAGTTTGTGGTTCCCTACGTGAAGCACTTGAAGAGCTACAAAAAGACAGCGACTTCCTAACTGCTGGCGACGTATTCACCAAAGATCAGATCGAAGGTTACATCGAACTGAAAATGGGCGAAGTTGAACTGTATGAGCACACGCCTCACCCAGTTGAATTCGGCATGTACTACAGCTGCTAATCAGTTAGACATTGATTCGAAACAGGCGCCCCCACGGGGCGCCTGTTTTCGTTTGACCCACAGCCAAACACCATAAAAGCAACCCTAAAGAGAACCGTTTTTTTGAACCACTAGTCAGCATTGTAACTTTCAAAAAAACTTACTGAAAACCAACGTTTTACAGCACAAAACCCTGTATTTACTGGCCTCTTGGTGCAAACTGCCTCCGGATTGAAAACATTGGTTTTCTCAGACGGTTTTGGGCAGGTTTAAACAAAATGAATGAACACATAGCCGGGCAGATGAAGGCCACTCAGAACCGTGTTGCCTTCAGCAATAGCATTGTCGCGTCTCTTCTCCTCATAGACCTGCACCGCCACTGCCCCGTCGCAGGCGCCACTGTTATTGAAATGTCAGGTACCGATGATTCCAAAGGGCAATTCGCAGGTTTCAGCGATCCAAGCGGCAAGGTCGATATGCCCGTGGCCACTCCCCATCTGCGCATTTTGGCGGATGGCTATGCGCCAACAGATATTTGCATTCAACCCGATATGGACACTTTAAATGTGGTTATGTCACCCATCATGTCCGCGGCATATTCTGGTGATATTCCCGGACGTCAGCGCGCAATCTGGCAACCCGAAACCTCAAACGCGACCTTCTTTGAATTCACAGCAGACGGCCTTGCTCGCCGGGGCCGTAACTTTTCTGATCTGATGTCAGCGAAATATACCTGCTACAGCTTAAGCCAAACAAACTACTGGTCCGGCCTCTCAGCGCCTAACGCGGTTAGCTCCGAATGGAGCAACCTAAAGACCCGTAACCTTGCCTATCCCATGTCACCAAATTGGGACAAAGAAATCACGGGTGTAAATCAATTCCGTTTTCCAGAACCAATGGTGATGATCGCGCGCAATAGCCAACGCCCCAATACCGAAATTCGGTATCAGCTGCTGCAATAAACTGTCAGTATTTGCGCAAGAAACGGATTGCGTTTCACAGCAATAACGCGCCTCATCAAACCCTAAATTCAATCGTTAGGGCGGCCCAATGGCGTTAGAAACCTACCTGATCTTTTTGCTGACAACGACCGTTGTCGTCTTCACTCCCGGCGCGGCAGCCATCGCGATGGCGTCCCAAGGCGCCACAAACGGCGGACAGCGCGCCCTCTTTGGCGTCGCAGGAGTGGCGCTCGCCAATGTAGTCTACTTCGTTCTTTCCGCCACAGGGGTCGCTTCGCTCATCATTGCATCCAACCTGCTGTTTTCCATCATCAAATGGGTAGGTGTCGCCTATCTGGTATATTTGGGCCTGACAGCACTCCTAAGCAAAGCCGGCGCGATCTCGGTGCAACCAGACAAACACACATCAGCCGTCAGCACCCTATTTGCAAAAGGGTTCGTGATTGAATTCGCCAACCCCAAAGCTTTGCTCTATTTCGCAGCGATCCTGCCGCAGTTTCTCGACACCGATGCGCCGATCATTCCACAAATCCTAATCATGGGAGGCACGACTTTCCTAATAGATGTCACTGCCTACAGCGCATACGCCTTCCTCGGCGATCGCCTCGCCCGCGGCGGCGTCAAAAAATGGATCGTCAGCGCAGTTAACAAAACAGCAGGCCTCGCCCTCTTGTTCGCAGGATTCAAAATGGCCAGCGTCCGCGCGCAATAAGGCCAACGCCTCAATCTGACCACCAACAGCACGTTCCAGAGTGTTGGAATTTATGGCAACCTAATCGTCACAAATACCAAAAAACAAAAAAACGCCTCAAAGGGCGCTTTTCTTTCTAATTCTGATACCAAAGATCAATCGACAGCAACCGCCGCGTCATTCGCGCTTTCGCCATCCGTCGCAACCGTCACGCTGTATTCGTTAAACGCCAAATCCCGAGCCGGAATGATACTGCGGTACTCCGCACTGTTAAACACCATGTCGACAGCGGCCTTGCTTGGATATTCTACGATAAAGACCGTTTTGGCGGGCCGATGCCCCACCACAACCTCATTTACCGTGAAACGTTTCAAAATTCGCGCGCCGGCACGCTCCAGCAACGGTCCCGTGACCTGCAGGTATTCCGCCAATGCCATTGGCTCATCTTCGTTAATGCTGGTCATTGCCACAACGGTAACAGTCATGTCAGGGCTTTCTTTTTAATTTTTCTTTCGCCAACTTAACGAAATTTCTAATCCGGCACCACGGTCCCTAAGGGTGAAATAGCTATACTTTCGATTAGGTTTAGAACAACACTATAGGTAGAATTATTCAAATTCAGGTTGTTAAGACCGTCAGATCGCAAGCCTCATGGCATTGCATATGAAATATTCCCAAAGGCCCGATTAGTTAATCTAGCATCAGTATTTACGCCCCACCCACAGAAGTCCCGAAACAAACTTTGACGGTTTCCTGCAATGCTTAGGTTGTGCCGAACCTGCAGCCTAAAATTGAAACAGGGCTTGTCGCACCAACCGACAATCAAAAACACCCCACCTTTTTGGCTAAGTACAAACGCAACTGATTCTGCCGCATACAATGCGCATCCATTGCCCCAGCACCCAATCTCCGATTATGAAGAGCTCAGCACCCCCGCCCCCATAGCTAACCAACTCGCGCCCGCTCCCATCTGCTCACCTTGCCGTGACAGTGCTGACATAGACCTTGGCCTCGCGGCTCACGTGCCCCAAATTGGGTCGGAACAGGCAAAGGACCGCTTTGAGTATGACGACTGAACGTATCACCTTCACTGGGCACAGTGGCGAGAAGCTCGCGGCACGCCTAGACATCCCCGATGGGCCGCATCTCGCGACAGTGTTGTTTGCCCACTGTTTTACATGTTCCAAAGACATTCCTGCAGCACGCCGGATTGCCGGCCGCCTTGCAGCAATGGGGCTGGCGGTTCTGCGGTTTGACTTCACCGGCCTTGGCCATTCCGAAGGGGAGTTTTCCAACACCACCTTCACATCCAACGTAGACGACCTGCGTGCCGCTGCTAACTATCTAGCAAGCCGCGACATGGCGCCTGACATGTTGATCGGCCATTCCCTTGGTGGCGCAGCTGTTCTGCGTGCTGCTGGCGATATGCCAAGCGTGCGCGCCGTGGTCACACTGGGTGCCCCCTTTGATCCGGGTCACGTTACCCACAACTTCGATGGCGCCTTGGAGACAATCAAATCCGAAGGTCAGGCCGAGGTCTGCTTGGGCGGTCGTCCCTTCACCATCGGCAAAGACTTTGTCGAAGACGTCGCCGGACAAAAACTAGCGCCAATCATCGGCAAACTGGGTCGCGCGCTATTGGTCATGCACGCACCACGCGACAATGTGGTCGACATCGAAAATGCCTCTGCCATCTTTATGGCGGCCAAACATCCCAAAAGCTTTGTCACGCTGGATGATTCAGATCACCTGATCAGCCGCCCAGAAGACGCGGAATACGCAGCTGAAGTCATCGCAGCTTGGGCCGCCCGCTATTTGCACCTTGCGCCGCCTGCCCCACCCATCGGCGCACCCGAAGGTGTTGTGCGTGTCTCTGAAGCGGATCCAAATGGGTTCCTCCAAGACGTGAACTCTGGCCCGTTTCATCACACTCTGGCAGATGAACCATTGGCCTATGGCGGCACCAACAAAGGCATGACCCCTTATGGGTTCTTGTCCTCTGGCCTTGGCTCTTGCACGTCGATGACCATCCGCATGTATGCCCGCCGCAAAGGTTGGCCGCTTGAACATGTCTGGGTTGATGTACGCCACAACAAAGTCCACGCCCAAGACGCGGGCACCGGATCAGGCGACCGGATTGATAGCTTTACCCGTGTCATTCACCTTGGCGGTAAGCTTGACAGCACCCAACGACAGCGATTGCTAGAGATTGCTGATAAATGCCCGGTCCACCGCACGCTTGAGAAATCAAGCGAAGTGATCACCGAACTGGCTGACGATTGATACCAAGGATGCGAGGGGCCAGCCCCTCGCGCTCCCCGAGGTATTTAACTCAAGAAAAAGACTAGGGTGTAATCACGCCATCTGTCACGTCGCCGCGTGATCCGACAAAGCGCAGCATGTTGTCCTTTGCAAACATATCAAAACACGCCCAGTGATCGCTGGGCGGCCAAACGCTGCAATATTGATCCCCACGGACCTCCCACGCACCCATAGAAGGCCTGCCAGCCACATAGGGTGTCTTGCCGTCGGCCTGAAAGCTTTGTGTCGCGTTCGGATAGGTCAGCGTGGTGCCGGTCAATGCTGTGCGAATTTCGTCACCATTTAGTGCACGCCAGTCATCCGCCTGAGCCGTGCCTGCAATCATAAGTAAAATAAGGGCAATGCGCCGCATTTCGAGCAAACCTCACTTGTTCATTTTATGGGGTCAGTCTATACCGCGCACAACTTCCGCGTCAGAACACAAGGCTGTGATATGATCCCTCGTTATTCCCGTCCAGAGATGGTTGCCATCTGGTCCCCTGAAACCAAATTTAAGATCTGGTATGAGATCGAGGCACACGCCTGCGATGCTCAAGCAGATCTGGGTGTGATCCCACGCGAAAACGCCGATGCCGTTTGGAAAGCCAAAGACGTTGATTTCGACGTGGCCCGCATTGACGAAATCGAAGCGGTTACCAAACACGACGTTATCGCGTTTCTGACGCATCTTGCAGAACATGTTGGATCTGACGAAGCACGTTTTGTGCATCAGGGCATGACATCATCTGACGTTCTGGACACTTGCCTAAACGTGCAATTGGTACGCGCTGCAGACATCCTGATCGACGACGTAAACGCGCTACTCGCTGCGCTGAAAAAGCGCGCGATTGAGCATAAGAACACAGTTCGCGTTGGCCGCTCACACGGTATCCACGCAGAGCCAACAACAATGGGCCTGACCTTCGCACGTTTCTATGCCGAGATGGACCGTAACCTTGCCCGTTTGAAAGCCGCACGCGAAGAAATCGCAACCGGCGCAATCTCTGGCGCGGTTGGCACATTCGCCAACATCGACCCAGCCGTTGAAGAGCACGTCTGCGCCAAGCTTGGCCTTAAACCAGAGCCGATCTCAACACAGGTGATCCCACGTGACCGCCACGCAATGTTCTTTGCGGTTTTGGGTGTGATCGCATCCTCGATCGAAAACGTCGCAATCGAAATCCGCCACATGCAGCGGACCGAAGTTCTAGAAGGCGCGGAATTCTTCTCGATGGGCCAAAAAGGTTCTTCCGCGATGCCGCACAAAAAGAACCCAGTTCTGACCGAAAACCTAACCGGTTTGGCGCGTCTGGTGCGCATGTCCGTGATCCCAGCGATGGAAAACGTCGCCCTTTGGCACGAGCGTGACATCTCGCATTCTTCTGTTGAGCGCGCGATTGGCCCAGATTCTTGCATCACCCTTGATTTCGCTTTGGCGCGTTTGACCGGCGTGATCGACAAAATGCTGATCTTCCCAGAGAACATGCTGGACAACATGAACAAATTCCCAGGCTTGGTGATGTCTCAGCGCGTGCTGTTGGCCCTGACCCAAGCGGGCGTATCCCGCGAAGACGCATACGTCATGGTTCAGCGCAACGCGCTACACGTATGGGAGCACCGCACAGATTTCCGCGAAAAACTATTGGCGGATGCTGATGTTGTTGCGGCCCTGGGCGAAGATGGCATCAACGAAAAATTCAACATGGAATATCACACGAAACATGTTGATACGATCTTTAAGCGCGTCTTCGGCTAAGCGCTAAATAGATAAAATCTGATGCAAAGGCCTGCCCATTTGGGTGGGCCTTTTGCTTTGGCGTTCAGTGTTTGTTTAGCCTTCGACGCGCAGTCTGTGGACGAGTTTTCTAAGAACCGGAATACTATGTCTCAGGCGATTGCCCATTTACCCCCGCCCACTGCGGCCCTTCGGCTGACCCGCCGCCAAAAGGCTGCGATCATTGTGCGCTTTCTTATGAACGAGGGGGCGGAGGTCGCGATAGATCGTTTGACAGATGACATGCAGGTCGATCTGGCCCAGATGATCGGATCAATGCGCTACGTTGATCGCGAAACGCTTAGTCAGGTGGTCATGGAATTCGCGGAAGAACTTGAAAGCATTGGCCTTTCCTTCCCCAAGGGCATTGGCGAAGCCCTCGCGGCGCTTGAAGGTAAGATCAGTCAACACACCGCAGATCGTCTGCGACGCGAGGCCGGTGTATTAGAACTGGGCGACCCATGGGACCGTGTGCGTGCCCTGGACCTCGATCAGCTAACACCAATGGTCACTAGCCAAAGCACCGAAGTCGCCGCCGTGATTCTTGCCAAGCTGGATGTCACCAAGGCCGCCGATCTGTTGTCCTCCCTCCCCGGAGAAGAAGCGCGGCGCATCACCTATGCCATATCACTCACCGATGCCGTCACGCCGGATGCCGTCGTGCGCATAGGTATCGCCCTTGCCGCTCAGCTCGATAATAAAACACCCCGCGCCTTCACCGATGAACCGGTGGATCGCGTCGGGGCTATCCTAAACTTCTCGCCCGCCGCCACCCGCGATAGCCTGCTGAATTCTCTGACCGAAGATGACGAACCCTTTGCCGATCAAGTCCGCAAAGCAATCTTTACCTATCCTGACATCCCATCACGGATCGAAACCCGCGATGTTCCGAATATCCTGCGTGAGGTAGACCAAGACGACCTGATCAAAGCCATCGCCTATGGCAAAGACGGCGACACGGGGGCCACCAGCACCTTCTTGTTGGAAAACATGTCCAGCCGCATGGCCGATCAATTGCGCGAAGAAGTCGAAGAACTTGGGAAAGTCAGCGAAAAAGACGGCGAATCCGCCTTTAACCAAGTGGTCGCCGCCATCCGCACCCTACAAGCGAATGGCGAGATTACCTTCATCATCCCCGAAGAAGATGATGAATAATCAGCGCAGCTCTGCCGCCGCTTCGATCCGGCCAAAGCCTTTGCGCTGCACCAAGACAACAACCGGTTCATCACCCGCCACCTTAGCGCGCATCGTTTTTGCTTTGCGCATGTTCCATTCGCCAACCGTGTCCCAGCTGGTCACTGTATTCGTATAGGTCAATGTACGGCCCGCGTTTTCACCGCGTTTGATGTCACGCACATCTTTCTTCGAATAGCGCACCACATGCACAACCATTTGCGCCGCATCAGCCCCATCGGCATCCAGCTTGATCGTCAACCGATCACCGTTGCGTGCCACCTCTAGATCAATCGGCATTTGATCAGCCGCATGTTCACCAATATGGGCCTTTACTTCATTTGGCAGCGTACCAACCACATGATCGACACCGCCAATAATCATCTGCGGCGTATACACCGTGCGTTTTCTGGCAGCCCGCGCATAGTTACGTTGGCGTTTGGTGAATGCCGGATCGGCAAAATCATCTTTCCAACCGATGTAATCCCAATAATCCACATGCAGCGCCAGTGCGATCACATCATCGCGGCCAACAAGATCTTTGGAAAAGAACGCGTCCGCAGGCGGACAACTGCTGCAACCTTGCGAAGTGTACAGCTCCACAACAACGGGATGCTCTCCAGCGTGAACAACGCTGGCCACGGAACTTGCGAGGCCTAAAGTGGCGATTGCGATCCAACGCGCGAAACCAGTCATGCGATTAATGTCCTTTTAGGGGCTTTCATAAATGCATACGGCCAACCGAGATGAAACGCCAATCAACCATTTGCGAGATTCCGTTCTCTTCTGTGAAATACGGTATGCAATAGCATACAGTTTAGTCGATATTCCTTGATTGCCTATTCCACATGCGCCACAACAATCACCAGCAAGACCCTATTTTCAGATTTCAGGGAGGCCAAAATGCCCATTACTGTCGGTCATGACAACGCCAAAACCCGTAAAACTCTTACGGTAAACGGCAAATCCATTTCATATTTTTCGATTCCAGCCGCTCAAAAGGCTGGTCTGGGTGATTTCTCTAACCTGCCTGCCGCGCTGAAAGTGGTGCTCGAAAACCTTCTGCGCTTCGAAGACGGCGGCTTCTCTGTCTCTGTCGATGACATCAAGGCCTTTGGCGAATGGGGCGTGAACGGCGGCAAAAACCCTCGCGAAATCGCCTACCGCCCTGCCCGCGTTCTGATGCAGGATTTCACCGGCGTACCAGCCGTTGTTGACCTAGCTGCCATGCGCGACGGTATCGTCGGCCTCAAAGGCTCCGCATCCAAAATCAATCCGCTGGTGCCGGTTGATCTGGTCATCGACCACTCCGTGATGATCGACGAATTCGGCAACCCACGCGCTTTCCAAATGAACGTGGATCGTGAATACGAACGCAACATGGAACGCTACACCTTCCTGAAATGGGGCCAAACTGCCTTTGACAACTTCCGCGTTGTCCCTCCGGGAACAGGCATCTGCCATCAGGTGAACCTTGAATACCTCTCACAAACCGTTTGGACAGACACTGATCAAAACGGTGACGAAGTCGCCTACCCTGACACACTCGTCGGCACCGATTCCCACACCACCATGGTTAATGGCGCCGCCGTTCTAGGCTGGGGCGTTGGCGGGATCGAGGCCGAGGCCGCAATGCTCGGCCAGCCCATCTCTATGCTGATCCCCGAAGTCATTGGCTTCGAACTAACCGGCGAAATGATGGAAGGCACCACCGGCACCGACCTCGTGCTGAAAGTCGTCGAAATGCTGCGCGCCAAAGGCGTTGTTGGCAAATTCGTCGAATTCTACGGCAAAGGCCTGGATAAACTGCCACTGGCAGACCGCGCCACCATCGCCAATATGGCCCCAGAATACGGCGCAACCTGTGGCTTCTTCCCAATTGATGCGGAAACCATCCGCTACCTGAACAACACAGGCCGCGACACCGATCGCATCGCCTTGGTCGAAGCCTACGCCAAAGAAAACGGCTTCTGGCGCGATGAAAACTACGCCCCAATCTACACAGACACTCTGCACCTCGATATGGGCACCATCGTTCCCGCGATCTCTGGTCCAAAACGCCCACAAGATTACATCGCCCTAACCGAAGGCCAAACCGCCTTCCGCCGCGAGATGGAAGAAACCTTCAAACGCCCAATGGGCAAAGAAGTCGCCGTCAAGGGCGAGGATTACACACTAGAATCCGGCAAAGTCGTGATCGCCTCGATCACCTCTTGTACCAACACCTCTAACCCATACGTCATGATCGGCGCGGGGTTAGTGGCACGCAAAGCCGCCGCATTGGGTCTGAACCGCAAGCCATGGGTCAAAACCTCACTCGCGCCGGGATCCCAAGTTGTATCTGCCTACCTAGAGGCCGCAGACCTACAAAAAGATCTCGATTCCATCGGCTTCAACCTTGTGGGCTACGGTTGCACAACCTGCATCGGCAACTCCGGCCCGATCCAACAAGAACTGTCTGACGCCATCGCAGAGGGTGACCTCGTGGCAACCTCTGTCCTTTCAGGCAACCGCAACTTCGAGGGCCGCATCAGCCCTGACGTCCGCGCCAACTACCTCGCCTCCCCACCACTTGTGGTGGCCTACGCGCTCGCCGGTACGCTCGACATCAACCTAACAACCGATGCCATCGGCCAGGACAAAGACGGCAATGACGTCTTCCTAAAAGACATCTGGCCGTCCACCCAAGAAATCGCTGACTTGGTCCAACAAACCGTCACACGCGACGCCTTCGTGTCCAAATATGCTGACGTCTTCAAAGGCGATGAGCAATGGCAGGCCGTTGCCGTACCAGAACAAGAAACCTACGATTGGCCGTCCGCCTCGACCTACATCCAAAACCCACCTTATTTCCAAGGCATGGGAACAGAGCCAGGCACGATCTCAAACATCAATGATGCCAAGGTCTTGGCCGTCCTAGGTGACATGGTCACAACCGACCACATCTCGCCAGCGGGATCGTTCAAAGAAACCACGCCAGCGGGCCAGTACCTGCTCGACCGTCAGGTCACCCCGCGTGAGTTCAACTCCTACGGCTCTCGCCGCGGCAACCACGAGATCATGATGCGCGGCACCTTCGCCAACATCCGCATCAAGAACGAAATGCTCGACGGCGTCGAAGGCGGCTACACCAAAGGTCCAGACGGCAAGCAAACCTCAATCTACGACGCCTCCATGGCGCACCAAGCCAATGGCACACCACTCGTCATCTTTGGTGGTGAACAATACGGCGCAGGTTCCTCGCGTGACTGGGCCGCCAAAGGCACGGCCCTACTGGGCGTCAAAGCCGTGATTGCTGAAAGCTTCGAGCGTATCCACCGCTCCAACCTTGTTGGCATGGGCGTGATCCCGTTCGAATTCACCGGCGGCGACTCTCGCAAAACGCTGGGCCTGACGGGTGACGAAACCGTCTCCATCTCCGGTCTGGACACCATCGAACCCCTGCAAGAGGTGCCCTGCACCATCACGATGGCAGATGGCACCGTCAAAGAGATCACTCTCAAGTGCCGCATCGATACCGCGCCAGAGATTGAATACATCGAACACGGCGGCGTCCTGCACTACGTGCTGCGCAACTTGGCCAAAAGCTAAACACGCCACAAACTCAAAGAAAGAGGCTCCCAAAGCGGAGCCTCTTTTCGCATCCCCTGCACCAATGCACAGCCACTGTGACCTGACAAAGATTGCGCGATCAACGTCGTAGCCCCAAATTCGTGTCATGAAACAAATCGACACAATCCAAAACTATCACGCCCACGTCTACTTTGACGAAGCCAGCTTTGACCAAGCCCACACATTGTGCTGGGATGCCTCAAAGTTCTTCGGTGTTGAAATGGGCACGATGATCCGCAGGCCGGTCGGCCCGCATCCCATGCCCTCCTGCCAATTGCTAGCAACGCCTGCGCAATTCGCAAAACTGCTACCATGGCTTGCCCTGAACAGAAACGGCCTGATTGTCTTTGCCCATCCGCAAACAGACGACGACTTACAGGACCACCGCGACCATGGAATTTGGCTCGGCACCGGCCTCGACCTAAATCTCGAAATCTTTAACGGATTACAAACAGCGCATTAACGGTTTCACGAATCGTACGTTTCAGCGCACGAAACGTACGAATTTCCAGATTTATGAAAAGTAACGTCAGAGAAACATTAACGGCAACGCCTTAACGCTGCCCGTTAACTATTCGCCCTATTTCTGATCCAAAACAGGACGCAACCGTGTGGTCAGTTCTCGTTGTGTGAGCGGCCCAGCAACCCGCGCTAAAACGGTGCCATCGCCATCGATCAGATAGGTCTCCGGCACGCCGTAAACCCCCCAATTCAAAGCCATTTTTCCGTTAGGATCAGCACCGCCTTTGGCAAAGGGGTTGCCCAACTCTTCCAAAAATGCGGCCCCATTTGCTGGCACATCTTTGTAATTCACGCCAAAGACTTCGATGCCTTCGGCCTGCATCTGCATCAACGTCGGATGTTCAGCCCGACACGGTCCACACCAAGACGCCCAGAAATTCACTAGTTTCACGTTCCCATCACGCAGGTCCGCATCGGTGAAAATCTCTGTGTTTACAAGTTCTTCCACCATTATGGCAGGCGCTTGCCGCCCAACCATCGCGCTGGGGAGCTCGTCTGGGTTATCGCGTTGCATACCCACCAGAAACAGGGTCGCAAGCCCTAGGAAAATCGCAGGGGGTGCCAACATCAAAGGAGAGATTTTAGCCATCTCGGTTTTCCATTTTTGAAAGCTCTTTCAAAGACTTACGCGAAGCACGCAAACTGACACCAATCAGGCCCAGCAGTAAAACGATCGTTACGCCATAAGACGACAGCACCGTGCCAGCGTATTTTCCAAGCTCAGGAATCATGCCATTTTCTCCCGTGCAATCAATGCCTTAGTGCGTCGCAGTCGAATTTCCGTACGTGTCCGAAGCAGGACCAATGCCAAAAACAGCAATCCAAAGCCAGCGATTGCAAACAACAAAGGCTGATAAAACACATCCGCCACGTTCTCTTCTTTGTCCAAGCTCAACGAAGCCCCTTGGTGCAAACCTTGGTTCCAAAAGTTAACAGCATACCGACTTAGGATCGCGAAAACCGATCCAACAAGGCATAAAACAGCCGTCAAATCCGCCGCAGTATCGGAATCCTCAATCGCTTCCCAAAGCGCAATATAACCAAGATAGAACAGGAAAAGGATTAAGAAAGACGTCAATCGCGGGTCCCATGCCCACCAGGTCCCCCACATCGGTTGTCCCCAAAGTGCGCCTGTTATCAATGCGATAACTGTCATAATGGCTCCAACAGGCGCCGCTGCCTTCGCCGCCAAAGCACTAACGTGATGGCGACGGATCAACCAGATCAACGACGCCACAAGCATCATGAACCACGCGTTGATCGCCATCAACGCGGCGGGCACATGCAAATAGATAATCTTAACGGTAGAGCCTTGGCGATAGTCATCAGGCGTAAAGAAAAAGCCCCAAACCAACCCCACGGCAAGCGTAATTCCGGCCAAAACCGAAACCCAAGGCAAAACCCGGTCGGTCAACCGCATGAACTTCACAGGGTTCGCATATTCCCAAATCGATGCCATGTCTCTTCCTAGATGTCCGTTAACCAATATGCACTTCACGTCTCAGAGAGTCGCCTGCGACACTTTGATTTCGCGCAATTTTTCGCCTTTTAGCGCAAATTAATCCTTAACACCAACGCACTTACGAATGGTAATAACGCCAATGTTCCAAGGGTTATCCCTGACAAAAGCATTAACGGCACCGAAACGCTCAGCCCCTCAACACCCCGCCGCGCGATCTCTGCCCCAAATATTAACGTCGGAACATAAAGCGGCAGCACCAATAGCGACAACAAAAGCCCACCACGCTTGATTCCCACCGTCAAGGCAGCCCCAAACATGCCGATGAACGACAACGCGGGCGTACCAACAGCTAAGGATATGAAAACCCACAGAAAACCGCCATCAGGCAGACTAAGAAGCAGCCCAAGCAGCGGCGCCGTAATGGTTAACGGCAACCCCGTTGTCAGCCAATGCACCAAAGCCTTCGCCACGCAGACCGCCTCTAGCGGCAAAGGTGACGTCGCCAAAAGGTCCAAAGACCCATCTTCCCAGTCCAAAGCAAAGATCCGATCCAGCGACAATAGGCAAGCCAACAAGGCACCGATCCACAAAACACCCGCCGCAATCCGGGACAAAAGCGCGCTCTCTGGTCCAACGCCAAAGGGTACCAAAACGGTGACGATTAAAAAGAACGAAAGCCCTAATCCAAAGCCGCCCCCTGCCCGCATAGCAAGCTGTAAGTCCCTGAAAAGAAGCGCCTTCATAGGAACCCCTCATCAAAACCAGAGGTCGGGCGTGGCTTCGCCTTGAATGGCCCCACGTCAAAGGTTTTCGCGTCTAATCCAAGATCAATATGTGTTGCGATCAGCGCAACACCGCCATCCGCTAGATGCGCCTTTACGACATCCGCAAACATCGCAACTGCAAAGGCATCCAAGGACACAGTTGGTTCATCCAGCACCCAAATCGGACGCCCCGTTACCAACAGCCGAGCCAACCCCAAACGCCGCTTTTGCCCCGCCGAAAGCGAATGCGCCGGACGATCAGAAAGAGATTTAAGATCAAAGCGTTCCACAGCGGAGCTCACGTCGCCACCGCCGAAAATTTCAGCCCAAAACGACAGATTCTCAGAAACGGTTAAATTCGCCTTCAGCCCGTCAGAATGGGCCGCATAGGCAATGCTTTCCTCAGGGGCATTCACCTGCCCCTCTAACGCGGGCTGTAGCCCCGCTACGGTACGCAGCAGCGTCGTCTTGCCCGATCCATTCGGTCCGCGCAGGATCAAGGCCTCTCCTGCTGCCACGTCAAAGGAAACCCCTTCGAGCACAGGCACACCGCCCCGCGTGACAGTTAAGGAGTCAACGCCCAGCACGGATCGTTATCCGTCCACCGGCAAAAGCGCAGCGGCCACGCGCCGCCCTTCGGACACCAAGACGTTATAGGTACGGCAGGCGGAATCCGTTTTCATGACTTCAACGCCAATGCCAGCATCCTCCAGCGTTTTGCGAAACGCGGCAGGTGCGTGCGCCAGGTCAGAACCTGTGCCCAGCAAGATAAAATCCAACTTATCCGCCATCTCTAGAATCGCGGTCGTATCGTCCAGCCCTGCCCAGTGGCGCGCGCCCTCAGCATGTATTAAGGCCGGTGCGGTAACCATTTCTCCACCAATGCGAAAGAAATCAGCCCCATAACTTTCGATGGGTTGCGCATCAGAATACTGGATTTCATTCAGCTGCATTTTTTGTCCTCTAGTCCCAGAGCGGTAATCCAGTAACAACGGCGAGTGCAATCACAGCGTAAGCCACGGATCTATATGTCTTTTCGTATACGGGCTTGAACATCGCTTGCCCTAGTTTTGAGGTTATGAAGTAAGGCACAGTTAGAACAAAGGCAATGCCGACAAGCCGCCAACTGGTCAGGCCCCCAATCGTCATATTGATGATAATAACCACGTCCAATATCGCGAGGAACAGAATGGTATTGGCCCGCACAACTTCCGCACGTGCGCCTTTCGCCAGATAGAACAGTATCACGGCAGGGCCCGTCAGACCCGTCATTCCGCCAAACACACCCGCAGCACCGCCAATGCCCAGCAACCGCCTAACGTCAATGACACCGCGATAGCGCCAGCCCAGAACCAAAGCCGAAAGCATACCAAAGGCAATGACCGTTGCTGTCCAGCGAATGACGTCTTGATCAAATTGAACCAACAGCCACAATCCCAATGGCACCGTTAGGACTGCCGCCAAGCCCATCGTCGAAACGCCTTTGATTTCTGCTGTTTTCAACGCGCTTGGTAGAAGAGCAGCCATACTGCCAAAACCCGTTAGCATCGTCAGCGCGACAACATCTGATGCGGATAAAAAGATGTTGGCAATTGGAACGAAGATCAAAGCAGTCCCAAAACCAGAAAAGCCGCGGACAATGCCCGCGACTCCTATTGTTAGAACGAGCCACATCAGCCCTGGCGTCGCCAAGGCCTCTGTGAGCCACTCAGGCATCAATGTTGCCAAATTGGTTGCCCGCGTTTGCGTCCGGCTTGGACCAATCGCGTTTCACACCCAGTCGCAGCAGAACGGTCGATGCAATAAATACAGAGGAATATGTCCCGACGATTACGCCCCAGATCATGGCAAAGACGAAGCCACGAATAACGTCGCCGCCCAGCACAAACAACGCAATCAGCGCCAGCAATGTTGTAACAGAGGTCATAACCGTACGGCTGAGTGTTTCGTTGATCGACATGTTCAACACTTCTTTCAACTCAAGCTTTTTGAATTTGCGAAGGTTCTCGCGAACCCGGTCAAAGACAACAACCGTATCGTTCAAAGAGTAGCCAACAATCGTCAAAAGCGCCGCAATGATCGCCAGATCAAACCGGATTTGCACAACGGAAAAGACACCGACTGTCAAAATCACATCGTGCACCAGCGCGGCAACCGCCCCAACGGCAAACTGCCACTCAAACCGCAACCAAATGTAGATGAGAACCGCAGCAATCGCCAAAAGAACCGCGATAACAGCGGTCTGGATCAGTTCGCCAGATACTTTCGGACCAACAGATTCGACAGAAACAAAGGTCACATCGGGCGCGACGGTTTTCAGTGCTTCCTCGACATCGCGGATTACATCAGCTGTCACCGCTTCCTGCCCGTCTTGGGCTTGGATGCGGATCATTGTGACGTTCTGATCATCTGCGAACGTGGGGTCGAACACTTCGGTGATGGACACATCACCAAGGTTCAACGGCTCTAGCGCATTGCGGTAATCACCAACAACAACCGTTTGGCCGCTTTCTGTGCGGATGGTTGTGCCACCGCGGAAATCAATGCCAAAGTTCAAACCCTGAACAAAGAAAAACACGACGGACAGCAAAATCAGGACGCTGGAAAAACCAAGGCTGATCGTGGTCTTTCCGAAGAAATCCCACTTGGTCTCTTTTGGAACAAGTCTTAAGCGCATGATTATACCTCGATTGTCTTAGGGCGACGGCGTTCGTACCAGATGATAACCATCAGGCGCGTCACGTAGATCGCGGTAAATACAGATGTCAGAATGCCCAGACCCAACGTGATCGCAAAGCCGCGCACTGGGCCAGAGCCCATCGCGAACAAGATCACTGCCGTGATGAATGTGGTGATGTTGGCATCCACGATGGCAGACAGGGCTTTTTCATAACCCAGATCAATCGCCCGTGCCGGACCTTTCTTGGCCTTCAGCTCTTCGCGAATACGCTCGAATACCAGCACGTTGGCATCAACCGCCATACCAATCGTCAGAACGATGCCTGCGATACCTGGCAATGTCAGTGTTGCGCCGATCAATGACAGCAAGCCAAAAATAAGCCCAACGTTGATGATCAACGCGATATTCGCGAACAAGCCAAATGTGCCGTAGCTAAGGAACATAAAGACCAAAACCGCAGTAAACGCGACGATACACGCGATACGGCCAGCTTCGATACTGTCTTGGCCAAGCTCTGGACCGATGGTGCGCTCTTCGAGGAAGTTCAAACCAGCAGGCAAAGCACCTGCACGCAGCAAGACGGCCAAGTTGGTGCTTTCTTCGACAGAGAAGTTACCAGTGATGATTCCGGACCCACCTGGAATATGGCTTTGGATGGTTGGTGCACTGATGACCTCATCGTCCAGCACAATCGCAAACGGCGAGCCAATGTTATCGGCGGTATAGTCGCCAAACTTACGAGCACCAGTAGGATTAAACCGGAAAGACACAGCCGGACGACCGTTTTGGTCAAAAGAAGGCTGCGCGTCTACAAGCTCTTCACCGCTCACAACAGGAGCGCTCTCTAGGATATAGAAGATGCCCTCTTGATCCAAAGACGGTGCAATTTCATTGCCTGCACCAGCAACGCCATCTGCAGAATCCGCGCGACCGACAACAGGTTTGAATGTAAGCTGCGCCGTAGTGCCAATGATCTCTTTCAACTCAGACGCAGACCCAATGCCCGGCACCTGAATAAGAATACGATCCGCACCCTGTCTTTGAATGGTCGGCTCGCGTGTGCCCACTTCGTCAATACGCCGACGGATGATTTCCAAGGCTTGCTGAACGGTCCGCTCATCTGTCGCCAGTTTTTCGGCGTCAGACAAGGTCACAACGATCTCGCCATTATCGACAGAGACCAACAGGTCTGTTGATCCAACACCTGTCAACGAAACAACTGGCTGCGCCAACGAACGCACAAGTGTTGCGGCCTCTTGAATGGCTTCAGGTTTAGAAATCTTAACGCGAAGTTCGCTGACATCAGAAGGTTGCAAACGAATGGTGCCAACAGTTGCACGCTGATCACGCAAAAGGTTCCGTACTTCAGGCCACAATGCCTTGATACGCGCCTCGTAAACATCTTCGACTTCAACTTCGGCCAGCAAATGTGCACCGCCGCGCAGATCAAGGCCAAGATTAACCAATGATGAAGGCATCCAAGCAGGCCACATCGCGGCCTGCTCTTCTAACCCATTGCCCGAGAACCCAGCCTCAAGCGATGCAGTCGCATCATTGTGTGCCTCTACCCGTGGGTAAAACCCATTGGGCAGTGCCAGTAATAGACCCAGCGCACAGAGGCTCCAGATCAGGACCCGTTTCCAGAGGTCGATTTGCAGCATAATGCGCCTGCCTTATTGGTTATTAATGTGAAATCAGGATTCGACTGGCTCAGTCTTAGAAACAACTTGCGCCAAAGTAGACTGCACAACACGTACCTTTACGCCTTCGGCCAATTCAACTTCGATTTCGTTGTTGTCTTTGACCTTAACAACTTTGCCGATCAAACCGCCTTGGGTTACGATCTCGTCACCACGGCGCACAGCTGCAACCATCTTTTGGTGATCTTTCACTTTCTTCTGCTGTGGGCGGATCAATAGGAAATACATGATCCCGAAAATCAGAATAAGTGGTACAAATTGTGCAATAGCGTCCATGGGTTTGTCCTTGTCTATGCGAGCGCTAGCGCTCACTAATTTTGCAGGGAACCTATGTGTCCGCGCGCATATATGCAAGGCGAGAAAGCCGCAGGTAGACAAGACATTCTGGTGGGGTTTGGCTTCATTCTTCTCGTGAGAGGAGGCTTAAGGGGTATTGTTTGTGCTAAAATGAAAGGCCTGTCGTAATTTCGCTTGGAAATCAGGACGCTACGCGACTTTCAGCGCCTGGATTGTTCAGCAATTACGCTAGTTCAGCTTCTGCCATTGGCTTGTAAAAGAAAAAACCTTGCGCGTATTTACAATGCAACGACCGCAAAATCCGTTAATTGACAGATCGACCCCATGGCTTCGGCAACAGAAATGAACCGATCAGAGGGAACGTGCCCTCTTATAGGATGGTGCCAACGCATCAATGCCTCAAACCCTGCGTTTCTTGCCGTGTCCAATTCCACAATCGGTTGATACATCAACCCAAACTTATTGTTATGAAATCCTTTTTAATATCCACCTCGAGCTCAAATTTCTGGATTAACTCAAACGCGTTTTGCAAGGTACTTGGTGCGAACGGGGCTTGGACGCTTTCAAATTCATTGAAACACGGCGCTTGGCGGTTACGAAACGTTTGAAAATACGCCATAACACGCGAACGAATGAATCACTTTTAAAGGACCTGATGCCATGCATGACATCCGTGCGATCCGTGAAAATCCGGCCGCGTTTGATGCCGCCCTCTCTCGTCGAGGCGACGCGCCTATGTCATCAGAGCTTGTTGCGCTTGACGCTGAGCGCCGTGCCAAAATTACGGCCGCTGAAATGGCTCAGGCAGAGCAGAACAAAGCTTCCAAATTGGTAGGCGCTGCAAAAGCCAAGGGTGACGAGGATGAATTCCAACGTCTACGCGCCCTCGTTGGTCAGAAAAAAGAAGAAGTCGCCGCAATGCAGGCCGAGGCAAAAGAGATTGATGCCAAGCTGACAGATATGCTGGCCCGCATTCCAAACCTGCCAGCAGACGACGTGCCAAATGGTGCGGATGAAGACGACAATGTCGAAATTAGCCGCTGGGGCACACCAAAAACACTGGATTTCAAAGCAAAAGAGCACTTTGAAATCGCAGGCGTGGCAGAAGCGATGCAGTTTGACACAGCAGCTAAAATCTCTGGCGCGCGGTTTGTCCTGTTGAAAGGCGCAGTCGCCCGTATTCACCGCGCTTTGGCACAATTCATGATCGACAAACATGTGGATGAAAACGGCCTAACCGAAGTGAACACTCCGGTTCTGGTGCGTGACGAAGCGATGTATGGCACCGACAAACTGCCAAAGTTTGCAGAAGACAGCTATCAAACAACAAACGGTTGGTGGTTGATTTCAACATCTGAAATTCCGCTGACCTATTCGGTGGCAGAAGAAGTCGTTGACGAAAGCGCCCTGCCCATCCGTATGACCGCGCATTCGCTTTGCTTCCGCTCCGAGGCTGGCTCTGCCGGTCGCGACACATCTGGCATGTTGCGGCAACACCAGTTCGAAAAAGTCGAAATGGTGTCTATCACGCATCCTGACAAATCAGACGAAGAGCAAAAGCGTATGTTGCGCTGTGCCGAGGGTATCCTTGAAGCACTGAACATCCCCTACCGCACTGTCGTTCTTTGCACCGGCGACATGGGTTTTGGCGCACGCCGTACCTTTGACATCGAGGCGTGGTTGCCGGGTCAGGACACCTACCGCGAGATCAGTTCTGTTTCGACAACGGGTGATTTCCAAGCACGTCGCATGAACGCGCGCTTCCGCCCGACAGAAGGTGGCAAGCCAGAATACCTGCACACGCTAAATGGCTCCGGTCTGGCGGTAGGCCGTTGTTTGATTGCGGTGCTTGAGAATGGCCAACAAGAAGACGGCTCGGTCGTTCTGCCAGAAGCCCTAGCCCCTTATCTTGGTGGCAAGTCGACGCTAACAGCAGACGGCACATTGAAGTAATTACAAAACGGCGGCCTTTGATTGGGCCGCCGTTTTCTTTTAGACAGCTGTAAAGGTAACCATTTTGCCTTGCTGCTCATCCCACAATTTCCATCGAAAACAACTGAACGCCTCGCGCCATCCTACTTTGCGCGACGCCAATAATCCGTCCGCTTCAAGCGCGTCATAGCATCGCTTTAGATTGTAGCTAGGAATGTTTGGGTTTAAGTGGTGCAGGTCATGAAATCCGATATTGGCTGTGAGCAGATGAAACAGGCGACCAAAATCCAAAACAGCTGATCCCTTTAACGCTGCATCTTCACGCGCTAGATCCGGCTTTCGCCCCCAAAGAACGTCTTCAAAGTTATGCTCGACATAGGGAATGATCACGCTGGTTGACGCACCTGAATAAATGGTTAACACCAACATCCACACGCCACCCATTCCTGCAAGCGCGTAGATCATACCAACGAATCCAGCCAGCATGGCGTTATGCAGCAGTACGTCGCCAACAAAGCCATGTTTCAAAGTGTTCTTTGGAAATCGATTGAATATCGCAAACACCATGAACGGCCCCACGACCAATAACGTAAACGGGCTGCGGTATACGCGATACATCAGCTGACGAAGTGGCGCTAACGCGCGGTATTCGTCCACTGTAAGCACGTTAATTTCAAAGGACTCACGATGATCCAAATCACCCACATGGCTATGATGTTGGCCGTGATTAAACCGGCACGCGTAGAATGGTGAAAGCGTAAAGACCGACAGGGTAATTCCAATTGCGTCGTTCAGCCATTTTGGCCGAATGAAACAACGATGCATGCAATCATGCTGCAACATATAAAGTCGAATACCTGCGATACCCGCACATACCGCAAACGGGATTGCGACCCAAAGATGCGCAACCCACACAATCGCTAAGCTTAGAAACAGAAAATAGGCCGCCAAAGTGCAAACCAATTGCATGACAGCGCTCAAATTATTGACCTCTCGATAGGCCAACGACACTTTTAATACAGACATATCCGCCCCCCAGAATTGGACATCAAAACCTTGGGGCGCAGATAGTTAACAAATCGTTATCAATTTGAGACACATGAAAAACACCCCGCGCTGGGGACGCGGGGTGCTCTGAGGTGTCGTCTGATGTCAGGTTTTTACAGAACGATAAGTCTTATTTGACCAGAATTTCTGCATCCATTGCGGCTTGCAGTTCTTCTGCGGTGACTTCTCCGTCACCATCGCCATCCACCTGTGCGAACATATCTTCGGTCAGGGTTGGGTAAGCCACTGCCATTTCCGCATAGTTAAAGGTGCCATTGCCGTCAGCATCTTCGATCATAACTTCCGCCCACGCTGGGGCTGTGGACGCTGCAATTACGAAGGTCATCAGGGCTGCAATCTTTTTCATGTCTTTCTCCTAATTGGTGAAACGGCGACTTGCCGTGCCCTTAACCTGCACACGCCAAACCTGACCTTCAACGCCCTAAAATCATTGATAAAAAAGCGGCGTGTGCTTGCTCTACACTGGCGGAGTTTGGCGCAAAAACTGCGCCATTCTCTGCCGTCACCCCATGGGAAAACCCGCCGATTGCAAGTTTCCGCGCAGTCTATCGGCCAATCAAAGCCGATCAATCGCACACCCCCAAAACGGTCAATTCCCCGCCGATATTGCCATCACATTTCGGCAAGAAAAAACCCCGCTCAAAGCGGGGCTTTCTATCATTTTTCGCGACGTGCGCGGGGCGTAACGTGCTTCTTAAGAGCACCAGCATTCTTTTTGCGACTTCCCTTGTAGGGGTTCTTGTCGCTTTGACCGCGCATGTACAAGCGGATCGGCGTTCCCGGCATATCGAAATCTTCCCGCAACCCATTCACCAAATACCGAGAATAACTCTCTGGCAGTTTGTCAGGATGCGAACACATGACAACAAATCCCGGCGGACGGCTTTTGGCCTGCGTCATATACCGCAACTTAATGCGTTTCCCCTGCGGAGCGGGCGGCGGGTGCTGTTCCAGCATGCCCGTCAGCCAACGGTTCAGTTGTGCGGTCGTCACACGACGGTTCCACACGTCATAGGCACTTAGGATAGCGTCATGCAGACGATCCAAGCCACGACCCGTCTTAGCAGAAACCGTAATCAGTGGCGCACCACGCAACTGTGGCAACAAGCGTGCAAAGGACTCTTTCAAATCCCGCAGCTTTTCTTGTTTATCGCCTTCGATGTCCCACTTGTTCACGGCAACAACAACGGCACGACCCTCACGTTCTGCCAAATCGGCAATACGCAAATCCTGTTGCTCAAACGGAATAGCCGCATCCAAAAGAACAACAACAACCTCAGCAAACTTAACCGCACGCAAACCGTCAGAGACAGAGAGCTTTTCAAGCTTTTCCTGAACCTTGGCTTTCTTACGCATGCCCGCAGTATCAAAGATACGCATCGGTGTGTCGTTCCACTCTGTCCGAGAGGAAATCGCGTCACGCGTAATACCGGCTTCGGGACCGGTCAGCATTTTCTCTTCGCCCAGGATCTGGTTGATCAGAGTTGATTTACCCGCATTCGGGCGACCAACAACTGCGATCTGCAACGGCTTTTCGCGCGTTGGAACCGGAACTGCATCTTCGGCGTCGTCATCTTCGTCGACGTCTACGTCAACTTCCGGCGCATCCTGACGTGCCTGCGCTTCAAACTGCTCTTCAAGCGGCATCAACTGGGAATACAAATCGTTCAAGCCTTCGCCGTGTTCGGCGGACAACCGGATCGGTTCACCAAGCCCCAAAGAATAAGCTTCCAGCATGCCGGCATCCGCCGCTGCGCCCTCGCCTTTGTTCCCGGCCAAAATCACATGCGCCGATTTCTTGCGCAGAATTTCGGCAAAGACCAAATCAGAGGGCGTTACACCGGCACGTGCATCGATCATGAACAGACAAATGTCCGCCATATCCACAGCACGTTCGGTCAACCGGCGCATACGCCCCTGCAAGGAGTCATCGGTAACTTCTTCTAGTCCAGCGGTATCAATCACCGTGAACCGAAGGTCCCCCAAACGCGCTTCGCCTTCGCGCAAATCGCGCGTGACGCCAGGCTGGTCATCGACCAACGCAAGCTTTTTGCCCACAAGACGGTTAAACAGCGTGGATTTTCCCACATTGGGACGGCCCACGATAGCGAGGGTGAAACTCATTTGACTCTCCAGAGACTCTGAAGGGGCGCTTTATAACAAAAATGGATCAACGGAAAGCGAGCAATTCGCCTTTTTTGTTGACCACATACAGCGTGCCACCTGCAACAACCGGGTTTGACGTTGCGCCACCCGGTATTTCGGTTGTTCGAATAAGGTCGCCAGACGCCGGATCAAAGCTGCGCAACTGGCCATCTGAGGATGCTACGACCAACTGACCACCCGCTAGAACGGGTCCGAAATGACCGAACCGACGAACTTGGCGCCTTGGTCTGTCTTTTACGAAATCAGGCAAACGCTTCGCCCAAATAATCTCGCCATTGCTGGCGTCGATGCGCACCAACTGGTTTTGCTCATTCACAAGAAACAGTGAATCGCCAGCAGGCCAAACAGGGCTAAGCGCGCCCTCTTCTGCTGTCCACTTACGTGCCCCAGTATCAAGGTCTAGCGCCACGAGGCGCCCAGAGTGGTTGGCGGCATAAACGGTTTTTCCAACGATCACCGGATCACCCGAAATATCGCCAACCGTTGATAAAGCGCGCCCAACACGTTGACCTTGAATGCCCGCATCCCAGAACCGCAGCCCGCCCTTGCGGAATGCAGCCTGCAATTCACCAGAGCCAAACCCAAAGATAACAAACTTATCAGAAACGGCAGGTGCGGATGGCACCTGTAGGTTATTCACATCTGGGCTAGAGGATAGCTGCCATTCGATCCGGCCCGTGTCGGCATCCAAGGCCCACGCTAGATCGTCGCCCGAAACGACATAGACCAAACCGCCATAGACTGTAGGAGAGCCGTTGCCGACAGCACCTAAACGTTGCTCCCAAAGAACTTCGCCTGAAGTTGGATCAACAGCCAGTAACCGGCCAAAACCCGTTGTGACATACAGCTTACCACCAGCAATGGCCAAACCACCGCCGGAGGCTTCGTTTGGCTTGTCACCAGCCGGTGTCATGTCGATCGACCAAAGCCGCGCACCAGACGTCGACGTCGCGGTCAGCGTTGCCGTGCTATCAACGGTAAAGATACGGCCATCGGCAACAATCGGGTCTGTCGAAATACGCTGACGACGTTTCTCGCCTTCGCCAATAGATGCGCTCCACGCCAAAGTTGGTGTAGCAGTGAGTGCAGGATGGCTTGTCCGGTATTTCGGCGTACCGATCCGATGCGTCCATTCCGCAT
The DNA here is from genome assembly GCF_030548175.1 of Cognatishimia sp. 1_MG-2023. Taxonomy (GTDB): domain Bacteria; phylum Pseudomonadota; class Alphaproteobacteria; order Rhodobacterales; family Rhodobacteraceae; genus Cognatishimia. Next base: position 429,395 of record NZ_JAUORX010000003.1, on the reverse strand, counting down.
TATTGGACTGGCCAGCAAGACGAATAGACCGTGTTTCTGATGGCAGCTCAATGACTGGCGCTTCGCCGCGTAGCTCTTCGCGTTTACCGGTCAAGATCACTTCGCGATCCGCGCAACCCGCAACGAGAGTGGCGACCACCGTCGCAATGATCCAATTTGAATGTGCCACGGCCCTGCCCTCCAGCATATGCGTTTATTGAGTTACGCTCAGCGACGGCAGGGTTTCAGGTTCCCCGCCTAGCGCTACAATCAACTGAGTTGCCCTTTGACGCAAGCCTGCCGTCACAGAGGCATCCAAAATGATGGCCTGCAACCGTTCAACAGCCGCGTCTGTATTGCCCTCGGTCACATCAATCAGTGCCAATTGCTCAGACGCCAACAAGGCCAATGCCTGACCGGGTTGCGCCATAAATTCCAAACGTGTGCGGCGTTCGTCAGCTGGAATTGCGTCAGCACCTAACATCAGGGACTTTAGCTCAGCGACATCACGATAAATCTGCGACGTTTCTGGGGCCGCTTTCAAAAAGGCATCCAAAGTTGCCGAGGCCGCCGCAGCGTCACCGCTGTTGGCTTGCTCAGCACTCAATAAATACTGGCGGACCACTTCAGATTCGCTTGCTTCAAGTGTTGCTGCTTGCAAAGCAGTCACGCGATTCGCAGATTCATCAGCGTCCAGCGCATTCAGCAATGCATCTCCAGTCGCCTGAGCCGAAGCAGATGTTTGCGCTTTTTGATATTCGTTCCAGCTTGCGCCGCCAACGATTGCTACAACGCCAACGACTGCGATCCAGCCGTAGCGACGCATCATTCCAAAAAGCTTGTCCCGGCGGACCTCTTCGGAGACTTCATCAATGAAACTGTCGGTATCGCTCACAGCTCACCCCCTAATTATTTCCGTCCCTCATAGCGCGAAGCCCTGCAAGTTCCAAGTCTTGCTGCAAAACAATGATACACTTGAATGTGTGTTGCGGAAAAACTAAACTAAACCGGACGGTTCAGAAAATTCAGTTACACCCATTGTAATTGGGCTATGAACATCTAATTGCTAAGGCAAACCCGCGAATACAAGGTCATCACCGATGCGAATTATCCCGCTTATTATCGCCGTTATCGTTTCGGCATTCATGTATTTCTTTATCATCGAACGTGACACGCTTCTTGCGGTTGCCTCAACCGACGAAGCCACCGAAGAAATGGAAGCGGTAGACGCCGTTGCTGAAACATCGCCTGAAACCACAAATGACGTTGTTCGTGTTGTCGCGATGCACTCAACAGCACGGCTCATTGATAGTGCTGTAGTTGTGCGCGGTGAAACAGAAGCTGAGCGTCAAGTTGACGTAATGGCAGAAACATCGGGTTTGGTTACTTCAGTTCCTCTGCGCAAAGGGGCATTTGTTGAACAAGATCAGATCCTTTGCGAAATTGACCCAGGCACCAGCGGATCAACACTGGCCGAAGCCGTCGCTCGTTTAGCAGAGGCACGCGCGGGCGTACCGACCTCAGCCGCCCGTGTCGAAGAAGCCAGCGCACGCCTTCAAGAGGCACGCATCAACGATAATGCGGCATCAAAGCTTTCCGCAGGTGGATTTGCCTCTGATACCCGTGTGGCATCAACCCAAGCAGCCGTTCGTGCCGCCGAAGCTGGCGTTGCCGCTGCAACAGCAGGATTGGAAAGTGCCAAGGCTGCCATTCAATCCGCCGAAGCCCGAGTCGCCTCTGCCCAAAAAGAGATTGATCGCCTGACCGTTCGTGCGCCTTTCGCTGGCATCTTGGAAACTGACACCGCGGAATTTGGTAGCTTACTTCAGGCCTCCGGCCCAAATGGCGCGCACTGCGCGACAATCATCCAGCTCGATCCTGTTAAACTGGTTGGCTTTGTTCCTGAAACAGAAGTGAGCAACGTCGAAATTGGTGCTCTTGCAGGGGCACGTTTGGCCAGCGGCGACGAAGTGCGCGGCAACGTAACCTTCATCTCCCGCGCAGCTGACCCAGCAACACGTACCTTCCGCGTCGAAGTCGAAGTGCCGAACCCAGACCTCAAAATTCGTGACGGTCAAACAGCAGAGATCATTATCGCGGCCGAAGGCGAGCAAGCACACTTACTGCCGCAATCGGCGCTAACCCTAAACGACGAAGGCATTATTGGCGTTCGTATTGTGACTGCGGAAAGCGAAGCAAAGTTTGTTCCAGTGGATACTTTGCGCGACACAGTAGACGGAATCTGGCTTGCAGGCCTGCCTGAAACTGCGGACGTGATTGTGATCGGCCAAGAATATGTCATCTCCGGCGTCCCTGTTGAAGCCAGCTATCAGGAGCATAACGAATGATTGGTGTAGTTGACTGGGCCGCTGAACGTGCCCGAATGGTCCTCGCCTTTATCGTCCTTTCACTGGCGGTAGGCGGATTTGCATATTGGAGCCTTCCAAAAGAAGGCGAACCAGACATCGAAATCCCGGCTCTCTTTGTTTCGGTACCCTTCCCCGGCATCTCGGCATCTGACGCTGAAACACTTTTGGTCAAACCGATGGAAACAGAGCTGTCCGATCTGGATGGCTTGAAAACGATGTCATCGACAGCTGCCGAAGGCTACGCAGGTGTCGCGCTCGAATTCGAATTCGGCTGGGACAAAACCAAAATCATGGCAGACGTGCGTGACTCCATGAGCACTGCCGAAAGCCAATTTCCTGCTGGCGCTGATAAATACTCCATCAACGAAATCAACTTCTCTGAGTTCCCGATCATCATTGTGAACCTCACCGGCCAAGTGCCGGAGCGTACGATGTCGATCGTGGCAGATCGTCTACAAGACAAGCTCGAAAGCCTCGACGCCGTTCTAGAAGCCGGGATCGCTGGTAAGCGCGACGAGATGCTTGAAGTCTTGATTGATCCGCTACGGCTTGAATCCTACAACGTAACCGCAGGCGAACTGATCAATGTTGTCCGTAACAACAACCAGCTGATTGCAGCCGGTGAGATCGAAACATCTCAAGGTAAGTTCGCGGTCAAAATCCCATCGAGTTTTGACGAGCCACGGGATGTCTATTCCCTACCCGTAAAAACCAACGGCGACCGCGTTGTCACGTTGGGTGACCTTGCCGAAATCAACCTAACCTTCGAGGATCGCACCGGAACAGCGCGCTTCAATTCGGTCAATACCGTTGCCCTTCAGGTCGTGAAACGCAAAGGTTTCAACCTGATCGACACCGCAGATTTGGTCCGCCAAACCGTTGAAGAAGCTTCTGCAGATTGGCCGCATGAGCTCAAGGCAGCGGTCGAAGTTGGTACATCAAATGACCAAAGCCGCATCGTCGGCTCCATGGTTGGCCAGCTCGAAGGCTCTGTTTTAACTGCGATTGCGCTTGTTATGATCGTTGTCTTGGCCGCACTAGGTACACGCGCTGCATTGCTTGTGGGCTTTGCGATCCCAACCTCGTTCCTCTTGTGTTTCGCCCTGCTCGCGCTGATGGAAATCACGATTTCCAACATCGTTATGTTCGGCCTAATCCTTGCGGTTGGAATGTTGGTGGATGGTGCCATTGTTGTCGTGGAATACGCCGACAAACGGATCAACCAAGGTGTTGGCCCGATGCACGCCTATGTCGAAGCGGCGAAGCGTATGTTCTGGCCAGTTGTGTCCTCAACCGCGACCACATTGTGTGCATTCTTGCCAATGCTGTTCTGGCCGGGTGTTCCGGGCCAATTCATGGGCATGCTCCCTGTCACACTGATCTTTGTTCTATCTGCCTCCTTGGTTGTGGCACTAATCTATTTGCCTGTTATGGGTGGTGTATCCGGCCGCTTAAGCCGTTTCTTCCACAACGCATCTGTAGAGCTACGCAAACGTGCGCCATGGATGGTTCGCATCGCCTTGGTTCCACCGTCACTCTTCGTGATTTTCCTTGGCGCCATGCAAATCTTGAACCCAACGTATCTGCTTGGGTCCGCAGGTGCTGCTGGTGGTCTCGCCCCGTTCATCGTTGGCTTTATCATCTTTATGCTTGGTGCCTTTGCGGCATCTATCACCGTAGACGCGGTTATGATCAGCCGCCGTGAACGTCGCATTAAAGTTGGCCGTCAGCTCTCTGCATTTGGGTGGTTCATCAAACTGATCGCGGGCAATCCGATCATGCCATTGGTTTCCATTGCTGCCGTAGCATTCTTTGTGGTTAGCGTCTTTGGATACTTTGGGGCCAACAACAAAGGTGTCGAATTCTTCGTAGAATCCGAGCCAGAACAGGCCATCGTTTATGTTCTAGCCAAGGGTAACCTTTCGCTAGAGCAAAAAGACGACATTGTTTCCCAAGCTGAAAAGATCGTTTTGGCCCATCCGGGTATCAAAACCGCATTCTCTTTTGCAGGCGAAGGTGGCCTAAACAGCAACAATGGAGGCGCGCAGCCGCCAAAGGATACCATTGGCCAAATCCAGTTAGAGACCATCCCTTGGGAAGATCGCCCAGACGCACGGGAGCCTTGGTTTGACATTCCACTAACCGGCATCACCGTAAACCGCGCGATTAAAGCTGCTGATTTTGATGGTGACCTCATCATCGACGAACTGACCGCTCAGCTTCAAATGATCCCCGGTGCCAAGATAGAAATTTTGGCAGCAGATCGTGGCCCGGCATCCGCCAAACCAGTTCATCTGCGCGTCAAAGGCGACAATTGGGAAGACCTACTGAACTCTATCAAGATCGCGCGCGACAAGTTCGACCAAACCGCTGGCCTGAGCCTAATCGAAGATACACGCCCCCTGCCCGGCATTGACTGGCAGATCGACGTGGATGTTCAAAAGGCCGGTCGTTACGGCGCAGATGTAGCGACCGTTGGTGCAATGGTTCAGCTGGTCACACGTGGCATCCTGCTCGACACGATGCGCGTTGACAGCTCAGATGAAGAAATCGACATCCGCGTCCGCCTTCCGGAAAAAGACCGCGTTCTGTCCACATTGGACACGCTCAAGGTCCGTACGCCTGATGGGCTTGTACCTTTGTCAAACTTCATCACACGTAAGCCTGTTCCGAAGCTCGCTGAAATCAACCGTGTCGATCAAACTCGTATCTTTGACGTCAAAGCCGGTATCGTTGCCGGTATGATGATAGCAACGAATGATGAAACTGGCGAAAGCGAGTTGATCAACGCTGAAACGTGGAAGGCCGACACCGACCTGCAAGACAGCTACACAGATCGCGGCTTTACGACTGTCCCGCTGACACCCGCTGCTCAGATCGCCGCCATCACAAGCTGGCTTGAAGAAGCGAAGCCTTTCCCCAACGGTATCGAATGGGAATGGACCGGCGACCAAGAAGACGAAGCTGAAAGCCAAGCCTTCCTTGCAAACGCCTTTTTGGGTGCACTTGGATTGATGTTCATCATCCTTCTGGCGCAGTTCAACAGCTTCTATAACTCGGTACTGGTTTTGCTGGCCGTCATTCTGTCGACAACAGGCGTCCTTATCGGGATGCTTGTGATGGATCAGGCCTTCTCAATCATTATGACCGGCACCGGCATCGTGGCCCTGGCGGGGATCGTTGTGAACAACAACATTGTTCTGATTGATACCTATCAAGAATACAGCCAGTTCATGCCAAGGATCGAAGCGATTGTTCGAACAGCTCAGGACCGCCTGCGTCCGGTTCTGTTAACCACAATCACCACCATGGCAGGCCTCGCACCAATGATGTTTGGCCTTAGCCTCGACTTTGTCGGCGGTGGCTATTCCATTGACAGCCCTACCGCGCTTTGGTGGAAGCAACTTGCGACGGCTGTTGTCTTTGGTCTTGGTATTGCAACGGTCTTGACCCTCGTATTCACGCCATCAATGCTCGCACTCCGCGTGTGGATCTGGACATATGTCAGCTGGGGGTTGCGCTTAATCGCACGTATCACTAAAGGTCGTGGTAGCCGAGCGGCCCAAGATTGGGCTTTGCGCCGAGCTGCGAAACAAATTAAAGCGCCCGAGATACTTTGGGAAGATGACCGAAAACCGATTGGTGACCTACCTGACAGTGATTCAGGTTTGCGCGCAGCGGAATAGACAGAGCGTCAAATGCACAAGACCGCACGAACAGCAAAGGCCGTCATGGATAACTTCCATGACGGCCTTTCTAGCTATGATTACACATGCATCATGAGTTGCTGGAATTTTCCGGCAGAGGTCGTCATGTCTAACCAAAAGTTGGTTATCCAATCGCCACGCGAACTGCGTAACGCTTTACGCGGAGTACATGGCTTTTACGCAACCGAAGGTGTCGCCAAGGTGATCGGGGAAACCGACCTCGTTCATCAAACGTCAGACGAAGAAGCACTATGCCTGTCAAAGTTCCGCGCATTTAATGCGCAGGGAGCCCTGCTCGCCCAATGGAACACCTCTTATCTGCTGCTTAATTGCCCACAGGGATGGCGGATCACCAAAGCCAACATCAGCGAACAAATCGCGACTTGGAAGTTCAGCGAGTCAGCCGCAATAGACAATTACGCAACCGCGCTCTCGTCATCGCTCAGCTGACGGTGCCAAAGCTGCGCATAGCGCCCTTCGCGTTCCAGCAAATCAGTATGCGTGCCCTCTTCGACGATAACGCCCTGCTCTAGCACAACAATTCTGTCCGCCTCAGCGATAGTCGACAATCGGTGCGCAATGGTAATCACCGTGCGCCCATGTCCAGCCAAAGCCAAGGCATCTTGGATCGACTGTTCTGTCTCAGTATCCAAGGCAGAGGTCGCTTCATCCAAAAGCAGCAGCGGTGGGTTCTTCAGCAAAGTCCGCGCAATACCTACCCGCTGCTTCTCACCACCGGATAACTTCAATCCACGCTCGCCTACAGTTGTTTCATACCCATCCGGCAAGCTCATGATGAAATCATGAATTTGCGCAGCTTCTGCCGCCGCTACAATATCTTCATAGCTCGCGCCATCACGGCCATAAGCGATGTTGTAGCGGATCGTATCGTTGAACAGCACAGTATCCTGCGGAACCACGCCAATCGCGTCGTGCAAGCTCTGTTGGGTCACGTCACGCACATCTTGTCCGTCAATGCGCAAAGCACCTGCCTGCACATCGTAGAACCGGAACAACAAACGCCCAATTGTCGACTTACCAGAACCAGAAGCCCCCACAATCGCCACGTTCTGCCCTGCGTCTACCGCAAGCGTCACCCCCTTTAGGATGGGCCGCTCTTCATCATAACCAAACTCAACATCCCTCAATTCGATCCGGCCACCATCAACCTTCAATGGTTTGGCGTCATCGGCATCTGAAATCTCGGCAGGCTGCTCCAGCAAATCAAACATCTCGCCCATATCAACAAGGCTCTGACGGATTTCGCGATAAACCGTACCCAAGAAGTTCAATGGCATCGTAATCTGGATCATATAGGCATTCACCATGACGAAATCGCCAACGGTCAAGGTCCCATTTTCAACGCCCATCGCGGCCATGACCATAACCACGACAAGACCACTTGTGATCAAGATAGACTGACCAACATTCAACCCCGCCAACGAATAGGCTGTCTTCAAGGCCGCGGCCTCATAACCTTTCATAGATTGGTCATAGCGTGCTGCTTCACGGGACTCGGCACCAAAGTATTTCACCGTCTCAAAGTTCAACAGACTGTCGATGGCCTTTTGGTTCGCGTCCGTGTCTTGGTCATTCATCTCCCGGCGCAATTTCACGCGCCATTCGGTGACCTTGAAGGTAAACCAAACATAGGCAGCAATCGTCAAAACAATGACCGCCAGATACCAAACGTCCAAAGCAAAATACAAAATGCCAGCGATCAAAAGCAGCTCTAGAATAAGCGGCCCAATTGAAAACAGCATAAAGCGCAGAAGAAACTCAACACCCTTCACCCCACGCTCAATAATCCGGCTCAAACCGCCCGTTTTCCGAGTGATGTGATAGCGCATCGACAAGCGGTGAATATGCTCAAAGGTTTCTAACGCCAACTGCCGCAAGGCACGCTGCCCCACCTTGGCAAAGATAGCATCACGTAGGTTCTGAAATGCCACGGCCATCAAACGTGCCATACCATAGGCAACAGTCAAACCAACCGCGCCCAACATCAGCGGAGACACACCCTCTGCGGCCAATACATTGACAACTTGTTTATAGATTTGAGGCACATAAACCGCGATGGCCTTTGATGCGATAAGCGCCAGCATGGCCAAGACGACGCGTTGCTTTACCCAAAGCTTTCCCTTCGGCCACAGATAAGGTGCAACGCGGCGAATAACGTTCCATCCAGACCGGTCTTTAGCCCGAGCCAGTTCCTCGTCTGATGCCGTCCGCCACTTTTGCATGATACTGCCCCACTTCCGATGCCCAGCCCATTGAACTAAACACCCAAACATCAGAAAGCCACCCCAAGGTGGCTGTATTCTTAGTTAAATAAAAGGATCAAAGGGGGCAACGACGCCCCCTTTTCCAAATAAATCACTCAGGAACGGTGAAAATCTGGCCCGGATAAATCAAATCCGGATTGCGAATGCGGTCTTTGTTTGCTTCAAAGACTTTCACATATTGAATGCCATCGCCGTAGCTTTCCTTGGCAATCGCCCAAAGCGTATTACCCGGCTGAACAGTCACCGCCACCACACGCTTTTCTGCGACCTCCTCAGAGGCAACCAGCAACTCTTCTTTTGGTTCGCGCTTAAAGGGCGTTTCAACGCGCGATAAAACCAAACCAGTTTCCGTTAGGTGGTCTACACGCAGCGTATAAACACCAGCCTCGATATTCGGCAATTCAGCGCGCCATGTGCCATCTTGCAAGATCGGTTCATCCGCCTTGGACACATTGTCCAGATAGACACGCGCAAAACCGCCAGATTTCGCACGACCGGAAAGCTGCACATTGCCCTCTTCGGAATAGCTGATTGCATCCAAAGCAATCGCATCCTGCACCTCTGGGCTTTGATCACTCGGCGCTTGCAACACGCGTGCACCCTCATTGTCTGAAATAATCACGGCCGGAGCAACGGGCTGCGATACAGCAGCAACTTCAACCGGTTCCTCGGTCACAACCACCTCTGGCTGCTCAGTTTCCTCAGGAGCGACAGGTTCAACAACCGCTTCGGCCACAACTGTTTCAGTTACCGGTTCAGGTGCCGCATCCTCAACAACCTCTGGCACAACCTCTTCAACCGCATCCGCGACAGAAGACGCATCTGCAATCACCTCAGTGGCAGCTTCTTCTACGGCTTCAACTGTTTCAGCCACCTCTGCAACAACCTCTTCGGCAACGACCACAGGCGTCGGCGCGACAATAACCGTCGCGTCAGAAGCAACATCGTCCCCATCAACGGACTGCACCAGGCTCAATACCCGCGCCGCATCACTTGGTTCCAAAGTGAGAAAACTCGCAAACTTGCCGTCGGCACCCGTCTCAGCCTCAGCGACCGACGCACCATCAAGCAAAATCTGAACCATGCCACCAGCGACACCAGCGCCAGCTATCAGAGTTGTTCCATCAGGCTCAACGCGTACAACATCAAAGCTTGGGCGGATCACTTCAGCCGCAACCTCTTCAGCGGCGACCTCTTCAACCACAGGCGCTTCAACAACTGGTTCCACCACCTCCGGTACTGCGACAACGTCATCTTTCGGCGCGACCGGTTGTGCCGCTTCAATTACAGGCGCGGCTGGCACCTCAGGTGGCTCGCGATCCAACACGCCCCCAAAATAAAGCCCCGCTCCGACAACGACGACAGCCGCCGCCCCGATGGTTGCAGTTGACCCAGACATCACTGATGCGAATTTACTCATGGCTGCCCTTTCCCCAGATTTTGGCAGTCGTTTTGATTGAGGCACACTACCAAGTTGGGTAACTGTGGTCAAAACAGCTTTAACCAGACAGAGGTTTTCCATGTCCAGCCCATCTATCTGTGTCTTTTGCGGATCACGTTCTGGCGCAAAACCGGCTTACGAAACTGCGGCCACAGAGCTTGGCCAAGCCATCGCCGCCCAGAACTGGCGCCTCGTTTATGGTGCCGGGGACGTTGGCCTAATGGGTGCTGTCGCCCGCGGCACCCAAGACGCCTACGGCAAAACCTTTGGCGTGATCCCAACACATTTGCTAAAACGCGAGGTCGGTAAAACCGACCTGACCCAATTCATCATCACAGAAAACATGCATGAGCGCAAAAAGCTGATGTTCATGAACAGCGATGCAATCGTCATGCTCCCCGGCGGTGCGGGGTCATTGGATGAATTCTTTGAAATCCTAACATGGCGTCAACTCGCCCTTCACGACAAGCCAATCGTCTTGTGCAATATCGAGGGCTATTGGAATCCCCTCCTCGCCCTGCTCGATCACGTCATCAGCGAAGGCTTCGCTGATGCCTCTATCAAATCGTACTTCAAGACATGCGACAGCGTCGAAGAAACCATCACATCACTGACGGCCGCGTTATAAGCCCGCCACTGTGACTTCCAAACAAAACAAAAGCCCCCAAGCATTGCTTGAGGGCTTTCTTAATTCGTAAACGAGCGAAACGCTCAGGCGTCAATATTACAGACGGCCTGCAACGTTTTCCCAGTTTACCAGGTTGTCCAAGAAGTTGGTCAGGTAAACAGGACGTTTGTTGCGGAAGTCGATGTAGTAAGAGTGCTCCCAAACATCGCAACCCAGCAGAGCTGTTTGACCAAAGCACAGTGGGTTAACACCGTTTTCAGTCTTAGTAACTTTCAAGCCACCATCGGTGTCTTTAACCAACCAGCACCAGCCAGACCCGAATTGGCCTGCGCCCGCTGCAGAGAATTCTTTTTTGAACGCGTCAACAGAACCAAAGCTCTCAACGATCGCTTTTTCAAGCTCGCCTGGCATTGCAGTTTTGTTAGGGCCCATCATTTCCCAGAATTGGTTGTGGTTCCAAAGCTGTGAGATGTTGTTGAAGATGCCGTTTTGCGCAACAGACGTCTTGTTGTAGGTGCCAACAATGATCTCTTCGAGGGTCTTGCCCTCCCACTCAGTACCCGCAATCGCTGCGTTACCATTGGTTACATAAGCGTTGTGGTGCAGATCGTGGTGGAATTCCAGCGTTTCAGCAGACATGCCGTGTGCAGCCAATGCGTCATGTGCGTAAGGAAGATCAGGAAGTTCAAAAGCCATGTCGGCCTCCTCAAATGTTCGTGCGGTCTCTCTGTCGCACAGATGGGAGTTTTTACACCCTAAGGTCAAGGGCAAAGCCCACAAAAACCTAAGTTTCACATAGAATAATAGGCTACCGCACTATCGGAATTCGCGGAACTTTTGAGCACATCAAAAGCATACCGCGCAACGGATCGGAAACAAATCACATCCACGGTGCCGTCTTCCGACATCCAAATCGCTGCTGGAACTTGCGCTAAACGCGTGCGACGGATGTCACCCGCGGCAAAGCCGTCAGTGGCAAAATCCACGGGCATGACTTTACCCAAAACATCCCGTACCTGCGCACCACTTACCTTAAACCGTGCACGCATGTCCGACACATCCTGAACCAGCGAATGAACGCCAGCCAATGCTTCTGTTAAAGTGGCCAAGCTCGCCGCAACATCGCCCTTTGGCATGAATACCAGCAATTCATCCGGCGACATCCAAGCCACGGACCGATTGTCGCCAAATGCAACCTTACGCACGTCAGGCACCGCTAGCCCAATCGCTGCCAACGCGGCCCTCATAGAAGCATCAGTCAAATCACCGCGGATAGCGATCATTCCACCAGCGGGTTGTTCTTCAACGCGAACAAGGCCGTTAAACTGCAAAAGTTCAGACATTCTGCTTCTCCCCGTCCTTGTCATAAAACACCGGATCAACAATCCGCGCTTTAATCGCTGGGCCGTCGATCTGCGCGACCTCAATCAACTCGCCCATCCGTTCCGGTCCATAGTGCACCAGCGCCATGGCGATACCCCGATCCAGGGTCGGCGAATAATAGGTAGAGGTCACGCGCCCCTGCACATTCCGCTGCCCATTTGCGTTGGAGCCCGCCGCAGGTACATACGCCCCATCCGGCAGCACCGACTTATCCAAGGTCTCAAGTCCCACCAGCTTCCAACGATCTGCGCTAACCATGGCAGGTCGCTCAAATGCACGCTTTCCAAGGAAGTCAGCCTTTTTCTTAGAAATAGCCCACTGCATGTTTAAATCTTGCGGAATGACCGTGCCATCGGTCTCATCCCCAATCATGATAAAGCCCTTCTCGGCCCGCATCACATGCAACGCTTCGGTGCCATACGGCATAACGCCAAACTCTTCGCCCGCGTCCAACAACGCGTGCCAAAGCGCCAAGCCCTGCCCTGCAGGCACCGCAATCTCGTAAGACAGCTCACCAGAGAATGAGATCCGATAAGCCCGCACATCAAACCCACCCAAGGTGCCATCGCGCCATTCCATGAATGGCAAGCCCTCTGCCGAGACATCCATGCCACCCAGTTTTTCCAACACATTACGGGCATTCGGACCAACCACAGCGATCTGCGCGTATTGTTCGGTGACATTGGCCACATAGACCTTCATGTCCCACCATTCGCACTGCAGCCAATCTTCCATCCAACCATGAATGCGCTCAGCACCGCCGGTTGTTGTGTGGCAAAGGAAGGTTTCTTCATCAATGCGCGCGACAACGCCATCGTCGATCAAGAACCCATTCTCGTTACACATCAGACCATAACGACATTTCCCAACCTTCAGCGTGCTCATCATGTTGGTGTAAAGCAGATCAAGGAACTTGCCCGCATCCGGCCCTTTGACAATCAGCTTGCCCAAAGTGGACGCATCCAGCATCCCCAGCGATTGCCGTGTTTGCAAAATCTCACGCTTAACAGCCGCCCCGCGAGTCTCATCCCCACGCGCAAAGCAATACGGACGCCGCCATTGTCCAACCGGTTCATAGACTGCACCGTTCGCGTCATGCCACGGCTGGATCGGCGTTTGCCGCACAGGCTGGAACATCGCATCCCGCGCCTCACCCGCAATCGCCCCCATTGAAATTGGCGTATATGGCGGACGGAAGGTCGTTGTACCAACCGCAGGAATAGGCGCATTCAACTGCCCAGCCAACGTCGCCAGACCATTGATATTGCTTAGCTTCCCTTGATCCGTCGCCATGCCAAGCGTGGTATATCGCTTGGTATGTTCGACACTTTCGTAGCCCTCTTGCGCCGCCAGCCGCACGTCAGAGACCTTAACGTCGTTCTGATAATCCAACCACGCTTTCGCTCGCAGTTTGGCACCCGCGCCCTGCGGCATTAGCCAAACCGGCTCTAACGCCGCTTCCGCTTCGCTTTCAGCCTTTGGAACCTCGACGCCAGCCGCAGGTTTGCCAACAGCCTCTGCCGCTGCCATTCCAGCCGCCACAGCATCGGCAATGACACCATCCAACATCATCGGCCCATTCGCCGATCCCGCTGGGATCACAAAACCATCGCCATTCTGATTGGTCGGCGGACGGGTCGTATCCGGCATAAACATTGCGCCTGCGTCGTCCCAATTCAACTTGCCACCACAATGCGACCACAGATGCACCACCGGCGACCACCCGCCAGACATCGCCACCGCATCACAAGCAATCTCTTCTAGAGCAGCGCCTTCACCAGCCTGCGCACAAATCGCAACGCCCGTCACACGCTTGCCGCCCTTAACCTTGGCAATGGCCTTACCGTTCTCCACACGAATGCCAAGCGCGCGCGCCTCGTCCGCCAAGGCGCCACCGCCTCCGGCTCGCGCATCCAAGATCACAGGAACATCTAATCCGGCCTGTTTCAAAACAATGGCCGTGCGATAGGCATCATCATTGTTGGTGACAACAACAGTGCGGTCACCAGCCGAAACACCGTAGTCCACCGCGTAATCCCGTAACGCACTCGCCAGCATCACACCTGGTATGTCGTTGCCCGCAAAGGACAAAGGCCGCTCGATCGCACCCGTCGCCGTGATGATCTGTCCCGCACGCACGCGCCACAGTCGATGCCGTGGTCCAGCGGCTTTTGGCGCGTGATCTGTCAGGCGTTCATATCCCAGAACATAGCCATGATCATAAACACCAGCACCCATCGTGCGATTGCGAAGGGTTACGTTTTTCATGGCCTTTAGGTCATTCAGCAACGACGTAATGTGATCAGCAACAGCGACCCCATCAACCGTGCCACCATCAACCGGTGCACGACCGCCCCAATGGGCCGTCTGCTCCATGACCAAAACCTTGGCCCCACCAAGTGCCGCCGCCTTTGCGGCCTGCAATCCGGCAATGCCACCACCGACAACAACAACGTCCACAAAAGCATAAAAATGCTCATAGGTATCCGCGTCCCGATCCTTTGGTGCTTTGCCAAGACCCGCCGACTGGCGCACAATCGGTTCAAACACATGTTTCCACGCAGCACGCGGATGAATGAAAGTCTTGTAATAGAACCCTGCAGGCAAAAACCGCGCCACGGCATTGTTCACAACACCCACGTCAAATTCCAAGCTTGGCCAATGGTTCTGCGACGTCGCCGTCAGCCCATTGAACACCTCAGTCGTTGTGGCGCGTTGGTTTGGCTCAAATGATCCACCTTCGCCCAGATTAACCAAGGCATTCGGCTCTTCAGCACCGCTGGCAATCACGCCACGTGGACGGTGGTATTTAAACGAACGGCCCATCAACATCTGATCATTGGCCAACAACGCAGCCGCAAGGGTATCCCCTTGAAAGCCTTTAAAACGTTGACCATTAAAAGAAAACTCAACCGATTTGCCGCGATTGATCAGGCGGCCGCCTTTGGCAAGTCTTGTGCTCATATCTTGGGCTCCTGCGTATATTGAGCTGCCGGAGCCTCCGGCGGGAGTATTTTGGGAAAGATGAAGATCATGACGCCCCCCATTCCCACGTGGGCCGCTTGGCGCGAATGGCGTCTTGAACGTGTTTCGGCGGCTCGTGCGTTTGCGCCGAATAGGTGCCAAAGATTTCCAAGGTCATCGTGCATCGCGCGGCCAGGAAATACTTTCCACAGCCATTCGCATGCCGCCACCGTTCAAAATGCACACCCTTCGGATTTTTGCGCATGAACAAGTAGCTCTCAAAATCCTGATCCTCGGACCCCGGACCAAAGCGTTTCAAATGCGCCTCGCCCTCGGCGTGAAATTCCGTTTCTTCCGCAGATACGCCGCAATAGGGGCAATTCAGTAATAACATCTCTTAGCTCCCTAATGCGCCACGCCAGCGGCCACGCTTTCATCAATGAACCGACCTTCGATAAAGCGTTCCATGCCAAATTCAGCAGACAGCGCGCCCGGTTCACCCTTGGCGATCAATTCAGCCGTAGCCCAGCCGCCGCCCGGAATGGCCTTAAAGCCGCCCGTGCCCCAGCCTGCGTTGATAAAACAGTTGCCCAGTGGTGTTTTACCAATGATCGGTGAACGATCCCCGGTTACATCCACAATGCCGCCCCACTGACGCAGCATTTTCAGCCGTGACAACATTGGGAAGGTTTCCACCAAAGCCCGCACGGTTTCTTCGACGTGATGAAAGGATCCGCGTTGGGTGTAGTTGTTGAAGCCATCCGTTCCGCCACCAATCACCATCTCGCCTTTATCGGACTGGCTTAGGTAGCCATGAACGGTGTTGGCCATCACGACGACATCCATGCATGGCTTGATCGGTTCAGACACCAAAGCCTGCAGCGCCACGCTTTCCATCGGCAATCTGAAACCTGCCATGCCAGCCAAAGCACCAGAGTTCCCGGCGACCACCAATCCCAGTTTCTTACAATCGATCGCGCCTTTGGTCGTATCTACCCCTGTCACGACGCCACCCGCCGACCGCACGCCAACCACTTCGCATTGCTGAATAATATCCATACCCATATCGGAACAGGCCCGCGCATAGCCCCAAGCCACCGCATCATGACGCGCGGTTCCGCCGCGCTCTTGCAGCAATGCCCCAAGCACCGGATAGCGCGGCCCGTCAATGTTCATGATCGGGCAAAGCTCTTTGACACGCTGCGGGCTGATAAACTCTGTTTTCACACCCTGCAAAGCATTGGCCTGCGCCGTGCGTTGATACCCGCGCACTTCATGTTCGGTCTGCGCAAGCATCATCACACCACGTGGAGAAAACATGATATTGTAGTTCAGATCCTGCGACAGTGTCTCGTACAAGGATCGCGCTTTTTCGTACAAAGCCGCAGAGCTGTCTTGTAAATAGTTCGACCGGATAATTGTTGTATTACGTCCGGTGTTACCCCCACCAAGCCACCCTTTTTCAAGGATCGCCACATTGGTAATGCCAAAGTTCTTACCCAGATAATAGGCCGTCGCCAAACCATGCCCCCCAGCCCCTACAATAATGACATCATAGGATTTTTTCGGATTCGGAGAACGCCACGCCCGTTCCCATCCGCTGTGAAAGCGGAGGGCCTCGCGGGCAATGGCAAAGGCGGAATAGCGGCGCATATGCATATCCATTCTATGTCTTGTCCGCCCATCTGGCCAAATTCCCAGAATTCAGCCTTGTTCAAACCGGCTGTTTGATCGTCAGTTGCGACATGCAGTCACAAAAACGTTTCGCCCTTTCTTGCCGCCGCACATAGCGCTACATCAAACGCATACGAAAAGGAGGACAGGATGCTGTTCTGGATCATCGCAGGGCTTTTGGCCGCCATCGTTGGGACGTTTCTGGGCGTGACTATGTTGCGTGGCGGTGCAAATAGCGTGCCACCTGCGGCATATGATTTGCAAGTGTACCGTGACCAGCTCAAAGAAGTTGATCGCGACCTTACCCGCGGCGTTCTCCCCGAAACAGATGCAGAACGTGCGCGTATTGAAATATCGCGGCGCATCTTGACTGCTGACGCCCAATTGAAAAAAGGCAGTACAGATGGCGGACAACCCAAGGGTTTAGGCAAAACCATGGCTGCTGCCTGTTTTGCATTTCTGCTGCTTGGCACCATCGGCATCTACAGCCAAATCGGTGCCCCAAGCTACGAAGATCAACCGCTTCAAGACCGGTTTGCAGCCGCCCAGAATTTACTGGCCTCCCGCCCATCACAGGCCACACGCGAGGCCCAGCTCCCTGCATTAAAAGAGCGAACCGTCGATGAGAATTTTTCAAACCTAATCAAAGAGCTACGGATCAAAGTTCAAGAAAACCCAAACGATCTACGTGGCCAAGAACTACTGGCACGTAACGAAGCCACCCTTGGCAATTTTCGCGCCGCATACGAAGCACAGGAAAAGGTAATCTCCCTTAAGGGTGACGCCGTTCGTGGCAACGATTTTACGCAGCTTGCTGATCTGATGATCCGAGCCGCTCAGGGGTATATCTCTCCCGAGGCTGACATTGCCTTACGCGAAGCCATGGCTCGCGATCCCAATGACGGTTTTGCCCGTTACTACATGGGCCTGATGCTTACCCAAAATGGACGCCCCGATATGACCTTCCGCGTTTGGCGTGACCTGCTTGAAGAAGGTCCAGAAGCCGCCCCGTGGATCCCCCCCATTCGCGCGCGCATTGATGACCTCGCTTGGATTGCTGGCGTCAACTACACAGCCCCTGCACCGCGCGGCCCCTCTGCCGACGACATCCAAGCCGCCGAAGAGCTAAGCCCAGAAGATCGCGCCGCTATGATTCAATCCATGGTGGCCAGCCTATCTGACCGTCTCGCAACAGAGGGCGGCACCCCAGCTGAATGGGCGCAACTCATATCGGCCTATGCCGTATTAGGCGAAACAGAACGCAGCCGCACCATCTGGACAGAGGCGCAAACTGTCTTTGCCGACAACCCACAGGCCCTTGCCACCGTACAAGCCGCCGCCACACAAGCTGGACTTTAACAATGACCGACAACCTTATTGACAATATTGAAGAAAACGTCGGTTCAATTCCGCAGATGCAAGCACTTATTGGCTTGGATTTGGGCACCAAAACAATTGGAGTCGCCGTTTCTGATGGGCTGCAATCCGCAGCAACACCATTGGAAACTGTCAAACGGAAAAAGTTCGGTGTTGATGCCGCCCGCTTGCTGGAAATTATCGCGGAACGTAACGTTGGCGCTATTGTCCTTGGCCTGCCCCTTAACATGGATGGCAGCGAAGGCCCCCGTGCACAATCAACCCGTGCCTTTGCCCGCAACATGGCGAAATTAACCCCTCTGCCAATTATATATTGGGACGAACGCCTTTCTACCGTCGCTGCAGAACGCGCCTTGCTAGAGGCCGACACCAGCCGCAAACGTCGTGCAGAGGTCATTGACCATGTCGCGGCGAGCTATATCTTGCAGGGTGTGCTTGACCGGCTGGCACACTTACGGCGCGCATAAGGAAGCTATGGTGAACAACGAAACCAATCCACCTGTCTGGAAACGTGCAGAGATCGAAAGCCCCTGCATCAACATCTGCGTCGTCCACCCAAAGGAACGTATCTGTACAGGTTGCTTCAGAACCATAGAAGAAATCTCGCGCTGGTCCAAAATGCCAAACGAAGAGCGTGCCGAAATCATGACGGACTTACCAACGCGCGCCTCACGCCTAAAACAGCGCAGAGGCGGCCGTTCTGCCCGGCTAAAATCGTCCAAATAGCGATAACTCATCGCCAGACGAACCACACAAACAGAACAAAATAATATCGCGACCAACAAAGTTGACCGCGATACCTTACACTTTTCGGACTTTTATTAAGCAGTCGCTTCCAAAGGCGTATACTCAACAACAACGTTGACGTCAGCCGCTTCAAGCGTGCCAAAGGCATCCTTAACAAGCGCCACCATCACACCATCCACAAAGACTTGCGCATCGCCAGCAGTAGACGCTTCGGCGATCGTCACAACACCGGGCGCATCCTCTGGCGCTACAACGCTGATAACGTCTTCACTGTCGTCATAGTCTTTGATCACCGGTACATCCGTACCGTTCACCCAAATACCAGTCCGGAACTCATCCGCCCCTTCTTCGCCCAACGCTTTATCGCCGCTGCCAAGTAGGATGAAGTCATCACCAGTACCACCACGGATCGTATCCGCATCAGTTTCATCAGGCGCCATAGCATCAAATGCCTCCTGATCATCTTCAAAATAGCCGATAATCAGATCGTCACCTGCACCACCGCGGATTGTATCGGATCCAGTTTCACCATCTAGGATGTCATTACCTTCACCGCCGTGCACATTGTCATCACCGCTACCGCCAAGCACAAAGTCATTGCCTTCGTTGCCATCAACTTCATCGTCACCCGACGAACCAGTGATCAAATCGTTGCCACCAGCGCCGTCAATTGTGTCGTTCCCAGATTCGCCAATGATAATGTCGTGACCGCTGTCGCCATCAATCACATCTGCGCCTGAACCGCCAAGAATACCGTCGTGCCCGCCGCTACCATTAATGGTATCTGCGCCATTACCTCCGTCGATAATCTCGTCCAACGGTGTACCAACCAACGTATCAGCTAGATCTGTACCGACAATGGTATCATCAAACGAAAACTCGTCTTCTGGCTCTTCAGGATCGCTCGGATCACCTGGCAAATCAGGTGTAATTTCCGGCTCTTCAACCTCTGGAGCGCTACTGTCTTCATCGTCATCCAATTGTGTGTAGATAAACGATCCCAGGGCAAATACACCCAATAAAAGAAAAATTTCCATCGGAATGACCTTCCAGTCTTATAATATCATATTAACGGCATACGCTCAAAATAGAGCGAAAGTGAAACAAAAATTTTCTACGTATACGTGTGCGAAACAATATTAATAATTAGACGAATTTGTGGCCGCTTTAGGAACGCAACTGCCCTATTTTCGAAGAATTGCTTAGTAGCCCAATGCCTTCCGCAACATATTCAATGCCACCAAAGTCAGGAACACCGCAAAGACTCGCTTGAGCGGCTTGGGGTCCATCGCATGCGCCAGTTTCACGCCCAAAGGTGCAGTCATCAAGGTCATCACAATAACAATGCCAAAGGCCACTAGGTTAACGGCCCCGATTGTAAAGGGCGGGCGCATTGCCGGATCAAGGCTCACCAATAGGAACCCGACAACACCCGGCACCGCGATGATCAAACCAAACCCAGCCGCCGTTGCAACGGCCCGGTGAATGGGCGTGTTAAACAGGCTCATCAGCGGCACACCAAAGCTACCGCCACCAATCCCCATCAAGACTGACAGGAACCCAACCATTGGGCTTAATACACCACGCGTGACGCCACGCGGCATCTGCTGGCCCAAGCGCCACTCAGATCGCCCAAACCCCATGTAGATGCCTATCGCGATCCCCAGAACACCAAAGATCCCCTGCAAGGTCCCCGACCGCAGCGAAGCCGCCACCATCACACCCACAATTGCGCCAATTACAATCCCCGGCGCCCATGTACGCAAAATACTCCAATCCACGGCACCCTTTTTATGGTGGCTCAACACGGAGCGCACAGAGGTCACCACGATCGTCGCCAAAGACGTGCCCAAGCACAGCTGCATCAACTGCGGCCCATCATAACCAAGTGTCTGAAACGTATAGAAAAACGCAGGCACCAGCACGATACCACCGCCAACGCCCAATAACCCTGCCAACACACCGGCAACGCCACCGATCACCACCAACAATAGGCCCATCGGCAACAACAAAGAAAGTTCAGGCATCTAGGAAATCCTTATTCTGCCGCATGTCCTGCAAGGCTTTGTTTCATTTGCGCCATCGCGTCCAGAACCAGCTCTGGCCCTGCCCCACGCTTATGCGCTCCTTCGGACAGTGTCCGCCGCCAAATCCGCGCACCGGGTCGGCCGGTAAACAGTCCTAACATATGTCGTGTGATCTGGCTCAATTTGCCACCCGCCGTCACATGGGCTTCGATGTAATCCAACATCTCATGAACGGCGGCTTCCGCCGTCATGTGATGGTCCGTCCCATAAACGCGCGTATCCGCGTCCAAAAGCACACGCGAGGGATCATGATAAGCCGCTCGGCCAATCATCACGCCATCTAGCCCGCGCTCAAGATGCGGCATCGCCTCATCCAACGAGGCAATCCCGCCATTGATCGACAAATGTAGATGCGGAAACGCCGCCTTCATGCGATGCACCAGCTCATAATCCAACGGAGGAATATCGCGGTTTTCCTTAGGCGACAGCCCTTTCAGCCAGGCTTTACGCGCATGTAACGTAAACCGAGTGATCCCCGTCGCCGAAACGGTTTCTAAGAAGGCTGGCAAAACCTCTTCTGACACTTGATCATCGACACCAAGTCGACACTTTACTGTCACTTCCACATCCGTCGCCGCCTGCATCTCTGCAATGCAGTCAGCCACAAGTTGTGGGTGCTTCATCAAAACGGCCCCGAACGTCCCCGACTGAACCCGATCCGACGGGCAGCCAACATTCAGGTTGATCTCATCATAGCCAGCCGCAGCACCCAGCTTCGTCGCCTCTGCCAATTCCTTGGGGTCAGACCCGCCAAGCTGCAGCGCAACAGGATGCTCTTCGGGTGAATACTCCAACAAATGCAATGCCCCACCCCGCACCAACGCAGGCGCAGTCACCATTTCAGTGTACAACAAGGTCTCTTTTGACAGCACACGATGAAAATACCGACAATGCCTGTCAGTCCAATCCATCATAGGTGCCACACTTAAACGCGCTGTTGAATGCAACGCCGCGCGTGAAATCCGCTGTGATGTGGTCTGTTCCGTCATGAGCCGCGTCCCGAATGCCCGATGCATATAGTGCAATATATCGAATTTGCCGTTTAGCATCATTTTATTCCCTATGGAAACGCCTCTGCACGCGCTCTTTCTTGTGTGAAGGCTCCGCTTGCTCTTGCTGCGACTTGGCGCAAAAGCTAATCTGCAAATGAACAGAGGCACGCAACCCGAGCAGGGAACACGATAATGACAAAGAGCTTTGTGCCCGGTGCCGAAACTGCGCGGGAATTCAGGGATGCCCTGGGCTGTTTCGCGACAGGCGTAACCATTGTCACCGCGCAAACCGAATCTGGGCCAATTGGCATGACTGCCAATTCCTTTAGCTCCTTGTCGCTTGATCCGCCGCTTGTGCTGTGGTCCCCCGCCAAAACTTCGATGCGCTTTCCGCATTTCGCGAATGCCCAGCACTTCGCCATTCATGTGATGCATGCCAATCAGAAACCTGTCGCGCAGGCTTTTGCCAAACAAGGCGATTGCTTTTCACAGGTCGAATGGGCGCCGAATGCTCACGGTGCGCCGATCCTGCAAAACTACCTAAGTGTCTTTGAATGCCGGCAAGTAGCCCTTCACGATGCAGGCGATCACGCAATCATCGTTGGCCAAGTCGAAAACGCGACTTTGCGCAGTGGCGAGCCATTGGTTTTCGTACGGGGAAGCTTTGGACAGTTTTCCCCCTTGAGTTGAGCTTAACGAAAATGACTCGCGCAAATCTAATAAATTCAAACACTTAGAAATGCATTCTACTGCATATTGATTCGCACCTTTGTTCCAACAGGCAGTTGCCCAACTGAAGACAGTGACAACAAACCACCGCCACTGATGCACCACGAACAACAATGCAACATGGCCCTCTCCGCATAACAAATTGCAATCGTGTCACAGTTTCGCTTTAGCCACTGTTTTCAATTCAAATACAATGAACGGCCATAACAACCGAAATACCCCAAAACCCAACTAACTCACCTGCGAGAATCAAGGTTAATGTCGCCAATCCAGAGACAATACAGATGTCCACGGGTTCAATTTGCAGCTTTTTCACCTTCCCCTAAGTCAACCCCTTCGCAACAATGACGTTGGTGTGATTTCAAAGCACATCGCTGGACAGTATTATCGGTTTACGAAATGTTGCCGACCCCCTGGCAGAATGTCAGGGGTGCACTGAAGGCATCAGCCGTGAGGAGTTGCGGCAAGTGGGAATGAGTTGGTTTTGAAGTGACCTGACGGGTTGGGGCAACCTAAAGGACACCAATAAACCGGGTGAGTGAAATAGGCATCTGCGCTGCGCATATGTCGGCCGTACCGGAGGGAGCTCCGAGTGTGGTTGGAAAGGGATAATTATGACCGATACAATCGACGTAATCTGCTTTGCCCAAGACACGATGATTGCGACAATCTCGGGGGAACGTGCGGTTCAAACTTTGCATGCGGGTGACAGGATCATCACGCGTGATAACGGCCTGCAGGAAATTGCCTGGATCGGTCACAAGACTGTCGAATTGGCGACGCAACCAAAGCTGCGCCCAATTTTGATCAAAGCAGGCAGCCTAGGCCACAACCAGCCAGAGCGTGATATTCTGGTATCGCCAAACCATCGCATGTTGATTGCCAACGATGTCACATCGCTCTTGTTTGATGAGCGCGAGACATTGGTTGCCGCAAAGCATCTGGTTGGCAAAACTGGCGTGGAAATCGCGGCACCGCATTCCGTGACCTACTACCATATTCTTTTCGAAAACCACGAAGTGGTTCTTGGCAACGGCGCATGGTCCGAAAGCTTCCAGCCGGGTGACTACTCCATGGACACGCTGGAAAACGAACAACGCGGCGAAATCTACAGCCTCTTCCCAGAGCTGAAAGACGCAGCGGCCCTAAACGATTTCGCAGCCGCCCGTCGCGCGCTGAACAAGAAAGAGGCCGCACTTCTACGCAGCCACTAACTTACAAAATCGACCAAATAAAAAAATGCGCTCCATTCGGGGCGCATTTTTCGTTTCAGCTAGGTGACTTTAGGCAATCAAGCACTCTGCCTGCCCGCATCCCCACCCGGTGCAACTGCCTTGGCCCCAGCCATCCTCAGCACAACAAAGCCAAGGATACCGGACAACACAGATCCCGAAACCACGCCAAGACGCACGGTATTCATGGTCTCATCCGCGCCAAAGGCCAGCGAACCGATAAACAAACTCATGGTAAACCCAACCCCGGTCAAACACGCCACGCCATACACATGCCGCCAGCCAACACCCGCAGGCAAACGCGCCAGCCCAGACTTCACGGCAATCCAAGTCGCGCCAAACACCCCAATCTGTTTCCCAATGAACAGGCCCGCAGCAATGCCCAATGGCAAAGGCTGTGCAAGATCAGCAAAGGACACGCCAGACAGGCTGACGCCCGCATTGGCAAAGGCAAAGACCGGCAAGATCATATAGGCCACCAACGGATGCAGCGCGTGCTCCATTTGATACAGCAACGCCTTGTCGCCATCTTTTTTCTTCAGCGGAATGGTCAAAGCAATCAGAACACCAGCCAAGGTCGCATGAACACCAGACTTCAACACAAACACCCACATGAACACGCCAATAATCACATAGGGCGCAGCGCGCTGCACACCCATCCGGTTCAATGCAACGGCCAAAGCAAAGCCCAACATTGAAAGCGTCAGCGCATTAGTGGACAGCTCAGACGTATAGAAAACCGCGATAATCACCACCGCACCAAGGTCATCAATGATCGCGACAGCCAGTAAAAACACCTTTAACGCCACAGGCGCCCGTGTGCCCAACAAGGCCAATAAACCAAGCGCAAAGGCAATGTCCGTCGCCGTCGGGATGGCCCAACCATTCAAGTTCTCGGGTGTACCCCAGTTTAACGCCAAAAAGACCATCGCAGGCACAGCCATGCCGCCAATCGCTGCCAAAACGGGCAGGATAGCTTTGTCAAAACTAGACAGCTCCCCGGTCAGAATTTCGCGTTTGATTTCAAGACCAACGAGGAAAAAGAAGATCGCCATCAGACCGTCGTTGATCCACAACAGCGCCGCTTTGGAAATTTCAAAACTTCCGATCCCAATACGAATATTAGTGCCCAAGAACCCGTCATAAAACGGCGCAAGCGCGCTATTCGCCGCCAGCATCGCCAACAGGGCCACCCCCATAAGGATCAGCCCCGCACTTGCTTCGAGTTTCATAAACGCCTGAATACGAGACAGTGTCTTTTCCATTTAATGGTTCTCTTTAGTGAAGGTATCACTCGCCATATCGGTTGAAAGAAACATACATTCAAATATATATAAACTCTCATTTACATAGTTTGGAGTTATGATGCGCCCGACCCTCCGCCAACTTGAATACATCGTCGCCATTGCAGACACGGGCCAAGTTGGAATGGCAGCTTCCAAACTGAACGTCAGCCAACCAAGCCTATCGGCCCAATTGGCCGAAGTCGAAGAAGACCTAGGTGCCACCCTCTTCCAACGTGGTCGCGCAGGCTCCAAAATTACCCCAGTCGGCGAAGAAGTCGTGCGTCGTGCCCGCCAAATCTTGCACGAACTCCAAGACCTGCGCGCCGCCGCCCAAGGCGGCGGCATCTTCCAGGGCCGCCTCAGGTTAGGCGTGCTTCATTCCGTCGGCCCCTATCTGCTGCCCGGCGTGGTCCAAAGGCTCCACAAAGAACACCCCAGCTTCCGCCTGATTGTCCGCGAAGAAAGCACACTTGATCTAGATGAAGGCCTGCGCAGCGGACGTTTAGACATGATCATTTCCACGCCAGAGGACCACCCCGGCGCGCGCATAGATCCTCTGTTCACTGAAAAGCTTTGGGCCGCAGTCGCATTGGATCACCCCTTTGCGCAAAGCAAACCCAAGTTAAAGCTAGCGGACCTGTCGGGCCAAACCCTGCTGACTCTCGGCCCGGGGCATCGCCTGTCCCATGTCGTAGCCGGGCTCGCCGCCAGTGGCGGCGGGCGCGTATCCGATGAATTCGAGGGCACCAGCCTCGACGCCATCCGCCTGATGGCCGCCGCAGGTGCAGGCATCGCAATCCTACCCAGCATCTACGCCGCAACAGAGGCCCGCCGCGGAACCGATGTGCGACTCTATCCGCTAGACGACCCACTCGCCCGGCGAGAGGTCGCCCTGATACAGCCGCAACTGCCGCAACCCCGTCCAGGCAGCGACGTCTTAGCCGACATTCTGCAAAGCGAAGCGCAAAAGATCATCAACCAGAAACACGGTTAATCATCCGTCAAAAAATGCGCAGGATACAGAACTTGTCCTTCCATGATCCGCCGCTGTGTCCGGAATGTTGTGGCCGAAACCGCAGTTACAACACCATCCACCTCACGCACATCGGCCTGCACAGGTAGCACCCCAGACGGGTTACCAACCTCAAACGCACCCTCTGCCGAAACGATCCGCTGTACCAAGCTTCCGGGAATACCCGCCGCCACAGCCACACACATCGCGCCAGTCAGCGTAATCGCCCGATGGAAATTCCCCATCGAGATCATGCGCACCGCAATATCATAATCTGCCGCCTCATAGCTTCGGCCATCTAGCGCCGTGAACGTATCCGGCGCTGCAACCAATGCAATCCGCGGGTTCGACAGCGCCACAGTCTCAGGGCTATCCGCCATCCCCATCGCCACGCCGCCAGCCCGCCGCACACGATCTAACCGCGCCATCAACGCCTGATCCGCATCCAAATCCGCAGGCGATTCCATCGCGGTACAGCCGAAATCCTCAGCCTTCACAAAGACCAACGGGTTTGACGCATCCACCAAAGACACCTCAAACACACCCTCGCCCGGCACATCCAACATCTGCGTGGCCTGCCCAGACGGCAGCAATTCCCCGGTAGAGGCACCGCCCGGCTCTAGGAAATCCAACTTAATCTTGGCACCCGCACCAGACACGCCCGGAATAGAGAAATCCCCCAGCTCAACAGCCCGTCCATCCCGCACTTCGAAATGTGCGTGAAACAGCTTTTGCGTATTGGTATTCTGCACCCGCACTGTCGCCATTCCGTCAGCGACCGACACAAGCCCCTCATCCACCGCAAACGCCCCTACGGATGACGCCATGTTGCCACACATCGCGCCGTAATCCGCCACGGGCTTATCCACGGCAATCTGCACAAAGGTGTAATCCACATCCGCATCCGGATGATCCGAAACCTCAACGATCACAATCTTAGACAGCGACGAAATCCCACCGCCCATACCATTCAGCTGTCGCCCGTAGGCATCCGGGCTGCCCAGAACATGCAGGAATATCCGATCCCGCACCGCACGATCCGCTGGCAAATCTGCACCATTCACGATCACCGAATTAGATGTCCCGCCCCGTGCAAACACGGCATTCAAACGCGCCTGTTCCATCTGGCACTCCCTAGTATCTCAGTTCCCGCCACCCTAATGCCGCCACGAGCAAAACTGCAATTTCCCACCCCAGCAATTTCACCAGAGAGAACCGTCCCCCCTTGCCAAAACCCGCGCATCAAAACACACTCCCTCTCAGCAAAAGGAGTGTCCTATGTCTTGGTCCGAAATCCTAACATTCGCATTGGTCGCATCACTACTGGTGATCTCACCTGGCCCCAACGGCCTGTTGATCGCCAAAACCGTCCCCACATCGGGCCGCGCGGCAGGGTTCGCCAATGTCATCGGCTTCATCATAGCCTTCTTTATCCAAGGCACCCTCAGCATTCTGGGCCTCTCGCTGATCCTTCTGCAATCCGCCCTCGCATTTGCGATCCTCAAATACCTTGGCGCGGCTTACCTCTGCTGGATCGGGATCAAAGCGCTCATCGCGGCCTACAAAGGCGAACCGGCCCCAACAACAACCGCACCCGCAAAACGCAAACGCACCCTGTGGCGCGCCTATTCCGAAGGGCTACTGACCAATTTACTCAACCCAAAAACCGCGATGTTTTATCTGGCAGCCTTCCCACAATTCATCTCTGTGGGCGAAACGCCAATCCTTGCGGCCTACCAACTGATCGCCGTGCATAGCGTTATCAATGCCTTGTGGTTTAGCGCCATGGTTATGCTCTTGGCCCAACTCACAAAAGCCGCCAATAACGGCAGTTTTCAACGCTGGGTCAAAGGCTTAACTGGAATTGTTTTCGTTGGGTTCGGCCTAAAACTCGCCAGCATTAAGCCGAACCTCTAATCGCTTACGCCAGCGCGGTCAGCTCAATCTCGATCCGGTATTTCGGGTCGATCAGGTTGCATTCAACCATCGTCGCCGCCGGAGGGTTCGCGCCAAACGCCTCGGCCAAGATCGGCCAGCACGGCTCAAACTCTGCCCCATCCGGCAGGTAGTAATTCACGCGCACAACCTTTTCAAACGAACTACCCGCCTGCTCCAAAGCACCGCGAATAGTCTCAAGCGCCGACCGGCACTGTTCCTCAACAGTGTCGCCCTGTCCAACTGTGCCCGCAACATGCACAAAACCGCCGGCCACAACAGCGCGGCAATAGCCAATCTTTGCCTCAAACTCACCGCCTGAATGAATACGTTTGATCATGGAAACCTCTCCTGTCCTGTTACGATTATTAATCGCCGAACCGGATGCGCGCTGCAAGCAGGTGTTGCTTCGAATATACGAAAATCACCTCGCCAATTGCACCTTCGACAAACCAATGCCCCGGCTCAGACAAGCTCAGCCGCATCCGTTGTGCCACCGCATCAGGCCAATATTTCCCACAATAATCAACGGCATCGCGGGTATCTTCGGCCACGGGATCAAAGCTGGTCTGCTGCCAATCTCCTCCGAACCGAAAGGACCACCCATCATTTTCACGCGCCGAGGTCACCGGCCCGTCAGGCGCATCATCTGCCAGTTCAACAATTGCATAGGTGCAATCCCAACTCGACCGATCCGGCCCCCAATGACGGTACTGCCGACTTGCCAAAACCTTGGTGATCGGCAACAAATCCGCAAACACCCGCTCTGCATAGTCAGGCCGATCCGCCCATTCATTATGGCGATCCCGAATATCATCCCAACCAATGCCGAAAAACGCGAAAATGCCCGCGAAAACCGCGAGCATTCTCAATATTCTAAACGCTATAAAACGAACGATCCAACGCATTAGCTTGCGGTCGCTGGTTCCTTATCTGCATCCGCATGGATCATCAGCGGCGCCGCATCAGACGTCACCGCATCCTCATTCACAACAACCTCTGTCACGCTCTCCTGACCTGGTAGGTCAAACATCGTATCCAGCAGAATGTCTTCGAGGATAGAGCGCAAACCACGTGCACCTGTCTTACGTTCAATCGCACGTTTCGCAATCGCCGACAGCGCATCATCCGTAAAGGTCAGTTGCGTATCTTCGATTTCGAACAAGCGCTGGTACTGTTTGACCAAAGCGTTCTTAGGCTCTGTCAAAATGGTGACCAATGCATCTTCGTCCAGATCCTCAAGCGTTGCCAATACCGGCAAACGGCCCACAAATTCCGGGATCAAGCCGAATTTCAACAGATCTTCAGGCTCTAGGTCTTGGAAAATCTCACCAACACCGCGCACGTCATTGTCACGTACATCCGCGCCAAAGCCCATCGCAGAGCCCTTACCACGTGCGGCAATGATCTTATCCAGACCCGCAAACGCACCGCCACAGATGAACAAGATGTTTGTTGTATCCACTTGCAGGAACTCCTGCTGCGGATGCTTACGCCCACCCTGCGGAGGAACAGACGCAACCGTGCCTTCCATCAGCTTCAACAGCGCTTGCTGAACGCCCTCACCCGACACGTCGCGCGTGATGGATGGGTTTTCAGATTTGCGTGTAATCTTATCAACTTCGTCAATGTAAACGATGCCGCGCTGCGCGCGCTCAACGTTATATTCAGACGATTGCAGCAGCTTTAGGATAATGTTTTCAACATCTTCGCCCACATAACCGGCTTCGGTCAACGTGGTCGCATCCGCCATAGTAAACGGAACATCCAAAATGCGCGCTAAAGTTTGCGCCAGCAACGTCTTACCGCAACCGGTCGGACCGATCAGCAGAATATTCGACTTCGCCAGTTCAATATCCCCACCCTTTTGGGCGTGGTTCAAACGTTTGTAATGGTTATGCACCGCCACAGACAACACACGCTTGGCCATCGCTTGGCCAATCACATAGTCATCCAAAACTTCGCAAATATCTTTTGGCGTAGGCACCCCTTCCGAAGATTTCAGACCAGTGGCCTTTGTCTCTTCGCGGATGATGTCCATGCACAGTTCGACGCATTCATCACAGATGAACACCGTTGGTCCTGCAATCAGCTTGCGAACCTCATGTTGGCTCTTACCACAAAAGCTGCAGTAGAGGGTGTTCTTACTGTCACCACCGGAACTAGTCGCCATAGTCTACCTTTCAGGCCTTACAACCGTCTGCCCACGCTTTTGCGCCGGGACTTTGTCGCGAATTTCCCCAAGCTTAAGTCAGGGAAAAAATGCGCACAATCTCAAAATGCCCCTTCGCGCACATTGCAAAGGGGCATCGCCTATTACTTAGCGTCGTCTTCGTCGCCTTTACGCGCTGTTACGATCTCATCGATATGGCCCCATTCTTTTGCTTCTTCTGGGGACATAAAGTTATCGCGCTCTAGATCTTCACGCACTTTTTCACGCTTCAGACCAGTGTGATGCACGTAAATATCGATCAAACGATCTTTGATTTTCTGGGTTTCCTGCGCATGGATCATAATATCGGTCGCCTGACCCTGATACCCGCCGGACGGCTGGTGCACCATGATCCGCGAATTCGGCAGCGCAAACCGCATACCGGCTTCGCCACCACAGGCCAACAAAGACCCCATCGACGCTGCCTGACCAATCACCAGGGTCGAAACCTTTGGTTTGATGTACTGCATCGTGTCGTAGATCGACAGACCAGAGGTCACAACACCGCCGGGCGAGTTGATATACATGCTAATTTCTTTGGACGGGTTCTCCGCCTCAAGGTGCAACAGCTGCGCAACGATCAATGTGCTCATGCCGTCATGAACCGGACCGTTCACAAAAATGATCCGCTCCTTCAACAGGCGCGAGAAAATATCATAAGCACGTTCACCGCGGCTGGTTTGCTCCACAACCATGGGAACCAATGTGTTCATATATGTCTCTAAAGGGTCGTTCATATCCGCCTGCCTCTTGCTACCCACCAACCCTAACGGCTAGTGCCTAATGGAGTCTTAGTGGTGCGTCCAAAGACCTGCAAGGGCACCCGAACAATTTCCCTAAAACTTCGCAACCTAGCCGTGCAAAATCGCACATCGTTTGACCTTTCTATTCCCTTAAACTGCTGCCAAACTCTGAAAAATCGCACCGGGGACTGTCATGCGCACATTTGATGAAATTTTCGACATCGCAGCAGACCGCAAAGGCGGCAGGGCCGAAATCATCGACTCTTTACCAACGCCCCTGTCCCCTTCCGACTTGGCCGCCGTCCCCGAAGACCGCTGGCTCGCACAATTCACAAAATGCATCTTTCAGGCTGGGTTCAACTGGAAAGTCATCGAAAACAAATGGCCCGGTTTTGAAGCGGCCTTTAACAATTTTGACGTCAACCGCTGCGCCTTTTTGAACGATGAAGAATTCGACAGTCTCCTTTCTAACAAAGACGTTGTGCGCAACGGCATGAAACTGCGCACCGTCATCGACAACGCGATTTTCCTCCAAGAGCTGCGTGACCAAGGCGGTGTTGCCAAAGTCATCGGCGAATGGCCCTCTACCGACTATATCGGCCTGTTGGACCTGCTGAAAAAACGCGGCGCGCGCCTTGGCGGCAATTCCGCCACCTACGCCCTACGTTTCATGGGACGCGACAGCTGGATCCTTTCCCAAGACGTAACGGCACGCTTGATCGCCGAAGGCGTCATAGACAAACCTGCGACATCAAAAACCGCCATGCGCGCCGTTCAGGCCGCATTTAACGAATGGATGGACCAATCCGGCCGTGGCCTGACCCAAATCAGTCGCATCCTTGCGATGAGCGTTTAACCAACAAGCCCCCCCGCTGCCGGGTCCTTTGGCCGGGGCGCCCAACAGATCGGAAACACAGGATGCCCCAAATGACGACCTACGCCCTGATCATGCTTGCCGCCGGTATCGGCATTCCAATCCTCGCAGCCCTTAGCGCGGCTTTGGGGCAATTCATTGGCTCCCCGCTTGCGGCAGGCGTCGTCGTTTTTGTCGTCGGCCTTTTGGTCAGCGGCACGGTTGTTCTTATCACCGGTGAAGCCACACATCTGGCAAAGCTCGCATCAGCCCCCAAGCACCTGTTTCTCGCGGGTGCCTTCATGGCGTTTTACGCCATCACCATCACCTTCATCGCACCAAAATTTGGTGTCGGAAATGCTGTCTTTTTCGTCCTGCTTGGTCAGTTGATCTCTGCCGCATTGATTGATCACTTTGGCTTATTCGGTGCTTCACTCTCTCCTATCTCATTAACCCGCGCAGCAGGCATCGGCGTCATGGCAGTGGGTGTGTGGCTTACCCAAATCGCATAGCGCAGAACCAGATGCTTGCAGAACAAAATAGGATCAAAGGGTTTCCAATTTCTTTACAAGCCGCGCGCAGGAATGCGCGGCTTACATTCATCTTTATAAAGATTTTCAGAAACTGAAACCAAAAGCCGAATCGTACGTTTCAGCTCACGAAACGTACGAATTTCCACATTACTCAGGTGTTAAAACACCGTCCTGCATCCGCAAAACACGGTCCATCCGCGCCGCCAAATCCAGGTTATGCGTCGCGATCAACGCCGACAAACCAGTGCTACGCACCAACGTCATTAACGTTTCAAAGACCTTGTCAGAGGTCGCAGGATCAAGGTTACCGGTTGGTTCATCCGCCAGCAAAACCTTGGGCTCATTCGCTAAGGCACGACAGAAGGCAACCCGCTGTTGTTCCCCCCCAGAAAGCGCCGCCGGACGGTGGCTAGCCCGATCAGCAACCCCCACGGTATCAAGCAAATGCATCGCCCGTTCTTCCGCCGCTTTTGTTGGCACGCCGTTCGCCAACTGCGGAAGAGCAATGTTTTCTAACGCGCTGAATTCCGGCAATAAATGGTGAAACTGATACACAAATCCAACGTCCTGACGGCGCGAAATCGTCCGCCGCCGGTCGGACAAACCGGTCATGGTTTCGCCTGCAATTTCGACGGTCCCGGCATCGGCTGTGTCCAGCAATCCGGCAATGTGCAACAACGTCGATTTTCCCGATCCCGACGGCGCCACAAGGGCCACCACTTCGCCCGCGTCCAGCGTCAAATCGCAGCCGCGCAGCACGTTCACTTCGTTGGTCTGACCCGCGTTATACGCCTTGGTCACACCGCTTAATGTTAACACATTACTCATAACGCAGCGCCTCAACTGGATTCATCCGCGCCGCCCGCCGCGCCGGAAAGATCGTCACAATGAAAGAAAGCCCCAAAGAAAGCCCAACCGCAGACATCACATCATTTAGTCTAAGTTGCGCTGGTAGTTGATAAATTCCGCGTACAGCCGGATCCCAGACACCGCCGCCAGCCACAAAATTCACCAGCGAAAACACCTGATCAATATAGATCGCAAATAGGCACCCAAGAGCGACCCCCATCAAGGTACCAATCACGCCGGTAAAGGCCCCGCAAATAAAGAAAACGCGTAATACAGACCCTTCGGTCAGCCCCATCGTGCGCAGAATTCCGATGTCGCGGCCTTTGTTTTTTACCAACATTATCAATCCGCTAACAATGTTCATTGCGGCAACCAAAACCAAGATCGCCATAATGATAAACATCACATTGTCTTCGATCTCTAGCGCGCGCAAAAACCCGCCCGAAGCATCGCGCCATGTCCAGATCAAGGCGCGATCACCCGCCGCACGGATCAAGGGCAACGCCAATTGATCCACGGCTTCTGGGTCATCGACCATCACCTCGATCTCATTGGCAAACCCTTCCGCGTTGAAATAGCTCTGGGCCTCACCAAAGGGCAGGTAAACCCGTGTTTTATCAATAGGATAGGACCCGGTCGAAAAGACATAAACAATCTCATAGGAATTCACGCGCGGGCTGGTTCCAAAGGCAGTTTTCACCCCATTTGGCGAAATCAGTTTGATCCGATCCCCCAAAGACGCGCCTAATTCTCGCGCCACACCCGAACCGATGGCGATGCCATCGTTAAAATTGTCTATATTTCCCTGCGCGGTTTCAACGCGCGCCACACGTGGAATGGTTTTCAGATTTTCCAGTGTGATTCCAAAGACTTCCACCCCGGCATTGCGCTGGCGTAGGTTGCCCATCACCTGCCCTTTGACCAAAGGCGCTGCACGTGTCACGCCTTCAACCGTGCGAAGCCGTTCTGCCATGGCCTCAAAATCGTGGATCGTGCGATCCAACTTGCCACGCGCGTCGACTTCTGCACTTTGATACACAGTCGCATGCGCATTTGAACCAAGGATCGTATCAACAAATTCCGTGCGAAATCCGGACCTTACGGCCAATGTCGCAATCAAAGCAAAGACAGCAAGCGTGATCCCGATCAGGCTGATCCAAGTCATGACACTCACGCCACCCTCAGCCCGCCGCGCACGCAAATAGCGCCACGCAATCATCCATTCGAATTTAGAAAAGGGAGGTGTGCCCGCCATAATTGCGCCTGCTCATTGTTTGCGGCAACCTAAGTCGCCCCAATGCCCCGGTCAAGCGGTGCGGTTGGCAGCCTTCCGCCGGCGGAACAAAAGCCTCAAACAACCAAGAACGGCATAACTACCTATAAAGGCTGCGAAAAATCCAGATACAGCAAAAACAGCACCTTCAAAGGACAAAGGCACCGCCGGTTTAAACTCGGCCCAAGCGGCGTGGACAATCTCTGGATCATTGATCTTTGCGCTGTGATAGGCACGCATAAACGGCCCCGCATCTTGCAAGGCATCCCGCGCTGAGCTCAATCGCTCGTAACGTGTTATGGTCACCTGCATGGTTTCGGCGCGAGCCGCACCAATTGCTCCGCCTTCTGCTAATTGCGCAAGCGCGACGTCGCGGGTCACGCCAACCTGCGCAGCATCCGCATCGAAGTCCACGACAAACTGGTGCAACTCATCCACCGCCCCGCCAAGACGTTGGGCATATTGTTGTGAAAATTCAGGGAATTGCGAGAACCCCGCCGCACCTGATAGCCCTGCTGCCAATGTCAAAGCGCGTGTGATCATGCGTCGCCACCCTCTGCTTCATCTTTCTAGAAATATTCAAACCCACATCGCTAGAAAAGAAAACCCCCGGTTTCCCGGGGGCCACATTATCAAAGACTTGCGTAAATCTCAGCGATTTTCTTGACGGCCGCTTCTGGCGGCATCTCTTCGCTTTCGCCTGTGCGGCGGCTGGTCACTTCGACCACACCGTTTTTCAAACCGCGTGGGCCAACGGTGATCCGCCAAGGCAGGCCAATCAAATCCATCGTCGCGAATTTACCACCGGCACGTTCTTTGCGGTCGTCATACAGTGGCTCAAGGCCCAGCGCCTCGAAGGATTTCTCCAAAGCTTCGCACGCCGCATCTGCTTCTTCATCACCCTGCTTGAGGTTCACAATGCCCACGTGGAACGGGGTTACGCCTTCTGGCCAAATGATCCCTTTGTCATCATGGCTGGCCTCGATGATCGCGCCCAACAAGCGAGATACACCAATACCGTGCGAGCCCATGTGTACAGGTACGTTCGCGCCATCTGGCGTTTGCACAGTTGCACCCATTTTCTCGGAATATTGCGTCCCGAAGTAGAAGATCTGACCAACTTCGATACCACGTGCTGTACGGCGACGTTCCTCGGGAACGGTATTAAACTCTGCTTCGTCGTGGGTTTCATCCGTACGCGCATAACGGCTGGTGAATTCCTCTAGAACGGACTGACATGCTTCTACATTGTCATAGTCAATCTCACGGTCACCAAATTTCAGATCGGTGATTTCGCTGTCATAGAACACTTCTGACTCACCGGTTTCGGCAAGTACGAGGAATTCATGGGTGTAATCGCCGCCAATCGGACCAGAATCCGCGCGCATTGGAATGGCTTGCAGGCCCATACGCTCGTAAGTGCGCAAGTAGCTGACAAGATGGCGGTTATATGCGTGCAGCGCGTCTTCTTTGGTTAGGTCAAAGTTATAACCGTCTTTCATAAAGAACTCGCGCCCACGCATCACACCAAACCGAGGACGCACTTCGTCGCGGAACTTCCACTGGATTTGATACAGCGTCAGCGGGAGGTCTTTGTAAGACCGGACGTGGCTGCGGAAGACATCCGTAAACATTTCTTCTGCGGTTGGCGAAAACAGCATGTCGCGACCGTGACGATCCTGCATTCGCAGCATTTCATCGCCATATCCATCGTAGCGACCGCTTTCGCGCCAAAGATCAGCAGACTGAAGCGTTGGCATCAACATGGGAACGTGCCCTGCGCGCACTTGCTCTTCGTGAACAATGTTTTCTAACTTGCGCAGGATTTTAAAACCAAGCGGCAGCCAAGAATAAATCCCAGCGCTGGCTTGCTTGATCATACCGGCGCGCAGCATATAGCGGTGGCTGACAATTTGAGCGTCCGAAGGTGTTTCCTTTAGGACGGGCAGAAAATAGCGAGTGAGGCGCATCACGGCTCCATGCGATTGAATGATTTCCACCCGTTTATGGCTTTGCGCTATGGCAAGCAAGAGATGGATATATTGAGCGCGCCCTCATTGCTTGAATTGACAGCGCATTCGCTTGCTTTAGATAATTGAACAAAAGGCCCCGACACCAAGCGCTACTTTCTAAAACTTTGAGGCGGCTATGCAGAAATACTCTCTACTTGACCTGTCCCCTATTCCCGAAGGCGAAACTGCAGCCGACGCGCTCGCGCATTCAGTGAGCTTGGCCAAAGCTGCCGAAACTTGGGGCTATCACCGTTATTGGCTGGCTGAGCATCACAATATGCCAGGCATCGCCAGTGCAGCGACATCCGTCGTCATTGGCCACATTGCCAATGCGACCAAGACTATGCGTATCGGTGCAGGCGGTGTCATGCTGCCAAATCATGCGCCTTTGATAGTGGCAGAACAATATGGAACGCTGGCAACACTGTTCCCAGATCGTATCGACCTTGGGCTTGGGCGTGCTCCGGGTACAGATATGGCCACGGCGCGAGCCCTACGGCGCCACATGGCTGCAAACGACAACTTCCCTGAAGATGTGCAGGAACTCTTGGGGTATTTTGAGATACCCAATGCTAAAACAGCGGTACGGGCGATACCTGGAGAAGGCACAAAGGTTCCTGTATGGATATTGGGGTCCAGCCTATATGGCGCGCAATTGGCTGCGATGCTTGGACTACCCTACGCATTTGCATCTCACTTTGCACCGGCCATGTTGGAAGAGGCCATCACGATCTATCGACGTACTTTCCGCCCCTCTGCCTATTTGGATAAGCCCTATGTGATGATCGGCGCAGGCGTTTGCGCGGCTGACACGCTTAAGGAGGCCACCTATTTGCGATCATCGCAACTGTTAGCCTTTGCTCGGCTACGCACAGGTCAACCCGGCAAGTTACCCGCCCCAGTCGAAGATGTGACATCGCTTATCTCGCTACAAGTTGCCGAAGGTGTGAACCACGCATTGTCGTGTTCTGCCACCGGTGGGCCTGCTGAAATCGAAGACGGCATAAGAAACATCGTTGATGCCTATCAACCGGACGAATTGATTGTGACAGGCATGGTTCACGACCATAACGCGCGTCTACGGTCGTTTGAAATCGCGGCAGAGGTTCTTAGAAAATTTGTTTGAGCGCATTGCCTTTTGCTCTGATAAATCAAACAAAGTGTAAGCCAAAAAGAACTTAAGCCGTCTAAAATTGATCCAAATCGAGTTCTCTACCGTATCTCTTTACAGTTGCACCCAGGGGAGCGGTGCACCAACCGAGAGGAAAACTCATGAAGTTCGCAAATACATTTGCGGCCACCCTTGTGGCCGCCACCATTGGCTCGACTGCAGCTATGTCAGACACAATCGTAGACATCGCAGTTGCTGATGATCGTTTCTCAACTCTTGTTGCCGCGGTCGGCGCCGCAGGTCTGGTCGAAACACTGCAGGGTCCAGGCCCATTTACGGTTTACGCCCCTATCAATGATGCCTTTGCAGCCTTGCCTGAAGGGACGGTCGAAACGCTATTAAAGCCAGAAAATAAAGATCAGCTGACCAACGTCTTGCTTTACCATGTGGATGACCGCAACCTAAGCGCTGCTCAAATTCCTGCTGGCTCAAACTACTTCAAACCAGTTCTTGCGTCAGAACGCCTTTGCATCACAAAAAACAGCTCTGGCGTTATGATTGCTGACGGTACGGGTGAGATGGCCAATGTGATTATCGCTGACATTAAAGCAGACAACGGTGTGATCCATGTGATCGACAAAGTCTTGCTACCAGGTACACGCCCGTCCTGCTGATCCACAACGGGACGAACGCCAGTTCCATTCAGTAGTTGGACCTCATTACATTACCATGCCAATCAGGCAAGTTAGTCGGCGCTGCACTTTGTGGCGCCGAAAATCCAATATCGGCGGTTGTGGTGCCGACACCATAGCCAATAAAGGCGGCGATCAAAGTCGCCACAATGAGAGTGCCAGCTTCGGACGACGCTGGAAGAACGCTTGTGGGGTGTGCCATGTTTTTTCTCCGAGTCATTAGCTACATTGGCAACATGGCCAACCAATTTACATTAGTAAAATGAATATAAATTCACACCAGCATCACAAAATTCGATCATTGGTGATTTAGCTCAATTTAGTCTCCAACGAAGTTTATGCCGTTGTCTTGCTTTACGCCCAACCATGCGCCATTTGTCATCCAACAGTTTTTACGAGGCGCAGATGGCACTTCCTATTCAAGATCAAGCTAAATACTGGGGCTTAGTAACCGCGACTTTCTTCGTGGCCCTATGGTTCTTAGGTGATGTAATCCTGCCTTTCGTATTAGGCGGCGCGATTGCCTATTTCCTTGACCCAGTTGCAGATCGACTAGAAGCGATGGGCTGTTCCAGAGCCGCGGCGACCGCCATCATTACCTTAGTCGCTCTCTTGATATTCGTGGTTATGTTTCTGGCCGTTGTGCCAACCTTGGTGCAACAGGCCACGTCTTTGATACAAACGGCCCCTGCCCTTGTGAAAGAGCTCCAAGTCTTCTTGACCGAGCGGTTCCCGCAACTCTTGGAACCGGACAGTGTAATTTCACAGACACTTTCGGGGATCGGTCAAAAAATCCAAGAAAAAGGTGGCGCATTATTGCAGACAGCGCTGTCTTCAGCGGCCTCTTTGCTGAACGTCGCGATGTTGGTGGTGATTGTACCGGTAGTCGCTTTTTACCTGCTGCTAGATTGGGACAACATGACCGCTCGGATAGACGAGCTTTTGCCACGGGATCACGCCCCAAAGGTCCGCCGCCTTGCCCATGAGATCGACAAAACCCTTGCAAGCTTTGTCCGAGGTATGGGGACGGTCTGTTTAATCTTGGGCACTTATTATGCAGTTGCACTGATGCTTGTCGGTTTGCAATTTGGTTTGGTCGTTGGGTTTATCGCGGGCTTAATCACGTTCATTCCATATGTCGGCGCTCTTGTCGGTGGCGCACTGGCAATTGGTTTGGGTCTGTTCCAGTTCTGGGGCGATTGGCTCTCTCTTGGCTTGGTCGCGGGTATTTTTGGCCTTGGCCAAGTGATTGAGGGCAATGTCCTCACACCTAAACTTGTTGGCAGCTCTGTCGGCCTACATCCCGTCTGGCTGATCTTTGCTTTATCCGTATTCGGTACATTGTTTGGCTTCGTCGGCATGCTTGTCGCCGTACCGGTTGCCGCCTCAATTGGAGTTTTGGTGCGCTACGGTACAGAACAGTATAAAGCCTCTCGCCTGTACATGGGCCACGCTGGTGGCGACAACGAATAATATGCCCGAACAACTTAGCCTAAACCTTCCTGTGCGTCCTGCCCTTGGACGTGACGATTTCTTTGTGACACCCGCGAACGCGATTGCATTGGCGCTGGTGGAAAGCTGGCCGAATTGGACGAACAACAAGCTGGCCATCGTTGGCCCAGCTGGCAGCGGAAAAACCCACCTAACGCATGTTTGGGCCGCCCAAAGCGCAGCACAGATCGTTTCGGCGCAAAACCTAACACGCACGGACATCCCTTCGCTTGCTCAGGGGCCCGTCGCTGTTGAAAACGTGCCAGAGATTGCCAATGACCCAGAGGCGCAAGCGGCTTTGTTTCACTTGCACAATCTAACGCTGGCTGAGGGACATTCACTACTGATCACAGGTATTGCTGACCCAAAGCATTGGGGCCTGACTTTACCTGACCTTGCAAGCCGGATGCAGGGCACAACAACAGCAGCCCTTAGCGAGCCTGACGATACTTTGCTTACCGTATTACTGGGCAAGCTCTTTGCAGACCGCCAACTTGTGCCCACACCGGACACGATTCCATATTTGGTAAAACAGATTGATCGAAGCTATGCCTCGGCGCGTGAAATCGTTCAGGAATTGGATCGCGCATCGCTTTCGCAGAAAAAGCCGATCACGCGTGCCTTTGCGAGCAGACATCTAAAAACGGCACAGTAAATTCCCTAGCTACGCAAATAGGTTCATCCTCATTTCGTCTGAAGTATTCGCATTTGACGCGTATCGCATAAGTTACAAAATTCGCTATCACTGGACATCCGTGTAAAGCCCCGTGATAGTGTCATCTTATCGTTACGGCCCAATGGCATACGCACACTTATGACTCATGCAGACTTTCTGAAATACGACTTCCCGGCCCCCGTCGAACTTGACGAAGGCGTTCTTGGCAGCTCTGCGCGGTTCGTTAACCGCGAACTCAGCTGGCTGTCATTCAACTGGCGCGTTCTAGAAGAAGCGGAAAACCAAAAGGTTCCGCTGCTCGAACGCCTGCGCTTTCTGTCGATTTCCGCTGCCAATCTGGACGAGTTTTTTACCGTACGCGTGGCAGGACTGCGTGAATTATCACGCGAGGGCAACGTTACGCCTGGACTGGACGGGTTAACACCTGCAGAGCAATTGGTCCTGATCAATGAAGATGCGCGAAACCTGATGCAAGCACAGCAAGCAGCATTCGGCGTTTTACGTGCTGAGATGGAGCGTGAGAACATTACAATCCTGTCCTATAAGGACGTCAACAAGAACGACAAAGACTATCTAAGAAACGTGTTTCTCAACAACGTCTTTCCTGTCTTGTCACCACTCGCGATTGATCCCGCGCACCCGTTCCCATTCATTCCCAACACAGGCTATTCGCTGGCACTTGAACTAGAACGCAAAAAAGACAAACGCGGTCTTCAGGCTCTATTGCCGATCCCAGCCCAAATTGACCGCTTTGTTGCCCTACCTTCTGACCCAGGAACTGTACGTTTCTTGCCGCTTGAAGATTTGCTCTTGTTGCATCTCGACAGCCTATTTCCCGGATATAAAAACAAGGGTCACTGCACCTTCCGTGTGCTGCGTGACAGCGACCTTGAGGTAGAAGAAGAAGCCGAAGATTTGGTGCGCGAATTTGAAGTTGCGCTAAAACGCCGCCGTCGTGGTGAAGTTGTTCGTCTTAAGATGTCAGCGGATGCCCCTAAGCGCCTTAAGTCCCTGATCATGCGCGAATTGCATGTCAAAGGCGACGAAGTGGTCGAAATCGAAGGCATGATCGGCATCGCTGACCTAAAGGAACTCGTGCTGGATGAACGGCATGACCTTCTTTGGCCCAACTTTACTCCGCGCGTACCTGAACGTGTTCAGGATCACAGCGGCGATATGTTCGCGGCGATCAAGCAAAAAGACATGCTGTTGCACCACCCCTACGAAACCTTCGACATGGTTGTGAGGTTTCTGACCCAAGCGGCCCGTGATCCCAATGTCGTGGCGATCAAACAAACACTCTACCGTACATCAAAGCGATCACCGATTGTCGAAGCCCTTTGTGAAGCGGCCGAAGAAGGCAAGTCAGTCACAGCTTTGGTTGAACTTAAAGCGCGCTTTGACGAGGCGGCAAACATCCGTCAGTCTCGCCGACTTGAACGCGCGGGTGCACATGTGGTTTATGGGTTTACTGATTGGAAAACACACGCAAAAATCTCGACGGTTGTGCGTCGTGAAGGTGATCGATTGGTCACCTATACGCACTACGGCACAGGGAACTACCACCCGATCACTGCAAAGATTTACACCGACCTGAGCTTCTTTACCTGCGATGACGCACTAGGGCGGGATGCCACCAAAGTCTTCAATTACCTGTCGGGCTACGTGCAGCCAGACAGCTTAGAGAACCTATCAATC
This sequence comes from Cognatishimia sp. 1_MG-2023, assembly GCF_030548175.1. Classification (GTDB taxonomy): domain Bacteria; phylum Pseudomonadota; class Alphaproteobacteria; order Rhodobacterales; family Rhodobacteraceae; genus Cognatishimia. The sequence continues at coordinate 387,425 of NZ_JAUORX010000003.1, read as the reverse complement.
TCGCCCCACTCGCTCAAACCAAAGCTTCTTGAAATGATCAGTGCCGAGGCCGAACACGCCCGCGCAGGACGTCCAGCCGAAATCTGGGCCAAGATGAATTCGCTGATCGAGCCCGAGATTATTGATGCGCTTTATAAGGCCTCTCAAAGTGGCGTGAAAATCAGCCTGGTCGTGCGCGGCATTTGTGGATTGCGCCCTGGGATCAAAGGGTTGTCGGAAAATATTCGTGTTAAGTCCATCGTTGGCCGTTTCCTGGAACACAGCCGTATCGCTTGTTTCGGGAATGGGCATGGGCTGCCGTCTAACAAATCATGTGTCTTTATTTCTTCGGCTGATTGGATGGGCCGAAACTTAAACCGCCGTGTCGAGACGCTGGTTGAAATCAAAAACCCAACAGTAAAAGCACAGATTGTTGGACAGATCATGGCCGCGAACCTTGCAGACGTCGCCCAGAGTTGGGTTATGGCGCCTGATGGATCGTTCAAACGTGCACCGATAAAAGTAGGTGAGTTCGCCTTTAACTGCCATCGTTTCTTTATGGAAAACCCTTCTCTGTCGGGCCGAGGATCAGCGGGGGCAGCGGATGTCCCCGATCTGACCCATACGCACTAAGGTGCCGCATTGACTGCCTCGTGCGGGTAACGCATTTTGGGGACACGACAGACGGGGTGATTCATGGACGGCAATAACGAGTCCACTCAAGATTGGGGCCCCTTTGGGCGTCCTCTTTTTAACGATCCAACCGCGCGCAGGCTCTCCAGAGTTGGCGTTGTTGATGTTGGATCGAACTCTGTTCGATTGGTTGTGTTTGACGGCGCGGCGCGTAGCCCTGCCTATTTCTACAACGAAAAAATCATGTGTGCCTTAGGGGCTGGCCTGTCTGAAACCGGCCTTTTAAATCCCGAAGGGCGTACCCGCGCCCTATCCGCTATTCGACGTTTCCAAGAAATCGCTAAACAAATCTGCAACGAACCACTGACGGCTGTCGCCACCGCCGCTGTTCGCGAGGCAGAAGATGGCCCAGCCTTTTGCGCCGAAGTGCTGAAAGAAACGGGCCTAACGATCCACGTGATCGACGGCAAGGAAGAAGCACGGCTTTCCGCACAAGGTGTCCTTCTTGGCTGGCCCGGCTCTTATGGGTTGGTCTGCGATATTGGCGGTTCTTCGATGGAACTGGCGGAAATCAGCGACGGCAAAATCGGCAAGCGCGTGACCTCGCAATTGGGGCCACTAAAACTGCGAGATATTCCTGGTGGCGCAGAAGGACGCGCGAAGTATATCAGCAAGACGCTGGATAAACTTCATAAAAAGATGGGCGATCAAGAAGATCGTTTGTTCCTCGTTGGTGGCTCATGGCGCGCCATTGCTCGGATTGATATGGAACGGCGCGGCTATCCGCTGCATGTTCTACACGAATACCGAATGGATGCGCAGGCTATTCAACAAACAGCGGACTATATTGCGCAGCACGACACAGAGGAATTACGTCAACGTTGTAGCCTATCATCACAACGTATGTCGCTGGTTCCCCTCGCCTCCGAAGTGCTCGTCGAGATTGTGCGTCGGTTTGAACCTCATGACATCGCAATATCTTCTTACGGTATCCGCGAAGGCATGTTGTACGAACAAATGCCCGAAAAGCTGCGCAATCGGGACCCTTTGATCGAAGCGTGCCGCTTTGCAGAGGCCAAAGACGCCCGCGTACCTGGGTTTGGCAAAGTTTTGCATCACTTTGTGCAGCCCCTCTTTAAGGACGCCGCGGCAGACAGAAAACGCCTCGTGAAGGCCGCTTGTCTTTTGCATGACGTAAGCTGGCGCGCACATCCTGATTACCGCGCGGAGACTTGCTTTGATAACGCCACCCGGGCCAATCTAGGCGGTCTAAACCATGCAGAACGCGTATTCCTTGGGCTGGCTTTGCTACACCGCTATAGCAACAAACGCGAAGGAACACGGTTTGCCGATCTTTTTGAACTTTTGCACGAAAAAGATCAGCGAGATGCAGAAGTTCTAGGCAAAGCCTTGCGGTTTGGCGCAATGCTATGGATGAGCAAAGATGCTGATCTTGGCAAGCTCACTTGGGACAAAGACGCCAAGCAGCTCAAGCTTGCCCTGCCCGCCTCAGCTGACGCGTTGTTTGGAGAAGTGGCACAATCTCGTTTTGCGTCACTCGCCCGTGCCTTGGAGCTAGAGCCCGTGGCCACAACGGCCTAAAGGTCAACTGGCCCTGTAGGCACCTCTTCGTCGCCTTTCGGCGCGTCAGGCTTGCGGCGAATGATAATGTCCCCATTGGGCAATATTTCGGGCGCCTCATAAACGCTCCAATCTTTGACGTCTTCCAAGATCGTTCCTAAAGCTGGTCCCATCTCGGTGAAAAAGTCGCGCATTTGCGGTCCCATTTCTTCGGTCAGCGATTTGAGATCGTCTAACGCGGGTTCCATCTGCTCGGTAAGACCCTTTAGGAACATTTCCGCACCCTGCTGCATCAGCGACTTGCCACTGGCTTCGTCCTCAGCCAAGGCTGGTGCTGCACACAGCACCAAAGCCATTACAGAAATTTTTGTCATATAGGTCATGTGGGCACCCCTTATGGATAACCAAAATCAAAGATCAATATTCAGTGTAACAGGAAAATGGTCTGATGCCGTCAAAAGAGCGTCCCGCAATTCTGTATCGCGAAAACACTCATAGTCATCAAATGGGTGCCATATGCGCCATTTTGGCGCTTTGGCACGCAGGTCAGCAGATACCATCACGTAATCCAGCAAGGCTTGTAAGTACCTGTTTTCTTTCTTGATAAAGAACCGAGACGTTGTTGGTCGGGCATTCAATTTTCGCCCTAAGGCTAGGCGTGCGTGGGGGTCGTGCAGGCAATCCTGCCCCTGCTCTCCCATAACGATTTCCACCGAAGACCGGCCAAAGAGGTCTTCGTATTCGTCCAAACCGGGGCCGTCATTTAAATCGCCAGCAACAATCAACGACTGGCCAGCTTGCAAATGGTGAACAATGCGGCGCCGCAACCAGATGGCTTGCGCGAGTTGCTTGCGACGGTTGGCGATGGAAATCTTCATCACCTCACGATCATTGCGCGCACCATGAGGTGCCTTTGATTTCAGATGAGCACCGATTAATCGGAATTCATTACCATTCGCCGTCTGCATTAATAATTCGAGCGGAGGTTTGGAAAACTGAACGGTGTCTTGCCGCTCATCCACATCTAAATCTATGTGAAACTCTTGATCAAATCGTGGAGCCTCAATGGTTCCAACAGGCGCATGTCGCGCCGTAACCACATCTGGATCATACAGCAGAGCAATTTCCTGCTGTGTGTCATTTGAAAACCCAATGATCGCTTCGCGTGTTCGCAGACCGTAAGCCGAGGCAAAGTTTTCCAGCGCCGCAACAGCGGATCGTTTGCTATGTTGATCTGGTGCCTCGACCACGAGGACCGCATCTGCGTCAATCGCCTTGAATACCGCTGCTACGGCATCCGCTTGCTGAGCTTTCGTTACATCCCGCCGTGATGACCAACTGTCATCCCTGACCAATTGATCGTCGTCATCAAATAGATTTGCGAACCACTCAACGTTATAGGTGGCAAGGCGCATTAAGCTGCCCTGCCATTGATGGCGTCCCATGCACGATTGACGTCAATCATCTTCTTTTCGGCCATTTTCACGGCTTCAAGCGGCACACCGCGTGCCATCATGGCATCAGGGTGCGTTTCCTTCACCAAGTTGCGCCAAACCTTGCGCACCTCGTCCAGTGGTGTCTGTGGATTTACCCCCAACACTGTATACGGGTCGGGTTCTGCATCTGGGACAAAGCGTGTCTTGATCGCCTGAAATTTGGCCGGGGCCATTTCAAAAATTTCGGCCACACGCTCCAAGAAAGCTTCTTCGTTGGGGTGGAACGTCCCATCCGCCATAGCGATGTGAAACAGCCCCTCCATAAGGTCACAAAAACAGCTGTGATCTTCGGAAAAGAGATTTCGGATGCGCCTTGCATATTCTTCAAAACCGGCAGCGTCCTGACGCGCAAGGTTAAAGACCCGCGCAGCCCCTGCCTCATCTGCTTCGGCAATTTGAAACACTTCACGAAACGCAGTGACTTCATCACGCGTAACCTGTCCATCGGCTTTTGCCATCTTGGCGCCTAGCGCAATAACAGCAATTGTAAACGCAACTGACCGCTCCGGCGGCGCACGCAGCCGTTCAAAAACGACTGAAAGGCTTTCGCCCTGTGTCAACGCAGAGAGTGCATCGTTTATTCTGATCCAAATCGACATAAAGTAATCCTACGGCGCAAGAGCGACAAAGTCACCGATCAAAGCAATTTCTGCATCAATATCAAATCCATCCATCGGCCGAACTTGTAGCCAACCTCTGGCACACGCGCCACCTCATCAAAGCCCAAAGCCGCATGAAAGCGGACTCCTGCCGCATTCTCGCTGCCAATTCCTGCCAGCAGGGAATGAACACCATCCGCTTTTGCAATCTGCAAAAGCTCTTTCATCAAGGCACGCCCACCACCTAACCCACGCGCTGCAGGATCAAGGTAAATGGTATGCTCTTTGCTGAACGCATACCCCACGCCATTACGAAACGGAAAGTATGTCGCAAAGCCAATCACCACATCAGCATGTTCCGCGATCTGAAAGGCTGCGCCTCGAGTTTGGATTTGTTCAATTATCTCATCAACGGTCTTTTCCTGCGAATTAAACGTACTGACGCCGGTTCTAATTTCGATATTCCAAATCCGCACAATCGCGCTCGCATCGCTTTCCCGCGCCTGCCGTACCTTCATCCCTGCCTCCTTAAACAAAGTGTCTTGGCACACAGAACGTTGCGACCAGTCATCACCTTTAGAACAGCAACATAAAACACCATCAAGCGAACTCAGCATAGCGGCATCGGAAACTGACGTTGATCGTCAAAGACCTTAAATGGCCATATTTCCAATAACTCACTGATCGTTACATGTTACCAAAAACGCAAACGGGCCGCCCAAGGGCAGCCCGTTTAACAAAATCGTTTCCAAAATCTTATTTACGGCTCTCGCGAATAATTGACAAAATATCCTGCGCGGCTTCTGGAATATTAGTGCCCGGACCAAAGATTGCCTTAACGCCTGCATTCTGCAAAAACTCATAGTCTTGCTGCGGAATAACACCGCCACAAATAACGATAATCTCACTCGCATCATTTTTGGCAAGCGCATCAATCAGCTGTGGAGCCAGTGTTTTGTGACCAGCCGCCTGCGAAGAAATACCAACGACATGCACGTCATTGTCAATCGCGTCCTGTGCCGCTTCATCGGGTGTTTGGAACAACGGGCCAACGTCTACGTCGAACCCAATGTCAGCAAAGGCTGTCGCGATAACTTTCGCACCACGGTCATGGCCATCCTGCCCCATCTTCACCACGAGCATCCGAGGGCGGCGGCCCTCTTCTTCGGCAAAGTCCTCGATTGATTTCTGAATGGCGGCGAAGCCTTCGTCACCTTCATAAGCCGCGCCATACACGCCAGCCAAGGTTTTAACCTCTGCCCGGTGACGCCCGAATTCTTTTTCCATCGCCATGCTGATCTCCCCGACCGAAGCGCGTTGACGGGCCGCTTCAACTGCGGCCTCCAATAGATTTCCGCCTTCTTTGGCACGGCGTGTAAGTTCGGCCAAAGCCGCATCACAGGCTGCTTGATCGCGGGTCGCATGAATTTCTTTCAAACGAGCAACTTGGCTTTCTCGGACGGCCACGTTGTCTACATCAAGAATATCAATCGGATCTTGTTTGTCCAAACGGTACTTATTGACGCCAACAACGACTTCTTCACCGCGGTCAACCATCGCCTGACGGCGCGCAGCACTTTCTTCGATGCGCAGTTTCGGCATGCCAGAAGCCACAGCCTTGGTCATACCACCCATTTCTTCAACCTCTTGGATCAGCTCCCAGGCTTTGGTTGCCAACTCGTCGGTCAGGCTTTCAACGTAGTAAGACCCAGCCAGTGGATCGACCACATTGGTGACCCCTGTTTCTTCTTGCAGGATCAACTGTGTATTCCGCGCAATCCGTGCCGAGAAATCAGTTGGCAAGGCAATCGCTTCGTCTAACGCATTGGTGTGCAAGGATTGTGTGCCGCCCAAGGCCGCTGACATCGCTTCATAGGCGGTACGGATGACGTTGTTGTATGGGTCTTGTTCCTGCAACGACACGCCAGAGGTTTGGCAGTGCGTACGCAACATTTTGGAACGCTCAGACTTCGCACCAAATTCAGTCATGATACGGTGCCACAGCAAACGCGCAGCCCGCAATTTCGCTGACTCCATGAAGAAGTTCATACCAATTGCAAAGAAGAAGCTTAGGCGGCCCGCGAATTTATCAACGTCCATGCCCGCCTCGATTGCGGCACGCACATATTCGCGACCATCAGCCAGCGTGTAAGCCAGCTCTTGGACCAAGTTCGCACCGGCCTCTTGCATGTGATAGCCAGAAATCGAAATCGAGTTGAACTTCGGCATCTCATTCGAGGTGTATTCGATAATGTCAGAAATGATCCGCATCGACGGTTCTGGTGGGTAAATATAGGTATTCCGCACCATGAACTCTTTCAGAATGTCATTCTGAATGGTCCCTGCCAACACGGATTTATCGTGCCCCTGCTCTTCACCGGCCACAATAAAGCTAGCCAAGATCGGCACAACCGCGCCGTTCATTGTCATGGAAACAGACACTTTATCCAACGGAATACCGTCGAATAGGATTTTCATATCCTCAACGCTATCAATCGCAACGCCAGCTTTACCAACGTCACCAACAACTCGTGGGTGATCACTGTCATAGCCGCGGTGTGTTGCCAGATCGAAAGCCACCGAAACACCCTGCTGACCCGCAGCCAAGTTCCGGCGGTAAAAGGCGTTGGATTCTTCAGCTGTTGAAAAACCTGCATACTGGCGAATAGTCCATGGGCGGCCCGCATACATGGTCGCTTTCACGCCACGAGTGAACGGCCCAAAGCCCGGCAACGACCCCATATGTTCAAGGCCATCTGTATCCTCTTTGGTGTACAGTGGTTTAACCTGAATGCCCTCTAGCGTATTCCAAGTCAGCTCTTCGAGCGGACGTCCGCGCAACTCTTTTTCGGCGAGCTTTGCCCATTCGTCATTGGTGGTCATTGTATCGTCCTCTCATCATCAGGGGCCCATGCGCGTTAAGTGCGGCTTGTGACGTCCTGGTCTTTTCTATCGAAAGCTGTTGTTTGAACTGTTGGCACCAAGCCAAAGCGGTTAATCGAAAGATTTTCTGTACCCAAGCAGAGATGGGCCATCGTATTCGCGCAATCATGGCCTATATTGAAAGTCATGGGATACATGAAACGATTCTGCTTAGCCCTTGTTTTGCCGATATTTATAGGCCCCGCATTAGCGGCTGAAGAACAAGTTGAAACGGCTGAGCCCCCGCTGATCATCGACGGTGAAACCGCAGACATTAGCGAATATTTATGGATTAACCGGCCGGTCATTGTCTTTTCTGACAGCCCCGCCGATCCACGGTACGTCCAGCAGCTCGAGTTGCTGAACGCTTTGCCAGACGACCTACGGGACCGTGATGTCATTGTGTTGACTGACGCGAACCCGGAAGGCAAATCTGCTTTGCGCAAAAAGCTGCGCCCGCGTGGCTTCATGATGGTTCTTATGAGCAAAGACGGCACAGTGTATTTACGCAAACCCTTCCCATGGAGCGTGCGCGAAATCTCACGATCTATCGACAAGCTGCCATCGCGCCAGCAAGAAGTCCGCGACCGTCGAGAAACAGTAACGCAATAGCTTGGGCGCCCTGCAGAGCGTGGCAGCCAATGACTGCCTTCGCTGTTGTTATGGCGCCCAAACCCAATCACTGGATCACTCGAATTCCATGATCACATCGTCAACAGCAAGGCTATCTCCAGCACCTGCGTTGATTTTGGCCACAACCGATTTTTTCTCTGCACGCAGAATGTTTTCCATTTTCATGGCTTCTACAGTGCACAGCGCCTGACCTTCTTGAACTTCATCACCAACTTCGACGTCAACTTTGACGATCAAACCCGGCATTGGACAAAGAAGCATCTTGGACGTATCAGGCGCGACCTTCTCTGGCATCAGTTTAGCCAGCTCGGCCTGGCGAGGTGTACGAACAAACACTTTAAGGTCCGCACCACGGTTCCGAATGCGGAAACCACCAGAGATTTTGCCGACTTTTAGAACCAGTGGAGCGCCATCAACATCAACGTTGGCCAATTGGTCGCCCGGCGTCCATTCACTTGCCACTCGCATCGACGATCCATCGTCGAACGTGATGGTCGAGCCATCCTTATCCGCATCAATTTTCAATGCGTGTTCAACACCTTGTAGTGTCACAACCCAATCTTCGCCAACGCGACGTTCGTGGTTGTCCATACGGCCCGATACGCGTGTACGACGAATTTCCGCAACACGATGCATGGCAGCAGTCGCCGCAGCAATCCGCTTCAAATCGGCTTCGGGTAGCGCAACACCTTGGAACCCGTCTGGGAATTCCTCTTCGATGAAAGCAGTGGTCATTTGGCCAGACACGAATTTCTCGTGATCCATAACCGCTGACAGGAACGGCAGGTTGTGACCAATGCCTTCAACTTCAAAGCTATCCAATGCAACCCGCATCGCCTCAATCGCCTTTTCGCGGGTCGGTGCCCATGTGCAAAGCTTGGCAATCATCGGATCGTAATACATTGAGATTTCGCCGCCTTCAAAGACGCCAGTATCGTTGCGAACAACAACTTCACCCGCGTCACCCGCAGCAACGCCCGGCAAGTATGCCGCTGTTTCAGCTGGTGGACGGTAGCGAGACAATCGACCGATCGAAGGCAAGAAACCACGATATGGGTCTTCGGCATACAGACGGTTTTCAATCGCCCAACCAGTCAGCGTTACGTCGTCTTGCGTGATGGTCAGCGGCTCGCCATTTGCGACGCGGATCATCTGTTCAACCAAATCGACACCAGTGATCAGCTCGGTCACAGGGTGTTCCACCTGCAAACGTGTATTCATTTCAAGGAAGTAGAAATTTTTATCGCCATCCACGATGAACTCAACTGTACCTGCAGAGGCATAGCCCACAGCCTGTGCCAGGGCGACAGACTGTTCACCCATTGCACGACGTGTTTCTTCGTCAAGGAAAGGCGATGGTGCTTCTTCAACAACCTTTTGGTTCCGACGTTGGATAGAGCATTCGCGCTCGCCCAAATATATGCCATTCCCATGCGCATCGCACAGAACCTGAATTTCAATGTGACGCGGCTGTGTGACGAATTTTTCGATGAAAATCCGGTCATCGCCAAAGGAATTGGCCGCTTCGTTTTTAGAAGACTGAAAACCTTCGCGCGCTTCATCATCGTTCCACGCAATCCGCATACCTTTACCACCGCCACCGGCAGAGGCTTTGATCATGACAGGATAGCCAACTTCGTTGGAAATTTTGACCGCATCTTCCGCGTCTTCGATCAATCCCATGTATCCAGGAACAGTCGAAACACCCGCGTCTTGTGCGATTTTCTTAGAGGTAATCTTGTCCCCCATGCTTTCAATCGCACCGACTGGTGGGCCAACAAAGGCAACGCCCTCTGCCGCTAAAGCTTCAGCAAACTTCGCGTTTTCTGACAAGAAACCGTAACCCGGATGCACCGCTTGCGCGCCACTTTCCCGGATCGCCTGCATCACTTTGTCGATCACAATATAAGATTGGTTCGCAGGTGCCGGACCAATGTGGATCGCTTCATCAGCCATTTTCACATGAAGGGCGTTTTTGTCAGCGTCTGAATAAATGGCGACCGTCGAAATCCCCATTTTCTTCGCAGTCTTCATGACACGGCAGGCGATCTCACCTCGGTTGGCAATCAGGATCTTGTTGAACATTAGATGTCCCTTCTAGTGTGGTATCCGCAGGCATTTGCGCGGACGTCAGCAACAAAAAAACCACCAAAGCCAAAGGCCTTGATGGTTGCATTCATGGTAGACCGCTCGAAAGCGGTGGAGTTCAGATCAGTTGCAACGGCTTGGGTAGGTCTGGCAATATGCCAAGTTCCCAAGGCCACCGATAACGGCAGCTGTCTTGGCATTACCGCCAGTGACAATGGCCGCTCCGGCCCCTGCCCCTGCGCCAAGCACGCCTTGTTCCAATGGGGTGTCACCGCAGGCCGCAAGGCTGCCCGCTGAGATGACGAGTATCGTTGCAATCTTGAAGTAGCGCATATGCCTGTGCCCTTTTTGGTTTGGTTTTGCTGGCGCCAGCATCGCAGAGACCGCGACGGGCGCAATTGCACAGTGCGGCTTAACCGAGTTTCGGCAAAGCCTCGCGCATGCACGCATTGACCAATAAAATAAGGAGTAGGCGCAGGTGGTCCAAAGGGGACATCGTCGGACCACCTGCTTGGGGAAGGGTAACGGAATACACTGTTACAGACATCATTGGGGGTCGCCGCTGATGTCATACCGTTACTATTTTCGCGTGTACTGAACTCTGCAACCTTCATGGTTGCCAAACCGTTAATCTCAGCACCATCCCGCGCATTTTTATCAAACATAGGCAAAGAAACGCCGCTACAGATCGCCTGTAACGCATATCTTTGGCATGTTTGCGCGGGATTTAGCTGAGATACTGTCATGACCAGTCGTCTTCCTCGAAAGCTTCGGGGAACGAAGATCGTGCAACGGCTTCCTCAATCCTAAGGAGAGCCTCATAGCTTTCTGGGTCAAACGGGTCTTCGGCCGGAACGACCTCGCGGCCGAACAGCCAACTTAAACGGCCCGCATCAAGATTGCCGCGCTCGAATGTTTCTTCACCGAAACACTCCCACAACGCTTTCATAAATCCAGCATCCGCCCGACGATCTGCAGGCTTACGATCTTTATAGCGTTCACGACGCGTAATCGCCGTCACACCGCGTGGATTTGGGCGACGAATGACAAACTGGAAATCAGTCCCCGGTAGACGTCCGGGGAAGCCACGATGCTTAATCATGCTAAGCCCTCCACTTTCATAGAAGACAAAGCGCTGCGCGCGGCGTGCGCGCGCAGCGTTAGATCACAAGTCGCGTTATGGTCGTCCGGGTGTTCCCGGTGTGCCGGTCGGACGGCCCCCACCAGAGGTCGAGCTGTCGTCGTCACCCGGATCGCGTCCGCCATCTGGCGGGCAGATGTAGCCCGGAGGGGCTGGCGACCCATCTGGCAGCAAACACGGCTCTTCGTCGTCCGGCGGGATACAAGTGTTTGTTCCCGGAATGACATCGCATTCGTAGTTGCCGAATTTGTCGTAGGTTGGTTCACCCCGGATAGGCTCCGGTTCTGGTTGCGCAGCACAGGCCGCAACAAAGACCAACGTGGATATGCTTGCAAAGAAGCGTTGCAATGTTCTGGTCCTCCCTCGTTCAAAGTAGAACGATTAAAGGCCAAATGCGGCTCAACTGCCAGTATATCAAAGGGTGTAGAAATGCGCTGAACGGAGCGCGCTTCGCCAATGGCGAAAGAACCGGAGGCAGCGGGTAGCTGCCCCCGATCAGAATTATTTGTATTTGCCGGTGTAAGTTGGCTCAGTTGAGATTGGCTCTGGGTCAACGACCACGAACTCTTCAACTGGTTCTTTTGCACAGGCTGCGATGAAGGCAACGAGGCCAACCGCAAGCAATGTTTTGATGCTCTTAGACATCTGTCTCTCCTAATTTTCTTTTCGTTGAAAACAGAACACGTTGGCTCTGCCTGCCCCTTAGGTGGGTACGAGGTATCTTGGGAATACCCACCGCGGAGGCTACCGGAAAGAAACGAAAAAAGAAACGCACCGCGCGTCTCGCGCAGGCGTTGTGGCGTGAAAGTCGCAAAACTTTGCCGACGCAAAGTAAGTGCCGCAACATCTAGTGGCTGCATTAAAAACCCTCCCAGATACAGATGTCAGTTTCGAGGTTGAATGCCTCGAAATACTGGGTCGCATCAGGGTTTGACACCCCAAATTCGGTTTCTTGGTCAGAAAGCGAGATGACGATCTGCTGAATAGGAGTCGGTTGGGCCAGTGCTTCGGGCACAGCTTGCGTTTCACACAGGTGCTCAAAGTCAGCCAAAAGATCATTGTAGCCAAGCGATTTTTCCGCAATGGCAGGCATAACATAGCGCAATCTCAAAACAGATTGCTCCGTAGCTTGATCAACCAGGACCTCTTGAAGAGTCAGTGAATGACCGGAGGGTACGGCTGGAACTTCCTCCAAAGCCCCAGCCGCAGCCGCGCTCATAAGAGCCCCTCCAAACACGGCAATTTTCGACCATTTAGCCATTAGAAACAGCCTCACGGTTTTTAGAAAATCGCACCCAACGGGCACGTTTTTCAGGATCGGCTAACAAAACGGCCAATTTGTCCAATACATACTGACGCGGGAATTTCCCGGCGAATTGACCGCCAGCCTTAACAATCAGCGCGTCTTCAATCTGCGTTACTTGAACCAACGGTGCAAAGCCCCGCAAATCCTGCAAAGCCCGCCACATATCCTGACGAACCTGATGCGCAATACGCAGCTTGCGCCCCAGAGGCATCCGCGTCTCGACAAAAACATCAAACCGCGCCGGCAAACGCCGGGTCACCGTGACGGATGTTTCGTCTCTTAGGATATGCCAATGACTACGGGCCAAACTCTCGCCTTTGTTCTTGATCAAAATACCTTCGGGGGAAGGCGAAACCATGTTTCGCCGGTGGGGGCAGACAGCCCCCTACCCTTTGGGCTTACAACGGAATGTTGTCGTGTTTCTTCCACGGGTTAGTCAGCGACTTGTTCCGCAAGGACGCAAACGCACGGCTAACACGACGACGTGTCGAATGCGGCATGATAACCTCATCAATAAAGCCACGCTCTGCGGCCACAAATGGGTTCGCAAAACGGTCTTCGTAATCCTTGGTGTGCTGTTCGATTTTCTCAGCATCCCCCAGATCCGCACGGTGAATAATCTCTGTCGCCCCTTTTGCGCCCATCACCGCGATTTCCGCAGTTGGCCATGCGTAATTAAAATCACCGCGCAAATGCTTAGAAGACATAACGTCATACGCACCGCCATAGGCTTTACGCGTAATAACGGTCACTTTTGGAACAGTGGCTTCGCCATAGGCGAACAACAGCTTCGCACCGTGTTTGATAACCCCGCCATATTCCTGTGACGTGCCCGGCAAAAAGCCCGGAACATCCACCAGCGTCAGGATTGGAATTTCAAAGCAATCACAGAACCGGACAAACCGTGCCGCCTTGCGCGAGCTGTCGATGTCCAAACAACCCGCCAAAACCATTGGTTGGTTAGCCACAACACCAACAGTCTGACCTTCAAGGCGAATAAAGCCGGTGATGATGTTCTTGGCAAAGTCTTCTTGGATTTCGTAGAAATCACCCTCATCCGCCATCTTGGTGATGAGTTCTTTCATGTCATAAGGCGTGTTGGCGTTTTCAGGCACCAATGTATCAAGGCTTTCGTCAATACGACCAGGCTCATCAAAGAACGGACGCACCGGCGGCTTTTCTTTGTTGTTCAATGGCAAGAAATCAACCAAACGGCGCACCTCTGCCAGGGCTTCAACATCGTTTTCGAAAGCGCCATCGGCTACCGACGATTTCTTGGTGTGTGTTGACGCACCGCCAAGCTCTTCTGCTGTGACAACTTCGTTGGTCACAGTCTTCACAACATCTGGACCGGTGACGAACATGTAAGATGTGTCTTTCACCATAAAGATGAAGTCGGTCATCGCTGGCGAGTACACAGCGCCACCAGCACATGGGCCCATGATCACAGAGATCTGCGGAACCACACCTGAGGCCATGACATTGCGTTGGAACACTTCAGCGTACCCCGCCAAAGACGCAACACCTTCTTGGATACGCGCACCGCCAGAATCGTTGATCCCAATCACAGGCGCGCCATTTTGCATCGCCATATCCATGATTTTACATATTTTTTCCGCGTGCGTTTCCGACAAGGACCCGCCAAAGACAGTAAAGTCTTGAGAGAACACATAGACCATCCGGCCATTGATTGTGCCCCAACCGACAACCACACCGTCACCAGCAGCTTTCTGCTTTTCCATCCCAAAGTCAGTACAGCGATGCGACTTGAACATGTCGAATTCTTCAAAGCTGTCTTCATCCAGCAGCAATTCAACACGCTCTCGTGCTGTTAGTTTTCCTTTTGCATGCTGACTATCAATACGGCGCTGACCACCGCCCAGACGGGCATCGGCACGGCGATCTTCGAGCTCTTGAAGAATATCTTTCATCACGGGTCCCCTTGGATTTGAGGCACCCTAGCCAATTTCACGCCTACAAATAAAGCTTTATTCAGCAAATTTGCAAACCATTGCATATACCTCAAATGATAATTGCAAATTTGCTAAAATTAAACCGTTTAGTTCAAATTGCCCTCTCGGACGATAGACAGGCATAAATTCAAAGCGTACGACTATCATCATGACACAAAGCACAGCGGCACGGTATTTAGACCGCGCGACTCCGCCTCACATTTCTACCCTTATTTTATTGGCGGGCGTCAGTGCGCTGACCATGAATATCTTCCTGCCCAGCCTCCCCGGCATGGCGGAATACTTTGAAACGGACTACAGCATCATGCAGTTGTCCGTCGCCGTCTATTTAGGGTTTAGCGCAGGCTTACAGATCCTCATCGGGCCAATATCAGACAAAGTTGGCCGTCGCCCCGTGATGCTTTGGGGGCTTATCTTGTTTATGCTTGCAACGCTCGGTTGCCTATTCGCACCGAACGCCACAGTCTTTCTGATATTCCGAATGGCGCAGGCCGTTATGGCCATTGGCATGGTTCTGTCTCGGGCTGTGGTCCGCGACGTTTACCCAACGGACAAGGCCGCATCAATGATCGGCTATGTGACCATGGGCATGTCAGTTATTCCAATGATGGGTCCAGCTTTCGGCGGCCTTATCGAAGAAGCCTTTGGATGGAAGGGCAATTTCTGGATTTTATTTGGCTTAGGCGCCTTCACCTATCTTGTCGTTTGGCAGGACGTCGGGGAAACCAAAACCGTAAGCGGCAAAAGCTTGGTTGCTCAGTTCAAAGAATATCCAGAATTACTGACCAGCCCACGGTTTTGGGGGTATACGTTGGCATCCGCTTTCTGCTCTGGTTCGTTTTTCGCCTATCTTGGCGGCGCTCCTTTTGTTGGAACCGAACTCTTTCAAATGGACCCATCGGTTTTGGGCTTTTACTTTGGAGCACCTGCGATTGGCTACTTTCTCGGCAACTTCATAACGGGCGTAGTATCGGCACGAATCGGCATAAACCGGATGGTTTTTTGGGGCTGTATCATTAACGCGCTTGGCCTTCTGATCTCTTTAATTATTTTCGAACTTGGCTTTGGCTCACCGCTCAGTTTTTTCGGCTTTATGACGCTCGTTGGCTTAGGAAACGGGCTGGTCATTCCAAGCGCGACATCCGGCGCATTATCTGTCCGACCTCACTTAGCAGGCACTGCATCAGGCCTAACAGGCGCAATGATGATCGGAATTGGCGCTATACTGTCAGCCATTGCGGGCATTCTGCTAACCCCTGAAACCGGCGCCTTTCCCCTACTCTGGTTGATGCTGATTTCCTCCGCACTTGGCGTTATCTCAATCTTAATCGTAATGCGACGTGAGCGACGGATCGAGGGCTAGAAAAACCAACTTTGCAAAGCTATGCTGGGCACATTGCTAACTTGCAAAGGAATTCAGATATGGCCACGCAAAAGCTCTATGCTGGTGCAAAACTGCGGGAAATTCGCAATCGCGTCTCGCTGACACAACGCGCGTTTTCTGAGAAGCTTGGCGTTTCGTTGCCTTATTTGAATCAGATGGAAAACAACAACCGGCCGGTGTCTACGACGGTTGTTTTGGCCCTTGCCCAAGAGTTTGGGATCGACGTTACGGAACTTTCAACAGGGGATTCTGAGCGTCTTGTTAGTGACATGCGCGAAGCTTTGGCGGATCCGATCCTTGCGGAGACTGATGTTCCCCTCGCCGATATACGGTTGTCCGCGTCAAACGCGCCGGCTTTGGCGCGGGCGTTTCTTAGGTTGCACCACGCGTACCGGCAAACGCATGAAAGATTGGCGTCTTTGGATGAAGCGTTGGGGCGGCAGGATGTGCAGATGCAGCCGAGCCCTTGGGATGAGGTGCGGGATTTCTTCCATTATTGCGACAACTATATCGACGCAGTAGACCATGCCGCCGAGAGTTTCGCGGCAAATGCGACGGCCAAAGGTGGGATCACGAATGCCGCAATCGACGCCCTCAGTCACATTGGGATCACCGTAAAATTATGCGAGCTAGACGTTCTGCGGCGCTATGATCCAGAGACCAAAACCCTGCACCTCTCTCGTCTCAGCACGCCAGAAACCCGCAGCTTTCAACTCTTGCTGCAAGTCGCTCTTTTACAACGAAATTCTTTACTTGAGGCCACATTGGACTTGGCGCGTTTTCAATCAGATTCCGCCCGTCAAATTGCCAAAATTGGCCTTGCGAATTACTTCGCCGGGGCGGCAACCATGCCATACACAGAGTTCCTGAAAGCCGCCCAAGACACGCGCCACGACCTAGAAATACTGGCCACGCAATTTGGCGCATCCATTGAACAAGTGGCGCATCGCCTGTCCACTTTGCAGCGCCCCCACCAAAAAGGGGTTCCGTTCTTTTTTGTGCGGGTTGATCAAGCTGGCACGATTACAAAGCGGCATTCTGCGACGCGCTTGCAATTTGCGCGGTTTGGGGGGGCGTGTCCGTTGTGGAACGTGCATCGGGCCTTTGAAACGCCGGGGCGGTTTTTGCGGCAGCTGGCGGAAACGCCTGATGGGGTTCGCTACTTTTCTTTGGCGCGAAACGTGTCAAAATCTGGTGGCCATTACGGGGCACCGGTGCGGCGATACGCCATCGCTTTAGGCTGTGAAATCAAACACTTGGATCAGCTAGTCTATGCCGACAACATGGATACGTCCAACGTCGCATCCTTTGAACCAATCGGTATCTCTTGCCGTATCTGCGAGCGGACCAATTGCCACCAGCGATCAGTGCCGCCGCTAGAACGCAAACTGACCATTCAAGAGAACGAACGCGGTGTCTTGCCCTATGAAGTTGGGTAGTTTGCAAAAAATTTGAATCAAATTTGCGAATTGTACAATTCGTACGTTTCGAGGGCCGAAACGTACGATTGGTATTTAGGGCAAATCTTTCCCCTCTTTCGGGAATTTTGATCCGCTACACTGATCCAAAAACCGGAGTCTTCTTGTGCGTCTATTTCTTTTGGCAGCGTTGGGGTTCGTTGCCTTTGCAGCCTTCGGCGGTTGGGCAGAACGGCTGATCCTCTACCCGTTTGACCCGCGACAGGTGGCACCGATCGATGCAGGGTTAAACGGTGTTAACGAACAGATTGTCCAAGTGAACGACGAAGCGCTTGTGGTTTGGACTACACCTGCAAAATCTGGCAAACCAACCGTTTTGTATTTTCATGGCAACGCCGGAAACCTGGCGAGTCGCGCGGGGCGGTTTCGCCGGTTCATGGATCGCGGCTATGGGATCGTCGCACCGGCGTATCGGGGAAGTTCGGGGAGTTCGGGCAGCCCAGATGAAGAGGCACTGATTCTAGACGCGCGCCGCATTTATCAGATGTTAAGAGCTGGCGATTTGGACGTTCCCCTATCCGGCGCATTGGTGGCCTATGGCGAGAGCTTGGGAACAGCCGTGACGATAGCTTTGGCGGATGATCCGGACACATCGTTAGATGCCGTGATTTTGGAGGCGCCTTTTGCTTCGCTACAGGCGTTGGCAGAGCATCATTATCCAAGTGTTGCAACACTAGTCGATACGTTTGAAAGCCAATGGCCATCAGAAACACGCGCGGCGACGGCATTGGATATGCCGTTGCTGGTGATGCACGGCACAGCGGACGAGCTGATCCCCCATGCGCAAGGTAGGGCCGTCTATGACGCGGCACCTAGCACACCCAAGACCCTGCTAAGCGTGAAAGATGCAGGTCACACCGATCTGTGGCGGAGCGACACTTTGCCAAAGCTGTGGCGGTTTATTGATCAGCACTAAGGGCCTAGCGCTGTGCGTTCGCCCATTGTGGGTGCATCCAAGGTTCTGCGTTTGAACGTGGCAATGCACGGCCCAAGATGTGATCAGCTGCTTTTTCGCCTGTCATTATAGACGGACCATTCAGGTTGCCGTTGGTGATGCGCGGGAAGATCGAGCTATCCGCGACCCGCAAACCATCAACACCAATCACACGACACTCAGGATCAACCACGCTCATCGCGTCATCCGCGGCACCCATCTTGCAGGTGCCACAGGGATGAAACGCGCTTTCGACGTGTTCGCGGATAAAACCATTTAGCTCTTCGTCTGTTTGTAAATCTTCGCCTGGCTGGATTTCGTGTTTGACGAAGGGCTTAAACGCCTCTTGGCCAAAAATCTCGCGGGTTAGGCGAATGCAGCGGCGGAAGTCTTCCCAATCTTGTTCTGTCGACATGTAGTTGAACAGAATGTTTGGCGCGTCTTTTGGGTCGGCGCTGGCCAAAGTGACGGCGCCACGGGATGGGCTGCGCATTGGGCCAACGTGGGCTTGGAAACCGTGGCCTTCGGCTGCGGCTTTGCCATCGTAACGAACTGCCATCGGAAGGAAGTGATATTGGATATCTGGATAGTTCACGCCCGGTTTAGAGCGAATAAAGGCTGCGCTTTCGAACTGGTTGCTGGCACCAAGACCAGATTTAAGAAAGAGCCACTGCGCGCCGATCATTGCCTTGCTGAACAGGTTCCAATGTTTGTAGAGCGTGATGGGCTGGCTAGAGGCCATTTGCAGATAAAGCTCTAGGTGATCTTGCAGGTTTTGGCCGACGCCGGGGCGATCTGCGACGACATCAATGCCGTGTTCTGCTAGATGCGCGGCGGGGCCAATCCCCGACAACATCAAGATTTTCGGCGAATTCAGCGAGCTGGCCGATAGGATGACTTCTTGGTTGGCTTGAACAACCTCAATCTTACCGCCGCGCTCGATTTCCACACCTATGGCGCGGCCATCTGTGATGATGACACGGCGCACAAAGCCGCGGATTAGGTTGCAGTTGTCGCGTTTTAGGGCGGGCTTCAGGTATGCGTTGGCAGCGGACCAGCGGCGACCTTTCCAGACGGTCATTTCCATCGGGCCGAAGCCCTCTTGTTGGTGGCCGTTGTAGTCGTCTGTGACCGGGTAGCCTGCCTCCCGGCCGGCCTCGACAAAGGCGTTGTGCAAAGGATTGTCGCGTGGGCCACGGGTGACGTGCAGCGGGCCGTCGTCGCCGCGCCAAGAGGCATCACCGCCCTGCCCGCTGGCGTGCCAATTTTCCATGCGTTTGAAGTATGGCAGCACATCTGCGTAGGACCAGCCGTTCGCGCCGCTATCTTGCCAATGGTCATAGTCGCCCGCGTGACCGCGCACATAGACCATGCCGTTGATCGAGCTAGAGCCGCCGATGACTTTGCCGCGTGGGGTGACCAATTGGCGGCCATCCAGATGTGGTTCCGGTTGGGTTTTGTAGCCCCAATCGTACATCGACATATTCATCGGATAGCTGAGGGCTGCTGGCATTTGGATCAGGGGACCGGCATCGGTGCCGCCGTGTTCCACAACCAAAACCTGTTTGCCTGATTTGGACAGGCGGTAGGCTAAGGCACAGCCTGCGGAGCCTGCTCCGACGATGACGTAATCTGCTCTCATAGCTCTCTCACTTCACGCAAATGGCCGAGGGGCGTTTAAAACGCCGCTTCGCAATCGCCCATGCGGACGTAAACGGATTTGACTTGGCTGTAGTGTTGGATGGCTTCTTTGCTGTTTTCACGGCCGACGCCACTGGCTTTGACACCGCCAAAGGGCGCTTCGACCGGGGCATCGTTGTAGGAGTTGATAAAGCAGCTGCCCGCCTCGAGTGCGCCGACAACGCGGTGGCCGCGGCTAAGGTCGCGAGTGAAAACACCGGCGGCAAGGCCGAATTCGGTGTCATTGGCGCGGGCGATGACGTCTGCTTCTTCTTCGAAGTCGAGGACGGCCATGACAGGGCCAAAGATCTCTTCTTGGGCGATGATCATGTCATCCTGCACGTCGGCGAAAACGGTGGGTTCGATGAAGAACCCGGCGCATTCAACTTGGTTGCCGCCGGACACGATGCGTGCACCTTCGGCTTTGCCTTTTTCGATGTAGCCCAGCACGATGTCCATCTGACGTTCAGAAACCATAGGTCCGAAGTTCACCTTTTCATCCTGTGGATCGCCCATGACTGCGCCCTTGAGGCGTTCGGCGAGGCGTGCGAGGAAGGCTTCTTTGATGCCTTTTTGCACGAAGACGCGGGTGCCGTTCGAACAAACCTGACCAGAGGAATAGAAGTTCGCGTTGATCGCACCGCTGACGGCGCTTTCGATGTCGGCGTCGTCAAAGATGATCAGTGGGGATTTCCCGCCGAGTTCCATGGTGACGTGTTTCATATCCGCCGCGGCCGCTGCGTAGACTTTTTTGCCGGTTGGCACAGAGCCTGTCAGCGACACTTTGTCGACGCGGGGATCGGTGACCAATGCACCACCCACTTCGCCCATGCCTTGTAAGACGTTGAACAGCCCCGCTGGCGCGCCAGCTTCGATCAGGATTTCCGCGACTTTTAAGGCGCACAGAGGCGTGGTTTCGGATGGCTTAAAGATCATCGCATTGCCACAGGCCAGCGCAGGAGCTGCTTTCCAGCAGGCGATTTGAGTTGGGTAGTTCCACGCACCGATACCAACACACAAACCCAGTGGTTCGCGGACCGTGTACACCCAGTCTTCGCCCATTGGGATATGCTCGCCAGTCAGGCTGCCTGCAAGGCCGCCGAAGTATTCCAAAGCATCCGCGCCAGAGGTGGCATCGGCAACCAAGGTTTCCTGCAACGGCTTGCCGGTATCATAGGTTTCCAGCACAGAAAGCTCGTGATTACGATCGCGGATGATGTCCGCTGCACGACGCAGGACGCGTCCACGCTCTGTACCCGTTAGCTTGGCCCATTCCTTTTGCGCGCGTTTGCCCGCAACAATGGCCTTTTCGATCAAATCAGGCGTTGCCGCATGAACCGTTGCCATGATTTCGCCGGTCGCCGGATAGATCACTTGGATCGGCGCGCCTGCTTTATCTTCGACATAGGCCCCATCAATAAAATGGCTGGCAGTTGGTTGCAGTTTCATCGGTTAAGCCCTTGGATACATAGTTCAGCGCCCATATTGCAGTAATTTGCTGCCCCCTCAAACAAAAACTTAAATGATCATTTAAGTTTTTTAGCGAATATCAGGATTGCAATTTTTTGGCTGGCATAGAAACTGCGCCGCATGAGCAGAAAGAAAATTCGCGACATTCGCAACGAAGAACTGATTGATGCCACTATTCGGGCGGTGCATGCCAAGGGCTATGCGCTTGTGACTATGGCAGAAATTGCGGCCGAGGCAGATGCGTCGGCGGCGAGCATCAACTACTATTTCGGCTCCAAAGATCGCCTGATGGAAGCAACCATGCTGCGCCTTTTGACGATTTTGAAAGAGTCGACAATCAAGGGCCTAAAACAGTCCGTTTCTGCTCGGGATCGGCTGCTGGCCGTCGTAGATGCCAATTTTGACGACCGATTGTTTCAAATAGAGCAATGCTCCCTGTGGATGCAGTTTTGGGCGAATGCGCCCTATTCAACGTCATTGTCCCGTTTGCACCGCATCAACCGGCGTCGTGTTCAAAGCCATTGCCGTGCAGAACTGCGCCATCTTGTGCCAGAGCATCAACGCGAAACCGTCCGAGAGGCTTTGCAAAGCTATATGGACGGTGTTTGGCTAGAGGCCGCGCAGGCGGCGAAACCGCTTGATCCCGCGCAGGCACGTAGCGAGGCGCGCCGCTTTGTTGGTTTGTTGCTGGACAACGTCGCTCGTTAGGCGCGTTTCAACATCGCTTCACGCAAAGATATGAAGCTGATGGCAGACACGATAAGTAACCCGCCAAGGATGACGAAAAAGTCAGGGGGTTCTGCAAAGAAAACCGCCCCCAATAGGACGGACCATACGAGTTGTAGGAACTGCACAGGCATTGTCACACTGACGGGCGCTGCCTGAAACGCCATTGTCATGGTGTAATGGCCCGCAGTCGCAAAACAAGCCACCCCCATCAGAACAACCAATTCCCACAGCGTGGGCGTAACCCAATTCAGCAGGGCCATTGGTGCCAACCCGATGGGGACCATCAATGAAAGCATACCGACAACAACCGCCGCTGACACTTCGCCCGACAGTTTCTTGGCGATGAGATAACCAATGGCAAAACCAATCGCTGCGCCGATCATCGCAAAATGGCCTAGATCAAGCTCTCGGAAGCCGGGACGTAGAATGACCAGTGCCCCAAGGAACGCCACACCGACTGCCAGAATGCGACGGATCGCCAATCGTTCACCCAACAACAGCACCGCACCGAGCGTCACATAGATCGGCGACATATAGTTCATGGCCGTCACTTCGGCGATCGGAATGCGGGCCAGCGCGTAAAACCAAAGGATCACGCCCAATGCGTGTACCAGACCGCGCAGGCCAAACAACGACACCTGGCGTTTTGTCAGCTTTGATCGGATCAACGCGCCGAACATCGGTATCAAAAAGACTGCACCAAGGATGTAGCGTAGAAACGCGGATTCAGCGGCGGGTAGCCTGCCGTCGAGACTTTTCACCAGGGCTGTGACCGCCACAAAGCAAAGCCCGGTTACGAGCATCCAAAAGATGCCGCGCAAGGGCGAGTCTGCTTTTTCCAATGTCTGGGCCTGTGTCATACCCGCATAAGCTGGCATTCGGTCCCGGATGTCGAGGCTTTAAGCCGCACCGAGGAGTAATGAAATCGCGATCAGCCACATTGTCAGGCCGACAATCACATCCAAGACCTGCCATGCGCGGGCTGAAGCAAAGAGCGGACGCAATAGGCTAGCGCCGAACCCCAGCGCAAAGAAGAACACCAAGCTGCCAAGGCTTGCGCCAACTGCAAAGGCCCATGCCGGTGCATATTGAGCAGACAGGCCGCCGAGCAAGATCACCGTGTCTAAGTAGACATGCGGGTTGGCCCAAGTCAGTAAAAGGCAAGTTCCCACAGCAACCCATAGGCCGCTGGCCCCGGTTTCTGCTGCATCAAGCGTACCACCTCCCTTTAGCGCGGATCGAAAGTTTATTGCACCGTAGACAAATAGAAACACCGCCCCGCCCCATTTCGTGAGCGTCACAATCCAAGGGGCTGCCAATACAAGCGCGCCAAACCCGGCAACACCTGCGGAAATTAGAATGGCGTCGGATATGGCACAGGTGAGCACCAATGGCAGCACGTATTGCCCGCGCAGCCCTTGTCGCAGCACAAAGGCGTTCTGCGATCCAATCGCCAAGATCAGTGAGATGCTGAGGATAAATCCTGAAATCAAGGCCTCTTGCATGGGCTGCTCCTTTTACTGTGCCCTTGATTACGTAACTGCGGGTCATTACACAAATTAAAATAGCTGATCCAACATTAGGCATTCTAATGACGTTTGATTACCCCCACCTCGCCACCCTCGCCGCTATTCTGCGCACTGGTAGCTTTGAGGCCGCAGCCCATGAATTGGGCGTGACGCAATCTGCGGTCTCGCAGCGGCTAAAGGCGCTTGAGGAACGGGTCGGTACGCTTTTGGTGTATCGGGCACAGCCGTGCACGGGCACCGATATTGGCAATCGGCTGGCAGCCCATGCAGAGCATGTGGCCGCGATGGAGCAACAGATCGTTGGCCAGTTGCGTGACCTTGCCCCGAACAAGGGTGCGCGGCTGCGGATTGCGGTAAATGCCGATAGTTTGGCGACGTGGTTCTTGGGGCCTTTGGCCTCGATCGACGGGCAGTTCTTTGATCTGATCCTGGATGATCAGGCGTTTTCGTCTGATTTGTTGCGCAAGGGCGAGGTTGCGGCGGCGGTCACAGCGCAAGACGACACAATTGCGGGATGTGACAGCCGGTATTTGGGAAAGCTTCGGTATTTGGCCACGGCGAGCCCGGCGTTTTGTGCCAAGCATTTGCCAGACGGCGCGACGCCAGAGGCCTTGGCTGCGGCCCCAATGCTGCGGTTTAACACCAAAGATGATCTGCAATTGGCTTGGTTGCGGCAGTATGTGGGGCCGGATATTTATCCGCCCTTTCATAGCCTCGCCTCGTCGCAGGGATTTGTGGATGCGTCACTATTGGGGATGGGTTGGGGCATGAACCCAGAGATCATGGTGCGTGAGCATATCAAGGAGGGACGGCTTGTCGAAATCCTGCCGAACTCGGGTTATGACACGCCGCTTTATTGGCAAACCAGCCGCCTTTTGGGGCCAGCTTTGGCCAAATTAACCAAAGCAATTTGTCATACTGCGAGCAAATCCCTGCCACAATGACGCCCAACCAGACTGCCAGATTAAGCGCTACGACAACTGTAACTGCGCCTGACTGGAGCCCTGATGAGCGCCATTTCAACATCTGTCACGATACAGCGCCCCACGTTTCTGGGGGCCCTCCTGTTTACCGGGCTGGGTTTGCGCGTGCTATGCGCGGCGGCGATGTATGGGCTGACGTATGTAGAGCCTTTGGCCCTGCCCGCTTTGGCGGCTGTGCTGGCGGGTGACCTGTTCATCTTTGTTTGGCAGTTGATGCGGTTTGGCAATGTGGCGGCAGATCATCTGCGCCAAACGGGGCATTTCTGGACGGTTGTTTCTGGGTTTACCTTCTTTGGCCTGATGGGCATCGCGATGGTTGTGCAATGGTGGTTGCTGTATCAAGGCGTTGATATGGCCGCTCGCACGGTCAAAGAACCTGTGTCGTCTTATACCCAATCATCCAAATCGTCATTTGATGACCGCTTTAAGGTCAGCATGACCCGAGACGGAAAAACGATGTTTTTCTCTGGCGTGATGTCTGACGGCATGGCGCGTAAGCTAGAACCGATGTTGGACCGCTCGCAAGCGCTGCAAACTGTAACGCTGGACAGTCCGGGTGGCAATTTATACGAAGCGCGCAGCTTTGCGAGACGTATCCAAAAACGCGGGCTAAATACCCATGTGGCCAAAGAATGCAGCGCGAGCTGTACATTGGTCTTTGTCGCAGGCACCCAACGCACATTGGGTCCGGGCGCTGAATTGGGCTTTCACCGGTATGGGTTGGATTTTGAGCAACTGCTGCCGAACGTCCAAACCATCAAAGAAATCCCCGAGGACCGAAAATACTTGGTCAGCCGCGGGATTGATGTCAGGTTCCTAGAGCGTGTTTTCACCATGGATCGTGGGCCGATTTGGTACCCCACCCGGACGCAGCTTGAAACCGCAGGAGTGGTGACGAGGCCTTAGGGTTTGAGATAGTCGACTATACGGACAGAGCGGTCCGTCCCCTTCAATTAGCTGAACGTCCTTTTGTAAACTTTTTGGACTCATTCTTTATGCGGCTGACGGAAATCAGGCCGCGTTTTTCCATCGATCAAGCTTAGGGATGCCACGGGTGAAGGCCCACGCCATTATCCTTGGCATGCCTTTCGTGGCGAGGGCGTCAACGCAATAGGCTTGAAACTCGGTAACGGTGACATCGGGATGCCGGAACGCTCCATCTGCGTAGCATATGGAGCAGTAGGTTTCGCTTTTGCTACCATCGGTTTCTGTGCCGCCGCCGTTTGGGTCACGGTTCATGGGCATACCGCAGCTTTGGCAGTGTTTAGCCATGGGATCACTCCTCTTGTTTATCGATACTGAAAACTATAGTGTTAAAACCATGGATTACAGTCAATGCTTTTCTTTCGGGTGATCACATGCGTATCGGCGAACTATCTAAGAAATCGGGCGTGAGCCGCGACACAATCCGGTTTTATGAGAAACAAGGCCTCTTGCAGTGTGAGGCACGAGAGGCGGCGAACAATTACAAGTCTTACCCAGAAGACGCAGTGATGACGATCTCGGTCATTCGAGATGCTCAAGCAGCGGGAATGTCGATCGGCGATTTGACCGTGTTTCTATCACAGCTTCATGCGGCTTATGGCGACGACTTTGATGGGTTTATGTTTTTGGATGAGAAAATTCGAGAAACGGAAGAGCGAATTGCAGCCTCGGAGCGTTTCCTAGACGTTTTGAAGAGAACGCGAAAGGCATTGAAAATTGCGCCCTACGAGACAGACTGAAGCGGTGGCGTTGATATTGTGCAGCAATCTCGAAAGACCAAACAAGCTCGATTGAGCGTAGCCATAGCAAGCGTGCTGCTCCCGATGCGGACATTCGTGCAGAGCGCAACAGCAGTCACATTTGCGCTCCTAGCGGACATCCCCCTTCCGCTCCACAAAAACAAAAAACCCGCTGATCTCTCAGCGGGTTTTCTAAATCATTCAAACTATTACAGCTTAGAGCTGCGCCATGACTTCGTCTGAGGCTTCGAAGTTTGTTGTCACGCGCTGAACGTCGTCGTCGTCTTCAAGTGCGTCCACAAGCTTCATCAGTTTTTGCATATTTTCCAGATCCAACTCTGTTGTCGTGGTTGGTTTCCAGATCAGCTTGGTGGATTCAGTTTCGCCCAGCTCTGCTTCGAGCGCGTTTGACACGTCGTTCAGATCGGTGTCTGCGCAGTAGATGATGTGGCCATCTTCGGAGCTTTCGACATCTTCGGCACCGGCTTCGATGGCTGCCATCATGACGTCATCAGCATCGCCGATGGTGGCCGGATAGACGATCTCGCCCTTGCGTTCGAACATAAACCCAACAGAGCCGGTTTCACCCAAGTTGCCGCCATTCTTTGAGAATGTGGACCGTACGGTAGAGGCTGTGCGGTTTTTGTTGTCGGTCATTGCTTCGACGATAACGGCCACACCATTTGGGCCGTAACCTTCGTAGCGGATTTCGTCATAGTTTTCAGCGTCGCCACCCACGGCCTTTTTGATGGCGCGTTCGATCACGTCCTTTGGCACGGATTGGGATTTGGCTTCTTTGACAGCCATACGCAGACGCGGGTTTTTCTCCGGATCCGGGTCGCCCATTTTGGCAGCAACGGTGATTTCTTTTGCGAGTTTGGAAAACAGTTTAGACCGCGCGGCGTCCTGACGCCCCTTACGGTGCTGGATGTTTGCCCATTTACTGTGGCCAGCCATGCGAATTGCCCTGTGTTTTGAACGTATTTCGCCCCGTATAGCCTAAGGTTGGGGAGAGGTTCAAGTTGGCGAATGCCTCCCTTTTCCCCTTGTGTGCTGGGCGTGGGTGGTTTTGGTTAGGATCAAACAAGACAGGTAAGCACATGACGCAAGATCAGATCATTCTTTTTACGCTTTTTGGCGTGGTCTTTGGCCTATTGCTATGGGGGCGATTTCGCTACGATTTGGTCGCCTTTTGCGCGCTGATTGCGGGCGTTTTATTGGGTGTTATCCCTGAAAAAGAAGCCTTTTCCGGCTTTGGCCATCCGGCGACCTTGGTTGTGGCCTTGGTGCTGGTTGTCTCGGCAGGGTTGGTGCGGTCTGGGGCGGTGTTTCTGATCACGCGCACCTTGGTTGATAGCTCGCGCAGTTTGGGTGGGCACATCACGTTGATGGGTGGAATTGGCGGCGTTTTGTCGGCCTTTATGAATAACGTAGCGGCACTAGCGCTTTTGATGCCAGTCGATGTGCAGACGGCCCGCAAGGCCGGACGCAGCCCAGGATTGTCCCTGATGCCACTATCATTTGCGACCATTCTTGGGGGCATGGCCACATTGATCGGCACGCCGCCGAATATCATCATCGCCACGATCCGCGAGGACAGTTTGGGCGAGCCATTCAAGATGTTTGATTTCGCCCCCGTGGGTGGAATCACGGCGATTGCGGGGTTGGTGTTTGTGGCCTTGGTTGGCTGGCGGTTGATCCCGCAACGCGAGGATGCAGGGCGGAACATGTCAGACATCACAGAATATATCGCCGAGCTGACAGTGCCCGAGGACAGCAAGCAAATCGGTAAGAGATTGGCAGAACTGGAAGAGGCAGCGTCTAAATCCGATGTTGCTTTGTTGGGGCTGATCCGCAATGGCAAACGCCGCTACGGCGCGGCGCGGAACGTGGAATTGCAGGCGCAAGATACTTTAATCCTAGAGGCAACACCCGATGCGCTGGACGAATTCCGCGCGGCGCTTTCGTTGAGTTTCTCAGATGTCGAGCGTGAGGAACGGTTGAAAGCCGCGGGCGATGGGCTTGATGTGATCGAGGTCGTTGTGCCGGAAAACGCTCGTATCACTGGCAAAACAGCGGAACGTTTGGGGCTGGCCTGGCGCCAAGGGGCAGTTTTGATGGGCTTGTCGCGCGAAGGCCGCCGCATCACGCAACACCTGCGTAAGACCGAGGTGAAAGCGGGTGACATCCTGCTGCTATTGGTGCCAAAAGATCGTGGCAATGACATCACCGATTGGTTGGGATGCTTGCCTTTGGCGGATCGTGGGTTGGCTGTTACAGCGGATAATAAAGTCTGGCTGGCGATTGGATTGTTCACCGGCGCGGTCATAGCCGCCGCTTTGGGCATCATCTATCTGCCCATCGCACTTGGGATGGTTGTGATGGCCTATGTGCTAACAAAGATCGTGCCCTTGTCAGAGCTTTACACCCATATCGAATGGCCTGTTGTGGTGCTGCTGGGCAGTATGATCCCATTGGGTGCAGCCCTTGAACGGGTTGGCGGAACAGAACTGATTGCGGGCACCTTGGTGGATCTGACAGCAGGTCTGCCCGCCTGGGCGATCCTAACAGTGCTGATGTTGGTCACGATGACGCTAAGTGATGTGCTAAACAACACCGCAACCACCATCGTCGCGGCGCCTGTTGGGATCCAAATGGCCCAAAGCCTTGGCGTGTCGCCCGACCCCTTCTTGATGGCGGTTGCGGTCGCTGCAAGCTCTGCCTTCCTCACGCCGATTGGCCATAAGAACAATACATTGATCCTTGGCCCCGGTGGCTATCGCTTTGGGGACTATTGGCGGATTGGCCTGCCGCTTGAGGTGCTGGTTGTAGCAGTTTCTATCCCGGCGATCCTTGTGTTCTGGCCGATGTAAAAATGGGGGCCTTGCCCCCTCGGCCTTTGGCCTCTCCCCCAAGGTATTTTGGGTCAAGAAAAAGCAGTTTTTTCCTGATCTAAATACCTCGGGGGAGTCGTTGAAACGGAGTTTCAGCGGCGGGGGCAGCGCCCCCCTCTTTGGTTACAGCGGCCAGATAAACGGAATGATGAGGCTAGCAAGCAGGCCGATGCTGAGGTTCAGCGGAATGCCGACGCGTAAAAAGTCGCTGAACCGATAGCCGCCGGGGCCGTAGACCAGCATATTTGTTTGATAGCCAATCGGTGTGGCAAAGCTGGCGGATGCGGCGACCATGACAGCCACGACCAGCGGGCGGGCGTCGATGCCCATGGCCTCTGCCAACCCGACAGCAATCGGGGTTACAACCACAGCAACCGCGTTATTTGAGACCATCTCTGTCAGGACTGACGTCAGTAGATAGATCGCCCAGACCACCAAGACGGGTGGCAGCATGCCAAGATAGGGTGCGATGGCTTCGACAATTAGGCTGACAGCGCCCGAGCTTTGCAGGGCAACACCAATCGCCAGCATCGAAAAGATCAGGGACAGCAAGCGCCCGTCGACAGAGGCAAAGGCCTCGTCCGCGTCGATACAGCGGGTGATCAGGACAATGGCGACGGCAAGGATCGACAGCAGGAAGATTGGCGCGACGCCAAAGCCTGCCAGAGCGACAAGTGCCACCAAGGCCGCCAATGCGATGGGCGCGTGTTCGCGGCGGTATTCACGTTCTGTGGGTTGGCTGACAGACACCATATCCATATCGGCGGCCAGTCGTTGAATATCTGCGGGTGCCCCTTCGAGTAGCAGCGTGTCCCCGACCCGCACAATGAGATCATCCAATTGCATGCCGATATTTTGGTTTTTACGGTGCACTGCCAGCGTATAAACACCATAGCGCCGACGCAGACGTAGACCGCCCAAACGACGGCCGACCATGCGGCAGCCGGGGGTGATTAGAACTTCGACAGTATTGGTTTCAACCGCAGATACCTGATCAACCCGCTTGAGGGATTTATCGCGCTGCAGGCTTAGTAGCTCTGTCATTTTGGTCCGCAAAACAACGCGGTCACCGACCTGTAGTTCCACACCCTTAAGCTTGCGGCGCAGCGAGTCATCGCCGCGGATCACGTCGATTAGGCGCACCCCTTCCCGTTTAAAGAGTTGAATGCCAGTGACTTCACGGCCAATCAGGTTTGAATCCGGTGGAACCACGGCTTCGGTAAAGAATTTCATCTGGCTACGATTGCCCAAAAGGCTGGCCATTGAATCGCGATCCGGTAACAGACGCGGCCCGATAAAGCGCAGATAGAACATGCCCCATGCTACAAGGATGACGCCCAATGGGGTGACTTCGAAAATCGAGAACCCTTCGAGCCCTTCGGCGCGGGCAACACCATCGACCAATAGATTGGTGCTGGTGCCAATCAATGTCAGTGTGCCGCCTAGAATGGCAGCGTAGCTGAGTGGGATAAGCAGTTTACTTGGGGAAACCCCTAATGTGCCACTGAGTTGGATGAAGACCGGAATCATCACCACAACGACGGGCGTGTTGGACACAATCGCCGAGGAAATCACGACAAAGCCAATCAGCATTGCGATGGCCAGCTTGGGGTTTGTTTTGGCTTTGCGATCCGCCAGATGGGTAAAGGATGACAGCGCGCCGGTACGCACCAAGGCCCCCATCACAATGAACATCGCGGCAATGGTCCAAGGGGCCGGATTGGACAGAACTGTGAGGGCTTGATCATAGGGCAAGACGCCCAGCACGAGCAGCGTTGCGACGCCCGCAATGGCGACGACCTCTGTTGGGAAGCTTTCGCGCAGGAACAGGATGAACATGACCCCTACGGTGGCCAGTGTCAAAACCGCTTGGGTGGTCTGCGTAAATTGGAAGAAATCCATAAGCGCCCCTTCGTTGCCCGTCAGCCAGAATTCACCAAGGCGCTCGCACACGCAAGCGCCTCTTTTCGCAATTGTCTGATTTTAGCTTAAACTGGGCCAGATTGGCTAAGGCGTCCGCCTTGGCGCACCATTTCTATGCGCGTCGCGGCGCCGGTACGGTCATCGGTTTCCACATAGACGCCTGAAAGCGTCGCCTCGCCCAAGGCTGGGGTGAACCGGTTTTTCGGCATGCCAGTCACAAAGCGGCGCATGGGTTCGGCTTTTTCCATACCAATGACGGAATTGTAGTCGCCGCACATGCCAGCATCTGCTTGAAATGCCGTACCTTTGGGCAAGATTTGCGTGTCAGCAGTTGGCACATGGGTATGTGTGCCCACAACAAGCGATGCGCGGCCATCACAAAAGTGACCCATGCCCATTTTCTCGGATGTGGCTTCGCAATGCATATCCACGATGATCGCTTGCACCATGCCGCCACGTGGGTGGTTTTTAAGCACACGGTCCACCGCAGAAAACGGATCGCTATAGGGCTTTTTCATAAAGACCTGCCCGAGCGCCTGCACCACCAGCACCTTTTTGCCCCGCACGTCAAAAATGCGGTGGCCGCGGCCGGGGACTTCGACTTGGGCATAGTTCAGCGGACGGATGATCCGGCTGTCTTTGTCGATGTGTTGCATCATGTCTTTTTGGTCAAACGCATGATCACCCAGTGTGACGCAATCGGCGCCTGCATCAAACAGCACCTGCGCGTGATCTGCGCTAAGTCCCATACCATTGCTGGCGTTTTCGCCATTGATCACGACAAAATCCAACGCCCATTCTTTACGAAGACGTGGCAGGTGTTCGGTCACGGCGGCGCGGCCTGCGCGGCCCATGACATCTCCGAGAAACATGATTTTCATGGGGGTTGGGCCTAATGCCCAAAAGCGGGCTGGGCAAGTGGCAAGCGCGGAATTTGAGTATTTTTAGAAAGATGAAGACAGGACGTGGTGGCTTTGCCGCAATCTTAGCTGAAATCACGGATGCCGGTTTCTGTGACAATCAAGTCAAGCGGCTGATCTGTTGGCTCCAGCGGCAGGCCTATGGCCTCTTGCGCGTCAAAGGCAAATCCAATCGCGAGCGTGGCGCGTTTGGCGCGCAATTGTTCAAGCGTGCGATCATAGAAGCCCCCGCCATAACCAAGCCGCCCGCCCTGCATATCAAAGGCCACCAGCGGCACAATCACGATTTCTGGTTCGAAGAAATCATCAACTGCTGGAATTTGCGCTCCGAACGGGCCATCGCGCAAAGGCGTCTCTGGCTCCCAGCGGGAGAATTTTAGCGGTTGGCCCTCTCCCGTGATCACAGGCACGCCAACTGGGCCGTAAGCGCTTGCCTCGGCCATGGCACCAAGGGGCGTGATTTCTGTGCGGATCGGCATATAGCCTGCCAATGGAACACCGCGATAGCCTGCGAGAACTTCGCTGAGGTAGGCAGATTGCGCAGGTGTGTGTACGTCAAAAGCGGCTTTGCGACGGGCGAACCCAGCTTTGCGTGCAGCGGCTTTTTGGTTAGCGAGATCGCTCATAGTAAAATCGCACCGGCGAGGGCCAAAAAGGCAAAGAAACCAACTACATCCGTGACAGTCGTCACAAAGGCGCCTGAGGCCAAGGCCGGATCAACACCGACTTTTTCCAGCAGCACAGGAATGCCCGTTCCGGCCAGCCCCGCAACGACCAGATTGATCACCATCGCCAGTCCAATCACAACGCCTAGCATGGGCGTGCCAAACCAAATGACGCCCACAATCCCCATGATCACAGCAAACAAGACGCCGTTCACCAACCCCACCAATATCTCACGACGGAT
Source organism: Cognatishimia sp. 1_MG-2023 (assembly GCF_030548175.1). Taxonomy (GTDB): domain Bacteria; phylum Pseudomonadota; class Alphaproteobacteria; order Rhodobacterales; family Rhodobacteraceae; genus Cognatishimia. The sequence goes on along the minus strand of NZ_JAUORX010000003.1, from coordinate 354,519 downwards.
CACGCGCCAGACGTTAGCGCTGGTTAAATCCTTGGTGGCAATCGCGCGCACTGCAACGGTCAGCGATTGGGTGCCCGCATTGCCCCCCATCGAGGCGACAATTGGCATCAAGACAGCCAGCGCCACAAATTGCGCAATCGTTGCCTCAAATTGCGCAATCACAAGCGAGGCCAAGATGGCCGTCACAAGGTTCACCGCGAGCCAAGGCAACCGTTGCCGCGTGGTTTCCATAACCCTGTCTGAAAGAGAGCTTTCTTCGCCAACACCAGCCAATCGCAAGATGTCTTCTTCGTGTTCTTCGTCCAGCACCGCCATCGCATCGTCAATGGTGATCACCCCAACAAGACGGTCGTCTTCGTCAACAACCGGTGCCGAGATTAAATGATACTGGTTAAACGCATAGGCGACCTCGCCCTCGTCCTGGGTCGCTGGGATGACCTGAAACATCTCTTCGGCGAGATTCTTCAAGGGCGTCGTTCGTGGTGCGCCCATGATTTTGCCAAGGGTCACATTGGCAACGGGCTTCGTGCGCGGATCCACAAGGATCACATGGTAGAATTGTTCGGGCAGTTCATCCGCGTCGCGCATGTAGTCAATCGCGTCGCCCACCGTCCAATGTTCTGGCGCCATGACGGTTTCGCGCTGCATCAAACGACCGGCTGAAGCCTCTGGATAATTCAGCGCTTGTTCAACGGCGACACGATCTGCATCTTCGAGAGCATCAAGAATAACCGCCTGTTGCGGTTCATCCAAATCTTCGACCAAGTCGACAACATCATCGGATTCCATCTCGCGCACCGCTTCGGCGAGCGTTTCGGGGCGCAAAATACCAATGACTTCTTCGCGAATGCTCTCGTCAAGTTCTGACAGGATTTCGCCGTCAAACTCTTGATCGTACAGACGAATTAAGTCTTCTCGGTCACTGCCGCTGATCTGTTCCAAGAGGTCGGCGATGTCAGCGGCGTGCATCGGCTCCATAAGCTCAAGCAGCTTATGGCGATCGGCGGTTTCGACGGCCTCTAGAACCGCAGAAATGTCTTTGCGATCTAGAATATATACGTCTTCTTCATCGAGTTCCGGCTCGGGCGTGATCTGATCTGAGAATTCGGTCATTTTGCCCCCGCTGCCGCTTTCGGTCGTTGTCGCGACAATAGGGGAAATGCGGGTGGAAACTCAATGGCGCAGCGGCAATTTACTGATGATTTGCGGCAAGCTATCGTAAACCCGAGAGGACGAGCTATGACAGATTCGGCAGGTACCACACTGTTGCTTGGGCAAACCCTAAGTTTTACAGGCAATCCCTTTGAGAGTTCGATCCAAGACGCCGTCCACCACGAGACACGTGGCGCTGTTTTACTACGCGATGGGCATGTGGCAGCGGTGGATCAGGCTGACACTTTGCGCGCGCTTCACCCGCTGGCCCGCGTAGTTGATTACGGCAATGGGCTGATTATGGCCGGTTTCGTGGATGCCCATGTGCATTATCCGCAAACCGCCATGATCGCGAGCTGGGGTAAGCGGCTGATTGACTGGCTGAACAGCTATACCTTTCCTGAAGAGGCGCGATTTTCGTCCAAGGCCTATGCGTCAGAGATTGCCAATCGCTACCTTGATCTGACGCGCAGCCATGGCACCACGACGATGGTCAGCTTTTGCACGATTCACCCGGCCTCTGTGGATGCGTTTTTTGAGGCGGCGCAGGCGCGCGGACAACGTGTGGTCGCGGGCAAAACTTGTATGGATCGCAATGCACCGGATGATTTGCGGGACACAGCGCAGCGCGCCTATGACGAAAGCCAGCACTTGCTAAACACATGGCATGGGGTGGATCGGTTGAGTTACGCGATCACGCCACGCTTTTCGCCGACGTCGTCGCCAGAACAGTTAGAAGCGCTAGGCGCGCTTTGGAGGGAGAACCCGGATTGTTTGATGCAGACGCATCTGTCTGAGCAAACGGATGAGATTGAATGGGTCAAAGGGCTGTATCCAGAGGCGCGTGACTATCTGGATACCTATGAGATGTATGGCTTATTAGGCGCACGCGGCCTTTATGGGCACGCCATCCACCTGACAGACCGTGAACGTGCGCGATTGCGCGAGATGGGCGCGGGCCTTGTGCATTGCCCGACATCGAATACCTTTATTGGCTCTGGGCTATTTGACATGGCAGGCCTGATGGCAGAGGGCCATCGCGTTGGTTTGGCCACTGATACCGGCGGCGGGTCTAGCTTTTCGATGCTGCGCACCATGGCTGCTGCCTATGAAGTTGGTCAGTTGCGGCACACCCCATTGCATGCCGCGCAATTGTTATGGCTTGCCACCCAAGGCAGCGCGCGGGCGTTGCATATGGATGATCGCATCGGCAACCTCGCGCCGGGGATGGAGGCCGATCTTGTGGTGCTGGACCTTGCCTCGACCGAGGCCATCGCCCAACGTGCCACCCGCGCCGAGGATATTTGGGAATCGGTATTTCCGACGATCATGATGGGCGACGACCGAGCGGTGCGCGCGGTCTGGATCAATGGCAAAGCTGGCTAGCATTGGCGATTTCCCAGCACCATCACCCAAATATCACCCCTGCCCCGCGTCACGCCAATTTCGGCGACCTCATGGTCCAGTAGGTTGGCGCGATGCCCCGGCGAGTCGATCCAGCCGCGAATAACCGCGCGTGGAGACCGGTGCCCCATGGCGATGTTTTCAGCAATCACACAGTAGCGATATCCGCCCCGCTGTGCGCGATCCCCAATATCAGAGCCATCGCGCCCCACATGCGAGAAATAGCCGTTGCGCCCCATGTCATCCCCATGGCTTTGGGCGACATATTCCAATGTTGTCGAGATTTGCAGCGGCGGCAGGCCGAATTTCGCACGGTAATGATTGGTCAACTGCGCGACCTCACGGACAGGTCCCGCCATAGCTGTTGACGCCAGACACAACGTCAAAGCCCCGAAAAGGAACATCCCTTTTCTAAGCATAGTTTTTACTCCACCAGCGCCCCCGCTAGTGAATTCTGGCGTTCAATTGCTAACGAAAGGTTTATGGAGGTGAGGTGAAAATCCCTCACAATTTCACGTCCTTCGACGAAAAGTGTTCGTACTTTTTGTGGCCCCGCCAAAACCAGCGCTGCCGGGTCCCAACTGCCCGCACTTTCCAAACCCGACACATCCCAGATCGCGATGTCGGCCCGTTTACCCACAGTAATCTGGCCGCAGTCATCGCGCCCCAATACCTCGGCTCCGCCGCGCGTCGCGATCCGCAACGCCTCGCGTGCACTCATGGCGTTGGCCCCGTTTTGCACCCGTTGTAATAGCATCGCTTGGCGCGCTTCACCCATCAAATTAGCGATGTCGTTGCTGGCCGAACCATCAACGCCCAAGCCAACGGGCACACCCGCGTCCCGCATTTGGCGCACTGGCGCGATGCCAGAGCCAAGTCGGCAATTCGAGCACGGGCAATGCGCAACCCCGGTTTTCGTTTTTGCAAACAAATCAATCTCTTGACCATCAAGCTTAACGCAATGCGCGTGCCAAACATCTGATCCAGTCCAACCCAACTCCTCGGCATATTGCCCGGGGCGACAGCCGAATTTCTCTAACGAATAGGCAATATCTTCGTCGTTCTCTGCCAGATGCGTGTGCAACATCACGCCCTTGTCCCGCGCCAAAAGGGCAGCGTCGCGCATCAACTCGCGGCTCACGGAAAAGGGCGAACATGGCGCGATACCGACGCGGCACATGCTGCCAACCGTTGGATCATGATAGGCATCCACAACCCGAATGCTATCTTCCAAAATAGCCGCCTCGCCCTCGACCAAAGCGTCCGGTGGCAGGCCCCCCGCGCTTTCGCCAATGCTCATAGCGCCACGAGTTGGATGGAACCGCAATCCGACTTCTGCGGCCGCTTCAATGGTGTCATCCAAGCGCGCGCCGTTAGGAAATAGATACAAATGATCGGAACTTAGTGAACAACCTGACAGTGCAAGTTCCGCTAAACCGATTTGAGTAGATGAAAACATCTCGTCCGGGCCAAAACGCGACCAAATCGGGTATAGCCGCTGCAACCATCCAAACAGCAGCGCGTCCTGCGCCCCCGGAACCGCCCGCGTTAACGTTTGAAACAGATGATGATGCGTGTTGACCAAGCCCGGCGTGACGACACAGCCCTTGGCCAACACAACCTCGCCTGTCGTCTCAAGCCCTTGACCCACTTCAACAATTTGGCCGCCTTGTACGCGAATATCAACGCCATGCAGCTCTGTCCCGCTGTCGTCCATCGTCAGGACAACATCGGCGTGCTTAATCAATATCTCTTGTTTTTGCATAATCGCACTCCACAGACCCGTTTCGGTGTGTGGAGTGACACAGGCGTTGACAGAAAGCGGGCAAAGGTCTCAACGCAGGTTCAAAGTAACTCTGCGTAGGGTTGAGATCAAGATGAGATCACTCAATACCCTTAAGGATGGCCAAGGCTTTCGCGTGGATGTCAGGGTTCGCTGCGGCCAAAACGCGGCCACCCATATGCGCAGGTTTGCCTTGCCAATCGGTCACAATCCCACCCGCTGCTTCGATCACACCAATCGGACCTTGAATGTCATAAGCATTCAAGCCCGCCTCGATCACCAGATCGACCTGCCCCGTTGCCACCAAGCCATAGGCATAGCAATCCATGCCAAAGCGCGTCAGTTGCACCTGTTCAGAAACCTTGCGAAACGCTGCCGCTTCAATCTCGGTTCCAACTTCGGGAAAAGTGGTGAACAGAATAGCCTGAGACAATTCAGAATTCTGCTTTGTCTTAAATGGGATAACGCCATGTGGTCCCTGCACTTCTGCTGTGCCAAAGCCGCCAACAAACCGCTCGCCAATATAAGGCTGATCAATCACGCCCAGCACCGGGCCGTTGTCGTCAGAACAAGCAATCAACACGCCCCAAGTCGGCGTGCCACTGATAAAACCACGGGTTCCGTCGATGGGATCAAGCACCCAAACCAAGCCAGAGGTACCGTCTTGGGTGCCATATTCTTCGCCCAAAATGCCATCATCCGGACGTTTCGCAGCCAACACTGCTCGCATCGCCCGTTCGCCAGCGCGATCTGCTGCGGTAACAGGATCAAATCCGCCGTCGAGCTTATTGTCAGCAACCAAATCAGTTTGCCGGAAAAACGGCAAAATGGCCGCGCGGGCAGCGTCGGCCATTTCATGTGCAACTGCTAAAAGCTCTGCACCAGTGTATGCTGTATTGCTCATTTTTGGCCTCCATCCTGTTATAGTCGCGCTACATCAGGATGGACCAAAACTCAAGCTACGTTGCTAAGAACGCGTGCCAATTCAAAAAGGCGACGGCGCTGATTTTCTGGGATCGCATAATACGACCGTACCAGATCAAGGGCTTCTTTATCGCCCATCAGATCCGCTGGAATAGAGGATCCCGCTTGCTTCGCCTGCGCAGGTTCGCCAATGCCTTCAAAAAAGAAGCTTACAGGCACATCCAGTGCTTCGGCGATATCCCAAAGCCGAGAAGCACTAACGCGGTTCGCGCCTGTTTCATATTTTTGAATTTGCTGAAATTTAATGCCCACTTGTTCGGCCAGCTGCTGCTGTGTTTTGCCAACCAGCCAGCGGCGGTGTCTAATCCGCTTGCCGACATGAACGTCAACGGGGTGCGTCATGGGTAACTCCTTGTTTACAAATGAACCAAACATGCCGATTGCGCGCCATATCTGGGCGTTAAGCCAGCTCCCATACTGACATTCACGTCTTAGATTTCTGCTGCGCATCCCTACAGCAGCACCCTTACTTTAGCATTTCATTCAAATTGATCAAGCTATTTGAGAAAAATTGCAAAGATTAATAACCCTAGGGTTGCCAAAGGTTGCGTCGATTATGACGCGCCGTAACTGCTTTGCCTTGTTAGCTCCATGCCTTAATAAACAAAGGGCACCGGCCCATTTTAGGAGGATTTATGCGCGCGTTTCAGGTCACGTCATTTGATGAAAAACCGGCCCTAAAAGAGGTGGACGCCCCTACCCCAAAGCCCGGTCAAATCCTTGTAAAAATCCACGCATGCGGTCTTAATTTCGCAGATCTTCTAATGTTGAAAGGCACTTACCAAGATACACCGGACCTCCCTTTTATTAGCGGCATGGAGATCGCAGGCGTGGTCGAGGCGCATGGGCCTGACACCACAGGCCCGGCCGTGGGTACGCGTGTTGCGGTCTTTGGCGGCCAAGGTGGGCTTGCGGAATTTGGGTGCTTTGATGCGGCACGCGCCGTTGCGCTGCCCGACAGTATGTCGTTTCGTGACGCCGCGGCATTTCAAATCGCCTATGGCACGAGTCACGTTGCACTCGATTATCGCGCGAATTTACGCAAAAATGAGACCCTTTTGGTGCTGGGTGCAGCGGGGGGAATCGGCCTTACCGCAGTTGAAATCGGTAAACTAATGGGCGCGCGCGTCATCGCCTGCGCGCGCGGCGGCGATAAACTGGCTATCGCCAAACAGGTCGGCGCGGATCATTTGATTGATGCCACAACAGAAAACATCCGAGACACCGTCAAAGCGCTTGGCGGTGCAGATGTGGTTTATGATCCCATCGGCGGCGAACAGTGGAAAGACGCTTTTCGTGCGGCAAACCCAGATGCGCGGCTATTGCCAATCGGATTTGCCAGCGGTGATGTTCCACAAATACCTGCCAACCATATGCTCGTTAAGAACCTAACCGTAATGGGTGTCTATTGGGGCGGCTATCTAAAGTACAAACCCGAGGTCGTGACCGACAGCCTTAGCCAGCTGTTCGATTGGTACACCGAGGGCAAGCTGAAACCACATGTCAGCCACACCCTGCCCCTGGATCAAACCGCCGATGCGCTAGAACTTCTGCGTACGCGCAAATCGACGGGCAAAATCGTCGTAACGATGTAAGGTCAAAGCGACACAACTCGCCGGTTTTGATCCGCGTCATAATGCGTGTGGGTGTTCCGAAAGCCATGCCGCAACAGCTCTGCCAATTGCGCGATCACCTCGCCGGGATTCTTTTCTGCGCCGTACATGTTGATCAACTGCTCGCCCAAATCGGGCAGCGCCCCACCATGGTCGATCACTTCAAGCTGTGGTGGCTTGGTCCCCTCGATCATGGTTGTCACAGCTAAATCTGCCGCAACCGTGACTTCGATTGACCGATCAGATTCTGTATCTAGGGCATTTTCCCATTCGATACCGGCCTCGTCCAACCCATTCAAAGCCAACGGACGGAACAGGCAATACCGCCCAGAGGCAAACCGCAAAGGCCGCCGCCGCCAGGTTGCCCCACCCGGCGCACCGATCCACGCCAGTGCCATCCGGCAAAGTTCCTCGCCACCGGCTGTGTTTTCGGTGGTGAGGATCAAATCACACTCGCCCTTTTCGAATTTCTCTTTCAGGAACTTCGTGTGTTCTGACAATAATTGCACCCGCATCCGCGGAAAGGCCGCTTTCAATTGCTTTAATACACGCGGTACGACGGGGTACACGATGTCATGCGGCACGCCCAAAGTGATTTCGCCTTCGTATTCTTGATGGCTGAGGCGTCGGACGATCTCGTCATTTAAGGCCACCATCCGGCGGGCATAGCCCAAAAGTTGCTCCCCCTCTGCGGTTAAAGCAATGGTACGGCCGCTGCGATCTAACAAGGACACGCCCAGCAACTCCTCAAGCCGCTTTAGCTGCATCGACACAGCCGATTGCGTCAAATTCAAAAATCCGGCTGCTTTTGTCACGCCGCCCAGATCCGCCACAGCCATAAAACTGCGCAACGTTGTTACGTCGAGATTTCTCATTGATCACAATCCTTGATGAAAGACACAACAAACATTCGTTTCAAACATGTCCCGTTGTCAAGCATATATATCAAAGGTTTTGATGAAACCCAAAAGACGCATCACATCCAAGAAAGGACAAGACCATGACATTCCTAGACACATTCGGTCGTTTTGCAGGCCTCTCTTCGGAAAAGGGTCGTACCTTGACTGATCTGCTTACCCTGCGCCGTCAACGCAACGAATTAAGCCGCTTATCCCCACATATGCTGGACGATCTGGGCATCACAAAGCAGGACGCACAAGCCGAAGCCAAACGATCCGTCTTTGACTTTCCGTGCCGCTGGCACAAATGATTAAAAATTCCGTCCGATTTCAGGGCGGAATTCCTTGAAAAACACACAAAGCTCACCGATATTCCATTGTGACGGCCTCCGAATGATTTCGGGGGCCCATAAGACTTTAATCGGAGGCTTTGATGGCTCAATTTGACACAATCCGCGGCGTGGCCGGTGCCCGTGCAGCGGACATCGACGTAGGGCTACGCGCCCACATGAACAAAGTTTACAGCACAATGTCTGTGGGCATGTTCATCACATTCCTTGCGGCTTGGGCGATTGCGGGCCTTGCGGTCACAACTGACCCAGCAAACGCAGTGGCACAAATCGGGTCAGGTAAGTTCCTGACGTCCTTTGGTGCTGCGATTTACACATCCCCACTGAAATGGGTGATCATGTTTGCCCCACTGGCCTTTGTCTTCTTTGGCTTTGGTGCCGCGATGAACCGCTTGTCCGCCGCTGGCGTTCAGCTGACGTTCTACGCATTTGCCGTTCTGATGGGTCTGTCGATTAGCTCGATCTTCCTTGTCTACACAGGCTACTCCGTTATTCAGGTGTTCTTGATCACATCAATCACCTTCGCGGGCCTGTCCCTGTGGGGCTACACCACTAAGAAAGACATTTCTGGTTGGGGGTCTTTCCTGATCATGGGTGTGATTGGCTTGGTTGTTGCGTCAATCGTCAACATCTTCATGGCGTCTTCTGCGATTGCTTTTGCAATCTCTATCATTGGCGTTCTGATCTTTGCTGGTCTTACAGCCTACGACACGCAGAACATCAAAAACACATACCTACAGCACGCACATTCCGGTGATTCCGAATGGATGGGCAAAGCCGCCATCATGGGCGCGCTCAGCCTCTACCTCGACTTCATCAACATGTTCATGCTTCTGCTGAACTTGCTAGGTAACCGCGAGTAATACCGCGCGTCACTGACAAATACAGAAAGGTCGGCTTATTCAGCCGACCTTTTTTATTGGCCTAAGCAATGTTTTTTCGCATCTCGACCGCAGGGAAAAACAAGCCTGGCTCGAGTGTCAGCTCGATGTTCTGAAGCCGACCAAATCCCATTGCCTGATAAAACGGTTCAGCCGTCAGCGTGCTCATACACCGTAGACAGGTGACGCCAAGCGCCCGTGCAGAGGCCAAAGACACCTCGGCCAAAGCCCGCCCGATCCCTTGCTGCAAGACATCTGGGTGCACAGCAAGATGCCGCATGTGCCCCTCTCCGGCGGCACCAAGGCCGCGTGTTGGGCTGATGTCAGTCCAGCCCCCTGATCCCAGAATTTCACCGGTCCCCAGACGCTCAGCCACGTAATAGGTGCCAGAGGCCAATAGCTCCGGCCGTGCAGTGGAAATACGTGGCAAGGCCTTGGATAGGATGCGCGGGTTATAATCGGGCTTTAGTAATTCGCCATAACTCGCGTGCATCATCGCAGAGATCGCATCTGCGTCACTGGGTCTGGCGGGTCTAATTTCGTAAAAAGTCGTCATCGTCACTGTCCTGAAAAAATGATATTTTCAGCGCGACGTTAAAAAGCAAAAAGCCGCGCTCGTTTGGCGCGGCTCTTGCATGTGTCTAAGAAAGTGATCTTACTTGATCTTGCCTTCTTTGTACTCGACATGCTTACGCAGCACCGGATCGTACTTACGTACGACCATCTTTTCGGTCATCGTGCGTGCATTCTTTTTGGTCACGTAGAAGTGGCCAGTACCCGCGGTCGAGTTAAGGCGGATCTTAATTGTGGTCGGCTTCGCCATTGGTCTTCTCCTGCGCCGGGCAGCAGCTGCCCGTGAAATCTCTATTGAGTTGGCCTTTTACTAGCGCCACAGCCCAAGTCAATGGGCAGTTCATGGAATTGTCATGGTTTTGGGGATTTTTATCAATTATCCAAGACCAGACCAACATCTATGCCAAAAGACACAAAAGGGGCCGTACCGAAACAGCCCCTCGAGTGCAAGCACGATGCTATAAACGCGCTGCTATGGTCGTGATCACCAGCGCCCTACTCGCTGTTGTTCCTGCAAAATCTTAGACAAGGCCACGCGAATGGCGGCATCCAAGGCAAACGTCCCCGGCTCGTTGGTGGCATAGCCGGCTTCGAATTCTAGCACCCGGTTGATCGTTGTGTAGCTAAGCACATCGCCTTGCGTACGAACCGAGACGATCTTTTGCGTCACCGTTTCATTGCCGACAATCTCGCCCGTACTGGCCCGTACAAGCCGAACATTCACTGTCATGACGTCTTTGCGCCGTTCATCAAACGCACCAACATTCAAGAACCGCGCGCCCGCACCTGCTGTTTGAATGTCGGAGTCATAGCCAACGATAGCACCGGTCACCAAATAATCTGCCGTCACCAAATTCGCGATTGGCGTTCCCAATGCAAAGGCTGAAAAAGGCTGCGGCTTTTCGATTTTGCTGAGTTGCAGCTGATGGAAGTTATCCAAATCCGCCAATGTCTTTTCATAAGGCGGCACATCCGCAGGCAAGCCGGTTTTCGCAAACTGCGCATAGTCTCTTTCGGCTTGCATCCGTAAGTCACGCATCTTGGCATTCACAACGCGTTCTTCTGCGCGGACCCGTTCCAGCTCACGCACAGTATGGGCGCGTTGCCGTGCTTCGTTTGTTTGTCCAATCGCAATGCGGCGCTCGTTCAGAATGGATTCAGAAAAGCGGCGCTCTAGCACATTAAACCAAGTGCCCTGCCCTACATCCCGCAGCGCTGACACGACAAAGGCATCCGCCCCTTGCGACACAGCTTTGGAATATTGGGCAAAGTCCTGATTGGGCTTGTGCTGGCCCGTCAGGTCAGGGAATTCATAAACGGCGATCTTGATCTTTTGTTTGCGTTGCGGAAATGACCCAAGCGGCTGATAGTCTTGCGCCCCGCGCGCAATTGCCTCGCCTGCTTGGCTGTCTTCTGGCGCACTGGGTTCAAAATCTAAGTTGCCACACCCGGCCAAAGCCAGAGCGGATGCAAGAAGAGATACCTTTGCAAATGTCACGTCTTATAACTCCGGCACAATAATTTCGGTGGTGCCAATTCCGTCTGTCAATGTGATGTGAACATCCCCACCGACAGTTTCATAGGTCACGTCCAAGCCACCGACTGTGAACGACCCATCGGCCGAGGCATCCTCGCCAAAGATTTGCTCAACAACATCCGAGGCCAAAGTAGATAGAATGCGCCGTTCCAAATCTTCGGAGAATTGCTCAAGCGACGTCTTTTCTTCTTCTTCGAACTGCTTTTGGCTTTCCAGCAAAGACAGATAATACGCCGAATTCAATCCGCTCCCACCAAAGGAAGGATGGTTGAATGAAAACGTTTGATCCGAACTGTGCACTGGCAGTGCTGCAAACACCGCTGTTGCTGCAATAGCTGCAATCGTCATGAACCGCATGTGACTTGTCCCCATGGTGAATGGGTGGGCAAATTTGCCCACCCAACTGTTAGCTGCAATTCAGATTAGTACTGCGACAGGCTAATCCGGCCGCCGTTGCCAACCATAGCCAAGCTCACAGAGTTGCCATAGCCGCCCTGAGTGATGGAGAAGCTGTTGCTATCGCCGGTTTGTGTCAATCGAACAAAACCCTCAGAACCGGTTTGACGGATGCTGGAATTGTTACGATCACCCGTCTGCACGACATGGGCATCGTTGCCGCTGGATGTGCCACCAGATTGGTTCACAGTTGCGCGGTTGTAGTCACCGTACTGGCGTACGTTTGCTGTATGCGCATATGTGCCACTACGCCCTGCAAAGACAGACTGCTGATCAACATCTGCAAAGTTGTCGTTTCCGGATTGGAACAAATATGCAGAGTTGCCACCAACTTGGTCCAAATATGCATCGTTGCCGTTACCATATTGGTTAGACGTGATGGTTTGGGTACCAAAGTTATATGTACCGTAGCCATCATTCTGGTTGCTTTGCAGAACGTTGTCGCTGCCGCTTTGTGTATAGGTCACAACGCGATAGCTTGGGCCATTCCGGTCCGCGCCTTGACGTACGATTGCAGCGTTGGACACACCGGACTGAGACCCAGACACACGATCGCTGTCACCATATTGGTTAACATGGGATGCGTTGTTAGAACCGCTTTGGTACTGGCGCGCGTTGTTATAGTTGCCAGACTGCCAAGTGGACGCAACGTTGGACGTACCATATTGATCGGTATCCAATATGTTGCGGTACCCGGTGTCCGTGCTGCCGTAAGAATAACCACGGTAGCCATAAACTTTGTCTGAACCTTGGTTAAAGGTTACAGCGTTGTTTGTACCGCTCTGGCGAACATCTGCTCTGTTGTAGTCGCCAACTTGCTGACCAGCTGCGTAATCAGAAGGCACTGAATAGTATGCCCCCCAGTATGGAGCCTCTGCGCCGATAGTGTTGCCTGATCCGCTTTGGTAAGCGGAGAAACTGTTTCCGTAGCCTTGGCCAGAATAGTGAACTTCGTTGGAATTAGCCGAAGCCAACGCTGGCGCCATCAGCAAAGCTGAGCTGGCGAGGAGTAGTTTTTTCATGAACTGTCCGTCCCATTATTTTTGTTTATATGAAATGGCAGACGCCATCTGGGATACCTCTTAACCGGAGAACCGAATACCGTCCGCCGCTGAAATAGGTAACATAAAAACAAAAAATCCCGACAAGTTAATGCCTGTTAACTATGCCAAATTTAACATTTTTCCCCGAAATAACGCCTTTAGACGAAGTGGTAATTTTCGCGCTACACCACAAGTTGACCTAAAGTAAACCATCAGGTCAAATTCTTCAAACTGCGCCAGACCAAAGTACAAGTTCGACCACCTTCGCAGAGGTCTCAATCGAATCGTACGTTTCAGGCACTGAATTGGGCGAAACTCACATTAACCTATTCTGAACGATACGCGCAGGGGGCCTATAAGCCGGATTTTGTCCAAGGGCGAACCCTTTGGATGACCATTCATCTAAAGCGCTTGTTACCAAGCGCCCTCTAGCTGCCAACCCGGATCACCAGGCCAAGATTTCCTTGCCGCAAGCGGCGTGTGATCCCTATTCGGCATTGCTCCTGGTGGGGCTTGCCTTGCCAGTCCTGTTGCCAGTCCCGCGGTGGGCTCTTACTCCACCGTTTCACCCTTACCCCGTTGAAAAGCTAGGCTCTTTAACAAGGCGGTCTATTCTCTGTGGCGCTATCCCTTGGGTTTCCCCAGCCGGGCGTTACCCGGCACCATTATCTTGTGGAGTCCGGACTTTCCTCGAGGTTACCCCCGCGGCCATCCAGCCCCCTACGCAAGCGCAGACATAGGCTGCGGCGCAAGGATGGTCAACGGTGTGGATGTTGCTCAGTTAGAATTTGAGTATTTTTAGAAAGGTGAAGGTTAGGGCGCTTTCAGAGCCGCAAGCCGCGACATGATGCGGCGATCTTCGGAGTCTTCGGGGCCGCTTGCCCAAGGGCGAAAGCGAGATCTAAAGGCCTGAAAGCAAACGTCTTTAGGATCATCGCACCCTAGAATGGAATGTATCGGGTAGCCAAATTTGGCGGCTGAGATGCCCCAAGGCTCTGCGCCTTCGGCATCATCAGGCCAAGGCGCTAGGCCCTGTTTGGCTAGCCGCAGCCAATCAAAGCGCGGGCCCGGGTCAATTTTGCGATGTGGAGCCAAATCAGAATGCGCAATCACCCCTGATGCTGGAACATCCCAACGCTGCATGATCCCCTGTAACAAGGTTTCAAGCGCTGCCATTTGAGGTTCTGCAAATGGATGGGTTCCGAGGTTATCAAGCTCAATCCCGATGGAATGCGAGTTCACATCGGTAATCTCACCCCACTGCCCTGCCCCGGCGTGCCATGCGCGCATCTCTTCGGCGACAAGCTGAATAACGTCACCCGCTGAACTGATCAGATAGTGGGCCGAGACCTCTGTTTCTGGATTGCACAACGTGTTGCAGGCGGCCTCGGCGGTGGCCATGGCCGTATAGTGCACAACCACCAAAGACGGGCGCGCGCCATCGCGGCGCGGACCAAAGTTTGGCGAAGGTTTTTGATTTATTGTCGGCGCCTTAGGCGCCATCAGTTGGCGTTGGCCGCGCGGAACGGCGTTGGATCCCAAGAGCAGGCATAACCGTCGCCATCCGGATCAAGGCCCAAACGGTCCTTTACTGGACCACCCCGGGTTAAGAAATCAATCTGTGCCTGATCCGGCGTCGGGTAATTGGCGCAGTTGCGTTCGGAACGCGCCGTCCCATTAATGCCGAACCGCTTATATTGACTGTTGCCTACTGGATTGGTGCTACGCAGGGCGTAGTCCACAATATTTGGCCCTGTGCTTTCACGCTGTGGCAAAGCTGTGGGTTGGATCACTTGGTATTGGCTGGCGATCTCTGCGCGACGCTTAGCGTCATCTTCGATTGAGCGACGAGCGCCAACGGAATCAAAGTTGTTTTCATCCGAAATGCCTGCGTTTTCGAGTTGCACAGGCTGCGGGTTAGATGGGCTTGCGTCAACGACTTGACGGCCAGATGCAGCCGCAGTGCCCGATGGGCGCGTTGCGTCTAATGTTGCAAGAGTTTCTGACGAAACTGACTGTGCAGCTGGAACCACCGGTTCGAAGCCTTGCGCAGAGGCGCGTTGCGGGTTGAGATTAGCGTTGTCAAAACCGATACCGGCACCGCTATCAGGTACTTGCGGCGCACACGCCGCCAGTGCCAACAGGGCACATCCACATAACATCAACCGCATTTTTCGCCTCATACGCTTTTTGATTTGGGTCCTTTTACCACCACTGGCTTGGTTTCGCTACGAATCCCGCAGCATTTTCCAACGCATAGGCGGTATTTAGCAAATCACCCTCTTCCCATGGACGACCAATCAGCTGCAAACCAAGGGGCAAGCCTTGGGAATCCATACCGGTTGGTACGGAAATACCGGGTAGGCCTGCAAGGTTTACGGTGACGGTAAAGACGTCGTTTAGATACATCTTAACTGGATCTGCATCGTTCATCTCTCCCAAACCAAAGGCCGCGGAGGGCGTTGCTGGGGTCAGGATTGCGTCAACGCCTGCAGCAAAGACATCATCGAAGTCTTTCTTGATCAGTGCACGCACGCGACGGGCGCGGTTGTAGTAAGCGTCGTAGAAACCCGCAGATAGAACGTAGGTCCCGATCATCACACGGTTTTTCACCTCGTGGCCGAAGCCTTCGGCGCGGGTTTTTTCGTACATCTCAGTGATGCCATCGCCCTGCGCCAAAGTCGCGCGGTGACCGTAGCGTACGCCATCGTAGCGCGCGAGGTTAGAAGACGCTTCTGCAGGTGCAATCACATAGTAGGCTGGTAGCGCGTATTTGGTGTGCGGCAGGCTAATGTCAACAATCTCTGCACCAGCGGCTTTCAGCATGGCTGTGCCATCTTCCCAGAGCTTAACGATCTCAGCTGGCATGCCATCCATGCGGTATTCTTTTGGGATACCGATTTTCTTGCCTTTGATGTCGCCCGTTAGCATCGCTTCGAAATTTGGCACGGCCAATTCCGCAGAAGTGCTGTCTTTGGCGTCATGGCCGGCCATGGCTTCGAGCATGATGGCTGCGTCGCGCACGGATTTGGTCATTGGGCCTGCTTGATCAAGCGAGCTGGCAAAAGCAACGACGCCCCAGCGGGAGCAACGACCGTAAGTTGGCTTGATGCCAACAATGCCAGTAAAGGCCGCGGGCTGACGGATGGAACCGCCTGTGTCAGTACCGGTTGCAGCAAGGCAGATGTCTGCCGCTACAGCCGCAGCAGAACCGCCGGAAGAACCACCTGGAGTAAGTTTGGCATCATCATTGCCACGACGCCACGGGTTGACTGCATTGCCGTAAACAGATGTTTCGTTAGAGCTGCCCATGGCGAATTCGTCCATGTTGAGCTTGCCCAACATGACGGAGCCTGCATCAAACAGGTTCTGCGTGACGGTGGATTCATATTCCGGCAGGAAACCTTCGAGGATACGGCTAGCGGCTTGTGATGGCACGCCTTTGGTGCAGAACAGGTCTTTGACACCGATTGGCAGACCGCACATCGCAGGCGCATCGCCCTCGGCCAAACGCGCGTCTGCGGCTTTGGCTTGGGTCAGAGCGATCTCTGGTGTGTTGTGTACGAATGCATTCAGCTCGCCGGATTTCTCGACAGCGGCTAGGCAGGATTCGGTCAATTCAACCGAAGTGATTTCTTTGGCGCGCAGTTTATCGCGGGCGTCGGCCAGAGTAAGTTTGTTTAGATCAGTCATTATTCAACCACCTTTGGAACCGCAAAAAAGCCTTCGCGTGCATCTGGTGCGTTGGCGAGCACTTTGTCCTGCTGGTCCCCATCGGAAACCACGTCCACACGGCGTTTCAGCTTTTGTGGGGTGACAGATGTCATAGGCTCGACACCTTCGACATCGACTTCGTTCAGCTGTTCAATGAACCCAAGGATGGTGTTGAATTCTTCTGCCAGCGCGGGCAGCGCGTCCTCTTCGACCTTGATGCGCGCAAGCTTTGCGACGCGCGCGGCTGTGTCCTTGTCAATCGACATGCGAAAACTCCAATGTATTCTTGGAATAGCGTTTAGCCTTGCTTTTGGAGCGGTGCAAGCATGTGGCGACGGTAGGTTTCAATCATCCAGCCCAATGCCACTGCATTCAGCAGATGCCACATGAAATGTGTACCCATAGGAATGGCCGTACAAAGCGGCGCGTCGACTGTTCGGATCAGCAGAGATGTGGTCACCAGCACCGCGCCGATAGCGAGGCGTTTGGCCGTTGCAGGGAAGCGATTGCGTAGGCCGTAGGCGTAGAGTGCTATGAGTAAGGGCACTGGGCCGTATGCCGCGGAGCCACCGATACCGGGTATCATTTGAAAGAGCGGCACAAGGGCTGCGGCATAAGGAAAGAAAAGCGCGGTTATGCCGAGGCTACGCCACGTGGATTGATGCCAAAAGGCCTTGGTGGCTGTGAATATATATAGCACTACAAAAATGAGGATCGGTAAGACATCCGCAAGACCTGCCCATGTTTGCGCATAGGTGTGAAAGAGGAAGCTGCCGACGCCAATCGCAAACAGAACCGCACAGAGGCGACGTGCTAAAGGCAATCCCTGTGAGCGACGCCACATGATAACGGCAACGACCAAAAAGGCGCCATTGGTGACTGCGTTGATGGGTTCCGCCCAAAAAGATGGATCGAGGCGCTCGCAGTAACCGTCAACCTGTCTTGTCCAATCCATAATGCACCTGCTCGGTTTGTTTGAAGCTCACCTTAGGGGGCTTTGCCCCCGGTCGAAACAGAGTTTCGCCCTCCCCCAGAGTATTTGTGGAAAGGTGAAGCTTAGGTGCGTTTTTCACGGAAGAAGTCTTTGAGGAGTGCTTCGCAATCGCTTGCCGCTATCCCGTCGTAAACTTCAGGCTTGTGATGACATTGAGGATGATCAAAGATACGCGGGCCTTGAGCGACACCGCCTGATTTTGGATCAGATGCGCCGAAGTATACCCGTGCAATGCGTGCCTGTGAGATGGCAGAGGCACACATAGGGCATGGTTCAAGCGTGACGTATAGATCGCAACCCGGCAGACGTTCGCTTTGCAATTTGGCGCAAGCGGCGCGGATTGCTAGGATTTCGGCATGGCCTGTCGGGTCGTTATGTTCCCGAGTGCGATTGCCAGCGGTTGCCAATACAGTCCCATCAGGACTGACCAAGACTGCGCCCACCGGGACTTCGCCACGATTTGCGGCCGCTTTCGCCTCAGACAAGGCGTGATCCATGTGGCTTTTGAACTGCATTCTTATCTGTTGCCTTACCATTCCCCCTTTCGCAATGGCATTTTGCCCGTTAGAGAGCGTCAATGACCAAAGACAGCCCAAAACCAGCATCGCAAGGTGATCGTATCGCCAAAGTCCTCGCCCGTGTGGGTATTGCTTCGCGTCGCGAAGCAGAACGCATGATTGAAGCGGGGCGCGTTTCGGTGAATGGCGAAGTCTTAACCTCGCCCGCGTTAAACGTAACAGGCCGCGAAAAGATTCTGGTAGATGGCAAACCCATTGCAGAGCGCGAGCCTGAACGCATTTGGCTCTATCACAAACCAACAGGTTTGGTGACGAGCCATAGTGACGAAAAAGGTCGCGCGACGATCTTTGAAGATTTGCCAGCAACGATGCCGAAACACGTCATGACCGTTGGGCGGCTCGATATTAACTCTGAAGGTCTGTTGTTGCTAACCAATGATGGCGACCTAAAGCGCAAGCTTGAGCTGCCTTCGACGGGTTGGGTGCGCAAATACCGCGTGCGGGTCAATGGGCGCCCGACAGAGGATCAGTTTAAGCCGCTGCGTGACGGGATCACCGTGGATGGCGAGCGTTTCGCGCCGATGACGATCACTTTGGATCGTCAGCAAGGGGCGAATGCTTGGGTCACCGTTGCACTGCGCGAAGGCAAAAACCGCGAAATTCGTCGTGCGATGGAAGCGATTGACCTAAAGGTAAACCGCTTGATCCGTGTGTCCTATGGTCCGTTTCAGTTGGGTGATCTGAAGCAAGGTTCTGTCGAAGAACTGCGCCGTCGTGTGGTTCGCGATCAGCTTGGGCTTGATGGCGCGGTTGCACCAGAAGAGCGCAAAACACCTGCGCGCCGACGCAAGTCGATGGCGGGTAAGCCCGGAACAGGTCAACCGTTTGGGGCCAAGGCAGGCATCACAAAGCCTGCTGGCGGCAAGCCTACTGGCACCCCGACGCGTAAGAAAACATATGCAAACTCTAAAACGGGTCGGCATGAACTTTCTAATATGGATCCAACCAAACGCGATCCAAGCAAATCCTTGCGTGGGAAATCCGCTGGCGGAAAGCCAACAGGTGGCAAACCAAGTGGCAGCAGGTCGGGTGGTAAACCGAGTGGTGGTAAGCCAAACGGCCCGATGCGGAAATTTACGCCAAAGCGTTAAATCCTAGTTGCTGAGACAGCAAATCAGGAATTCCCCGTATTAGCGGCTTTGCCCAGAGGCCGAGTTGGTCTATGCACTTGACCCAAATGCATTCTTACTTGGGGCAGTGTTATGGCCGACCTTCTAACCATAGAAAATCTTGGGAACCTTTTGATGCTTTGCTTTTTGCAAGCTGTCTTGGGGTTCGACAACCTTCTGTATATCTCAATTGAATCTCAACGCGCGCCTGTTGCGCACCAAAAAGCGGTGCGGTTCTGGGGGATCATTATCGCGGTTGCCCTGCGGGTGGTGCTGCTGTTTGTGATGATCCGCTTGATCGACTCTCTGGCGGAACCTTTCTGGGTCTTTAACCAGCCAGGATTGATCGAAGGCGGTGTTAATTTTGCGACTTGTGTCTTTATCCTTGGTGGTGTTTTCATCATTTACACGGCGGTTAAAGAGATCAGCCACATGCTGTCGGTTCAGCATTTGGATTCGGATTTGGACCACAAGAGTGGTAAGTCAGCGGCCAAAGTGGTGATGTTGATCGTTTTGATGAACCTTATCTTTTCATTTGATTCCGTCCTGTCCGCGCTGGCGATCACGGATGTGTTCCCGATCCTCGCAACGGCGATCATCCTATCGGGCTTAGCGATGTTGGTCCTCGCCGATGGTGTAACGCGGTTCCTTGAGAAAAACCGTATGTATGAGGTTTTAGGCCTATTTATCCTGTTGATCGTCGGTGTTGTTTTGCTCGGCGAAGCCGGTGTTGCCGCGTCTCATGCGATGCATGACGATGCTTTGGCGTTGAAATTCTTTGGCCACGAAGTTGTACCAATGTCCAAAACAACCTTCTATTTCAGTGTGGTTGTGTTGTTTGTGGTTGAGATCATTCAATCCGGATACGCCAGAAAGCTGGACGCAGAACGTTCTTCTGGTTCCGCACACTAAACTCAAAACGCCCGCGCTTGCCGCGGGCGTTTCGCTTTTTAGGCCATCTTTCGGCGTGATGTCGCTTGGGGATTGTTCCCCCTAGCAAGTTGGCGCGAAACTTCTTAGATTTCTGGCAGGGTTAGCGGGGAAACCAAATTCATGTCCGACACGGGTTTGCAAAAACTAGCATTTGTTTTGCTTGTCATATTGATGCTCTACGTCTCTGTCGCAGGAGGCGCATGATGGCTCAGAAATTTGGTGGCAAATATAGCCCTGACGAAAACGCGCAATCTGGCACAAAGCCCGGTCCGTTTCTAAACGCCAAACGCAGCCGTGCTGGTGGGCGGGTAAATGCGCTATTCCTGACGCCCCTGCCCTTGATTTGGAAAGCATTTACATCCGAGCCATTGGTCATGGCGCAGTATCTTTTGGCGCTCGGGCTGTTGATACTGGCAGCTTGGCTCACGCGTGAAGGCATTCTTGCACAAGAGGCTTATGAGGCTCGTAAAGTTGCGCGCCGCCCTGCTATGCCGCGTAAGCTTGCGGGATCACTCCTGACCGGTGTTGGGTTGGCTGTTGCAGGGATTGCCGGGTTTGGCATGGTCGAAGCCATTGTGTTTTTGGTGCTTGGCACGGTTATTCATAGCCTCGCCTTTGGCTTGGACCCAATGCGTGACAAGGGTGCCGAGGGGATCGACACCTTTCAAACAGACCGTGTAGCGCGTGCGGTTGATGAAGCCGAAAAGCACCTTGCGGGCATGGCTGACGCGATCAAACGCGCGGGCGACCGCAATATGGAGCGTCGCGTGGCGCAATTCGAAGTCACCGCACGGGATTTGTTCCGCACCATCGAGGACGATCCACGTGATCTGACCTCTGCGCGGAAATACCTATCAGTCTATCTAAAGGGCGCGCGTGACGCGACGGTGAAATTCGCCGACGTCTATAGCCGCAATCAATCCGCAGAGGCGCGCGAAGGATATGCCGCCCTGCTGGACGATCTAGAACAGAATTTCGCAGCCCGGACACGTAAGCTGCTGGAAAACGACAACAGCGATCTGTCTGTTGAAATCGACGTGCTGCGCGAAAGACTGCAGCGCGAAGGCATCCGGAACGATGCATAACGCCTTAAAACGCGAGGGGAATTAAATGTCTGACACTGTACGTCAAAAAGCCGAAGCAGCACTGGCCGAGGTCGATGCGATCAACGCTGTAGTTCTGCCAGAACCAACTGAATCCACGGCCATTGTGCCACTTGCGGATGCTGACGCACCGACAAGTGCCGAAATCACCAAGCGCATGGCTGAATTGGATATGACAGATACGAATTCGATCGTATCCTTTGGCTCGTCGGCTCAGGCGGAGTTGCAAGAAATCAGCCAATCCATGCTGCAAGGCGTACGCAACAAAGACGTTGGCCCAGCCGGTGACAGCCTGCGTAGCATTGTTACTACGATCCGCGGTTTCTCTGTTTCCGAGCTAGACGTGCGCCGCAAGCGTAGCTTCTGGGAGAAACTGTTTGGCAAGGCCGCGCCCTTTGCAAAGTTCACAGCGAAGTTCGAAGAGGTGCAAAGCCAGATCGACAAGGTCACGGACAATCTGCTGGATCACGAGCACACTTTGATGAAAGACATCAAATCGCTCGACGTCCTTTATGAAAAGACCTTGGATTTCTACGACGAGCTGGCGCTGTACATCGCAGCGGGCGAGGCGAAAATCGAAGAGATCGACGCCAAAGACATTCCAGCAAAAGAAGCTGAAGTGAAGGCCGCACCAGAAGCCGATCAGGTTATGAAAGCGCAAGAGCTGCGCGACCTGCGTTCTGCGCGTGATGACCTTGAGCGCCGCGTGCACGACCTAAAACTGACCCGCCAGGTGACCATGCAGTCCCTGCCCTCGATCCGGTTGGTTCAGGAAAACGACAAGTCGCTGGTGACAAAGATCAACTCAACGTTGGTAAACACTGTACCGCTTTGGGAAACCCAATTGGCGCAAGCTGTGACGATCCAACGCTCTGCCGAGGCAGCCGCAGCGGTACGCGATGCGAACGACCTAACCAACGAATTGCTAACATCAAATGCAGCCAATCTGCGCGAGTCCAACAAGATGATCCGCGAAGAAATGGAGCGTGGTGTGTTTGACATCGAAGCCGTCAAACAAGCAAATGCGGACCTGATCGGCACCATCGAAGAAAGCTTGCAGATTGCTGACGAAGGCAAGGCGAAACGCGCCGCAGCAGAGGCTGATTTGAAGCAAATGGAAACTGATCTACGCGATACTTTGGCCGCTGCGAAATCCAAGGCAACGGGTCTGGGTCATTCCATCGGAACGGCTGCAGGCAACGAATAAGTGATTGGGCGTCGGGCACTTTTTGCAACTTTGACAGCAGGCATTTTAAGCGCCTGCGAATTGGCTGTGCCCGATAGCGCGGCCCCTGCGGTTGCCCCGACGCCCGTCGCCCTGCCACTCCCCCCGGCGCCAAGCCAGCAAAGCAATGCAATCCGCACCTATTACGCTAACTTGCAAAACGATCTACTTGTTCAGGGCCTGATGCGCCGCGATGGCGGTGGCCCGGATACGCCTTTTACCGCTGACATGTTGGCGCGTAACTTTGAACGCATCGCCTTTTATGACGAGCATCGCATTGGCACGCGTCTGCAATCCAGTAACGGCGAAGCACGGCTATTGGCGCGGTGGGACACCCCCGTCCGGATGAAAGTTGAGTTTGGGCCAAGCGTACCCACCACACAACGCAGCAAAGACAGCGCCACAGTTGCC
Organism: Cognatishimia sp. 1_MG-2023; assembly: GCF_030548175.1. Classification (GTDB taxonomy): domain Bacteria; phylum Pseudomonadota; class Alphaproteobacteria; order Rhodobacterales; family Rhodobacteraceae; genus Cognatishimia. The sequence goes on along the minus strand of NZ_JAUORX010000003.1, from coordinate 331,777 downwards.
GCATTCGCCAATCGTCTGGCCCGCGTCACGGGTCATCCGGTGGTAACAGCTAAAAACCGCAGCAATTTCCACGTTCTAGTCGTGGGCGAAGATGACCGCGCGGCTATGGGCACACGGTTTTCGCAACTCTTGCCGAACCTAACGGCGGCCAATCGGGCGTTGCTGCAGAACCTACCACGCGACATGCATTGCTTGGTTGTGGTTAGCCATTCGGATTCTGTGGTCCCACGTATTCTATCCGCCGTGGCGATTGTGCGTGCTGAACATCCGGACCTATTGCGCAAAGCCTGCTTTCACGAAGAGCTTGCCCAAGGGATGGGCCTTGTGAACGACAGCCCAGATGCGCGCCCTTCTATCTTTAACGACGACGATGAATTCGCCTTGCTCACAAACCATGACGAGGCCCTATTGCGTATGCTATATGATCCGCGGCTCACCATCGGCATGACCGCCGACGTAGCCCGCCCCATCGTCCGTATTATTGCCCGCCAAGAGCTGGGCCAAACTTTGTAAGTATCAGGAGCCTCACATGGGTATTTTCGACTTCCTCAAAGGTGAATTCATCGATGTGATCCACTGGGTCGATGACACACGGGACACGATGGTCTGGCGGTTTGAACGCGAAGGCCACGAGATCAAATACGGCGCCAAACTGACCGTGCGCGAAGGGCAAGCCGCTGTGTTTGTCCACGAGGGGCAATTGGCCGATGTGTTCACCCCGGGTCTCTATATGCTAGAGACCAACAATATGCCGATCCTAACGACGCTAAACCATTGGGATCACGGCTTTAAAAGCCCCTTCAAATCCGAAATCTATTTCGTCAACACAACGCGGTTTAACGATCTGAAATGGGGCACCAAAAATCCAATCATGGCGCGTGATCCAGAGTTTGGCCCAGTGCGCCTACGCTCTTACGGCACCTATTCAACGCGTGTCTCTGACCCGGCCCGGTTCCTGACAGAGATTGTTGGCACCGATGGTGAATTCACCATGGATGAAATCAGTTTTCAGATCCGCAATATCATTGTGCAAGAATTCTCGCGTGTGATCGCGGGCTCTGGCATTCCGGTATTGGACATGGCGGCCAACACAGCTGATTTTGGCAAGATCGTTGCCGAGGCGATTGATCCCGTGATCCAGCAATATGGCCTGTCGATCCCGGAACTTTACATTGAAAACATCAGCTTACCACCAGCTGTTGAACAGGCGTTGGATGATCGGACATCCCGTGGAATTGCGGGCAACCTGAATGACCACATGAAATGGAAAGCCGCCGAAGCCGTGGGCAATGGTGGTGGCGCAGGTGATGCGATGGGCATGGGCCTTGGCGCCTCTATGGGCCTGCAGATGGCGCAGGGATTGATGGGCGCGGCGGGTGGAGCACCGGCTCAGCATGCGGCGCAACCTGCCCCGCCGCCTCCGCCGGTTGAACATGTGTGGCACATTGCGGAAAACGGCAAAACGACTGGCCCGTTTTCCAAAGCACGGCTTGGCCAGATGGTCGCTGACGGATCGCTGAAACGCGAAACCTATGTTTGGACGGCTGGCCAAGACGGCTGGAAAACAGCGCAGGATGTGCAGGAATTGGCACAGTTGTTTACGGTAATGCCGCCACCCCCTCCGCCAGGCGCCTAAACCTAACATATTGAACATCCACGATTATCCGAGATGACATGACCAACATGCCCGCCCCACCAGCCGCGCCGCAAAGCGCGCATCGCTTTCCGTGTGATCAATGTGGGGCGGACTATCGTTTTGCGCCTGATGCGTCAGAATTGGTGTGTGATCATTGCGGCCACCATGCCCCGATGGAGGGCATGGGCCCTTGGGCTGGGTCCATCAACGAGTTGGATTTTAAAAGCGCGATCAACAACTTACTGCCCGCGCAAGAGATCGAGGAAATCCGCGTTTCTGTCTGCCCGAATTGCGCCGCTCAGGTTGAATTTGACGAGGTAAACCACGCGCAAGATTGCCCGTTTTGTGCGACACCCGTGGTGGCGGATACAGGCAAGCACCGTCATATCAAGCCCAAGGGCGTGCTGCCCTTTGCATTGGATGAACGCGCTGCGAACAAAGCGATGAGCCAATGGTTGGGCAAATTGTGGTTTGCGCCCAATGGTTTGCAAGAATACGCGCGCAAGGGGCGCAAGATGGACGGCATCTATGTGCCCTATTGGACCTTTGATGCCCAAACAGAATCCGCCTATCGCGGCGAGCGGGGCACCGAATATCATGAAACACGCACTGTGAACCGTGACGGAAAACAGGTGCAGGAGCGCGTGACCAAAGTACGGTGGCGCAATGTTTCAGGAAGAGTTGCGCGATTCTTTGATGATGTTCTTGTTCTAGCATCCAAAAGCTTACCAAAACGTTTCACCCAGGCGCTTGAGCCGTGGGATTTATCGGCATTGGAACCCTATCGCCCTGAATTCCTTGCAGGTTTTCGGGCCGAAGGTTACGCGGTAGAGCTTGAAGAGGGGTTCGTTGAGGCGCGCCAGCATATGGATCGGGTGATATTGCGGGATGTGAAATTTGACATCGGCGGTGATCGACAAAGAGTACATGATATCAACACCTTAGTGTCTGATGTGACCTTCAAGCACATCCTGCTGCCTGTGTGGATGGCGGCCTATAAATATCGCGGAAAAACCTATCGGTTTGTCGTGAACGGGCGCACTGGGCGTGTTCAGGGAGAGCGACCTTGGTCCGCTTGGAAGATTACATTCGCTGTGATCATAGGGGCCATTGTGGCGGCAGCGGTGGGTTATATCATCGCGCAAAATCAATAAATATCAAAAGGTTATCTTAAAATGCGTGCATTGGTGCAACGGGTGTCCGAGGCGGCGGTTCGGGTAGATGGGACAGTTACGGGTGAAATCGAACAAGGTCTGTTGATCCTGATCTGCGCGATGAAGGGTGATACCGAGGCAGACGCCGATAGATTATCCAGCAAAATCAGCAAGATGCGGATTTTTACGGATGAGAATGGCAAGATGAACAAATCCGTTTTGGATATTGGTGGCAGTGCTTTGGTGGTGAGCCAGTTCACCTTGGCTGCGGATACGCGCAGCGGAAATCGTCCCGGCTTTTCAACAGCTTGTGGCGCTGATGAGGGCAATGCGTTCTACGAATACTTCGCCAAATCCATGGCTGATACGGGTGTACCGGTTGCCAAGGGTATTTTCGGCGCAGATATGAAGGTTTCGTTAATTAACGACGGTCCTGTGACCATTTGGATTGATACGGATCAGTGGAAATAGGCGCAGTTCGCTGCATTAACCCTGCATTTTTTGGCCGCTTGTTTACCGTTTGAAAAGGTTTGCGCGCCTATTTTGTCTACAGATCGTGGTGTTGCGCGGCGAGGTCCACAAGGTGAGCCGATGTTACGATCTGTAAATGTGAAATTCGTACGTTTCGCGGTTTGAAACGTACGATTCGAGAAAAGGGTTAATACAATGATCATACATACGTCCGAATCTGGTTAACGCAGCCAGAATTTGCAGGCGAAAATTTATGCTTGCATCGTTGGCGATAGATTTTCGGGAAGCTTAGGATCGTGCCATTTGTGGACCGGCGGTGATGGCAGTGGGTGCTTTGGGCCTAGCGCAGTTCGTGCGGGGCACAGGCTGTTCTCGTGCCCTGGCTGAGTTAGCATGTGACGGAAAGCGATGTTTGCGTACGTAGAGAGCAATGAGCCATTCGCAAGCCAGTGACGGCGGTGACGGCGGTGACGGCGGTGACGGCGGTGACGGCGGTGACGGCGGTGACGGCGGTGACGGCGGTGACGGCGGGCCACATTTGCACGCCGTCTCGTCAATCCCCATCAGGGCGTAAAACGCCCCTAGCCGGTCTTTTTCACGAACTTCGTTAGAATGACGATCCGCTGACTTTCGACGCGGCCTTCGATGTGCTCTTCGTTGTCATGCACCAAAGAAATGTTGCGTACCGGTGTGCCGCGTTTTGCCGTAAAGCCTGCACCTTTTACAGGGAGGTCTTTGATCAAAACAACGCTGTCACCGGCAGACAGAACGACGCCGTTGCTGTCACGGTGAATGACGGCTGGTTCGTCAGAAATACCAGCCTCTGCCCATTCTAAGTTTTCGGGCTCCAGATACGCAATGTCCAGCAAGTCACGTGCCCATGGGGCCTCGGGCAAGGATTTTAGCAGACGGTATGCCAGAACTTGAGTGGCGGCATCTGTGGACCAGATGGCGTCGTTCAAACAATTCCAATGTGGGGCGTCGGTGATGCTGCCTTGGGCGGCAGAAAGGCATGTGTCGCAGAGGGAAACCACATCGGTGCGAGGTGAAACGGTGTAATCGGTGACGGATGTGTCGGATGAGCATAGAGCGCAGGCCATGGAGGGTCCTTCCCAAAGAATGGCTCGCTTATGAGGGCAATTCGCGGGCGCGTCTAGGCGGAACTGCGGGGCGGCGGGTGGTCAGAGGCTTGCCTCTGTTCAGCCGCCGCCCTGCCCTGTCATTAGACCGCCAATGTGGCGTCGACTGCGCGTTTCCAAGCGGCGTATTTGTCTTCGCGGAAGGGTTCTTGCATTTTGGGTTCGAACTTTCGTTCAAGCGCCCATTTGGCTGCGAATTCTTCTTGGTTTGGGTAGACCCCGGCGCGCATACCAGCGAGCCATGCGACGCCCAATGCGGTGCTTTCTAGAACCTCTGGGCGATCCACCGGTGCGCCGATGATATCGGCGAGGAATTGCATCGCCCAATCGCTGGCGGTCATGCCGCCGTCTACGCGCAGAACTTGGGTTTGAACGGCTTCGCCAACGTCGCCGCGCATGGCTTCGAGTAAGTCGCGGGTTTGAAAGCCAACGCTTTCAAGGGCGGCACGTGCGAATTCTGCGGGGCCTGAGCCACGGGTCAGGCCATAGATTGCGCCGCGGCAGTCTGGCGCCCAATATGGTGCGCCGAGGCCAGTGAAAGCGGGTACGAGGATCAGGTCCTGTCCTTTGTCGGCGTTTTCGGCTAGAGCCTGCGTTTCTTTGGCGTCGTCAATGATGCCAAGCCCGTCGCGCAGCCATTGCACCACAGCGCCCGCGATAAAGATCGCGCCTTCGAGAGCGTAGGTTGGTTTGCCGTCAAGTTGATAACCGATGGTGGTTAGCAGGCGGTTTTTCGAGGCAACCGGCGTGTCGCCTGTGTTCAGCAGCGCAAAGCAGCCTGTGCCGTAGGTGGATTTCATCATGCCTGGCTCAAAGCAGGCGTTGCCCAGGGTCGCGGCCTGTTGGTCGCCAGCGACGCCCATGACGGGCACTTCGGCGCCAAAGATGTGGCCTCTGTTGTGCCAAAGTCAGCGGCGCAGTCTAGCACCTCTGGCAGCATGGCTTGTGGGATGTCCAGAAGCGAGCAGATGCGGCTGCTCCATTTGCCCTTGTGGATGTCATAGAGCATGGTGCGGGCAGCGTTGGTGGCGTCTGTGACGTGGCGTTTGCCGCCGGTCAGGTTCCAGATAATCCAGCTGTCCACGGTGCCAAAGGCCAGTTGGCCAAGGCGCGCGCGGGCGTGCAGGCCTTCGTTGTGGTCGAGGATCCATTTCACTTTGGTCGAAGAGAAATACGGGTCAAGCAGCAGGCCTGTGGTTGCGGTGACCAGTTCTTCGTTGCCTTCGGATTTCAGGATGCGGCAGATGTCGGCGGTGCGGCGGTCTTGCCAGACGATGGCGTTGTGGACGGGTTCACCGGTTTGGCGATCCCAGACAACGGTGGTTTCGCGCTGATTGGTGATGCCGATTGCTGTGATGTCCACGGCGGTAATGCCGACCTTTGCCATGACGTCGTTGCAGGTCGATAGCGTGGTGTTCCACAGGTCCATCGGATCGTGTTCAACCCAGCCGGATTGCGGGAAATGTTGGGTGAATTCCTCTTGGGCGCTGTCGATGATTTTCATCTCGCCATCAAAGAGGATTGCGCGCGTCGAAGTGGTGCCTTGGTCGATGGCCAGAATATACGTCATGCTGTCTTTCACCCTATCTGCCTGCGTTGGTCACAGAATGCCTGAGATTTTGGGTGAGGCAAGTCGAATGCGGTGGGCCGCCGACCGTCCTCCCCACGATCAGTTGGCAGATCGTTAGCGCGAACATGCGCGTTTGAAAAGAGGTGAATGCAAAAAGAACCCCGGACAATGCCGGGGTTTTTGTGATTTTCTGTGGTTTTACTCTTGTTCGAGCCATTCCCAAGGGCGTGTGTAGGCCCCGAGCACCTTTGTAACGTCTTGTTCACTTGAACCGTTTTGAATGACCTGCGCGACCAAGCCGCGCTTTTTGTCATCCACAACCTGGCCGACACGCGCCGGGTTTTCCGCTTTTTCCAAAGCGGCGTTGTAAATCCGGGCAATGGCGGATTTGCGCAGGTCGGGTTTGAACACTTTGCCAACGGCCGTCTTGGGCAGCTCTTCCAAAATCTCGATATGTTTGGGATGGGCTGCGCGTTCGTGGACATGGGTTTTGCAATGCGCGATCAGCTCTTCGGTGGTGACTGCGGCTTCTGCGACCAGTTCGACATAGGCACATGGGATTTCGCCAGAATGCGCATCGGGTTGGCCGATTGCCCCTGCCATGGCGACGGCTGGGTGAAGCATCAAGGCTTCTTCGATTTCGGCCGGATCAATGTTGTGGCCGCCGCGAATGATCAGGTCTTTGGCGCGGCCTGTGATCCAAAGGTATCCTTCGGCATCTAAGCGCCCTAGGTCGCCGGTGCGCAGGTATTTATCGGCATAATACAAATCTGCGTTTTTCTCGGTCTCTGTATAGGTGTGGCCCACATAGACGCCGGGGTTGGACACGCAGATTTCGCCGACTTCGTCTGTGGCGCATTCGATTTGGCCATCTGGCGTGGATTTGATGATGCGCACATCTGTGTGCGGGAACGGGATACCGACCGAGCCGACACGCTTTTCGCCCGCTGGTGGGTTGCAAGACACAAGGCAGGTGCATTCGGTCAGGCCATACCCTTCGACGATTTTGATGTCAGAGGCGGATTCAAAGCGCTTGAAAAGCTCCATCGGCATGGGAGCCGAGCCAGAGAACGCCACCTCGACAGAGGAAATATCGGCATCGACGGGGCGCTGCATCAGCGCGGACACGGCGGTTGGCACGGTGATGATAAAGGTGATTTTCCAGCGTTCGATGAGTTTCCAGAAGTTATCAAAGACCCCCTCGCCGCGATAACCCTGAGGGGTTGGAAAGACCACATGCGCGCCGGATGCGATGGCGGACATCATAATCACCTGAACCGCGAATACGTGGAACAACGGCAGTGGGCACATGATGTTGTCTTGTTCGGTGAAGAGTAGCCGATCGCCGATCCAGCCATTGTAGATCATGCCATCGTAGCGGTGTTGTGCGACCTTGGGCATGCCAGTTGTGCCACCGGTGTGGAAGTAGGCGCCGACGCGGTCGCCGTTGCTGTCGGGGAAGTCCAGCGTGGTGTTTTGCTTGGCCATTTCTTTGCTGAAATCCAGCACATCCGCGTGATGCTCGCCCGTGATTTTTGGGCGGATAAATGGCACGATCCAGCTTTTGGGTGGGCTGAGATACCGCAGCAGATCGACCTCTAGCACGGTATTCACATTGGGCGCGTGACGCACAGCTTCGGCCACCTTTTGGGGCACGTCCGTTTTTGGAAAGGCCTTGAGTGTGACAACAACCTTGGCCCCGGTTTCGCGCAGGATCGAGGCGATCTGTTCGGGTTCTAGCAAGGGGTTAATCGGGTTCGCGATGCCCGCGATCATGCCGCCCATCAGGGTGACCAGCGTTTCATGAGCATTGGGCAGGATATAGGCAACGGAATCGGTTTCTTGCACACCAAGGCTACGGAATAGATTGGCAGCCTGCACCGATTGGCTGTGCAGTTGTGACCATGTCAGCGTTTCGGACTTGTCCTTTGGGCCAGACGTCAGTTGATAGCTGGAGGCCGGACGATCCGGGAAACGGTCGCGCGTGCGTGTTAAAAACTCGTACATCGTGGCCGCGGTATCGCGGTCTTCCCAAGACATTTCTGCATCGATGGCATTGCGGTCATCAACTGACGCGAAGCTCATATTGTAATCCTCCCTTTTCACCCCACCCGTAGAAATACGGACCAGCCTTAGACAGCCTTTGTTTTGGTTGTGCGGCAAGACTCACCCCGGGTCACCTAGCGATCCGACGTTACGTCCAAATGCTATTCGCCCCAGTGTTTTGTCACACGACAGCAAACACAAGCTTTTTTGCACTTTATGGGAGAGGAATTATTCTGCAGCCATGCCATCGGTGAACTGAAGGCGCGCCAGTTTGGCGTAAAGCCCGCCTTCGGCAACGAGGGAATCGTGGCGGCCTTGGGCGACGATGCGGCCTTGATCCATCACAACGATACGGTCCGCTTTTTTCACGGTTGCTAGGCGGTGCGCCACGATAATTGTGGTGCGGGTTTGGGCAAGTTCATCCACCGCCTGTTGAACCAGGCGTTCGCTTTCGGCGTCTAGCGCGCTGGTGGCTTCGTCCAGCAGCAGCACCGGCGCGTCGCGTAGGATGGCGCGAGCGATGGCGATGCGTTGCTTTTGACCACCGGACAGCATTACGCCGCGTTCGCCAACGTAGCTGTTGTAGCCTTCGGGCAATTTTTCGATGAAGTCATGGGCAGCGGCGGCTTTTGCGGCGGCGTGGACTTCGGCGTCGGTGGCTTCGGGGCGACCAAAGCGGATGTTTTCAAGAGCGGTATCCGCGAAGATCACTGGGTCTTGGGGAACAAGCGCAAGGGATTTGCGGAAATGCGTGCGGGCGGTTTCTGTGAGAGGCACGCCGTCTAGGCTGATTTGGCCAGTGACCGGATCATAGAAGCGCTGGATCATTTGGATGATCGTGGTTTTGCCTGCACCGGATGGTCCCACGAGCGCGACTGTTTCGCCGGGCTTGATGGTAAGTGACACCTCTTCGAGCGCTGGGATATCTGGGCGCGCTGGGTAGTTGAAGTTAACGTTGTTAAAGGTGATCTCGCCGCGCACGGGCTGCGGTAGCAGTTTTGGGGCCGCTGGATCAGTAACGGTGTCTTCGGCTTGTAAGAGTTCAACAAGACGTTCAGTGGCCCCTGCTGCGCGTTGCAGTTCACCCCAGATTTCAGACAGCGCTGCGACGGAGCCGGCGGTCATGATCGCGTAGATTACGAATTGGATCAGCGCACCGGGGGTCATGATACCGCTGCGCACATCGTTGGCACCAATCCACAAAACGCCAACCACGCCGGAGAAGATCAGAAAGATCACGATGCTGGTCATCAAGGCACGGGTGTTGATGCGGCGTTTGGCGGATTTAAGGGACAGGTCCGTAACATCGGCAAAGACCTGACGGTTTTGGTCTTCGTGGGTGAAGGCCTGCACGGTTTGTACGGAAAGGAGCGCCTCGGAGGCGTTGCCAGATGATTGCGCGATCCAGTCTTGGTTTTCACGGCTGAGGCCACGCAGGCGACGGCCAAGCACCAGAATTGGCACGACCACCATGGGTACAATCAACAGAACCAAGCCTGCGAGTTTGGCAGAGGTGAACAGCATCAAGGCCAGACCGCCGATAAAGATCAGCAGGTTGCGTAGCGCGATAGAGATTGAGCTGCCGATCACAGACAGAATCAAAGTGGTGTCGGTGGTGATCCGCGATAAGACCTCGCCGGTCATGATGTTTTCAAAGAAGGATGGGCTCATCCCGATGATGCGGTCAAAGACAGCTTTGCGGATGTCAGCGACGACGTTTTCACCCAGCTTGGTGACAAGCATGTAGCGGAATGCGGTGCCGATGGCCAAAAGCCCGGCGATTCCGAAGGCAGACAGGAAATACTGGTTTAACAAGGCATCTTCGGCAACGCGGAAGTTATCCACGACCCGGCGCGCGGCGATAGGCATGATCAAGGATACGCTCGCTGTCAGCACAAGCGCGACAAGCGCCATGACCGCCAAAGCGCGGTATGGGCGCAGGAAAGGAGCAAGTGCGCGCAGAGCGCGGATATTCTTGGATTTCGCGCGGTCTTCGTCGCTTTTGACTGGTGTTGGAGTGCGCGCCATAGTGTCCTCGTTGCCGGTATTGGTCCAAAACTGGGGCCGTTTGGGCTTTACTGGCCCCCCTGCCCGGATTGGTCAAGGGTCGCAGATGCCACGGGTTAGCATATTTGGTGGCAAAACCTCTTGGACAAGAGATGCATAAGTTCGATGCATAATTGTTGGATGGCCACTTGACGTTGTTTTGTCGCTGAAATAACTAATGCGAACGTGAGCGGGTATGGTGAAATGGTATCATAAGAGCCTTCCAAGCTTAAGGCGCGGGTTCGATTCCCGCTACCCGCTCCAAAACTTCCCTACTCTTTGAAATTACTGAGAAAACCGCCGCGCTAGTTGAGTGCGACGATTTTGCCCGGGTTCAGGATGTTGTCTGGATCCATGGCGCGTTTCAGGGTGGCCATGACGGTATAAGCCTCGCCATGTTCGGCCTGCATGTAAGGTAATTTACCCGTACCGACCCCGTGCTCGCCCGTGACTGTCCCGCCGTGTTTCAGCGCAAGGTGATTGAGGTGTGAGGCGACGGCCTTGGCGCGTTGCACTTCATCGGTATTGTTTGGGTCAACCAAGATTTGCAGGTGAAAGTTGCCATCCCCGACGTGGCCGACCACTGGTGACAATAGATCAGAATCGGCAATTTTGGCTTTGGCCTCTGCGATGCATTCGGCGAGGGCTGAAATGGGGACACAGCAATCTGTGACTACACCAGAGGCCCCTTTGCGCAGGGCTTTGGCCGCGTAATAGGCGCTGTGGCGTGCGGCCCAAAGACGCGTGCGGTCTTCGGTCTTGGTGGCCCATTGGAATTCAGATGCGCCAAGGTCTTCGGCGATGTCTTTGAAGGTTTCGACCTGTTCGGCAACACCTGCGGGGGAGCCATGAAATTCTAAGAAGAGATGCGGTTTTTCTGGTAGGTCGAAGTCATCGTTATAGGCGTTGATCGCTTTGATCTGTACTTCGTCCACCAATTCGATCCTTGCCATGGGCAGGCCGATTTGGATCGCCATGATCACGCTATTTACGGCATTGTCGATGTCTTCGAACACACATGTGGCAGCAGATATGCTTTCGGGCTGGCCAAACAATCGAACGGTGAGTTCGGTGATAATACCAAGCGTGCCCTCGGAACCGATGAACATGTGGGTCAAATCATAGCCCGCCGAAGACTTGCGCGCGCGGCTGCCGGTGCGGATGATGGTGCCGTCCGCTGTGACGACCTCTAGTGCCAGAACATTTTCGCGCATGGTGCCGTAGCGGACAGAGTTGGTGCCTGAGGCGCGGGTTGCGGCCATGCCGCCCATGGTGGCATCTGCGCCGGGATCAACGGTGAACATCAGACCGGTGTCACGCAGGGCTGTGTTTAGCTCTGTCCGTGTCACACCCGGTTGTACTACGGCGTCCAGGTCATCAGTGTGGATTTCCAGCACCTTGTTCATCTGCATCATGTTCAGACTGATGCCGCCTTTAATCGGAACAACGTGCCCTTCGAGAGAGCTGCCAACACCATATGCTACGACTGGACATTTATGCTGGTGGCAGATTTTCATGATCTCTGACACTTCGGCTGTGGATTGCGGAAAGGCCACGGCGTCAGGCAAAACAGGTGTGCTATATGCCTCGTCATGACTATGGGTTTCGCGGATGGATTGGCCCGTTGACAGCCGATCGCCAAGTAGTGATTTCAGCGCGGTGATGGCAGCGGCGTTTTGGTCAGCGGTCATGGGCTCCCCTTCCTTAACCTTTTGGCGATCATGACTTTTGACGGGCAAAGCGCAAGGGCATATTATTGGCTGGTCATATGCGAGGGGTCGCCATAATTTGATGCCTAAAGGAAGGATCTATAATGGCTGAACAAACACCAGTGGTTTTGCAATCGACTTTGACATGCCCCAAATGCCAGCATGTCGAGACCGAGACCATGCCCACCGATGCGTGCCAATGGTTTTATGAATGCAAATCATGTGGTGAGGTTCTAAAGCCGCTTGAGGGCGATTGTTGTGTTTATTGTTCCTTTGCCACTGTGCCCTGCCCGCCTATCCAAGAGGGCAAGTCCTGTTGCGGCTAGGCTGATTAAACGCCTTCGACGATTGTGATATTTGGAATGCCCGCGTTTTCGCGTAAGGCACGCGCGGCTTGGTAGGCGTCTGAGTGATAGCAGTCGAGCGCATGTTGTAAGGATGGAAATTCAATCACCACATTGCGCGGATGATCAGCGCCTTCTAGCGCCTGATACGTGCCGCCGCGCGCTAGAATTTTGGCACCGTATTCTGCAAAAGGCGCGGCCGAGGCTTGGGCGTAAAGTTGATATTGCGCGGGATCGGTGACGGTGACGTGGGCGATCCAATAGGCCTTGGGCATGCTGTGTCCTTTGCGAAATAAGGGCGGGTGCCGAAACACCCGCCCTATTGTTTGGTCTGATTAATTCAACGCTTTGTCCGTGATGGCACTTGTCCAAGCGCCTTCTGGTGCTTTGCTGATCACTGGATCAGAACCACCGGCCAGAAGCGTTTGAACGGTACGCTCGTATGACGCCGCATCTAGCGCGCCGTTTGAGCCAGCCGTCAGTTTAGCGATTTCGCCCATCATGCGTACCTGATGACCCTCGGTCTGTGCGCCGGTTTCATCATAGTCCAGAACGATCATAGCCGCGTCTTCTGGGTTTTCTTCGGCCCATTTCCAACCGCGCATGGAAGCTTTGACAAAGCGTTCCATTTTTTCGGTGAAGGCCGGGTCAGATAGGTTGTCTTCGAGGACATAAAGACCGTCTTCGAGTGTCGCGACACCTTGGTCTTCGTATTTGAAGGTGATCAACTCGTCTGGGCTAACGCCAGCATCGATAACCTGCCAATACTCGTTGTAGGTCATTGTCGAAATACAATCGGCCTGACGTTGCAGAAGTGGATCAACGTTGAAGCCTTGTTTCAGCACTTCGACGCCGGTTTCATCGGCCCCGTCTGTGTCCAGACCAAGCGACGACATCCAGCTCATGAATGGGAATTCGTTACCAAAGAACCAGACACCCAGCGTACGATTTGCAAGGGATTTAGGATCCGTGATGCCCACGTCATTCCAGCAGGTCAGCATCATGCCAGAGGATGCAAATGGTTGCGCGATATTGACCAATGGTAGGCCCTTTTCGCGCGCGGCCAATGCGGCTGGCATCCATTCAACGACAACGTCAGCACCGCCGCCGGCGATGACTTGGGTTGGCGCGATGTCTGGGCCGCCCGGAAGAACGGTGACGTCTAGGTCTTCGTCCGCGTAAAACCCGTTTTCAAGTGCTACGTAATAGCCCGCAAACTGTGCTTGCGTGACCCATTTCAGTTGGAGTGTTACCTCATCGGCTGCCATAGCGGTTGTGGCGGCCATCGCCAGAGCTGAGGCTCCGATTAGCGATGTAAGTTTCATTGGTCTTCTCCTTGTTGAACGTTTTGGTTTTAATTCGTTTTTTATCTGCTCATCCTCGCTGGGATGGGTGCCAATAGGTCACCTTCTTTTCAATCCATGCGACCACGCCGTAAAAGGCGGTGCCGGCCATTGCCGCGACGGCGATTTCGGCCCAAACCAGATCAATGGATAGGCTGCCAACGCCGGTCGAAATCCGAAAGCCCATGCCGCGTGTCGGGGAGCCAAAGTATTCCGCAACAATCGCGCCGATCAACGCCAGTGTGGCCGCGATTTTCAACCCGTTAAAGACAAAAGGTAAGGCCGCTGGAAAACGCAATTTTATCAGCGTTTGCATATAGCTAGATGCATAAGTTTTCATCAAATCGCGCTGCATTGCATCGGCTTCGCGCAGGCCTTGGACGGTGTTCACCAAGATTGGAAAGAACACCATGATCACAACAACGGCGGCCTTGGAATGCCAGTCAAACCCGAACCAACTGACAAGGATCGGCGCAACCCCAACGATGGGCAATGCGGCGACAAAGTTACCGATGGGCAAAAGCCCCTGCGTTAGGAAAGGCGAACGATCAATCAGAACCGCCGTGACCAATGCGGCGACTGCACCGATAACATAGCCGCGCAAGGCGCCTTTTAGAACCGTTTGGCGGAAATCTTCCCACAGCATATCGGTGGAATTCATAAAGGTTGCACCAACATCTGATGGCGCGGGCAGAATGGCTGCGGAAATGCCAAAGGCATGCACCAAGGCCTCCCAAATCACGAGGATCGTGACGCCGAACAACACGGGAATTGTCAGGCGAACAAGCGTGGTGTGGGACCACCGCGAATTTGCCAAGACGATGTTGGTGATAAAGGCAGCTGCCCAAAAAACGCCTGCTAGGATGAGCCAATTCATGCGCGCATCCCCATTTTACGAAGCACAATCGCCTGCGTGCGATCCAAGAGCGTGACCAATGCGCCCGCCAGAATGGCCGCGGCAAAGAGAGCGGACCAGATCGCCAGCGGCGTGCCGAATTGATCGCCAATCAAGATGCGCGCGCCTAGGCCACTGATCGCCCCGGTTGGCAGTTCGCCCACGATGGCACCGACTAGCGCTGCTGCGATGCCCACTTTGAGCGATGTGAATAGATATGGGATCGACGCGGGAACGTGCAGTTTAAGAAACCCCTGCATGCCAGAGCTGCTGTAGGTTTTGAGCAGATCAAGCTGTTCGGATGTTGGCGAGCGTAGGCCTTTGACCATGCCCACTAAGACCGGGAAGAAACAAAGATAGGCGGATATGACAGCCTTGGGAAATCCCCTGCCCTCCACGCCAATTTGCGAGGATAAGACGATGATCATGGGCGCAAGGGCCACAATCGGTACCGCTTGTGAAATGACAGCCCAAGGCATCAACGACATCTCTGCCGCACGGGAATAGACAATGGCGACAGCCAACAGGATGCCGGTTGTTGTGCCCAGAAAAAAGCCCCAAAGCGTTGAGCGTAGCGTGACCCAGCCATGGAAAATCAATGAACGTTTGGACCATGTCCGCCCCTTTAGAACCATCGCGCCGGTGGATTTCCAAAGCTCTTGCCCCACCTGCGTTGGCGTCGGAAGGCGTGGGCGTTTCAGGTTATAACCATCAGCGACAAAGGCCGCATTGTTCGCCATGAGCACCCAGACAGATGTATCGCGGCGATCCAGTGATTTCACCGGGACCACCGTTTCGCCCGCGCGGTCGGCTACATCCAGTGCCACGCGGATGTTCATAGGCGCCACCGCCAAGAACCAGATGACGACAAGGCCAAACAAAACCGCCAAAACTGCAGGAAGTGTCTTAGTCATAAGAATGCCCTGCCCTTAGACCTTCGCGTACCCGATGGGCTATTTCCAGAAACTCTGGAGAGTCCCGAATTTCTAGTGGGCGTTCTGTGGGCAATGTGCTTTCGATCACATCCGAAATACGGCCCGGTCTGGGGGACATCACAACGATTTTGGTCGACAGATAGACCGCTTCGGGAATGGAGTGGGTCACAAAACCAATGGTTTTATTGGTACGCGCCCAAAGCCTAAGCAATTGCTCGTTCAAATGGTCCCGTACGATTTCATCCAGCGCCCCAAAGGGCTCGTCCATCAGCAAAATATCAGCGTCAAAGGCCAAAGCCCGCGCGATACTGGCCCGCTGTTGCATACCGCCAGACAGTTGCCATGGGAACTTGTTCTCAAACCCTGCCAAATCCACCAGCTCTAACACGCGGTTCATCCGCTCTGTTTGCTCGGCTTTGTCAAAGCCCATGATCTCTAGCGGTAGCTTTACATTGCGGCCAATGGTCCGCCACGGATAAAGGCCCGCGTGCTGGAAGACATAGCCATAAGCACGGGCTTTGCGGGCCTCTTCGGCAGAGACGCCGTTAACCGTGATCTCGCCCCCAGTTGGATGTTCTAAATCTGCCATACAGCGCAAAAACGTGGTTTTGCCGCAGCCTGACGGGCCGATAAAGCTGACGAATTCGCCTTTGTTGATGTCCAGAGACACGTCTTTCAACGCATGCACTGGGCCGTCATTGGTTTCAAAAGTCAGCGACAGATTGGTCGCGCGGATCACTGCGTCGGTCATGGTAATTGGTTTTCCTAGATTCCGGCGGGGATATTCATGGGGTCGCGCTTAATTTGCTTGGGCGCGGTCAGTTCTTTCCATTTAGAAAGCGCTACATTGGCGGATGGGAATGCGGGGCGCGGGACAAACCGGCCGCGGCCTGGCTGTGGTTGGCTGTTTTGACCCCAAGCCCAAATAACCTCGCCTCGGCTAAGCGTAAAGCGTGATTGCGCTTTCACTTCAAATCCTTCGAAGACATTGTAATCCAAGACAGAATGATGGTTGGATGCACTGAGTGTTTTAGAAATTTTCGGATCCCAAACGACGATGTCCGCATCCGCCCCTTCGACAATCGCGCCCTTCTTTGGATAGATATTCAGGATTTTTGCAACGTTGGTCGATGTTGCTGCGACGAATTCGTTGGGGGTTAGGCGGCCCGTTTCCACGCCTTCGGTCCACAAAACAGCAAGCCGTTCCTCAAGCCCGTTAGAGCCATTGGGAATCATGCAGAAATTTTCTTTGCCCATCAATTTTTGCTCGCTGGTAAAAGCCGCATGGTCCGTCGCGACCACTTGCAATGATCCAGATTGAAGGCCTGCCCAAAGGCTATCCTGATGCGATTTATCGCGGAAAGGCGGTGACATGACGCGCCGTGCGGAATGCATCCAATCACCTTTGAAATATTCACTTTCATCCAAGGTTAGGAATTGGATCAGCGGCTCACCATAGACGCGCATGCCTTTTTGGCGCGCGCGGCGGATGGCTTCGTGCGCTTGCTCGCAAGACACATGGACGATGTACAAAGGCACACCAGCTGCATCGGCGATGGTGATAGCGCGATTGGCGGCCTCACCTTCAAACTCTGGTGGGCGGGAATAGGCGTGACCTTCGGGGCCAGTGATGCCTTTCGCCAGCATCTCTTGCTGCATATCAGCTACCAAATCACCGTTTTCCGCGTGGACCATGGGCAATGCGCCCAGCTCTTTGCAACGCTTGAACGAGGCGAACATTTCGTCGTCCTCAATCATCAAGGCGCCTTTGTAGGCCATGAAATGTTTAAACGAGTTCACGCCCATATCCACGGCGTCTTTCATCTCGGCAAAGATGTTTTCGTTCCAGCCGGTGATCGCCATGTGGTAGCCGATGTCAGAACAAATCTGCGGCGCTGATTTACGATGCCATTCGTTGATCGCGTTCTTGATCGAACCGTCCTCGCCCGGCAGGCAGAAATCAACCAACATCGTGGTACCACCAACGGCTGCGGCCCAAGTGCCGCTTTCGAATGTTTCGGCCGCCGTGGTGCCCATAAATGGCATCTCCAAATGCGTGTGTGGGTCGATGCCGCCGGGGATCACATAGGCGCCTTCGGCGTCGATATATTCATCCCCAACAAGGTTCTCGCCGATCTGCTTGATCACCTCGCCCTCGATCAGAACATCCGCTTTCCAAGTTCGATCCGCCGTGCAAACTGTGCCGCCTTTGATCACTTTGGTCATATGTCATCTCCCACTCAGCAAGGACCCGGTCCTGCATTCATCTTTCCCCAAATACTCCGGGGGTTTGGGGGCAGCGCCCCCATGATTCACTCTACGATTTCAGCGCTTGTTAAGACCGCATGCAGCAAAACATCCGCCCCGGCCTGTGCCCAGGCTGGCGAAATCTCTTCGGCCTCATTATGGCTTAGGCCATCCACACAGGGACACATGATCATAGCGGTTGGCGCCACATCATTGATCCAACAGGCATCGTGCCCCGCGCCCGAAATAATATCCATATGGCTGTAGCCAAGATCTTTGGCAGCCTCCCGCACTGCACCAACACAGGTTTCGTCAAAGGCGGGTGGATCAAATTGGCCGACAATTTCGCAAGAAAACTCGACACCAATGCTGTCACACAATTTCGGTGCGCGTTCATTGAACTCGTCAACCATCGCGTTGAGTTTATCCAGCAGATGCGTCCGCATATCGACGGTAAAGACAACCTTGCCCGGAATGATATTGCGCGAGTTTGGGTAGACATCCACATGCCCAATAGCACCCACTGCGTTAGGTTGGTTTTTCATTGCGATTTCGTGCACCAGTTCGGTGATCAAGGCCAAGCCACGACCCGCATTTTTACGCATGTGCATTGGGGTAGAACCGGTGTGGCTTTCTTTGCCGGTCACCGTGCATTCGATCCAACGCAGACCTTGGCCATGGGTGACCACACCGATGTCTGTGTCTTCGGCTTCTAGGATGGGTCCCTGTTCGATGTGCAGTTCAAACATCGCGTGCATCTTGCGTGCGCCGACTTCTTCGTCGCCGACCCAGCCAATCCGCGCGAGTTCATCGCCAAAGCGTTTGCCCTCAGCATCCACTTTGTCATAAGCCCAATCTTGAGTGTGTTTGCCCGCAAAGACGCCAGACGACAGCATGGCAGGCGCAAAGCGTGTGCCCTCTTCGTTGGTCCAATTGACCAAAACAATGGGATGTTTAGTTTTAACGTCTAGATCATTCATCGTGCGGATCGCTTCAAGGCCACCCAGCACGCCAAGCACGCCGTCGTATTTCCCACCTGTGGGCTGGGTGTCTAGGTGAGAGCCCATATAGACAGGCAGCGCATCCGGGTCTTGGCCGGGACGGGTCGCGAACATATTGCCCATCGTGTCCACACCCATGGTGCAACCAGCGTCCTCACACCATTTTTGAAACAGAGCACGGCCTTGGGCATCTTCGTCCGTCAGTGTTTGGCGATTGTTGCCACCTGCAATGCCCGGGCCAATCTTGGCCATTTCTTCAAGGCTATCCCAAAGGCGCGCAGGATCAATCCGCAGGTTCTTCCCGTGGTCCATAGTCATGTCTCCCAGTTGGTTGCCATTCTGGCGTGCGGAATTTGATTCCGTCGTTGAGACTAGGCTGAAGCATTTCTGCACGATCGGTCAACATTTTTCTGACCGATCGTGCAGAAACCACTGTTTATTAGACAAACTTCGTGCCACAACTTAACCCCAGCGCCCATTTATGCGCCATTTGGGCTATGGAATGACCTGCATATGTAAGGCTGCCCCTTTCGGTTTTTGTGAAACGGGTGGTAGAATTTGATAGTGGCAAACGACGTGAACAAAACAGTCCGAGGCAATCAGAGCCGAAATCGCGAAGAGATCACCGCCAGAATTCTAAGCTGCGCGGAGACGATCTTTGCGGAATATGGTTTTACGGGCGCTTCTATCAGCAAGATCGCGGCGCTGGCGGGTTTGCCGAAGTCCAACATCATCTATTACTTTGAATCCAAAGAAGCGCTCTATCGTCGTGTTGTTGGTGAAATATTTGATATTTGGCGCGATGCGGCGGATGCCATTGCCATCGACAATGAGCCGATCAAAGCCTTGGGTGATTACATTGATACCAAGCTTGATTTGGCGCGCACACGGCCCAATGGTTCCAAGGTTTGGGCGAATGAAATCATTCAACGCGCGCCGATTGTTCAAGACTACCTAGAGGTCGAACTCCGCTCTTGGACAGACAATCGGATAGCGGTAATTGACGCTTGGGTCACACAAGGAAAAATCCGGCCGATCAGCGGCCGACATCTGCTTTATTCCATCTGGGCGACCACGCAGCATTATGCGGATTTCACCCATCAGATCACAACTTTGAATGACGGCAAAGAGCTTAACGATGCACAGTGGGCAGAGACAAAGGCCGCAGTCAAAGACATCTTGTTATCAGGCGTCAGCCTTTAGTGGCATCGCCCTTAAGCAGCATCAAAAGCGCAACCAAGGTCGCACCGACGCCCGCCAACAATAGGACAGGCTGCGTTTTGCCGTATAACAAGAAATCCCATAGGACGACCCAGCTAGGCACCAGATACGTATAGGCCATCACCTTGCCTGCCTGCAGACGTTTGTTGGCGTATTGCAGCAAGAAAAACGTGCCGCCTGTGGTAATCAACGCCAAATAGCCGATGACCATCCACACCAGCGGACGCAGGCTGGCGTAATCTGTCTCGATCAAATCCCGAGCGCCATACAGGCTAGCAATCAGCAAGGCCCCCAGAATGGTCGCGATAGAACTTTGCAGCGGCAGTTCGTTAGGCGCCAAACGGCGCAGCAGGCCGGGCACCAAGGCATGCGCCAAAGCACCGATCATGAACAGGGCTTCGCCACGGCCAATCTGAAATTTCAGGAACGCTTCCAAGTCACCGCGAAAGATCACCCAAAGGGCCCCAATTGCGCCGATAGTTAGGGCGACCAAGCTAAGACGGCTTGCGCGTTGCCCTGCCAAGAGCAAGCCAAAGCCAGCAGCCATTAACGGTGTCAGCGTAAAGATAGCTGCCGTTGACACCGCTGATGTCACACGCAGGGATTCAAACATTGTGATGAAGTAAACGCCCATCAACCCGCCAATGATCGCAAACCGCCAGAAGCGTTGGAAAATCGGTTTGATCGGAACGCCCATCGCAAAAGCAAATCCAAGCATCGTCAACGCCGCGATGGCAAAGCGCACTGAGTTAAGGGCGGCTGGGGTGATTTCACCGGCTACAAGGTGGCCGAAGGTGAACGAAAGCGACACCAACAAAGAGAATGTCAGCATCGCAAGGTGGCCCTGCCCCGCATGGGACAGGGAAAACCGTTTATTCGGCTGCGGTTGCGCCGGGGTTGTTCGGATGGGTCGTCCAGTTGGCGTAGTCATCCGATACAGTCTTTCCGGTGCGTTCATCGACCATGCCTGCGGGCAAAGTCTCCATTGTGATGCAATTCTCTACCGGACATACATTGACGCAAAGGTTGCATGCAACGCATTCGTCGTCTTGCACTTCGAAAACACGATCCTCGGACATGGTGATTGCTTGGTGAGACGTGTCTTCGCAAGCGGCAAAACAGCGGCCGCATTTAATGCAGTCGTCTTGGCTGATCCGCGCCTTTGTGACATGGTTTAGGTTGAGATACTGCCAGTCTGTCACATTCGGAACCGCGCGGCCCACAATGCTTTCCACCGAAGTATGGCCGTTTTCGTCCATCCATTGGCTGAGGCCTGAAATCATCTCTTGGACAACTTTGAAACCATAGGTCATGGCCGCTGTACACACCTGCACGTTGCCAGCCCCCAATGCGATGAATTCTGCCGCGTCGCGCCATGTGGTCACGCCACCAATGCCGGAAATCGGCATGCCGCGGGTGCCTGAACTGCGCGCAATCTCGGCCACCATGTTTAGGGCAATCGGTTTTACCGCTGGGCCGCAATAGCCGCCATGGGTGCCTTTGCCGTCGATCATTGGCTCTGGTGACATGCTATCTAGGTTCACCGAAGTGATTGAGTTGATTGTGTTAATCAAGCTCACCGCATCAGCACCGCCATCTTTGGCTGCTTGCGCTGGGTTCAAGATGTTTGTGATATTCGGCGTCAGCTTAACGATGACAGGCAGGTCGGTGGCTTCTTTGCACCAACGGGTGACCATCTCGATATACTCAGGCACCTGACCAACCGCAGAGCCCATGCCACGTTCTGCCATCCCATGCGGACAGCCAAAGTTCAGCTCAAACCCATCACATCCAGTTTCGGCAATGCGTGGGATGATCTCTTTCCACGCGTCCTCTTCACACGGCACCATGACCGAAGCGATCAGCGCGCGATCTGGATAATCTTTTTTGACGCGCGTCATCTCTTCGAGGTTCACAGACAATGGGCGATCGGTGATCAGCTCGATGTTGTTCAACCCCAGCAAACGACGATCAGCACCCCAAACCGCGCCGTAACGCGGACCGTTGACGTTAACCACTGGCGGGCCTTCGGCCCCCAGAGTTTTCCAGACGACACCGCCCCACCCTGCCTCAAAGGCACGGCGGACGTTGTATTCTTTGTCAGTCGGAGGAGCAGACGCCAGCCAGAATGGGTTTGGCGATTTGATGCCCACAAAGTTTGTTGTCAGATCAGCCATTAGTTTGCTCCCATCAAGGTTGCGTGGATATCCATGGCGGCATCGCGCCCTTCGGCAACAGCCGTTACCGTTAGATCGTCACCACCCGAGGCACAGTCACCCCCAGCCCAAACACCAGGCACATTGGTTTGTCCGGCGTCATCAACCGAAATCTTGCGCCCTGCGAGGGTCAGTGCCTCTGGCATATCGCCCAATGTTTGACCAATAGCCTTGAACAGCTGATCGGCTGGCAACGTGAACGTTTCGTCTGTTGTGACCAGTTTACCACCTTGAACCTCTGTATAAGCAAAGGTGACGCCAGTCAGCTTACCATGGCCTTCGATACCAACGGGAGCCGCGTTACAAATCAGGCGAACGCCTTTTTGCTGTGCCAAATCTTGTTCAAACGCAGAAGCCGCCATGGCGGATTGACCACGACGATAGACAATCGTGACATCTTCGGCACCAAGCAGTTTTGCCTGAACACCTGCATCCACGGCCGTCATCCCGCCGCCAATCACCACTACACGGCGCCCGATGGGCAAGGCGGTTAGGTCATCGGCCTGACGTAGATCGGAAATGAACGACACGGCATCGCTGACATTCGCTGTGTCTTCGCCATCTAGGGACAGCGCGTTCACCGCAGACAGCCCCATTCCAAGGAACACAGCATCAAAGTCTTGTTGCAAGCTTGGCAAGGAAATCGCATCACCCAGCGCTTGACCATATCGCATTTCGATACCGCCGATGGACAGCAGCCAATCGAGTTCTTGCTGTGCAAAATCATTGGTGGATTTATAGGCGGCGATACCGAATTCGTTTAACCCGCCCCCTTTGGGACGGCTTTCAAAAACCACAACATTGTGACCCAGCATCGCCAAGCGATGCGCGGCAGACAGGCCCGCAGGCCCTGCCCCAACAACGGCAACCTTTTTGCCGGTTTCAGAGGCGCGTTCAAACGGATGTACGTCCTTGTCCATCAGCGTGTCTGTCGCAAAGCGTTGAAGACGACCGATCTCTACCGGTTTACCTTCGGCTGTTTCTCGCACGCAGACTTCTTCGCAAAGCGTTTCCGTTGGACAAACCCGAGCGCACATGCCGCCCAGAATGTTTTGCTCAAGGATCGTTTTGGCCGCCGCATCTGGGGTGCCGGTCGCGATTTGGCGAATGAAAAGTGGAATGTCGATCGATGTCGGACATGCGGTCATGCAAGGTGCATCGTGGCAGAAGTAGCAGCGGTCAGCGGCGACCACGGCCTCGTGCGGATCATAGGGCGGGTGCAAATCTGTAAAGTTGGCCTGCACATTTTCTGTGTCTAGTCGGCCTGCCCGCACACCGCTTTCTCGGATGTGTCGTGTCATGTTGGTATCCCTGTTGGCTATGTAGCTAAGGGTAGCTAAGCACATAATTCATTTTTTGACCATATAGTAAATTTTTAATAATTTCAGGAGCGACTGGGTCGCCAAAAATAAAGGCACAACAATGCGTTGCGCCCAATAATTAAGTGGATTTGAGAGGATAATCGCGAAATTCAGGGAATTTTTGTTATGCCATCCACCCCTGCCCAACAGCATATTCCACGACCTTCGCACGATCTGACAAACCCAGTTTCTGTGCAGCACGTGCCTTATATGTCTCTACCGTTTTGGCACTGATGCTCAGGTCAAACGCGATTTGCTTTGGGGCCAACCCCTTTGCAATCCGCATCAACACCTCTTTCTCGCGCCCACTTAATCGGTTGTCATTTGATTGCGCATCATTGCTGCGTAGCCTGTCACCAAATGCCCCATCAAAATAAACACCACCGCCCAACACAGCTGCAATAGCGATCTCTAGCTGCTGGATGGAACAGTATTTGGACAAGCACCCATGAAAACCAGCATCCAGCGCGGCTTGCACCATCTTATCGGTCACCTCAAAGCTATAGCACAGAAAACGGGACGTCGGATGAGCGGTTCGCAAATCTGTGCAGAAATCGACAATATCAAAGTCCGCTGTCAGCGAGAGATGCGTCGGATCAAAGATTACCAGATCCGGCTGACGGCCTGATATAACGCTTTTGGTATCTACGTCACTTGAATAGCCATGACACTCTATAGAGCTTGGCAAAGAAAGCTGTGCGGAAAGCGCATCCGCGAGCGAGGGATTTTTATCGAAGATCACGACAGTCTGCATGAAAGTCCCCTGTGTGTTCAGCCACTTAAAGTGACGTTAGATACAAGGTACAATTTTATTACTTAAACATCTCTTAATTCATAAGGCAAAACTAAGACAAAGCAGCTTGTCCGATTTATTCGCCAAAAATTAAGGCACAACAATAGGTTGAGCCCATTTATTAGGTGAGGTTTTGAAAGGTCTCATGAAATTCCGCAGATTTTACAGCGCCGTATGCAGTCACAAGCAGAAATCAACTGTTATTAATTCGACTGACAGACTTAAACGAAGCGGTTGTTAGAGTTAAAAGAACCCGTTGGACCAGACCAGCTCTTGATTGCCACCTAGTTTGGAATGCGAAAATGGGCGCAGACCTTCGGCAAAATTATCGACAGCGGGGTCATCATACAGCTTTAGATAGGCCTCAATCCAAGCCAGTTCAAAGGCACGCAACTCTTCCGTGCCATCAAAATAGCTTTGCACCTTGCCTGAATAGGCCTGGCTCTTTTCGCCGGTTGCCAGATCACTTAGGGCGAAATTTACGATCCGCCGCAAAGCATTATCGCAGACGCCATTGATGGAATGACCCTGTGTTTCCAGCAACAATGTCGTTGTCACCATGGGGGCGATGGCATGTAATTGATAATGCAGCGCATATTTTCCACGCTTCATTTCTTGTGGCAAGCTCCCGTCAGCCAATGCCTGACATTGCAAGAATGTGGCTGACCAAGCGGACCATCGCAGGGCAACCTCATCTTCGGCCAGCATCGCCGCCAGATTGACCCCAAGCGTTGCCCAAGCCCGCAGGTTCCCGCGTTTGGAACCATATGTGGCATCTTCCTCCCAAAAGAGCATTTGCTCTTTTGCGCGACGCAGTAACCATGCTTCGATCAAGGCTTTGTCGTCTTCGCGTTGTGAATATCCACGTACTTGCGAATAAACCATGCCAAATGCCGCCAAACGTGAGCCAACAGATAGGTTCGCTGTAAAGCTTTTCATCTCTGACAATGCATCAGCCTTGGCCCAATGCGCCAAGCTGATCACAACGCAATCGGCATAATCCACATCACCGCCCCTTGCGACGGCTTTGTTCGCGGACTTGGCAAGCGTGCGGATGAACTTCTCGACCGGTGCCAGTGCTTTGTTCACCTGCGCGTTAGAGACCTTATCGACATCAGATCGCGATGGATCGCCATCCTTGTAGCGGCTGCCAAACTTTAGTGAGACAACGGGTTTAGATGGCTTAGCACAATTTGCCTCTGCCTTGGCCGCAGTCGGGGCAGCGCCCAGCGCCATGCAAAGACAAAACAATACGGAA
The DNA here is from genome assembly GCF_030548175.1 of Cognatishimia sp. 1_MG-2023. Lineage (GTDB taxonomy): Bacteria > Pseudomonadota > Alphaproteobacteria > Rhodobacterales > Rhodobacteraceae > Cognatishimia. The sequence goes on along the minus strand of NZ_JAUORX010000003.1, from coordinate 306,392 downwards.
AGAAGAGATTTCATAGCTTTTCCTGACGGCTCAGCGTTAACAGAGTCATGATGTCTTTTGCCCGTTTGTGACCGCGATCAGCGGCCTTGGTTAACCACGTCTTTGCCTCTGGTAGGTTTGCCTCTGTGCCCAGCCCAAAGGCCAGCGCCAGACCATATTCGGCCATGGCCGTAGCATCCCCACCAACTGCGGCTTTGTTGAGCCATTCCGTGGCTTGCGCAAGCCCGCTGGCATCTTGCGCCGATTCACGCAGATATATGCCGAAACTGCGCATCGACGGCACATCCCCGGCTTGCGCTGCCACTTGGTAAATGGTTGGCACATCTAGAGCCGTTTCAAACTGGGCCTTAAACTGCGGATGTCCGCGACGATATCGGGCCAAATAGGCGGCCAATTGGCTGTAGTCCTGCGTATCAATCGCTTGCTGAACCATCGCAACAGCGTGCAGTGGGTCGTAAGCCGATGATCCGGGCACCGTAACCAACTCGAACAGATCAATCTGTGCGGAATAATCCCCAGCATCTGCGGCACTGCGCAGTAGGACAAGCACCTCTTGGCTGGCGTCCTCTCCTAAGAACGCGAGCTTGGCCTCTGCCAAATCCACCATGGCCCATGTGGTATCCCCCACAAGATGCGACGCGATGCCAAGCCATTGGTTGATCTTATCCGTCATTCCGGCGGCATGCGCTGCCCGCGCAAGAGACATCGCGCTTTGGTAATCACATCGCATGATCCCAATGGCGCGATGAAAGTAATCCTCGCGCTCTGCCGGACGCACATGAGGCAATGCAAACAACAGCGCATTAAAGTCCCCGTTGCTGGCGATCTGCTTGGCGTATTTCGCATAAACGGCAACCGCCCCACCCTGATCTTGAGTGAGCTGCGCTATGAGGTGCATCGCGTCCCCTAATCCCAACTCGGCGGCCTCTTGGAGCAACGGGAGGACGTCCGCCCCCCCCTGATCAACCGGATCATTGAGAGAGGCCTGCACAAATGAAACAGCTGCCGCTGCACCCGACTTTTCATACTCTCGCTCGAATAACGCTACCGAGGTCTGGTGATCAGCAGAGGTTGTCGCAAGCTCACGCTCTAACTTGGCCAAAGCCGTCAGCACCAATGGAAACCGATCCGCATATTGCCGCCAAAAAGGTTCCAGCGTTGCATCACCGTAATCAGCAAGCTCAATGAACTTAAGCCAGCTCGCCAAAGAAGATGGGCGGCCATACAAAGCCTGAGACTGCAAAACCGCCAAAGATTTTGCATCCTGCGTTTTGGCCAAGTCGACAATTTCGCGCCCCGTCAAAGCAATGTTGGCAGTGTCTGTCGCGGCTTCTACGTTCTTCCAATAATGGGCCTCAGTCACACGTGGGCTGGATTTGGATTGGCACATATAGGCATTGTAAAGCTGCTTACTGGGTGTCACCCCGCCATGTACGGAAACGACTTGTGCAAGCAAATCCGTAGCCCGTTCAAAATCCTGTGGCGATTGCCGATTGGCCAAAAGCGCCAATGCAAGGCGGCTTTTGCCTTCCATGTCATCCAGCGCGCTCGCCTTTTCCAGATAGGTGATCATCTCGGGCAAAGCCCGCCAATGCCCTTTGTCAGCCCGCGCTTGGGCGGCAAGCCGGGTAAAGACCCAACCGGGCGCGTCATCGCGATCTGCAAGCTGACGAAGGGCGGCGACACGCTCGTCTTGCAGATGCTGATAGCGGTCCGCATGATCTTCGAGAAACAGCGCGAGCCGCGTGAGGCCTGACCGAAAATTTGATTTTGCGGCCTGACGAAACAGTTCCAAGGCTTTATCCAGATCAAGCGGCAACAAAGCCCCGCTTTCGTAAATCCGCCCCAGCTCAATCTGTGCAAAGGGCAATTGCGCATCAGCCGCTTGTTGCAGGTACTTTAGAAGCGTTGCGTTATCTTTTGCGAATTCTTCTGCCTGCATGTGGTATTCCACCACTTTCCAAGCCGCATTCGCATCGCCCAAATCAGCGGTAAATCGGTACCAATCATGGGCCAGCTTTGGATCTTGCTGAACAATGCCACCATTTCGATATTCGCGCGCGATCCGCGCCGTGCGGTCACAGATCGTGGCATTCAACTCACCCACCAGTGATCCAAAGGCCATCGTCACCGCCAGCTCTGTTGGCACGTCCCACCCTGCGACAGGTTCACCCTCAAGCGCGCGTTTGCTTAGGGTCAACAAGGCATCAGCATTGCCGCTATACCCCGCCTGAACCAGTAACCTGTCCGCCAGCGCAATATCGCGATCAACACCTATGCCCTCGCGAAATAAGTCCGACAGAGCATTTTGTATACGCGGCGATGCCTTTTCAGAGTTCTCGGCCAAACGCGGTACCAATTGCAGACTGCGGATGCGCTCAAACTGCCCGGCGGCTTGCAAAGCTTGGATATGGGTAAGCAACGCGTTCTTTCCGGCAAACCGCTTGTCTCGCTCAACCAGCAAATTGATCATCTGCTCTATTGTAGGCACCCAGGTTTTGGCGTCGATATGCTGCAATCGCTTTATGTCACGTTTAACAGTGGCAGAGGACATTCCGGCAAAGGTCTTGCCGTCCCAATTCTGCCAAAAGGCAATTGTATCCGCATCACTTGGCCGTGGCGTACACACCACCTGTGGCGCAATATCCGGCGGACGAAACGCCAGCTCTAACGGAGCAGCCTGCAACTGTAGCGGCGACACCAAGAACGCGGTGCATAAAGCCACCCCGACCTGACGAAAGTTCAACTGAAAATCACGCATGTTATCTGCCCCCTACGGGATTACTTCACATAGCTATTGGCGATGGCCTGCGCCGAATACACGCCGTCTTTTTCCAACAGCACAAAGGCCAGCCCAGCCTTACGGTTCAGGGCTACCTGCGAGACAGTGGCAAGCACCTCATCCCCATGACGAATTTCGAAGTCCAAGGTTAACGGCGCCTTAAGCGCGATGGATTTTCCGGCCCCCAGGGCCACATCAGTTAAAACCGTGGCCTTGGCTTGCGGCACATAAAGCGCAACGTTTTCTTGGCTGGCGTAATTGTACAACGTGACATCCGCCTTAGCGGGGCTCGTCTCTAGCTGGTCGGTCAACACGATTGGGGCACCATCCTGTGGCACAACCAAGGTGTAATGCTGGTTAGCCTCCACCGGAATAACAGCAGAGGTTGCACTTAGAGCTACCTCAATATCGCCGGGCATCACATTCACATAGGGCGAAAGACCATCACCCAAATCCTTAAGCGAGGTCGCGCCGACCGTTGCAAAGCTTTGTTCAGGCGCCAAGACCCGGATAAAGCTGGAATTGGGGGCAAAGACATCGCGGTACAATCCATCATCTGCGGCGAAGGCGACTGAAAATGGAACGAGTACACTAAGAAAGATCGCTTTAACAAACCGGCTTAAACTCATGATTTTACCTCTGAAATTGGGGAACAAATTAAAATTTTGGGGGCTTCACCCAGCGGTTCGGACATCGTCACATCAACCGCGCTGACACCATCAGGCCAAAGGCCGGTCACGGGCATATAAAACCGTCCTGTGCGTCGCAATCGCTTGCCACGCACCACCGTTTTCGCGCGCTTTTCACCACTTGGGGACGTGAAGGAAAACACCGCCTCTAGGCCTGCACTGCCGTCCGTTTCCACAAAAATTGTGTGATCATCGCTAAGGTTCAAATCAGCCAAACGCGCCCGCATAGACAACCGATCGCCTGAAACTTGAACCGCGACCTCTTGCCGACAATTCCCTGTTGCCGCAGAGATCAACTCGCGCATCGGTTGGTCACCATATTGCGCCAAGTTATTGTAGATCGGGTTTTCCCAGATCAGGTATTTCGGGCGGTTCTCCTCAAATTCCTTAGACGTCAAATAAGACGTCATCGCGCCAAACTGGTTCCCGCCGGTGATCGCGTAGTTCACCACCTCAAGCTCAGAATGTTGCGCCAAGAAACCGGTGAAGTTGTTGATCGGAGAATCCGAAAACGATGTGCCCAAAAGCGCGACCTGAACCGCGTTGTCACCATCGCCAAACAGATCAAGCGCCCCACCTAAATCGGCCGCAGCTGCCTTGGTCTCAAACGTCATGGTCTCTGGCAAGGGCAAAGCCGTGGCGCAGCGTTTCTGTAACAAACGCCGCATCCCGGAAAAGGCCACATCTGGCTGCAACGACTGGGTTTCATATTGCGTCTTTGTCAGCGCCCCGTAGTCAGGTGACAACTTTAGCGCCTTGGCTATCGCCTTAGCCGTTTCATTCGCCCCAGCAGCCGTCCAGTGAAAATCCGCTCGGAAAAAAGCCTTTTCCTCTTTTGGCGTCTGCAACATAGCCTCGCGTGCATCCACAGTTTGCACGCCTTCGGCAGTCAAACGATCAAGGATGTCTTTGTGAACCCAAGTCGCGATTTCTAGATCAAAACCATAGAGCGCCGCCTCGAGCGGCAAATACTCTGGCATCGTCACGCTTTTGGTTGGGATCGGCACATAGATCAGGGTCGTGCCACGCGCAGCCAATGCACGTGACAATTGCCCCATTGCCTTTACGGTTTCATTAGAAAACGGGTGATACATCCGCAGATCGGCATTGATCCGAAAGATCACGCCATCACGGCCTTCGAGCGATGGCAGATCCTGAAGCTGTTCTAACCCGCTACAACCAAAATTAGAGGCCTCAGCGGCAAACGGTCCGACGGATACAGCCAAAGCAGCGATCAACGTTTTTATTGAATTACGCATCAATTTGCTTCCTGTTGTTGTGGGGGAAATTGGTCTAGCCGCGCCTGAACCAATGGCAATAAATTGGTGGCTGTCACACGTTGGCTGAACGATGGTGATTGCTGCGCGATACCCAACAAGGTTTGCGCCTCAGCCAAAGCGGCAGCGTCAGCTGCAGAGTTTTGCAAGGTTATGGACGCGAGTTGCAACGCAATCCCCCCAGCACCAGAGGTGTTTGACGCCAAGGCCAACGTCCTCATTTCATGCGACAAATCCCCAAATGGATATGCAGAAAGATGATAAGCCAGTGCCGCCTTCACCGCCAACGGATGGCCTGCTTTGACATAGGCAAACAGCACCTTTTTCAGTTCTGCCAACCGCCGGGGATGCACCGCCTTTTGGTCAATCTGATCAATCGCAGTCACCATGCCTCTTACGGCATAACTACGTCCCTTGGCCGCCGCGATCGAATAATAATGCGCAGTATCAGCTGCCAAATCAGAGCGGTCCTTTGCCGCCAGACGTTCTGCCAATTGATGGGCCGCCAAACCGTCGCCCGCATCCGCCAAACTGCGCAACGTCCCCAAAGACAACCGCCGCTTTTGCACCATCGCTTTACGAGCCTGAATGAGACCCGGAGCGCGCAAATCCGACGAGGACCGGATGCGCGGCGCCAAAGCCACGTCACGCCCAAAATGTGTGCCTTGGACAAGCGGCACAGTCAAAACCTCTGCCTGCGCGGTTGAGGCCATCCCTAACCAAAGTATCGCGGCAATCCCCCTACTGTTCATCGGATTGCTCCTCTGAAATCAGCTTTGGATCCGTTAGGTAACGTACTGGAAATTCCCAAATCACAGCTGCCGGCAATGCCGCTGGATCAAGCTGGTTAAGGTAATCGCGCATCGGGGCAACAGGGCCCCGTCCCTCTTGCGCGTAATTCAGAAGGTCCTGCTTTAATGCCAATGACAATGCCGGCGCAAAGCTCCAATTCGTATTGGCTGAGTAACTGGTCCCAACCAAAGCCAAGGGTGCTGGCCCGCTGTCGCCGAACAAATCCAATGTGGCAGAAGCGTCGTTAAGCAGCGTTGCCTCAAAGGGGGTCACCGTTTCAGCCGCCAACCCCACGAAGGGCGCAATGCTGTCAGATGTCACAAAGGATACCAAATCCCCCGCAAATGTCTTGGTTGGCAGCGGCGTCACGTCGACCTGTTGGTCCCCCAACGGCACCGTCGAAGACATCGCAACAGCCTCCGCAACCGCCGTTGCGCCCTCAACTGTCCAATGGGTATCTGTTTTGAGGAAGGGCGTCGCTACATTCGAAAGCGCGTCGCGTGACGACACAACAGTCACGCCACCATCAGCCAGCTCATCGACAAAACCGTCATACAGGCGCTGCTGTTCCAAAGCCTGTTCTGGCGCCAATCCATGCTGCCGAGCGACATCCAGCTTGCTGGCCAATGGAACAACAACCAGATCAACACCGTGACCCGCAAGGGTTTGATCTACCTCACTAATCCACCGCAATGTTGCATCATATACTTCTGCAGAGCTATCAACGGCCCGAAACTCTTCATCGCTAAACAGCCAGCCTTTTTGCCCAGCGACGACACCACTGCGCCCTTCGTTCAGCAGCGCATATCGCGCGGCGCCAATCCACCCCACAGCCGGATCACGATGCATCAGCCCATCGCGGTATAGCTGATCAACGGCTTTGGTCATTTCACCAGAAAACACACTGCCCAATTTAGGCACCACCACCGGCGATTGAAACAACGCTACATTGGCGAACATAGCATAGCCAAAGAACGCCAGCGGCAATGTCAGTTTGAAAGCAACACGCATCGACATATCAGCCCCTTAAAATTGGAAATACAAAAACGGAGAGAAGCTTTGCTCGGCGAGTTTCAATACAGCCATCGCCCCGAGCAGAGCCACGGACAGCACCGCTACAATTTGCCCAGTTTGGCTGATCACACCAACACCACCCACATCGCCATTCAACGTAGGTTTGGGTTGTGAAAACGCCTCAAACAACGGGCGTTCTAGGCATACGACCACAGCCGCAATCACAGTAAACGCAACGCTTTCCCGTGTGATTTCGAACCAAAGCGAGGGATCGCCCCACAGCCCGTTCGCACCAAACAGTCCCGCATAAACCCAAACTGCCTCGCCAACGCTGGTGGCCCTAAACATCACCCACCCCAGCAGGACAAAGCCCAGGGTCATCGGCCATGCAAACCAATGCCCGCTTGCGCGCTTATCCCAGCCAAAGAACCGCTCTGTCGCCAGTAGCCCGCCATGCCAAACGCCCCACAGCACAAAGGTCCAATTCGCCCCATGCCACAGCCCGCCCAGCACCATGACAGCCATCAGGTTGAAATATGTCCGACGCGCGGACACGCGGTTGCCGCCCAGAGACACATACAAGTAATCGCGCAGCCAATTGGACAAAGAGATATGCCAGCGCCGCCAGAACTCGGTGATTGATCGGCTGATATACGGAAAGCGAAAGTTTTCGAGGAACCGAAAGCCCATCATTTTCCCAAGGCCAATCGCCATATCGCTATAGCCCGAAAAATCGAAATACAGCTGTAACATATAGGCCGCGGCCCCCGCCCAGGCGAAAACCATCCCCGGACTATCCGCGCCAAACACAACGTCCGCCAAGGGCGCAACCGCATCCGCCAACAGCACCTTTTTCGCAAGACCAATCAAAAAGCGCGCAAGACCATCGCAGAATAATTCAACGCTATGATCCCGTTCGCGAAACTGATCCTCTAGATCTTTGTAACGTAGGATAGGTCCGGCAATAAGCTGCGGAAATAACGCGATAAACGCCGCAAAATCCACGAAACGCGCGTCTGCGGTGGCATCCCCGCGGTGAACATCAATCAAATAGCTGAGTGCCTGAAAAACATAGAATGAAATGCCAATCGGCAAGATCAATCGCCAATGAATGCCCAACCCACCGGCATCGGTTCCGGCCAACATGGCAAAGCTGTCGATAAAGAAATTGAGGTATTTGAAAACACCCAACACGCCAAGGCACCCAACGACGCCGATCATCAGGTAGGTTTGCCCAAGCCGCGTGCCCCGATGCGCCGCGATCTTTTGACCGATCCCATAGCTGAACAGCGTGGTGAGAAACAGAAGTCCAAGGAAATCTATCCGCCACCAGGCGTAAAACACGTAGCTACCCAAAAGGATGGTTACGGATCGCCACCTGTTTGGCGTCAGGTAATAGAGGGCGAGGAAAACGGGCAAAAACAAAAACAAAAAGGACTCAGATGAGAAGACCATAATTTACTCCTCTTTCACGGTAAGCTGAGGACATTCGAGCGCCTGAAGCGCAGGCCAAGCAATGCCACCAAAACTCATTTCAACAGGTTCAACTCCTTGCAGGTCTTGAAAGATTTTGCCGCTTTCAAACTGCGCATCACCGCCCACAAGCCTTGGAAATTGATTGGAAAAATCGTTTCCACCTAACGACAGATCCGCAGCACTCGCTAAGAACAATCCAACACGGTTCCGCGCCAATACGTTGCCCCGAATGGCCGTCAACGTGCTGGCCGGTTGATGATTGACAAGAATGCCTGCACTGCCATTGCGATACAGCAGATTACCCGACACTTCCGCCGCGCGGGACGTGGTTAACGCGATGCCCTTTTGCCCATTCCGGATTACGGCATTCCCGGCGATACGGGCACAATCAGAACGATCCACGGAAATCCCAACACCCTTGTGGGACCACACCAAATTGTCTGCAATCACAGAACCAATCCCAGCCCCGCGCAGATCAATGCCGCCCCCTTTGCCAGAAAGCAGAACATTACGGATCAACCGCGTGCCACGTGCGCCCTCGCTGACACGCAAAGTGCTGGCCGAGGGGCTATCCAAAAAGACATTTCCGATAATGTGAGCATCAACAGCCCCTTTGATCGCAAGCGGAAGCGCTTGGGAATTGCGAAACACATTGCCTTCAACACGGGTTGATTGCGTGCGTCGCAGGGTCAATTCACCCACGTCTGAAAACTGATTGAACAATAGCTGCGTCGCATATTGCGCCGGATAAACGCCGCCCGCTAAAAACGACACCCCCGAATAGGCCGCGACTTTGCCAAATCCCAGGGACTGAAACCGCGTCTCTGCCATCAACGCATACCCCGCGCCAGCCGTGGCGACAAAGGGCCGAAACTCCGCGTCCTGCCGGTTCGGATCACCAACACCACGCACCTGCGCAGATCGCGCATAGAAGCCACCGAAATTAATCAGAAATGCCCCGGCTTCACGGCTTAACTGCAAGTCATCTCCGGGCTGCAAAACCAACTGCGCCTCGGGCCAGATGACAACCGGCAGCGCAAAGGCCCTCCCCTCCAGCAACGGTTGATCTGCACTTAAGGCACGCGCACGTTCTTGCAATTCTGAAAGCGTGATCCGCCCGCTTTCAACCGCCAAAGCCTTTGGCACCACTTGCCCCTGTGCCCGCATAATCCGCAGCTGGTTATTGCCACCTACAAACAACGAAAGCTGCGCCAATACGATCCGTAAATCAGTAAGTGAAACAAGCGCGTCCTCAACAGTTAGATTTGGTAAATCGGGCAAGACGGAACGGGTTCGCGCCACAGCAACCAAATCCATGGCCGGATCAAGAATATCGCCTTCACGGTCCGCAAATACTGCCTCTATGCGTTGTTCTAATTCCACCAAACGCGCGGGTTCTACGGCCAAAGCCAATCGCGGCAAAAAGCAAAAAAGACAGATACTTACGAACCAAAGATTACGCATTATGCGCACCCAACCTCTGGATTTGATTATCCAGCGTGCTGTTCAACGTCACCAACAAAGCTTCAACAAAATCACTCTTTGTATTCGTCAGGCTAGTCCGCCCACTGGGTGGCAGAACATATCGTTCCCCCAGCGCCAAATCCTGCCTCTGCAAGCCGTCAAACACCTGAAGATCACCGCCAACCGCAATCAACTGCCGCCCCGGCATCGGATCAATCTTGATAGAGGCCCCCGGATTGATCTTGATCACCGTCATGTCGAAATTACCAGAGCGCATAACCCGCCGACTTTGTCCCCAAAGGTAATCCTTAGACAAAGGCACAACAGCCTCTGGTCGCTGCTCATCCCGCAGAACCTCGACAACCTTTTTGACGTTCTGACATTTGCCGCGTTGCGTCACCAAAATCGCATCCGGCGTGTCCACGACAATCACATCCGACACGCCCACCACAGCGACCAGCCGTTTATCGGCACGTACCAAAGCATTCTCGGTCTCAACCGCCAAAACATCGCCTTGCAGCACATTGCCCTCTGCATCACGCTGACTGATCGCATACATAGAGGTCCAACACCCCACATCGTCCCATTCAACATCCAGCGGTGCCAGCGCCACGCGCGAAGACCGCTCAAAGATAATCCGCTCTGTCGGCTCATTAGTCGCGCGACGAAAACTTGCAGGATGTAGCGTTAGCCCGCCCTCACTCACCTCACCCCGATCAATGGCAGAGAAAACCGTGTGATATGTTTCGGGATCATAGGTGCGCATTTCTTTGATGATCGTTGATGCGGAAAACAATGAAATCCCAGACGCCCAAAACGCCTTGCCCTCGGCCAGCAATTCCGTTGCCTCACGCAAAGGCGGCTTTTCGACGAATTTATCGACCTTTCGTAGATCCGCATTTCCGCCATGCGCTCCACCATCCACGATGTAGCCATAGCCGGTTTCTGGATAGGCTGGCGTGATCCCAAATATCACGATCCGCCCTTCGCTTGCCGCTGCACGCATCGCTAGGATTTGCCCATTCAGATCTCCGTTGATCACATGGTCTGACGGAACAACAAGCAACAACGCATCTGGGTCCGTTTGTGCCACTTGGATCGCCGCCGCTAAAACGGCTGGGCCAGTGTTCCGCCCCATTGGTTCGTAGATGACATCTGCTTCGCACTGCAGCTCATCCAATTGCCGCGTCACAATGTGACTGTGATGCGACGCGGTAACCACTGTTGGCTTTGCAAACCCTGCAACCCGATGCCGCTGAATGGTGGATTGTAGAAACGTCAACGAACCAGCGCCACCAACGGGCTGAAATTGCTTAGGGCTTTGACTACGCGATACAGGCCAAAGCCGAGATCCCGAACCACCACACAGAATAATAGGATGAATGTCTTTCATGAACGTCTCCAGTATTCAGGCCCAAAGCCAGAAAATCCGATTAAACTTACTTACTTCAATCGCTTAAGCTCTCCCTTCATGCCTGCCCCGCTTGTAAAAAACCAAAGATAGGTGCGATCCAATTGTCCAAGAAACGATTGCGAAACCGCAGCCGCGCGGCATCACCTGCTTGCGCAACACCCGTGGCACTTTGCGGCAACGTCAGCGTCGCGCGCACCTGCCCAGCAGGTCCGCCGCCCTCAAAATCAAGGGACACAGGCACAACCGCACCACTCGTCAATTCAAGCTCAGGCTGATCACCCGCGATCATACGCGCGACCCCACCATCACTGATCTGAGTGACAACAGCCAAAGCCGCCGTTTCATCCGTGAGCTTGACGATTTCATCGCCTGCCAGCACCGTGGCCCCGGTTTTGAAACCAGCGAGTGCCAGCACATTGCAGTCACAGGGCATGCGCACGCTCAACAATTCACCGGAATTGGCTGCGATGGAATAAACGACATCCCCTTTGACCGCCGTTGGATTGACAAAGGTGATCTGCCCCGCGCTGGTCGCCCGCATCAACTCCCCTTCGCGGGTGATCGTTACCGGATGGGCCTCGTATTGATAGGCCACGCGCTGATACACGATGGTGACCGCGCTATAGACCAGCACAGTGCTTAGTCCAAAAACCAAACCCATACGCGCAAACATCATCAAACGGTTGGCCAAACTCTGCTGCACTTCTGGCGGGGTTGGCTTCACATCAACCGGGCCGGTAAAGCCCAAAAGCTGCCCCATACTCACAACATGGCCAGCAATATGGCTGTTCAAAATATACCGCAGAGGGGCCAGATGCTCCCCCGTCGGATTTGAAAACCGCAATTCAACCGTCGCGTTTTCGCTATCACCGCTTTTAGAAACAAAAGCCTCGGAATACAGCGTGATAGAGAAGCCATCGAAATCAAACCGCAGGCTGATCAGCTCTTCTGTCCCCACTTCACCCGGTGCCAATAAGCCAGACAATTCCGCTTTGGTCAGCGACAGGCTTTCGCCTTCCATCCGGCGCCCACAGACAAAGGCCGAGAACGGCAGCTTGATTTGCGGATGCTCCTCCTCAAAGACAAAACCAGAAGGCACGTCTTCTGTTGAAGAATTCAGAGGTTCGAATAATTCAGTGTTGCTCATTTTATCATTCCAAATGAGGCGCTTAAGCGACGCCGGTTAGATAAAGGACAGCCAGCGACAACCAGCCAAGTGCAATAAGGTGTAGATAAACCGACCCATAGGCGCGCAGGGTTTGCCCCAATGACAACCGCGTCCGTGGCCCGCGCCCTGCGGACTGACGCGTCCATTTTTGACGGTCCAAGCGAAAGAAAACGTAGCTTTTCACAGCCGCTCCAACGAGCTGCCCAAAGTACAGCAAAAAGGGATAGGTGATCGGAAAGGCGCGCCCGCGGAACAGGCCAATTGCGATGCAAAACATATACCGCGTGAACATGACCCAAGCGATGTAGGCAGGGATCACGATCGGATCAAAAAACACGGCCGCCGCTGCAACGGACAAAGGCCCAGCCAAGGTCGTCCAGATCGAAAGATTCTGATCCAGAATCGACCACCACACAAAGGTGCCAATCGTCCGGCGCGGCAAATCCAGCGCCCGCCCATTGGTACGCAGCATGTTTCCAAACCAACGCACCATCAGTGTGATCGCGCTGCTCCAGAACGTCGGCAACGGCTGGGTTTCCATCGAAACAGAGCGCACATCGGGCAGATATGCCATCTCCCAGCCATGGCTCAGCAGCCAATACCAGGTAGATTTGTCATCCCCCGTCAGAAAGTTCACCCGCCCCAAGCGCCAGTGATCAATGTGATCGTGTTTAACCAGTTGAATGAATTCAGGATGGGTCGCCAGACTGGCCCGGAACACAGACATCCGCCCGGTCAGGGTTAACACCCGGTTGCTCACCCCCATAGAGCACATCATGACCTGCCGTTGATCAAACCGCATACCAAACCAATCCCGGAATAAGCCGGCCTTTGGAATGTCTACGGCCTCATCCGTGGTCAGCGCCCCAACCTTGGAGTCTGTGAAAAACGGCGCTGTTTGGGCCACAATATCAACCGGCACACAGCTATCGCCATCCACGACAATCACCACGTCATCATGGGTTGGGCATTCCCGCGCAATCAGCCCAAAGGCCTTGGCCAAGGCGTCGCGTTTTCCCGTTCCCGGGATGCGATCAATCACCAGCTTTACGCCGGACATGTCTTGGCGCATCGCAGAAAACACCTGTCGCACCAGCCGCTCATCTGCCCCATCCACAACAGAAGCCACAATCGTCGCCCCACCCGCAGAATGCGCGGCCGCCCGAAACACGCTGGAATAGACCGGTATCGTGATGTCCGGCTCGATCTTGTAAGAGGTCGTTAGAAAATACGCATGCGCCGCCCGCGCCCGTTCTGCATATCGCTGATGCGCCAAAGCCTTGCGACGCGGATAGGCAAACCGCCGGAAATAGATGGCACGGCTGAAATTAATCAACGCCCAGCTATAGCGCCACGCCCCCAGAAAACCGATCACAATCAGGGTGTTCTGCGCGGCACCTAATCTATCTGGCGGCACCAAGGCAACCAACAGCACAATGGCCGATATATATGAAATATGACCAAGCATCCGGCGTTACCAGCAAATGCCAGCGTAGCTGCCCGAGGTCGTCAAATCGCGCCGCAACCGTGTCAGATCGACCATAGGCTTGGTCGCTGAAACCTCGTCCAACATCTCGACCGTATCTTGATAAAGGTTACCCACGATGATCGCATCAGAGCTTTCGATCAACGTCTTCAGTTCCGGCACAATCCGCCCCGCCAAATCCGGCACAACATCATTACCCCGCCCGGCTGTCGAATTCTCCTGATCAAACGCCTCTTGCACATAGGGATCAAACACCTCGACCCCAACACCACTTTTGATCAGCCGCGAGGCCAGCTCTGCCAAGGGGCTTTCTCGCAAGTCATCGGTCCCCGGTTTAAAGCTAATGCCAACGAACCCAACGGTTTTTGCCTTGGACTCGGCCACCATTTTTTCGGCCTTCGCAATCTGCGCTTCATTCGCCTCCAGCACCGCATTTAACAGCGGCGCTGGCACGTCCTTAGCCCCGGCCAAATGCCGCAAAGCGCGCACATCTTTTGGCAAGCAAGACCCACCAAAAGCAAACCCCGGCCGCATGAAGTAGGGCGAGATATTTACCTTGGTATCGGAACACAGAATTTCCATGACCGTTTGCCCATCAAGCCCACAGGCTTTGGCAATATTCCCGATCTCATTAGCATAGGTGACCTTCACCGCCCGCCACGTATTCGAGGTATATTTCACCATCTCAGCAGTGCGCACATCAACCGAATGAATATCGCAATCAAGCGGTGCGTTGATGTCATGCAGGATCTGTGATGTCGCCTGATCCAACGAACCAAACACAATCAAACCCGGATCGTAATAGTCCTCAATCGCTGTGCTCTCGCGCAGAAATTCTGGGTAATACCCTACCCCAAAATCAGCCCCAGCCACCTTGCCAGATGCCGCTTCTAACGTCGGAATACACGTCCCCTCCGTGCTCCCCGGCACAATGGTCGAACGAATAATGACAGAATGAAACCCATCCTTCTTGGCCAAAGCCGCGCCGATATTTTCGCAAACCGAGGTCACATAGCCCAATCCAACAGACCCATCCCCCGCACTTGGCGTGCCCACACAAACAAACGACGCATCCGTATGTGCTATGGCAAAATCAACATCAGCCGTCGCGATCAACTGGCCCGCATCCACGCCCTGTTTCACCAGGGCATCCAAACCATTCTCAACAATCGGCGAGCGCCCCGCGTTGATCGCATCAATCTTGCCATGATCGACGTCTACTGCGATGACCTTATGCCCGTCTTTCGCCAAACACGCGGCAGCAACAACACCGACGTAACCAATTCCAAAAATACTGATAGATGCCATTCTGACCTCACATGGGATGGATGAAATTCGATTAAATATCGTTCAATCAAACCATGCCCATTGCAGGCCCAACACATAAGTCGGGAAAGCCCCCTACAGCGTAGGCAATTCCCCTACAGGCGCGTAAGTCAAATCCGTAGTCATGTTAGAAAGTGAAGATGTCACCGCAGCCAACACGCTGCAATACAACAACAATCCAGCCCCTCAGGGCCAGAACGCCAGTTATCAATGCAATGTAAGATAATGGCGGAGACGAAGGGATTCGAACCCTCGATACCGTTTCCGGTATACTCCCTTAGCAGGGGAGCGCCTTCGACCACTCGGCCACGTCTCCGCTGACGGGTAGTAAAGATATCCCGAAACTCGCACAAGTGCTTTTTGTGTTTTTTTTGGTGACGGATGGCACAAGGATCAACCAAAGCCTTGCGTCAAAAAAAAGGGTGCCAACATTAATGCTGAACACCCAGATTATTTTTAGTGTAGGTCACCTTTTAGCGCACATAAAGCGGCTTCAAGGTGAAGAGATGCAGTTCTATCTTCGATATCTTCTGCACAATTTCGCGCATATTCGACTAGGTTCATTAGGGCCCGACGTTCTTCTTGTTTTTGGTCGCGCTCCCTAGTCATTTCTTTAGTTTGATATCTGAGCATATATCTACTTCTTATTTTTTTTGTTACAGTGCCAGGGATTGACTGTACATTAACCTTAACTGCCGAACCCCGCCCAATCCATCATGAAAAATGATTTAATTCATGAAAAATCAAAATATATACAAAGTGGATGCCCATACACTCCGCGTTTTTCTGAAAGTCTGTGAATTGCAGTCTGTCAGTCGAGCGGCGGAGCATTTCAATTTAAACCAATCCACTGTTAGCAATATTCTTGACCGGCTTCGTCAGGCGCTTGGCTATAAATTGTTGGAAAAAGTCGGCCGAAACATCGTTCCAACGGAAAACGCAAAAGCGTTAATTCCGCGTGCATCAGAGATCGTTTCCGCAATCGAGGGCCTACCAGACACCGGCACTTATGACCCGATGGAGGACGACCGCCCCGTTACCATTGCGGGCAACCTAAATTCCATCTTAGAATCCCTAGTTCTCATCCGAAACGCCATTTGGGAGGCCTGCCCGGGCCGTCACGTACGCTTTATGGAAATGGGCAGCCGCGACCAGATGGAAGACATTCTATCTACCGGCAAGGCAGATTTTTTGATCGCCGTGCGCACTGTGAAATACCCGCCATCGTTTCTTTCACACCTTCTTTTTCGCGATACTTCAATCGCATACTACGACCCATCCTGTCGCGACGCCCCAGACACCTATGAAAAATACTTTGCAAGCCGCCATGGCGTGCTTGATTTCGGCGGCTACGTGCGCAGCACCATCGATACCGAAGTTAAGCGCCTCGAAGGGCATCGTGACATCGTCTGTTCGGCTTCAAACGTATCTGTTTTGGCGGAAATGATGCGTGGCACCGATTTAGTCGTCAGTATGCCCAGCCGTTTGCGCCACGATGTCTTAAAGGATTTCGCTTGGTGTACCCTGCCCTATTTGTCAGAGGCACGCCTAAGCTTTGATCTTCTCTGGCACAAACGGACAAGCGACAGTTCGCGCCAGAAATGGTTGTTGGATATTATTCAATCGCTCGACTTGGATACAAGTCTCGCGGTGAATGTCTCTAATTCAACGTCGCAAGGCGGGTCAGGAACAAAGCCTTAACTTTAGCTGCATCTACTGCCATATAAACGCAAGTGCTGCTGCGCCCATCAGACACGTCAACTGTTGCGCCAGATGCCTCGCCTTCGCAGGTCACACCAAGTGTCACATCTTCGCCTGTGAACAATTCAGGATGGCTACAGGCAATCACAGCCGCTGGATCATGCAGACTGCAACCGCCCAATTTACCCACGCTCAAATAGAACTTCAGGTAAAAATGGCTCATGTCTTGCAACATACCACCCAGTTTGGGAGCAGCTTCCGCAATTGCCGTGAAATCTTCGGCAGAACACAAAATGCGATGGGTGACATCCAGGCCAATCATCTCAACCCGCGCATCAGAGGCAAAGACCACTTCAGCCGCATGAGGATCATGGTAAATATTCGCCTCAGCATGTGGCGTGATATTCCCGCCCTCACGATAAGACCCACCCATCAACACAATCCGCGCGACGTTCTTGGTAAACTCAGGGTCTTGCTGAATAGCCTTCGCGATATTGGTCAACGGCCCAATCGGGCAAACAACCAGCTCGCCCTTATGTTCCCGTGCCATACGACAAAGGAAATCGGCAGCCGTTTCATCAATCGCCCGCCCTTTCGGAGTCGCCGCAGGAATGTCACCAAACCCTTCGTCCCCATGCACATGCGAAGATGGCTCAAACGGCGGCAACACCAACGGTGTCTTTTCCCCAGCTGCCACAGGCGCATCCACGCCCGCCGCCTCAAGCAAACGCAACGCATTGCGGGTCGCCGTTTCCACAGTCACATTGCCAAAAATAGACGTCAGCCCCAGCAACTCAATCTCGGGCGCTGCTGCTGCATAGAAAATCGCCATAGCATCATCAATGCCCGGATCGGTGTCGATAATCAGTTTAACGTTGTCAGCCATGTTATTCATTTTCCAAATAAAAAGGGAGACGCAAGCGCCTCCCGAATTCCGCGCGATGTCGCTAAATCTTAGGTGTTGAACAAGAAATGCATGACGTCACCGTCCTGCACGATATAGCTCTTACCTTCTGCGCGCATCTTGCCCGCTTCCTTAGCGCCTTGCTCGCCATTGCACGCGATAAAGTCGTCATATGCAATGGTTTCCGCACGAATAAAGCCGCGCTCAAAATCGCCGTGGATCACACCAGCAGCCTTTGGCGCTGACGTGCCTTTTTGAATAGTCCAAGCACGCGCTTCTTTTGGACCAACGGTAAAGTAGGTTTCCAGTTGCAGCAACTCGTGCCCTGCGCGGATCAAACGATCCAGACCTGCCTCTTCTAGGCCCATCTCACCCAAGAACATTTCTGCTTCTTCGGCTTCCAACTGGCTGATCTCTTCTTCGATCTGCGCTGAAATAATCACATGGCTGTTGCCCTGAGCAGCGGCCATTTCGGCAACAGCTTTAGAATGCGCATTGCCCTCTGCCGCCTCAGATTCACCCACGTTACAAACGTAAAGAACCGGCTTTGTGGACAACAGCTGCAAGCTTTTCCACATTTTCTCGTCATCGGGATCAATCTCGCAGGTCCGCGCAGGCTTATCGTTTTCAATCGCCTCTTGCGCCATCGCCAACAGACGATCCTGCTCAACCGCTTCTTTGTCGTTGCCTTTGATCTTACGCACCAAACCCTGACGACGCTTTTCAATGCTTTCCAGATCGGCCAGCATCAATTCCGTCTCAATGGTTTCCGCATCAGCCACAGGATCAACGCGATCATCAACATGCGTTACATCCGGGTCTTCAAAGCAGCGCAACACATGCGCAATCGCATCCGTCTCACGAATATTGGCCAAGAACTGGTTGCCCAAGCCCTCACCCTTTGACGCGCCCTTAACAAGGCCCGCAATGTCTACAAAAGTCATCCGCGTTGGGATGATCTGCTTAGACGTCGCAATCGCCGCCAATTTGTCCAAACGGTCATCCGGAACCGCCACGTCACCGACGTTCGGTTCAATCGTACAAAACGGAAAGTTCGCAGCCTGCGCCGCAGCCGTTTTGGTCAATGCGTTAAATGTGGTCGATTTACCTACGTTCGGCAGGCCGACAATACCAACTTTAAAGCCCATCTCGGCCTCCAATCACAAGTTCTCGCTGCTTCTATGAAGAGTTGGGGTCTGACGCAAGCCGTGTTACCGTTTGTCCGACCGACAGGAGGACCAAATGTCATTCAATCCCTACATTTTCTTTGATGGTAACTGTGCAGAAGTCATAGATTTCTATGCAAAGGTTTTTGGTGCAGAGAACGTCGTAAAAATGCCATTCTCCGAAGCCCCCGCCGAAGCAGGCCTGCCTAAAACAGATCGCCTGATGCACGCCCAAATCGACGTTGGCGGTGCCACCCTTATGTGCAGCGATGTCCCACCCGGCGCACCATACTTTCCGCAAGCGTCTGTTTCGGTCGCCCATCAAACTCAAACGGTCGAAGACGCCCGCACCAAATTCGAAGCCCTCGCCAAAGGCGGCGACGTCATCATGCCATTTGAAACCGCCTTCTTCTCGTCAGGCTTTGGCATGTGCAAAGACCGCTTTGGCACTCATTGGATGATCATGGTAGACGATCACTAACGATACCAATGCCCTTGGCGTAAGGCCCTCATAATGATCACGAATCTCTCCCAGCGCTTGCGCCTTGTCGCAAGTGCCCTGACCTGTGCAACGACAATCCTGCTGTCTTTGCCCGCTCAGGCGGATATGACGACCTACCGTTATGGCAATGGCGTCACCGCCACCGGGGTCTTACCGCTGGACCTTGATTTCTACGAAACAGAACCCGCCTGCCCCGCACCGCGCCCAACCGTGTTGCTGATCCACGGCGGCGGATTTCGCGACGGTTCCCGCAAAGACGCGCCCCTTATCCAACTCGCAGAATTCCTAAACGCCAACGGCTATAACGCCGCTTCCATGGATTACCGCCTGATGCGCGACACCCCGCGCCCGACGTTAACCGTCGCTCCAGACTTCCAAGGTCGCGATGCCCAGCTCACCGCTGCCAGCGCTGCTTTTGAAGACACCGCAATGGCGATGCGTTGGCTTGCAGACAATGCGCAAATCCTCTGCGTTGATCCCACGCAAATCATCCTCTGGGGCGAATCTGCTGGTGCCATCGCCGCGCTCTATGCCGCCTACGCGCTCGACACCACCGCCACACAGCGCCCGACCCCCATTGCAGTGGTCTCTTTCTGGGGCGGCTTCCTTCCGCACGACAACCTCAAACGCGGCGACCCATCCCTGTTTTTGCTACACGGTTCAGCAGACGTCACCGTCCCAGTAGACCAAAGCGTCTCCCTCGCCAAAGCCGCCCACAGCCGCGGCATTCCCGTGCACATCCACCAAGTCATCGACGCAGGCCACGGCTTTGCCGCCATTGACCCATTCGAACTCACCTTGAATGAAACACCCCTGATGGATCACATTTTACGCTTCTTACAAGCCGCCCAGACCGGCCAAGTCTTTAAATCCCGCGCAACCGAAGGCCAAAACCCAAAATAGCGCCTGACAGTATTGATTTTCCCCCATTCATCCGGCACATCGGGCAAGACGATTATAAAGGAATGCCCGATGACACGGATCGACGCGAAATTTGCCGAGCTCAAAGCCGCCAATAAGAAAGCTTTTGTAGCCTATGTCATGGCCGGCGATCCAAACTACGACACCTCACTAGAGATCGTAAAAGGCCTGCCCGCCGCAGGCGTCGACATCATCGAACTGGGCGTGCCCTTCACCGATCCAATGGCCGACGGCGGCACCATCCAACTCGCGGGCCAACGCTCCCTCGAAATCGGCATGACCCTGCAAAAGACCCTCGATCTGGCAACCGAATTCCGCAAGACAGACGACACAACCCCAATCGTGCTAATGGGCTACTACAACCCTATTTACAGCCGTGGCGTGGACAAGTTCCTCGTGGACGCCAAAGCCGCAGGCATCGACGGCCTTATCGTGGTGGACCTACCACCAGAAGAAGACGAAGAACTGTGCATCCCAGCCCAAGCCGCAGGCCTAAACTTCATCCGCTTGGCAACCCCAACAACCGATGACAAACGCCTACCCAAAGTGCTGCAAAACACCTCCGGCTTTGTCTACTACGTGTCGATCAACGGCATCACAGGCTCTGCCGAAGCCCAAGCCACCAACGTCGGCCCAGAAGTCGCCCGCATCAAAGCCTCGACCGATCTACCAATCATCGTAGGCTTCGGCATCAACACCCCAGAAAAAGCCGAAAACATCGCCTCCGTCGCCGACGGAGCCGTCGTAGGCTCCGCCATCGTCAGCCAAATCGGCGCAGGCAAACCGGTTTCTGAGGTGCTAGATTTCGTGAAGTCTTTGGCAGACGGGGCGCATCGGGCTTAACAACACACCCATTAAGAAAAAAGGGCGCCGCGTATCACCGCAGCGCCCTTTTTTATGCCTTGGTAGGTGAATTACCCCACCAATTTCTCCAACCGCATCGCACACAGAAAATCATTCTCCGTCAGCCCGCCCGCTTCATGGCTGGTATAGACCACCTCGCAATAGCCCCAGCCAAAGCTGATGTCGGCATGGTGCCCCATCTTATCGGAATGCCACGCCACCAAATTGGCCATCTGCGTCGCCTTCGCGAAGCCCTTGAATTCAAACCGCTTAAAGATCGCCTTATCACGCAAGGCCCACCCCGGCAGACGGCCCAGCCCTTCAGCAATCATCTCTTCACTCAACACACCCGTGCCTTCACTGCACGGTACACAAACAGCTTCAGTCATCCTTATGACGCCTTCTTTTCTAGGGGTTTCTCAACTGGCGGATACATCGGCGCATGCAATCCCAACTGTTGCGCCTCCTTAATATCCGCCATCAAATCGCGATCTGCGGCTGCGAACAGATCATCCAGATCCTCAATCACAAAATACACCGGCTGATGAATATCAATCCGGTACGGCGTGCGCAGAATGTCGATCACGTCAAACGGCCGTACAACTGGCTCGCCAGACAAGGCCCAAGGCAATTCCGTCTTCGACGACGCCAGCCCCGATCCCAAGGCCTTCAGCACGCCATTCTCACGGGTCAAACCGAACTCAATCGTGAACCAATACAACCGGATCAGCCACGCATAATCCGTCTTCTCCGCCGCTAACCCAGCCACCCCAATCGCATGGGAAAACGCCGCAAAGCGCTTGTCCGTCAGCAATGACGTATGCCCGAAAATCTCGTGGAATATATCCGGCTCTTCGATGTAATCAAAATCCTCACGCGACCGAATAAACGATGCCGCCGGAAAGGTCCGATCCGCCAACATGCCAAAGAACGTTTTAAACCCGATCAACGCGGGCACCGGATCAACCTTCCACCCCGTTTCCCGCATCAAGACAGCCGAAATATCCGGGCACTGCGGCACGCGATCTGTCGGGATCGCCAACTTGGCCAACCCATCCAAATAAGGCCGCGCCATATGCGCCGCGACCGCATCCGCCTGCGCAGCGTATAAATCTCGCCAAACCGCATCCTCTTCCGGCGTATAGGCAATATAGCCTGCCTCATCCGGATGTTTCGCCTGATATTTCGTTGATTTGGGCATAATCTCACTCCTCTGCCCCTATGGTCCACCGGCACTCGCGGAAAATCTGCCCCAATCCCTTGGCTCAATCACGATTTTCAGGCAAGATCACCTACGAAACGCCAATCCAAAGGCAAGCCATGCCCCAACTTGAACAAAAAGACCGAGAAATTTTGCGCATACTTCAACAGGACGGCAAAATCAGCCTGCAAGCTTTGGCAGAACAAGTGAACCTCAGTTCCTCCCCCTGCTGGCGCCGCGTCAAACGCATGGAAGAAGCAGGCCTAATCGACCGCTACGTCGCCATCCTAAACCCCCGCGCCCTTGGCCTGCACGCCCAAGCCTATGTGCACGTCA
Source organism: Cognatishimia sp. 1_MG-2023 (assembly GCF_030548175.1). Classification (GTDB taxonomy): domain Bacteria; phylum Pseudomonadota; class Alphaproteobacteria; order Rhodobacterales; family Rhodobacteraceae; genus Cognatishimia. Next base: position 283,930 of record NZ_JAUORX010000003.1, on the reverse strand, counting down.
GCCTGCTGGACCACACCGAAGCCACCATCGAAGCCTTTGACCGCTTCGTACAAAACGAACCCCAAATCATCGAATGCGCATCCATCACAGGATCAGACGACTACATGCTAAAAGTCGTCGCCGAAGGCCCAGAGGCGCTGGAAACGTTCATTATGCAAAGGGTGCTGCGGCTGGGTTTGGTCCGCAGCTCGCACACGAATTTTGTGTTGCGGCGAACGAAGTCGAGTTCGGCACTGCCGGTTTAACGAGTTCAACGCACGAAGCTTGACACGTACAATAAATTGTACAATTATACGTACACTATCTAATTGGGAACTTCTTGAGGCACTAGGTAGTAGGAGAGTGTGAGATGAAGGTGATGAATTACTCTGCTGCTAGGGCAGAATTAAAGAGCGTCATGGATAATGTCTGTGATGATAACGAAACTGTAGTGATCTCACGAAGCGGAGGTAGTGCCGTAGTTATGATTTCTCTCGACGAGTATAATGCTCAGAAAGAGACAAATTACCTTTTGCACTCACCTCGCAATGTCAAACGCCTACGCGATTCAATTGATGCTTTGAACGCGGGTGATGGGGTCGAATTCGAGGGCTAAACATTGCGTGTACTATTCTCCCCACAAGGCTGGGAAGATTTCGGATACTGGCGGCAAACCGACGCGAAGATCGAAAAGAAGATACGAAAACTCATCGAAGAATGCAGGCGACACCCCTTTGACGGAACAGGTAAGCCCGAAGGGCTAAAGGGCGACTTAACAGGATTTTGGTCAAGGCGCATCACGTCAGAGCATAGGCTTGTCTATCGCGTAACAGGTAAAGGCACCGGGCAAACATTGGAAATTGCGCAAGCCCGGTATCATTACTGAACTACGCATTTACGTCGCCTCCCCCTCCCCAATATTGGGCATTGCACCAAACTCTCCATATTGGTAACCAAACATAACCAATATCAAGAGTTCATGCCATGCCAGTCATCACCTGTATCGACGATCTCAAGAAAATCTACGAACGTCGTGTCCCGCGTATGTTCTATGATTACGCAGAATCTGGCAGCTGGTCCGAACAGACATTCCGCGAAAACACGTCAGATTTTGAACGTCTTCACCTACGCCAACGTGTTGCCGTCGACATGACCAACCGCACCACAGCCACGCAAATGGCGGGCCAAGATGTGGCCATGCCTGTTGCCCTAGCCCCAGTCGGCCTGACCGGCATGCAATCCGCAGATGGTGAAATCAAAGCCGCCCGTGCTGCCGAAAAGTTCGGCGTGCCTTTCACCCTTTCGACCCTGTCGATCTGCTCGATCGAAGACGTCGCCGAAAACACGACCAAACCATTCTGGATGCAGGTCTACACGCTCAAAGACGATGACTTCATGACCCGCCTCTTTGCCCGCGCCAAAGAGGCAAAATGTTCGGCCGCCGTCATCACGCTTGATCTGCAAATCCTTGGCCAACGTCACAAAGACCTGAAAAACGGCCTATCCGCCCCACCGAAACCAACCCTCAAATCCATTTCCAACATGGCCACCAAAGTACATTGGGGCCTTGGCATGCTCGGCACCAAGCGCCGCACATTTCGCAATGTTGTGGGCCATGCCAAAGGGGTCTCGGACCCGTCCTCCATCAACTCATGGTTTTCCGAAGCCGCCGATCACGCCCTTGACTGGGACCGCATCCGTCAGTTCCGCAAAATGTGGGATGGCCCCCTGATCCTAAAAGGCATCATCGACGCCGAAGACGCCAAACAGGCCCTCAATGTCGGGGCCGACGCCATCATCGTGTCCAACCACGGCGGCCGCCAATTGGACGGCGCTCTGTCGGCCATCCGCGCCCTGCCCGCCATCATGGATGCCGTCGGCGACAAGATCGAGGTTCACCTAGACAGCGGAATTCGCTCTGGTCAGGACGTGTTAAAAGCCATCGCAATGGGCGCCAAGGGCACCTACATCGGCCGCGCCTACATCTACGGCCTTGGCGCCATGGGCGAAGCAGGTGTGACCAAGTCATTGGAAATCCTCCACAAGGAACTCGACACCTCTATGGCGCTTTGCGGCCACAGAAATATCGCAGAGGTTGATAAAAGTATCCTTATGATACCAAAAGACTTTTCCGACGCCTGGATCACTCAATAACCCCACATACCAACCACATTCGCCTTTGACACAGCGCCCGTCTCTTCGCATTATCTTAGCAACCGAGGGCGCTGTGCAGATATTCTTCAAGCAAAACCTAGCCTGTCTAGCCGTCCCCAAAACGGGCACCACGGCCTACGAACTTGCCCTGCGCGCCGATGCTGACATCATCTTTGCCCGCCGCCGCAAACACATGACCGCCGGTCAATTTGACCGCAAAGTCGCGCCCTTCCTACAAGCCTCCTTTGATTTTCAGCCAGAGCGCATGGCCGTCATGCGCCACCCCATTGAACAAATCCGCAGTTGGTACCGATACCGCACCGCCCCCAAAAGCAAACGCCTGACCAGCACCACCGCCGATATCAGCTTTGATGACTTTGTGCGCGGCGTCCTGAATGACCCACAAACGGACCTCTTCGGCATCGGCAGCCAATACAATTTTCTGACCCTAAAAGACGGATCAATCCCCATTCATCATCTCTTTGCCTACGAAATGCAGCCACTGATCAAATCCTTCCTTGGCAACCGTTTTGGCAAACCCATAAATCCCAAACCCAAAAACATTTCGCCCCCCAAACCAACGCCCCTATCGCCCGAGGTCGAATCCCTTTTACGCAAGGCCCGCGCGCCAGAATTCGCCCTTTATGACCGGATTCTGCAGGCCGGCGGACACTTCCAGCCATTCTGCGGCTAATTCTTATACAAAACGTATAAGAAACCGCTATTCCTTGCTCAAAACGTCTAAAATCCATCTTTTCAATCGCCAGATTCTACGCTATGGCCAGCGCTTCACGCGGGGTTACAGCCTTGGAGGAACCCCGCCCTAAACAAATTGGAGAATTCAAATGGCTGGACAGATCCCTGATCTTAACGTCGAAATCCGTACGGGGACAGGCAAGGGCGCCGCTCGTCAAGCACGTCGCGATGGCATGGTACCTGGTGTTGTATACGGCGGCGACGCTGAACCACAGGCAATTCAAGTTCCTTTCAACGTTCTGTTGAAGAAACTGAAAGACGGCCGCTTCCTAAGCACTCTCTTCAACCTGAAGATCGAAGGCCAAGAAGACGTACGTGTGATCTGCCGTAACGTGCAGCGTCACGTTGTGAAAGACCTTCCAACACACCTGGACCTGCTGCGCCTAAAGCGTACATCGAAAATCAAACTGTTTATTCCAGTTGAATTCGTGAACGAAGAAGAAGCACCAGGCATCAAAAAAGGTGGCGTTCTGACTGTTGTTCGTAACGAAGTTGAGCTTGAAGTAACCGCAGGCGACATTCCTGAAAAGATCACCGTTGATCTGGCAGGCAAAGACGTTGGCGATACATTCACCATCTCGCAGGTTACTCTGCCAGAAGGTGCCAAGCCTACGATCGACCGTGACTTCGTCATCGGTAACCTATCCGCTCCTTCTAGCCTGAAATCCGCAGGCGACGACGAAGACGAAGCAGAAGCAACCGAAGCAGACGCACCAGAAGCGGAAGCAGCAGCAGAGGCATAAGCCTAACCTGCACGGTAAAATTAGAAACGCGGCCCCGAAAGGTGCCGCGTTTTTTTGTGGGCTTTCCTTGGAATAACGGCCAATATTGAAGCAGAAGAATTTTCCGCCATGCACTATGGGACGTACTTAAAAAAACGATCCTAAAAACCACCATGAAATGGCTCGACAATTTAGGAATGAACTTTGCCCCTATTGCCAATCGGTCAGCTCGTGAAAGCAGACAGCAAAGGAGTTTTACCGCGCATTGGGCGATCACCCGATCCATCTTGGTCTACGACCCTAAACGATCTGACAAAACAACTGCGCACGGCAATGAAAGATCGAAACTTTTCAATCGCACTACGTGGTTCGGTAGCACGGGGTGCATCAATAAACGAAGCCGCTGATTTAGACTTGGTGATCCTTTATGATGGGCGCCCGCCAATGGCAGTCAGCCTACAAAGCAATGTTTCACCTCAGCTTTCGATCGAGGCCTCTTATGTGCCCTTGAAAGAACTGGAAACGCATGACACTTGGATTTGGATGCGCTTCATGTTGGCGCACAATGGACACACGATCCACGGCCCTGACCTTCTCTCTGCCCTGCCAGAACCGCGCATCGGACCACATTGCTATGCGCACCTCCGTAACGCAGATAGGTGGCTACAGGAATGGCGCTCTTTCTGGGAACAAGATGAGGATCATCACGCAATCTGCGAATGGCTTATGAAACGTATTGTGCGTTCCCTATTTGAAAGCCAGATCACTCGGATCAATGCCTTTAGTCGAGACATTTATCCATGTTGCCAAGTCGCGATGGACGCATTTCCAGAATCGCGCAAAGCAATCAAAAGAGCTGCAGAACTCGCGGTGGAACCAATTGCAAACCATAGTGTAATCGCTGACATCGTTCGGGAACTATCCGGCCCTTTGCTTACCAAACAATCCGAACTTGGAATGTAAGCCTCTAAAAAACCTTCAGAGATTTTTCGTCTCTAAATCTACAATCCATTTTTCCCCGTTGTTCACTATCACAACTCACCATCGCGCCCCCAAACCTATTCTCATGCACCGCCTAACAATCTACCGCATTCATCCTACCAAACCGTTAACACCCTCGAATCGTACGTTTCACGCCCCTAAGTGCGCGAAACTCACATTTACAGAGTGTCACCTCACCGCACGGCCCGTTAGCGAACCAAGCCCCGAATTTCCCTCGCCATTTCGGGCATTGCCGCGTAAAACTGCCTTTAAATCTTAGTTATTCGTCAGAGACAAATTGCCATGAAACTCTTCGTCGGCCTCGGAAATCCCGGACCAAAATACGCGGGTAATCGCCACAACATCGGCTTTATGGCCCTGGATCGCATGGCCGAAGACCACGGGTTTGGCCCATGGCGGAATAAGTTCCAAGCCTCTGTCACCGAAGGGAAATTTGGCAGTACCAAGGTCGTTTTGCTAAAGCCTGAAACCTTCATGAACCTCTCGGGTCAATCCGTTGGCGAGGCCATGCGGTTTTACAAACTCGACAGCACGGATGTGGTTGTCTTTCACGATGAACTTGATCTAGCCCCCGGCAAATGCCGCGTAAAAACTGGCGGCGGCCATGCCGGGCACAATGGGTTGCGTTCTATCCACCAACACATCTCGCCGCATTATGATCGCGTGCGCCTTGGCATCGGTCACCCTGGCCATAAAGACGCGGTAAGTGGTTATGTTCTAAGGGATTTCGCCAAGGCCGAACAAGAATGGCTAGACGATCTGCTGCGTGGGATCAGCGACGGTGCGGCGCATTTAGCAGATGATAACAGTGGTAAATTCATGAATGCCGTCGCCCTGCGCGTCGCGCCGCCGCGATCTTCGAACAGCAAACCAAAGCCAAAACCAGCTGAAACTCCGGAAAACTCGGAACCAGCCCCAGTTGACGACCGCACAAAAATGCAAAAGTTATTGGACAAATTCAAATGATTTCGGCAGGCTATAGCTATGCAAAAAGACCCTGAAATCAACGTATTGGGCGGATCACTTGATCCATGTTCAACAGATCCGGTCACCGGGTTCTTCCGCGATGGCCATTGCAACACCTGCGATGCCGATCAAGGCAGCCATACAGTTTGCGCCGTTATGACAGCCGAATTTCTAGCCTATTCGAAATACGTCGGAAACGACCTATCAACACCGCGCCCAGACTATAACTTTCCCGGTCTCAAACCCGGAGACAGCTGGTGCCTTTGCGCTGCACGCTTCTTGCAAGCCCATGACGAAGGTTGCGCACCAAAGGTTAACCTCAACGCCACGCACGGTCGCGCGTTAGAGGTCGTATCCCTTGAAATACTTAGAGAAAACGCTGCTGGTTAGTCTTCTAGCATCAGGTCTTCTATGAACAGGCTCATCAATTGCGCCCGCCCGTTGACGCCGGCCTTGCGGTAAATCGCATTGCTTTGCGCCTTTACGGTGCCTTCGGATGTGTCACGCACAGAGGCGATTTCAGACACCGACAGCCCCTTTAACGAAAACAGCGCCACATCCCGCTCAGCACCTGTCAAACCCCAAGCACCAAACTTGTCCTGCAAATGATCCTGAAACGCTGTCCGTACAACGCGTAAGCTCTCTTCAGCAACCGCTCGCTCGCGCATTGCAGTCCGCAAGGCGATCATCCCCAAGGTCGCCCCAAGGATCAAGCCAACGGCTGCGCCGATCTCTAACAACTCACGCACCTTCCAACTCAGCGGGGACGTACGCGCACCAAAGATCGTGAGCAAAATATCCAATACAAAGAATAGCGCACAGGCCCCCTGCACTGCCGTCAAGGCGATCAGGCTTGTCTTATTCATGAGAGAACAGCCCGCCTTCTTGCCCTTCGTGCCACTCGTTTTCATCGTGTGGCTCAGAATAATCTCTAAGGATTTCAAAGGTTCCCCGGTTCAAAATGATCTCGCGCTCGTGGCTCGAATTCTCCGCCTCAATGCGAATGCGGCCGAGCCATGTACGATAGATCTCGATCTCGGTGTAACCCTGATCTTTCAACTGCTGAACAATCGTCTCAAGCGTTGCAGCCTTAGCAGGCATGGCCAAGCACAGCGATATTAGGCCCGCGGTCAAAAGTGTCTTTGTAGGCATCTCAAACTCCTAGGCGGCTGGTTGATGACTGTCGGGGATGCAACATCAACCAGCGCGAGGTTAAACAGCACAAACATGGGAAATTCAAGCGTTTGTCCTGTCGACCTCAATCAAAATCAATCGTTATCGTCGTCGTCATCCTCCTCGTCTTCATCATCTTCATCTGTGTCTTCATCCGCGTCATCCTGATCCTCGTCGTCGCTGTCATCTTCGTCAGCGTCGTCTTCATCGGCTGGCTCTTCTTCTGTTTCCAGTAGCGCCTCGCTGGACGTGTCATAAATGAACTCGAACTCAACACCATCACGAGTTGCCTCAATAACGGTTGTGTCGCCCTTCACCTCTGTGTCGATGTTGGTATAGCCCTGCGCGGCCAGCTCGGCTGATACGCGGTCAGCCAATTCGCTTGCTTGCGCATGTGCTGCAAAGCCGAGTGCGATAAAAGCGGTTGTTGCGAGTAGTTGTTTCATCTTGGAATATCCTTTTTACGTGAATGCAGGTGAGCAGACCTGCTGTGCTGAACACTTCGGACATTCCGGTCGGCATCTCTATTGACCGCAGGTTTATTTGGCCCCGCATGCCCCAATGGATGACGTCCATAAACTTGAGTTTATGAATTTATTGAACAAAATCAGAATTCTAAACGCAAAACGGCGACCCAAAGGCCGCCGTTTAAATCACCTATATCCCAAAGGTTTATTCTGCGTCGCTCATATCAAAGCCCAGATGGCGGGCGACGGTAAAGATATCTTTGTCACCACGGCCACACATGTTCATGACCAGGATATGATCCTTTGGCAGTGTTGGTGCCAGCTTCATCACATGCGCCAATGCATGGCTTGGTTCTAGCGCAGGAATGATGCCTTCGGTCCGGCAAGAGAACTGGAACGCTTCCAGCGCTTCTTTGTCGGTAATGGAAACATATTGCGCGCGACCAATTTCATGCAGCCATGCATGCTCTGGCCCAATGCCCGGATAATCCAAACCTGCAGAGATAGAGAAGCCTTCAAGGATTTGGCCATCGTCGTCTTGCAACAGATACGTACGGTTGCCGTGCAACACGCCAGGACGACCACCTGTCAAAGAGGCGCAATGCTCCATCTTCATGTCCACGCCCTTACCGCCGGCTTCAACACCCACGATATTCACACTTTCATCATCAAGGAACGGAAAGAATAGCCCCATCGCGTTTGACCCACCGCCAATCGCGGCAATCACCGTGTCAGGCAAGCGGCCTTCGCCCTCTTGCTCGGCCAATTGCCAACGCACTTCTTTACCGATGATGGCTTGGAAATCACGAACCATTGCAGGGTATGGATGCGGACCAGCCACTGTACCGATGCAATAGAACGTATCTGCAACGTTGGTCACCCAATCGCGCAGCGCGTCGTTCATCGCGTCCTTCAGCGTGCCACGACCAGAGGTCACAGGCACAACTTCGGCGCCCAACAGGCGCATGCGGAATACGTTTGGAGCCTGACGCTGGACATCGTGTGCGCCCATGTAAACAACGCATTTCAGACCGAATTTTGCACAAACAGTCGCTGTTGCAACACCATGCTGCCCCGCACCTGTTTCTGCAATAATACGGGTCTTGCCCATACGTTTGGCCAGAATGATCTGCCCCAAGACGTTGTTGATCTTGTGTGCGCCCGTGTGGTTCAACTCGTCACGCTTTAGATAGATCTTCGCACCGCCAAGCTCTTCGGTCATCCGTGGCGCAAAATACAGCGGGCTTGGGCGGCCAACGTAATGCTGCCAAAGATCATCCATCTCCGCCCAAAAACTGTCGTCCGTTTTGGCCTTTTCGTATTCTGCCTCTAGCTCGAGGATCAATGGCATCAGCGTTTCAGAGACAAACCGCCCCCCGAAATCACCAAACCGGCCCTTTTCATCGGGACCATTCATGAAGCTGTTGAAAAGATCGTTGGCCATGCGTGTCTCTTTCGTAAATCGTTGCCGATTGTCTTAGGCCTCTTGGCCCAAAACGTCCAACGTAAATTGGGAATTATAGCTTTGGTGCAGGCTTTTCCTTGGCCGCTTTGACAAAGGCGCGGATCAAATCAGCATCCTTTTCACCCGGTGTGCTTTCCACACCTGACGAAACATCAACCTGCCGCGCACCTGTCATCTGAACAGCCAAGCCAACATTTTCAGGATTCAGCCCCCCCGCCAGCATCCAAGGGCAAGGCCAGTACTTGCGGTTCACCAGTTTCCAATCAAAGGCCAAGCCATTGCCCCCGGGCAACGCAGCCCCCTTTGGGGCCTTGGCATCAATCAACAACTGATCCGCAACATTGCCGTAGGCATCAATCTGCGTCAGATCACTTGCCTCTGCGATCCCAATCGCCTTCATCACAGGCAAGCCATAACGCGCACGCACCTCTGCCACACGCTCTGGGCTTTCCTTGCCATGAAGCTGCAGGATATCTATTGGCACCTGATCCATCAGCGCATCCAGCGCGCCATCATCGGCATTCACAACCAATGCCACCTTGGCCAAACCAACAGGCACATCCAATGCCAAGTCACGCGCCAATTCCACCGATACATTGCGTGGAGATTTCTCAAAGAACACAAAACCCACGTAGCTCGCGCCAGCCTCAGCTGCGGCTGCCACATGTTCCGGTGTTTTTAGACCACAAATTTTGACCCGCGTGTCCATCTTATCCCCCAATGCAAAACGCCCCGGATTATCTCCGAGGCGCTAAGACAATCACTTGTCTGACGGTTTAGCTGGCTTCCTCTAGAAGCGCCAGCACCTCGTCTTTGTCCTCATTCTGTTTGCCCTTCAACCGGCGCACTTCGCGCTGTGACTGGGCCAATTCGCGTTGTGCGCGACTTGCAGCAGCGCGAATTTTATATTCACGCATCCATTCCCAGAAAAAGCCAATCAACAACCCAGCACCAATGCCGCCAAAGATGATGACGAACAGCGGTAAGTTGATTGAATAGTGCAGCCCAAGCAGCTGCGCCAATGGCTCAGGCAACAGACTAAGTGTCACCGAACCACGATTGGCCAAAGCAATTGAAAAAAGGACCACGCCAAGCGTGGCCAAAAAGGCATACCGAATATAGCGCATTAAGCTTTTCCGTTCAGACGATCTCGTAATAGTTTGCCTGTCTTAAAGAACGGAACGTGCTTTTCTTCAACTGCGACAGATTCACCTGTACGCGGATTTCGGCCAGTGCGCGCATCGCGCTGTTTAACCGAGAACGCGCCAAAGCCGCGCAGCTCGACGCGATCACCGCGCGCCATAGCATCTGTAATCTCTTCAAAGATCGAATTAACGATCCGCTCAACATCACGTTGATAAAGATGTGGATTTTCGTCAGCGATTTTCTGAATTAGTTCCGATCGGATCATCGAAGTCGTCTCCCCAGGCCCGTGCAAATTGTTTTCAGTGCATCATCAGCAAATATAGGGAGAAATCTGCGAAAACGGAAACCCTAAGATCGGCCAAACCCCTGATTTTCCGAAAAAAAGTCTCAGAAAATGACGGATTGAGCAATGCTCTGCCGATCAAGCGCACATCCTTCTGCATGTGCAAAGGGTGCTGCGCCGCAGAATCTCACACGATTCGCGGCGCAGCTTGATTAGGTTTAGGCGTTAAAGCCGCGCTTACGAGGGGGCTGGTTCCCACCTTTTGCAGCTGCACGTGCTTTGTTCTTTTTGCTGTTCGCTTTGCCAGCTGGGGGTGGTGGGCCTTTTGGTTTGCCACCCGGTTTTCCACCAGTCCGCTTGGATGCAGGGGACCATTCATCAGATGACGCGCGACGCGGCTTGCCGCCACCGTCTCCACCTTTACGATGACCACCCGGTCCACCTTTGGACTCTGGCTTTGGCTTACGTGCCCGAGGTTCAGAAGCATCATTCCAATCAACAGGTGCCGAGGACTTACCGCGTGGCTTATCACCGCGGCCTTCACCTTTGCCTTTATAGGCAGGTTTACCGCCACCACCGGGCTTGCGGTCAAACGACCTGCGTGGGCGCTCTTGGCGCTCTAGCACTGGCGCTTGAGATAGGCGTTTGATTTTCGCACCATCTTCAACAGTCATCGCAGTGCCGACAGACTTTAGGAAACCATCAACGCTGCTTTCCAAGATTTGCACAAAGGATTCTTCTTTTTGAACCCGGATCGCACCAATATCGTCTTTGGTCAGACCACCTACTTTGCACAGCATCGGCAACAAGCGGCGTGGCTCTGCCTCTGCATCTCGACCACCTTCGATAGAGAACCAAACGCTGGCACCAAATTCGTCACGTGGACGTGGTTTTTCATCAGAAACAGCCCGCAGCTCTTCGGGAGCAGAACGGTTTGTCTGATGGATGCGCACAAACGCTGCTGCGAGCTGTTCTGGTGTGAACTTCTCCAGCAATTTAGCGACCAATCCAGCCTCTGCCGGAGCCGTTTCCTTCTGCCAACCTTCGTCAGTCATCAGGCGCTCTTCTTCGCGTTCTGCAACTTCGTCAGCAGAAGGCGCTGCGCCCCACTCTGCATTCAATTTCGCCATGCTCAGAATACGCTGCGCTTTTTTCATGTTGCGCTTGATAACAATCAAGCAGCTGGTGCCTTTACGGCCCGCACGACCGGTCCGGCCAGAACGGTGCAGCAATGTCTCGTGGCTACCCGGCAATTCAGCGTGCACAACCAGATCAAGGTTCGGCAAATCAATACCGCGTGCCGCAACATCGGTCGCCACACAAACATTCGCACGCCCATCGCGCATCGCTTGCAAAGCATGGGTCCGCTCTGCTTGTGAAAGCTCACCAGACAAGGCTACAACCTTAAATCCACGGTTGGACAAGCGTGTTGTCAAACGGTTCACAGTTGCCCGTGTATTGCCAAAAACAATCGCATTTGGCGCATCGTAATACAGCAGCGTGTTGATCACGGCGTTCTCAACGTCACGGTCAACAACGCTCATTGCGCGGTATTCAATATCGCTATGCTGTGCGTTCTCGGATTTCGCAACAACGCGGATCGCGTCGTTCTGGTACTTTTTCGCCAAGCCAAGGATGGATTTTGGAACCGTCGCAGAGAACAACAGTGTCTGACGCGACTCTGGGGATTCACCTAGGATGAACTCCAAATCTTCGCGGAAACCCAGATCTAGCATCTCATCCGCTTCGTCCAGAACAACCGCACGCAGTTGCGACAGGTTGATAGAGCCACGCATGATGTGATCGCGCAGACGGCCCGGAGTGGCCACAACAATGTGCGCGCCACGTTCCAATGTGCGACGCTCGTCGCGCATATCCATGCCACCCACACAAGACGCCATCACAGCGCCCGCCTTGGCATAAAGCCATGCCAACTCGCGCTTTACCTGCAGCGCAAGTTCACGCGTCGGTGCAATCACCAAAGCCAAAGGCGCTTTTGCCTTTGAAAACGCTTCGTCATTGCCGAGCAACGTTGGCGCAATCGCCAAGCCAAAGCCCAAAGTTTTACCAGAACCGGTTTGAGCAGAAACCAAAAGGTCAGCGCCTTCATATTCCGGGTCCATGACCGCTTCTTGAACAGGGGTCAGTTTATTGTAGCCACGATCGGTTAACGCGTCCCGCAGAGCTTGTTTCACAGTATTGTCTTCTCTTTATATGTTGCCCGCGCTTTTGCGCGAGAGGGTCACTGCGCATGCAGGCCCAATAAGGTAACGGCCAAATATCCACCGCCTATCAAAAACAACGCGCCCTACCTGTGTGCGCAGGTCGTTGTTTTGGAAAGACGAGGGCGTCAAACTGAGCCACTCCATAGGCCACTTATTGACTTGGTCCTGAATAGGAAAGGCCCCGCCCATCGGGCGAGGCCAGATTTTTCTTAAGCCCTAAGGCCTAGCGTTTACTCGTCAGTCTTCAGAGCTGCGCCAAGGATATCACCCAAGGACGCGCCGGAGTCAGAAGAACCATACTGTTCAACTGCTTCCTTCTCTTCAGCGATCTCACGTGCTTTTACGGACAGACCCAGACGGCGTGTTTTGCCATCTACGTTAGTCACACGCACGTCAACTTTATCGCCAACGTTGAAACGCTCTGGACGCTGATCAACGCGATCACGTGCCAGGTCAGAACGGCGGATGAAGGACTTCATGCCTTCATAAACCACTTCGATGCCGCCTTCTTCGATGGCAGTCACTTCAACAGTCACGATAGAGCCACGCTTCACGCCGCCAGTCGCTTCAGCGAACTTGTCGCCGCCAAGCGCTTTGATGGACAGAGAGATACGCTCTTTTTCAACGTCAACTTCAGATACAACCGCTTTGACAACGTCGCCTTTGCGGAAGTTCTGGATCGCGTCTTCGCCACGCTCGTCCCAAGAGATGTCGGACAGGTGAACCATGCCGTCGATCTCGCCAGGCAGACCAATGAACAGACCGAATTCGGTGATGTTCTTAACTTCACCTTCAACTTCAGTGTTCTCTGGGTGTGTTTCTGCAAACACTTCCCATGGGTTGCGCTGAGTCTGTTTCAGGCCAAGGGAAACACGGCGCTTCGCACCATCGATTTCCAGAACCATAACTTCGACTTCTTGAGAAGTAGAAACGATCTTGCCTGGGTGTACGTTTTTCTTTGTCCAAGACATTTCAGAAACGTGAACCAGACCTTCAACGCCAGCTTCCAGCTCAACAAATGCACCGTAATCAGTGATGTTTGTTACGCGGCCAGTGTGCACGGACTCAAGTGGGTACTTGCCAGCAACCAGATCCCAAGGATCGTCCATCAGCTGTTTCATGCCCAAGGAGATACGATGTGTCTCTTTGTTGATCTTGATAACCTGAACCTTAACGGTTTCGCCGATTGTCAGGATCTCAGATGGGTGGTTCACACGGCGCCATGCCATGTCGGTTACGTGCAGCAAGCCGTCTACGCCACCAAGGTCAACGAACGCACCGTATTCAGTGATGTTCTTAACCACACCGTCAACAGAATCGCCTTCAGCCAGTTTGCCGATAACTTCAGCACGCTGCTCTGCGCGGGATTCTTCGAGGATCGCACGACGGGATACAACGATGTTGCCACGACGACGGTCCATTTTCAGGATTTGGAATGGCTGCTTCAGACCCATCAATGGGCCTGCGTCGCGTACTGGGCGAACGTCCACTTGTGAACCAGGCAAGAACGCAACTGCGCCACCCAGATCGACAGTGAAACCGCCTTTGACACGGCCAAAGATGGCACCTTCGACGCGCGCGTCGTCGGCATATGCTTTTTCCAGACGGTCCCAAGCTTCTTCGCGGCGCGCCATCTCACGAGAGATAACTGCTTCGCCACGTGCGTTCTCTGCAGAGCGCAAGAAGACTTCTACTTCGTCGCCAACAGCAACTTCAGGAGCTTCGCCAGGATTTGCGAATTCTTTAAGATCAACGCGGCCTTCCATTTTGTAGCCTACGTCGATGATGGCCTGACCCGCTTCAATCGCGATGATCTTGCCTTTTACAACGGAACCCTCATCAGGGGTGTCCATTTCGAAGCTTTCATTCAGAAGGGCTTCGAAGTCCTCCATAGATACGTTTTGAGCCATGAGGTCTCATGTTTCCTTTACATTCGGTTTTTATCTGGCCGCGCGGTTGTCTCCGCCGGTCTTAAATTATGCCCACCAATGGCAGACGGGTTGGTCCAAGCGAAACGCAAAACAAAGAGGGCCGGTTGATCCGACCCTGCTCGATCTCTGTATCTTGCGGCATTATTCGCCTTTTCGACAGGCGTGGGTTACTCGCTTGGTGCCTAGTTTGCAAGGCTTTTGGCGAATTTATCCGGGGTTTCCGGCGAAGTTGCGCCAGATATCGCGATCAATCGTCGCCCCTCATGGTGTATCATGCCGCCGTTCATCCGAAATCCATCAGTACAAGCCATCAGCATCTTACCATTTTTGATATGACGCCCCACCATGTTCTGTAACCGCCTCTGGCTATGCAAAGGTCGGGCCGGCGCGCTGGCGCGGGCTGTCATTGGCGCCCCTGCCCCTTCAATTCCTGCATCTTTCAACCCAGCATCCAACATCGCCAAGGACTGCTTTGCGACCAAAAGCGTTTCCGCCGCCACGCCCTCTGCCAAGACCAACTCATGCTGATCACACAGGAAATGCACATAAGTCGCCTCTTGCCCGGGTGCATCCTGATACACCCCCGGCAACCCCAATAACCGCCGCGCTGCGATCAAAACTCCGGGTGCCCCAAACATCCGTTCCGCAATACGCGAAGTTAGGAATAGACGATGATGCGGCGACACCCGCAAATCGCGCTTCGGCAGCCCATTCCCAAATGCACCCGCCACGATGCAAATCGGCGCGTTGGTTTCCTTTGTTTTTGCAATATTCCAATGATCGAGCCATCGAACCGCCTGCGGCCCGTGGTCCAAGGTCATCACCTGATCCCCGGGCTTTATCCCCTGAACGGGCCTTTCCCCATCCGGTGTTAAAATCCGTGCACCCGCGTGAAAGCACACAACCATCGACGTACTGCTGGCGGTATTGTTAATGTTGGAATACCCATCGGCAACCATCTGATCCACAGTCAGCGATTGTACATCATACCCATCCGGCAATCGCACAAAGGTATCGCCATTTTGGGTTTGATACACGCTCATCGTAACGCTGGAGGTCACGCCATTCCCATCCGTGACAGTCCCAGTAAATCGCGCCTCGGCATCTAAGCCACTGCGCGTTTCGCCGTTCCCCACATCATAGATGAACTCATTCGGCGTACGGCCTCCATCGTCACTGTAAACATACCCACCGGAATGGGTCATATTCACATCGACGGTTTGCATATCACCCGCGCCATAACTGCCGCTAATCGCATCTGGGTTTTCGTTTGTGAAATTGGTTTCATCCGTGTCCATCGCGGACAACGATCCGATGTAAATCAACGTACCCATAGCAAACCCCTAGTGATCCAGATGCACCAAGGATGGCGATAAGAGCGTTACAAATATCTAAATCCCAGACATTCGCGGCCGTTTTAATTCGTTGAAATTAGCTAAATTGCGCGGCAGATTGCACAGATGGACATCACCCCAATTTCAGCATCCGATACTCTGCCATTAAGACAAGCCGTTCTGTGGCCCGACCATCCGCCAGAGGTCAGCCAAGTCAAAGGTGACGAAAACGCGCTACATTTCGGTATCCACAATGACGGGCAGCTGATTTGTACCGCCTCGCTCTTTTGGCATGACACAACCCTTCGCCTGCGCAAATTCGCCACGGCTCATAGCCACCAAGGCCAAGGGCTTGGCAGCCAAATGCTGACATTTCTAATAAACAAAGCCCGCGAATTAGGCGCCACGGCATTCTGGTTCGACGCACGCGAAAACGCGCTCCCGTTTTACGAAAAACACGGCTTCGCCCCAAAAGGAGAACGTTTTTTCAAAAAAGACGTCGCCTACCGCCGCATGTCACGAGAGCTTTAACCGCGTTTTGCGTCAATCTCGGCAATCGCTGCAGCAATCGCTTGCTCAGCAGTCAATTCAGATGTGTCGATCAAAACCGCATCTTCGGCAGGTTTCAACGGTGCCTCAGCGCGGTTCATATCCCGCTCATCCCGCGCCTTGACGTCTGCCAACACGTCCTCAAACGTATCCGCGTGACCCTTGTCCGACAACTCCTTAAACCGGCGCGTCGCACGCACTTCTGCGCTGGCTGTCACAAACAGTTTCACATCGGCCTCTGGGCAGATAACGGTGCCAATATCACGGCCATCCAAAACAGCCCCACCTGCACGCTGGGCAAAACTGCGTTGAAAATCCACCAATGCCGCCCGCACCTCTGGTACGACAGCCACTTTTGATGCCGCCTGCGCCACATCAGGCGTGCGCAAATCACCAACGTCTAAATCCTCAGCCACCAAAGCCTGCGCCGCCGCAATCGCCTCTTGGCCAGCAAGCACCTTGGCCCCAACGGCGCGATACAACAGCCCCGTATCCAAATGCGCAAACCCAAAATGCGCGGCAACAGCTTTTGAAATAGTGCCCTTGCCCGCTGCTGCAGGACCGTCGATTGCAATGGTAATACGCATGATGTGCCTCAAATATCTGTTGCAGGCGTTATCTCGCGTCTACCCAATTGGCGCAAGCACCTATGCACCGCCACGCGACCACTTTCGAACCCAAAGCCGTCCGCCCAAACCTGCCAAAAGGCAGACCAAAACAACCGCTATCGACACAAACTTTGCAACCGTCCACAGACTAGCCACTTTAATCATGATTGGATCAACAGTTTCAGGCATGCGCAACATCGCCGCCACAGTTCGGTTCTCCAGAAAATCGCTCGCCAAACCCAATAGAACGATGATGTAAAGCAATCGCGCAAACCGCTGCCGAAACAACAGCGCGCTTGCTAGCATGAAACTCGCCGCCAGAAACGCAGGAAACAGCACATCCAACCGATGCTGAACCGTCAGATAAAACACATACCCTTCATCGCTAAGGGCCGCCAAAAATGCTCGTGCCTCAGCTTCTGAATATCCGGTAAACCGCAAATCAAATGCCGAAAGCCCCCCGGCAGACTGCGCAATCCACGGAAAAGACCACATGCTCATCACGGCCAATAGGCCAAGCGTGATCAATACACATATGCAAAACCAACGTTGCATGGGCCGCCCCTCCTCGTCCCGATACAGGCGGCACAAAAAAACCGCGCTGGGAAATCATGCCCAGCACGGCTTAAAAATCAAGATAAACTGATCGAAGGCTTAGCTGGCGCTTCGCACCACCTCTGCACCAAGCTCGGCCATTAGCCCTTCAAAGATCGGGAAAGATGTTGCAATTGGGCCGCCATCATCCACGCTCACAGGCTTTTGTGCAGCCATGCCCAAAATCATGAAACTCATCGCAATGCGGTGATCCAGCTGGCTCGCACACGTTGCACCACCCGGCACATTCCCATGACCAAGCCCCTTAACGATCCACCAATCGTCGCCTTCATCAACGGTCACGCCATTGGCCCGCAGACCTTTTGCCATCGCATCAATTCGGTCGCTTTCCTTAACCCGCAGCTCTTTCACGCCACGCATCACAGTGTCGCCTTGGGCAAAGGCCGCAACAACGGACAGAACCGGATATTCATCAATCATCGAAGCCGCCCGCGCAGGATCAACTTCGATCCCTTTCAAGTCGGGCGAGAACTTTGCACGCAAGTCCGCAACCGGCTCACCACCCTCTTCACGCTCGTTCTCATAGGTCAGATCAGCACCCATTTCACGCAAAGTCGTAAACAGGCCCGCGCGTGTTGGGTTCAAACCGATATTCGGCACCAACACATCAGACCCCGGTGTGACAATCGCCGCACAAACGGGAAACGCCGCACTGGATGGATCACGCGGCACAACAATCTCTTGCGCCTTCAACTCTGGTTGACCGGTCAAAGTGATCACACGGCCCTCGTCCGTCTCTTCGACGGTCAGCTCCGCGCCAAAGCCCTGCAACATACGTTCCGTATGATCGCGTGTCGCTTCTTTCTCAATCACCACCGTCTTACCCGGTACGTTCAGACCCGCCAGCAAAACCGCTGACTTCACCTGCGCCGAAGGCATTGGCACCACATAGCGCACAGGTGTCGGCTCAGCCGCGCCAACAATCGTCATTGGCAAGCGTCCACCAGAGCGTCCAACAGACTGCGCTCCAAACAATGCAATCGGATCCGTCACCCGCGCCATCGGACGCTTGTTCAGGGAGGCATCCCCAGTAAAGGTCGCCGATATCCCCGTTGTCGCCATGCAGCCCATGATCAGGCGCACGCCGGTGCCAGAGTTGCCGCAATCAATCACGTTCTCAGGCTCAGCAAAACCGCCAACCCCAACGCCAAACACGGACCAAGATCCGCCGCCATGCTCAATCACCTCTGCCCCAAAGGCGCGCATCGCTTTGGCTGTATCCAAAACGTCTTCGCCTTCCAACAGCCCAGTAATGCGCGTCTCACCGATCGACATCGCGCCCAGGATCAAAGACCGATGCGAAATCGACTTATCGCCAGGCACATGCGCCTCGCCGTTCAAAGGCCCACAGGGCCGAGATGTCATGGGAATGGGGGTGCCGTGGCCAGACATATGCGCAATCCTTCATAGCTCTTGGCCAAGGCTGTTAGCGCAGAACAGGTGCAAGGTCCATGGCTCAGAAAGCCCATGACCCAATTCGATGCCCCGCACCTTCATCTTTCCTAAAATACTCCGGGGTGAATTGGCCATCGGCCAAGAGGGGCAGCGCCCCTCACCCAGCTTATCCCAAACGCTTAAACGTCAGATAATGTGGCTTGCGCCCCTCGCGAAAGGCCTTCTGCTCATAGCGTGTGGAAATCCAATCACCCCAAGGCTCGCGCCAATCCGATGGCCCTTCTGCCAGCCATTCAAAGCCCGCCTTTGGAACCTCTTCCAAGGTCTGGCGCACGTAGTCTTCGATATCCGTCGCCACCCGAAAAATCGCACCGGGTTTCAAAACCCGTGCCAATGGCTCCAGATGTTCCTGCGTCACAAACCGGCGGCGATGATGCCGTTTCTTGGGCCATGGATCAGGATACAACAGAAACGCCTTAGAAATCGACGCATCCGGCAAAACATCAAACATGTCGCGCGCATCCCCTGGATGCACCTTGATATTGTCAGCACCCGCCTCGCGGATTTTACCCAGCAACATCGCAACGCCGTTGATATACGGCTCACACCCAATAAACCCCACGTCCGGGTTCTGGCTGGCCTGATGCACCATATGCTCACCGCCACCAAAGCCGATTTCCAGCCAGGTATCACGCCCACCAAACAGCGCTTCCAGATCAATATTCTCGCGATCCGGGTTTTCTTCCCAAGTCACCTTTCCCGGTGACAGCTTCGCCAGATCTTCATCCAACCAAGCCTCCTGAGATTTGCGCAACCCCTTCCCCTTAAAGCGCCCATAAAAGTTCCGCCAAGGCGCCCCCGAAGGGTGGTTGTCTGGAGTATTAGAGCTATCGTCGGACATTAGGGGTCTCACAAATTAGGTCGCGTCCATGTGCCGTAACCTGCACCATGGGTCAAGGCTTGGCCACAAATGCAAAAAGGCAGAGAACCTCTCTGCCTTTCCAAAATTTAGTATAAGTCAGCTTAAACAGCCGCCTTCAGCGCAGTCACTAAGTTGGTCTGTTCCCAGCTAAACCCGCCATCAGCGTCAGGGGTACGGCCAAAGTGACCGTAAGCCGCAGTACGCTGATAGATTGGTTTGTTCAGCTTCAAGTGCTCACGAATACCGCGCGGGGTCAGGTCCATGCATTGTGCCACGGCTGCTTCGATTGCAGCATCATCAACTTGGCCAGTGCCATAGGTATCCACGTAGATCGACAATGGCTTAGACACGCCAATCGCATAGGACAGCTGCAGCGTGCACTTCTCCGCCATGCCCGCAGCCACAATGTTCTTTGCCAAGTAACGCGCCGCATAAGCGGCAGAGCGGTCAACCTTGGTTGGGTCTTTCCCAGAAAACGCACCACCACCATGCGGGGCGGCACCACCATAGGTATCCACGATAATCTTACGACCAGTCAAACCCGCGTCACCATCTGGCCCACCGATTACAAACTTACCGGTTGGGTTCACATGCCATTCGGTTTCAGCAGTCAGCCAACCCTCTGGCAGAACCTCAGTGATATAAGGCGCAACAATCGCATGGATATCTGCGCTGCTCAGGCTTTCGTCCAAATGCTGTGTCGATAAAACCAAAGACGATACGCCCACCGGCTTGCCGCCTTCATAACGCACAGATAGCTGCGTTTTCGCATCTGGGCCTAGCACCGCTTGCTCGCCAGATTTACGCACCTCAGCCAAACGACGCAAAATCGCATGGGCATATTGAATGGGCGCTGGCATCAGATCAGGCGTTTCGTTGGTTGCGTAACCAAACATAATGCCCTGATCGCCTGCACCTTCTTCTTTATCCGCAGAGGCATCAACGCCCTGCGCAATATGCGCGGATTGTTCGTGAAGCAGGTTGGTGATTTCCACAGTCTCGTGGTGAAACTTATCCTGCTCGTAGCCGATGTCTTTGATGCAATCGCGTACGATCCCATCAACACCTGCCATGTATTCTTTTAGCTTCGCTTGGTCGCTCAAGCCAACTTCGCCACCAATGACGACACGGTCGGTTGTCGCAAAGGTTTCGCAAGCAACGCGTGCTTCTGGCTCTTCGGCCAACAAAGCATCCAGCACCGCGTCAGAAATGCGGTCGCAGACTTTATCTGGATGGCCCTCCGAAACGGACTCGGAAGTGAAAACGTAATTCGATCTGGCCATGAAATGCTCCATTAGATTTCTCTGTCACGCCAGGAAGCCGTTGTGACAGTCATGATTAAACTCGACTTAGGCCTGCATCCGCCTAGGGTCAATTGCTTTCGCGTCGTTTTCTAACCCAAAGACCGATGTAGCCCGCCAACAGTAACAAAAATACCGTCCAATCCCCCGTTTTCGCATAAAGCGTCATCGGCAGAGCCGGCGGCAAAGCCACATCCAGAAATCCTGCTTCATTCAACGGAAGCGAGTCAACGACCCGCCCCCGTGCATCAATCATCGCAGAAACGCCCGTGTTCGCCGCCCGAACTAACGGAAGCCCCTGCTCAATCGCGCGCATCTGCGCCTGCACCAAATGCTGGTACGGGCCAGAGAACGTCCCAAACCACGCATCATTGGTGATCTGCATCAGAAAATCTGGGCGCTCCGAATAGGCCCCAACATCCTGTGGAAACACAGCCTCGTAACAAATCAGCGGCAATGCCTTTCCCAAGGCTCCCAAATCCATCAGCTCCGCACCAGCCCCAGGGGTAAAGCCACGTCCTTCACTGGCCGCCAAGCCATGGATGCCAAAACGCGCCAAAACCTCGCCAAAGGGCATATACTCGCCAAACGGAACCAAATGCGCCTTGTCATAGATTTGGCTAATCTGTCCTGCCTCATCAACCAAGACCGCCGCATTCATCAGCAGCAAGTCATCAAACCGATTGGCCCCAACCACAAACGGCACACCATTGGCTGCCGCCGCGATCTCGTCCACCGCATCAATACCGCCCGGCAGGCTGTAAGGCAGGCTCGTCTCTGGCCAAAGGATCAAATCCGGCTGGCCCTCTGCCGCCGTAAACGCCAACGCCCGATCGAAAAAGATCGGCATAAAAGCGCTATCCCACTTTTGATGCTGCGGTGCATTTGGCTGGATCAAGCGAATAACAGCCGCATCATCTGTGGCCTGCATGGGTTTCAACGGAACAATCAACGTCACAGCCACAGCAGCCAAACCTAACCGCCAAGACCACCCCGCAAAACCGCGTCCTGTGACCGTCCACGCCAACACATAGGCCAGCGCCAACAACACAACGTTCAACCCGTGTGACCCAACCCACGCCGCCCCCTGCGCAAAGATCGTATCAACCAATCCATACGCAGGCATGCCCCACGGAAACCCAGTGAACACATAGGCCCGCACCAGTTCCGCGAGTGGTAAAGTCACGATCAGTGCAAACGGCCCAAAACGACGCGCCGCAGCAAAAGCTGCACCCCATAACAATGCCAAGCCGCCGGCCAATAGAACCACCGCAAAGGGTGCCATCCAGCCATGCCGGTCAGCCTCTACCAGAAACGGCGACACCAACCATTGCATCGTTAAAACGAAATACCCTAGCCCAAAGGCCCAGCCCATTTTGGCCGCGGCGCGGCCCGTCTCTGCAAAGGAAAACACCAGAAACACACTGGCAAACCCAATCAACGATAGGAACACCGCACCAAATGGCGCTTGCCCAAGGCTGGCCACAAGACCCATCAAAATCAGAAGAAGCGTTTTTACCTTTGGCCCCAATCGGCCAAAGGCATCAATCCGGCTATTCAGCCACATGCTGCTGCGCTTCGGTCAACAAGACCCGCAGGCGTTTGATCCGCCGAGGATCGGCATCAACGACCTCAAATTCGGTCCCGTCTGGATGCACCACAACCTCGCCCCGCGCAGGCACACGCCCCGCAAGCATAAAGACCAACCCGCCGAGCGTATCAATTTCCTCGGCATCAATCTCTTCGAATTGCGTCAAAGACCGGCCAATTTCCTGTTGGAATTCCTCCAAAGGCGTTTTGGCAAAGGCCATGTAGCAGCCCGGCGCGTCTTCAGTCCAAAGCGTATCTTCGGTTTGGTCGTGTTCATCTTCGATTTCACCGACAACCTGTTCGATCAAATCCTCGATGGTCACAAGCCCATCCACACCACCATATTCGTCGATCACCAAGGCCATATGCCGACGCTCCGTCTGCATCTTGGTCAGCAAAACGCCCAGCGGCATCGATGGCGGCACAAACAGCAAGGGCCGCAACATTTGCCGCATGACAAATCGTCCGCCAGACCCATTGAACCCATATTTCAGAGCCAAGTCTTTTAGGTGTAAAAAGCCAACCGGCGTGTCCAACGTGCCGTCGTAAACCGGCAAGCGCGTAAACCCGCTTTCCCGAAAGACATCCACAACCTCAGGCCGCGTCATTGTCACAGACACCGACACAATATCGACCTTCGGCACAGCAACATCCTCAACCCGCATACGGCGTAGGTTGATCATGCCATGCGTTGGCGTGGGATTATTATCTGAATGAATATTAGATACATCACCACCTGCATCCGCAGGGCTGATGGCTTCAATCAATCGACGGAAAAAACCGCCGCTCTTAGAATTATTCTGGGCCTCTACCCGCGCGCTTTGCGCCGCGTTAGAAGATCCGTCAGTGCTGTCGCCCATCGTACCTTTCCAAATGGGGTTTTACCCCGTCTCCTCTCTATATGGGTTAGCTATACCCATTTTCGCAAGTATCTGTGTTTCCAAGCCTTCCATCAAAGTGGCATCTTGGTCACGGATGTGATCATAGCCCAAAAGATGTAAAGTTCCATGCACCAACAAATGCATCACGTGATCTTGCATTGTTTTGCCGGCCTCTTCCGCCTCGCGCTTGCAGGTTTCAAACGCAATCGCGATGTCGCCCAGCTCTGTATCCGGGCCTCTTGGCAGATCAGGTTGCCCCCCATCCGCATCCGCACCCAGCTCGTCAGACGGCCAAGACAACACATTCGTCGGGCTTGGTTTTCCGCGAAAATCAGCGTTTAAATCAGCAATTCTCGTGTCATTACAAGCCAAAAAGCTGATTTCCCAAGCATCCGGTGCAAGCCCAAGCTCAGACAAAACCGCATCCGCGGCCTTCTCAGCCAAAGCGTCCAGCTCTATATCGCGCCAACGGCGATCTTCGATCAAAATATCCACAGACATGCCCCGCACTAACGCAGTTGTTGATCCAAGAAAAGCATAGAAAAGTGCCCAAATGGTTTACTGGTATTTGGCCGACGTGATGAATTCCCCAAAGGATTCACACCAAATCAAAACCGTAGAATATTGCGTCACATCAATCTCGGCTGGCACATTCAGCAGCAAACCCGCGAATGTCTTCACATCTCCGACCAAAACCGACTCAGACTTCACAGCCTCAAATCCCGCTTCGTCTTCGACAAAATCCTTCACCAGATACAGCTTATAGTCTGGCCCCGGTGCAAGTTTCCCTTCGTGCACAATCATCGAAGAGGACACACTCACCGTGCCCTCCCCCCAATGCAAGAAATCACTCCCCGCAAGGTCGCGCGTGAACTCAGCCGTGAACAATGCGTCTTTGGTTTGCTCTTCCAAAGCGGCCGCATCAGGGGATGCAGGCGCCGTCAGGATGGGCAGGAAATAAATTCCCAACGCGAATCCAACAGCCAAAGCGCCTAGATGGGTCGCCGATAAAAATGCAAATCTCAACATTACTCGGCTCCCAGCCAATTGTTAGGTCTTCTGCGCTTTCTCGGCATCCGCATCATATGCCTTGATGATTGCGGCAACCAATGGATGACGTACCACATCATTTGCTGTGAAATAGTTAAAGCTCACGCCCTTAACTTCACTCAGCAAACGTTCCGCATCCCGCAAACCAGATTGCACACCACGCGGCAAATCCACCTGCGTTCGGTCACCGGTAATCGCCATGCGGCTGCCCTCACCCAGACGGGTCAGAAACATCTTCATCTGCATCGTGGTCGCGTTTTGCGCCTCATCCAGCACAACAAACGCATTCGCCAAGGTCCGCCCCCGCATAAAGGCCAGCGGCGCAATCTCGATCTTTTTCTCTTCGATCAACTTACCAAGCTGCTTGGCCGGCAAAAAATCATTCAGCGCATCATAGAGCGGCTGCATATAAGGATCGACTTTATCCTTCATGTCACCAGGCAAATAACCCAGCTTTTCACCCGCTTCGACCGCAGGACGCGAGAGGATAATCTTATCAACTTCACCGCTGATAAACATCGACACACCAACCGCCACGGCAAGATATGTCTTACCTGTACCAGCGGGACCAATGCCAAAGGCCAGCTCGTTGTTAAACAAGCTCTTCACATAGGCCTTTTGTGCCTCGGTTCGCGGCTCAACCAGCTTTTTGCGTGTTTTGATTTCAACTTTGCCGCCCTTGAACAGCTCCATCTGATCGCCATCCAACGTACCGGTGTTCTTTTCAGAACCACCCATGCGCAATTCGCGATCAATATCACCTTGTTCAACGGATTTTCCGGTTTCAAGACGTTGATAAAGCGACTGTAAAACCGTTTCGGCCTCAAGCTGCGCCGCTTCTTCACCGTGAATTGCCAGTTGGTTTCCGCGGCGAATAATTTGGACTTTCAGCTTTTGCTCTATATTCGCCAAGTTCCGATCATACTCTCCACAGAGATCAATCAGCAGGCGGTTGTCAGGGAACTCCAACACATGTTCTTTGTTGGCTTCCTGGGCGAGCGGTGGGGTCATTTCGCTGATGGCCAAATATGTCTCCTATCAAGCGTTGTACTGAGTCTCAGGGTGCCATCTTTTGGGCGTCCAACGCAAGCGCCCTTGCACCATGACAGGCGAATATTCACGCAACCGTCATAAAAAAAGGCCGCATGTGAAAACATGCGACCTTTCTGTAATTTTATGTGATGCGCAGTTGGCATCATGCAGGATCGTGGAACTTTGACCCTTGCTTGTAGGGGCCCGTCGCCGTCGAAGGCGGCGCGATGCCAGAACAAACAGGTTTGCCATACCGATCAAGACGTTGGCTCAGATAACCCTCTTTACCATCGTCAATGATCCAGTGATCACAACCATTTGGATCAACCCAGATACCGGCCTTAAGTTGGCTCAGGTGCTTTTTGTCAAAGCCGTGGTCAACAGTTTTATCTGTAATTTCGCCACCGGATTCTTCACCGATACACGCAGAAAGAACAGTCGCGGCCATCAAAGCCATGCATGTTTTAACAAGTTTCATGACCGTCCCCTTAGTTGATGCACATGATTTCAACACGGCGGTTTTCTGCCCGGCCGCGTGAAGTTTTGTTGGTCGCCCGTGGCATACGCTCGCCGTAACCCCGAACATCTACGATATTCGCGCCAGTGCTTGCGCCCACTTTTGCAACAGCTGTCGCACGGCGGAAGCTCAATGCCATGTTGTATTCATCGCTTGCGCGGCTGTCAGTGTGGCCTGTGATGATATAAGCCCGTGCGTTCGCTTGCTGAAAGAACTCAGCCAAACGTGCGCGACCTGAACCACCGATTTGGCTTTTATTGGTTGCAAAGAACTGGTCTGCATCCATTACGCCGCATAGGTTGCCCTGACGGCAAACTGGAATGCCCTGACGGCTGACGTTCGGGGTCATGTAACCCTCTGCACCATCATCCATCACCCAGTGCTCACATCCATCCGGGTCAACCCAGATAGTTGGAACATAAGCTGCACCACGAATTTGTTTGGTTTCCGCAACAGCGGCACCGGCTACTGCAGTCAGGGTCATGGCTGCAACAACAACGCCCCCCAACAACTTACGCGCACTCGCAATCATTTTGTCCGCCACGATTATATCCTCTGCTTGCCCCGTTTCCCCTGCATTGATCCGCAAAGGGTTCTTCGAAGTCATATAATATACACACTCTAGCAAATTTCTGCGCTATGTGAAGGAATAATACAAGATATGGTATGCAGACCTAGGGCCGCAAAACCCAACCGTGACATTGCGAGCACGTTTATGACGCGCATTACTGCGCCTTAATGGGCCAATCATTGCAATTCAAAGACCTCAAGGAAGAGCCGAAGACCCCGGGTTCGGCCCCGCCACCCCTAGTCAGCGCTTAAAGCAACTCACCTTTCAACGAGTTGGTCTTGCTTTCAATGACCTTCACACGCACGACATCACCAATCTGGTGGCCCGCTGCGTCCAAATGCACGGAATGCAGATACTCAGACTTGCCAACCATCTGCCCCGCATCGCGCCCAGCGCGTTCCAGCAAAACAGAGACCTCGCGTCCAACCATGCTGTTCTGAATATCACGTTGCTGTTCTGTCAAAAGTCCCTGCAAACGCTGCAACCGATCATTCGCCGCCGCATCATCCACCAACGGACGTTCCGCCGCAGGCGTGCCCGGACGGGTCGAATACTTAAACGAATAGGCCTGCCCGTAACGGACTTCTTTGATCAAATCTATCGTCGCTTGAAAGTCTTCTTCGGTCTCTTCCGGGAAGCCAACGATAAAGTCGCCAGACAGCAAAATATCAGGCCGTGCCTCGCGGATACGTTCGATCAAACGCAAATAGCTCTCGGCCGTATGGCTCCGGTTCATCCGCTTCAAAATCTTGTCGCTGCCCGATTGAACAGGCAAATGCAGATACGGCATCAACTTAGAACAGGTGCCATGCGCTTCGATCAGATCATCCTGCATGTCGTTTGGATGGCTCGTCGTAAACCGAATGCGCTCTAGCCCATCGATCTTATCCAATTCCCAAATCAGGTCCGCCAAAGTCTTTGATCCAGACTCCCCCGCCCCGTGATAGGCATTCACGTTCTGACCCAACAAAGTAATCTCACGCACACCGCGTTCCACCAAATCCCGCGCTTCGGTCAGCACGCGATCCACAGGGCGCGAGACTTCGGCCCCCCGCGTATACGGCACAACACAGAACGCACAGAACTTGTCGCAGCCTTCTTGTACGGTCAAAAACGCAGCTGGCGCCCGCTTAGCCTTTGGCCGCGACTTCAGCTTCTCAAACTTATCTTCCTCAGGAAAATCCGTATCCAGCGCCTTTTTCCCGGCGCGAATGGCTTTTTCCATCTCAGGCAAGCGATGATAGGCCTGTGGCCCAACCACCAAATCCACACCCGGCTGACGGCGCATAATTTCAGCACCCTCTGCCTGCGCAACACAACCCGCCACACCGATCTTTAGATTCGGGCGATCCGTCTTTAGCGCCTTCATCCGGCCCAGCTCGGAATAAACCTTCTCCGCGGCCTTTTCCCGAATGTGGCATGTGTTCAACAGGATCATATCCGCATCTTCTGGGGTTTCCGTGGCTTCATAGCCCGCGCCCCCCATAGCCTCGGCCATGCGTTCACTGTCATAGACATTCATCTGACAGCCATAAGTTTTGATGAACAATTTCTTGGTGTCGGCCATGATCATGCCCCTTGCGGATCGGCGGTTTCAAGGCGCCGTCTTACATCATGTTCTACCCGGCTTGCAATGCACGACAAATTAACCGATTTTAGGCACAACCAGAGCAGTCATAATAAAAGCAGTCCAATGCGTTTCAATTCCTTTGACGACCTCCTAAACCACGGAACCAAGCTTTTGGCCAAAGGCCCAATCGCGCTAATTTTTGTGGAAGACGAAGTCGAAATCGACTCAACTCTGCGCCACCACGTGGATTTAGGCTTCAAACATGTCTTCGCGATTATGCCCAAGGCCTTTAAAATGGCCTATGACGTCTCCGAAGAGGTCTGCCGCGTAGATTGCGAAAACACCACCGGCCAAGCCATGGTCGATATGGTCAACCGCCTCGCCGTCGCGGCCCCCGGCACTTGGTTCTACTACTGCTTTAACGCCGAGTACCTGATTTTCCCATTCTGCGAATCGCGCAAGATCGGCGAAATGCTGGCCTTCCACGCAGAAGAACGCCGCGACGCGATGCTGACCTACGTGCTCGATCTCTACGCCGATAACCTTGCGGAGCATCCAAACGCCGTTTCTCTGGAACATGCACAGATCGACAAAACCGGCTACTACGCCCTCGGCCGCCCCGACCCGAACAATCACAGCCACCCAAAAGAGCGGCAATTGAATTTCTACGGCGGCCTGCGCTGGCGTTTCGAAGAACACGTTCCAGAAGCGCGCCGCAAAATCGACCGCATCTCCATCTTCCGCGCCAAAGAAGGCGTGCACATGAACGAAGATTTCACCTTCTCAGAAGAAGAATACAACACCTTCGCCTGCGAATGGCACAACAACATCACGGCTGCCGTCTGCTCCTTCCGCACCGCCAAAGCGCTAAAATCCAACCCCGGCAGCACCTACGACATCCGCAATTTCAAATGGCACAACTCCGTCCCCTTTGAATGGCACAGCCAACAATTGCTAGACCTAGGCCTGGTGGAACCGGGACAGTGGTTTTAGGCTGGGGATATTTCATTTCAAAACGAACCAACACCTTCTTAACCCAATCTCACAACGTATGGGTTATTGATCCGTCCACACTTTCTTGGTATCACACCGACATCAGATCGCCGGGTCAACGGCGCTGATAACAGGAAAGTTCTTACATCAATGACGCTTATGACGTTTGCTGCATACGAGCAGCCGATGAAATGGGTCGCCTTTGCACTAGGCTTGTGTAGCGCGCTATGCGTTGTCCAAGGCTGGCAGCTTGCGGCTATGTTATGCAGCCTACCCTTTTGTCTTATCTGGATTTATTGCGGCTGGTTACGACGTGAACCACAGCTCAAATATATCAACATCATCTTTGCTGGGATCTATATCTACGGCATCAGCAGATACTTCATAATAAACGGCTAACACAATCACCACAGGACTTATCCAAGCCCTGTGGCCCCACGCCTAAGCGTGCTATTTTAAAACACCATCGGTTGTGAACTCACAGACCTTGGCAATCGCGCCATAAGCCGCGCGAAAACCGTCCAGCTGTGTCTGGTAAATCACCTGCCCGTCGCCATAGACCCACAGCGCCGTCGCACGATCCATTTCCCGCAAGGCCAAATCGCGGTAACCCGACTTAACAGCAATATCAATATACCGGGTGCCTTCATGCGCCGTATCCGTCATCACTTCGCCGGGGACGATCAGCCCCGTATCAAACGAAAACTGCACCAATCCCCCTTTGGCAACCATCGGAATGGCCGTCTCTGCAATCACTTCAGAAACCATCAGCGGCGGGTAGGACTCCGGCGGAAAATACTCAAGCGTATTCACACCAAAGCTCATCGTACGCTGTGTATTTTCGGGGATAGAGGCGAAACATTCCGTGACCCAAGACCCACCATTATCAAACGTTTCCGCCTGCGCGCGCCACACGCCAAATTGTTCAAACAGCAAATCACTGTCATCCCCCGCGTCACCACCCAGCTCTACTCCTTCGGGCAACGGGTCAATCACGCCCATCGTTGAAAACTCACAGGCTTCGGCGATCTTCCCATAAGCTGCCGTAAACCCACTGAGCGACGCTTCCAGCAACAATTGCCCTTCAAACGACACATCCAACTGCCCAGCCCGACGCATCCCTTGCAGCACATACAACATGTCCTCAACCGGAGGGCTGGCCGTTCCCGATTGGAACACATCTTCAACCACATCGTTAAAGGCCGTGCCGCTATAGCTGTCGCCATCATCAAACACGAAATCCACACGCCCGCCTTCTTGCAGCAAGGTCGAGTAATGGCGCGGTGCCTGTTCGCGGATTTGCACCAACGGGAAACTATACGGCGGTCCCGCATCATACTGGCGTGCCACCACCTCTAACACCGGCAGCCCATCGCCACCCGTCATCGCAATGCAATCACGCCAAGTCTCTTCACCGCCTTCGCTTTCCAGAACAATGGCGCGCCAATCTTTATATGCGTGATCCTCAACAATCCGCCCCTCGCTAGCCAACATAGGCTGCGCCGCCACACTCAAACCCAGAACCAAGCCCCAAAGCGATTTCGTCATAACTGCCCCTATTGCAATACCCTGCCCCGCCGCATTCTAGCGACGGGCCTTACCTTGAAGTATCAGTTTAAGATTGCAACGAACTTCTGCCCCAACATGCCCCATTCCGAACAGGATGCCGGCAATCCGTTAACCCACCCTTTAACAGCACACAAAAAAGCCCCGACAGAAGTCGAGGCATTCTCTTAATTCAAACAAAATCCAATGGATTATGTGCGGCGCAACCGGATAACCACATCCACTTTCGCGATTTCCGCACCCTCTGGTGCATCAGGCAAGCCAACGATTTTCAACTGATCTGCAGGTGCATCAACCAGCGTCCGGTCATCTTCCCAAAAGAAATGCGGATGATCATGAGTGTTGGTATCAAAATAGCTTTTGGCACCATCCACCATCACTTCTTGCATCAAACCAGCTTCACAAAACGCCCGTAACGTATTGTAAACAGTTGCCAAAGACACGCTGTCCCCGTGATCTTTCACCTCGGCAAACAGGCTTTCGGCCGTCACGTGACGATCCAGCCCATCCCCAACCAAAAGCGACGCCAACGTCACACGCTGACGTGTCGGCCGCACACCGCCTTGGGTCAGCCATTCGGTTCCGTTTGTCACAGCTTCAGGTGTCATAGGTGCCTGTCTCATATCTATCGAAAGATTTTACGCAGGTTTCAAAGGGAATTCAAATGAAAATCATTCGCAGCCCCTTATAAGCAAAGCGTTCTCCGGCTCTTGCACGCCCCTTTCTCACAATGATAGAGGGAACATAGACAAGAATATTACAAGGGGACGTGCCCGCATGGCCGATTATCCAACCAGCTTCGACAAAGAGGGTCTTTTGAAATGCGCACGCGGAGAGCTTTTTGGCCCCGGCAACGCGCAACTGCCTGCTCCTCCCATGTTGATGATGGACCGTATCACCGAAATCTCTGGTGACGGCGGCGCCCATGGCAAAGGTCATGTGCTTGCGGAATTCGACATCACGCCTGACCTTTGGTTCTTTGAATGCCACTTCCCGGGCAACCCAATCATGCCAGGCTGCTTGGGCCTGGATGGTCTGTGGCAGCTCACCGGTTTCAACCTCGGCTGGCGCGGCTGGCAAGGACGCGGCTATGCGTTGGGTGTTGGCGAAGTCAAACTCAAAGGCATGGTGCGCCCAGAAAGCAAACTGCTGACCTATGAAATCGACTTCACCAAAGCGATCCAAACCCGCCGCCTAACCATGGGTGTTGCGGATGGCATCGTGAAAATCGACGGTGAAATCGCTTACGAAGTCAAAGACATGAAAGTCGCCCTCTCTGAGGCGTAAGCCCGGCCCAAAATTCAGGAGTACGCATATGCGTCGTGTAGTTGTCACCGGTTTGGGCATCGTGTCCTCAATCGGCAATAATGCAGAAGAAGTCACAGCATCTTTGCGCGAAGGTAAATCCGGCATCGAAGCCAGCCCAGAAATGATCGAACATGGCTTCCGTAGCCAAGTTGCAGGCACGTTGAAAATCAACACCGCCGATCACATCGACAAACGCACATTGCGTTTCATGGGTGATGGCGCGGCCTACGCCCATATCGCGATGCAACAGGCGATTGCGGATTCCGGCCTTACCGAGGATCAGATCGTCAACGAACGCACAGGTCTGGTTGCAGGCTCTGGTGGCCCATCCACATCCGCGATGCTGACTGCGCACCAAACCGTTGCCAAAACCGGCGCGACCAAACGCATCGGCCCATTCGCCGTTCCAAAATGCATGAGCTCTACAATCTCTGCAAACCTGGCAACTGCGTTTAAAATCAAAGGCATCAACTATTCCATCACCTCTGCCTGCTCCACATCCCTGCACTGCATCGGCAACGCTGCAGAGCAAATCATGATGGGCAAACAAGACGTGATGTTCGCCGGTGGCGGCGAAGAACTTGATTGGACCCTGTCCTGCTTGTTCGATGCCATGGGTGCCATGTCTTCCAAAAAGAACGACGACCCTACCAAAGCCTCCCGCGCCTTTGACCAAGACCGCGATGGTTTTGTCATCACCGGCGGCGGCGGCATTGTTGTTCTAGAGGATCTAGAGCACGCAAAAGCCCGCGGCGCGAAAATCTACGCCGAAGTCACCGGCTTTGCAGCCACATCCGACGGTCACGACATGGTGGCCCCTTCTGGCGAAGGCGGCGAGCGCGCGATGCGTCTCGCTCTGCAAACTCTGCCCGAAGGCCGCAAGGTCAGCTACATCAACGCACACGGCACATCGACTCCGGTTGGTGACGTTGGCGAAGTCGAAGCGGTCCGCCGCGTCTTTGGCGAAGGCAACACGCCTCCGATCAGCTCCACCAAATCCATGACCGGTCACGGCCAAGGTGCGGCAGGTGCAATGGAAGCCATCTTCTGCCTGTTGATGCTTGATAACGACTTTATCACGCGTTCCATCAACGTGGACACATTGGCCGACGGCATCAACGAAGGCGAGATCGCAACCGATCACGTTGAAAATGCAGGTCTCGACAGTGTTATGACCAACAGCTTCGGCTTTGGCGGCACAAACGGGTCGATGATCCTGTCAAAGTATAACGGCTAATTCGGGGTTCTCATTATGTCAGACCTACTCAAAGGCAAACGCGGCCTGATCATGGGCGTTGCAAACCAGCGTTCTATCGCTTGGGGCATTGCAAAATCCATGTCAGAAGCAGGCGCCGAACTGGCCTTCACCTACCAAGGTGAGGCCTTTGGCCAACGTCTTGCGCCATTGGCCGAAAGCCTTGGCAGCGACTTTATGGTCGATGTGGATGTGACTGATGATGCATCACTGGATAACGCGTTTGATCAAATCACCGAACGTTGGGGGCAACTCGACTTTGTCGTTCACGCCATTGCCTATTCCGACAAGAACGAGCTGACAGGCCGTTTCGTCGATACGTCCCGTGACAACTTCAAAAACTCGCTGGATATCTCGGCCTATTCCTTCATCGAAGTTGCGCGTCGCGCACATCCTTTGATGAAAGAAAACGGCGGCACCATGCTGACCCTGACCTACCAAGGCTCTAACCGCGTCACGCCATTCTACAATGTCATGGGCGTTGCCAAAGCCGCGCTAGAGGCGACAACTCGTTACCTAGCCAATGATCTTGGCCCAGACGGGATTCGCGTCAACGCGATCTCTCCGGGTCCAATGAAAACCCTCGCAGGCGCAGCCATCGGTGGCGCACGCAAGACCTTCCGTCAGACCGAAGCCAACGCACCAATGCGTTCCAACGCAACACTCGAAGCCGTGGGCGGCACAGCCGTTTATCTGGCATCCGATGCTGGGGCTTATACCACGGGCGAAATCATCCGTGTCGATGGCGGCTATCACGTGCTGGGCATGCCTCAACCTGAAAACCTCTAATTCAGGCGACAGACCAAAAAGAAAGGCCCTGCAATCGCAGGGCCTTTTTGCATTTCAGGGAGGATGAAATGCCAGTTTATTCAATCAAGCTGCGCTCAGGTGTTCCTCTGCCAAGTCACCCACAAACCACTGGCGCCACTGCATAATTCTAAAAGACTTCCGTAGCCCCGTCGCCCAAAACGGATCTTCGCGCACATAGCGCACGACGTCTTCTTCCGTTTCGGCCGTCATCACCCAAAGCGCCTCATTCGCGTTATCAATCCCATCCGACAGATTGCCCGCAGCAGAGATCGTTTCCGCGTTTCGTTTCAAGAATTCCAAATGTAGAGGCAGGTAACTCAGGCGAATGGTTACACAGGTCTCTGGGTCATTTTCGAACAGAACAACATATTGCATTTTAGATCCTCCCAAATCCGTCACGAAATAAAATAACACAGCGGAATTGATCCTTGTGCCAGCATTATTGCTGAGTCATTCTGCAATTATGCAGGATCATGATTGGAACGACCTAAAATACCTTCTCGCCATCCACCGCACCGGCTCCTTCTCCGAAGCTGGACGAAAAGCAGGCGTCAGTGAAACCACCGTCTCCCGGCGTATCGCAGCATTGGAAAACAAGCTGAACGTAAAGCTGATCCAAAAGGGCGGCCTGAATGGCTACGAACTCTCCGACATCGGCCTAGAGATCATCGAACATGCCGAAGTCATCGAACAACAAAACGCGGACATCCGCGACCTCGCCAGCAACCTAGGCACATCAACCAGCGGTATTGTCCGTGTCAGCGCCGTGCCACTGGTGATCAATCGCATCCTTGTGCCAGAGCTAAAGCGCATTCAGCAAAGCCACCCGAACATCACAATCGAACTTGTCCCCGAAACCCGTAACATCGACCTAACAAAACGCGAAGCAGACCTCGCCATCCGCCTCGCCCGCCCTGTGGCCGGCGGATTAAAAACCACCGCGCGTCGGATCGGACAATTGCACTACGCCGTCTTTGGACACGCCGAAGCGACCAGCGACACAACCGACACAACCGCTTGGATCGGCTATGACGAGTCACAGGCATCTTTCCCACAAGCGATCTGGCTGAACGCCGCCATTGCCGCCAGCCCTGACGGAGCCAATGCGTTAACAGTCCTAGACGCAACCACTGCCTTCGAAGCCGTCGCCGCAGGTATCGGCAAAACCATCCTGCCCCGCCGCGTCGCCGCGATGGACCGTCGCTTGCGCGAACTTGTCCGGCCCAGAGGATTGCCTCCGCTTCCGAAACGAGATGTCTGGTTATTGTCTCATACAAGCCAAAACAGCAGTGCCGCCGTGAATGCTGTTAAGGATTGGCTGGCAGAGGTCCAGTGGGCCTGATCCTCTGCAAAGGAATCGTACGTTTCAGACCGCGAACCGTACGAATTTCCACATTTACCAATGGTAAATTAAGCGATCGAAACCAGTTCCAAAGCGAACGTCAGGTCTTTGCCTGCAAGCTCGTGGTTGGCATCCAAAGTGACGGCTTCGTCAGTGATGTTAACCACTTTGACCGGCAGAACCTGACCGTCTGGGCCTTGCATCTGAAGCATCAGACCAACTTCCAAAGGAATCTCTGCCGGGATTTGTTCGCGTGGCACGTCCTGTTTCATTGCATCATTTGCTGGGCCATAAGCATCTTCGCAAGGAATGTTCACTGTCTTCTTCTCACCGACGGTCATGCCGGTCACACCATCGTCGAAGCCCTTGATAACTTGGCCAGATCCCAGTTGGAACTCCAGCGGATCACGGCCTTCAGAGCTGTCAAATTGTGTTCCATCGCTCAAAGTACCGGTGTAGTGAATACGGACTGTATCGCCCGATTTTGCCGCTGTCATAGCTTGTCCTAACTGTGTAAATTCCCTGCAGACACAGGGCCAATAGCGCGGCACCCTAATAGCAGAGCCCCAGAATGGCAAACTGGTGAATTGACAATCCTTAACGCTCCGTCATGCTGCACTCAGGAGGATCGCAATGCCCATAACAACCTGTGTATTTGACGCTTACGGAACACTCTTTGACGTCACCGCCGCCGCCCGCCAAGCCGCCTCCGAACCCGGTCGCGACACCTTAGCCAAACAATGGCCAAAGCTCGCAAATGATTGGAGAAACAAGCAGTTACAGTACACATGGCTACGCGCGATCACCCGCGAACATACTGATTTTTGGCAAGTCACAAAGGATGGTCTCGACTGGGCACTAGAAGCCTCTGGCCTAGAAAATGATGAAAATTTGAAAGAACGCCTCTTGCAGCTCTACTGGGAACTAGCGGCCTATCCCGAAGTTCCAGAAATGCTAAAAACGTTAAAATCTCGCGGAATGAACACAGCAATCTTGTCCAACGGATCACCGCAAATGCTGCAAGGCGCAGTAGACAGCGCGGGTATTAGCGACGTTCTGGACGATACACTAAGCGTGGAAAGCGTGGGGATATTCAAACCCGACAACCGCGTGTATGACCTTGTTATAAAAAGATTTTCCTGCAAACCTGATCAAGTGCTTTTCGTCTCATCCAATGGCTGGGACGCTGCTGGTGCCTCAGGATTTGGGTTCCAAACCGCTTGGGTCAATCGTGCCAACGAGCCCGTTGATCGCCTAGACCATAAGCCCCAGCATGTATTAACAAACCTCACCGCAATACCGGATCTCATTCACTGATGCCAAATTTCAAAACCTCAGACGGATTGACCCTTTACTACACAGACCAAGGCGAAGGCACTCCAATCCTCTGCTTATCTGGATTGACCAGAAACTCAAATGATTTCAGCTATATAGACGGTAACTTGCCCGGAACGCGTCTCATCAAAATGGACTACCGCGGTCGTGGTCGTTCGGATTGGGCAACAGATTACACCACATACTCCATCCCTCGCGAAAGCATGGATGCGCTAGAGTTAATGGATCACCTACAAATCGACCGCTTCGCCATCCTCGGCAGCTCTCGCGGCGGCCTCTGCGCGATGACGATCGGTGTGATTGCAATGCATCGCCTCATCGGCGTCGCCTTTAACGACATCGGCCCAGAAATTGACCCACAAGGAATTGATGTCATTATGAATTTCATAGGGCGTGCGCCAATCTGGAAAACACTAAACGAGGCCGCTCTTGCCCGGCCTAATGCTATGGTAGGCTTTGAAAACGTTCCCGATTCTCGTTGG
Source organism: Cognatishimia sp. 1_MG-2023 (assembly GCF_030548175.1). Classification (GTDB taxonomy): domain Bacteria; phylum Pseudomonadota; class Alphaproteobacteria; order Rhodobacterales; family Rhodobacteraceae; genus Cognatishimia. Next base: position 246,635 of record NZ_JAUORX010000003.1, on the reverse strand, counting down.
CGCGAAGAGTGTGAAAAACTGTTTCATCAAACGCCCGATGGCTTAATGAACACCTATGACCCAAAACTCCGCGACGCTATCTTAGAGGCCAGCTTGCAAGACGTTCCCGATTTATGGCCGTTCTTTAACGCTTTTACAGACATTCCCGTCGCCGTCATCCGTGGTGAAAACTCTGACCTACTGTCACAGCAAACCTTTGAAAAAATGCAGAAATCCCTGCCAAACGCGATCATGACAAACGTCAAAGATCGCGGGCACATCCCCTTTTTGGATGAGCATGAATCCCTTGCTGCGTTAACACAATGGGTCAAGGCCATGGCCTAACCCAACGAAACTGGTTTTTCCAATCGGTTAACTGCGTTAGGTTGCGCTAACTCTCAGCCTAACGCGGTGCCCAATGACCCAATTTACGATTGCTTCGTTCAACGTCAAAAACCTGATTGGTGCTGACAAAGAATACTATAAATTTCAAAGCTATACGCCAGAAGAACACGCATGGAAGGTCGACTGGATGGCCGACCAAATGCTATCTATGGACGCGGATATTATCGGCTTCCAAGAGATATTCGAAGAGGACGCGCTGCGTACCGTCATCGAAGAAACCGACCGTAGAGGCGCCGCATTAAACGCATCCGTCGTGCCCGGCAAAGACAAGCGTTACCATCGTAAAGCAATCTTTAAGAAACTTGGTTTTGCGTCCTACAAAGACGCAGCACTCGCTTTTGCCCCAAACGCAAATGATACTGGCCTAGCAGGCAAACGCCGCCCCGGCGTCGCGATCCTAAGTCGGTTTGGGTTTTCAGAAGATCCTGAAATCATTCAGGTTTTGGACGAACCACTTAACATCCCGCTATCCGAACTCGGCGGCGGCGACGCTGGTCATTACTCCATCAGCCGCCTCTCGCGCCCAATCCTAAAAACACGCATTCCCGTTGGCGATCAGGTGATCACCGTCTTTACCTGTCACCTAAAATCCAAGTTAGGCGAATTCCCAACCCCCGAAGGTGCCCCCTACCCGCCAGAAGCAGACCTAACCAACTACGATCCCGTCGGCCGCGCCCTTGGCGCCCTCCGCGCCGCCCTGCGCCGCATGGCCGAAGCATGGGTTCTGCGCAGCGCCGTTGTCGCGGAATTGCAAGCAGGCCACCCAGTTATGGTCACCGGCGATTTTAACGATGGGGAACATGCGGTTAGCTCTGAAATCATCTCTGGCGAGGTGCCGTTTAAAAACTACGCTTGGATGCTGCGCCACGATGCAGAGCGGTCCAACGACCGTTATTCAGATGAAGAAGACGCAAAAATCCGTAAGGAAATGCAGGCCCTGCATCTGACGTCCGCCGAAAAACTGTTCGTTCGCAAAAGCTTACGCGACATGGTCTACACAACCGCCTTTGGCGGCGTGCATGAAAGCATCGACCAAATCTACCTCAGCCGCCATTTCCACCCAGACAATCCAAAGCGCATTGGCGATATGGAGTATTTCAGCGTCTTTAACGACCACCTGACCGACGGCAGCCACCCCGAAGCACCGTATAACAAGCTCGCATCGGACCACGGCCAGATCATCGCACATATGCGGATTGGCACTGAATAATGACGATCGACCTTGCTGATGTGTCGTTGAACTGGACTGATTCCGGTATTGGCGAAGGCGCGCCCGTTGTCTTCATCCAAAGCTTTGGCATGGATTTATCCATTTGGGACAAAGCCTTAACACGCCTACCCAAAGGCATCCGCCCCATTCGCTTTGATCTGCGCGGCCATGGCGCGTCCTCTTGCCCCAAAGGCCCCTACAGCATGGGTGCCTTAGTTCGCGATGCCGAACAATTGCTAGATCACTTGAACCTACGCGACGTGATGCTAGTGGGATTAGGATTGGGCGGCATGATTGCGCAGGGCCTCGCCGTGAAACGCCTAGACCAAGTCCGCGCGCTTGTGCTCTGCAACACCGCCGCCAAAATTGGCCACGCCCCACATTGGCAAGCCATGATTGACGAGGTCGAGGCTGACGGGGCAGCCCCCCTAGCCGAACGCATGATGCCCCTCTGGTTCCACCGCGCGGCCATGCGCGAAAACCTGCACAGCTCGGTTCTAACGACATTCAAAGAAACATCGCCCCAAGGCCTTGCAGGATGTCTAAGTGCCTTAAAAGGCAGTGATTTTTACACGCCAACCAGCGGTTTGCGTCTGCAAACCCTTGCCTTAGCCGGTGCAGAGGACCGCATGGTTCCACCCGATATGACCCAAGAAACCGGTGGCCTAATCCCAGGGTCAGACTACCGTCTTATCCGCAAATCCGGCCACATCAGCCCGCTTGATCAACCAGAAATCTTTGCGCAACACCTGACAGATTTCGTTCAACGCACCGGACACGTCTGACCCCCTTTGCGCCCATGGCTGAACTGGGTTAGGACCACGCAACTGCAGTTCTACGAGGTTCCCATGGCCGCATCTTTGTTTGACAGCCCAATGTTCACCAAAGCCTACCCCGTTGGCGAGGCTGGTCGTCTTTTTGCCGAAAGCGCAATCATGCGATCCATGTTGTTGGTCGGCGGAACCTTGGCCAAAATCCAAGGCGAAGCAGGCATCATTCCAGTCGATTCAGCCTTTTTCATTCACCGTAGCGCGATGGAAGTACAGATTGATCCGGCAGGCCTCGCCGTAGAAATCGCAGAACATGGTCACCCTGCCCGCGCACTGGCCACTGCATTTCACAAAGCGATGGAAGCACCCGAGCACGCACAATACATCCACCACGATGTCCACCCAAAGGACATCGAGCGCACCGCACTGATCCTGCGCCTGCGCCAATTCCTAACACTGTGCGAGGCGCAACTGACCAAATGCGCCCCCGATTGCGAGGCCTTGGCCCAACTGCCAACCCTACGAGAAACGGCTCTGACCGTGTCTTTTGAAACAGAAAACACGCCCCTACGTGCCGCATTGGCAGAGGCTTTGCGGCTTGGAAATGATCCCACACAATGGGTCGATGCAAAACCTCTCCTTGCCGTAGCCGATTGGGCCGCTTTAGCCACAAAAACGGCCATCGACACGTCCAATTCAGATGACAAACGCCTGTCCGTATTAATGGCCTTGGCTGCGAACATGAACACCGCCATGCGCGCCAATCCGGCCCAAATGGCGGATTCCTGCTTAGCCCAAATATGCCTAAGCGCCTGCTCTGCAATGGAAATTATCAACGCTCCCGCAAGGTAGTGTTTCCCAGACCTATACGTAACGCGACAATGGATTGATGATGAACATCCTCTAATCCGGTCGAAAGAACGTATATGTCGTCTAGGCTACCTACCATTTTTGTGGTTCTGACCGTTGTCATTGATGCAATGGGCATTGGATTGATCATGCCCGTAACACCGGACCTAATCCGCGAGATCAACGGCGGCGATATTGCAAACGCGGCGATCTGGGGCGGCTTACTGGCCACCGGATTTGCCACTATGCAATTTCTGTTCAGCCCCCTGCTGGGCAGCCTGTCTGATCGCTATGGCCGACGCCCGATATTGCTGATCTCGCTTGTCGTCATGTCCGGCGTCTATTTGGTTATGGCAACCGCTGGGTCGATCTGGATCTTATTATTAGGGCGTCTTGGTGGCGGGGTCGCCGCAGCCACGCATTCCACAGCCTCTGCCTACATGGCAGACATCAGCACTCCTCAAGAGAAAGCCAAAAACTTTGGCCTGATCGGTGCTGGCTTTGGAATCGGCTTTGTCCTTGGCCCCGTACTGGGTGGTTTGTTAGCAGGTTACGGCACACGCGCTCCGTTTTACGCAGCCTCAGTTATCGCGGCAGGGAATGCGGTGCTAGGTTGGCTCGTCCTAAAGGAAACAGTCACAAACCAAATCCGCCGCCCGTTTGAATGGTCACGCGCAAACCCGTTGGGCGCACTCCGCTCAGTCGCCAATTTTCCCGGCCTAACGCCCCTTTTGTTGGTCTATTTCTTTTACCAAGTCGCAACCCTCGTTTACCCGGCAACATGGTCGTACTTCGCAGGCGAACGCTTTGGCTGGGGGCCCGGAATGATCGGCCTATCCTTAGCTATATTTGGGACATTCTATGCGATTGTTCAGGGGGCCTTGGTGGGCCCATCACTGAAATACATGGGCAATCGCGGCACGGTTCTTACCGGATTAAGTTTAGAGATCATCGTATTGTTTTTCATGGGTTTTGTGGCCTCAGGTGCGGTTGCACTAGGCCTCACCCCATTTGCCGCCTTGGCAGCCATCGGCCTGCCCGCGCTACAGGGGATCCTATCACGACGTGTCCCCGACAATGCCCAAGGGGAACTCCAAGGTGTCTTAGCCTCTGTCAGCTCTTTTGGCATGATCCTATCGCCATTGATTATGACACAGACATTTGCCTATTTTTCCAGCACATCCTCTCCCACCTACCTACCGGGGGCCGCATTCCTTTTATCATCCGCGCTCATGGCGATTGCAGCGGCTATTTTTATCAACAGCAAGAAGCCTTTGCCGACAATATCCATGGCCAATAATCCCTAAAACCCACCTGAATCCAACCGGCATCTCGCGCTAAAGCGTGAGCCATGTTATTGAAAGGAAAAGTCAAAAGGATTTGTAACGTGAACATGCAGAAAGCACCTGTTCCTTCAAGCGAAATGGCCGCGAATGCTGAAGCAGCTGCTGCCTACCTGAAAACGCTGGCTCATGGCGGTCGGCTTATGATTCTGTGCCATTTGGGTGGCGGAGAAAAATCAGTCAGCGAACTCGAGTCCCTGCTGGACGTACGCCAAGCTGCTGTCAGTCAGATGTTGGCACGACTGCGCGAGGAAAATCTCGTCAAAACTCGGCGTGAGGGCAAAGTTATCTTCTATTCTTTGGCAGACCCAAATACGGCGCAGGTGATCGACCTGATGTACCGTTTGTTCTGCGCCCCTAACCCAGAGTAACCCACCCACATGAGCGACCTTCCCCCGCAGTTCCAGCACTGGTTTGCGCAAAAGGGCTGGTCTATCCATCCACATCAGCAGGATATGTTGAACCGCAGCAGTGCGCCCGCGCTGTTGCTGATCGCCCCGACAGGTGGCGGCAAAACCCTTGCCGGTTTTTTGCCAACGCTCACCGATCTGGCCACCAGCGATCACACCGGGATGCACACGCTTTACGTCTCCCCACTCAAAGCCTTAGCCGCGGATATTAAACGTAACCTACGCACGCCTGTGGACGAAATGGGCCTAAACATCCGTATCGAGGATCGCACCGGCGATACGCCGAACTTCCACAAAAAACGCCAGCGCGCTGACCCGCCCCATATCTTGCTGACCACACCAGAAAGCCTCGCGCTTCTAACCAGTTACGAGGACGCAGCCCGCACCTTCGCAGGCCTCAAACGCATCGTCATCGACGAAATCCACGCCCTCGCCGAAAGCAAACGCGGCGACCAACTCATGCTCGCCCTCGCCCGGCTCGAGGCGATATGCCCGGGGCTTAAGCGCGTCGGCCTTTCCGCCACGGTTGATAAACCAGAAGACATCGCCACCTTTCTGGCCTGCAATCCCAACCCCTGCGAGATCATCCAAGCAGACCCCGGCCCTGATCCCGACATCGCCATGCTCACCACTTCAGAGGCGCCGCCATGGTCAGGCGGAGGCGCGGCCTATGCCATCCCTGCGGTGCTGGAGCAGGTCAAGAAACACAAAACCACGCTGATCTTTCACAACACCCGCGCACAGGCTGAAATCTTCTTTCACAACCTCTGGCTCGCCAACGACGAAGGCCTGCCCATCGGCATTCACCACGGCAGCCTAGACCGCGCGCAACGCACCAAGGTAGAGGCCGCAATGGTGCGTGGCGACCTGCGCGCAATTGTCTGCACCGGCAGCCTCGACCTAGGTATCGACTGGGGGGATGTTGATCTGGTGATCCAAATCGGCGCGCCCAAAAACGTGAAACGCTTGGTGCAACGCATTGGCCGCGCCAACCACCGCTACAACGCCCCGTCAAAAGCGCTGCTGGTGCCCGCTAACCGATTTGAGGTCATCGAATGCGTCGCGGCGCTTCAGGCGGTCCAAGAACACGACCTAGACGGAGAGACCCAAGGTGCAGGCCCCTTGGATGTCCTCTGCCAGCATATCCTGCTACGCGCCGCCAGCGGGCCGTTTATGGCAGATGATCTTTATGCTGAAATGACCACCGCCGGCGCATACGCTGACCTAACTCGCGCAGATTTTGACACCTGCCTCGAATTCTGCGCCACCGGCGGCTATGCCCTACGCGCCTATGATCAATGGCAACGGCTGATGCAGCGCCCCGATGGCCAATGGCAGCTCCGTGACCCACGCACCGCCGCCAAACTGCGCATGAATGCGGGCACCATCCAAGACAGCGATCTGCTAAAGGTCCGCATGCGTCGCAGCCGTGGGGGCAAACCGCTTGGCGAAATCGAAGAGTCCTTTGCCGCCTCCCTCACCCCCGGCGATACCTTCCTGATCGGCGGCAAAATTGTGAAATACGAAGGCCTGCGTGAGATGACCGTTGAGGTCAGCCGCGACAAAGGCCGCAAACCCAAAGTCGCCACGTTTTCCGGCACCAAATTCTCAACCTCCACCCAGCTCTCGCAACGCATTCTAAAGCTGTTTCAAAAAGAGGATTGGCCAGAACTCCCCAGGCACACCGCAGAATGGCTGCACCTTCACAAAAGCCTGTCCCGCCTACCAGAACCCGGTCGCCTGCTGATCGAAAGCTTCCCGCACGACAATCGCCACCACATCTGCGTTTACGGATTTGCCGGCCGCAATGCCCAACAAACCCTTGGCCTACTGCTAACAAAACGCATGGAAGACATGGGCCTTGCCCCCATGGGCTTTGTCGCAACTGACTATGCCACGTTGATCTGGGGATTGGATGCCGTCACCGATCCAACGCCCCTGTTTGACAAAGACAGCCTGCACCATGGCCTCGACAGTTGGCTGGCCGGCAACGCGCTGATGAAACGCACCTTTCGCGGGGCCGCCACCATCGCTGGTCTGATAGAACGCAACCACATGGGCCAGCGCAAATCGGGTCGCCAAGCCACGTTTTCTAGCGACATCCTCTACGACACTTTGCTGAAATACGATCCCGACCACCTGATGATGAAGATCACCCGCCAAGAGGCCATGCGCGGCCTCGTCGACTTTGCCCGCATCGACGAGATGTTGGATCGCGTCCAAGATCGCATTGATCTCGTGCAGTTGGACCGCGTCCCACCTCTCGCCGCTCCCTTGTTTTTAGAGGTCGGCAAAGTCGCAGTTTCCGGCAGCGCAGAAGAACGGCTTTTGGCCGAAGAAGAAGCTGCACTAATGACCGCTGCAGGTTTATCAACCTAGCGCCGTTATTCGCTTGCTCCACCAAGTAAATTGAGCCACCAATACACCTATGAAGGGTGTTGAATTCTCATTAGCAGGTGCGCAATTGACCGCCCTCGGCTCCGGGGCGCTGTGGTGGCGCGACAAAAGCTTGCTTTGTGTCTCCGACCTTCACCTCGGAAAATCCGAACGTATCCTGCGCAAAGGCGGCTCACACCTGCCCCCCTATGATACGCAAGACACGCTGATCCGACTCGAACAAGACCTTCAACGCACCAATGCGCAAACGGTTGTTTGCTTGGGCGACAGCTTTGATGACTTGGATGTTCTGGGCTCACTTCCCGAAGCAGCGAACGATTGGATTCACCAGCTCCAAGCTGGTCGTCGTTGGGTTTGGATCGAGGGCAACCATGATCCCGGCCCAATCGAACTTCCCGGAAGTCACTTGGCCGAGCTTCCCCACCCCCCACTCACCTTTAGACACATTGCGGAATCAGGGAAAAGTGGCGAAATCTCAGGGCATTACCATCCCAAAGTCCGCGTGCAAACACGCCTGCGTGGCATATCACGCCCGGCCTTTTTGTTTGACAGCGATCGCGTGATTTTACCCGCCTATGGCACTTATACTGGCGGATTACGCAGTACAGACAAAGCTTTCGTAAATTTGATGCGACCAGAGGCTAAGGCCATTATTACTGGCCAAACCCCTCGGATTGTTCCGATGCCCCGCCGGGAAAATTAGGCAGGTTCGCGGCTTCTAGGCTTGCGCGATAGCTCCGGCTAACCGGCACTTCATCGCCGTTACTCAAGCGAATAACCAGTTTGCCCCGAACTTTCTCAACGCTCTGAATACCCTCATGCGCCACCCAATGAGAGCGATGAACCAATGATCCCTCAACCCCATCCATTTCAGACACCGCGTCACGCAATCGCATTCTAAGCGACGTAGAACCGCATTCTGAAACAACTTCGACAAAATGATTGTCAGCGGTCAGCCGCAAGATCTGCCCCTCAAATTTTGCAGGCAATCGGCGCACCAATCGCGGAGGTTGGGGAATGTCGTTTGGTGCCTCAGATAGCTGTGCTGCGACGAACTCTTGCGCATCGATCGTCGAACGGTCAATGCTGGCCGACTGTAAAACACCGCGCATGCCGAACCGTGAAACAAGGACCGCAAAAAAAACGAACCCGACGTAGCCCATCAATGTCGAATAACTTGGTAGCGTAGATCCAAAGGGAGCGAACAGCTTCGTCAGAACCCAAACATCAGACGTAACTAATAGCGCACCAAAACCAGCACCAAGTAGCTGGCCATATATGCTTTCTTTCTCTTCCTTCAGGATCATCCGCGCAATCGCGTGCCCAAGATACCCCAGAAAAATAGAGGTTGTCACAACCGCTGGCCAATAAAACAAACGCGCCGACAGCGACATCGAACTATAGGTCCCAAATGGACCTGCAAGAACCGCACCCATTGAACAGATTGCCCAAATCGTAATGGTCATCTTTGAAAAAAGTGACTTAAACGTGTCACGCAGGATTTCCGAATACCCCATCCTTAAATGCCAGCCCCTATAAAAAATCGTTACACAATAGCGGGTTCGCCAATCGGCTAAACTTTGCTCGCCGAGCAAAAAACCTCATTTCCATAAAATTGGAAAGGGTAAACACAAAAAAAATTCCCCTCAAAGCTGAAAAACAGCCTCAAGGGGACCAATATACATATTTATTAGACAACCCCCCAAAAAAATTAGATTTTTGGGAGAGATCGCTCGCTTAGGCTGTTAGCCCTTCAGGCTCTGCCAATCCATTTGCGCGGCAACATGCAGTCACCGTATTTGCCAACAAGCAGGCGATGGTCATAGGGCCAACACCACCTGGAACGGGCGTAATAGCACCAGCAACCTTTGACGCAGACGCAAAATCGACATCGCCAACCAGCACTTTTTTACCGTCACGTTCGATGCGGTTGATGCCCACATCAATAACTGTCGCACCTTCTTTGATCCACTCACCCGGAACCATCTCAGGACGGCCCACGGCGGCCACAACAATGTCAGCACGCCCCACAACCTCGGCAAGGTCCTTGGTACGGCTATGCGCAATCGTCACAGTGCAACTATCGCCCAGCAATAGCTGTGCCATAGGCTTGCCCACGATGTTTGAACGGCCAATCACCACAGCGTTCATGCCCGACAAAGACCCATGATAATCCCGAAGCATCATCAACGAGCCAAGCGGCGTGCACGGCACCATAGATTTCTGACCCGTTCCCAACAGCCCAACATTGGAAATGTGAAAGCCATCAACGTCCTTGGCAGGATCAATCGAGTTGATCACCAAGTCTTCGTTCAAATGACCCGGCAACGGTAATTGCACCAAAATACCATGCACAGAAGGATCATTGTTCAACTTATCAATCAGCGCCAAAAGATCTGCTTCTGCCGTATCCACATCCAGCTTATGCTCGTAGCTGTTCATGCCGACCTCGACGGTCATCTTGCCCTTAGAGCGCACATAGACCTGACTTGCAGGGTCCTCTCCGACAAGGACAACAGCCAAGCCAGGAACGATACCGTTTTCTTCTTTCAGGCGCGCAACACGTTCCGCGACTTTGCCACGAACAGTGGCCGCAAAGGCTTTGCCATCGATGATATCTGCGGTCATGTGAATCTCCTGCACTCTTTCGTCAAACTAGGCTTTGTCGCGTGACAAGCCTTCTTCTTCCAGGTCAATAGACCAATCAATCAATTGCCGCCAAAGCTGATCAACAAGCTCTGGGTCCAGCCCCTGCGTCTCTGCCTCACGGCGGACGTTTTGCACCACTTCCTCAACGCGCGCCGGAATACGTGCAGGCCAACCATTGACTTGCTTAAGCTCCATCGCCCGCGTGATATATCCCGCGCGTTCCACCAAAAGCGCCACAAGCGTTTTGTCCAAGGCATCAATACCCGCGCGAACATCTGTCATGTCGCTGCAGTCACGAGGTGATAGGGGTGCACTCATATTTGATCTCCTGCGGCCCAAAGGCGTTGGACCGCAGAAAGCCTATTTTTCGGTTTAGAACAACCCTTCGATCTGCCCTTCTTCGTTCAGACGTATAGATTCTGACGCAGGATGACGTGGCAAGCCCGGCATTGTCATGATTTCCCCGCAGACAACCACGATAAATCCCGCCCCCGCAGACAGCCGTACTTCGCGAACTGGAACAGAATGCCCCGTCGGCGCGCCGCGTAAACTTGGGTCCGTGGAAAAGCTATATTGGGTTTTCGCCATGCAAACAGGCAAATGGCCATATCCGGCCTCTTCCCATTCGCGAAGTTGATTGCGGATTTTCTTATCCGCCAAAACCTCGTCCGCGCGGTAAATCCGCTTGGCGATTGTCTCGACTTTTTCAAACAGCGGCATCTCGTCGCGATAGAGCGGCGCAAAGTTTGCAGCACCCGAATTTGCCAATTCAACAACCTTCTTCGCTAGGTCTTCTGACCCTTCAGAACCCAGCTCCCAATGCCGAGAAAGGATCGCCTCGCAACCATGCGTCGCAACATAGTCCTTAACCGCCTGCACTTCGGCATCGGTGTCAGTGACAAAATGGTTGATAGCAATCACCACCGGAACACCAAACGACTTTACGTTTTCAATGTGGCGGCCAAGGTTATCGCAGCCCTTCTTAACCGCGGCAACGCTCTCTGCGCCCAGCTCATCTTTGGACAGGCCGCCATTCATCTTCATCGCTCGTATCGTCGCAACCAGAACCACCGCAGACGGCGCCAGACCGGCCTTGCGGCACTTGATATTCATGAACTTCTCAGCCCCCAGATCAGCGCCAAAGCCAGCCTCGGTCACAACAAAATCCGAAACCTTCAACGCAGTCTTTGTCGCAATCACCGAATTGCACCCATGCGCGATATTGGCAAATGGCCCACCATGTACAAAGGCCGGATTGTTTTCCAACGTCTGCACAAGGTTCGGTTGCATCGCATCCTTCAGCAACACGGTCATCGCTCCTTCGGCCTTGATGTCGCGGCAGTAAATTGGCGTCTTATCCCGACGATAGGCCACGATAATGTCGCCCAGCCGTTTTTCTAAGTCTTTCAAATCCGTTGCCAAACACAGGATCGCCATAACCTCAGAGGCCACCGTAATGTCATACCCCGTCTCGCGCGGGAAACCGTTGGAGACACCTCCAAGCGAGGCTGTAATCTGGCGCAGCGCTCGGTCGTTCATATCAACAACACGACGCCAAACAATGCGGCGAATATCGATCTCTTGTTCGTTGCCCCAATACACATGGTTATCAATCATCGCCGACAGCAACGAATGCGCCGATGTAATGGCATGGAAGTCGCCGGTAAAATGAAGGTTCATATCCTCCATCGGAACGATCTGAGCATTGCCTCCCCCGGCAGCGCCCCCCTTCATCCCAAAGTTCGGGCCAAGCGATGCTTCGCGAATACAGATCATCGCCTTTTTGCCAATGCGGTTCAGCCCATCACCAAGGCCAACTGTCGTCGTCGTCTTTCCCTCCCCCGCAGGCGTGGGGTTGATCGCCGTCACCAGAATAAGTTTGCCATCTTCGCGGCTTTGAACAGAGTTAATAAAAGCTTGGCTCACCTTGGCCTTATCATGACCATAGGGCAGCAAATCTTCGGACGTCATGCCAAGCTTGGCACCAATCTCAAGGATCGGTTGCTTGTTCGCGGCTCGGGCGATTTCAATATCTGATTTATAGGCCATATGCGGGGCTCCCCTCCCAAAAGACGTTCTGTCTCTTCAACGTTACGCCGCATTCCCAAAGATTCCGATTGCAAATCCGACATATCCACCACCGGTTGCGGCCACGCTTATCTTCACAGTCAATTAACTCTCGCCCCAAAACGAAAAACCCCGGCGCCAAGGGCACCGGGGTTTTCAATTTTCAAATAACAGCTTTTACGCAGTTGGTTCAGGTTCCAAGTCACCGTCCGGCTTACTGCGCGGCTTCGTCTTTGGAACTGCAGTCAACGAAGGCTTCTCTTCTGCATCTGCAGAGCCATCTTCGTCGTCACCCGCATGAGGCGGCTCGCCATTCATGACCCGCTTGATTTCATCGCCAGTCAGCGTTTCATACTCAAGCAAACCCTGCGCCAGACGTTCAAACTCATCGTTCTTGTCTGTCAGAATTTGAACAGCGCGCTCATAACCTTCGTCGATCAAACGCTTCACTTCGCTTTCGATCATCTCTTTGGTCGCTGCCGAAACAGAGAAGCCACCGGCCCCGCCATTCGCCTGATAGCCAGCTGCGGCTTCCTGATAGTCGATGTTACCGACCTTATCAGACATGCCCCATTGCATAACCATCGCACGCGCCAATGCAGACGCCTGCTGAATGTCACCGGCTGGGCCGTTAGACACTTCGGCATCACCCCATTTGATGATCTCAGCCGCTTTACCCGCCATAGTCATCGCCAAGCGCTGATGGCACTCTTCTTTGAACATGTTCAGGCGATCCATTTCTGGAAGGCTCATCACCATGCCCAAAGCACCACCACGTGGAATGATCGTCGCTTTGTAAACCGGATCGCATTTCGGCAACGTAATGCCAACAATCGCGTGGCCCGCTTCGTGATAGGCGGTCATCTCTTTCTGTTCCTGCGTCATAACCATGCTGCGGCGCTCGGCACCCATCATGATTTTGTCTTTCGCAGCTTCGAAATCGACCATCGTCACAAACCGGCGTCCCACACGGGCCGCTGTCAAAGCCGCCTCGTTCACAAGGTTCGCCAAATCCGCACCAGAGAAGCCCGGCGTACCACGCGCAATGATGCGCAGATCAACGTCAGGACCAAGCGGTGTCTTGCGCGCATGCACGCCCAAAATCTTCTCACGGCCTTTGATGTCAGGATTGCCAACAGTCACGTTCCGGTCAAAACGACCTGGGCGCAACAACGCAGGGTCCAACACGTCTTTACGGTTTGTCGCCGCAAGAATGATAACACCTTCGTTCGCTTCAAAGCCGTCCATCTCAACCAGCAATTGGTTCAATGTCTGCTCGCGCTCATCGTTACCACCGCCGTAGCCTGCGCCACGATGGCGACCCACTGCGTCGATTTCATCGATAAACACGATGCACGGTGCGTTCTTTTTCGCTTGCTCAAACATGTCACGGACACGAGACGCACCCACACCCACGAACATTTCAACAAAGTCAGAACCGGAAATCGTAAAGAACGGAACACCCGCCTCGCCCGCAATCGCACGCGCCAGCAAAGTTTTACCAGTACCCGGAGGACCAACAAGCAGCGCACCCTTAGGGATTTTGCCACCCAGACGAGAGAATTTCTGCGGGTTACGCAGGAACTCAACGATCTCTTCTAGCTCTTCTTTCGCTTCGTCGATGCCAGCCACGTCGTCAAACGTCACGCGGCCATGCTTTTCTGTCAGCATTTTCGCTTTGGATTTCCCAAAGCCCATCGCGCCACCCTTGCCGCCGCCCTGCATGCGGTTCATGAAATAAATCCACACACCGATCAGCAACGCAAATGGCAACAGGCTGAGCAAGAAGGACTGGAAACCAGACTGTTCTTGCGCTTCGGCCTGTACCGGAACGTTTTGACCAAGCAAAAGCTCAGTTACTTTAGCATCGTCAGGCGCGATCGTGACATAGTCTTTGCCGTCTGCGCCACGGTACTGAATCTGCTCGCCGTCCAGCGTTACGCTGGTCACGCCGCCGTCTTCAACAGCCGCTACAAAATCTGAATAGCCAATCTCACGGCTCTGCAAAGTGCTGCTGTTGCCGCTGAACAAATTGAACAGAGCGAGGATCAGCAGGAATAGCACCACCCAAAATGCGATATTACGTGCGTTGCCCAAGGCAATTCTCCCAAAAGTCGATTAGCGCTGTCACTATCACAGCTGCCACCCGTGTTAAATAGACATCAATTCATAAGGTTCAATGTGATAATGCTACGCAGAGCTGAGGCTTTCGTGAAAATTGGCTGATTTCAACGTGGCCTGCCATCCATCATAAGAACCGGCCAAAGGTGCCGCGACCAATTGCCCATCATACCAAACAGACGGCGAAGCCATCAAAGTTTGACGTTTCACGCCCGTATCACGCCAGTTCTCCAACCCAGCCAGCGCAGGTTCTCCCAACGCGCGCACTTCCATACCAACTTGCCAAGGCCCTGAAATAATCCAACGATCCCAATTGGGCGAATGCTCAATAAGGTCGCGCACAGCGTTGAATTCGCGCGTCACGCGAATCTCCTTGGCCTTAGAAAACACCAAACAGCCGCCAATCGAAAACGTCCGTTGATCCAGAATAGCGGCATCCAACTCTGCAAGCGCGCTGCGCCGTGGTGGATAATCCGAAGGCACCATCCAAACCAACATTGCGCTCAACAATCGCCGACGCAGCTCAACCGTTTCAAGGCGAAACATCGCCGGATCAATCAACAGATCACCCGCGTCTTCAACAACGGCTGATTGCGCGAAACGGGATGTGGCCTGCTGCAAAGTCACCTTTGCATCGGCCATATTACCCGCAACCTGCGCCAAGGCCGAGGACGACAAACCAATATCGTCCAAAACCCTTAACGCCCGCCGCGCCCGCACACGCCCAAAGGCGTCATTCTCGTTTGATGGATCTTCGCGCCACGTTTGATCTTTACCGCGCAGGTATGCCCGCAAACTTTCGCGGCTTACATCCAACAGCGGCCGCAGAAACTGAACACCATTGCGCTCAAATCCGCTTTGCATCCGGGCAAGCCCATCGACACCGCTTTCACGCCCCAACCGCATCAGGAATGTCTCGGCCACATCGTCCTGCGTGTGTCCAATGCAGACCACATCCAATTCCCGCCGCTGCGCCCATTCCGCAATCAACCGATACCGCGCGTCACGCGCCGCCGCTTGTAAATTGCCAGACTTGTTCCAAGCCCCCCACCGCGCAATCGCATGCGGCACCGACAATCCCTTACAGGTCTGCTGAACAAACTCCGCCTCCTCGGCAGAGCCTTCGCGCAATCCGTGATCCACGGTGATCGTTTCGACTGTAATGTTGGTGTCAGCAGACAACGCCGCCAAGAGCAGCAACAAAGCA
This sequence comes from Cognatishimia sp. 1_MG-2023, assembly GCF_030548175.1. Taxonomy (GTDB): domain Bacteria; phylum Pseudomonadota; class Alphaproteobacteria; order Rhodobacterales; family Rhodobacteraceae; genus Cognatishimia. The sequence continues at coordinate 231,228 of NZ_JAUORX010000003.1, read as the reverse complement.
ATGGAATCCCCGCCACCGGACACGGCCACGCCGATCCGAGTTGCATTCACATTGGCAATTTCGGTTTTTAAGGTCTCAAGCAGCGTGTGATCGTCACCGCTTAGTTGCATCCAAGTCTCTGCATTTCCGCCTGCGCATCCGCAACAAACGCATCACCCGGATGACGTGCTTCGACCTCGCCAAGGGTCACACAGGCTTCGTTCACCTGACCAAGCTTGCCCAAGGTCGCGCCCAAACGGAACAACGCCTCTGGCGCTACGCGACTTTGCGGATGGCCGGAATAGCTCTCTAAATAGGCCCGCGCCGCATCTGCCGTGATCCCGGCGCCTTCAAGCGCTTCACCGCGACGCAAATGCGCCTCAGCTTCTAGCGGGCTACCAGGATAAGTCTGGCTAAACGTCGCGAACTGATCTGCTGCCATGCCGAAATCTTGGCTCTCAAGCGAAGCAAAGGCGCGATTGAAATCAGCCTCTTCACCCACAGCCAATTCAGTTGATGGTGTTTCAGGCTCAACAGGCACGGCAACCTTTTCAAGCTCACCGCCCAATGTTGATGTTTCACCCAATTGGCTGACGTCCCCGCCCTCCAACTCAACCAGACGAAACTCCAGATCGCCAATCCGGTTGGTCCCATCAGCCACCACACGATCAATCCGAAACTCCAGCTCTTCGGTCTTGCCCGTCAGCCGCTGAAGCTCCAGCTCAATCGCATCCATACGCGCCAGCACCGATCCGCCAGACACATTCCCCTGCGGTGCACCCGTTGTTGAAAGCTCGCGCTTCAACCGTTGCACCTCAACGTAAAGAACTGACATCTGCTGCCGGATGTCCGCCAGTGTCTCGCTCTGCTGAGCAGAAACCGCGACCGGCGACACCGATCCCATCAACATGACAACAAGTGCAAATGCGCGCATGGTCTTCTCTCCTTAGCTCGACAGGCCAGCCGAAATAATCGTGACCGCACGACGGTTCTGCGAATAGCAGGCCTCAGCCGAACAAATCTCAATCGGGCGCTCTTTGCCGTAGCTCAGTGTTTTCAAACGGTTGCCCGCAACACCCTGTGACACCAGATATTCGCGAACGGCATTCGAGCGACGCGCACCCAAGGCAAGGTTATACTCGCGTGTACCCTGCTCATCCGCATGGCCTTCGATGATCGCCACATAATCCGAATTGGTATTCAACCAACCTGCCTGCGCTGCCAAAACGGCGCGGCCTTCGTCCGTCAAGGTCGATTGATCCACTAGGAACAACACCCGGTCACCAATGGTTTGCTGGAAATAAGCTGGGCTTGTTGGGTCACTCGCGCTGCCCGGCTCAATCGCCGACACGCCAGATCCAGCACCCGCACCGCCACCTTGGCCAAGGCTGTTCGGATTTGTACACGCCCCAAGCGCAACGACCGCGCAAAGGATTACCGACTTACTCAAAGTACCCATCATCTGTTTAGCTCCCGACTGTTGCGCTCATAAATGTTGTTTTTTCAGATCATTACCACAGCTATGGCAAATTTAAAATTCACTGTTGCAATGGCGACCAACTTGGGTCCGATCCACCGCCCTGTGTTCGCACAGGTTTCAGGTTCCGACCAGAGACATCAACCGAATACAAAGACGACGATCCATTTGCGCCCTGCGTCTCACGTGTGAACATGATCACACGACCATTCGGTGCCCACGTCGGCCCCTCATCCAAGAAGCTCGCGGTCAGCAAACGCTCTTCTGATCCATCAACACGCATCACACCAATGTGGAAACGTCCTTTGCTTTGCTTGGTAAAGGCAATCAAATCCCCACGCGGGCTCCAAACCGGCGTGCCGTAGCGACCTTGACCAAAACTGATCCGCGTCGCCTGACCGCCATTCGCATCCATAACGTATAGCTGCTGCGAACCAGACCGATCGCTTTCAAACACAATCTTTGATCCATCCGGGCTAAAGCTTGGCGCGGTTTCAATCGACGGCGCCGATGTCAAACGCGTCCGACGACCCGACCCAATGTTCATGCGATAGATGTCCGAATTGCCGCCCTCAGTGATGCTAAACACAACGTCCTGACCATCTGGCGAAAAGCGCGGCGCAAAGCTCATCGTGCCGCTTTGATCTTCCAGCACACGGCGCGTCACGCTGCCCACATCCAAAACAAAGACCCGCGGGAACCCTGTTTCATAAGAGGTATACAGCACCCGATCACCGGTTGGCGAAAACCGTGGGGCCAAAACGATATTGTTGCTGTCGGTCAGAAACTTCAGGTTCGCACCGTCATAATCCATGATCGCCAACCGCTTTTTACGCTCGTTCTTGGGACCAGTTTCAGACACATAAACCACGCGGCTGTCGAAATATCCGGTTTCGCCAGTGATCCGGCTGTACACAGCGTCGGCCACCTTATGCGCCATCCGACGCCAGCCATCTTGTGTGCCGCGAAAGCGCAGACCATTGCCCAGTTCTTGACCAGAGAACACATCGTAGACCCGGAATTTCACCGAAACATTCCCGCCGCCTTCGACAGTCACCGCACCAGAAATCAACGCCTGCGCATTGATCGCTTTCCAATCGGCAAACTGCACAGGTGATGCGAAATTCGTGATGTTACTAATGAACGCCTCTTTCGGAATTTCGCGGAACAATCCAGTGCCCGACAAATCCGCCGCAACCACGCGCGCAATATCCTGCGCCAGCTGCCCCGCCCCACTTGTCTCTGCGACAAAATTCGGAACGGCAAAGGGCAAAGGTTCAATCACACCATCAGTGATCTCAATCCGAAGCGGACCATTCTGCGCCATAGCGACGTCTGCCGTGGCAAAGATCCCTGACAAACCAAACAGGAGGGTGGCAATTAACTTTTTCATCTGCGCCTCATTTTCTCCGGATTAAACGTCATTTCGACGTCACGCCAATGGTCATATTTCTCAATCGGCAATTTATAGCCGCCTTTTTGGCAACGAAGGATCGCCCGTCGGGCGGCATCAAACGCAGCCCGAGCCGCATTTTCATCACCACCAGAGGCACTTAGCTGCCGCAACGACCCACCTACGACCTTACCATCACGATCGAGTGACATTCCGACGGTTACAATCACATTCGACGCTTGGCTGCCCACATCTACGTTCCAGCACTGCTGAACAGAAATGCGCAGCGCGTCACGCTCACCCGATGTCAGCGGCGGCCCACTTGGTGCCGCAGCCTCTTCTGCAAGTGCCTGCGCAAGCGCATCATTCACGCTGGTATCGCGCGACGTACTGCTATCCGTGCTTGGCGTTTCCGCCACCTGCGGTGTTGGCCGCTGTGGTCGCACCTTTGGACGGACAGACGACTTAGGTGCCGATGACGTCTCTTTTGGCTCAGTCGGAATTTCTGTCGCCGCCTCTTCGCGTGCCGTCGGCTCTGGGGCCTCTTCAACAGGTTCAGGCGTTTCCGCCGGTGCTGTCTCGGCTTGATCCACATCCGCAATCCGCTGATCTGGATCAGGCGCTTCAACAGCCTCTGGCGCCACGCGCTTCACAGGGCGCGCTACAGGACGCGGCGATTGTTCCGGCGCATTCGTGATCGGCTCTGGCGGCGTAATATCTGGTGCAGTGTCAGTCACATCAACCGGAGGATTTTCCGGCGGTGTCACAACAGGCGGCGCATCCGGCGGTGTGGCCTCTACCGGTTCAAGCGGTGGCGGTGGCGCAACCGGATCAGGCGTCGGTGCAACCTCGGGCGCATCCGGCTTAATCTCTGGCGCAACAGGTGTTTCAACATCCGTTTCCGGCGCAGGCGCGCGTTGCGCCGCCAAAATCGCATCAAACTGTTCAGACGTAATAATATCAACACCCGTCACTTCGACAGGCTCCGGCGCAGAGTTAAACACGCCGCCAAACAGCACCCAGCCAATAAGAACTGTGTGGGCACCACCCGAGATATATTGACCGATATGCAAACGAACCGCCTCAGCCGTCCTGCCCGCCAAGAGACGGACCACCAATATCTGTCACAAGGCCAATGTCAGCAAACCCGCCAGCATTCAGCGCACCCATAACTTGAACAACGGTTTCATACGGAATGGACCCATCCGCGCGCAGATACACACGGTCCGAGGCCCGCTCGACCGCAATCGCACGCAGCTTTGGCACCAATTGATCCAACGCCGTTTCCGTCGTCTGGATCATCACCCGACCATCTGCGGTCACAGTCACCGTCAACGGCTCTTCTTGCTCACCCGGCAATGGGTTCGCCGCCGTCTTTGGCAATTCCACAGGCACGCCCACGGTCAACAAAGGGGCCGCCACCATAAAGATGATCAGCAACACCAACATCACGTCCACGAATGGCGTTACGTTGATCTCGGCCATAGGCTGGCTACGTGTCCGGCGGCTACGACGCCCCCGGCCCTGCTTATGAATGACACCGGCACCCATCGCTTAACTATCCAACTGACGGCTAAGGATCGTCCCGAACTCATCCGCAAAGGCCTCATAGCCCGCAAGCACGCGATCACTGTCCGCAGACAGTTTGTTATAGAAAATAACCGCCGGAATAGCCGCCAACAGACCCAAGCCCGTCGCCAACAACGCCTCAGCAATCCCCGGCGCAACAACGGCCAGGTTTGTATTCTGTTGTTCTGCAATTTCGATAAAGGCATTCATGATGCCCCAAACAGTCCCGAATAAACCCACAAACGGAGCCGTCGACCCAATCGTCGCCAAAACCGGCAAACCGCGCTGCAAATCTTCGGCCTCTTTGGCCACAGCCACATCCATAGACCGATCAATCCGGCTGGTCGCATTGGCAATCAGCCCACCATCCTGACGATGGCTCCGCCGCCACTCACTCATACCGGCTGCAAAAATCTTCGCCGACCGCCCCTCAGGCTCCGGCCCAATCTGGTCAAACAACCCATCCAAAGGCTCACCCGACCAAAACGCGCGATCAAACTCAGACGCCTCTCGGCGCGCCTGTCGGAACACGATGATTTTCTGAATGATCACGGACCATGACCAGACGGAGGAGATGATCAAGATCATCATCACAAGTTTCACGGTCAAAGTGGCGCGCGCGAAAAGCGCCCACATCGAGAAATCGACTGCTGCTTCCATAATGCCTGCTCGTTATCTGATGGCCATTTCTTGGCCCTTTTGCCAAGAAACTACAAAGTTTAAACGGGGAAAGCCATCAAATCTGTCGCAGTAACGAGAATTTGCCCGAAATCAGTGAAGCATTAAGCGAATATTTGCCGGAAGCCGCGCAGGTTGCCCTGCTTCGTTGATGCAAACAATCGTCACAATCGCCTGAAACAGCAATTCACTGTCCCGTTTCACGATCTGCTCCATCACCAGCCGCGCGCCCGTCACCGTAATCGGACGGGTTTCCACGATCAGCTCGTCATCAAACCGCGCAGGCGCCAGATAATCCGCCTCAACCCGACGCACAGCAAAGACCAAACCATCAGTCTCTTTCAACTCCGCCTGATCAATGCCCTTACCCCGAACCCAATCACTGCGGGCACGTTCGATGTACTTTAGATAGTTGGCGTAGAACACAATGCCCGCCATATCGGTATCTTCGTAATACACCCGAACTGGAAACGAATGCTCCATATGCCCCTCCCGATAAGTATCATAACCCCGGTTAAGCGAGTGCCGAATGCATTTCAATAAAAATGGCGATGAACAAACCGCGCGCCGTTAACCCAGCCCTAATCGCCCGCGTTACTTCGGCCCCTGCAACCGCGCAAAGATCCGCAGCGCGTGGCTCGCGTCATCCGCACTGGGTGGCATCATCCGATCATAAGCCGCCGCAATCACCCCGGCCACATCCGGCCGCAGGATCGTCGCGCCCGTTTCGGGCAAAACAGCCAAGGGCGACTGCGCCGCAAACGCCGTCTCGCCCCACAACACAATCACCTGCGCCGCCTGCGTCAATGCAATCGTCTCCGCTGGAAGCTTCGCCATCTCGCCCTGCATACGCACAAACACAAAAGCCGCCTTGATCGCGTAATCATCATCAAACCGGAACGCCCGATACTGGCTCGCCCCCGCCGCATCCAATCGTGCAACCAGCGGTTCCAAATCTGGGATCAAACGATCAAAATCCGGGATCTCCAGCAACTCGTTCCAGTCGGTAAAGAAAAACACCATCAGGTTCGCACCCAACTCCGGGTCCGTCTCTGCCATCGCATGACCCGCCAAAGTCACAACCGCTTCAATAGCGCCTTTAACCACGTTCAGCGTGTCATCTTGCACCCCAAACACCACAGGCACAATCGGCCGCCCCCAACGCGCAAAACTATAAGAGCCGTCATTCTGCGTAAACAACGCCTCAATCTGTTCAGGAGTTATCAAAGGGGCGCTGGCTACTGTCATGGTCAAACTTCCGCGTATCAAAGGCATTAAACACGATCCAAAATCGCTCGCAGGTCAATGCCCTGCTACTGCGTAAATTTCAAGTGGGAGGTGTGTGGGGGGATGCCGAAGGCGGACACACCCGTTGATCAAGTGTCTTAGATGTCCGGATTGAGTCCAAAGCTACGAATGCTGTGCACCGCACGAACGGCTGCTTTCGGCATTGGCATAGCGTGTGCGTGAGTGGACGGGCTGAATGCGGCGTACCAAATTGGCTGTTCGCTTTCGCCCTCAAATAAAGGTCATGGGCGATATTAGAAACCCGTACAAGCCAACTATCATTGTAATCACAGTGCTAAGACGCTACATATACAGGATACAAAGTTGTGGTTTACTTCGACAGAGGCGCATCGCCTGCCGGAGCGGACGACGATCTTCTATCATCAAAATTCAACTGTCACGTGCTGCATCAGGCATGGGCGTTTGGGAAGGGTGCCGATGTTATCGCGCACGACCGCAATGCCCTTGCCCTAGGTATATGCATCTTTGACGGCTGCTCTAGCCCCTGAACTGGGGTCAGACATCAACTACGCGGTGCCAATCGGCACAACGTTAATACGCCTCTGATACCAAATCGTGTCAGCGTAAAAATAGTGAGGCGGCGCTTTCTCCGTCAAAGGATCAAAAATGACTTTTCCAGAATGGACGAAACCTAGCATCTACGGTGCTTTGGGTGGCGCGATTGCGATTACTGTCATCGGCTTTGCTTGGGGAGGATGGACAACGAGCAGTAAAGCCCAAACCATGGCACAGGATTTTGCGACTGGCGAAGTGACTTTGGCGATGGTTCCTGTGTGTCTAGACCTCTCAGCAGCCGATCCAGAACGCACGGATAAGCTCGTAATCCTTCAGGATCTCTCAGGCTTTGGCCGCCGTAATGCGATGATGGAAACAGGTTGGGCGACCCGGCCCGGCTCAGATGCACCGGATCGCCGCCTCGCAGACGCTTGTCTTGCGGGGCTTGAGTTGAATGACTCATAAATCCACGGTATCGCAAAAGTCGCCACGCACAGTTATTGGTGCAGTTCGGTTTGCGAAAGCCTGTACTCAAAGGCTCTCTTTCTTCTTCGCGCCCACTCTTGCCCTGTTTATTTTAGCCTTGCCAGCGATCTCCCAACCCATGCCAGAAAACGCTAGCGCAAAGAGCTATGGTGACGGTTGGGAGTGCGATATCGGGTATCGGCCTCTCGGCGAGGCTTGTGCTGCCATTGTCATCCCTGAAAATGCATATGAAACGAACCGAACTTATGGGCTCGGATGGGATTGTCATCACGGCTATCGCCAAGTCAGTGAGACAAAATGTGTTGAGCTTGTTGTGCCCGATGGTGGGTTTCTGGACCCATCGGGCGAACGTTGGCACTGTTTGCGTGGTTTTTTCAAAGTCGATGATACCTGCCAAGAGGTCGTCGTGCCGGAACATGGCTATCTGGCCACTGCGCCCCATGGGTCCACTTGGAAATGTGATCGCGGGTTTGAGAAGAACAATAACAACTGCGCCGCAATCGCTGTTCCGGTTAACGGATATCTCAACGGATCTGGCTATGGGCAACCCTGGTCATGCGAGCGTGGTTTTTTCCAACAGGATGGTCAATGCGCGGCGGTAATCATCCCTGAGTTCGCATATTTTGACGATGCGTCGTACGGCGAGGGTTGGAAGTGCCAGAGGGGATATGAAACGTCTGGTGCAAGCTGCAAGGCAATCAACATTCCCGCAGATGCCCATCTCGATAGGTCCGGAAACCGTTGGGAATGTAACCGGAACTTCCAAAGGTCCCGGGATATTTGCGTTCTCAATAACTGAACGCGTCGCGCCAAAATTCTGCTTCAATACTTTGTTGGGCGACAATCTCGCCACCAAAAGGAAATTACGATGAAACCCGAAATTCAGACAGTAGATAGCGTTTGCTCTCCTGTAAGACATGCTAAAGCGCCAACCGTGATCCGAGACACACCACCACTGTCATCTTCGTTGACTCAGGTCCCGACCGCAGTTGTCTATTGCGAAGGCAACTTTGCCAAAATTGACGGCAAGACCGCCAATGGCCTTGTACGTCATTCAGAGGCCTACAGGATCGTCTCGGTTATCGACAGCACTTGCTGTGGCAAAAACAGCGGGCAGGTCCTTGATGACGTGATGAACACCATACCCATTGTCGAAGACCTAGATACCGCCGTCGCCTGTGAAACCTCGATACCTGATACCTTCATTTATGGAATGGCCCCCTCTACAGGACGGCTTTCAACAGCTGATCGTGGTGTGATACTGGATGCAATTGCACGGGGTATGAATATCGTTAGTGGTCTGCATGAATATCTGAGCGACGATACTGAATTTTCGCAAAGGGCATTGGAAAGACAGGTCACTATCCGTGACATTCGCAAACCCAAGCCTAGCAAAGACATGCGTTTGTTCGATGGCAGCATCGCAAATGTTGATGCGCTGCGCATTGCCGTTCTTGGGACCGATTGCGCCATCGGAAAGCGGACCACTGCAACGGTTTTGGCTCATTCTTTGAACGCAAAGGGCATCAAGACCGTTCTGGTTGGAACAGGTCAAACGGGCCTGATGCAAGGCGCAAAATATGGTGTGACGATGGACGCGGTCCCCCCTCAATTTTGTTGTGGAGAACTTGAGGGGGCAATTGTCGCGGCTTCCGAAGCTGAGCAACCCGATGTCATTTTGATTGAGGGCCAAGGTGCGTTGAGCCATCCCGCGTTCTGTACCTCTGCCTTTATCCTGCGAGGTAGCCAACCGGACGCTGTTATCCTTCAGCATGCACCAAAACGGGCGCATCGTTGCGATTTTCCTGACATGCCAATGCCTACCCCGGCGAGTGAGATTGCTTTGATCGAGGCGTTTTCTGATACCAAGGTCATCGGCGTCACGCTTAATCACGAGGGTATGTCCGACACCGAGATCACAAACACCATTGCCGCTCAAACGGAAAAACTTGGCCTGCCTGTGACCGACGCGCTCAGCCGACCAACTGCACATTTGCTTGCCATGGTCGTTGCCGCTTATCCCGGCCTGCGGCAAGAAACACCAGTGGCTGCGATTTGAGTTGCCCGCGCCTAGAAGTCGACCTGCGCAAAGTGCGCCACAATACGCGGATCATTGTTGAACGGTTGGCAGTGCCCGGTATTCGTGTAACCGCAGTAACTAAAGCTGTCTGCGGCCATCCAGCCATCGCGCGCGCGATGTTGGACGGGGGCGCTGTGGGTTTGGCTGAAGCGCGTTTAAGCAACGTAAAGCGGTTGCGCCAGGCAGGAATGGCGTGCCCGATCACCCTGATCAGAACGCCAATGCTCAGTCAGGTCGATGACGTGGTGCAATACTGTGAGGCGAGCTACAACACAGAAAGAGCGGTGATTGCAGCCCTAGCAGTTGCGGCGCGCCAACAAAACACGGTTCACGGCATTATCCTGATGGTCGAATTGGGTGATCAGCGCGAGGGAATCAGGCCACACGACCTTGGCGACATGGCACAGCACGTGGTGGATATGCCCGGTGTGGCGCTGAAAGGCATTGGGGCCAACTTCGCGTGTCTGAGTGGCCTTGCTCCAACTGCTGCAAAGATGCAGGCGCTGACTGTTCTTGCCAATGATATCGATAGGCAGTGTGGCCCATTCCTTGAAACGGTATCTGGCGGCAATTCTGCAAACTTGCCATGGGCGCTTGAGCAACCAGCCATTGGCCGGATCAACGATCTGCGCCTTGGAGAAGCTATACTGCTTGGCGTTGACCCGGTCACTGGAGATCAAATTGATGGCTTGTTTTCGGATGCTTTCACGCTAGTCGCCGAAGTCATCGAGGTGGACGTTAAGTCGATGCAACCTGTCGTAAGCCCGGCTGACCGCTCTTCAATGGCGGGATTTCAGAATGCACCCGACATATCAGGGACAACGCGGCTCATTCTTGCCGTTGGGCAACAAGACTCGGATATGACGGGGCTTTCGATGCTTGTTGGCACGACACTTATCGGTGCAACAAGCGACCATCTTGTTATTAGCATGCCAGACCCGGCGCTCTGCGTCGGATCAGAAATGCGTTTTAAGATGGGCTACGCTGCTTTGATGCGCGCCACGGCGGCCCCGGATATTCAGATACATTTAAGCAATGACCGACCCGCCCAATACGCACCCGGTGCCGATGAGCCGGGCACTTATCTAGCATCGGTTTGAGCGCCCCGATTTACACGCGCTCAGGTAAAATCAGAAGGAGAAACTCAAATGGCAAAGCTGACAAAAACAAGCGTGTTCAAAGCGCAAGTTCCCAAAGCAGAAACGCCAATGGATAAGACGACCCGGATCGTTCGAAAGATGGTCGAAGAAGAGGCTCAGAAACAGCAAGCCAAAAACGACCGCTTGCGGATTGCTCGCCTCGAACGCGAAGCCAACACTCCGGCAAAGCCGACGCGGTAAAACACGCCAAGTTCTACCCGGGCCGCTCTTGTCGATAACACACCTGTTGCCCATTCCTATCAAGCTTCGGGCGCGCTACAACACGCGCAAAGGATCTACCTATGACCCACGCAGACGAGAGCACCACAAAAGTTCACTATATCTGTCAGACATATGTGGAACAGAAGCCCGGTCAGCACGGGCAAGCAAGCTTGAAGATTGGTAAGCAATTTCAATATTCAACAGCAGCAGAAGCTCAGAATAGAGCCGAGCGGGAGGCGCAATCCGAGGATTGCGCTGGTGCGGATGCCTACATGATTCATGAAGACCCAGACAGTGGTGAAGTCGGATTACCGAACTTCCTTATACGGCTTGGAAATGTTCCGGAATTTGACGATTTCTAGCATCCCGCTTCAGGCAATGGGCCCGCCCACAAGACCTGCGATGACCATAAGTTGAGCTGTTAGAAAAGCAGACCTTAGCGGAACTGCTGTGAAAGCTCGCTTTGTCCGCATAGCCCCCGTTTACCAACACACCTCAACCACGACACCAACACCACCTAGCCCCCTCTTCATCTTTCCCAAAAATACTCTGGGGGAATTGGCCATCCCGTCAGGGGGGCCAAGGGGGCAAAGCCCCACGCAAACTCAAACGTACGTTTCACCCCGTGAATCGTACGAATTTCCACATTAACCAGATGTTCGGTATCCGTGCGCAGGATGCGCAACCGTTTCGCCGCGAAACCTATCCTATTCAAACAGGTCGTCTGTGCTCTTGGCGGGTTTCGGCTGCGATAACCCCAAATGCTGCCAAGACTTCTGCGCCAGCATCCGTCCGCGTGGCGTGCGTTGGATCAACCCCTGCTGCAAAAGAAACGGTTCAATCACCTCTTCAATCGCATCCCGGCTCTCGCTTAGAGCGGCTGCAATGGTCTCTACCCCAACAGGGCCACCCGCATAATTCTCTGCAATAAAGCGTAGATAGCGGCGGTCAGCGCCATCAAGACCTAGGTTATCCACCCCAAGTCGGGTCAACGCCCCATCGGCGAGCTCATGTGAAATACGGCCATTCCCCTCAACAAGGGCAAAGTCCACAACCCGTCGTAACAACCGCCCCGCAATCCGTGGCGTCCCACGCGAACGCCGCGCAATCTCACGCGCGCCACCCTCTTCGGTTGGAACGCCGAGTTTACGGGCGTTTTTGGTGACGATCTCGTTCAATTCGTCTTCGGTGTAGAACTGCAACCGCGTCGGAATCCCAAATCGATCCCGCAAAGGCGTGGTCAGCAATCCCAACCGTGTCGTCGCCCCAACCAGTGTAAACGGTTGTAATTCAATACGAACTGTCCGCGCAGCAGGCCCTTCGCCGATCACAAGATCAAGTTCAAAGTCCTCCATCGCTGGATAAAGGATTTCTTCAACGACCGGATTGAGACGATGAATTTCGTCGATAAACAAAACATCCCGCGCCTCAAGATTTGTCAGAATAGCTGCCAAATCCCCCGCTTTTGCAAGGACTGGACCAGATGTCATCCGAAAGTTCACCCCCAATTCCCGCGCCATAATCTGCGCAAGGGTGGTCTTCCCCAAACCCGGGGGGCCATGAAACAAAGTATGATCCATCGCCTGCCCACGCTGACGCGCGGATTCAATAAAGACCTTTAGGTTCGCACGCGCTTCGGCTTGGCCAATGAACTCGCCAAGGCCCTGCGGCCGCAAAGCACGGTCCGCATCCCCGGACTGAGGTTCAGGACGCAATGTTGGATCAGGCGTTTCCATGACTTATCCCTTCGGCGCCAAAAGCCGCAAAGCAGCCCGGATCAATCCGCTGGTATCCAGATCAGGGTCATCCCCAGAAGCCTGCGCCACTGCCGACGCCGCATCTCCGGGACCATATCCCAAATTCGACAAAGCCGACAAAGCTTCCGCCTGCGCCGCAACCCCAGCTTTTGGGGCAGCAGGCGCTTTACGTGCAGGCGCCGGCGAGACTGCCGGTTCAATCACATCATCCACTTGCGCCGGCGCATCCCCCGTTGCGTCTTGCAACGAACCGCCCAAAGCCATGACGGCGGGTGCTTTGTCTTTTAACTCATGCACAACACGTTGCGCGGTTTTAGGGCCAATACCTTTGGCCGCCTTGATCGCAGGGATGTCCCCCAGCGCAATTGCACGTCCAACACCTTCTGGACCTAGGCTGCTTAAGATCGCCAATGACGCCTTAGCGCCGATGCCTTGCACAGAGATCAACAACCGATGCCATTCTTTCTCAAACAAAGTGGTAAAGCCAAAGAGCTGCATCAGATCTTCGCGCACAAGCATTTCAGTATACAGCGCGACAACTTCACCATTTGCGGGCATTTCCATCAAGGTGCGTTCGGAACAGTAGACGATATAACCTACGCCCCTGACATCGATAAGCACGTGGTCTGTTGTGCGATACTCAATGCGACCTGAAATCTTTCCGATCATGCACCCGCTCTCCTTAGGGCTTTCTCCAGCCCACCGGCTGCTTTCGCATAATGCGCATGACAAATCGCAATGGCCAGAGCATCTGCCGCATCTGCGCCTTTAATCTGCACACCGGGTAATTGAAGCTTTACCATATGTTCGACCTGATGCTTTTCAGCATGCCCAACACCAACAACGGTCTTTTTCACTTTGTTGGGGGCATATTCCCCAATCGTTAGCCCAGCCTGCGCCGGAACCAAAAGTGCAATCCCGCGCGCTTGACCAAGTTTCAACGTGCCAGCCCCGTCTTTGTTCACAAAGGTCTGCTCAATCGCGGCATGGTCTGGCTGAAACTGATGCACAACATCGGTCAGCTGGTCATATAAAGAGAGAAGCCTTTGCGCGAGATCATCACCGGTTGAATGGCAAATCCCATTTGCGACATGGCTGATACGGCTTCCCGCAACATCAATGACGCCCCATCCCATGTTACGTAGACCGGGATCGATTCCTAATACGCGCATATTGCCTGCTCCTGCCTTTTTTCGGCGTTTTGTTAATCGCTAGCACAAAACAAGAACAAATACCAAGCAGCTTTCTATGAATTGTATTTCCGCCACAGGTTCAAAAAGTAAATTTTTAAAAAATAACACAAAAAATCAATACCTTAGACGCAAAATTCGATATGCAAAAAATGCATATCGGCCATGTTTTCAAATTGCTTGTTTCGTAAGCAATTCGCTCCTAAATCGGGCTTACGAAATCAATGACCATAAACTTATCAAAGGAACAAAGATATGGCCGCTTTTGAAACCACCCGCGTTCAAACCGCATTTGCTGGCCGTGTCGGCCTGTCCTTCGCATCCCTATTCGCAGCCGTTTTGGCATGGAACGAGGCGCGTCGTACACGCTCTGCTCTGTCACAACTATCTGATCGTGAGCTGCTAGACATCGGTCTGGTTCGTGGAGACATCCACTCCATCAAATAAATCGCACAGAGCGATTTCGGTAATAGAAAAACCGCAACTGCTAGGCAGTTGCGGTTTTTTTGGATCCTGCGTATTGGAAACCCGAGAAGGTCATCAATGTCTTAGAGCAGCCCCCTCAGCTGATCCGCGACAAAAGATGAAACAGGATCTGGTTGCATCGTCCAAACGCCGACAACAGCAACGCTGGATTCAGATTCACCTAAAGATTCAATTTTTTGCGTATAATTGGCATCGCCTAGCTGCGCCATCATGGCCCCTTTGAGACCAAAAAAGCCTACAGCCAAAAGCATCAAGCCAAGCATTGGAATGCCACGACGCTGCTCGTAGCCACGCACAATCACGTAGCCATCGCTGTCAACGAATGCGGAACGGGATTTTTTAAGATCCTTACGGCGCTTCTTATTCAAGCGGCGCAGGCGATGGGAAAAATCATCACTTTGATAGGACATGGCAACACACTAAGTTTGGCCCCCACCAAACAAGGCCACATTCCCCCAAAAATGTGGCGAAACTATGGCAACAGGGCACGATTTTCATAAAATGGCCTGATTTGCACCGCTATCGAGGCTCATTTGGACGCAAGACGGCATAAAAAAAGCGGCCCAAAGGCCGCTTTACTTTAAAGGCTAGCGAATCGCGTCAGCCGCGCGTGAGCGTCAAAGTCGTCCACTCGCCGATCTCTTCGCGAGTATGCACATCAAAGCCAGCCGCTTGATAAGCCGCGACGACTTCGTCGGCTTGCTCGTTCAGAATACCAGATAGAATGGCGTGACCAGCTGCTGCAATGTAGTTGCCCATATCAGGAGCCAACATAATGAGCGGTGCTTTTAGGATATTAGCAAAGACCAAATCAAATGGTGCCTTCGCGATAAGATCAGGGTGATCAAAGCCAGCGGCCTCTACGCAAAGCACGCGATCAACCAGGTCGTTGGCTTTGACGTTAGCCTCGGCCACGTCCACTGCCACTTGATCAATGTCGCTGGCCATGACCGGATTGGCCCAGATGCGCGCAGCGGCCATGCCCAAGACAGCAGTCCCACAGCCAACGTCGGCCACATTTGCACCAACAAAGCCTTCGTTGGCCAAACGATCCAATGCTTTGAGGCAACCAAGCGTAGTGCCATGATGCCCCGTTCCAAAGGCCATAGCAGCCTCAATCAAAAGCGGCTCTGCGTCTGCAGGAACTTGATCAGCGTCATGGCTGCCATACACAAAGAAGCGGCCTGCTTGAACAGGGGACAATTCGCGTTTGACCTTTGAAACCCAATCCACTTCGGGCAATTCAGAAACAGCAAAGGGCTTTGCCCCAAAGGCGACCTGTAACAGGGCCAATTCGGTTTCATCTGGAGCTTCGGTAAAATAGGCACCGACTTCCCATAGACCTGAACCATCTTCGATTTCAAAGACACCAACGCCTGTTGGCTCTGGGTACAGGTTTTCCATCGCTTCGCCGAGACGATCAGCGGCGTCTTTTCCGACGAGGGTCGTTAGGGCAGTAAAAGTTGGCATTCTTCAGGCTCCAGTCAACATATCAGCGGCCTAGAGCGCCCTCGCCCTAAGGTCAAGCGTTACTCCGCAGGAAGCGGTCCTGCTTCTTGGAAACGGGTTTCGTGGCCTATCTGCGGATGCCGTGGGATCATCAAAGCCAATCCAAATGATGCGGCGGCCATCATTGAAGCAAAAGCAAAGACCGCGGCAGGTGACGCCAACCAAAGAATACCAAGAAGCACGGGCAGGAAAACAGCTGCAATATGGTTGATGGTAAAGGCCACTGCTGCAGTCGGCGCAATATCCTGCGGTTCTGCGATTTTCTGGAAGTAGGTTTTAAGCGCAAGCGCCATGGAGAAAAGCAGATGGTCCACAACGTAAAGCACCATCGCCAACATCACGCCCCATTCGAAGAAATAGATGCCTCCGTAAGCGAGGAACACCGCGACGAGGCCTATGTACTCGACCAGCAATGTGCGCTGTTCGCCGAAACGATGAACGATTCCACCGACCATTGGCGCAAAGATCATATTGGCCACGAGGTTTATCAAATAAAGCCCCGTAAGTTCATGCACTTCGAAGCCGAACTTTTCGACCATCATGAAGCCGGCAAAGACGATAAAGATTTGCCGACGTGCCCCAGCCATAAATTGCAGGGCGTAATAGAGCCAATAGCGCTTTTTCAGCACCATCTTTTTGACTTGCGGTGTTGGGCTTTCGAATTGTGGGAAGGCAAGCAATAGAAACAAGGCTAAGGCTGCCGTTGTTCCGCCCGTCGCAAGGAAGACGAAATTGTAGCTTAGCCCTAGGCTTTCCCAGGTCATGATAATCAAAAGATACACAACTATCGTGCTGGCAGAGGCCGCGGCCGTGATCCAGCCCAGCATTTTGGGTGCGCGCTTCTTGTCCAACCACTGGAGCTGTAGACTTTGGTTTACCGTTTCATAGTAATGAAACCCAATCGAACTCAGCATGGTGATCATCAAGATACCGCCAAGTGTTGGGAACCACGCGGTTACTGCAGTCGCCACTCCCAATAGGATGAGCGAGGTCACCCCCAGTATTTGCTCGCGCATGACCATGATGAGAAAGATCACACCAAATGCTAGAAACCCGGGGATTTCACGGATTGTGTGTAACAAGCCGATGTCTGAACCGTCAAAGTTGGCGACCTCGATGACGAAGTTGTTCAACAGCGCAAACCACGTCGAAAAGGCAATTGGTAACGCTGCGGCCATTATGAATAACAGCGTGACAGGTCGGCGCCAAAACGGAAGGGTGGTGGCTTCTGCCAGCTGCATTCTTTCAAACATAGGCTTGGATTACACCCAAAGGTGCAAGATAGCGATCATTTTCAGCACCAGTTTCTGTGCAAATTTGCACCGGCCCTACGCCCCAAATTCACATTAAAAAAACGACTGAGGATCAATATCGACGGACAGTCGAATATCGCCTTTGATTTTGAACTGCCCAATCCACTTGGACAGAGCCGCTTGAAGCGGCGCCGTTTTATCAGCTTTGACCAATAGCCGAACACGATGGCGCCCGCGCACACGCGCAATGGGTGCTGGTGCCGGGCCAAACACCTGCGCACCAATCTGCCGTAACGCGCCATCGCTGCGTGCCAGCGCATTCCCGAGGTCAAAGATTTCCTGCACATCGGTTGAGCTTAGGATGATCCCAGCCATGCGCCCATAGGGTGGAACGCCTGCTTGTTGGCGCTCTGCGGCTTCAGCCTTCCAAAACCCTTCTTCGTCACCCGCTAGAATAGCGCGGATCACCGGGTGATCTGGCTGAAAGCTTTGCATCAATGCTGTGCCCTTGCGTTCGGACCGCCCAGCGCGGCCTGCAACTTGGCGCATCAATTGGAACGTCCGCTCTGCCGCGCGCAAGTCCGACCCTTGAAGGCCAAGATCCGCATCGATCACGCCAACCAAAGTCAGCAATGGGAAGTTATGACCTTTTGCCACCAACTGTGTCCCGATGATAATATCA
Source organism: Cognatishimia sp. 1_MG-2023 (assembly GCF_030548175.1). Classification (GTDB taxonomy): domain Bacteria; phylum Pseudomonadota; class Alphaproteobacteria; order Rhodobacterales; family Rhodobacteraceae; genus Cognatishimia. The sequence continues at coordinate 213,525 of NZ_JAUORX010000003.1, read as the reverse complement.
GCGCCACCGGCTGCAATCGCCTGAATGCCTTCTTTGAGGGCGCGTGCAGAACCAAACAAGTCTGACGACAAAACGGCCAACCGCGCATCCGGGAAATGCGCCTGGGCTTCTTCGGCCAATCTTTCGACACCGGGGCCGACCGGGGCAAGTTTACCCTCAACCTTACAGCTTGGGCATTCCTCTGGCATGGGTTTGCTTTCGCCACACTGGTGGCACAAAAGCCGTTTGAGGAAACGGTGCTCGACCATTCGCGCATCGCAATGATCACAACCGATTTGCTCTCCGCAGGCACGACACAGGGTAACCGGCGCATAGCCACGACGGTTGATAAACAGCAGCGATTGCTCGCCCTTCTCAATGCGCGTTTTAACGGCGGCCTGCATTGTTGGTGAGATCCAAGTGCCTGACGGCAGCGATTCTGCGCGCATATCAATGACACGCATATCGGGCATCACTGCGGGGCCAAAGCGTGAGGTCAGTTCAAGGCGTTCGTATTTACCAGCGTCTGCATTTGCCCAGCTTTCAAGCGACGGCGTCGCCGAGGCCAATACAACCCGCGCGCCGCACAGGCTGGCCCGAAGGACGGCCATGTCGCGTGCATTATAGAGAACGCCATCGTCTTGCTTATAGGACGTATCGTGTTCTTCATCGACGACAATCAGGCCCAGATTTTGAAAGGGAAGGAACAAGGCCGAGCGCGCACCAATCACAACCTGCGCGCCACCCTGCCCGACCATTTTCCAAATGCGCCGCCGCTCTGTCATTGTCACGCCAGAGTGCCATTCCGCGGGCTTTGCGCCAAACCGCGCTTCAATCCGCGTGAAAAACTCGGCGGTTAAGGCGATCTCTGGCAACAACACCAGCGCCTGTCGCCCAACCCGCAGGCAATCTGCGATGGCTTCGAGGTAAACTTCGGTTTTACCAGAACCGGTTACCCCCCGCAGTAGCGTGGTGCCGTATGTTTGACTTTCAATGCCCTCGCGCAATCGAAGCGCAGCGGCTTCTTGCTCGGGCGTTAACTCCCGCGCACCGTGATCCGGTTCCATTCGTTGAAACGGCAGATCACGTGGGCTGTTCTCTTCCAAAACGACATCTTGTTTGACCAGCCCTTTCACAACAGAGGACGTTACCCCAGCCATTTCGGACAGTTCTTTTAACGTGAATGCCAATCCGCCGTATTCTTTCAACGTTTCGATAACACGCTTTCGGGCATCTGTTTGCCGGTCTGGCTCTTTATCGCCAAACCGGTAAACTTTTCGCATAGAGGGCGGATCAGACAGACCCGGCGCGCGAGTCGCCAAACGCAACATCGAAGGCAATGAGGTCAGCGTGTATTGCGCCGATTTTTCGACAAAGCTGCGCATCTCGTCCCGCATGGGCGCAACATCCAGCGCACGGATCACAGATCGTACTTTGGATATATCCCAGTCGCCCCGCCCTTTGCCCCATACAACACCAAGCACCTTGCGCGGGCCCAAGGGCACCTCGACAAACGCACCCAACCAACACCCGCCAGCGGGAGCTTTGTAATCAAGTATGCGATCCAAAGGCTGCGTGGTTAACACGCCAACCAGCGCACCTTCGTCAAAGAAGTCAGTTTCGTCCAAGGCCACCTCTGCAAAAGGGGTTTCAGCACATCTCTCTATGAGGTAAACGAGCTGCAAACCAAGGCCAACCCATCAAAGGACCTGCCCTATGAAATTCTTCGTTGATACCGCAGAAATCGACGCCATTGCCGAACTTAATGATCTGGGCATGGTAGATGGCGTAACAACCAATCCATCGCTGATCAAGAAATCTGGTCGTGACATTTTAGAAGTCACTAAAGAAATCTGTGACATGGTGTCCGGCCCTGTTTCCGCAGAAGTGACTGCAACAGACGCCGAAACAATGATCGCAGAAGGCCGCAAGTTGGCTGAGATCGCGGAAAACATCGCGGTCAAAGTTCCGTTGACTTGGGATGGCCTGAAAGCCTGTAAGACACTGAGTGACGAAGGCAAAATGGTCAACGTGACGCTATGCTTCTCTGCAAACCAAGCACTTTTGGCTGCAAAAGCGGGTGCAACGTTCATCTCACCATTCATCGGTCGTTTGGACGACATCAACCTAGATGGCATGGACTTGATCGCAGACATCCGTAGCGTTTACGACAACTACGGTTTTGAAACACAGATCCTTGCAGCGTCTATCCGCAGTGCAAACCACGTTCTTGAAAGCGCTCGCATTGGCGCAGACGTCATGACAGCGCCACCTGCGGTAATCAAAGCAATGGTAAACCATCCGCTGACAGACAAAGGCCTAGACGCTTTCTTGGCTGACATCGCAGCGGCGGATATCAAAATCCTGTAAGAGGCACTTAGCCTCTTCACCTTTCCAAAAATACTCTGGGGGGAATGGGCCATAGGCCCAGAGGGGCAAAGCCCCTCCCCCAACCCAAGCAATTTACCGCACATTTGCCAATTAGTTGCAGAATTCCGCAAATTCTTCTGTTAGAGTTACGGCAAAAGAACATTGGCACGAGCATGACCAACACAGCAAAAATCGAAGAAACCCTGCGGGATAAGATCATTTCAGCACCGGAAATGATTCTGGATGATCAAGACGTTATGAACGCATTGATCGCAGCAAACGAGCGCTCTATGGGCGGCAACATTGTTGATTTACGTGGAATCGCAATGGAACGGCTCGAGGCGCGTTTGGATCGTCTCGAAGACACACACCGCAGCGTTATTGCCGCAGCCTATGAAAACTTGGCTGGCACCAACCAGGTTCATCGCGCCATTTTGCGTATGATGGACCCGCTGGAATTTGAAACCTTCCTGCGTGATTTGGACGGCGAAGTTGCTGATATTCTGCGTGTAGACGCCGTGCGCCTTGTCCTTGAAACCGAACAAAACGACGATGACCCCGCGATCAACAAGCTGGGCAATGTTTTGTCTGTTGCTGAACCGGGGTTTGTCGAGACTTACCTGACCCAAGGGCGCAATGTTCCAGTCCGTCAGGTCACACTACGCCAGGTCGAAGCGGGTCCTGATAATATCTACGGCGACAAATCTGGTTTTGTCCGCTCTGAGGCCTGCCTACGGTTGGACCTTGGCGAGGGTCGTCTGCCGGGCATGCTGATCATGGGTGCAGAAGATCCCCACCATTTCACACCGCAGCAAGGCTCTGACTTGCTGACCTTCTTTGCTGGTGTGTTTGAACGCGCAATGCGCCGCTGGTTGTCTTGATATCCGCGGCAGCACAAAACGCACGTGATAAGTGGCTTGAAGCCGAGCGCGCGCTGAAAGGTGCGGCAGAGAATACGCTGACAGCCTACTTCGGTGACATTACCGAGTTTCTTGTCTTCATGACGCAGCATAAGGGCGAGCAACAAGGCCTCGCCCCCCTTTCCAAAATCACAATCACTGATATGCGCTCTTGGATGGCGCAAATGCGATCTGGCGATGTTGGGGCACGGTCTTTGGCGCGCAAACTTTCTGCGGTCAAAAGCTTTTACCGGTGGTTTGCAGAACGCGAAGGCTTTGACCCAACTGCCGTCCTTTCAACCCGCGCGCCGAAGTTTCAGAAAAAGCTGCCTCGACCACTGGCAAAAGACGCGGCACAAGCGGTTTTGGACACTGTCGAATTCCAGTCCAAAGAAGGCTGGGTTGGTGCGCGCGACACTGCCGTGATTACTGTTTTATATGGTTGCGGTCTGCGGATTTCCGAAGCACTTGCTTTAAATGGTAGTGATGCCCCGCTACCAGATGTGATGCGTATTGTTGGTAAGGGCGGGAAGGAACGCATTGTTCCAGTCATTCCCGCTGCGCGTGATGCGGTGGAAACTTATTTAAAATTGGCACCATTTCCGCGTGAACCGGATGGACCACTCTTTCGTGGAACACGCGGCGGGCGATTGAATGCGCGGCAAATACAGTCAGTCATGCAAAACGTTCGTATGCAGCTTGGTCTACCAGCCACGGCAACACCGCACGCGATGAGGCACAGCTTTGCGACCCATTTGCTAGAAGCCGGTGGTGATCTGCGTTCGATCCAAGAATTGTTAGGGCATGCATCACTTTCCACGACTCAAGCCTATACGGCAGTCGACACAGCGCGATTGATGGATGTCTACAACAAGGCCCACCCAAAAGCCTAATTTTCCATCGATATGCCTAAATAACAGACATCCCCTGCAATCCCCCACTTAATTGCGTGCCTACGGAGCTTTGCTTCAACACGCCCCTCGCCATTTCACTAAAGCCTCTTATTCTCGCCGACTGACCGCACGCCAAAAGAGAATAGCCGTGGCAAATGCACTAACCATTGTAATCGTGGAGCAGGACAAGGACCGCGCGTCGGCCATTGTCGAAAGTCTGCGTGAAACAGGCGAGCACGACATTCATGTGTTAGCTGGCGAAAGCGGTTTGGCACGTTCCGTCATGCGACTTGAGCCAGATGTAGTCCTGATCGACGTTGCTGATCCGTCGCGTGACTCTATTGAACAGATTGCCTTGGCCTCTGGCCCGATGGATCGCGCGGTGGCGCTATTTGTTGACCATAGCGATGCGCAAATGACCAAGACCGCGATCGAAGCAGGCGTTTCCGCCTACGTCGTCGATGGGCTACAATTCGACCGAATTAAGCCTGTCATAGATGCGGCCATTGCCCGGTTCCAATTGTACCAACGTATGAGAACCGAATTGGAAACCACGAAACGTGCGCTGGAAGATCGGAAAATCATTGATCGCGCAAAAGGCCTGCTGATCAAAGCCCGGAATATTTCCGAAGAAGAGGCCTATGCCCTGTTGCGCAAAACGGCGATGGACCAGGGAAAGCGTGTCGCAGAGGTGTCTCGTGCCCTCGTATCAGCGGCGGACTTGTTGTTATGAAATTGCGCCCCCTCTCTGCTGGCTTCATTCCACTTGTTGATGCAGCTCCGCTTATCGTCGCAAAAGAACTTGGTTTCGCCGAAGAAGAAGGCTTGGCACTTGATCTCGTTAGCGCACCTAGTTGGTCCACGCTGCGCGATATGTTGGCATTTGGACAAATCCAAGCCGCCCACATGCTGTCTCCTGTGCCTGTGGCCTCTGCACTCGGGCTAATGAATGGCATTCCGCGCTTGAATGCGCTTATGGTGCTTTCCGTAAATGGCACGGTCTTTGGCATATCCGAAAGCATTGCGCAGCGCCTAGAGAACACGAGTTTTGCTTTTGATTTTTCAGGTGCACAGGCTGCGGGCCGTGCACTTGCAGAGCTTAAAACGCCACTTCGGATTGGTGTTCCCTTTATCCTCTCGATGCACCACGAACTTGTGTCATTGTGGTTAACCCGTTCCGGGATGGTGGCAGGTGAGGATTTTCAAATTTGCGCTGTCCCTCCTCCCATGATGGCACAGGCCGTAAAGAACGGTGATCTTGATGCATTTTGCGTGGGCGAACCATGGGGGTCGGTCACGGTCGAAAGGGCGTCAGGTATATTATTGGTGCCGGGTTCGGCAATTTGGTCCTCTGCGCCAGAGAAAGTATTGGCTGTACGTGAAGATTGGGCCGAAAAGCATCCGGACGAAACTGCGCGATTGATGCGGGCAACTTGGCGCGCAGCTGAATGGCTGGGACGCAAAGGAAATTCAGCGATGGCTGCAGAGTTTATGGCTGTAGATCGCTACCTAGGCCTTGGTCCAGACATCATAGAACGGGCATTGACCGGCGAGTTGATCGTCAATAGCCAAGGCGATTTGCGCAAAACGCCGGACTTTCTGCGCTTGCATGGGAGTGACACGTGTTTCCCATGGAAATCAAAAGCCGCTTGGATCGGCGAAAGCTTGTCCTGCCGGTATGGCTTAGAGCCTCTCTCTTCTAAAGCCTCCGCTGAATCTGTGTTTCGAAGCGACCTATTCCGCGAGAACCTAGCAGGCCTTGGTGCGAATATGACTTTGGTTTCTGATGCAACAGAGGATGCCTCAAACGAAATTCAAACTGCGGAAGATCATTCCGAAGAACTGATTCTCGGGCCAAACCGCTTTCTTTGAATGCGCAAAATACGGACCAAGCAGCTAGACTTGCCTAAAAATTATGCAGAAATCACCTTTTGACGCTGCAGTGCGGCAATCACATACTTAAAACCACTCGCAGGTATTAGGTCACAACCGCATACTCATTTTGACAGCGCAACAATGGCGTCGCGCTTAAGAACTCCTCCCGTTGATCCGGGAAACTGAGCAAAGCCGCTCGACAGCTAGGCCCTACCTCCTCCCAGGGCCCGGATTGTCGGCGGCTTTTTTTTATGCCCAGCAGGGCCAGAAAAGGACAAAGAATATGAAACGTATCGCTTCCATTCTTGCGGCAACCACGATGATGGTTTCACCCGCGTTCGCCGAGCTGGAGCTTGAAAAAGACGAACTGACGTTCGGCTTTATTAAGCTAACAGATATGGCACCTTTGGCGGTTGCCTATGAGCAAGGTTTTTTCGATGACGAAGGCTTGTTTGTTACCCTAGAGGCGCAGGCAAACTGGAAAGTCTTGTTGGATGGCGTGATCGACGGCCAGCTTGACGGCGCGCATATGCTGGCGGGCCAGCCCCTGGCTGCAACCATCGGTTACGGCACCGAAGCGCACATTATCACACCATTCTCTATGGATTTGAACGGCAACGGCATCACCGTTTCCAACCAAATCTGGAGCGAGATGAAACCGCATATCCCGCATGAAGACGGTAAGCCGGTTCACCCAATTTCAGCGTCAACGCTAAAGCCTGTGGTCGAGAAATATCAATCTGAAGGCAAGCCATTCAACATGGGCATGGTCTTCCCTGTTTCCACGCACAACTACGAGCTACGTTACTGGTTGGCTGCTGGCGGCATTCAGCCAGGTTACTACAGCCCAGAGAACACCACCGGTCAAATCGGTGCCGAAGTTCTGTTGTCTGTAACGCCTCCTCCGCAGATGCCATCTACGATGGAAGCGGGCACAATTTATGGTTACTCCGTGGGTGAGCCTTGGAACCAGCAAGCTGTTGCAAAAGGCATCGGCGTTCCTGTCATTACCGACTATGAGCTTTGGAAAAACAACCCAGAGAAAGTATTCGGGCTAAACGCAGAATTTGCCGAAGAAAACCCGAATACAACGTTGGCAGTCGTCAAAGCATTAATCCGTGCAGCGATGTGGTTGGATGAAAACGATAATGCCAACCGTGAAGAAGCGGTAAAACTGCTGAGCCAGCCAGAATATGTGGGTGCAGATTACGACGTTATCGCCGCATCTATGACCGGCACATTTGAATACGAAAAAGGCGACATCCGCGCAGTTCCTGATTTCAACGTGTTCTTCCGCTATAACGCGACCTACCCTTACTACTCTGACGCGGTTTGGTATTTGACCCAAATGCGTCGCTGGGGCCAGGTTGCCGAGGCCAAGCCAGACAGCTGGTACGACGAAGTGGCTAAATCCGTCTACAAACCTGAGATCTACCTAGAAGCTGCAAAGCTGCTGATAGAAGAAGGTTTGGCAAACGAATCTGACTTCCCATTCGGAAGTGATGGCTACAAAGCGCCAACACCAGCCGGGGATATCATTGACGGTATCGCCTACGACGGCCGCACTCCAAATGCATACCTTGAAAGCCTGCCAATCGGCCTGAAGGGCGACCAAAAAGTCGTCGGTGCCGAAGTCCAAGGCTAATCAAAATAGGAAGCTGGGGGCACTTGCGTGTCCCCTCTTGCCTGACTTTTCAAACAGGATCAAACCCATGACCGCAATTGACCCGCAGACGCTCGCAGATGATCGCGAAGCCCGTCGCGCCCGCCTTTTTACACGTATCAACAAAGCTGACGCTTGGTTTCAGGTCATTGGCTTAGCTTGGGTAACTCCGATCCTAAAAGCCGTCGCTGGCGACAACCCTCGTGCACAAATGAAAGAGATTTGGCGCTTGCTCGGCGTTCCTTTGTTGGCGATTGCAGTATTCATTTCTCTTTGGGCGACACTTGCGCCAAAGGTTCAAACATCTTTAGGCGCCATTCCCGGCCCTTCTGCGGTGTGGACCGAAACGGTTAACTTGCACAAAGACGCGCAAGTTAAAGCCGCAAAAGAAGAGAAGTTTTTGGCGCGCGTTGAAGCACGCAATGAAAAATTCATTGCCAACGGTCAACCAGAGAAGGTGAAAGAAATCGCCTATACTGGTTCGCCAAGCTACTACGACCAGATTTGGACATCCATTAAAACGGTCTTTTTCGGGTTTCTTTTGGCGACTGTGATTGCAGTTCCTGTCGGGATTTTGGCAGGTCTCAGCCCAATCGCAAATTCCGCTGTGAACCCCATTATTCAGATTTTCAAACCGGTCTCTCCATTGGCATGGCTACCGATTGTAACCATGATCGTATCGGCGACATACACGGTAGAAGATGGGCTATTCTCTAAGTCATTTCTGACGTCCGCCGTGACAGTTACGCTTTGTTCGCTTTGGCCGACATTGATAAATACAGCACTTGGTGTGGCCAGCATCGACAAGGATTTGGTTAGCGTTTCCAAAGTGTTGAAAATGAACACATGGACAAAAATCACCAAATTGGTTCTCCCCTCTGCCCTGCCGCTTATCTTCACCGGTTTACGCCTGTCGTTGGGCGTGGGCTGGATGGTATTAATCGCTGCAGAGATGCTAGCGCAGAACCCCGGGCTTGGTAAATTTGTGTGGGATGAATTCCAAAACGGTTCCTCCAGCTCACTTGCAAAGATCATGGTGGCCGTTTTCACCATCGGCATCATCGGCTTCATGTTGGACCGCGTGATGTACGCCATCCAATCGCTCTTCACCTTTAGCTCGAACCGGTGATTGATATGAGCATTATGAAATTTACAAATGTCAGCAAGAGCTTCGGTGAGGGCACAGCCCGCACCGATGTATTGAAAGACATCAACTTAGAAGTGAAACAGGGTGAGTTCCTTGTTCTGCTCGGGTTCTCCGGTACCGGAAAATCCACCCTAATCAACTTGATGGCGGGTCTTGAGGCCCCTTCAAAGGGCGAAGTTACATTCAAGGACCTGCCTATCACTGGCCCAGGCCCGGAACGCGGGGTGATTTTCCAGAGCTATTCTTTGATGCCGTGGTTGACGGTGCAAGGGAACGTCATGTTGGCGCTGGATTCAGTTTTCCCTAAGATGCCAAAGGCTGAAAAAGCCGAAAAAGTCGCGCATTACATCAAGATGGTTGGCTTAAGCCACGCTGCAACGCGTCGCCCAGCGGAGCTGTCCGGTGGTATGCGTCAACGGGTGAATGTGGCCCGCGCTTTGGCGATGAACCCAGAAGTCCTTTTGTTGGATGAACCTCTGTCCGCGCTTGACGCTCTAACGCGCGCAAATCTCGCGGATGAGATTGAAGAAATTTGGCAGGCCGACAAAAAGACCTGCGTTCTCATCACTAACGATGTGGACGAGGCCATCATTCTGGCCGACCGGATTATCGCGCTGAATCCAGACGGAACATTGGGTGAAGAGTTCAAAGTCGACATTCAACGCCCACGCGACCGTATCGAAATGAATGACAACGACACCTTCAAAAAGCTTCGCGCCGATGTCACCAAATATCTGATGGATGTGGGTATTGAGGGTAAAGTTGAAGGCACACGCGTTTTGCCAGATGTGACCCCTATTCATGGTGCACCAAAGGCTGTTGCGGATGCTCAGAAAGGGATGATCGACAAGAACTTCCTCGATTTCTCGCAACTTCACAAAGTGTATCCAACACCAAAAGGTCCGTTGACGGTTGTCGAAGACTTCAACCTGAAACTCAATCGGGGTGAGTTCATCTCGTTGATCGGACACTCCGGTTGCGGCAAGTCGACTGTTCTGACGATGGCTGCTGGCCTCAACGACATTTCCAAAGGGGCTATTCGTTTGGATGGTCGCCACGTTGAAGGTGCGGACCCAGAACGGGCTGTTGTGTTCCAATCGCCGAACCTGTTTCCATGGCTCTCTGCCAAAGAAAACGTCGCGATTGGTGTCGACAAAGTTTATCCAAAGGCCAGCCAAGGCGAACGTCAGGACGTTGTCGAATACTACCTTGAACGGGTCGGAATGGCTGACGCAATGGACCGACCGGCGCATTCGATGTCCAACGGTATGAAACAACGCGTTGGGATCGCTCGCGCCTTTGCACTTTCCCCGAAACTTTTGTTGCTGGACGAACCTTTTGGCATGCTCGACAGCCTGACACGCTGGGAGTTGCAAGAGGTGCTGATGGAAGTGTGGGACCGCACAAAAGTGACAGCCATCTGCGTAACCCATGACGTCGACGAAGCCATTCTATTGGCCGACCGCGTTGTCATGATGACGAACGGCCCACAGGCAACAATCGGCAAGATTGTGGATGTGGACCTGCCACGACCACGCACGCGTAAAGCACTGCTAGAGCATCCTGACTACTACAAGTACCGCCAAGATGTTCTTGATTTCCTTGAGGAATACGAAGGCGGTGCAAAGCCAAAACCAAAGCCCACACCGGATGGGACAAAGTCCCAGATCGCAGCGGAGTGAATACATGACAAAGAAACTGATTATTGTCGGCGCCGGAATGGCTTCGGGTCGGGTTATCGAACATCTGGTCGAAACCAACAAAGACGCATACGACATCACGCTATTCAACGGCGAGCCCCGCGGCAACTATAACCGCATTATGCTTTCGCCTGTATTGTCCGGCGACAAAGCATTTGAAGAGATCGTGACGCATGACGACGCATGGTACGCTGAAAATGGTGTGACCTGCCGGTTTGGTGAGTACATCACCAAGATTGACCGCAAGCGCAAAGTGGTCGTCGGGCAAAACGGCGAAGTTGCGTATGACAAGCTATTGATTGCGACTGGCTCGGCCCCCTTTATCATTCCCGTTCCGGGCAAAGACCTGCCCGGTGTGATCGCCTACCGCGATCTCGAAGACACCAATGCAATGATTGATGCCAGTGCAAAGCCCGGTGCCAAAGCTGTTGTAATTGGTGGCGGGCTTTTGGGATTGGAAGCAGCGGCGGGATTGAAAGCACGCGGAATGGACGTGACTGTGATCCACCTGATGGGTCACCTGATGGAACGCCAACTGGACGAGGCAGCGGGTTACCTATTGCGTCGTGCCTTGGAAGACAAAGGGATCGAAATCAAATGCCAAGCATCGACCTCTGCCATTCTTGGTGAAGATAAGGTCGAAGGTGTTTTGCTTGCAGACAAGACAGTCATTCCGGCTGATTTGGTTGTGATGGCGGTTGGTATCCGTCCTGAAACACGAGTTGCGGTTGACGCAGGTCTGGCCGTTGAACGCGGGATTACTGTTTCAGACGAAATGCAGACCTCTGACCCTGATATTTTGGCTGTTGGTGAATGTGTCGAACATTGCAGCCAACTCTTTGGTCTTGTTGCACCACTTTATGACCAAGCAAAAGTTGTGGCAAAAACCCTGTTGGATGAAAGCGCGAGCTTTGAACCAAAAGAAGTCGCCACGAAACTTAAAGTAACGGGCTGCGATTTGTTCAGCGCTGGGGACTTCTCCGAAGGAGAAGGTCGAGAAGACATCGTTTTCCGCGACCCAGCTCGGGGCGTATACAAGCGGTTGGTTCTTGAAGGAAATCTGCTGGTCGGCGCCGTCATGTACGGTGATACAGCAGATGGGAATTGGTTCTTCGGCCTGATCAAAGACAAAACCGACATTTCCGAAATGCGCGAAACTTTGATCTTTGGCCCCGCCTACCAAGGGGGCGACTCGCTGGACCCCATGGCGGCCGTTGCAGCCTTACCGCTTGATGCGGAGATCTGCGGTTGTAACGGTGTATGCAAGGGGCAGATCGTAGAGGCCATTCAAGACGGTGCCACAGATTTAGGCGCTATTCGCGCGAACACAAAAGCCAGCGCATCATGCGGAACCTGCACAGGTTTGGTGGAGCAGGTCTTGGCAACAACTTTGGGTGATGACTTTGTCATGCCTGCCGCGCAATCGGTTTGCGGCTGTACCGATCTAACGCACGAAGATGTGCGTCGTTTGATCAAAAGCCAAGAGCTGAAATCGCAGGCCGCTGTGTGGCAGGAGTTGGGCTGGAGCACTCCAAACGGCTGCCATGTCTGCCGCCCTGCCCTAAACTATTACTTGCTGTCGGATTGGCCGCTTGAGTATCAAGATGACCCACAAAGCCGATTTGTGAACGAACGCAAACACGCGAACATTCAAAAGGACGGCACCTATTCCGTCGTCCCACGTATGTGGGGTGGCATGACCACGCCAGATGAGCTGCGCGCCATTGCGGATGCCGCAGACAAATACAACGTACCAACGGTTCACGTCACCGGTGGTCAGCGGATTGACCTGTTGGGCGTCAAAGGCGAAGACCTTCCGTCCATGTGGGCTGATCTAAACAAAGCTGGCATGGTTTCTGGTCACGCCTACTCCAAGGGTTTGCGGACAGTTAAGACCTGTGTCGGTAAAGATCATTGCCGCTTTGGTACGCAAGACAGTACCGGCCTAGGTATTAAGTTAGAGAAACACCTATGGGGATCTTGGGCACCGCATAAACTGAAACTCGCGGTCTCAGGCTGTCCACGGAATTGTGCAGAAGCAACATGTAAAGACATCGGCGTTGTCTGTGTCGATTCCGGGTTTGAAATTTCCGTAGCAGGTGCTGCTGGCATGGAGGTCAAACAGACCGAGCTGTTGTGTAAGGTCGAGACCGAAGAAGAAGCCATTGAGATCATCTCTGCCTTTACCCAAGCCTATCGTGAAAACGGAAAATACTTGGATCGTGTGTTCAAATGGGTCGCAAAGGTTGGCTTGGATTGGTGCAAAGAGACCATCGTTGACGATCTGGACAACAGAAAGGCATTAGCCGAGCGGTTTGAGATTTCGCAAAGCGTCTACCGCGATGATCCTTGGGCCAAACTGGCCAGCAAGGAAGAAGCACCAAAATTCAACCCATTGGCAAATCTAACTTTGGAGGCCGCAGAATGAGCTGGCTTGATATTGGATCGCTCGACGACATTCCCGTTTTGGGCGCGCGGATCGTTAAAACCGCTGTGGGCTGTGTTGCTGTTTTCCGTACAGCAGAGGACGAGGTTTTCGCGACCTCTGACCGGTGCCCGCATAAAGGCGGCCCTCTAAGCGAGGGTATCGTGCATGGGAAAAGCGTTACCTGCCCTTTGCATAACTGGGTGTTCTCGCTGGAAACCGGCGAAGCACAGGGGGCCGACGAGGGGCAAATTTCCACCTTTGCGATCAAAGTCGAAACTGGGCGTTTGCTATTAGATGGCGAAGCGCTACAGGCAAGGACTGCCGCATGACAATCAAGACCACCTGCGCTTATTGCGGGACGGGTTGCGGCGTAATTGCTGCTCCCGGTCCTGAGGGTGTCACCATAAGCGGCGACGCCGATCACCCAGCAAACTTCGGGCGCTTGTGCTCAAAAGGGTCTGCGCTGGGTGAAACCCTTGGTACAGAGGGTCGGCTTCTTGCGCCGATGATCGGTGACCGCGAAGCAGGTTGGGATGAAACGCTAGATTTGGTTGCAAACAAATTTCGTGGTGTCATCGCCGAACATGGCCCGGATGCCGTCGGATTTTATGTTTCAGGACAGTTGCTGACCGAAGATTACTATGTGGCGAATAAGCTGATCAAAGGCTTCATCGGAACAGCCAACATTGATACGAATTCCAGATTATGCATGGCATCCACTGTTGCCGGCCACAAACGCGCATTTGGTACAGATACCGTTCCGGGAACCTACGAAGATTTAGAAGAGGCCGATTTGGTCGTTCTGGTGGGTAGCAATCTGGCTTGGTGCCATCCTGTTTTGTATCAACGCATTGCGGCGGCCAAAGCGGCGCGACCTAATATGAAAGTGGTCAATATTGACCCCCGTCGCACAGCCACAACCGATCTAGCTGACCTGCATCTACAGATTGCACCCGGAAGCGATGTCGCGCTGTTTAATCACCTACTGGCGCAAAGCGTCGACCGTGGAATTGTTGCAGATGAATTTGTGACCAACCACGTTAATGATTTCGATGCAGCGGTCGAGGCCGCACGCCTATCGGATATATCAGCAACGGGGCTAACCGAGGCCGATCTGGCGGCCTTCGCCGAGCTTTGGTTAAGCACCGAGAAAACGGTGACAGTCTTCTCTCAAGGGGTGAACCAATCCACAAGCGGGGCTGACAAGGTTAATTCCATCTTGAATTGCCACCTTGCAACCGGACGCATCGGCCGCCCTGGAATGGGGCCTTTGTCAGCCACAGGCCAGCCCAATGCGATGGGTGGCCGCGAAGTTGGTGGATTGGCAAATATGCTCGCCGCTCATCTGGATATTGAAAACGATGAGCACCGACAGACGGTTCAATCATTTTGGCAGTCGCCTACGGTTCCGGAAAGTGCAGGATTAAAAGCTGTCGACATGTTCAACGCAGTCGAAAGCGGCAAGATAAAAGCCCTTTGGGTGATGTGTACCAATCCGGCGCAATCGATGCCCGAAGCAGACCGCGTGCGAAAAGCGATTGATAACTGCCCGTTTGTTGTCGTCTCGGACATGTACGCAACAACTGATACTGCCAAAGTGGCAGATGTGTTACTGCCAGCAACCGGCTGGGGCGAAAAAACCGGAACCGTTACAAACAGCGACCGGATGATAAGCCGTCAGCGATCAATTCTAGAGGCCCCCGGTCAAGCACGTCATGACTGGCAAATCATCTGCGATGTTGCAAAGCGCATGGGGTGGGAAGACGCCTTTGCATATAGCTCGCCTAGCGAGATTTTCAGAGAACACGCAGCTTTGTCTGGCAAAGCTGCGGCTCTAGGTAAAGACTTTGATATTTCGGGCTTGGCAGAGATTTCCGATTTAGAATACGACAGCCTCGCCCCAACACGATGGCCTATTTCGAAAACGAAAATGGGTGGCCGCTTCTTCGCAGATGGAGCGTTTTATACGCCTAGCGGCAAGGCAAATATGCTTGCTATCCACCATAGGGCACCCGCCGAAAGCACCAGTGATGCATTCCCATTCCGCCTCAACACCGGCCGTATCCGTGATCATTGGCATACGCAAACGCGAACGGGCCTATCCCCTAGGCTAACACGCCACATGGGCGAGCCTTATCTTGAGTTGCACCCCGAGGATGCGCTGCGCCTATCTGTCAAACCATCCAGCCTCGTGCGTGTAACCAGCCCCCATGGAGAGGCCACACTACGGGCTTTGATCACCGACCGGACCCAGAAAGGGACCGTTTTCGCGCCGCTGCATTGGACAGAAGATTCCGCTCCGATGGGCCGGATCAATGCATTGGTTTCAGCAAATGTTGATCCGGTTTCGGGCCAACCAGAAAGCAAGGCAAGCCCGGTTCAAGTCAGCAGCTTTCCGGCAAAATGGTATGGATACGCGATTTGTAAGGCTGAACTTGAACCAAACGTCGCCTATTGGGCTAAAGCAAAAACCGAGAGCGGCTGGCAATATGAGCTTGCCAATTCGGAGCTGCCTTCGGATTGGAAAAGCTTTGCGCAGGATTTGTTTGGTGTAAAAGCAGATGACATTTGCGTTGTAGAGGGACCTCACCCAGCAACTTTTCGTGCAACGTTTACCCAAGATGGAAAAGTGGTTGCCGCCCTCTTCACTTCACACGCTCCGGTTGCGGTTTCGCGCCCATTCCTTGGAAATGCACTAGGCACGGACACACCAATTCTAGCAGGACGTCCTGGAAATGATCAGCCAGATCCCGGCGCGGTTGTTTGCGCGTGCTTTAATGTCGGACTAAATACGATCTTGCGCGCGATACACAAAGATCAACTGATCTCTGTTGAACAGATTGGCAATGCTCTGCAGGCCGGTACCAATTGCGGATCATGTCGGCCAGAGCTGTCTGCACTTCTGCAACAAAGCGCGCTAAAAACAGCAGCGGAGTAGCCATGCAAAGTTTTCCAATGTTCTTCAAAACCTCTGGCCGCCGGTTTGTGGTGGCTGGCGAAGGAGAGCAAGCCGCACAGAAATGCCGCCTGCTGCTGAAAACGGACGTGCAGATTGATCTGTTAGCAGAGGCACCCGAGGATGAACTTCGGGCACTGATTAACAAAGGGCGGATAAAACAGGTTTCAGGGTCAATCTCTCCGGAGACATTCAAAGGCGCGCCATTAACGTTCATCGCAACGGGCAGTCCCGTTGCCGATGTTTGCATTCACGATCTTGCAAAACAGACAGGTGCCTTAGTCAATGTCGTCGACCGCCCTACCCTTTGCGACGTGACGACGCCGTCTATCGTTGATCGCGATCCTGTTGTTGTTGCTATTGGTACAGAGGGAACCGCGCCGGTGCTAGGGCGACGCATCAAGACCCGCGTTGAACAGATGCTAGATCCAAATATTGGTCGTTTTGCAGCAGCCGCAGGAAACCTCCGCGATATGGTTGCGCGTTATGTGCCCAGCAACCAACGGCGCGGTTTCTGGCGAGACGTGTTTACCGGATCTATCTGGCAAAAGTTTAAGTCCGGTGCTGAACGTCAGGCCATTTCGGACCTGAAAGAGATGATCCGAAGCGAACGCCATTTACCTGCTAAGGGCAGTATCACTATTATTGACACCTCGGCCCGCGCAGCCGACCTAATATCCTTGCGCGCAGTCGAGCGCTTGCAAGAAGCCGATGACATCTTTTTTGAAACACAACACGACCAAGCGATTCTTGAATTGGCTCGTCGTGATGCTGAACGCCATTTGTTGGGCGGTGCAAATGGTACAGAACCCTGGCCAATGCGCATGAGTGTTTCATTTGTGAAACGTGCCGCGAGCGGTGGGAAAAACGTAGTCTGGCTTCGAAACTGTCAATCTGCAGGATGCGAAACACTGCAGCTTACCCTAAATTCTGACACAGAATTTCATGTTGAATGGCTGCTCGCAACTTCTAGAGAAACCGCTGAAAAACAAGACCAACCTGCTTAAGATAAAGCACAGATGGTGGTTCAATAATTGTCATCGTTGAAAAATATTTGCTGTCCTTAACACTTTTTTCCGCTTTCACCTATCTAGTGAAATTGAACACGTTTTATTGAGCTGCTCTGGCAATTCCAGTGAAACGTAACAAATTCATATAGAAAGATCGGAACTTTTCGTGTACCATTGACATATAAAGACCGACCAAAAAGCCAATGGCTTCAATAAGTTCCCGTACTTTCGGGATAACGCTACCGGTCGGACCAAATGGCAACATCGAGCTAATTCTGAACATTCGCGCAGTCTGCGTTGCCATTAAAGATCGGTGAATTCCGTTTGCATTAGGCTGTGCGCCGTCACCCCAAACCCGAGGAGGATCCGGGCTAGTTTTTCTTAGGAGGTAATGACCGAATGAAGGATATCGTCGAGCTTTTCGCAGAACAGTACTCAGGCGCCCGCGAACAGGAAATGTCTTTGCAAGACTACTTGCTCGCCTGCCGCGATGATCCAAGCATGTACGCCAACGTCGCAGAACGCATGTTACAAGCCATTGGCCACGAAGAACTGGTCGACACATCCAAAGACACACGACTTGGACCCATTTTCCAAAACCGTACAATCAAACGGTACGAAGCCTTCAAAGATTTCTACGGGATGGAAGATACGATTGAACGTATCGTCGGGTACTTCCGTTATGCCGCCCAAGGCTTAGAGGAACGCAAACAAATCCTCTACCTTCTTGGCCCTGTTGGCGGGGGCAAATCTTCTCTCGCAGAAAGATTAAAGCGCCTTATCGAAGAACAGCCCATCTATGTTCTGAAGGCGGGTGAGCATCTTAGTCCAATATTCGAAAGCCCCCTTGGCCTTTTCGATCCGTTGAAAATGGGCAAGCTGCTAGAAGAAGAATACGGAATTGCGCAGCACCGCCTGCCCGGCCTGATGTCACCTTGGGCCGTCCGCCGATTGGACGAATTCGGCGGTGACATTTCGAAATTCAGTGTTGTTAAAATTCATCCATCTCGCTTGCGCCGCATATGTGTAGCCAAAGTCGAACCAGGCGACGAAAACAATCAAGATATTTCAACCTTGGTGGGCAAAGTCGACATCCGAATGCTGGAGCATTTCAGCCAGGATAACCCGGATGCTTACAGCTTCTCTGGCGGTCTGAACCGTGCCAGCCAAGGTATTCTTGAGTTTGTTGAGATGTTTAAAGCGCCGATCAAAATGCTGCATCCGCTGCTAACAGCGACCCAAGAAGGTAATTATATGGGGACCGAAAGCTTCGGTGCTATTCCCTTCAATGGCCTGATCTTAGCGCATAGCAACGAAAGCGAATGGCAACAGTTTAAGAATAACAAAAACAACGAAGCCTTCATTGATCGCGTCAGTATCGTTAAAGTGCCCTACTGCCTGCGCGTTAGTGAAGAAGCTTTGATCTACGAAAAGTTGTTGGAAAATTCAGAACTGAAAGAGGCGTCATGCGCGCCAGAGACACTCAAAATTCTAAGCCGCTTCTCTGTGCTCTCTCGGTTAAAGCCACACGAAAATTCTAACCTTTATAGCAAGATGCGCGTCTACGATGGTGAAAGCCTGAAAGACACGGACCCAAAGGCCAAGACCGTTCAAGAGTACCAAGACACCGCAGGTGTTGATGAAGGCATGAATGGCGTGTCCACTCGATTTGCCTTTAAAGTTCTATCAAACGTGTTCAACTATGACACGACTGAAGTTGCCGCTGATCCAGTGCATTTGATGTATATTCTCGAGCAAATGATCAAACGCGAACAATTCCCGACAGAGATTGAAACGCAGTATCTGGAATTCATCAAAACAGAGCTGGCGCCTCGGTACGAGGAATTCATAGGCAGCGAAATTCAGAAGGCCTATCTAGAAAGCTACACGGAGTATGGCCAGAACGTCTTTGACCGATACATTTCCTACGCGGACGCATGGATCGAAGAACAAGATTACAAAGATCCCGATACAGGGCAGCTTTATAATCGCGAAATCCTAGATGCCGAACTGTCCAAAATTGAAAAACCCTGCGGCATATCTAATCCCAAGGATTTCCGAAACGAAGTTGTCAAATTCTCTTTACGCAACCGCGCCAATACCGGTGAAAACCCAGCATGGCACAGCTACGAGAAACTGCGCGATGTCATTGAAAAGCACATGTTCAGTCAGGTCGAAGAACTGCTGCCTGTCATCAGTTTTGGCAGCAAGAAAGACAGCGACACTGAAAGCAAGCACATGGAATTCGTCAAACGGATGAAAGGCCATGGCTATACCGAGCGGCAAGTCCGCCGCTTAGTAGAATGGTATATGCGCGTCAACAAAGCGGGGTGACTGCTGAATGCACCATTTCATAGACAGACGCCCTAATCCAAAAGGCAAAAGTTTGGGAAACCGGCAACGGTTTCTCAGACGCGCCAAAGAAAACATCAAAAAGATGGTCGATAAATCGGTGCGTGAAAAGTCTGTAACCGGCGCTGACCTCGAAGGCGCTGAACAGGTTACTATTCCCGCTCGGGGGATCAAAGAACCGCATTTCGCCCATTCACCCAAAGGTGGGTTTCGCAAACATGTTTTACCGGGCAACAAAGATTTTGTTGTCGGTGATACCATCCCTCGCCCTAAAGGCGGCGCTGGTGAAGGTGGACGCAAGGCATCAGAAGATGGCGAAGGGGAAGACGGATTTTCATTCTCGCTGACGCGTGAAGAATATCTTGAAATCCTATTCGAAGGATTAGAACTACCTGATCTTGTTAAGAAAACCACAGTTGAAACAGAAACAGTTGGCACGCGCCGTGCGGGTCTAACGACTGCTGGTACTCCAAATAACCTTAATCTTATTCGAACCATGCGAAATTCTTTAGGACGTCGCATTGCCTTGCAGCGGCCTTCTGTTGCCGCCTATCAGGCAATTGTTGATGAACTTAAAGAGCTGGAAAGTACCCCAACGCCCGATGAGGAAGAACAAGCTCGGATCGTAGCTCTGCAAGAAAAGCTCACGCTGCTGGATCGGCGTAGAAAGCTGGTGGGCTACATTGACCCAATCGACCTACGGTATGACACAAACGTTCCGGAAAAGATCAGAAATTCCAAGGCTGTCGTGTTCTGCTTGATGGATGTGTCAGGCTCAATGCAAGAGCGGGAAAAGGACTTAGCCAAGCGGTTCTTTATGCTACTCCACCTCTTCCTTGAGCGTGCCTATGAGCACACAGAGGTCGTATTCATCCGCCATACGCACCACGCTCAGGAAGTGGATGAAGAGACGTTCTTTTATGCCCGCGAAACCGGTGGCACCATTGTCAGTACAGCACTGGCCAAAATGAAAGAAATCATTGATGAGCGTTTCCCGACGGATGAGTGGAACATCTATGGCGCACAGGCCTCTGACGGTGAGAACTTTGGTAATGACAGTGAAAAATGCGCAGCACTTCTGACGCAAGAATTGCTACCGATCTGCCAGTATTACGCTTATGTCGAAATCGTCGGTGAAGAAGATGAAAAACTTCTGAACAATGCTGATGAAGGCGCTGACCTTTGGCAAAATTTCCGCAAAGTGCACACTCAATTCCCGCAGTTCGAAATCCGCCGCGTTGCAGAACCCGGGCACATCTATCCCATATTCCGAGACCTATTCGCCGCAGGAAAAAAGGAGACCGCACGTTGAGCAAACTCTTATTTGATGGCCCAGAGTGGACGTTCGAACTATTGGGCAAAGCCCACGATGCGATTGAAGAAATTGCGCTCGGGGAACTTGGTTTAGATGTCTATCCAAATCAAATTGAAATCATCAGTTCCGAACAAATGCTAGACGCCTATTCCTGTGTTGGTCTGCCGCTGATGTATCAACATTGGTCTTTCGGGAAACGCTTTGCCAGAGATGAAGCGCTCTACCGTACCGGACGTCAGGGGTTAGCCTACGAGATTGTCATTAATTCCAACCCTTGCATCAGCTACAACATGGAAGAAAACACCATGTCGATGCAAACTCTGGTCATGGCACATGCCGCATTTGGGCATAATCATTTCTTTAAAAACAACTACTTGTTTCAAAACTGGACGGATGCCGCCGCGATTCATGATTATCTAGCATTTGCCAAGAACTTCATCGCCAACTGCGAAGAACGATATGGCTTAGACGCGGTCGAAGAAATCCTAGATGCCGCACATTCTTTGCAAACACAGGGCGTGTTCCGGTATGGGCGCCCTCCTCGGCCGACGGCGCAGGAAATGCAGGCGATGCAACGCCAACGCGATGGATATGTAAGTCAAAAAAGCGTTCTGGATCTATGGACGGATAGCACCATGACCAGCGAGGATAATAATCAAACGCCAAGCGATGAAGCGCTGGCAAAACGGCAGGGCAAGATGAACCTACCGCAAGAGAACATCCTATACTTCCTAGAAAAACACAGCCCTTCCCTTCAGGCTTGGCAACGTGAGCTACTGCGGATTGTTCGCTACCTTGCCCAATATCTATACCCCCAAAAACAGACGAAAGTGATGAACGAAGGCTGTGCCACGTTTACGCATTACTTCATTATTAATCGTTTACGAGAAAAGGGTTTGATCACCGAAGGGTCCTATTTGGAAATGATGCACAGCCACACAAATGTGGTATTGCAACCAGAATACGATGACCCACGTTATAGCGGGATTAACCCCTACGCGCTTGGCTTCGCGATGATGCAGGATATACGGCGCATTTGCGAAAACCCGACTGACGAAGATCGTGAATGGTTTCCTGGATTTGCGGGGGATCCTGATTGGAAAGCGGTCATGCGCGACGCATGGGCAAATTACCGCGACGAAAGCTTTATTCTTCAGTACCTTTCACCCAATCTGATCCGAAAGTTCAAACTGTTCATGATCGCGGATGATGCCAAACAAGCCAATTTGGTGGTTAGCCAAATTCACAACAAGCAGGGCTATCGCGATATTCGGAGCTCTTTGGCGCAGTCTTATGATTTGGCCTATCAAGAGCCTGACATACAAGTTCAAGATGCGGATTTACGCGGTGATCGGGAACTCAAACTGACCCATGCGGTTCGCGAGGGTATCATTCTAGACCCGAAAAACCGCGACGAGGTGTTAAAACACGTCCGTCGGCTTTGGGGCTATAACGTCAGCATGACAGCCTTGGATCAAGAAAGCGGTGCACGTGTTTCACATGTATCGACAGCTGCGTAATGGCCGCTAGAACGGGATATCAGTTGAAGCAGTTACGAATTTGGCCACGACCTTTTTTTCACCGGCCTTGTCAAATTCAACGACAAGCTTATCGCCTTCGATCTCCATGATTTCGCCATAACCAAATTTGTCGTGAAAGACGCGATCACCAACTGAAAAGCTGCTAACTGCTTCCAGATCAATCACAGTCGTCCGATTTTCTTTGGGTTGGCTCAATCCACGTTGACCGGCCCGGTCCTGCATCCGCTTCCAACCTGGCGAATTGTAGGTATTCGCGGATTGCATTTTTGACTGCATTCCGCCGCCGCCATAATCACCAGCCGCACCGTTATAGCCACCACCGTACAGACCAGGTGCGGTCAAAACGTCAACATGTTGTTCAGGCAGCTCATCTATGAACCGGCTCGGCAACTGTGATTGCCATTGACCAAAGATGCGCCGATTACCTGCAAAAGAGATCGTACAAACCTCTTCAGCGCGGGTAATTCCAACATAGGCCAAACGCCGCTCTTCCTCGAGGCCTTTAAGGCCGCTCTCATCCATTGATCGTTGCGAGGGGAACAGCCCATCTTCCCACCCCGGTAGGAACACGACCGGAAACTCCAATCCCTTTGCCGCATGAAGCGTCATGATAGAAATCTTGGCGTCTGCGTTTTCCGTTTCGTTATCCATAACCAGGCTGACATGCTCCAAAAATCCTTGGAGGTTTTCGAAGTTATTCAGCTGACCAACCAGTTCCTTCAGGTTTTCCAATCGTCCCGGTGCTTCGGGCGTTTTGTCGTTTTGCCACATCGACGTATAGCCGGACTCGTCCAGAACGACCTCCGCCAATTCAGGATGCGGCATGTCATCTTGTGACGGCGCAAACCGAAGCGCTGATTGCGTTACGCCCTCGTCAATTACGTCTTCATCATTAAGCGGAATTTCAACCTCGCGTCGCGCGGCCAAACCACGCCAACGGTCAATCGACGCAATGAGCGTGGCCAATTCCTTACCGCCTTTGCCGCCAATTCCCTTTTCACTCAAAAGAATCCGCGCTCCTTCAACCAAGGAAACACCATGTGCGCGGGCGCAGTTCTGGATTTTTTGTTGGGCGACATTTCCAAGCCCCCGCTTTGGCGTATTAACAATCCGCTCAAATGCCAAATCATCATCTGGGCTGACAACGACCCGGAAATAGGCCATCGCATCACGTATCTCCATCCGCTCGTAAAAACGCGGACCGCCAATAACGCGATACGGTAAGCCAATCGTTAAAAACCGATCTTCAAAGGCGCGCATTTGATGGCTCGCGCGCACCAAAATGGCCATGTCTTCCAGCCCAAAAGCCCGCATGCCGCGTGTCCCACGCTGCATGGCTTCAACCTCTTCACCGATCCAGCGCGCTTCTTCGTCGCCGTCCCAATGACCGATCAACCGGACTTTTTCGCCATCTTTCTGATCAGTCCACAAAGACTTACCCAGACGTGTTTCATTACCCGCAATCACGGCAGATGCCGCGGCCAAAATATGTGGAGTAGAGCGATAATTCTGTTCCAACCGAACGACATGCGCGCCCGGGAAATCTTTTTCGAATTTTAGGATATTGCCAACTTCCGCCCCCCGCCAGCCATAGATCGACTGGTCATCATCGCCAACGCAACAAATGTTCTTGTGCCCACCCGCAATCAGCCGAAGCCACAAATATTGTGCGACGTTCGTATCTTGGTACTCGTCAACCAAAACATATCGGAACCAACGTTGATACTGTTCCAACACATCGTCATGCTTCTGAAAAATTGTGACCACATGCAAAAGCAAGTCACCAAAATCAACGGCATTCAGCTCCTTCAGGCGTGTTTGATATTGTTGATACAACTCGCCGCCGCGGTTATTGAAAGCCCCTGCATCTGCAGAGGGCAATCTTTCTGGCGTTAAGGCTTTGTTTTTCCAATTATCAATCAGTGAGGCCAACTGACGGGCTGGCCAACGCTTTTCATCAATATTTGCAGCGGCAATCAATTGTTTTAAAAGGCGGATTTGATCATCGGTATCCAAAATCGTGAAATTGGATTTCAACCCGACCAGTTCCGCATGCCGACGCAACAGTTTTACACAAATCGAGTGGAACGTGCCCAGCCACGGCATCCCCTCAACTGTTTGGCCCAAAAGTCGGCCAATTCTATTCTTCATCTCTCGCGCAGCTTTATTCGTGAATGTCACCGCTAGGATTTCATTCGGCTTAGCGCGTCCAGTATTTAACAAATGAACAATTCGCGACGTTAACGCCTTGGTTTTACCAGTCCCGGCGCCGGCTAGCATCAAGACCGGCCCGTCAAGGGTTTCAACCGCTTCACGTTGCGCTGGATTCAGGTCATCCAAATAGGGCGACGGACGTGCGGCCATGGCGCGCGCGGACAATGAGGCGCCCTCAAAGGCATCGAATTCATCAAAGTTGCTCATAGCGCAGACAATATCGGGTCTATGGCTTAATGAAAAGAAGCGTTCTCTTAATGTTCCGCAAAAATCGCCGATCCAAAATAGAAGAAATCATGTAATTTCGAACTAATCCCAGAAAACAGCTTAACCTTTTGGTCAGACCTCCAGTTGATGCTTAACTAATTATCACTGAGGGTAGAAATGCGCACAGATTTTTTAAAAATTCGGAGTTGGGCTTGGGCTGGGCTAATCCTATCAATGATCGGCCTTGCCCTCGTGTCAGCATTTTGGGCGTCTCGTGCATTGCCACAGCCGGTCGTTTTATGGATGCTCGATACAGACACCCGCACCCAAGCCGAAGTGTGGCGGCAACGCGTTTTGCTGCAAATACAGAATGAAGCTGCGAGCTTTGCCAGCCAAAGCTTAACTGAAGCGGATCAGGTTTTTCTAAACCTAATCCCCAAAACATCTGACATCTATCGCATCCGCCTATTTTCGAATACAGGGCAGTCTTTTTGGTCGACCAACCAAGAAAAGGAAGGAGACAAGCTTAGCCCCCAAGTTTTTCAAGAAACCGTTTCTGGTGGTGATATCCATATTATTTCATCCATCAAACCAGCCAGTGAAATTGATGGGCTCAGCATCCATTCCCTAGATACTGGCGAGGGCATTAACGATGCCAACATTGCCGGGCACCTTGTATATGAGGTTTTTACACCCGTTTTCTCAAATGGTGAGTTCGTCGGAGCCATCGAATTTTTTACAGATGTGACAGATGTTTATAGTGTCTTGCTCGACCGGGTTCGTCAGGGCGTAACTATCGCATCGGTGGTTTTGACAGTTTTCATGACGATCGCCGCTACGGTTATGCTGCGAACCTCAATGCGTCAAATGCGGCACATCAACAAACGAAACCGGGAAGAACGCGAACTATTAGAAAGCCAAATGCAGTTAACGCGCGAAGTGAAGCTATTAGGGGAATTAAACGAATGGCTTCAATCCAGCCGATCCCTAAGCGAATTGTTTCAGATGGTCATCCGCTTCATGACCCATATGCTTCCGGAATGTTCTGGCTCGATATACGTTTATTCAAACTCTCGAGACGTACTAGATGGCGTGGCATCATGGAACGACGGCAATTGCAAAAAGCACATTCACCCCGAAGGCTGTTGGGGCCTTCGCCGCGGTCGCACCTATACATTTGGCACCAGTGAAGTTGACTTTGTTTGTGAACACGCTGAACCTCATGATGACCAACCCTATTTCTGTTTTCCCATCCTCGCCCACGGCGAAACGGTCGGTTTAATGCACCTAAAGAAGCTCATGGGTGTCGATAAAGAGCAATTTTTTTCCGTAAAAAAGCTGGCACAAATGAGTGCCGAACAAATTTCGATGGCGGTTGCAAACGTCCGCATGCGCGATCAGCTTCAAGAACAATCCATTCGCGATCCATTAACCGGACTCTATAACCGCCGTCATATGCTAGACAGGCTCCGCCGACTTCTTGACCTTGGTGGTGAATCTGGGCGGCAAGTCCACCTTGTTTACCTGGACATTGATCACTTCAAACGTTTTAACGACACACATGGCCATGATGCTGGCGACTATGTGCTTCGTGCAGTTGGCGAAGTGTTAGAAAATGCCTGCTCAGGCGAAGATGTTGCCTGTCGCATGGGCGGCGAAGAATTCATGCTGATTTGGCCAAATGCGGCTGATGAAGAGCTTCGCAAAAGAACATCATCTTTACTACAAGCAATCTCTGACATTTCACTAAAATATAGCGACCAACATTTGCCAAAGATCACAGCATCCTTGGGCGTGGCGTCCTCCCCTGAGCAAGGCTACATACCGCAAACGCTGATGCGCGCCGCGGATGACGCGATGTATCTTGCAAAAGCAAATGGCCGTAATCGGGTCGAGTATGCTGGAGAACAGATGCCGACCAATCCTGCCGAATCCTTGGAAAATGAGGATATCTGCGCAACAGACATGGCAGCAGAATAGAGAAACAGGTCATTCTGAACGACAAAGAAAGACGATTTCTGCACGATGATCATACAAATTTAAGACACCAAAGCTGACCTAAATTCAGAAAATGTAACTACTTTCCGATTTTGGTAATGTTTTTTTGAGCTATTTCTTAATTTGGGGGTGGAAAAAGGTTCGAAAACCGCCACAAATCCGTCACCGATCCGTATTCCTTGGTATTGATTCCGGTGCCCTCCGCGCCCTAGCCAAGAACGATCTGAATTAGACGGTTACTCAGGAAGGGCCTCCACCCGATGACAGACTTCAAAAAGATCCTCATTGCCAACCGCGGCGAAATTGCAATTCGTGTAATGCGCGCCGCGAATGAAATGGGGAAACAGACGGTTGCCATATACGCTGAAGAAGACAAATTGAGTCTTCACCGCTTTAAGGCTGACGAGGCCTATCGCATCGGCGAGGGCATGGGGCCAGTGGCCGCTTACTTGAGTATCGAAGAGATTATCCGCGTCGCACGGGAATGTGGCGCCGATGCGATCCACCCCGGGTATGGTCTACTTTCGGAAAACCCCGATTTTGTGGACGCTTGTGCTGCAAATGGTATCACATTCATCGGCCCGAAAGCCGAAACCATGCGCTCCCTTGGCGACAAAGCCAGCGCGCGTCGTGTTGCGATGAAGGCTGGCGTACCCGTTATCCCAGCGACCGAAGTGCTTGGCAATGACATGGCGGCGATCAAGAAAGAAGCCGCAGAAGTGGGTTACCCGCTGATGCTCAAAGCATCATGGGGTGGCGGCGGACGGGGTATGCGCCCCATCCTAAGTGAAGACGAAGTCGAAGAAAAAGTCCTAGAAGGTCGCCGCGAAGCGGAAGCGGCCTTTGGCAATGGCGAAGGTTATCTGGAAAAGATGATCATCAAGGCACGCCATGTCGAAGTGCAAATTCTTGGCGACAAACATGGCGGCATGTACCACCTGTTTGAGCGTGACTGTTCCGTTCAGCGGCGCAACCAAAAAGTCGTGGAAC
The DNA here is from genome assembly GCF_030548175.1 of Cognatishimia sp. 1_MG-2023. Classification (GTDB taxonomy): domain Bacteria; phylum Pseudomonadota; class Alphaproteobacteria; order Rhodobacterales; family Rhodobacteraceae; genus Cognatishimia. Next base: position 185,988 of record NZ_JAUORX010000003.1, on the reverse strand, counting down.
GTGCGCCTGCACCGTATCTGACTGAAGCACAACGCGCTGAAGTCTGCGATCTTGGTTACAAAATCTGTAAACATGTAAACTATGAGTGTGCAGGTACCGTTGAATTCCTGATGGATATGGAAACGGGTAAGTTCTATTTCATCGAAGTGAACCCCCGCGTACAGGTAGAGCACACAGTCACTGAAGAAGTGACAGGCATTGATATCGTCCAAGCGCAAATCCTAATTGCCGAAGGCAAATCCATTGCCGAAGCGACGGGCAAAGACTCTCAAGACGAAATTCGCTTGAATGGTCATGCTCTACAAACGCGTGTGACCACAGAAGACCCATCCAACAACTTCATTCCTGATTACGGTCGCATTACCGCTTATCGCTCAGCGACGGGCATGGGCATCCGTTTGGACGGCGGCACCGCTTATGCGGGCGGCGTTATTACGCGCTACTATGACTCGCTACTGACCAAAGTAACGGCCTGGGCCCCCACCCCAGAAAAGGCAATCAAACGTATGGATCGGGCCCTGCGCGAATTCCGTATTCGGGGGGTTTCCACCAATATCGCCTTTGTGGAAAACCTTTTAAAGCACCCGACATTCTTGGATTATTCCTATACAACCAAGTTTATCGACAACACGCCCGATCTTTTCAAATTTGAAAAGCGCCGGGACCGTGGCACCAAGGTTCTAACCTACATCGCCGATATTTCCGTGAATGGTCACCCAGAAACGGAAAACCGTCCAGCACCTGCAGAGGATCTGAAATTACCAGTCGCACCTGCGGCAAAGGCTGATCCGGCAATGGGCACACGCAATCTTTTGGAACAAAAAGGTCCAAAAGCGGTTGCGGATTGGATGAAGCAACAAAAGCAACTGTTGTTGACCGACACAACCATGCGCGATGGTCATCAGTCATTGCTGGCGACCCGCATGCGCTCCGTTGATATGTTGCAAGTCGCGCCAAGCTATGCCGCGAACCTGCCGCAGCTTTTCTCTGTCGAATGCTGGGGCGGTGCGACATTCGATGTAGCCTATCGTTTCTTGCAAGAATGCCCATGGCAGCGTTTGCGTGATCTGCGCTCTCGTTTGCCCAACGTCATGACGCAGATGTTGCTGCGCGCAAGCAATGGCGTGGGTTACACCAACTACCCAGACAACGTTGTTGAATCTTTTGTTAAACAAGCCGCGACTTCGGGCATCGACGTCTTCCGCGTATTTGACAGCCTGAACTGGGTTGAAAACATGCGCGTTGCGATGGATGCCGTGATCGAGTCCAACAAGGTTTGCGAAGGTACAATTTGCTACACCGGCGACATCCTTGATCCGAACCGCGCGAAGTACGACGTAAAATACTATGTCGGCATGGCAAAAGAGCTTGAAGCAGCAGGTGCACATGTCCTTGGCCTAAAGGACATGTCTGGTTTGCTGAAACCAGCGGCTGCCAAGGTTCTGATCCGCGCCTTGAAAGAAGAGACTGGCTTGCCAATCCACTTCCACACGCATGATACCTCTGGCATTGCCGGCGCGACCATTCTAGCGGCTGCAGATGCGGGCGTAGATGCGGTTGATGCGGCGATGGATGCGTTCTCAGGCGGGACATCACAGCCTTGCCTAGGTTCAATCGTCGAAGGCCTGCGCAATACTGACCGCGACACAGGACTGGATATCAAATCCATCCGCGAAATCAGTGAATATTGGGAAGGCGTTCGTGCACAATACGCGGCCTTTGAAAGCGGTCTCGCGGCACCAGCCTCTGAGGTTTACTTGCACGAAATGCCAGGTGGCCAGTTCACCAACCTCAAGGCACAAGCGCGCAGCCTAGGCCTTGAAGAGCGTTGGCACGAAGTGGCGCAGACCTATGCGGATGTGAACCAGATGTTTGGCGACATCGTCAAAGTCACACCATCATCCAAAGTTGTGGGTGACATGGCCCTAATGATGGTTAGCCAAGGTCTGTCCCGCGAAGACGTTGAAAGTGCTGACAAAGAGGTCGCGTTCCCAGATTCAGTTGTCGACATGATGCGTGGTAACCTGGGTCAGCCTCCGGGTGGTTTCCCTGCAGGTATCGTGAACAAGGTTCTCAAGGGCGAAGCACCGAATGTTGAGCGTCCGGGCAAACACTTAGAACCCGTTGATCTAGAGGCCACACGCGCTGAATTGTCCAAAGAACTCAACGGCTTTGCTGTCGATGATGAGGACCTGAACGGCTACCTTATGTATCCAAAGGTGTTCTTGGATTACATGGGGCGTCATCGCCAGTATGGTCCAGTTCGGACCCTGCCAACGCGGACGTTCTTCTACGGTATGGAACCGGGTGAAGAAATCACTGCGGAAATCGACCCGGGTAAGAAACTGGAAATTCGCCTGCAGGCCATCGGTGAAACCGGTGAAGATGGCGAAGTGAAAGTGTTCTTTGAACTCAACGGTCAGCCACGAGTCATCCGTGTGCCAAACCGCTTGGTCAAAGCATCCACGGCACAACGTCCAAAAGCCGAGATCGGCAACGCAAACCACATCGGCGCACCTATGCCGGGTGTTGTCGCATCTGTTGGCGTGACAGCTGGTCAGAAGGTCTGTGAAGGTGATCTATTGCTGACCATCGAAGCCATGAAAATGGAAACTGGCATTCACGCGGAACGCGATGCGGTTGTCAAAGCCGTTCACGCAACAGCCGGCGGCCAGATTGACGCAAAAGACCTACTTGTCGAACTCGAGTAATCGAACTCTTCGTAGAATGATCAAGGAAACGCCCCTTACAATGTGAGGGGCGTTTTCTTTTACCGTGGACGCTTGGAGAAGCTCGCATTGGCCTGACCTACCAAGCATCTCGGCACCACAGGGAAATGCTCTGTCAGGAAATAGGCATAGGTTCCATTCGGATATTCAGCCGTTTTCAGCGTTGTACCGTTGCACTGATCTAACGTCCCCGATCCCGCAACAAATGTATAATCCTCAACAAACGCACCATCATACCGCCCGGATGGGCCACTGCCCCTCGGCCGTGCCCCCGATTTAAGCTGATAAGAGCTGGTCATTTTCTGAACCGCCCCATTCACGGTCGCCGTCACAGCATAAATCGGAAACCCATCTGCCGCATATCCAATCAACGGAGATGCCGCCTTCGAAGTCCATCCAAGCTCTTGCATAAGCCCCACAGGCAGCCCGTGATAGTGATAAGCGCCATTTGGTTGTACGTGGGCATAGTTGCTGTCCAGACCAAGGCTGATAGCCCCTCCTAACGCCTCATAGTGCCATCCACTGCGGCGGTTGCCCTTCCAGACCTCCGCGGTGCCCGGATCAAATGGAACGCCATTTACAGCGACGCCAAACAAGCTACTGCGGCTAATGCTCTTGCTTTGACCAACCCTTGGCGTCATCGGCATAGAAAACGAATAGTTTTGCGCCTTGATCCTGTGGGGATTTCCCCGGTTCGGGAAACGGCCTACTGCGTGATCCGGTAGCCCGTTGGATCGAATAATCCGCCGACCATTCGTTACCTGTATCGACACGCGCGCGTTTGAATTGCTTTGGGTGGCTTTGACCAAGTTAAGCGGCTCTGCCTCTGTGACCGTGTGCCTCCGAGGTGTTGGACGGCCTTGTGCATCCGCTTGAATGCCAAAGGCTGTCAGAATCGCAATCACAAGCACCGCAACTCGGATATTATCTTTTGATTTCATCATCATCGTTCCACCTGTTTGCTAGGGCATCACCAAAAGCGGGCCCTGCCCGTCTTCGCCAAAATCAAGAATCGCGGTAAATATCCCCGGCATTGGCCCATCAAAGATCACACGCACAGGAATCACCTTTGCCTCGCCGCCACTTAAAGTTTCGGGGGTAAACTGCTCAGCTTTGCCATCTGGGACAGTGAGGTTTCCAAGAGTGACGTCGTTATGCCCATAGTTTGTGAGCTGAATCTCAAACTCTAGCGATTGCTCGGTCACTTTGATGTTTATGGCATCTGCAACCACCGAAATTTGGCCGTGGCCCTGGTGGGCCTTAACAATCAAAGGGATTAAGGTCAGCCATGTCGTTATTATCAAAGATAAAATGGGCCGAAATAGGATAAGTTTTGCGTTTCTCATGGCAAGTATTACGAGCGCCAGATCAATTTCCGTCGCATGTTTTGTATTTTTTTCCCAGCAATGCTATTTTCCTCTTGCGGCGCGGGGATAGAGTTTATATTTCACGCCTCACTCAAGGAAGCGGGCGTAGCTCAGGGGTAGAGCATAACCTTGCCAAGGTTAGGGTCGGGCGTTCGAATCGCCTCGCCCGCTCCAACGAGTAACTAGAACTGACGGTGCGGGCGTAGCTCAGGGGTAGAGCATAACCTTGCCAAGGTTAGGGTCGGGCGTTCGAATCGCCTCGCCCGCTCCATCGGTTCCAGACATTTTGTAGCGCGGGCGTAGCTCAGGGGTAGAGCATAACCTTGCCAAGGTTAGGGTCGGGCGTTCGAATCGCCTCGCCCGCTCCAAAATGTTGTTTTCATTGTCAAAATAGACACGCAGTAACAAAGACACTCACCCGGTGTCTTGGCGTGTGGCCCCTGCCCTTGTATAAGCGCGCTGACTCTTAATAAGGATAAAGCGCATGCGGACTGCCAGCGTCAAACGCCAGACGGCGGAAACAGAGATTTCCGTTGAAATCAATCTGGATGGAACAGGAACCTACGACAACCAAACGGGTGTTGGGTTCTTTGACCATATGCTGGATCAGCTTTCGCGCCACTCGTTGATCGACTTCACGATCCGAGCCAAAGGCGATTACCACATTGATGACCACCACACCGTCGAAGACACCGGTATCGCTTTGGGACAGGCTTTAGTGCAAGCCCTTGGGGATAAACGCGGAATCAATCGGTATGGCGAATGTCACTTACCGATGGATGATGCGCAGGTGCGTGCGGCTTTGGATTTGTCGGCGCGTCCGTTTCTGGTGTGGAATGTTGATATTCCGACGCAAAAAATTGGCACCTTTGATACGGAACTGGTGCGCGAGTTCTTTACTGCCTTTGCGACGCATGGCGGCATTACCTTGCACATTGATCAGCTGCACGGCGTGAACAGCCACCACATTGTGGAGGCTGCGTTCAAGGCTGTGGCGCGGGCGTTGCGGACCGCTGTTGAAACAGATCCGCGTAAGGCCGAGGATATTCCCTCGACCAAAGGCGCATTGTGAATTTACAAGAACTATGTTGATTAAAGGCCTGCAATTGCAGGCCTTTTTTATGCGTACTGTTTCCCGCGGCGGCGCAAAAACCATTCCATCACTAAGACATTCGGCACCCAGCAAAGCCATGAAACTAGGGAATACCCCAGCTCAAATCCAAACCCCATGATTAGGAACGGCAGGTAAAGCCGCAGTGTGACGGCGGCAAAGGTCAGTGCGGCAGACCGCATCATCCAAACGCGGTGTTCTGAAATACGGCGTTGTGTGGCCAGCCAGACGGCGTTGGCGGTGACGGCCAACCACAGCACGGCAAGCAAGCCAAATCCCCATGCGGCAAAGGGGCCTGCCTCTGTTCCGAGAGCCATGAACAGGCCCCCTACTCCGGAAAACAGGATTGAGACGCCGTAAAGACGGCCAAGCCAGCGGTGCACCTGTGGGCGGCGGAAGCGTAGGTTTGACCAAAATTGGAAGGGTAACAGCGCCAAAGCGACAGGTGCGAAGCCGACGTGGAAGTAGAATGCAAGTGGTCGCTCCAGCGAATGATAGAGCATATGCGGCATGGTCACCTCAACGCCGCCGACAATAAATCTCCATGAAACCAAAGAGATAAGGATGGGAAACAACCACAAACCGATTGCGCGGGTAATATTTTGACGGGTCAGCATGGCTGCCTCCTGCGTTGTGTGAATGCAAACTTTACACTGTAAAGATACGATTCCCTTGACACTGTCAAGTTTGCAAGTACGGTGCGCCCATGACGACAAAAACCAAACATCATCATGGCGATCTAAAGAACGCATTGGTAAAAGCGGGTCTGGCGTTGCTTGACGAAGAAGGCCTTGAGGGGCTGAGCTTGCGCAAATGTGCGGCAAAGGCTGGGGTGTCGCATGCGGCGCCGGCCCATCACTTTGGCAATCTTGCGGGGCTGAAAGGTGCGATTGGATTTGAGGTTTTTACCATATTTTCCAAATACATGCAGGATGCCGCCGCGCGTGAGGGGGACTCTGACATTGCGCGACTTAAAGGGATTTGCCGGGGTTACGTTCAGTTTGGGATCGACCACAAATCTTGGCTGGATGTGATGTTTGGCATCGCCCCTGCAGAGATTGCAAAGCTGCGTGGTGACCTTGGGGATTCCAATTCTTATCAAGTACTTAGACAGGCTTGCGCGCCCTTTGTTCCAGAAGGTGTTGAGCCGCATATTGTCGAGTTTCAGGTTTGGTCCTTGATCCATGGGTACACGCAATTGTTCCTTTCGGGGCGTTTGAACCAAGGTGAGGTTACTCAGATTGACGATGGGCCGTTTGATCAGGTGATGGCTTTGCTGGATCGGCTTGCACCCTCTTGACCCGAAGCGGATTTGGCGTCAGTTGAAAGACATCACAAAAATTCGGGTAAATCACATGCTCACAGCGATCATCGATTACGAAAGCGGCAACCTGCATAGTGCGGAAAAAGCGTTTCAACGCATGGCCTTAGAGGTTGATGCGGGGGATGTGGTTGTTACATCTGATGCGGATGTTGTTGCGAAAGCGGATCGTTTGGTTTTGCCGGGTGACGGTGCGTTTCCGGCCTGTGCGGAAGAATTGCGGGGTCATAAGGGAATTTATGACGCAATGGTTGAAGCGGTGGAGCAAAAAGGCCGTCCGTTCCTGGGAATTTGTGTCGGAATGCAGCTGATGGCCACAACCGGTCATGAGTATGAAGAGACCAAGGGCCTTGGCTGGGTTGCGGGTGATGTTGTTAAAATTTCCCCTAAAGATCAAAGCCTTAAGGTTCCGCACATGGGTTGGAATGACCTTGTGATTGATCAACCGCATGCGCTTTTGGATGGGGTTGAAAGCGGGCAGCACGTATATTTTGTGCACAGCTACCAGTTTCAGGTCGCAAAACCCGAAGAGCGGATCGCCCATGTGGACTATGCTGGTGATATTACTGCAATTATTGGCCGTGACACGATGGTTGGCATGCAGTTTCACCCGGAAAAGAGCCAACATGTTGGCCTGCGGATGATCGGCAATTTCCTGACGTGGAAACCTTAATTGCGCTTTAACGCGCGGTGACTTAACGGTTGAAAAATGTGGAAATTCGTACGTTTCGCGCGCTGAAACGTACGATTCCTTTTTGCTGCGCCCTACTCTGCCGCTAGTGATGTCACACGCATGGTGATCGGCGTTGTTCCGTAGGATTTTTTGAACGCCCGCGAAAAGGCCTCTGGTGAGGAATAGCCATAGCGGCGAGCGACGCTATCAACGCGATGACCCTGTGCAAGATCTTGCTGTGCTAAGGCCAGACGCCAGCGGCGCAGATAACTCATTGGGGTTTCACCAACTTGGCGTGCGAAGAGTTCATTAAATCTTGATAAAGATAGGCCTGCTTCAGTCGCGAGATCAGCATTCGTCCAGATCTTTCCGGGGTGATCATGCATGGCAACAATCGCGCGGCTTAGGCGTTCATCTGCGAGGCCAGCAATCAGGCCCGGCTCTGTTGACCCACGTTGCAATTGATCGCGCAGAAGACGCACCAACAACACATCCCCCAACCGGTTCAACACCCATTGCGCGCCACAACGGGATTGACCGCTTTCCTGCAAAATAACGCTGACCAGCGCCTGAGTTTGTACATCTTGGGTGAGGTCGAAATCCACGACCTCGGGTAAGGCCGTGCGGATCGGATTGTTGTCCCCTGCCCAATCCACGCTGGCGTACCAAAGCTCGGCCCCTGTAGGGCGATGGGCACCCTTGCTGCGCGGGTAAAACAGAATATGCGCGGGTTGATTGTTGGCATCCCCCAAAATCACCAAATCCGCGCCATCTAAGGTGGCGACATGCACATGACGGTGAAACCGGTTCATAAGGGTTGTGATGCGGTCCATCGGGTCACTTTCGGCTTTTAGGTTAGATAAATTGGAATTTTCAAACATTAAACTCTGATATTATTCAATGCAAGCACCTAACAGGAGACTTCCAAATGCTGATCCCTCGCGAAAAAACACCTGGCCTCACGTTACCACTTGTCGGTGGTGGAACATTCGATCTGGCCACTGAAGGCAGCGAACGCGGCACGGTAATCTGTTTCTACCGCGGTTTGCATTGCCCGCTTTGCGCGACCTATTTGAAAGAGTTTGAAAAGCTGGTTGCAGACTTTGCTGAGCGTGGCGTCAATTGCATTGCTGTGAGTTCCGATGGCGAAGAGCGCGCAGCTGCTATGGCTGAAAAGATCGAAGCAAAAGGTTTGCGGTTTGCCTATGATCTGCCGTTGAGCCAAGCCAAGGATTGGGGCCTGTATATTTCGACCTCTCGCGGCAAGACGTCAATCGGTATCGAAGAGCCTGCACTGTTCTCTGAACCGGGTCTGTTCATGGTAACACAAGAGCAGACGCTGTATTACGGCGCGGTTCAAACGATGCCGTTTGTCCGCCCTCATTTCAAAGAATTGCTAGGCGCGTTGGATTTCGCGATCGACAAGAACTATCCGGCGCGCGGCGAGTATACCGGCCCCGTTTAATGTTATTTGGTGACAGAGCAGTTTCCATCCCCTGTCACCAAATGGTGACGCTGTCTATGTTACGTGTTCTTGTGACATAGACAGCGCCAGCCGCGCCGGGCATATGATCAATACTCTGAATCAACCTCGGCAATCTCGTGCATATTCGTCTTGAAAAATTCAACCACACCCGCAAGCAAAAGCGGTACTACGCCCTGCGACTGACGCAGACGTTGTTTGGTGAGTTTTGCCTAGAGCGGGAATGGGGTGTGATTGATGGTGTTGGCCAAGAACAGCGCGATTATCTGACGGCCTCGGATTTGGCTGTGAAAGAACTTGAGCGGCTTAAGGCGCTCAAGTTGAAGAATGGTTATGCGGTTATCCCTGTGCAATTGGGTATGTTTAATTAACCCGCGACCATGTTTGGCCCCTGCAAATAGCACCACCTGCGACGCAGCCTTTGACGGTCAGTGAATTGCCATTCAGTGACATCTTGGATTTGTAGGTTTTGTCCTTGTCTGGCGCCCAGATTTTGCCGCCGGAATAGCTGTTATTGCCATCCGCCTGCATGTCCCAGATCATTTTCTTGCCAAGGTGTTCGTATGTGTTGGATGCCGCCCCGCCCTTTTCAAAGGCTTTGGCGATAGTTCCGCAAAGCGCCGCGCCGCATTTGGCGATGGACACATGCAGATAGCCGCCTGTATCGCCTGCTTCGGTTTTCCAAGTACCGGTCGCGTTATCCGCCAGTGCGGTTGTGGCTGCGAAGCACAGTGTGACTGCTAAAAATGCGCGTTTCATGTGGTCTCTCTCCCGTTTGACGAGGGAAAGGTGGCTTGGGCGGGTGCTTTGGATCAAGATTGACTTGGGGTCACGTTGCAATTTGCGTGGCGTCATGCCAAAGGGTCGGCAACAGTTGATATGCATAAGGAATGCGCCATGATCCTCTATCCTGCAATTGATCTGAAAGACGGCCAAGCGGTACGATTGCTGCATGGGGATATGGAAAAAACGACCGTGTTCAATGACAACCCAGCCGCGCAAGCGCTTGAGTTTGTTGAAGCCGGTTGTGACTGGTTGCATTTGGTGGATTTGAATGGCGCTTTTGCTGGGGAACCAGTGAACGCCGCACCCGTCGAAGAGATTTTGAAACAGTGCAAAGTGCCAGCCCAATTGGGTGGCGGTATTCGTGACATGGCCACGATTGAGCGCTGGATTGATCGCGGATTGGCACGGGTTATTCTGGGCACGGTCGCCGTGGAAAACCCGGATCTGGTGCGCGAAGCGGCGCGTGAATTCCCAGGTAAGGTTGCTGTGGGCATTGACGCGCGCAACGGCAAAGTGGCGACCAAAGGTTGGGCTGAAGAGACCGACGTGATGGTGACGGACCTTGCGAAGTCATTTGAGGACGCTGGCGTTGCGGCGATTATCTACACCGACATTCTGCGCGATGGCGCGATGAAAGGACCGAACGTTCAGGCGACGGCTGATTTGGCGAATGCGGTATCTATTCCGGTGATTGCCTCTGGTGGCGTGTCGTCCTTGGACGACTTACGCGCGTTGAAATCCTGTGGTGCTGATCTGAACGGCGCGATCTCTGGCCGGGCGCTCTATGATGGTGCGATTGATCTGGCCGAAGCGTTGAAGGTGATCAAAGGTTAAGCCGACACCTTCGTAATTGAAAAGGCGCCGAGATTGGCGCCTTTTTTTATCACTTCCCAAATTGGGCAACCGCATTTTTGAATTCTTTGGTTGCCGTCATTTCTTGAGCGACTTTAACAGGCACACCACGCGCAATCATGCGTTGAAAAATTAAGGTACCTGGTTTTCCAGCTGCTTTGACAGCTGCCGGTTTTTTTGCGAACGCAGCCTTGCGAAAGGCTTTGCTGTCTTGGCGCGAGGTCATTTGAGCTTTCCAGCTTTCATAGCCCGGGCAACCCACCAAAATGTCGTTTAGCGGTGAGCTGCCAGATTTTTGAACAGCCTTGTAAGCAGCTTCAGCCAGCTTGCATTCGGCAACTACCCCAGCGGACGCCGCTGCGAGCGGTTGCCCTACTGTTACACAAACCAGACTAGCTGCAAAAAGAGAGCGTAAAATCATTATTCTTTTCCCAATATTAATACGTGATTGATACCAAAGTTAGTTTTGAGAGCAACGACATAACTTGGGAAACTTTAGCGAAGAACAATTTCACAACAGTCTTTTCATGCACTCGCCGACTTAGTTGGCAGCTGCGGCTGTCAACTTGCCCAAGGCGCCCTGCATTTTAGCAACAAATGGGGCGTCGGCTGCGATGTCTAGACCGGCAAACATGTCTGCTGGGTCTTCGTAAGTGATCCACACCTGGCCATCGGCATCTTTGTACGCCAGCGCTTTGAGCGGCAGGTAAAGACCGGCACGCGGATCAGCTTGCATCGCTGGCGTGCCCAGTTTTGGGTTCCCGAAAATCAAGACCTGCGCGTCATCCAGTTCTAGATCCACTTTCGCGGCACCGGCTGCGTGATCGACGCGCGCAAATACGGTGGCCCCGGCATTACCAAGCGCGACTTCAAGCGCATCAAGTGCGGCGGTCACGGTTTTTTCGGTCGGCACTTTGATCAGCTCTGCGGCGGCTGGGATGGCTGCGGTCATGGCGATGACTCCTGCAAGTAAGAATGACTTCATTTTCTATCTCCAAATAAGAATGCACTGTGCCTTTTTCAGTGGCTACTTGCACGATTTCCAATCACGTTTTTGGCATGGGCAATGTCCCACCGATAAAGCTGCGACACGGGCGCGCATGGGCTTGAAATCAACCGGTTTCAGGGTGATCTGTTTTAAAAGACCACAACCAGAGATAAGCCATGCCTACGCGTGTTCGGAAAATTGCTTTGCCCACCAATAGCCTTTTGCATGGCTATATGTCTGGCGATGACTTCGTGGATTGTTTTGCCGCCCCGGCCACAATTTCCCCGCGGCAGGCGGCAGAGATCATCGTGGAATTTCCCGGCTGGGCGCAACCGCTGTTAAAGCTGCGCAGCCTGATCACATCGCCCTTTGGGCTAAGTCAGGATGGACCAGAAGCCGCAGATAAGCTGGGCCCTTTTCCAGTTGATCAAGAAACAGAGCATGAGATTATCGCAGGCTTTGACGACAAACATCTGAACTTTCGCGTCAGCGTGATGTGCCGGGATGGGCGATTGTCACTGGCCACTTGGGTGCATCCGCATAATTTTGGCGGGCGGCTGTATTTGGCGACGATCTTACCGTTTCATATCTTGATTGCGCGCAATGGTGTCGCGCGGGCGGCTGCGGCGCAAACTCCGCCATTGGCGACCGCCCCATAAGCAGGTATGAGGGCGCCCAAGAGGTGCCCAAATGCTAAAAACCCGTCTGATCCCCTGTCTGGATGTTGCTGATGGCCGTGTGGTCAAAGGCGTGAACTTTGTCGGCCTGCGTGACGCTGGCGACCCTGTTGAAGCGGCCCGCGCCTATGACGCGGCTGGCGCTGACGAGATTTGTTTTCTGGATATCCACGCGACTCATGAAAATCGCGGCACGATGTTTGATATGGTGCGTCGCACGGCGGAACAGTGTTTTGTACCGCTGACAGTTGGTGGCGGTGTACGCACCAAAGATGATGTGCGGGCCTTGCTTTTGTCGGGTGCTGACAAGGTGTCGTTTAACTCTGCAGCAGTCGCAAATCCTGATGTGATCGCCGAAAGCGCCGATCAATTTGGCAGCCAATGTATTGTCTGCGCGATTGATGCCAAAACCGTCTCTCCCGGCAAGTGGGAGATTTTCACACATGGCGGACGAAAAGAAACCGGCATTGATGCGGTTGAATTTGCGCGTCTTGTGGCCAGCAAGGGGGCTGGTGAAATCCTGCTGACCAGCATGGATCGCGATGGCACCAAGTCTGGCTTTAACCTGCCGCTGACCAAAGCGATTTCTGATGCGGTGAATGTGCCGGTGATTGCCTCGGGTGGTGTTGGCAATTTGGATCACCTCGTCGAAGGTGTGACCAAAGGCGGTGCATCCGCTGTGCTGGCCGCGTCTATTTTCCACTTTGGCGAATACACGGTACAAGAAGCCAAAGAACACATGATCGCCAACGGCATTCCGATGAGGCTGCAATGAACACGCTAGATACCCTTGCCCAAACCATCACCGAACGCGCGAAAGCGGACCCTGATAGCAGCTGGACAGCCAAGTTGTTAGCCAAAGGCCCAGAAAAATGTGCCGAAAAGTTTGGCGAAGAAGCCGTTGAAGCCATCATCGAAGCAGTGAAAGACAACCGCGAGGGGCTGATCTCTGAATCCGCAGACGTGCTCTTTCACCTGCTGGTCATGCTGCAATCGCGCGGCATCGCCTTGGACGAGGTGCTGGCGGAACTCGACCGCCGTCAAGGCACCAGCGGCATCGCCGAAAAGGCTGCGCGCCCTAAGTCCTGATTTTTCTTGATCCAAATACCTTGGGGGGAGCGGTGAACCACAGGTTCGCCGTGGGGGGCAACGCCCCCCTGCCCGGCCTAAAGACCTAGCATAACCCGAGGGTATTCGATTTTCGGGCAACGGTTCATCACCACTGTCACCTTGCGCGCGCGCGCTTTTTTGGCGGCACCCTCGTGTTCCACACCAAGCTGCATCCAGATGGTTTTAAGCCCCGGTAGGTGTTCCAACGCGGCATCCACAACCTCTGGCACCGCATCAGAGCGGCGGAAGACGTCGACCATGTCTACGGGTTCATCAATATCCGCCAGCGAGGCGCGGATCGTGGTGCCAAAGACTTCGGTGCCTGCGTGGCCGGGATTAACCGGAATCACCTTATAACCTTGGGACACAAGGTACTTCGCCACATAATGGCTGGGCCGCGAGGGGTTCATTGAAAAGCCAACAACTGCGATGGTTTTGGTGTTTTCAAAGATCTCTAAGAGATCAGAATCAGAATAATTTTCCATGAGTCCTAGCTATTGCATATTGGCTGCACAAAAAAGCGCCCGGAAAAACTCCGGGCGCAGTGCGGAACGAGGGACAGTGAAGTGAGAGCAAGAGTTCCGGTCTTGCCCTCCTGTTACTGAGATATGCCTTAATCTCGATCTTTAAAGAGGATGTAAGAAACTTGTGAACAACTTGTTAATTCAGCAAGTTTTCCAATTTAGCCTCAGGCCTCTAGGACTGTCGGCCAATTTGCGTCCGCGCGTTCAACGAATCCGGGAATGTCTTTGCGCCATTTTGCGCGGACAGATTTGTTGAAATTCAGGTAAAGTTTGCCATCATGGATCGTCCAAGCATCAGCATCTGTTTTGGCAGTTGCGCCATGGGCAACGGCAAAGGCGCAGTAGCCGCCGTATTGTGGGGCATAGGCAGATGGATCAGCTTGGAAGGCCTTCATATTATCGGCAGAGGCAAAGTGCCATGTCGCACCTTTGTGGTTCACGGCAAAGGCTGCATCGCCTTTTACGTGGGTTTTCTGGGTGAAAAAGGCGACCGTGTCATAGCCTTTGATGGCGATGCCATTTGGGGCGTAAATTTCGGGTTTTGCGGCCAGCGCAGGTGTGGCCAAAGTAAATGCGGCGGGCGCTGCGGCGGCGCTGATCAAAAAGGTACGGCGGTTAAGCATGACTGTCTCCATCATTCGTGTCTGATTGGAGAATAGGCAGGCATTGCCCCGGCCCAAAGGGGTCTTACGCGGATGTGATCGTGCGCGAGCGAATGTTTCAGTCGAAAATATCAATGATGTCGTCGAGACCATCAAAGAGCTGCTTGCTCCAACTCTTCTTTTTCTTCTTGTAGTATTTGTTTTTCTTCAAGGGCTTAGAGTAGGATCGCGGTTTGTCGTAGTGCTGTTGTTTTTCAACACGGCGCGGTTCGATCGGCATCTGTTTCAATTCATGCAAGGGCGCGCCGCAAGAGCTGCAGGCCAGCTCATGTTGCACTTTTCCGCCCAAACGAAGTGCTGCGCGGGTGCCGCAATAACAGCAGGTTGCGATTTTGGTGCCCATGGTCTGCCCTGTTCTGCCTGATTGTTGCCGCCGATATTGCCATCGGCGGCATCGCTTTCAAGACGTTAGCCTTTGGCGCGTGCCGCATAAAGGGCGACGGCGGCAGCGTTGGAAACGTTTAGGGACCCAAAGCTGTTGGCGAAGTCGATTTTCACCAGTTGATCCACGGTCTCTTTGGTCTTTTCGCGCAGGCCGGGACCTTCGGCGCCCATGACCAATGCAACCGCGCGGTCGCGCTTGCCTTCCATGGCGTCGTCGATTGTGGTTTCTGCTTCGCCATCAAGCCCCAGCACGATGTAACCCATGTTTTGCAGCTCTACGATGGTGTCAGACAGATTGCGCAACCGTAGGTAAGGCTGTCTTTCCAGCGCGCCAGAGGCGGTTTTTGCCAAGGCGCCGGTTTCTGGCGCGGAATGGTGGCGTGTGCCGATCACGGCTTGGGCGCCAAAAACTTCGGCAGATCGTAGGATTGCGCCCACATTATGTGGATCAGTGACCCGATCCAGCAGCACAAGACGCGGTGGAAGGTCGGCATTGCCACCGATGGCGCGGTCTTGCAAAGAGCCCCAATTCAGCGGCTTCACCTCTAGTGCTGCGCCTTGGTGTACGGACTGTGGGTCCAACACCTTTGGGAAACGGCGCGGATCGACCATTTCAGGCTCCATGCCGGATTCGGTGATTGCTTCGGCCAATTTATCGCCTGCGTTGCGCGTTACGATAAGGCGAAGCTTTTCACGGGCTGGGTTTAAAAGCGCATCGCGCACCGCATGGAGGCCAAATAGCCAAACGGTTTCAGCGGCTGCAACTTTTTTCGCCTGCTCTTTCTCTACGACCCACTTGGGTTTTTTCATTGTCTTAAGCCTTATCTAAAGCGTTGTTTGAATCCCAAAACACTTGTTTTTCAACAGCGGTTTGGACCCATTTGACCGTGTGGGCGTTTGGAAATCCCCCTGTGCCTCAGGGCTATTTCGAAACGCTTTAAACGCGAGGCATACCAATGCAGTGAAGACGGACGATCTTCAAGAGATTTTCTTGTTGACGGCCCCAGACAAGGCCTGTAATCAGCGCCTCACATTCAGCGTTTAACGTTGGACAGTGGGCGACAGGCCGCAAGGTGTGGCAGGGGACTGTAACTCCCTCGAGGCGACTCACGCCTGGTTCGATTCCAGGGTCGCCCACCATTTAACTAAGCACGATAAGTGCTTATTCTAAATGCAAAAAGACGGATCCTTCGGGGTCCGTTTTTTGTTTTCATAAGTTGCCATTCTTCTGTGATCGTTTTGTTAAACTGGTGCTTGCGGGCTTGTATGCCTTGGCCCTTTTGCGCATGGTCTGGCGAAAGAAGAGCTGCATGGGATGACGCATATGATTTTGTCACAGACTGTCAAAGATGGGTTGCTGGCGGCCGTGCGCGAGGCCGGTAAAACGGAGATTATGCCGCGGTTTCGCAACCTGCCTGAAGGGTCGATTGAAAGCAAAGCCCATGCGGATGATTTGGTGACGATTGCCGATAAGCGATCTGAGTTACTGATTGCAGAGCGCGCCGCAAAGCTGTTGCCCAGCGCCTTGATTATTGGTGAGGAAGCAGTGGCGGACGACCCCGCGTTGTTGGGGAAAATGGCGGATGCGGATGTGTCTGTTGTGATTGATCCGATTGACGGAACGTCTGCTTTTGTCAGTGGCTTGGCCACCTTTGGGGTGCTGTTGGCCGTGCGCGTGAATGGGCAAACCGAATATGGGCTGCTTT
Source organism: Cognatishimia sp. 1_MG-2023 (assembly GCF_030548175.1). GTDB lineage: Bacteria > Pseudomonadota > Alphaproteobacteria > Rhodobacterales > Rhodobacteraceae > Cognatishimia. The sequence continues at coordinate 169,615 of NZ_JAUORX010000003.1, read as the reverse complement.
ATGATCCCATCATGGATGATTGGGTGGTTGCAGAGCGCGGCCAGGGTACGCAGTTTGTGAATGCGGCTGGGAAGTCGCGGCAATTGCGTGTGCCAGCGGTTAAGCCGATGGATCAAATGCAGGGATACGTACCGCTTTATCTGTTTCCGAAAGATCAGCAGCCGATCATTGCGCAGGCTTATCCGAAATTCAAACGCATCACGACATTGCGGTGTTCGTGCCATGAGTATCGCATGATGGCGACAGGGCATTCAGATTTTACGTTGAATCCGATGTCAAAGCCTTGGGATCACATGGCAGGTATATTGGCGCTAGAGGAATGCGGGGGCCGCGTCGAAAGCCATGACGGCCTGCCCTATGATCCGACGGACCCTAAGGGGCCATTGTGGGCCTTTGCGTTTGAGGATCGCGCGACACAGGACAAAATCAAGGCCAGCTTTTTGGGGTAACGCGATTGGCGATATGGGGGTTACTTACCCTCGAGGAAATCAATCGCTTCTAGGATCGTCGCGGTGAGATCGTCAAAGAAACCGGGTTTTGTCACATCAACCAAGCCAAGCTCTGCGTCTGGGCCTTCGGTGGCTATCTTATCTGAAGGTGTAACAGCGAAGCGGGCTTTGCGTGTGGTCAGCAGCTCGCGATAGCTTGCGCCTTTGCCGTGTTTCAGCACGTTAATGGCCAGATAGGACTGATAGGCCCGATCCGCGAGGTCAGCTTTGCCGTTTTCGAGCAGCAATGCTTTGAGCTTACGCGAGAATGGGCCGCGTTTGAAATGGTGCTGCATGCGGGATTCAAAGACAGAATGGATGTCGACGGCGGCCAGCTCTAGCGCTTTGACCGCTGCGTGATGATCGGTGGTTTCGCCCTGCCCGTCTGTCTGCGTTGCATTACCTGCAATGCGATCTTCTAACGCTTTTGCATTCGCCTGTGCCGCTGCGACCAGTTCTGGCAAGCTTTGCAAAGATCCCATTGTTCATACTCCTGAGTGTTTCTCCCCCATTACGCTAAATGGCTGGGAAAGATAGTGGGGTGCGGTAGAAATTCCGCATCACTGCACGAAAGGGTTGTCTGCGTCGATCATGACGGGGTTGCCCCCTAGTGATCAGTGCCTTTCCATGTGACGGGCGTCACATAGACAATGCTGTCATCCACACTAAGCATCACGTCACCGTCTTGAATGTTCACTTGCAACTTCATTGAACGGCTGGCGAGTTTCTCTAGTTCACGGGTGGCGTCCTCTGGGATGTTGAAGACTTGGAGGTTGTCAAAGCGCGTGGTGCTGTTTTTGAGTTTATCCCACCACATCTCTGCTGTGCGACCACCATAGCTGTAGATCATCACATTCTTGGCTTTGGCACAGGATTGGCGCACAATCTTTTCGCTAGGTAGGCCCAGCGCGATCCATAGTTCAAGCTCGCCGCTAAGGCTTTTCTGCCAGATGTCAGGCTCGTCATCTGTGGACAGGCCTTTGGTCAGTTCCAACTGCTCATGTGCATTCAGCGCAAAGGCTAGAATGCGCACCATCATCCGCTCGTCCGTTTCTGACGGATGTTTGGCTACGGTGAGTTTGTGGGTTTCGTAATAGTGACGATCCATATCAGACACGGACAGTTCAACTTTATAGATCGTGGATTTTTGCGCCATGACGGTTCCCAGAATAGCAGCGTTGCGAATGCTTACGTTGTCCGGTGGTTTTGTGAAAGCGGATAACTGAGCGCGGCAGGATTAGATGGCACAGGCTTTTGCTTGTTAAAGCTGGATATGATCAACATTGCAGCGGAGGCGCTCTGATGGCGCTAACCGGGATGCTTCCACCCTTGACAGCATAAGGCTGAAAGTGCACGTCTTCGGGGATGGTTCCGGGGATGCGTAAGGCAAACTTGGATGAAAAGGGAACGTGGTGCTGCATCGCTGAATGTGCATAGTCCACGACTGCCCCCGCAACTGTGAGCGGTATGCGCTTTGTCATAACCACTGGCCTGTTCGGGCTGGGAAGGGACAGAGTGTAACGCCGTAAGTCAGGAGACCTGCCATCCAGATGACTTTTAACCCAGGCGGGGTGTCTGGGCGGGGTTGATACTTGAGATGTGCAACGGGGAGCGGTCCTCAGACATCCAGTCAACTTTTCGCCCAGTGTTTCGTCAATCTGCGGAGGGCAGAATGTTCGACCAGAAGGCGTGTAGGATCGCGGTTTGCACGAGTTGCAAAGACAAACAGTCTGGCGAACGCCAAGGCTATGCTTTGATTGAGACGCTTCGAGCGTCCATTGCTGCTGACCCGCAGATTGATGCGCAATTTCAAGTATCTGGTGTTGCCTGCATGGCGGGGTGCGACCGGCCGTGTACGGTTGGGTTTCATGGTCAGGGCAAGGCAAGCTACCTGTTTGGTGACATGACTTCTGAGCAGGATGTGGCGGATATTGTCGCCTTTGCGAAGCAATATGCGACGTTACAGGATGGTTGGTGTTCTTCTGTTGATCGTCCCGGAAAGCTGCGTAAGTCCACGTTGGCGCGCATTCCTGCGACGCTGTTTAGCCATCCGATGTCTGCGGAGGCCGCGGAATGAAAGCGGCCAGTTTAACCGTAGACAATGTCAGTTGGGGACAAAGCCGTTCTGCGCCTTTGATCCTAAAATCCACGTCTTTTCATCTAGAGGCCGGACGGGTCATGGGGGTTGTTGGAGCCAATGGCGCGGGCAAGACCACGCTATTGCGCATGATCTATCGCCACGCTCGGCCCTTATCTGGCACGGTTGAAGTGGGCGGCGAAGAAATTTGGGCGATGTCGCCACGCGCCTGTGCCCGTAAGATCGCGGCCGTACTGCAAGAACAACCGAATGATTTTGCCCTAAGCGTGCGCGATGTTGTTTCGCTGGGACGTATTCCGCATCGTCAGGGATTTGGCGCGCTGAGTAAACGATGCGCGGAAGCGGTGGATGCCAGCCTGACCCGAATGGAGCTGAGTGACCTGGCGGATCGTGCCTTTGGCACGCTATCGGGCGGTGAACGTCAGCGCACCATGGTTGCGCGCGCCCTAGCGCAGGAACCGAGTGTTTTGGTTTTGGACGAGCCAACCAATCACTTGGACATTCGGCATCAGCTTGAGGTTCTCAAGCTGATTGGCGATCTTGAAGTTACGATTGTGACCTCGCTGCATGACTTGAACATGGCGGCGAGCGTCTGCGACGATATTCTGCTTTTACATCGGGGCGAACAAATCGCGTTCGGCCCCCCTACTGATGTTCTTACGTCTGACCGTGTTGCCAAAGCCTTTGGTGTTCATACGAAAGTTGAAACGCTTTCGGTGAGTGATCGGCAGCACCTTACCTTTGATCTTCATACTTCTGATACGGGACCAAACCCATGAAACATATCTTTAGCGCATTGGCCGTGATGGCCAGCTCTACTGCGGCTTTTGCTGAAACGACTGTTGATAGCTGCAATCGCCAAGTCACATTTGACGCGCCGCCAAAGGCTGCGATTTCTAACGACGTCAATCTGACTGAGATGATGTTGGTGCTTGGCCTTGCGGATCGCATGGTGGGTTACACCGGCATTTCGGGTTGGAAAACCTTGGACGAAGAGATGCGTGCTGGCGTTGAAGAGCTGCCAGAGCTAAGTGCAAAATACCCAACCAAAGAAGTTCTGCTGGGTGCAGATGCTGATTTTTTCTTTGCGGGTTGGAATTACGGCATGAAGGTTGGCGGCGAAGTGACGCCTGAAACGCTGGAGCCGTTTGGTATCAAAGTTTATGAGCTGACTGAAAGCTGCATTTTCGTTGGCGAAAAACCAAAAGTGTCGATTGATGACATGTACAATGACATCGCAAATCTTGGTCGCATCTTTGATGTCGAAGACAAGGCAACGGCATTGATCGACGGCTATAAGGCGGAATTGGCAGAGTTCACTTCTTCGCTGAACAAAGGTGACGAACCACTGCGTGTGTTTGTTTACGACAGCGGCGAAGAAAGCCCATTTACGGCAGGTCGTTACGCGATGCCAACGGCGATGATCGAAGCCGCGGGTGGCCAAAACATCATGGAAGATTTCGAGAAAAGCTGGGCGACGGTGACTTGGGAAGAAGTTGTGGAACGTAACCCAGAGGTCATTGTGATCGTGAACTACGGCAATGTCACCGCCGAGCAAAAGCGCGCGTTTATGATCAACAACCCAGCCTTTGCAGATATTGATGCCGTAAAGAATGACCGCTTTGTCACCTTGGAATATGTCGAGGCCACCCCTGGTCCGCGTAACATCAAGGCGATCAAATCATTGGCGGCCGCGTTCTGGCCGCAAGCTGTGAATTGATCAGCAGAGATTGATGAAAATGACTGACGCAGGAATACAAGAAACACGCCCGATGCGCCTGCGGTCTTTGCGGTTTGCATGGATCGTAGGTGGGCTTGTGGCGTTTCTTGCGTCGGTTAGTTTTGCGGTTTCTGTTGGGGCGGTTCCTATTCCGTTGAGTACCGTTTGGGGCGTGTTGCTGAACCAGCTTAGCCCTGACCTGATTGAACCTACGTGGTCTAAGGGGCGCGCGGCCATCGTTTGGGACATCCGGTTTCCACGCACATTGCTTGCCGCCTTGGTTGGGGCCGGATTGGCGATTGTGGGGGCCGCGTTACAGGCGGTCACGCGCAACCCATTGGCGGACCCTCACCTACTGGGTATTTCATCCGGCGCGGCCTTTGGCGCCATTCTAGCATTGCTGCACACGGGCCTGTTCCTTGGGCTTTTAACAGTGCCGCTGATGGCCTTTGCGGGCGCGTTGTTGGCCACCCTGATCGTGCTTGCCTTGGTGGGCTTCACCGGGGCTTCGGGGGCTGATCGTCTGGTCCTTGTTGGGGTTGCGGTGTCCTTTATTGTGATGGCGGGTGCAAATCTGTTGATTTTCCTTGGCGATCCAAAAGCGGCGCATACGGTGATCTTTTGGATGCTGGGCGGGCTTGGCCTCGCACAATGGGCGCATCTGATTTATCCGCTGATTGTGCTACTGCCCTGCACGCTTTGGATTTGGCTTCGCAGCGCGGATCTGAACGCGATGACAATTGGCGATGAAACGGCGACGACACTTGGCATTCCGGTCAAACGGTTCAGGCTTCAGATTTTCGTGCTTGGCGCGTTGATCACTGGAACCCTCGTTGCCTTTTCCGGCGTCATCGGATTTGTGGGCCTGATGGTTCCCCATATCGTGCGTCTGGTCGTTGGCGGCGACTACACACGCGTCTTGCCTGCCTCGGCACTTTGTGGGGCACTGTTTTTGATCTGGGCCGACATTGCAGCCCGCACGATCATGGCGCCTGAAGACATGCCTATCGGCATCCTAACTGGCCTGATTGGTGGCGTATTCTTCATTTGGCTTCTGCGCAGAGGCCGCGGGCAATAAAGCATAAGCGATCTGATGTAGCAGTTCCCAGCCTCGTCTAAGGTCAGAGGACGTTAGACAAAAGCGCGGAAAACCCAAGTGTTTTCAATGTTGTTTTCGGTAGTGGCGATCCCTGAAGGACTCGAACCCTCAACCTGCTGATTAGAAGTCAGCTGCTCTATCCAGTTGAGCTAAGGGACCGCTGCGCTTTTGTTAGAACAGCGCAAGTGATTTGCCCAGAGGGATTTCACATTGCTGTGCAGAAATGAGGGCTGCTTTGGCCGTCATTTGTGGTTTGGCTTGAATTTGTGTGGGGGTGCTTAAGCAGCAAGACAGAACGCGCGCCGTGGTGGCGGGTATCTGTAGTCGTGATCTGGACCGTAGGGGCTCTACGGTCCAGATCGTCATTTAGGTTTAGCTTAGAAGTGCGCTGAGCGCGCGCCTGCTGGTTTTTCGATTGGTGGCGCGAACTTTGTCAGGTCGATGCCTTTAACCGCAGCTTTGTATTCTTCGACTGTTGGGGTGCGGCCAAGGATGGCAGACAGAACAACAACCGGTGTTGACGCCAGCAGCGATTCACCTTTTTTCTCTGATGTATCTTCTACAACGCGACCTTGGAACAGGCGTGTAGATGTTGCCAGCACTGTGTCGCCTTTGGCGGCTTTTTCCTGGTTACCCATGCAAAGGTTACAGCCCGGACGTTCGAGATACATGATGTTCTCGTATTCGGTGCGCGCTTCGCCTTTTGGGAAAAGGTCATCGAATTCAAAGCCAGAGTATTTCTGCAGGATGTCCCAATCGCCTTCGGCCTTAAGCTCGTCGATGATGTTGTAGGTCGGAGCCGCAACAACCAAAGGTGCGTTGAACTCGACTTTGCCAGAGGCTTCTTCGAGGTTCTTCAGCATCTGAGCAACGATTTTCATGTCGCCTTTGTGGACCATGCAAGAGCCAACAAAGCCCAGATCAACCTTTTTGTCGCCACCGTAGTAGGACACAGGGCGGATGGTGTCGTGGGTATAGCGTTTGGACACATCAGCGTTGTTTACGTCTGGGTCAGCAATCATTGGTTCGTTGATCTCATCCAGATCAACTACAACTTCGGCAAAGTATTTCGCGTTGTCATCAGGTGTCAGCGCAGGCTTATCACCGGATTGGATTTCAGCGATACGCTTGTCTGCTTTGTTGATCAGACCCTGCAGTGTTTGCGCTTGGTTATCCATGCCTTTGTCGATCATGATCTGGATGCGGCCTTTGGCCAGTTCCAGAGAGCCGATCAGCGTTTCATCTTCTGATATACAGATAGACGCTTTGGCCTTCATCTCTGCAGTCCAGTCAGTGAAGGTGAACGCTTGGTCCGCGAGCAATGTGCCGATGTGGACTTCGATGATGCGGCCTTGGAAGACGTTATCGCCGAATTGCTTAAGCATCTGCGATTGTGTGGCGTGCACCACGTCGCGGAAGTCCATGTAATCTTTCATTTCACCTTTGAAGGTGACTTTGACAGATTCAGGGATTGGCATGGTTGCTTCGCCAGTCGCCAAGGCCAGAGCCACGGTGCCAGAGTCCGCACCGAATGCGACGCCTTTGGACATACGTGTGTGGCTGTCGCCGCCAATGGTGATGTCCCAGTCATCCACGGTGATGTCGTTCAGAACCTTGTGAATAACGTCGGTCATGGCGTGGTATTCGCCTTTTGGATCACGCGCGGTGATCAGACCGAATTTGTTCATGAAGCTCATCAGCTTAGGGATGTTGGCTTGTGCCTTTTTGTCCCAAACAGAGGCTGTGTGACAGCCAGACTGATACGCGCCATCCACGGATGGGGAGATCACGGTTGCCGCCATCGCCTCGAGCTCTTGCGAGGTCATCAGGCCAGTGGTGTCTTGGGAGCCAACGATGTTCACTTTGACACGAACGTCGGAGCCCGCGTGCAGCGCAGTTTTAGCAAAGACGCCACGTGCGTTTTTGTTGAAGATCTTTTCAACTGCTGTCAGGCCTTGGCCCTCGTGCGAAATCTCTTTGGATGGTGCAAAGGCTGATTTCAGCTCTTGGCCCAGAGTTTCGGCTGCGAATGTCTGAAGCTTTTTACCAAAGACGATGGCGTAAGAGCCGCCTGCTTTGATGAATTCAACCTTTTGCGGTGTCAGAGCAGAGGAGATGTCCACCAGCTCTTTGTCGCCTTCGTACAGTTTTTTGGTTTTGGTGTTGATGGTCAGCACTTTGCCGGTTTCAACAGAATAGGTCTGTTCGAGAACCGCGTCGCCATTTGCATCCAGAACGGTGTTGCCGTCTGCATCTTTTTTCTTAACCCAGTTTTTCAGGTCAAGACCGATGCCGCCGGTCACGCCAACGGTGGTCAAAAAGATCGGGGAAATGCCGTTTGTGCCCGCAACGATTGGGGCGAAGTTCACAAATGGAACATATGGGCTGGCTTGCTTACCGGTCCACAGAGCCACGTTGTTCACGCCGGACATACGGGAAGAGCCAACACCCATGGTGCCTTTTTCCGCGATCAGCATGACGCGTGCGTCTGGGTTTGCTTTTTGCAGTTCTTGGATTTCGGCCTGCGCTTCTGGGGAAATCATGCATTTGCCGTGCAATTCACGGTCAGAACGCGAGTGCGCTTGGTTGCCCGGTGACAAAAGGTCAGTCGAGATGTCGCCTTCGGCAGCGATATAAGTAACGACTTTGATCTCTTCGTCGATCTCAGGCAGCTTAGTAAAGAACTCTGCCTTGGCGTAGCTTTCCAGGATCTCTGTTGCGATGGCGTTGCCAGCAGCATGGGCTGCGGCCAGACGATCGGTGTCTGCTTCGTATAGGAAGAACTGCGTTTTCAGAACCTCTGCCGCTTGTTTTGCAACAGATGCGTCATCACCCAGTGCCAGTTCGAGAAGTGCATCAACGGATGGGCCACCCTTCATGTGGGACAGCAGTTCAAACGCGAAAGTTGGCGTGATTTCGGCGACGGTTTCTGTGCCTAGGATGATCTCTTTCAGGAACTGCGCCTTTTCAACAGCCGCGCTCGTGGTGCCGGGCAGCGTGTTGTAAATAAAGAAGTTCAAAGAGTCGTCGCGGTGCTCGTTACCAGTGTCTTTGATCTGAGCGATAAGTTCTTTTACCAGCGCGCCGTCATCGATGGGCTTTGGTTTCAAATCTTGCTCTTTACGGGTAGCAATTTCATTTAGGTAGTCAGTGTACAAGCTCATGATGTTTCCAACGGTTAGCTGCCAGATTGAATTCAAGCTTTGGGTCTAAGACACCTCTGTCTGGCCAAAGCTCAACTGCGTTGTATGCCGTAGTATACGAAGCAGATTATGGATGCAAGACGTCTATATATAAGGCCCTGCCGCAGATGATAGCCCCCTTAAAGCAGCTATCCCTTAATGGAGATTTACGAAGCGCGTCCCTGCAGAAACGACAAAAGCCCCGGATGTCCGGGGCTTTTCGCTGGCTGACACCTTGGGAACTCCAAGGTTTAGGACATGCCAAGCGCTTCTTTGTACATTTCGAGAACCGCCTCTTCTTCGGCAATGTCATTCTCGTCGCGTTTGCGCAGCGCGATCAGCTTTCGCATCACCTTGGTGTCATAGCCGCGCCCCTTGGCTTCGGCCATCACCTCTTTTTGGTGATCCATGATGTCTTTCTTTTCCTGCTCAAGACGCTCAATGCGTTCAATGAACTGGCGCAGCTCGTCGGCTGTAACCCGGTAACTTGCCTCTGTGACGTCGTCGGACATTCTTTGCTCCTGTCTCTCTTTTGCGGGCACCCTAACGACGCGATTAATTCCCTGCAAGCCGGCAATCGCCATCAAAGACTTGCGAGCGGCAATGCAATCCTTTAGGCGACAGCACACCAAAGGAAAAAGGGCGTGTGGCTATGGGATGGCTCATCTGGGTTGGCACATTTATTTCGGTTGTGGGTTTGGCAGGCTTGATGCTGTCAGTCGTCAAAGTCTTTAAGCTGCGCAAACAGGGTTTGCCTGACGAAGAGATGCGTGACGCGATCCAAAAGGTCATGCCGCTGAACCTTGGTTCCTTGTTTCTATCCGTGATCGGCCTGATGGTTGTGATGCTGGGTATTTTCTTTAGCTAACCACATCATTCAAACTGGCGAATTGTTTGCCGTTTTTGATGAGATCCAGCAGCAGTGGATCAGGGGCAAGCAAATCGGTTTGTCCGTTTAACACGTTGCGCAGTGATAAAAGCCCGGTCAGATCAGCGGCCTTAAGCGGGCCACCGCGATGACGTGGAAAGCCGTAGCCCTTGATCATCAACACATCAATGTCTGCGGGGCGTTCAACCACCTTATCACGCACCAGCTTTGCCCCTGCGTTGGCCATAGCAGCTGCAAGCCGCAGTTGGATTTCTGCATCTGGAATATCCCGCGCACCTGCGTCGCGTAACGCTGCAATGGCCTCGTTGGCCATGTCATTGGCAGGGCGGCTGCGTTGACCCGGTTCGTAATTGTAGAACCCTGCCCCGCTGTCTTTGCCTAAAAACCCTGCCTCAGACAGGCTGGTCAGCACGGGCAACTGCGGATCGCTGCCATCGGTAACACGCAGAGCAAGCGCCAATGCGGCGGGAATGCCGCGCAGGTCGAGCGCTTGGAACGGACCCATCGGGAAACCGTAGTCGCGCATGGCGGCATCAATAGCCGCAAAATCGGCGCCCTCGCGCAGCAGCTGGTCCGCCATTTGCCACAAGGCGACCAGAATGGTGCCCGCGGCAAGGCCGGGACAGTTGCGGACTGGGATCACGGTTTTGCCAAGCTGACCGGCAAATCGTGCACCTGCGGCTACGGCAAAGCTACTGGCCTCTGCCCCTGCGACAAGCTCGACGGCGGGTTTGACCTGCGCCGGAGACGGAATGTGCAGGCCGATGACTTGCTGTGCACGGCCTGCGGCCTCGGCACATTCGGCGAGATCAACCAAGGTGCTGGTGCTGGCTAATACCGCGTGGCCCGGCAGAATATGACCCAATTCGCTGAACATCTTTAACTTGGCATCGCGATTGCCGTAGGTGGTTTCGATCACCAGATCGGCGCCTGCACAATCCGCCACATCGCGCGAGACTTCTAGATTGTCGATCAGGTCTTCGATTTCGACATCAGTGATCCGACGGCGCTGAAACTCTTGCTCTAAGACCATTTGGATTTTGTCGTGAGTATCAGCAATATCTGTTGTCGCTGGCGACACAAAGGTCACCGTAATTGCGTGCAATAGGCAATCCGCAGCAAGGCCAATGCCCACGGCGGTTTCGCCCAGAATCGCGACATGGCCAAGTTTGGCATAGTTTTGCGCCAGTTGCTCGCCCACGTGTGCAAGGTGTCGTTCGGCTATTAAAACATGACGCAATGCCGCCGGACGATCACGACGCAGGCAGGCATTGAACGCCTCGTGTTCAAGGTCTAATCCGGCTTCGAATGGCAAGAGCGGCGCGGCTTCGACGCATCGAAGAATATCCAAGCCTGCTTGGCCTTTGCTTTGGGCCATGGTTTTCAAATTGGCGACCGCGTCTTGATAGGCGAAAGGATCAGCAAACCCCTCACGACGGTCCGCACTGGGCAAGGGTGTTGTGTCTTGCTCGGCCAAGCTAACCGCAAAGCGTTCTGCGCCTGACGCAAAATCACCCGTAATTTCCGCATCAAAGACAGGCCCAAGCGCTGCACCAGACACAGCGCGACCGCTTAGCATTAAATGCAACGTCGCCTCTGCCCCAATCAGACGGGGCAACCGCTGTGTGCCGCCACAGATGGGCGGCAGGCCAATGGTGATGCCGGGGAACCCAATACGCAGATCAGGGGCTGCCAAACGATAATGCGCCGCAAGCGCAAGTTCGAACCCAGCGCCCAGCACGTCACCCTGAAGTGCGGCAATGACAGGTTTGGGGCTGTTTTCGATTTGGTCACACAGATCAAGCAGCGCTTGGCGGCTTGGATCTTCGTCGAGCCAATTTAAATCAATTCCGCGCGAAAAATGTTCGCCAGATGCGGAAAGCAAAATAACCGCAACCTCGGGCTCCGCGATCGCGGCCTGAAGTGCAGCAGTGAGTTGCGTACAAAGAAGGCGCGACACCGCGTTGTCGCGCCCGTGGCTAATGTTCAAAATCTCAACAGCGCCGTGACGCCTGCAGTTGACCAATGTCGCCACTGTCCCCTCCGAACCAATCAAAAACCTTAATTGTTCCTATTAGTACGGACCCGGAGCCATCTGGCAAGCATCTAAGTGATTGGTCACACTGGCATATTGTCGAATGACGCCTCTACGGCCTCGTCCACCAGTTCCATATCTAATCGCGAAAGCGGTCTTGGAACTGTGCCACCCTGTCGCCGGATCGTTTCTAGCGTACGATGTAATTGGTCATGTAGAGCAAATCTATCTGGGCCATCGGTCTCTGGAATGAGTGTTGCTATTCCTTGAGCCTTTTCAACGAGTTCTGATACGTTCAATTGCTTATCCTCCCCTAAGCGAATTCAACTTAAGCGCGAATCCAGCACGCTTATGCTGTGAAACGGTTTTTTAAATTACAAGTGTAATATGCCCCCCTTCTGGAAAACCTGACCTCCCTAAGATCAGGCGCTTAAAGTTTAAGCTTGGACTCTTAATCGGCCGAAAGCTATCATTATGTTAACTTCAAACCTTACACTTGTGACGTAACATTTCCACGACTTTCTGACGAAGCGCCTTGATCTGGCGCAAAGTTGCTCTGTTCCCCTTTACATATTCAATAAATGAAATATGTATTCAACAAAGGAGAGGCCCATGACCCCGAATGTGACGGCATTTTTTGATGAAGCGACCAATACAGTGTCCTACGTCGTAGCGGACCCAAACGGCAGCGCCTGCGCGGTGATCGATAGCGTGCTGGATTTTGACTATGCGTCGGGCAACACGGATACCAAATCCGCTGATGCGGTGATTGCCTTTGTGCGTGACTCGGGGCTTACGGTTGAATGGCTCCTGGAAACGCATGTGCATGCAGATCACCTATCTGCGGCGCCCTATTTGCAGGAAAAGCTGGGTGGTCAAATCGGCATTGGCGACCGGATCACAGTGGTTCAAGACACATTCGGCAAAGTGTTCAACGAAGGCACAGAGTTTCAACGGGATGGCAGCCAATTCGACCGGCTGTTTGTGGATGGCGACAGCTTGATGATCGGGCAAATGCGCTGTGACATCATGCATACGCCGGGCCACACCCCTGCCTGTATGACATTTGTGATCGGTGATTGCGCCTTTGTTGGTGACACGTTGTTTATGCCCGATTTCGGCACGGCCCGCTGTGATTTTCCGGGTGGGTCATCCGAGCTGCTGTTCCAGTCGATCCAACGTATTCTGTCCCTGCCCGACGAAACACGGGTTTTCGTTGGCCACGACTACAAAGCTCCGGGGCGCGATCAATTTGCATGGGAAACCACGGTGGCCGAAGAGAAAGCCAGCAATGTTCATATTGGTGGCGATGCTTCAAAAGAGCGCTTTATTGCGATGCGCGATGCGCGGGATGCGACATTGTCAAAGCCCAAGCTGATCATCCCATCCCTGCAAGTAAACATGCGCGCAGGCAACATGCCGGAACCAGATGCAGATGGGGATGTCTATCTAAAGGTTCCACTGAATAAACTCTAACTGAGGCAAAGAATGCAGACAGATTGGATATATGGCCTGCTTGGCGGGTTGATGATTGGCATGGGTGGCGCAGTGTTTCTGCTAGCCAATGGCCGTATTATGGGTGCCAGCGGCATTCTGGGTGGTTTGGTAGATGGGTCGGGTCGAAACACAGCCCGTGAACGGTTGGTGTTTCTGGCAGGTGTTTTTCTGTTGCCGCTTTTGATGACACCGCTCTTTGGGCCAATTGATACACATGCGCCGACTAATATTGCCGTGCTTGTTGCGGGTGGATTGCTGGTTGGCGTTGGCACACGGATCGCAAATGGCTGCACTTCGGGGCACGGCGTTTGCGGCATTTCGCGGATGAACCTACGTGGAATTGTGGCAACTGTTTTCTACATCTTAGCGGGCGGTCTGACCGTCATCCTATTCCGTCACATTCTAGGAGTGATCTAATGCAGCGTTTGATTTTCGCACTTTTGGCGGGCGGATTGTTTGGCATGGGATTGCGTGTGTCAGGCATGACCGACACAGCCAAGGTGCAAGGATGGCTGGATATTTTTGGAAATTGGGACCCAACGCTGGCCTTTGTGATGGGCGGCGCGATTATCCCCATGGCCATTGCTTGGCGTCTGACAGAGGGGCGCAAACCGATTGTTGGGGGTGAATTCCCAGCTAAGCCGGATCAGAAATTAGGCCGAAATTTGGTGGTTGGTTCCGTCCTCTTTGGCATGGGTTGGGGATTGGCCGGGCTATGCCCTGGGCCTGCCGTGGCATCGTTAAGTTACGGGGGTTGGCCGCATCTGGTGTTCTTTGCAGCAATGATCCTAGGCATGTGGGCCGCACCAATGGTGCGCGGCGAACTGGACAGACGCATTCCAGCCGAGTAAGCAGCACCTATGGATATTCGCGAGATCACCCCCCGCTATTGTGTCTCCCCGCAGATTTCTGTGGAGGACATACCGTCGCTCGTTGAGTTTGGTTTCACATGCCTTATCTGCAACCGCCCCGACGTTGAAATTCCACCGTCTCATCAGGCGGCAACGATGCAAGCGGCGGCTGAGGCGGCTGGGTTAAAGTTTGTGATCAATCCGCTGACCCATGATTCTATGACCGAAGAACGGCTTGGCCTACAACGTCAGGTGCTTGAAGAGTCACCGGGCAAAGTATTGGCCTATTGTGCGTCTGGCACGCGGTCCACTGTCGCGTGGATATTGGGGCATGCCGGCAGCGTGCCGACGGATGATCTGTTTCTAGCGGCCGCACAGGGTGGGTATCAGCTGGATGCGCTGCGCCCACAGGTCGAATATCTCGCTCAGAAATCGGGCGGCCAGAGCTAAGGCAATTGCGTCAATTGATCTAGGTCGTCGAGGCCTAGGTCAAACTCATCCACCTGACTTTCGGTTGCTTGCGTCACTTGCAGAGGTGCTGGTTCAGCGTGAACAGCGGGTAGCTTTTCCTCTTTTGGTTTGGGCTTCTTAGCTGGTAATGCCTCTGGCTCTGCGGTGATATCTGGCAAAACCAATCTCACAGCACGTTGACCATTCATTTGCCCAAGCGCGCCGCTCGCCATGACATCCCCACAGTGAATTTCCAGCGACGTTTCCTGCAAGGCCATCTTCGGAACCTCTAACAAATCCCCCGGGGCAAGAGATTTGAATTTGTCATAAGGCATTGTAATCCGGTGTAAAACCGCGCGCATCTCAGCTGGAGCCAGCATGACGTTTTCACGAAACAGCTGTGCTTTCGCCTCGCGGGCCTCATCGCTAAACTCATCAACTGCAGCAACTTTGTCGTTGGGTAATACCAATTGCATCCGGCCTTTTTGGCCAATCTCGCCAAGCGATAATTCAATGTCATAGATGCTAAAACCGTTACCCGCCAAAGACAGAACCAGCGTGCGCCGATCCTCAACCATGCTTCCGAAATGATGGCCCGCGCCCCAATCAGACGACTCAAGCGCGCCAAACGCCCGATCACAAGCACCCAACATCCCATCCAAGACTGAAGACATCAGCGCCGCGTCCACCGCCGTTGGCGTGCGTGTTGCATCAACAGCCTTTCCCAGAACACGACCCATTGTCAGATGCTCTAGCAATGCACGCATGCATTCAAAACTAACAATAGCAGCGCCCGTCGCGCCTTCTGGTCCTTCGAGCAATAGAAACAGCCCAACCTCATCCAGGTTGGATTGCAGATCATCCATGCGATACGCGGACATGCGAACGGAACTCACCAAAAGTGGCAAGGCGAACTGATCCTCGGCAGCGCGTGAGAAAACCAGCGGCAAGCCACGTTCAATCGCCGATCCTGTTCCGCGTGTTGCATCATTAGATTTGCGCAACAATGTTTGTCTTTGTATTTCGCCCATGGTCCCCGCCGAATTTTTCCTGGCGCAAGACGACCATAAGACTCAGACGGTTACGAATATCTTTATGCGCGCGACATTCTGCTATTGTGCAGCAAGTCTTGCACGACGCGGCACCGTGATGCGAAACGCGCTGCCGCCTTGTCCGGGCAAGTAAGTAATCTCGCCACCTAAACGGTGCATCACCTCACGGCAAATGGCCAAACCAAGCCCTGCCCCACCTGCTTTTTGTGGGCTAACCCGTGAAAACTTATCAAAAACCATCTCTTGGGCGTCTTCAGGAATTGCTGTGCCATTGTCGATAAAGTCGATGATAATCGCCTCGTCAATCATATGGCTGGTGATGGTCAGTTCAGGCTGATCCGCATCACAGTATTTCTGCGCATTTCGAATTAAATTGATGAAAACCTGACTAAGCCGGTCAATATCCGTGTTAATTTCTATCTCTTCCTCGCGCCGCGATCTACGCACATCCAGCGGTGTGTCCTCGCCGCTTAACGCAGCATCCAACGCGCTATCCAATACGGCGCTGAGCGGCGCAGATTGTGTATTCAAACTGACCTGCCCATTTTCCAATACGCTAAGATCCAGCAAGTCATCTAGCAGACGTGTAAGCCGCACAGCCTCGTCATGAATGATGCCACTATATTTGCGCTTTTCGCGATTGCTCAGCCGTTCGCTATCTCGCAAAATTTCGGAAAACGCTCGGATCGAGGTCATGGGCGTGCGCAACTCATGGCTAATTTGGCTTAGAAATTCATCCTTTTGCTCAGAGACCTGCAGCAGCTTATCATTGGCACGCCGCAATTGACGTGCAGTGCGCGAAAGCTCTTCTGATTGCGCCTCCAGCTTGCTGGAGTACTCCATCATCTGCGCCGTCTCATTGGCCACGGCCATTAAATCCTGAACGGAAACAGAGGCCCCGCCCACGATCTGACCAATCATCGCATGAGCCGTTGCTGCCCCGACAGAGCCGGACAACTCGCGCTCTAAAACTTGCAGGAAGTCAGCACTCGGTTCGGGCAACAGACCAGTTATTCCCTGCCGTTCTGCTTCAGCCTCAAACAACCGCTGCGCCTCGCGGGCGCCAAGGATACGCTGCGCCATAATCATCAAATCTTCGGATTTGGCGACACCCCCAGCCCAGCTTGGGGCGCTTGAGGAGTGTTCAAAGATATTAACAAATTGCGCGCCTTGAAGGCGTTCCAAGGGCGACGGAAATCCAACCAGTGACACCGCGAAAAAGCTAAGTGCATTCAAAGAGATCGACCAAAGCACAGCGTGGATCAGCGGATCTAACCCTTGGATGCCAAACAGCGCTTGGGGCATGAGCCAGGTAATACCGAGCGGACCGTTTTCAATAACAGAGGCTGGCAGTAAAACACCTGGCCCAAAGCTGGGCAGCAACAGACAATACGCCCACAACACAAAGCCAACGGTCAGACCCACAAAGGCCCCGTTCCGCGTCGCACCCCGCCAAAAGATACCGCCCAACAAGACCGGCAAGAACTGCGCGACACCTGTGAAGGAAATCAAACCAATCGACGCAAGCGCCGTGCCGCCCCCCGATAGGCGATAATAAAGGTAGCCCAACACCAAAACCGCAATGATCGACAACCGGCGCGATAGGATCACAACATTCCGAACATCGCCAGACACAGAGGCACGCCCACCCCCCGTTGCTGACAACCAAATTGGCATGACCACATGGTTTGACACCATCGTCGACAGCGCAATCGCCGCGACAATCACCATAGAGGTCGCCGAACTAAAGCCGCCTAGAAACGACAACATCGCCAAGCCTTCGTTGCCTGTGGCAAGCGGTAGCGTCAGAACAAAGAGGTCCGGATTTGATCCCTCGGGCAGCAGATCAAGGCCGACAACGGCGATGGGCACAACAAACAGGCTCATCACCATCAGATAGGCCGGAAAGGCCCAGCTGGCGGTGCGCAGGTGATCTTCGTTGTCATTTTCGACAACCATCACTTGAAACATACGTGGCAGGCATAAAACAGCCGCAGCAGAGAGGAATATCAACCCAGCCCAGCGCCCCCCATTGATCTGCCATTTTGCCATATCAGAAGTCTCGATCCGGGCAAGAATGTCAGCCGGACCATCCGCAATCCCCCAAACGACAAAGACCCCAACAGCCAACAACGCAAACAGCTTCACAACCGCTTCAACCGCGATGGCCATAACCACACCATAGTGACGCTCGTTTGCGTCAAGGTTCCGTGTACCGAACAGGATCGTGAAAATCGCAAGACCCGCTGCGACCCAAAGTGCTGTGGCGGACAGGTCAATCGAATTGGTGCCTGTGCCCGCAAAAACGGCAAAGCTTGTGGTGACCGATTGCAGTTGCAGTGCGATATAGGGCGTGGTGCCAATGACAGCCAAGATTGTCACGCCAATCGCCAGCAGGTTTGACTTACCATACCGCGACGAAATCATATCCGCGATAGACGTGATCCGCTGACTGCGTCCAATTCTGACCAGCTTCCGCAGGCCCCACCACCAGCTAAACAACACCAATGATGGGCCGATATAGATCGTCAGATATTCTAACCCTGAACGGGCGGCATACCCGACTGCTCCGTAAAAAGTCCAAGCGGTACAATAGATTGACAGGGATAGCGTGTAGACCAGCGGCAATTGTAGCCAGCCCCCGCGCCCCCGTATCGCGGCGCGTTCAGCGGCAAACGCGACAGCAAAAAGGAACGTCACATAAATCAGACTAACGGCGATAAGCGCGTTCAAACTGCCCATCAGGATGTCTCCTGCTTGGGATCACCCCCTGCGGCATGATCTGTCTGATCGGCCGTATGACGCAGCGCCTGCGCTGATAGTGCTTTTAGAAAGACCAACGCAAACCAAATGGCGAAGATGTAAATAATCGCATTCGCTGATGAGACTTGCTTGTCGCCCTCAATCGGCCAAAGCAATGGCACCATCCACAGCATCAGCCCAATAATCGGCAGAAATCGAATCCAGTCAATCAAGCGACGGCGGCGATAGGTTTGCCGCTCTAGAAAGACGAGGGAGCGGCGGGTGTTCAAGACGCCACCAATTCTTTGACGGCCTGCAAGACTTCGCAGTTTGAAAACGGCTTGGTCATAAAGCGGCTCGCCCCTGCCCGCTCTGCCATTTCGCGATCTTTGGTCTGACCACGGGCTGTTAGCATCAGAACCGGCAATGCCTGTGTTTCTGAATTGGCGCGCAGCTCGGTCAAAATGTCATACCCACTGCGCCCCGGTAGCATGACGTCCAGTATCAAGACATCCGGCGCACGGCGCAGCACCGCATCCACGGCATCATGCCCATTAGAATGCGTGCAAACATCCCACCCGTCACGCGATAGGATGAAGCTGATGGCTTCAATTATGTTCGGTTCATCTTCTATCAGAAGAACTCGCTTACTCATGCTTCCCTCCCCGTCGGCATAGTTCGCGTTATCATATTCTTAACAAGGCATGTAAAAAAACCAAGCTAAATTCCGTCTGTTAGGATCGAATGCACACTGCGACCTTGGCATTTACGGCGCGGACAGATGCGGCAGGTTGATCCAATCAGCCTTGGTTCATTAGACTTTTCGTCGTTTGGCAAGATCAACATAGAGGCTTGATAAAGCGGATCTTTTTCAAAGCTAACTGGGCCGACAGGCTCTGCAACAGCAAGGCAATCAAACTGTAGCCCATCCCGCCCGGCCATTTCGACGGTGGCCCGAACCGGTTGCATGGGCCGGGTCAGCGCATGAAATAGCGGCCATTTGGCGCAAGCCGCGCTGAAACGTGGAACTGGAAATCCTTCGACCTCGTGACGCACCAGCAAAGCACCCGCGCCATCGCTGACGACCAAACCAACAGCCATGGGCATGTCCTCTGCGGGCATCGCCGCACACCGACGCATCGCTGCGGGCAATGAGACGCCAAAACGCTGTGCCAAAGCATCTGGCCGCACGCCGATGTCTTTTATGGCCTCCAGAAACACATGTTTTGGCATGGCCTGCGCATCACGTTGATAGGTGGCAAGAAGGTGTCGCGCCATGCTGCGCGCCGCAGTGCTTTTCAAAGTAGTTGTTGCGTCAATAATTTGGTCTGGCCAACCACCGGACTGTTCAAGTGCTGGAAAGTGATAGGACTGTTCTTTCAGAAAAGCGTCCATTTCATCTTGGGGCGACGTGCCTCGTGTCGTGTCTTGCTGTGTGGTGTCCAGAAAATCCACCAAGGATTGCGCACTATCGGCAAGCCGCTGACTGTCTTCGTTTAGATTCCGATGAAACCGCCCTTGCCACTCTGGCTCAATGTCTTTGCTTTCATGCAAGATGCCCGCAGTCGACCGGATCGCCGTGACCATCGAAAGCAGCTCGTGCATGGATGTTGCCAAATGCGGATCATGCGCGAACCGATCACTCAAAGCCTCCACGGTCCGCTCCAACGATTGTACCTGCTGATGTCGCTCCGCCACCAACCGCGCCCAACCGGGAAACCGGCCTGCAAATTCATCCGTACGGTCCAGCTCTGGTTCAGCCTTGGGCGCATCTGCGGCCGCTTCGCGCAAGGTCGCGATTAACGCGGCTTCGGCCCCTTCACTTAGCAATGACGGTTCCACGCCCAGCGCGCCCGCCAAATCGACCAAAAGCTTACCGCCGATTCTGCGCTTATTGTGCTCAATCAGATTTAAGTAAGAGGCCGATATATTAACAGTTGCCGCAAGCTCTGCCTGCTTTAGCCCAGCCATCACTCGACGCTCGCGAATACGGCTGCCAACAAGGCTATCCCTGATCATATCCTGTCTCCGGTATTTCGCAGTGTTTTCAACGGCATTCTGCGCCGCAACAAAATTCCTTTACAACATAGCACGTAATTCCGTGAGTTTCTTTACAAAAAAATTGTTTAATTAAAAGCAGTTGTTGAGAAATTTTCTGACTCCACTGGATAATGGTCTTGCATGTAAATGCTTGCGCCGGTCGGAAGAGGAGCCGTCCAGCGTACCATTCAAATGGGAGGATAATAAGAATGTCTAAATCGACACTGACCCGTCGTGGCGTGCTGAAATCTGGTGCCGTTGCTGGTGCCGGCCTTGCGTTGCCGACGATCTTTACGGCAAGTTCTGCCGCAGCTTACACCAACGCGCCATCCGGCTCGACAGTAACGCTGGGCTTTAACGTGCCACAAACTGGCCCCTACGCTGACGAAGGCGCTGACGAACTGCGCGCCTACGAGCTAGCGGTAGAGCACCTGAATGGCGGCGGCGACGGCGGCATGATGAACACCTTTAGCTCTAAGTCGTTGCAAGGTAACGGCATCTTGGGTCGCAAGGTTGAATTCGTCACCGGTGACACTCAAACAAAATCAGACGCCGCACGGGCCTCTGCGAAATCCATGATCGAAAAAGACGGCGCAGTGATGATCACTGGCGGCTCGTCTTCCGGTGTGGCGATTGCGGTTCAGGGCCTTTGCCAAGAGGCCGGCGTTATCTTTATGGCGGGTCTTACCCACTCTAACGATACAACTGGTAAAGACAAAAAAGCGAACGGTTTCCGTCACTTCTTTAACGGTTACATGTCTGGTGCCGCTTTGGCCCCAGTGCTTGAAAAGATGTACGGTAAAGACCGTACTGCCTATCACCTGACCGCTGACTACACATGGGGTTGGACACAAGAAGAATCCATCGCAGCATCGACAGAAGCGCTGGGTTGGAACACTGTGAACAAAGTCCGTACGCCATTGGCTGCGACTGACTTCTCGTCCTATATCGCGCCGGTTCTTAACTCTGGTGCCGACGTTCTGGTTCTGAACCACTACGGCGGGAACATGGTGAACTCACTGACCAACGCGGTTCAGTTTGGCCTGCGTGAAAAGGTTGTGAACGGTAAGAACTTTGAAATCGTTGTGCCTCTGTACTCTCGCCTAATGGCGCGCGGTGCGGGTGCGAACGTTAAGGGTATCTTTGGTTCCACAAACTGGCACTGGTCCCTGACCGACGAAGGCTCAAAAGCATTCGTTAAGTCATTCGGTACCAAATACGGCTTCCCACCATCTCAGGCGGCACATACCGTTTATTGTCAGACACTTCTGTATGCAGATGCATGTGAGCGCGCAGGCTCTCATAACCCATGTGCGGTTGCCGAAGCGCTTGAAGGCTTTGAGTTCGATGGCTTGGGCAATGGTAAAACACTTTACCGTGCCGAAGATCACCAGTGCTTCAAAGACGTGCTTGTTGTGAAGGGTAAAGAGAACCCAACATCCGAGTTCGACTTGCTGGAAATCGTCGAAGTCACACCAGCAGAACAAGTGACATACGCGCCAGATCACCCAATGTTTGCAGGTGGTCAGCTCGGGTCTTGTAACCCAGGCGCATAAGTCAGGCGCGGGTTGATATTCCGACAAGCATCAGCCCGCTCCTAATGGCGTCTTCTGGTCCCTATAGCCAGAGGACGCCGCAACCCAACCCACGGTGGGGATCATGGACGCAATTATTCTTCAAATTCTAAACGGCCTCGACAAAGGCTCTGCCTACGCGCTGATCGCGCTGGGGCTAACGCTGATTTTCGGCACGCTCGGAGTGGTTAACTTTGCCCACGGCGCGCTGTTTATGATCGGTGCCTTCTGCGCAGTCACACTCAGCAAAATCCTGAACCTCAGCTTTGAGACGGTGGATGAGACCAAGCTGGATTTCCTTGGCAATCCTGCCAAGATCAAAACCCCTTATGTCGAAAGCTGGTTCGGCCCCGAAGTCGGTGCCACGATCATCGACTGGGCCGTTCCCTTGGCGATCCTTTTCTCAATCCCAATCATGATTGCCATCGGCTTCATCATGGAACGCGGGTTGATCAAACATTTCTACAAACGCCCCCATGCGGACCAGATCCTTGTGACCTTCGGTCTTGCGATCGTTCTGCAAGAGATCATCAAATACTTCTACGGCGCGAACCCTATTCCAACAGGCGCACCAGAAGTCTTTAAGGGCAGCTATGACTTTGGCGTCCTACTGGGCTTTGATCCAAACGCGATCATCTACCCCTACTGGCGTCTTGTGTACTTTGGCTTCTCGGCCCTGATCATTGGCGGCGTCTTTGCCTTCTTGCAATTCACCACCTTTGGGATGGTTGTCCGTGCTGGCATGGCAGACCGTGAAACCGTGGGCCTATTGGGCATCAACATCGACAAACGCTTTACCATCATGTTCGGCATCGCCGCCGCGGTGGCTGGCCTCGCCGGTGTCATGTACGCGCCTATCAACTCGCCGAATTACCATATGGGCATGGACTTCTTGGTTCTTAGCTTTGTGGTTGTGGTTGTGGGCGGCATGGGCTCCCTGCCCGGCGCTGTCTTGGCGGGCTTCTTGCTGGGTATCTTGGAAAGCTTTGCCTCTATGAACGAGGTCAAATCCCTGATCCCCGGCATCGACCAAATCATCATCTATCTGGTGGCCATCATCATTCTACTCACACGCCCCCGAGGCCTCATGGGCCGCAAAGGCGTGATGGAGGACTAAGCCATGTTGAACCTACAAAAACACGACAAAACACTCATGATCATCGTGGCGGTGCTTGTTCTATTCGCGCCATTTATCCTCAACCCTTTCCCAACCGGCAGCGCCATGGCGCAGTTCAACGCGGGTTATCCTGACCTGATGCAGCGCTTTGTAATCTTTGGCATCTTTGCGGTTGGATTTAACATTCTGTTTGGCTTGACCGGCTACCTCAGCTTTGGCCACGCGGCCTTTCTGGGTGTCGGATCATACTCCGCGGTCTGGATGTTCAAACTGCTGAGCATGAACGTGATCCCAGCCATCCTACTGTCGGTCGTCATCTCGGGTCTCTTTGCTCTATTGATTGGTTTCGTCAGTCTGCGTCGTTCGGGTATCTACTTTTCGATCCTGACGCTCGCTTTCGCACAGATGAGCTTTAACCTCGCCTATTCGGTTCTAACGCCGATCACCAATGGCGAAACCGGTTTGCAGCTAACGCTGGATGATCCGCGTATCTTGGGCGTGTCAGCCACAGCAGATGGCGGCATCCCGGTCACCAGCCTGTTCGGTCTGGAAATGCGGTCGACTTATGAGATGATTGTTGGCCCTTGGACCTTTCAGTTCAACGCAGGCTACTACCTGTGTGGCATCATCCTATTGGCTGCCTTCTACCTATCCCTACGCATCTTCCGCAGCCCGTTTGGCATGATGTTGCGTGCGGTGAAATCAAACCAAACGCGTTTGAACTACACGGGCTTGAACCCAAAGCCATACACACTCGCCGCCTTTGTCATCTCTGGCATGTACGCAGGTTTGGCTGGTGGCTTGATGGCCTCAATGGACCCTCTCGCCGGTGCGGAACGGATGCAATGGACGGCCTCTGGCGAAGTTGTTCTAATGACCATCCTTGGCGGTGCGGGCACTTTGATTGGTCCAGTCTTGGGCGCGGGCTTTATCAAGTACTTTGAAAACATCTTTTCCAAGATCAACGACAGCATCCTGCACAGCTGGTTCAGCTTTCTGCCGGATGGCATCGAAGACGCGGTTGTTTTCCTGATCCACCCGTTCATCGGCAAAGGCTGGCACCTGACCTTGGGCATTCTGTTCATGTTGGTTGTGATCTTCCTACCTGGCGGTCTGGTCGAAGGTGGCCAACGCATCAAAAAATGGGTGTCCGGCGGCAAGAACAAAGCCGACGACAAAGCCCCTAAAACCGAACCTGCAGAATAAGGAGACAGACAGATGGGTATTCTAGACGTCAAAGACGTAGGCAAACGGTTCGGCGGGCTTCAAGCGCTTGGCAACGTAAACCTAAGCGTCGCCGAAAACTCGGTACACGCCATTATCGGCCCGAATGGGGCCGGTAAATCCACCCTGCTCAACTGTTTAGTGGGCAAGCTGGTACCAGACACCGGGTCCGTCATGTTTGATGGGCAATCCGTGCTGGGCCGCAGCCCGCATGAAATCAACCAAATGGGCATTTCACGTGTTTTCCAAACACCTGAGATCTTTGGCGATCTGACTGTCATGGAAAACATGATGATCCCGGTCTTTGCCAAACGCGACGGTGCTTTCCGTATGCATGCTATCGAAAACATGATGGCAGAGCGGGACATCGTTGAAACAGCAGAAAAAATGCTGGTTGATATGAACATGGCAGAGAAACGCCATATGCACGCGGCCTCTATGTCGCGCGGTGATAAACGGCGGCTCGAAATTGGCATGTGTTTGGCGCAGGAACCGCGGCTGTTGCTATTGGATGAACCCACAGCCGGCATGGCGCGGGCGGATACCAACAACACCATTGATCTGCTCAAACAGATCAAAGACGAGCGGGACATCACCATCGCCATCATCGAACACGACATGCATGTGGTCTTTTCCCTGGCAGAGCGCATCACCGTGTTGGCGCAGGGGACCCCGCTTGTCGAAGACACACCAGAGAACATCAAAGGCCATCCGAAAGTGCGCGAAGCGTACTTAGGCGAGGCAGCGTAAGGTGGAGGACAATAAAATGAATATCCAAAGCGATCTGTTGCAATCCCAAGGCAACACGAAATCCAGCCCCGCCTTTCTGTCCGTCTGGAATATGGAAAGCTATTACGGCGAAAGCTATATCGTTCAAAACATCAGCTTTAATGTCCACGAGGGCGAAATCCTTGCCCTTTTGGGCCGTAACGGTGCGGGCAAAACATCGACCCTGCGCTCTATCGCCCGCATGGATGCACCTCAAGTCACCCATGGTGAAATCTGGCTAGATCACAAACCGCTGCACAAAATGCGCAGTCACGAAGCGTCAGCAGAGGGCATCGCCCTCGTCCCCGAAGATCGGTCTATCATTCCCGGTTTAACTGTCGAAGAGAACTTGCAACTGGCGCAAATCGCGCCGCCGATTGGGTGGTCCATCGAGCGGCTATATGACCTTTTCCCCCGGCTAGGGGAACGCCGGAAACAGGAGGGGGTCACACTCTCGGGCGGTGAGCAGCAAATGCTAGCCATCGCCCGAGCACTGGCGCGCGACATCAAAGTGTTGCTGCTGGATGAACCTTACGAAGGTCTTGCACCGGTGATCGTTGACGAAATCGAAAAGACACTGCGCATCATCAAAGAGCAAGGTATCACCACGATCATCGTTGAACAGAACGCCATTCGCGCATTGGAACTGGCGGATCGTGCGGTGATCTTGGATACTGGTGGCATTGTATTCGATGGAACAGCCCAAGAAGTGCTTGAAAACGCGGAACTCCGCGCAGAGTATCTGGCTATCTAATTGGGAGGAGCGGCGCAGGCCTATTGAGTGCGCCGCAAAATAAGACATAGGACCAAACAATGACATCTCCAACTTACCCCCCTTCGGCTGAACTTGCAGCCGCGGCGCATGTTGATGCAGCCAAATACCAAGAGATGTATGCCGCTTCGCTGGCCGACCCCGAAGGGTTCTGGCGCGAGCAAGGCAAGCGCGTGGATT
The DNA here is from genome assembly GCF_030548175.1 of Cognatishimia sp. 1_MG-2023. Lineage (GTDB taxonomy): Bacteria > Pseudomonadota > Alphaproteobacteria > Rhodobacterales > Rhodobacteraceae > Cognatishimia. Next base: position 143,837 of record NZ_JAUORX010000003.1, on the reverse strand, counting down.
GGATCAAACCGTTCACACAGGTCAAAGACGTCAGCTATGATTTTGGCAATGTGAACATCAATTGGTATGCCGACGGCACCTTGAACGTCTCTGCTAACTGTATTGATCGCCACCTTGCGACGCGCGGCGACCAAACCGCCATCATCTGGGAGCCAGACTCCCCTGAAGAGGGCGCAAAACACATCAGCTACAAGGAGCTGCACGCCAACACCTGCCGCATGGCCAATGTATTAAAAGACTTGGGTGTAGGCAAAGGCGACCGTGTTGTTCTGTACATGCCGATGATCCCCGAAGCGGCCTATGCCATGTTGGCCTGCACGCGTATTGGCGCGATCCATTCGATTGTTTTCGCAGGGTTTTCACCAGACGCACTAGCCGCTCGGGTCAATGGGTCTGAAGCCAAAGTCGTTGTCACAGCCGACTTCGCCCCACGCGGCGGCAAACCGACGCCATTGAAAACAAATGCGGACATCGCGTTGGAAAACTGCGCGGATAGCGTGAAGTGCCTGGTGGTCAAACGCACCGGTGGCGAAACCGCTTGGAACGATGCGCGCGATGTGGATTACAACGCAAAAGCGGCAGAAGCATCCACCGATTGCGCGCCCGAGGAAATGAACGCCGAAGATCCGCTGTTTATCCTCTACACCTCTGGATCCACCGGAATGCCAAAAGGTGTGGTTCACACAACGGGCGGCTATTTGGTTTATGCCTCGCTGACCCACGAAACGACCTTTGATTACAAAGACGGCGACATCTTTTGGTGTACGGCGGATGTCGGTTGGGTCACGGGCCACAGCTATATTGTCTATGGTCCATTGGCCAATGGCGCGACGACTGTGATGTTTGAAGGCACCCCAACCTATCCAGACGCCAGCCGGTTCTGGCAGGTCTGTGAAAAGCACAAGGTCAACCAATTCTACACCGCTCCGACCGCGATCCGTGCGTTGATGGGGCAAGGCGATCATTTCGTCAAAGACGCAGATCTATCCAGTCTGCGTATCCTTGGAACCGTAGGCGAGCCGATCAACCCCGAAGCGTGGAATTGGTACAACGACGTCGTTGGCGGCGGGCGTTGTCCGATTGTTGATACCTGGTGGCAAACGGAAACGGGTGGTCACCTCATGACTCCCCTGCCCGGCGCGCATGCGATGAAGCCGGGTTCTGCGATGAAGCCGTTCTTTGGTATTGAGCCTGTTGTGTTGGAACCTGCTTCTGGTGCGGAAATCTCTGGCAATGGCGTCGAAGGTGTTTTGTGCATCAAAGACAGTTGGCCCGGTCAGATGCGGACTGTTTGGGGTGACCATGAGCGGTTTGAGAAGACCTACTTCTCTGACTACAAAGGCTACTACTTTACCGGTGACGGTTGTCGTCGTGACGAAGACGGCGATTACTGGATTACGGGTCGTGTCGATGACGTGATCAACGTCTCTGGGCACCGTATGGGCACCGCCGAAGTCGAAAGCGCGTTGGTGGCACATGCGCAGGTCGCTGAGGCGGCGGTAGTTGGGTATCCTCATGATATTAAAGGGCAAGGCATCTATTGCTACGTGACTTTGATGTCGGGCGAAGAACCAACCGAAGAGTTGCGCAAAGAGCTACGTACTTGGGTTCGCAGCGAAATTGGGCCGATTGCTTCACCTGATTTGATCCAATGGGCACCGGGTTTGCCAAAGACTCGTTCTGGCAAAATCATGCGTCGTATTCTGCGTAAGATTGCGGAAAACGATTATGGCGCGTTGGGCGATACATCCACCTTAGCCGATCCGTCTGTTGTGGATGATCTGATCGAAAACCGTATGAACCGCTAAGCATTCCCCGACGCTTGGGCATTCCAGACCAAGTGTCATCCTGAGGGCCAGCTTTCATGCTGGCCCTTTTTTATTGATCCGTATCAATACGATTGATGCGTTTTCTGTTAGAGTGACCTCATCAGAAAACGGAGGGATCACCGTGTTTAACATCACGAAACAAAGTCCAGACCGCCTTGATATAGAACTGTTTGGCACATTGAATACGGACGATATGCGTCTTGGATTGGATGAGCTGATTGAGCAATCCGAAGACATCAAAAATGGAAAAATGCTTTATAAGATCAAAGACTTCACCATGCCAACGATTGGCGCGATTGGTGTAGAGTTCACGCGATTGTCCAAGCTTTTTGGCCTACTTGGCAAGTTCGACAAATGCGCGGTCCTAAGCGACGCAAGCTGGATACGCACCGCCGCCGAGATTGAGGGCGCCATTTTTCCGGGGATCGAGATTAAGAGTTTCCCGCTTGATGACGTAAAAGCCGCCGAGGATTGGCTGGCCGCCTGAGGTTTCGCGACGAAACGGTTGCGCGTCCTGCGCACGGATACCGAACATCTGGTTAATGTGGAAATTCGTACGATTCACGGGTTGAAACGTACGATTCATTTTCCGGTTCTGGGCGATTTGGCAGATAGGCGGCCAAACTTGGCACACCGACGGAAGCCCGCCGCTGTGGTCCGCTCTACCCTCGCCTCATGAACACTTTGACCCGATACGAACACGCTGCGCCGACATGGAGCAAAAAGGCCCGCCGTCTTGGATATACGGATGCTTATATCGGCTTCCTGAAACGGTCTGCGATAACGTCTGGACCCGTCCTAGATGTTGGAACCGGTAGCGGGGATTTCGCGCTGTCTTGGGTTGCGGCCGGGGGGAGCACGGATTTGACGTTGCTTGATCCCAGTGCCGCGATGCTAAACCATGCTGCCGCGCAATTTGCAGAAGCTGGGTATGCCCCTACGCTTTTAAAGTGCGGATTGGATGATTTGTCATGCGACGCGCAGTATGACGCCATCTTGGCCTCGCATGTTATCGAACATTTCGCCGATCCTTTCGAGGCCATGCGCGGCCTTGCCCTACGGCTGAAACCGGGTGGGCAATTGTTCATGGTCGTCTCGAAACCACATTGGTGCAATTGGCCAATTTGGCTGCGGTTCCGTCATCGCTGGTACAGCGCCGAAACTGTCTGTCATTTTGCCGAACGTGCGGGGTTGCAGGTGATCCGAACCCATGCGTTTCGCTCTGGCCCACCAAAGCGTACCAGCCTTGGCTACATCTTTCAGAAACCTCAACATTAGAAAGCACTCATATGCTTATTGCTCACGTTATGTTCCAAGTCGCCGCCACAGATCGCGCCGCAGCCTTGCAAACCTTGTTAGACGAATGCGACGCCGTGCGCAGGATGCAAGGGTGCATTGCCTTTATCCCGTTTGTTGATCCTACAAACCACACCAGATTGGGTGTTTTGCATGAATGGGACAGCGCCGAGGCTTTTGCTGCCTACACAGAGTCGGATGCATTTGCCAAAGTTGGTCAGACCCTGCGCCCCGTCATGACGGCCCCGCCTGTGAGTAAACGGTTTGACGCAAGTTTGATCGAGGCCCTAAACTAAAACCATGCAGCCAGACGCTTATTGTTTTCATCGCAGCTTTGAACCTGCACCCGCATCGCAGTTTCAAGTGGATCGTCATTATCTGCTATATGCGCTTGAAGGCACGTTGCGGTTAGAAGCTGGGGGCCAAAGGTGGACATTGCCACCGGCGCGGGCTGCCTTGATCAAGGCGGATCATCCGATCAACATTACAGTCTTGTCGCGGCTGACCTCTGCCTCGGTTCTGTTTTCAACACAGTTTATGGAAGAGCCGGAAAACGTGCTGACGGTGTTTGACATGTCGCCCCTTGCCCGCGAGCTGGTGCGAGAGTGTCGGGATTGGGGGGCTGAAAGCGGGCCGCTTTCGCCCTTTTCTGAGCGTATATTCAGGACATTGGCCGATGTTGTGCAGCGTTTGGCCATGACGCCAAGCAAATGCGTCTTGCCCTCGCCCAAATCAGAGGCATTGCGCAAGGCAGTGGCCCTAACAGAAGAGCTGGCTCCCGCCGCCCCTACGTTTGAAGTGATTGCCAAACAGACGAACCAATCCCCCCGCGCCCTGGCGCGTAGGTTTGCGGATGAGATGGGCATGACTTGGCGCGAAGTCTTGCGGCAAATTCGAATTATGAATGCAGTCGAGGCGCTGGCGACCACTGACGCGCAGGTCACCGAGATTGCGATGTCCGTAGGCTACGGATCCCTATCCGGCTTTAACGCGGCGTTTCGGCAGCAAATGCAGATGTCGCCAACCGAGTATCGCGCCAGTTTCACGAGTTAGTGGCCTTGCCAATATAGCAGCACGCGCCTAGCGTCCGCTTATGACACAGGACCGCACCTATCTTGGCATTCTATTGATGCTTGGCTTTAGCATGATCGCCCCCATCGGGGATGCGATTGTAAAGCTGTTGGGTCCGCTGATCCCGGTGATGCTGTTTTCGTTTTATCGCTTTTTCCTGCAGGCCGCGTTTTTGGCGCCGATTGTGTTGGGATCTAAGCAGCCCTTGCGTCCCACGCCACGGCAATTGGGATTGATCCTGTTGCGGTCGCTGTTTCATTTTGTGGGGCTTGGATCGGTCTTTATGGCGCTGCGGTATTTGCCGTTGGCTGATGCTATCGCCATTGCCTTTGTGATGCCCTTTATCCAATTGATGCTTGGAAAGCTGTTCCTGAACGAGGTTGTTGGCAAACATCGCATCATCGCCTGCGCCGTCGGGTTTTCGGGAACACTGCTGGTGATTCAACCCAGTTTCGCAGTTGTTGGTATGGCCGCCCTTTGGCCGCTTGGGGCCGCGATGGCCTTTGCTTTGTTTATGCTGGTGGGTCGGCAGATCGCCCAAGAGATGGACCCGATTGCCATTCAGATGATCAGCGGCGGCATGGCCAGCGCGGTTCTGCTGCCGATCCTGTTGATCGGTGGCACTTTGGGGTGGGACGGTGTCGCCTTTGCCATCCCGCAGGGTCAGGCATTTTGGTTAATGCTGGCGGCGGGTGCCTTGGGAACCGTCGCGCATCTATTGATGACATGGTCCTTGCGGTTTGCGCCATCAGCGACTTTGGCACCGCTGACCTATATAGAGATCCCGATCACCACCTTGGTGGGATTTATCGTGTTTGGCGATTTGCCCAACGGATTGGCGGCGCTAGGAATATGCATCACCATGGCCGCTGGGCTGTACATTATCTTTAGAGAGCGGGCCACGCACCGGTCGTTGCGCGCAGTGCCGACGCCGCATTCTCCAGCTCAGCCTTAGGCAAGATCACCAGCATTTTGGGCGCAGTCATGGTCAGGTCTAATGGGCCTGTCGCCTCGTTTGATGTGCCAATGCGGCCATCTGGAGTGAAGGTTAAACCGCTGATGGGCCAACGCAGGCCATCAGATGCGCCTTCGACCAAGCCCATGGGAAAGAGCGACACGCGCGTGCCTTCGGCAAGGGGCATTGCCAATCGCGGGGGCGCAAGAAAGGCGATGTCTGTGTCACTGAGCAGGATGCACCGCCGTTCTGGGCGTCGTACCAGCACGTTATAGCAAGCCAGTTGGTGGTCCATCCGCGCGCCGGTGAAGCCGACGCCTAGGACCAAAGGTGCCTCGATGTTACGCAGCGCTTTGTCAAAGTCGGTGCTGTCTTGTTCCGCTATCGTATGCACCCGGTTTTCGGGGATGCCGCGGGCGATGGCGGTCTCTAGGCTGTCCATGTCTCCGATCACGGCGTCGGGTAAAAGGTCTGCGTTCAGGCAATGCGCCGCACCGCCATCTGCCGCAACCAGCCGTGGACCGATCGCCAAACAGCGCGTGATTTCCGCCTTGGTGGCCATGCCGGCACCTACTAGCGTTACGATTTCAGTATTGCGAACAATCACTGCTTTCCCCTATTTTGAAGCAACTCTTAAGGAAGTCTGCCTCATTTTAGCCCCAAAATGATACGCTCAATGGCACAGAATCGGTCACGTTTGGCCACCCTCCACATGGTAAACAGGGCTTGAGTAGTGCAAAGGAACCGAATCCAATGGTTACCAATAACAAAGTTCTGACGGTATCGTATGGGACATTCTCGTGTACCCTAGAGGGTTTCGACGAGTCTTTCGACACCATGAAAGCAATTGCGGAATATTTCCGTGATCTGGCCGCAGACGACCGGTACTTTGGTGCAGAGCCACCAACCCCAGACGCAGAAATGCTGAGCCGTATCGCTGAACGCGAGATTGAGCGCCGCGTTGAGACCCGTCTTGAATCGGGTTCCATTGTCTTAAGCGCGGCCCCAGCCGCCGCAGAGGTAGCTGCCCCCGCAGAAGCCCCTGTTCAAGAAGACGTTGCAGAGATCGAAGCACCAATCGAAGCTGAGGCTCCTGTTGCTGAGTCTGAAGTCATCGCCGAAGAGGTGGTTGCCCCAATGGCTGAACCAGTCGTTGAAGAAGCGCCTGTTGTAGAAGCCGCGATCGAAGACGATTATGACGACGAAGAAGAGGATACTGATAACCTCTTTGGTGACGCATATGATTCACTTTCCGCAGCAGATGACACGCTAGAAATTGCTGAACCTGTTCAGAATGATGTCGAAGACAGCATCGCCGCCAAGCTGCGCCGCATCCGTGCTGTTGTGTCTCGTGTTGAAACACAAGACAACGACGAAGACGATTTTATCGAAGATCAGCATGCCGATGACATGATGATGGAGGCCACTCAAGAGGTCGAAGAAGAGATCACTGAAGTCACCGCAGAGGCCATCGACGACACGTTTGACACCGGCTCTTTCGAAGACAGCCTGGCCGTTGAAATTGACGAAGATGATTTTGACGACGCTGATGTTGAAATCGACGAGCCTGTTGCTGTCGCACCAAAACCACGTGCCCGCGTCATTCGTATGAAGCGCACAGAGTTTGAAGATGCAATTGCCGATGGCCTGCTTGAAGAAGATGACGCGCCAGAAGCTGTAGAAGACGCGCCTGTCACGAAAGCTGCGCCTGTTAATACGCCTACAGATGATGTCGAGGCTGACCTGATGGCGGCTTTGGCGGATGTTGAGCCAGAAATGGAACCAGCCGCATCACCGATCCCAGAAGATGCCAAGCCTGTGAAACCTGTTCGCCCGCGCCGCGCCCGTCGTGCCGCATTGGAAGAGCAAGTGCCAGAAGAAGCAGCGATGGATCGTTTGATCGACGAAGCCAACACCAAACTAGACGAGCCTGAAGGCAACCGCCGTCGCAGCGCCATCGCACATTTGCGTGCAGCCGTTGCAGCAACGAAAGCGGAAAAAGACGCAGGCGCATCAATGGAAAAACCGGATCAGTCCGGCGCATACCGTGATGATCTTGCCGATGCCGTTCGTCCGGGTCACACAGATGGCGACAGGAAAGACCGTGGCGCGACACCGCTGAAATTGGTGGCCGCACAGCGTATTGATGGCCCTGCTGAGCATGATCAATCAGCGGTACGTCCGCGTCGTGTGTCTGTTGAAGACGTCACTGCTGTGGAAGCCAACGAAGGCGCATCAGATTTCGTTGAATTCGCAGAAAACATGGGCGCGACACAGCTTCCAGACGTTCTAGAAGCAGCGGCGTCTTATCTGACCTTCGTCGAAGGCCGCAATCGTTTCTCTCGTCCGATGTTGATGCGCTTGGCGTATCAAGTGGGCGACGAACGCTTTGAACGCGAAGCAGGCCTGCGCAGCTTTGGTCAGCTACTGCGTGACAAGAAAATCGAAAAGATCGCTGGCGGACGCTTCACCGTTTCCGAAAGCATCAACTTCAAACCCGGCGACCGCGCAGCGGGCTAAGGGTTGGAAAAGTAATAGAAAAGCCGTCGCATCTTGCGGCGGCTTTTTTGTTTACGGTCTAGGCTTCTACGCAAACAATCTTGGCCACATCGCGAAGCCGCAATCTGGTGCGCAACAGAACTCCCCACAAACGACAAAAAGTCTTTGACCCTGACGTTAGTGTCAAAGCTCTAAGCCTGCCCCCTATCAACCTCGAAAGATTCGCAGATAGGAGACTAAGCGAAATGAAAAATGATGATGCATGGCACGGCAAAGTCGCAATTGTTACTGGTGGCAGCTCTGGCATTGGTCAAGCGACCGCGACCGAGCTTGCAGAACGCGGTGCAAACGTTCTGATCACAGGGCGCAATGCAGACAAACTGGCGGAAGTCGCTGCCACAAATGACAATATCAAAGCGCTGCAAATGGACAGTTCCGACATGACTGGCGCAGCGCAGATCGTTGACACTGCTATGTCTGAATGGGGGCGCATTGATTTGATCATCAACAATGCCGGTGCTGGTCAGCCCTCGCCCGTAGATGCCTATGATGCTGAGGTTATTGCAAATATGTCTGCGGTGAACATTGTCGCGCCTTCGCTATTGGTAAAGACCGCACGTGCTGCTTTGCGTGAAAGCAAAGGCGCAATCGTGAATATTGGAACCGCTGTGTCCCAAAACGCAGCACCGATGTTGGCGCATTACGCCGCCACCAAAGCCGCTTTGGAGCATCTGACAAAATCTTGGGCTGTCGAATTGGCGGGTGACGGCATTCGGGTTAATGCTGTTGCGCCCGGACCTGTGAAAACCAACGCGTTGACAGGCATGATGGGCCTGCCCGCAGAGATGGCCGAACAGATTGAAGCGCAAGAGGCCGCACAGGTGCCGCTGGGCCGTCGCGGTGTGACCGCAGACATCGCCCCATGGATTCTGCGCCTTGGCAGTTCGGAAAACGAATGGCTAACTGGGCAGGTTTTGACCGTTGATGGCGGCTGGTCTTTGCGATCCTAATCTCATGTGAACCGGGTGGTAAATTCTGACCACCCGGTTCCTCTTGATAAACATCTGCCCGATTTACATGTTGGTCAGGCTTTGTAGAGGATGACGAAAATGCAGGCGAAAGAAGCGGCCGAACGGCTGGGGATCACGCAGCGTATGTTGCGCCACTATGAAAACGAAGGCTTGCTGGAGGTTGGCCGAACGCTGAACGGCTACCGCAGCTACAAGGAGGCAGACCTGCGACGCGCAGGCCGTATCCGCGACTTTATCGCGACGGGTTTCTCGACCCGAGAAATCCGCGCCATGAGTGCTTGTCTGTCAGACGAAGGAGCCGGCCCATGTGAGGGCGGCATAGAGAAGTTGACCGAAAAGCTTGAACATATAGAACGACTCAGAGCGGAACTTGACGAAAAGCGCAGTGCTGTCCTCGAAAGGCTTGCGACACTGAGAAATGGGCTGGCTACCCTAAGCGGCAGCCATTGAGTTGCTTAAGGGTAACGGCGGGTTCGTCCACATAGCGGACCTCCCACCCAAAAACAAAAAAACCGCCACCCTTCGGTCGCGGTTTTTATTTATTTGTAATTATCATCTTCCGGCGGCGCATCCGGGTCGGCTTGGCCGACCCCTAGGAAAATACCTTTGAATGGGACAATCCAAAGCACACCCAATCCGATGTAAATCGCCAGTTGCAGCAGGAACACCGGGCGTTCGAACCATGCGACCACGGCGGTGGCCAGCACGGTTGCTAGGATGATGTAGATCGGCAGCCCCACCAGTAGGATAAAGGCGGCCCATCTGCGACGGGCTTTGTAGGACAAAGCCATCAGATCAATCCGCGAACGGGTCGGTGACCAGAATGGTATCGTCCCGCTCTGGCGAGGTGGACAGCAAGGCCACTGGGCATTCAATCAGTTCTTCGACGCGTTTGACGTATTTGATCGCATTCGCTGGCAGGTCGTTCCAGCTGCGCGCGCCTTCGGTGGATTCGCTCCAGCCTGGCATCTCTTCGTAGATCGGTGTGCAACGCGCCTGTTGATCGGCGGCTGTTGGCAGGTAATCCAAACGCTCGCCGTCCAGCTCGTAGCCGGTGCAGATTTTCAGCGTTTCAAAGCCGTCCAAAACATCCAGCTTTGTCAGAGAGATACCGGTGATACCTGATGTGGCGCATGTTTGACGCACAAGGCAGGCATCAAACCAACCACAGCGGCGTTTCCGGCCGGTTGTTGTGCCGAATTCATGGCCGCGCTCACCCAGACGGTTGCCATCGGCATCGTCGAGTTCTGTTGGGAATGGGCCTTCGCCCACACGTGTTGTGTAGGCTTTGACGATGCCCAGAACGTAATCGATAGAGCCCGGACCAACGCCGACACCTGTCGCCGCTTGGCCGGCAATCACGTTAGAGGATGTCACAAATGGGTATGTGCCAAAGTCGATGTCCAGCAATGCGCCCTGCGCGCCTTCGAACAAGATCCGCTTACCGGACTTGCGCTTTTCGGCCAGAACTTTCCAGACAGGTGCTGCGAACGGCAGGATTTCGGCAGCAATTTCTTTAAGCTTCGCAACCAAGGCATCACGGTCAACGGCTTCGATGCCCAGACCTTTGCGCAGTGGATCGTGGTGCTGCAACGCGCGATCAACACGCGCTTCCAAAGTTGCTTCGTCTGCGAGGTCAGCGACACGTACAGCGCGACGGCCAACTTTATCTTCATATGCTGGGCCAATGCCGCGACCGGTTGTGCCGATCTTGGTGCCCTTGCTTGCAGCTTCTTCACGGGCGCGATCCAACTCGCCGTGGATCGGCAGGATCAGCGGTGTGTTTTCCGCGATCATCAAAGTCTCTGGTGAGATATCAACGCCCTGCTCACGCACGGTCGCGATTTCTTTCATCAGGTGCCACGGGTCTAGAACAACGCCGTTACCAATGACAGACAGCTTGCCGCCGCGCACAACACCAGATGGCAGCGCGTGCAGCTTGTACACTTTGCCGTCGATGACGAGCGTGTGGCCAGCGTTGTGCCCACCTTGGAATCGCGCGATGACATCAGCGCGTTCGCTGAGCCAGTCCACAATCTTACCTTTACCCTCATCGCCCCACTGGGCGCCTACGACGACAACATTGGCCATGTTCGGTCCTTAAATTCAGATGTCAAACCCGCGCCCTTGTAGCGACAGACTCTCGTATGGGAAACCGCAAATCGCACTTCTGCGTCATCTAATACATGCTATTCTGTGCGAACTGGGCTGATCGCGCCCGTCAAACTGGCCCTTTGCATCGCGTCACGACCGCATAGGCTGCAGACTCAGTGAAGGGGAGTTAACCAATGCCAAACGCCTATTGGGTTGTATTGTTCGAAGATGCCCCAGAAATGATGGCCCATCGCCGCGAATTTGGCTCTGCGCATCTTGAGTTCCTTAAGAAGAACGAGAACCGCATCAAAATCGCCGGTGGTCTGCGCCCTATGCCCGGCGCGCCCTATAGCGGTGGTATGTGGATTGTCAAAGGCTGCGATTTTGAAGACGTGGTCGATATCGTCCAACAAGACCCCTATTATAACCCCGAATTCCGAAGTTTTAGGATATTCTCTTGGGCCAAGGCCTTGGAAAAATCCGTATCCCTTTAGCGGTGCTGCATTAAAAGTGGCACAACCCACAGGGTGTCTGCGCCGTTGAATTCCAGTGACAAAGCCAAAGATACGCACCGTCCCCTCTAGACACGCCCCCTGATATTGCGCAATTGCTAGTAAAAAACGATGGGGGACCGGATGGGCTTTTTCCTGCGCTGGATATTCGCCTTTCTGCTATTGGCAGTCACATTCAATCCGACGGATTTCAACTATGTCCGCTGGAGCATGAATAACTATGCCACCGAGCTACCCGTCACCGTGCTGATGGGTTTGATCCTGACCATCGGTTATATCATCTACCTACGCGCCACCCTGCGATCCATTGGTGGCTTTGGCATGTTCCTGATTCTTGCGGTTGTCGCAGCGTTGCTGTGGGTTCTGTATGATTGGGGCATCTTGGCGCTGACCAACCGCAGCCTGAACACATGGCTGGGCATCTTTTCGCTGTCATGTGTGTTGGGCATTGGTCTTAGCTGGAGCCTTGTGCGCCGTATGTTGACAGGTCAGGCTGATATTGACGACGTGGATGAATAATCAATCGTCTTCAATCTTTACCGGCTGCCCATGCGGTGTTTTCAAATAGGCATCAGCCCAAGCATCCTTGAGCGATCCCAAGATCGACGCATCCGCCAGACCGATGTTGGCCAGCATCTTTTCCAATGCCTCAACCCAAGCGATGAAATAATCATCGCCACCGTCCAATTCTTTGTCCAAGCCATGCACCGCAAGCGTCGCGCCAAAGCATTGGGTCCAATCGGCCCACGAAAACAATCCGCTTTCCTGCAAATGTACGGTCATGGCGAACACTTCGGCGTGCCACGGGGCCTCGAATGTGGGATCGGGTTTGCTCATACTGGCCTCTTCATACTGGCACCAGATAGCTTTGCCACAGATCCATAATCACTTCGTCCCCGGCTGATTCTGCCGTGCCCCAAAGTGCGGCCGCAGAAAAGGCCACGGCATAAAGCGGCTCGGGCCGTTCGCCCAATCCGTGCGCATTGGCGTCAGGAAACACATGTGTGCCGTGATAAAGCACCACGCGCCCTACGGCCCCGGCCGCATAACTGGGAAGGCGTGTATGCCCCCCCTCGACCATCTGATTGCGCGCAGGCTTGCGGGCCTGCACCAAATCACCAATAGCAAAAACCTGATCAATCTCGGATACCCGATCCGCCGGGCCACCCGAGGCCAAGGCCGCCGCAACCTTATCCGCCTTTAAGCAACGCTCCGCCAATTCCGATGGCTCAATCGCACCGCCCGCCAGTTCGTCAGCCGTGACAACCCCTTCGGCCACCATTAAATCCGCAAGGCCCGCCATCCATTTTTCATAGTAGGAAAACCGCGCGTAATCTTTGGGCACCAAACATTCCCGCGCATGGCGGGACTTGTCGATATTCCATTGCCCCAAGGCCCCCACGGCCAAATTCAACGCCAGCGCGGTTTTGTGCCACTCTTGAGCAAAGACGGAATCATCTTCCGCCCGCACCGGCCCATCGCCAAATCGACCACCCATATCGTGCACGCGGCTCATGTGTTTGGCTCCTTGGCAAGGCCAACACCCACCATCGAATCCCGCGTCACAAGTGCCGCCAATGCGTTTTCTGAAAACCCATCCGTCCCCTCTGGCCGCTCTGGCACCACCAAATAGCGCACCTCAGCAGTGGAATCCCAAACGCGCACCGAAGTGCTCTCTGGCAAGGTCACACCAAACTCTGCCAAGACCTTGCGCGGCTCTCGCACAACGCGCGAACGATAGGCATCGGATTTATACCAACCCGGCGGAATTCCCAGCAAAGGCCAAGGATAACAAGAACATAGCGTGCAAACGACGATATTGTGCACATCTGGCGTGTTCTCTACGACTACCATGTGCTCGCCCTGTCGACCGTAATAGCCAAGCTCGCTCAGCAGCGGCATGGGATCGTCGACCATCGCAGCCCGAAACGCCGGATCGCTCCACATCTTGGCCACAACCCGCGCGCCGTTTTGCGGGCCAATCTTATGCTCATACGTGTCTATGATGGCTTGCAAAGCAGCTGGATCAACCAGCCCCTTTTTCACCAATAGCGTCTCAAGCGCCTTCACCCGTAGAACCGGGTCCGCAGGCAGCACTGTATGTGGATGATCATGTGGCATAGGCAGAGCCAACACCGAAAGACAATTCGAGTCCATACAAACTTCATCTTTCCCAAAATACTCTGGGGTGAGGGTCGAAACAAAGTTTCGGCCCGAGGGGCAAGGCCCCTAATCCATCTTCACAAGAAAGCGCCTTGCCCTAGGCTGCGAAAATGCATAGATACCCGGCTGAAGTATCCGAACGCTCGTAAAGAACAGGCCACCATGGAAAACGTCGTCCTTATTATCCACCTCCTTTTGGCGCTGGCCCTCATTGGCATCGTGCTTATGCAACGATCCGAAGGCGGAGGCCTTGGCATGGGTGGCGGCGGTGGCGGCGGCGCAGTTGCCGGCCGTTCAGCAGCAACAGCACTGGGCAAAGTGACCTGGATCCTTGCTGCGGGCTTTATCTGCACATCCATCGCACTGACAGTCATTGCTGCGTCAAACGCCGCGGGCACCTCTGTGATCGACACATTGGGCACCGAGCTGACACCAGCCGACACTACAGTGCCTGCAGCTGATTCACTTCTGCCACCGGCAGAAGGTGATGATGCACCGCTTGTTCCAAAAGCAAACTAAACCGCACATTCGGTAGCCTCATCCAAGAGGCCAACCACTATAGCTTGAGTTTTAGAGCGCGACCGCAACAGCATCTTGCGGTCGTATTGCCAAACGCGAGCGAATCCTTTATATCTTGAGTCCCGTGATGCATCGGCAAAAATCATGCCGGCGGTACTCGCATTTTTTGAATTTTTCGTCGCGCATTTCGCTGCGACGTCATGGCAATCACGGGGGTCGCCAAACCTATGGCAAGGTTCATTTTCATCACAGGTGGTGTTGTTTCGTCGCTGGGCAAAGGCCTTGCATCTGCGGCTTTGGGCTCACTGCTTCAGGCGCGTGGTTACACGGTGCGTCTGCGCAAACTTGACCCCTATCTCAACGTTGATCCGGGCACCATGAGCCCGTTTGAGCACGGCGAGGTGTTTGTCACCGATGATGGCGCGGAAACCGATCTGGATCTTGGTCACTACGAACGCTTCACCGGCGTCCCTGCCCGCATGACCGATTCCGTGTCATCCGGTCGCGTCTATTCCAACGTTCTAGAACGCGAGCGCCGCGGTGATTATCTGGGCAAAACCATTCAGGTGGTTCCCCACGTCACAAACGAAATCAAAGAATTCATTTCCATCGGCGAAGACGAAGTTGATTTCATGCTTTGTGAAATTGGCGGTACGGTTGGTGACATCGAAGGCCTGCCATTCTTCGAAGCCATCCGCCAGTTCAGCCACGACAAACCACGCGGCCAGTGCTTGTTCATGCATCTGACACTGCTGCCTTACCTAGCGGCCTCTGGCGAGCTAAAGACAAAGCCAACCCAGCACTCGGTGAAAGAGCTGCAATCCATCGGTATCGCGCCTGACATCCTTGTGTGCCGCTCCGAGCAGCCTATCCCAGCCAAAGAGCGCGAAAAGATCGCTCTGTTCTGTAACGTGCGCAAAGAGGCCGTTGTGGCCGCTTACGATCTGAAATCGATCTACGAAGCGCCGCTGGCCTATCACCACGAAGGTCTGGATCAGGCTGTGCTGGATGCCTTTGGCATCGCCCCTGCCCCAAAACCAAACCTGGCGCGCTGGAACGACGTCCAAGACCGCATTCACAACACCGATGGTGAAGTGAACGTTGCAATCGTTGGCAAATACACCCAGCTCGAAGATGCGTATAAATCCATCAAAGAGGCCCTGATCCACGGCGGCATGCACAACCGTGTCAAAGTGAACGTCAATTGGGTCGACGCCGAGGTCTTTGACAAAGGCGAAGCTGCTCCGCATTTGGAAGGCTATGACGCCATCCTCGTGCCTGGCGGCTTTGGCGAGCGCGGCACCGAAGGTAAAATCAAAGCCGCGCAATTCGCGCGCGAACACAAAGTGCCTTATCTTGGCATCTGCCTTGGCATGCAAATGGCCGTGATCGAAGCGGCGCGTAACGTTGCTGGCGTTGCGGATGCGGGCTCCGAAGAATTCGATCACGAAGCAGGTAAAAAGCGTTTCGAACCAGTTGTTTACCACCTCAAGGAATGGGTGCAGGGCAACGCTAAGGTCAAGCGCAAAGCAGATGACGACAAAGGCGGCACCATGCGCCTTGGCGCCTATAACGCCACTTTGGCCGAAGGCTCCAACGTTGCGAAAGTCTATGGCACAACCGCCATCGACGAACGTCACCGTCACCGTTACGAAGTTGACACGAAATACCGTGAACAGCTTGAAAAAGCCGGTCTTAAGTTTTCTGGCATGAGCCCAGATGGCAAATTGCCAGAAATCGTAGAATGGGAAGATCACCCATGGTTCATCGGCGTTCAGTTCCATCCAGAACTGAAATCCAAACCATTTGATCCGCATCCGCTGTTCAAAGACTTTATCCGCGCCGCAAAAGACAATTCGCGCCTCGTTTAAAGTTTACGCTAAATTCCTCCTACAAAAACGCCGCTTTTCAGCGGCGTTTTTCGTATGCTGGCCCCACACGTCGCGCGAGTCTCAAAAATGTGCTATAGCGCTGTGCACGGTGGCTGCCCACCGTATGGGAGGACATATGACAGAGGTAACAATTCGCTGGGCGCGCGCGTCCGACGCCAAAACACTTGCGGCCATCGGCCATGCGGCTTGGAAACGTGGGAATGCCAATAACCTACCCGAAGAGGTGCAAAACCGGGTAACCGCAGATGTATTTGAAAACTTTGCCGTTACTCAGCCGGACAATATTTTGATTGCCGAAAAGGACGATCACGTCCTTGGTTTTGCCGCTGCTGCAAACGGCGAAAACATCGTGACGGACCTTTGGGTCAACAAAGCAGACGAAGGACAAGGCATCGGCCGCCGCCTGCTTGAAGAGATGGAAAATGAGTTGGTCAAACGTGGCCACGAGGACGTTAAGCTGGAAGTCCTAACATCCAACACCCGCACTTTGGGCCTAACCAAATATCGCGGCTATCACGTGACCTCGCGAGGATTGCGAATGGATGCGACCTTGTCATTACCACTGCATAAAACAGAGGTCTCTAAGCGCTTGATCGGCGCTTAAATCCCGGCCTCTAGTACCGTACGGTCGTTTTTGCGCAACCGTTGGACCAGCACGCGCTGCCCACGGGACCGCGGCGATAGGCGTGCCATAGATGGCGACGCTTCAGCTTGGGCCAGCTCAGGGAACAGCGTCAACAATTCGTCACGCGCCTCTGAATGCAAACCATCAATGGCCTGCGCCCCACAATAAAAACTTTCGGATGGCGCGCCCTCGGCATAGACCACTTGGTGATCATCAAAGACCAAATGGAAATAGGTCACGTTCTCTACATCCGGATCAACATAAATCCCCGGCAGCTCGGTCAACTTGCGCGCGGATAGCAGCACATCAGATTGCCCAAACATCCGCTCGCACAAAGGACCATTTGCCAACATCCGATGCTGGGGGGACACCACCAAATCACGGGTCGGCAATCCCTGCCCCAACGAACCTGCCGTGATGCGTACAGGACACAGCTTTGGTGAACTCTCTAGCTCTTGCGCTGAAACATGGCGGCTAAGCCGCAAACGAAGCGGTTGATAGGTCTCATCCGCTGTCGCGATCATATCCCCCGGCAGCAAATCCTGCACCGCAATATCACCCCGTTTGGTCCGTATCCGGCTGCCAGCCGCAAAGCAGGCAACAAAATCGTCATAGTCATTGTCTTGGCGATGCGACGTGCGTTCTACATCAAAGGTATAGCTTTGCCCGGCCACCAATGGCTCGGTTGAAACCAACCCGTGAACGGCACCTTGTTCATAGCCATCGCCGCCAAAATGAAGCGAGGTGACCTTATGGCCTGAACCAGAATTAATAAGGTCGTAAGCCGAATGAATGCTGGTTCCTGCGCCATAAGAGGCGCCATCGATGTTCACACCACCCGCAAGCGTTTGGTTCCCATCAACTTCGTCGAAAACCGCGTCGTTGTCATTCACTTCGATCAACGTCGGCGTCGCGCCCGGGACCAATGTCAGCGTGAATGGACCAGACCCCTGCGCCTGTGCGCCCTGCTCATCTGGCAATCCACCCACAAAATCGCTTGGACTATAAACGTACAAAAACGGCATTCAGACTCACCCAGATAACTTTGGTCTCTGTTTCCTAAAAAACTATGTAAACACAGGTACAACAATGGGGCGAATTTATGCAAATTCCCCGTAGCCCCCCATTGTGTTCCGCAGCCCACTCTTTCACATTGTCCCCCAGCGAACGGGGGAGACAGCACATGTGGGACGGATTGATCGCACGCCTAAAAGGCACACCAAAAACGCAGCAACCATTGCCAGAGCCAGACGAACAACTGGCACTTGGCGCCTTGTTGGTGCGCGTTGCCAAATCTGACCGTGAATACCACGTGACAGAGATCAGCGAGATTGACTCCATCCTTTCAAAATCATTCGAAATCAACGCCGTAGAGGCCGCCAAAATGCGCGCCACCTGCGAAAAGCTAGAGGCCCAAGCCCCCGGCACCCCCGATTTCGGCCTGATCATCCGCGAACACGTCGACTACGCCCACCGTTTGGAAATGGTAAACGCCATGTGGAAAGTCATCCTAGCCGATGGCCGCGACACCCCCGAAGAAGACGCCGCACTTCACGAAATCGAACGCGTCATGGGAATCGACCCAAAGGACAGCCCGGCGCCTTAGAAGGCGCTTAGTTGCTTTTCAATCCGACAACGCGCTCAATTTGCGACAGCCCGCGCGGGCCCGCATATAGGTCTGGTGCGGAATATAGGGGATCCGACATCGCCTCTTTGAGAGAGATAAAGGACCACCCCTCGCCCGCATACCAATCCAGCAGATCGCCAAGATAATCCGCATTGATCTTGTTCATATGCAGCAAAAGGATGTGTTTTACATCGTGGCCCAAAGCGTCCTGCGCGAGGGTTTGAAAATGAACCGTGCGTTCCTGAATATGTTCCACATACTCCGCCCCTATCGCCTTTGCGCGCGCGGCATCTCCTGCGGCCAAGGCCATTACGTATTCTGAATTGTATCGCCACTCATCATTGTCGATTGAAACAGGTGCATTCACATACCCCAATGCGGCCAACACGCTCTCGGCAGCGGCTTTTGCCTCTGGCGTCTCCCCTTCACGCAAATAAGGGAACCGAAAGAACTTGGTGTCCCCCATCCATCCTCGCAAGGCGCGATCCGTCTTGTGAACCTCTTTGCGGAATTCTTTGACAGTCAATGTTCCATAGTCAGGATGGGTCCAACTGTGGTTCCCAACCTGATGGCCGTCATCAATAAAGGCCTGCAAAGCTGGTTTGGTTTTCCGGGAAATCTGCCCACCAACAACAAAACCTATCGCGGTAATGCCGTGCAGGGAAAGCGCCCCATTCACAGCTTTCACAATGGCCAGCCCCTCATCTGGCGAATTTTGGGACGGGTTGACGTACGGCAGGTCGTCCAAGGTAATGGCAACCTCGGCAGAAAACGCCACTTGGCTCAAAACAATCAACAAAATCGCAAGGCTAAAGAGCACAGTTTTCAAAGGCATATGGATCAATTCACATTCAGATAATGCTATGACCATAGGATCGCTTGTTTCACTTGGCCACACCATTTCCCTCCACCGCTTGACCTTTCGCGTCAGAAGCCCGATCTATCGCTTATGTTTGCTGATTTCCTAAAGCGCCTGACCGCACCCGCCCCGGCCCCTTTGTCTGACACAGATGCGCGTCTTGCGTTGACCGCCCTTTTGGTGCGCATTGCCCGTGCGGATGGGGACTATGCCCCGGCGGAAATCGAACGAATTGATCGCATTGTTGCCAGCCGCTATGGCCTGTCCCCATTCGAGGCGACAGCCCTGCGCAAAGAGGCAGAGACCTTGGAAACCGAAGCACCAGACACCGTGCGGTTCACACGCGCGATCAAGGATGCGGTGGCCCATGAAGAGCGCATTGGTGTGATAGAATCCCTGTGGCAGGTCGTCTTGGCCGATGGGGAACGGGATGCCGAAGAGGACGCCATTGTGCGTCTTGCGGCCAATCTATTAGGCATCAATGACCGTGACAGCGCCCTCGCGCGGCAGCGTGTGACTGGCCAGTCGTAAGAATCCTGCAGTATCTTGTTTCGTTGCTAAACTTTGAACAAAATTCCAGTAGCCTAGCGCAATTCGGACGATTCACACCGCTTTCTTCCGTTTTGCGAGTTGCAATCCTCCGGCTTTTCGTCCCAATTGGTCAGCAATAAAAAAATAGACTAAGACATCAACTGGGGAAATGCTGCTTTGACCGACACACTGCCGGTGCTGGAAATCAATGGCCTGCACAAAGCGTATGGCGACCTTGAAGTTATCAAAGGCGTCGACATCAAAGCGCATAAAGGCGACGTCGTTTCGCTGATTGGCAGTTCTGGTTCTGGCAAGTCCACCATCCTACGGTGCTGCAACCTGCTAGAGGACAGCCAGCAGGGCGAAATCCTTTTCAAAGGCGAGCCCGTGAAATGGAAAGGCACAGGTCTAAACCGTGTGCCAGCCGATCCCAAGCAAGTGCTGCGCATTCGCACCAACCTGTCGATGGTCTTTCAGCAATTTAACCTGTGGTCGCACATGACAATCCTACAAAACGTCATGGAAGCACCCG
This sequence comes from Cognatishimia sp. 1_MG-2023, assembly GCF_030548175.1. GTDB lineage: Bacteria > Pseudomonadota > Alphaproteobacteria > Rhodobacterales > Rhodobacteraceae > Cognatishimia. The sequence continues at coordinate 123,802 of NZ_JAUORX010000003.1, read as the reverse complement.
TCACGGTTCTGGGTCGCGACAAACACGAAGTCGAAATGAAAGCCCGCGAGTACCTCGACAAGGTTGGTATTGGCGACAAATGCGATGTGTACCCAGCACAGCTTTCTGGGGGCCAACAACAACGCGCCGCCATCGCGCGCGGTCTGTGTATGGAACCAGAGGCGCTGTTGTTTGACGAACCCACATCCGCGCTTGATCCAGAGCTGGAACAAGAAGTTATCAAAGTTATCAAATCCCTCGCCGCAGAGGGCCGGACCATGCTGATCGTGACACACGACATGAAAATGGCCGCAGACATATCTAGCCACGTGGTGTTCTTGCACCAGGGGCTGATTGAAGAAGAAGGCGCGCCCGAACACCTGTTCAAAGCGCCCAAATCCGACAGGTTGAAACAGTTCTTATCTTCGACTGTATCCGCCTAATTTCAAACTTTATGGGAGCGAAAACCATGAAAAAACTTACACTTAGCACGGCGCTGCTTGCACTCACCGCCAGCTTTGCAATGGCTGATGGACACTCTGTTGTTCGTCTGGGTACCGAAGGCGCCTATGAGCCATGGAACTTTGTAAACGACAAAGGCGAGATCGATGGCTTTGAGCGCGATCTTGGCGATGAACTTTGCAAACGCGCAGAACTGACCTGCGAATGGGTCAAGAATGACTGGGACTCCATCATTCCTAACCTAGTGTCGGGCAACTACGATGTGATCATCGCGGGCATGTCCATCACAGACGAGCGCGAAGCGGTCATCGACTTCACCCAAGCGTACACACCACCAGATCCCTCTGCATACGTTGCGCTAAACGCCGACGTTGACCTAAGCAGCGCGATCGTTGCGGCGCAGGCTTCCACCATTCAGGCGGGCTTTGTGGCGGAACAGGGTTGGACCTTGATCGAATTCGCAACACCAGAAGAAACAGTCGCAGCCGTTCGCAATGGCGAAGCGGATGCCGTTCTGGCGGATAGCTCGTTCATCGACACAGTCGCTGGCACTGACGGCCTGGTGAAACTAGAGCGCATCGAAGCCCTCGGCGGCGGCGTTGGCATGGGCCTGCGTGAATCCGATGCAGAGCTACGCGGCAAGTTCGACGCAGCGATCCAAACCATGAAAGACGACGGCTCGTTGAACGAGCTGATTGCCAAATGGCAAGTGTCCTCTCAGTGGTAATCTGATCTATGGCCCGCGCTTCGGCGCGGGTCATTCCCAATTTAAGGCCCGCGATGTTTTCCTATTGCACCGACCCCAGCACCCTTGACGGATTTCAATGGCTTTCCTGTTATTTAACAACAGGAAAACACATGAACCTCTATACCTCCGTGTTCGTGGTCCTGGCGCTATTGGCAATCACCGCCCCAGTTGCTCTGACATTCGGCTTTGGTGCCGCCACGGCGTCACGATCCCGCATCGCGCCCCTACGCTGGTTTGGCAAAGGCTACACCAACATCGTGCGCGGCGTGCCGGACATTGCGTTTTTCCTGTTCTTTGTCATTGCCTTAGACCAAGGCTTTGAATGGCTCCGCCACAAAATCAAATGCCCCGATTGGGACCAACCCATTCGCCAAGGCATCGACTTTGTCGTCTGTGACGCCGCCAAACTGCCCCTTAGCAACGCACCGCAATGGGTCCACGAAACCTATGGGTTCTTCCTAGCCGTCCTGACGTTTTCCATCGTCTTTGGTGCCTTTGCGGCCAACATCCTATTCGGAGCGATGCGCGCCGTCCCCAAGGGCCAGATCGAAACCGCAGAGGCGTATGGCATGACCCGCCGCCAAGCGTTCTGGCGCATCCTTGTGCCGCAAATGTGGGTCTATGCCCTGCCCGGCCTGTCCAACCTGTGGATGGTGCTGATCAAAGCCACGCCTTTGCTGTTCCTTCTGGGCGTCGAAGACATCGTATATTGGGCCCGCGAACTGGGTGGCACCAAAAACGCCCGCTTCACTGACTACCCGCACGGCGATTGGCGCATGTGGTATTTCTTTGCGCTGCTGATTTTCTACCTCGCCTTTACCAAAGTCTCTGAAATGACGCTGGATCGGATCATGGCGCGCCTGACCAAAGGCCAAGCCACATCCGGTGGCGAAGCCCAACGAAAGGCCGCCGCATGAGCTGTTTTGAAACACTTCAAGCCTACGGCCTTCGCTCCATCGGCTACGGCGAACGCCTATTGCCCCGCAGTGACTTTACCCTGTGCGAGCAGTTCACCCTGATCGGCTCTGGCATGATCTGGAATATCTATTTCGGTGTGATTGCCCTGATCACCGGTTTCTTCTTTGCCGTCGCCTTGGCGGTTGGCAAATACAGCAACCGCACATTGCCGAACCAACTGGCACGATGGTTCATCTTTATCTTTCGCGGCAGCCCGCTGTTTATCCAAATCTTCTTTGCCTATTTCGCCTTTGTCAGCCTCAAAAGCGTGTCCCCCATCTTTGCCCCCTTTAGCTCGGCCTATGCTGGGGCGTTGGTTGTCCTGTTCTGCAACACGGCGGCTTACTCGGCAGAGATTTTCTATGGCGCGCTGCTGTCGATCCCCAAGGGCGACATCGAAGCCGCTGATGCCTACGGCATGTCTGGCTGGTCACGATTCCGGCGCATCACCTTTCCAACAATGATGCGCCTCGCATGGCCCGCCTACACGAACGAGGCGATCTTTCTGTTCCACGCAACGACGTTGGTGTTCTTCTCTGGATTTCCAGCGCTTAGCCAACGGGGCGACGCGCTGTATTATGCCAGCTACTTTGCAGACAAAACGTTCAACCCATTCATCCCCTATCCAATCTTGGCAGGCTTTTTCATCCTGCTCACCTTGGCTGTGATCGGCGTCTTTGGCATCGCCAACAAATACCTGAACCGCCACCTGCCCCAGACCCAACGCAAACGCCTGCGCATCCGACCAAACCTGATCCGCTAATCAGAGATACAGATTTTGTTCTGATCCAAGTCGCGCACGTAGCCCGAAAACTTCGGTCCCTTTTGGCTTGGCTCCCCTTCGCAGGTGCCGCCCAAGGCAATCGCCTTTTTATGCATCCTGATCACATCCTCCTGGGTATCAAACGCAAACCCAACCATCGTGCCATTGCCATTGGTCGCCGGTTGCCCATCAAACGGCAATGCAACCGCAAAGGCGAAATCATCGCACAGCCAGTAGGTCATCCGATCCGACGCCGGCACCTTCATAAGCCCCGTGTCCTCAAACAGTGAATCGTAGAATTTGGTCGCGGCATCCATGTCGTTTGTTCCGACGACAAAGTAATTCATTTTCATAATGTAGCTGTCCATTCGCTAAGCAGTGATTTGCTGCGTTGATGTACCTTGGACTGGTGCCAGTTTCTGTCAGCTATCCTTGCTGCCGCTTTATGTCAGCAGCGTGACTTTTGCTTTCCCTCCCACATTCAAAAAGGAATCGTACGTTTCAACCCGTGAAACGCACGAATTTCACATTAGCCGATCGTTATTGCGCCGAACGGCAGGGTTGCTTGTGCAACGGCGCACTATTGCGCAACATTTCCAATCTGGCGGCGGATCAACGCTTATGGCAAACTCTGCCGACTCGGAATTTTGACACCAAAAGATGGACGCAGAACACAGATGAAAATTGGCATTCTACAGGCTGGTTCCTTTGCACCAGAAATGCTCGACGTGACCGGAGACGTAGACAATGTTTTTAAGGCAATGCTGTCCGGCCAAGACTTCACTTTTGAAGTCTATCGCGTGTTCGAAAATAACATTCCAGCCAGCGCCACAGACTGCGACGGCTGGGTGCTGACAGGATCAAAGCACGGCGTCTATGAAGACCACGAATGGATCCCTCCGCTAGAGAATTTCGTGCGCGAAGCCGTGACCGTTGGTCGCCCTATCGTTGGTATCTGTTTTGGCCACCAACTGATCGCGCAAGCCCTTGGTGGAAAAGTAGAAAAGTTCAAAGGTGGTTGGAACGTCGGGCGGCAAGAATATGATTTTGGTGGCCTAGAATTGCCGCTAAATGCATGGCATCAGGACCAAGTAATCGAGGTGCCAGAAGGTGCCCGTGTGATTGCTTCAAACGCCACCTGCACCAATGCAGCCATCGCCTATGGCGACCGCGCGTTGACCTTTCAATTCCACCCAGAATTCGGCCCTGATGCGATCGAGGGCTTGATGCGGTTTGCGGGCCCCGGAAAGGTGCCCCAAGAGCAGTTGGACGAGGTGTTTGAGAACCTCGCAGAGCCAACCGCAAACGAGGTTATCACTGACCAAATCGCGGATTTCCTACGCATGTCTCGCAGCGCGTGACATCCCTGCAATAGCCCATGAAAATTGAACCGCCGTTCAAGTTTTGACTCGTGTTATTTGCGCTGTAGTTTTAAGTTTCTGGAAGAATAACTTAAGCAAAGCCAAATCTATGACTCTACCAGACGTCTATTCCGCCGAGCCCATCCCAGAATCTGCCCGTCCAGAGATTGATCGCCTTTTACAAACCGGTGATCTCTTTCGCTACACAGCTCCAGAGGACGCGCCGGTTGCCCTGCTCGAAGCGGAATACGCCGCCTTATTGGGTAGCAAATATGCACTGGCAGTGAGTTCATGTTCTGCTGCTTTATTCTTATCTCTCAAAGCCTTAGGTCTGCCACGAGACTCCAAAGTACTGATCCCCGGCTTTACGTTTGCCGCCGTTCCCTCCTCTGTCATCCACGCGGATTTACTGCCGGTTTTGTGCGAAGTTTCGGACAATTACCGCATCGACATCGCAGACTTTGAGGCCAAGCTGGACGAGGTTCAGGCCGTTATCATCAGCCACATGCGCGGCCATACGTCCGACATGGATGCAATCATGGCGCTATGTGATGCGCGCAACATCCCAGTCGTCGAAGATGCCGCCCACAGCCTAGGCACAACCTGGCATGGCCGTAACATCGGTACTATTGGTAAAATTGGCTGTTTTTCCTTCCAATCTTACAAACTAGTTAACGCAGGCGAAGGCGGCATCCTAGTCACCGACGACGCCGACCTAATCGCCCGCATGGTCATCATGTCTGGTGCCTATGAGCACAACTGGCAGAAACACAAAGGCCCAACCGGTGATAACACCACCGAACTGGCCGATGCGTTTTCCCGCTGGCAGAACAAATTACCCTTATATAACTTACGCTTAGGTAACTTGTCGGCCGCAATCATTCGCCCGCAGCTTGGCGAAGTCGCGCGCCGCGTGCGCGATGGACGTGCCAACCACGATTATGTTGCTGGTCAATTGAACCAAAGCCAATGGGTGCAAGTGCCAGACAAGCTGGCCCCTGAAGAACGCGCACCGGATAGCATCCAGTTCAATCTGGTTGATATGGATGACGATAAAATCGAGGCCTTTCAAAGGGCTGCGCAGGCACGCGGCATCAAGGTGCAAGTCTTTGGCGCGTCTCAGGACAATGCCCGCGCCTTTTGGAACTGGCAATTCATCCCTAACCTTCCAGAGCTGCCGCAAACACGTGCGATGCTGATGAAGGCATGCGATGTGCGCCTGCCCGCGCGTCTAAAAACACCTGATTTGGATGCAATTTCTGAAACGCTTTTGGCTGCGGTTAACGATGTGATGGCGCCCTCGTCAGTCGCATAAACGCTAGAAATGAAAAGAAAAACGCGGCCTCCGAAATGGGGCCGCGTTTTTTATTCTAGATGAAGCATTTGCTTAGGACAGCTTTGATAACTTCGCCTGCAATTCAGCCAATTGCTGCTTTATGTCGTCCAACCCTTCGCCTTCTTCCTCGGCGGGTTTGGTCTCTGCTTCGGTGGTCGCGTTGCTTTTCCAATTCGCCATGCCGCCGGTCATCGCCTTTAGAAAGGCTTCTTGCTGCGCTTGCATGGTTCCCATCGGATTGATCGGATTCATGGTGGACATGTTTTCCATCATCTTGGTCTGACCTTCACGCAACATCTCAAAGCTTTGCGCTAAGAACTGCGGCACGATGCTGGTCGCCTGAGATGTGTACGAACGCACGAGATCGTTCAAAACATTCACCGGAAGCATATTCTCACCGCGGCTTTCGTGCTCTGCGATGATTTGAAGTAGGTACTGACGCGTTAGATCGTCGCCGGTTTTCAGATCAACAATCTGCACCTCTCGACCATCTCGGATAAACGTCGCGATGTCGTCTAACGTCACATAGTCACTGGTCTCAGTGTTATAGAGCCGACGGCTCGCATAACGTTTAATTAAGAGAGGCTTATCAGTATCTGCCACTGGGCATTTCTCCTCTAAATGCAGCGTTGCAGCAAAGCTTATGCGAGTGCAGAACAAAAAGAAAGGGCGAGCACGAGGCTCGCCCTTATCATTTAGGGCCTAGGCCCAATGTCTTTCGACTTATTTAGATGTTGCTTTCTTAGCAGCAGCAGTCACTTCGTCAGTCGCTTTTTTAACCGCGGCAGTTGCACCTTCGGTTGCTTCTTTAGAAGCAGACATCATCAGTTCAACTGTAGAAGTTTGAACTTTTTTCGCGACTTCAGCGAATGCCGCCATGTTTTCTGCAGCAACTTCAGCTTGAGCAGACGCGAAATCTGTCATCGCTTTTGCGTAGTCAGCAGGATCTGCTTTTGCTTTAGACATGTCTGCCATTTTCGCCAGAGTGTCTTTTGTCCATTTGCTGGAAATCTCAGAAGATTTCTCAGCTGCGTCCAACGCAACAGTTGCCAGCTTTTCGTTCAAAGCAGCAGTGTTTTTGAATGCGTCGTCCAACGCAGAAGTGTCCACAGGGAATGCGCCCATCATGTCTTTCAGGACGGCGTTGATGTCTTGTGCCTTAGCCATTTCCAAATTCCTTATCGATGAAGCGGGCCAGTCCCGCGTCTGTATCTGAAAACAATATGCATGCTGCGGTGCGGCATTTCAAGAAAAATATGCTGCAATGCAGCAAATCCTTACCTTTTACAGAAATATCAACGAGTTGCAGGCACCTTCACATAGGTTCCGGGGGCATCTTCCAACACAGGATGCTCCGAATCACCCGGTTCACGCGCCGGAACCATCTTGCCAGACATGGGTGTCAGCCACTTATCCCAACGCGGCCACCATGAGCCATCTGTGAATGTCGCGCTTTCCATCCAGCCCTCTGCATCCTGCTTGAGGTCTTTGTTGGTGTAATGGCCATACTTCTTTTTGGACGGTGGATTCACGATGCCAGCGATGTGCCCTGACTGCGATACGATAAACGTCTTGTTCTTACTTCCCGCCTGTTGGAACCCGCGATAGCAGTCTTTCCAACGTGCGATATGATCGGTTTCGCAGGTGACAGAACAAATCGGCACAGTCACATCTTTGATGTGCAACGTCTCGCCCAACAGCTCGTACCCTTCATTCACAAAGGTATTGGCCTGACACAGCTTGCGCAAATACTGCACAACCATCTTGCCCGGCAGGCCCGATCCGTCGCCATTCCAATACAACAGATCAAAGGCCGGTGGCGCCTCGCCCATCATATAGCTGCGAATGGCAGGTCCGTAGACCAAGTCGTTGGACCGTAGAAAGCTAAACGTGCGCTGCATAATAAAAGAGCGCAGCATGCCCTCTTCATTTGCTTCAGCTTCGATTCCATCAACGAAATCGTCCTGTAGAAACGGAGTAAATTCACCCTGATCCACAAAATCGGTCAATGTCGTAAAGAAGGTCGCGGATTTAACAGATTTGTCACCGCGTTTCTTCATCAACGACAGCGTCAAATTTAATGTCGTACCGGCAATACAATAGCCTACCGCATTCACTTGCTTTTGTTTGGTTAGTTTTTTGACCTCTTCGATCGCGGTCAGGTAGCCCTCTTCTATGTACTGTTCCATCCCGATATCTGAATGGGATCGGTCTGGGTTCATCCAGCTGACGATAAAGACGGTATAGCCCTGATCGACGAGCCATTTGATCAAGCTATTCTTTTCCTTGAGGTCGAGGATATAAAACTTGTTAATCCACGGCGGAAAGATGACCAGAGGGATTTCATGAACCTCATCGGTAGATGGGCTGTATTGGATCAATTCCATCATCCGATTTCGGTAAACAACTTTTCCGGGTGTGGTCGCGATATTCGCGCCCAATTCAAACGCCGTTTCATCAGCCAGACGCACGATTAGCTCGCCATTGTTGGCTTCGAGGTCACGAATGAGGTTTTCCAAACCAGAGACCAAAGAGCGCCCCTCGGTTTCTATCGCTTTTTCCAACGCATCTGGATTGGTCGCCAGAAAGTTCGTCGGCGCCATCATTTCAACGATCTGTTCAGCAAAGTACTTTAGACGCGCACGTTCTTTGCCTTGTAATCCATCAATGGACTCAACACCCTTATGAATGGCTTCGGCATTCATAAGATATTGTTGCTTCACAAAATTAAAGTATGGATTGGACTTCCACATCGGATGCGCAAAGCGACGATCAAAGGGGGTTGGATCTTCGGGGGCTTCTAGCTTGCCCTGCGCGAGCACATGCTGGGCCTCGACAAAATGCTTAACGGACTTTCCCCAAAATTCCATTTGTTGTTCGAGGATTTTGCCCGGGTTTTGTATCATTTCTGACCAATATGCAGATGCGGCCCCGGTAAAGACATCCTGATTCGGTGCGGCCAACTCTCGTCGAACGGGCTTATGTTTCGCCAACAACTCAACCAAACGCTGAGAAAGTTCCTCTACTTTTGTAAGATTTTCACTGAGTTCGTCGTTTTCCGCGACTGCGGCATCCTCGTCAGTTGTCATATCAATCTTCACACCTTATCGTCGCTGCTGTGCAGCAATTGCATACTGTTGGTCTCAAAACCGGCAATCTTATCCCGCACGATAGCGGGAATACTAGGGAGACGCCAATGCGCTACATGGCCACGTACGACCTGATGGAAACAATTCGCAACACCAACCAATGGTTGGGGGCCTCTACGCTCGCGATGGCGTCCTATCCTATGTTCTCGATGATACCCAATCCCGCTCTCCAATGGATGAGCGCCTGGGGCGAAGTAACTGAACGCACGTTTGCGCGTATGGTCACCAAGCCAGATTGGGGAATTCACTCTTTCACCTGCGAAGATGGCAAAGATCACGTTGTTCAGATTGAAACCGTTGTAGAACGTGATTTTGGTGACCTCATTCATTTCTCGGTGCTTGGACGCAAACGCCGCCGCAAGCAAGTGATGCTTGTCGCGCCAATGTCTGGGCACTACGCGACTCTGCTACGATCTACTGTAATCTCGTTATTGCCTGATTGTGAAGTCTATGTGACCGATTGGCATAACGCGCGCGACATCCCGGTAAGCTCTGGAAAATTCGACGTCGAAGATTACACGCTCTATCTGGTCGACTTTATGCGTCATCTTGGGCCTGACACTCATGTTATTGCAGTTTGCCAGCCAGCGCCGCTAACATTGGCTGCCACAGCGTACCTTGCCGAAGAAGATCCAGACGCACAGCCGTGCACATTGACTTTGATCGGTGGTCCAATTGACCCAAGTGCGTCACCAACCGACGTCACCGATTTTGGTCATAGCGTGACAATGGGTCAGCTCGAAGAAACGATGATCCAACAGGTCGGCTTTAAATATGACGGTGTAGGCCGCATGGTTTACCCAGGCTTGCTGCAATTGTCGTCCTTTATGTCGATGAACGCAGAACGCCACTCAAAGGCCTTTGTCGATCAAATCACCCGCGTCGCCAAAGGCGAAGCATCTGATCATGATGCACACAACCGGTTCTATGACGAATATCTGGCTGTCATGGATATGCCTGCCGAATTCTATCTATCGACGGTCGAACGTATCTTTAAAAACGGTGAGATCGCGAAAAACGAATTTACGGTCAATGGCCGCAAAGTGGATATTGGTAAGATCACCGATGTTGCTGTAAAAACAGTTGAGGGCGCAAAAGACGATATTTCTGCACCTGGTCAATGTGTTGCAGCGCTTGATCTGTTAACCGGGCTACCGGATAGCAAAAAAGCCAGCCACCTTGAACCAGACGCTGGTCACTACGGAATCTTCGCGGGCAAAAGCTGGCGCAATAACATCCGCCCGCTTGTGCTGGATTTCATCAAATCCAACAGCAAGACGTCGAAAAAACCAGCTAACAAAAACGCGGCGGCCTAAAGCCCCGCGTCAGCTGCGCAAAACAAGCGGCTGCGCCATCCATTGGCGCAGCGCCGCCGTGACCTGAGCAGGCGCTTGTAATGTTGGCACATGTGCCGCGCCTTCTATCACGCAAAATTCTGCATCCGGAATAAACTCGGCCATGATCTGATGCCGCTTTGGCGGTGTCAGCGTGTCATCAGCCCCGCAAATCACAACGGCCGGGCACGCGCATTTACGCAAAACCGCCTGCATATCGCGCCGCCGCTGCAAGGCGCGCACTTGGGCGACGAACCGTTCAACCCCAACCGCCTGCGCCATGTCTTGCAATAGTGCCAACAGTTCTCCATCCTCAGCCGATACACCCGTCAACGTCGGGACAATTTCGGCCAACCGCCCAGTCCGCGCCGCAATCAACATGGGCTCGTAGTCGATGGACGCAAACGGGCTTTCCTGCAAAGGCGAGGTCGCGATCAAAGCCAAACGCGACAAGCTAGCTGGCGCACGGCGCATGATCTCCATCGCCACCAATCCACCAAGCCCCGTACCAACCAGAGCCATCCGCTTTGGCCCCAAGGCTAGTACCTTCTCAGCCAAATCAGAAATCCGCTCGCCCTCTCCCAAGGGCATGGTCATCACGCCATAGTCGGACGACAGCTCGGCCAGCTGCGGCCCAAACAGCCGCGCATCGCAAAGAACATCCGGTAAAAATACAATTGGTTCAGCCATGCGGTTTGCACGCTCCTCGTTAATCAATTCACGCCGATCCTAGGCGCTGACCTCTTGCACGGCGGCCTCGATCAAAGCCAAACACTGCTCGTCTGAAAACCGATGATCCGCCCCCTTCACAAGCGTCAGTCGCATATCATCGCCAGTTGCATGTTCCAGCAATCGCACGGCTGTCGCCGTTGTTACGGCGGTATCTTCGGTTCCTTGCAAGAACCGCACTGGGCACGGCAAATCCAAAGCATCGCGCAGCACCAACTGCTGACGACCATCTTCAATCATCCGCTTTGTGATGATGTATGGCTCCATATAATCGCTGGGCAGCTCCACCTGACCGACCTTCTCTAGTGTCTCTTTCTGACCGTCTGAGAAATTCGCCCAATAGCCGTCTTCGGTAAAATCCGGTGCCGCCGCAATGGTCACGAGCCCCGCCAAACGCTCGGGCTGCAATCGCGCCAACAACAGCGCCTGCCAGCCCCCCATGGACGAGCCGACCAAAACATAGGGACCCTCAACCAAGCTATTGACCGAAAACACAGAATCTTCGTGCCAATCGCCAATGCAACCTTCCTCAAAGGTGCCCGAGCTTTCCCCATGACCAGAGTAATCAAACCGCAGAAACGCGCGCCCCTGCGCTTTGCACCAGGCCTCAAGATGCACAGCCTTCGTGCCTTCCATATCAGACTTCAAACCGCCCAAGAACACGACACAAGGCCCTGTGCCTTCTGTCTTATGATATGCAATCCGCCGCCCCTGTGGTGTCTCAAGAAACTCTGTCACATCAGCCCCCTCTTTTTTCTCATCTTAAACCCGAGAAACCCGACACCGTCAAAGCCATAAGCCACGCTCCGCTTCATCTTTCCTAAAATACTCTGGGGAGGAGGATGAAACTTCGTTTCAGCCGGAGGGGTGAAACCCCTCTTCCATGGTTGACACACTCTTAAACAAAAGCCACTAAAGCGACGAACCATATACCCGCAACCGGGCGTTCCGTGGGCGCCAAATTGACGAGGAGCTTCTGGCAATGACCCAGATTTCCCTAACTTTCCCCGATGGCAATGCACGTTCCTATGACGCAGGCGTCACCCCTGCCGAGGTCGCAGCCTCCATCGCATCTTCACTCGCAAAAAAAGCCATCTCTGCAACCGTGGACGGTCAGCATTGGGATTTGGCGTGGCCAATCGAGGCTGACGCACAAATCGCGATCAACACTCTAAAAGACAATGACGCCGAAGCGCTTGAGCTGATCCGTCATGACTGCGCACACATCATGGCGCGTGCCGTGCAAGAGATTTGGCCAGACGTCAAAGTCACCATCGGCCCTGTGATTGATCACGGTTGGTATTATGACTTTGACCGCGCAGAGCCGTTCACACCCGAAGATTTGGGCCTGATCGAAAAGAAGATGAAAGAGATCATCAACAAACGCGATCCTGTCCGCACAGAGGTCTGGGACCGCGATGTTGCGATCAAATATTACGAGGACCGCGGCGAGCCTTATAAAGTAGAGTTGATTGATTCCATTCCAGGCAACGAGCCTCTGCGCATGTATTGGCATGGCGAATGGCAAGACCTTTGCCGTGGTCCGCACCTGCAACACACCGGTCAAGTTCCGGCAGACGCCTTCAAACTGATGTCTGTGGCTGGCGCGTATTGGCGCGGTGATTCCGATCGCGCGATGTTGCAGCGTATCTACGGCGTGGCGTTCAAAAACAAAGAAGACCTGAAAAAGCATCTAAACATGCTGGAAGAGGCCGCCAAGCGCGACCACCGTAAACTCGGCAACGAGATGGACCTGTTCCACATGCAGCCCGAAGCACCGGGTCAGGTATTCTGGCACCCAAATGGCTGGACTGTTTACACCGAACTCCAAGACTACATGCGCCGCAAACAGCGCGCAGGTGGCTATGTCGAGGTGAACACACCACAGGTTGTCGACCGTAAGCTATGGGAACAATCCGGCCACTGGGACAAATACCAAGAGAACATGTTCATCGTCGAAGTTGACGAGGAACATGCACGTGAAAAAGCTGTCAACGCGCTAAAGCCGATGAACTGCCCGTGCCACGTGCAGATCTTTAACCAAGGAATGAAATCCTACCGCGACCTGCCATTGCGTATGGCAGAGTTCGGTTCTTGTGCTCGTTACGAACCATCAGGCGCTTTGCACGGTATCATGCGTGTGCGTGGCTTTACGCAGGACGATGGCCACATCTTCTGCACAGATGATCAAATCACAGCAGAAACCAAGACCTTCATCGACTTCTTGTCAGACATCTACGGCGATCTTGGCTTTAACGACTGGACCATCAAGCTTTCTACCCGCCCAGAACAGCGCATCGGCTCTGATGAAACTTGGGACGAGATGGAAAAAGCCTTGGGCGACGCATGTAAAGCGGCAGGCCACGACTTTGAAATCCTCGAAGGCGAAGGCGCATTCTACGGTCCAAAGCTGGAATTCACTCTGACCGACGCAATCGGCCGGAACTGGCAGTGTGGTACATTGCAAGTGGATGCCAACCTACCGGAACGTCTGGATGCGAAATTCATTGGCGAGGACGGTGGCAAGCACCGCCCTGTCATGCTGCACCGCGCGACCCTTGGTTCGTTTGAGCGGTTCATCGGCATTCTAATCGAAGAACACGCAGGCAAGCTGCCGTTCTGGCTTGCCCCGCGTCAGGTCGTTGTTGCAGCCATCGTTTCCGATGCCGATGATTACGTGCTTGAAGTTGTCGAAGCGTTGAAAGCCGTAGGCGTCCGCGCCGAGGCCGATCTGCGCAACGAAAAGATCAACTACAAAGTCCGCGAGCATTCGGTTGGCAAAGTTCCAGTCATTCTAGCGGTCGGTATGAAAGAAGTAGAACAACGCACCGTTTCGACCCGTCGCTTGGGGAACAAACAAACTCAGGTACAAAGTTTGGACGAAATTGTTTCAATTCTGCACACAGAGGCCACTCCTCCAGACATGCGTTAATCCAAGTTAACCAATTTTGTAACAATTGGCGGCCAAAATCCGCTGATAGAACCGGGCCTTAGGGTCCGGTTTTTCTTATTTTATAGGGACATAACGCATTTAGAATTTGACATTCAATAACGCGCGCGTGACCCACGAATGCGTTATTGGAGGTTTATCACCACTCCCGGCTAGAGTGCAGGTACGCCACATTTCGTGGCAACACTTGAACCTTTTTAGGGATAGATAAAATGTCGAAAACCGTAAAATCTCTCGCCGTCGCCGCTTCTGTTGCAGCAGCTTTGACTTCAGTGACAGCTCACACCGCATCCGCAATGGACGGCAAAGAAAAATGCTTCGGTGTATCTCTTGCAGGTAAAAACGACTGCGCAGCTGGCCCAGGCACAACATGCGCCGGTACTTCCAAGGTTGACTACCAAGGCAACGCATGGACACTGGTTGACGCAGGCACATGCACAACAATCGAACTGCCAGCAATGGCAGACGGCAAAGCACGCATGGGTTCTTTGGAAGAGCTAACACGCGACCTGCCAGCATAAATTATCTACGTCCCGCCCGTCTTTCGGGCGGGACACTCTACAATAACCAAAGGCCCCTTTGATGCTTGATGCGCCGTCACATTTCCCTGCTCTGCCCTGCAAGCCCGGTGTTGGCTACAAGCCACAGCACTTTGCAGAGATTATGGAAAACGCCGATCCGGTTGGCTGGCTCGAAATTCACGCAGAAAACTATATGGGCATGGGCGGACGCCCCTTGGCGCAACTGCGTCACCTTACTGAAAAATTCCCAATTTCCGTGCATGGCGTTGGCCTGTCGATCGGTGGCGAAGCGCCGCTTGATCCAGAACACCTTGCACGCCTGAAGCACCTCGTCAGTTGGTTGAACCCCACTGTGTTCTCAGAACACCTCGCCTGGTCGACCCATGACGGCAGCTATTTTAACGATCTGCTACCTTTGCCTTACACCAAAGCGACACTCACACGGGTAGCAGATCACATTGATCAACTGCAAAACACCATCGGACGTCAGATGATGCTGGAAAACCCATCCAGCTATCTGGCTTTTGCCGAAAGCACCTGGTCCGAGCCTGACTTCCTACGCGAAGTGGCAAACCGTTCCGGCTGTGGCCTTTTGCTGGATGTGAACAACGTCTTTGTCTCTGCCACCAATCTTGAATACGATCCGCGCGACTACATCGCGGAATATCCTCTTGATAAAGTTGGAGAAATCCACCTTGGCGGCCATGATGAGGACGAGGATGACCACGGTAAACCCCTGCTCATCGACAGCCATGGTGCAGCCATCGTCGATCCAGTTTGGGCCCTGCTTGATCACACCCTCGAATTATCTGGGCCACGCCCCATTTTGATCGAATGGGACACCGATGTGCCCGAATGGCCCGTTTTGGCCAACGAAGCCCAACGCGCAGCCACAGCCCTAACCAAAGTACCTGCCGCATGACCATCAGCCAGACAGTATTCCGCGCGGCGATGATGGACGCCGCAATTGACGTCCCCGAAGGTCTGCTGGACGGCCAAGGCAACCCTGCCGGCCGCCGCTTTAGTGTGTACCGCAACAATGTCGCCGTTTCGCTGACGGAGTCTTTGGAAACCGGTTTCCCCGTCATTGCCAAGCTTTTGGGCGATGCCAATTTCAAACCCATCGCCGGGATTTACCTGCGTCAATCACCGCCACAAGCGCCGGTCATGATGCACTACGGCGCGGACTTTCCGAACTTCCTGCGCACATTTGAACCCATCAAACACCTCGCCTACCTAGGCGATGTTGCCGAAATCGAACTGGCCCTGCGCCGCGCGTATCACGCCGCTGACGCCACTCCGATTGCACCGGACGCCTTGGCGCAAATCGCACCAGAGCGCCTGCCAGCGGTCACATTTACCTTTGCGCCAGCGATGGAGATTGTACCGTCGCAATGGCCGATCTACGATTTGTGGGCTTACAACATGATCGAAGGCGCACCAAAACCACAGGCCATCGCCCAGGATGTTATCGTCTTGCGTGCAGAGTTTGATCCAGAACCCCACCCACTGCCACCCGGCGGCGCGGCATTTTTAACCGCTATGATCCAAGGGGCCACCCTTGGCGACGCCGCAGAACGCGCCACTGAAATAGCAGAAGACTTCGATCTTGGGGCCCTATTGGGTCTATTGCTGTCAAACGCAGCCATCACCAAGATCACATATGAGGAACAGCAATGAACACTTTGATTTCGCTCCACAACGCGGTCTTTGACAGGCTTGAACGTCAGGACTGGATTTTACCAACTCTGGCCCGCTTTATCTTTGTTGCCGTGCTGTTCATGTACTTTTGGAACTCCGGCCTAACAAAATTGGGCGACGGCATTTTTGGTATCTTTGTGCCCAGCACCGGTGCCTACGCGCAAATCTGGCCAAAGGTTCTGGAATCCGTCAGCTATGACACCAGCCAGCTTGGCATCTTCCACTGGGCTGTTGTCTGGGCTGGCACTGTTGCAGAATTCGTTCTGCCACTCGCGATCCTTGCGGGCCTTGCCACTCGTCTGGCTGCACTTGGTATGATTGGCTTTGTCGTCGTGCAATCGCTGACAGACATCTACGGCCATGGCGCAGGTGCCGAAACCATCGGCGCATGGTTTGACCGGGTGTCAGACGCGCATATCCTTGATCAACGCGCGTTCTGGGTATTCTTGCTGCTGGTTCTTGTCATCAAAGGCGCAGGCCCACTGTCAGTGGACCGCATCTTGGCAAGCCGCCGCGAAGCGGCCATTGCCTAATTAGAAATGCGCCTTAGGCTCGTCTGGTTTGCCCGCCGCTACGGCCAGCAGACCAGCGAGCCCCGCAAAGGCAATCGGGAACATCGTGAATACGTTGAACCCAAATCCCAAATACATTCCAGCCGCTGAGGCGAGCAATAACACCCCACCCCATAACGCACGTGCACGCGCCATCGCGCCCCCGGCAATCGCCAACAAAGGCGACACCAGCGCAGAGATCCGTACCAGCTCGACATTATTGACCTGTTCGGCAATTCCGTCCAGTTCGCCATATTCCGCGATCAATGCGGTGTACCCCCAGCCAAAAAAGCCAACGATCATCCCGACAATTCCGGCAATGATCCCAAGTACAAGTGCTGCATTCCGCATAGATATCTCCTGTAGTTGCTACCCTACATAAGGGTCCTAGGACCCAACGCCAAGGGCCGCCTGCACATCCTTACCCCACCCCAAATACAAGGTGCCATCGGCCTCAATCAGGGGCCGTTTCATCAGCGTAGGGTGCTGCGCCAACAGCGCTAAAGGCGCTATTTTACGCTCTTCTTCGCTTAATTGGCGCCACGTTGTTGAGCGATTATTCACCAAAGCGTCGCCAAATTGCTCAAACGCTTGTGCCATTATGACATCGGGAACGCCATCGGCGCGCACATCAACCAGCTCTGCAGATTGCAATGCTTTCAATGCCTTACGGCAGGTATCACAGTTTTTTAAGCCAAATAAACGCATTATATCCTCTTGTGCCTTGTGGCAATTGTCCCAAAGTTTGAAACTTTCCTAGCAGTTTTGCTTGCTTTTTACATTCTCCATGCAATCATCCGTTCGTGGCATTTGCGCCTTCATGCGCCATGGGTATTAACCAACTGGCTCAGGGGATTAGGTGTTGCATCCGGTCTGACCGGGGAGACTGATCGAAGTAGAAGGAGAGACGGTATGCCAACTGGCACCGTAAAGTGGTTTAATACAACCAAAGGCTACGGCTTTATTGCACCTGATGATGGTGGAAAAGACGTTTTTGTTCACATCTCAGCCGTAGAGCGTTCTGGATTGACGGGTTTGGCCGACAATCAGAAGGTAGAATTCGAACTGAGCGAAGGCCGCGACGGTCGCCAAATGGCTGGCGATCTGAAACTCACTTAAGACTGCGCGGGGCGTACCATACGCCCCTCACAATTTCGAACAACCTAAGTCACGCCACCAGCCTTAGTTGGTGGTGTAACACCCTTTTTCCCCAACTGGGCAAACGATCCGAGAGCGGTGAACTTTCTTCTTTTTCACGCTCTTCACAACTGGCGGGTTACAAATCTCACCAGCAACAGGAACACCACAGCTGATCATACCACCTGCTTGCACAGGCTGCAGCCCAGCGGGGCAAATGTTGTCGCGTGACGCAGAGGCGCGATAGGCGCACCCGTTTGGCGTCTGTGGCGGAATCTGTGGGATAAATTCGATGATCGGATCTTCCTTGATCTTACAAGGAAAGATGACGCAGGTCGCATGCGCGGGGGCTGCGACGGATACCAAAGCTGCGGCGATCAGCATTTTCTTAAACATGTGTGACACCTTTTCTCTCGAACTGCTCACGTTTTTATACAGGTGGTCTTACGTCGCAAGACTACTACATTTTGTGGCCTAGTCAATTTTTGTCACTGAAACCATACGCTTTGGTGGCAAACGTGACATTTTCAATGCGGTTTTTAGGCCTGACGCCGTAAATATTCGTGCAACACGCATCCCGGATCAGATTTGCGCAACGCATGCGTCCCGGTCAGACGCCAATCATCCGTCGAAAATTCTGGGAAAAACGTATCGGCATCCGGCACATCCAGATCGACCTCGGTGATCAGCAACCGATCAGCCAGCGGCAACATGGCTTTGTAAATCCCAAAGCCACCCATGCCATAAATCCGTTGATACCCGGCCTCTTGCGCAGCCTCTATTGCGGCCTCAACCGACGGCACGCAAATCTCGCCCAGCCCAGATTGCGAGCTAACGACAATATTCAAACGATTTTTCAGCGGCTTAAACGGCAGGCTGTCCCAGGTGTTGCGCCCCATGATCATCGCCCCGCCAAGCGTCTCACGCTTAAATGCCGCTAAATCTTCAGGAGCATACCACGGGATGTCGTTGTCTTTGCCGATTGCCCCGCCATGGGCACGCGCTACCATCAATGTAATCATATCTTATACCGCCACAGGCGCTTTGATGCCCGGTTCTGGATTGTAATTCAAAATTTCAAAGTCATCATAAGTGAAATCAAAAATTGAGTTCACCTGCCGCTTGATCCGCAACTGCGGCAGCGCCTTTGGCGTGCGCGACAATTGCGTTTGCACCTGTTCCATATGGTTGGAATAGATATGTGCATCCCCCATCGTATGCACGAAATCGCCCGGCTCGTAGCCCGTTACATGGGCCAACATCACCTGCAACAATGCATAGGATGCAATGTTAAAAGGCACGCCCAAGAACATATCAGCAGAGCGTTGATATAGCTGCAGATGCAGTTTCCCACCCAAAATCTTAACCTGCCAAAGCGTGTGACACGGCGGCAAGGCCATATCCGGCACATCCGCCGGGTTCCAGGCAGACACGATCAACCGTCGGCTATTGGGCGAGGTCTTGATCATCTCAACCAGATCCGAAATCTGATCCACGGTCTTTTTGCGGTAAAGCTGTTCTTGCCCCTCTGGTGCATCCACCGGCTCAAGCGCCGGGAACTTACGCCATTGGTGGCCATAAACCGGACCCAAATCGCCGTTCTCATCCGCCCATTCATTCCAGATCGACACACCATTTTCTTGCAGATAGCGAATATTGGTGTCGCCACTCAGGAACCACAACAGCTCGTGGATGATGGATTTCAGATGCAGTTTTTTGGTTGTGACCAACGGAAATCCGTCAGCCAGCGGATAGCGGCATTGCATGCCAAAATAAGACGTCGTTCCAGTGCCTGTGCGATCCGTCGTTGTCTCGCCATTGTCCAGAATGGTCTGTAGGGCTTCATGATACTGTTTCACCGCCGCCTCCTAATCAGGTCCAGTCGTAAAAGAGGTGACTCTCCTGATAACGGAAGCGCAGGCGTTGCGCTACATCTTGTTAACCAATTTTTTCTCGCGACTAGATAGGCCGGGCATTGCCCCCTTTCTTACAAAACGCATGATCAACCTCTCGACTTTGCTAAGTCGGCGACTAAACTGCCGTTCAAAGGGAGCCTCCACATGAAAATCAAATATCTCCACACCATGGTCCGCGTTGCTGATCTTGAGAAATCCATGGCCTTTTTTGAACTTTTGGGTCTGAAAGAAACCCGCCGTTGGGACAATGAGGCAGGTCGTTTTTCATTGATCTTTATGGCCCCCGAAGGCCAAGAAGAGTGCCCGGTCGAGCTGACTTACAACTGGGATGGCGATGATGCCTTGCCCAGCGACGGTCGGCATTTCGGTCATTTGGCCTATTCCGTCGAAAACATCTACGACATGTGTCAGCACCTGATGGACAATGGCGTGACCATCAACCGACCACCCCGCGACGGGCGCATGGCCTTTGTGCGTTCACCTGACAACATTTCCATCGAGCTTCTGCAAGATGGCGATGCGCTTGCCCCAGCCGAACCATGGGCCAGCATGGAAAACACAGGCCACTGGTAAGCCCAGCGCTAATAGATGTAGCGGATTTGATCCGTCCAATACCGCTCCATCCGTTTTAACGAAGAAGTAATATCTTCCAGCCCTTCGGGCCCAATCACGCCTTTGGTTTGCAGCCCTTCGGCGTGGCGTTCAAATAGGTCGGTCACGACGTCCCGAATGCCACGTCCCTTTTCCGTTAACCGCACACGCACAGAGCGCCGATCCATGGCGCATCGCTCGTGATGCATATAGCCGGTCTCGACCAGTTTCTTCAGGTTATAACTGACATTGCTGCCCTGATAATAACCGCGCGACTTTAGTTCGCCTGCCGTTACCTCATTGTCACCAATATTAAACAATAACAGCGCCTGCACCGCATTGATTTCCAGAACGCCCACGCGTTCAAACTCATCTTTGATAACGTCCAACAGAAGCCGGTGCAGCCGTTCAACAAGCGCAAGGGCGTCTAGATAGCCGGTCATAAACCCGCGATCAGTCGCTAGGCCCAAGGAAGGATGTATGCTCATACCAGTCTCCGTCTCAATCTGAGAAGGAAACTGCACCCTAAACGCGAAAAATCCGTTAAATTAGGCGCAATGCCTAAAATGCAAGCTAATTACGTGTTTCAGAAAACGCCGCAATATCTGCCATCAGCGCAGAAAATCGTTCTGGTGCAGCCACTTGGCCGCTGACCCACTGATATAAGTCTTGATCGTTTTCATGCAGCAACGCGTCATACAAATCCAACGCGGCCGCATCCATGCCCGCCAATTTATGGTCCGCATAATGGCTTAGGATGATATCCATCTCTTTGATGCCCCGGCGCATAGACCGCATTTTCATCCGTTTCAGACGGTGTTCGTGGGTCTCAGTCATCACATGCCTCATCAGAAATAATGCTGCCAAATACCGCTGAATGTCGCTTTCAGCAACCCAATTCGCCTTCGCGCTTGAACGCTCAACCGCAGCGGCCTAAGACTTGCACAAATGCAATTTACAAAGGCCCAGCCATGTCCTTCCTCGCGAAAACCCTGTCCCGCGTCAAACCATCTCCTACAATCGCGATGACCGCCAAAGCCGCAGAGCTAAAGGCACAGGGCCGCGACATCATCGGCCTCTCCGCGGGCGAGCCTGATTTTGACACGCCAGAAAACATTCGCAACGCAGCCAAGGCCGCAATCGACGCGGGCAAAACCCGCTACACTGCACCGGATGGCATCCCAGAGCTAAAGCAAGCGATCTGCGACAAGCTACAGCGCGACAACGGTCTGACCTACACGCCAAAGCAAGTATCAGTCGGCACCGGCGGTAAGCAAACGCTATATAACGCCTTTATGGCCACGCTGAACGCGGGCGACGAAGTTGTCATCCCAGCCCCCTATTGGGTCAGCTATCCCGATATGGTCCTGCTCGCGGGCGGCACCCCGGTGATTGCAGAGGCCAGCCTTGAATCTAACTTCAAGCTCACCGCCGAACAGCTAGAGGCCGCAATCACGCCCAACACAAAATGGTTCATCTTCAACAGCCCATCCAACCCATCCGGCGCGGGCTACAGCCGGGATGAACTAAAGGCACTCACCGATGTTCTGCTGCGTCACCCCCACGTCTGGGTCATGACCGACGACATGTATGAACACCTCGCCTATGACGATTTCGAATTCTGCACCCCGGCCGAGGTTGAACCACAGCTTTATGACCGCACCCTCACCTGCAACGGCGTATCCAAAGCCTATGCCATGACAGGCTGGCGCATTGGTTATGCAGCAGGTCCAGAGCACTTGATTGCAGCCATGCGCAAAATCCAAAGCCAATCCACATCCAACCCTTGCTCCGTCAGCCAGTGGGCCGCGGTCGAGGCATTGAATGGCACGCAGGACTTCCTTGCCCCAAACAACGAAAAATTCGTCCGCCGTCGCGACATGGCCGTGCAAATGCTGAACGAAATCGAGGGCGTCACCTGCCCCTCTCCCGAAGGCGCGTTCTACGTCTACCCATCCATTGCGGGCCTTATCGGCAAAACGAGCCCAGCTGGCACCAAGATCGTGGACGATGAAACCTTTGCGACCGCATTACTAGAGGAAAAAGATGTCGCCGTTGTTTTCGGCGCGGCATTCGGCCTCTCGCCTAACTTCCGCGTCAGCTACGCCACATCGGACGAGGCCCTGAAAGAGGCCTGCACCCGCATCCAAACCTTCTGCGCGTCACTCGCCTAAGACAGAGGAACACCCAATGGCCGTCGATCTGCCCGAATATTTCTTTCGCACCCGCGACACCGGCGCCTCTGTATTCCGCGTGGATACAGGCAACCGTCACCGGCGGATCGAAATGGATCAGATTGCAACCGTCGTCATGCGCACCGGAGAAATCCGCGCGCATGGCGACCGCAAACTAACGGACGAAGACAAAGCCGCGATCAAAACCTGGATCGCCGACCGCCGCGAAACGCTCGACTGGCGCCAAATGGACGACATCCTGCGCGCCATCGACCACCTCCACCACACCGCCCACTGGACCCAAAGCCAAGCGACGGATGAACAGCTAGAGATGGTCACAGATTCCCTGCTGATGGCAATGCACGACCTACGAACCGTGCTGGTCCGCAAAAAAGCAGAACGGATGCTGGGTGACGACTAAGCTGTTACGCACCCTACCCCCGCAGCACCAAAATATAACTCATCGGCAAACCAATGCCCGAGGCTTCGACATTCCACCACATATGCGAAATGTGGTTCGGTAGCTCTTCAAACTGCTCCACCGCCATCCCCGCACGCACGCCTGCCATAATGATGTCAGACATCTTGTGGCTAAACGAAGCGTTCGGCGTCGCCTCATAGGTCTCGCCGCCGTAGTAATCCAACCCGCTTGAATCCACATAGGGATCAGTGCGGAAATAGGAAAGCTCCCATTTAATCGGGGCGTCGGCTGCGCCGGGCTCCACCATCACGACAATCGGGTGATGCTCATAGATAAAGATGGCACCACCTGGTTTCAGGAGTTTGGCAGTTTCGGCAAAGAACGCGTTCAAGTCAGGCATCCAGCCCAACACACCAATCGTGATTGTGACCAGATCAAACTGCCCTTGGTACTGGGCTGGAATGTCATACGCATCGCAACAGACAAATTCTGTGTCCTGCCCCGCAGCCTCGGCCAGTGCTCGGGCCTGATCAACAAAGCCCTGCGCACCATCAAAGCCAACACATCGCGCAGCCCCCATGTTCTTGACAGAAATCAACTCGCGCCCATTGTTACAACACATCTGCGCAACATTTTTCCCGACAACATCCAGCTCGGTCAAAACGCCCATTTCTGTCGCATCCAAACAGGTAAAATCCGGGGCTTTCACCGCCTCCAGCAACCACGTCATGTTATGCCGCGCATGAATGGGTGCCGCCTCGTCCCACGCGATAAGGTTCTTCTTTGTAATTTCAGAGGTCAGGGTCTTCTTCGACATAGCTCCGCTCCGCAGCGATTAGATGTGCCAACAGAACCTACTAAAATCGCGCAAGAAGAAAAATGTTTATCCTAACGGTGCCAAAGTCGCACAGGAACTACCCCGCAAAGCTCTTGCGCAGCACACCCAATTTCCCGCGCCAAAATCGCCACAACAACAGCACCGCCGCCACGGCCAAGCCAAGACCCAGGCCGAACCACACGCCAAGTCCACCCCAACCAAGTGTAAAACCCATAAAGTAGCTGCACGGCACGCCAACCAACCAATAGCTAATCGCCGCCATGATCATCGGGCCGCGTGTATCCATGATCCCGCGCAACACGCCCAGCGCCATGGCTTGCAATCCATCCACAAATTGGAACATCGCCGCCGCAATCAACAACACGGCCCCCGCCGCTAAGATTGCATCAAAGTTCGCGTCATTTGGATCAAGAAACAGTGACACCAAAAACTCGGATTGGGTCACAAAGATGATCACCGAGAACACCGCATAAACCATACTCATCGCAATCGCAGTGCGCGCACCCCTGGCCAAATGCTCGGCATCTTTCCGACCCATAGCGTTCCCCGCTCGGACGGTCGCCGCATTACTTAACCCAAGATGCACCATAAACATCAACCCAGCGAGGTTCAGCGCAATCCCATGCGCCGCCAGTTGAACAGTACCCAGCCAGCCCATCATCAGGGTGCCTGCAGCAAACAAGCCAACCTCCGCCAAGGTGGTGAACCCAATCGGCACACCCAGCATAAAGACACGCCGCGCGGCCTCCCAGTCCGGTTTCCAGATACGGGTAAACAGATCATCTTGCGGCAAGGCCCAAACAGCATAAAGCACCGCGCCAATCAGCATCACCACCTGCACCGACAATGAAGCAATCGCTGCCCCCTGAATGCCCAGTTCTGGCGCGCCCCAATTGCCGAAAATCAGGGCGTAATTCACAAATCCATTGATCACAGCCGCCGCAATTGTGATCCAAAACACCACGCGCGTGTGCTCCAAGGCGGCAAGATAGCTCTTGAGCACCATAACAATCAGCGCAGGGATCAGCCCAACACCAGCAATGCGCAAATACCCCTGCGCGGCCTCGGACAGAATCGGATCCTGCCCCGCTGCCACCAACACGGGCCGCGAAAACCAGAACAGCGGCAAACACACCAAAGCATAGATAACAGACAGCCACAGCCCCATCCGCGTGGTTCGACGAATGGCAGTGTCATCTTCGGTTGCCAAAGCTTCGGCAACCATCGGCATCACCGCAAAGGCAAATCCAGACCCCAGAATAAAGACTAAGAAAAACAACTGTGTAGCCAGCACAACAGCCGCCAACGCGTCCACAGAATACCAGCCCAACATGATAGTGTCGGTCAATCCAACTGCAAACTGCGCCACATGCCCGCCGATCAACGGCAGCCCAAGTGTGAAAAGGGCACGCATGTGCCCGCCATATGTCATTTGAATGCGATCCATAGGTGAAATCCTTATCACCTTAAACGCCTCTCGCAAGCGGCATTTGCTTAACTAATAAGCAGTCAATCAATCTCACTTTGACACCATGACAAAAAAACCACTGGACGATCGTAATTCATCCGTCAAAACTACAATCAAAGCAGGGAGTTGCTATGTCCGACAGTTTTGCCACCCTCATCCCAGATGCCCGCGCCTTTCTTTCCGAATTGGCGCAGAACAATAGTCGAGAGTGGTTCCTAGACAACAAGACCCGCTATGACAGCCACCTGAAACGCCCTGCAGAATTACTGCTAGAACAAGGTGCCGCAGACCTAGGCAAGCTCACCGGTCATCCTGTTAAAACCAAACTCTTCCGGCCCCACCGCGATGTGCGGTTCTCCAAAGATAAAACACCCTACCACCAGCACCTTCACATGCTCTGGACAACAGACACAGGCGGCCGCCAGCCCATCGGTTGGTTCTTTGGTATTGGCTTGGATTACATCTCTATCGGCGCAGGCCTGATGGGCTTTGAAAAAGACACCCTCACCCAATGGCGCCTCGCCATCGACGGCCCCCATGGCCCGGAATTTGCTGAAACGATTGAACAGCTCAAATCCAACGGCTTTCGCATAGCCGACCCCGAACTCAAACGCGTTCCCAGCCCCTATGACAAAGATCACCCGCGCGGCGAGCTGCTGAAACGCAAAAGCCTATCCGCATGGCGCGACTATGCCGAGGCGTTAGACGCACCGACCCAAGCTCTGCAAGAGACCTTCAAAGATCTCTCGCCCCTAACAAAGCAACTTAGAACGCTGACTTAACCGGCCAATCGCGCCACGGCACGCACCGCCTCGCGCACGTCTTGTTCGGTTGATCGGTGGTTCACAATCGCCGCCCGCAGCATTTCCACCCCATCAATGATCGTGGTTGAAAACACCGCTTCGCCACCTTCCTGCAACTCCACTGCAATCCGGTTGTTCAGCACCGATTGCGCCGCCGCATCCAGATCACCGCGTGCCGAGAACACACAGACATTCGACACAGGATCGCGCCCCAACACCATCTGATCATGTGCGCGCACTTCATCGGCCATCACCTTAGCCAACGTGCAGTTAAACGTGATCGCATCGCCAAAAGCATCAGCGCCATGCGTTTCCAATGCCATCCAAACCTTCAGCGCCCGGTTCCCGCGTGACAGATCAATCCCGTAGTCGCAGAACCACGGATCACCGCTGGCCACACCCCGATCCTTACCATCCAAATAGGCTGGCCGCGCCGCAAAGGCCGCGCGATGTTCATCCTCATTGCGCAGCAAAGCCAGCCCGCAATCGTATCCGACATACATCCACTTGTGGAAATCCAACGCAATCGAATCTGCGCGCCCAATACCGTCGCTCAAACTGCGATAAGGTTCCGCGGCCAACCGTGTCCACGCGCCAAATGCGCCGTCCACATGCAACCAAAGCCCCTCGTCCGCGACCACATCCGCAAGGGCGTTGAAATCATCAAACAGCCCAAGATCAACCGATCCCGCCGTACCAACCACCAAGAATGGCACAGCGCCTGCCGCGCGATCCTCTGCAATCATGGCCCGCAAGGCCGCGATGTCCATGCAGCCGTCAATCAACGGCACCATCCGCAAGTTGTCAGACCCGATGCCCAGCAATTCAATCGCCTTGCGTGTCGCGTTATGCACGCCTTGCCCCGCATAGCAGGTCAAGCGCACAGCACCCTGCCCGACCTTACGCACATCCGCGCCCAACGCCCGCATACGCGCCGCGGAAAATCCAATCACAGTCGCCTGAGACGTGCCAGTCACCAACACGCCCGATGCTGTGTCGGGCATACCCATCTGCTGACGGGCCCAGTCAATCACCGCGCGTTCCATGTAGTTAGCCCCATGATTGCGGCCCCCACAGTTGGAATTCATCACCGCCGTGACCATTCCGGCCGTCACATCCGTTGTCAGACCCGTGCCCTGCACCCAGCCCCAATATTTCGGATGCGTATTGCCCGCGTGATACGGCAGCACGTCGTCACGCAACCGCGCCATAACATCGCCGCCCTGTGCCGCCGTCTGACCAATCGCATAGCGCGCTTCGAGCCCATCGGGCACATGTTGCCACGGGCGGTCGCCCGCATTTTGCATCTGATCGATACAATGATCCAACAACGCCTGCGCCTCGGCACGAAACGCATCCCAGTCTTTCGGGTCAAGAGAATGATCAGTCACACGCAGGCCTCCACACGTCATATTGTTGCGTGGGGTCTACTACACGGCCAAGACAAACGCATCCCGAAACTGCGCGAAGGGAGGAACACAGCGTCGCAGCTTCGGAACGCCAATCGTCTCGTCAGATCGCCATCCGAACCGGAATATCCAAGATCGGCGCGATCCGCCCAAACCCATGGATCGGATGAAACGCTTCGGCCACATTAAACAGCCGCATCGCCTGAACAGGATCGGTGCGGTCCATCGGCAAGGCCATCACATCGCGGCGATTAAACCTTACAGAAAGAACCGGCCATTCCTCGTCGTAGTCGCTATCAGCCACATGACAAGGCGCCACACAGGACACAATCACGCTTTCGCGTGGAATAACGCGGAACAAATCCGACGCCACTTTCAAAACGGCGCTCGACGCATAGGCCCGATACAGCTTCATTGTCTTTTCCCGAGGCATCTTTACCTCAGTCAGCTTGCCGCTGGGCATGTATTTAAACTGAAAGTCAGGCACGATATTGGTCTTATGCAGTGACAGCACCGCATGAACGACGCCCCCTTGCACCGAAAACCCCAACCCACGCCCAAGCTTATGAATTTTCGTAAGCGTTTGCTGGCTTTTGATCACGCTCAACATAGCACCATCATCGCCTGTCATCACACCATGGCAAACCGCTTGTTCCGTTTCCCAAGCCTGCACAAGGCTATGATAAGGGGCAAGTTTTGCCAGAATTTCACGGTGCTGACGGGATCTCGCTAAATCAAGCGCCCGCTCAAGCGCCGCACGCGTCTGCTTTCCCCGTCCCATCAACCATTCAACAAAGCCAGCCTCATGCTGCGCCAACTGCCGTCTGACATTCTCAGAGTTGGTTAAATCCATTTCTGGGGCCAATGGCGCAGGTTTCGCAGCCAGTGCCTGCCAATCTATGACCTTGATCGTTTCGTGGTGCAAACCAGTAATATGCCGAATGTAGCTATCAAGCTCATTCAGGTCCTTGGCGTTGGATCGCTCCATCGCCCGCCTTTGTTGATCCTTTTCTTTCCGTTCGCTTTCACGTGCGGCGGGGCCTTGTGTACGGCCCACGGATCCCATGGTGTCATTCCATACCATGACACTCTCCTCTGGGGTGTATATTGCCTATTTCAACAACCCTGCGTTCACAAGTCTCATATTGCAACAAAAAAATGCTTTAAAAACAACGCGCCGTTAACACTTCATTAACCTTCGATTTGGCGGAAATACCCCAACTGATCCCTTACCCCCTAAAAAAATAGAATTTTTCCACCCCACCACCGCTCTTGCCCCAAAGCCATTGCAGTGAAATAATGCGTAACAATGATAAGCAAAAAGAGCAGCGCATGACCGATCTCCTTGCAGATACCAAAACGGAAAACTCCTATGACGCCTCCTCGATCCAAGTCCTCGAGGATATGGAACACGTCCGCCTCCGGCCGGGCATGTACATCGGCGGCAAGGATGACCGGGCGCTGCATCACATGGTTGCCGAGATCGTCGATAACTCCATGGACGAAGCCGTCGCAGGCCACGCCACATGGATCGAAATCGAGCTGCATGAAAACGGCCACGTCTCGGTACGCGACAACGGGCGCGGCATTCCAACCGACCCGCACCCCAAAGACCCTAGCAAATCCGCGCTCGAAATCATCTTTTGCACTCTGAACGCAGGCGGCAAATTCTCGGGCGACAGCTATGAAACATCTGGCGGTCTGCACGGCGTTGGCTCGTCTGTTGTAAACGCCCTCTCCGATCACCTGCGC
Organism: Cognatishimia sp. 1_MG-2023; assembly: GCF_030548175.1. GTDB lineage: Bacteria > Pseudomonadota > Alphaproteobacteria > Rhodobacterales > Rhodobacteraceae > Cognatishimia. The sequence continues at coordinate 94,752 of NZ_JAUORX010000003.1, read as the reverse complement.
GTCGAAGTCGCCCGCAACAAAGAACTCTACGCGATGGAATTCTCCCGTGGCGTGCCCCAAGCCCCGCTCGCCAAAGTCGGCGCAGCCCCAAACCGCCGCGGCACCTCGGTCACCTTCCATCCAGATGCTGAAATCTTCGGTAAGCTCAAACTCAAACCATCCCGCCTGTTCAAAATGGCCCGCTCCAAGGCGTACCTCTTTTCTGGCGTCGAAATCCGCTGGAAAACTGCCATCGTTGACGGCGACACCCCGCTTGAGGCCAAGTTCCACTTCCCCGGCGGCCTCGCGGATTACCTCAACGAAACCCTCGAAGGCTCCACAACCTATTCCGACCAGCCCTTCACCGGCACGGTTTCCTTCGAAAAATTCAGCGCACCGGGCAAAGTCGAATGGGCCATCAACTGGACCCCGGCCCGCGACGGCTTCATCCAATCCTACTGTAACACCGTCCCCACACCCGAGGGCGGCACGCACGAGGCCGGGTTCTGGGCCGCCATCCTAAAAGGCATCAAGGCCTACGGCGAACTCGTAAACAACAAAAAAGCCGCGACCATCACCCGCGAGGATCTGACCACAGGGGCCGGCGCCCTCGTGTCCTGCTTTATCCGCGAACCGGAATTCGTTGGCCAAACAAAAGACCGCCTTGCCACCGTCGAAGCGCAGCGCATGGTCGAAAACTCGGTCCGCGACCACTTTGACAACTGGCTCGCCGCCAACAACAAATCCGCTGGCGCCATTCTCGACTTCCTTGTGCTGCGCGCCGAGGAACGCCTGCGCCGCAAACAAGAAAAAGAAACCCAACGCAAAACCGCAACGAAAAAGCTACGCCTGCCCGGCAAGCTGGTCGATTGCTCGGCCACCAACCGCGACGGCACTGAACTCTTTATTGTCGAGGGTGACTCCGCGGGCGGCTCTGCCAAAATGGCCCGCAACCGCAAAAACCAGGCGCTTCTGCCCCTGCGTGGTAAAATCCTCAACGTTCTTGGCGCGGCCTCCAATAAACTCGGCACCAACGCCGAGATCAGCGACCTCACCCAAGCGCTGGGTGTGAGCCTTGGCTCAAAATTCAGCACCGACGATCTGCGCTACGACAAGATCATCATCATGACCGATGCGGATGTTGACGGGGCCCACATTGCCGCGCTTTTGATGACCTTCTTCTTCACCCAAATGCGCCCGATGATCGACCAAGGTCACCTCTACCTCGCTTGCCCACCGCTCTTCCGCCTAACCCAAGGCGCGAAACGCGTGTATTGCACCGACGAAGCAGAGCGCGACGCGCTTCTGGAAAAGGGCCTTGGCGGCAAAGGCAAAATCGACGTCTCCCGCTTTAAGGGTCTTGGCGAGATGGACGCAAAAGACCTTAAAGAAACCACGATGGACCCAACTTCGCGGAAGCTCATCCGCGTCACCATCGACGAGGACGAACCCGGCGAAACCGGCGATCTGGTCGAACGCCTGATGGGCAAAAAACCAGAGAAACGGTTTGAATACATCCAAGAAAACGCCCGGTTTGTCGAGGAACTGGACGTCTAAGACCCGCCTTCTTCGCAACAAACTGTAGGCCGGGCTTCAGCCCGGCAACGCCATCGCGCCTCTCAATCCATTATCCCCGCATTGACCAAATAAACGAGCCCTCGTAAGGTCCGGTAAACATTTGATTAATGAGGATTTTATGAAACGCCTTTCTGCGCTCTTGGCCAGTTTACTCATTCTGGCATCAACAGCCTCTGCCGAAACCCTAACCCAACGTGACTGGCGCAATATGGCCAATATGGTCAAAAGCTATGTCGAGGCATCGCACAAGGCTGACGTCTATACCATGGCAGACCTGTCGGAACCTCAGGTCATGCACAAGCTCGCGTTGATGGCTGGCACATCCCTTGGCAAGATCGACTACACCCTACTGCCCTTCGCCCAAGAAGTGATGAAGGCCGACCCAAATTACTATTTCCGCCCCGGCGCGCCCATGAAGTTCTCCAAAACTGAAACCGGCCGTATCTATGGCATCATGCCAATCGACTCCTCCCTCGTAAAAACGCTCTTCAGCGATGCCCGCCCCCTCACACTCATCGTCTACCGCGAGCGCGGTCGCTGGTACATGTGGGAGGTGCTGAACGCGCCTGAGTTCGTAGCTTTGGCTGGAACACATGAAGATTTCACTAACGCGCCGATCTTCTTTTACCGCAAATAAGCGCAACAATGCTGCCGGGGCGCTACCGCCCCTGCATCACCTTTCCAAAAATACTCAAATCCAAACGGCGCGCCAAACGCGTCGATCTCGAATCGTACGTTTCAAGCACCGAAACGTACGAAACTCACATTTACCGAATGTTACCCCGGCGTGCGCCCCGCCGCTTTGAACCACGCCACAATCGCTGCGCGTTCATCCGGTTCCATCCAGCTTACATTCGCGGGTGGCATGGCGTCAGTCACGCCCGCATGGACATAAATCGCCTGCGCATTCACGGCGATTTCTCCCTGTGTTTCCAATAAGATACCCTTTGGCGCTCGATGGATACCGTCCCAACTTGGCTCGCGTGCGTGGCACATAGAACAACGTCCCAACACAATATCGCTAACCTGCTGAAATCCCTCAGCTTCTGCAAATTGCACCCCGGCGGCAGGCATATCCAACTCTGCCTCTTCTAACGGTTTCACAACGGGCCCTGCACTAGATAACCACATGATAAGAATAAACAAAATCGCAGTAACGCACCACGTCCACCACTGCATGCCCTTCTTGGCATGCATGGAATTAAAGAAATGTCGGATGGTCACCCCCATCAAAAACACCAGCGCCGCGATGATCCAATTGTACTGAGTCGCAAATGCCAGCGGGTAGTGATTTGATAACATTAAGAAAATAACGGGAAGCGTCAGGTAATTGTTATGCGTCGACCGCAATTTCGCGATCTTTCCATATTTCGCATCCGGCACACGCCCTGCTTGCAAGTCAGCGACCACAACCCGTTGATTTGGCATGATAATAAAAAAAACATTGGCCGTCATGATCGTCGCGGTAAAGGCCCCAAGGTGCAGCATCATAGCCCGCCCGGTGAACACCTGATTTAACCCGTAACCCATTACAACCAAAAGACAAAACAGCAGAACCATCAAAACGGTCGGATGTTTCGCAAGCGGTGATTTGCACAGGAAGTCATAAACAACCCAACCAATCGTCAACACGGCGGCCGATAGCAAAATTCCCTGCCACAGCAATAGGTTAGACTTATTGGCATCAATCAGGAACAGCTCGCCGCCCATCCAATACACCACCATCAACAGCGCAAAACCGGACAGCCATGTCGAATAGCTCTCCCATTTGAACCAGGTTAGATGCTCTGGCATCGCTTCTGGCGCGACTAAGTACTTGCGAACATGGTAAAATCCGCCTCCATGCACCTGCCACTCTTCGCCATCCGCCCCGCCAAAGTCGCCGCTTCGGTTCAATCCAAGGTCCAGAGCGATAAAATAGAACGAAGACCCAATCCAAGCGATCGCCGTTATCACGTGCACCCAGCGCACAGCAAAGGCCAACCATTCGTAAAGTATTGGAATTTCAAACATATTTCGACCTAACCTGTTTTATTGTCACTCTAGCGCAGCACGTTATTTTCAGCTATCCTCAAATAAACCCGAACAGTTTCAAGTAAATCCAAACAATGTCCTACTTCGAGAATATCCAAACCTTCGTCCGAGTCTACGAGCTCCGCAACATGTCTGCAGCCGCCAGAGACCAAAGAATCTCTGCCGCCGTTGCCAGCAGCCGTATTGCACAACTCGAAGATCGGCTAAATGTTAGGCTTTTTCAACGTACTACGCGACAACTGAACCCCACTGAACAAGGTGAGTTGTTTTATACCGGCGCCTGCAAAATCCTGCAGGCCGTCGAAAACGCCGAAGCTGATGTACAGTCCGTCACCCAAAGCCCCCGCGGTTCATTGTTTGTCGCGGCCCCTCTCGGTTTAGGTCGACGATTTATCGCGCCCCATGTCCCTGCTTTCAAAGAAGAATTTCCGTTAATCGACCTTCGCCTTAGGCTCTCAGATCGTAAGCTTGACCTTACGGCCGAAGGTTTGGATGTCGCGTTTTTCTTGGGCCTTCCCCAGGACAGCACCTTAAAAATACGCAAAATCGCCGACTGCCCTCGCCTACTTTGTGCGGCACCTAAGTACTTGCAAGAAAAGGGGGATCCAACCGATCCCGAAAGCCTCGCGGATGGTAGCCACGCCTGCCTGAACCTACGTTACCCCGGCGCGCCGGAATTTCAATGGCCGCTCCAAACACCAGAGGGCGTTAAAAAGATTGCCGTAACAGGACCGTTTGAGACAGATGACGGCGACGTGCTTACAAATTGGGCGCTCGACGGACACGGAATTGTATTAAAACCCTATTTCGAAGTCGCCCCTCACTTAGAGTCCGGAGCGTTGATACCAGTACTAACAGAGTTCCCACCTGTTCCGGTGCAACTCGCCTGTCTTTACACTCACCGCAGACATCAGGATCCCAAAACCCGTTTGCTGATTGATTTCATGGCAACCAAAATCACAGCCGCACTGAAGGAAATAAGGGCCTAACTACCGCGGTAGGTTGAATAACCGTATGGAGAAAGCAACAGCGGTACGTGGTAGTGGTTTTCTTCGTTCATCCCAAACCGAATAGGGATTTCCTCAAGGAACAAAGGTAAACGACCCGCCTGCCCGCTTCCTTGAAAGTAGCCACCGCAGGAAAACACCAACTCATAAATCCCCATCGCGAATTGCTCTTTAGGCAATATAGGTGAATCTGTCCGCCCGTCGGGATTGGTTACGGCCTCGCTTATGAATTCGCGCTGGTCTTCATCTACGCGATACAATGAAATCTTTACGCCTTCGGCCGGACAGCCCCGTGCTGTATCCAAAACATGCGTTGTTAAATAACCGCTCATTTCTAAGCCCCCCAGATACTTTATTACATAAAGCGAATGTTATTCTTCTTGACCACTGTACAGATGCAATGAGCTCTTTCAAAATAAAGATGAAAACAACGGCCGCTAAGTCGCGTTAGTTAAACGCCGAGGAGAGCTGAGATGAACAGATACCCAAGAGACATGCGTGGCTATGGCCAAACCCCACCGGATGCTCAGTGGCCAGGACACGCGCGCGTCGCCGTTCAATTTGTGCTGAACTACGAAGAAGGTGGCGAAAACTGTGTACTGCATGGCGACGCAGCGTCTGAAGCCTTTCTTAGCGATATTCCCGGCGCGGCTCAGTGGCCTGAACAACGGCATTGGAACATGGAATCAATGTACGAATACGGTGGGCGCGCAGGGTTCTGGCGTTTGCATCGGTTGTTCGAAGGCGCGAAAATCCCCGTAACTGTTTATGGGGTTGCGACCGCCTTGGCCCGCTCCCCTGATCAAGTGGCTGCGATGAAATCGGCTGGATGGGAAATTGCATCGCATGGGTTGAAGTGGATTGAACATAAGGACATGCCAGAAGCAGAAGAGCGCGCCGCTATTGCCGAAGCGATCCGTTTACACACCGAAGTTGTCGGGGAACAACCACAGGGGTGGTACACGGGGCGCTGCTCCGACAACACGGTCCGCTTGGTCGCTGAAACTGGTCTTTTTGACTATATTTCAGACACGTATGACGATGATCTACCTTACTGGCGTGAATATGGTGAGCAGGATCAACTGATCATCCCCTACACGCTAGAAGCCAACGATATGCGGTTTGCCACGGCACCGGGTTGGGTGACGGGGCAAGATTTCTTTACCTATTTAAAGGACGCCTTTGACGAACTTTATGCCGAAGGTCGCGATGGTCAGCCCAAAATGATGAGCATCGGATTGCATTGCCGCTTGATGGGGCGCCCCGGCAAGATCGCGGGGCTACGGAAATTTATAGAATACATACAAGAGTTTGAAGGTGTTTGGACACCGCGCCGTATTGAGATTGCCGAGCATTGGGCAAAAACACATCCGCACGAACGGATCGAACGGCCAAGTCAGATGTCTGCGGATCGGTTTGTTCAACAGTTCGGCAGTATCTTTGAGCATTCGGCTTGGATCGCCAAAGCCGCACATGCCATGGAGCTGGGGCCAGCACATGACACCGCGGTTGGATTGCACAGTGTTCTTGCGCGAGTGTTTCGCAGTGCATCAAAGGCACAAAAGCTAGAGGTGTTAAATGCCCACCCTGATCTGGCAGGCAAACTTGCTGCGGCTGGCGCTTTGACCAACGAGTCCACATCAGAACAGGCAAGTGCCGGGTTGGATTTGCTAACGGATCAAGAGCGCAGCACCTTTCAAAGCCTGAACACGGAATATGTAAAGAAACACGGTTTCCCCTTTATCATTGCCGTCCGCGACCACGATAAAGCGAGTATTCTTAGGGCATTTAAACGACGGATCGACAACAGTAGCGAAACAGAGTTCCAAGAATCCTGCCGGCAGGTTGAGCGGATCGCAGCAATTCGGCTTGAAGCGATTTTGCCATGAAGCGCATCACGACAGAGCCTTTGACGGCAGACGCATTTGCGCCCTTTGGCGATGTCTTGGAATTAAAGTCCAAACCTGATCAAGTAATAAACCAAGGCTACTGTGGCCGTCATCATGACTTAGCACAGCTTGATTTCACCAGCGGAAAGCCTGGCATTAGCCTGTTTGACTCAGAGCCCCGTCAATTTCCGTATACCTTAGATATGGTCGAGCGGCATCCGAAGGGCAGTCAGGCTTTCATCCCTATGTCTCTTTCCCCATTTCTGGTGATTGTGGCAGAAGATGTTGGAAATATCCCCGCAATACCAAGGGCTTTCGTTACTGCCCCCGGGCAAGGGATAAACTTGCATATGGGCACATGGCATGGCGTTTTGACCCCGCTTCATGCCCCCGGATTGTTTGCGGTTGTGGATCGCATTGCGAGTGACACCAACCTTGAAGAACACTTCTTTGAGGCCCCCTTCAGTATAGTTCATCGCTAAACTAAATAGAGACCGTCACCTTCCCAATTTCTAATTTCGCTCAGTGAAACGCAAATTCTTGCGACTATTTTCTGTTTCCCGCTGAGCGCATGGCTGCTATGACGCTGACGGGCTACCTATGTAGTTTAATATTAAACTATAAGGTTTGCAGTTATTCCCGGAGGAGGACGCGTCCATGGCGACGAAATTCGAAGACATCGACCCGGTAGAGTCTCGCGAATGGCAAGAAGCCATCGAAGACGTGATTGCGCGGGACGGCGCAGATCGGGCCCATTACCTATTAGATAAAGCGGTTCAACAGGCACGGGCAGCTGGTGCCAACCTACCCTTTTCAGCAACAACACCTTATCAAAATACGATCCCAGCGGACGAGCAAGAGCCGTTCCCAGGTGACATGGATATGGAATGGCGCATCCGCACCATTAACCGTTGGAACGCGATGGCGACCGTTGTGCGCCGTAACAAAGTATCCAGCGAATATGGCGGGCATATTGCCTCTTTCGCGTCTTCGGCAGTGATGTATGACATCGGCCTAAACCACTTCTGGCGGTCAAAATCAGCGATCCACGGTGGCGACTTGGTGTTTTTCCAAGGCCACGTGATCCCGGGCATCTACGCGCGCTCCTTTATGGAAGGTCGCCTAACCGAAGAGCAGCTTGAAAACTTCCGTTCCGAAGTGGGCGGCAAAGGCCTGTCGTCCTACCCTCACCCATGGTTGATGCCTGATTATTGGCAGTTCCCGACGGTTTCGATGGGTCTGGGCCCACTTATGGCGATCTATCAAGCGCGGTTCATGAAATACATGCACAACCGTGGTCACATTGATATGGCCGACCGTAAGGTTTGGTGCTTCCTTGGTGATGGCGAGATGGACGAGCCGGAATCTCGCGGTGCGATCGACCTTGCTGCGCGCGAAGGTCTGGATAACCTGATCTTTGTTGTGAACTGCAACTTACAGCGACTAGACGGCCCGGTACGCGGCAACCACAAGATCGTTCAAGAGCTCGAAGGCGACTTCCGCGGTGCGGGCTGGAACGTCATCAAATTGCTTTGGGGCAAAGGCTGGGACGACCTACTGGAAAAAGACACTTCTGGTAAACTTCGTCAGCTGATGGATGAAACCTTGGACGGCGACTATCAGACGTTCAAATCCAAAGACGGCGCCTATATTCGCGAACATTTCTTTGGCAAATACCCAGAAACAGCTGCTTTGGTTGCCGACTGGACAGATGAACAAATCTGGTCCCTACGTCGCGGCGGTCATGACCCTCAGAAAGTTTATACCGCGTTCAAACGCGCGTCAGACACCAAGGGTCAACCGACCTGTTTGCTGGTAAAAACGGTTAAGGGCCACGGTATGGGCTCTGCTGGCGAAGGTCAGAACACGACCCACCAGCAAAAGAAAATGACAGAAGATCAACTGCGCGCCTTCCGCGATCGTTTCCAGATTCCGGTCAGTGACGAAGATGTAGGCAAAGCGCCATTCGTTCAATTGAACAACGCCCAAAAAGCGTATTTGGCAGATCGTCGTAAAGCTTTGGGTGGTGAATTCCCAAAACGTGAAACTGTTTCACCAAAAATGGAAATCCCAGCGCTCGACAAATTCGCAGCGCAGTTGAAATCCACGGGTGATCGCGAAATTTCAACGACAATGGCCTTTGTCCGCATCCTGACAACGCTCTTGCGTGACAAAAACGTGGGCAAAAACGTCGTGCCCATCGTGCCGGATGAAAGCCGTACATTTGGTATGGAAGGTCTGTTCCGTTCCGTCGGCATCTACAACCCGCTTGGCCAGAAATACACACCACAAGATGCTGATCAAATGATGTTCTATAAAGAGAGCGTCGATGGTCAGGTTCTACAAGAAGGTATCAACGAAGCCGGTGCTATGGCGGATTGGATCGCGGCGGCGACGTCATATTCCAATCACGGTGTGCCGATGATCCCGTTCTTTATCTACTACTCTATGTTCGGTTTCCAACGGATTGGCGATTTGGCTTGGGCCGCAGGCGACAGCCGTGCACGTGGCTTTATGCTGGGCGGCACCGCTGGCCGAACTACTTTGAACGGCGAAGGTTTGCAGCACGAAGATGGCCACAGCCATATTCTGGCGGGCACCGTTCCGAACTGCATCAGCTATGACCCGACCTTCCAACACGAAGTCGCGGTGATCATTCAACACGGCATGAAGCGCATGTACGAAGATCAGGAAGACGTGTTCTACTACCTGACCCTGATGAACGAAAACTACGCGCATCCTGATATGCCGATGGGCGTCGAAGAAGACATCGTCAAAGGCCTGTATCGTTTCAAAGAGGTCGCGAAGCCAACGAAGAAGCACGTTACTTTGATGGGCTCTGGCACCATCTTGATCCAAGCGATCAAGGCGGCTGAAATGCTCGAAGAAGACTTTGGCGTCACAGCTGAAATTTGGTCTGCCCCAAGCTTTAACGAGCTGGCGCGCGACTGTCAGGACGCAGAGCGTCACAACCGCCTGAACCCGCTGGCAGAGCCAAGGGTACCATTCGTGGCGCAGCAATTGGCAAAGTCCAAAGGTCCGGTAATTGCGGCGACCGACTATATGAAGAACTTTGCAGAACAAATTCGCGCATGTGTGCCACGGCATTACACCGTGTTGGGCACCGACGGCTACGGCCGCTCGGACAGCCGCGTAAACCTGCGCCGGTTCTTTGAGGTAGATGCAAACCACATCGCAGCAGCGGCCATGGTCGACTTGTATCGCGAAGGCAGCATCACAAAAGCAGTGCTCGAAAAAGCATTGGCAAAATATGACATCGACGGAAACAAGCCGAACCCACGGCTGGTGTGATCGGACAGAGGAGACAAGATCATGACAATTGAAGTCAAAGTACCAGACATTGGGGATTTCGCGGAAGTTCCTGTTGTATCCATCCTAGTAAGCGTCGGCGACGTCATCGCCGAAGAAGATCCAATCATCGAATTGGAAAGCGACAAGGCCACGATGGAAGTGCCCTCGTCAGCTGCCGGTAAAGTATTGGAAATCAAAGTTGCCGAAGGCGACAACATCGGCGAAGGCGCGGTGGTTCTGATCCTAGAAGGCGAAGCAGCTTCCGCACCTGCGGTGGCTCCAACCGCTCCAGCAGCAGCACCTGCGGCGCCCCCTGCCCCAGCGGCAGCCCCTGCACCTGTGGCTGTTGTGGACAGCGGCTTTGGGAAAGCCCATGCATCGCCATCTGTCCGCGCCTTTGCGCGCCAATTGGACATCGACATTGCCAAAGTGAATGGCACCGGCCGTGCCGGCCGTATCCTGCGTGACGACATCACTGCGCATCTGAAAGCGACTGCTGCACCAGCGGCGGCGTCTCCGGCACAGGGCGGCATGGGTATACCACCGATTCCAGCTGTTGATTTCAGCAAGTTCGGCAAAGTCGAAGATGTTGAAATGCCACGGATCAAAAAGATCTCTGGCCCTGCGCTGCACCGCAGTTGGTTGAACATTCCACATGTGACACACAACGAAGAAGCAGACATCACCGATCTTGACGGATACCGCCGTGAACTTGATGGCATTGCCAAGACCGAAGGCTATCGCGTTACTCTGCTAAGCTTCGTTGTAAAAGCCTCTGTTTCTGCATTGAAACAGCATTGGGAAGTGAACAGTTCGATCCATCCGGATGGCGACAAGCTGATCAAGAAAGACTTCTACAACATTGGTTTTGCAGCCGATACGCCAAACGGCCTGATGGTTCCGGTCATCAAAGACGCGGATCGCAAAGGCATTGTAGAGATTTCCAAAGACTTGATGGAATTGTCTGGCAAAGCACGTGATGGCAAGCTGAAAGGCGACGACATGTCTGGCGCGACGTTCACCATTTCATCGCTCGGCGGCATTGGCGGCACCAGTTTCACGCCTATCGTGAACGCTCCAGAAGTTGCAATTTTGGGCCTGACCCGGTCAAAAATGGCACCGGTTTGGAACAAAGAAAGCGGCGAGTTTGAGCCGCGTTTGATGCAGCCACTTTCGATGTCTTACGATCACCGCGCGATTGATGGTGCCTTGGCGGCACGCTTCTGCGCAACCCTGAAACACCTGCTCGGCGATGTGCGCCGGTTGATGCTGTAAGGGAGCGATGACAATGGAAGTTAAAGTTCCTGATATTGGCGATTTCGACGCGGTTCCTGTTGTTTCCATCTTGGTTTCTGTTGGCGACACCGTCGCCGCAGAAGACGCCTTGATCGAGCTAGAATCTGACAAAGCAACGATGGAAGTGCCCTCACCAGCGGCGGGTGTCGTGAAAGAGATCAAAGTGGCCGAAGGCGACAATGTTGCCCAAGGATCACTGATCTTGATCCTAGACGCAGCCGAAAGTGCTGGCGCAGCGGACGTCGAGCCCGCCACGCCAGCCGCACCCGAAGCACCTACAACGGTTGCCGCAACTGGCAGCGCGACGGGTGCAGGCGACCATCACGGCGAAGTGGTCGTTTTGGGCTCTGGCCCTGGTGGTTACACCGCAGCCTTCCGCGCAGCGGACTTGGGTAAGAAAGTTATCCTGATCGAAAAGGATAGCAACCTAGGTGGCGTTTGTTTGAACGTGGGCTGTATCCCATCCAAAGCATTGTTGCATGGCGCGAAAGTCATCACCGAAGCCGAAGAAATGGGCCATTTCGGTGTGAAATTCGCCAAGCCAGAAATTGACCTGAACGCCCTGCGCGGCTGGAAAGAAAGCGTTGTTAATCAGTTGACTGGCGGTTTGGGTGGCTTAGCAAAGGCTCGCAAAGTGAAGGTTGTGAATGGTTACGGTAAGTTCACCGGGCCAAACATGATTGAGGTCGACAATGACGGCGTGAAAACCACCGTCAGCTTTGACCAATGCATCATTGCGGCTGGTTCGGTCCCGGTCACTTTGCCGTTTATCCCGCATGACGATCCACGCGTGATTGACTCAACAGGTGCGCTTGAATTGGAAGATGTTCCAGAACGGTTGCTTGTTTTGGGTGGTGGCATCATTGGCTTGGAAATGGCCACTGTTTATGATGCATTGGGATCGAAAGTGACCATCGTTGAATTCATGGACCAGCTTATTCCGGGTGCGGATAAAGACATCGTCAAACCACTGCACAAGCGCATCGAAGGCCGCTACGAAGCAATCTTGACCAAAACCAAAGTGACCGCGATTGAGGCCCAGAAAAAGGGACTAAAAGTCACGATGGAGGGTCCGGATGGCGAGACCACAGATACCTTTGACAAGGTGTTGGTCGCCGTTGGCCGAAAGCCGAATGGCATGTTGATTGACGCAGACAAAGCGGGTGTAGCTGTAGACGAACGCGGCTTTATTGCCGTGGATAATCAACAACGTACCGGACAACCGCATATCTTTGCGATTGGCGATGTGGTCGGCCAACCAATGCTGGCGCACAAAGCGGTTCACGAAGGTAAAGTGGCCGCCGAAGTTTGCGCAGGTCACAAGCGCTTCTTTGATGCGCGTGTGATCCCGTCTGTTGCCTACACCGATCCAGAGGTTGCTTGGGTTGGCGTGACAGAAACGCAAGCCAAAGCCGAAGGTATCAAGGTTGGCAAGGGTGTATTCCCTTGGGCTGCATCTGGTCGATCCTTGTCACTTGGCCGCTCCGAAGGTTTGACCAAAGTACTGTTTGATGAAAGCAACGAGCGCGTGATTGGCGCGGGGATTGTTGGGCCGAATGCAGGTGATCTGATTGCTGAAGTCGCTCTGGCCATCGAAATGGGTGCTGATGCGGTGGACCTTGGTCACACCATTCACCCGCATCCGACGTTATCAGAAACCGTGAACTTTGCTGCCGAAATGTTCGAAGGCACAATCACTGATCTGATGCCGCCGAAGAAACGCAAGTAATATCGAAAGCCCCGCCTTACGCGGGGCTTTTGCTTATCGCGCGGCCATCAAACGGGCCATGTCGAGCATGCGGCACGAAAAACCCCATTCGTTATCGTACCAGCCAAACACGCGCAGCAATCCTCCAACAGAAACAGAGGTTTCTCGTTCACAGACCACAAGAGACTCGCGGCGCATGCGCAAATCTGTGGAGACCAGCGGTTTGGTCGTCCAACCTAAAATGCCATGTTCCGTCTGCGCTTTTAGAACGGCATTCACGCCTTCAGATGTCATCCGTTTCTCAGTTTGGATTGTCAGATCAATAGCACTGACAGAAGCCGTTGGAACACGGATCGCACGCGCTTCGACGCGGCCTTTTAGATGGGGTAATACATGCTCTATCATGTGATGCGCGCTGGTGGTTGTTGGCACCATAGATAAGGCCGCTGCACGGCTGCGTTCAGGGTTAGCGCGGGGCTTGTCGACCGTGGGCTGAGAGCCTGTATAGCAATGCACCGTTGTCATGTGCCCGCTGATCAGGCCATATGCCTCGTCCAGAGTTTTGATCAATGGCGCGAGGGCGTTGGTGGTACATGATGCATTGGAAACCACGTGGTGATCTCCAAGCATCTGGTCATTAGCGCCCAGCACTACGGTTACATCCGCTTGATCAGAAGGTCCTGAAATCAAAACGTCTTTTGCGCCTGCATCTAGGCCACGCTCCACAATCGCGCGATTGCCGGTCATGCCCGTGCATTCCAAAACAACATCCACAGCCGATAAATCCAGCGCAGCAATATCCTGAGCGGCGGTAAACGGAATAGATTTTCCGTTTACAATCAATGCTGTGTCCGTGTGTTCGACGGCGCCGGGAAATGGGCCAAAGACAGAGTCATATTCAAACAAGTATGCGCATGTCTCTAGTGACTCGATGTCATTCAACCCTATAATTTCGAAATTTTTATAGGCTGGGTCAAGCATGAGGATTCGCAACAAGCTGCGCCCGATACGACCGAAGCCATTGATAAATATATGTGTTTTCTTGATCGCCATGCAGGATCTCCGACAGGATGTGAACCTAGCGGCAGTTCACATCCTTTGCAGAGAAATGACCACCCCCCTGATTGTACCAACACATCACCCCAATTTGGCGTGACGGTTCACATCTTTGTACAACAGATACCGGAAGCGCCCCGGTCCGCCCGCATAGCACGCCTGCGGACAAAAGGCGCGGAGCCACATGAAATCGCCAGCCTCAACCTCGACCCATTCTTGGTTAAGCAGATACACTGCCTTGCCTTCTAGAACATACAGCCCGTGTTCCATCACATGCGTTTCTGGAAACGGGATCACCCCGCCCGGCTCAAAGGTGACAATGTTCACATGCATGTCGTGGCGCATGTCGTTTGGGTCTACGAAACGCGAGGTTGCCCAGCGGCCTTCGGTGCCGGGCATGGCGATAGGGTCTATATCGTTTTCGTTAACAAAAAATGCATCGGGCGTGTCGATGCCCTCTACCGCCTCATAGGATTTCCGAATGAAGTGCGCCTTGACGGGCTCTGTGCCCCTGTTGCGCAACGTCCAGCCAGTGGATGGTGGCAGGTAGGCATAGCCGCCCTCTGTTAGAACGTGATCGCTGCCTTGCAAAGTTACGGTGATTTCGCCCGAAACGACAAACAACACGCCCTGTGCGTTTGGATCAAGTTCGGGTTTATCGCTGCCGCCACCTGGGGCTATGTCTAGGATATACTGCGAGAATGTCTCGGAAAATCCAGACATGGGGCGGGCCAAAATCCAAGCGCGGGTGTCTGTCCAGAATGGCAAATTTGACGTCACAATATCGGTCATCACGCCGCGTGGGATAACGGCATATGCATCAGTAAAAACGGCGCGGTTTGTGGTCAGTTGGGTTTGGGGCGGCAAGCCACCGAGCGGCGCGAAATAGGTTGGGTCAGACATTGGGTCGCCTTTGTAAGAATGCCTTATGAAACGCTTTTTACAGGTAAAACCCAAGAGGTTTCAAACCTGAAGCTGCATAAGCTTTGCTTTGATAATCAGTCGAACGGTTCGATCAATTCCGGCCCCGAGGCCCGGTTGGAATTCACTTTAGGATCAACAGCATAGAAGGATAATAGATCCTCTGGTGCGGCGGTCATGAGGGGGGCGGCACCGTGGCCTTCTTCGCCGAGCCATTTGCCCCAATCGCGCTCTGCCAGAATGACGGGCATGCGATGGTGGATTTGAGAGATGGTTTCATTGGCGCCGGTTGTGACAACGGCGCAGGTGCGGTGGGTTTCTTCGCCTTGGCCCCAGTCTTGCCAGATGCTGGCAAGGGCGAGTGGTTCGTCAGAATGGATGTACCACGGCCAACGTTTGCCGGCCTCGTCTTTGGTCCATTCATAGAACCCTGATACGGGCACGATACAGCGGCGTGTGCGGCAAGCTGTTCTAAACGCTGGTTTTTCCGCGATGGTTTCAGCGCGAGCGTTGATCAAAAGCGGGCCGTCAGTTGGGGTTTTGTACCAATGTGGCAAGAAACCCCAACGCATTTTAACGAGCTGACGCTGGCCCTCGGCCGCCATGACCACGTGAATATCCGTTGTGGGGCAGACGTTATAATTGGGGACATTTGGCAGATTATTTGCGGGCATGGCGGCAAACATTTGCGCCATAGCGTCAGTTGGTAAGGTGATGGCTATTCGTCCGCACATGAGGGCAGATTACCCGAATTTCGGCGGATGCCCAGAGGGGCGTACGGTGTATTAACCATGAAATTGGGCCCGAAATCCGCAGATTCGAGGGGCGACATGTGGTGGGTCGCCGCTGAGTCGGCCACAAAGTGCGTCAGGTTAAGACCCGATAAATGTGAAATTCGTGCGATTCCCGTGTTGAAACGTACGTTTCAGCCCGATTTTGATGCGTTTTTTGGAAAACCATGAAAATGGGCCGTTAATTTGATGGATTTTTTTGGCAATAATATCGCCGAGGCTTAGCGATGCGCTTTACGGGCGATGTCGATCTTGGCCTCCATCATCGACATCTCTTTCATGATGTCACGGCGACGGGTGCGGTCCCCGGTCTCGCGCAATTCGGCGCGCAGGCGATCCAGTTCGCGAGAGAGCGAGACAAATTCGGGCACGCCGCCGCTTTCTTTTACCAACCGATTGAGCAGCGCATTTTCTGGGTCGTCCGCAGGCGGCAGCGGTTTACCCGCGCCTTGAAGATTATCAAAATCGCCCTTCGCCTCTGCTTCGGCGATTTTTTGATTAATTAGATCTATCAGCGGGTGGTCCATAAAGATGTTATTAACGATTTGATCCGAGGCTGTGAAGGCGGGAAATCAAACGAAAAAACCCGGCAGATAGTGCTGCCGGGTTTCGAACCAACCTTGGTATAGGAGGCTTATTTTTTAGTGATGCGACCGTCTTTGTACGGTGTATATGGCGCGTTTTTGGCGATGAATTCGGCAGTGACATCTGCCAAGTCTGGACCAAAGTCATAGGCATTTGCTGCATCTTTAAACATCTTGTAGCCGTCGCCACCGTTACGCACATAGTTGTTGGACACAACGTTGTAGGATTTGGCCAGATCAATGGCTGCGCCGCCGACCATGACATCAGACACGCGTTCGCCCGCTGGTTTTGCAGCGTCAAAAGCGAATGTTATGCCCGCCACTTGTGGGAAACGGCCTGCGCCCTCTTCCACTTGGGACACACCGTTTTCAAGTGCAGCAACCATGGTTGCGCCAGTCACTTGGAATGTGGACAGTGTGTTTTGAAATGGCAGAACGGTCAGGACTTCGCCCATTGTGACCTCGCCCGCGTCAATGGAGGCACGGATGCCGCCACCGTTTTGGATGGCGATTTCAACGCCTTGGTCTTTAACACGGTCTAGCATCGCATCGGCGATTAGGTTGCCCATGGCGCATTCAACGGCACGGCATTCTTCGCGGACACCGATGATTTCGGTCGCTGTTTCGGCCACAACTTTGTTGCGGATTTCGTCCAGCGGTTTGGCAGCTTCGGCGATGCGGGCCTTAACAGCATCGTTTTCAGTGATGAAGCGATCCATGATCAACGGCTCACCCTGTGCGGACTTGACGACGCCGTCGTCATCAAACACAACGTTCAACTGGCCAAGGAATTTGCCGTAGGCATAGGCCGATACGATCTGTGTTTCACCTACGACCGTTGGGTACGGACCTTCGGCGCGGTCAGAGATGTTTGACAGATAGGTGTTCGTGTGGCCGCCAACGATGACATCCACGCCCGTGGTCATTTCCGCGACCATCTTGTCTTTGGCAAAACCAGAGTGGGACAGGACGATGATCTTGTTCACGCCTTCGGCGGTCAGACGATCGACTTCGGATTGGACCGCGTCTACTGCGCTGGTGAAGGTGATGTTGTCCCCCGGTGACGCCAGTTCATCGGTGTTTTCTGGGGTCAGGCCGATCATGCCGATCTTTTCGCCGCCCTTTTCGATGACGGTGGATTTCTGCAAAACACCCGCAAGCTGGGGTTCCGCGGACACGTCAGCGTTGGACATCAGGATCGGGAAGTTGATGGCATCCATGAAGCCGCGCAGCACTTCGGGGCCATCGTCGAATTCGTGGTTGCCCACGGTCATGCCGTCATAGCCGAGTGTATTCATCATCTCGGCTGTGAGTTTGCCTTTGTAATAGGTGTAAAACAGCGTGCCTTGGAATTGGTCGCCGCCATCCACAAGGATGGAGTTTTCGTATTGCGCGCGGGCTGCGTCGACGGCGGATTTCAGACGGGCGGAACCGCCGAAACATTTGCCTTCGGCGTTGCTGTCGGCAGAGCAGCCAGAATCAAATCGGCTGATCGGCTCAAAGCGCGCGTGAAAATCATTTGTGTGAAGAATTGTCAGTGCATAATCGGCAGAGGCCATACCTGTGGTGACGGCCAGTGCAGCAGCGGATGTTAGTAGACGCGAAAACATATTGCTCCCCTTTCGCTATAGATCCGTAGAGTTGGGCATAAAATTGACCCGCGAGTCAAAATTTCTTTGTGTTCATGGGCGTTGAATACAGAATTATTGGTAACAGCCGCATGACATGGCTGGAAAGCTTGACCTTAAGGCAGCGGGCGGGCATTTGAGCGACATGCTGATTTTCAAGATATTTAAGGCCAATGAATGGGCCACGTTGCAGGCCAAAGGTGAAACTTTGGGCGCTCCGATAGATTTGGCCGATGGCTTTGTGCATTTTTCCACCGGGTCGCAAGCGGCTGAGACGGCGGCGAAGCATTTCGCTGGGCTGGATGGGCTGTGGCTGCTGGCGCTGGAGGCGGATGATTTGGGCGACGCGCTGAAGTGGGAAGTGTCCCGCGGTGGCGATAAGTTCCCGCATCTGTATCGCGCGATGAGGCTGGATGAGGTTTTGTGGGCCAAGCCGTTGCCGTTTGTGGACGGCGCACATGTTTTCCCTGAGGAGATGACGCAATGAATTTGATGGAAAAACTGGGCATGCCGTTGTTGCATAAAGTGGACCCAGAAACCGCGCATGGTTTGGCAATCAAAGCGTTGCAATTGGGCGCGGCTGCGTCGCCCGGGTTGGTGACGTCACCACGGTTGCGCACGTCATTTGCAGGGCTGGATGTGCCGAACCCTGTGGGATTGGCGGCTGGTTTTGATAAAAACGCGACGGCTTTGTTGGGCTTGTCGCGTGCGGGATTTGGGTTCTTTGAAGTTGGGGCCGCGACTCCGCGGGCGCAGCCGGGCAATCCGAAGCCTCGGTTGTTTCGCTTGACCGAGGATCGTGCGGCGATCAACCGGTTTGGGTTTAACAATGACGGTATGGAAGCGATTGCAAGCCGCCTGGCGCAGCGGCCGCGGGATGCTGTGATTGGTTTGAACCTTGGGGCGAATAAGGATTCAGAGGATCGTGCAGCGGATTTTGCCAAGGTGTTGGCGCATTGTGGCGCGCATCTGGATTTTGCGACGGTGAATGTGAGTTCTCCGAACACCGAAAAGCTGCGGGATTTGCAGGGCAAAGCGGCGCTGTCGGCGTTGCTGGCGGGTGTGATGGACGCGCGTGAAGGGCTTTCGAAGAAGATCCCGGTGTTTTTGAAGATTGCGCCGGATTTATCCGAAGCGGAATTGGCAGAGATTGCTGAGGTCGCGTTGGAAAGTGGATTGGACGCGATTATTGCGACCAACACGACGTTGGATCGCGATGGGCTGATGTCGCAGCACAAGGGCGAGATGGGCGGTCTATCCGGTGCGCCGTTGTTTGAGAAATCGACGCGGGTTTTGGCGCAGTTGTCTGCGATGACTGAGGGCAAGCTGCCGTTGGTGGGTGTTGGCGGCATTTCAAATGCCGAGCAAGCCTATGCCAAGATTTGTGCGGGTGCCTCTGTTGTGCAGCTTTATACGGCGCTGGTTTATGGTGGGTTGTCTATGGTCGCGGATATTGCGCGCGGGTTGGATGATCTGCTGGCGCGGGATGGATTTGACAACGTTGCTGACGCTGTTGGCAGCAAACGGAGTGATTGGCTATGACCGAGATTTGGCATAACCCGCGCTGTTCGAAATCGCGCGAGACTTTGGCATTGGTTGAAGAAAAAGGCCCGGTGACGATCCGCAAGTACCTAGAGGATGCGCCGACAGAGGCGGAAATCCGTGAGGTTTTGGGCATGTTGGGGATCAAGGCGATTGATCTGATCCGCAAGGGCGAAGCCGAGTTCAAAGAACGTGGGCTGTCTAAGGACAGCTCAGAGGATGAGCTGATTGCAGCGATGGTTGCCGTGCCGAAACTGGTCGAACGTCCGGTTGTGATTGCAGGTGGTCAGGCGCGGTTGGGTCGGCCTCCGACCTCTGTTTTAGAGATCCTTTAGGCGAGGGATCGTTCTAACGCGGGGTAGCGCGCGCCGAGTGTGATGCCCCGAGCTACGAATGATATGACAAGCGCGGCCCAGAGGCCGTGGTTGCCATAGGTTGGGATCAGGGTGATGACGGCGATCACGTAAATGATCGCGCTAAGGATCATCATGTTGCGCATATCGCGGCCCTGTGTGGCCCCAATGAAAATTCCATCCAGCATCCATGACGCACAGCCCAAGATAGGTGCGGCTATCATCCATGGCAGGTAGTCTGCGGCGGTGGTTTGTACCTCTGTGGATTTGGCCATGACAGAGATCAACCATGTGCCGCCGAATGCGAAAAAGATCGACATTGAAACGCATGTGACCATGCCCCAAAAGCTGCACTTCAGTGCGGATTTGCGCAGGCGTTTTGGGTTTTTCTGACCGATAGCGCGGGCGATGAGCGCTTCGGCTGCGAAGGCAAATCCATCCATCGCGTAGGCGGTGATATAGGTGAATTGGATGAGGACTTCGTTTGCCGCCAAGGTCACGTCGCCAAAACGCGCACCGACGAAAACGAAGCTGGTGAAGATGGCCATCAGTAGGGCCGAACGGATCAGGATGTCTACGTTTAGCAGGCCCATTCGGATCAGCTTGGCGCGGTCAAAAACCCGCAGCCAGTTACGCCATTCGACGTTTTGAAAGGCGTCACGGCAGAGGTAGATGCCGACACCTGCGCCCATGAGTTCGGCAATGACTGTGGCAATGGCAACGCCCTGCACACCCCAGCCCAGCCCCAGCACGAACCAGAGATCAAGCAGGATATTGGCGCCGTTCATGATGAGTTGCACCCAAAAGACGCCGGTTGTGCGTTCCATCGCGACAAGCCATCCGGTGAGCGCGTAGACGGCGATGGCAGCGGGGGCGGTCCAGATGCGGATGAAGAGGTATTCGCGGGCGAGGCTTTCGACCTCTGGCGAGGCGGGAGATAGCCAGAAGGCCCCAGCAAAGATGAGCGGTTGCAGAAGGATCAGGGCCAAACCCCCTGCCCCGGCGATCAGCAGAGCGCGGGTGAGGAAGGCTGAGACTTCGGCATCGTCGCCTGCACCGGCGGCTTGGCCAACGAGGCCTGCGGTGCCCATACGTAGAAAGCCGAAGATCCAGTAGATCGTGCTAAGAATGATTGCGCCCATGGCGACCGCGCCGATGGGCACTGCCTCGCCCAATTGGCCCACGACGCCTACGTCAACCGCGCCGAGGATCGGCACGGTGGCGTTGGACAAAACCACGGGAAGCGCGATTTTGAGGATGCGGCGATGGGTGATCTCGGGCGTGGTCACGTTAG
This sequence comes from Cognatishimia sp. 1_MG-2023, assembly GCF_030548175.1. GTDB lineage: Bacteria > Pseudomonadota > Alphaproteobacteria > Rhodobacterales > Rhodobacteraceae > Cognatishimia. Next base: position 73,780 of record NZ_JAUORX010000003.1, on the reverse strand, counting down.
GGTTTGCGTTCTGGAATGAGGAAATGGCCAGTGCCTTGCGCGAAGAGTTTGGCGCGGTTGTCTTGCCATGCTTCGACGTGAACGGATGCGTAGCGGCGGCCAGAGCGGTTAACACGCGCACGGGCGTAGGAATCCCGTGGTAGGCCGGAGCGCAGGTAGTCGATAGTGAAATCAATGGTTTTGGGCAGGCGCGGCATGTGGCCCGCCTCTATCTCGTCCAAAGACAGCACGCCGGTTTCCATGTCCTCCCAAAGACGCGACCAGCTGAGGCCGATGACCGCTGTGATCTCTAGAAAGGCAGCGGTGGCACCGCCATGAAGCGCGGGCAGCAATGGGTTGCCAATGATCTTTTCGTCAAAGGACATGGTGGCGGTTAGCTCGTCACCGCGGCGATCAAAGTGGATGCCGAGGAATTGGCTGTAAGGAATGGAGCTGACTAAAGCGCTGAGCGCGGCATCGCGGCGTTGCTTGACGACTTGAACGGGTTCTGGACGTGGGCGGCTCATGATTTACGCTCCGCTGTGAAGGCACCAGTGGCGGTGGCAACGGGGTTTTCGCTGTCGTCGTCATAGGACTTGGCGCGAACGAAGGCGACGGTGCGTGTGAGGTGATACACCTCTGCCCGCGCGCGGATGCGTTGGCCTGGAACGGCTGCGCGCATGTAGTCGATGCGTAGATCAATCGTGGCTGTTGCGCCTTTGACCTGTGGATGGCTCATGACGGCAGCGCCACAACAGGTATCCATCAATGCAGAAACCGCACCGCCAGAAATCACCCCGGTTTCGGGATCGCCGATAAAGCGTTCGTCATAGTCCATTTCAAGCTGGGCTATGCCATCACCGATTTCGGTCATGTCCATTCCCAAAGCTTTGGCGTGTGGAATCGCTTCGATAAATTGCTTTGCCAGTTTGGCCTTATCTGTTGTCACGAAATTAACCTTTCGCCCCCGATTTGATGTTACGTCAAGACAAGCAAGCCCTGTTGCTCATTTTGAAATACCCGCCTAAATTCCCTATGAGGGAGATTATGACATGACTGCAGAACGTCTTACGTTCAAGGAAATGTGCGCGAAATTTGACGTTACGCCAAGGACTTTGCGCTATTACGAATATATTGAGCTGCTGCAACCTGATCGCGAGGGGCGCTCCCGGTTCTATGGTGCGCGCGAAATAGCGCGGATGACGCTGATTTTGCGAGGTCGCAAGTTCGGCATCAAACTGGAAGAGCTGCGCCAATGGCTTTTGATGTATGAAAACGAAGGCAGCAAAGCCCAAATGGCGGCCTTTGTTGACGTCGCCAATCGTCAGCTTGACGAGCTGAAGGATCAGCGCGAACAGTTGGACGAAGCGATTGCTGAATTAACGCGTGTGCGCGACGTGGCGAAAAAATCTTCGGAGTGAGCGGGGCCGTTTCGGCACAAACGCCTACGAAAATTCCATGATCTATAGGGGGTGAAACATTGGTTTCGCCCCTTTTTCTATTGGTAAATGGGTCAATGGCCGTGACGCAAAAGCACCTTTGGACGTTCACAAATTACCCAAAACACAGAGTTACGTTAACGGAAGTTACGTCAACGATAAATTGACGTAACGTACCAACTACGTAAACTCGAATTTTCATTGTAACGACTCAGAAACGTTCCCAGCTTATCTACGACACCACGGATGAGGACCTGTGATGACTGAAGATCAAATGACCATTCGCCAAATGTGCGACAGCTTCGGCGTGACGCCGCGCACACTTCGGTTTTATGAAAGCAAGGAACTGCTGTTCCCAATTCGTGACGGGCAAAAACGCCTGTTCACGCGTCGAGATCGCGCACGGCTTAAGCTGATTTTGCGCGGCAAGCGGTTTGGGTTTTCACTCGAAGAGATTCGCCAACTTTTGAACCTGTACGACATGGGGGATCAGCAGCAAACGCAGCTGACGCAAACCTATGCCGTGGCGCAAGAGCGGCTTGCTGATTTGGAACGGCAACGTGAGGAACTTGATGATGCCATCATGGACCTCAAAGAACAGCTGAAGTGGGGAGAAAAGATGATTTCCTCGCTGACTCAGCAAAAAAACGCAGCCGAATAATTTTCGCACCCGGAGGACTTTATGCCAACTTATACCGCCCCCACAAAGGATATGCAGTTTGTCCTGCATGATGTGTTGAACGTCAGCGCAAGCGACATCCCTGGTTACGCCGATTTGGATCGCGATTTCACCAATGCAATTCTGGAAGAGGCAGGCAAGCTGGCCGGTGGCGTGGTTGCGCCGCTGAATGTTGTGGGTGACGCCGAGGGTTGTTCGTTTGAAAATGGCGTGGTTGGCACACCCACCGGGTTTAAAGAGGCGTTTGAGCAGGTCAAAGACGGCGGCTGGACCGGGCTGGATATGCCCGAAGAGTTTGGCGGACAGAATATGCCAGCGGTGATCGGCACCGCAGTTGGCGAATTGTTTTCCGGCGCCAACCAAGCGTTCACCATGTATCAGGGCCTGACGCACGGCGCGGCCTCGGCCATTTTGGTACACGGGACAGAGCAGCAAAAAGCGACGTATTTGCCGAAAATGGTCAGCTGTGAATGGACCGGCACTATGAACCTGACCGAGCCGCATTGTGGCACCGATCTGGGTTTGATGCGCACGAAGGCAGAGCCGCAGGGTGATGGGTCGTACAAGATTTCGGGCCAAAAGATTTTCATCTCTGCCGGTGATCACGACATGGCTGAAAACATCGTACATTTGGTTCTGGCGAAGATCCCCGGGGGCCCCGATGGGATCAAGGGCGTGTCGCTGTTTATCGTGCCAAAGGTGATGGTGAATGAAGATGGATCGCTGGGCGCGCGCAATGGCGTGTCTGTTGGCGCGATTGAACACAAGATGGGTATTCACGGCAATTCCACCTGTGTGATGAACTACGACGAGGCCACCGGCTATCTGCTGGGTGAAGAGCACAAGGGCATGCGGGCCATGTTCACCATGATGAACGAGGCGCGTTTGGGTGTGGGCATGCAGGGGCTTTCCCAAGCTGAAGCAGCGTATCAAAACGCTGTCGAATACGCCAAGGACCGTCTGCAAGGTCGCGATGTGACGGGTGCAAAGAACCCAGATGGTCCGGCGGACCCGCTGATTGTGCATCCTGATATTCGCCGTGCGCTGATGGATCAGAAAAGCTTTGTCGAAGGTGGGCGCGCGTTCCTGTTGTGGGGCGCAAACCTGATTGATCAGGCGCACCGGTCTGAGGACAAGGACGCGGACGGGCTGGTGTCACTGATGACGCCGGTGATCAAAGGCTTTTTGACCGACGAAGGGTATCAATCCACTGTTCAAGCGCAGCAAGTTTACGGCGGGCACGGCTACATCGAAGAACATGGCATGAGCCAGTTCACCCGTGATGCGCGGATCACAATGATCTACGAAGGAGCCAATGGGGTGCAAGCGCTTGATTTGGTTGGACGAAAGCTGGCTCAAGACAGTGGTAAACACGTCATGGCCTTCTTTGAAATCGTGAAAACCTTCTGCAAAGAGCATGGGGATGATGAGGCGATGGCTGATTTCGTTGGCCCGCTGAAAGACGCGTCAAAGCACCTGCAGGCGGCGGGCATGTATTTCATGCAGAACGGCATGAAGAACCCGAACCATGCGCTGGCAGGATCTTATGACTTTATGCATCTGTTTGGGCATGTCTGCCTGGGTCTGATGTGGGCGCGTATGGCAAAGGCGGCGAACACGGCTTTGGCAGAGGGCACCTCTGACGCTGCGTTCTATGAAACAAAGCTGACAACAGCGCGCTACTATATGGCACGCCGCTTGCCCGCGACGGCCATGCATTTGGCTCGGATCGAGAGCGGTTCAGATACCGTTATGGCGCTGGACGCTGAGCAATTTTAAGGACTGATAATGCCAAAACGCTTTCGTTTGACCCGTCGCATGCCAATCGCAATGACCGAAGATGCCTATCGGCGTTTGAAACGGTTTTCTGCTGAAGCGGGGTTGGACGAAGGCGAGGCATTGTCCTTTCTGTTTGAGAACTTTGACGCAGTCACTGATGACGAAGGGCTGGCGCAACGGTTGCGCCAGTTCAACTCTGAACTCGATGCGCGAAAGCGCTAGGCGATACATCTGAGGAGAGGGAGGAAATTGAGTATTTGTGGAAAGATGAAGAGGTGGTCCACCTCCCCTACTTGCCTAATCGATATTGGCAAACAAGAGAGGCTTCACCTTTCGCGGCCATCGGCTCTCCAGCCTGTACCGCGTCTCAACAAAACCGCATTACTCTTAATTCAAAGTAAATTTCTGCCTTCATCTTTCTAAAAATACTCCACGGGGGTGCGGGGGTGTGAAACCCCCCCTCCTGCCCTCACCTCTAGGAGAGACACATGACGATAAAACTCTATTGCTTCGGCGAAAGTGGAAACGCCTATAAGGCAGCGCTTGCGTTGGAATTATCTGGGCTGGACTGGGAGCCGGTCTTTGTGGATTTTTTCAAAGGCGAAGCGCGGAGCGCTGAATATCATGAGCAGATCAACGAAATGGGCGAAGTGCCGGTTTTGGTTGATGGGGATTTCAAGACCAGCCAGTCTGGCGCTATTCAGCAATATATTTCTGAGAAGACCGGCAAGTTTGGCGGCACAACGGATGCGGAACGTTACGAAATTCTGCGTTGGGTTTTGTGGGACAATCACAAGTTATCTAGCCAGGCTGGTCTGACCCGCTTTCTGATGAATTTCTTGCCAGAAGACAAACGGCCACTTGAAACGATTGGGTTCATGCAGGGGCGCCTAAAGGCCGCCTATAACACATTGAATACCCATCTTGAGGGGCGCGACTGGATTGTTGGTGATGGGCTGAGCAATGCCGATATCTCGTGCTGTGGGTATCTGTTTTACCCAGAGCCGTTTGGATTTGACCGCGCGGATTGGCCGAATATCGACCGTTGGATCAGCAATATTGAAAACACACCGGGTTGGAAACATCCCTATGATTTGATGCCGGGTCACCCCAGTGATCGTGGTTTGTGAAGGAGACGAGCATGACCGAAGCTTATATTTATGACGCCGTGCGATCCGTGCGCGGCAAAGGGCGCAAGGATGGATCGTTGCACGAAGTCACTGCTCCGAAGCTGAGCGCGGCAGTGTTGAACGCCTTGAAAGCGCGGAATAATTTGGAAGGTCACGCCGTTGAGGATGTGATCTGGGGGAATGTCACGCAGGTGGCGGAACAGGGCGCGTGTTTGGCGCGGACGGCTGTTTTGGCCTCTGATCTGGATGAAAGCATTCCGGGCGTTTCGATCAACCGGTTCTGTGCATCTGGCCTTGAAGCCGTGAACATGGCCGCGAACCAAGTGCGTGGCGGCGGCGGCGATGCTTATATTGCCGGTGGTGTGGAATGCATGAGCCGCGTGCCAATGGGCATGGATGGCGGCGCGATTGCGGTGGACCCGTCGATTGCCATTGATAACTACTTTGTCCCTCAGGGGATTTCAGCGGATATTATCGCGACGGAATATGGGTTTACCCGTGATCAGGCCGATGCGCTGGCTGTGGAAAGCCAGAAACGCGCCAAGGCTGCGTGGGATGCTGGGCATTTCGAAAAATCGGTTATTCCGATCTTTGACATCAACGGCTTGCCGATTTTGGAAACCGACGAATACATGCGTCCGAGCACTGATATGCAGTCGCTTGGTGGTTTGAACCCTGCGTTTCAGCAGATGGGCGAAGTGATGCCCGGTTTTGATAAGATCGCGCTGATGAAATACCCGCATCTTGAGCGGATCAATCACATTCACCATGCGGGCAATAGCTCGGGCATTGTGGATGGCTCTGCTGCGGTGTTGATTGGCAATAAGGAATATGGCGAGCGGATGGGGCTGACCCCACGTGCGCGCATCAAAGCGACGGCCAAGATTGGGACTGACCCAACGATTATGCTGACCGGCCCTGTACCAGTGACACAGAAAATCCTGCGCGAAAGCGGGATGGAGATTGGTGATCTGGACCTGTTTGAGGTGAACGAGGCCTTTGCCAGTGTTGTGATGCGGTTCATGCAGGCGTTTGACGCGGACCCTGCCAAGGTGAACGTGAATGGTGGATCCATTGCAATGGGGCATCCATTGGGTGCAACGGGCGCGATGATCTTAGGTACCTTGCTGGACGAGCTAGAGCGCACCGACAAAGAGACAGGTCTGGCGACGCTGTGCATCGGTTCCGGCATGGGTGCTGCAACGATTATTGAGAGGGTCTGATGCCAAAGATTGATCTTGAGAGTTTAGAGCCAAAGACCGGATCGATTTATCCGATCAAACATGCGGCTGAGATGGAAGGACGTTCCAGCCTTCGTGTGGGGGATGCAGGTGGTCTGACGCAGTTTGGTGCGAATATCACAATATTGCAGCCGGGAGCGAAATCCAGCCTGCGTCATTGGCATGAAAAGCAGGACGAGCTGATGGTGGTTTTGCAGGGGACATGCACCTTGGTGGATGACCATGGCGAGACGGTTTTGAACGTTGGTGACTGCGCCGCCTTCCCTGCCGGTGATGCCAATGGGCATTGCATTGTGAACCATTCCGATGCCGAGGCGCGGTTTTTCATTGTGGGCACGCGGACGCCGACGGAAACCGCCTGGTACAGCGATATTGATATGAAAGTGACCGTCGAAAATGGCGCGTTTGAGTTTACGCGCAAAGACGGCAGCCCTTATCCGGGAGATGATACATGACTGATTTCACACTGAATATTGACGCCGAGGGTGTTGGGACGATTGTCTGGGATACCGTTGGCAAAAGCATGAACGTGCTGAACCTTGAAGCCTTGGCAGAGCTTGAGGCGCATATTGACGCCGCCCTAGCGGATGAGGCTGTGAAGGGTGTGATCATCACCTCTGGCAAGGAAGGTACCTTTGCGGGCGGGATGGATTTGAACATCATCGCCAAGATGAAAGAAATGGCTGGCGATAATCCGGCTAAGGGTCTGTTTGATGGTGTGATGAACATGCACCGCATCCTGCGCAAGATTGAGCGCGCGGGGATGGATGCAAAGACCAACAAAGGCGGTAAGCCGATTGCGACGGTGATGCCGGGTACAGGGTTGGGCATTGGGTTGGAAATCCCGCTGGCGACGCATCGGATTTTTGCCGCTGACAATCCGAAGGCCAAGATTGGTTTGCCTGAGATCATGGTTGGGATTTTCCCGGGTGCTGGTGGCACTACCCGTCTGGTGCGCAAGATGGGCGCGATGATGGCAGCGCCGTTCTTGTTAGAGGGGAAGCTGAGCTCGCCTGCCAAGGCCAAGCAGGCTGGATTGATCGATGAGGTCAGCGATGATCCGATGGCGGATGCGCGGGCTTGGGTTCTGTCAGAGCCGAAGTTCGTAAAGCCGTGGGATGAAAAGGGTTACAAAATGCCCGGTGGCGCGCCGTATCATCCGGCGGGCTTCATGACCTATGTGGGTGCGTCAGCGATGGTGCATGGCAAGACGTGGGGCGCGTTTCCTGCGGCTAAGGCGTTGTTGTCAGCCGTCTATGAGGGCGCGACTGTGCCGTTTGACACAGCGCTAAAGATCGAGGCGCGGTGGTTTACCAATATCTTGATGAACCCAAGTTCTGGCGCGATGATCCGTAGTCTGTTCATCAACAAAGAAGCGTTGGAAAAGGGGGCGAACCGTCCTGACGTGGCCGATGAGCGTGTTAAAAAGGTTGGTGTTTTGGGCGCTGGCATGATGGGTGCTGGGATTGCGTTGGTGTCAGCAAAGGCGGGCATTGATGTGGTGCTGATTGACCAGAGCCAAGAGGCTGCTGATCGTGGTAAGTCCTATGCTGAGACCTATATGGACAAAGGCATTAAACGCAAAAAAGCGACAGAAGATCAAAAGGTTGCGCTACTGAGTAAGATCAACGCGACAACCGATCTAGATGCGTTGAAAGACGTTGATCTGATCGTTGAAGCGGTGTTTGAAGACCCCAAGGTCAAAGCCGAGATGACCAAGAAGGTTGAGGCGATTATTCCGGAAGATGCCATTTTTGCGTCTAACACCTCTACCCTGCCGATTACGGAACTGGCCAAGGCTTCCAGCCGTGCAGAGCAGTTCATTGGCATCCACTTCTTTAGTCCGGTGGAAAAGATGCTGTTGGTGGAAATCATCAAAGGCAAAGAAACCGGTGATCGAGCGGTGGCCAAGGCGTTGGATTATGTGCGTCAAATCAAGAAGACGCCAATTGTGGTCAATGATGCGCGGTTCTTCTACGCCAACCGCTGCATCATTCCATACATCAACGAAGGTCTGCGGATGATTGGTGAGGGCGTGGCCCCTGCCCTGATCGATAATGCCGCGCAGTTGCTGGGCTTTCCTGTTGGGCCGATCCAATTGGTGGATGAAACCTCGATTGACTTGGGCGCAAAGATTGCGCGGGCGACCAAGGCTGGGATGGGTGATGCCTATCCAGATGGCGCCGTGGATGAGGTGATCTTTTGGATGGAGGCAAAAGAGCGTTTGGGCCGAAAATCTGGTGCCGGGTTCTATGACTATGACGACAAGGGCAAGCGCCTTGGTTATTGGGATGGCTTGGCCGAGCAATATCCGCGGATGGACGAACAGCCCGATGTCACCGAGGTGCAAAACCGGTTGATGTTTGCGCAGGTTCTAGAAGCGGTGCGTGCGCTGGAAGAAGGCGTGTTGGAAGACATTCGCGAGGGTGACGTGGGCGCGATCTTGGGCTGGGGCTTTGCGCCGTGGTCTGGTGGCCCATTTGCTTGGCTCGACATTGTTGGTGCGGCTTGGGCGGCGGAACAATGCGATACGCTCGAGGCCAAGTTTGGCGCGCGCTTTAATTGCCCTGCGCTGTTGCGCCAGTTGGCTGAGGATATGGATGGGTTTTACGACCGGTTCAGCACAGCTGATGCGGCTTAGTAGCTATAGCCAAAGCGCTTGATATCCGCGTTGCAGATGTCGCCCAATAGGGCGGCATCTTCGTCATCGTAATAGATGCGGTAATCGGCATCACGTGGTGACGCGTTCACATGGGGAATGTTCAGGGTGAACCCAAGGTGATCAAACAGAGGTGCTGCATCCGCGTGGAAATGTTCCAGACGAATGTAGAGATTGCAGCATTCATTCCCATCAATTGTCGTCATGTAACGCGCATAGGGTGACGCCCCAAGGCTTGCGCGCGTGTGTGGGTGATGCAGGAACTCTTTGAACGTCAGTGACTTGGCAAGTTGGACGGCGGTATGTTCAAACTTTTGCTCGCGCAGCCAATGGAAATAGCTAACGCCCCGGTCCCATGGGTTTCGTACCAAGGTGAAGGTGAAGAAGTCTTGGATCTCTTCCAGAGTTGCGAGGCCATCGATGTCTGACAGCATGGAATGTTTCCACAAGCGGCCCGATGCCTCTACCCCTTTGATGCGGCGGCGGCGTTTGATGGCTTTGGGCGTGTCGCCCAGCATCACGTCGTCCTTCATTGCGCGATCCTCTAGCGCCAGCGACAAGGCTGTGCCGCCGGTTTTAGGAATATGCACAAAGATGTAGCGGCGGCCGCGCGATAAGATCATGTGCATATGCTAGTCGCCAAACGTGTATTTCGCTAGCGTCGAATGCCAAACCCCGCAATGAAATTCGAGCAATTGCGATAGTGACAGATTCAGTGTAAATTTCGGCCAAAATAATAATGAGCAGATGTCATGACCGCGCTGAACAAATACCAACGGCTCGAAGCCTCGGGGCTTTGGCGTGCTGATGCCGATGCGCAACGCCGCGAAGTGATTGCGTCCATTGGCGATGCGACCCTTGTGATTTCCGACATGCAAGACCGCCCTTTGGCGCATTGGTCTATTGCTGCGATTGAACGCGCAAATCCGGGCAAGACACCTGCGGTTTTTCACCCCTATGGCGATACCGGTGAGACGTTAGAACTTGGCGAAGGCGAGGCCGAAATGGTGGGCGCCATCGAAAAGCTGCGCAAAGCCATTCACAAGAGCGAACCGCGTTCTGGCCGCGTGCGTGTGTTAATCATGATGTCCTCTGTCGCGGCGGTTGCGGCAGGTGCTGTGTTTTGGCTGCCGGACGCGTTGCGGGCGCATGTGACGTCTGTGGTGCCGCAGATCAATCGCGTGGTGATTGGGCAAGATGTCCTAAGCCAGATGGGTTCTATTACCGGATCGCCCTGTCACGAAGAAGTGGCAGACGCGGCGTTGGAACGGCTGGCAAGCCGCGCTGGTGTGCGTGAGATTATTGTGGTTCCCGGCGGTATTCGCGACACGGCTGGATTGCCGGGTGGCGCAATTTTAGTGTCGCGCACGATCTTGGAAGACCACGAAGACCCCGCTGTTGTGGCGGGCTATGTGGCTGCCGAAGCGTTGCGAATTCAAATGCGTGACCCGCTGGCGCATCTGCTAGAAACCGGCGGCATCAGCGCGAGCTTTCGTTTGCTGACAACTGGCCAGTTGACCGAAGATACGTTGATTGGCTACGCCGAGGCATTGGCCACCGAAACCGCGCCAGTGGTGCCGCATGCAGATTTGGCAGAGCATTTCGCAGGCTTAGAATTGCCGGGCACACCCTATGCCTATGCAATTGATATTTCAGGCGAAACCACGATTGATCTGATCGAGGCAGATACCACGTTGTTGGGCAATATCCCCCCAGTCCTAAGCGACGGGGAATGGGTGGCTTTGCAAGAGATCTGCACAAACTAAAAAGCCCGGCCAAGGCCGAGCTTTTCAAGTTATCTTATCTAATTTTACTTAGCGAATGCGGGCGTTGTTATAACCTGCAGAGCGTGCCTTGTTCAGCGCGGATTGCGCTTGTGCGGTTGAGGCAAATGGACCAGCCAGAACCATGCGGTAGGTTTGGCCACCCTTTGTAACCTTGCCAACGCGAACCGGTAGGCCCAGTGCTTTGACGCGGCGCGCGACGGTTTGGGCGTCTTTGGAGGTGCGATAGGTCGCGACCTGAACGTAGCCCCCGGTGTTCACGTGCATGCGTTTCTGACCAGAGTTGCCCTTGGAGGCGACAACGGTTTTGACGCGCTGCGCTGTTACGATTTCTTGTGCCTGCACTGATTTCAGACGACGTGGCGTGCCACGGGTCAGGATTGCGTCAGCTTGCGCCATGCCGTCAAAAGTTTGCTCTGCACGGTGGCGGTTCAGCCGGTCATCTTGCCAAGCGGCTTTGTAGCCGCGCGGTGGTTTGGTGATGGTGATTGCATTCGCGCGTTTTTCATAAACGTGGCGCGGCACAACACGTGTGTTGCTTGGTACTTGGGTCGCTGTCACGACCTGCACTGGCTTTGTACGGACAACAGAACGCTGTTTCACAGCAGGTGCTGTATATGTCGGTTGATGTGCAATGGTAGTTGTTGGTGTCCCCTGTGCGTCTGCGAAATGTGGGGCCATGGTTTGGCCACCACAACGCACGTTCGCTGTTGGGTGATTCAGATATTTCTGAGACTGCGCGCTAATACCGGCGCATTGTGTGCTGGTTGCAACTTGGTTCGGCGCGACTTGTTTGACTGAATACTTGCGTGTCACTTTTGGAGCGACGGGTGCTGCAACAACCGGCTGGGTCTTCACGACCCGTTTTTGAGGTGCGACAACGCGAGCTGGCTGCACGACCTTCGCAGGCTTTTTGGAAACAGTCGCGACCTTCTTGGGTGCCTTGGTTTTTGTCTGCACTGGCGCGGCGTTTGGTACGATCTGTACAACTTTGTTGCTGACAGGTGCGGCCGATGCCGTTGCGGATGGGTTTTTCAACGAAGGCTGAAAGCCGCAAATCATTTTGCGATCACGTGCGACACGCGGCACCCAAGTGACGGAGCCATCAACACCTGCGCGAATGAAAACGCAGCCCTGACTATCAACGTATTGCTTGCCTTTGAATGACGCCGGCGGAAACTCCGCTGGTGTGCCATCATTGCGTAAACTACGGGCGTCTGCCGCCTGTAGTCCGATAACCGAAGCGACCAAAGCGATCGCGAGTGTCCTAGTAAACAGCATCGTGCCCCCACAAGATATGGGGGCACTTTAGCCTTAATCCTCTAAATGAGTAAAGTACGCATAGGGATTATTTAGTACCAAACATGCGATCCCCTGCATCACCAAGGCCCGGAACGATATATCCAAGCTCGTTTAAGCGCTCATCCAGCGAGGCGGTCACGATTGGAACGTCAGGATGCGCCTCTTTCATGCGCGCCACACCTTCGGGGGCGGCCAAAAGGCAGAGGAAGTGAATATTGGTGGCGCCGGCCTCTTTCAAAAGGTCGATGGCCGCAACCGAAGAGTTGCCCGTTGCCAGCATTGGATCAACAGCAATCACCAAGCGTTTGTCGAGTTCTGTCGGTACTTTAAAGTAATATTGCACCGGTTTTAGCGTTTCCTCGTCGCGATACAGCCCCACGAAACCAACACGGGCTGATGGGATCAATTCCAGCATTCCGTCCAAAAGACCGTTGCCTGCGCGCAGGATGGATACGAGGGCCAGCTTGCGGCCATCTAGCACGGGGGCATCCATTGATTGCATCGGTGTTTCGATGGTGGCTGTGGTCACCGGCAATTCACGTGTGACTTCATAGGCGAGCAACTGGCTGATCTCGCGCAGAAGCTGGCGAAATTCCGCCGTAGAGGTCTGTTTCTTGCGCATGAGCGTAAGTTTGTGCTGCACCAATGGGTGATCGACGACGGTCAGATGGTTTTTCATGCGGTTTCCAGTTTTTGTAGGATGCGTGCGCGGGTGTCTTCATCACAGAAGGCCGCTTCGGCTGCGGTTTTGTTGAGGGCGGCGAAATCGTCTGCGTCCCAACCGAAGGCTTGGTTCAGCATGTCGTATTCGCGGCGCATCGTTGTGCCAAAGAAGGGCGGGTCATCTGTTGAAACGGTGACGCGTACACCAGCGTCGCGCAGACGCTGAATGGGGTGCGCGGCAATGTTTGGATACAGGCCAAGGACCACGTTGGATCCCGGGCAGACTTCGAGCGTGATCTGACGATCGACAAGTTCTTGCACAAGACCTGCGTCTTCGATGGAGCGCACGCCATGACCGATGCGTTCAACATTGAGGTCGCGGATCGCTTCGCGCACACTTTCTGGGCCACCAAATTCGCCGGCATGTGTGGTCAGCTTTAGACCTGCTTCGCGGGTCATGTCGTAGGCATAGGCAAAGTCACCTTGATGCCCCTGCCCTTCGTCTCCGCCCATGCCGAAGCCGGTGATCCAGTCCCCAGCTGTTTCGGCGGCGCATAGTGCGCTGGCTTTGGCTTTTTCCGGGCCGAAATGACGGACACAGGTCACGACGCCGCGCAGGATAATGCCGTGGGCTTTTTCTGCGGCGTCAGCGGCTTCTTGGATTGCGTGCAGGTATTCGCGCCATGCGCTTACGTCGCCACCACCACAGAAGTCTGGCGAGATAAAAGTTTCGCTGTAAACCACACCATTGGCAGCGCTTTCTTCAAGAACGGCTGTTGTGAGGCGCGCGTAGTCTTCGGGTGTTTTCAGAACGGATGTTGCGGCTTCATAGACCGATAGAAAGTGCACGAAGTCGTTAAAGGCATAGCCGCCTTGGTCATTGAAAACCTTGGAGATGTCGGCCTTTTTCTCTGCCGCCAATTGGCGGATAAAGGCAGGTGGCGCCGCGCCTTCATGGTGAAGGTGAAGTTCGACTTTGGGGAGGTCAGCGACGCTCATAGAAAGCTCCTACCCGGACCTTGAGCCGGGACGTTTAAATGTGCAGCCACAGTGGCTGCGATGTCTGCGAATTTAACGATGCCAGCATTGCCCTGACCAATCCCGTGGCACAGCACTGGCACACGCTCGCGGGTGTGATCGGTCCCGACCCAACTGGGATCGTTGCCGTGATCCGCGGTTATAATCAAAAGGTCGTCTTTGCGCAGTTTCGGGATCAATGCACCGATTTGTAGGTCAAACCACTCCAGCGCACGAGCATAGCCAGAGATGTCGCGACGATGGCCATAAAGGCTGTCAAATTCTACGAAGTTGGCAAAGGTTAGGCTGCCAACTTCGGCTGTGTCTACAAGGTTATGCAGATGGTTCATCAACTCAGCATCCGGGCCTTTTTGACTGTCATCAATGCCTTGCATCGAGAAGATGTCGCCAATTTTCCCAATGCCATACACATGCTGACCCGCGTCTTGGACCCAATTGGTCAAGATCGGTTTGGGCGGTGTAATGGCGTAATCTTTGCGGTTATCCGTGCGGCTGAAACCGGTTTCAACATCACCTACGAAGGGGCGCGCGATGACGCGGCCGACTTTCATATCATGCAAGATGGGCGCGATGGCCTCGCAGAACGCCAGCAGGCGCGCCAAGCCAAACGTGTGTTCATGTGCGGCCACCTGCAACACGCTATCAGCGGAGGTGTAGCAAATTGGAAAGCCCGTCTGAATGTGGAGCGCGCCGAGTTCATCAATGATCTCTGTGCCCGAGGCGTGACAATTGCCAAGAATGCCAGCAACATCGCCCGCTTGCGTGATCTGTTTGACCAAAGCGTCTGGAAAAGCTGGGCGCGTATCTGGGAAATAGGTCCAATCCCACGGCACGGGAAGACCGGCAATGTCCCAGTGGCCTGAAGGTGTGTCTTTGCCTTGCGAGGTTTCTTGGGCTGCGGCCCAAAAACCAGTCGGCGTGGCGTTTAAGTTCGGGGTGTCATCGCCAGACGATAGACGCGTTGCCGCGCCAAGGCCCAGTGCATCGAGGTTGGGCAGATTGAGCAAACCTGTCCGCCCCGCTTCGGCATGACCATTCGCGCAGGCTTGGGCAATATGCGCAATCGTATTGGCACCGGTGTCTGGCCGGTCACCGTTGAAATATTGATCGGCATCTGGCGCACCGCCGATACCGACGGAATCCATCACAACAAGGAAGGCACGGGTCATCCGTCGATCCTTTCGTGGACCAAAGGTTGGGGTGTTGGTGCTTTGTCTGTGATCTGGATCGCCGACAGCACGGATTGAGCGGCGCGTTGGGCGGATGCCTCGCGGGATGCGTGGATGCGGAGCAAGGGTTGGCCTTTTGTCACCTTTTGCCCCAAGCGAACGACATCCGATAGGCCAACGGATGGATCAACTTGGTCACCTTCCACTTGGCGTCCTCCGCCGAGTGCGACGACCGCAAGGCCCAAAGCCTCGCCATTGATAGCACTGATGTAGCCTGTTTTAGGCGCTGGCACTTCGGTGATGACAGTTGCTTCGGGGAGAAAACGGCGCCAGTTTTCGGCAAATTGCACAGGGCCACCTTGGGCATAAACCATTTTACCAAAGGCCTCTGCTGCGCGTCCATCTTCGATGGACTTCACAATCATATCCGCGCCTTCGTCGACCGATTTTGCAAGACCAGCGTTAGACAGGAGAACGCCACCAAGTGCAGCGGTGAGTTCGTGCAACGACCCCTTTGCGCCATCACACAGCACCCGCATGATCTCGGCAATTTCCAACGCGTTGCCCAGCGCGGGAGCGAGCGGTTCGTTCATATCCGACACAATGGCCGAAGTTGGGCAGCCGGCTAGATTGGCTGTGCGCACAAGGGATGTCGCCAAGGCGCGCGCTTCGTCCACGGATTTCATGAAGGCTCCAGAGCCGCATTTTACGTCGAGCACCAAATGCTCTAGCCCGGCGGCCAGCTTCTTGGACAGGATAGAGGCCGTGATCAAATCAAGGCTTTCCACCGTAGCGGTGACATCGCGGATCGCATAAAGGCGTTTGTCTGCTGGAGCGATATTGGCCGAAGCACTGACGATGGCCGCGCCTGTGGTTTGCACGACGTGGCGAAAGTGGTCCTCTGGTAGATCAACGCGCAGGCCGGGAATGCTTTCCATTTTATCAAGTGTGCCGCCGGTATGGCCAAGGCCACGACCCGAGATCATCGGCACAAAGCCACCGCAGGCCGCCAAGGCTGGTGCAAGTACAAGCGAGACACAATCGCCCACGCCGCCGGTTGAATGTTTGTCGATCACCGGCCCAGCACAATCCCAGCTAAGGCGATCACCACTATCACGCATGGCTATTGTTAGGTCCGCGCGGGCGGTTTCAGTTAAGCCATTCAGACACACAGCCATCGCAAAGGCACCAGCTTGCGCGTCACTTACGGCTTGGTCCGCCAAACCTTGGGCGAACCAAGTCAGTTCTTCTCGATTTGGGCTTTGCCCACGGCGCAGCCCAGCAATGATCGCGCGGGCGTCCATCAGGTGTTCTCCAGATGCTCTTCGGTAAAGGCGCCGGGCATCAGTTCCGACAAGGTCATTTTTTGCTCTACCCCGCCCAAGGTGGCCATCGTGACAACAACGTCACCATTGCCGAATTCAATCAGCTTTTGGCGGCACCCGCCGCAGGGCGAAACGGGCATGGGGGCATCTGCAACAACGTAAACTTCGGTCAGACGGGTTTGGCCATTGGCGATCATTGATGCGATGGCGCCCGCTTCGGCACAGGTGCCCTCGGGATAGGCGACGTTTTCAACGTTACACCCCACAAAGGTTTCACCGTTTTCGGCGACGATGGCCGCGCCTACTTTGAAGTTGGAATAAGGCGCATAGGCTTTTTCACGGACCTTTAAGGCCTGATCCTTTAGTGTCATCGCAAATATTCCTTTCTACGCTCCGAAGAGGTCGTTGACTGCGCAACCTGATGATTGACGTTCAGAGTTTTTAACTCAATGGTCAAAAATGACAACTCAATCAATTTGAAATCCTAAGCCGCGCAGAATACCGCGCGGCACGCAGAGACTGCGATTGTCTTCACGGTTTTGCAAGAGAAAGCATTCTGAATGCAGGCGGCTATTCTCAATCAACAGAAAATAGTTTAGCCCTAAACAAAAGATATAGTGAGATGCAAAATGCCTGATGGATCAAAAGAACGCCAACGCCAAGAAGCGCTGTTTTATCACGAGTTTCCAAAACCCGGGAAATTGGAAGTCCGCGCGACCAAGCCATTAGCCAATGGGCGTGATCTATCGCGAGCCTATTCGCCTGGCGTGGCCGAGGCCTGTCTTGAGATCAAAGCAGATGCATCAACCGCAAGCCGCTATACGTCGCGCGGGAATTTGGTGGCTGTTGTCACGAATGGTTCAGCCGTTCTAGGGCTGGGAAATATTGGTGCCTTGGCATCAAAACCGGTGATGGAAGGCAAAGCAGTTCTGTTTAAAAAATTCGCCAATATTGATTGCTTTGATATTGAGCTGGATGAAACTGATCCTGAGAAACTGGCGGATATTGTTTGCGCGCTGGGTCCGACTTTTGGTGCGATTAACCTTGAAGACATCAAAGCGCCCGATTGCTTTGTCGTGGAAAGCATTTGCCGCGAGCGGATGAACATTCCGGTTTTCCATGATGACCAGCACGGCACGGCAATTGTTGTTGGGGCTGCGGCCACAAACGCGTTGCGGGTTGCTGGCAAGTCATTTGAGGACATCAAGATTGTTTCGACCGGTGGTGGTGCCGCTGGGATCGCCTGCCTGAACATGTTGGTGAAGCTTGGCGTAAAGCGCGAGAACATCTGGCTGTGCGATATTCATGGGTTGGTCTACGAAGGTCGTACCGAGGATATGAACCCACACAAGGCGGCCTTTGCGCAGAAATCTGATCTGCGGACTTTGGATGATGTAATCAGCGGAGCGGACCTGTTCTTGGGTCTTTCTGGCCCGGGTGTTCTAAAGCCTGAGATGGTTGCCAAGATGACCACGCGACCAATCATCTTTGCCCTTGCGAACCCAACGCCGGAAATCATGCCGACAGCTGCGCGTGATGTTGCAGCAGATGCGATTATCGCGACGGGTCGCAGTGACTTCCCCAATCAGGTGAACAACGTATTGTGTTTCCCGTTCATTTTCCGCGGCGCCTTGGACGTTGGCGCGACAGAGATCAACGACGAGATGAAAATCGCCTGTGTTGAAGGTATTGCAGAACTTGCGCGCATCACAACATCGGCCGAAGCTGCGGCGGCGTATAAAGGTGAGCAACTGACATTTGGTGCGGATTATCTGATCCCGAAACCCTTTGACCCACGTTTGGTGGCGATTGTGTCTGCGGCCGTGGCACAGGCCGCGATGGATACAGGCGTGGCGACGCGCCCCATCGAGGATATGGATGCCTATAAAGAGCAGTTGAACCAATCTGTGTTCAAATCCGCAATGCTCATGCGCCCGGTCTTTGAAGCGGCATCAGCTGCGTCTCGTAAGATCGTCTTTGCAGAGGGCGAAGATGAACGTGTACTGCGGGCGGCGCAGGTCATTTTGGAAGAGACCACTGAAAAACCAATTCTAATCGGGCGTCCCGAGGTTGTCGAACGTCGCTGTGAGCGCTTGGGGCTGACAATCCGACCTGAACGCGACTTTGCCTTAGTGAACCCAGAGAATGATCCACGTTACCGGGATTATTGGGAAACCTATTACAGCCTGATGGCCCGCAAAGGTGCGACACCAGACATTGCACGAGCGATCATGCGGACCAATACAACAGCGATTGGCGCTGTGATGGTACATCGTGGAGAGGCAGACAGCCTGATCTGTGGCTCGTTTGGTGAGTTCCGTTGGCATTTGGACTACGTGAACCAAATTTTAGGAACACCAGAATTTGCACCCCATGGTGCGTTGTCTTTGATGATTATGGAAGACGGCCCGTTGTTTATCGCGGATACACATGTTTGGTCCCTGCCCTCACCAGAACAGCTCGCGCTGACGGCGCAAGGTGCCGCACGGCATGCGCGGCGGTTTGGGGTAGAGCCGCGCGTGGCGTTCTGTTCACAGTCGCAGTTCGGCAACCAGAAAGAAGGGTCAGGCAAACGCCTGCGCGAGGCGATTGCCATTCTGGACGGAATGGAAACCGACTTTGAATACGAAGGCGAAATGAATGTAGACGCAGCCTTGGACCCGGAATTGTGCAAACGTCTGCTTGCGGATAGCCGCCTGAGTGGACCAGCAAATGTCTTGATCTTTGGACATGCTGATGCGGCTTCAACCGCGCGCAATATCCTAAAGATGAAAGCGGAAGCCTTGGCCGTTGGCCCCATCCTGATGGGCATGGGCAACCGCGCGCATATTGTGACGCCATCTGTCACCGCCCGAGGGCTTTTGAATATGGCAGCGATTGCTGGTACACCTGTCAGCCACTACAGCTAATGATCCCGTGCCCCAGCGCTTTTGCAGCTGGGGCACATTTTACAAGATTTACGAATTTTCAGCGACTTGTGTTAATTGGCTGTAAATTTTGCAAACCACCTTTATTTCTTGCGTTTCTTTAAGAGTTTGCAGGAGTTTGCACTGCAAAACCTTGCAGCATTGCAAATAACTTAACAGGAATTTTGGCGCGCGACATGGCGTCCCTTTACAGATCACGGACGGTTTCCTTACACCTTGTATAAGAGAGGGAGGATCAGCCATGTCTTACAAAGAGGTCTACGCCAATTGGAAATCAGACCCCGAAGGGTTCTGGATGCAGGCCGCCGAGGCGATTGATTGGGATCAAAAACCAACGCAGGCGCTGACGCAAAAAGGCGAAGGTCTGTTTGAATGGTTTGCTGACAGCAAGGTGAACACGTGCTGGAATGCTGTGGACCGCCATGTTGAGGCTGGGCATGGGGATCGCGTGGCAATCATCTATGACAGCCCCGTCACCAATTCCAAACGAAACATCACCTTTGCAGAGCTACAGGACAAGGTTGCCCGATTGGCCGGAGCGCTGCGGGCGCAGGGTGTCGAAAAAGGCGACAGGGTTTTGATCTATATGCCAATGGTCCCAGAAGCGCTACAAGCGATGCTGGCCTGCGGACGTATTGGGGCGATCCATTCCGTTGTTTTTGGTGGCTTTGCCGCGAACGAGCTCGCTGTGCGGATTGACGATGCGAAACCCAAAGCCATCCTTGCGGCCTCTTGCGGGATCGAGCCGGGGCGGGTTGTGGAATACAAACCCTTGTTGGATGGCGCGATTGAGGCGGCCACTCATAAGCCCACGTTCTGTGCGATTTTGCAAAGGGAACAGAAAACAGCGGACTTGATCGAAGGGCGTGATTTGGATTGGGCTGAGTTTCAACAGGGCGTTACCCCGGCAGAATGCCTGCCTGTTGAGGGTAACCATCCGTCTTACATCCTGTATACCTCTGGCACGACGGGGCAGCCCAAGGGTGTGATCCGCCACACTGCGGGGCAGCTTGTTGCGTTGAATTGGACGATGAAAGCCATCTACAACGTGGCACCAGACGATGTGTTCTGGGCAGCGTCTGATGTGGGTTGGGTCGTTGGGCATTCCTACATCTGCTATGGTCCGCTGATCCACGGGAACACGACCGTTGTCTTCGAAGGTAAGCCCGTTGGCACGCCAGATGCCGGTACGTTCTGGCGCGTGATTTCAGAGCATAAAGTGACGTCGTTCTTTACCGCTCCAACGGCATTTCGTGCGGTGAAACGCGAAGATCCGACAGGTGCCTTGGTAAAAGATTATGACCTAAGTTCTTTGAAACAGGTCTATTTGGCGGGTGAACGGGCTGACCCTGACACCATTGAATGGGCGCAAACGCAATTGGGCGTGCCGGTGATCGACCATTGGTGGCAAACGGAAACCGGTTGGGCCATTGCGGCAAACCCATTGGGCATCGAAGAATTGCCGATCAAACTTGGCTCACCAGCTGTTCCAATGCCCGGTTACGATGTCGAGATTTTGGACGATGCTGGTCACCCAGTTGCGGCAGGAGAGTTAGGAGCGATTGCAATCAAGCTGCCCCTGCCCCCTGGCACGTTGCCGACGCTTTGGAATGCAGAAGAGCGGTTCAAGAGCTCTTACCTAAACACCTTTCCCGGCTACTACGAAACTGGGGATGCGGGCATGAAGGATGAAGAGGGTTACCTCTATATCATGGCGCGCACGGATGACGTGATCAACGTGGCGGGCCATAGATTGTCCACCGGTGCGATGGAAGAGGTTCTGGCAAACCACCCAGACGTGGCCGAATGCGCGGTGATCGGTGTTTCTGATGCGTTGAAGGGGCAGATGCCGGTTGGCTTCTTATGCCTGAATGCCGGTGTGGACCGCCCGCAAGACGACGTTGTGCGCGAAGTTGTGCAGCTTGTCAGGCAACAAATTGGGCCCGTTGCAGCGTTCAAAATGGCGACGGTTGTTGACCGATTGCCCAAGACCCGATCAGGTAAAATTTTACGTGGAACAATGGCGGCCATCGCCGATGAGACCGCGTGGAAAATGCCTGCAACCATTGATGATCCGGCCATTTTGGACGAGATTACGGTTGCCCTAAAAGGGATCGGACTGGCGGGCGCATAAGTCTTTACAAACACAAATCACCATGGCACATGACTCCGGCACGACGTGCCTTCTATCGTTTACCTGTCTTTGCCTACGGCGATTACGCATTCGATTCTGCACAGACGCCTAGGACTTGACGCATTCTGCGGTCAGGCTTTTTTAAGGAGAACGGTTATGCCTACAGGCACCGTAAAATGGTTTAACACCGACAAAGGCTACGGCTTTATTGCACCTGAAGATGGCGGCAAGGACGTTTTCGTTCATATCCGCGCAGTACAACAAGCTGGCCTAGACGGCTTGGCTGACAACCAAAAGGTTGAGTACGAGCTGGAAGCTGGCCGTGACGGCCGCGAAAGCGCAGGCGGCATTTCTCTGCTGTAATCAGCATTGAGAACCGGTTTTGAAATGGGCGCCTTCGGGGGCCCATTTTGCATTTTTAGCCTTAGACTTGATAGAGCTCCAGCGGTAGCCCATCTGGGTCAGCAAAGAATGTAAACGCCTTTCCAGTAAACGCATCTATGCGGATGGGTTCGACGGCGACGCCCTGCTCTTCTAAGTCGTGCTTAGCTTGCGCAACGTCCAAGACCTTGAACGCCAAATGCCGTAGCCCTTGCGCCTCTGGATAAGACGGGCGTGTAGGTGCGTTCGGCATACTAAACAGCTCTATCTGCGACCCGTCCGGCAAAGCGAAATCAACCTTCCAGCTATCGCGCACCTCGCGATAGGTTTCGGCAATAATCTTCAATCCCAGAACATCGGAATAAAACGCTTTGGATACATGAATGTCCGAGCAGATGATGGCCGCGTGATGCACTCCTTCGATCTGCATGCGAGCGTCCTTATACAAATTGTTCGCGGATCAAACGTTCCTCGAGGCCATGCCCCGGATCAAACAGTATGCGGTGACCAACAGATGGCTCGGACCGAATTTCAACCGAGATGACATCGCGTACCGACCGACTATCAGCGTCCGCCATAACGGGGCGTTTTTCCGGGTTCACAACTTCGATCCGCACAAGTGACTCTTTGCGCACCAAAGCCCCCCGCCAACGGCGTGGGCGAAACGGTGCAATGGCCGTTAAGGCAAGAACGTCAGAACCAATTGGCAAGATAGGACCATGCGCGGAATAGTTATAGGCCGTGGACCCCGCCGGCGTGGACAACAGGGCGCCATCACAGACCAACTCGTCCATGCGTAGGCGACCGTCGATCCAAATACGCAGCTTTGCCGCCTGTGGCCCTTGGCGCAGCATAGACACCTCATTGATGGCAAGCGCGTGGTGGGTTTTGCCGTTTTGGCAAGTCGCTGTCATGGTCAGCGGGTTGATCATCTCTTCTTCGGCGCTATCCAAGCGCTCTAGCAGATCAGATTCAACATACTCATTCATCAAAAAACCAACGGTCCCGCGGTTCATCCCGTAGACCGGCACATCAAGCTCTTGGGTGCCATGCAGGGTTTGCAACATAAAGCCATCCCCACCCAATGCCACGATGACATCCGCATCATCCGCTGGGCGATTGCCATAGCGACCGATCAAAGTGGCACGCGCCGTTTGTGCCGTATGCGCCTCTGAGGCGAGGAATGCGATTCTCTTTGGCATGGTTTTGGCTGTATCCTGTTTCCAAAGGCCGTCATGTGGTTCCGAAAGAAACACAAGTTTACCTGACACGCCAGTGTTCTAGCTAAGATTTACGCTCCAAGGGCGTTTCTTATCTTTCCATTTCAGAATGTTTCCTTTAGGAAACTTTTCAAATTTCTCTAGTCGGAGCACAGCAAATGAACGCCCCTACCCGTGACACTGGTTTCTTTACCGAGTCCCTGTCTTCTCGTGACCCAGAGCTTTTCGGCTCTATCACAGATGAGCTGGGTCGCCAGCGCGATGAAATCGAGTTGATCGCATCCGAGAACATCGTTTCCGCGGCAGTGATGGAAGCCCAAGGTTCCGTCATGACCAACAAATATGCCGAAGGCTATCCAGGTCGCCGTTACTATGGTGGTTGCCAGTATGTAGACGTTGCAGAGAACCTAGCAATCGACCGCGCCAAAGAGCTGTTTGGCTGTGAGTTTGCCAACGTTCAACCAAACTCTGGCTCGCAAGCGAACCAAGGTGCGTTCCAAGCATTGATTCAGCCAGGTGATACCATTCTGGGTATGAACTTGGCGTCTGGCGGTCACTTGACCCATGGTGCCGCGCCAAACCAATCTGGTAAGTGGTTCAACGCCATTCAGTACGGTGTGCGCAAGCAGGACAACCGTATCGACTATGATCAAGTTCAAGAACTAGCGAACGAACATAAGCCAAAGCTGATCATCGCTGGTGGTTCCGCGATTCCACGTCAGATCGACTTTGCGAAGTTCCGCGAAATCGCTGACAGCGTTGGCGCGTTGCTGATGGTCGACATGGCGCATTTTGCCGGTCTGGTCGCCGCAGGCGAGCACCCATCCCCGTTCCCATACGCAGATGTCGCGACCACAACCACGCACAAAACACTGCGCGGCCCACGTGGCGGCATGATCCTGACCAACGACGAAGCCATTGCAAAGAAAGTGAATTCCGCGATCTTCCCGGGTATTCAAGGTGGTCCGTTGATGCACGTTATCGCGGCAAAAGCTGTTGCCTTTGGCGAAGCGCTGCGCCCGGAATTCAAAACCTACCAAAAGCAAGTTCGAGCCAATGCGGTTGCCTTGGCTGATCAGCTGATGAAGGGTGGATTGGACATCGTAACTGGTGGCACAGACACACACGTAATGCTGGTCGACCTGCGCCCGAAGGGTGTGAAAGGCAACGCGACAGAGAAAGCATTGGGTCGCGCGCATATCACAACCAACAAAAACGGCATTCCGTTTGATCCGGAAAAACCATTTGTTACATCTGGTATTCGCTTGGGTACGCCTGCGGGCACGACACGTGGGTTCGGCGAAGCTGAGTTCCGTGAAATTGCTGACATGATCATCGAAGTTGTCGAAGGTTTGGCGGCAAATGGCGAAGAAGGGAATGCAGAGGTAGAAGCAAAAGTGAAGGCACAAGTGGCTGAGCTTTGCGCGCGTTTCCCGCTGTATCCGAACCTGTAAGGTCATTTAAATCTGTAGAAAACGCCGTCCATTTGGGCGGCGTTTTTCTTTGCGTTTCAGTGGCTTAAATCAAAGGAACCCGCGCCAAATCAAAACGCAGATCAGCAGGATCACAACGATGATCAGGTTGAACACCGTCACCCCAAGCGCACCAAGAATTGCGCCTTTGCGACGGTCAGCGGGATCGTAGGTTTCCAGGTCAGATCGTAACGACGCATAGGGTTTTACAAGCGATTTCTCGTCCAATTGCAGGGCGATTTTTGGGTTCTTCAGCTGCTGTTGCGCCTCGACCAAACGGGCGGCGTTGCGGTGGGCGGCTTGTGGTAATCTGCGTCCAATTTTACGCATCGCTTCCGATAGCTCATCCGATTGGATACCAAATTTGGCATCCACGAGCTTTAGCAGCTTGGCGATTTCATCGTTAAAGTGTTTCGGATCAATCACTTATTCAACCTCTAAGAGTAACCTAACACGGCTTGGGCTTGCTCAAAAGAGGGAGTATGATACGACTTGCCCATGTTGAATATGATCGCGCACGGCACCGCTACTGAACGTTTACCTTTGTTAATTGTGCATGGGCTTTATGGCTCTGCGCGAAATTGGGGCGTGGTGGCGAAAAAACTGTCAAACGAGCGGCAGGTTTTTGCGGTAGATCATCGCAACCACGGGGAAAGCCCGCGCGAAAATTCGCATTCTTATCATGACCTTGCAGGTGATTTGGCCGAGGTACTGGAAGACATCGGACCAGCGATTGTGTTGGGCCATTCCATGGGTGGCAAGGCCGCAATGGTGCTGGCGATACAGCGCCCAGACTTGGTGGATCGCCTGATCGTCGCAGACATCGCACCGGTGGCTTACACGCACACACAGCTGCCGTTTATCCATGCCATGCGCGCGGTGGATTTGGACCGAGTAGAGAAGCGTTCAGACGCTTTAGATATGCTCGCCAACGCCGGGGTTGAGGATGCGACGTTGCGGTCATTCTTTACGCAATCCCTTGATTTAAAAGAGAAACGATGGCGGTTGAATTTGGACGTGCTTGAGGCCGAGATGCCCAAGATTATGGGATTTCCAGAGGATGTAACCGGGGCATTTGAGGCCCCTACTCTGTTTTTATCCGGTGCAAATTCCGATTACGTTTTGGCCGAACACCGCCCCCAAATCCGCGATATGTTCCCAAAATCCGCATTCGTTAAGATTTCGGGCGCGGGCCACTGGTTACACGCCGAAAAGCCGGCAGAGTTTATCGCAACGGTCCGTGCTTGGGTAAATCGTTAATCTGGAAATTCGTACGTTTCGAAGGCTGAAACGTACGATTCGAGAATATGGAATTTTAGCGTTTACATACTCTTTACGATTGCACGACATACTTGCCCAAATTGGGCGGCGTATGAAAACCAAAAGGCCCTCTAAGATAGGAGGCCCTTTTGTCATAATTTTGGAAAATCAGTCGTCCATCTTAAGCGCAGAAATGAACGCTTCTTGGGGGATGTCGACGCGGCCGAATTGGCGCATCTTTTTCTTACCGGCCTTCTGCTTTTCGAGCAGTTTCTTTTTACGTGTTGCGTCGCCGCCGTAGCATTTGGCGGTTACGTCTTTGCGTAGGGCAGACAGCGTTTCACGGGCGATGACTTTGCCGCCGATGGCTGCTTGGATCGGGATTTTGAACATGTGACGCGGGATCAGATCCTTGAGCTTTTCACACATGGCGCGGCCACGTTGTTCAGCACGGTCGCGGTGAACCATGGTGGAGAGCGCATCGACTGGTTCGTCGTTGACCAGCACGGACATTTTCACCAGCTGATCCTCGCGGTAGCCGATCATTTGATAATCGAACGACGCGTAACCTTTTGTTACCGATTTCAGGCGATCATAGAAATCAAAGACGACTTCGTTCAGCGGCAGGTCATAGACGACCATCGCGCGGGTGCCGGCATAGGTGAGGTCTTCTTGGATACCGCGGCGGTCTTGGCAAAGCTTTAGGACGTCGCCCAGGTATTCGTCGGGCACCAGAATGGTGGCTTTGATACGCGGCTCTTCTAGGTGATCCACCTTGGACATGTCGGGCATGTCGGCAGGGTTGTGCAGCTCGATCATCTCGGGCTCTTCGCCCTCTTTGGCCTTCATGTAGATGTGATAGATCACCGATGGGGCCGTGGTGATGAGTTCGATGTTATATTCGCGTTCGATCCGGTCGCGGATCACTTCGAGGTGCAAGAGGCCAAGGAAACCACAGCGGAAGCCAAAGCCAAGCGCGGCAGAGGTTTCCATTTCAAAGCTAAAGGAGGCGTCGTTTAGAGCCAGCTTATCAATCGCATCGCGCAGATCTTCGAATTCAGAGCTATCAACTGGGAACAGGCCACAGAAGACCACTGGCTGCGCGGGCTTAAAGCCTGGCAAAGCCTCTGTCGTGCCGTTGCGGTCATTGGTGATGGTGTCACCAACCCGGGTGTCGCGGACCTGTTTGATCGAAGCGGTCAGGAAGCCGATTTCGCCGGGGCCGAGGCTGTCGACCATTTCCATTTCTGGACGGAAGACGCCAACGCGGTCAACGGAATGCAACGTGTTGTTGGACATGAATTTGACGCGCTGGCCCTTTTTCAAGGTGCCGTCCATGATGCGGACCAGAACGATAACGCCAAGGTAGGCATCGTACCAACTGTCGACCAGCATCGCTTTGAGCGGCGCGTCGATGTCGCCTTCGGGGGCGGGCAGATCGTCGACAACGGATTGCAGGGTTTCGCGGATGCCCTGCCCTGTTTTGGCGGAGACTTGCAGCGCGCCTGTGGCGTCGATGCCGATGACGTCTTCGATCTGTTCGGCGACGCGATCACAGTCAGAGGCTGGCAGGTCGATCTTGTTCAGGACCGGTACGATTTCGTGGTCTGCTTCGATGGCGTGATAGACGTTGGCCAGCGTCTGTGCTTCGACGCCTTGGGTGGAGTCGACAACCAGCAAAGAGCCTTCGACCGCGCGCATGGAGCGGGAGACTTCGTAGGCGAAATCGACGTGGCCCGGGGTGTCGATCAGGTTGAGAATATAGGTCTCGCCATCCGCGGCTTTGAATTCGATACGCACGGTGTTGGCTTTGATGGTGATGCCACGCTCGCGTTCGATATCCATGCTGTCGAGCAGCTGTTCCTTCATGTCACGATCTTCCACCGTGCCCGTCTCTTGGATGAGGCGGTCAGCGAGGGTGGATTTACCATGGTCAATATGCGCGACGATGGAGAAATTGCGGATTTTCGAAAGCTTTGTCATAAGGCGGATATGGCTGGGAAACGGCTGTTGGTCAAGCGGTTCTGCAACATATGCCATTGCGTGGGTGGTTAGGATTGGATGCCTTCGGCGAAGGTATTTAGATCAAGAAAAAGCGGGCGACAGGGAATTGAAGAAATTGTCGAAAAACTGGCCCAGTTTTCTGTTCATGTTGATGTACCTCAAAGATTGAGCAAGTCTCTGAATGATACATCCTGCGTGTATTTCAGAAATTGGATCCACCATGATTTATCGCATCATTTATTTTAGCACAGCCGCGCATGCCATGGCCTCGGAAGACCTGGAAGCTTTGATGCAATTGGCACGTGCGAACAACCAGCGCGTTGGGATTACCGGCCTTGTCGCCTATCACGATTTTACGTTCATTCAGGTATTGGAAGGACCGCGAAGTGCTGTCCAAGCGTGTTTTGATCGGATCAGCGGAAACACCTTGCACCGGAATGTAACTTTAGCCTGGAGGGGAGAGGCCTTAGAACGATGCTTTGAGAAGTATTCGATGGCATTTGTTCCTGCTGCGGATCAGACGCCGCCGCAGAACCAAGCGTTCAAAGATTTGCGGGCGGTTTTCGACCCCGAGAATCCGACATCCGTCGCGTCAGACAAGATTGTTACGGGATTCTTTGAAGCCTTTCGGGACACCACGCGCCCCGTTTGATCACCTATCGCGTTAGCTCTCTCGCTGCCAAGGTGGATGCGCCGGCCATGAGGGCTGCGGTTGCTAGGCATAGTGGCAGACCTCCGATTTGGTAGCTGAGGCCTGATAGCAGCGTGCCGATTAGGCGGCCTGCTGCGTTGGACATGTAGTAGAAACCGACGTCCATCGTGACGCGCTCGTCGCTGGTGAAGGCGAGGATGAGGTAGCTGTGAACGGAGCTGTTGATTGCGAAGACAAAGCCGAAGATCAGCAGGCCCGCGATCAGGATCGGGGTGAGCTGCGGTAGGTTTAGGGCGACAGCGGCGGCGAGGGTTGCGGGGATCAGCGTGAGGATCGCGACCCAGAGAGTGGCGGATTGGGCGATTTCGGTGGTGGATTTATCTGCGGCTTTTAGGATTTTCGGCGCGAGGCCTTGGACAAAGCCATAGAGGATGATCCAGACGGCCATGAAGGTGCCGATAGTGAAGAAGGCGGCGCGGTTGCCCTCGTGGCTGCCATCCGACAGCACGGCGTAGAAATAGATCGGGATGCCAACAACGAACCAGACGTCGCGCGCGCCAAAGAGGAACATGCGCGCAAGGCTGAGGCGGTTGATGTTGCGATCTTTGGACCAGACTTGGCTGAATTTGGCGGATTTTTTGCCTTGGGGCAGACCGGCGGGCATGAAGATCATGGTGCCGATTAGGATGACGGTTAGGACGGCGGCCATGGCCCAGATCGCGGTGAGGAAACCTGCGGTGGCGAGGAGTGCTGCGCCCAGCAGAAAGCCGAAGCCTTTGACCGCGTTTTTGGAGCCGGTCAGGATGGCGACCCAGCGAAAGAGGCCGCCCTGCCCTTTGGGTGCCAGTAGTTTGACGGCGGATTTGGCGGACATTTTGGAAAGGTCTTTGGCAATGCCAGAGAGGCCTTGGACACACATCACAAATATGACCGAGGCGGTCAGTGACCATTCGGGATTGAGTTGCGCGAGGGCCACGAGGGCTGCGATTTGGATCGCGAGGCCCGCGTAGAGTGTGGTTGTCAGGCCGAACCGGGCGGCGATCCAACCTGCAGAGAGGTTGGTGACGACGCCCATGAGTTCATAGAGCAGAAAGAGATATGCCAGCTGGACAGCGGAAAAGCCGAGGGTGTGAAAGTGCAAGAGCACCAACATACGCAGCGCGCCATCCGTCAGCATGAACGCCCAATAGGCAGCAGTGACGGTGATATAGGCGGCGAGGCCGTTTGGTTTTTCGTCTGTCATGGCTGACATATCTTTGACTTTCCGCAGGTTAGATGGATTTGGCAACCATATTGGTGATGTCGGCCAAGCGGCTGACGTAGCCCCATTCGTTGTCGTACCACGCATAGATTTTCACTTGGCGTTTGTTCACGACCATTGTGGAGAGCGCGTCGACGATGGTGGAACGGTCGTCGTTTGTGTAGTCGCAGCTGACCAATGGGCGGGTTTCAAAGCCAAGGATGTTTTGCAGTGTGGTTTCGCTGGCTTCTTTTAGGGCGGCGTTGACGTCGTCTTCGGTAACATCGCGGGACACATCGAACACGATGTCGGTGAGTGAAGCGTTCAGCAGTGGGACACGGACGGCGTGGCCGTTGATCTTGCCCTCGAGCTCCGGGAAGATTTGGATGACAGCCTTGGCGGACCCGGTGGTGGTTGGGATCAGCGAATTGAGGGCCGAACGTGCGCGGCGCGGGTCATTGTGGGCTTTGTCGACGATGGTTTGCGTGTTGGTCACATCGTGGATGGTGGTGAAAGAGGCTTGGTCGATGCCAAACGTCTCGTGCATGACTTTAACCACGGGGGCGATGCAGTTGGTGGTGCAGCTGGCGGCGGTGACGATGTTTTGGTCAACATATGTGTCGTGGTTCACGCCATAGACAATGTTGGCTGCGCCTTCGATTTTAACAGGGGCTGAGACGACAACCTTTTTGACGCCAGCATCAAAGTATGGCTGCAGGGTGTCTTGGGTTTTGAACTTGCCAGAGCATTCGACGACCAGGTCGATGTCGCCAAGCGGCAGAGCCGCTGGGGTCATTTCCTGAGTGAATGTGATGGTGTGGCCGTTGATGGTGATGGATTTGTCATCATGGCTCACGTCAGCTTTCCACGTGCCGTGGACTGTATCGAATTCGATGAGCAGCGCGTGGGTGTCGATGTCGCCAAAGGGATCGTTGATCAGGGTGATTTGGTTGCCAAGGCCTATGTCAAAGAGACGGCGCAGCACCAGTTTACCCATGCGGCCAAGGCCATTGATTGCGATTTTTGTCATGTTTTCAGTCCTTAGGAGCAGATCAAGATGGGAACCAACCGCGTGTGCGGTTGGCGAATGCAACGAGCGACAGCATCACGGGTACTTCGACAAGCACGCCGACGACTGTGGCCAGAGCAGCGCCTGAGCCGAGCCCGAATAGGCTGATGGCGACGGCAACGGCGAGTTCAAAGAAGTTGGATGTCCCAATGAGGGCGCAGGGTGCGGCGACGTTAAAGGGCACGCCCCACGCGCGGGCTGCGCCATAAGCCACAAAGAAGATGCCGTAGCTTTGGATAAGCAGCGGGATGGCGATAAGCAGGATGACCAGTGGGCGGTCAATGATGACTTGGGCTTGGAAACCGAAAAGCAGGACAACGGTCAGCAGCAAGCCAAGAATACCTGCGGGCTTTACCTTGTCTTTAAACGTATCTACGGCCGGTTCACCACCTTGCTTTAAAAGGATATTGCGGGTGATAAGCCCCGCGATCAGAGGCAATGCCACATACAGCAGGACGGACAGTAGCAACGTATCCCATGGGACGGTGATGTCTGTGACGCCCAACAGAAAAGCGACGATGGGTGCAAAGGCAAAGACCATGACGACGTCGTTCACACTGACCTGCACAAGCGTGTAGGTTGGGTCGCCTTTCGTGAGGTTGGACCAAACAAACACCATCGCTGTGCAAGGTGCTGCGCCCAGCAGGATGACGCCAGCGATATAGGCTTGGGCGTCGTCTGGCGGGATGAGCCCTGCGAAAACGGTATTGAAAAAGAACACGCCGAGGGCCGCCATGGTGAAGGGTTTGATCAGCCAATTTACGATCAGCGTAATTACGATGCCTTTGGGACGGTCGCCTATTTGTTTGAGCGCGCCGAAATCGACGCCAACCATCATTGGAAAGACCATCGCCCAGATTAGGACGGCGACGGGCAAGTTCACTTTGGCGATTTCCAGGGCGGCGAGGCTGGCAAACAGGTTTGGCGCAAGGCTGCCCAAAGTCAGGCCTGCTAGGATCGCGATCGCGACCCAGAGGGATAAAAGGCGTTCAAAGGTGCCGAGGCCAGCCTCTGCTTGGGTGACGTCAGTCATGTTGTGTTTTCCTTGGAGGATGGCCCACAGCCGCAGGCGATGTCTTGGATCAAAGGTTCACAAAGTTCGGGGCGACCGCCGCAGCAATCTTGGAGAAGAAAGCCGAGCAGGCCACTTAGCCCGTCCATGTTTGCGAAGTAGCGGATTGCCCTGCCCTCGCGTTCGTTGCGCAGAAGGCCCGCGTTGAGCAAGATGGCGAGATTGGCGGACATTGTGTTTTGGCGCACGTCGAGGGCGGCCGATACTTCGCCAGCCAGCATGCCGGCCTCGCCCGCGTGAACGAGCAGGCGGAAGGCATCAAGGCGGGAGACTTGGCTTAGAGCCGCGAAGGCGTCGAGAGCATTTGATTTATCCATATATCGGGATTTATTGATATGAATGAGTCGGGTCAATCATGTTTCAACGCGGTTTCTGTGAAGTTTTGGTAACATGCCGCTTGACAGGGAGTGCAAATATTCTACCTACTAGTAGATAGATAAACAAAGGGCAAGACATGCGCGTGAATGCTGATTTCTCGGAACGGGTGGTGGTGCGGCCGGAAGATTATAGCTGGGTGACCTCGCCCGCTGCGGGCGTTGAACGCATGATGTTGGATCGCGTTGGCGACGAAGTGGCACGCGCGACAACGATTGTTCGATTTGCCCCCAATTCGTATTTTGATGCCCATACCCACGGTGGCGGCGAAGAGTTTTTGGTGCTGGAGGGCGTGTTTTCAGATGAAAGCGGCGATTATCCGGCGGGCAGCTATGTGCGCAATCCGATTGGAACGGCGCATAAACCCCACACAAAGGATGGCTGCACGATCTTGGTCAAACTGCATCAGTTTGATGCAGAGGATACGGCGCATTTCTCTGTTGATACAAAGGGGTCCGCGTTTCGGCCCGGATTGGTGGATGGGCTAGAGGTCTTGCCGCTGCATTCCGGAGCATCCGAAAACGTGGCACTGGTGCGCTGGGTACCGGGGACCGTTTTTAACCCACATCGGCATTGGGGTGGCGAAGAGGTTTTCGTGGTTGAGGGCACATTTCAGGACGAGCATGGCACCTACCCTGCGGGCACTTGGATCCGTAGCCCGCATTTATCAGAGCACAAACCGTGGTCAGATGAAGGTTGTTTGATTTTTGTGAAAACCGGGCATCTGACACCAGAGGCGCTGACCAAGTGGGACGAGACCGCTAGCTAAAGACATCAAGCGGGCGATCTTCGAGCATGGTT
Source organism: Cognatishimia sp. 1_MG-2023 (assembly GCF_030548175.1). Taxonomy (GTDB): domain Bacteria; phylum Pseudomonadota; class Alphaproteobacteria; order Rhodobacterales; family Rhodobacteraceae; genus Cognatishimia. The sequence goes on along the minus strand of NZ_JAUORX010000003.1, from coordinate 40,986 downwards.
TCCATGCTGAAGAGGCCCGTGACCGTGTCCAATTCAAACCCCGTCGTGATCCGCCGATAGGCCAAATCGTAACCCGCCATTCCGCGCGTCACGACTTTTAGCATGTAATCCCAATCGCCGCCGATGCGATGCATTTCGGCGACCTCTGGGATCCGTGCAACATGTTTTTTGAAACCTTCCGCCCACTCGACAGAGTGGTTGCGGGTCCGGACCATGACGAAAACCGTCAGATCCAGACCCAGCCGCGCCGCGTCTAAACGCATGCGCGCGCCCTGCATGTAACCCGCCTCTTCCAAACGTTTCAATCGTCGCCATAGCGCGTTCTGACTCAAGCCTACCCGCTCTGCAATGTCCCGTTGGGACAGCGCAGCGTCGCGTTGGATGACATCCAGAATGCGGCGATCAATGTCGTCTGTTTTTTCCATTTTCTCTATCATATGACACACAGATTGCTTTCACAACGGTTATTTTGACAAACATTATAGAATATTTGCGTGGCAAAATAAGGGCATAGCTTTTGGAGATCAGATCATGTTGCGCCCTTCGACCCCTCTTTCGTTGTTTGAAAATGACCTGCGGCAATTGCGCGATCCGGTCGCGTCATTTCGCGAGGGGGTGATTGGTGCCGACACCACAATTGTGACGCCGTTTGGCGCCAAGAAATTGGTCTATGCGGATTATGTGGCCTCTGGCCGGGCGCTGCGGCACATCGAAGATTTTGTGATGGCCGAGGTGCTGCCGTATTATGCGAATTCGCATACTGAGCAGAGTTTTTGCGGGGCGCGCATGACGCAGATGCGCGAAGAAGCGCGGCAGGTGATTGCCGAGAAATGCGGTGCAAACATGCAGGATCATGCGGTGATCTTTGGTGGATCAGGGGCGACGACTGGGTTGAACCAATTGGTCCATCTGTTTGGCATCAAAGACGATGTTGCGGCGGACAAAGAGGTCTTTGTGCTGGTTGGGCCGTATGAGCATCACTCGAACCTACTGCCGTGGCGCGAAAGCGGGGCGACCGTTGTGCAGATTGGAGAGGCGGAAGAAGGCGGGCCAGACATGGGGCATATGCGGGCGGTTCTAAAAGCCGTATCGCATCGGGGCGCAGTGATTGGGGCGTTTTCGGCGGCATCGAATGTTACGGGGGTTTGCACCGAACCGGGGCCGATAACGGCGTTGATCAAGGAATACGGTGGCAAGATTGTTTGGGACTATGCCGGTGCTGGTCCCTATCTGCAGATGACGATGTCGCCTGACGGGCATCCGGTGGATGCGATCGTTGTTAGCCTGCATAAGTTTGTGGGCGGTCCGGGATCATCGGGTGTTTTGATTGTACGGCGGGATGCCGTTACGGCGCATAAACCCAGCCGTCCCGGTGGCGGCACGGTGGCCTTTGTGAATTCACATCTGCACGACTACGTGACGCGACTAGAGCAGCGCGAAGAAGGCGGCACGCCGAATGTGATTGGCGATATTCGGGCCGCACTGGCGATGATTGTGAAGGATGTTGTGGGCCAGGCGCGGATTGACGAAATCAATCATAGATTGTCCGCACGTGCGTTTGAGGCATGGGCTGGCTTGGATAACTTGCATGTTCTCGCCCCTGCCCGCCGTGCGCGTTTGCCGATCTTTTCCTTTGTACCGCTGCGCGTTGATGGGCAGCGGATTTGCTACAAGGCCTTTACGACCGCGCTATCGGATCACTTTGGAATTCAGGCGCGTGGTGGATGTAGCTGTGCAGGCCCCTATGTGCATGACTTGCTGTCGATTGATGGCTCCACCTCAGCGCAGCTGCGTGGTGATATTCTGGCGGGCAACGAAGAGAACAAGCCGGGATTTGTGCGATTGAACCTGAGCTACCTGATGAGTGACGAGACTGTGGATTACATTCTGGACAGCATTCCGGTACTTTTGGACCAAATGGCGAAGGAAGAGGTCTAGGGTGGCTGTGTATAACCTGGGGATTATTCGCGATTGGCAAGTTTATTATGCTTCGTAACAGTATGAAAAAAAACAATTATTCCGAACAAAGACTTGTGGATAACCCGTGAACAGTTAGTAGGCGGGCTGTTGCTCGGGAAAATGCTGTCGCAAATTGGTGTGGCGTATTGTGGCTTTTCAAAATAGATAAAAGAAACATAAGCTATTGAAAAGTATGTATTTAATTTACCAGAAGGGATTCAGAGCCCAACGGTTGGGCACGGGCATCGTAGTAGCGAATAGCAGGATAACGATAAAAAGTCACTTATGTGATAGATAAATACAATATGACTCCACTTACTTCGACATTAGGTTCGAAATTAACAATTCTCTCTCACCCAAACACACCTGCTAACGTGCATTCTAGCGGGTCTCGCGCAGTTTGAATGCACCCGTTGCACGGGCGATCATCTCTCCGGTTTCATCGACGATATGAGCTTCGGCAAAGAATGTTTTTGCGCCGCCGCCTGTGCGTTCAGCATGGGCAATCAATAGCTGGCCTTTGGGGCGAGACAGAAAATTGACCGTCATGGAGAGCGTTAGCGCCAAGGCTTTGCGATCTGGATCTCCGGTATAGCAGCCCGCATATCCCATCGCCGTATCCAATAGAGTAGCGTAGACGCCGCCGTGCGGGATGCCCGAACGGTTCATCAATTGGGGGATAAGAGGTAGCTCCAGGCTTGCACGCCCCGCTTCCCACCCTGTTAGACGATAGCCAAAATGATCTTGTAAAGCTGAGTTCGTTTCGATCAGAGCCGGATCAAGGGTTAGCTTTGTCATTTGAATTGCTCCACCTAAGATTGCTCACACTTTGTCATCCGCACAAGTGTCGTTCACCGTCGCACAGCCTCGCCCCTTGGCCATACGCTTTACGACCTTTACGTTCAATCCTGAAAGGAGAACATCATGTCTCTCAGACCTACATTGGAAAGCCGTCAGGCTGCCCCCACTATCGAAGGCGCGGGTGTTCATTTGCACCGTGCTTTTGGGTTTCAGGATCCGTCCGAATTGGACCCCTTCCTGCTGTTTGATGATTTCCGCAATGAGCGCCCAGAAGATTTTGCGCAGGGGTTTCCGTGGCATCCGCACCGGGGCATTGAAACCATTACCTATGTGTTGTCGGGCACCGTGGATCACACCGATAGTATCGGGAACAGCGGCTCTTTGGGGGCTGGTGACATTCAGTGGATGACCGCTGGCTCGGGGATAATGCACCAAGAGATGCCAAAGGGTAACGCGCAGGGGCAGATGCATGGGTTTCAGCTGTGGGCGAATTTGCCGTCGTCGCTAAAGATGACAACGCCGCGCTATCAAGATGTGTCGGGCACGGAAATTCCAGAGATCATCGACGACGATGGCACTCGCGTGAAGGTTATTATTGGATCGTTCTGGGGGAAATCCGGGCCGGTTGATGGTATTGCCGCTGATCCGCAGTATCTGGATATTTACGTGCCGCCGGGTGTTAAAAAGACGTTTCCGGTGGATACCTACCGCCGTGCCTTTGCCTATATCTTTGAAGGGGCTGGCGCCTTTGCCGACGCCAGCGCGCCATCAGGGGTGTTGTTGGAGAAAGAAGTCGCGGGCCAAGAGGTGAATATCCGCGATATGTCGGGCAACCGGACGTTGGTTCGTTTTGGCACCGGTGACGAGGTGACGGTGCAAGCTGGGCCAGACGGATTGCGGTTTCTGCTGATCTCTGGCGCGCCGATCCAAGAGCCCGTGGCGTGGCATGGGCCAATTGTGATGAACACAAAGCAAGAATTGCAAACGGCCTTTGCGGAATTGCGTAATGGCACGTTCATCAAGCCCGCCCATTAAGACACGCGCCTTGCGCTGCACCCTATGCGGCGCGAGGCGTTATCCGGTGACGGATTTACGGGCCATATCCCAATATATGGTTTCAACGTCTTCGAGGCTTAGCCGCCCTGTTTCGCGGAACCATGTGTTCACGCCGGTGATCATGGCAATCAGTGCCATTGCCGCGATCTTTGTGTCTGGCACGCTAAAGTCGCCGGATGCGACGCCTGCTTTTAAAATCGACTCTAATTCGTTTTCATATCCGCGACGCAGAGCTTCGATGATTTCGAAGTTCTCTGGCGTGAGGTTGCGAAGCTCCATGTAGGCTATGAAAACCTCGTCGCGTCGGGCGTGGTGGAACCGGATGTGAAACCGAACAAATCGTTCAAGCTGTGCCTTAGGGCCACCATCCGTCGGTTGTTCTGCCCATGCCTCTGTTAGTTGCTGCATGTGATTGCGCATCAGACCAAACAACAGCGTTTGTTTGTCTGGGGTGTAGTTGTAAAGCGCGCCCGCTTGGACACCAACCTCGGCCGCGATTTTGCGCATTGAAACAGCGGCATAGCCATCTTGGGCAAACAAACGCAGCGCTTCTTGCAGGATTTTTGGCCCTGTGATGCCTGAATGTGATCCAGATGTACGCGCCATGACTTTCCCACTTAGCCCAAATTGGTGAACAGTTGTTCTATTCTTTAGGCGATCCACAGGTCGAGGTCAAAACAGCTCTTACGTCGAAAACAGAGGGGATCACGTGATTGCAGGCCCGAGCGGAAAGCGCTACATGGCTGAACAGCAGTCGAGTCAAAGGAGATTGTGATGACTACCCCCTTGCGCCTAGGTATTGCTGGGCTTGGCACCGTCGGAGTTGGCGTTGTCAAAATTGTTCGCCAGAAAGCAAATCTTTTGGCCGCGCGCACAGGACGTCCGGTGGTGATCACGGCGGTTTCCGCACGATCCAAGGACAAAGACCGTGGTGTGAATTTAAACGATTATGCGTGGGAAGATGATCCCGTTGCGCTGGCAAAGCGTGATGATGTGGACGTTTTCGTAGAGTTGATGGGCGGCCATGATGGTGCAGCCAAAGACGCTACCGAAGCGGCGATTGCTGCTGGCAAAGATGTGGTCACAGCCAACAAAGCGCTTTTGGCACTGCACGGCCAAGAGCTGGCGGAAGCTGCAGAAGCGAATGATCGCGTGATCCGGTTTGAGGCTGCTGTTGCTGGCGGCATCCCGGTGATCAAATCGCTGACCGAAGGTTTGGCTGGCAACGAAATTCAGCGCGTCATGGGCGTGATGAACGGCACGTGTAACTACATCCTGACACGGATGCAGGATGCGGGCCTGCCTTACGAAGAGGTTTTTGCCGAAGCTGATGCGCTTGGGTACCTTGAAGCTGATCCGAATTTGGATGTGGGCGGAATTGATGCCGGTCACAAGCTGGCCTTGCTGTCCTCTATCGCGTTTGGCACCAAGGTTGCATTTGACGGCGTAGAGCTGGAAGGCATTCAGCGCATTTCTATCGAAGATATTCATCAGGCGGCAGAACTTGGGTTCCGCATTAAGCTGTTGGGTGTTGCGCAATTGACCGGCCGTGGTCTTGAGCAACGTATGTCGCCGTGCCTTGTGCCTGCGGACAGCCCTTTGGGGCAGCTGAAGGGCGGCACAAATATGGTTGTCATCGAGGGCGATGCGGTGGAACAAGTTGTTCTGCGCGGCCCCGGTGCGGGCGAAGGCCCAACTGCTAGTGCCGTGATGGGCGACATCTGTGACATTGCGCGTGGTTTGCGTATTTCGACGTTTGGTGTGCCTGCGGAAACGCTAGAAGTGGCGAAATCTGCGCATTCGATTTCGCCAGCGCCTTATTATCTGCGTATGGAATTGCTGGACCGTCCGGGGGCTTTGGCCAAAGTGGCAACAGCATTGGGCGAGTCTGGGATCAGCATTGATCGTATGCGCCAAAGTCAGCACGAGGGCAGCGAAGCGCCTGTGTTGATTGTAACCCATAAAACCCAACGTGACGCTTTGGACACTGCGATTGATGCGATGAAAGCCACAGGCGTTCTGGCACAAGATCCGGTTGCATTGCGCATCGAATCCGTCTGATCTGCGTCTTATCCGGGCCAAATGCTTGTTTGCATCGGTTTGGCCCGGTACACATTCTTGTAAAGATATAAAACAAGGACCGCATTCATGAGCACCCTGCCCGAATTTCACGACCGTATGTTGTCTTTGGGCCTTGCCCGCGTTGCGGAACAAGCGGCCCTTGCCTCTGCCAATTGGATTGGTCGCGGTGACGAAAAGGCGGCGGATCAAGCTGCCGTCAATGCGATGCGAGAACAGCTGAACCTTTTGGAAATCGCTGGTGTGGTTGTGATTGGCGAGGGCGAACGCGACGAAGCGCCGATGCTGTTCATTGGCGAAGAAGTCGGGACCGGAAGCGGCCCAGGTGTGGATATTGCGTTGGACCCGCTCGAAGGTACCACGTTGACCGCCAAAGATATGCCAAACGCATTGACCGTAATTGCAATGGGGCCGCGCGGTTCAATGTTGCATGCGCCTGATGTTTATATGGAAAAACTGGCAGTTGGCCCGGGTTTCCCCGAGGGGATTGTCACGCTGGATATGCCGCCTGCGACGCGTGTGTCTGCTTTAGCCACAGCCAAGGGCTGCCTGCCAAAGGACATCACCGTTTGTATTCTAGAGCGTCCGCGCCATGAGGATATGATTGCAGAGGTGCGCAGCACTGGCGCGTCTATTCGTCTGATCACTGATGGTGACGTTGCGGGCGTTATGCACTGTGCGGAAAGCGATACGACGGGCATTGATATGTATATGGGCAGTGGTGGCGCACCAGAGGGTGTGTTGGCTGCTGCGGCTTTGAAATGCATGGGCGGGCAGATGTTTGGACGCCTGACCTTCCGCAATGATGATGAACGCAACCGTGCCCGCAAGGCGGGGATTACGGATTTGGATAAAGTCTATTCGCGCGACGAAATGGTGACCGCGGACGTAATCTTTGCAGCGTCAGGTGTGACTGGCGGTTCGCTATTGCCGGGCATCAAACGCAACCCGAATTGGCTAGAAACAACGACACTGTTGATGCGGTCAAAATCTGGCTCTGTGCGGCGCATGACCTATCGCACGCCTGCGGATAACGTCTAAGCCGCGATGGGTGATTTCCTAAATGTTTCCAATTCGTTGACGGGACGCCGCTGGGTCGGACCGTCCATCGAAGTGGACCGATCTGCTGAAGCATTGGAGCAGGATACGACGCTGCCAAGGCCGCTATGTCAAGTATTGGCGCGGCGCGGTGTGTCGGCTCAGGAAGCCGAAAGTTTTCTGGCGCCATCATTGCGGGATTTACTGCCTGACCCGCGATCTTTGAAAGATATGGAACGCGCGGCGGAACGGTTTTTACAGGCGGTAAAGACGCGGCAAAAGATTGCGATCTTTGCGGATTATGATGTGGATGGCGGCAGCTCTGGCGCGTTGATCGTGGTTTGGCTGCGGGCGATGGGATTGGCCTGTACGCTGTATGTGCCCGACCGGATCGACGAAGGCTATGGCCCGAATGACGAGGCGATGGCGGAACTGGCCCGCAATCATGATCTGATCATCTGCGTGGATTGCGGAACCCTTTCGCATGGGCCAATTGCAGCGGCCAAAGGCGCGGATGTCATTGTTTTGGATCACCATTTGGGTGGCGAGACCCTGCCCGATTGCCATGCAGTCGTGAACCCAAACCGGCAGGACGAAGATGGCGCGCTGGCGCATCTTTGTGCGGCGGCGGTTGTGTTTTTGATGTTGGTTGAGGCCAACCGGCAAATGCGTCTTGACGGCGCGCAGGGGCCAGATTTGATGGCCATGTTAGATTTGGTTGCCTTGGCGACTGTGGCAGATGTTGCGCCGTTGATCGGGGTGAACCGTGCCTTGGTGCGCCAAGGTCTAAAGGTTATGGGCCGTCGTGAACGCGCGGGGATTGTTGCGTTGTCTGACGTTAGCCGGATGGATACTGCGCCGAATACGTATCATCTGGGCTTTTTGTTAGGACCACGTGTGAATGCGGGGGGCCGGATTGGTCAGGCGGATTTGGGCGCGCGGTTGCTATCGACTGATAACGTGAACGAAGCGCGCGCGATGGCGGATCGGCTGGACGAGCTGAACACCGAACGGCGGGAAATTGAGGCAAGCGTGCGTGCGGCCGCGATGGATCAGGCCGAAGAGCGCGGATTGGATGCGCCCTTGGTTTGGGCGGCTGGCGAAGGCTGGCATCCGGGTGTGGTGGGTATTGTTGCGAGCCGCATCAAAGAAGCCAACAACCGCCCGTCGATCGTGATTGGCTTTGACGGGGACATTGGCAAAGGCTCTGGCCGATCTGTGTCTGGCGTTGATTTGGGAGCGAGCATTCAGAAATTGGCAACCGAGGGGCTGTTGGTTAAAGGCGGCGGTCACAAGATGGCAGCGGGTTTGACCGTTGAACGGGACAAGCTGGAGCCTGCGATGGCACGTTTGTCTGAGCTTTTGGCCAAACAGGGTGCCGGTGATATGGGCCGTGCGGATTTGAAATTGGATGGCATGTTGATGCCCGGGGCTGCGTCGATTGATTTGGTGAATCAGATTGATGCGGCTGGTCCCTTTGGTGCTGGTGCCCCTGCCCCACGGTTTGCCTTTCCCGAGGTTGAGATTCGATTCGCCAAACGGATCGGTGACAGCCATTTGAAGGTGACGTTTGGCGATGGTTTGTCTGCCCGGCTAGAAGCGATCTGCTTTGGTGCGTTTGATACGGCCCTTGGCCCCGCATTGGAAAACCATGCGGGCAAGCGTTTTCATCTAGCGGGACGGTTGGATATTAACACCTGGGGTGGGCGCCAGACTGTGCAGTTGCGTTTAGAAGATGCGGCATTGGCCTGATTTTTAAAGCGGCTTGCGCCATCGGGTCGCTTTCACGCCTTTTGATTTCTAGAAGACAGCGGCACGTCGATTTCACTTTGATCACAAAAAATGAATTTGCCCTCATTTTTGCCCTTGCGCCATTCAAGCGCTTTGCATAAATACCGCCTCACGCTTCGGCACGGCCCGTTCGTCTATCGGTTAGGACGCCAGGTTTTCAACCTGGAAAGAGGGGTTCGATTCCCCTACGGGCTGCCACCGAAGCTAGAGTTTACCGGAATTCGTTTCGGTTTTATTCGCCCTGCACAGCGCAGTCTGGCCCGTTCGTCTATCGGTTAGGACGCCAGGTTTTCAACCTGGAAAGAGGGGTTCGATTCCCCTACGGGCTGCCACTTCTCCCATGTTTTAGAAATTACCCTAGAACCTGATGGGGTGCGGTGCGTTTCATGGATGGCGTGAAAAACGCGAATTGCCCACGGCCATTGTCCTTGCATGCATAAAGCGCCAAATCCGCCTCGTTTAAGATATGTTCAGGTGCAGCCCCGCGGCCGCGGCCGGTGGTGATTCCGATACTGGCGGACACTTGGATGGCTTTGCCCTGAAAGGTGATCGGTTCTTTGATGCGGGTAATGATACGTTCAGCGAGGGTGATTAGTTTTTCCTTAGGAATATCCCCCTGAAATATAAGAACGAATTCATCGCCACCGATGCGCACCACATCATCATCTTGGCGGGTTTCTTCTGTTAGAATTTTCGCGACTTGTTGCAGAACGTAATCCCCAGCCGCATGGCCCATGCTGTCATTTACGGGTTTGAAAAAATCTAAATCCAACTGCATGAGGGCAAATCCGCGGCCGGCTTCTATCACGCGTGGCAAGACGTGATCGACAGCGCGGCGGTTTTTCAAGCCGGTCAATGTGTCGGTAAAGGCTTGTTCCTCGGCGGCGATTTTGGCGGTTTGCAGGCGGTGATTTAGGGTGCGCGATGCTTCCATCGCGGCTGACTTTGCCTCGACCAAATAGAGCATTTCAATTGCCATATCTGTTGCCGCGAAATCGGAACTGGTGAGTTTGTAATCCCCGACCGCATCCAAGATGCTGATGCCAAAGCTAAGGTTGATAATAGCCCCATCCCCTTGAGGCATATCGACAACGATGCCTTGGAGCGTTGTGCGCGGTCGGTCACGGAATTTCATGTGGAGTTTCAGCGCATTGATGGCCAGAACCTGCTGCATCGTGGTGATATTGCGCGGGCGCTGTAGATCGAACACCTCGAGAAAGCGCATATTGCTCCATGTTAAGTCCGGGCGCAGTTTCTGTAAGGTTGGGCCGACATGGCGAATATGGCCTGTGGGCGACACGCAAAGATGCATGGGGCATAGAATATCTAACGCGCCGCTGAGACGTTGGCATACGTGGCTATGAGTCATGCGCTGCGCGCCCCAAGGTCAAAGCTGCGACCGGGGCCAAAAGCGGCCTCGATCAATTGGATATGGATGGTTTCTACAGTGTCAGAATTGCCCGTGTGTTCCAGCAAGACCAACGCGCCGTAGTCATCCGCCATGGTGCGCAAGATGCCGATTAGAACATGGCCAAATCCCGTATGTGGATGGCGGCAAATGAGGCTGAAGGTGTTGTTGCCGCGATCACGCAGCTCTAGCTCTGGCAGATCAAGGTCAGCGACGGCTAGGCGCGCGCGGGCTGGCAAGTCGTCAAGCGAATGAAGGAACTCTAGAAAGCTTACACCACTAAAGCGCAGCAAGCGGCGCAGCGCCTCGACATTCGGGTGGGTGACTAGATAGGTTCCGATGTCTTCGAGCACCACGTCGCGCGGTATGTGCACGGCGGCGGCAATCGCATCCAAGACCTGTTCCGTCAGAACGTCGTCATAATGCAGCATCGCCTCAAACTCGGTGAAGCCGAGCCCGGCTTTGCGCGCAACTTCGTGCCAGCGATCCCGACCATAGGTATCGCGAACAAAACACTGAACAGCCCTGTTGATCAGCCCGTGCATGGCGCCCCCCTTTCAAACCTGTGAAAGAGTATCCGCCCTATCGCTTAAGAATTCCGCAATAGTTTCAATTTTCAGGACTTATTTCCAAGTCCCCCACCCAAAGCGCCTGTCGGCTTGACGGGCCAATCCGAAAGCCGCCAGTTGCGATTTGTTCGATTTGCTCTGCTGACAAATGTCGCCCTTGGCCGGGAATGGAAATGCTGTTTGCAGCGCCATATTTGCCATCGGTAAGATGCATCAAGAAGATGCCGGCATGGGTGTCTTGTCCGGGAACGATAAACAGCGCTTTGTCTTCGCCCTGCGCGCCGAATGGGCCATGCACCAAGGTACATGGTGTGGTGGTTTGTTGCGGGCAAATCTCTGCCCATTTTTCCAAATAGAAACTGTAGGTGCCCGCAAATGCCATGGGCGCGAGGGTGGTTCCGTCGGGCCAGATTTTCACATGGGGCGTGATGCGCGATGATAGATTTCTAGTTGTTTCAGCCGTTTGGTTTTCAGTGAATTGCCAACGGCTTTGGCTTTTAGCGCGCTCAAGACTCGCAAGTATTTTTATGTGGTCTTCTTTGGGAAGCGCGTTGAGTTTTTCGATGACCGCTTGGCCAGGCTTACCCCATGTGTTTTGCAGCTCCCAAACGGGGAATGTATCGGCTTTGATCTTGCCATCTAAATAGCGAGTGAGCTGCGTCTCAGCCGATATTTTTTCCGCGTTGAACACAGGCGATAACCACAGACCCGCGACAACAAGTGCGCTGATGGCCATAAAGATGTTGGCCTGCCGGATATGAGCTGTCCATTCGGTGCCACGCAATAAGGCCAGCGCGTAGAGGACGGCGTAGGACATGACAAAGCCAGATGCGATGGCGGCGGCGAGGCGTTCGGGAGTCCAGCCATATTCAGAGACGCGCAACCAGATTGCCCAGATGGCAAGGCCGCCTAGGATTGGTAGCAAGAGTGCGAGTGCCTTTGTGGCGAGGCGCATGTAGCGCGAGGCGATGGCGTCCTCTTCGTCGCGATCAAGCGCTGAGGTGATTAATGTCACCCCTGCTATCGCCACCCCCATCAGTATGGCGGCGGCAGAGAAGTCTCCGAACAGTTGGGAGAGGCCGCGGGTTGGCAATGCGGCGATAAAGACCGTGACGACAAGCAGCACCATTGGCAGCAGAAGCCGAAGAAGACGCAAAAGGAGGTATGGGGAAACGTAGGAGCGCAGCTCTTGGGCAACAGACAGCGCGAGACCAAGGACAAGGCCGGTAAGCACATATGGCACCGGCTCTTCGTCGATCAGTTGTTCAATCAACGTGATACCAACGATGCTAAGCAATGCGTCTGACAGGAACAAAAGCGCCCAGAATAGGCCGACAAAAACCCAAGCCGCCGCATAGCGCACAACGATGCCCCAAGCGGTGTCAAAGAGGTAGGCATAGTCACGCACCTTACGTTCGACCAAGGCAGCGCCAAAGGGCGCACCGATTAAGAGTAACAGGCTCCATGCGAGGGGGGCTAAGCCGTGTTCGAATTGATCGTCAAATTGCAGGTATCGGCCGTTGTTCCAGAACAGCAACGCGGCGGCTGTTAGGGACAGCACCCCGGCAACAGCAACGGCGGGACGTGCCTTGAGCGGCCCTAGTAGCGCGAGAAGAACCGTGAAAAACCCTCCTGTTGCGCTGGCAATCCAAAGAAAAAGACGTTGGTTATCAAGCGTGTCCGGCAAGACTTCGAATAAGATCCACGCAGCAAGACCGGCGATGCCGCCAATCAAGCTCATCCAAACGCGAGGCGACATTGGAGGTTCTGTTTGTTCGTGCATGGCTGCTCCGCCGATTAGAATTCTGTCAGTAAGTCTACCGAATTGCGCAGGCTTTGCACAGATCGTCGCTATGCTGTCTCTAAGAGCTCGGGAATATGCCCGATGTGCGGAAGCACGATGTCGGCATAGGGTGCGAGTTCGTGTGATTGTGCGAGGCCGGTTAGAACGCCAATTGTGGTCATCCCGGCGCGGCGCCCCGCGATCAGATCGTGGGTGCTGTCGCCAACCATTGCGATGGTTGAGGGATCAAGCGCCATCGCCTTGGCGAATGCGAGCAATGGGTCTGGATCAGGCTTGGCGCCAAAGCCGCTGTCAAACCCAGCGATGAAATCAAAGAAACGCGTGACAGAGGCCGTTTCCAGATGCGCCCTAGCGCCCATTTCGGTGTCATTTGTCACAACGCCCAACTTGAGCCCGCGCGCTTGTAGATCCGTTAAGTAGGGTGTCAGCGGAACGACGGGCGCAACGGGGGCTTCTGTTGCGCTTTTGGCTAAGTAGTCCTCGACGGCATCGACATCACTGCCGGGCAAAGCGGATGCGACCAGCTCTGCTGCTTGACGGTTGGTGCCTGCGATGACTGGGCTTGTTGGGCGAAACGCGCGCTCTATGAGATCAAAGTCGATGGCATCGGCGATACGTTGCGAGGTTGTCGCGTTTCCTTCAGAGAAATGGTCAATGACGCTGATCGTCCAATTGTTCCATGTCGCGTTAAAATCAAAAAGCGTTCCGTCCTTATCAAAAAGGAGACCGTTTACCTGCATCATGTGCCCCAAAGTGCTTTGTCTTCGTTTATATGTGTCATGGGTTATTGCGAGCGTCAAAGTGGATAAACCTATGTCCAACTGACCTGCGCGCCACCGGGCAAAGCCTGTCGGGCCATCATTGGTGTTGTGTAGTCCAGATTGACGCTATCGCAGAACTGGATCACCCAAGCATCGTCCATCGTTAAGAAATCCAGAACAGAGCCTAAAAACTCTGGATTGGCAGCCTGCGCTTTTAGGTCGTCAATTGACGCGCCGCTGGCCCCTAAAAATACGGGCATCAGCTCTTCGTTGGCGGCGAGCCAGCCCAAAGCTTGCAAAGCAATTGTTTCAGCAGATTCAGGGGAAAGTGACATGTTGCGTAGCCTTCGAAAGGGTTTCTTAACCAATTTAAAACAAAGTGAGAGCAACTTATCGCAAGGACAAGAATTATGCCCGGCAAATTGCTTATCGTTGACAGCATTGCCACGAACCGGATCGTTTTAAAAGTCCGGCTGAGCACGGCTTTTTACGAAGTCTACCAAGCCTCTAACGCTTTGGAGGCGCGAAAAGTTATGGCAGATACGATGCCTGATCTGGTTTTGCTGAATGGTCAGCTGAGCGATTGTGATCCATTAAAGTTTTGTTCTGGTCTGCGAAGCAATCCTTCTACAGCGCATTTGCCGATTGTAATCCTGTCTGCAAAGGCAGATCGCGCGCATCGGGTTGAGGCGCTGAAAGCAGGCGCGAATGATGTGATGGCGCGGCCGTTGGATGATCTGGTGCTATTGGCGCGATTGCGCAGTTTGCTGCGGTCTCATGAAACGGCGGAGGAATATAAACTCCGCGAACGTACCAATCAAGCGCTTGGGTTTGCCGAGGCGACGGCACCGTTTCAGAAACCAGCCAAGGTGTTGTTGGCAACGCCAGACTCGCAAACCGGTGTGCGTTGGAAAGCGCATTTGCGGGCGATGATGCCCTATCAGATAGCCGCCCAACCGCTGGGCGACACCCTGCGCGCTATGGCGCAAGAGCCTGTACCGGATGTGTTTGTTATTGCTGTGGATGAAGCCCGCCCTGAGATCGCCCTGCGATTGCTGGCAGAAATCCGAGCGCGGGCGACAACGCGGCATTCTGGGATTTTGGTGATCCTACCAACTGAAAATCGCAGTCTTCTGGTCGACGCGTTGGATTTGGGCGCGCACGACGTGATGACAGGGGGCTTTGATCCCGAAGAGATGTCGTTACGCATTTCATCATTGGTGCAACAAAAACGATTGTCTGATCGGTTGCGTGACAATTTACAGAATGGATTGCAGGCGGCAGTGACGGACCCTTTGACTGGTTTGTTCAATCGTCGGTATGCGCTGCCCTATCTTAATCGGATCTCAGAGCAAGCTGTTCATTTAAAAAGAAATTTCGTGGTGCTATTGGCGGATTTGGATCACTTTAAAAGCGTGAATGACGACTACGGTCATGCGGCTGGTGATGCAGTTCTGGCCGAAACCGCGCGTCGTTTGCGAGAGAACCTACGTTCAGTTGATCTTGTGGCGCGGATTGGTGGGGAAGAGTTCCTGATCGCCCTGCCCGATGTCAGCCGCGAAGATGCGGATCTATTTGCGGAACGCCTTTGCGCATTGATCCGCGATACGCCGATGAAAATTTCGAACCTCAATAAATCGATCCCCGTAACTATGAGTATTGGGGCGACGATTGGTGGCGGCAACTATGTCAAGAAATCCGTCGAGACGCTTTTACAGGAAGCCGATCAAGCGCTGTATGATGCAAAGATTCATGGGCGCGACCAGGTTTTGTTTAATCAAATCCATGCCTGACGGCCTTGGAGACCCTATCTAACAAGGACTTTGGCCGAAATTACTTTCGGCCTTCTGGTCCTTTCGGCTTTCGAGCCAAGAGTGATTGAATACGATCGGCGTAGTCTTGGCGCTCGGCGTCCGTCATGACAGTTACACGCTCTAGCCACATCGTCTGCGCAGAGGCGCGGCGTTCGAAACCAGCTTTGGCTTGTTGTTCTAGACCAGCTTTCACCTTTGACGCGTCAAAGGGAGTGGCGCGCAGCAGGTTTAGCATGGCTTCAAATTCAGCGCGGGCGGCCTCGCGGCTGATGCCAGATTTGCGGTGATGATCACGAATGGCACGACCGATGGCGCGGCGGTCTTCGTCCGGCAATGCGCGCGTATAGGCCCCCATGAAATCGGCATCACGCGGAGGGCGATTGCCCCCTTTGGAATTCCCCAGAACAGCGCCCAGCGCCAAGCCTGCTACGATCAGATTGACGGCGAGCGAACCGATCAAGAGCGCCCTCAGGCCACGGCGCATTGGGGCGCGTGTTGTCTTTTTGTCTTCGGCCATGAGGTTATCCTTCCTCGAAATCAAAGCTAAAATCCCCACCAAGATCGGAGAGGTAATATTCGGTGTCACCGCTGATCACAGCTTGCAGACCTTCGACGGTCAGCGTTTCTGCACCGCTGAACCCAATCCAGACGCTGGCCATGGTAGCCGCAACGAGGCCGGATGCCCCCTGCCAGCCGCCGACTGTATCATAGATCAGCTGCCAAAGACCGCGGCGCGCAGGCTCAGGTGCTAAGGTGGCCGCTGGCGGTTGGTGCGCCTCGGCCTCTGCCAGCATGCGTGCCATGAAGTCGTCGCTGGGCTGCGCGGCATCACCGGTGCGCGCCTCGGCGAACATGTTGTCTAATAGGTCATCCATGGATTGTTTATCAGTCATCCGAATACCCCAATTCATCTTTGCGACCAGCCAATGCCTTGGCCAATGCGCGTTTTCCTCTTGCGGTCAAACTTTCGACCGCTTCGACGCCAATTTCCATGATCTCTGCAATCTCGGGGTTATTTAACCCTTCGATGTGGCGCAGGATCACCGCTTGTTTTTGGCGATCTGGCAAAGTGTTCAGCGCCTCTTGCAATGCGTCTACACGTGATCGTTGCTGCATGGCATCTGCAGCGCTGGCTGTGTCGTCCTCGGGTTCTGGCACTGAATCCAGCGCCACCCCGCGGGTTTTGCGCAGGCGGTCTGTGCACAGGTTTGCCACAACGCGGTAGAGCCAGGTGGTGACCTTTGCTTCGCCCTGACGCCAATCGGGCGCCAGTTTCCAGAGCCGAACTAATGCGTCTTGAACAACATCTTCTGCCTCGGCACGATCCCCCAAAAGGCGGAAGGCGTGCCCAAAGACTTTTGGCGTCAATCGCAACGTAAGAGCGCGCGCAGCCAAGGGATCGCCGTTGGCATAGAGCACAAGTAAGGCGTCGTCACTGGCATCTTGAAAGGTGTCTCGCGGCATCTCCATGTCCTGTCGGAGTAACGTTTTCATAGCCTTAAGGCAATCATCTTGGTCACGCCCCTATTGCGGGCGTGACCACAAGTCTGTCAGCGATTAGTTGGCTTCGGTGTCTTTGTCTTTGTTACCGCGTTTGCCTTTGCGCTTGTCTTTCATTTCGTCAAGCTCAGCTTGGCTGATAGAGCCGTCGCCGTCTGTATCCAGACGTTCGAACATTTTGGCGGTGCGATCCTCAGATGGTTTCATCTCGTCAAAGCTGAGAACGCCATCATTGTTTGTATCGCGACGCTCGATCATCTTTTGCACACGCTCTTCCTTGGCACGTTCAGATGCAGCGGCCAGTTCTTCGGCGGATAGGTTACCGTCGCCATTGGTATCTGTTTCGTTAAAGCGCGCTTGTGCGTGGGCTGCGAGTTCTTCTTTGGTGATCATGCCGTCGCCATTTGCATCCACTTGTTCAAAGTTCATGCGTGGGCCGTGGTGGCCGCCTTTGCCGCCAAAGCCCTTTGCGGAGGCAACACCCGCGCCAAGAGCCAATGCCAGAGCGGTTACACCAGAGATCAATACTGCACGTTTCATAGTCAGGTTCCTTTTTTGCGTTTCTTCAAAACCGGCTTGCTGCCCGTTTTCAGAAGGTAAAACGCGCGGCCTGATAATTTCCGTCGCCTGCAGTGCGATTTTTTTGAAATTTATTTACTGCAGGGTAGATAAAATGTAATTTTATGGAATTAAATCAAGCATTAAGCTGAACTAGAAAATGCAAAACATTTGATCAATATGTTATCGTCCTCAAATGACGTTGGGTACGGCTTGTTCAACTCCGGGCATTTCGTCGTATTGTTGGTTGGCGACATGGCCGCATCGTTCTACGCTTTGACTTGGTTCAAAGGGGTAGCAAGATCAGATGACCATCGACAAAACCGCCATTCGTGATGCAGCGACAGTTATTGTTCTTCGTGATCGAGCGAATGATCCTAAAATCTTGATGGGCCAACGCGGGTCTAAAGCCGCCTTTATGCCGAACAAATTTGTGTTCCCCGGTGGTGCGGTTGATGCGGCCGACTATGATGCTCCGCTTGCACAGCCATTAACCCCGCCCAGTGCACAGCGTGTTTTGGATGATTTGCGTCCTGAAACCCCAGAGCAGATCACCCACGCCGCAGCCGTTGCCGCCATCCGCGAGCTTTGGGAGGAAACTGGGTTGATCCTTGGGCGTGCCGGGGCTTGGCCGGGAACACCGCCAGAGGATTGGCTGACTTATGCTGCAACAGGTCATATCCCCGATCCAAAAGACATGCATTTTGTGTTCCGTGCTATTACCCCTCCCGGCAGGCCACGCCGGTTTGACGCGCGGTTCTTTATGCTAGAGGCAGATCAGCTTTCGGGCGACATTGATGATTTTTCAGCCGCTTGTGATGAGCTATCGCATCTTCAATGGGTGCCTTTATCCAAAGCGCGCAGCTTTGATTTGCCGTTCATCACCGAAGTTGTTTTGGCTGAGATTGAGGGCAACCTTGGGACCATAGGTGCGCCAGAGTCTGTTCCGTTCTTCAAAAACGATGATGAAGCAGGCTATTTCAAGCGCCTGCATGGGCGCGACGCTTTGGCAGATGATTTAGGCGGTTAAGCTTAGGACCAGATTACAAGGCCAAGGACGCTGCTGGCGATCAGTACAATTCCGAGATACTCGCGCTTTGAAATCGTTTCGTTGAAAAACAAAACGGTTGCGATGATGCCAAAGATCAGCTCGATCTGCCCGACTGCGTTCACATAGGCTGCGTTTTGCAGCGTATAGGCCGTGAACCAGCAAAACGATCCCGCAAGGCTGGTTAGCCCCACAAAACCGGCTGTGCGCCATGCGCCTAAAACTTTGCCAATCTCTGCACGGTCTCGCAGATATAGCCACACGGTCATGCTGGCCAATTGCAACGATGTGACAATGGCCAAGGTCACAATGGCCCGTTCAAACGGATCGCTGCTTTCGATGGCCAGTGTCGCGCCGCGATACGCGACACCCGAAACTCCAAACAACGCGCCGCCTAATAGGCCTAGCGCCGCTGAGGGGCTAATCAATCGTTTCCACCACACGCCTACACCCTCCATCGGGCCGGACAGGACCAGTACACCAGCAAAACCAATGCAGATTGCCATAAAGCTCCATGGCGAAATGGCATCTCCGATCAGAACCCAGCCAAATAAGACAGAGAACAACACCGCAATCTTGGTAAATGTCAGACCAACGGCAAAGTTGCGGCGCCCGAACAAGAGAACGGTACAGACCGTGGCTGTAATTTGCGAAAAACCACCCGCGATGGCGAAGGGCCAAAACCCCTGCCCCATGTCAGGAACGGGCACACCAGCCTGCCAAAAGTAGGTCAAAGCAATCGTTGCGGCGATGGGCGCGGAATAGACAAACCGCGCGAATGTCGCGCCAGAGGCCGTAAGTTTCACAGCGCTCAATTGCTTTTGCAGCATAAAGCGTAATGTCTGAAAGAAAGCGGCCGCTAAGGCGAGGAGAATCCATAAATCCATATTGACCTTATGTCTGCCAATCTAAGGGATAGCCAGAAGGTAGAGCATGATCATGCACATATATTGCCTGGCAGAATGCAAATCAGAAGGCCATCAATGCGTTACAGAGTGGCCGCGCTGATGTCGTCTTGGGCCACAGAGACGGATTTGATTACGGCAAATAGCTCTTGCCCTAATGACAATGCCATTGCCTTGGCTGACCGCTGTGTGACGCGCGCTAATAGCAAGTCGTCGCCACATTTGACTTGAACCAAAACGCCCGGCCCTTCGCCCTGTTGCAGTGCGGTAATTGTTCCCTTGAGGATATTGAGCGCTGAAATGTCTTTGGGTTCAGTGAGGCTAAGCATCACATCCTGCGCCCGAATACGTATGCGCACGTTGGAACCAACATCCGTTTGGACCATCGGTAGGAAAAGCTTGCTACAGGATGTGGAAAGTTCACTTAGACCATCATCATGGTGATGCGCGACGCGCGCTTTCAGGATTGCGCCAAGGGCTGAAACGCCTATTGCACCTACGGCCTCGGGATCAGCAAAGATTTCGCTGACCGGCCCCATGCGGCGCATCTTGCCCCGCTCTAGTATCACGACGGTGGTCGCTAACCGCGCTACTTCGGAAACAGAATGACTGACATAGAGAATTGGCAGATCCGCTTCGTCCCGCAGGCGTTCAAGATAGGGCAATATCTCTTGCCGTCGCGCTTGATCCAAGGACGCCAGCGGCTCATCCAGCAATAAGATACGCGGCTTTGACAAAAGCGCCCTGCCGATTGCGACACGTTGTTTTTCACCACCTGACAAAGCCGCTGGAAAGCGTTGCAATAGTGCGGACAGGCCCAGCATTTCGATCACGCGCTGTTCGTGGGCCGCGTCTTTGGGCAGGCCTTGCATGCGTTGACCATAGCTTAGGTTGCGCGCGACACGCATATGCGGGAACAGGCGATGATCCTGAAAGACATAGCCCAAACGCCGCTGCTGCACGCGTAGGTCGATGCCCTTTGCTGTGTCTAGAAATACCTGATCATCCAAGGAAATACGCCCATGATCCGGGCGCAGCAATCCAGACAAAGCGTTGATCACAGTCGTTTTTCCAGCCCCAGAGGCACCAAACAGCGCGGTAACTCCCGCAGGCGCGTCAAAGGCAACATCAAGCTCGAAGTCAGCCAGTTGGTGGCGTATGTCGATGGATAAACTCATTGCCCGCTGATCCGATTTGCAACGCGGCGTGCCAAAACCTCAGCGATCAACACCGCACCAAGGGAAAGGACCACAGACAAGCCAACAAGTTTCAGCGCATCGCTCTCCCCACCCGGGATTTGCAGGAAGCCGTAGATGGCAGACGGCACCGTTTGTGTTTGGCCGGGGATGTTCGAAACAAAGGTGATCGTTGCTCCGAATTCGCCCATGGCTTTAGCAAAGCCTAGAACCGCCCCAGCGATCATACCAGGTAATATTAAGGGGAATGTCACCGACAAGAATACCTGCGCAGAACTTGCACCCAATGTGCGTGCGGCCTGTTCGAGTTTTGGGTCCACCGCCTCTATCGCGAGGCGCATTGCGCGAACCATCAGGGGAAAGGCCATGATGGCTGCGGCCAAAGCGGCCCCCGTCCAACGAAAGGCTAAGACGATGCCAAAGGTCTGCTCGAGCCACGCCCCTATTGGGGCACGGCGGCCAAACGTCATGAGCAATAGGTATCCGGTGACAACTGGGGGGAGGATGAGCGGCAGGTGCACAATCCCATTAAGCAACTGTTTGCCCCAAAACTCTTTGCGGGCAAGGACATAGGCTACGTAAAGGGCCAGTGGAAGGCTCAGCACCGTTGCCCAAATTGAAACCCGTAAGGACAGGCCAACAGCTTGCCAGCCGTCTGGGCCGAGGAAATCAACAAAGGCGTTCATTCCAGACCCTCGGTTAAGAACCCATGCCGCGCGAATATGGCCTGTGCATCCGGGCCTTGTAGATAGGCGAGATAGGCGGCGGCTTCTGGTTTTTCTGTGACTTGGGCGGCCGGATAGCGAATGGGATCGTGGGTTTCTTCGGGAAGCTGCGCGAGGGTGGATACGGCAGGCTCAGCCAGTGCATCAGTGGCATAGACCAAGGCGAAATCAACCTCCTTAAGCACAACAAGGTTTAGGGCCGCGCGGACATGATCTGTTTGCACGACATGTGGCTGCACCGCTGACCAAAGGCCCAAAGACGTTAGTGATTGCTTGCCATAAATCCCTGCCGGCACAGCGTTTACAAAGCCCATGGCGAGATGGGTGTCAGACAACACTTTCGGTAAGTCTTTTACTTCAAAGGCAGAATTCGCTTGATGACCAACAAGCGCAAGGCGATTTCCAAGTACTGTGACCTTGGTAGATGGTTGAACTTCGCCCAAGTCTTCTAAGTAGCCCATCCATTGCGCATTGGCCGAAATAAACACATCCGCGGGCGCGCCTTGGGCGATCTGACGGGCCAATGCAGCGCTGCTGGCGTAGGAGGTCACAACCCGGCCTTCATAGGATTGATGCACCTCATCCAACGCGCCACGTAGGCTTGCGGCGGCAAAGACCGTTAGCTCGGCTTGGGCAGAAACCGCAGCACAGATAAGGCAGACTGAAACCCAAATACGATAGATGGCGCGCATTCCGACGTGGCTCCGATTGGTGCGTTTGCACTATTGTCTAAGGGCACATGTAAGGCAAGCCATTGACGTACTTGTGAAATCCGTTGGTTAGTTTGCCGCTGCTAATATCGCGTCGATGTCTAGATGGATTTCCATATGGTCAGCCAAGGCATCAAGCGTGGCTTCGACGGACTCGTTGTAGTTTGTCGATTGTCCATTTCCGCCAAGGGAGGCAAGGAAAGCCGTGCGGAATGTGTCGTCTTGGAACATGCCGTGCAGGTAGCTGCCTTGGATGCGTCCATCGGCGCTGGTTGCGCCTTCGGGGCGAGTTTCGATCTGGGCAAAGGGGCGATCGCAATCGGGGCCTTGGGTGCGGCCGATGTGAATTTCGTAACCATTGAATGGCAGGTCAGAGGCGGTGTGAACGGCTTGTGTTTCAGTCAATTTCTTGACGGGTGTCATTTCTGTCGTGACGTTTAACAGTGCCAATCCTACGGTATTTCCGGCAGGACCTTCTATGCCTTCAGGGTCAATGATACTTCCCCCAAGCATTTGATAACCCCCACAAATTCCAAGAACATGCCCTCCCCTACGTACGTGCGCTGCAAGGTCAATTTCCCAACCTTGGTCGCGCAAAAATGCGAGGTCTCCGCGTGTGGATTTGCTGCCGGGGATGATGACAAGAGTTGCGTCGCCGGGGATGGGTTGACCGGCGCGGAGCATGGTGACGCGGACGTTGGGTTCTTGGGTGAGCGGATCGAGGTCGTCGAAGTTGGCGATGCGGGACAGGCCGAGACATACGATGTGGATGTCGCCCTTGGAAATTGAGCCGCCAAGGTCTAGTGCGTCTTCGGCGGGCAAGCGCCAAGCCTCTGGGAAATAAGGTAAAACGCCGAAACCTTGCCAATTTGTTCGTTGTTCGATGAAGGCGTAACCGTCGTCAAAGAGCGATGGATCGCCACGGAATTTATTGATTAGAAAGCCTTTGATTTGATCTGCGTCAGCTTGATCTATTACGTTTTGGGTGCCGACGATTTGCGCAATGACGCCGCCGCGGTCGATGTCGCCGGCGAGGATAACGGGAACATCCGCCGCCTGTGCAAAGCCCATGTTGGCGATGTCGCCGGGGCGGAGGTTGACCTCTGCTGGGCTGCCCGCGCCTTCAACAATCACCAAATCATGGTTTGATTTCAGAAGGTTGAAGCTTTCGAGGACACGCTCCATCAGCTGCGGTTTGAGCGTTGCGTATTCGCGGGCCTTTACGGTTGCGAAACGTTTACCCTGTACCACGACCTGCGATCCGACATCGGATTCGGGCTTTAGCAACACGGGATTCATATGGACCGTAAGCGGCACTTTGCAGGCCATTGCTTGCAAGGCCTGCGCCCGTCCGATTTCGCCGCCATCCGCCGTAACCGCCGCATTATTCGACATATTTTGCGGTTTGAAGGGGGCAACGGACAGGCCCCGACGCAGTGCTGCGCGGCACAGACCAGCCACCAACATGGATTTCCCGACGTTACTGCCGGTGCCCTGGATCATGATGGCTTTGGTCATGTGTTGCGTTCCTATGAGTCGTACGTTTTGTAAGGTTCACGGGCCGAAACGTACAATTGAAAAATTTTAGATACTTAAATTTTCCAAAAGGAAACTTGGCAAGATTTTGGGATGTGGTTGGTTGACGTTCCCCAACATTCCCCGCACCCTTAACCTGATTTTAGGAATTCAATTTTAGGCTGTTCATGGAAAAGCGATATCAGGTTTTCATTTCGTCCACGTTTCAGGATTTGCAAAATGCACGGCAAGAAGTTTCACAGGCGCTACTGCGAGCAGATTGTTTTCCGGCAGGGATGGAATTGTTTCCGGCAGCAGATGAGGAGCAGTTTGAATTCATCAAGACGATCATTGATCAGTCAGATTATTACATCCTTATTTCGGCGGGGCGCTATGGGTCGATCCATCCTGAAACCGGGTTAAGCTATACCGAGATGGAATATGATTATGCGGTGGAAATTGGGAAGCCGATCATTCGGTTGCTGCATAAGGATCCGTTCAATGAGCTGAAAGGGGAGTTTATTGAGAAGACAGATGCAGGGAGAACTGCTTTAGATAAATTCAGAGCAAAGCTCAGCGACCGAAGAATGGTTAAGTTCTGGCAGAACGAGCTGGAACTCGGTAATGCCGTCGATCATGGGCTTCGGAATTTGATAAAAACCAGACCAACTGTAGGATGGGTGCAAGCCAATCGAGCGGACAGTGAAATCGAACTCGAAAATTACAAGTTAAAAGAATTACTTTCATCTACCAACGGCGCTCAGAACGACAGCTCGACATCAAGGACATTACTTCAAGCTGGCCTTACAATGACATCAAAGGTTTTTGACAAGTTAGAAGCAACAGATACCGACTTAGACTTGGTCAAACTTACAAACGAGCTCTCTATTTTCTTCGTCGACTACGACTATTTAAATACTTCAATGATCACTGAATTGGCCGATAAGACCAACTTCAGGGACACTGATTTGGCCGCAGTTCTGTATGCTATGCATATGGATGGTCTATTAAATGCTGACGACGAGGGCGACTATGTTAACGGCCCTGCATTGAATAAATTCGTTCGAAGTTTACCTATGCTTGAAGTTCTATCACGCTAATACTCCACACCCTTTTGAGCCTTAATACCATCGCGGAACGGATGTTTCACCAGCGTCATTTCTGTGACCAAATCGGCGGCTTCGATCAGCTCGGGTTTGGCATTTCGGCCAGTCAGACACACGTGGGTCATGGCGGGTTTTTCTTCCAATAGGAACTCCACCACATCGTCGATATTTAGGTAATCATTGCGCAGGGCGATGTTGATTTCGTCGAGCAGCACAAAGCGGTTTGCCTCGTCGCGGATCAGTTCTTTGGCTTTTTCCCAGCCTGCTTCGGCTTTGGCGATGTCGCGTTCGCGGTCTTGGGTTTCCCAGGTGAAGCCTTCGCCAGAGACGAAGAATTTGCATTCCTCTGGGAAGTGCGTTTCTAGAAAATCACGTTCGCCAGTGGCCATCGCCCCTTTGATGAATTGGACCACAGCGCAGGGCATGCCGTGTGAGATAGAGCGCATGATCATGCCGAATCCAGAAGAGCTTTTGCCTTTGCCCGGACCGGTGTGGACCATGATCAGACCTTTTTCTTCGGTCTTGGTGGCCATCAGGCGATCACGCGCAGCTTTGATTTTCTTCATTTTCTCAGCGTGGCGGGCGTTTTGATCGGTGTTATCGCTCACAGTGTGTTCCTCTGTTCTTGACTCACTACGCCCTATCGCGCATTCCCAACGAGTTGGTTCCTGTTGGTAATACAGGTGAAAAGGGAATGCGACAGGATTTGATGAAAATCCTAAGCGCAGCCGCCCCCGCGACCGTGACCGGAGAGGTCATCCGATACGCCACTGGCCCATGTGCCGGGAAGGTAGGGTGACCGACAGAACGCCGTTCTGACATCCGCAAGCCGGGAGACCTGCCAGCGTAGATGACATGAAACCGGACGGGGTGTTCCGGTGTCGGGAAAACGTATTGAACGTCCCCGCCCTATCGCCCTTGTCCTCCTACGATTTGGAGAGACAATTTGCCTGAAGATTTTTCGCCAGACTTGGCCCCTGTTGAGCTGTTGGTTTGTGCGACCTGCCGCGCGGGACAGCCCACCGATGTTGAGGGGCCGCGCCCAGGTGCGCAATTGGCCGCCGCGTTGTTAGAGCGCGATTGGCCCGCGCATGTGACCGTGAAATCGGTTGAGTGCCTGAGCAATTGCGACAGTGGTTGTTCTGTGGCGGTGCGTGGTGGTGGCGCACGTTGGACCTATGTCTATGGCAATTTCACCGGCGCGGATGACGCCGAACTTGTGCATGACGGTATCGTCAAATATGCGACCACGTCAGATGGGCTTGTGCCTTGGCGTGAGCGCTCCACCCATTTCCGTAAAAACTGTATCGCGCGCATTCCGCCGCTGGAGATCCCCGAATGAGTACTCTTGAAAAACTTCCCGTCACTGTGATTACCGGCTTTCTGGGGGCTGGGAAAACGACATTGGTGCGCAATCTGATGCAGAACCCGCAAGGCAAGCGTTTGGCCGTTGTGGTGAATGAATTTGGTGATGTGGGTGTGGATGGCGAGATTTTGAAATCTTGCGCGATCCCGGATTGCCCAGCTGAGAATATTATGGAGCTGTCAAACGGCTGCATTTGCTGCACGGTTGCGGATGATTTCATTCCGACAATCGAGGCGTTGATGGCTTTGGAGCCGCGCCCGGAGCATATCATCATTGAGACCTCTGGTTTGGCGTTGCCGAAACCCTTGCTGAAGGCGTTTGATTGGCCGGATATTCGCAGCAAGATCACTGTGGATGGCGTGATTGCTTTGGCGGATGCCGAGGCTGTGGCGGCTGGACGGTTTGCGACGGATGTGGCGCGGGTGGATGCCCAGCGCGAGGCGGATGACAGCATTGACCACGAAACGCCTTTGTCTGAGGTGTTTGAGGATCAGATTTCTTGTGCCGACATTATTTTGCTGACCAAACCCGATTTGGCTGGGCCAGAAGGTGTTACAAAGGCGAAAGAGGTGATTGCGGCGGAATCTCCACGTCCGATCCCTGTGGTCGAAGTGGCTGAAGGTGTTGTGGACCCGCGCGTTATTCTGGGTCTGAATGCTGCGGCTGAGGATGACATGGATGCGCGTCCTAGCCATCACGATGGGCACCACGATCACGAGCATGACGATTTTGAAAGCGTTGTGATTGATCTGCCGGAACAGGTGGATGCGGTCTCTTTCGCTGAACGGATTGAGCGTTTGGCGAAAGAGCAGAACATTCTACGGGTCAAAGGTTATGCGGCCGTTGAAGGCAAACCAATGCGTTTGCTGGTTCAGGCGGTTGGCGCGCGGGTGCGGCATCAGTTTGATCGTCCTTGGACAGCCGAAGAAGGCCGCAAGGGGCGTGTCGTTGTGATTGCAGAACACGACGATATTAACGCAGATGCGATCCGTAAGGTCTTGGTAGATTAAGCCATGCATGTCGTCTTTCGTGAAAGCCACGGGTTAGAGGAATCTGATACCCCAATGGACCTGGGTCAAAGCCCGGCGGATTTGGTGGTATTGTCGTTTTCCGACAGTGACCTTGGGGCTTTTGCGGCGGGATGGCATCGGGCGGATGGGGATCTGCCCTCTTTGCGGCTGGCGAACCTGGCCGCTTTGAAACACCCGCTTTCGGTGGATACCTATGTGGAGCAAACGCTAGAGGGCGCAAAGGCGATCCTTGTGCGGTTGATCGGCGGTATTCCCTATTGGTCTTATGGCATTCAACAGTTGCAGGATTTGGCGCGCCGCAAGGGCGTGGCTTTGGCTGTGCTGCCTGCGGATGGGCGACCAGACACGCGGTTGGATGAGGTTTCGACTCTGCCGAAATCAACCTTGGCTCGGTTGGCCCATTTGTGTGACACGGGCGGCGCTGTAGCAGCGCAGGCGGCATTGGCGCAGTTGGCTTTGGCGGCTGGGCTGTATGCGAAGCCTGTTGTGGGCAATAAAGCGTTGCCGATGTTTGGTGCGTGGTCGTTAGCCGATGGAATTTGCGCAGCAGAGCGGCAAGGCGATAAGCCATTGGTCGTGCTGACGTTTTACCGATCCTATCTAAGCTCTGCGGATTTAGCACCGATAGAGGCGATGGCCGCGCAGTTTGAAAGCCGAGGCTATCAAGTGTTGGGCATGTTTGCCCCGACCTTAAAACAGCCCGAGGCGGCAGCGTGGATTGCACAGACATTACGCGAGTTGCAGCCCAGCGCGGTTGTGAATGCTACGGCGTTTTCTGGCAAAGGTGCGGATGGTGTTTCGCCATTGGATGCGACGGATGCGCCTGTGTTTCAGGTGGCTTTGGCGACCTCGCGCCGGAAGGCGTGGGAAGAGGCAGAGCGTGGCTTGGCCCCTGCTGATTTGGCGATGCATGTTGTGTTGCCAGAGGTGGATGGTCGACTGTTCGCGGGTGTGACCAGTTTTAAGGAACCCGGCAAGAAAGACGCCCAGCTTGAATATTCTCGGTTTGGGCATCGTGCGGTTGCGGACCGTGTTGCGGCAGTGGTCGATAAGGTTTCCAAATGGGTTGATCTGGCTGCGGTGCCTGCGGCTGAAAAGCGCGTGGCCTGTGTGCTGTCGACTTATCCGGGGGCCGATTGGAATATGGCCCATGCGGTTGGGCTGGATGCTTTGGCGAGTGCCGAGGCAATATTGGATGACCTGCGCAGCGATGGGTTTGCCGTAGATGGTGGCGCGCCTTTGGCCGAGGTTTTGGGCAATGCGCGTGTGCGTTGGTCTGTTGCGGACTATCAGACGGCATTGGCATCCCTGCCCCAAGCGTTGCGCGATGATTTGGCGACGGTATGGGGTGATCCTTTGCAGGATGGCTTGGTCGTTGATGGGGCGTTTGAGTTTTCTGCGATTGAACGTGGCAATGTTGTGGTTGCCTTGCAGCCTGAACGTGGGTCAGAAGACGTGCGCGAGGACGAATACCACGACCTCGCCCGCACGCCGCGCCATTCTTATGTGGCATTTTATCTATGGATACGACAGCAGTTTGGCGCACATGCTTTGGTGCATGTGGGTGCACATGGCACGCTGGAATGGTTGCCCGGGAAATCAGTCGCTTTGTCTGGCGAATGTTGGCCCGAGGTTTTGACCGGGCATTTGCCGGTGATCTATCCGTTTATCGTGAATGATCCCGGCGAGGCCGCACAGGCAAAGCGCCGTGTTGGCGCGGTGACTTTGGGGCATGTGCCGCCGCCGCTGAAGGAAAGCGAAGCGCCACAGAAGTTTGCGTATTTGGAAAACCTGCTGGATGAGTTTTCTAATGCGGATGGGCTTGATCCGAAACGTCGGGATCGCCTGCAGGATGGTATTCGATCCGAGGCCGAGGCGCTGGGATTGTCAGAACAATTGGGCATGGATGCTGCGACGTCTTTGGCCGAGGCGATCACGCGGATTGATACTTTTGTCTGTGACATCAAAGAAAGCCAGTTTGGCGACGGGCTGCATGTCTATGGGCGTGCGCCTGTTGGGCAAGAGGCCTTTGACGCGGCACCTTCGGCTGTGTCTGAACGCAAAGGATTGCTGCGGGCCTTGGCTGGGCAACGGATTGAGGCTGGGCCATCCGGCTCGCCCTATCGCGGGCGGACGGATGTTTTGCCGACGGGGCGGAACCTGTTCACCACGGACCCACGGTCTGTTCCCACACGATCGGCCTATGCGCAGGGTGTGAAACTGGCCGAGGAATTGGTGCGGCGGCATTTGCAGGACGAAGGCGATTACCCCAAGGGCTTGATCGTTGATCTATGGGGATCAGCCACGATGCGGACGGCTGGCGAGGAATTCGCCATGGCGCTGCATTTGTTGGGTGCGAAACCGGTGTGGGACGAAGGGTCAGAGCGCGTATCGGGGGTGGAAATCCTACCGATTGCGATGCTGGATCGGCCTCGGATTGATGTGACATTGCGGGTGTCTGGTCTGTTCCGCGATGTATTCCCGTCGCTGTCGGCCCTGTTTTCACAGGCTGTGCGGGCTTTAGCAGATCGCGATGAGGCGATTGATTGGAACCCGTTTGTTGGTGCTGTTGCGGCACCGCGCGTCTATGGCCCAGCGCCGGGCAGTTATGGCGTGGGTATGGGGCATTTGACCGATTACGGCGATGAAGGTCGTGCGCGGGCTGGTGAGGCGTGGTTGTCGGCATCATCTTGGGCATTGGACAAGGATCAGCCTTGGCAGGATGGCGATGGTATTCGTGATCGGGTGAAAGCAGCCGATAGCTTTGTGCATTTGCAGGACATGCCAGAGACGGACATTTTGTTGGCGCAGGATTACGCCGCGCATGAGGCTGGGTTTGCGGCGGCGCAGGGCGTGACCGGTGGTCAGGCGGCGCTGTATCATCTGGATAGCACGAACCCAGAGCGCCCACGGGCGCGGGCATTGGACGAAGAAGTTGCGCGAGTGGTGCATGCGCGGGCGACCAATGCAGATTGGCTGGCTGGCATGATGCGGCATGGGTTCCGTGGCGGGGCCGAGATTGCGGCCACTTTGGAACATATGGCTGCCTTTGCGCATTTGGCGGATGCGGTGCATCCGGCGTTGTTTGATGCCTATCACGAGGCGACTTTGGGCGATGATGCTGTGGTTGCGTTCTTGCAGGAAGCGAACCCGCAGGCTTTGGCCGCGATGCGAGATCGGTTTGCGGAATTGCATGCGGCTGGCCTGTGGCAAACGCGACGCAATTCAATCATGGCAGAGCTGGAGACGCTGACGTGACGCGCCCTGCTGCCAAAGGATGGTGCCCCGGGGCCTATCAACCGATGATGTCGGGCGATGGGCTGGTTGTGCGGGTGCGGCCAGTGATGGCACGGTTTTCGCGGGATCAGGCGCTTGGGCTGTGTGATTTGGCGATGCGGTTTGGATCAGGGTTGATGGACCTAACGAGCCGCGCGAATGTGCAAATTCGCAGGGTATCCGAGGGCGATCACGAGGCGCTGTTAGAGGCGTTGAATGGGTTGGGTTTGCTGCCCGATGATCCTGATTTGGAAGCACGTCGGAACGTTTTGGTCGCGTCGGATTGGGTTGCGGGGGATGACACGGATGTGTTGGCCCGACAGCTTTTGGCGCAGTTGGGTGAATTGCCTGATTTGCCTGCAAAGTTTGGTTTTGCAGTGGATTGCGGGGCGGCTCCAGTATTGGGCGGCTGCTCTGCTGATATACGGATCGAACGCGCTGCGGATGGGTTAATTGTGCGCGCCGATGGAGCGGCTTTGGGTCGTGCGGTATCTGTTGATACAGCTGTGGATCAGGCGATTGCTTTGGCGCGGTGGTTTGCTGATAGCAAAGATGCAGCGACGAAGCGGATGAAACGGCATATTGCCGAAACGCCTTTGCCAGCAGAATGGGGGCAACACGCCGCCCTGCCCGCACGTGAGCCATTGACTGCCGGAGCTCATACGTTGGGCGCTGTTTACGGTGCCGCCTTTGGGCAGATCGAGGCAGCACAGCTGGCTGATCTGATCAAAAACAGCGGGTGCGATGCGCTGCGGGTGACGCCTTGGCGACTATTCCTGACCGAAGACGCAGCGCCTGTGAACAAAACCGCATTCGTCACGCGGGCTGATGATCCGTTGTTGAACATTGATGCCTGTCCGGGTGCGCCTTTGTGTGGCAGCGCGTCGGTTGAAACACGCGCGCTTGCGGCATCGCTTGCCGGAAGAACGCCATTGTCCATTCATCTGAGTGGTTGTTCCAAAGGATGCGCCAGACCGCGCGCTGCAGAGATTACCCTTGTGGGCCGTGACGGGGTATTTGACCTTGTTCGTAACGGCACCCCGTGGGAAGAGCCCGTTGAAATGGGGTTAACCCCAAAAGAAATTACCGACCGTATCGGAGAGTTTTGATGCCATATACCTACGAAAAGAATGGCCAAGCCATCTATGATGAGAGCTTTGCCACCATTCGGCGCGAAGCTGATCTGGCGCGGTTTGACAAAGACGAAGAACAAGTCGCCGTGCGCATGATCCATGCGGCAGGCATGATTGGGCTTGAGAAGCACGTTAAGTTCTCGCCCGGCATGGTGGCTGCTGCGCGGACGGCGATGGAAAACGGTGCGCCGATTTTCTGTGATGCACGCATGGTGTCCGAAGGTGTGACGCGCCCGCGTCTGCCTGCGGATAACGAGGTGATCTGCACCCTGCACGCGGATGGTATTTACGAGCTGGCCAAAGAGATGGGCAACACCCGTTCTGCTGCGGCGCTCGAACATTGGCGCGACCGTTTGGGTGGCGCGATTGTTGCGATTGGCAATGCGCCAACGGCCTTGTTTCATCTGCTGAATATGCTTGAAGACCCAGATTGCCCGCGCCCAGCAGCCATCATTGGCTGCCCTGTTGGGTTTATCGGTGCGCGCGAAAGCAAAGATGCGCTTTGGGCGGATCAGCCGGTGCCTTGTATGATTGTTGAGGGGCGCCTTGGTGGCTCTGCTATGACTGTGGCGGCGATCAACGCCATCGCCAGCCGGAAGGAATAACCATGACTGGTACGATTTATGGCGTGGGCCTTGGCCCGGGCGATCAGGATTTGATGAGCGTGAAATCGGATCGTTTGATCCGTAACGCCAAACACGTCGCGTTTTTCCGCAAGGCAGGTCGCAAGGGCCAAGCGCGGCAGATCGTGAATGGGATGTTGCCCGAGGGCGTTATTGAATTCCCGATGGAATATCCGGTGACCACGGAAATTCCGCTGGATGACCCGCGTTACAATGAAATTCTATCGGCCTTTTATGCAGAGGTGACGGATCATCTGATCTCGCTCGCGCAATCGGGCGAAGATGTGGTTGTGCTGTGTGAGGGTGATCCGTTTTTCTACGGCTCATTCATGCATATCTACACCCGTGTGAAAGACCACGTGCCGACGGTTGTTGTGCCTGCGATCACTGGGATGTCTGGGGCTTGGACCGCGACTGGCGCGCCGATCACTTGGGGTGATGACGTGCTGACGGTTGTCATGGGCACGCATTCCGAAGAGATGTTGACCAAACATATCCGCGACACGGACGCCTTGGTGATCATGAAGATCGGAACCAATTTCGATAAGGTCGTACGGGCGCTGAAAGCTGGCGGCAAATATGATGCCGCGCATTTGGTGCAATTTGCGACGATGGAAAAGCAAACGGTCTGCAAGCTGTCTGAGATGACGGAAAAGGTCACGCCGTATTTCTCTATCATCGTGGTGCATGGTCAGGGGCGGCGTCCATGACGGCCGCTGGATCAGGATGGGTGACGATTGTTGGCATTGGTCCCGGTGATGAGGCGTTGATCACGCCCGAGGTGACCGCCGCGATTGGAGAAGCAACTGATATTGTTGGCTATATCCCCTATGTGGAACGGGTTGGTGCGCGTGAGGGTTTGACCCTGCACCCATCAGACAACCGGGTTGAGATTGACCGTTCCCAGCATGCCTTGCAGATGGCAAGCGAGGGCAAGCGGGTGATCGTTGTATCCTCTGGCGATCCGGGTGTGTTTGCGATGGCTGCGGCTGTTTTAGAAGCGGTTGAACATGGCGAGGCGGCATGGCGCGATCTGGATATTCGGGTTTTACCGGGGATTACAGCGATGCTTGCGGCCTCTGCGGCTTGTGGTGCGCCACTGGGGCATGATTTCTGTGCGATCAACCTGTCGGATAATATGAAACCTTGGGACTTGATCGAAAAGCGGTTGCGACTGGCGGCTGAGGCGGATTTCGCGATGGCGTTTTATAACCCGCGGTCGAAATCGCGGCCCGAGGGATTTGGCAAAGCGGTAAAGGCCTTGCAAGAGGCCTGTGGCGATGATCGCCCGATGATTTTCGCGCGGAATGTGTCGCGCCCGGATCAGACGATCAAGATCGTGCCGTTAACCGAAGTTACGGAAGATATGGCTGATATGCGGACGGTTGTTTTGCTGGGGTCTTCGACCACACGCATCATCGAACGCGACGGTGCGCCGTTGATTTATACGCCACGATCGGTGGCTGGGTGAGCGTTGAGCCACGTCATAACCGCATCCGGCGTGGCGCATTCGGTGCGTTGCGGCAGGTTTGGGCGGTCGATCATCAAGATCGGCAGGCCAAGCGCGCGGGCGGCGTGGATTTTGGCCTCGGCCCCTCGCCCACCCGCGTTTTTGCATACGATCCGATCAATGGCATGGGTTTTAAACAGCGCGATGTCGTCGGCGGTTTTGAACGGGCCACGCGCAACGGTCACGGTGTGATGCGGCAAGCCCGGCGTTTCGATGGGCGCATCGACCAAACGCAAAACGTAATGATGTTGTGGTTGGGCAGCAAAAGCCTCGAGGTGCATGCGGCCAAGGGCCAGCATGATACGTTCGGCCGGTGTGTTCAACGCAGCAACAGCGGCGTCTATGTCGGGCACGTGTTGCCAGTTATCCCCCGGTTCAGCTTGCCACGCGGGACGCGTCAAGGCGGTCAGTGGCGTGCCGGTTTCGGTGCAGGCATGAAAGGCGTTCCAGCTCATCTGTGCGGCAAAAGGGTGTGTGGCATCAATGACATGGCTGATGTTATGGTCGCGGATGTAACGCGCAAGGCCCTCTGCCCCGCCAAAGCCCCCATTTCGCGTGGGCACCGGTTGTTGGCGCGGATTGGCGACGCGACCTGCGTAGCTAAACGTGGCACGGATGCCTTGATCAGCCACGGTCTGCGCAAGGGCGCTGGCCTCGGTTGTGCCGCCAAGAATAAGGAGATGCTGCGCCATGTCTGAGCTACCGTGGTTAACCATTGTTGGATTGGGCGAAGATGGCCCGGATGGGCTATCGCCTGCAAGCCTAGAAGCATTGCAAGGTGCAGAAATCATCATGGGCGCAGCGCGGCATTTGGAATTGTTGCCCGATATGGATGCGGAGCTGGTGACATGGCCCGTGCCTTTTGCTGATGGGTTGCCGGTTTTGATGTCTTACCGTGGGCGGCGCGTTGTGGCGTTGGCTTCTGGGGATCCGTTTTGGCATGGGGCTGGGTCGGTTCTGGTGCGTGATTTGGATGTTGGCGAATGGCGAGCCTTTCCTGCGGTTGGCACGATGTCACTGGCTGCGGCAAAGCTGGGCTGGGCCTTGGAAAAGACGCCATGCTTTGGGTTGCACGCAGCACCCTTTGCGCGATTGCGGTCTGTTTTGGCGCCAGGTGCGCGGATTTTGGCAACGGTGCGCGATGGTGCGGCGGTTGGAGAATTGGCGGCGTGGCTGGATGGCGCTGGCTTTGGTGGATCAAACTTGCATGTGCTTGAGGCACTGGGTGGGCCGCGTGAGCGGGTTCGGTCCTGTGGTTTGGGCGATGTGCCGAGTGACATTCAGCACCCGGTTTGCGTTGGCCTTGAAATTGCGGGCGATGGGGCTGTGTTGCCTTTGGCCAGCGGGCGGCCTGATGCGTTTTTTGACAATGATGGGCAGATCACCAAGCGGCCTGTGCGCGCGCTGACGCTTTCGGCTTTGGCCCCAAAGGCGGGTGAATTGCTGTGGGATATTGGCGGCGGGTCTGGGTCGATTGGCTTGGAATGGCTACTGGCGCATCCAACGATGCAGGCCGCGGCGATTGAAATCAACGCAGAACGCGCCGCGCGAATTGCACAGAATGCGGCGTCTTTGGGTGTGGATTTACAGGTTGTGACCGGTGCAGCGCCTGATGCACTTGATGGATTGCCCCTGCCCGATGCGGTTTTCATCGGTGGTGGGATCAGCCAAGAGATGTTGGATTGGATCTGGCGTAAATTACCTATTGGCACGCGACTGATTGCCAATGGCGTTACGCTGGAAGCCGAGATATTGCTTGCGCAGTGGCATGCCCAAAAGGGCGGAGATTTGCTGCGAGTTGAACTAAGCGAAAGCAAGCCCTTAGGGCGAAAACGGGGCTGGAAAGCCAGCTACCCAATTGTGCAATGGAGCGTCACACTATGATTATCGCCGGATTTGGATTTCGCGAAGAAGCCACCGTTGCAAGCCTAATGGATGCCTACATTCGCTTGGGCGGCGATGCGGATGCGATTGCCGTACTAGACGACAAAGCCGGTGCGCTTTGCTTTAAACAACTGGCCGGAAAGCTGGGATTGCCGGTGCATGTGGTGTCTTTAGAAGACATGCAAGCCGTTGAAACGGCAACGCAATCTGAGAAGGTTCAGGAAAAACGCGGCACAGGTAGCGTGGCCGAGGCCTGTGCTTTGGCGGCGGCGGGTGCCAGTGGGCGCTTGATGGCCAAGCGGCATATTTCTGAGGATCGGATGGCCACCTGCGCGCTTGCAAGGAATGACGGATGACAGTTCACTTTATCGGTGCAGGCCCGGGCGCGGCTGATTTGATTACCCTAAGGGGACGCGATCTGATCGCGGCCTGCCCTGTGTGTTTATACGCGGGGTCTTTGGTGCCAGAGGCGATTTTAGGGCACTGCCCTGAAGGTGCGCGAGTGGTGAACACGGCGGCGTTGGATTTGGACGCAATTATTACCGAATGCATGACCGCCCATGAAGCGGGACAGGACGTGGCACGGCTGCATTCCGGCGACTTGTCGGTTTGGTCCGCGATGGGCGAGCAAATTCGCCGGTTAAAGGCCGAAGGTATCCCCGTGTCTGTGACACCGGGTGTTCCAAGCTTTGCGGCAGCAGCCGCAGCTTTGGGGACGGAATTAACCCTGCCCGGTTTGGCGCAGTCTGTGGTTTTGACGCGAACACCTGGGCGCGCATCGACGATGCCAGAGGGGGAAACGCTCGCGAATTTCGCAGCAACTGGTGCGACCTTGGCGATTCATTTGTCGATTGGGAATGTGGATGCGGTGATAGCCGATCTGACTCCGCATTATGGGGCGGATTGCCCAGTCGCGGTGGTATATCGCGCGAGCTGGCCAGATCAGCAGATTATTCGCACCACATTGGCAACACTGAAAACAGATGTGCCAGAGCACGTGACACGCACCGCTTTGATCCTTGTTGGGCCAGCCTTGGCAGGTGAAGGGTTTGAGGAAAGCTGTTTATATGCAACCGATTACGATCGCCGCTACCGTCCGCAATCTGCTGATAGCGAATGGTCAAGCTGGCAGCACGGAGACGACTAAAGATGACTGATATGATGCCTCCGGGGCTTTTGATTTCCGCGCCCTCTTCGGGCACTGGCAAGACAACCGTAATGTTGGGATTGCTGCGTGCACTGGCCGAAGATGGGTTGAAGGTTCAGCCGTTTAAATCCGGGCCGGATTATATTGATCCAGCGTTTCACCGTGCGGCTGCGGGGCGGCCCTCGTTCAACGTAGATACTTGGGCGATGCCAAGCAATTTGATTGGCGGTGTGTCCGAACAAGCCAAAGGTGCCGATATTGTTGTGGCCGAAGGGTCTATGGGCCTGTTTGACGGCGTGGCGACACGTGGCGAAAGCGGTTTTGGATCATCGGCAGAGACCGCTTTGAAAATGGGCTGGCCGGTTGTTTTGGTGATCGATGTGGGTGGTCAGGCGCAATCGGCGGCTGCGACGGCGTTGGGCTTTCGCGCCTATAACCCGGACCTGCCGTTTGCGGGCGTTATTTTGAATCGCTGCGCGAGCCCGCGCCATGAACGTTTGGCGAGGCTTGGTATGGATCATGCCGGTGTTAAGGTTCTGGGTGTCTTGCCACGTCGTGGTGATTTGGCTCTGCCTGAACGGCATTTGGGTTTGATCCAAGCCAGCGAGCATCCTGATCTGGAAGCTGCGATTACCGGTTATGCTGCGTTTTTGCGCGAGAATGTAGATTTAGAGGCCATCAAAGCTGCGGCGCGTTCTGGGCCTGCGCATGTGGGTCATTTGCCAAAACCACCCGCACAAAAGATCGCGATGGCGCAGGATGCAGCGTTTAGCTTTACCTATCCGCATTTGGTTGAAGGCTGGCGCGCGGCTGGTGCCGAGATTGCACCGTTTTCGCCCTTGGCGGATGAGGCTCCGGCAGCGGATGCAGATTTAGTTTGGTTGCCGGGTGGATACCCTGAGCTGCACGCAGGTGCTATTTCGTCGGCGCGCAAGTTCCGCGAGGCGGTGTGCAAACACGCAGAGACTAAGCCGGTGCATGGCGAATGCGGGGGTTATATGGCTCTTGGCGAGGCGCTGATCGACAAAGAGGGTAACCGACACGAAATGCTTGGGTTGCTTGGGCTTGTGACATCCTACGAAAAGCGCAAGTTCCACCTTGGCTATCGTCAGGCGACATTGAATGCGCCGATGTTGGGCTTTGACGCGGGCCAGCGCCTGCGTGGCCATGAGTTTCACTATTCTACAATTCTGGAAGAACCTGATGCGCCTTTGGCGCAGGTGGGCGATGCCGACGGTAATCCGGTGCCTGAAACTGGGTCCGTGCGCGGCAACGTCACCGGGACGTTCTTTCACCTGATCGCAGAGGCATCCAAATGAGTGGGTTCGTCAGTTTCGTAAGCTCTGGTCCGGGTGATCCGGAGCTATTGACCGTTAAGGCCGTTGACCGTTTGAGCAAAGCGGATGCGATTTTGTTTGATGATCTGAGCGCGGGGCCGATCCTAGAGCACGCGAAAGCAGATGCGGATTTAGTGGGCGTTGGAAAACGCGCGGGCCGCCCCTCACCCAAGCAGGATCACGTGAGCCAACTGTTGGTCGATTATGCCAAAAGCGGCGCGCATGTGGTGCGCTTGAAATCCGGCGATAGCGGGATTTTCGGGCGGCTCGAAGAAGAACTGACCGCATTGCGTGACGCAGGTATTGGATACGAGATTATCCCTGGAGTAACTTCGGCCTGTGCGGCCGCGGCTGCGGCGGGCATTCCGTTGACGCGGCGCTTGGTGGCGCGCCGTGTGCAGTTTGTGACCGGCCATGATGTGGCGGGCGCCCTGCCCGGTGATTTGAACCTAAAGGCTTTAGCGGACACCGGCGCAACGACCGTATTGTTTATGCCAAAGCGGACATTTCCCGAGTTGGCCGAGAAATTGTTTGCCAGCGGACTGCGCCGTGATTGCCCGGCTCTGCTGGCGGAGAACGTCAGCCACCCGGATCAATCCCTGACTCGGACCACCATGGAAGCCCTTGCAGATCAACTAAAGACCGAAATTTCATCGGCCCCTGGTTTGATCTTGTTCGGGGAGTTGGCAGAGACTGACTAAGAGTTCGCAATTGGTAGGGCTAACGGCGATTTTGTCGTTGCGCCCACGCGATGTGTATCCCTAAATACAGGTGCTTTTGGTGTTTTGATCCTATGTCGGGTCAAAATGAAACGGGAAGACGGTGACGCCTTAATCTTTAAGGCAAGTCCGACGCTGCCCCCGCAACGGTAAGCGACGATGCCTGACATCGACAAGCCACTGCATGAAAATGTGGGAAGGTGATGTCAGGGAAAGCGCAAGCCCGGAGACCGGCCAAAAGGTTGAGCGCGGACCCATTTTGGTCTGTATTTTTATAATGCTGTGCGGGAGTGCGCAGCAACCAAGGAGATATTCCATGCACATCGAACCTGGTGTCGTTGTTGGCGCAAAATTGGCGCTGTCTTATGTAACTGCTGCAGGCGCAGCGACTTATGCAACCAAGCTTATTGCAGACGGCTTTCGTGAAAACGGCGTAATGGCCTTTGCCGCGCGCGCGTTGGTCGCAACCATCGCTACTTTCATTTTCTTTCAAGTCTTTCCTAAATTCCCAGTTGGCGTGTCTGAGGTTCATTTCATCCTCGGTTCAACGCTTTTCTTGATCCTAGGCGCAGGTCCTGCGGCTGTGGGCTTGGCTGCTGGTTTGCTACTGCAAGGTATGCTCTTTGCTCCAGCCGATCTGCCGCAATACTTTATGAATACAACCACACTGCTGGTTCCATTGTATGCTGTTTCCATGTTGGCAAAGCGCATCATCGCGCCAAACACTGCGTATGTTGACCTAAAGTACAGTCAAGCGCTGGCGCTTTCGACAGCCTATCAAGGTGGTGTTGTGGCATGGGTGGCTTTCTGGGCTTTCTACGGCCAAGGCTTTGGTGTTGAAACACTGGCAGCGGTTGCTGCTTTCGGCGCCTCCTACATGCTGGTTATCATCATCGAACCTATCGCTGATCTCGGCGTGTTGGCGATTGCCAAGACATTGGGTAAGCTCGAAGGTTCTGGTTTGGTGACTGAACGTCTTTACAAAACTGCGGCTTAATCGCTGTCAGTCCCTTGAATTAAAGGCGGTCCCTGTGCATACGGGGGCCGCCTTTTCTTTTGCCTGCGCTGGAGGCGCTAGACATGATCAAACTTTCCCTCGTGGGTATTGGCTCTGGCAATCCAGATCATCTGACATTGCAGGCGATCAAAACACTTGAAGCCGCTGATGTGATCCTGTTGCCGCGTAAAGGCGATGAGAAAACAGAATTGGCCGATTTGCGACGCGGCATTGTTGCCGAGGTTTTACAGACCACGCCCAAGGTTGTTGAGTTTGACTACCCCATTCGAGACGCAGATTCGCCGAAGTATCTGGATGGTGTTAATGTTTGGCACGATGCTTTGGCCCAAATCTGGAGCCGCTTGATTGCAGACCATGCAGGGCCTGACGCGCATGTGGCGCTAATGGTCTGGGGCGATCCATCGCTATATGACAGCACGTTGCGGATTGCGGATCGTCTGTTGGCGAATGGACTAGAGGCCGCTGTAGAGGTGGTTCCGGGGATCACGTCGCTACAGATGTTAACTGCGGCCCATGCCATTCCATTGAATGCGCTGGGGGCGCCTGTGATGATCACAACCGGGCGGCAATTACGAGACCACGGTTGGCCTGTGGGCGTTGATACGGTGGCCGTCATGTTGGATGGCTTATGTTCCTTCCAACATGTGATGGATCAAGACACACAGATTTGGTGGGGCGCCTATGTGGGCATGCCACAGCAGATTTTGCGCGCAGGTGCTTTGGCCGATGTTTGTGACGACATCATTGAAACACGCGCCAAGGCGCGTGATCAAAATGGCTGGGTGATGGATATTTACCTACTGAAACGCGGAAGCAAAGCTTTAGCGTAGCGGGATACTGACCCGCGCCTGAACCGTTTCAATACCAGGGTTCTGGCTGTAGATTTCTAGGTTCGAGCGATGATCATAGCTAAGCGAATAACGCCAGCCTGCCTTGTTCTCGTAGCCAACTTCGATACCAGAGCGAAATTCGATGGGGCCGCCAAGATCAAAGCCGCCATTGGGTTCATACAGACCCGTCATAGCGTGAAGCTCTGTGTAGAACGGGCTGCGACCGAAATCGACTTTCCATGTCTGCCCTGCCCCAAGCCAAAGCTCCCCGTTCTCACCAACTGAAAACCCGATCGCATGGCCAAATGGGCCGTTGTGGTGACCAAAGTCGTAGCGAACATAAAGTTCACCAGCCACTGACGCTTGGCGTTCAAGAACTTCCCCACCCGAAATGGCGATACGTGGCGCAACTTCAGACCGCCCCAAGCATCCCTCTGCTGTTCCGCAGTGGTTTGCGTTCATATCCAATAGCCCGCCAATCAAAAGCAGTGCTGCAAATGTACCGTCCGCCATGGGGAATCCCTTTCTAGTCTCAACGTAACATCTAGCTGACTGGGCAATAAAAGCCAGATCGTTTAGTGCAGTGTGTTAAGGATTTTGAATGGAGTGCATAAATGCACTTATTAAACCCGCCGGGCAAACAGCATGCTGTTTGAAATGGCTTCTAATAGGTTTTTTTGAATTAATTTAAAGATCATCGTAGAGAGAATATGATCTTTAGTCGTTTATTAGGTTTGGCGATGCCCTACTCTCCCACACCTTAAGATGC
>NZ_JAUORX010000021.1 GCF_030548175.1 Cognatishimia sp. 1_MG-2023 | reverse complement strand
CAAGATGGCGGCCTAACGCCAAAGATTTAACTCCAAGGACTCCACGCAAAGCTGGAGGAGACTTGGGGCTCAGGTCAACGGGAATGGAATAGACTGCACAGCGAAAGCACATCAGCGCGAAGCTCCATGGAACGTGAGCTCAAACGACTGGGA
The DNA here is from genome assembly GCF_030548175.1 of Cognatishimia sp. 1_MG-2023. Lineage (GTDB taxonomy): Bacteria > Pseudomonadota > Alphaproteobacteria > Rhodobacterales > Rhodobacteraceae > Cognatishimia. The sequence goes on along the minus strand of NZ_JAUORX010000021.1, from coordinate 471 downwards.
AGTCAGATCGACAAAATCGTCGAAGCCATCACAGCGGGCATGTTCCACGCCTCTATGAAGACAAAGATGGACGACCTTGAAGCGCGCAAAGCCGAATTAGAGAACAAACTCGCAGCCCTGCCCGAACAAGATCCAATTGTCTTACACCCTGCCCTCGCAGAGACCTACAGCAAGAAGATCGCTGCATTGGCTGACAACCTCAATCAAAAGACTAGCAGATCCGAAGCCTCGGAGCTGCTGCGTGGTCTGGTTTCAGAGGTGCGTCTGCATCCCGACGAGAACGCCGATGATGCCCATGTGATTGAACTATATGGCGAATTGGCCGCGATCTTGGAGCTGACAGGCCCTAAAAACAACAACACCCGCCGTTTTACGGGCGGGTTGTCGGTTCAAGTGGTTGCGGGAGTAGGATTTGAACCTACGACCTTCAGGTTATGAGCCTGACGAGCTACCGGGCTGCTCCATCCCGCG
>NZ_JAUORX010000020.1 GCF_030548175.1 Cognatishimia sp. 1_MG-2023 | reverse complement strand
GGCTGTGATCTTGGGTTCGGACTTTTGCTGCCGGATGGCCAGGCCTTCTTGAGCAGATGCTCCCCGCGCCTGTGCTTCGATCCGGTAGAGGGCTGCAATCTGTTTTAGACCCGCTTCGGCGATGGGGGCCACGTTGTTATGGGTCAGCTCATAAAGCTTGCGACGGGCATGTGCCCAGCAATATCTCGGACGCGTATTTACCGGAACGTCCTGGCGCATAGGTAAAGGCCACGCCGGGCGGTTCCGGTCCATTCCCATTCCAGGCACGATCATCACGGGAGAGCGCCCAGAAGTACCCATTCTTGGTCTTGCCGCGTCCTGGATCGAGGACGGGAGCTGGTGTCTCGTCCATGAACAACTTCGATGACTGTTTGAGATGCGCCAGCAGCGCGTCATGGACGGGCTTCAGCTCATAGGCGACTTTGCCAACCCAAAAGGCCAAAGTGGAGCGATCAATCTCGACGCCCAGACGCGCATAGATCTGGCTTTGGCGATACAGCGGCAGATGATCGGCGTATTTGGACACGATCACGCTGGCGATGGTTGCCTCGGTTGGCATGCCACCTTCGATCAGTCGCGGCTTGGCGGGCGCTTGAACAACCCCGGCCTCACAGGACCGGCATGCATACTTGGGAC
>NZ_JAUORX010000002.1 GCF_030548175.1 Cognatishimia sp. 1_MG-2023 | reverse complement strand
CACCGCTCCGTTTCCCGTCTGACCCGCCGTTGTGCGCCTCAGCGCCGCCGGTAAGGGGGGTTCTAAGGTTACTTGCGTACAGCCGCAAGCGCTTTTTACAGGAAAAGTTATTTTTTCTTCAAAAAAGTTAAAAACCATTAAATAACAACAACTTAACATATCACCCATCATCCAGATTTTCGCACGACACCGCCTAAGTAGGCGAGAAGAATGCAGCGGATTGAGATCTCCACAAGCTTATCCACAGGTAGGCAGCGATTCAGCGCGGGAATCTCGTTGAGTACCACCTGAATCGGGGTGAATCGGGCACGACCCACCCTACCCTTTGATGAATTACGGAATCAGAACCGCAGATCGCTGGTAAGAACCGCTTTCCGTGGTCAGGTCATCATAGAGGAGTTCAATGTCTACGGTTTCCACCGATTTGAGCGGCAATGTTGTATAAATCGCCGCCCCATCAGGAATAGCACCAACCGTATGGGTGTCTGGATCACAGGCAGGCACCGGCCACATCTGTTGATCCCCGCCATTTACGGAATAGCGGATTTCATAAAGACCACAGCGCCAGCTCAGAAGGTGGGTGAAATAGATCAGGTCCTGCCCCTCCCATTCACGTACGCCAATCCAGTTGGCTTTGGTCGCCCCCAATATAGGCTTCACTTCTGTTGCGGTCAGGAACTTGCCACTTAGGGTTTGATCTTCGGCAACGCGATCCTCTGCCAACACGACAGTTGCAGGCGCTAAACTGATGAGGACCACCCCAAGACGTATCATTTTCGCAAAGCTCATGAATTTTCCTTCTCTTTCAAACAGAAATACGCAGACCTTGTTCAAAGCTGCTTGGCCGCGCGGTCGTTTTATATGTAAGCTTTATATAACGTATCGGGCCAAGAACGAAAAAAATGACAAACGCGACAACAGCACAGACATTTAACATCCTATTGGTAGGACAAGCAGGACGGCTGACCTTTGAAGCCATTCTCTTGCTAACCTCCCTTAGGAAGATGAGCCCGGACTTTGCCGGACGGATCTTTGTAGCAGAGCCACAGCCAGGGCCGCTTTGGGACAAGAACCCCAAAATGCGGAACGCGGATGCGCGTAACCTGCTGCAAGAGCTTGGGGCAGAGATCATCCCATTTGAAAGTCAGCACTTTGGGGCCGAATACCCGAACGGCAATAAGATTGAGGCTTTGCTGGAACTGCCCGAGGGCGAGCCGTTTCTGTTTCTGGATACAGATACATTAATAACGGGCGACTTAATGTCCGTCCCATTTGACTTTGATCGCCCCGGTGCCTCGCACAAGGTAGAGGGCACATGGCCCATCCCCCCATTATATGGGCCGGGATATACAGAGATCTGGAAGTCTTTATATGACAAGTTCGGATTGGACTTTGAAAGTTCGCTCGATCTGAACCAACCAGATGAATACTGGCGGCGGTATCTTTACTTTAATGCCGGGTTCTTTTTCTACAAATGCCCGCAAGAGTTTGGTCGGCTCTATCTAGAGTACGCTTTAGCCATTCGGGATGACACGCCAGAGGCACTGGCCTGCCAGCAATTGACCCCATGGTTGGATCAAGTGGCCCTGCCCCTTGTCATTCATGCATTGGGGGGTGGTCGCAATACGATCCCTTCGGGACTGATGGATGGTACGATCACCTGTCACTATCGCCTGCTACCACTCTTATATGCACGCGAGGCGGATCATGTTGTGGACGTCTTAGAAGCGGTGACTGCGCATAATGGCATCAAACGAGTGCTGAAACAGTATGAGCCATTCAAGTTTATGATCTATCACGAACGGGGCAAAAAGGTGCGCGCCTTGTTTGACCGCGATAAGCTTCCGCGCAAGGAACAGGCCATACGAAACAAAATTCGCCGCGAAGGCTATTGGATGCGTTAATGCCGCGTTTTACGTGTTTTGATTGAAACATCTGCAAAGCAAGCCTACACATTTCCCAACTATCATTTTGGGAGGACAAAATGTCTGACGCTCCAGCACTTGGCTTTGACACACTGCAAATTCACGCGGGCGCTTCGCCTGACCCGGCAACCGGCGCGCGACAGACGCCAATCTATCAAACAACAGCCTATGAATTCCGCGACGCGGATCATGCGGCCGCATTGTTTAACTTGGCCGAAGTGGGTTTTATCTATTCACGCCTGACAAACCCAACCGTTGCCGTTCTGCAAGAGCGTATCGCGACATTAGAAGGTGGCGCTGGCGCGGTTTGCTGTTCTTCCGGCCACGCAGCACAGATCATGGCGCTGTTCCCGCTGATGCAGCCGGGCTGCAACGTGGTTGCGTCCACACGTCTATATGGCGGTACGGTCACCCAGTTTAGCCAAACCATCAAACGTTTTGGCTGGTCCGCGAAGTTCGTCGATTTTGACGACGAAGCAGCTGTGAAAGCGGCCATTGATGAAAACACCCGCGCGGTGTTCTGCGAGTCAATCGCGAACCCGGGTGGCTACATCACCGATCTGGATGCGATTTCAGCGATTTCAGATGCGGCAGGCATTCCACTGATCGTGGATAACACCTCGGCGACACCTTATCTATGCAACCCAATCAAACACGGCGCGACCTTGGTTGTGCACTCCACCACCAAATACCTGACCGGCAATGGCACAGTCACCGGCGGTTGCGTTGTGGACAGCGGCAAGTTTGACTGGATGCAGAACGACAAATTTCCATCCTTGTCACAGCCAGAACCAGCCTATCACGGCCTGACCTTCGGCGAGGCTCTCGGCCCAATGGCCTTTACCTTCCACAGTATCGCGATTGGTTTGCGTGACTTGGGCATGACAATGAACCCACAGGGCGCGCATTATACATTGATGGGGATCGAAACCCTGTCTTTGCGGATGCAAAAGCACGTGGAAAACGCCAAGATCGTTGCGGATTGGCTAGAGAAAGACGATCGCATTGACTACGTGACCTATGCGGGTCTGCCGTCTTCGCCATATTACAACCGTATCGAGAATATCTGCCCGAAGGGCGCGGGTGCTTTGTTCACCTTTGCGGTCAAAGGCGGCTACGACGCCTGTGTGAAACTGGTGGATAGCCTTGATCTGTTCAGCCATGTTGCGAACTTGGGTGATACGCGGTCTTTGATCATTCACTCGGCGTCAACAACCCACCGTCAGCTGACACCAGAACAGCAAGAGGCCGCAGGTGCGAGCCCGAACGTTGTGCGTGTGTCTATCGGTATCGAAGATCCAGCGGACATCATCAACGATTTAGACCAAGCGTTGGCCAAAGCCACTGCGTAAGTCGCTGTATATATGAAATAAGAGCCGCCCCTTTGGGCGGCTCTTTGCGTTTCAGTCATCTGCGACGTTCTTATTCTGCAATCTCATAGACAATTGTAATAGTCGCTTGCGTGCTTAGTTCGCCCGGTGCGACGGGAACGCCCGCATCCATGGCCATCTCTGCCCGCGCCATGAACCTTGGGCGCGGAGGTGCTACATTGGTTTCATTGATTGAAATAACCGGGCCAAGTGCAACACCAGCGGCACCGGCATAAAGCTCTGCCTTGGCACGGGCATCTTGCACCGCTTTGCGCCGCGCCTCTGCCAAAGCATCGGTTGGGTCCTGCAAGGCAAAGCTAAGACCATTAAATACATTTGCGCCCTTGGTGACCATTTCATCCAAGGCTGACCCCAGAACCGATAGATCGCGGATGCGGATGGTCACTTGATTTCCCGCCTCATAGCCGCGAATCCGGGCGACTTCATTCTGATTGGACCCATGATCCCAAATCGGATTGAGGTACAGGTTGCCAGTTTGCATATCCCGCGGCTCAACTCCCAGCTTTTCGACAACCGTAAATGCAGCTTGGGTACGCTTGTTCACTTCCTCTAACGCCTCGCGGGCGGTATGCGCCTGAAACCGTGCGCCCAGCGAAATAACTGCCATATCAGGGGCTTGCTCAACCGTTCCACGGCCCTGCACCACGATTTCACCGGCTTGGGCGATTGCGGGCACCATAAGGGCGGCCACCAAAACGATCCTCTTGAAAACGCGCATATTCTGCTCCTTGCGGTTGTCTGCTGGTCTCAATCTAAGAGCATACATCGCTAATTGCGCGGGGAGGCTGGGCTTTTTCTTCCCCTGAGCGAAAACCTGCTATAAAACTACGGCAATTCCGGCGGGACTTTTTCCCGTCACACCAGAATGTTAGAGCCGATATATGAAACCCGATTTCGCGCTGTCCCTCTCCTTTGATGGCATCAAGCTTATGTGCCGCGTCCCAGAGGGCTGGCACCTGATAGGCGATGTGCCATTAGAACACGCCGATCTAGATGGTGCCTTGGCGGCATTGCGCAAAAAGGGTGAGGATCACGCAGGCGGTGATGCACTTTGCAAGATCATCCTACCAAACGATCAGATCAAGTTCCTCACGCTTCCACCTGCTTCGGGTGATGTTGATGCCGCAGTAAAAGCGGCATTGCTGGACGCGACGCCCTATCAAATTGATGAATTGTCCTTTGACTACATCGAAAGCGATACAGGCATATCAGTAGCCGCGGTCGCGCGTGAAACCCTTGGCGAAGCAGAAGATTTCGCGACAGAACATGGGTTCCACCCCGTTTGTTTTGTTGCTGTTCCTGACGATGGCCAATTTGTTGGCGAGCCCTATTTCGGCCCAACCAAGGTCGCACCAGAGCTGGTGGAAGCGCCTGATGCATTGGGCCCAGATGATTTGGCAGTTGCGGTTGTGTCTGAAGGACCCGTGCCTGCGCCAACACCGTCAGAACCACCACCGCCCTTTGCGACCTCCCGTAGCTTATCCGCTGATGAAATGGCGGATGGCAGCGTCAAGTTACCTGGCGCACAGCGCGGCATCGTTGGCGCAAGTGATGGCGCGATAGGCGATGCACCCGCACCTTCGCAGGTCAGCCAGCAAGAAACACGATTTGACCCTGCAACTTTGATTGCCGGAATGAAACCGCGCCCTGAAGCACCGAAAATCACACGCGTCCGCGGTGTATCTCGGGTGCAAACTATTGATGTCGAGGGACAATTTTCCGAAGCAAGAGAAGAAGAAAAAGCAGTTGCCGAAACCGAGGCTCCTGTCCGAGGCAAGCCAAAATACCTCGGCCTTATCTTGGTCGCACTGCTGCTATTGTTCTTAGCCGGTGTCGCGATATGGGCGTCTTTTACATCCGAATCCAGCGTTGCAGGGTTCTTTTCGTCAACTGATGAGGCAGCAGACGTCGCTGTCCTAGCGGACCCAACACAAGAATTGGCGGTTGAGCCGCTGAGCCCGACGTCAGCGGGCACAATCACGGATACCGCTGAAATCGAAGCGTTGGACGGCAACGAAGGTATTTTGTTGGATCCCGTTCTTGAAGCTGCTGAACCGCAATTGTCGGGTGAGGCGTTTTATGCTGCGACGGGCATTTGGGATCGCGCGCCTGAGCAGCCGTCCACGCCGGGATCTGAAAATGCAGATGGTATCTATCTAGGCTCTTTTGAGACAACGCAGGCGACACATGATGCGATCGCCCTGCCCTCGACTGAAAGCTATGGCATTGATTCCACAATAGAATCTCAAAACGATCCGGTTCCAGCTGACATCAAAATCACGCTGGACGAACGCGGACTGGTGGTTGCGACAGCCGAAGGTGCTGTTTCGCCAGAGGGTGTGTTGGTGTTCCTTGGAAAACCTGCGTCTGTTCCACCCGCTATTCCGGTGCGTGCAGAAGTGGCTGAGGTTGCCGAAACGCCAGTTCTTACCGTGCCAAATCCAGAGTTCGCACAGTTCCGACCGCGCCTACGTCCAAGCAATTTAACTGATCAAAACCAACGTGTTACCCTAGGTGGAAGCACCCTATCAGAGATCGCAAAAATCCGTCCGCGCGTGCGTCCTGTACGTGAGGTGCAAATTGCTTCGATTGATCCCGATATTATTCGTGCAGCAACGGATGACGCGGTTCGGAGTGCGACGGATCAGGCGGTTTTGTCGAGTTTGAAACCTAAGGTTCGCCCTAAGAATTTCAGCAAAACAGTTGAAAAAACACAGGAACGCCTCGCCTCCGTCGCGGTTCCAAGCACTCAGCGGCTTGCCCCAACCATCCCGACAACGGCCTCTGTTGCGCGGAATGCGACGCAGGACAACGCGATAAACCTGCGTAAAATCAACCTGATAGGCGTCTACGGGGCAAACAGCAATCGCCGTGCTTTGGTGCGGATGTCCAACGGGCGCTATAAGAAAGTGAAGGTCGGAGACCGGATCGACGGCGGCAAAGTCGCAGCAATCAGCACCAGCGAATTGCGCTACGTTAAGAACAAGCGCAGCCTCGTTTTGAAGATGCCAAAGGGCTAACGCCCGCTATCTTAACATTTTGCAAAGTTGAACTTCGTACGTTTCAATGCGCGAAACGTACGATTCGCGGGATGATGCGGCGACCAAAGCCGCCGCGCACCTATTACTTTTCCTCGAATGTGAAAAGATACGTACCAAAGGCATTGGCGGCTTCGGCGGTTTTGATCTCTTCTGGGTCAATTGGGTTTAGGAACTCGTCAAACACCAATGGATAGAATGACAGGGCATCAACCAATGCAGCCATCCCCGCTTGGCGATCTTCGGTTGGCAGATACGGAGCGTGGGTGGAAAGAAAGAGCGCGGGTTTCTTTTCCTTCAACTCGTCGACCATGGTTGGGATCAAACCGAACTCCGCCCCTTCGACATCGACCTTGATCAAATCAAAGTCTTCAATTTGAGCATCAGCCAAGAAGTCTTGCCATGTCAGCGCAAGAACCTTGATGAAATGTTCTGACTCGGTTTGCAGCAAGCTGGTCATGCTGTCGCCCGCTTCACCACCAAAGCTGGCCATTTGGAACATACCGCCGTTTGCTGCGAGGGCTGCGCCAAAAACGTTCACGTTGCGCAATTTGTTCAGTTCGATGTTCCAATTCAAGTGCCGCAGCGCTGTTGGGTCTGGTTCAAAGCAATAGACGGTTTTGCACTGCTGTGCCGCATGCAGAACAGTCGGGCCAATCCAAGCGCCGACATCGATGTAAGTGGATTCTGGGGTCAGGTAGCGACTGATGACGTCAAAGGTTGAGGTTTCCCAACGGTCCTTGGCAACTGCGCGCCAAAAGGCGATGTGGTAGGGATCAACACGGACGCTGCGGCCTTGGATTTTCGATGGATAGTGGCCACGTGCACGGAAATACGCCTTACCGGCGGATTTAATTAGGTTTTTCATTAATACGGGTATCCGAATGGAATTAAATAAACTCCGCGGAAATCTGCCACAGCACAATCATTAAGGGAATATTAAAATAAACATTCCCGCACAGAAATGTGGTGGGGTGACGCCAAACGCCACCCCGACCGTCTTATTCAGCGGCTTGGATTTCGCCGTTGTCGATTTGCTCTTGTTCGATGGATTCAAACAGCGCTTTGAAGTTGCCCTCGCCAAAGCCATCGTCGCCTTTGCGTTGGATGAATTCAAAGAAGATCGGACCGATCACGGTTTTTGAAAAGATCTGTAGAAGGATCTTGGTTTCACCACCGTCTACCACGCCTTCGCCATCAATCAGGATGCCGTGTTTCATCATGCGATCCAGTGGCTCGTCATGCCCCACTACACGGTCTTTGGAGAGCGCGTAATAGGTCTCTGGTGGGCCAGGCATGAATTTCACACCTTTGTCGGCAATGGTATCTACGGATTTGTAGATGTCATCGGAGCCAACGGCGATGTGCTGAATGCCTTCGCCTTTGTACTTTTTCAGATATGCAACGATCTGGCCGGTTTCACCACGGTCTTCGTTGATTGGAATACGGATTTTGCCGCATGGGCTGGTCAACGCGCGGGACAGAAGGCCGGTGAACTTGCCTTCGATGTCAAAGAAACGGATTTCACGGAAGTTGAACAAATCGCCGTAGAATTTGAACCACTTGTCCATGTTCCCTTTGAACACGTTGTGGGTCAGGTGATCGAGGTAGAAGAACCCATCGCCTTCTGGTTTGGACTGGGTGATCCAGTCAAATTCTTCGTTAAACGGCGAGCTGTCAAAATACTGATCTGTGAAATAGATCAGCGAGCCACCGATGCCTTTGATCGCAGGCCAAGCCAGTGTTTTGTCGTCTGCGGTATACGGCTCTGCCCCTTTGGACACCGCATGTTCAAACGCCTTTTGCGCATCCACCACGCGCCAGCCCATAGAGGGGGCGCAAGGGCCGTGTTCTTCGACAAAGCGCAGCGCAAAGCTGTTCGGCTCGTTGTTCAGAATGTAGGTGATGTCGCCTTGCTGCCAAAGCTCGATCGCTTTGGATTTGTGGTTGGCGGTGTGGGTATACCCCATGCGCGCAAACAGCTCGCGCAGCTCTTCGGGGTTTGGATGGGCGAATTCTACGAATTCAAAACCATCGGTTCCGGCTGGGTTAAAATCAGAGATTTCCGCGCGTGGCGCGTCATGTGGGAAGGGACCCATTGGGTGCTCCTGTTCGTGTGAGTGTGTCCTATGACAAAGATACGCCTGCCCGCAGGCGGTGTTTGCGCAAAATTGGGTGTCATTTTGCAAAAATTCGCGTATGATTAACGCAATTACCTATTTTCGCGCGGAGTTTTCGCACAATGCTGGATGAAATGGACAAACGCTTATTGTCCGCTTTGCAGAATGATGCCCATCTGACAGCCCAACAACTGGGTGAATTGCTGCACCTGTCGCCAAGCCAAGCTGGGCGTCGGCGGCAACGGCTAGAGACCGAGGGTTTTATCAAAAGCTATGCGGCAAAGCTTGACCCAACGCGGTTAGGCCTGTCGGTGCAGGCCTTTGTTCAGGTGCAATTGGGCACGCACGGACCGGACCAGGCCAAAAGCTTTGCGCGGTTGATCGGCACCCGCCCCGAGGTGATCAGCGCTTGGACATTGACTGGGGATGCGGATTATATGCTGCGGGTGTTTTGCCTGGATTTACAGGCACTTAACACCTTGATCCACGAGATCTTGTTACCGCATTCCGCAGTCAGCCGCGTTCAAAGCCAAATCGTGATGGATCAATTCAAACACGACGCCCCCCTACCCACCTAAGCCACGTTTAAGGAGCTCTAATGGACGGATTTTTATTTCAAGCCTCGATTTATCTGGTTGCTGCAGTCGTAGCTGTACCGATTGCGGCACGGCTTGGGCTGGGGTCCGTGCTTGGTTACTTGATGGCTGGGGTTATCATCGGGCCGATCTTGGGATTGGTTGGATCATCCGAAACCGCTGACCTACAGCATTTTGCTGAGTTTGGCGTGGTGATGATGCTGTTCCTGATTGGGCTTGAGATGGACCCACGGGCGCTGTGGGACATGCGACATAAGTTGATTGGTCTGGGCGGATTACAGATCACCTTGACGACAACGGCGATCATGGCGGGCATGATGTGGCTGGGCTATGTCTGGAGTATTTCGCTGGCGGTGGGCCTGATCTTTGCACTGAGTTCGACGGCGATTGTGCTGCAAACCCTGTCTGAAAAGGGGCTGATGCAGACGGCCGGCGGGCGATCCACCTTTGCCGTGTTACTGACACAGGATATTGCGGTGATCCCGATGCTGGCCTTGCTGCCGCTATTGGCGCTGCCGCTTGTGCCGTCGCTTGCAGCGGATGGGTCCATCCAACTGTCAGATGCCAATGACCATGGCCACGCAGCGATGTCCTTGGTCGAAGGGCTACCCGGTTGGGGCGTGACCCTTGTGACATTAGGCGCGGTCTTGGCGGTTGTGCTTGCAGGGCTGTATCTGTTCCAACCGCTGTTTCGCTTTATCCACACCGCACGGCTGCGCGAGATGTATACCGCGACGGCCCTAATGATTGTGATCGGCATTGCCTTCTTGATGAGCCTTGTCGGCCTATCCCCCGCTTTGGGCACATTCTTGGCGGGCGTCTTGCTGGCCAATAGCGAATTCCGCCACGAACTAGAGAGCGATATCGAACCCTTTAAGGGGCTTTTGTTGGGGCTGTTTTTCATCACCGTTGGGGCACAGATTGATTTCTTAACGCTGTTTGGCGATCCCTTGAATATCCTTGGCATGACGGTGGCTGTGATCGCGATCAAAGCATCAATCCTCTGCATTCTGGGCTATGCGTTTAAGCTGCGGAAACGGGGGCAATGGCTGTTTGCACTTGGACTGGCACAAGCGGGGGAGTTCGGCTTTGTCTTGATCTCATTTGCCTTGCAAACCAATGTGCTGCCACGCGCCTTGGCCGAAGAACTGCTACTGGTGGTGGCTTTATCGATGCTGATCACCCCGCTGCTGTTCATACTTTACGACTATGTTTCGCACCGTCTTGGCGACCCAGAAGATCAACGCGCACCCGACGAAATTGATGAACAAGGGCCAGTGATCATCGCGGGTATCGGCCGATTTGGTCAGGTGGTGAATCGCCTTGTCCGTGCCTCAGGCTTTCAAACGGTGGTATTGGACCACGACCTAAAAGCCATCGAAAGCATGCGCCGCTTTGGTATCAAAGGTTTCTTTGGTGATCCAACCCGTCCGGAATTGCTGGAAGCGGCTGGATTGAAAAGCGCCAAGGTCTTGGTGGTTGCAGTGGATGATCCAAATTCAGCGGTCAAACTTGTCGCCCAAGCCCGCCGTGCGCGCCCAAATCTGCATATTGTTGCCCGCGCTCGTGACCGTGGCCATGTGTTCCGGCTGTATCAAGCTGGGGCAAATGACATTGTCCGCGAGATGTTTGACAGCTCGCTACGGGCGGGACGCTATGTGTTAGAAAACATGGGCCTGACAGATTACGAAGCTGCCATTTCGGAACAGACGTTTTTCCATCACGACCGCGAAGGCGTGCGGGAACTGGCCCAACTTTGGGATCCTGCGATCCCATCGGCAGAGAACCAAGCCTATATTGATCGCGCAAAAGAGCTGGAAGAAGAGCTTGGGACTTCATTGCTTGCCGCGCTGGAAAAGAATGAGGCTGCGGAATAAGGGGGCGCTGCCCCCCTGCCGAAACTACGTTTCGCCATTCCCCCCGGAGTATTTTGGGAAAGGTGAAGACAGGCCCACTTTTGCCTGCTTTTTCTTGATCCAAATACCTCGGGGTTTGGGGCAGCGCCCCAAGATGTCAACCGTCAGACACACCCGCTTCGGCAAAAGTGGCCATGCCGGAATGGCACGCCACAGCGCTTTTCAGAATGTTGATCGCCAAGGCCCCACCCGAGGCTTCACCAAGCCGCATATTCATCGCAAGCAAGGGTTCTTTGCCAAGGTTTTTCAACACATTGAAATGCGCGGCCTCTGCAGAGACATGCCCTGCAATCGTGTGATCCAAGGCACTGTCGCTGACACCTGCCAATGTGGCAGCAGCGGCGGTACAGATAAAGCCATCCAGAATGACCGGAATACGATTCACGCGGGCGCGCGCAATAGCACCTGCCATCGCGGCAAGCTCTCGTCCGCCAAGGCAGCGCAGGATGTCTAGTCCATCTTTACTTGGGTTCGCAGCAAGGCCTTCGCGCACAACGCGGGCTTTGTTTACAAGGCCAGCATCATCCACACCCGTGCCGCGGCCGACCCAATCTTCGGCCTCGCCGCCATAAATAGCATTTAGGATCGCCGCACCCGAGGTTGTGTTCCCGATACCCATTTCGCCAACGACCAACAGATCAGTGTTCGCATCCACTGCATTCCAACCGGTTTGCAAGGCCTCAACCACCTCAGCTTCGCTCATGGCGGGGCCTTGGGTGAAATCAGCGGTTGGGGCTTCCAATGACAGCGCATGCACCGACAGTTTCGCCCCAGCCGCCCGGGACAATTGGTTGATCGCCGCCCCACCGTGTTGGAAATTTAGCACCATTTGTTCCGTCACTTCGGCCGGAAAGGCCGAGACGCCCTGCGCCGTCACACCGTGATTGCCAGCAAAAACGATCACCTGCGGATTTGCGATTTCGGGGCGTGGATTGCCGCGCCAGCCGGCATACCAAATTGCCAAATCTTCGAGCCGCCCCAAGGCCCCCGGTGGTTTGGTCAATTGGCCATTGCGGGCCTCTGCCTCGCCCATGGCTTTGGCATTCGCCTGCGGCGCATCAGCCAGAAGGTTGCGAAATTCGGTAAGTGACGAAAAAACACCTGTCATGGCGGGCTCCTGTTGTCTCCCCTAGTGGCAAACTGTTTACCTCATGATAGGGGTTGGGCAAGGCTGGAAAGGGCATTTCTATGCAAAAGGACGACACGTCGCTGCTGAATGCAGGCGATATTCTCACAGCGATTGCGCTGCTGACACGCTTGCCCGTGAAAGCAGAGTTCGACCGCAGTGCGCAGGCTGTTTGGGCCTATCCTTTGGCGGGCTTGTTTGTGGCCGCTTTGGCGGGTGTTGTTGTGACGGTTGCCCTGTGGCTAGGTCTGGCCGCCCCCTTTGCAGCGGGGCTTTGGATTGCGGCAACGGTGATCATGACCGGCGCCATGCACGAAGACGGATTGGCCGATTGCGCCGATGGGTTTTGGGGCGGATGGGAGCCCGCGCGGCGGTTAGAGATCATGAAAGACAGCCAGATCGGCACCTATGGTGTCTTGGCGCTGGTCTTATCCGTTGGGCTGCGTTGGTTGGCCGTTTGGATGTTAATCGAAAATGGCACGTGGTTTTGGGCTTTGCTGACGATTGAGGGGCTTTCACGCGCGGCGATGCCTATGCTGATGACGCAACTGCCCCATGCCCGCGATACCGGCTTGAGCCATGCTCAGGGGCGCCCTGCCCTAAACTCAGCGCTTTTGGCGATTGGCTTGGCCGCCGCGATTGCATTTCTGATGATCGGCTGGGTGGTCTTTAAGCTGATTATCCTTGGTGGCGTGGCAGCTGTCTTGATGGGATGGCTCGCCCACCGCAAGATCGGCGGGCAAACTGGGGATGTCTTGGGGGCAACTCAGCAGGTGACGTGTTTGGCGATGTTAGTGGCGTTGGCCTAGGCCATAACCGCGCGCATCACCGCCAAGGCGATCACCCCGATTGTCACACTTGGCAGCAATGACAATCGCAAGGACAACAAGCAGACCAAGATCAAAGCCGCCGCGTCCAATACGGCACCGCTGACGATCACAGGTGCAACGAGCGCTGACAGTACAGCAATGGGCACCGCATCCAACCCCGCCTCGACCCGATGATGCACGCGGCCGAAGTGGGTCATAATCAAATAGCCTCCACTGCGGGTGAGATAGGTCACACCTGCACAGAGCAGGATCAACAGATAGGTATCAGGCATGGCTCACCTCTGAAACGCTTGTTGGTTTGCTCATCATGGCGGCTGTCAAAATGCCCGCGAACCCGCCCAAAGTAATATGCCACGGGCTGCCAATCGCGAAAAAGGCGACAAGGGATGTTGTTACACTGGCCAATAAAACCCATGGAAATCGCGGACGATTGCGAAAACCGATGACAAGGCTGGCAAAGAACATCGGCAGTAGCAAATCAAGCCCAAGGCGGCTTGGATCTCCCATCAACCCGCCAAACAGCACCCCTATCAAATTAGAGCACATCCAAGCGATATAGACGATGGCGGCATATGAAAAATAGTAGCTGGGCCGAATGGGGCGCACTGCGCCTCGGGCTGCGCATGTCGCATATTGCGGATCAACCAGCAAAAAGAACGCCGCCAGCTTCTGCCAAGGCGCAAAAGGCTGAAGATGTTTGGTTAGGGCGGCTGAATACAGGACATGACGAAAGTTCACTGCCAGAACAGCCAGCAAGATCGACCAAATTGGCACGTCCTGCCCCATTAAATTCACCATCACATATTGGCTGGCCACCGCAAATATGGTGGCTGACGCAAGCAGAATTTCCGCAGGGGTCAGACCTTGATCCACAGCGAAGGCCCCAAAGACGACGGAATACGGCGCGATCGCCAGCACAATTGGTAGCGCATCACGCAAACCGTCTTTGATTTCAGACGCCATAGACGTCTTTTGAGATGTCGGGTCAGGCTGCATCAGAGACTCACACAATAAGAATCGAACGATTTAACGAACGTTATTCGACAAAATGAACAGCGTTGTAGCGTTTGTCAAATCAAACTATGTTCTCTGAAACGAACGAAAGAGACTGCCGTGACCCCAGCCGCCTTGATTGCACGCTCAATCCAACGTGAACGAAATCGTGCAGGCCTTAGCCTCACCGCATTGGCGCAACAGGCTGGGTTGGCAAAATCGACACTGTCCCAACTTGAGTCTGGCCAAGGCAATCCCAGTATCGAAACCCTATGGGCCATCGCGAATGTCTTGGGTGTGCCGTTTAGCTACCTTTTTGAAATCCCAACCAATGACGTCAAATTGGTGCGCGCCGGAGATTCAGATGGGGTTGCATCAGATATGGCAGACTTCCAAACGACCCTATTGGACAAATGCCCGCCCAACCGAAATCGCGATCTCTACCGTGTGACCCTGTCCAAAGGCTCTGTGCGGCGGGCCGTGGCGCATCCCGCAGGCACGGTTGAACATTCCATGGTTGTTTCAGGACAGGTCCGCGTGGGTCCAACGGATTCCTTAGAAACACTCAATGCGGGTGACTATTATCGCTATCCCGCCGATGTAGAACATTCCTACGAAGCCCTCACCGACGAAGCTGTTCTCTATAATGTCATGGAAAGCAGCGCTTAAAACGCGACGCCCCCTCTTCATCTTTCCACAAATACTCCGGGGGAATGGCGAAACGGAGTTTCGTCAGGGGGGCAGCGCCCCCACCCTAAAACAGAAAAAGCCGCGTAGATTGCTCTACGCGGCCTTCTATCTGATGGTCGAACAGCTTACGCGGCGCGGGCTGTTAGGACGTCGTCCACTTGCTTGGCCGCCAAAACTTCGTCGCCACCGGCAACGGCAGCAACTTCGCGGGTCAGGCGCTCAAGTGCCGCTTCATAAAGCTGACGCTCGGAATAGCTTTGCTCGCGTTGATCATCGGTGCGGTGCAGGTCGCGGACCACTTCGGCAATTGCGATCAGATCGCCCGAGTTGATCTTTTGTTCATATTCCTGCGCACGGCGGGACCACATAGCCCGTTTGACTTTTGCCTTGCCTTTCAGGGTCTTCATCGCCTGATTGATCACGTCAGGGGAGCTCAGGCTCCGCATGCCGATCTCAGTGGCTTTGTGCGTTGGCACGCGCAGGGTCATTTTGTCTTTCTCAAATGAGATAACAAACAACTCAAGCTCGATGCCCGCGATTTCCTGTTCTTCGATGTTGACGATCTGGCCCACACCATGGGCTGGATAGACAACGTATTCGTTTGGACGGAATTCGGCTTTCTTCGATTTGCTCATGCAATCCTTCCTAACAAACCTCAGGAACGGCCCCTCGTGGGTCGGTCGCTTGGTTTGACTGGCGCAAAAAGCCATCCGTGGCTGTGGCAAATGCCGTGGCCGTCAGGATGGCGTCAGGTGGTCATATTCAATTGTTACAAAATCATAGCACAAAAACTGGCATATGAGAAGCACAACCGGGGGAAACGGCGTGTTTCCCCTGAAAGTTCAGTAACTTAGGGCCATTCTGCAGAGCAGAAATTGATGCCGCAGGTGCGAATCGGCTGATTTAGCCGCCTTCGCCTGGCGCTTCGGAGAAGTATTTCTCCATTTTGCCTTCTTCGCCATCGCGTTCTTCAGCGTCTGGCAGCGGGTCTTTCTTGGTGATGATCACTGGCCAAAGTTCCGCATATTTGCGGTTAAACTCTACCCATTTCTCCATCTCTGGCTCTGTGTCCGGACGGATCGCATCCGCTGGGCATTCAGGTTCGCAGACGCCGCAATCAATGCATTCGTCTGGGTGGATCACCAGCGTGTTTTCGCCTTCGTAGAAGCAATCTACGGGACAGACTTCAACACAATCTGTGTATTTGCATGCAATGCAGGCGTCAGTGACGACATAGGTCATGGGGCGTCTCGATATACTGTATATTTGACGTCTAGCTAAAGCCTTGTGGCCTAATCTTCAAGCGGCCTGTTTTTCATAAGGTCGAGATTGCGGCGATCGCGTTTGCTTGGACGACCTTTTCCTTCAAATTTAGGCGCACGCGGAACTTTTTCTTTCACTTCGGTCATATCAAAGTACAGCTGTTGCGCTTCGGGTGCTGGACCGCGCCGTTCACCCATGGCCTGGACCCGCACGACTCGCACGTCCTTGGCCTGTGGAAAGGTCAGCACGTCATCTGGACTTATCGAATAGCTGGGTTTGGCTATCTTAGATCCGTTCACCCGGACGTGCCCACCGCTGACAACCTTGGCCGCGAGGGTACGCGTTTTAAAGAATCGCGCATGCCACAGCCATTTGTCGATGCGCAGTTTTGGGGGTTGGTCGGTCACGTTGAAGCGGGCCTTTGGTCGTCACAAACAAAGAGGGCGTACAGTTTGATCTGCACGCCCCATTTGATCACTTGGTTTTCAAACCCATCAGAGCCGCCGCAAAGGGGTTGTCTGGGTCGATTGCCTTTTCTTTCTTCGGAGGACGTGCGCTGAATTTCTTCGCACCTTCGTTCCGAGGCTTGCCTTTGCCCTTTGGCTTACCGCGTGGTTTGCCTTCGCCTTGACCACCGTCACGACGACCGCCTTGCTGGCGTTGGCCACGGTTGTTCTGACGATTGGCACGTCCGCCCCAAGTAAAGGTGTAGAACACCTCTTTCTCGGCTTCAGCTTCTGCGGCGTCAGCAGCAGGTGCTTCGACTGGTGCAGACTCTTCGGCAGGTGCGGCTTCGGCGGCTGGTGTCTCGGCTTCAGCGGTGTCCGCTTTGGCCTCAGTTTCAGCAGGAGCCGCTGCGGCAACAGGCTTAACTTTGTCGCGTTCGCCTTTTTCTGCGTTGTAGCCAAGGCCACTCATCAGAGTTGCGAATTGCTCTAGCGTCATGCCGGTGATGGACAGCATGTCTGGGTTGGCTTCAAAACCACCCCGGCTGTCCTCAGAGCGCAGCATGTCAGCCAAGCGTTCCAACATGTCGATACGGATCGCCCGCTCGCCTGCGGCACGGTAGCCGGCCATGGCGTGATAGCCCTGTGGGGTTTGATCGCCCGCTGGGACAGTCACCAGACCCGGTGGAGGGGATTCTGGGAACACATCCAGGTTCTTATGCAAGGACCACAGCACCAAGCGCAGACGTGTCGGCGCAGGTTTCAGCAGAAGCGGCATAAAGATCGTGAACTGACCAAAGCGAATGCCGTGTTTGCGCAGCGCGCCACGAGCATCTTGATCCAGCTCTTTGACTTCGTCAGCCACATCGCCGCGAGGGATCACGCCCAGCGCTTCGACCATGCGGAAGGCAAAACCACGGGCCAAACCCGACAGTTCTTCGTCACGCGATAGGTTGAGCAGCGGCTCAAACAAAGCCGCAATTTTGCGGTCGATGAAATGCTGCAAACGACGCTCAACTTTCTGAGCAACATCTGGGCCAGCTTCGTCATCGACGAATACGGTCACTGATGGTTTCAATGGGTCTGCGCCGGCCACTAATTTGCCAACCGCATGTTCGCCCCACATCAGGCCGCCTTGTTCGGTGTAATCAATTTCTGTGTCGGGTGCGTTATAGAAACGGTCCGCACGCAGATGAAATTGCGGTGCAAGCGCGGCGAGACTCGCCTGACGCAACGTTTTGGCCTCGGCACCTTCGGCGCTTTTGTCGGCTTGAAAACGGAACCCATCCAAACGACCAACGAATTCACCTTCGATGGTCACTTCACCCTTATCATTCACTTCGGCCAAAAGGGCCTCCTTCTGTTTGAGCCGCCGCAACAGTACAGATGTACGGCGGTCCACAAATTTTTCCGTCAGCTTTGCATGCAATGCATCTGACAGGCGATCTTCTACAGCGCGAGTCTCTCCGCGCCAATGATTTTCGTCATCAATCCAACCATTTCGCTGCGAAACGTAGGTCCATGTGCGGATAAACGCCAACCTTTTGGACAATGCATCGATGTTTCCATCGGTTTTATCGATTCGTTTCACCTGCCGCGCGAACCAGTCGTTCGGGATAGCCCCTCTTTGATGTAGGTGATTAAAGATGCCTTCCAAGAGGTTGGCATGTTCATTGTGGCTGATGCCCCGGAAATCGGGGATGCGGCAGACATCCCACAACAAACGCACCGACTTTGTATCGCTGGCGCGGGCCATGATTTCTGCATCGCGCGACAGTGTTTTAAGGGCGCCAAGATCATCTGCCTCGCGCGCCTTCATTAGCAATTCGTCGCTTGGGCTTTCCTCAAGCGAGTAGATCAGCGCATCAACACTGCCAAACTTAAGCGCCGGATTGCGCCAGTTCAGCTTTTTCAGCGGCGTAAAGCGGTGATCCATGATCGCCTGTGCAACACCATCATCCATTGGGCGCGCTTCGCCCGTCACACCAAAGGTACCGTGGCTCATGCCCCGCCCTGCCCGGCCGGCAATCTGGGCCAGCTCGTTCGGCATTAAATCGCGCATGCGACGGCCATCGAACTTAGTCGTGCTGGAAAAGGCGACGTGGTCGATGTCTAGGTTCAGGCCCATACCGATCGCGTCTGTCGCAACCAGAAAGTCCACATCTCCGTTCTGATAGAGGTCAACCTGCGCATTCCGCGTGCGCGGGCTTAGGGCCCCCATGACAACAGCCGCACCGCCTTTTTGGCGTTTTAGCAGCTCTGCGATGGCATAGACGTTATCAACGGAAAAACCGACAATGGCAGACCGTGGTTGCATCCGGCTAATCTTGCGGCTGCCCGAATAGCTAAGGGTCGACATGCGTTCGCGGCGGTCAAACTGCACGCCAGGGACCAGCGCCGCGATGGTGCCGCGCATGGTGTCTGCGCCCATGAACATGGTTTCCAAATGGCCGCGTGATCGTAGCAATCTGTCGGTAAAGACATGGCCCCGTTCTGGGTCGGCGCATAGCTGGATTTCATCGACCGCGAGGAAGTCACAGCCCATGCCCTCTGGCATCGCCTCGACCGTGCACACCCAATACTGAGCGCGCGGAGGCACGATGCGTTCCTCACCAGTGACCAAGGCCACAGCATTGGGGCCACGCACAGCGACGATCTTGTCATAGACCTCGCGCGCCAAAAGGCGCAGCGGCAGGCCAATCACGCCTGTGCGGTGACCCAGCATCCGTTCGATAGCAAGGTGGGTTTTGCCGGTGTTCGTCGGCCCTAAGACCGCGGTGATCCGCGTCTGTCCAGACATATTCGCGCCTTTGCCTTAAAGCTTCCGGCCTTTGACAACCGGTTCGAGTCGTTCCAGAGCGTCTGTTACGGCGGGATGGTGGGGATGTATAGAGCGGACCAAACTGTACGCTTCGTAAGCTTCAACCGGCTTATCAATTGTTTCCAAAATCACACCAAGCCCATTGATTGCCTCAAAATGTTGCGGATTTAATGACAATGCTGTTTCCAGGTCAGCCAGTGCTGGTCCATAAAGCCCGACCTCTAAATAGGCACGCGCCCGTTCTACCCAGCCTTCGGCGAAGGTGGGCGCGTGATCCGTGAGGGCGCTGTAATGTTCTATCGCGGCGTCCAGATTACCTGCATCAAAGGCTTTACGCCCCCGTGACAACAGCAAATCCGCCGCAGCGGAGCCGGATTTGGACCATTCCAGTTGAATTTCATCCACCAGCTTTTCCGCAGCCGCCGGTTCAGCGGATTGCAATTCTGTCATCAGCTCTGCCAGACGATCTTGGGCGCTGCCCGGCGTGGCACCGCCGAAAAGCGAAACAAAGGCTGCCGCGACGACAGGTTTGAGAATATTTGCTAACGCGCCCATAACACTCTTGAATGTAACCTGCGCATCAGGATTTACTAGTCCGGCATTGCGCAATTCAAAGGATGTTTGCAAATGAGCGATATTGTTAACGCAGCGGTCGAAGCGCTGAGTGCGAAACTGGGTGATTCCACGCTGGATGGCTCTGCGAAGTTTGTGATCGAAGGCGAAGGCGCATTGATCATCGATGGCGACGGCGTGCGTGCCAGCGATGATGAAGCAGATGTGACCCTAACTGCGGATGCAGACACGTTCCAATCCATCCTAGAGGGCGACACCAACGCCACGGCTGCCTTTATGGGCGGCAAGCTGTCGGTTGATGGCGACATGGGCATGGCGATGAAACTTGGACAGATCCTGTCCTGATGACTCTAGAGCGCGCACCGTATTTCGCCGATATTCCTGGGGAAAAAGAGGCCACAGCCTATTGGTTGACCGCCTCTGATGGTGTGCGTCTGCGCGCGGCGGTTTGGCCGTGTGACGCGGCAAAGGGAACAGTCCTGCTGTTCCCCGGCCGCACCGAATATGTTGAGAAGTATGCGTTGAACGCAACGGAACTGGCTGCTGCCGGTTATGCAACGATTTCAATCGATTGGCGCGGACAAGGTCTGGCGGATCGACTGGTTCCGCACAAGATGGCAGGCCACGTGGATCGCTTTGACGACTACCAAAAAGATGTCGCCAGCCTAATGGACGCGGCAGAGGCATTGGACCTGCCCAAACCCTATTTTATGGTTGGCCATTCGATGGGCGGCTGCATTGGTTTGCGCGCCTTGGTGGAAGGGCTATCAGTCAAGGCCGCGGCCTTTACCGGCCCGATGTGGGGCATTGGTTTGTCGCCGCTTTTGCGCCCAGTTGCTTATGTTGTGGGCGGCATTGGTGTTGCCATTGGCGGCGGCCATTGGCTGGCACCGGGCACGTCATACGACACCTACGTTTTGGACTGCGCCTTCGAAGACAACATGCTAACCAAAGATCGCGATATGTACGCCCGCCTGCAAACACAGGCCCGCGCGCATCCAGAGGTCACATTAGGCGGCCCAACCCTGCGTTGGGTGACCCAAGCGCTGTATGAATGCCGCGATCTGGCCAAGCGCCCAGCGCCCAGCATGCCCTGCATCACATTTCTGGGAACAGACGAAAAAATCATCAGCGCCAGCGCCATTCAAAAGCGGATGGACAACTGGCCCAACGGTGATTTGCGGATGGTTCCAGCAGGCGAACACGAAGTCCTAATGGAAGGCGACACCACCCGCGGCCAAGTGACCGCCGATATGGTCGCCCTATTTGAGGATAATCTTTGAGGGTGGGGCATCCCGCCATTCACCGCACAATAGCCAGCATTCTCGTTCGTCATCGCATTCGGCAAACGACCGCGAACAGGCACCATGATTTCATTCCTGATTGCAGGGCCGGCTGAATTGATGCCAAAGTTCTTGCGGCACTCCCATCAGGGTTTGAGCTGCACTCACTGGCACTATTGCAGGATTTGAATAAACATGACCCGATTGATCCTAGCCTTCCTACTCTGGCCTTTACACCTCTATGCCGACGAGGTCCCGCCGCCGTTGCCTGCACTATATCAGGTTGCAAATGTGGCTGTTGGGGATGTGCTCAATATCCGCGAAAAGCCTGAGGCGACGTCTGAATTGATTGGATCCTTCGCTTATGATGCCTCCGACATCGAGGTCGTTGCTTTTAGCCTTCAGGGAAAATGGGCAATGGTGAATGACGCAGGGCGTGCTGGTTGGGTTTCCCTTCGGTTTCTCGAGCGTTTACCGGATGTTGTAGGCGTTTCAGGCTTGCCAAAGTCGTTACAATGCTTTGGCACCGAACCCTTTTGGTCCCTTGATTTCACCGAAGATGGCGTAAGAATTTCCCGCCCTGAAAACGAAGAGACCTACCCGCTCCAAAGCGTGTCGCCATCCCGCAAGAACATCAAAGTTCAGGAAACCGGCGTTCGTTTAACATGGCTCACTGAAAATACCCCAGTTCACGCCCATATCGTACCGGGGCGATGTTCGGATGGTATGAGTGACGCCGTATATGGGCTTCATTATTTTGATAATGGTGGCGTGGGTATTGGCTGTTGTAGCCTTTGAATGCGCGTCCGATTGCCGTTTCGTTTTGAAACGGACCGCATCGGGGGCCCCGGCCTGCACCCCCACTGACCAAATCCCGGCCTCCCCCCTTGCACCTTGCCCCCTGCTCTGCCTATCTGACACCTAACAAACGCATCAATCCCAAGAGGCCCCTATGCTGAACCTGCCCTTCCCTGTCCGCGACGCCAATAGTTCTAACGGCACCGAAGGCCTCGGCAATTTGCCAGAGTGGGATTTGTCTGATCTGTACACATCGCCCGACGCGCCAGAGCTGGACAAAGACCTTGATTGGCTCGAAGCGGAATGCGCTGCTTTTGCCAAAGATTACGAAGGCAAACTGGCCGATCTGAACGCGGCCGAACTGCTGACTTGCGTTGAGCGTAACGAAAAGATCAGCCAAGTGTCTGGTCGCATCATGTCCTATGCGGGCCTGCGCTATTATCAGGTCACCGTGGATGCCGAACGCGCGCAATTCATGTCCAACATGCAAGAGGCGCTGACCGATTTCTCGACCCCGCTGGTGTTCTTCACATTGGAATTGAACCGGATTGACGACGACAAGCTGGACGCGATGTTTGCGGAAAACGCGGATCTGGCCCGATATAAGCCTGTGTTTGACCGTATCCGCGCGATGAAGCCGCATCAGCTGTCGGACGAACTGGAAAAGTTCCTGCATGATCTGGGTGTTGTTGGCGATGCGTGGGAACGTTTGTTTGACGAAACCATCGCGGGCCTAGAGTTTGAGATGGAGGGCGAGACGCTCAACATCGAAGCAACGCTGAACTATTTCACCGAACAAGACCGCAGCAAACGCGAAGCCGCAGCCCGCGAAGTGGCGCGTGTCTTGGGCGCTAATATCAAAACCTTTGCACGGGTTCATAACACCCAAGCCAAGGAAAAAGAGGTGCTGGATCGCTGGCGCAACATGCCAACCGCACAGCATGGCCGTCACCTGTCCAACCATGTGGAACCAGAGGTTGTCGAAGCCCTGCGCAACGCGGTGGTCAACGCATATCCAAAGCTAAGCCACCGGTATTACGAGTTAAAACGCAAATGGCTTGGCCTAGATGTGATGCAGGTCTGGGACCGCAACGCGCCGCTTCCAATGGAAGACACCCGCACCGTTGATTGGGACTCCGCTGAATCCATCGTGATGGAGGCGTACAATGCCTTTGATCCGCGCATGGGCGAAATTGCAAAGCCGTTCTTCACAGATGGCTGGATTGATGCCGCCGTCAAACCCGGCAAAGCCCCTGGTGCATTTGCCCACCCAACGGTCACCAACGTACACCCCTATGTGATGCTGAATTATCTTGGCAAACCACGGGATGTGATGACACTGGCGCATGAATTGGGCCACGGCGTTCACCAAGTGCTGGCCGCAGATCAGGGCGAGATGCTGTCCTCTACGCCCCTGACCTTGGCCGAAACCGCCTCTGTCTTTGGCGAAATGCTGACCTTCCGCAAAATGCTGGAAAAAGCAGAAACCAAAGAACAGCGCAAAATTCTATTGGCTGGCAAAGTCGAGGACATGATCAACACGGTTGTCCGCCAGATCGCGTTCTACGATTTTGAATGCAAACTGCACGACGCCCGCCGCGATGGTGAAATCACACCCGAAGGCATCAATGCGCTGTGGATGTCGGTTCAGGCAGAATCTCTCGGCCCTGCGTTTGAGTTCATGGATGGCTACGACACCTTCTGGGCCTATATCCCACACTTTGTACACAGCCCGTTCTACGTCTACGCCTATGCCTTCGGCGATGGTCTGGTGAACGCGCTCTATGCGGTCTATGCCGAGGGCGGCGAAAACTTCGAAGAGAAGTATTTCGACATGCTCAAAGCAGGCGGTTCCAAACATCACAAAGACCTACTGGCGCCCTTCGGCCTTGATGCAAGTGATCCGAAATTCTGGGACAAAGGCCTGTCGATGATCTCTGACATGATCGACGAACTCGAGGCGATGGAAGACTAAGCCCCTTTAAATCAGGCCCCACAACATACACTTTAATCTCACGGGTTCAGGCAAACTGGGCCCGTGATTTTGTAAGGAAGGGGCACTAATGGACATCACACAGTCCGATTCAGCAATAGCAACGACACCAGACAAAAAGCGCAAATTCACGCTCATGATAATCGGTTACCCGATTGTGCTCACAGCAATCGCTTTGGCAATGAACGTTACTATTTTTGGCATTGCGCCCCTAACGCCCTCGCTCCCAGACAAATCTACCTTGGCAGCCCTTGGCCTGGCGGCGATCCTCTTGGTGATCAATCACAGCTGGCACATGACCAGCACCGAACTCACCCGCCTTGAACACAGCCTGTATGCCACTCCAGAAGAATGGCGCGCGGCAAAGCGAGACCCCAAAGACGCTTCAGCTCTCGCCCAACAAGAGCTGGCCCGCAATCACAACGCCCACCGCAACGCGACTGAAAACACAGTGATTTTTGCCTGCCTTGCGTTTGTTTTCGCTTTTGCCACCCCTACCCTTTGGGCTGCAACGGTCTGGCCGCTGGCCTTCGCCATCGGACGGCTTGGTCATAGCTTTGGCTATCTGCGCGGCAATGACACCATTCGCCCGATCTTCATGAGCATCAGCCTATTGGGTCTTTACGGCATGGCCAGCTACATCGCGATCAGCCTGATCCTGTAACCCACTCCATACTTTTTCTTGACCCAAATACCTTGGGGGAATTGGGCCATAGGCCCAAGGGGGGCAAAGCCCCCGCCCCTTACTCAAAACATAGAAAAGGCCCCGCGCGCGGAACACGGGACCTTTTCACAAGGTAGCCTTGGGGGAGGCTAATGTCAGGCTTGCGCCATCATGCCTTTTTCGCTGGCCAAGGTGCGCATACGCAGTTGCAGCTTTTCAAAAGCACGCACTTCGATCTGGCGAATACGCTCGCGGCTCACGTCATATTGGTTGCTTAGCTCTTCCAGGGTGATCGCTTTGTCCTGCAAACGACGTTGCACCAGAATGTCTTTTTCACGATCATTCAGCACGTCCATTGCTTCGGCCAACAACTCACGACGCGCTTCCAGTTCATCACGTTTTTCGTAGTCGCCCGCCTGATCTGCGCTTTCGTCTTCAAGCCAGTCCTGCCATTGCATGGTGCCTTCGCCTTCGGACCCTACGGTCGCGTTCAACGAGGCATCGCCACCCGACAAGCGGCGGTTCATGCTGATCACTTCGTCTTCGGTCACACCCAAATCATGGGCGATACGCTGCACGTTCTCTGGGCGCAGATCACCCTCTTCCAAGGCACCGATGCGTGCTTTGGCTTTGCGCAGGTTAAAGAACAGCTTCTTTTGCGCCGAGGTCGTGCCAAGTTTCACCATCGACCAGCTACGCAGGACGTATTCCTGAATAGAGGCGCGGATCCACCACATCGCATAGGTCGCCAGACGGAAGCCTTTTTCAGGATCAAACCGTTTCACGGCCTGCATCAGGCCCACGTTGGCTTCGGAAATCACTTCGGCCTGTGGCAATCCATAACCGCGATAACCCATCGCAATCTTAGCCGCCAAACGCAGGTGAGATGTCACCATGCGGTGTGCCGCTTCGGTGTCTTCTTTTTCTGCCCAGGCTTTGCCCAGCATGTATTCTTCTTCCGGTTCCAACAGTGGGAACTTACGGATTTCTTGCATGTAGCGGTTCAGACCGCCTTCCGGCGTTGGGGCCGGCAAATTCTTGTAGTTGCTCATATTCTGTCCCCTTAATGTTTAAAGGCTTAACATCCAGATAGGTGAGCGATAACGGGCTTTCAAGCGGGCTAGCTCAGATTTCTTTCAGTATGATGAACGCAAGGATTGAAACAAACCAGTCACAGACCCGTGCGCTCTCGGCGTTGTGCAGAATGTGACAGAGTTCTGATGTGCGCGAAACAGTAACTTCTATGCAAATCTGCATAGGTGTTACGCAATTTTCAACAGTAAATTTTCGTGATACGCCTGTGAAATACAGATAAATCCATCATAACCGCTTGTAAATAAATGATTATATTGACAAGTCAAACTGAACTGACTAGTTCAGTTTTTGCTGCCGCAATGCCTCAATCAACGCCGCCATGTCATCAGGAATCGGCGCTTCAAAGCGCATGTCTTCTTTTGTGACTGGATGCACAAAGCCCAAAACCGCCGCATGAAGCGCCTGACGGTCGAAGTTTTTCGCCGCAACCACACCCGCCGGTGTCAGGGCTTTTTCCGATAACTTACGTCGTCCACCATAGGTTGGGTCGCCAATCAGGCTATGACCCGCATGAGTCATATGCACCCGGATTTGATGCGTGCGGCCGGTTTCCAGCCAGCATTCCACCAAAGACACCACCGATGGCGCACCAAAGGTTTCAACGATCCGGCACCGCGTTACTGCGTGACGGCCACCTTCAAACAACACCGCCTGACGTTGGCGATCTGTCTTATGCCGCGCCAATTGCGTGGTGATCCGCATGATGTTGCCGCTTTCAAAGCTAACGCCGCGCACGCCCCGCAACCGCGGATCATGGGCATCCGGTTCGCCATAAACAACCGCATTATAATAGCGCTCCACCGTGTGCTTTTCGAACTGCGCCGCCAAGCCGTGGTGCGCACGGTCTGATTTGGCCACAACCAACAGACCCGATGTATCTTTGTCGATCCGGTGCACAATCCCCGGACGCTTAGAGCCACCCACCCCAGACAGGGTATCCCCGCAATGATGCAACAGCGCATTCACCAAGGTACCATTCGGCGTACCCGGTGCCGGATGCACCACCATGCCTGTCGGCTTATTGATGACGATCAAGTCGTCATCTTCGTAAATGACCTCTAACGGAATATCTTCGGGGCCAATGTGGCTTTCATCCGCGACAGGCACCAGAATTTCCACCTCTGCGCCCTCGGCCACCTTGGCTTTCGGGTCACGTACTTCGACACCATTGATCAAAACGCAGCCCTCTTGCAGCAAACGCGCCAGGCGTGTGCGAGACAGCGCCGCTTCTACTGGTACATTCAGGGCCAAAGCCTTATCAAGACGCGCAGGCGGGTTATCCGCAATCTGAAATGTAACGCGAGCAGTTGTCATGCAAGACACTCCTGAACCAGTTGAACCGGCAAATCTTAGGTTTCTGCGCCGCTTAATCACGGTGCTGATGATTGTGATGATTGGCGGGCTTGTAGTCGTGGTTGGCCTGCTTGTCACCCGTTTCTATGGATCAGGCCCAGATATGCCCACAAGCATCGATTTGCCCGACGGAACAACCGCCACTGCCTTTACCCGTGGCGACGATTGGTATGCCGTGGTGACCGCCGATAATCAGATTCTGATCTTTGATGCGTTGACTGGCCAGATCAAGAAAACCATCGCAATCGATTAACCGCGCGGAGGGGCGCTGCCCCTCGCCGTGAAACCTTTGGTTTCAAAGCTCACCCCGAGGTATTTGGATCAAGAAAAGCCCAATAAGGGCGTCATTGTAGTCATACATATTAAGGGGAAGAGTGGTACCACCTCCCCGGCTCGAACGGGGGACCTCCTGATCCACAATCAGGCGCTCTAACCTACTGAGCTAAGGCGGCACTGCAGGCGATTTACATTTCCAATTTACCGAATGCAAGAGAGCTTTGCGAGAAAAAGCGTCTTAGATCAGAGATTTTTCCCAGACCTGATCAACAACCTGTTTTCCAAACGCCTCTGCTGCCTCGGAGGAGACAAGCGAAAATCCGGCTTTCTTATATAGCGCTATGGCCGCCTGGTGGCTTTCGTGGGTCCATAGAACCATCTTTTTATAGTTGTTCGCCTTGGCGTGCTCTAGCGCCATTGCCAGCAAACGCTTGCCAAGCCCACGCCCACGCGCCACCGGCTCAAGCAGAACCAGCCGTAGCCGCATTGTGTCATCGTCATCGTGAACCACAAAAGTGCAGCCCAAACGCTGCCCACTTGTGTCAACGGCAATGAATGCGCGGTTTTGCGCATGTGGCACGTCCACATAGTCTGCAAGGATTCGGGCAACCAACGCCTCGAACCGCAAATCATATCCTTCGTCTTGCGCATAAAGGCGGCCATGGGCCTCTGTGATCCAGCCAAGATCGCCCGCTTGCAGTCCGCGCACCGTAATATCGCTATGCTCCGGCTTGGTCAGCAATCTCTGCACCTGAGACAGCGATGCAGATAATGCGTCCTGAGCTGGCTCTGACAAATGCGCCGTTAGATCGCGGGTCAATTCCCGAGAGGCCGCATCAAGCGGCGCATAAACCGCCTGCCCGACTTTGGTCATCGTTAACACTTTACGTCTGGCATCAGCGCCATCGGGTTGCCGGGAGACCCACCCCTGCTTGACGAATTTTGACAGGATGCGGCTCAGATAGCCCTCGTCCGTGCCAATCCGCAGCGCAATATCGCGTGCAGACGCGCCATTTTCACCGGTGATTGCAATTTCCTGCAGCACCCGCGCCTGTGTCAGCGTCAAACCAGAGCCAAGATAAGAGCTGTCCAGTAGGCCCAGCTTGACGGTGTAATCGCGATTAAACTGACGTATCTGAGTAATATAATCCATACAGCTGCTATGGTTGATATTACTTGACTGAGTCAAGTAATATTTCCTTGCCCCGGCAGGGCAATCAACGATATTGCACCCCTGAACCAAGGAGAGCGACATGGGTATCAACACCGAACGCGACGTCGAAGCGAACTTACAGATCGGTCCAACAGATCAGGGCTTTGTGCGCATTTTCATCGAAGCTGGCGGTATGGAGATTCCAATGGACTTCTCCCCAGACGAAGCCGAAGAGATCGCCGAAGAAATTCGCGCCGCTGCGCAAACTGCGGCACAAATGGCCAAGTAATCAGCTGTCGTCCGGCATCGGCGCAAGCTTAGGGTCGCGATACCTTTGCAAGCGCCGGGCGGCATCCATCGCAAATTTCTGGATGATTTTCTTACGCCGCGCAGGCGCAAGCTTGTCCTCAGGCCCCATCCGAATGATTTCCGCATCATAAGAATCAGCAATGATCAGCCCGGTTTCATCGGGCAATAATTCGGTCGGAAACTCGGTATCCACGGCCCAAAAATACCGATCACACCACTCAAGATAACCCTGCCACTTACTGTCAGATTGAAAATCGGCGCGGCTGGATTTGCATTCAATCACCCAGATCTCGCCCTTTGGCCCCAGCGCCATCACGTCAACCCGCTTACCCCGCTCTGGCACGAATTCCTCAACAGAAACAAAGCCGTGGCTGCGCAAATGGCGGCTCACGCCACGCGCCAAGAGTTGTCCGGGTTGCATATCTTGATCCATAGCTCAAACGTGAACAATTCATGAACAAAATTCAAGCCCTCATTTTCGACGCTTGACGTGATACCAAACAGTATCATAAAAAGGATACCAATCGGTATCATATCAGGATGCACCATGACCACACTAACCCTAAACGCCCCCCAGGCGGCCTTTCGCGCCCTCGCTGACCCAACCCGCCGCGAAATCCTCACCTTGCTCAAATCAAAGCCCATGACCATCGCCGAGGTCGCCCAAAACTTCGACATGACCCGCGCCGCCGTCAAAAAGCACCTGACCATCCTGACCGAAGGCGGCTTTATCCAAGTCACCGCCCAGGGACGCGAAAAGCTCAACGCCTTCCTCCCCGACGGCTTTGCCCCCATCACCGATTGGCTGACCTACTTTGATCTCTTCTGGGATGAAAAACTCACCACCCTCGCCGACGCCATCGAAGCCGACATCAATCGCACCTCCGACCCAAAGGACACAGCATGACCGACACAACCACGCTCACAAAATCCATCCTCCTGCGCGCCAACAAAGAACAGGTCTGGGAATACCTCACAGACCCCGACAAACTGGCGATCTGGTTTCACAAACCCACCAAATCCCTCGCCGCAGGCCAAACCTATGAAATGTACGGCACCGAAAGCGGCAAAAAACTGATGTGGGGCGAAACCACCGTGGCCGATCCCTTTGATCGCCTAGAAATGACCTTTTCCATCGCCCCGATGAATGGCGCCAGCAGCCATGTTGTCTGGACATTACAAGACGTTCCCGGCGGCACACGCCTCAACCTCACCCATTCCGGCCTGCCCGCGAACGAGGAAACCTTCGGCCTCGCCCTCGCGCTTGATAAAGGCTGGGAAGACCACATGGCCCGGATGCGCGCTGATATTCACGCCGACTAATCACCCAGGCCCCTTGCCCACACAAGCAACAGTGCATATGTGTGGGCTTGGCGGGTTCTGCCCTTCTCGTGATCCGGTAGCAATCCAGTGGCCTTAAGCAATTCCACGGGAGCTGGCTCTGTTTGGATCCTGGTCCACTTACCTGGCGCCCACCTGTACATACAGGTCCCCGGGATTGAGATTACCCCACGGCTGCGTTTGCGGGCCCGCCACTTTACCCTTGCATATCAGCACCTAAGACAGACTAATGGGCAAAACAATTTACAAAGAGCAGCCCAATGACCAAAGCAATTTTAGCCCTGATCGCCCTAACCACCCTCACAGCCTGCGGCGTTCCAATCATCCCGATCATCTGATTTTTCTTGATCCAAATACCTTCGCCGAAGGCATCAACCGCGCTCCATCCACATCACGAGCGCGCGGCGCGTGACATCCCCACAAGCGCAACACAAAAAA
Source organism: Cognatishimia sp. 1_MG-2023 (assembly GCF_030548175.1). Taxonomy (GTDB): domain Bacteria; phylum Pseudomonadota; class Alphaproteobacteria; order Rhodobacterales; family Rhodobacteraceae; genus Cognatishimia. Next base: position 434,121 of record NZ_JAUORX010000002.1, on the reverse strand, counting down.
TAAAGCCTGCGCCACCGGCGCAGACCGCATAACAACACCTTTCCCTTAGGCGCGCCATTCGCTAAACCTCGCTGCAACTTGATATGACCGCACGCAGGAAACACGCACATGGCGATGGAAAAGACATTTAACGCAGCCGAAGCCGAAAGCCGTCTCTTTGACGCTTGGGAAAAAGCAGGCTGCTTTACCGCAGGCGCAAACGCCAAACCCGGCGCATCCACCTATTGCATCATGATCCCACCGCCCAACGTCACCGGCGTTCTGCACATCGGTCACGCGTTCAACAACACACTGCAAGACATCTTGATCCGCTGGAAACGCATGCAGGGCTTTGACACCCTCTGGCAGCCGGGCACCGACCACGCGGGCATCGCGACCCAAATGGTGGTGGAGCGCAAGCTGGCCGAAAACGGCGAGCCAAAGCGCACCGAACTGGGCCGCGAAAAATTCCTTGAAAAAGTCTGGGACTGGAAAGGCGAAAGCGGCGGCACCATCATCAACCAGCTGCGCCGCCTTGGCGCCTCTGCTGATTTCTCGCGCACCGCCTTCACCATGTCCGGCGCTCCGGGCGCCCCTGCGGATGAAGCTGGCGGCAACTTCCACGATGCGGTCATCAAAGTCTTTGTGGAAATGTACAACAAAGGCCTGATCTACCGCGGCAAACGCCTCGTGAACTGGGATCCGCATTTCGAAACTGCGATCTCGGACCTAGAGGTTGAGAACGTGGAAACCCCCGGTCACATGTGGCACTTTAAGTACCCATTGGCGGGCGGCGCGACATATGAGTATTTAGAGAAAGATGAAGAGGGCAATGTCACCCTGCGCGAAACCCGCGACTACATCTCTATCGCCACAACACGTCCTGAAACCATGCTGGGCGACGGCGCGGTTGCGGTGCACCCGTCTGACGAACGCTACGCCCCCATCGTTGGCAAAATGGTTGAAATCCCGGTTGGTCCAAAAGAGCACCGCCGCCTGATCCCAATCATCACCGACGAATACCCAGACAAAGACTTTGGCTCTGGTGCGGTGAAAATCACCGGCGCGCATGACTTTAACGACTACCAAGTCGCCAAGCGCGGCGGCATCCCAATGTACCGCCTGATGGACACCAAAGGCGCGATGCGTGCCGACGGCGCGTCCTACGCCGAGGAATCCGCCAAAGCACAAGCCCACGCCAATGGCGCGGAATTCACCGAAAACGAAGTCGACGCGATCAACTTGATCCCAGACGATTTGCGCGGTCTAGACCGGTTTGAGGCACGTAAACTGGTCGTATCCCAAATCACCGACGAAGGCCTCGCGGTCATGACGACCGATACCAAGACCGTCAAAGATGACGAGGGCAATGAATCCCAAGTCACCGAGACCGTGCCTTACGTTGAAAACAAACCGATTATGCAGCCGTTCGGCGACCGCTCTAAGGTTGTGATCGAACCAATGCTGACCGACCAATGGTTTGTCGAAACAGATAAAATCGTCGGCCCAGCGCTGGACGCTGTGCGCAATGGCGACGTGAAAATCCTGCCTGAGTCAGGTGAAAAAACCTATTACCACTGGCTAGAAAACATCGAACCTTGGTGTATCTCTCGTCAGCTATGGTGGGGCCACCAGATTCCGGTTTGGTATGGGCCTGATCTCAACCGGATCGGGAATTCAAAATTACTCGACAGTAAAAATTTCTGTGGCTCAAGTTTTGAACAAGTCCGCAAAAGTGCTGTAGAGTTCTATTCGGAAAGTTACCCAAATTCAGAAGTAATTATTGAAGAACTTTTGGATGACCCGGAGCCGACTTGGCCAATAACAGACGAAGATTATGCTGAGTTCCGCGAGCTAATGAAAGGCACTGAGCTAGAGGCTCTTTACCCTGTCGAGCGCATCGAACTTTCTCGAAAATGGCAATACAAGGTAAACAATGACCAAGAATCCGGTAAGCAGACTCTAACGATCAGGCTTCGCCGCGACCCAGACGTCCTAGACACGTGGTTCTCTTCTGGCCTCTGGCCAATCGGCACCCTCGGCTGGCCGGGCGACACTCCGGAAATGCAAAAGTATTTCCCAACCTCGACCCTGATAACCGGCCAAGACATCTTGTTCTTCTGGGTGGCCCGCATGATGATGATGCAGCTGGCTGTTGTGGATCAAATCCCATTCGATACCGTCTACCTGCACGGCCTCGTCCGCGATGCCAAAGGCAAGAAGATGTCGAAATCCACCGGCAACGTCGTCGACCCACTTGATATTGTTGACGAATACGGCGCTGACGCGCTGCGCTTCTCATCTGCGGCGATGGCGGCCCTTGGTGGTGTGCTAAAGCTCGACATGAAACGCATCGAAGGCTACCGCAACTTCGGCACCAAAATCTGGAACGCCGTCCGCTTTGCCGAGATGAACGAAGTCTACGCAAATGGCGCACCATCGCGCGAAGTGCCACAGGCAACCGCCACCGTGAACCAATGGATCATCGGCGAGGTCGCCAAGGCCCGCGCCACCGTTGACGACGCGCTAGATGCTTTCCGCTTCAACGATGCCGCCAACGGTCTTTATGCCTTTGTCTGGGGTAAAGTCTGTGACTGGTACGTCGAATTCGCGAAACCTCTGCTGTCCTCAGAGGACGAGGCGATCAAAGCCGAAACCCGCGCCACAATGGGCTGGGTTCTAGATCAATCCATGATCATGCTGCACCCCATCATGCCGTTCATCACCGAAGAGCTCTGGGGCCAAACCGCCAAACGCGACGGTATGTTGGTGCACGAAGCATGGCCAACCTACGGCGACGAACTGGTGAACGCAGCGGCAGACCACGAAATGAACTGGGTTATTCAAACGATTGAGGCCACCCGCTCCACCCGCGCACAAATGAACGTACCAGCGGGCGCGAAAATCCCAATGGTCGTGACCCAAATCACCGATGAAAACAATGCGGCCTTTACGGCCAACCAATCGTTGATCTTCAAACTGGCGCGTTTGGAAAGCTTCACTAAGGTCGATGAATTCCCCAAAGGCTGCGCCACCGTCGCGGTTGATGGCGCAACCTTCGGCCTGCCACTGGCTGGCGTGATCGACGCAGACGCCGAAAAGGCCCGCCTCGAGAAATCGCTGGGCAAATTGGCCAAAGAACTGGGCGGTCTACGTGGCCGCCTCAAGAACCCCAAGTTCGCAGCCTCAGCGCCCGCGGATGTGGTTGCCGAAGCCCAAGCCAACCTTGCCGCACGCGAAGAGGAAGAGGCCAAACTCCAAGCCGCCCTCGCCCGCGTCGCCGAAATCAGCTAAGCGATCAGGCCAAGAAAAACAAAAACGCCCGCCAATCTGGCGGGCGTTTCTTTTTGCGATATCAAATGGTTATGATCCGGTGCCACGTGGGCAATTTGCAATCTCTTCTATTGAAGTAATCACACAAGCCCCCGGCCAAGCACTCGCATCCGGCCCCGCAGCAATCACAAACAGATCCTCCGCCTTGGGAAAGACGGCAGTCATGCGCGCCTGAACCTCATCCGCGGTTAGTGCATTGATTGTATCGGCAATCGACAACGTCTTAGCCGGGTTATGACCATCCAAGCTAAGTTCCATCATCATGTGTGACGCGACATTCACGTAACCCGACCGCTTCCGCGCATTGGCCGCATAGGCATCACGCTCTTGATTTAGCTCTGACAGGTCCGCAGCCGTGCGGTGCGTTTCATAAGTCTCACGCACCACATCCACGGTCTGCTCAAGCTTGTCACCTTCGACCTCTGCATAAATATACATAATGCGATTGGCGCGGTCATAATTGGCGACGCCAACACTCACGCCATAGCTGGCCCTCAGGTCTTCGCGCACCGCCTGAAACATTGGCCCCTCTGACCGGCTCAACATCTGAATGCCCAAGATATCGACATAGTCTTTTTCATCAGTCGTGTTCGGCAAGTGGCCAATCATGCCCAGAACCGTTTTGTCCTCTTCAGGCAGGTGCAGGAACACATTCGCAGGACGCATATCCAGTGACACGGGCTGTGGCTTTACATCGCCACCCTCAGGCAGCTTTTCCAGCAGTTGATCCACCAACACGCCCGCATCTTCGGCGGTGATCCGTCCCGCCACAGAAATACCCGCAACATCGCCTGTAAACACAGCCTTATGCCAATCAAGCATCATGGCGCGATCAACGTCTTCGGCCAAGGCAACGTCCGGCAGCGTTAAAGCATTATAGACAGGGCTATCCCCCAAGAACGCATAACGCACCGCATTCCACATTTTCATGTGCCCCTGACTAAGCCCCTCTGCCTGATCATCACCAAGCTTTTGCTTAATCCGGCCAAGCCACGCATCCGAATACTTCGGGTCGCTCAAAGCCTCAATCGCCACTTCGGCCACATAATCTGTATGTTCATAAGGAAAGCTCAACTCCCCCCGAACATGATCAACCGTTGCATAAACACGCCCGCGCGCATTTTTATCGTTAAACGCCTCCATCACCTCTTGGGCTGGTTTGGTTTGCGTGCCGTCGCTCATAATCGCTTCCGCCCCAACATAGGGCACAAACGGGTTCACATCCGCCCGATGCGCCCAATCCGTGGGCCAGGCAATATTCACAGTAATATCCGTCACACCCTCATCAAAGATGGGCAGCAAGGAAAACGAATGCCCTGCCGGGCTGGTTACTTGAACCACTTCCTTTGCTGGATCTTTGCAAGCAACCAAAGCGCAAAGTGCTACGCCTAAAATCAACGTCTTCATCATATATCTTTCGCGTTAATATAAATTTCGAACAACAACACGGCCCGGCGCAGCTAATTCACGCGCTAGGCCATTTAACTCTTCTAATGTAATGGCATCATAAACCCTGTTTTCGGCCAAAAGCCCCGGGATTGGCATTCCAGACTGCGCCCAAGACAGGGCTGCATCAAATTTCTGCTTTGCGGAAAAAAGCTTGTCGTTAGCCCCCAACAGGCCCCGTTTCTTCACCCGCTCAAAACTTTCTACCAAGAACCCGGATGTCAGCCGATCTTCGAGAATGCTTTCAAAGGTCGATAACAGCTCTTTTCGCGACACCCCCTCATCCAATGACGCGCTAAACGAAATCTCAACTTGCCCCTGGCCCAAATGAGCTAAGTGAAAGCGAAAAGACTGCGCCAAAAACGCGTCAAAGCGCAGGGGGCCCGCGATGCCGCCCTCCATCGCAGAATCCAAAATATTCTCCAACAACCCCAGCCGGACGTCGCAGGCAAAATCCTGACCGCATACAGAAGTCTGCACGATCTTGCGGTAGATCACATCGGGGCCAGCATCCCCTTTCAAAGATTGCCCAGCGTGTTGTCGCATCGGCGTAACCTCAATCGACCAATCCACGGGGTCCAACGCAGAAACAGCCGCAGCACTTGGCGTGGAAATCGCCTCTAGTGCATCAAATACATCGCCCTTTGAAACATCGCCAAACAGCAATAGAACCGCATCCTCCAAGCGATGCGACCGCTGATGTAACACCACAGCATCCTCATAAGAAAACTGCGCAATATCCTGCGGTGTTCCGATCACTGATCTTGACCACGCTTGGTTCCCATACAGCTTGTCCTCAATCTCGCGATTGATGACGGTCATAGCCTGACCAAAATTTCGAAAATCATATTCGCGCTGCACAATCTTGCGCTCACTGCTCGCAAACTCTGGGGCCATGTCGAACGGCGCAGCGGACTGCACCAGCGCTTGCAAGATATCTGGCAAATCTTGGGACTGTCCCTTTCCCCAATAACCGGTCGAAAACTGATTGGTCCAAGCATTCGAGTGACGCATTGCGTCCTCACCGCCCACATCCCACACTGACGCAGCAACTAGGTGCTCGACATAATGCATTAAGCCTTCGGCAAAGGGGTTTGCCCCTTCCCCATAGGGGTAAATCAAAAAAGCACTAACTTCAGAGGCTTGCGGCTCTGAAAACACCCGGATATCGCCTAGTCCTTCAAAGCGGCGATCTGTATCGCTTTCCACAGGTAGCAGCGCCGCGCCACCAATAAAAACACCAGCTAAAGCGCTGAACCCAATAAATTTTCGCCACATACTAATTTCATTGATCTCAATTACAACCGTAAGAATAATAGAGGTGATTACGAAAGCAAACCCCAATACGGCATTTACGCTTGTATCGATCAAACCATTGGGCCACTTTCCCGACATGACCGGTCCACGCTACACCCCGCTTGTGCAATCCCTTTCCTCTGACTCGCCTTTTGTGGGACCAGAACGGCACGAACGTGCGGTTGGGCATCCGTTCAAGGCCCGCCTTGGTGCCAATGAAAACGGCTTTGGCCCCAGCCCCAAAGCCATCACTGCCCTGCAAGAGGCCGCCAAAGACATTTGGATGTATGCCGATTCCGAAAGCTTTGATCTGCGCACCGCCCTTGCCGCCCGCCACAAGGTCAGCATCAACAATATCCTGATCGGCGAAGGCATCGATGGGCTACTTGGCGATCTTGTGCGGCTGCTGATCACCACAGGGGACAGCATCGTCACCTCTGCAGGCGCTTATCCCACGCTAAACTACCATGTCGCGGGCCATGGCGGCACCATTCACACCGTGCCTTTTGTCGATGACCACGAAGACCTGCCGTCTCTGATCGCCAAGGCCCACGAGACCGACGCCAAAATGATCTATATCGCCAACCCAGATAACCCGATGGGCACATGGCACACAGGCGCTGAAATAGCCGCGCAACTGGATAACATCCCAGACGGCTGCCTCCTGATCCTAGACGAAGCCTATGTCGAACTCGCCCCAAAAGGCACAGCCGCCGAATATGATGTCGACCATCCCAACGTGATCCGCATGCGCACCTTTTCCAAGGGCTATGGCCTTGCGGGCGCGCGCATCGGCTACGCCATGGCCGCAGCCCCCCTCATCAAAGCCTTTGACAAAATCCGCCTGCATTTCGGCGTGAACCGCGCCAGTCAGGCCGGCGCGCTTGCCGCTTTGCAAGATGAGGCCTGGCTCACCCAAACCCGCGAGAACGTAGCCACATCCCGCGCCACCCTTGCCCAAATTGCGAAAGATAACGGCCTTACCGCCATTCCATCTGCGACCAACTTCGTCACCATCGACACCCACCGCGATGGCACTTTTGCCAAGGCCCTTGTGCAAGAGCTCGCCACCTTAGGCGTCTTTATCCGTATGCCCTTTGTCGCCCCGCAAAACCGCTGCATCCGTGTCAGCTGCGGCACGGCCAAAGACATGCAGACCTTTGCAGAAGCCCTGCCCCAAGCTCTCAAAACCCTTCAGGGCAAATCCTTATAGGGGCAAACATCGTCCTCAAACGGCACATGCCGCCAGCGAAAGCGCCGATCAACAACGCAGACCGGATTGCTAATCCGGTCCATGCGGAAATGGCGGAAATCCTCCCGCGTGGGGTCCCAGCTCACCAAATACCAAAGCGGTTGCAATATCAGCATCGCCTGCGGCTCGACCTCGCGGTTGGTTCGCATGCCCTTGGCATCGCGATAATCAAACCGCAGATGACACCGCTGCAAAAAAGCGGTTTCAAAGGCAGGCAACAAGTGCGGATCAATCTGCCCTAGATCTGACAAATCCTGTTTTGGTGACAATTGCCCAATATGCAAACAGTCTAAAAACCGCCGCAAATCCCGCACCTTATCCGATGGCAAAGACTTCTCGATCTTCGCCAATCCCGCATCCGCCAGATCAGAAAACGGCAGGTTCTGCCCCGCTCGCATCGCTGCCACGCTGATCAACAGCGCAAACACCTCTGACACTGAAAGCCGCGCAGTGGTTTGCATGGATTGTGGATCCAACTGTACCCCGCCCCCACGCCCGCTTTCGGAATGGATCACAAACCCCTGATCCCGCAGCGCACTAATATCGCGCAACACCGTGCGCCGAGAGGCCCCAACCTCATGCGCCAATGCATCAATCGTAGCGCTCCCATTACGCCGCAGATTGCGCACGATGGTGTCATGTCGGTGTCGAATATTCATTTTTCCACCATAACGCATTTGGTGACAAATTTTGGCACCTTTAAATCCTACACAGCAGACAGCAACACAAACAAGGAGATTCCAACAATGCAACGTACTGCTGTAAACCCATGGGACTGGTCTTTGAAACTCGGCTACAATCAAGCTGAGATCATCCAAGGCCAAACCTGCCAAGTCATCTGCGCAGGTCAAACCGCTGTCGACGAAAACGGTGCCCCACAGCACATCGGCGATATGCGTGGCCAGATCGCGCTGGCGTTGGACAATTTGGAAACCGTCCTAAAAGGCGCCGATATGGGCCTAGAAAACATCATCCGCCTTGGCATCTACGCCACCGATGTCGACGAGGCGCTAAAGCACTTTGATCTATTCGGCATGCGCTTTGGCCCCCTCCAATCCGCGCCACCAATGACATTGCTGGGCGTCACCCGCTTAGCCATCCCCGGGCTGATGTTTGAAATCGAAGCCACCGCGGCGGCCTAAACCAATCCCTGCGCCAGCCCTACCCTCAAGCAAACGGGCTGGCGCAACAAAAACTCACAAACCCCTGATTTCGTCAAATTCCAAAAATGCGCTATCCTCCCATTAAGGAGAGCCGCATGACACGCCACAGCCAGCCCGCACCAGATTACACCACAGCCGCGCTCGTGATGGGCTTCGTCAATCTGATGTGGATATTCACCGCCATCTGGGCGCTCTGGGGCTTGGTACCTGTCTTTCTGCTCGCGCTTTTCCTAAACACCGGCATTTCCCGCCTCGCGACCTAAGCCCTGCTTTTTCTTGATCCAAATACCTCGGGGTCCGGGGCAGCGCCCCGGCCTGCCTGCGCCACGCAACGCGCCCTTGCGACCAATCCCCAGCCAGACTACACGAGGCGCTTAGAAAATCGCGTTTGAAGATCAGCGCAACACAGCCTACCATCAGGTAACGTCCCCGCAGGCGTTCAAATACAGGATGTCGACACTCTCGTGACAAACAACAGTGACACGCCCGCACAGGTTCCAGCCAAGCCCAATCCAAAACTGATCGGCTGGCTCTGGCGCAATTTCTTGTCCAAGCACATTCTTCTGCTGATATTGGCCCTGCTCTTCATGACCGTCGAAGGCTCCATGCTGGGCGCGCTCAGTTGGATGATGCAGCCGATGTTTGACAGCGTCTTTACTGATGGCCAAGCAGATGCGCTTTGGTGGGTCGGCGTTGTGATCATGACGATCTTTATCTCACGCGCGCTGGCCTCTATCGCGCAAAAGGTCATCCTGACCCAGATTTCGCAAAAAACCGCAGCCGATCTGCGCACACGGCTGCTGGACCGCTTGATGCGGCAGGACAATGCGTTCCACCAAACCCATCCTCCCGGCTATCTGATCCAACGTCTGCAATCTGACGTCATGCAGATCAATACAGTCTGGAGCACAATCATCACCGGCGCCGGACGTGATGCGATTTCATTGATTGTCCTGATGTCTGTGGCGGTCTCTGTTGATTGGCGTTGGACCTTGGTGGCCTGCATCGGCACGCCTGTTCTCGTTCTACCTTCTGTATTGGTGCAAAAATTCGTCCGCCGCCGCGCCCGCGAAGCACGCGATCTGGGCGCGCGTCTTGCCACTCGGCTTGACGAAATCTTCCACGGCATCGTCGCGGTTAAACTCAACCGCCTTGAAGATTATCAATCCGAACAGTTCCGCAGCCTCACCAATTCGCTTGTCAAAACCGAAGTCCGCTCAGCCGCAGGTGCCGCCACCATTCCCGGCCTGATCGACATCATGGCAGGTCTCGGCTTTCTGGGTGTTCTGGTCTATGGCGGCGGCGAGATCATCGCAGGCGAAAAAACCGTGGGTCAGTTCATGACCTTCTTCACCGCCCTCGGCTTTGCCTTTGAACCCCTACGCCGCCTCGGCGCGGTCAGTGGCCAATGGCAGATTGCAGCGGCCAGCATCGAACGTCTCAAAGAGCTGCTCGACGCAGAGCCAACGCTGCAAAGCCCGGCCAAGCCAAAACCAATCCCAACCGGTGCCGCCGACATCGTTCTAGAGGACGTGCATCTGTCTTATGGCGAATCCAAAGTCCTCGACGGCACCAGCTTCACCGCCAAAGCGGGCGAAACCACCGCCATTGTTGGGGCCTCGGGCGCTGGGAAATCGACCATCTTCAACGTCTTAACACGGCTCGTTGATCCACAATCCGGCAGCGTTACCATTGGCGGCACCGCCACCAATCAGCTCAACCTCGACAAACTACGCGATCTCTTTTCCGTCGTGTCCCAAGACGCCATGCTGTTTGACGAAAGCCTACGCGAGAACGTCTTGCTGGGCCGCGATCAAGTCACCGAAAAGCAACTGATGGCTGTGCTTGATGCCGCCCACGTCAGCGACTTCGTACGTAAAATGCCCGAAGGTCTCGACACACGTGTTGGCCCACGCGGCAGCGGCTTGTCTGGCGGTCAGCGTCAGCGCGTTGTCATCGCCCGCGCCCTTCTGCGTAATACGCCTTTCTTGCTGCTGGACGAAGCCACCAGCGCGCTAGACGCCCAATCCGAAGTCCTCGTCCAAGACGCCTTGGATAAGCTGTCCAAAGACCACACAACGCTTGTCATCGCACACCGTCTATCGACCGTGCGCGAAGCGGATAAAATCGTGGTGATGGACAAAGGCCGCGTTGTCGAAGAAGGCCGTCACGACGAACTCTTGGCCCAAAACGGTGCTTATGCGGAATTGTACAACCTGCAATTCGCAACCAGCGGCCCAACTGCAGAACAAGCCGCACGTCAAACCAATGTTCCCGCACTCAACGCGCCTAAAGCTCAAAAAGGCTTCTGGAGTCGTCTGTTCACACGCCTGCCAAAGGTCTGATCAGCGGCGGTAGTCAGCCGCCAAACGCTCTGGCGACACGCCAAAGAAGAACCGGATCAAAGTCCAAAGGTTGCGGCTCCCGCGTCGCAACCAGCCATTGCGCTGATAGCGTTCGGCACTTGTCATCGCCACATAGGGCAAGGCGTGCAACCGCCCCCTCAAAACCCGCGCCATCGCCACATCTTCCATCAACGGAATATCGCGATACCCGCCGGCCTGTTTGTACAAAGAACGCGGGATCAACAGGCTTTGATCGCCATAAGGCAAGCCAAACACCCGCGACCGTAGGTTCGCCCAGCCAGCCACCAAACGCCCAGCAAAACCGCCACCCGCAAACTGCAACCGCCCATAGCCCGGCTGCGCGCTCGGCAAATGCGCCTCCACAGCGGCACTCCAACCCGGCGACAAAACAGTATCCGCGTGCAGAAACAACAACCATTCTCCGGCCGCCGCCTCGGCCCCGCGCCGCAACTGACCACCACGCGATGCAGGCCCCGTCACAAACACAGCCCCCGAATCCTCGGCCATCAACTTGGTCCCATCCACAGATCCACCGTCCGAGAAGATAACCTCTCGAATGACCCCAGATGATAGCCCTTCCATCAGCGCAGGCAAGGATGTCGCCAGCCCTATTTCTGCATTCAACGTCGGAATTACGACGGAAAGCGGTGCGCGCATAACATGTCCCCCTGTTGCACGGCTCGCACCTATCTATATTAACAAGATATGAATTTACAGGACCAACCCATGACCCACCCACGCGCGCTGTTCGAAATCACTGGATCCGATGCAGAGACCTTCTTGCAAGGCCTGATCACCAATGACCTGAAAAAGCTGGACGACGGGTTGGTCTATGCGGCTATCCTAACCCCCCAAGGCAAATATCTGGCCGATTTTTTCCTATCCCGCCAAGGGGATGCCATCCTGCTGGACGTGGATGCCAGCCTCGGCGACATGCTAAAAATGCGCCTGACCATGTACAAACTGCGCGCCGACGTCGCCATCACTGACAGCGCCCTGCATGTGCACCAAGGCCTCGGCGATCTGCCCAGCGACGGCTTGCAAGATCCCCGCGACGCCTCCCTCGGCTGGCGCGCCTACCGCGACACACCGGCACAAAGTGATTCCACCGATTGGACAGCCCTCCACATCGCAGCTCAAGTGCCACAAACCGGCATCGAGCTAACACCAGACAGCTACATCCTCGAAATGGGGTTTGAACGCATCAACGGCGTTGATTTCCGCAAAGGCTGCTACGTCGGCCAAGAGGTCACCGCCCGTATGAAGCACAAAACCGAACTGCGCAAAGGCCTCGCCACCGTCACAATCCAAGGTGACGCAGAACCGGGCACCGCCATCACCGCAAACGGCAAACCTGTCGGCACGCTCCATAGCCGCGCAGGCGACCAAGCCCTCGCCTACCTGCGCTACGACCGCGCCCAACCTGAAATGCAGGCAGGCGCGGCCACTGTCTATTACAAAGCCTAACGCGACATCACGCGAATGCGGCTATCCCATTCGCCCCGGTCCACATAACAACCGTGCAAATGCCGCCGCCCCGTTTGCGGGTCAAAGGCCTCGCGCCCATGGAGCACCGCGCGGTTGTTAAACACCACCATCTCGCCCGCCTGTAGCTTTAGCGAGATCGTGTAATCTGCCCCGCGCGTCATCATCATCAACTGACGATAGGCCCGATAAAACGCCTCCATCTGATCGGCAGGTAAATCCACAATGTCGGCAATATGGGCATTGATACAAACCTCAACCACCCGCCCTTGATCATCTAAAACGATCATCGTCTTGCGACTACGCAAATCAGCAGTCCCATCCTGAAACCGAAACGGCACAGCGACAGTAGACAAAACCTCAAACGCCTCTGGATCAAGCGCGCGCAAATCCTCGGCCACAGCCCGCGCATCGCAAAACGTCGATCCGCCGCCCTCAGCTTCATTCGCCAGACAATGCAAAAACTGAAACCCCGGCGGCAGCTCTTGGTTCGGCAAATCCGTGTGCAACGGCAAAGCGTCAGACGTATAGGCCAGATTATTCGGATCAGGCTTGGACATCACCTCAAACGTCAGCCCAAAATTCGTCTCCCGCAAATGCCCCACCCGGCGCGCAATATCCGTGCCCGCCGCCGTCATGTCAGCCATGCCCTGAACAATCGACAACCCATATTGCTTGGTTGCCTTGAGCCACCGCAAAAACTCCGCCGGATCATCCAGATCATCCGCCTCAAACCGCGGCACACCCGCAGCCCCATCCGCCGCGCGCCATAACTGAAACGGCAAATCCGCTGGATCCTCCCGACGCTGCCCCGGACGATGCGCCTTGATCCACTCCAGATCAAACGCGCTTGGCTCCGCCGCCCCGGGCCATGTGACCAACAGATGCTCGTCGCTCAACGCCACAGCAGTAGGCACAATGTCCAAGGGCACAGAAGTCAGCTCAAACACCCGCTCGCCAGTCTTGGGGTGAAAGCCACTCGGGTCCGTGTCTCGCAGCCAGATAAAAGGATAGTTGCCCGTGATGCCATCAGGCCATCGCAGATCAAGGCGCGTTGCGCCCACAGTCAGTGTCGGTTGCATGAAATGCTCCGTTAGAATGTCATGGAAAATGGATGCAGCTCACACCGCGGGCGGAGGCCACCAAACATAGGCCTTCGCAAAGGGATGGCCCGGATTTCTTCCAATCACAACTAACATGCCAAAAGCCTAACCAGCGCCGGTCAACCACGCAAGCCTAACCAATCAAACTGCCACGTTCCAAAGCCTGCGCACGCCGGAACCGCTCCATATGCATTTGATGCCGCAACTCCCGCTGTTCAGCCGAGTCCCGATGAAACTCTTCCAACAGTTTCAAATCCGACAAAGACACCAACGCCGCCGCCGGAGCCCCTCGCCAAGTGATCAACAAACGCCGATCGCTGTGTGCCACCTCAGCAAGGGTCTTGGACAGATTGTCCCGCAAAACGCTTGCCGCTATCCATTCCTGCTCGAACATACCGCCCCAATCGCTTCACCCGAGCACCCACCTTCCGGCCAAAGTGCTAACAAATGGAAACTGGTGCGTACGTCATAGCAGCCAAACATTAGCCTCCCCGCCGCAACGCGTGCGCCCATCTCCACTCTCGCTAGCTGCCGCCTTCTAGACGGCCCACTCAAATGCATATCCCGCGGCCAACGAACCCAGAACAGCCAAAGCAAGGTAAAGCAAAAAAGGTCTCAACTTCAGGACCGGGGCAATGGCCAGGGCTCCCCAGATACTGACAACACCACCGGAGATCAAAAAGGCCATGGCGGCACCTTCAGACATGCCATTTTCAATCAAGCCACGCGTCAAGGGAAGCGCTGCGTAGCCATCAATATAGGCCGGTGCGCCAACAAAAACGGCCGCAGGTATGGCCCACCACTGGCCCTCCCCCAGATAGGCGCCAAGCAATCCCGGCGTAAGCGCAGCATTCAACGCATACTCGGCTGTGAATGCTGGGACCAAGCAAATCAGGATGAGCCGCGTTGTTGCCCAAAACTGAGTACGAAAAGCCCGCCGACGTGCCCCCGATCTCCAAATCCAAGGCTCGAATGTTTGAACCGCTCCGCAACGTTCCGCGCTGAGTTGGCGCGCCAGCCCGTTGTCGCGAAGCGCATTCAGCGCCCAAGAGGTCTTGGCAAACAGTGTAGTGATCCCACCGCCAAAGACCCCCAAGCCGAAGGCCGCAAGCGTTTTACCAATTGCAAAGTGCAGGCCAAGGGTCGCGGCCGTCGTCGCAAGCATGGCTGGGTCCGTGATCGGGGACGACAACCAGAATGCCATGATCGGGGCAAGCGGAACGCCCGCTGCTAAAAGCCCAGCCATCAATGGCAAAACCGTCACGCCACAAACCGGAGTAATCGCGCCAATCAAAGAGGCCACCGCCACCGTTCTCATCGTCTTGCCCTCGAACGCGTCGGCAATGTGTGCATCTGCTCCGCTTGCAATGATCCACGCAGCCAGAAAAATGCCCGGAACGACGATGGGAGTTACAACAACCAGCCCCCAAAGAACAAACTTAGCAGCCTGCACAGAGTGCTCTGGCCATACAATGCACATGCCTATCAACACGAATAGGCACATTCCCCACAATACGGGTTTCTTGTTAGATAGTCGGCGGGCAACTGTCTGATCAGACATCGGATACTCCTCTAGCCTTGAAGAGTACCGGCAGGCATGCCATCTGTGAAACGAATACCTTCAATTTCTGATATCGGGAAAACGAATGGTCAATCTCGACAGTGATTTGCTACGTACCTTCGTCGCCGTAACTGAAGCAGGCAGCGTCACAGATGGCGCAGCGCGCATCCATCGCTCTCAATCTGCCACCAGTCTTCAGATCAAGCGCCTCGAAGCTATCCTTGGGCAACCCGTCTTTGAACGGCACGGGCGCGGCGTTGTCCTAAGCGACACTGGCCGCCAGTTGCTGCCCGTAGCCCTCGAAATCACCGCGCGCCTCGACACCGTGCTGCAAGACATCTCCCAACAGACTGTAACTGGCAAACTACGCGTAGGTATCCCTGACGATCACGGCCGGGCCAAGCTGGTAGAGATCATCGCATCTTTCACCCGCCACCACCCCAAAGTCGAGTTGGATGTAACCTGTGCGTTAAGCGCCCAATTCCCTGACGCGCTAGACAAGGGAACACTCGACCTCGCAATTTATGAGGTGGAATGTCCGAAAGAACATGAAGAAGTGCTGATAGAAGACCCAACATGCTGGGTGTCCTCTGCGCATCAGGAATTTCTGACCGTTGATTGCCTGCCTGTGGCCTTGTTCGACCACGCCTGTTGGTGGCGCGACGCTGCGATTAGTTCCCTTAAAGCCAGCGGAAAGCCATACCGCATCGTCTATTCCAGTCAAAGCGTTGCAGGCGTCATCGCAGCAGTCGAAGCCGGGATCGCAGTTGGCCTACTGGGCCGCTCATCCTTGCACTCTGGTCTGTCAGTCGTGAGCAACGGCCTTGGCTTCGGCAGTACACCAACCTCAAAGCTGGTGATGGCGTCAAGCGGGTCACGCGACACAGGACCGCAAGACGCGATGAAAGCAGCTATCCGATCTGCATATTTGGCCAAAGTCTAGAAATGTGGCTATCCATGTTTTTGCAGCAACCGTCTCCTTGCGCTCAGAACGGACTTTACGCCTGCGCGCCAAAATTCGTTGCGAGATCGTGGGAGCAATTATGTAGCAAAATGCATACCAGCCTGACGGCCAACACCCCCTGCCGCTACCAAAACACGAATCGTACGTTTCAAGCGCCGAAACGTACGAATTTCCACATGACCGAATTATGACGTCACGGCACGCTGCCCTGCCTCAAAACGTTGCATCGCATTTTAGGCAAAAACACAAAAGGCCGCGCATTTCTCAAAGCGCGGCCTCTGAAATTGGTTAAAAAACGCTTAGGCGCGTTCGGAATATTCCATGCTGATAGTGTCCACGATGATCATCTCATCTTGGCCCACGAACGGCGGCACCATGACCTTCACGCCGTTGTCCAAAATCGCAGGTTTGAAAGAGTTCGCTGCAGTCTGACCTTTAACGACAGGCTCAGTCTCTACGATCTTGCATGTCACCTTTTGTGGCACGGCCGCGTTCAGCGCTTCTTCTTCGTAGAATTCAACCTGAATGGTCATACCATCCTGCAAGAACGGACGGCGGTCACCCAGCAATTCTGCAGGCAATTCAATCTGTTCGTAGGTTTCGGTGTCCATGAACACCAGCATGCCATCGGATTCATAAAGGAACTGTTGGTCCTTTTGCTCCAGACGTACACGCTCCACTTTATCCGCAGAACGGAAGCGTTCGTTCAGTTTCGATCCGTTCCGCAAGTTGCGCATTTCAACCTGAGCAAAGGCGCCGCCCTTACCAGGCTTCACGTGATCGACTTTGACAGCGGCCCAAAGACCACCGTTATGCTCCAGCGTGTTACCGGGGCGAATTTCGTTACCGTTAATCTTGGGCATATGACAAAACCATGACAAAAAGGTTGATTGGATTTTGAAAGCACCTATATCTCGGCGGTCGATGAGTGACAAGACGGCCTATTTGGTTCGCAGCCATGCGTATTCTGCATAAATGCTATGCAAAAACAGGGTACCCGAATCGATCTGAATAGTCCATAAGACGCCTCACGCCAGAAACACAAGACCAATAATACAAGGACGACGAGATGAAAGATTTCGTTGATGGCACGGCTTTTAATAACGAACAGGGCAACCGCGCGCGCAAGCTTTTTGCCGCGGTGGTTCTAGCCGCGCTAGACGATGCAATTGCCGACGATAAAAAGTACGGCAATGGACCAGAACAAATAGCACGCTGGGCGCGTTCGCGCGACGGGCGTGAAGTGTTGTCCTGCGCTGGTATCGACCCAAACGAACGGGTTGTAACCGGCTTGATGGATTTCGTTGGCAAAGGTGTACGGACCTCCGTAGCCCTGTCACGCGAAGAAAGTGAACGTCGTAACGCGGCCCAGGAAAGCCAAGCTGCGTAACAACATATTAGACTGCTGCCCTAAAAAAGCGCGTGCCACTGTGGCGCGCGTTTTTTATTGCCAAATTTACTTAAAAACTGATGAAGAAACCGGGCAGCACCGCGATCAGCTCAAGCAACACCAGCCCAAAAACACAGACAGTACGCCAATTTCGCCAGTCTGGTAGAACAATAAACAATGCGCAAAACGAAGCCAAAACACCCTCTAGCGGTGCCACTATACCTGCATGGTGGCTTCGGTCCCAATAGCTAACAGGGCTTTCAAAAATCCAACGGCTAATCGGCCAGAAATGTGAACGGCCGTCGTCGTGATGCAATGGAAAATCCATCGCCAAATGGATCAAAGCCGCGCCGCACAGCGCGACAACCCATCGTTTGCGCAAATACAGCCCGCAAAGCAGCCCGATTGCCCAAACAACAAACGAGTTATCGACAGCAAAAATCGCCTGCCATGTTGCTGAAAAATATAACTCACCAAATACGGTCGCTGGCGGAATACCCAAAAGAAAAAGCGACGTACCCGCCAATACATAAAGCGAAAGGTCTGGCAGTAAGCCACCCGCAAGAGCGGCCAAGACGACCCCACGCGGCGCATTGCGGCCAAACGCAGCCCAGCCAAGCAAGAGATGCGCAGGCGTGTTCACAAGCCACCTCTTTTCTGTATGGGCTTAGTAATCGTTATTTAGGCTCTGAGAGGTCATTGCGCGATTGATTTCGCGACGCACAAGCTTGCGCACGTTACGTGTAATACGCTCGCCCAAAGGCCCCTGCAGCTCTTGGCGCACGATCTCGCCCACAAGGTCACGAAGCATTTCTTCGTCTAGCACAGCTTCGTATTGGGTGTCTTCGACCGCATCTTCGGATTGTGCGATGCCTTCGATCACAGTTTCGGTCAGTGCCTCTTCTGAGATACTCGCAAAGGCCGCAGGCTCTTCGATGCTCTCGTCTGCAACGGCAACTTCGTCGTCTGAGACGTCGTCTAAATCATCGGTCTGATCTGAATGATCTTCCCAAGCAAGAGACGCAACAGCCGTACCAGCGTAGTCGCTATCGCCGGGTTCGTCGGGCTCAAAATCTTCAACAGCTGGGGAGCGAACAGAATGCCATTCTGACAACAGCTCACCATCAGTCTCCCACGGACGCTGCGGCTCTGCATCTACATCAGCGTCATTTTCAATGGCATCCACGCGAGTATCAAAGTCTTGCGCGACGTCGACTTCCAGAATCTCTGGCTCAGGCGTGTCGAATACCGCGTCTTCAGTGACATCAACCGATGCCTCATTGTCAGACGTTTCAACATGCGTTTCAATCGCATCAAGTTCAGGCGCGGCACTGTCCAGCGCGGCCGGTGCTTCGATCTCAATTTGGCGCTGTAAAAAATTTGGTATGCTATCGTGGAGTGGCTGAATGTCAGCTTGAATCTCACGCATTAATGCTTTGTCTGCAGCGTGTTCAGAACTTTCTTCTACGGCATCCGGCGCAGTGACCAACTCAACTGCAGGCGAATCAGAAACGCGTAATGCAGGGGTCAAAACCAGACGATTGTCGACCGCACTTTCTACAGCCGCTTCCCCCTTGCTCCCAGCTTCAGGAACAACCGCTTTAACCTCAGGCGCACTAGGCTTTGAAGTTGCGGGCGCATGGCCGTTTTCAGAAACCAACCTGCGAATCGAAGACAAGACATCCTCGATTTCAACGTTCTTGACCGGATCAGACATAAATTAAACCACTCTCCTCGCTGAATAGTTTAGCGACACAGAGCGTCCCACACAACAGATAGCGAAAAATGTTATTCTTTTCCGATAGCTCGCAGGATTTTGTCAAGTTGCTGACCTTGCTTGCTCTTCAACGCTGGGCCTTTTTCGACCTGCTTATAGTATGCTTCTGGATCGTATTTCTCGACCGTCAAATTCAAGTAATCAACGTTCAACAACCCCATTGAAGCCAATAAAGCATAGGCCGCCGTGAATTCGTTGCTGGACGCCGTAATTTGGTTGGCTTGTGCATTCAGCAATTCTTGTTCGGCGTTCAGCACATCCAGCGTGGTACGTGCGCCCAATTTTGCTTCTTCGCGAACGCCATCAAAGGCCACACGAGATGCGCTAATCTGGCGAACGCTTGCCTGGCGTTGGGCCTGGGCGGACAAGAGCTGTGCCCACGCATTACCAACACTTTGGCGGATATTGTGGCGCGTCGCATGCAAAGCGCCACGCGCCGCGTCACGGCGCGCCATTGTTTGACGCAAGACAGAGCTTAGGCGGCCGCCCTGATAGATGGGCCCACTGGCATCTAAAGAGATGGAACCACTGGTGGTATTCGCAGATGAATTAAACTGATCAGATTTTGTAACCCCTGCCCGCAAATTCAGGCTTGGTTTCATCGCAGCTTCTGCACGTCGGACATCAAATTCCCTTGCCGCGACCTGAAACTGTGCTGCTAACATATCTGGGTGTCCGCGAACGGCGATACCCTTCGCGGCATCAAGCGATTTCGCGGTGTTTGGCAAACGTGAAGGAGGCGTCAAACGGCCAGGTTTGTGGCCAACAACTGCAGCAAAGAACTCTTGAGATGACATCAGGTTACCCTGTGCAACCGCCAGCTCTGCACGCGCGCCCGCCAAACGGGCCTCGGCCAATGAAACGTCTGTTCGCGTGACTTCGCCAACTTCAAACCGATCACGTGCCGCGCGTAGTTCACGCGTGATCAAACGAAGGTTGTTCTGACGCAGTGCAACGATCTCTGAATCGCGGCGCACGTTCATAAAGGACTGAACCGCATTTAGGAGAACGCTTTGCTCTACTGAAACCAAGGATTGACGAGTCGCCAATACGGTTTGTTTTTGCGACTCTATTGCGGCCTGCGAAGCGCCGGAATCAAGCAGCAACCAATTGGCTTCTAAACCAATGTTAGCAGTATTCGTCGAAAGCACTGTCGTGCCGGATGAAAAACGACGTTGAACACCCGCAGTCCAATTGATGATGGGTCTTAACGCGGCACCAGCTTGGGCAACATCTTCGTCAGCAGCACGTAGCAGGGCACGGTTTTGCTCTAGCAGGCCGCTGTGCTCATAGGCGCTTGCCATAGAATCAGCCAGCGTTTCGGCTGTCACTCCAGAGGCTAACGAAACAGTTACAATTGCCGAAAGAAAAACCTGCTTAATACCCATGGTCCCTGCCCCTAATGGATGAAAGGCGGCAAAATGTGCCACCTCGCGTTATAGTTCGAATGCCTTCTGCGTCTCAAATCCTTCTAGGACTGGTGCGCCAGCATTAAACGCAGAGCGCCAGACGATGTCGCCGTTGACCTTTTGGCCAATACGCACGTCACCCAATGCACCTTGCATGAACAAACATGCGATCCGCCCGCCGTCTTTCAACTGCTGGGACAAATTTTGTGGAAGTTCTTGCACGCCACCTTGTACAACGATCACATCATAAGGACCGTGATCTGCAGCACCTTCGGAGAGCGCGCCGTGATGCAAAACAACGTTATCAATGTTCTGTTCAGCCAAAGTGGTCTGTGCTTCAGCGACTCGCGCTTCGTCATCTTCGACGGCAACCACTGCTTCTGCCATGCGTGCGATGACGGCAGCAGAATACCCAAGGCCAGAACCAATATCGAGAACCAGTTCACCTTTGCGGATGTCCAAGGCATCAAGCATTTTTGCCAGCGTACGTGGCTCTAGCAAAACGCGATTGTCATCAAACGCTAGGTTTTCACCCATATATGCAGCTTCGCGTTTATCGAGAGGTACAAACACCTCACGAGGAACATTCAGCATCGATTCGATGATCGGAAATTTCGTAACATCGGACGGGCGGACTTGTGTGTCTACCATGGCCGTGCGGCGGGAAGTATAATCAGACATACTAAACTCATTCGTTCAGATTTGCGGTCACACCCGTCTTGCCACAATAATTTGCGAACAGCAACGCTCACAAAGATGAAATGCTATCGTTCTCTCTTGCAGCCCTGAAAGAGATGCGATATTGCCCACGACACCACATCGGCGGCGAGTTGGTAGAGTGGTTATGCAGCGGATTGCAAATCCGTGTACACCGGTTCGATTCCGGTACTCGCCTCCATTTAAAATCAATGACTTAGCAGGTATTTGATTTTTGAGAAATCTAATCTCTACCCACCTATCTACCCATTCACGTTTTGATCTCATCTTGTTCTTTCCGGTTCCGCGCAATTTAAGCCTGCTTCGCAAGTTCTTGTTGTCGCGTAGAGCCACCATATTTTTGAAGCATCTTGGACCTGTCCCGGTTTGTGCCGTCCCATGTGCTCGCTTAGGCCACTTTCCGTTTGAAGGCGACGAGGCTTTTCCAGCCTAATGCTGAATGCCTTTGACGCGGGTTCTAGAAGCCGTTGATGTATTTAAAGATTGCCACCTCAGCCTTTCGTCGCGTCTCCCAAGAATGCCGCCATATCAGTTCAGCTTTGATGGTTTTGAAGAAGGTCTCGACGGCGGCATTGAAGCTCCTATATTCGTCAAGCGGCGATTTGAGCCGTTTTCGGCACACAGAGCTGGCTGTAGATTTCCCGAACGATGTAACGTTTCAAACAACGAATGATCTCACTTTTACTCTTCCCATCTTTTGTGCGTTTCTTGACATAGGCGAGCGTTGGTGCGTGGCTTCGCATCCTGACGATGGCGACACGGTATAGGGCTGCGTTGGCCTGCCGGTTTCCACCCCGGTTCAATCGAAAGCGATGTGTTTTTCCGCTTGATGCGGGGATAGGGCAGACGCCGCATAGCTTTGCAAAAGCGGCTTCAGAGCGAATTCGTGTTGGATCATCTCCAACCAAGATCAACATTTCAGCCACCGTCAGTGTCGCGATGCCATGTGACGCCAACAGCTTTGGGGCGCGTTCCCTGACAAGGCGCTCCAATTCCTTGTCGTGTGCAAGAATCTCTTCATGCAACCAAAGCCAGCGGCGTGCCAGTGCCCGCATAGCAGCTTTTGCAGACGCTAATGGCGTGTCGATGTCGCTAGGCCGGAAAGCTGCGATGTGACGGATCAAGGCAACCTTTCCTCGGATTTGATCCAAGGTGTCTCGCAGGTCGGCGGGTGCGTTGATGATCAATGTTTTTAGCGTGACCATCGCCTGTGAGCGCGATTTGACTGCCGTATCGCGCGCAATTTTCAAATGCCGGATCATCTCTGATGATCCTGTTTGTGTTTTGGGCAGCGCTGTTGCTTGCCCCGACAGAACCGACCGCGCAGCCCCCTCTGCATCCAAGCTATCCGTTTTGCCTTGCGTGTATCGTAGTCGCCGATTTGGGCGCGTGACTTCGATGACATTATGCCCTTGAGCCAGCAAAGATCTGGAAAGGCCTGCGCCATATGAACCAGTTCCTTCGATGCCGAATGCCAGAACATTGCCGAGAGATCGCGACCAACGTTCCAACTCCAAATATCCCTTGGGATTGGTCGGGATAGACAGCGCCGCTAAGCGGGCACCTTGCGTATCGATTGCGACGGCAACATGTGTTGCTTTGTGTGTGTCGATGCCAATAATGATTGGATGTGTAGTCTTCATGATGCCCTCATTGATAAGAATGCCCGGGCACCGATCCGAGGGGACAGGACTGTGATGGGGCGTTCCCGTCAGGCTCCTATGAAGTCACATCTCGCCCGTTGCCGGGGCGACTTGACGGTCGACACGTCAACGCAATGACACGCAGTCAATCGTAGCATGGGTCAGGCCATCAAGCCGCAATACCATACTCACAATCATAGCAATTGCCTTTCCCGCTCATGGATACCTTGAAGCCATGTTGTCCCAGGACTTTCTGATAATCATGCGAACAATATTGCAAACCACGATCCGTATGATGAACGCATCCTTTGGCGCAATGAACGAAGTCTATGACGCTTGGGTTGATCCAGCCGCTCCAGCAGCACGCGCCTGCGGCGAAGCTAAGCTTGCGACACCAGATTACCTGGTAGAATGTATCGTCACCGCGGCAATCTTACGCGATAGAATTACGGTGTGGCAGAGTAGTCTGCTACACCGTAAGTCAAACCGAGCTATTGCTCCAAAACTTCGTTTAAAATGCTCGAGAAATGACTGCGCCATCCGTTTAGCAGAACTTTGGCAGTCTGCGAAATTGGCCGATAGCGCGGTGTGAGAATGGCGTAATCATAAAAGATTTCATCCTTCAAGGGGCGAAATACAACCGCATTTGTCGCCCCTTGTATATTCATTTGCGTAAATGCCGAGATCGGGTCAGTGATCACACAGCAGAGACCCTCTTGAACAAATTGCATCAATGGTAAGACAATCTGACTGTCGACTTGCTGAACAAATTCTACATTGTTTAGCGCAAATGCATCGCGGACACGCTCAAAAAGCGGATGCCCGTTTTGGAGCGTACCCTGAGGCACACCATCAAGATCCTTAATAGAAATGCAGTCTTTAAGTGCGAGCGGATGATCTGCTGGAACCGCGCAAAGACACGGCGCAGCTAGTTTTTCTTCCTCATAAAGCGCGTTTGGGTCGTTAACTTCGGCGGCATCCGCAAACCCGAAATCCAAAGTCTGGGCGCCGACCATTTCTCTGATATGTTGCGAAGAACGGGAAGACAATGAGATTTTGATATTCTCATTATTTCTAATAGCTTGAGCTACAAATCGAGGAAAGACGAGCGTCGAAGGCCCCGGCATCGCAGCCACATTCAAAGCACCGCTTTGCCCTCTTGCAAGGTTCTTCATCGTGTCTGTAACGACATTCAATCTATCTAAAACATTCCTAGCTTCTTCGAATAGGTAGTGAGCCTCTGGAACAGGATGCAAACTGTGCCCGTCGCGCACAAAGAGCTTCACGGCTAACAGTTCCTCTAAGCTTTTGATCGACAAACTAATCGCAGGCTGGGTGCGGCCAAGATTTCGCGCTGCCTGTGAGACGGACCCGGTCTTCATGACTTCGCAAAAGGAAAGGAGTTGTGGAACATTCATACCCAAGCATAAAACATTCTTATCAATTAGCAAGAAATTGAAATTTGTAATTATAATTGTGATTTCTAAACTGAGAGCATGGATCGAAGAATCCAAAGTAAATGACTTCCACAGGGAAAATAACATGACAAAAATGACTAAGATTATGGGAGCTCTGCTAGCCACTTCGCTGATGGCAGGCACGGCCTTTGCACAAAGCCCAACCTTTTTCCGCATCGGGACCGGCGGCGCCGGTGGTACTTACTTCCCAATCGGCGGCACTATTGCAAACGGCATTTCCTCCCCTCCTGGCTCCCGTGCATGTGATGAAGGTGGCCAATGCGGCGTTCCTGGCCTGATTGCGATCGCTCAATCCACAACCGCATCGGTTTTCAACAATGCCGCCGTTCAAAATGGTGAACTTGAGGCCGGTCTTGCGGCAGCTGACGTTACGCGCTCCATGTATTTGGGCGAAGGCAAGTTTGATGGCAAACCACATCCAAAACTGCGCATCGTCGCAAACCTATTCCCAGAGGACCTGCATCTTGTGATGCCAAAGGGATCTAAAATCTCTGACCTAGGTGACCTCGTTGAGAAACGCGTTGGCATTGCACAGGCTGGTTCCGGAACTCAAGTTGCCGTGCTGCAAATGCTGGATGCTTGGGGCGTCAACCGCGACAACATGAACGAAGCGGAGTTGAATAACAGCCAGTCCGCTGAGCGCCTGGCAGATGGTCAGCTAGATGCGTATTTCTATGCTGCAGGTTGGCCTGTTGCTGCGATGGTTCAGTTGGCGTCCACAAAAGGTATGGAATTGCACTCCTTTGAGCAGGCAGATCTTGAAAAGATCAACGAAATCATCCCTGCATACATCCCATCCAAGATCCCTGCAGGTGTCTATGAAGGCGTTGATTACGACGTTCTAACACCAGCTGTTTCTGCGATGCTTGTGGTTTCTTCTGACCTAAGCGAAGAACTCGTATACGGCATTACCAAAGCCATGTGGAACGACAACACGCGTAAGCTGCTTGATAATGGTCACGCTAAAGGCAAGCAAATCACAGCTGATACCGCGCTGGATGGCGTCGAAGCGCTTGGCGTCCCTCTTCACCCAGGTGCCGAGAAATTCTACCGCGAAGTTGGCCTTCTAAAATAAGATCGCCTTAACTTCTGAAAACACAGGGCGATAGGCTCATTAGCCTGTCGCCCAAGATTTTAGTACGCATTGGGTGACCAACCCGATGCCATCTAAGTTTTCGATGCCATAAGCTCAGCTGACAAACCAATCGCGTAGCCAGCCGCAAGCTAAGCACGTCAAGTGAAACTCGACTTGGCAAGAAACGCCGTACCAAGGTGACCAAACATGACTGACGCCTCACAGAATACAGATGCACAAGAATTGACAGCTGAAGAGCTGGAAGCCATTGAAAAGAAATACGATGAAGGTGCCGCAACACGTCAAGTTGCACCTGGAATGGCGAAGGTACTGCGTGTTGTTGCTTTGACCTTTGCGGTCTACCATTATCTGACTGCTGGCTTCTCCTTGCCACCGGATCATTGGCATATGGGCTGGCACCTCGCAGGCCTATTCATCCTGACATATGCATTCTTCCCGATGGTGAAAACCTCGACTGCATTTGATCTAAAGACCGGTCCCATGCGCCTTGGCGGTGTGCCGTACTTTGATGTCTTCTTAATGATCCTTGGGGTATCGGCCGCACTTTATCTGGGTCTCGCTTGGCGCGGTCTCCCATTGCTTGGCATCGAAGAACAAACTTTCAGAATGGGTGCA
Organism: Cognatishimia sp. 1_MG-2023; assembly: GCF_030548175.1. Taxonomy (GTDB): domain Bacteria; phylum Pseudomonadota; class Alphaproteobacteria; order Rhodobacterales; family Rhodobacteraceae; genus Cognatishimia. The sequence goes on along the minus strand of NZ_JAUORX010000002.1, from coordinate 408,048 downwards.
CCCAACCAGTTCGATATGTTCTTTGGCTGCGCATTGATCTTGCTCGTTCTTGACATTGCCCGCCGGACCCTAGGCTGGGTTTTGCCCCTGATCATCTGTGTCTTTATGGCATATGCGTTGTTTGGGCCGATCTTCCCCGGCATTCTGCAGCATCCCGGAGTAAAGTTCCGTACATTTGTTTCCTCGATGTACTTCCCTCAAGAAGGCATCTTCGGTGTCACGCTGTGGGTTGTTTCCACTATCGTGTTCCACTTCGTCCTATTCGGTGTGATCGCACAGCGCACAGGTTTGGGGCAGCTCTTTATCGACAACGCCACCATCCTGGCGGGACGCTACACAGGTGGACCAGCAAAGGTATCGGTTGTGTCATCTGCATTCTTTGGAACGATTTCTGGTTCTTCTGTGGCGAACACAGTTTCAACCGGTGCCTTGACCATCCCGAACATGAAAAGGCTGGGGTATCCGGGGCACTTTGCAGGGGGCGTTGAAGCCGCTGCATCTGCTGGTGGACAGATTACACCACCTATCATGGGGGCAGCAGCCTTCATCATGGCCGAGTTCCTAGAGCTTCCCTACACTACAATCATCATTGCTGCGATCTTCCCAGCACTACTGCACTATGTAGGTGTATTTACAGTTGTTCACCTGATGGCACGTCGCTTGAAGCTTCAGGGCCTGACGAAAGAAATGCTGCCAAAGTTCAGAGCGGTCTGGAAAGAGGGCTGGGCGAATATCGTTCCGTTGATGGGGCTTTTGCTGGTCTTATTCAATGGCTACACGCCGTTCATGTCAGCTTTCTGCGGTATTTCACTTTCGATCATTGCAGGCATGTCTCGTCGCAAAGCACCGATCACACTGATCTACGCTGCCGCCTTCATTGCATTTGCACTTTGGAAGTTCAGTAACGGGGGCTTTGGGCCAATCATCACCGGCTTACTTGTGCTTGGCGCAATAATTGCGACCTTTAACCCGCAAGAACGCATCACGCTTAGCGAAATGGCTGATACCTTTGAGACCGGCGTAAAATACGCGCTGGCTGTAGGCGCAGCCTCTGCAGCTGTTGGCATCGTTGTGGGTGTGATTAACACAACAGGTATCGGGTTTCGTATCGGCTTTATGGTGACCCAAGGGGCATCGAGCCTCGGTGCGGATATTTACAGCTTGTTTAGCGCAACTGGCTTAAACTTCTTTGCCGTTGAAGACCTGACGCTCTTCATCAGTCTCGTCTTCATTGCGCTGGCCTGTATCCTGATGGGCGCTGGCATCCCAACAACTGCACTTTACATCATGCTGGTATCCGTTGCGCAACCTGCCTTGGCGCAGCTTGGCGTTCCGCCAATCGCAAGCCATATGTTTGTACTTTACTACGGCGTTGTCGCAGAAATCACGCCGCCGGTTTGTACGTCAGCCTATGCAGCGGCGGCAATCGCAAATTCCAACCCATTCCGTACGGGGGTTTCGGCCTTCACATTGGGCCTTGGCAAAGTGATTGCCCCAATGGCCTTTGTGTATGCACCTGTCCTCTTGATTGTGTCCTCATCCGGCTTTGATCTGTGGGAATTCACCTATGCGGCTGCAAGCTGTATCGCAGGTGTGATTGCTCTGTCGGCTTCTGTCGTGGGGTACTGGCTGGCCCCTCTTGGTCGGATCTATCGCATCCTATTGGCCATAGCTGGCATCGTCTTTATCGCTCCAAGTCTGCAAGCAGACCTTATCGCTTTGCTGATCGCAAGCCCGGCTGTCATCACCCAAGTGGTCGCACGGCGCAAAGTTGGAGCGACAGCGTAAAATATGTCTGAAACAGTCACTATCGTTGGGGCAGGAATGGTGGGTATCTGCACCGCCCTGTCCCTCGCGGAACGGAATTTCAAGGTCCGCATTATAGACAAGAACGCGCCCGCCCAGGGTGCGAGCTACGGCAATGCTGGCATTATATCACCTTGGTCTATTCTGCCCCAAGCCGTGCCGGGCATTTGGAAAAACATTCCAAATTTGATGTTCGGACGGCACCAAGTGCTCAAAACCCGCATGAGCCAACTTCCAAAGCTGGTGCCATGGGGCATTGAGTTTTTCAGAAACACCGCTCCTGAGAAAGTCGAGCGAGCATCAGAGGCCATGTCGATCCTATGTGGCCCATCCATTGATCTCTATCGTCAGCATCTCGTAGGAACCAAGCACGAGGATTTCCTGACCGAGGCTTGGTACGTTCACGCCTTCCGCAGCGAAGACACCGCTCGCAATTGGGATGAAAACGCCATCGACTACCGGCAGCGGCGGAAATTTGGGGCAGAAGTCGAATTTATCGGAGACAAAGACTTGCATCGGTTAGAACCCGCGCTGGGTCCCGATTTTAAGGCGGCTGTTCTGGTTAAGGGGCAGGCACGCGCCAAATCACCCGAAAAGATCGCTCTCGCTTTGCTCAACAAGGCCCTCAGCCTAGGAGTGACCTTTGATCAAGCTGAGATGCTGGAAATCCGGCGTGAAAACGATTTATGGCACATCCAATGCAAAGACCGGTCCTTTGAAAGCGAAAAGCTTGTTATGGCTGCAGGCGCCTGGAGTACAAAACTACTAGAGCCACTTGGGATCAAGCTGCCATTGATGGCCGAGCGAGGCTATCATGTACAATTCCCAAATCCTGGTGTCGCGCTTAACAACTCGGTTATGGACATAGATGCAAAGATTGTTGCCTCCTCCATGACCGAAGGCCTTCGAGTCGCAGGCGCATCAGAGTTTTGCAACATCAATGCCAAAGCTGACCCTAAGCGTCAGGCCCTGTTAACAAAACAAGCCAAGACCATTGTCCCGGATCTAAATACCGAAGATGCCTCGTTCTGGCACGGGCATCGTCCATCTTTTCCAGATAGCCTTCCATTGATCGGCGAGTTTGACACACACCCGGGCCTATTCGCCTCGTTCGGGCATTCCCACTATGGATTGATGATGGCACCAAAGTCCGGCGAAATTTTGTCTGATTTGATTGAGGGCCGAAAGCACAATCTGGACATTTCCGCATTTAACACAAAACGCTTTTCATAGCGGATCGTGACTATTGTAATTTGTCCGCCCCTCAACGACAGTTACAGCTGCCCCACGCCCCTACAGGACGGCTTAAACGAATAGGTAATGCATCTACCTTAAAAACTGACGTAGAATTAGGGTGGGGGCGCCCTACCCTTAGCTCTCATCAATTTGCCGACAACGTCCTATAGACGCTCGTTGGTAAAGCCATTGCTATCATTACTGTATCGGCCCTACCCGGGAAAAAACCCAGCCACAGATAACTGCTATCGCATCTCTAGCGTATTGCTTTTGATTGGTAAAAATGGTGCCCAGGGGCGTCTTCGCACTCCAAGCAAAATCAACAACTTACGGAGGAAAATGGCCGAGAATACCAACGCCAATACCAACACTGGAGTTGTGTTGCAAAATAACATCACCATACGATGAGACGATGAGACGATGATGGTGGAGAGGTCAAATTTGACCACACGACCAGCACAACGAACTACGAACTCGAAAGTAAATGCCGGGAACTGGGTAAATTAACCCGCAGTGGTTGAGCCTCAATTAATTACTCGCGCACCTTCAGCTCTCTCTTCATTGGTTCGAGGAATTACGAGTTGCTAGACCGAATGCAATAGCAGTCATTGAACTTGGAGGCCGCTCAGAGCAGGAAAAAGAACGAACTCTAGCATGTCAAACCAAAGCTTATTGCAAGGCCATTAACTGCCGAGCTGCAGTTACCAAGCCCCTTGTCGAAACGGGGTAATTTCCGGACAAAAATCGCACGAGCAGTTTAGGGCGAACCGAAAAGATCCGGTGTGTCTTTGTCGCGCCGCGCGCTCAGCCCTTCACCAAGATGCAGGCAAGGGTACTTTATGCGTGTTAGGCCTATACCACTTTCAAAGTGGCCCCAGCCCCCGTTGGGCATTCCAACGCTTACGATCAGTGCTCCGCAGACAGGACACGCCCGCTTGAAGGTTGCACCCTTTCTACTTCCACGATCGGCCCGAAGAGACCAGCCGCCGCGAGCAAAAACGGTCCCCCCTGATGAAAGTCTACGAGTGTGGGCCTTCCGATAATACCAACGGCCCGTCATCTCAGCCCCCTTCTTTCCTCCACTTTGCTACCGCTTGGGCTCGAACGAACGTAGAAGCCTTGTGGAATAGCCTCCTGCACCAGCCCGACGTGTGAGATAAGCCCGACTGCCCGACTGCCCTCTGTCAGCGCAGCAAGAACTTGTATCACTTGGTCCAGCGTGCCCGTTCCATTCTCAGCGTCGAGACTACCGAAGCCTTCGTCGATGAAGATCGTATCCATCCGGATTTTACCAGACTGTCTGACGTCAGCGCTTATGGATCCAAATAGCGGTATTTGATAAGAGAGAGTTCTTGGCTCATCGTAACCACTGAGGAGTGGATGATGAGAAAGACAACAGGAATACGCAAAAGCCCTGGCGAGAAGATCGTCAAAGATATCAAACGAGCGACCCGCAAGCACTATTCATCTGAAGAGAAGATCAGGATCGTCCTGGATGGCTTGCGCGGTGAGGACAGCATTGCGGAGTTGTGCCGCAAAGAAGGCATTTCCCAGGGCGTTTACTACAAATGGTCTAAGGACTTCATGGAGGCTGGCAAGCGCAGGTTGGCGGGTGACACCGCACGTGCTGCGACGACCGATGAGGTCAAGGAATTACGTCGTGAAGCCCGTGATCTGAAAGAGGTTGTGGCCGAGCAAACGCTGGAACTGCGTCTTCTCAAAAAAAGCATGACAGGAGATGGGGGCGACCAAGAATGAGATACGCTGCATCTGAGAAGTTGGAGATCATCAGGCTGGTCGAAGAGAGCCACCTGTCAGCCCGCCAAACACTGGCCAAACTGGGCATCCCTCGCACGACATTCTATCGCTGGTACGACCGATACCATCAGCGTGGCGAGGCTGGCTTGCAGGACCAATCTCCCAAGCCCAAACACGTCTGGAACCGTATCCCTGACGAGGTGCGGCGCAAGGTCGTCAAATTAGCCCTGAAGGAAACGGAACTATCACCACGGGAGTTGGCCGTCGCATTCACGGATCAAGAAAACTATTTTGTATCAGAGGCTTCAACATACCGGATACTGAAAGCCCATGACCTGATCACCAGTCCAGCCTTCATCGTGATCAAGGCGACAAGTGAGTTCAAGGACAAAACCACGGCCATCAACCAACTCTGGCAAACCGACTTCACGTATCTCAAGGTTTTGGGCTGGGGTTGGTTTTATCTCAGTACGATACTCGACGATTACAGCCGTTACATCATTTCATGGAAACTCTGCACAAACATGAGGACTGAAGATGTGACTGACACGCTGGAAGTGGCATTGCAGGCATCAGGTTGCGACCAGGTTCACGTCGCCCACAAACCACGGCTACTCAGCGACAACGGATCCAGCTACGTCTCGGGCGATCTGGCTGAATGGTTGCAGGATAAGGGCATGAAGCACTCACGCGGAGCGCCGTATCATCCCCAGACACAAGGCAAAATCGAACGTTGGCATCAAACCTTGAAGAACCGCATCCTGCTGGAAAACTACTTCCTACCCGGTGATCTCGAAGCCCAGATCGAAGCCTTTGTCGACCACTACAACCACCAGCGCTACCACGAGAGCCTGAACAACGTCACACCTGCCGACGTCTACTTCGGACGGGACAAAGCCATTCTAAAACAAAGGGAAAGGATCAAACGAAAGACACTCGAAACGCGCCGCTTGCATCACAGGCAACGCGCCGCATAATCAAACCAACCAGATGAGCCAAACGCTCTCTTAGTTTAGGCCGCCTTTGGACCCAAAAACTCTGCCGACGCACAATCATCACCCAGATTAAAGGCTACATCGAGTGTGCGGGATTTTGGCGTGGGGACACCCGTTTTGATGAAACCTGTTGCACAGTCCTGAGCATATGCATGTCATCAAAGAAACGCTCCAAATCAACACCGGTCTCTTCTAAAGCAGTAAAGACCCAATCGAAAACATTGTGGGCGCTGTTCGAATAGTAAAGCGAAGCGTAACGTTGTTCGAATGACATAAGCTTGATTAACTTCTTGGAGTAAATGCCGACAGCCATCAGCATCGAAATCATAATCAGTCGCGCCCCAGGCATGTCGAGTGTCGCAAGTCGAACAGGCTTTTTTTCCCCCTCAGACATCCCAGGAATTGCTCGTCTGGTAGCTTCTTTCCGGGTCCAGAGAAACCGCGGGTCGTTTTTAGAATAATTATGAAGGCTCGAAAATCGTTTAGTAATCGCATCAATTCGTTGAATTAGCCGGTCGCTACTCACAGTTTGGCTAGCATCTCGAACTCGATTTGGCGCACGATAATATGCGACAATGTCAGAACCAAACTCAAGCAAAGGGTCGTGAACCTCCAATAATGCATTGGCGATCTGATGTTGCTCTACACGAGAGACCATCTGAGCAAATAGACTTTCGCCGACAAAAATTGCTGGATCGTCGTTTATGTGGCGGGCGACGCAATGTGAGATGACCTGCATAGATGGCTCCTTCTGCCAATCAACTTACGTCATCAAACTGAAATACCAAGTAGGCTTGCGGCATATCTATGTGGATATCTTTCCAGAGCACCGACATCATCGGAAAATCTTTGGGTCTAATCTCATTACCGGAGCACCATACGATTACAAAACAGATTGTTCGTGGCGCGCAGGGTTGAACAACTCCAACAGGTCAGGCTGAATACCGAAAGCTGACAAGTGTTACGCTTTAAGTTATTGATATTAAACGCAAATATAGACCTACAACCAAAGGAAGGCGGCAAAAAAGAGCCCCGTTACAAAATTATTCAATAAAATCAACGATGTAACAAATGTAACGCGTTACGCCAACATATATGTATATATATACAACAGTACATGGGAAGCTGTGATGGTCTCATATATATACACTCTCTATATTTTTGTTACAAAGTTATAGATATAGATATTTACCAATGATATTAGGTACTTAGGTGCGTTACAGGCCCTGTAACACACCTGTTGCAGCGTTACATCGTTGTAAATAAACAGTTTTTTCCTGCATTTGCGGCGTTTTCAGGCAAAAATCGCCAGATATCGCAGTTCTGTGGTTGGACGCGGTTCTCAACGGGCCGCGAAGTTAAGCTACATCGCTTCTTTCAGTTTCGTTGCGGGAGGGATCGGGAGCGATGCCACCGTTCGAACGTTTGGGCAATCGTTGTTGCAAATCTCTATCTTCAACGAAAAGCTTCTTTGCAGAAATACAAGGACCGGAACGTGGCCGAACGATCCGGTTCACGACGAAACGCCAGGCACATACTCAAGTTCTTCGGTGACATCCTCGCCGAGCGTCTTCCGCTTCCTCCGCCGCGATGAAGATCTGGTCACCGAGTGACCTCAGCGCTAAGTCAGGATTCCCGATCGGGCTTTCATCGCCCGAACCTTCTGCTTCCTCTGTCTTGAACCATTTGCTCCAGTTGCCTTTTTCGTTGCTCAGCTTCGACCTGATGCTCCTTGCAACAACTTCCACAGCTACATCTGTAGAACCCGTTTTCACACTTGCCGAGGTCTCGACTGTCTATAATCTTGTTACACTTATGCCCAAGGCAATGGTTCAAGTAGTGCTTTGCATCCCTGTCAGCGCACTTTGGATTGTCACAATGGAAAACGGTAGCTCTGTAGGCCGCGATGAGTTGCTTAGTAATAGTCGACTGCGTAGCCGGATCGAAAACTCTGACTTCAACTCTAGAATACTTGAAATCGGGCTTCATCAAATCTCCGCAGGAACGGCAATTCAACACTGCGCGAAGGTCCTTCAACCGGTTGAAATAGCCCGCAAGCTTGATTGGAAAATCCCTGCGTGAGGGCTGATCCGCTTTTTCGTATGACCTACCGAAGTAGCTAAGCCAGTCGTAGATATTGAAATCCAAAAAATGTTTATCGAGGTCAGGCATGATTTGAGGATCGTCACACCTGCGCCCTCTGCATAGAAATCGCTCCTCTTTTTGCCAAAATGTCGCTTCACAAGACAAATGGGGTCCAAGCGTTCGACAGCTTGGAAACAACTTTAGGAAGCCGGGATGATCGACGTCTAACTGGCCGCTCAACAAAGCTTCCCATAACTCATGAAAAAATGCGGCTTCAACCGTCAGATCATCATTTCCGTCCCAGATTAGTGGGAATAGTCTGCTTAAGACAAAGGTTTCGGGATCGCGAGACATGCGGCCAGAGCGCTCAACGTCGTCGACGAAGCTTCGATCCTTAGAGAAAACTTTCTGTTTGATTAGTGGAAGTTCAAAAAACGGAACCAATGCTGGACATGATAAAAGTTCATCAAATCCTGTGAAGCTCCGGTGAAAGGTTTCGCGCACGTAGTCCAGTAAAACTATACGGTTATTCACTTCCTTCGAACTTGTGAATCGTTTCTGAAGTGCCTGCTCGACGAACAGCTTGATGTCGTCAGTATGGCGATCAAGCATATTGGGATCATTGATCAAGCCCTCAAACACACATGCCAGTACAAAACTGAGGGACAGATCATTGATTTTATGTTGGAAAAATGAATCCCGTTCCGCTGACGACTTTCCTCTGAGCCACTGAAAAGATCGGGCATGTTCATTATCAAAATGGCATTTTGGGACGTACTTAAAGGTGTGGTCGATGCTTTCGAGTTCGTCAAAACTCAAAGGTTTCAACAAACGTGTTTGGGTTGCACTGTCGGCTAAAAGTTCACCCACAACGTAAAGCGCAGCCTTCGATCTGGGCAGCACCTCTTCCAAGAAACCTGTAGCCCATTCATTGTCCTTGCGATTCACGAGAGATCGAAGCACATCCCGGTACTTGGCGGTGACCAGAACTTTCTGGAACCCCTCGATGTCGTATAGATATTCAATCAGTGGCTCCGTGATAAAAGTTTCCGTATCGTCGCAAATGGCTACCTCAACAGCACGAATCTTGTCGGCATCTTTCGCATCAACAGTGAAGATTGCAAAATTGCCTTCCTCTGGTACCACGCCACCTAGCTGGCTGGCGTGGACAAAAAGATCGTCCCCGTCGATGCTCTCAATGAAGCCGAACTCGTTCTCTTTGCCAGTCTTCTTGTTGATACCTCCAAACCACTTCACGAAGCCAACAGACGTGCGTGTTCGAGGACCGCTTTGCAACAGCATCAATCATTCTCCCGCCGTAAAATGGTATTTTCGGTCCGCATATTTTCCTGTTGAAGCATAAATCTATTTCTGCCGCACATAGGTCACATAGAAGTTCTTCAGCATGCGGTGCTCTTGCAGGCGATCACCTAGGCTGAACCCGTCACGTCGCATAGGCGCTTGGAAAATATCTAGACCGCGATCAAGTACGATTTTCCAGCCGGTATCGGTGACGATATCTCTCGAGTGCGCGGTCCCTGAACCATCAAATGCCCAGGTGAAATCAACGCCCGAACCAATGCATGCCTCGGTAATGCTCTCCAGCAATTCGCGTTGCTTTTGGACGTTTCCGTCATCAGGCCCGGTGACAAGATGGATGGCCACTTGATCTTCCAACGCCTTGCGCTGAATCACCATCTCGACGAATTCCATCATGTTCTTGATCTGGTAAAAATAGCGAATGTAGGGGTCTGTCACTACGATCCGCGATGCACCGTCCAGATAAGGCCCGAACAGTTTGTCGTAGCTGATGCCTTTTCGGTTTTCGGCGAATACGTGGTGACCCTCTTCAGCGCGCGGCTTGGCGGGCGCTGAGGTTTCCGATGTGTCGCGCGGCTCATGTTCGACTTCGATGACGTCATCATCGACAGCATCAGTGCATTGATCCTGCTGCTTCGGGTCTAAGGCAGGTTTCAGATAGTAGAATTGGGGGAACTCTTGCTCTTCGACGGTCTGGACGCGCCGCTTTTCCCCATCAGAGCCAGTGTAGAAGAAGTCCACATCTGGATAGGTCGCATCGATCCGAAACAGTTGGTCCTTTACGCGCTTTCGGCTTTCAAGTGCGAGCTGCAATAGCTCTTCAACGTCATCGGCTGTTTCATCTCCGGCAGGGAAAATCACCTTCAGGAAGCCCGACATGGTTTTGTAGACGGCGTCCCGATCACGGGTTGAAATCTTCTCGCTAACTTTGAAATGCAGGTCCGGCCGGTTGGAGAAGTCTTCTTGGCGCAAATGGCGTAGGATCTCGGCGAGGTAGTCGACAATGAACCCGTAGCCAGTGGTGAACATCTCACCTCGGATCACGTCGATCTCCCAACCAGGCAGGTATGCGTGGAGACGATCAATGAATGCAGAGTCATGGAACTGTGGCGGCAATGCTTCGAACAAGTCGCTGTTCTTGAGCATGAAGGGCACATTGTGGTCTGTGTTGCCGACAAATGCAAAGCTCGCTTCTGCTCCCATGGGGTTAACTCCGCGCGAGAAGGTCTTGTTTGCCATGTAGTTTTTCATGATGTCGACCAGGGCTTTGTTCGCGGTTTTCTCGCGTCCCGCAAATTCATCAAAGGCCACGACATCCCAGTAGCCGACCAGTCCGATCCGCCCATTCGAGTTGTTTACAAACAGCTTCGGGATGGTCACTTCGCCGCCAGAGATCAGCTGGCCGTGTGGCGAAAATTCAGAGTAGATATGAGATTTACCCGTCCCCTTTGGGCCAAGTTCGATGATGTTGTAGTTTCGCTCGACGAAGGGGATCAGGCGCATCAGTTGCAAAAGCTTGCTTCGGCGGCCGAAGGCTTCAGGATTGAAGCCGATCGACTGCATCAGGAGATCGATCCACTCGTCTTTGGTGAATTGTGCGCGCGCCTCCTTGTACCCCTCGTAATCGACCTTTGCGATCTGGATGGGTTTGATGGTCTCGAGCACCCACGGAGACGTTCGCGCTTCCTCGGAAAACTCGTATTGGACATCAGCAATACACCATACGCCGGTCACAAGCAGCTTTGGATGCGCTTTAACCGTGCCGCTATCCACCGCAACCTTTTTGATGCCCAAGTTGTCGAACGTGGCTTCGTAGCTGTCTGTTTTTTCGTTCAGCGAGACGCTGATCTGGTCGATGACCTTGTAGCGTCCCTTTTCCTTGATCGTGGATTGGATCAGTCCCGCTTCACTTCTGTGAACGTAGTGCTTTCTGAGGATTTCTTTGACGGTTTCGATGCCGCTCTCAATCGATGCCTCATCGTCAGTCGCACAGTACTGCCCGAGCAGGTATTCAAGGACATAGATTGGAACGATTGCGTTGCCTTTGACCGCTTTCACAAGGTCTTTGCGGACCACGTAGCCCGCGAAATGCTCGTTAATTTTTTCGTCGAGTGCGCTCATGATAGGTCCTTAAAAGTCGAAATCTGTCGATATGCCACGACGCAGTTGGAAACGGTGGCTTGTGTAATCCTCGAAGTGGCTCGTTTTGCCGATCCGTTCGCGAAGCTTGAGGAAGACGTCCTGGTTGTTGAACCGATCAGCATCGCGAGAAAGCAGGAACTTGATGGGCAGCTCCCGTTCGCGCGCATTTTGCGAGGTGTAGTCAAAGGTCAGCGGGTGCTCATCTGAAATGAGCGTGCCGTCCGAAGCGTAAATCCCAGCAAGAACATCACGTTGTTGCTGTTTCTCTGAAACCGGCTGCGTTTGATAGAGAGTGACCGCCGTTTGGCCGGAAGAGATCAGGCTTTTTCCAGTTACGATGATCTGCACTTCAACTTTTTCGATATCGGCTTCGCGTCGTTTACCAACGCGGAGTACGGGAACGATGACCTCTTGAAGCGTGGCCCCGCCATGCACAAACCGGCTTCCCGCCCCCTTGACGCGCATACGATTGATCGAATTGGGCAGTAGAACATCCAAGTTACCTGATAGACCCAAATTTGCGGATGAGAACTTCTTCATTCCAGATGTCGCATCAAGGTCTCGCCCAATGATAAATCGACGATTTTTAACAAGGATTTCCGCACCAGCAGGAACCGCTACCGAAAAATCTGTCTCGTCCAATGCGCGGTGCTGATAGATGAAGCCGTGATCGGCCGTCACAAGAATGTTGGAAAAGTTGGCCGTCGTAAGCTTGCGGACCAGTTTGGTCAGATCCTCGACAGCGACTTCTGCAGCCTCTGTCACGCGTTCCTCAGTGGCGAGCTTGTCGCCAACGATGTCGATCCTGTTGTGGTAGAGGTAGAGAATGTCATGATCGCGGAAAATCTCTTTTCCGTCGTCCGCCTTCAAGCTCATGAAATCATCGGCCTTCATGGCTTTGACACGGTCTCCGGCACGCCCCATGCCCAGAACCTTTTCGCGGTTAGCGGTTCCCTGAGTAGGCAAGCCAAACGAAGACACGTTGCCGTCCTCCGACAGCTCCAGATCCTTGTTCGGTAAGAGCGCAGCCATGCCGAGTTGCGTGTAGCTGGGCAGTGCAGAAATCATCGGCTTTAGATCGGCGTCGAACCGGTTCAGTTTACGGATCTCGCGCAGGGCTTCTTCTGCAACCTCATAGCGCAATGCGTCTGAGATGATCACCACCACCTTCTGATCGCGGCGGCGGAATTCGGCGGCCTGGTCCATGTAAAAATCGGTCTGATGCGCAAAACCCGATATCTTCCAATCGCTTAGTCCAGCGATCTGATCCTGCCAGGCATCATTCACGGCAGACAGGAAATTGGTCGTGTAGCGGTTCTCTACGCTTTCGAACAACGCGCTAAGCAGCGAGGCCTGACCGCTCTTTTGCATATGATAGATGAATTTGCGGTAGAGCTGGTCGATCTTGTACCAGTGCGAAACATAGCGCTTCACCCCCTCAGCGGGGGAGGTCATGGTCAGGTTCGCCTCAGCCAACGCTTGCTGGAATTCTGTGGCATAACCGATGGCTTGATAAATATCCTCAAAGGTCGGGTACCAATGGCTTTGCCGCCGCTCTCGCACGGTCTTCAGCACCTCGGCCGACGATACCGTCTGGCTCGCCATCTCACGCACCAGAGACCGGATGATCTGCCGGTCGATCTCCTCAAAGTGGTCGATGGCACGCAGGGCCTTGATGTCGCGCTCTTGCACGTCTTCGGGGATCCGCAGTATTTCCTGATACTTCCCGCTGAGGGTTTCAAATGATTTCGCCCCCAGCCGGTTGTTCTTCCAACGGCGGAAGACAAGAAGCGCTTCGCCGTTCAGCTTGCCATCTTCGCCCAAGGCGCGGGTATAGCAAGACTGGAACAGCGTAATCGCGAAATCCTCGAAATCAGGCGCATCGCTGACATAGCCGTAGGCATTCTCGACCTGCTTCCAGAAGAACTCTGTCAAACCGGACCGCTCTATCAGGCGCATGGCGTCATCACGCTCGTCCGCCAATTCGGCCAGCAGCTCCTCGATCACCGTGTCCAGGGCTCCCTCGGCCCCGGCGCAGACGGCAAGCATACGGCGCAGCACATCGGTCTTCGTGTCGGACGGCGAGATCATCTGCTTCAGCGCCTCTATGCGGCCCTTGGCGCGGTAGAACTCCATGTGGTCGCGCACCACGTCCTCGAACTGCAGAGGCAGGCTCAGTTCAGCCAGCCATATTGCTGCCTGGTCGGCCTTGAACACGCCGCAGGCGAAATGTAGATCGAGCAGCCAGTTGTCGACCATCTCGGGTGCGGGGCCATCTTTGAACACAAGGAACTTCTGTTTCGGCTCTTGCCGCAGCATCCGGTACTTCAGGCCGAACTCGTTATTCGCGATCTCGACCTTTTCCACATCCGGAAGATCCACGGCGTCATATGCGGCCCGCATGTCGCGCGCCGCGTCGTACCAAAATACGATCCGGTGATCGATGAACAGCCGCTCTAGGCCCGCCTTGATCCGGTCCGTCATGACAGCCCCGCGATCTTCTTCAGCGCCGTTCCGAACTTCGGATAGTTCGCCTTCACCCCGTCATCCAAGTCGATCTCGATCTTCTGCTGTGCGAGTGGGAAGATCACGTCGCGTTCCCATTCGTTCAGCTCGTCGATCTGTTTGGCAACCGCACTTGCATCCTTCAGCGCCTTTGTCTTCTGACCTTGCGTCGCCGTGGCATCATCGGCCAGCTTGTCCAGCCGCGCGCGTTCGCCTTCCAGCTTGGTGATGAACTCGCGCAGGTAATCATTCAGCAAGACCGACACCGTGTCGCTTTGATAGCGGTGCATATAGATCAGCGCGTTGAACGTGCCCTTGGGGCTGGAGAACATCCAGTAGATCGGGCGTTTCTTGTAGCGCTTCACATGGTCGGCGTAGAAATCCTTGGTGAAGTATTTGCGGATGTCCTTGCCAAGCGCGTCCTCGATATAGCGCAGGTTCTCGCGGAAATGCGCCTCGCCAAAAGTAGTGCGCAGGAATAGGCGGAAGCGGTCGGTGATGTCATCGGGGAACCAGTCGCCGTCCAGCACGGGGATGACGTTGTCTTCGTCCGGCATGAACGTTGGTTCCGGCACGCGGGCGAGGTAGTCGGCCAGTGTCTCGCCCTGGTTGGCGAGGATCAGGCCGGGCGCGTCAAGGCTGTAGCGGCCAAACATGCAGCCCACGGCGTAGGAGAGGAATTCGGCCATGGTGTCGGCGCGCAGGCGGGTCTCGTTCGCAGCGACGTCGTTCTTGATGCCATAGCGATAGGCGGGGTTGCAGGTGAGGGTGATTTCTTTGAGCGGCACCTCGGGGGTCAGCTCGTCTTGCAAGCCGTAAGCGTCGATGAAGATGCGGTTGTTCTCTTCCTCCAGCCGCTGCATGTCATCCGTCATGCCCTGCCAATGGGCGCGGAGGTTCGAATAGCTGTCCTCCAGCGTCTCGGCGCGGTGGTCGGGTTGGAGCAGCGGGAGCGTCGTGAAGTCCCATGAGGTTTCGTAGGCGTCCCAGTCGGATTTTGAAATATCGACAATTTTTTGCACGGGCGGATGAAGTTGATCGATCTTGGCGATTGGCAAAAGGGAAACAGAACCTACAAGAAAATGAAGGGTAGGGTTCATTACCTGCATCAAATGAGCGGCAGGCCGAGAGCACAAGAAGGCCAACAGGTTCTTTCCATCTCCTAAGAATGCAGAAGGCCCTTCAACATTGAAAGTATCTAAATCGCGCAACATTCGCGCACCGAAATAGAGCGATGTATGGGACCACGTTGCGCCTACATGGTGCCAGCGATCAAGGTTCTGAGGACGTGCCGATTTATGCTGTCGAATGGCGTGACCGTCATTCTTCCAGTCTACGACATAGTCAACATTTCCGTACCACTTGCGAAAATCACCACCTTTTCTGTGGAACCTCCATCGCTTCTCTTTTGTTTCGCTCAGCACGTCATCCCGTATTTTGCCTGTGTTGACCTCATGCCACTGCTTCAGAAAGAGATCGTTGTCTCCGGTCTGCAAACCTGAGCAGGCGTGCGCGACTTCTTTTAGTTTGGGGTGCGCTGCGAAAGCAGAAAACACACCTTCACCAGCCGAATAGGCAATAGGAGTGCCTGGAATTTTTGCGAAATCGGTACTGGACTTCCGATGAAGTTCGTCTGAGTGCAAGCGTTGGAAGAAAACTCTCTCTTTGTCGGCAGATGGTGGAGCACTGTGCAAATCGATGAAAACACCAGTTTTTCCTTTTACTCCCTTTTCGAAAAGCGTCGCGCTTGCAACCGCAAATTTTGAGTTCAATTCTGGAAAGCTGTTGAAGCCAATCTGATTGAGGCCGATTATCGAGTTCTTGCTCAGAAGTTTTCCGCGCAGCTTTTCAAATGATGACAGGAACATCCAATTCTGAATTGTAAGAATCCCCAGAATCCCCCTTGAAACTGTAAGGCCAAGTGACCTTTCGATGAACATCGAAAACAGATCGGATTTACTATCGGGAAAGGCTTCCTTCGAGAATTTTTGAAGTTGCGGGTTCATCCCTCCGTTGCCCATATACGGCGGGTTGGCCACCACGACGTGATACTTCGGCGACAGCGCCTCAGCCATGCGCAGCACGGCGACGACGCGCTCCTGCACCTCCTTCAGCAGCAGATCGCCTGCAAAGTCCCGAGCTGCGACCACCCGCAGCGCCTCTGCCGGATCGCGCAGCTTCGGCACGATCAGCGAGCCGAAGTTCTTGGCCTGCTCGAATTGCCCAAGCGTCTCGCGCAGTTCGTCCGTGAACAGATCCTTGCCTACCACGGCGGCCACGTCCTGCATCTCGGCCTCGGTAAAGGCCACATCGGACAACACGCAGATGTCGGGCTTTGCCTCCATCCGCAGGAACCGCCGCCGCCCCAGCTTGGCCGCCGCCTTCATCGCCAGCGCAAAGGCCGCGAGCGCGCCCGCGCGGTCGTCGATCTCCACCCCGGTCAGGTTGTGCGTCAGGATCAGCGCGGGGATCTCTGTCGCGTCATAGCCCTCTTCCTCGTAGATGGCGTAGAGCAGGTCAAAGGCATAGGTCAGCATGTGCCCCGAGCCTGCGGCGGGATCGCAGATGCGGATGTCTTCGGGCTTGGTGATTTTCAGGAAATCCGTCTCGGGCTCTTCCGGCGCGATGTAATAGTCCATCTTGGCCGCCAACCCGCTCTGCGGATTGTTCAGCAGCCAGAGCCGCCCCAGCGAGTTCTCCACCAGATAGCGGACGATCCAGTGCGGGGTGAAGAGCTGCGTCGCGGCGGGGATGTTCTCGGCCGTGATCTTCTGGTTCTTCTTGAGGCCGGCGAAGACCTGATCCTTCTTCTCCGAGATGTAGAACTGGTAGAGCCAACCGATGATCTCGACGTCCTGACAGGCGTCTTCGGTCATCACCTTGCGCAACTCAGACAGGATGGAGGTCTGCGAGAGCAGATCCTCGGGCATCAGGAGTTCGGTGTAGTCGTCGATCTGTTCAAATAGGAACGGCATGGGGTCGTGCCATTGGTTGCAGGTATGGACGAGCAGGAGGCGATAGGCCTCTGCCTGCGGATCATGCGACGGCGTGCGTCCGTCGAGGAGGGACTGGATGGTGGCAGGCGCACCGTCCGGCAGGTTGCCCGCCATCGCCTCCGACAGAAGCTCGGGCCGTGTGGCCCCGTCTGCGGGGGAGACGGTGCGGACCTGCGTGTAGCCGTTCGCATCCATGAAGCGCAGGGCAGTGAAGCGGTTGAACCAGGTGTAGGCGACCTGTTCGATGACCTGCTGTTTGTCGGCCTTGTTGATGGCGCCCTCAACGTCTTTGACGGCTTTGGGGGCCTCACGCCGCGCAGCGCTGCCCTCGGCCAGCACGACGTCGAGCTTGGAGGTGACCTGATCGATCAACAGGTTGCGGGCGGCCTGGGCAAATTTCTTGAGCGCGTTGGTATCCATTACACAATAACTTTCTTGCCCGCGCGGATTTCGGCCAGCAGGGTCTTTTTCATTTCTTCAAGGTACTCGTCGACGTCAGCGTCGTCCGAGAGGTAAGGCTTGTCAAAGCTCACCTTGATCTGATCGGCCTTGATGTAACTCGGGGCCTGAGGTGCAGGGACGGCGGGATCTGAGACGCCGGGCTGGGCGATTGGCGAGGGAGCCGGACGCGCGAGCTGATCAATTTGACCGATCAATTCAGCGAGCAAGTTGGATCTAATCTGCGTGACTTTGTTTTGAAGAACAGGGATCAGCGTGTCCGTATCAAGGCCTGACTTGTGGCTTTCAATGCGGGCGGTGATGCGGGCCTGTTTGTCCAGATCAAGTGTCTGGAAGTCCTGCATTTGTGCGACCTTGGCTGAGACGTCTTCGACCTCTGCGATGACAGCTTTGCGTTCCTCAAGCACCTTGAGTTCGACCTTGTTTTTCAGATCAAACAGGTCGGATTTGAGGTTCTGGATCGACGACCCTTTAAAACAGGCCGGATCCTCCAATGCAGCACGCAGCTTCGCCCCAGTTTCAGGATCGACATAGTCGATGTTGGCAGATTGGCTGGTGAGCATATCACGGGCATCGTCGTAGATACCCTTTTGCGCGCCCCCCATGAAGGACTTCACCTTGTCCAGGATATCCTCCTTCGCGTTCAGAAGGTCATCCTCGCGCTTGGGCGCGTCGGAAATATACCAGTTCGCTGGCTTGCCCTTCATGCCCCGCAGCAGTTCATGAAACGGCTCGAGCGCGGTCAGGAAAGGGTAGCGGTGTGACAGGCGAATAAGACCGTCTACCTCGGCTTCGAGCGTATCAGTGCTTGTAGCCCATTCCGCACCCAAACCACGCGCGTCTGTTCCCGATGAGGGGTGCGCAAAGAGCTCCTGATAAAGTTCCTTCGCTCGACGAATTTCTGCAGCGGAGAATTCTGTCTGAGGGGTCAATAGTATGTTCGGAAGCGCGTGACTGTTGTTCAACGCCTTGGCGAGATCCAGCCCTTCCTTGATGGCGCTGTCGACGCGCGCTTCGATTTTGCCTTTGGCAACCAAGCTGCCCGCAAGGCAAAGGACTGCGGTAACTGGCCAGCCGTAGGGTTTGGATGTGAACCGATCAGCCAGATATTTGACGGAGACCTTCACCCCGTTGCGTGCCTGCGCGTTGATGAAGCTGAGGACGTCCTGTTCGGCTTCGTTGATACCCGTACCGTCAGAACCGAATAGCCCGCTTTCCGACTGTACCGCTTTGTTGATGTCGGCCTCGGTATAGCTGACGCCGCGCAGCATCGGGAGATTGGTGTAGACTTTGTCTACCAGGGACTGGAACGCCTTGCTGATGCGCTCTTGAGCATCCTCTCCACCGATCTCCAATTCGTCACCCCTGACGAAAAGTCGGGCGCTTCCCATCAACTTGCGAAGCCGCATTTCAAGGTCTTTTGCGCGGCGGCCGTTTTGTTCGCCTTTTTCTGCGACGATACGGTCGCGGCCCGGCTGCGGAGAACCGCTCCGGGACTGACGGATGAACTTGTCCGTTTGCTTAAACAGGATCAGGTCGCGGACGAAGTTGGCATCTGGTTTCATGGCAACCGCGAGCTCTTCCCGAGACATGGTTTTCATGCGAATGCCATCGGGGCTTTCTACTTCGTCGCTGAGGGGCGAAAAGAGATTGATTGCCAGTTCGTACTCGCGACCAACCGCGTGATCATCAAGCTTCCGGGTAAAGGCATATTCGCTATTCGTTGCGAGATGCTTGATCTTGCGATGACGCAAAATGGTATCGAATGCAAGGGTTTCGAGTTCTTTCGAGAGCTCAGAAGGGTCTATGTCGAGGGCTTTGATTTCCGCTTCGACATCCTTTTCCTCATTGGTGAGGAACTCATAGACCTCACCGTTCCGCTGGATATAGGTTTCCCTTTCCAGACGGCTCAATGCTTCCTCGATCTTGCGGCGTTGGCTCGTCTGGTCCGCCTCAAACTCTGACAGCAGCAGAATTCCGATGTTTCGAACCGATGGTTTGAAGCCTTTGACGTATTTGACAAGAAACAAGGATTTCAAAACCCGAACGGCAAAAGGATCGTCCAGGTTTTTTTCGGCAATCTGAATACTCTGTTGAACCGAAGATTTCAGTGCGGTGCGGATTCCTTCGAACATGAGATCGAAAGTGGCCAGCCCTCCGACTTCTTTGTCTTTCAGCTTCTTAGAGACCTCTTGGAAAACGCCCAACATCGAACGCTCACCGACCGAGCTGTGTTTGCCTTCAAATGCGTTGTGCTCCGACAAAGACGTGATCGCCATTTGGAAGAGGTCATACTGATAGGGAGGGAAAGGATAGCTTGAGATGAAATGCTCGCGATCCCGGTAGTTTTTGAGCTTCATCGAGCCGTCAGCAAAATCGAACAGGGTCTTGAGGTTGTTTTCTTCGCGGTCATGAAGGTTGCCAAGCGTTACTTGCCCTTCCGACGTTTTGGCGAGGAGGCGGCGCTGGATCACTTCGGCGACGTCGGCCGAGTTCAGCGGCATGCGGTTGCTGAAGCGGGCCTGGATTTTGGAGAAGTCATTCTCTTGCTGTTGCGTCATGTCGCCGATAACCGACGCCATATCTTGCTGCGCAGTTACTATGATCCAAGCCTGCCCTTTGCATTTGGTGTTAAGGCTCTCTGCGATGGTTTGCAGGTTGGTCATGAGCTTAACATTGTCCGCAATATACTGGCCGACTTCGTCAACGAAGAAGTTTAGCCGGAAGCCCTTGGGCTGGTCATCGATCCAAGCTTTGACTGTTCCAGCGAAGTCCTCAATCGAGACACGTGTGTCCTTCCGGTATTGGCTTAGGATGTCTTTTGCATCTGAAGGATCACCACCGGTTGCTTCTGCAAACGCTGTCGCAATGTTCTTGGCTTCGAGTAGCGCCTGTTCTCGACCGCGCTCCCAGTCTTTCCCGGCAGCGCTTCGAAAAGCTTCTTTGAATGCCTCGAATTGCCCACGCCCCTGCAAATCGCGTTCGAATTGCGCGATATGAGGCTGTTTGCCATAGAACCCGCAGGCTTCGTCAAAGACCTTTTGGAAGACAGATAGAAGCGCATCTACATCCGTTTTCGAGATCACATCTGCCTTCTGGTCGATATTGAACAAGATCGATTTCGACGGGATGGAAACGGCCTTGTTGAGTGCGCCTGCCAGCATTGGCTCGCCTTTGAGCTTCTCAGCGAAGATCTCGTGAGCGGTTTTGCCGTCGACTTCACGATTTTCAAGCAGTAGAGCCAGCATCTTCAGCAAGTGCGACTTACCAGAGCCAAAGAAGCCAGAGATCCAGACGCCATTTGAAGTGTCATAATTGTTGTAGGCCTCGAGGAACTGTTCCAGCCGTTGGCCGATCTCCCCTGTGATGACGTACTCGTCGAGTTCGACGCGAAGGCTTGCCTCGTCATCGGCCTTAATGACGCCGTCAATGGCGCGATCAACGGGTTTCTCAAAAATGTCTTTTAGCATCTGGGCCATGGGCTTAGACCTCGTAATTCAAAATGTTGAAGGCGCGGTAATACTTGTCGTCATGAAGCTGGCCAAAGAGATCCAATGACGCGCCAGTCGCCAAAGCATGGGTGTAGCTTCCTGGGAAGAAGAGAACGGTTGGTGCTTCTTTCGCCGTGCTTTGTAGGTTGTTCAGCACGTTGTGAGATCGGATGTAAGGATAAACTTCACCGACGCCTGACAAGAAAATGACGTCATGCGGGGTCGCTCGGATCGCCTGGCCAATGTGCGGGATCAGATGAGCCTGTGGGTCCAAGACGCCCTGTAAAAGCTCCTTGATCTCACCCTTGCTACTGTCGGCCTCAATTTCGAGAACCTGCTCTAAGATTCCGCGCTCTGAAAGTATGTCTAGCGCGAGATCGTAAAGGTTCAGGTCCAACACTCGAGTGCCGGAGTGCTGAATTCGGGTCACAAGATCTTCACGATCCTCAACCATGGTGAGCCCTTCCTCGGCGGGAAAGGGATAGATGAAAAATGGGACTTCATTCCCAAGGCCTTGTTTGGTCAGGAAGCGTTCACTGGTGATCACGCGGTAGAGGTGCTCGGCCCGCTCTTTCCGGTTTAGTTCTCGTTTCAAATTAAGCTCCCTCAACCGGAACGCTGGGGAAAATGGCCAGCTCGCCGGGGTTGTGGTCTTCAATCATGTGTTTCAAACGTGTGGAAATAATCGCGGTTTGAATGCGGTCATCTTCTGAAATGATCCCGGCTTCACGCATCATGCGAAACATGATTTGACGAAGTTTCAGGCGGGTCGACCGACTTAATCCGGCCAGTCCTTCATCCCATTCAGCTTTTGCCTCAAAAAGAATGTCAAAGCTTTCGAGCGGTAGATCGAGTTGGTAAGATAAGTATCGCTCTCTCACCACTTCCACCGCAAATTCACGAACGAACCGATATGCGCGGCATGTGGCGATCCACAACATCGCCTGCTGTTCGGAGCGTTCCGCCTCTTCCACAAGGTAAGCGCGTTCCTCATCTGTAAGAGTAAGCAGGCGGTTAGAAATTTCGCGCAACGATCGACGGTTCGATGCTGATTTCGGTAGGCTGGTTGTGCCTTCCTTCATGGCTCTGAGAATTGTGTCTTCCCAAGCTTCACCGTCTTCATGCAAGCGCGCGACTTCCAGACTTTCGTTCAGGAAGAGCCCGCCGGTGCTGAATGACATCTTGTAGTCTTGTCTCGCGAAAGCACTCATCGCCGCCCCCTTTCGAGAGCAGCGCGGACTTCTCCGTCATTGATTAAAACTATGTGCTGATCCTGTGGGGCGCGGATACTAGGATCAACGTCAAGGCCAAGCCGCTTTAGATTGTAGAACAACAGGCACTTTCGCACTGAAAGTTCTGCCGCCCCGTCATTCATTGCATAGTCGAGCTCGACAATCCTGCGTTGGTTTTCAGACAGGCCAGGGTGCGGTGCGATTTTGAGCGTTATTGTTTGGTGCCAGTCTTCATCTGTACCGGCGTCGACATCTGATTGTTCCCCCAATGCGCTTTTCAGTATGCGGCCGAGAACAAAGTCTTTGAAGACCTGGTCTTTTGAGCATAGCGCTCTCGCATGCCAACGAAATCCGTCATGTGCGAGGGCATGAGGAATGATAACGCGATCTTCTGGGTCGGGGGACGACATCGACTGATAGCTTATTTGCAGCTCTTTGCCCTGTTCACAGGCTAATAAGACGTTGCGAAGCGTTAGCGCGCTAAGTCCGCGCCCAGGCACAGTGGTTGCCAGAATGTCCGGCTGATAGACAATCCAGTCTGCAGTGGGGACTGAACCGCCCCGTGAGATCGACAGGAGATCATCAAGATACTCTGACGGATCAAGCGCAGTGTAGTGTTCTTCGAACTTCGGGCCTAGAACGTAGGTCTTGGCCGTTTTATCGTAGATGATGTGTTCGGGATGATCATTGATGTAGCTATTGAGGTCTTTCGAAGCTTGAGCCCGACTGAGGCCCATAACATCCATCAGATCTGCAAGGCCGACACGTCCACGCCAAAAGGCCCTGTGCTCAATGAATGCACGGCGATCCTGCTGCCATCGTGAAAGACTGTTCGTATCGGTTACCATAAAGCACCGCTATGCCAACAAGTTAAGTGGGTCCAGAAAAAAGAACCGTATACAAAAAATGACAACCAGTGCGAGACATTCGCGGGCAGCGCTTCAACGGTTCCCCTACGAGAAAACTCTGCTTCCGAGAAGTTGCAACACATTGAAAATAATGCGATTCCAAAATCGGTGGCGGTGTACTTCTCTGACCAATCTGATCGTTTAACAATCATTTTTGTTCGAAACGGATTATTAAACGATTAGCATATTGTCGGAGGGTCCAGTTGGCGGAGACGTTTAACGAAAAAAAAACTTTGCAAAAATACCCTGCCGAAGTCTTGTAACCAAGATGGTCGAAAACCATTTCAGTCTTATGGAACAGAACGCCCAAAGATTCTCGCGTCGAATAGCTTCCCTTTAGGAGCTGTTTTCGCGCGTCGACTTGAGGAGTGTTGCAAGGTCCTTTCAGGATCTCAACCGAACTGAACAGCTCCGTAGATTTTTCATTCTTTTCGAAAATTCTGATGGGGTCATTCCATGCCGCTACGTTCTCTGACTAAAGTATTCCCCCTCGTTTCAATGCAGGCGTTCATCCAATTGGGTGACGTAGTCGAAACGCTTCATTCCCTTTTCAATGGCGAATTCTTCGCGCAAGTAAGTGATGTTCTGCAATCCGCTGGCCTACTCACTGGGTTCGCGGAAGTCATGCAATTTGCCGCAGACTGGGGTGTGTTATGATCACTGTTTATACGTGCCCTCCGACCGTTTCAGATGCTCAGGATGAAGCCACCAAGTCCCATGTTCTAGGTGCATTGGAACAGCTTCTGGAAGACTGCAGGGATGTGCTGAGAAACTTTGAATTGGAACTTGAAAGCCTCTTCGATGTCGAACTTGACCCAGGTGTTGGCTGGTCATTTAGCGTTGCAGAAGGCGCTAGTGCCAAGAAGGACACCTTAAGCGAAAATGTAAGGTTCTCAATCGCAGGCCTTGATGGCAAAGGTGGTTTCAAGCTTGGGATGCACTTGGACCCGACGCTAAACAACCTCGCACGCGTGTTAAGCGATGTTTGTGTGGTCAACTGGGACATGGAACGGGCGGCCCAGATCGCGGCTAAGAAAACCGTTGCAAAACTCCCAAAATTGCCGGCAGCATTGGAAAAGGACCAAGATCTTCAGCAGCGGTTGACGGCGGCGAGCGGGGCATTGAAGCCAACG
Source organism: Cognatishimia sp. 1_MG-2023 (assembly GCF_030548175.1). Classification (GTDB taxonomy): domain Bacteria; phylum Pseudomonadota; class Alphaproteobacteria; order Rhodobacterales; family Rhodobacteraceae; genus Cognatishimia. Next base: position 383,982 of record NZ_JAUORX010000002.1, on the reverse strand, counting down.
GGGCCGTGTTCCAAACACGAGCTCGATGAGCTTTTCGCAAATGTGCATGCCTCAGCTCCGTGGTTGAGAAATGCCACTACGCGTATTTGGCAAGCTGCTCGCGCGCGAATGGCCGCAGCGAACGGAAGCGTGTTCACAATTCCGCCTGTCTTGCTCTACGGACCTCCAGGCACCGGCAAGTCGAGCCTTGCGGATATGATCGCCACACACGCCGGCACTGCGATGACTGAGATTGACGCGTCTGCTGGTGCGGCCGCGTTCCGCGTTGCAGGCGTCGAGGCGGGCTGGTCCACACGTCAAATCGGCGAACCTTTACGGCTGATTGCAGATACCGGCTGCCCGAACCCTATGATCATCGTTAATGAAGTCGATAAAGCTGTAGGTGGGGTGCGGTCGTCAGGTGGGACGTCAAGTTCTTTGCCAAATGCTCTCCTGCCGTTCTTGGAGTGCGGAACCGCGCGCAAGTTTCACTGTCCGGCGAGCGGATTGGTGTGCGACATGTCGAACGTAAGCTGGATTTTGACGGCAAACAGCCTTGAGCATGTGTCTGCCCCATTGCGCACGCGGTGTGAGCTCATCGAAGTGACGGCGCTGACCGTGGCGGATTATGTCGAGGCTGCCGAGGTAATGCTCCCGCATGATCAAATGGCGCTGGATGCTGTCTGCGAATTGATTGCGCGAAACCACAACACTCCAGGATTTTCGCTCCGCCACGTCGCGCGCGCGGCACAGCGGCTGGCGGCAACGCGTGATCAGGAGATGGTGCATTGATCGGGTATTTTTGGCCACATGTGTTTGAAAGCGGCGGTGCCGACCAGTTGGTTGTTCTTGGCGCCGAGAATGATCAGCAGCTTCACCAGCGTCTGACCAATATCGTGGCGCGCTTGGCGAGGGACGGAGCCACCAAAACGACGGTCCTTCAAAGCTGTCCATTGCAGTATGTGCCGGTTCTTGAGGTGGTTGCTGACGCGCTGTTGGGCACAGGAGCTGTCAACACCGCAGTCATTTCCACTGTTACTGATCAGAAGGGAAGGTTCTGTTTATCCATCGCCGCAGGAAACCCTACTGATACATTGATTGTAGGGGCTGCTTGTGATTGGGCTAATACGTTTTGCATCCGCGGTACTGCATAATTCGCAATCATGGGTTGTGAGCCACTCTTAGGTCACGATAAGAGAAAACCTAGAAAATTCAATTGGAAGGAAATCACTTTGTTCGCAGTTCGTTTTGTCGCTGCCGTTATCCTTGGCGTAAGCCTATCAGGCTGTATGACCCCGCAACCTCCATCAGGGGCACCAACTTCGCTGGCCGTCGTAGCCCGTTCCGTTCCAACAGTCGGTGAGACCGGAAATATCGATCTCTTCGCCTTGCGGGATATCTATCTTGCTCAAAACCCCGATCGGTTTGGAATGCCATTATTCAAAACCAGACGCGAAGGGTTCCGTCTAAACCCCGATGGGAGCACCGTCAGGTATGGTGCATTTGGCGCAAGTGGTGAACGTTTCGAAACCTCGGCAATCCTAACCTACGAGAACGGTGTGGTTTGCATGGATAGCACTGAGCACTGGTCCGGCGCTTGTTTTAGCGCAACGTTCACGCCCGAAGGCCGGATTGAAGTCGATTACGAGTTCGGGAACGGTCACGGCGGAAAATATATCGCGGCAGACCTTTAGTTTACAAAAGAACAGGCAGACTTAAACGTCTGCCTGAGCGCATTATGTGTAATGATGAGCTTAGTCGACGTCATCCCACTCCTCATCCCAACAGAAAACAACCATGTCGGCTAGCTTTTGGTCTGATAGTGCTTCAGCGCCAGTGTCGAGTATGATTGTCATACTGTCATCTTCACTGAAACTTACATCCCATGAATACCCGTCTTCAGTAACCGTTCTGTTAACCGAAAGACCAGATGCTTCACTCGCTGGGTCGTCAACTTCTTGTTCCCAAAGGGCCCGGGCCTCAGCGATCTCTTCAATAAGCTGAGCTTCATTCATCGGGTCTTCTGGGAACACGTCCACAAAATCTCGACTTCTTTCCGATGACAAAGTGCCGGCAACTTCTTGCCTCTTGTACTCTGAATAGAGATCCTGCGGCGCAACTATTTTTGCCTCTTTTGCAATCAAGCGGTTTTCGGCGCGTTCGTCATAACCGTGTGAAATGCCGACATCCAAAAATGGCCTGTATGCTGCGTCAAAGCAAAGCGAATTGGAGCTGACGACCAAGTAACCTCCGTCATCTGTGCTGAACACTTCCAAATAACTTCTGTCACTGTCATATAATGCTAGGCGAGACCGAATAGCATGAGAGATTTCAACCCCTAGAATTCCTGCAGCTTGCTCTTCAACAGCAATTGTTTTGCAGATTATCTTCTCTAACCCAGTGTTCGTTTTCTCTTCGATCGTGGTGTCGTACATTTATGGCTTCCTTAATTTGTTGCCTTGAGAGCGCACAATTTTGTGCGCAGCAATTTGTGGAACAGAAAGAATTCTCTAGCTCCACCCATTGCTTAAAATTGAGTTATGCCAAGAAATTTCGCGCGCAAGTATGCGGCCGTAGAAATGCAATTTTCGCTCAATATCGCCTTTAGAGTGAGCGGTGCAATTTTGAAACGCGAGGTGTAATCATACGTGAAGATTGCCAAGCGACGGGTCATTCTTCCCGCTCACTTAACAGGTTTATACTTTGATCACGGCCATGAGAAGATTGAGCTTGATCAGTCAAGCCTCAGCGCTTCCGTAGATTGTTTCTCTGTGTTTTTGCGGCCATTTGCCATTCAGAAACCTCTGCTTCAATCCATGCCTTTCGAAATTCGCCAAGCGGCACTGGTTCGGGAAATTTGCCGTCTTGTGACCAACGCTCTAACGTCGATCGAGACAGAGATGTTCTCTGCGTCACCTCACGTGGTGACAGAAAGATAATCGGGTCCTCGCAATCAGGGCTACAAGATTCAGGCGGTGTACCAGGTGTAAAGTTGGGCATTGTGTTGGCTCGCTATGTCTTTGTTGCGTCTATACAAAGACTATAAGAGCTGGATTCTTCTCGGATAACCCAGCTGAGGCAGACAGGTGTGGATAACCAGAACTACCGTGATCGCCTATGTGGATTATGGTGAGGTTGATGCACTTTCAAAGGGCAGCCATGACCAAGTCGCTTGCTGGCGGGCCAGTTGACCCGCCAACACAAGGGATGAGTTCCTTTCTAAAAGTGCTCAACGCCCCGCTAAGTGATCATAGTAATCCGCCAACCACTGCATCATACCACGACGGGGGCCAATGTATTCCGCTGCGTTGTAGGTGCCTCGCACTGAACTATCGATGTGAGATAGCTGACGTTCGATCCAGTCTTTGTCGAACCGACGGCGTTCTTCTTCACCTTCTCCGACAGTTTGCTCGTTGGCAAATGTTGAAAAGGTCGTGCGGACGCCGTGTAGGGTGACAACTTCCTTCGGAAATCCCATCCGCCGATACGCTTGGTTAATCGTGTTCTCCGACAGCGAGATTCCTGGGGTGTTCACCGTTTCAAACATGTTTTTCCGCCGCCCTGTGATCGCGTGGAGCTTCTGTAGGAGTGCCAGCGCTTGCTTGGAAAGTGGCACCAGATGGTCGCCTGGGCAATCACCCTTCATGCGGTTTTGAGGAACACGCCAGATTGCGGCATCGAAGTCGATCTCGTCCCAGGTGCCGCATCGCAGTTCTTCTGAACGCAATGCGACGAGCGGTGCAATTTGCATTGCCAAAACGGTCACGGGATTACCCGTGTATTCATCGCAAGTATTCAGAAACTCACCAAAGAGTTTCGGATCTTTAATTGCGGCGTGGTTTTTCGTCTTTGGTGATGCAACCAGCCCTCGCAAATCTGGACTTGGATCACGCGACGCAAGGCCAGCTGCAATACCGTGACGCATCACCTGCCCAATATATGCTCGGGTGCGTTGAGCGGTGTCTAACTTGTTTTCCGTCTCTAACCGCAACAGCAAAGGTCGAAGATCTGGCGGCTCGATCTCCATCGGATTCAAGTGTCCGATTTCGGGCAATGTAAGCCGGTGAAGCCAGTCGTATTTCTTTAAGGTTTTGTGGGATGCTTTCTCACGCGTGCGTTTTGCGATGAACGAGAGGCTCAATGCCTCAAACGTCGGTGTCGTCACATCCTCCTGCGCGCGAAGAGCTTTGGCCGCCGATTCTTTCGTCGCCTGAGCGTGTTCGACAGGATCCATTCCTAACCGCAGCACGCGTTTGGCTTCTTCACGATGCTCACGCGCTTCGGCGAGAGAAACAGAAGGGTATGGACCGAACGACGCGGTTTTCTGTCGCCCGAGGTGGCGGTAGTTCATCCGCCACAGCTTGCTCCCCTTCGGATTCACGAAAAGGTATAGCCCCCCTCCATCTGAAAGTTTGATCGGGTTTTTTTCAGGTTTTACGTTCTTAACTTGTGTAGCACTTAGCGGCATCTCTGCTCCTTCATCATCAATTTGTTGGTATGTTGGTATCCAACTGATGAGGAGCTAAGAGGCGAATTTGATAAATACCAACGTTCGTACCAACATTAGTGTGGATAACCATGGACGAGATGGAAACCATGGAAACAACGTCAAACGCGTAAACCATTGAAAACAGGTCATTATGGCAAGCATGGAAAACATGATGAAGGTATGAATGGTGCCCAGGGGCGGAATCGAACCACCGACACGAGGATTTTCAATCCAAAACTAAATAAATCTTTTCAAGAAGTTAACGCAGAAACGATTGTCAAACCGGCCACCAAACATCAAAGGCATAGCCGTCATTTGTCAAACCTATCCACGGGGCAATTCGGCCAAAGAAAAACCGCTGAGGGGGCGGCCACCCACCTCAACGGCGTTGCAAATCTATCTGCTCGAAAACCATATCAAAGAGACAGCCTAACCGCAACTGCGGGAGGTTCACATGCCTAAGCTCAATCGCTTTGAATGGCTGAAGGCCGTTCTGCAATGTGCCGACCTCAATTCATCAACAAAGGCGGTTGCTTCAGCGCTTTCGGTGCAGTTTGCCAACGACAAGACCGGTCAACTCAATCCGTCGCTGAACATATTGGACGAGTTTCTGGCAGGTATGTCATTAGCGACCATCAAGCGGTGTCTTCGGCAGCTTGTCGAATTCGGTTGGCTGTTTCGAACCGAAGGGCGCGGAGCTGGAAACAACACGGAATACGACCTTCGTGCGCCCAGAAAAATCAACCCATTCCGCACGAGGAAAAAGGGGGCAACAGCGAGCTTTTCGGATGCAGAAAAGGGTTCACCCATGATCGAAAAGAGGCTCACTGGTGATCTTTCCTATATAAAGGAAAAACAATCCAAAGAACAAAAAGCCGCACTTGAGCTGGATTTGCAGGAAAGAGGGCCATCCAACTCGGCGTGCGGGAGTGGCTCGGGAGCCGTGTTCGTTTCGCGCCAATCTTTCGGTTGTCGCCAATGGGAAATGTTCACAGATCGAATGTTCGATACCTGGATTGAACGCACTTTCCCAGAGGTTTGCAAAAATGGGGAGCGCGGTTACTGGCTCCCCGACAGGTTCCCGCCAACGAATAAAAGTGATTGGCCTGCTTGGCGGAGCTGGCTCATCGCTGAGAGCTGGACCTTGTTTGCGCCATCCGAACCAGAACAACGCCATGCGTGTTGAGCAAAGAGCAAGGTTACGCGTGTGGCTACGCCACGTGCACCTTGGAATGGAATGGGCAGGCCCTTTCCCCTTCACCCCAAACCCGGCGCGTGGACGCGCTGAAAGTGGTTGCCATGGTTAGACGCGAACCCAAGAAACACATCAAACGTGAGCTTGTTCTGCGTGTTCGGTGCTCCGAGGAAGAACGCGCTGGCTGGCTTCACAAAGCCCGCGCTGAAGAGCGTTCCCTCTCTGACTACACCCGCCATGTTTTGTCTTCTGAACCCATGCGGCGGCGCGCACAACCACCCGAAGTTGACCCCACCCTTCTGGCAGCTGTTGGGCGCACAGGGAACAACCTCAATCAGATTTCCCATGCGCTTAACACAGACCGAAAGGCTGGGTGTGCGATTGATCTGATTGCGGTCCGCACGCTTCTGCTGGCGGTCACGCGTCAGCTGGCTGCGATTGTTGAGGATCATTCCCGATGATGGTGCGCTTCTTTGATCACGGGGATGGCTCGGGCGCGGCGGCGGTGGAATACTTGCTGGCGGCGGAAGTCACGGCCTACACCGAAGACCGCAAGCGCATTCCCAATCAAACCGTCCGGCGGGATGTGCTACCAGATCTGCTTGCCGGTGATCCCGACCTGACCCGCCATCTGATCGACAGCAATACGCGGAAGTGGTGCTACACATCTGGTGTGGTTGCTTTCCACACCGATGATGTCCCCTCCGATGATCAGCAAGCGGCGGTCATGCGTGATTTTGAGAAAGCGGCTTTTGCCGGGTTGGCGGTGGATCAGGCCAATGTCCTCTGGGTCCGCCATCAGCACATGGGCAATGTCGAATTGCACTTCCTGATCCCGCGCGTCGAGCTTTACGGCAACCGCTCTTTCAATCCTGCCCCACCGGGCTCTGAACGTTACTTCAACGCCTTTCGAGACTACTGGAATGCCCGCGCGGGCTGGGTCAGTCCGGAAGAGCCGGAGCGAAAACGGATGACCAAACCTGTGTTTGACCTGGGCGACCGCAAGCAAATCAAGGAAACCATCCAAACCTTAATCGTTCAGAAAATCGAGACTGGTGAAATTCACACCCATGCTGATGTTCGCGCCGTCCTTGCCGAGTTGAACGGTCTCGAATTTAAACCGCTGACCGAAAAGCAGCTTGAGAAACGTCGCAAAGCCGATGCGATTGAGGCCGAGGGTGGCAAGCCGCGTCGTCGTGAGACGCGCGTCGCAATGCGGATTGCTGGCACAACAGACAGCCAAAATACACTCCGATTAGAGGACCGCATATTCCATGAAGACTGGACCGCAGATGAATACTTTGCTGCAAAACCTGCAAGCGAAGGTCGAGAGCCAATCCCAGGTAACCGAAGAGCAAGCGCAGCAGTTGTTGCACGACTTCGAGCAGCGTTTGACACAAGCGTTGAACGCCGCGCAGAGAAAAATCGTTCAAGATATGAGCGAGCTCGAAAAGCAGAGCGGTCAGATCCGCAACCGAACAGCACGACAGATCGAGGATCAGGTCGACAGGATACAGCAAGCGACAAATGCGCTGGAAGAGAGCAGGAAGGAATGGCGCACGGTCACATGGAAGACGATGCTGCCGGCCTATCTGGCGGGGGTCTTGCTGACCTTCTGGGTGCTCTTGATGGCCGTGCAGCTGACATTCCCGAAAGCGGAAACAACATCGCCTCAAATCAACCTAGCGACCTTTGGCTTGGATGGGGTGAGAGTGACGCGTGGCCTTGGTGGCTTGGGACGGGTTCTGAGCCTGCCCCGGGGCGTCGAATTGGCCGACTGTCCAGTGCCAAATCTGAGCGGCGGAACAGTCTGCATCGAAACAGCAGTGACGAGGTAAACCATGAGCCATCCCCAATTGACGCCGTTCGAGACCGCACTCTTGCGCGCTGTCGAAGAACTGAACACCACCTTCGAAACTGGTTTGAAAAGCGCCAGCACCTCACCGAACGAATTCGTGAATTTGAGGCGCGAATTCGATCAGTTCGCCAGCGAGTTGGAGACACGCTTGAACGATTTGCAGAAACAGCAAGACGACTTAAGGCGGCTTGTCTCAGATGGATGACGAGATCAAAATCCACTTCAACAAAGCCAACCCATAAAAGTCGGAAAACCTGGTCGGCCACACATATTGGCTCAGACCCCAGCCCATGACATAGCCGCGTCCGGTGCCTTCCCTTAAAGCGCTTTCGCATTATGCTCGACATCCTGCCAGTGCTTGTTCACGGGCAGAGATTTGGCGCGGCGCGCGATGTCTTCGAACCGCACAGGCATGAAATCCCAGACATCCACGCCGACGTTTACGCTGTTACGAGAGCCCCACCAGTTGTTGTGGACATGCCCGAAGAGTTGCAACGCATCCCGGCGGGCGTGGTTCCAGGTGATCATGGGATAATGACACAGGGTGTGCGCCTGTTTCTTAGGACCATCTCTGACTTCTGCAAGGTGTGAAATGCTATTCCACGGCAACGCCAGTGTGGGATCTAGATCATGATTGCCAACAATCAGGTGTTTGCGCGCGCCGGGAAGCTGGCCAAAGATGGCAGCGAGATAGTCGGCCTCTTTGGCTTTTGACCCAAAGGCGAAGTCACCCAAGATCCAAAGGTCATCTTCCGGTCCAACTTTGGACCACAGGTTCTCAATCAGCACCGTGTCCATGTGGCCGGTGTTGCGGAATGGGCGCCCACAAAATGGGATGACATTCTCATGCCCAAAATGCGTGTCAGCCGTGTACCAATTGGTCATGTCGTCTCTCCGTCGTCTTTGTTGGCAAGGACGGTTTCGAAGATATGTCAGGATGACGGTTCATCGTGGCGCACAGCTCGGAAAGCCGCCCGCCATAAATGCGGGCTCTAAAGGGTGAAATGTTTGCGCGATATGGTCACAGGTCCATGTCTGAGGCTTCGACCTCTTCGCCTGTCAGCGCCTCAACGATTTGTCGGTCCAGTTCCCGCTCCTGCATCCGGCCCAATTCATAATCCACCAATTCAAAGTTGATCGACGTCATGCCCGGTTCACCCTTATGCGTGACCGTGAATGTCGCGATGCAGCCGGGACGGATTTGCTTCTCGCGCGGATAGCGGAAGCGGTAATCGACGGTGTTGGTATAGTGCTGCGCGGTTCCACAGATCTCATATTGTGTGCTCAGCGTAGAAGTGCGGTTGCCACTGGTCCGCGTTTCTTCATGGGTCAGAGGGCCCAATGCGTCGAGGTCGGTGATAAACCCATCTTCGCTCCAAGCGTAAAGCATGACCATCTCGCGCCCAGAAATAGTGACGCGGGATGCCGGGCCATACAGCTCTTCTAGTTGCGCCTTAAGCTCAAGCGGCTCTGGCAGCACCTCGCTGGGCTGACGCATGCTGCGATAGATCGCCAGAGGGCGTTGTTCCATCACATCTGAAGCCAGTCGTGCCGTGACCTGATCCTGCGCAACCCCTGCAAGCCGCCCATTGATGCCAACATCGCCAATCCGGGTGAAGAGCTGGTAGGCGAACTCAAAGACATTCCCTTCTGGCGATTGCACCCGCACAACCTCGCGTTCACCGGTAGGTGCGTCATCGCTGCGCTCGGCATAAACTGTGAGCACATCTGCAAGAGGGTCGCCCGGTTGCAGACCTAGGATCTCAAAGGGGTACGGGCGCTCAGTTGGTGGCGCGATTGCTGTCAAACCGTCTTCTGCGACAGCGGCCGAGGCGAGTGACAAGCAGAAGGTTAGAGCTCCAGACGTCAATACCGCAAAAGTTGATTCTCGCGCGGCTCTGCATGTGGATAAAAGATTGTTGATAATGTGCATACTGCATACCCTCGATAAATTCACAGAATACTTCATTATTCACAAAATACTTCATGGCTGCAATGGGCTAATTTCTGATCCTAGCCGCATGCAAGATTAAACTGAAAATGATGCGTTGCTAGAAGCGTTTAGCCGAGAACTACGTAAAGCCCGAACTGAAGCTGGAGTTTCGCAGGAAGAATTGGCCCATCGCGCTGGTAAGAGTATTCGCTACATCTCCTTATTGGAGAGCCGGAAACATCAACCAAGCCTAGCAACACTTAAAAGCATCTGTGACGGTTTAGGGATCACCATGGCTGAATTCATCACCAGAATTGAGAGCTAGAACGGCCTGAAGACGTGTTAGTGAAAGACATTGAATTATAAACCTACATTGATTTTCAGGAGCTGCCGCAAGCTCTGGGCGTGGCCAAATAACTCTCTTTACAGCGGGTGAACATGATTAAAGAGAAATAGATTTCAGTAGTGTACACGCCATAAAGAGCGGAAAGCGGAAACTCGCTGCGCGAGCACAAGGCTCTAGATCATCTGATCAAGCCGACATTGATCGGATGGGCAGCTATAGTGATCAAACCTGCTTAGCCAACAGCACGCAGAGGCACGGATAATGCGCAACGCAGCAAGAGAGATATCACTTACGGCCCGCTGCGGACAGTCTGATTTGGGTGTGCTCGCTTAACGAATGTTGCCCCAAAAGGCTCTTAGCTGACTAGGCTGTAGCAGCCGGATATTCCTCAACGCTTGCAATCAGATGAGCCCCACCGAGTTCAATCAACTTGCTACGTGCCGCAAGTGAATAGGCACTGTCTGGCATAGTCATTGCCGTTATTGCATCTACTTGGCTCGGCACCGGCAAGAGATCAGCTGCAGGAGGCACTTCGTTTGCGGTCTCAACAGTTTGCATCAGTGTTTCGAACATAATCTGAACATCCCGCATCACTTTGAGCCTAGCGCCTGTAAGTGGAGGGAGATCTAGCCCATATGATTTGATTGACCGCTCCACTCTCAAGCGATTTGTGCCCACGCAAATATCGCTTGGTTCAATTTTTCCAACTGAGCCAACTTTAATCAGTCGCATATCTGCCTGATTGATTGGGTCTAGTAACATTGGCTGTTCAAGGTTGATATCTCGCTGGTCCCAGCACGCGACAGCGCTTCCTTCGCAAAGTGGAAACCAACTCCCTTTACCGACGGTTTCGTCCGTTTGCTCGTCTTTGCTTAGGCGGTTCGATCGGCCTGCAGAGTAACGGAAATTCTCCCACGAAAACGCCAGCCAAGGGTAGCCATCATCGGGAGCAATGTCCTTGCTCCGCCGTGCCTCGGATTTTGGCCGAAAGTGATCAACGTCAAAAAATGATTGGGGATCACAGCTTTCGGAATACCAGCATTTTCCGTACGACATTTTCGCCAAATATCGTTTGAAGCCACTCCAAACGTGAGACTTTTTCTTGATGAATGCCACACGTTCCTCCGGTGGAAGCGCCTCAAGAGCTAGTTGGGCTCTTTCTGCAACTTTCAACACCTTCTCTGGGATATGGGCGGGATCACGTCGAACGAAAATCAATGCTTAGGCCCCGATTTCGCTGACAGCTGCTTTATCAGATCAACCATCGCTTGGTGCCGTTTTTCGATGGCTTCAGGGGTCAGGGGAGGACGGTCTGCATAACGCACATCCTGCCATGCCTTGAGAAATTCGTGATAAAGGGGCTCACGGCTTTCATTCATAAAGCCCAGACGGTTAAGTGTGTCATTGATCGCGATAAGCTGCTTTTCTTGAGCCTCCGATCTCTCTTCAATTCTGGCGAGCGCATTTCGATCATCTATTTGTTTTTGCGTTGCCAAGTCCAAAGTTGTCGGCAGACCGAAGATCTCGGTGAGCGTCGCTGTAAAGCCCATCCCACGGGGATCTGCGTACGGCTCAGCAACCTGAATTCCTTCTTCGTCGCCATTCTGCATCACGCGCACCTCCTTTTTTGTAAGGGACGCAATCGTTAGCGGATTGTGCGATGTCATGATGATCTGACACCGGTCTTTGTCGGCAGCGACTTCGGTCCACTGCTTGATCAGTTCTAGATAGCTAAGCTGCCATGCGGGGTTCAGGTGGGTGTCAGGTTCGTCCAGCAAGAACAGAGCTTCCTTGCCTCGTGAGACCCGGATTAGGCCCAGGACCATCAGCAACTGCCGTTCACCATCCGACAGGTCACTAAAACTCACGTCGCCGCTGTCGTTGTCGGTTCGCGTAACCCAGACCAGCATCTCGCGGAACAAGTCGGAGATGTCAGCGGCCTCAAGGGCCGCAAACATGTCTTGGTCGCTGTCATAATTGGCGGCAAACGTGTCGAGGGCCTTTTTGTCACGAATGAAACAGGCGAATTGCGCTTCGACCTTCGGCTTATCGCGATAATCATCCACAACCTTGCCTGTCACTGCCAAGGGGTGAAACGCGACATCTTGGAGCGCGCGGGCGCATTCACCGGCTGGCCCTTTTGCTCCCCAAATGTCTTGTGCCTGCTCGCTAAGCTCATTGGCGGAACGCCGTCCTCGAGCCGGAGCGTCAGCCGAACTGGATCGCGCACGCTTCCAAACGCTACTGGTAAACCATGACGGCTCTTTGAAATGCGCCAAAGCGGAATGGAAGCCGGTAATACCAAGTTTTTCGCTCAGAAGCCCTGCAGCCTGACCTTTTTTCCCCGGCTTTGCGAAATGGGACAGCAGCGCGAAGACGCCGTGTACTGGGCGGCAATAAAACATGCGGCGTGCAACGCGAGCAGCCTCATAATCGCTGTCGCTTCGATCCTTGTTGATGACGCCATAGTACCGGGCCTGATGGTCATCGAACAGCTTTTCCAACCGACGCCCCGTGCCGGAATAGTAGCCGAAGACCAGATCGGGGAAGAGGTCGGCCTTACCGCCCTGAAATCGGGTCATGGGCATCGGATCGCCGTCAACCACCACCTTGGTGGAACCGTCACGGTTACCGACGCGCACTTTGCGACCCTTGATGACGTAGTCGATCTCGAACGTGAACCGGAGTTTGGCGCCGTGTTTGCTGCTTGGTGGATCAAGGTGCCGGAAAATCTCGGTGATCGCTTCAATCAGGTTCGATTTGCCCGCGCCGTTTTGACCGATGATCACAGTCGTCAAGCAACCTTCGTCGAAGTCAGCTTCCACGTCTTTCAGGTTTCGAAACCCGTCAATATATACCCGATCAATCCGCATCAGAGCGCTTCCAGCTTTTCGTCATTGTCCCGAATGTGCTTGTGCTCGATTTCCCAGGCAAGTTGCTTGTAAAAGTCGGCGACAGGCAAATCAGAGGCCTTGAACAAATCCTGTGCCGTCCCGACGCTCCCTTTCTTAAGGAGGCCTGCAAGATAAGGCTGTCCCATCACGTCATCATCTTGGCGGCTCTTGGTCATTGCGCTAGCTCCGGGTGTCTTTGGAATTACTTCAAAAAATTCATTATCGCTGTGGGGCAATATGGCGATTTCCTGTGGTGTCAGCGTCCGCGATTTACGCGACTTTGCCTGCTTCGGAGCGGCGGCCCGCTCGGCTTGAATACGCTCCAGCAACACGCTCGCAGGTTCGTCGTTCGGGTCTTGCGGCACGAGTTCACCGCGGAAAGCCTGGGCGAGGATGGCGCCGTCGAGTTTCGGAAGGAGTTTGCTGGCTGCAGCGTGGTCGGCGGCCACGCGGTCAAGCCAATTGAAGGCAGACTCGATGCGCCGGACAATCTCGGTTTGCTCTTGCTCAGGTGCGACCGGCACAGGCATTTGACTCATTGCTCCAACATTAAAGTGCTGCTGTGCGACACCAACTTGCATTCCGCGAACCGCTGACTTAGCAAACTGGCTATTCATATAATATGCCGCGTAATGAGGGTTCATGGCAGGAACCAAACGTGCGATCACTAAGTCAGAACAATTTGCGCGGCCTAGTGTCTCTGGAACTACCGCAGCAGTGCCTGGCGCTCCTGTCCTGACGACCACAAGCTCCCCAGCGCGTATTTCAGATTTCCGCAATTCACCGTGGAACTTCTCATCGATGTAGACCACCTTTTGAAGGTCTATGAAATTTTCGCGAATATTTAACGATCTAAGAAATGGAATGCCTTCATCCACATAGCGGTCCTTCATTGGTCCAACATGTCCGACCGTCAAGTCCCAAGAACAGTCATTGAACGTTGCCCACGCCCAAGATGAAGGCAAGTCCGGTAGATCAGGCGATTGAACTGAAAGGCTGCGATTTCGTCCATTGTTCCGGAGCGAACGTTCTTGGCGAATTCTCTCCTTTTGCTGCGCGATTACGCCCAACATATCAGCGCCTCGTATTTGCTCGCCCTCCGTGTTCGACCGCCAACCTGCGGTCAATTCACCCGTGAACGCTAGGGCGAGAATACGTTGCTTGTAGCGGGCGATAAGGGTGGGGATGCGGTCTAAATCGGTGCGAGCGCGGGCGGTGCGGGCGGTCAATCCATCCACCTTTGCAACTATTCGTTTTTGTTCGGGGATTGGTGGCAGCGGGAATGGTACAGGCTTCAATATTTGTTGGCTGATATTTGGTTGTGCTCCACCTTGACCCATTTCGATCAAATCTTGCTTGATGTTGCTCAAGCCAAGAAAAAGGAATTTCGAAGAAATTGCCTCGTTTGGCTGGCAGAACGCGACGGCCTGATTTGTTGTGACCGGGTAAGTTGTGATCCCGAGTTTGCCAATGGTTGCGCCGTACATTGCTATCAGTACTGCATCTTCTGGTACCCATTTTGCAGATGAGTTTGCGAGCCCTTCGGGTGTGATGTTGACTTCATGATCTATGATCGGGCCGTCTGGCAAATCTCCGCTTCTGATCCAAGGAATTTCCCCGCCATAGAAGTACTCATTGTCTGACTTAGGCGTTCCGCCGCTCCCCCACTTACCTAGGTCGCCAATTGAAGTTTCAGCCCAACCCTTTGGTAACTCAGTCATGCGCTACCTCCATCGGCGGCAATCCGAGTCTGTTGCCAGTCATGATAGTTCTGCTTTGACCCCTGCACCTTCCATTCGGTCCGACCATTGCTATTCCGGTCCAGAACGACGGCTGCCGCGGCAGAGGGGCTGCTGAATGCATGGGGCTTGGCGAAGACCAACAGATTTTCTGTTGAAGGCAACAATACGCCTTGATCGATCAGCTTTTTCTTCAGCCCACCATAGCTTTGCTGGACATGGCCTGTGTTGATCAACGCCTGGGAACCCTCAAGCACAATGAACTCGCCCTCCTCCTCAACGGCCTGGGCCTGCACGCCGGTTTTGTGCCGCATCTCGAATTTCACCTCACCCGAGGTGCGCTGCTCCACCGGCGTGCTGACCAAAGTTGCAGCGCGCGGCTGCGGCTTCAGCAAATCCAGCCCAATCACCGGCAACATGATTTTCAGGTTGGCAAGGAACTGTTCCATATTGGCCTGATCGGCCTCGGGCAATCGGCGACGCTGGCTGGCAGGATTGTTGCCATTGTCCAAGGCGACGCGCTTGGCCTGCGTTGCCAGCTCTATCAGCCGGGCCTCGAGGTATTCGACATGGCCTTTGGACAGGTCATCATCACTGGTTGTGACAGCAATAGCGATCTCCCAGAAATCACGTTGCACGGCGCTTTGCTTGATCCGCTCCTGCACACTGTTCGCCGAGCCGATATAGGCGCGCGTGCCGCCTTCCTGATCCGGGTCGGGCCCAGCCAGCAGGTAGATTCCAGTACGATCCAGTTCCTTGCGCGACGTGAGCGCGCCAAAGGTCGAGGTCGTCGCGACAAAGATCAGGCCGGTCCAACCATGGATCGTTGCCTTGCGCAGCCCGTTCGGCGTGCCATCAACAAGAAAAAGCTGGATAGTGCGGCCAAAGGATTCACTGGTTGTCACGGGCGTGGCTCCCGTTTGATAAATGAAACTGCGGTCTTCTTGCGTGTGAAAATCCGAGGTTTGCTATCGAGGCGCGGCGCGACCAATTCGGGTTCGATCGAGACAACAGTTCCCTTAAGTTTCGTTCCCCGGCCTCTCATGAACCAAAACCCGGCCAATGTAGCAGCTGCGATGATCACTGCTTCGATCACATCATAGTCGAAGGCAACACCCGCACCTGTCAGAAAATGCCAAAAACTCATCCAGTCCGCCGAGGCAGAGAACTGGTAGATGAATAGACCTGCCCAAAATATCGCGAAGAAAATGTTCAACCATCCGTTGGTTCCGGAAACGGACCATCGAATGCCGTCGCCACCAACCCACACGGTCTTGTGGAGGTGCCCTTCGAAACGCTCTTCAAGCAGATCAATATGGCGCTCCCAGTTTTCCTGCCAAAACTTTGACCCTTCAGAAGAAAACCATGAACCTACTGCCGTCAGAAAACCCAACCCCACAAGTGCCAATGGCAGCGCGTTGCCGGTCTGGACTGATGTCCCAGACAAAACAAAGCCAACAGCAGCGAAGATCGCGGCTTGCATTACCCAAAAGTGAGCAGCGCGACGCCAATAGAGCTCAATTTCGAATTTGCGCACTTCGTGTGCACGATTAAAAGCGGCCTGAATGATGCTCTTGTCGTTAGTTCCTAATGCCTCGAAGTACGCTTCTTTCGTCACACTCATTCTTCAGCCTCGATTACTTCAGCCAATTCGTCGGCAACGGCTTCGATTTCTTCCAACGCAGCGCGCAGATGGCCCAGAATGGCGGCGGCGATATCATCAGGTTCGGTGAGGCCTTCTTCGACGACTTCGACATCATCGCGTAGCCAGGTGATATCGAGGTTGTCGTTGCGTTTGGCTATCTCCGACCTCGTAAACTTGCGGAAACGCCCAGTTTCGCCCTCATCTTTGCGCTTGGCATGGCCCAGCGGATCGTCACCAAAAGCTTCAATGAAGGGCTCAAAATCGACCGTGGTTAGCGTTCGCGTTTTGCCAAAGTTCGGCATCTGAGCACGCATATCATAGAACCAGACGGCTTTCGTGGCACCGACCCGTTCCTCTGATTTCTTGGTCAGGAAGATTACGTTGGTTTTCACGCCCTGGGCATAGAAGATGCCGGTAGGCAGCCGTAGGATGGTGTGCAGATCGCAAAGGTCCATCAACCAGTTGCGCAATTCGCGACCCATGTTGTCTTCGAACAGTGTGTTGTCTGGCACGACAATCGCTGCCCTGCCGCCGTCTTTCAAACCACGCACTACATGTTCGACAAAGGGCAGTGGTCCTTTTGCGGCGCTTGCAGTTGTAACGAAATCGCTTCGTGAGACCCGCTCGGGGAACTTATTGAAGGGGGGATTGGTTAGGATCAGATCTGCGGGGTCAAATTTTGCAGCATCTGATGTAAGCGCATCGATACAATCAATCGGCTGATCAATACCGTGCAACAGCAGGTTCATTGTATTCAGTCTGTGAGTGCCGGTGATCAATTCCGCACCTTGATACTTGCTATTACGCTGGGCAAACGCCACGTTTTTTGAGACTTTGGTCAGATCGTCCGTTTCTCGCATGATCGCGCGGTGTGCTGCTATCAAAAATCCGCCAGTGCCAGCAGCTGGGTCTTGGATCACCTCGCCCACTTTAGGTTTGGTCAGTGCGATAATAGTTTCGATTAGCGGTCGAGGTGTAAAGTATTGGCCTGCTTTCGATTTTCGTTCGGAAGTCGTGCGTTCCAATAGACCTTCGTAAAGATCGCCAAAGCCATCTTCGTCGGCCGCGTACCAATCGACGTTGTCAATCGTGGCAACCAGAGTGGTGAGAGCTGCGGCCTTTGTCAGTGAAGTCTTTGCGTCTGTAAAGACCTGCTTGACGAGAGGAAAATTGAACTTTTTCGACGTGCTGAGCTCGAGCAGCATTGCGCGGTAGCGCACCAATCGCTGTTCACCCTTAAGCCGTTTGAGTTCGCCCCAGCGAAGATTCCCTGGCAAACGTTCTTCAAGCTTGACGCCATCTCTCTTCACCTCTTCCAGCATCTTCAGAAGCAGAAGGTAAGTCAGCTCAGTGACGTATTCGTAGTAGCTCACGCCGCCGCCTTGCAGGCTTTTGCTCGCGTTCCAAAGCTTCTGAACGGTTTCCTGTGCTCGTGTCCCGTTCATTATCTCGCGTCTTTCCAAATGTTCTCGTGGAGGTCACGTAAGACCTTTGCCAATGCACGCAACCGCGGACTGGGGTAGTGACCGGTGCAGGCGTCGCGAAAGCCGGAAAAGTTCGCAACCTCGCCATTGCCCGGATCGAAATACTGCGAGGTGTTCGAACGGCAGGACAGCAGAAGCTGCATCAGACAGAGTAGTGAAAGGCGACTTTGGGCCGTTCGCATGACTTTGCAACGTACACTTTCTGCCCAGTGTTGACAGTGGTGTAATGCCATAGCTAACTACCGAAGCGAAGTCGTCGCAAACCGAGTTGAAGGATAAGCAACACCCCGGCTGCCCCGACGAGCAATGTCATCGAGATCAAACTTATGATTGCAGCAATCGCTTGTGTTGGACTGCCTCGATCAGCCCCAACCACTACTAGGTATGTGATTGCCCCAACCAACTGCAGTGCCATCAACGCAGGCAACGCTCGGATCATGACGTTCTTTTCCAATATGTTGAGTTTGTCCATTAGCGCCTCACACTGTTGTTTCAAGATATTCGTGGATTTCGTCGTTGGTCAGCTCACGGCCGCTTGCGAACTGACCGGCCAAAAAGCTGATTTGCTTCGCCTTTTTCTCGGCAGAAAACTCGATCTCTTTGGCGTTCTGGAATGTCTCCATTGCCAGAAGAATTCGCTCATATACTGTTGGAGCAGGAAGCGTCACAGGTGGGGCGACACCTAAGAGAAACCAATTCAGATCTACATCGAATGTACGGTGCACACTGATTGCCAGAGCGAGCGGTACGTCTCGAACGGCGGCCTCATAATTCCGATAGGAGCGTGGAATCACGTCTAAGCTCTTAGCAAAATCACTTTGCGAAAGCCCTGTGCGTCTTCGAACTATTAGCAGGCGCTCTGCAATAGTTTCATTTTCGTGTTGATTTTGACACGTATGTTCCAATATAGTCCTGCCTGTACCTATACTACCTGATTATTCGCACATTTGTGGCGAAGTTGACAAGACTGGAGGCACAAATTGAACAACCCTGACCTGTATTCCCCTCGAGAACTGGCTGAAATCAGCGGTTGGCCAGAGAGGCGCATTCGAAATTTGCTCCGTAGCGGCCAGCTTCGCCACGTGCGTGTTGGGGCAAGCTATCTATTACCTCGGAGTGCCATCGCGGAATACGTTGAGCGCAACATGATCGAACCGAGTTCATCGAGTGGCAGCGAAATCCGAAACTTACGATCCCGAACAAAAGAAAATGAGAACGGCTGATTGCAATGTTTGCCGCCCCGATTGCCTAAACTCAATTCCCAAAGAGAACCCATATGAGCACAACTAGCCTGAATATAAGTGTAATCGAAAAACGCATGATGAACGCTACAGAAGCCGCGCATTATTGTGGGTTGGCCGTAAAGCACTTCAAATCACTCTGCCCAGTGCAGCCAGTCCTCATCCCACCAAAGTACAAGCAGTACGACAGGTCCGACCTAGACAGGTGGCTCGACGATCTGAAAACCGGCTCCGACGTAATTTCTCAAAACGAAATTCTAGGCCGCCTGTAATGACTTTGGTTCGCGTCAAAGGTTTCAAAATCTTCTCCGACCGACATGGGTGCATGAGGTGCTACCACCGTCAAACGGGGCAAAAGGTAGATCTTCGCAAGTCACCGATTGGATCCGCTGAGTTTTTCGCAGAGTGCACCACGATATCAGCAGCGTCGGAAGCTTTGAAGCAACGGCGACCCAAGCCCGGCACTCTTGGCGGGCTTATATCAGTTTACTTCGCTGAAGAGCATTTTCTGGAGCGGTCGAAAGCCACAAAACGTGAGTATCGAATGTGCGCCAATGTGTTGAAACCTATCAAGGATACACCCGTTTCATCCATCGATACGCCATTGCTTGCGGCCATCCACGACAAACTGGCGAAGAAACACAGTTGGGATAAAGCCAACCGTGTGCGTAACTTTCTCATTCAAGTCTTCAAGTATTGCATTCCAAAAGGATTGATCTCTAAGAATTTTGCCGAAGGCGTAATCAAAAAACCACGCCCAAAAAACACTCCAGAGGCTTACAGAACCTGGACATTCGAAGAAGTTCAAACTGTCCTAGATGCTGCTTCGCCGCAGCTACGTGCAGCGTTGGCGACGATCTTCTGCACTGGCCAAGATCCAACCGACGCATTGGAATTTCGAAAGGATCAAATTGACGACGGCGTGATCTGGAAAGGACGCAATAAGACGAGTGTCGGTGCAGCGGTCCCAATCAGTAGGGTGCTTGAAGCCGAAATGACCAACGCGCCCGCACATAATGCGGCAACACTGCTCGCCAGCTCTAAAGGTACTCCCTGGACCTACGACGGCTTTGCAAGCGCATGGCAGAGACTTCGCAGAAAGCTGGAGGAGGCCGGAGAGATCGCCCAAGGCCTGACACCCAAAGGCCTGCGTCACACGATGGCGACATGGCTCAGGGAAGCCGGTCAGGACGAGCGCGAGATCTCCGATCTGCTCGCGCAGGATTCGAAGGTTATGGGCCTTCATTATTCCAGGAACGCAGCACTAGCCCGCAAGAACAGAAAGACGATGCGGGTCTGGGAAGGAGAGTATGACCGCCGTGCGCAGGAAGCAAAAGTGTCAAACCCACAGAGAAAACTGTCAAACCCAAACGATAAGGACATACCGAATGGCTAAAATTTCCATATTTATCAGAGAGTTAAATGGTGCCCAGGGGCGGAATCGAACCACCGACACGAGGATTTTCAATCCACTGCTCTACCCCTGAGCTACCCGGGCACCGGAGAGTGATTAATCACTCGGGTTTGGGCGTTCTATGTCACACTTAAGGTGGTGTCCAGAGCCAAAATCAAAAAAATCAGTGCAGAGGTTCGTCTTTTTTCTGCCCAGCGAAAAACGCCGCTTCTGGCACGTCTTCTTCTGGGGCTTCGAGGCTGTAATCTTCGTTCAGCCACTTGCCTAAGTCGATGTCAGCACAGCGTTTTGAGCAGAATGGACGATACTTCGTAACAGTCTCTTTTTTACAAATTGGGCAGCTCATTTCAGCAATTCAGCTGTCACCAACCGATCCCGCTTTCGTTGTAATTCAAAATGACCAAGCGGCGTCCAACCCGCCATGACGGTTTCGATCCCATCTGCCTTCAGAGCGCCCCGTAGAGCCGTTTCAAAGGTACGGCGATCTTTCTTAGGCATGGGTGCAACGTCGATTGTGATTTGCCCGCCATAGCCGCGAATTCGGCACTGCCGAGGCAGGTCTTTTGCTGCTGCAATGTTGGCCTGTAGGCCAGCAGCTGGCGACGTGTCGTTACCTGTGTTCACATCGACTGCAATCAGGGCACGCGTCTGCTCAACGAACATATATGCGCCGCCAGGTAGGCGTACTTTGGCAACGTCAAGCTCATCCAAGGCATCCAGAACACCATTGAATTCAAACGCCTTGTCTTCAGTAACCACTCCGGCGGGTTCAACCCATTCACGCCACGCCAAAAGATGCGGCCCATCGCCATCTGTCAGTTTCTCTGCGGGACCTTCGGCATCGGCCAAAACGGCCTCTGCCAAATCCAGCATAGCAGCTATATCTTCGGCAATCTCGTCAGCGTCGGCATTGGCACAGCTAGAGCGCAGAATCAGCCCCATGTTGCTATCGCCCATGACGTCATGCGCGATGCCCTTAAGCTCGTCCCGTAGATCATCATCGCGAATGCTGCGGCTGACGTTTAGTCCGGGTGCATCTGGCGTCACAATTGCAAAGCGGCTTTTGAACAAGACCTTTTGCGTCACCGGGATCGCTTTGCCCTCTTCCGCGTATCCGGTGACTTGCACCAAAAGCGCCTGCCCGGGTGCTAAGCCTTTGACTTGGCGCAAGAACACGTTCCCATCAGGTGTGGACAAGAACATACCGCCCTGCCCCTTCATCGGGCGATCAGCGATGGCGCGATAAATTGTTCCGGGTCGCGGCGCATCGCCTTCGATCAAGAAATCCGACAGCTTTCCATCGACCATCAAAGCCGCGGCTTCGCGGTTGTTCAATTGATCGAGAATGATTTGGCGACCCTTCATGGGATGTCCTTATAAAGCGGATAACCCGCAGCGGCCAATAAGGCGGCGGTTTCAGCAAGGGGCAAGCCAACGATTCCGGTAAACGAGCCGCTGATCCATGGGATAAACGCGCCCGCTGGGCCTTGGATGGCATAGCCACCGGCTTTGCCCTGCCAATCATTGCTTGCGAGATAAAAATTCAGTTCGTCGTCCGACAGGCGCTTCATTTGTGCTTGGCTGACAACATCCCGCTGCCAAATCTGTTCCCCCCGCCGAATGGCGACAGAGGTAATGATTTTATGTCGACGGCCACCAAGCGCGATTAGGAATTCAGCAGCTTGGGCAGCACTTTCGGGCTTGCCCATGATACGGCGCCCCAGAGCAACAGTTGTGTCAGCCGACAGGACGATATCATCGCTATCCGCTTGAACCGCTTGTACTTTTTCACGGGTAATCCGGGCACAATATGGGCGCGGGAGTTCGCCCTCAAGAGGCGTCTCGTCAATATCAGGGGGGCGAATATCATCCGCCACGACCCCAATTTGAGCGAGCAATTCACGACGGCGCGGGCTGCCAGAGCCGAGGATTAACTTCATATCACCGGACCTGTTGGAAGCCGCGCCGCAAAGCGCTTATTTAAAGCGATAGTTGATCCGACCTTTAGTCAGATCATAAGGTGTCATTTCGACTTGCACCTTGTCACCAGCTAGAACGCGGATGCGGTTTTTGCGCATCTTACCTGCCGTATGTGCGATGATCTCATGGCCGTTTTCCAGCTCGACCCGAAACGTCGCATTTGGCAGGAGTTCCTTGACGACACCGGGAAATTCGAGCAGTTCTTCCTTGGCCATGGTCTCTCCTTTACGTAGCTACCCGAGGTTTACGGGCGGCCCCTTAAATGGGGGCAATTCCTCTGTTTTACAAGGTGTATTCTCGTCTGATACGCGATTTGTGACCTATTAAAAGGCGGGGCAAATCGCTGCACTGACAGAAAGCGATCCATTTCGGGTGCTTTCAGGGCAAATAGCCTTGCTTGCAACGCGCTCGATAAACGCTATGCCACCTTTTAGCAACATGACAGTTTCAGAGTGCGCCCCTGATCTACAGTTTTGCCAACCAATGCCCTGCTTGCGCCTCGTATCGGCGCCAAGCTTCCGAGCTACCCTTGTATATCGCACGCCGCACTTGGACTTGCGAAGCCGTCGTCACCATCTGCTGCCCCTTTTGCGGGGTTAAACATGCCTCTTCCCAACTCAGCCCCACATAATCCGTCAATTTCCGAATTTCAGGCTCTGGGTTTTCGACCAAAGCCTCGTAATTCAAATCAAAAATCTTGTTTGGAAACTGATGATGCCAAAACGCCATCAAGTCTGAATGGCCTTTGTAGTAGGTCACTAGGTCCTCTTGATCATAGCAAAAACCGTTCCCTTTAGAACTAAAGGAAGTTTTGAAATTCGACCAACATACCGCTTTAGGATCACGGCACATATGTACAATTTTTGCATTTGGCATCGACATCAGGATATGCCCGATCATTTTGAAATTTTCGGGCATCTTATCCGTCACAAACTTTGAATTCCGAGCATGCGGCGGCAAATGATCTATGTACGTTTTTGCAAGAAGCGCGCCCTCTGCATCTGTCGGAATCCCTTGATCCGGGACAGCGACAACCAAACTTTGCAAAAGCGCATTCAACTCACCGCAGGCTGTAACCTCGGTGTGTCGGGCCAAAATGGCCTCTGCCAAAGTGGTGCCGGACCGAGGCATGCCGACAATGAACACAGGGGTTATTTCAGCGCCAAAGGCGCATTGTTTATGCGCCGCCCCTCGAAACGTTTGCTTTAATGACGCAAACAATTGCAAGTCGTGCGCAATATCGTATTTCAGTTCCGCTTTTCGCAGCGCATTTCCCTGAACAAGATGCTCATAGGCTTGATCAACCTCGTCCAAGTCTTCGCGAACTTTAGCCATTGCAAAGTGAAGCGCACGCCGTTCTGATGGGCCATCAGCCTCATGCATCAACTCCATGACTCGGCCCACAATATCTGGTTCGGTTGCCATGTCGTGCCGCACCGCAAAGTTGTAATAGTGACTTGCAGCCGCCTGCTTATCCGACAGTGCATTCCGGCTTGCCTGACTTGCCTCATCCAAGCGCCCCAATGCAGCCAAAGCGGCAGCACGTATTGTATGAATCTCAGCCGATTTTGAACCAGACGCCAGTGCCTGATCACACAGCGACAAAGCACGATCAGCATCCCCACCCGCATAACAGCATCGCGCCAAAGCGACTTGATACTTAAAGTTTTCAGCCGCTAATGAACAAGCGATCTCGAAGCACTTGCGCGCCTCGTCATAATACCCACCCTGCTCAAACGCCTCGGCCAACCTCGCCGCGTATTCCGCATTTTCTGGCTCAGCCGATAAGGCCATGGCCAATTGGCTCAAAGCCTCACGCAATCGGTTTAGGCGCATCAAAGATATACCTAAATGAAAGGCCAGTTCAGGGCCTTCTGCGCCGTGCTTCTTAGCGTTGATGAAACAGGTGACTGCCCGCGGGTAATCCGCGCGCGCATAAAACAACTTACCTAAATCTTGATGTAAACTCGCGTCAGAGCCATCCAGCTGAAGAGCACGCTGATAGTAGCCAATTCCAGCGTCCAAATCGGACAAACCGGCGCAAGCGGCCCCGAGAAACCCATATAACCGCGCATTTGTTGGATATTTCTTTAACTGGCGAGAGGCCCGTTTCCGCAACGCCGCATACCGGCCCTGTTTTAACAGAGCAAAAAACGGCGATAAAACCGGGTCTTTTGAAGACAAACACAAATCTATGGCGGTCATGGGCCCATCCTTCCGCAGTATCGGATGGGCTACCCTGTCATGCAGACTGCAAACAAAGTGTTAGCGCGGTTCACCCCAGCGCTCATGCAGCTTTGCAATAATTTCATCACGCGAAATCCGATAGGCCGCCAATTTGGCATCCCGCGTTTCGCCCTGCGCGGTCGGGTCAGAAATTGGCCAGAACTGTAATTCCAAATGATAGCATTTGGTCAACTCTTGCGCCTTGGCATAACTCGCGGGCGTTAAGGCAACGATCAAATCAAAGCTCGACAGCTGATCACCCCATTGCTCCATCTCCTCAAAGGAACGGGAACGATGACGGGACAACTCCACACCATTTTCACTACAAACGGCTATCGCAAAACCATCAATCTCTAAGTCATTCTTTAGGCCAGCAGATTGAACATAGGTATCCGTGCCATAAAACTGCTTCATGATGCCTTCGGCCATCGGCGAACGCACGGCATTATGATCACAACAAAACAGGACCGATTGCGGAAGGTCTAATGCCATGTGTTACCCTCCGAAATGCAGCACACAAATTAGGGTAAACAAACGCCGAGCTGTATCATGATCGACATTTGCTTTGCTTTCCAACCGTTCTGCCAGAATGCGCGCGCCCTCGTTGTGAATACCACGGCGCGCCATATCGATCGTTTCGATCTGGCTTGGTGGCATATTCTTCACAGCATCAAAGTAGCTTTCGCAAATTTGCCAATAGTCTTTCACCACCTGCCGAAACGGCGACAACGACAAATGAAACTCTGCGGCTTTGGTGCCAGCATCAGTCGCCAAATCGAACACGAGCCGCTTATCACGTATGGCAAGCTCTAGCTGATAAGGTCCTTCGGGCACATCGCGATCATCACGTTTGGGCAAAGCAAACGTGTTTTCCTCGATCAGATCAAACATAGCGACCCGACGTTCCTGCTCAATTTCAGGAGTCGGCGGCGGCAAATTGCTATCGTCAATTTCGATACGGCTGATGCGGCTCATGGGAAGTCCCTTACCTCACTTAATATAAAAGACGTAACCGAACGTGAAAGACGGAGCAATGCGGCAACATGTAATCAGTCCGAAAACAGACATGTTGGCAACGCAACGTAAATAACCGACAAACGCATCAGGAGGATCTATGGCAGATTACGGGATATTTTCGCTTTCTGGTCAGCGCGCGTTGATCACTGGTAGCAGCACAGGCCTTGGCTTTGAGATTGCAAAGCTTTTTACCGAAGCAGGCGCTGAGGTTTGGGTAAACGGACGCGACGCGGATGCCGTTAACAAAGCTATAACCATGTTGGGACCACTGGCGCGCCCCGCTCCATTTGATGTCAGCGATACCAAGGCAGCATTGGCCTGCCTTTCAAAAATCGAAGATGCTGGAGGGATCGATATCTTAGTGAATAACGTCGGCATGCGAGACCGGCGAAACCTTCAAGAGTTCGAACAAGCCGATGTAGCACGCCTCATAGAAGTCGACTTGATTGCGCCATTTATGTTGTCTCAAGCCGCAGCCAAATCGATGTCTGACCGAACTTATGGCCGTATCATAAACATTTCATCGATTGCCGGGATCATCGCGCAATCAGGCGACGCAGCCTATACGACCGCTAAGGCTGGTATCAACGGAATGACACGTGCATTGGCGGCAGAGCTTGGTGGGAATGGCATTACAGTGAATTCAATCGCTCCGGGGTATTTCAAAACTGCGGCGAATGCGCAAAGCGCAAAAGACCCCAAAATCGCCGAGAAACTAAAGGCCGCTACGTCCATCGGCCGCTGGGGAGACCCCAAAGAACTCGCACCCGCGGCCCTCTTTTTGGCCTCTCCCGCGGCTTCATACGTGACTGGGCAGGTCATTGCCGTTGATGGTGGCTATACGGCGCATTACTAATTGCTAACCATCTTCGATAAATCGGGATTAGAACGGCCCGTTGGTAAGGTTCCGTTAGGAATTAGCCGCCATAAAGGTCTTGCGGAACAGGCGGAGACGCCGATGACCGTGCCAGCAAAGGCTACCTGACCGGAGTATTGGTCTCGTTAGGGAGGGCCCGTCCGAGGTTGGCAAAAAATATCTACTTTTCGTTAAGCGCGTCTAACCGTGCAAGAACAGATAGGCCATGCGCCTCTAAGCTCTCGCTTTTTGCCAGAGCAGCGGCAGCTGGTCCGATGGTCTTTAGGCTCTCCAGCGTCATTTTTGACAGTGTGGTGCGCTTAACGAAATCCATAACGGAAAGGCCCGAGCTAAATCGTGCAGACCGCGCTGTCGGTAGCACGTGGTTCGGGCCCCCAACATAATCCCCAATCGCTTCTGGAGTGAACTGTCCCAAGAAAATCGCGCCTGCGTGAGTGATTTTTTCTGAAAGCGCATCGGGATCGCCGACACATAATTCTAGGTGCTCAGGTGCAATTCGATTTGAAAGCGCTGCTGCTTTGTCCAAATCGGCAACCGTGATCACCGCGCCAAAATCACGCCAGCTTGCGCCTGCAATGGCACGGCGCTCTAGGGTTTCTAGGCGCTTGTTCACAGCATCTGCCACATCGCGACCGAATTGGGCGTCGTTCGTTATTAGGATAGATTGCGCACTTTCATCGTGTTCTGCTTGGCTTAGCAGATCCAAGGCGATCCAATCTGGGTTGTTATTTTTGTCAGCGATCACCAAAATCTCTGAAGGTCCCGCGATCATATCGATGCCGACTTTACCAAATACCCGACGCTTTGCAGCTGCAACAAATGCATTGCCCGGACCTGTGATTTTATCAACGGGCGCAATCGTTTCCGTACCATAGGCCAAAGCCGCAATCGCCTGCGCGCCACCGATACGGTAGATTTCATCAACACCAGCCAAACGTGCGGCTAGCAAGACCAATGGGTTTGCGATACCGTCAGGCGTTGGTACAACGATGGCCAAACGTTCAACACCCGCAACTTTTGCAGGGATCGCGTTCATCAACACAGACGACGGATAGCTCGCCAAACCGCCCGGCACATATAGCCCGGCAGCAGAAACCGCAGTCCAGCGCCAACCGAGTGTTGCGCCACTATCGTCTGTCCAGCTTTGGTCTTCGGGCATTTGGCGCCCGTGATAGGCGCGGATCCGTTCCGCTGCCAACTCAAGTGCTGCTCGTTCCTCGGCGGTCACCTGCGCGCAGTAATTTTCGATTTCTTCTTCAGAAAATCGCAGCGTTTCTGGGGTAAGTTCAAGCCGGTCAAACTTTGCCGTCAGCTCAAGAACGGCCGCATCCCCACGCGCACGCACATCTGCGATGATCTCTGCCACAACGGCATCAACATCCGGGCTGTCTTCGCGTTTCGCGCCCAAAAGCGCAGTAAACTGAGTTTCAAAGTTCGCATCGGCAGCGTTTAGAAACTGGGGCATGAGGCTCTCCTTTGCGCTGCTCTTAGCGTTCTTCAAGCCAAGC
This sequence comes from Cognatishimia sp. 1_MG-2023, assembly GCF_030548175.1. Classification (GTDB taxonomy): domain Bacteria; phylum Pseudomonadota; class Alphaproteobacteria; order Rhodobacterales; family Rhodobacteraceae; genus Cognatishimia. Next base: position 356,157 of record NZ_JAUORX010000002.1, on the reverse strand, counting down.
CTCAAGAGACTCGGCTTTTTTGCAAGTATGCGCATGGATTCGGCTAAACAACAGCGAGTTCGATCAGGCTAGACGTCGTGGTCTGGTACTTTGTTGGATGGCGCGAAATATGGGCGTGTAACGTCCTTTAACGTCAACTCCAACGCTTCGACGGACAAACGAATTGCGCCGTCGCCTGCTAGGGTCAGAATAACATCGCCGGTTCCATCCTCGCCCGCTTCAAACCCGACCGATAGCACAGACAGGATTGTGTCCGTGTCAGAACGATCAACGCCTTGGCTAGACACCTTCAACACGTTTTCGATGACCAACAAAGACTGCACGCGTTCGACATCGCGCTTGCGGCGTGTGGCGTTTTCTACGTCTTCCCAACGAAAGCGATTGAACAAAATGGCAAAGCGACGTTCTTTAGCGCGCCAAGTCATTTCAGTTGCTGGAAAGACCGCATCTTGTGCCAAGGCTGACAAAATCTGAAGATCCTCGGCGTCCATTGCGCCGAGGTTTAGTGGGATCTCGCGACCGTCTTCGAAACGTGCGTCTTCGCTCATACGCCAGGTACCCTCTCTACGATTGCGCCAACGTTGCTTAGTTTTTCGACCAAACGTTCGTAACCACGATCAAGGTGATAAACACGGTTCACAACAGTTTCCCCTTCGGCCGCAAGACCAGCAAGGATCAAGGAAACCGAGGCCCGCAGGTCGGTTGCCATAACAGGCGCGCCTTTTAGACGTTCCACACCATGAACCGTCGCTGTGCCGCCGGAAACTTCGATGTTTGCACCCATGCGGCCCAATTCTGGGGCGTGCATAAAGCGGTTTTCAAAGATTTTCTCTTCGAGAACGGCAGTGCCTTCGGCTGTACACATCAAGGCCATCATCTGCGCCTGCAGGTCAGTTGGGAAACCCGGGAAAGGTTCAGTCACAACGTCGACCGCTTTGACACGGCCATTGCGGCGCGCAACCTTTAGGCCCTTTTCGGTTTCTTCAACCGAGATACCCGCCGCATCCAATTTTTCACAGAAGGACGCCAATAGGTCGATACGACCGCCAAGCAGTTCAACCTCGCCACCGGCAATAGCAGGGGCAAGCATATAGGTGCCAAGTTCGATACGGTCGGTCACAACGGCATGGGTTGCACCGCCCAAACGGTCAACACCCTGTACGACAATTGTAGGGGTTCCGTCGCCTTCGATCTGCGCGCCCATGGCACGCAGGCAATCCGCAAGATCAACAATCTCGGGCTCGCGGGCGGCGTTTTTGATAACGGTTGTACCTTTGGCAAGTGTAGATGCCATTAGGATATTTTCAGTCGCACCTACGGAGGCAAAGGCCAATTCCATCTCGGCGCCCTTAAGGCCACCGGGGGCTTTGGCGTGTAGATAGCCGTCTTTCAATTCGATCTGAGCGCCCAGCTTTTCAAGGCCATAGGTGTGCAAATCCATTGGGCGCGCACCAATCGCGCAACCACCCGGCAACGAAACAACTGCGTGACCCAGACGGGCCAGCATTGGGCCAAGCACCAAATTGGACGCCCGCATTTTACGAACGATGTCGTAATCTGCGATGTGGTTGTCCAAGTTATGGCTGGACATGGCGATGACCTTGCCGTCTTGCAGGCTTGAAACCTCTGCACCCAGCGACTCGAGCAGTTGCGTCATTGTCTTGATGTCAGACAAGCGCGGTGCGTTGGTCAACGTCAGCGGTTCTTCGCTGAGGATGGTCGCAGGCATTAACGTAAGACAGGCGTTTTTGGCACCTGCGATGGGAATTTGACCGTTAAGCGGGCCATTTCCTTTAACAACAATAGAATCCATAACTCTTACTCCTTGCCCGCAGACTCTGCCTCTGTCCCTTTGGTGTCGCTTGCCCGCGCCTTTGCTTGGGCCTTTCGGCGGCCCATATTCGCTTTTAGCGCAGCTTTTAGACGGTCTTCGCGTCTTTTGGCTTCGGCAGCGTATCCAGAAGGTGTTTTTTTGCTTTCCATGTACTTTCCATACATGAGGCGAAAAAAACATTCTAGATGCCCTTGCGCGATCTGAAATTTGAGTCTAATCACCGCGCCACAGTCAACGAGACTTTGGGTTTCGGACCAACAGTTGGCTGCTGTAGCTCAGTGGTAGAGCGCGTCATTGGTAATGACGAGGTCGGGAGTTCAATTCTCCCCAGCAGCACCATCTCTTCTTTCAAAATTCATCACTAGGTTTCGCCGCGAAACGGTTGCGTTTGGGGCGTTTGGACCGTTCATTTTTCGTAAAGTTGAGTTTCGTACGTTTCGGCGGCTGAAACGTACGATTCGACTAGCGCAATTTACGCAAAGTCGGACCACATACGAAACCGCCATGACAGCCACCAAAGAGTGTGAAAAGATACCGCCCAGAGGGTCGTGGCTGGCGCCCCTTCGTCACATCAAATTTTGTTGGAGAGCGCACATGGAAACAATTGGTGTTGTTGGGCTGGGGCGTATGGGCGGCGCGATTGCGCGACGTATGGCGGATCAAGGGCATCCCGTATTGGGATGGACCCGAAGTGGGCGCGCGGTTGATGGCATTTCGAATGCGGCGGACCTGCCCGCACTTGTGGCGGCGAGCGACACGCTGATTTTGAGCCTGTTGAATGATCACGCTGTGGGCGAGGTTTTGGATGCGCTGTTGGACTGCGATTTGACAGGGAAACAGATTATTGAAACCAGCACTGTTGTTCCGGCAGTTTTGCAGGATCGCTTGCAGCGGATTACGGATAAGGGCGCGAGTACGGTAGACGCCCCGATTTCTGGTGGGCCTGAACTGGTTACTGCGGGCAAATGTGGGATTTTCATTGGCGGCTCTGATGAGGCCGCAAACCGCGCGCGGCGTAGCTTGGTCTCTATTTCCGAGCGGATCTTTCATGTGGGTCCATTGGGCGCTGGTTTGGCGATGAAAACCATCAATAACAGCATGTTACAGACCTATTTTAACGGCTTGATGGAAATGATGCCTGTGGCCAAGGCGGCGGGATTGCCGCTTGAGACGGTTATGAAGATCGTCTGTGGCGGGCCAGCGGGTCTGCCCATGGTGACGGACCGTTTGCCTAAAATTCTAGGGGATGACGATGACGTAGGGTTTGAAATCCAAACTGCCCTAAAAGATGCTGACGTGTTCCGGCGTGTGGTGCAATCTTATGGGTTGGATTCAGAAATGCTGGTGCAATTTGCGGCGCATGCGGGGGATGCTGTTGAGGCTGGGCTTGGTCACAAAGACCCGGCGGTGATGGTGCGCCGGGCCTATGATCCGAGTTCTGTTTAGCAGGCTGCCATGAGCCGATAGACGATTTGTGCGGCGGTGAAATCCCATGCGGCATTGCCGTCTGGGGCCAGTTCGACCACATCCAGCCCAACGCAATTGCGGCCCTTTAGGGCGTGTTCGACAAGACGCAGCGCTTGGTAATAGCCAAGGCCGCCGGGCACTGGGGTGCCGGTGGCGGGCATTTGGCTGGGATCAAGGCCATCGACATCAAAGCTGACATAGACGTCTTGGGGGAAGTCATCTGGCAGATCGACGGCGTGGATGTTGTTAACCACCAATTCTTCGGCGTCTTTGTAGAAAACTTGATTGGTTTTCCGACTGTCTTGTTCTTGTTCACAAAGGGCGCGGACGCCGAATTGGGCAAGCTTTACGCCCTCTTCTGAAAGCAGATGCATTACGGATGCGTGGCTATGTTTGTTGCCCTGGTAGGCAACGCGCAGGTCGGCGTGGGCATCAATTTGCACGATGCCGATGGGGCGACCGAGCGCGCGGGCGACGCCCATGACCGCGCCATAGCTAAGGGAGTGTTCCCCGCCCAAAGTGACGGGTGTTTTCCCGGCGTTTACAGCAGCTTCGGTGCGCTTTGCGATACGTTCCATGACGTCCGGTAGATCGCCTGTGCAATCTACAGCGGGCTCTGTCAGGATGCCCTGCGCGCAGGGTTCTGCGCCGTTGGTGATGCGTTCGAGTTCATTGGATGCCTCGATGATCGCGGCGGGGCCATTTGCGGTGCCAGAGCCGTAGGACACCGTGCGTTCAAGCGGCACGGGGATCACTCGAAATTTAGCGGTTTCGGCGCGTTCAGCGGCGGTGAGTTCACTATCTAGAAAGATATTCATGGCTAGGCTTTCAGGAAAGGCGGGTTTTGAAATCGGAATAGGAGAATTGTTTGATGATGCGCAGATCATCATTGGTGCTGTCCCAAAGCGCGATGGTGGGCAGCGGAACGCCGTTGAAGGTGTTGGTTTTAACCATGGAATAATGCGCCTGATCCAGAAAGGCGAAGCGTTGGCCGATTTGTAACGGTTGGTCCCAAGTGTAGTCGCCGATGACGTCGCCTGCGAGGCAGCTTGGCCCGCCGAGGCGATAGGTGTGGCCGCTGTCGGTTTCACCGAGCAAGGCGGGGCGATACGGGGCCTCTATCACATCGGGCATATGGCAGGTGGCCGAGATGTCGGTGATGGCGATGTTCATGCTGTTGTGGGTGGTGTCGAGGATTTCGCCAACCAAGATGCCCGCATCCAGCGCGACGGCCTCGCCCGGTTCGATGATGACATCGATGTCGTATTTGGTGCGGATGTCTTTGAGCAGATGGATCAGCACGTCACGATCATAATCGGCGCGGGTGATGTGGTGGCCGCCGCCAAAGTTGATCCATTTCAATTGGTTGAAATATGGCAGGAGCTTAAATTCGACGGCAGACCAAATGCGTAGAAGTGGGTCAATGCCTTGCTCACACAGGGTGTGGATATGGATGCCATCAACGCCCTTTAGTGCCTCTGGTGTCAGTTGGCTGATCGGGGTGCCAAGGCGGGAGCATGGCGCGGAGGGATCGTATTTGGCGATCTCGCCCACGGAATGTTCGGGATTGATGCGCAGGCCAACCTGAACGCCAGCGGCTTGGCATTTGGCGAGGAACCGGTCTTTTTGCGCGGGGCTGTTGAAAATGACGTGGTCAGACAGCGCAATGATTTCGTCAATTTCTGCGTCTTTGTAGGCAGCACAGAAGGTGACGACTTCGCCGCCGTATTCTTCGCGAGCGAGCCGGGCCTCGTAGATGCCACTGGCGCAGGTGCCGGGCAGGTATTGGCGAATAAGCGGCGCGAGGGCGAACATGGAGAAGGCTTTGAGAGCAGCAAGGACTTGGCAGCCGGAGCGGTCAGAGACGTCTTTCAGCACTTTTAGATTGCGTTCAACGGCGGCTTTGTCGACGACGAAACAGGGGGACGGCACGCGCGAGAGGTCAAAATCACGGAACGCGCCGGGATCTCCGGCTTGGGTGGTCATCATGTCGCTCATGCGTGGCCCTTTTGCTGATAGCGCTGGGGCCCTGCCCCAGACCCCGAGGTATTTGGATCAAGAAAAAACTGGGGCGCGGGTATGAGCCGCGCCCCGATTTGGAATTTAGAAGTCGACGGGACCGTCGAGTTCGTGGACTTGCCACGGAAGGCCGTGGGTGTTGAGCATGTCCATGAAGTCATCTGGATCAAGTTGTTCCATGTTCCAGACGCCCGGCTGTTTCCAGTTGCCTTTGAGCAGCTGAGCTGCGCCGATCATGGCTGGGACGCCGGTGGTGTAGGAGACCGCTTGTGAACCGACCTCGGCAAAGCATTCCTCGTGGTCGCAGATGTTGTAGATGTAATAGGTTTTTTCGCCTGAACCGTCTTTGGCTTGACCCGTCGCGATGTCACCAATGCAGGCCTTGCCTTTGGTCAAGGCACCCAGATCGCCGGGATCAGGCAGTAGGGTTTTTAGGAACTGAATCGGGATAATTTCTTTGCCGTCGTGCATCACTGGGTCGATGCGGGTCATGCCAACGTTTTGCAGAACGGTTGCGTGCATGATGTAGGCATCACCGAAAGTCATCCAGAAGCGGGCGCGTTCGATTTCTGGGAAGTGAGTGGAGAGGCTCTCTAGCTCTTCGTGGTACATTTGGTACATGTTTTTCGTACCAACACCTGGGAAATCAAAGGTTTGTTTGTTGGTCAGCGCCGGGCTGTGTTGCCATGCGCCGTTTTCCCAATGACGCACCTCTGCGAGGACTTCGCGCAAGTTGATTTCGGGGTTGAAGTTGGTGGCAAAGGCTTGGCCGTTGTCGCCGCCATTGGCATCGAGGATGTCGATTTGGCGGATGGTGTCGAGCTTGTGCTTCTTCAGCCATGTTGCAAAGACAGAGGTCACGCCCGGATCAAAGCCAGAGCCGAGGATGGCGGTGAGGCCTGCCTCTTTGAATTTGTCCTGGTAGGCCCATTGCCAGTGGTATTCGAATTTCGCCACGTCTTCGGGTTCGTAGTTGGCTGTATCTAGATAGTGGCAACCGGCCTCTAGGCAGGCGTCCATTAGCACCAAATCTTGGTATGGTAGTGCGAGGTTCACCAACAATTCAGCACCGGTTTCGCGGATCAAGGCCACGGTGTCAGCAACGACATTCGCGTCAAGCTGCGCGGTTTTGATCGTAACGCCTGTGCGTTCCAGAACCGCGGCGGCGATGGCGTCGCATTTGGATTTGGTACGGCTGGCCAGCGTGATATCGGTGAAGATGTCCGCATTCATTGCCATTTTATGTACGGCAGCGTGGGAGACGCCCCCTGCCCCGACGACGAGTGTTTTACCCATGATGTTGTCCTCCAACTGTCTGCTGTGACAGGCGTTATTCGTAATAGGTATAGCCGTTGATTGAGTCGCGATAGGCACCCATCAACAATTTGCGGTCTTTGGATTTTAATGCGCCGGACGAAATGGCTTCGTCAACCATGCGGCGGAAGGCGGCGACGCAGTCTTGGGGATCGAATTCCACGTAAGACAGAACTTCGGAAATCGTGTCGCCTTCTTGTTCGTGCAAGAGATCAAAACCGCCGTCGGCGCGTAGGTCGATTGTGGCGACGTTGGTGTCACCAAAGAGGTTGTGCAAATCGCCCAATGTTTCTTGGTAGGCGCCCACAAAGAAAACGCCCATGTAATAGGGTTCGTTTTCCGGGAGTGTGTGGACTGGCAAGCTGTGGCTGATGCCATCGGCCAGAATGAAACGATCGACTTTGCCATCGCTGTCACAGGTGATGTCAGACAGTACGGCGCGCCGGTCTGGATGTTGGTTGAGCATTTGCAGCGGCACCATTGGGTGCAGCTGATCAATGGCCCAGACGTCTGGCAGCGATTGGAACAGCGAGAAGTTGCAATGGTAGATGTCTGACAACGTGTTCAACTGCTCGTCGGAAACAGAGATGTTGTCAAAGGCGGCGTGCTGTTTGATGCGTGACATCAGGTGCAGATAGATGCGTTCGGCGCGGGCCATTTGACGAAGGTCGATGTAGCCGCGGTGAAAGAGCGCGCGCAATTCGTTGCGGTAAAAGTTCGCGTCGTTCCAACATTCTTGTAGACGCTCAGCGGAGATATATTCGGTGATTGCCAGAAGATCGCTGATCAGGTGGTGATCTTCGGCTTCAGCTTTGGGCGCGGTTGGCGCGTCGTAAAGCGTGGCTTCGAGCACGTTAAAAATCAGCATGGACGAGGTCGCAACCACGGCGCGGCCGCTTTCGGTCACGATGTCTGGGTGGTCGATGCCTGCGGCATCCATAGCGTATTGCACCGTTTCAACGACGTTGGTGCAATATTCGCGCATGGTGTAATTGATCGAGCTTTCAGTCGCGCTTTTCTCACCGGTGTAGTCGACACCAAGACCGCCGCCCAGATCGAGGTGCGTCAGTGGGACGCCTTCGCGGGTGAGTTCGGTGTAGAAACGGCAGGCTTCGGAGACCGCGCGGCGGACGTCGTTGACGTCTGGAACTTGGCTGCCCAGATGGCTGTGCTGTAGTTTGAGGCAATGCAGCAGGCCCGCGTCGCGCAGCTTGTCGATGACTGCGATCAACTGATCGGTGTTCATGCCAAAGGCAGAGCGGTCGCCAGAGCTTTTTTCCCATTTGCCGGAAATCTGATTGGTCAGCTTTACGCGCACGCCAAGCATGGGTTCGACGCCCAGTTCCTTGACCACTTTGATTACGGTGTCGGCTTCTTTCGGGCTTTCGAGCACGATGACTGTGTTAAAGCCAATTTTGCGCGACAGAGTGGCGAGGCTGATAAATTCTTCGTCTTTGATGCCGTTGCAGACAATCAATGCCTCGCGGCCAAGACGATGTGCGAGGGCGATCACCAGCTCGGGTTTGGAGCCGGCCTCTAGGCCATAGCTGTAGCGCTTGCCGAACTCGACGATCCGTTCAATCACCTGTGCTTGTTGATTGACCTTAATCGGAAAGACGCCGCGGTAGTTGCCTTTGTAGGCCACGCGTTGAATGGCTTCTGCGAAGCATTCGTTGATATGGCTGATTTCGTTTTCAAGATAAGACGAAACACGCAAGAGCATCGGCACATGAACACCGCGGTCATCCAAGTCGCGCAGAATGCCCGGCAGGCTGATTGGCGCGGCAGATGGATTTAGCGGATTTTTGAGGCCGATCTCACCATTGTCCATAGCGACAATGAGGTCTTTGCCCCACTTATCAATGCCATAAATTTCGTGCGGCGTAGGCAGCGTTTTGTTCAATCAGGTATCCCCCAGACAGGTGTAGAACGGATGATAGCCTGACGCGCCAAATTTAGCGCAATCAGATGCGGCGGTTTATGCGGGAATCGGCTATTTTCCAAGCGTATTTTTCGTACGCTTGACACATCTACATTGAATGCGTCGGAAATGTCAGTCTTCGTCGAGCAGACTGGACAGCTGCGTTGCTGAGGCTTTCAGCATTTCCACGTAATTGACGGCGCTTTCGAGTGGGAAGCGTTGCTCTGGTGCGTGGACAGACAAGGTGGAAACAAGACGACCGTGTGGGTCATAGATAGGCACAGCCACGGCTGTCATACCTTCCATGAATTCGCAGCGGTCAACCGCATAGCCGCGGTCGCGGCTCATGCGCACCTCTTCAATCAACGCATCAGAGTCGGTGATCGTGGTTTCTGTGCGCGCTTCAAGACGTGTAGAGGTCGCGTAGTTTTTCAGATGCCGGTTGTCGAGCGAGCTGAGGTACATCTTGCCGGAGGCCGTGCAATAGAAAGGAACGCGCGTCCCGACCTGAAGCTGAATACGAAGTGGCCATTTGGTTTCGACACGATCCAAATAGATCATGGCGTCACGGTCAGGCAAAGCGATGTTGCAGGTTTCGCCGATTTCGTCTGCGAGCTTGGACAGGATAGCGACACGCGCTGTTCTGATCCGCAAAGACGAAATGATACCGGTGGACATTTTGCGCAGGCGAAGGCCCGGTGAATATCCTCGGCCATCGATCTCACGTTGGATGAAACCTTCGGCTTCGAGCGTGGCGAATAATCGATGGATGGTTGGTTTGGGGAGGCCGAGTTCCTGGTTCACCTCTGTGGGTGTCACAGGAACCCCGGCCTTCGCCATAGCTTCTAGCACTAAAAGCAAGCGCAGATTGGTTGGAATTCCGCTTTCTTTGTTCGTGCCGTCAGCCATAGCTACCCCTTAACGTTTATTATGTGCTTATTAACCTGATGGGATCAGAACAGTCGAGAGGCTTGGTACAAGCGCAATCAAAATCCAGACCGCCAGCAAGGCAAATAGATACGGCACCGTATAGCGCAGAAGTTTGAAATACGGCACCCCGGTAACTCCGGATGCAACATAAAGGTTCAAACCATAGGGCGGCGTAATAAAGCCAATCGATGCACCAACAAGGAAGATCACGGCAAACTGTACAGGCTCAACGCCTACAGAATGAGCAATCGGAGCCAAGATCGGCGCAAGAATGATTGTTACTGGAAGTGATTCTAGAACCATGCCGGCAACAAAAACGATCGCCATCGAGGTAAAGAGAACCGCATAGTAACCACCCATGCCACGTACAAAGTCACCAATGATTTGCTGAGCACCCAGAACCGACAGGATTTGCTGCATAACAACCGAAACGGCGATCAGCGGTGCAAGGATACCTGCGATTTGAGCGGAACGCATTGTGATAGATGGCAATTCCAGTGGGCCAAAGCCTTTGACCACTAGGTATTCACCAATGCCACGTTCTTTGAAATCACGGTCTTCGGAAGGAGAACCCATCAACCTGTAGATCGGAAGGCTGACAAAGCCGACGATGATACAGAAACCAACGGTAACGCCCGCAGCTTCAGTTGGTGAGAACTTACCAGTGTAGATACCCCAAAGAACCAGACCGATGGCAAAGAAACCCAACCATGCGCCAACCGCGGTCTTAAAGACACGACCGAGTTGTAGTTTGATGAGGTAGCCCCAACCGTTCACGGTACAGATGACAAATGCCACAGACATCATTGCAAAGACCATCAAGGAACCTGGGATGATACCGGCTACGAAGAGCTCGGAAATAGGTAGGTTCAGCAAGAAGCCGTAAACAATAAAGATGATTGATGGCGGGATGATGATCCCAACGGTACCACCGGCAGCCGCTGTGGCCGCTGAGAAGCGTTCGTCATAACCACCCTTCACCATTTCCGGGTGAAGCATGGAACCAATGGTTGCTGTTGTTGCCGAGTTAGAGCCCGAGATCGCCGCGAACAAGCCGCAAGCGCCCAAAGCTGCCATCGCCAGACCACCGCGCAGCCAGCCAAGGCAAGCATAAGCGAAGTCAGACAGTCGTTTGGCAATACCTGAACGGTTGATCAAGTCACCGGTCAGAATGAACAGCGGCATCGCTAAGAGTGCAAAGCCATCTGTAAACACGTCTGCCAAGGCAGAACCTGTGTTGATGAGAGGAAGGCCGAGCAAGAAGCTCATGCCGATTACCCAGTATCCGATCACAAGAAAGACCGGTACGCCGAGCATGAAGAAGAATGTTACCCCAAGTGAGATAACGGTAATCCACGTTCCGTCAGTCATTTTATCCCCCTATCCTTCGCCGATCGCTGCCTGCTGGATCAACGGCTCGCCGCTGCGCAGGTTCTTAATGTCGATCAAGTAGTTTTCCATAGACCGCGCCGCGATCAGCACGAATGCCAACGGGACGGAAACAAGGAACCACCACTGAAGAATGTTATCTGTACCCAGCATAATCTGGAAGTTTGACGCAGAGTTCACAGCAACCTGTGTGGCCGTCGTAACAACAACCCAGCTGAAGCCCAGCCACAGAACGAAGTCGAGAGTCAGGCATGTGAATTGCAAAGCACGCGGCATGTTCGCGCGGAACTCTGCAAAGGCCAAGTGCGTACGAAGCTTTACGTTATATGCGCAGCCGAACCACGTCATAATTAGGAATAAGAACGGTGGTAAAGTTGTAGACCACGGCGCTTGGACGTTGAGTACAAAACGCCGGAAAACTTCGACAAAAATGATGGCGCCAATGAGCAAGTAGCTCGACACCATGATTGTTGACTCAAAATTCCGTTCTGCCCAGGGAATGTATTTATAAACGGCGAGAAAGAACAACCCGCCCAAAAGTGTCACGAGTGCACCAAGCACCCACGCTGCATCAGTACTCAATGCGTCGCTCATCATAAAGGCGTCGTTTGAAGCAAACGCCTTTATAATCTCGAGCATGTCATTGAAAATAGTATCCATAATCCGTCTCCTCCCTGAGACCGAGCCTAACGTGTTCGTCAGATGTCGCTAGAGAAAAAGTTGGCGGCAGAGTCGTTTCTCCGCCGCCAAACCAAGAGGAGTTAGTCTTTCCACCAACGACGTGGTTCGACATTCTCCGGTTTCATATCCGCAGGCACTTCACGTGCTACGCGGTGCAGTTCGGTGTATGTGTCCATACCGCCTGCCCATTTGTTGATGCGCTCACGCCACTGTTCCCATGCCGCTGGCTGGAACTCAGGTGAACACATTTCTTCGGCCATCTTGATCTGATCGTCTGCCAAGAATGCGTTACGTACGCCATGCTGTGCGAAGATTGTGTCTGGAAGCTGTGGATCAGATTGACCAACAGTTTTAACCAGCGCCGCTTCGTTCGCCGCTTGAACGTGAACTTGTGCGAGGTAGGAAGATTCCATAACCGCATCTTGTAGGTGACCATCAAGGCTGTCGAATACTTTTGCAGACATCGAGGTGTGCTCGGTACCGCAGAAGAATTTCAGATCAACAGACTGGGACACAACTGGAGACATGTTCGCATATGCAACCGCAGACGCCCATGTTTCCGCACCATCAATAAGACCTGTTTTCAGACCATCGAGAGTTTCTTCCCAAGCAACTGGAACCGGGTTCAGGTTCAGAAGTTGCATCGCAATACGACCCAACTGTGTACCTGTTACACGGTTTTTCGTGCCAAACAGCTCTTCAAGCTTCGAGACAGTAGGCTTGTCTTTGAAGTTTGAACCCATTTGCAGGCCACGTAGTTCACAGTGGCTGAAGAGGAACTTCAGGCCGTGACGCTTTTCGAGTGGCTCACGCAGGATTTTGTTTGATTCTGGGCTGTATAGGAAGTGGTACTGAGACGCACGACCTGGGAATACATACGCATAGTCCAGAACGTTGAGGTACGGCGCACCGCCCGCAGAGTTCTGTGTAGACGCAGCATAGATGTCGACGATGCCGTTTTGGGTCTTTTCGACGCATGACAGCTGACCACAGATTTGGTTGTCGCCAATGAACTCAACGCGAATTTCGCCGTCTGTGCGGGATTCTAGGTCACGTGCAAATTCTAGGCAGCCAGCACGTTCGATCAAAAGGTTGCGGGCGTTGAAGCCGGATGCACCAAATTTTAGAACGTGTTTTGCTTCTTTTTTGTAGCGCTTGTCATAAGTCGATTCGACTGCTTTCGCGAGCGATGGAAGCGTCACTGTACCAGTAAAGGCACCTGCTGCGAGCAGCGTAGACGACATACCATAGCGGCCGGCGAGCTTAAAAAGATCGCGGCGTGAAATCCCGCTGAGCTTGTCAGTAACTTTCATGAACTATCCTCCCTGTTCATTATTGAGACTTGCAGTATCATTTTTATTGAATTATGAATCAGAACGCAAGAAAAACCTGCATCAATAATATTATCCAGCCGGGGAGAAGCCGATGAGTCCTACGAAAGCCGATTACATAGTTGTTGGTGCGGGATCTGCGGGCTGCGTTGTTGCAAACCGATTAAGCGCAGACCCGTCCGTAAATGTTGTCCTGCTAGAGGCAGGCGGTCGTGATCTAAATCCATGGATTCACATCCCCGTTGGTTACTTTAAAACTATCCACAATCCATCCGTTGACTGGTGCTACAAAACTGAGCCAGATCCCGGCCTTAACGGCCGTTCTATTGAATGGCCACGTGGTAAAGTTTTGGGTGGGTCCTCCTCTTTGAATGGCCTGCTATACGTACGCGGCCAAGCAGAAGACTACGACCGCTGGGCGCAGATGGGCAATACCGGATGGAGCTACGACGACGTTCTTCCGCTATTTAAGCGCGCCGAAAACAACGAGCGTGGTGCTGACGAATACCATGGGACCGAAGGTCCGCTGTCTGTTTCAAACATGCGAATCCAACGCCCGATTACAGACGCATGGGTTGCTGCGGCACAGGCTGCTGGTTACCCTTATAACCCTGATTATAACGGCAAAGACCAAGAAGGCGTTGGCTTCTTCCAGCTGACGTCTCGGAATGGTCGCCGGTGCAGTGCGGCTGTGGCTTATTTGAACCCGGTCAAAAAGCGCCCGAACCTAAAAATCATCACCCACGCCCAAGTCGAAAAAGTCGAAATCGAAGGATCACGGGCGACGGGTGTTACCTATTCTGACCGCAGCGGTCGCAAACACACGATCCATGCGAATCGCGAGATCGTATTGTCAGGCGGCGCGATTAACTCGCCACAGCTTTTGATGTTGTCAGGCCTTGGCGAAGCGGAACAGCTGAAAGAAAACGGCATTGAGGTGGTCAAAGACCTGCCAGGTGTTGGGAAGAACATGCAGGATCACCTGCAAGCGCGTTTGGTTTACAAATGTAACGAGCCGACGTTGAACGACGAAGTACGCACTCTGTACCGCCAGGCGTTTATTGCGCTGAAATACGCAATGTATCGTGCGGGTCCTATGACAATGGCGGCGTCACTGGCGTGTGGCTTTATGAAAACGCGCCCTGAGCTTGAAACACCGGACATTCAGTTCCACGTTCAGCCATTGTCTGCAGAGAACCCAGGTAAGGGCGCGGATCCATTCTCGGCCTTCACGATGTCAGTTTGTCAGTTGCGGCCTGAAAGTAAGGGTGAGATTCGCCTGACATCTAAAGACCCAAAGAAATACCCGAAAATCATTCCGAACTACCTGTCCACGGAAACGGATTGTCGGACTGTGGTCGACGGTGTGAACATCGCCCGTAAGATTGCGCGTCATGCGCCGCTGACTTCGAAAATTTCCGAGGAGTATCGCCCGCATTCCTCTTTGGATATGGACGACTACGAGGCAACATTGAATTGGGCACGCGACAATACAGCGTCGATCTACCACCCCACTGGGACATGTAAGATGGGTAGCGACAAGACTGCTGTTGTTGATGCCCGCCTGCGTGTGCATGGCATCGCGGGTCTGCGTGTGGCGGACTGTTCCATCATGCCTGAAATCGTAAGCGGAAACACAAACGCGCCGGCCATTATGATCGGTGAAAAATGCAGCGACCTTATTCTTGAGGACAACGCTGCATAAAGGCCCTAGCGGGACATCCCCTCCCCCCGCTTGGAATTACTACGCTCGACCCCTTTCAATGAGCGTGGTTTTCACCCCGACGCCACTGTCCACCCGGCGTCGGGGTGTTTTTTTGCCCAATCCCCTCTTTGAATTCTCTATTTCCAATTGAAAATTTGCCGCTAAAGTCATCGCAAAACGGCCAATAGCGCTACTTCACTCGGGACATTTATGACTTTGCATCAACGTCAATGGCTGGCCATTGCTTCTGCCTTTGTAGTGAATGGCGCGCTTTATGGCGTTTGGGCCTCGCGCATTCCCGCAGTTGCGAAGACCTATTCGCTTGAGCACAATCTTTTGGGCTTATTGCTGCTGGTGTTGGCATTGGGAGCGTTGGTGTCGTTTCCTTTAGCGGGCCGATTTAGCGACCGATTGGGCGCGATATACATGACGCGAGTGACGACGTTGATGAAAGCGGCCGCCATTATCGTGCTGGGTCTCGCGCCGAACATCTGGACGCTTGCGATCAGCTTGTTTGTGTTTGGGGCCTGTCACGGCTCTATGGACGTTTGCATGAATGCATGGGCTGCCGAAGTTGAAAAGGCAGCACGCAAGCATTGGATGTCTGGATTTCACGCGGTTTGGAGTTTTGGCGCTGGGTTAGGCGCATTATCAGGCTATATCGCGGTGTCCTATGAGCTGAGTTATACGCTGCATTTCTTTTTAGCTGCGTTGATCGTGCCAAGCCTTGGCCTATGGGGCATGCGCATTGAGTGGACCTCTGACACATCCGATGCTGCGCCTCCGGGGCCACTGTTTTCGCTACCCAAAGGCCCGCTGCTGTTTGCTGGTATCTTTGCCTTTTGCGCTACGCTGGGCGAAGGGGCGATGGCCGATTGGAGCGCGATCTATTTGATCGAAGTGGCTTTGGCACAGGAAAGCATTGCGCCTTTGGGTTTGGCAGTCTTCTCGGCCGCGATGGTTTTCATGCGCTTGATGGGCGGATTGGTCATTTTGCGATTGGGCACCATGTGGGCGGGAATCGCGAGTGGTATCAGTGCGGTGTTCGGCACAGGGCTTGCAGTTGGAGTGGCAACGCCGATGGTCGCCATGGTTGGATTTGTGTTTATGGGGTTCGGATACGCTTTGGCCATGCCATTGGCCTATTCCCGTGCAGGGAATGATCCAGTGATACCCGCAGCGCAAGCCATCGCGAGTGTTGCAACACTTGGCTATGGCGGCATGTTGGTGGGGCCTGCGGTGATTGGCTTTTTAACCTCAGTCACCAGTCTACGCGGCGCGTTTGGGCTGTTGTTGGTATTGGCCATTGCGATGATCGTGGTTGCGCCATTGATCAAACCCACAGCCACTGCCCTACGCGATAGAGCATGAAACCCTAGCCTTTTTGGTTTTCCTGCAGCCAGTTCAGCACTTGTGGGCCGATGTCGTCAACAATGCGCGCCACGCCTTCGGCGTTGGGGTGAATACCATCTGCTTGCATGAGGGATTGGACCTCGGATGGGTCAAGCGAACCAAGACCCGCTAAAAAGCTGGGTACAAGCCCCGTGGCGTATTGTGCGGCCAGATCAGGATACATGCCATCAAATTGCGCTTTGTAATCCGGCCCAAAGTTGCCCGGTGCTTGCATGCCGATCAGCATAACCTCGACATTTTGCGCTTGAGCGACATCCAGAATGCCTGCCAAGTTGGATTTTGAGGCTGCCGGATCGACACCCCGCAACATATCGTTGCCGCCCAAGGCAACGATCATGGCATCAATGTCAGGCGTTAATGTCCAAGCAACCCGCGAAAGCCCGCCCGCCGTAGTGTCGCCTGAAACACCTGCGTTCATCACACGTACTTCGGCCCCATTATCCCGAAGCCATGTTTCAAGCTGCGGTACAAATCCGGTGCCCTGCGCCAAACCGTATCCTTGAGTTAGGCTATCACCCATCGCAACGAGCGTGATTTCTTCGGCATAAGCTGCCGTAGACATCGTTAAAACCAAAGCAATCGCCTTGCCCGTGTGTTTCAAAGCCCCATATAGCTTAATAGTACTCATTTACAGGCATACTCCATGGACATTCTTCTCTCTCTTAAAGATGTGCGTTTAGCGCTAGAAGGCAACGCCGGATTGGTAGAAATCTTGCATGGGATCACATTAGATGTCCCAAAAGGCGAAACTTTGGGTCTTGTTGGGCCGTCTGGCTCGGGCAAATCGTCGCTATTAATGCTGATGGGTGGATTAGAACAGGCCAGCGGTGGGTCGATCAAAGCCCTGGGCCAAGAGTTGACCACCATGAACGAAGACGCGCTGGCCCGGTTTCGGCGCGATCATATGGGCGTGGTATTTCAAAGCTTTCACCTTATTCCAACGATGACCGCCTTAGAGAATGTCGCAACACCGTTGGAGTTGGCTGGCAATCGTGATGCATTTGACCGTGCCATGGAAGAATTACAAGCCGTTGGTCTAGAACATCGTGCAGATCACTATCCGGCGCAAATGTCTGGTGGCGAACAACAGCGTGTGGCCTTGGCCCGTGCCTCTGCCCCTCGACCAAAGATATTGCTTGCCGATGAGCCAACGGGAAATTTGGATGGCGCCAATGGCACCGCCATCATGGATTTGCTGTTTGGATTGCGGGACCGCCATGGGGCGACCTTGGTTTTGGTGACACATTCCAACGAACTTGCCGGTCGGTGTGACCGTGTGGTGCGCCTACGGGATGGGCGCATTGACGATATGCGCGAGGCTGCGGAATGAGCATTCGGACGGCTGCAAAATTTGCCCGTCGCGAGCTGCGTGGCGGCCTAAAGGGGTTTCGGATCTTCTTGGCCTGTCTGGCGCTTGGCGTGGCGGCGATTGCCGGGATTGGCTCTGTTCGATCCAGCATCGAAGCAGGCATTGAATCACAAGGTGCGGCCCTATTGGGGGGCGACGCCGCCCTGCGGTTCACCTACCGTTATGCGACCGATGATGAACGTGCATGGATGGCGGAGAACGCCTCGCAATCCTCTGAAATCGTTGATTTCCGGTCCATGGCCGTGGTGACACGAGACGGCGTGGATGAACGCGGCCTGACGCAAATCAAATCGGTTGATGATGCCTATCCCTTGATTGGCGCGGTTGAGCTTGAGCCTGCCATTTCCTTGGCCGAAGCTTTTGCTGCCAAAGATGGCCTGCCCGGAGCAGTGATGCATCCGCTATTGGCGGATCGGTTAGCGTTACAAATTGGCGAGACCTTTAAGCTAGGTCAGCAAGAATTTCACCTTGCGGCACGTTTGATAACAGAGCCTGACAATGCGGGCGGTGGTTTTGGCCTTGGGCCCCGTACGCTGGTGGCGACGGCAGATCTTGCGAATTCAGGTCTATTAGCGCCGGGCACATTATTTGAAACGCAATATCGGCTGATCTTGAACGACGGTGTTTCGTTGGATGCGGCCAAAACTGAGGCGCTGGATGCGTTCAAAGACACCGGCCTGCGTTGGCGCGATAGCCGCAATGGCGCGCCGGGGGTGTCGCGGTTTGTAGAACGGCTTGGATCATTCCTGATCTTGGTTGGCTTGGCCGGTTTGGCCGTTGGCGGCGTTGGCGTTTCGGCGGCGATCCGGGCCTACCTAGCGGGCAAGACCCATGTGATCGCCACCTTGCGCTCGCTAGGTGCGGATCGCGCGACTATCTTTATGACCTATTTCATTCAAATTGGCGTGCTTAGCCTGCTGGGCATCGCAATTGGCTTGATATTGGGTGGCATTGCGCCAGTTGCCTTTGGCCCGATCCTGCAGGCAGCGCTGCCTATTCCAGCAGAGATTTCGCTGCATGCAAAACCCTTGCTAGAGGCTGCGGTTTACGGGTTGTTGACCGCCTTGATCTTTACGCTTTGGCCGCTCGCGCGCACCGAAGATGTCCGTGCTGCTGCCCTCTTCCGCGAGGCGATGCATGCGGCCAGAGGCCTGCCTGCCTGGCGGTATTTGCTGGCGACCGCCGTGTTGCTTGCGATGCTTGTCGGTGCGGCCAGCTATTTTTCTGGCTCACCCCGACTGACCCTTTGGACGACGGGTGGGATCGCTGGCGCTTTGGCTTTGCTGGCAATTGCTTCAGTTCTAATCCGCAAAATCTCGCAATTCACAGCGCCGCGCGCGCGCCGCCGCCCTGCCCTGCGGTGGGCGTTGGCTGCAATTTCCAGTCCACGTGAAGGCGCTGCTTCGGTGGTGTTGTCATTGGGGCTGGGGCTTTCGGTTCTGGCAGCAGTTGGTCAGATTGATGGTAATATGCGCAATGCCATTGCGACTGACCTTCCGGACGTCGCGCCAAGCTACTTCTTTGTGGATATTCAACGCGATCAAATGCCGGGTTTTTTGGATCGCGTGGAAAATGATCCGGCGGTCAACAGGGTTGAAAATGCGCCAATGCTGCGCGGGATCATTACCCAAATTAACGGTAAACCCGCGGCGGAAACCGCAGGCGACCATTGGGTTATTCGGGGTGACCGTGGCGTAAGCTACGCCGGTGCCCTGCCCGAAACCAGCACCCTGACAGACGGCGCTTGGTGGGGGCCGGATTATGCTGGCGAACCACAAATCAGTTTTGCCGCTGAAGAAGCCGCCGAGATCGGCCTCAAGCTTGGCGATTCAATGACGGTGAACATCCTTGGCCGCGATATTGTTGGCACAGTGACCAGCTTTCGAGAGGTCGATTTTTCATCGGCAGGGATGGGGTTTGTATTGGTGATGAACGAGGCCGCCCTTGCAGGCGCGCCACATAGTTTCATCGCAACAGTCTACGCCGAAGAAGCATCCGAGGCGCAAATCCTACGCGATCTGTCCAACACATATCCCAATATCACCGCGATCCGTGTGCGTGATGCCATTGATCGCGTGACCGAAGTTCTCGGCTCAATTGCCGCCGCCACAGCCTATGGTGCGGGGGCGACATTGCTCACTGGGTTCCTGGTGTTGATCGGTGCCGCGGCGGCAGGTCAGCATAACCGCACCTATGAGGCTGCGATCCTAAAAACCTTGGGCGCGACACGGCGGCGCATCTTGCTGAGTTTCACTTTGCGCAGTGCCCTATTGGGTGCAGCGGCCGGACTGGTGGCGATTGGGGCGGGCATTCTGGGTGGATGGGCTGTCAGCCATTTTGTCCTAGAAACTGACTTTGCGGTCATTTGGAACAACGCTTTGGCAATTGTGATTGGTGGCGTTGTTGCCACCCTGCTCGCTGGGCTTGCTTTTGCGGCTGGCCCCTTGCGCGCAAAACCAGCGCCAACATTGCGGACCGTGGATTAATGCTTGTTCTTGATCCAAATACCTCCGCCGGAGGCACGGCCCCGTAGGGGTCCACAAAAAAAGCGGCCCCCGTTAGGGGGCCACCTGTATCATGATTTACTCAGCCGCTTCGGCGTAATCGTCCATCGGCGGGCAGGTACAGATCAGATGCCGATCGCCGTAAGCATTGTCGACACGGTTAACTGGCGGCCAGTACTTATCAACACGGAACGCACCCGGTGGGAAGCAGCCTTGTTCGCGAGAATAGGGGCGATCCCAATCGCGCACGAGGTCTTCCATCGTATGTGGCGCGTGCTTCAGTGGGTTGTTTGCCGCGTCGCTCTCGCCGGTTTCGATGGCTTTGATTTCGTCCCGAATAGACAGCATGGCATCGCAGAACCGGTCTAGTTCCGCTTTGGTTTCTGACTCTGTTGGTTCAACCATCAATGTGCCAGCCACGGGCCAGCTCATGGTTGGAGCATGGAAACCATTGTCGATCAGGCGTTTCGCAATATCATCCACAGACACATCTGCACTTTCGGCAAAGGGGCGTGTGTCGATAATGCATTCATGTGCCACGCGGCCAGTTGGTCCCTTGTACAGAACGTCAAAGGCACCCTCGAGGCGTTTTGCGATGTAGTTCGCATTCAGGATCGCAACGCGGGTGGCTTGGGTTAGACCGTCGCCGCCCATCATCAGGCAATAGGCCCAGCTGATCGCAAGGATGGATGCAGACCCAAGAGGCGCTGCCGAGACTGGCCCCTCATCGCCACCGGTTTCCGGATGGCCCGGTAGATGTGGCACCAGATGCTCTTTGACACCAATTGGTCCCATGCCGGGGCCGCCGCCTCCGTGCGGGATGGCAAAGGTTTTGTGCAGGTTCAGGTGGCTCACATCGCCGCCCAAATCCCCCGGACGGGACAGGCCCACCATGGCGTTCATATTTGCACCGTCGATGTAAACCTGACCGCCGAACTGATGCGTGATTTCGCAGACTTCGTGCACGGTTTCTTCGAACACGCCGTGTGTGGATGGGTAAGTGATCATGCACCCCGCCAAGGCATCCGCGTGTTTTTCGGCTTTGGCTTTGAAGTCGTCCAGATCAATGTCACCGTTGTCGGCGGTTTTGACCGGGACGACTTTCCACCCAACCATCTGCGCTGAGGCCGGATTTGTTCCGTGAGCGGACATTGGAATCAGGCAGATGTTGCGGTGGTCTTCATTATTAGCACGATGATAGGCGGAAATCGTTAACAGGCCGGCATATTCGCCCTGCGCGCCAGAGTTTGGCTGCATTGAAATCGCGTCATAGCCGGTGATGTCACAGAGTTTGTCAGACAAATCGGTGACCATTTCAGCATAACCTTGGGCCTGATCGACTGGCACAAAGGGGTGCATATCCGCAAACTCGGGCCAGCTGATTGGCATCATTTCAGCAGCTGCGTTCAGCTTCATGGTGCAAGAGCCAAGCGGGATCATCGCACGGTCCAGCGCCAAGTCACGGTCTGCAAGACGACGCATATAGCGCATCATTTCCGTTTCAGCGCGGTTCATGTGGAAAATCGGATGCGTCAGGTAGTCAGACTGGCGATGCATATTCTCTGGAACACGGTATTCCGGATCAAATTTATTGTCAGCCTTAACAATCCCAAAGGCGCGCCAGACACCCTCGATGGTTTCAGGGCGTGTTGTTTCATCTATCGTGATCCCAACACGTGTTTCGCCAACTTTGCGCAGGTTGATACCTTCGTCACACGCGGATTTCATGACAGCCGCTTGCAGCGGGCCAACATCAACTGTGATCGTGTCAAAGAACGCCTTTGGATCGACTTTAAAGCCGGCATCCTCAAGGCCATTGGCCAAGCGAACAGTTTTACGGTGAATGCGTTGGGCAATCGCCTGCAGGCCCTTTGGCCCGTGAAAGACAGCATACATCGACGCCATGACAGCAAGCAGCGCCTGGGCGGTACATACGTTCGAGGTCGCTTTTTCACGGCGAATGTGCTGTTCGCGGGTTTGCAGGGACAAACGATAGGCACGGTTGCCATGCGCATCCACCGACACCCCGACCAAACGGCCCGGCATCGCGCGTTTGTAGGCGTCTTTGGTGGCCATATAGGCCGCGTGTGGTCCGCCATAGCCGAGCGGAACACCAAACCGTTGGGTTGAGCCAACGGCAATATCCGCGCCCATTGCGCCAGGTTCTTTGAGCAAGGTCAGCGAAAGTGGGTCAGCTGCGACAACGGCAATCGCTTTGTTTTCATGCAGCTTTTCGATTTCTGGCGTAAAGTCTCGGACGTGCCCATATGTGCCAGGGTATTGGAACAACGCACCAAAGACTTTGTCGGCTTCTAGTTTATCCGGGTTGCCCACGATCACTTCGATACCCAAAGGTGCCGCGCGCGTTTGGATCACAGCGATGTTCTGTGGATGGCAATCGCGGTCCACGAAAAAGGCCTTTGCTTTGGATTTTGCAACGCGCTGCGCCATGGTCATGGCTTCGGCACAGGCTGTGGATTCATCCAAAAGCGATGCGTTCGCCACTTCGAGACCTGTCAGATCGCTGACCATGGTTTGGAAGTTCAGCAAGGCCTCAAGGCGACCCTGAGAGATTTCCGGCTGATACGGTGTGTAGGCCGTGTACCACGCAGGGTTTTCCAAGATATTTCGCTGAATGGCCGGAGGTGTCACAGTGCCATGATACCCCTGCCCGATCAGGCTGGTCATCAACACGTTTTTCTTGGCGATTTCGCGCATGCGGTGCAGCAGCTCACGCTCTGAAAACGGACGACCGAAATCAAGCGGCTCTTCCTGCCGGATCGACTTTGGCAAGGTGTCGTCGATGAGAGTATCGAGGTCTTTTGCCCCTACAACATCCAACATCTTATCCATCTCTTCAGGAGACGGCCCGATGTGGCGGCGGTTGGCAAAATCATACGGCAGATAATCCGTCGGTGTGAAAGGCATGAGACATTCCCCTTCTGTGGGTACGCAAACCTGCGCACCCCAGTCCATCCAGCAATGGGTCAGCGACCCTAAAAAGTGTTATCCGATGAAAGCGTTATACGCGGCTTCATCCATGTAGTCGTCCATCTGGCTTTTGTCGGCGGCTTTGACTTTGAAGAACCACGCGTCGCCAATGGCGTCTTCGTTGATTTTGCCCGGTTCATCGACCAGCGCTTCGTTCACTTCGGTGATTTCACCATCAAGCGGCGCAAGGATGTCGGACGCCGCTTTTACGGATTCGATCACACAAACTTCGTCGTCTTTGGTGACTTCGGTGCCGACCTCTGGCAATTCGACAAAAACGATGTCGCCCAGCTGTTCAGCGGCGTGTGCGGTAATGCCCACAACAATCACATCGCCTTCTTCGCGTAGCCATTCGTGTTCTTCAGTGAATTTCATGAGGTATCTCCTGTATTTAATGCTGGATTAGCGTTTGAAGTTGGCTGGAACCAAAGGCATTTTCGCAACCTTTAAAGGCATGCGTTTGCCGCGGACTTCGCCAAATAGAGTTGTGTCGATGGTGGCGTAACTGGTGCCCACATAGCCCATGGCAACGGGGCCATTGAACGTTGGGCCAAAGCCGCCAGAGGTGACTTCGCCAACCGGCTCTCCGCCTTCGGCGCTGGCGAATATCGGTGTGCCCGCCCGCATCGGTGCGCGGCCTTCTGGTACGAGGCCAACACGTTTGCGTGCCACGCCCTCGGCCATCGCACCAAAGATATGCGACGCGCCCGGAAAGCCGCCTTCACGGTTCCCACCTGCACGGCGCACCTTTTGGATCGCCCAGATTAGGCTGGCCTCAATCGGGTTGGTATCTGTGGTGATGTCATTGCCGTATAGGCAAAGCCCGGCCTCTAGGCGCAAACTGTCGCGTGCACCCAGGCCGATGGGTTCGACCTCTTCCATCTCTAGCAACGCCCGGCAAAGCGCCTCTGCATGCCCATTAGGCACAGAGATTTCGAACCCATCTTCGCCGGTGTACCCCGACCGCGAGACCCAGCATTCAGCGCCCGCTAATTCAACCGTTGCCACATCCATAAACACCATTGCGTCCACGGATGCATTCAGGCGCGCCAAAGCTGTACCAGCAGATGGTCCTTGCAGAGCAATCAATGCGCGATCCTCAATGACCTCTACGGTCACGTCAGGTTCTAGCGCTTCTTTCATGCGGGCAATATCAGCGTCTTTGCAGGCAGCATTCACCACAACAAACAAGTGATCTCCGCGGTTTGCGAACATTAGATCATCTTCGATCCCGCCGTCTTCATTTGTGAAGAAACCATAGCGCTGTTTGTCTTGATCAAGCCCTAGAACATCCATCGGAACCAGCGTTTCAAAGGCCTGCGCGATGGCGTCGTAGCTTTCACCGCGCAAAATGACTTGGCCCATGTGGCTGACGTCAAACAGACCGGCCTGCGTGCGACAGTGGATATGTTCCTTCATCACACCAAGCGGATACTGCACAGGCATGGCATAGCCCGCAAATGGCACCATCTTGCCGCCCAGTTCAGCGTGCAAATCAAACAGCGGCGTGTGTAACAGTTCGCTTGTGTCGCCCATCTCTTTCGCTCCAAATTTCCGGAGCGCCAACAACGTCAGGCATCCGGCATCACTCTGACGCATGACCCCATGCGCGCGATGCCCCCTCTGTCCTTTCGCCTGAGATCGTTATCCCTTCGGCGGGCGCAAATACGCCTCTCTCCAGAGTAGAAATTGATAACGCGGTCCTGAAGCCTGAGAGTTTCCGGGGCGGTTGCTCCTTCGGCATCGGAAACCCGATTCTCCCGAGTTACCTGTGTTTCTTATCGGAAACTAATCCGCAAACACGACAATAACAAGCCCGTTTCCGACCACACACATCGAAAATAATCATTTTCATCTAATCCGATGATGTCGCTCATAATTTCATAGGAAAAGCGCGCTTATCCAAGCCAATTGCTTGACGCTCGCCGATGTTGCGACGAAGTTCAGAGTGTATGAGCACACCTTATTTCTTTGGCTATGGCAGCCTCGTCAATCGCAATACGCATAACTACCCAGATGCGCGCCCTGCCCGATTAATGGGTTGGCGGCGCGTTTGGCGGCAAACCACATTTGCACCGCGCCCTATTCTGACTGCCGAGCCATATGCGGGTAGCGAAATCGACGGCTTGATAGCCCATGTCCCGAACAACGATTGGCAAGCGCTTGATGCCCGCGAACACGCCTATGATCGGGTTTTGGTGACAGAGGCAGCGCAACACTCCGCAGCAGCGGAAAGCGTCTTGGCGACCTATACGGTGCCGATGGATAAATACCCGCCTGCACCCACGCCTCGCCCCATCTATTTGAGCTATCTTGATGTTGTCATCCAAGGATATTTGCAAGAATTCGGCGAAACAGGCGCGCTTGATTTCTTTGCAACAACATCAGGCTGGGACGCGCCAATTCGCGATGACAGAGCAGATCCAATCTATCCACGCCATCAATGTTTAAGCATGCAGGAACGTGTTTTTGTGGATGACCAGATCAAACAACTCGGCTGTCGCATTTTGCCTTAGCGGCGCAAATGTAAAAGCGCGTGCAACCGTCCCTGTCGGGCGAAAGGCGCTTCTGGTACCGATTTTTGTTTCGCCATGACACGCAAACCAAGCGTATAGGCGATGATCGCAAAAATAACACCGCCAAGGGCTTGGCCAATCAACACCCCTGGCGCGCCAAACCAGGCGGACCCAATCCAAACAAATGGAATGATCCCAAGAGTATTACGGCCCCAATTGATCAGGGTCGAATAAAACGGATGCCCTAGATTGTTGAATGCCGCGTTGGACACAAAGAGCACTCCGTTGAAAAAGAACATCAACGCAAGCGGCCCGCAGAACAGATAGACCAATGTGATGGCCACGCCCTCTGCATTGAAAAGAGCAACGATTGGCCCCCGCAACACAAACAAAATCATCGCCACCAAGACAACCCAAACTGCCGTAAAGATCAGCCCATCACGAAACGCCCCCCGCACGCGATCATGCTGACCGGCCCCAAAGTTCTGCCCGATAATCGGGCCAACCGCCCCAGACAGTGCAAAGATCACACCAAAGGCAACGGGCGTCAGGCGACCAACAATGGCCATACCTGCAACGGCGTTTTCGCCATAAGCGGCCATTGATCGTGTGACATAGGCTTGGCCAATTGGGGTCGCCAGTTGCGTCAAGATTGCAGGTCCGGCGATGGCCAAGATAGCGATGAAATCCCCGCGAAACTGTTCTGGCGTAGGGCGTTCCAAGGCTTTGTGATGCTTCATCAAGGGATAAAGCGCCAATCCAGCAATCGTAATCCGCGCCGCGACAGAAGCAAGCGCCGCTCCTGTCAAATCCAAATCTAGGCCAAAAATAAGGATAGGGTCTAAAATCGCGTTAACCACCCCACCGCCAACCGTCGTCATCATGGACCGGCGCGCGTCACCATGAGCGCGGAGTATCGCGCCGCCCACCATACCAAGCAAAAGAATAGGCAGGCTGGGAATAATGATCTGCAAATAGCCAACGGCAAGCTCCAAAGTCTCGCCCGTGGCCCCCATCAGCCCCGCCAAATACCCAAGATTAAACCAGACCGCAGCGGAAAATAATGACGCAAAAACAAAGCCATACAGCAAAGACGTTGCCGCGCGGCGTCCAGCCATCTGCGCATCACCCCGGCCTAATGCCTGCGCTACCAGCGCCCCCGCTGCAATCGACACGCCGATACCAAAGGATGTGGTGAAAAATAAGATTGCACCAGCATAGCCAACAGCCGCCGCCAATTCCTCTTTGCCCAACATGGAAATGAACACCATATCAACCAGATCGACCATAAAGACAGCCATCAACCCGATCGAGGCCGTCATCGACATCACCGTGACATGCCGCAGCAAATTGCCCTCTAGAAATTTTGCCTGTGCATCTGCCATGGCATGCTCCTTTGTCCGATTTTCAACAGATCACAGGCCACCACTATTTCCAATCTGCAAAAATGCACAAACCTGCCTTCACAAAAAAGGACCGCGCAATAGATGCACGGCCCCTCTTGTTCTTGACCAAAATACCTTCGCCGAAGGCATCGGTTTTCGCAGAAAACCTTATCCGCGTGCTTTGATGACTTTCAGCAGCGGCAAGACAGCTGACATATCAGGCCCATGGGCTTGACCGGTCAAAGCCTTGCGCAACGGCATGAACAAGCCACGGCCTTTACGACCCGTTGCCTCTTTCACGGCCTTAGTCCAAGCGCCCCAAGAGTCGCCATCAAACGGGCCCTCTGGCAAAAGCGTCATCGCTTGCGCGACGAACTCTTTGTCTTCGTCATCAATCACCGGGTCCGCGCCGTTTTGGAACAACTCCCACCAAGGTGCGATGTCTTTGCGTGTTGTGATGTTAGAGCGGATGACATTCCAGAAATCCGCCGCCTGTGCGTCAGGTACTCCGGCCGCAGCTACATCCGCCGCAACAGGAGCCAAATCCATCTCGCCCAGCAAACGGCCGGTCAGCGGATACAGGTCATTCACGTCAAATTTTGTTGGCGCAGAGCCGAACTGGCTCACGTCAAAACCTTCAGCGATCTCGTCAATCGTGCTGCGCAATTCTAGCGGCTGGCTGGAACCGAGACGCGCCATCATGCTGAGCAAGGCCATAGGCTCAACACCCGCTTCGCGCAGATCGCGCAAGGCCAACGTGCCCAGACGTTTAGACAGGCTTTCGCCCTGTGGACCGGTCAACAACGAATGGTGCGCAAAGGTTGGCACAGTGCCGCCCAGCGCCTCGATCATTTGGATTTGTGTCGCCGTGTTTGTTACGTGGTCAGAGCCACGCACAACATGGGTCACACCCATTTCTGTGTCATCAACAACAGAAGCCAAAGTATACAAGAACTGACCATCGCCACGGATCAATACCGGATCAGAAACAGAAGCCGCATCAATCGAAATCTCGCCCAAGACGCCATCAACCCAACCGATGCGCTCTTGGTCCAACTTAAAGCGCCAGTGACCATCGCCGCGTTCCGCACGCAAGGCTGCCTTGTCTTCATCAGACAGGTTCAACGCCGCGCGGTCATAGACCGGTGGTTTGCCCATGTTCAGCTGCTTTTTACGCTTTAGATCCAGCTCAACAGGTGTTTCAAAGCATTCGTAAAACCGGCCAATCTCGCGCAGCTTATCCGCTGCGGCGACGTAGCGATCCAGACGTTCAGATTGACGCTCGATCTTATCCCATGTCAGGCCCAACCATTCCATATCTTCTTGGATGGCATCCACATATTCCTGCTTAGACCGCTCTGGATCAGTGTCATCAATCCGCAAAATAAACGTGCCGCCAGATTTCTTGGCGATCAAAAAGTTCATCAGCGCCGTACGCAGGTTGCCAACGTGGATATAGCCTGTTGGCGATGGGGCAAAACGAGTGGTTGTCATCAGAGTCTCCAGAGTTATGCGCTCTGTCTCATATGCGCGATACTTTGTCCAGAATTGCCAAAGAAAGGCCACCGGTGCCGCTTCGATTTTGGTGCGGGAGAATATCCACTAATCACCAAATAATTATGTTATATTTAGGCATCCCAAACGATGGGACCCGCGCAGATCGCGCCAGTGGAGGAGCAACATTATGTATACCAGAGTGACCCCATATAAAATGAAACCCGGAAGCCAAGCGGCGGCGACCAACATATTGAACGGCCTAAAGGACAATATCTTGGCCCTTCCCGGCCAGCATCGTTTCCTAAACGTATTGAATGATGAAACCGGTGAAGGCTATGTCATTTCGACAACCGAGATCGCAGAAGCGAGCCCAGAAACAACAGAGAAAATCAAAGCGTTATGGGCGCAGTTCAGCGATTTCCTTGTTCAAGAACCAGTTGGTGCGACCTATTCAGTCGTAGCGGATTGGACAAAATAAATAGGTAGGGGCAAACAGGCACCCCCTGCTCTTAAAGGCATCAATCAGCTTGCACAGGCCAGATTTTATTCAAGTCAGCAACGCCTGTTCTGATCAGCTCTCTCAATACATCCAAATCAATGTCGGCCAGTTTGTTCACATACAGACAGCTTTTGCCCAGCTTATGCTTGCCCAAGCGCCCCATGATCTCTGCATAGTCCTGATACCCCGGCATGATGTAGATCGAGAGGTTGCTTTTGCGCGGACTGAACCCTGTTGCCAAGAAATCGCCCTCGCGACCGGAATCGTATTTGTAGTGATACCGCCCGTAGCCAATGATGGACCCGCCCCACATGGTTGGCGCAAATCCGGTCTCTTGGGCAAATAGATCAAGCAATACCAAGGCATCGGCCTTACGGGTTGGATGCTCTATTGTGTCGACAAACGCCTTTGGGTCTATGGCGTTAGCCACCGTTTTGTTTTGGTTCTTTGACATAGTGCCCTCCTACTTCGGGATGCCCAAAGCTAGATTAGCGCCAAAATCAGCTTTCGTCTCTATACCGGTTCGCAATTGGGTAACGGCGGTCCATCCAGAACGCTTTCTTAGACAGGCGCGCACCGGGGGCAGATTGGAAGCGTTTGTATTCGCTGATGTAAAGCAGATGCTCGACCCGTTTCACGGTTGCACGGTCATACCCGGCCTCGACACATTCCGCGACGGATTTGTCTTCGTCCATCAACATATACAGGATCGCATCTAGCACGTCATAGGGCGGCAGGCTGTCTTCGTCTTTTTGATCCGGGCGCAGCTCGGCAGAGGGCGGCTTGTCGATGATCGACACTGGAATAACCTCGCCCGACGGGCCAGCCATCCAATCGCGATGATTGTCATTGCGCCAGCGGCAGGTTTCAAACACGCGCGTTTTGTACATGTCTTTGATCGGGTTATAGCCGCCATTCATATCGCCATAGATCGTCGCGTAGCCCACAGCGACTTCTGACTTATTCCCGGTGGTCAGTAGCATCTCGCCAAACTTGTTGGACATCGCCATCAGCAACAACCCACGCAGGCGGGATTGAATATTCTCTTCGGTCAGACCTTCATCCAGACCTTCGAACAAGGGGGCCAGCGTATTGGTGATCGCCTGACGCCCCTCTTTGATCGGCACATAGTCGTAATGCACACCAAGGCGTTTCGCGATGTCTTCGGCATCATCCAGCGAACCTTGGGACGTATATTCAGACGGCAACATCACACAGCGCACATTTTCCGCGCCCAGCGCATCCACAGCGATAGTCGCAACAATGGCAGAATCGATACCGCCAGACAGGCCCAACAGAACCTTTTTGAAACCGGTCTTGGCCATATAGTCACGCAGCGCTTCGACGCAAACGCGGTAATCTTGCTCTTCGCCCGCTGGCAGCAACGCCCGCTCGCCCTGCTCACATTCCCAACCATCTGGGCCGCGGACCAGATCAACATGCGCGATCATCTCGTCAAATACCGGCAATTGCACGGCCAGATGCCCGCCCGGATTCAATACAAACGAACCGCCATCAAAGACCTGATCATCCTGACCGCCCACCATGTTCAAATAGATCAGCGGCAGGCCTGTCTCGACCACCCGCGCCACCATGTGGCTCATGCGGCGATCAAATTTGTCGCGGTAATAAGGCGAACCATTGGGCACCAGAAGAAACTCTGCGCCGCTTTCTTCCAATGTTTCGGCAACATCTTCGTACCAAGCATCCTCGCAAATCGGCGAGCCGATACGTGTATTGCCAACCGCATAGGGCCCGCCCAAAGGCCCGCTATCAAACACGCGCACTTCGTCAAAGACGTTATAGTTTGGCAAATGATGCTTCAGCTGTTTGCTGGCAATCTTGCCGCCTTTGAGGATGAAATAAGCGTTATACAGCTTATCACCCTCTGCATACGGCCCACCAATCGCCAACGCCGGGCCATCGGCGCATTCCACAGCCAAAGCCTCGATCTGTTTTAACGCCGCCGCCTGAACCGCTGGTTTTTGCACCAAATCCTGTGGGTTGTAGCCCAGAATAAACATCTCGGGCAGCGCCACCAATTGCGCGCCGGCGGCCTTGCCTTCGTCCCATGCGGCTTTGGCCTTTGCGGCGTTGCCTGCGATGTCACCCATGACTGGATTGGCCTGTGCCAAAGTCACTCTGAATCGATCTGCCATGGGATGCTCCTGGGTCGTCATGCTACTAAGTTGCGCAAGATTTATCAGAACCATGCGCAAGGAAAAGCACAAAGCGGCAAAAGACATTGCCCAAGGCGCTCTGCTGCACTAGTTTTTGGGCAAGACGCCCCAGAGGCGCCAGTTCAAAGACCCATACGGTGGCAGAGACATGAAAACGACACAGGCCCTCTCAATTGCATCCACTCTTTTTGCGCTGAGCGTAGGATTGGGCGTACCGGCCGCCATGGCTCAGAATGCCGATGTGCTGACCAAGCAGTATGACGACGGTGGCGTCTACGAGGGCACGTTCAAAGATGGCCTGCAGCACGGCACCGGCAGCTACCGACTGCCGAATGGGTATGAATACACTGGTGACTGGATCGAGGGCGAAATTCGCGGCAAAGGACAAGCACGTTTTCCAAACGGATCGTTCTACGAAGGTGACTTTGCCAAGGGCAAACCCGAAGGCATCGGCATCATCACATTTGCAGATGGCGGCACTTACGAAGGCGAATGGGTTGATGGCAAAATCACTGGTCAGGGCCTTGCGGTCTATGCCAATGGCGTGACTTACGAAGGCGGCTTTGTAAACGCCATGCACCACGGCACCGGCACCATGCGTAGTCCAGGCGGTTATGTATACGCCGGCGATTGGGTGAACGGCGTGAAAGAAGGCCAAGGTCAGATCACCTACCCCGATGGTGCGCAATACAACGGTCAGATCGTGGCGGGCGAACGCCAAGGCACCGGCACACTGACCATGCCTGATGGTCTGGTCTACGAAGGTCTGTGGAGCGTTGGCCAAATTGACGGCCTCGGCAAACTGACCCAACCCAATGGCGATGTCTACGAAGGCACCCTTGTGGCGGGTCAACGCGAAGGCGTTGGTCGTGTCATGTATGCCAATGGTGACATTTACGAAGGTGACTTCAAAGGCGACCGCCGCGAAGGCCAAGGTGTCTTTATCGGGGCCGACG
This sequence comes from Cognatishimia sp. 1_MG-2023, assembly GCF_030548175.1. GTDB lineage: Bacteria > Pseudomonadota > Alphaproteobacteria > Rhodobacterales > Rhodobacteraceae > Cognatishimia. Next base: position 324,256 of record NZ_JAUORX010000002.1, on the reverse strand, counting down.
GCTACAAATACGAAGGCGCATGGGTCGCGGGACAAATCCAAGGCGACGGCACAGTCACCTACCCAGATGGCTCTATCTACGTTGGTCAATTCAACGCTGACTTAGCAGATGGCCAAGGCATGATCACCTACCCAGATGGTTCTGTCTACGAGGGCGACTGGGTGGATGGCGTGATCCAAGGCAAAGGCAAAGCCAGCTATGCCAATGGCCTAGTGTACGAAGGCGACTTTCAAAACGCGAAAAACCACGGAATGGGCACCATGACCTATTCCGACGGTTACCGCTACGAAGGTGAATGGGCCGACGGCCAACGCCACGGCCAAGGCACAGCATCTTATCCCGATGGCACCGCCTACTCTGGCAGTTTCATCGGCGGACAGCGCGAAGGCACCGGCACGATCACCATGCCAGATGGCTTCACCTACACAGGCATGTGGAAAGCGGGCGAGATCGAAGGCCAAGGCGTGGCCACATATGCCAATGGCGACATCTACGAAGGCACCTTTAAGGCGGGCAAACGCCAAGGCAACGGCACGATGAAATACGCGTCGGGCCAAGAAGCGAGCGGCAATTGGAACAATGGTGCGTTGCAACAAACTGGCGAAGGCACCGTGCAACAAAACTAACACCGCCAATTTTTGTAATGCTTAGCGAACCGCGTACATCAGTGCGCGGTTTTTCATTTGTCCCTTTTCACCCGTACGTGACCCAACGTGAGTTGTGTGGTTGAAATCAATACCGTACCAAACAGTACAAACTTTACTGATGAGTACACCAAATGAATACGTTCTTCCGCCGCCCCCTTCCTCAGCCCAAGTATTCAACAGCACTACTGGCAGGCCTTGGCGGAGTGATTGCCATTGGGCTTCTTACATGGATGACTCAAAATATCGGTGCTGCCCTTTTGATGGCCCCCTTTGGTGCAAGCTGTGTGCTTTTATTCTCAGCCCCCGGCGCCCCATTGTCACAACCGATAAACGTGCTTGGCGGCCACTTTGTCGCCGCCTTGGTAGGGCTCATCTTTGCAAGTCTGTTGCCAGATACATGGTGGGCTGTTGCTGTTGCAGTCGGGGCATCCATCACCGCGATGTCTTTGTTACGAGTCACCCACCCACCTGCTGGAGCCAACCCAATTGTCGTTTTCGCCAGTGATCCAAGTTGGCTTTTCCTGCTGTTTCCCACTGTGTCAGGAGCTGCGCTTCTTATTGTCGTCGCAGTGATCTATCACCGGTTCACGAAACTGCCCTACCCTGTCACAGGACGCTAAATGCCCAAAGTTATTGCCGAAAAAGCAGACGTCATTCCCCAGTTGGCCGAGGTATTCCGCAAACATGGCTATGAAGGCGCCAGTCTTTCGCAGATTACAAAGGCAACCGGCCTAGGCAAAGGCAGCCTGTACCATTTCTTTCCCGGCGGCAAAGAGGACATGGCGCAAGCGGTCCTGAAACATGTCGACGATTGGTTTCAAACACATGTGTTCACGCCCCTGACGTCAGGAGAAAACCCCCGCGACGCGTTGGATCACATGTTCACGCAATGCGTCACTTACTTTAACTCCGGGCAGCGCGTTTGCTTGGTCGGGGCATTTGCGCTCGAGGAAACGCGTGATCGCTTCGCCGCGGAAATCCAAAACTATTTTTCCGAATGGGTCCGGTCACTACAGGCCTGCCTACAATTACTCGGGCAATCTGAACCCGATGCAAAAACTCTGGCCTCTCATATTGTGGCAAGCATTCAAGGCGCGATTATCCTGACGCGATCAACGGATGATTCATCCCACTTTCATGAAGTCGTAAAAAACTGCCGGGCTATCGCAACGCAAACACCCCCATAAAATTCATTCAACTTTCTACTTTTCAACCGAAATCAGATATGTATAGTCCACCCCATGAAACGTCAGACACATATCGCAAATGATGCGCGCCTTCCGGCGCCCTTTGCGCGTGGCCTAGACCTACTCCTATCTCGCCTCTGAGCGTGCCCACATCGGCGCGTGTGCTCAGAGGAGTTGAATATGCGCCGAATGAAACGCACCCGAGATTAGGAAAACCTCATGAAAAAGATAAACCTCGCTGAAAAGCTCAGCCAATTTTCGTCCCATTGGGATCCGCACGTCGTTGCGCATTACAATAACAACGACATCATGGTCGTAAAGTTCAAAGGCGAATACCCGTTTCACAAACATGACACCACAGACGACTTCTTCCTTGTGCTGGAAGGTCAGGTGACAATGGATTATGAAGCCCACGACCCCGTCACATTTGGCCCGGGCGAGCTGGTGGTTGTCCCCGCAGGCGTTGTCCACCGCCCCCGCGCCGAAGCCGAAGTAAAAGTACTGTTGATCGAACCAACAGGCGAACCCAATTCCGGAGACAGCGACCGCGCTCCCTCTCCCAAACCGCATATTTGATTAGGACCGAAACAATGACACAAGACCGCGTTGTTATCTTTGACACCACTTTGCGCGACGGCGAACAATCTCCCGGCGCAACCATGACCCACGACGAAAAGCTGGAAATCGCTGAAATGCTCGACGACATGGGCGTCGACATCATCGAGGCGGGCTTCCCCATCGCCTCCGAGGGTGACTTCCGTGCTGTTTCCGAAATTGCAAAACGCAGCAAAAACAGCCGTATCTGTGGTTTAGCCCGCGCCAATATCGCTGATATTGATCGCTGTGCAGAGGCCGTGAAACACGCAGGCCTGTCGCGTATTCACACATTCATTGGCACATCGCCGTTGCACCGCGCCATTCCAAACCTCACCATGGATGAAATGGCCGACAAGATTCACGAAACGGTCAGCCATGCTCGAAACTTGGTGGAAAACGTTCAGTGGTCCCCGATGGATGCAACGCGCACAGAATGGGACTACCTCTGCCGCGTGATTGAAATCGCCATCAAAGCAGGTGCCACCACAATCAACATCCCAGATACCGTGGGCTACACCGCACCAATGGAATCCGCTGACTTGATCAGACGCCTGATCGAAACCGTACCAGGTGCGGATGAGGTCATCTTTGCCACCCATTGCCACAACGATCTGGGCATGGCGACGGCCAACTCTTTGGCAGCTGTTGCGGGCGGCGCGCGTCAAATCGAATGCACCATCAATGGCTTAGGCGAGCGCGCAGGCAACACTGCCCTCGAAGAGGTCGTCATGGCCATGAAAGTCCGCGGCGACATCATGCCATGGACCACAGGCATCGACACCACCAAGCTGATGGCCATCTCGCGCCGCGTTAGCACCGTGTCCGGCTTCCCTGTGCAGTTCAACAAAGCCATCGTCGGCAAGAACGCCTTTGCACATGAAAGCGGCATTCACCAAGACGGCATGTTGAAGAACAAAGAAACATTCGAAATCATGCGTCCAGAAGATGTGGGCCTTTCTGGCACATCCTTACCATTGGGCAAACACTCTGGCCGCGCCGCATTGCGCGATAAGCTGGAAACATTGGGTTATGAGGTCGGCGACAACCAACTTAAAGACGTGTTCGTGCGCTTTAAAGACTTGGCTGATCGCAAAAAAGAAGTCTTTGACGACGACATCATCGCCCTCATGCGCACCGATACAGATGCCGCCAACGATCGTTTGAAACTGGTCACCCTACGCGTGGCCTGCGGCACTGGTGGTCCGGCAGAGGCCACCCTGGTCATGGACATCGACGGTACAGAAACCACCGCAATCGAAAACGGCGATGGTCCGGTGGATGCGGCCTTTAAGGCGATCCGCCAGCTGCACCCAAACACGGCCCGCTTGGAACTCTACCAAGTGCACGCTGTCACCGAAGGCACCGACGCGCAGGCGACTGTATCCGTGCGCCTGTCCGAAGACGGCATCGTCGCCACCGGTGAATCCGCGGACACCGACACAGTTGTTGCGTCTGCCAAGGCCTATATCCACGCGCTGAACCGCCTCTTGGTCCGCCGCGGAAAACTGGGCGAAGGTGCTGACACCAAAGAGATCAACTACAAAGACATGAACTAAACTGGCGGGGGCCACACGCCCCCTCCTTCATCTTTCCACAAATACTCTGGGGGAATTGGCTGCAAGCCAAGGGGGCAAAGCCCCCACTCCGCCTTCAAAACAAAAGCGCCGGGCAAGCCACCCGGCGCTTTATTTTTTCAGGTCACCAAGCTTTACTCGCCCAGCGCAATACCTTCACGGCGCGGATCAGCCCCGCCCAGCAAGCCGTCTGGCCCAATTGAAATCGCATGCAGGCCCGAATTCAACCCACGTACATTCACCTTGAACCCAAGCGCTTCCATTGCTGGCGCCATCTCAGCCATCGCGGTGCCCTCTTCAAAGTCATAGGTGCCAAAGCGGTTCACGGCATGCGGCATCGCTACTGCTTTCTGCACGTCCATGCCCCAATCAATATGCGCCATAATCGCCTGCGCCACATAGCCAATGATCCGGCTGCCACCCGGGCTGCCCACCACCAGAACCGGCGCACCATCCTTTAGCACAATCGTCGGCGCCATAGAGGACCGAGGCCGTTTGCCCGGTTCAATCCGGTTTGCAATTGGCACGCCGTCACGATGCGAGCGGAAAGAGAAATCAGTCAGCTCATTGTTCAGCAAAAACCCATTGCTCATCAAACGCGACCCAAAGCCGTTTTCAATCGTGGTCGTCATCGAAAGCGCATTGCCATATTGATCCACAATCGAAATATGCGAGGTAGATGGCAGCTCGATGCTCTCGTCATCCGCCCAGTTTAGCGCCGCATGATCCCATGCAGGCTCTCCCGGAGCCACGCTCTCTAAGGCCATATCGCCGTTTAACAGCTCAGCACGTTGGCCAAGATAGTCCTGCGCAACCAAGCCCTTAACGGGCACCGGCACATAATCACTGTCCGCCATATACCGCCCGCGATCGGCAAAGGCCAAACGCGAGGCATCGCCAATCTTGCGCCAAGTCTCCGGATCACCCGCTTCACCAGCTTCGCTCGCATTCATCATGCCCAAAATCTGGCCAACGGTCAGCGCACCAGAAGATGGCGGCCCCATGCCACAGACCTCATGATCACGGAACTCCGCACAAACCGCAGGCCGCTCTTTCACGACATAGCTTGCCAGATCACCTAGCTCCATCACGCCTGGGTTGCCCGCAGCCGATTGCACAGTCGCAACAATATCCTCAGCAATTGCGCCCGAATAAAAGGCGCTCACACCCTCATCGGCCAAACGTTTCAACACCGCCCCATAGGCGCTATTCGTCAACACTTCTCCTTCGGCAATTGGCGTGCCACCCGGTAAGAAATACGCAGCCGTCGGCCCAAATCGACCCAGACGCTCTGCATCCCGCTCAATCAAACCCGCCAATCGCGCCGAGACTTCAAACCCATCAGACAAGGCAATGCCCGCCTCAAACAGACCGGCCCATTCAGCTTTGCCCCATTTCTCATGAGCAGCCGCCATCAACGCGGGCGTGCCGGGAACCCCAACAGATCGCCCACCAACAACCGCATCAAAGAACTTCAGCGGCTCGCCAACAGCGTTTTGAAACAAGCGTGGTGTCACAGCCATTGGCGCCGTTTCGCGACCATCCAATGTGGTCACTTCCCCGGTCGCCCCGTCATGCCAAACCAAAAAGGCACCGCCGCCAAGTCCAGAGCTCTGCGGCTCAACCAACCCCAGTACCGCCTGAACGGCCACCATCGCATCCGCGGCGGTCCCACCTGCACGCAACACTTCAGCACCCGCCGCCACCGCATGAGGGTTCGCCGCCGCAACCATCCAATTTTCAGCTGCCACCGGCTGGCCTGCTGTTTTCGACGCCAATGCCGCCGTGACCTCTGCTGAAATATCTGCAAAACCGACAGCGGTCGCCGCCTCAGGCGCCACAGCGTCGGCCGCCTCTTGAGCAAAAGCGCCCATTCCCGAACCAGTTGCCAAACCGGTTGCTAAAATCGTCGAAATTAAAAGACGCATAAAACACCTCAAGATGATCGTTATGAAATTTCCACAACTCTGAAACGAAAACATCCACCGCGCAAGCAAGCAAATTCGCACAACCACCTGAGCGCATAAACACGCCCGACTTCACCTTTTCAAAAATACTCTGGGGGAGGATGAAACGCAGTTTCGTCCGGGGGCAAAGCCCCCATCACCATTTCAACTCTATGCCCGATCCGCGTGGGTTACTTTCGCAATCCAGCAAAGGCTTTTGTAAGGGACTTAGCCTCATCCGCCAGGCCATAGGGCGCGTTCGCAATAAACATACCCGATCCGACCATCCGGTGCCCTTCGCGCGCAGGCGGAAATTCCACTTCGTGGCGTAGGGTTTTGGGCAAGTCCATGCTCTCTAATTCCCACACCATATTCTCGTGGCTGCCGTCCTTTAGGATCGGATACCAAAGCGCGATCACTCCTACATTCCACTTGCGATTCAACTGGCCAATAATGCCCGGAATACGCGTGTAATCGGTCTTAATTTCATAGCTCGGGTCGATCAGCATCAAGCCCCGTCGCGGCTCTGGCGGGCAAACCGCCTGCGCCATCTCAAAACCGTCGCGCCGATGCACCTTTGGACCGAACATCACCATCGCATCCTCAAGCGCATCTCCCTCTTGCGGATGCAGCTCTGCCAGATGCATCTTGTCACCGGGGCGCAACAGCTGCGCCGCCAACAAAGGCGAGCCACCATAAGAGGTCTCGCCAAACCCGTCACGCACAGCGCTCAAAGCGCGCCGAAATGGGTGATCCGCGTCAAACCATTGTTCCGCCACACCAATTCCAGCCGCAGCCTCGCCTGTTTTGATCGCTTCAGGCGCATCCAACTCATACAATCCGCGCCCCGCATGGGTTTCGATATAGGTCAAAGGCTTGGTTTTTTGGCCCATGTAATCCAGCATCGCACACAGTAATGCATGTTTCTGAACATCCGCCAAATTGCCCGCGTGATAGATATGTTGGTAGCTCAGCATTATGGCTTATCCTTTACAGCTTGCCCTGCATCTATCGTAGAATCAGGTGCCGCAACAGCCGCCATTCTGCGGGTCAGCAGACATATCCACAGGCCCAAGGCGACTGCTTTAATCGCATTATGCTAAATCCCGGCGGATTAACGCTGATTTCCGGTTTCTCACACTTCCCCAAGCCTGCCCCGCTGCCTATAAGAGTACCGCTCGCACTCACCCAGAGTCGCTAGCCCATTTAGAATCGTTTTTTGGGGAATTGGGGATTACATGCTCGGAAATCTAGGCGGTCTTTTCACGTCAGATATGGCCATCGACTTGGGCACAGCCAACACATTGGTTTATGTCAAAGGCAAAGGCGTCGTACTCTCTGAACCTTCCGTTGTGGCCTACCACATCAAAGATGGCGTCAAAAAAGTTCTCGCCGTGGGCGAAGACGCGAAATTGATGCTAGGCCGGACCCCTGGCAGCATCGAGGCGATCCGCCCAATGCGCGAAGGTGTGATTGCTGATTTCGACACCGCCGAGGAAATGATCAAACATTTCATCCGCAAAGTGCACAAACGCTCCACCTTCTCAAAGCCAAAGATCATCGTCTGCGTGCCACACGGCGCGACCCCCGTTGAAAAACGTGCGATCCGTCAGTCGGTTCTCTCTGCGGGCGCCCGTCGCGCCGGCCTGATTGCAGAACCCATTGCTGCGGCCATCGGTGCAGGTATGCCTATCACCGATCCTACCGGTAACATGGTTGTCGACATCGGCGGTGGTACAACCGAAGTTGCGGTTCTGTCCCTTGGCGACATCGTTTACGCCCGTTCCGTGCGCGTTGGTGGTGACCGCATGGACGAAGCCATCATTTCCTACCTGCGTCGCCAGCAAAACCTGCTGGTCGGTGAATCCACCGCAGAACGCATCAAAACATCCATCGGCACCGCCCGCATGCCCGACGATGGCCGTGGCCAATCCATGATGATCCGGGGCCGCGACCTGTTGAACGGCGTCCCGAAAGAGACAGAGATTTCACAAGCACAGGTCGCCGAAGCTTTGGCAGAACCGGTTCAGCAAATCTGCGAAGCTGTGATGACAGCCCTTGAAGCAACCCCACCCGATCTGGCGGCCGACATCGTTGATCGCGGCGTTATGCTGACCGGTGGCGGTGCATTGCTGGGCGACCTTGATCTTGCCCTGCGCGAGCAAACCGGCCTCGCCGTCTCCATCGCTGACGAAAGCTTGAACTGCGTGGCCCTTGGCACCGGCAAGGCGCTTGAGTACGAAAAGCAACTGCGTCACGCCATCGATTACGACAGCTAATCGCAGCTTTGGGGCTTGGCACAGGACACTGGGCCGCCCTATTCTTAGGCAAGCACGTTCTGAACCGGAGGATATATGGCCCGAGACAGAGCCCAAGGCGAAGATTATGTCGCCCCGCTGCGGCGGCTCTTGGTCGGGATTCTGATCGCCTGTTTGCTTGCCGTCTTCCTACTTTGGCGCATCGACAGCCCAAGGGTTGAACGCTTTCGCGCGATGATCACAGATCGCTTTGTACCGTCGTTCGATTGGGCCATGACACCGGTCACAGGCACGATCAATCTTCTGCAAGATTACCAAAGTTATCAACGGGTTGTTGAGCAAAACAAAGAGCTTCGCCGCGAGCTCCAGCAGATGAAAGCCTGGAAAGAAGCCGCGCTTCAGCTTGAACAAGAAAACGCCCGTTTGCTTGACCTGAACAACGTCCGCCTTGATCCACGCCTGACCTTTGTCACCGGTGTTGTTCTAGCGGACAGCGGCTCTCCGTTCCGTCAATCCGTGCTTCTGAACATCGGCGCACGTGACGGTATCGTGGACGGCTGGGCCACAATGGACGGCATCGGCCTCGTTGGTCGTGTGTCTGGCGTGGGGCAATCCAGCAGCCGTGTGATCCTGCTCACCGATAGCTCCTCGCGTATTCCGGCCACGATTCAGCCTTCTGGCCAAACGGCCCTGATTGTTGGTGACAACTCACTGGCCCCGCATATCGACTTCCTTGAAAACGCTGATCAAATTCGCCCCGGTGACCGTGTGGTCTCTTCTGGCGATGGCGGCGTGTTTCCTCCCGGCCTATTGATTGGCCAAGTCGCCTCTGATCCAAATGGCCGCCTGCGCGTCCGTCTTGCGGCAGATTACGAACGCCTCGAATTCCTGCGTGTTTTGCGTGACCACGGCCACGAAAGCATCGACAAACCCGGCGAGCTGATCGCACCTAACAACCTGTTGCAAAGCAGCGTCCCCGAAACGGTTCTCGAGGGTGGCGATGGTTGAGCAGAGCGGAGCAAAATTCACCCTAATGCGCAGCGCATTTGTCGCCATCGCATTGCTATCTATCTATTGGCAACTCTTGCCACTGAACACTGTGCCAACCACCTTTACCGGACCTGATCTGTTGCTAGTGTTATGCACCGCATGGGTACTGCGCCGCCCCGAATACGCACCGATCTACTTGATCGCCGCTGTGATGCAGTTGGCCGACTTCCTGTTCCTGCGCCCCCCCGGTCTTTTCGCCGCCATCACGGTCTTTGCTTGCGAAAACCTGCGCCGCCGCGCGCTGACCAACCCAGATATGCATTTCACCGTTGAATGGCTGACCGCCGCCGGGGCGATGACAGCCATCGTTCTAGCCAATCGCGTGTTTTCAGCGATGTTTGTCATCGACCAAACATCGCTTGGCCTAACGCTGATTCAATTGATTATGAGCATCATCGCCTACCCTCTTGTCGTTGGCTTCTGCGCACTTTTCCTTGGCCTGCGCAAAGTTGCACCGCATCAGCGTGACGGGCAAATGGGGCGCATATGAAACGCACAAACGCAGATAACTCCGCCAGCCACAATCGCATCACCCGCCGCGGCCTTTTGCTAGGCGGCGCGCAGGTTGGGTTTATGGGGCTGCTTGGCTTGCGCATGCGGTATCTTCAGGTCGATCAAGCAGATGAATTCCGCCTACTTGCCGAAGAAAACCGCATCAACATCCGATTGATCCCGCCCGCCCGCGGCGAAATCTTTGACCGCAACGGCGTGATCATCGCCGCCAACGAACCCAGCTACCGGATCACCATGGTCCGCGAAGATGCTGGCAACGTCGAAGAAGTCATTGAACGCCTATCCACCTTGGTCGAACTGGACGAAAGCGCACTTAATCGCGCGATGGCCGAAATGGAACGCTCCCCGCGTTTCCTGCCCATCACCATCGCAGAGCGGATCAGCTGGGAAGAAATGTCTCGCGTTGCCGTCAACGCGCCAGCCCTGCCTGGCGTCACGCCAGAAGTTGGCCTGTCTCGCAAATACAGCCACGGCAGCGAGTTCGCCCATGTTATCGGCTACGTCGGCCCTGTGTCCGACTATGACCTGTCCAAAATCGAAGACCCCGATCAGCTACTCCTGATCCCACGTTTCCAAATCGGCAAAGTCGGCCTAGAGGCGAAACTAGAAGAACGCCTGCGCGGCAAGGCCGGCACCAAACGTGTCGAAGTCAACGCCGTTGGCCGCGTCATGCGCGAACTCGATCGCCGCAATGGCCAGCCGGGGGATGACCTTCAGCTAACAATTGATCAAAAACTGCAATCCTACGTCCAAGCCCGCCTTGGCGACGAAAGCGCCGCCGCCGTGGTCATGGATTGCAAAACCGGCGACATCCTGTCGATCAACTCATCGCCAACCTTTGATCCCAACCTCTTTGTACGCGGCATTTCCGTTGCCGACTACAGGGACCTGACAGAAAACAACCACCGCCCACTGGCGACAAAATCGGTCCAAGGCACCTACCCACCCGGATCAACCTTTAAGATGGTTGTCGCCATGGCCGCGCTCGAGGCTGGCGTGATCAATTCCGAAACCACCCATTGGTGCCCCGGCCACCTGACCGTTTCCAATCGTCGCTTCCACTGCTGGAAACGCGGCGGCCACGGTCACATGAACCTCGAAACCGCCCTGCGCGAAAGCTGCGACGTATATTTCTACGAACTCGCCCTCGAAGTCGGAATCGAGAAGATCACCGAAATGGCCAACCGCCTTGGTCTTGGCATCAGACATGGCATTCCCATGTCCGCTGTCGCTCGTGGCCTAACCCCGACCAAAGACTGGAAGCAGCGCAACCGCGACAGTTCTTGGGTGATCGGCGATACAGTCAACTCGTCTATCGGTCAGGGCTTCGTGCTAGCATCGCCGCTGCAACTCGCCGTCATGACCGCACGGCTTGCATCAGGCAAAGCAGTCGAACCACGCCTTGTGAAATCCGTGAATGGCATTGATCAATCGGCGCCCCCCGATGAAATCCCCGACCTCGAGGTGAACCAAAACCACCTGCGCATGGTCCGCAAAGCCATGTACGCCGTATCCAACAACCGACGCGGCACAGCCTACAGCCAACGCATCATCCAAGATGGCTATCGCCTTGCCGGAAAAACTGGCACCAGTCAGGTGCGAAACATCACCGCCGCCGAACGTCGCGCGGGTGTTATCCGCAACGAAGACCTCCCATGGGAGCGTCGCGACCACGGTCTCTTCGTAAACTTCGCCCCCTATGACGACCCCAAATACGCGGTTGCCGTCATTATCGAACACGGCGGCGGCTCCAAAGCCGCAACTCCCGTGGCACGCGACATCACGCTTCAGGCCCTTTATGGCGGTGATCCTCCGCTCGACGCCTATCCGAAAAAAGACCGTGCTCGCATCAAAGCACAACAAGAACGCCTGCGCCGCGAATACCCGCAACTGAACACGTCAGATCGGGACCGCGCATGAGCTATCTAGAGTATTCCGTCAAAACCGTCCCCACCGGCTTCAGCAAAGTGCTGCACCTGAACTGGGCACTGGTTCTGCTGCTTATGTCAGTCTCTGGCATCGGCTTTCTCATGCTCTATTCTGTCGCCGGCGGGTCCTTCAACCCATGGGCCGCCGCCCAGATGAAGCGGTTCATCCTTGGCATGAGCTTGATGTTCGCCATTGCCATGGTGCCAATTTGGTTCTGGCGAAACGTGTCAGGAGTCTTGTACTTCGGCTCACTCGTCTTACTAATACTGGTCGAATTCATGGGGTCCGTCCAAATGGGCGCTCAACGCTGGATCGACCTTGGTTTTATGCGCCTCCAGCCATCTGAACTGATGAAAATCACCCTCGTGATGTTTCTCGCCACCTATTACGATTGGCTACCCGTCAACAAAACCTCGCGCCCTCTGTGGATCATACTTCCGATCCTGATCATTCTGGTGCCCACCTTTTTAGTCCTGCGCCAACCTGACCTCGGCACATCCCTGCTGCTGCTATTTGGCGGTGCAATCGTGATGTTCATGGCCGGGCTGCATTGGGGCTATTTCGCAGGCGTCATCGCCATGGGCGTGGGCCTTGTCACCGCCGTCTTCCAATCACGCGGCACCACGTGGCAACTATTGAAAGACTACCAATACCGCCGCATCGACACCTTTCTTGATCCGGCCAGCGATCCTTTGGGCGCGGGCTACCACATCACCCAATCCAAAATCGCACTGGGCTCCGGCGGTTGGACAGGCCGAGGCTATATGCAAGGCACCCAAAGCCGCCTGAACTTCCTGCCCGAAAAACACACCGACTTTATCTTCACCACATTGGCAGAAGAATTCGGGTTCGTCGGGGCGTTTTCCCTGCTCTCGCTCTACGCGCTCATTATCTTCTTCTGCGTCTTTTCCGCCATTTCAAACAAAGACCGCTTCTCCGCGCTAATGACCATGGGCATCGCAGGCACGTTCTTCCTATTCTTCGCGGTGAACATGTCGATGGTCATGGGCATGGCCCCCGTCGTGGGTGTCCCATTACCGTTGGTCAGCTACGGCGGCTCTGCCATGCTGGTGATCTTGGTCGCCTTCGGCATGATCCAAAGCGCCCACGTCCATCGACCAAGATAATCAAAAAGGTCTGAACACGTATATGAGCATCTTTCACCTCGCCTACCACGTTGACGACCTAACCAAAGCCCGCGCCTTTTACCGCGACACCCTCGGCTGTCCCGAGGGCCGCAGCACCGACACATGGGTCGATTACAACTTCTTCGGCCACCAAATTTCCTTACACCTCGGCACGCCATTCCTCGCGGAAAACACAGGCAAAGTCGGCAAACACATGGTGCCCATGCCCCACCTTGGCGTGATCCTTCCCATGGCAGAATGGCAAACCCTTGCCGACCGTCTTGCCCAACACAACGTCCATTTCGAACTAGACCCACAAATTCGCTTCGCCGGTCAACCGGGCGAACAAGCCACCATGTTCTTCCGCGATCCGGCCGGGAACCCTATTGAAATCAAAGGCTTTGCCGACATGACCACGGTATTTGACACATGATCAACGTCCTATTCTCTGCCAAAGACACCAATTGGGATGAATACAGCCCCGCCCTGCGCAAAGCCTTCACCAAAGCAGGTCTCGATTGTGACCTCAGCCGCGATCACTCCCCCGAAACGACCGATTACATCATCTACGCGCCCAGCAGCGCCTTGCAGGATTTCACCCCATACAAACGCTGCAAAGCCGTCCTTAGCCTCTGGGCAGGTGTCGAGAAAATCGTCAGCAACAAAACCCTAACGCAGCCTCTGTGCCGCATGGTGGATCCGGGCCTCACCCAAGGCATGGTCGAATGGGTCACCGGCCACACGCTACGCTATCACCTCGGGATCGACGCCAACTTAGCCGCCCAAGACGGCAGCTGGGTGCAAAACGTTCCACCCCTCGCCTCTGAACGTCCTGTCACCGTGCTCGGCCTCGGCCAACTCGGCCAAGCCTGCGCAGCCACACTTGCCTCGCTCGGTTTCAACGTCACTGGCTGGTCTCGCCGCCCGAAATCCATCCCCGTCATCACTTGTGAACACGGCCCAGATGGCCTCACCCAAGCGCTCAACTCCGCCGAAATTCTGATCACATTGCTGCCCAACACGCCCGCCACCGAAAGCACGATGAACGCCGAAACCCTCGCGCAACTCCCCAAAGGCGCACGCATCATCAATCCGGGTCGTGGCACGCTGATTGATGACACAGCCCTGCTCAACGCGCTCAACACAGGCCACATCGCCCACGCCACTCTTGACGTATTCCGCCAAGAACCCCTGCCCGCAGACAACCCTTATTGGACGCATCCCAATGTCACCGTCACGCCCCACATCGCCGCCGATACCCGCGCCAGCACTGCAGCCCAGGTGATTGCCGAAAACATTCACCGCGCAGAATCCAATCAACCGCTGCACCATCTCGTCGACAGATCAGCAGGTTACTAACCTCTGCTTTTTCTTGATCTAAATACCTGCGCCGCAGGCATGGCTTTTCACAGAAAAGCCACCGCCACGCTCACCGCAATTTCGGCGGTTTCGCGGGATCACTGCCCGGCGCAACCGGCACATATTCCGCCCGCCCCTCAGGTTCCGGCAAGTCAAACCGCAACCCAACCTTCGCCAATTGCGCCGCCACCGGATCAGAGCTGTCAAAGAACCCAACATCCAACGCACCCGCATCAATACCACTAAAGGTCAAAGCCTCAGACACCGCCTTGGCCAAAGCCCCCTGCGCGTCTGGAACGGCATCCACAAAACCCAACATATGCGACCGCGCACCGCTTTCATAAGTTGTTCCCACCAAATAGGCCCAACGCGCCAAGCCAATCGCCGTCGACAGCTTCGCATCAAGCGACGTCAGCAAGGTCTCAGGCAATCCAATAGGTGCCGAAAACTCTTCCACCCGCGCCTCAACTTCATCTGGCCCGTTGTCCAAGGTCTCAACCAACCAGCTCACCGCATCACTCGGGATCAATATCGACGAAGGTGCCACCTCTAGGTTCACCCCCAGCCCAATCCCGGATGGAGCCAACATCTGCGCAATCACACGGCCCGACAACGCCACATAAGGCGCTGGTTTTCCAACGAATTTCGCCAACCGCTCGTCCGTGTCAAAAACCAACACAAACGACTGATCCTGCACCTCAAACACCTCGGGCGAGATCTTTTCCCCTTCTGCGTCCTTCTCCAGCAACAGAAACAGTTCCGCATCCGCCAACCGCTCATAAAACCGCAATCGCGCCGCGTCATCCGCAGGGGCCGCTTCCATAGCCGCGTGGGCCAAGTCCAATGGGGTCTCTGTCATGTCAGCGCCTCCGCAACGGCTGTCCGCAAGGCGGGCAGCAAATCATCTTCAAACCAAGGGTTTTTCTTGATCCACCCAGTATTGCGCCACGACGGATGAGGCAAGGGAAACACACGCGGCGCATGATCACGCCAATTCTGCACGGTCTCCGTCACTGGGCCGGATTTCAAATGCCACTTCTGCGCATAACCGCCCACCAACAGCGTCAATCGAACCTCGCCCAACGCTTCAACAGCCTGCGCCCGCCACGTCCGCGCGCAAATCGGCGGCGGCGGCAGGTCAGCCCCCTTGGCGTTATACCCCGGAAAGCAAAACGCCATTGGCAAAATGGCGACCTGCGATTGGTCATAAAACACATCATCCCCAACGCCCATCCAGTCCCGCAACCGGTCGCCCGACGGGTCCGTAAAAGGCCGCCCACTCTCATGCACCCGCACCCCCGGCGCCTGCCCTGCAATCAGAATCCGTGCGTTCGGCTGAAACCAAACCACTGGCCTCGGCTGATGCCCGGTATGCGTAGCTGCAAACCGATCCGCGCACAGGCGACAGGATGAAATGTCATTATGCAAAGTCATCCCGTAACTTCACCAATCCTCCGGCAAAGAACAAGCGCTGGTTGTTCCAACAATTCTATACTTCGAGAAATTTCGAAATAATACTTGCGCGACTCATTCATTTCGATAATTCTAGAAATATGAAACATACACACCCACATGACCTCAGCCTCGAAGTTGCCGCTTCCACTTTCGCTGCCCTAGGCTCAGAACAACGCCTCGCCGTTCTGCGCACCCTTGTACGTGCAGGCAACGCTGGGCTGACAATTGGCGAGCTTGGCAAACGGTCAGACGTCACCGGCTCCACCCTGACGCACCACATGAAAATCCTCGCCCAAGCTGGCCTTGTGACCCAAGAGAAACAAGGCCGCAGCATCATCTGCGCCGCCGTCGCCTTTGACGAAGTCCGCGCGCTCTCTGAATTCCTACTGCAAGAATGCTGCGCCGATGCCCCCAACCAAGAGCACGATCATGGCTGACACGACCCACACCCACAGCAAGCCGTTTCTAAAACGCATCGATAACGCTTGGCTTGCGCTCATCCTAATAATTGCCGCCATCGCCATATTTGATCGCGCCCAATTTTGGCCAACGCTCACGTTCTCTTTTGGCGCTTTGGCAGAAACCGCACCGTTCATCACATTCGCCGTTCTCGCCATTGGCTACCTCAAGGCGACCGGTGCCGAAAACGTTGTCGCCAAGGCCTTTGTCGGTCGAGAAACCCGAATGATTGTCTTTGCAGCCATGTTGGGTGGCCTCGCCCCCTTCTGCTCTTGCGAAGTCATTCCCTTTATCGCGGCCCTGCTCGCCGCCGGAACACCACTATCTGCCGTCATGGCCTTCTGGCTTGCCTCACCTTTGATGGACCCGGCGATGTTCTCGATCACTGCGGGCCAATTGGGCTTTGACTTTGCCATCGCCAAAACTGTGGCTGCTGTCAGCCTTGGCCTGTTCGGCGGCTTTGCCACTATGACCTTCGCCAAAACCGCTGTATTTACCGATCCTTTGCGTGAAAAACCACAAGTCGGCGGATGCTGCGGCACCCAAGCACCCTTCTCTGCACAACCCGTCTGGTCCTTCTGGACAGACAGCACACGCCGCAAGGTGTTCAAAGAGACCACACTCGAGAACGCGCTGTTCCTGCTGAAATGGCTCGCGTTGGCCTATGTCCTTGAGGCGTTGATGATTCACTACGTACCGGCTGAATGGGTCGCGACATTCTTAGGGGGCGAGGGTGTGCAGCCTATCCTGCTTGGCGCACTTGTGGGCGCTCCGGCTTACCTTAACGGATATGCCGCTGTGCCCTTGGTCGATGCGCTGTTGCAACAAGGCATGGCCAACGGCGCTGCGATGAGTTTCATGCTCGCGGGTGGGGTCAGCTGTATCCCCGCAGCAATCGCGGTCTGGGCCTTGGTCAAACCGCGCATCTTTATGGCCTACCTCGGTTTCGCCTTTATCGGCAGTTTTGCCGCGGGAATCGCTTGGCAATTCATTGCCTGAAACACGCCCCTGTAACGCCGCTGCTTCAGCGGCGTTTCGCTTTTCTACGTAGTAACCCGCAGCCCCATGCGAAATTGCACACACCACTAAGCAATTACCTGCGACAATTCGGAGTAATCCAGCATGGCTCCCGTTGCCCAAGTCCCCTATTTAAGATAGTTCAGGCGAAACAAAAATTTGGGGAGAAACAATGTATCGCGTCTGGAATTTTCTGACCAACTACTCGCTTTTGTTGATCATTGGCGCTGTAACAGCCCTGATCTGGGCGAATACCAATCCTGACACATACCACCATTTCGTGGAATTCGTGATCTGGGACCACGCACCAATCGGGCACCTGCATGACGGGCACCGTACGCTCACTTTGCATTACCTTGTTAACGATGTCTTGATGGCATTGTTCTTTGCAATCGCTGCCAAAGAAGTTTGGGAAGCGGTCGTCCTCAAAGACGGCTCTTTGCGCGGCAAAAAAGCAGCAACACCCTTGTTTGCAACAGCCGGCGGTATGTTTGGCCCTATCGGCGTCTACCTTGGTCTTGCCTATTTCCTAGGCTCAGACACATACAACGCCGTCGCAAACGGCTGGGCCATCCCAACAGCAACAGACATCGCGTTCTCCTACCTCGTAGGCCGCATCGTCTTTGGCGCTGGCCACCCGGCTGTGCGTTTCTTGCTGCTACTCGCCATCGCGGATGACGCGGCTGGCCTGATCATTCTGGCGATCTTCTACCCGTCTGGCGACCTGGCACCAGTATGGCTCTTGGCCTCTTTGGGCGCGGCAGTTGGCGTATTCGTACTGTTCAACTGGCTCCCTCGTAAGATGGACGCGGGCAAACCAAACCGTCCAAACTCCACCTGGATCCGCAAGAACCTGCACTTTGTGCCTTACGCAATCGCCGCCTGCATCAGCTGGTATGGCTTCATGCGTTCTGGTCTTCACCCAGCTCTGGGCCTGTTGCCAATCGTACCAACTCTGCCTCACGCAGATCGTGCCTTTGGCTTCTTCTCAGACGCGGAAAAGCACCTGCACGACTTGCTGAACGTTGTCGAACACGCACTGAAACACCCTGTCGAAGTCATCTTGTTCTTCTTCGGCCTGCTCAACGCGGGCGTTGAATTCAGCTCGATGGGTGATGCAACTTGGCTTGTCCTTGCTGGTCTCTTGATCGGTAAGCCAGTGGGCATTCTGCTCTTCGGTTGGTTCGCGGCAGTACCGCTCAAATTGGGCATTCCACAAGGCATGCGGATCATCGATCTGGTGGTCATCGGCTTTGTTGCCGCGATTGGTTTCACCGTATCGCTCTTCGTAGCAACCGTGGCCTTCCCAGCAGGCGAAGTCCAAGACGCCGCGAAAATGGGCGCGCTCTTCAGCTTCGCAGCTGCGATCGTGTCGATCATCGCCGGCAAACTCTGCCGCGTGCAAAAGACAGAACTGCAACCTGCAGAGTAAATCACTGTCTCATAAAAATCGCGAAACCGGTGCCCAGGCGCCGGTTTTGCCTTTTTTTCGCCCAATTCACGCCGCATATATTGTCAGTGGATAGGCACTTCCGTCATAGTGTGCGGACAAAGTTCCCATAGGGGGACATTAATAAATCTCGCCTAAAGAGATATGGCCAGAGCAGCGCCGGAGCAGATGAATGCTCGAGTTTGAAAACGTCAGCAAGTCCTTCTGGACGGGCACGCAGCGCAAGGTGATCCTTGATCGCGTCTCTTTCCGCGTGGAATTGGGCACGTCCCTTGGCATTCTCGCGCCAAACGGCACTGGTAAAACCACCCTTGTGAACATGATGGCGGGCCTCGAAAAACCCGACGAAGGCGAAATTCGCCGCACCTGTCGCATCTCATTCCCGCTGGGTTTCATGGGCGGGGTCGTGAACAAACACACCGCCGTCGAAAACAGCCGCTACATTGCGCGTCTTTACGGCCTTGATCCTGATTACGTCGAAGCCTTCTGTCGCTGGCTCTGTGGCCTCGAGGAATACTTTGATCAGCCCCTTGGCACCTATTCATCGGGCATGCGCGCCCGGTTCACATTCGCCCTAATGCTGGCGCTTGATTTTGACATCTATCTCGTGGACGAGGGCATGCCCTCTTCAACCGATGTCGAATTCAACCGCAAAGCGGGCGAAGTCTTGCGCGAACGACTGCGCACCACCACAATGATTATCGTGTCGCACCAGCCCAAAACGCTGGAAAAATTCGCACGTTCAGCCGCCGTTTTGCTGAATGGGCAATTGCACATGTTTGACACTTTGGAAGAGGCTAAGCAGCTCTATGACTACCAAACCAAGGGCTAGAAAATTTCGCGTGCGCCGCAGCGCGACACAGCAAGCCGCACAGGTAGAAATGCCCGTCGCCCCGTCCGAAGAGGCCGCCGAAGAACAGCCCATGCCTGCCACACAGGCAGCCCCCGCCTTAGCACCAGCTGCAGGCGACGAAGACACATCAGACCGTGCCGCCCGCCGGAAAGAGCGCCTTGCCCGCGCCGCCGAACGCCGTGCCAAAACAGCCCCGGCTGATGGCGAAACCCCAATTCCGACCTCTCCAGAAGAAGAAACAAACGGCCTGGAAATGATGGCCGAGGCCGCGCCGACACCTGCCGCTGAACCGGCAAAACGCGGAACAACCGCGCCACCATCTTCGATGCCTGCCGCAGCGCCCGTTGCAGCCCAACTGCCACCAGAACAAGAAATCGCGCAAATCCGCCAAGAAGGCCTAACAGGTCGTCAATTGCGTATGGCGCGCCGCTTGGCCCAAAAACACGGTCTTGCAGCAACCTCAGACTACGACGCCGTCCGCCTGTTGCGCTCTCAGGGTCTCGACCCATTCCGCCGCGCCAACATGCTCGACATGGCGGCACCGGATTCTTTACCAGCCGCAGCAGGCGCAGCCCAATTGCCGCAAACCCGCCCCGCCGGCTCCGACAATTTACCCAGCATGGAAATGGCCTCCCCCGCAGAGCGCCGGGTGCGCGAAATCGGTGACATCCAAAAAGACATCGCCCGCCGCCGTCGTCGCAAATCCCTGTTGATGCTCTCGCGCTTGGCCGCTTTCGTTATGCTGCCAACAATCCTCGCGGGCTATTATTACTACAACATCGCAACGCCGATGTACTCGACCAAGTCCGAGTTCTTGATCATCCAATCCGAACAAGCAGGCACCGCTGGCGGCCTCTTGTCCGGATCGCAATTTGACAACAAAGACTCGATCTCAACCCAGTCCTACCTGCAATCCAAAGAGGCCATGCTGCGCCTCGAAGAAGACATCGGTTTCAAAGCCGTCTTTTCCGATCCCAGCATCGACCCATTGCAGCGACTGGCGGAAAACCCATCGAACGAACAAGCCTACAAGATGTATAATAAATACGTCAAAATCGGCTTTGACCCAACAGAGGGCGTGATCCGGATGGAGGTCTCTTCACCCGATCCGCAGACCAGCACCAACTTCTCCAAGGCTCTGATCGCCTACGCCGAAGAAACCGTTGATGGCCAGTCACAGCGTAAACGCGAAGACCAACTGAAAGACGCGCGCCGCAGCTTGGAAAAAGCCAAACAAGACCGCCGCGATGCACAGCTTGCATTGGTCAGCTTACAAGAAACCTCGGTCCTTGACCCCGAAGGCCTGATCGCCAGCCTGCGTCAACAAATCAGCACCTACGAGCTTGAACTTCAAGAAAACCAATTGGAACTCAGCCAGTTGCTCGACAACGCGCGCCCCAACACAGCCCGCGTCAACGGCGTCAGAGGCAACATTCGCAACCTGCAAGCCATCCTCACCAACCTTGAAAGCCGGATGACAGACATCGGCGGCAGCCAGTCCTCGCTTGCTGGTCAAGCTGCCGCGATTCAAATCGCACAGGCCGACCTTGCGACCGCTGACCTGATCCTGCAATCCGCCCTACAAACAGTGACGCAAACGGAACTCGAAGCCAGCCGTCAGGTCCGCTACCTGACCACTTCCGTGTCCCCAATTGCTTCCGAAGACCCAAGCTTCCCGCGCAGCTTTGAAAACACGATCCTCAGCTTCCTGATCTTCTCAGGCCTCTACCTGATGGTCTCACTCACAGCATCCATCCTGCGCGAACAGGTCTCTGGCTAAAAGCACAGCCGAACAGACAGAAAAAAGGGCGCCCCACTCGGGCGCCCTTTTCTATTCTACGCGGCCAATCCGCGCCCTTTCAACAGGGCCTCGACCCCGGGCAATCGCCCTCGGAACCGCTTGTACAGCTCATCCGCCTCTACCGATCCACCGGTAGACAGAATATGCGTTTCCAACGCCTTCGCACGTTCAGGATCAAAAGCACTCCCCGCCTCTTCAAAGGCCGCAAACGCATCCGCATCCATCACTTCAGACCACATATAACTGTAGTACCCGCTGGAATATCCATCCCCCGCAAAGACATGCGCAAAATGCGGCGTCGCATGGCGCATCACAATCGCAGGCGGCATGCCCAAACCTGCCAACACCTCAGCCTGTTTCGCCATCGGATCCGCCGGAGCCGCCCCATCATGAAACGCCAAATCAACCAGCGCAGACGATACATATTCCACCGTCGCAAATCCCATGTTGAAATTCGCCGCTTCCAGAACCGTGTCCAACATCTCTTTCGGCATCGCCTCGCCCGTCTCGGCATGGGTCGCGAATTCCTGCAATACCTCAGGCACCTCTAGCCAATGCTCATACAACTGGCTCGGCAGCTCAACAAAGTCCCGCGCCACAGACGTGCCAGAGATACTTTCATAGGTCACATTACTCAGCATCTGATGCAGGGCATGTCCAAACTCATGGAACAACGTCCGCGCATCGTCATAGGACAACAACGCCGGATCAGACTTGGCAAAGTTGCACACGTTGATCACAACCGGCCCCTGCACCTTCGGAAACTTCGCCTGACTGCGCATCGCCGAACACCACGCGCCCGACCGCTTCGAGCCCCGCGCAAAATAGTCACCGATAAATACCGCTACATGCTCGCCCCCACGCGTCACTTCCCACGCGCGGCAATCCTCATGATACAACGGCACATCCAGCGGCTTGAACTCCAACCCAAACAGACGCGTCGCACAGGCAAACGAGGCCTCAATCATCCGGTCCAATTGCAGATACGGCTTTAACGTTGCCTCATCCAAATCATGCTCTGCCTTGCGGCGTTTCTCTGCGTAGTAATGCCAATCCCAAGCCTCCAAAGACCCATTGATGCCATCCGCATGCATCATCTCGGTCAGCACCTCGGCATCCGCATTCGCCTGCGCCTTAGCTGGCTCCCAAACCGCCATCAACAAATCCCGCACCGCATCGGGAGTCTTTGCCATTTCGGTTTCCAACTTAAACGCGGCAAAGTTAGCGTATCCCAAAAGCTGCGCGCGCTCTTCACGCAACGCCAGTGTTTCCGCCGCAATCGCGCGGTTGTCCGTCTCGCCCCCATTCGCACCACGCGCCGCCCAAGCGGCAAACGCCGTCTCGCGCAAATCCCGGCGTGGCGAAAACTGCAAAAACGGCGTGATCAAAGACCGCGACAGGGTCACAACTGGCCCAGCCGCCCCTTTTTCCTCACCAGCCGCCCGCGCCGAGGCAACCACGAAATCCGGCAACCCCTCAAGATCATCCTCGGACAGCTCCATGAACCATTCACGTTCATCCGCCAAAAGATTCTGCGTGAATTGCGTGCCCAAAACCGCCAAGCGCGACTTGATCTCTTTCATCCGCGCATCTTGCGCCCCTTCAAGCGCCGCTCCACCCCGAACAAAACCACGGTGGGTCAACATCAACACGCGCTGCTGCTCGTCAGTCAGCTCCAGCGAATCCCGCGCCTCCCAAACCGCCGCAATCCGCGCGAACAGGGCTTTGTTCG
This sequence comes from Cognatishimia sp. 1_MG-2023, assembly GCF_030548175.1. Lineage (GTDB taxonomy): Bacteria > Pseudomonadota > Alphaproteobacteria > Rhodobacterales > Rhodobacteraceae > Cognatishimia. The sequence continues at coordinate 301,302 of NZ_JAUORX010000002.1, read as the reverse complement.
ATGAAATCTCAGAACTATGCGCGGCCAACTTCGGCGAGAACTCCCGCTGCAACGCTTCGCGCGCCGGATTACTGTCCGCCCCCGCTACCGTGTAAAACACCGACAGCACTTTATCCAAAGCCTCCCCGGCGGCTTCCAGCGCTTCAACCGTATTGGCAAAGCTTGGCGCATCAGGGTTTTCGGAAATCTTAACAATCTCGTCCTTATGCGCGGCCAAAGCCGTTTCAAAGGCCGGCGCGAAATCCTCATCGCGAATGGCGTCAAATGGGGCGATCTCAAACGGGGTGGTCCAATCGGACAGCAGCGCAGATGTCATGCTTGTTCTCCTTTTGGATGACCCTAGGCCTATCAGCAGATTCCGCAACGCAAGAATGCGCGAGATTAGCAATCTACACGAATCGTACGTTTCAGCCCCTCAAACGTACGAATTTCCACATTTCTGATGTGTTAATGCAGCGTCCCACAAGTGGCGCAATCGGTGCGTTTTTTCAGACCAATTTTACGCGTTTCGCCGTAAAGCCCGTCATAAATTAACATTTCACCGCGCAGCGTCGCCCCTGCCCCCGTGATCGCCTTAACGGCCTCCAGTGCCATCATCGATCCAATCACGCCAGGCAACGGCCCAACAACGCCCGCCACCGAACAATTCGGCGCGAGTTCCGCTGCGGGAGCCTCTGGAAAAGTACAACGATAACAGGGCGCGCCCTTGGCTGGATCAAACAGGCTAACCTGCCCTTCCCATTGGGTAATCGCACCAGAAATCAATGGCTTAGACAACGACACGCAGGCTTCGTTTATCAAATAGCGTGTGTCAAAGTTATCCGTACCGTCCAGCACCAAGTCATACTCCGCAATCAACGTCCGCGCGCTGTCTGCATCTAACCGGCGTTGATAAGGTCTCACCTCAATAAACGGGTTTTGCGCCTGCATTTCCTTCGCCGCGGAATGGACCTTTGGGACTCCAATGGCCGCGTCTTTATGGATCACTTGCCGTTGCAGGTTAGAGTTATCAACCACGTCGTCATCAACAACACCAATCGTGCCAACCCCGGCAGCTGCCAAATACATCAACGCAGGCGAGCCAAGCCCCCCAGCCCCAACAACTAACACTTTGGCATCTTTAAGTTTTTTCTGCCCCAATCCACCAAGTTCACGCATCACAATATGGCGTGCGTAGCGGTTCAATTCCGTCTCTGAAAACGGCCCCGAAACTGTAGGTTCTTCAGGCTGTACAACGCGCGCTTTCAACCACGTCAGACCAGCCCGATAGAGCGCCACCAATGCCGCGCCGCCACCCAGTAGTAACCAAGGCTGCGGCGACCCGCCTGTCGCGATGCGCAGGCTATGCTCTTCGGGAAACAGAAACTGAATACCTAATACCGCAAGATATAGAAGACCGATCATCACCCAACGCATCATCTTGGGCGTTTTGGTGAGCATCCCAATGCCCCAAATCACAGCAGCCATGACGAAAACCAGAAACATAATTAGCGCTCTCCGGTCGAGCCGAACCCGCCTGTACCACGCTCAGAATCACTCAACGCGTTAACCATATCAAACTGCGCCTGCACCACAGGTGCCACCACCATCTGCGCAATCCGCGCCCCATGCTCAACATGAAACGGCACCTGCCCTGCATTCATCAAAATCACGCCCAAAGCGCCGCGATAGTCGCTGTCGATTGTGCCGGGGCTGTTAGGTAAGGTTAATCCGTGCTTCAAAGCCAACCCAGAACGAGGGCGCACTTGCACCTCAAATCCTACCGGAAATTCCAACCGTAATCCCGTCGGAATTAGGGTGCGCTCACCTGGTGCTAAAGTAACGCCATCTCTTTGTTCCAAAGGGAAATTTGCCCGCAGATCAGCCCCCGCTGACCCCGCAGTTTCATATGACGGCAAGGCCATTTCCCGGTCCGCATCTTCCGTCCAACTTAGCTTGATCGCGACCACGCCGTCCCCTTCATCTTTCTTAAAATACTCGCGCCGCAGGCATCTTAGCCCAGCGCCTGAGCAATACGCTCAGCCAGCTGTCGCGCCACCAAATCTTTACCCATGCGCGGCCAATGCTCGGCGCCTTCATCAGAAATTAAGATAACCGCATTCTCGCGCCCACCCATAATTCCGGTTTCTGGGCTCACATCATTGGCAACAATCCAATCACAGGCCTTCCGAAGCCTCTTTTTGGTAGCGTTTTCAACAACATCATTGGTTTCCGCAGCAAAGCCCACCACCAACTGTGGGCGATCTTTTTCCAATTGAGAGATCGTCGCCAGAATGTCGGGATTTTCAGAAAAGTTTAGGCTTGGAATTTTACCCGCTTGTTTCTTAATTTTCTGATCACTCGCCCCAACCACATTCCAATCCGCAACGGCTGCTGCAAATACTGCAGCATCAACTGGCAGCACTTTGTTAACGGCTTCCATCATATCTTTGGCCGTCTCGACCTCAACAATATGCGCGCCTTCTGGGCGCGGCTCATCGGCTGGGCCCGTCACGAAAATCACGTCAGCACCCAATAAAACAAGGGCTCGCGCAATCGCAGTGCCCTGTGCACCAGACGACCGATTTGCGATATAACGAACAGGATCAATCGGCTCATGTGTTGGCCCAGAGGTCACCAAAATTCGTCGTCCTGTTAACGGACCTTCGGCCAATTGGCTTTCAACCGCGGCCACAATTTCCGCCGGCTCAGCCAGCCGACCCGGCCCATATTCCCCGCATGCCATGTCGCCTTCATTAGGCCCAACAAAGGCAACACCATCATTTTTTAACGTTTTCAAATTCCGTTGCGTCGAAGGATGATCCCACATCCGCACATTCATAGCCGGCGCCACCAACACCTGCGTGTCCGTCGCCAGTAAAAGTGTAGAGGCCAAATCATCAGCCAATCCATTTGCCATTTTAGCCATCAAATTCGCGGTACACGGCGCAACGACAACAAGATCGGCAGAACGTGATAGCTGAATATGCCCCATCTCAGCCTCGTCTGTGAGGTCGAACAAATCTTGATAGGCTTTCTCTTCGGCAAGTGCCGAAACGGACAAAGGCGTGACAAATTCTTTGGCCGATTTGGTTAACACAGGGGTCACCCAGGCACCGCGTTTGCGCAGCTGGCGGATCAATTCCAGCGATTTATAAGCAGCAATTCCGCCGCTGATGATCAGAAGAATGCGTTTATCTTCCAGCATTTGGCCACTCCGAAATCAGGCTGACCAGACACTAGGCACTTGCGCGCAGGGAAACAAGCAGGGGTTAACGCATCAATTGCCGCAGATCAGGGCCATGATGCTGCAGAGCCTGCCGCATCTTGGTTAATGCCGCGGCTTCGATCTGGCGCACACGCTCTTTTGACACGCCTAATTCTTTACCCAAAACATCCAGCGTTCTGGCCCGGTCGCCCATTTTGCGTTCAATCACGATATGCCGTTCTCGTTCGGACAAGATTGACATCGCCTCGGCTAACCATTCGCGCAGAGTGTTTAAATCGCGGGACTTTTCTACATTTTCGCTACCTTCTGGATTTTCATCCTCCAGCACATCAATCCATTCGCGCCCATCCTCCTCACCGCCTTGCACAGCGTTGAGCGAGAAGTCAGCCCCGGCCAACCGCCCCTGCATCATGGAAACATCTGAAACGGACACCCCAATTTCCGACGCAATCTGTTCGGTCAATTGATGGCTATCCAATGTCTCACCGGCCTTTTGAGCATCCCTTTGCAACTGCGCCTCAACGCGTTTCAGATTGAAAAACAAAGACTTCTGCGCAGATGTCGAACCCGTTCGCACCAAAGACCAATTGCGCATGACGTGATCCTGCATCCCCGCCTTGATCCACCAAACAGCATAGGTGGAAAACCTGACACCCCGATCTGGATCAAAACGATCTGCTGCTTTCAACAGTCCCAACCCCGCTTCTTGGATCAGATCGTTCAACGGCACGCCATATCGTTTGAATTTCACCGCCATCGCAATCGCAAGGCGCATATAGGCATTGGTTAACCGGTGCAGAGAAGCCTCATCACGCTTATCCCGCCATGCACGCGCCAAGGCTTGTTCCGTTTCTGCATCCAGCAGCTCTGCTTTCATCGCGCTGCGCGTCACCAAATTTGAGGTATACCGCTCTGACATTTGCCGCTCCCTTGCTTGCATGGACTAAGCGTATTACGCAGGTCGGACCGTTTCGGATCACTTATGAGGCTGCCATGTTGCCAAAATTGACTTTCGTTCTAGGGGGCGCTGCCTCGGGCAAATCAGCATTTGCCGAACGATTGATCACAGAAAGTGGCGCACCACGGGTCTATATTGCCACGGCGCAGGTCTATGATTCTGAGATGCGCGACAAGGTCGACAAACATATCGAAATGCGCGGCCCCAATTGGCAAACGGTAGAAGCGCCGCAAGATGTGGTTGGTGCGTTAGCACTGGTGCAAAGCGATCAAGTCGTCTTGCTGGATTGCGCGACGATGTGGCTGACAAACCATTTGCTTGCAGAAAACGATATTGCGGCTGAAAGCAAAGCTTTGGTGCTGGCTCTGCAAAGTTGTTCTGGGCGCGTTGTGGTAGTCTCTAACGAAGTTGGCATGGGGATCGTGCCAGACAATGCCCTTGCCCGGCAGTTCCGCCAAGAACAAGGCCAATTGAACCAAGCCCTTGCCGAAGCCAGTGACCTTGCAGTTTTTGTCGTTGCCGGAGTACCTCAAGTCCTCAAGGGCCAACTGCCATGACACATATTTATCTGGTACGGCACGGCCCAACCCATGCAAAATCGATGATCGGATGGTCTGACTTACCTGCGGATTTGTCAGATACCGATGCGTTAGCACGGCTAGATGCATATTTGCCAAATGATGCCGTCGTGATTTCATCGGACCTATCCCGAACGATTGCAACGGCCGATGCGATCCAAAAGGATCGTCCGCGTTTGGATCACGATGCGAATCTGCGCGAAATGTATTTCGGCGATTGGGAGTTGAAAACTTACACAGAGGTAGAAGATCAAGAACACATTCGCGCCTTTTGGGATAACCCCGGGGACGTACGTCCGCCGAATGGCGAAAGCTGGAACGACGTGTGTGGACGTGTCAACACAGCCATAGACCGGCTTATTTTGACCCATGCAGGGCAAAACATCATCCTTGTTGCGCATTTTGGTGTGATCATCACTCAGATCCAGCGCGCCCTATCGCTCACAGGATACGAGGCGTTTGGACATAAGATCGACAACCTGTCCGTGACTGACATTCGCATCGAAGAAAGCTGGCAAGTCGGCAAGATCAATCACGTATCTTGATTGAATACGTCACAAATATTCGTTTCGAGAATTGAGCATACCTACTTAGTCTGTTGGCATGACTTATGATCTTGTAATTGGCGATTACGCCTACTCTTCGTGGTCCCTACGTGGCTGGTTGTTGTTTGAAAAATTCAACTTACCGAAATCAGTGACATTGTTGGATTTTCATTCCAAAGCGACTGTCGCTGAACAGTTGGCAAGCTTTGAACCGGCCCGAACCGTTCCGACTATCCGCACGCCGGAAGGCGCGATCGTTTCGGAAAGCTATGCGATTGCCGAAGAGCTGGCGTCGCGCCACCCAGAGGCCGAGATTTGGCCGTCGGATCCAAAGAAACGCGCAATCGTGAGAAATCTATCGGCTGAGATGCATGCGGGCTTTTTTGCATTGCGCGCAGCTTGCCCGATGAACTTGCGAACAGCGTTTAACTGGGCAGACCCTTCAGACGAAGTTCTAACGGATTTGGAGCGGCTTGAAACGCTTTGGGCTTGGGCTAAATCAGAATGCCTTGATGGGCCTTGGCTGTGCGGTGAATTCAGCGCGGTTGATGCGATGTATGCACCAGTAGCTGCCCGTTTGGCAGGATATAATCTGCCGATGAGTGATCTTGCGAAAGCTTATGTAGATACACATCTGTCCGACCCCGCCTTTCGCCGTTGGCGCGCATTGGGGCTTGTCCAAGGTGCACACCTAAGCCGGTATGATCAGCCGCATGCTACATTGGCTTGGCCGGGGCCTAAAGCCTTGGAGGCGACTGAAAGCGATGCGCCAGCCGTGAATCCAAACTGCCCCTATAGCGGCAAGCCGAGCACGCATATGCTTGAGCTGAATGGCGTGACATACGGTTTTTGCAACGCGCTTTGCCGGGACAAGACGATGGCCGATCCAGAAGCTTGGCCTGCGTTTATGGCGTTGGTGAACGAGACGACTTCGAGTTAACCAATCAATAACCAAGCGCCCCCTAAGGTTATAGAAACCAACGGGGGCGTTATGGTTACTCGGGCCTATACAGTCGCCTTTGAAGGCGTAGAAGCGCATCAGGTAGAGGTGCAATGCGCTGTTGCGCCAGGGTTACCCGCATTTTCGATTGTTGGATTGCCAGACAAAGCCGTTTCAGAAGCACGGGATCGTGTGCGATCCGCTCTTACGTCGATGGCGATTGCTCTGCCGTCCAAGCGGATCACCATAAATCTTTCTCCTGCTGACTTACCGAAAGAAGGCAGTCACTTTGATCTCCCTATCGCCATGGCACTCTTGGCGGCCCTCGATATTATTCCGAAAGATGCTGTGGAAAGTACAGTCAGTTTAGGGGAGCTATCGCTGGACGGATCACTTGTACCCGTAATCGGAGCGCTACCAGCCGCGATGTCTGCCGCGGAAGAAGACCGCAGCCTGTTGTGTCCACATGCCTCTGGCCCCGAGGCTGCGTGGGTCGGAGCGGCCCAAGTGATTGCTGCAAAGACGCTGGCGGATGTGGTCCGCCACTATTCCGGCCAAAACCCGATTACGCCAAGCCTGCCGGGGGAAGTCACGAACGGTACGCAATTCAAAGACTTACGCGATGTAAAAGGCCAAGAGCGCGCCAAGCGGGCATTAGAAATCGCGGCCGCAGGGCGGCATCATATTCTTTTCCTTGGAACACCCGGTTCGGGTAAATCTATGCTTGCTGCACGATTGGCTTCCATCCTACCGCCCCTTTCCGCAATAGAGGCGCTCGAAACTAGCATGATCCATTCAATAGCCGGCCTATTGGATCAGGGCGGCATTTCACGGCAACGCCCTTTTCGAGAACCCCACCACACCGCCTCTATGGCCGCGATCGTCGGAGGGGGTCGTCGCGCTTCTCCCGGGGAAATCAGCTTGGCGCATAATGGTGTTCTGTTCTTAGACGAATTTCCCGAGTTCTCTCGGTCGGTCCTCGAGACACTTAGGCAACCTATTGAAACTGGAGAAGTCATGGTGGCCCGCGCCAATGCACACGTCAGTTACCCGTGCAGATTTATGCTGGTGGCGGCGGCAAACCCTTGTAAATGCGGGTATATGTATGACCCAGCGCGTGCATGCGCCCGTGTTCCCAATTGTGGGGACGACTATTTGGGGCGGATTTCCGGGCCTTTGATGGACCGGATTGATCTACGGATCGAAGTTCCACCTGTCGCCTATACCGACTTGGATTTGCCTGCTGATGGGGAAACATCGGCGCAAGTGGCAGCGCGTGTTTTGCAGGCTCGGCAGCTTCAAGAAGACCGATTTCGCGAACATCCTGCGGCGCGATCCAATGCTGATGCACAAGGTAAATTGTTGGAAGAGATCGCGACCCCAGATAACGATGGGCGCGAACTTTTGTCGAAGGTGGCGGAAAAGTTTGGCCTAACCGCAAGGGGTTATCACCGAGTATTGCGCGTCGCACGCACCATCGCGGATTTGGATCAAAGCGAAGATGTGCTTCGACCCCATATCGCGGAGGCCGTCAGCTTTCGACTGACGGCCCAAAAGTCCTAACGACCCTAAGTAACTTTAGCTTCAATGGCTTCCCAAATTTTTTCGGCAATGTTCACGCCGTCAAAACGCTCAAGTTCTTGAATGCCAGTTGGCGAGGTCACGTTAATCTCTGTCAGGTAGTCGCCAATGACGTCGATCCCGACAAAGACCTGACCTTTTTCTTTGAGCAGCGGCCCGATGGCTGCGCAAATCTCTAGGTCGCGTTCCGTTAGACCGATCTTTTCAGGCCGGCCGCCGACGTGCATGTTGCTGCGCGTTTCGCCGGCTGCAGGTACACGGTTGATTGCGCCTACAGGCTCACCATCAACAAGAATGACGCGTTTGTCGCCATTGCTCACGTCTGGCAGGAACTTTTGAACGATCAGAGGCTCGCGACTGAAGCCCGTGAAAAGTTCGTGCAACGAAGAAAGGTTACGGTCGTTTTCATCCAACCGGAACACGCCAGCGCCGCCGTTTCCGTAGAGCGGCTTGAGAATAATGTCGCTGTGTTTGGCTTTGAATTCTTTGATCGTATCCAAATCGCGCGCGATTGTGGTTGGCGGGGTTAGATCAGGAAAATCTAGGACCAGCAGTTTTTCCGGATAATTGCGCACCCAGAATGGATCATTCGCCACCAATGCCTGACCTTTTAGGCGATCCAACAGATGTGTTGAGGTGATGTAATTCATATCGAACGGAGGATCTTGGCGTAGCCAAACCACATCAAAATCGGCCAGAGACACTTTGGTCAGCGGGCCAAGATCAACATGGTTCCCCTGCTCACGCCTTAGAACCATAGAATGGCCACGCGCGGTGATTTCACCTTCTTCAAAGGCGAGTTGGTCAGGAGAGTAATAAAACAATTCATGACCCCGCGCCTGCGCTTCTTCGGCAATGCGGAATGAGCTGTCAGCGTTGATATCGACTTGGTCGATCGGATCCATTTGAAAGGCGATTTTCATGGGCGTCCCTCTTAGTGTCTGCCCACTACATGGCGTAGCCAACCCCTCCTTGCAATGTGGATCAGTTGGCAATTAGCGCATTTTCAAGAATTTGTGTTTCCCCAACGGCGTTCACCAAGGCAACGTCAAAGCGCATATCGGTCAATTGCCCCTTTGGTTCTTGAGCAACGAAAACAGAGGCTGCATTCATTATCCGGTGGGCTTGGGCAGTAGAAACACGCTGAGCTGCCTTTGCAAAATCGCGGCTTTTCTTCACCTCGACAAAGATACAGGTATCTCCATCCCGAAAGATGAGGTCAATTTCGGCGCCACCACCGCGCCATCTTTGAGCGGCGAGCACGAAACCATTTCTTTCATAGATCGCCAGAACGGTTTGCTCTGCCGATTGCCCAGATAGATATGCGCGTTTTCCTCTTAGAGCTGCTGTTTTGCCCATGGGCGACCTAATGATGTGTAATCAGTCCTTCATGCTTAGGGCCATGGAATAAATTTTTCGTTTATTGACGCCAAATGCCTGCGCAACCACTTCAGAGGCATCGCGAACCGTCATGGTCTCCAAGGCTTTGCGCAATGCAGTTTCGACATCATCTTCTGACGACTCATTCGCACCAGCGCGGTCGATCAATACAACGATCTCTCCTTTGATCGTGCGTTCATGAAAAATATCAACAAGCTCTAGCAAAGTGCCCCGCTGGACCTCTTCGAATTTCTTGGTCAATTCGCGGCACACGACGGCCTGTCGATTTCCCCCAAGGACATGGGCTGCGTCTTTTAGCATCTCGACCAGTCGACGAGGACTTTCATAAAAGACCAGCGTACCGGGCACGTCTTTGACGGCTTCAATACCTGTTTTGCGCGCGTTCTTGGCGTTTGGCATGAAACCTGCAAAGAAAAATGCATCCGTCGGGAGACCAGCAAGGCTAAGCGCGGTAATAATTGCAGACGGCCCCGGGGCTGAAGTGACAAGGTAACCAGCTTCGCTCGCGTCGCGCGACAGATGATAACCCGGGTCGGCGATCAAGGGCGTGCCTGCTTCGCTTGCATAGGCCACTGATTTGCCTTGGGATAAGTAATCCAAAAGCTTCCCGCGTGTGCCAGCACCCGAATGATCATGGTATGCAAGTAAGGGGCGTTGCCCTAAGGGCACTCCGTGAATCTCCAATAAGCGGCGCAATGACCGGGTGTCTTCGGCAGCGATGACATCCGCGCTCGCGAGAATATCAAGCGCTCTTAAGGTGATGTCGCGCGCCGTGCCTATGGGTGTTGCCACAAAGTACAGCCCTGCCTTCAATGGTACGATCTGATGATTCAAAGCTGGACCCTCCGGTCTCGGTGTTTATTATCCGCCACAAATAAGTGATCCGTAAAAAACCGCAAAATCTGACTCGGTTTTTGACACTGTAGTAAGGATAGTATTCATGTTTGCCGCTTTTAAACTCCGCCGGAACATTCTGAAAGGGGCAGTTGCTCTTGGTGCTGCAGCGATACTTGCAGCGTGTGAACCAATCGCCGTTAGTACAGGTCCATCCGTGAACCCGAATAAACCGGTTCCAGTTGCCCTTTTGGTTCCGCGTGGCTCTACCGCGACTGGTGATGCACTTCTTGCTAAGAGCCTTGAAAACGCTGCACGTTTGGCGATGACTGACCTTGACGGCGTTCAAATTGACTTGCGTGTTTACGACACTGCCGGAGACGCGGCGACAGCTCAGACTGTGGCGCTGAAAGCTGTTGGTGACGGCGCTAAGATTATTCTCGGCCCAGTACGTAGCGGACCCACAAATGCCGTTGGCGTGGCGTTGGCCGGCAAGGGCGTGAACGTGTTGTCCTTTTCAAACAACACCTCCATCGCTGGTGGCAACGTGTTCGTGTTGGGAGCCACCTTCAAAAACACAGCAGATCGACTCGCGCGCTTTGCGGCACGAAACGGGAAATCTCGTATTGTGACGGTCCATGCGCAGAATGTCGCTGGTGCAGCAGGACGTGAGGCCATTGCCATAGCACTCGCTGCGAACGGTGGCTCTAACGCGGGTTCCGTTGGGTACGAATTTTCACAGCAAGGCGTTGTGGCAGCCGTTGATGACATCCGAGATACCGTACGCCGTACAGGCGCCGACGCGATCTTTATGACATCAGACACATCGGGATCCTTGCCGTTGTTTTCACAATTGCTACCAGAGGCGGGCCTGCGCCCAGACACGGTTCAGTACATTGGCTTGACGCGCTGGGATATTCCAGCTCAGACGCTTGATCTACCGGGCGTGCAAGGTGGCTGGTTTGCAATGCCTGATCCAGCCCTGACAGGGCAGTTCCGCGATAGATATTCAGCAGCATATAGCGCTGCACCCCATCCAATTGGCGGATTGGCTTATGATGGCATTGCCGCTATTGGCGCATTGATCAAACAAGGCAAGAGCAACGCTCTCACGACAACAGCATTGACCCAGGGCGCAGGCTTTAAAGGGGTTAACGGCATTTTCCGCCTTCGTGCGGACGGAACAAACGAACGTGGTCTGGCTGTCGCCACGATCCGCGATAAACAGGTTGTAATCATTGACCCAGCACCAAGAAGTTTTGGCGGAACTGGCTTCTAAACCCACCGCTTTCCTACCGGTTCCTCCCGGTGATCTCATTTGTGAGCCTGATCTAATTGTAAACCGCGCCCAGCTGGGCGCGGCAATATTAGAGGCTTGCACAAATGCAAAAGATGCCCGCGACTTAAGAAGCACTGTCGTCAACCTGCTGCGCGATGTCCGCAAAGAAGGCATGGCCGCAATCAAAAAAGGGTTCGAAGACCGTCCATTCGATGCACGGCCTATGACACGCGCTTATACGTGGTTGACCGATTGCTTGGTGAACACCACGCATTTCGTGGCGACACATGCACTTCACCCACGTCCAAATCCAACCAAAGGCGAGAAAATCGCGTTGTTTGCAGTTGGTGGATATGGGCGTGGGGAAATGGCTCCGCAATCTGACGTCGATCTGCTATTCCTCACACCTTATAAAATCACTGGTTGGGCGGAGAGCGTCATTGAATCCATGCTCTATATGCTTTGGGACTTGCGTCTAAAAGTTGGGCATAGCTCACGTACGATCAAAGACTGCATTCGCCTAGGCGGTGAGGATTTCACAATTAGAACCGCCCTACTCGAACATCGGTTTTTGGCTGGTCACAGCCCGATGGCTGGTTCGCTTAAGAAATCTTTGGAAACGCAGCTGTTCAATGGCACCGAGCAAGAATTCATCGAAGCCAAACTTGCCGAACGCGACGAGCGGCATAAAAAACAAGGTCAGAGATATGTCGTTGAGCCTAATGTCAAAGAAGGCAAAGGCGGATTGCGCGACTTACAATCGCTCTTTTGGATCGCCAAGTATGTGTACCACGTCAACGACGTCCACGATCTGGTAGACCTTGGGTTATTTCAAGAAGATGAGCTTGAGCTGTTTAAGCGTGCCGAGAATTTCCTCTGGGCGACACGCGCGCACCTGCATCTGATCAATAATAGGCCAATGGAACAATTGTCGTTTGACATGCAGGTCATGGTCGCAGAACGCATGGGCTACGTTGACAAAGGCGGTCGTCGTGCCGTCGAGCATTTCATGCAAGACTATTTCCGCAACGCGACCGCTGTTGGGGACGTAACCCGCATTTTGCTAACAAAGCTGGAGGACGCGCATCAAAAAGCGGCACCTTTGCTTGAACGCATCTTGCGACGTCGCCCCAAAACAAGAGACGGCTACAGAGTCACCAACAACCGCCTTGCCATCGAGGATGAGGACACGTTCCTATCCAATAAGCTGAATATCTTGCGCCTTTTCGAAGAAGCCTTGCGCACTGGCTTGCTTCTACATCCTGATGCGATGCGTCTTGTGACTGCAAATTTGCATCTCGTTGATAATGGTATGCGAGAAGACCGTGAGGCTCAGCGAATTTTCCTTGATACGCTGCTAAAACACGGCAACCCAGAACGCGCCCTGCGACGCATGAATGAACTTGGGGTGTTGTCTGCGTTCATCCCAGAATTCGAACCGATTGTCGCGATGATGCAATTTAACATGTATCATTCTTATACGGTCGATGAGCACACAATTCAGGTCATTTCGACCTTCGCCCAAATTGAGCGAAAAGAGCTGATCGAAGAACTGCCGCTTTCGTCTGACATCCTAAAGGGAAAGATCAATCGCAAGGTTCTGATGGTTGCCATGCTCTTGCACGACATTGGCAAAGGCCGCGATATTGACCACTCTATTCTAGGAGCGCAAATATCGCGCAAAGTCGCGCCGCGTCTTGGATTGAATAAAGAAGACTGTGAAACAGTCGAATGGCTGGTGCGCTATCACTTGCTCATGTCCGATGTTGCCCAAAAACGAGACCTGTCAGATGAACGCACCATCCGTGATTTTGCAAAGGCTGTAAAAACAGTAAAGCGTCTCGATCTTTTGACGGTTCTGACCGTTTGCGACATCCGAGGCGTTGGCCCAGATGTTTGGAACAATTGGAAAGCGACGCTTCTGCGCAACCTTTACAGCTTAACGCGAAACGCTTTGGAAAATGGGTTAGAGGTCGTTAACCAAAAAACCCGGAGCGCTGAAGCACGCAAACGTTTGAAAGAGCAATTGCCGAATTGGGAACCCAAAAAGCTCAAGAAAGAAACTGGGCGTCATTACGATCCCTATTGGCAGGGTCTTCCCCTCGAAACACACGCCATTTTTGCACAGCTTCTCGACGGGCTTTCGAACGAAGAGATCGGCATTGACCTGCATCCTGATGATGACCGCGATGCGACGCGTGTTTGTTTCGCTATCGCAGATCACCCGGGAATATTCGCAAGGATTTCTGGTGCGTTGGCATTGGTCGGCGCCAATGTGGTCGATGCACGCTCATACACAACAAAAGATGGCTTTGCGACTGCAGCATTCTGGATTCAAGATGCCGACGGGCACCCATACGAAGCAAGCCGCCATGCCCGTCTAAGTAAAATGATTCATAGGACCTTAAAAGGCGAAGTTGTCGCCTCTGAAGCTATGAAATCTCGCGACGTGTTGAAAAAACGCGAGCGCGCTTTCCGTGTACCAACGACAATCACCTTCGACAACGAAGGGTCAGCGATCTACACGATTATCGAAGTCGACACCCGTGACCGTCCAGGTTTGTTGTTTGATTTGTCCCGCACCTTGGCAAACAGCAATGTATATATCGCCTCGGCCGTTATCGCGACATATGGCGAACAGGTCGTTGATACATTCTATGTAAAAGACATGTTTGGCCTAAAATTCTATTCGGAAAGCAAGCAACGGACTTTGGAAAAACGGTTGATCGAAGCCATTGCCAAAGGCAGAGAAAGGGCAAATTCATGAAGCCTATCCGGCTGATGCGCGGATTTCTCACCGTTGGATTTTGGACCTTACTGAGCCGTATTTTGGGTTTTGCCCGAGAGATAATGATTCTTAGCTTAATCGGGCCTGGCGTTGGTCTAGATGCCTTTGTGGCCGCCTTTCGCTTGCCCAACATGTTTCGTCGGTTCTTCGCCGAAGGGGCGTTTAATGCGGCCTTTGTGCCTTTGTTTTCGAAGAAGTATGAAGCCAATGAAGAAGCCGAGGCCTTTGCACGTGATGCGCTTAATGGCTTAGCGACGGTAGTCCTAACCCTCACCGGACTTGCCATGGTGTTTATGCCTGCATTGGTTTGGGTAACTGCCGAAGGGTTTTATGGCGACGAACGGTTTGATCTGACCGTCGGTTATGGCCGTATCGTATTTCCCTACATCTTCTTCATGTCGCTAGCCGCTTTATTTTCTGGAGTCCTAAACGCCACGGGCCGATTTGCAGCAGCCGCTGCGGCCCCTGTATTGCTGAACATTTTCGCTGTAACTGCCATGACCATTGGCGCAATGTTGGGCCATGACGTCATCCATTGGCTGATTTGGACAATACCTGTCGCCGGTATTGCACAGCTGGGTTTGGTTTGGATCGCAGCGGAACGCGCAGGCGTTTCGTTACGCCCCGCCATGCCGCGCTGGACACCAGACATGTCCCATATGGTGACGGTTGCTGTCCCGGCTGCGCTGGCGTCAGGCGTCATGCAAATCAACCTTGTTGTCGGGCAATTGGTGGCCTCAAGAACAGAGGGGGCAATCAGTTGGCTCTTCGCGGCTGATCGGCTCTATCAGCTACCCTTAGGTGTTGTTGGCATCGCGATTGGTATCGTTCTTTTGCCCGACCTCTCTCGTCGCCTAAAAGCGGGAGATGAGCTTGGCGCACGCGAAGCCTATTCTCGCGCCGGCGAATTCGCACTTGCCCTGACAATACCTTGTGCTGTGGCGTTTCTAATTATCCCACTGCCGCTAGTTTCCGTGATGTATGAGCGCGGTGCAACAACTGCAGATGACAGTATGGCTATTGCTGCCGCTGTGGCTATCTATGGCCTGGGCTTACCTGCTTTTGTACTTCAAAAACTGCTTCAACCACTGTTCTTTGCACGCGAAGACACCAAAACACCGTTCCGTTTCGCGATTTGGGCGATGGTCATCAATGCAGGCCTTTCTTTTGGGCTGCACCCGTTCATCGGTTGGATGGCGCCTGCTGTAGCCACAACAGTTGCAGGCTGGGCAATGGTCGTTTTGCTTGCAGTGAATGCACGAAAATTCGGTGATGTCGCACGGTTTGATACTCGTTTCACAAAACGAGTATGGCGTATCTGCATCGCTTCATTCGCAATGGGAGCCGCCCTGTTCGGGGCGATGCTATTGCTCAATACCGCCCTGAACACACCAAGCTGGCGCTATCTCGCACTGCTAGGGCTGATTACAATCGGGGCTGCAGCATATTTTGCGATAGGCCAGCGCATCGGCGCTTTCAACCTAAAAGAAATAATGCGAGCAGGCCGGACTTAGACCGGCGGCTCTTTCTTGATCCAAATACTTTGGGGTGAATTGGCTACAAGCCAAGAGGGGCAAAGCCCCTCTACCGATTTGCTTGATCAATCGTGTTGAAGCATCGCGCGAATACGTGCCCATCCGCCCGGCACCAAGACGAATGACAAACCAAACCCGACAACAAAACCGGCTAGATCAGCTACCCAATCACCGCTGCCGCCAAACAAAGCTCCAAATATAAGCTGGATACCCAACAACAGCGCAATCAGGCTAAAGGCGCGTGACTGATTTTCGCCGACCATGCGGAGCTTGGTCCACATCAAATACGTGTAGGCACCAATAAAACCGTAGGCTCCGGGGTAGGCGCCGATCAGCGGTGGCGCATTTGTCCAAGCTAAGGCATACACCACGGCCCCAATGATCCCTGACAGGAAAAACACGGCTAAGATCGCGAGCGGATGAAAAACTTCGCTTACCATTTTGCCCAGGGCCAATACGATCACGCTGGCAAACAGGGCATGCGTAAAGTTACCGTGCAAAAACAAGTAGCTGACATTCCGAACAAGATGTTCCGCAGGCCACACTCCACTATCCCACATCCACGCGAGGATATCCGGAGAGAAGGCATAGGACTGCACCGTCGCCAGTCGCCAAGCAATAGACTGTGGTCCACCAACCAGCCCTTTACTTCCAAGGTAGAACACCAATTCGATACCAATGATCGCCAGCGCCAACGCCCCCACAACAGGCGGGATGGCATTAAACGGGCTGGTATTGTGCGGTTGCGACATTAGACGTGCTCCTTGACGGCATTTCCCGCCATGGGTAAGCCAAGCGAGCAATAAATTCCAGACGGAGTATCTGATATGAACGAGGCGGTCCAAACGTCCTCTGACTTTACCCCACGAGTCTTCTCCGGCATTCAGCCGTCGGGCGGCCTGACCTTGGGCAACTATCTTGGCGCGATGAAGCGCTTTGTCGATACACAAGAGACCGGTGTTCAATCAATCTATTGCATGGTTGATCAACACGCGATCACCGTTTGGCAAGACCCAGCGAAACTGCGCCATGCGACATATGAATTATGTGCGGGTTACATCGCCTCTGGTTTAAACCCGGACAAGTCCATTCTGTTTAACCAGTCGCAGGTGCCAGAACACGCACAGCTTGGCTGGATGTTTAACTGTGTCGCTCGAATGGGTTGGATGCAGCGCATGACGCAATGGAAAGACAAAGCTGGCAAAAATTCGCAAAATGCTTCGCTTGGTTTGTTTGCCTACCCTGCTTTGATGGCCGCGGATATTTTGCTATACCACGCAACCCATGTGCCTGTTGGCGAAGACCAAAAGCAACACGTTGAATTGACACGCGATATCGCAACTAAATTCAATCACGACTATGGTGTCGATTTCTTTCCGATCCCAGAACCTGTGATAGAAGGCGCGGCAACACGCGTTATGTCATTGCGTGACGGCACAAAGAAGATGTCAAAATCTGATCCGTCTGACGCATCGCGCATTAACTTACGCGATGACGCTGACACCATCGCCAAAAAAATCCGCAAGGCCAAGACCGATCCAGAAGCCTTGCCTTCCGAAGCTGATGGCCTAGAGGGCCGTCCCGAAGCGCGCAATCTTGTGAACATCTATGCGGCGTTGAACGATCAGTCAGTTGATCAAGTGTTGGCAGAGGTTGGTGGAAAGCAATTCTCGGAGTTCAAACCAATTTTGGCTGATCTTGCAGTAGCAAAGCTATCACCCATCTCCGGAGAGATGTCGCGCTTAATGCAAGACACAACGGAAATCGACGCGATCTTGGCAAAGGGTGCGGAACGTGCGCGTGAAATAGCTACGCCAATCCTAAAGGAAACTTACCGCATCGTTGGCATGGTGGGCGCTTGAATATCGTTTAAGCCTTAAATTTAAGTATTTAGAATGGCGCGCAACGTAGGTTCGCGCCATTTTTCTTTCGATTTTATTTTCGGTTCTTTGGCAAAGGGCATGAAACGCAATCGCTTGCCTGGTGCATCAAGCATTGCCCTTAATCCGCGCTTCCGCCATGATACGCAGAAGGAGGCAATTTCATGCGCAAGTTTTTAGTCGTGCTGGATGACAGCCGCGAATGTTTAAATGCTATGCGGTTTGCCGCAATGCGAGCTGCAAAAACCGGCGGTGGCGTCGAGGTTTTGTCAGTTATTCCACCAGAAGAGTTCAATCACTGGATTGGCGTCGGTGACATCATGCGCCAAGAAGCGCGTGAGCGGATCGAAGTGCATTTCGAAGTCTTCGCAAAATGGATGCGGGACCGCCAGAATGTTGATCCGGAGTTGGTTATTCGCGAAGGCGAACCCCTGAACGAAATCCTAGCCCAAATTCAAGAAGACGCAGATGTTGGCGTTCTTGTCCTAGGAGCCGGTACCGAAAAAGGTGGCCCAGGGCCCTTAGTAACACAACTGACACGTAATTCTGGTTCGTTGCCTATCCCAGTGACCATTGTTCCCGGCGATATGTCCAAGGAACGGCTAGAGGCGATCACCTAATTCAAACGCTACAACAAGCCGGGGAGACCCGGCTTTTTCATTTGTGTCGGGCCTATCTCACCCTTTTAGAATAGTTCCAAACCTTGACACTTTGAATAAGGCCACGCATATCGGAAGACAGAGACGAAAGGCACACTGATGTTTATTCAAACTGAATCCACTCCGAACCCTGCGACACTCAAATTTTTGCCGGGCCAAACGGTTTTGTCAGCAGGCACTGCAGACTTTCCAAACGTTGAAAGCGCGGTTGCTTCGCCACTGGCTGAACGGATTTTTACTATCAGCGGTGTGACTGGCGTATTTTTGGGCCATGACTTTGTCACTGTGACCAAGGGTGAAAGCACAGAATGGGACCATGTGAAGCCTTCTATTCTGGGCGTTATCATGGAGCATTTTCAGTCTGGCCAACCTGTTTTAGCAGCAGATAGCGTAGCCCCATCCGGCCATGCTGACCACTCTGGCGAAGATAGCGAAATCGTTGACCAAATCAAAGAATTGCTGGACACACGCGTGCGCCCTGCTGTTGCACAAGACGGTGGTGACATCACGTTCCACGGCTTCGAACGCGGCGTGGTTTATCTGTACATGCAAGGCGCCTGCGCAGGTTGCCCATCGTCTACTGTTACGTTGAAGATGGGTATCGAAAACCTGCTTCGCCATTACATCCCAGAAGTCACAGAGGTTCGCCCTGTTGGTGTCTGATCCACTGATTTTGGCGTTTGATACATCGGCCGCGCACTGCGCGGCCGCTTTGTTGCGTGGTGACGAAATTTTGGCGTCCAAAGTGGTAGAGATGTCTCGCGGCCAAGCAGAAGAGCTGATGCCTCTGCTTGAAACACTTCTGACCGACCAAGGCCATTTTTGGAATGACCTATCGGCCATTGGCGTAGGGATTGGCCCGGGTAATTTTACCGGCATTCGAATTTCTGTTTCTGCGGCACGCGGCCTTTCGCTCGCTCTAAATATTCCAGCCATCGGCGTTTCCACATTTGATGCAACACGTTGGGGGCATTCGTCAAATTGTGTTGCAACCGTTCCAGCGCCTCGCGATCATATCTATGTGCTGGATCAAGCAAGCGGCAAGGCACCCCATCTGACGCCGGCGCCCTATACGAGTGAACGCGAAATATTGTCGCCACCGACTGGGGATATTCTGGCGTCAAATATCGCACGTTGCGCGAGCGCGCGGTTAGGGGCAGATAATCCTCGGCCAGCACCATTGTACATTCGAAGCGCCGACGCTGCACCCGCCCGGGACCAACCGCCTAAAATCCTATGACACCGGAATCGCTTTCGAAAATCCACAAAGCGGCTTTTAATGATTCTAGACCTTGGGAATCATCTGAATTTGCTAGCTTTTTGGAAAGCCCACTCTGCTTTTGTGAGGGCGATTCACGAGGCTTTGCCCTTGGCCGGGTCATTGCGGATGAATCCGAGCTTCTAACGCTTGCTGTCGATCCAGAATTTCAAGGTCTTGGGTTGGGGCGATTATTTCTTAATCAATACCATGAGACTGCAAAGTTGCGGGGTGCGACGACAACATTTCTAGAGGTTGCCGCAGACAACGCAGTCGCGATAAACATTTATTTATCAAACGATTACAAAACAAATTCCACTCGACCAGAGTATTACGCACGGACAAATGGAGACAAAGTCGATGCTCTTATCATGTCTCGCTCCCTATAATAATTGAAACCGGGTGACGAAATCTGGGCCAGTTGGTCAAAAAAACCAGTTGACCCTCCCCTACCTGTCCGGCCAAATTTGTACATTGATCTGAAAGATCTGAACACCAAGGCCCGGCGCGAGGGATAGACTGGGCCTATACAATAATGTGGGAGATACACATGACCCTGATGAAGAAATTCCTGGGCGCCGCTGCTGCTGCTGCTCTGACCGCTGGTGCTGCTGCTGCTGACCCTGCGCTGATTTTCGATCTTGGCGGCAAGTTCGACAAGTCATTTAACGAAGCTGGCTTTGCAGGCGCGACACGCTGGGCAGAAGAAACTGGCGGCAAATTCTTGGAAATCGAACTGCAGTCCGAAGCACAACGCGAACAAGCTCTGCGTCGCTTTGCAGAAGCTGGTGCAAACCCGATTGTGACCATGGGCTTTGCCATGACCACTCCAATCGAACAGGTTGCACCTGATTATCCTGAAACCAAATTCGTCAACATCGACGGTTGGGCAAACCTTCCTAACGTTCTGACAATCAGCTTTGCAGAGCACGAAGGCTCTTTCTTGGCGGGCGTTATGGCAGCAGAAGCTTCCAAATCCGGCACTGTTGGTTTCATCGGTGGCATGGACATCCCGTTGATCCGTAAGTTTGCATGTGGCTACGCACAGGGTGTTAAATCTGTAAACCCAGACGCGACAGTGATTGCCAACATGACCGGCACCACGCCTTCTGCATGGAATGACCCGGTAAAGGGCGGCGAGCTAACAAAAGCGCAAATCTCTGATGGCGCAGACGTTATCTTTGCGGCAGCTGGCGGCACCGGTGTTGGTGTTCTGCAAGTGGCAGCAGACGAAGGCATCCTGTCCATCGGTGTTGACTCAAACCAAAACCACCTGCACCCGGGCAAAGTTTTGACTTCTATGCTGAAGCGCGTTGACGTGGCTGTTTATAACGCACTGAAAGATGGTGCTGATCTGGAAACTGGTTTCCAGAATCTTAATCTGGCCGCCGAAGGCGTTGGCGTCGCGTTTGACGAAAACAATGCACCTCTCGTGACTGCAGAAATGACTGCCGCTGTAGAAATGGCAACCAAATCCATCGTTTCCGGCGAAGTTAAAGTAGAAGACTATGCTGCTGCAGAATCCTGCTCAGTTCTGGAATTCTGATCTTAAATGAGCAATTCGCTTAACACAGGGCGGCCAGAATTGGCCGCCCTTCCCGCTGACGCCCCCTTGGCACTCGAGCTTAAGGGAATTTCAAAAGCCTTTGGTCCTGTTCAGGCCAACAAAGATATCTCTATTTCGGTCCGTCCAGGCACGATCCACGGTATTATCGGGGAAAACGGCGCGGGAAAGTCTACTTTGATGTCAATCCTTTATGGATTCTACAAAGCGGACAAAGGCGACATCTACATCCAAGGCAAGAAGACCGTCATTCCTGACAGCCAAGCAGCAATTGCGGCGGGCATCGGCATGGTGTTTCAACATTTCAAGTTGGTTGAAAACTTCTCGGTCCTTGAAAATATCATTCTAGGTGCCGAAAGTGGCGCCCTCTTGCGCCCATCGCTTTCAAAGGCGCGCAAGGAGCTGACACAGCTTGCAAAAGAATACGAGCTGAACGTTGACCCAGACGCCTTGATCGAAAACCTAAGCGTCGGTCATCAACAGCGTGTAGAAATCCTAAAAGCCCTGTACCGTCAGGCAGATATTCTTATTCTCGACGAACCCACTGGGGTTCTAACACCTTCCGAAGCAGATCAGCTTTTCCGCATTTTGGATCGCCTGCGTACAGAAGGAAAAACCATTATTCTTATCACGCACAAGCTGCGCGAGATCATGGAATACACTGACACCGTGAGCGTTATGCGCCGTGGCGAAATGACGGCTACGGTCCAAACCTCTGAAACCAGCCCTGAAGGCTTGGCTGAATTGATGGTGGGCCGCAAAGTACTGCTGCGTGTCGATAAAGAACCCGCGATACCAGGCGCACAGGTGCTACAGATCGAAAACCTAAGCGTGGTTGATGACAAGGGCGTGCTGCGCGTCAAAGGCATCGACCTTGAGGTCCGCGCCGGAGAAATTTTGGGCATCGCAGGGGTGGCCGGGAACGGCCAGTCAGAATTGCTAGAAGTCCTAGGAGGATTCGCAGAGGGTACCGGAACCATTCGTATGAATGGCACTGAGATACCGCTCAAAGGCGCTGGATCTGATGGCCAAGCAAGACGTGCTGCTGGAATTGCGCATGTACCCGAAGATCGCCAGCGCGAAGGTCTGATTATGGACTTCACTGCTTGGGAAAACTCTGTCTTCGGCTACCACCATGAACCTGAATACCAATCTGGTATGTTCATGGACAACAAAGCTATTCTCGAGAAAGCCACCGATCAAATGCAGCGATTTGATGTGCGTCCGCCCGACCCACATCTAGCAGCCAAAAACTTCTCTGGCGGCAACCAACAGAAAATTGTTGTGGCGCGCGAAATCGAACGAAATCCCGACTTGCTACTCATCGGCCAACCAACCCGCGGTGTCGACATTGGCGCGATTGAGTTCATTCACGAGCAAATCATTGCCCTACGTGACCAAGGCAAAGCCATTCTACTGGTCAGCGTGGAACTCGAAGAGATCCTGTCACTCGCCGACCGTGTCGCCGTTATGTTCGATGGCAAAATCATGGGCGAGCGTGTTGCAGCGGAAACAGATGAACGAGAATTAGGCCTGTTAATGGCCGGTATGACTGGGGAGAACGCCTGATGGGTAAAATGCCAGTATGGGCCGACGTCCTACTTGTGCCGCTAATCAGCTTAGCATTGGCCGCATTTTTTAGTGCCCTCGTCATCTTGGGCATCGGTGAAAACCCGGTAGAAGCGTTTCAACTCATGGTCGACGGCGCACTGAAGCGCAGCGCAGGTTGGGGTTACACACTCTATTACACAACAAACTACATCTTTACGGGCCTCGCCGTCGCTGTGGCCTTTCACGCGCGCCTATTCAATATCGGCGGTGAAGGCCAAGCCATGATTGGCGGCGTCGGTGTTGCTTTGGTGTGTCTCTATATTCCTTGGCCACACTGGTCTTTAGCAATTGTTGGCGCGTCCATTGGTGCAGCCCTATTCGGTGCAGCTTGGGCGTTTATTCCGGCCTACCTTCAGGCAAAACGCGGTAGCCACGTCGTTATTACGACCATCATGTTCAACTACATTGCCTTTTCGGTTCTGGGGTATTTGTTGGTCGAGGTTCTACGCCCAACCGGCTCCATGGACCCAGCGTCAGCGACATTCCCGGATGCGGTTCATTTGCCAAACTTCCACGAAATGTTCGCACCAGAAGGCTCTCGGATGTTCCGTGGTGCGCCTGCTAACGTTACGTTCTTCGTTGCACTGGCGGCCTGCGTCGTGGTCTGGCTGTTAATCTGGCGCACAAAGCTAGGCTATGACATCCGCAGCTTTGGCAAATCTGAAACTGCCGCAAAATATGCTGGTATCTCACCATTACGGATCACTGTAATTGCGATGCTCATTTCCGGCGCTTTGGCTGGCATGATGTCAGTCAACACAACCCTTGGCGAAAGTGAACGGTTGATCCTGAATTCCACAGAAGGCGCTGGGTTTGTTGGTATTGCTGTGGCCTTGATGGGGCGCAACCATCCCATTGGCATCCTAATGGCAGCTTTGCTGTTTGGCTTCTTGAACCAAGGTGGCGCAGAACTCGCTCTTTGGACAAGCATCCCGCGTGAATTGATTGTAGTCATCCAGGCCTTGGTGATCCTCTTTACTGGGGCTCTCGATAATATGGTGCGGATGCCGTTGGAACGCCTGTTCCTCGCGTTGAACAAGAAAGAGACCACATAATGGACTTCCTAACCCTCCTTCAGGTGCTGGACAGCTCCGTGCGTTTGGCTATCCCTCTTTTGCTGGCTTGCTTGGCTGGCCTTTACTCTGAACGCGCCGGCATCTTTGATATTGGTCTCGAGGGTAAAATGCTCGCGGCGGCGTTTGCTGCCGCTGCCTTTGCTGCCATCACAGGCAATGTCTGGATCGGCCTTTTGGCAGGCATCGGCGCGTCGCTGATCCTGTCGGCCATCCACGGGATCGCATCTATCACATTCCGGGGCAATCAACTGATTTCAGGTGTAGCGATCAATATGCTTGCGGCCGGTATGACCGTTTTGATTGCACAAGACTGGTTCAAACAAGGGGGCCGTACGCCATCCCTTATGGGCGAAGGCCGCCTCAACCCGATAACTCTGCCATTTGCGGATATGTTTGAATCCATCCCGTACTTTGGCCCCACATACGAAGAGCTAATTTCGGGCCATAGTGCGTTGGTCTATGTGGCTGTCGCCTTGGTTCCACTCACTTGGTGGGTCTTGTTCCGCACGCGCTTTGGTCTGCGCCTACGGGCTGTGGGTGAAAATCCGGCGTCTGTCGATACAGCAGGCATTTCAGTTGTGCGTCTACGGTTCACCGCTGTTGCGATCTGCGGCATTCTTTGTGGCGTTGCTGGTGCATATCTAGCAACAGGCTTACAAGCTGGTTTCATCAAAGACATGACCGCTGGTCGAGGGTTTATCGCCCTCGCCGCTTTGATCTTTGCGAAATGGCGCCCTTGGTATGCGCTGTATGCTTGTTTGCTGTTTGGCCTTTTGCAAGCTCTTGCTGTGCGCTTTCAGAGCATCGAAGTCGCTGGCGTGGTGATTCCCGTTCAGTTCATGGAAGCCCTACCATTCATCCTCACAGTTGTGATTTTGGCTGGTTTCGTAGGGCGCGCTATCCCTCCACGGGCCGGCGGAGAGCCTTACGTCAAAGAGCGCTAACACTTTTTACGAAAATTACTGCCAGCGGGCTGCAAAATTTACGGTAGCCCGCTTGCCAATGTCATACGAGTCCCGCTATTTGGGCTCATGCAAATATACCTCCCAATCGCTGAAGTTTCCGTGAACGCTTTCCTCCTACTTGGACTAGGAGGCCTTGTTGGCGTCCTTTCAGGTATGTTTGGTGTAGGCGGCGGATTTTTAATGACGCCGCTTTTGTTTTTCATAGGCATCCCACCAGCCGTTGCTGTTGCGACTGAAGCTAATCAGATCGTGGCATCATCGTTCTCAGGTGTTCTCGCGCATTTCAAAAGGCGAACAGTCGACTTACGAATGGGAACGGTATTGCTGATCGGTGGCCTTACCGGGGCCGCGATTGGTGTCGTGCTCTTCAACTACCTAAAAGCTTTGGGTCAGGTCGATTTGCTGGTCAAACTTTGTTATGTCGTATTCCTTGGGATCATCGGCGGTTTGATGTTCATCGAAAGCTTGAATGCGATCCGTCGTTCGAAAAAGAACACAGGTCCAATTAAGCGTAAAAACCACAACTGGATTCACGGCCTACCCTTTAAAATGCGGTTCCGTGTTTCTGGGTTGTATATTTCGGTTATTCCAATTTTGCTTGTCGGTGTATTTGTTGGCATCTTGTCAGCCATCATGGGTGTTGGCGGTGGTTTCATCATGGTGCCTGCCATGATCTATTTGCTTGGCATGCCAACCAAAGTTGTTGTGGGCACCTCATTGTTTCAGATCATCTTTGTGACAGCATTCACCACACTGCTGCACGCCACAACCAACTTCACAGTTGATATGGCCTTAGCTGTTCTACTGCTCGTTGGTGGTGTAATCGGCGCGCAGTTCGGCGCAATGATCGGAACGAAACTGAAAGCAGAACAACTGCGTATTTTGCTGGCCATGATGGTTTTGGGTGTTTGCTTTAAACTTGGTCTAGACCTCTTGATCGAACCGAGCGAGCTCTTCTCGCTTGGCGCTGTAGGAGGCCACTAAGATGTTGCGTAAACTCGCCCTCATGATCTGTTGCGCCTTGCCCGCACAAGCAGAGGAACAAGTGGTTCTTGGTCTAAGCCAAAACCGCGTGGCCATCACAGCAAACTTTGATGGCTCTGAAATTCTAGTCTTTGGCGCAGTCAAACGTGAAGACCCCATTCCCGAAGGCGATCCGCTCGAAGTCGTTATCGCCGTTTCTGGCCCCAAGGAGCCTTTGACTGTTCGTCGCAAAGAGCGGAAATACGGCATCTGGGTCAATACCGAAAGCGTCACAGTTGATCGCGCGCCAAGCTTCTATGCCGTGGCAACAAGCGGCCCGTTTGATCAGATCGTGAGCGAAGCAGAAGACATCAAGCATAGCATCTCTATCGGCAACGCCATCACATCTGTCAGCGCTCGTGCACAAAGCGCAAATGGAAACGACTTCGCGGAGGCTGTCGCGCGTATTCGGACCAACAATGGTCTTTATTCTATACGTGAAAACACGGTTACGGTTGATCAACAAACGCTATTCAAAGCCTCGATCTCCATGCCAGCAAACCTGACAGAAGGTGACTATATCACGCGTATCTTCCTGATGCGCGATGGCAAAGTGATCTCGACACACGAAACGCAAATCGACGTGCGCAAAGTTGGACTAGAGCGTTTCTTGTTCAACCTGTCGCGTCAGCAGCCGCTTATCTATGGGCTGCTGTCACTCGCTATTGCGATTATTGCTGGCTGGGGCGCCTCTGCGTTCTTCCGCTACGTTCGTCGCGGCGCGTAATTACCCGCGCCCGACATATGGCATTTTGGTTGCCATAACCGTCATGGATTGCACATTGGCTGATGCTGGAAGCTCAGCCATGTGCAACACCAGACGCGCCGCATCTTGAACATCCATCATCGGCATTAAGTCTGCGTCAGGGTCTTCTGCCAGTTTCCGGGCATTCAGATCTTCGACCAATTCCGTGCGTGCATTGCCAATGTCGATTTGACCACAAGCAATATCAAACGGGCGACCATCCAAGGAAATACTGCGCGTCAGACCACTAATCGCGTGCTTACTGGTGGTGTAGCAAACGGATTCCGGCCGTGGGCTGTGGGCAGACAATGAACCGTTATTGATAATGCGCCCGCCCTGCGGATTTTGCTCCCGCATTTGCTGAAATGCCAATTGCGCCGCAATAAACATCCCGCGGATATTCACGTTCAAAACATTGTCAAAGTCGTCCAAATCAACTTCGTCAATCGACGCTGAGGGGCCAAACACGCCAGCATTGTTGAACAAAACATCCAAGCGCCCAACCCGATCAACAAATCGACCAAATGCCGCCTTCATCGCGGCAGCATCGGTCACATCAACAGGCAAAGCCATGGCATTTTTGTAGCGTTGCGCCAATTCCGTCAAACGGTCACCTCGACGGGCAATCAAACCAACAGTCCAACCCTGCTCAAGAAACGCTTCTGCGGTTGCGCGCCCAATGCCAGAGCTGGCGCCGGTGATCAAAATGCTTTTCATTCCTGCTCCTCAAGTGTCAAAGGCACTGCTGGCGCCTTAAGGTCGTCTATTCGTAGTGGCCCGGTTGGTTTACTCAAACGGTTACGCACCACCCAATACAGCCGCTCTTGCGCGCGGGTGATCGCCACATAAGCCAAACGTTTCCACAATGGTTGCCCTGCTTCAACCCGTCCCATGCGCGCCGCAACTTCAAGGTCGGGCGCAAACACCTGTACGTTCTCCCACTGGCTCCCCTGAGCCTTATGGATGGTCACAGCAGCGCCGTGTAGGAACGCAGCGCCCATACGTGCTGCATATGGAATAAACGGCTCTTCTTCGTCGGGCATTTCAATTTTTACTATGGATGCCGCAGACACTTGCGGGTCTTCTGCCCCCATCACATGCAAGCGCGAAAATCCCGGCTTCCGACCTGGACCAAGGTAAACAACCTGCGCCCCCTTGATGAGGCCACGCGCCTCTAGATCGAGGCGCTTTTTACGGTGTTTGGCAGGCAATTCAATCCCGTCGCAAATCAGCGGCTCGCCTTCCATCAATTCATCTGACGGCGCACCGTGAACGGCCCGAAACGCATTGATCAAACGAATACGCGTGGCATTGCGCCAAACAAGAACAGGCGAACGCGCCATCAGATCGACCTCAACCCGCTGGGCCATAACCACGCGGTCGTCCTGCTGGGCTTTCTCTTCAACTAAGCGTTCAAACTCATGAAATCCCATTTGCGGATCTGCCAAAGCATGCGCCAAATCCAAAATGGGATTGTCTGCTTCTTGGCGGTGAATACGGCTGAGTGTGAATTTCGCATCTTCTGGAAGCTTATCAAACACCATAGAACCGGATTGGTTTACTGGCGCTAACTGCGCCGGATCACCAAACACCAATAGCGTTGGAAAAATTTCCTTGAGGTCATCAAATTGACGATCATCTAGCATAGAAGATTCATCAACCAACCCAATATCCAAACCTTCTTCGCGACGCTTCCACCCCGTGATAAAATCAGAGCCACGCAAACCAGCCGCCGCCAAAGCACCCGGTATCGATTTATGAATTTGATAAAAAGCGTGCGCGCGATCCAGTGCTTCGTCTGTCAGGCCTTCGACATCAGACGGGCGCTCCCCGTTTTCAGCCAGCCACTCAGCGATACGCTCATATTCAGGATCATAAACGGGGCTATAAAGAATGCGATGGATCGTCGTGGCAGGCACGCCGCGCATGCGCAAAACACTAGCCGCTTTGTTTGTCGGTGCCAAAATCGCAAGCGTGCGTTTATCCAACGCTTTCTTACTTTCGTAGTCACCCGAAACAATGGAAACATCTGCGTCACGCAAGGCTTTAACTAGCTCTGCCAACAGTAGCGTCTTACCCGACCCAGCCTTGCCCATCACTGCGGCCACTGACGTATGCGACTCTTTCGGCGGCATCAAAACGCCGGTATCCAAATCGACCCCCGCTGCTTTCAGCATCGTGGAAATCTGGTCGAAGGCTTCTGCCTGATCAAGGGAAAGAGTTAGTGCCGTAGAGGTCATTCCGCGACCCTACATCTGCCTCACAAAAAGCACCAGCGAGGAATTGCCCCATCATTATTGCAATCGACGCTGCGTCGGCTGCGCGTTATTCGCAGCCTCTTCTTCTTCCTGAAGTGACGCAATTTCAATCGCTGCTAATAACCGTGTATCGTCCAGCTCTTTGGCCAATCCGTGTAGCCCATTAACTGTTGAAAACGTCTTTAGATCAGCCAAAACGTCCAGAATCCAATTGTACTTCATACGTGCCCTCGAGAATTTCCAATGCGCGACACAATGCTTCAAGCATGCTGCTTCGCTCTCTGGGCCAGAACAACGCATTCTGCGTTGGCGACGGCCTTCCCCAAACGAGATAGCAGCGAAGTGGTTTCTCAAACGTAAATCACCCGCAAACACGAGGCTTGCGGGTGAACTTTTTTAGCAATGAAAGCGGATTATTTACCGGCTTCTAGCACTTCTTCTAAAGTCCGCAGCCCTGTTTTAGGCGCTTGTACCAATACCGACATGTTGCCCGGCTTGTGTTCGTTGCGGAACATTTTCATGTGCGCTTCAGGAATTTCGTCCCATTCGAATGTTTCAGACAAGAATGGCTCAATCCGGCGTTCGATCATCATCTGGTTTGCTGCAGCCGCTTGCTTGAGGTGTGCAAAGTGCGAACCCTGCAAACGCTTCTGGTGCATCCATGTGTAACGCACGTCAAACGTCAGGTTAAAGCCAGTCGTACCCGCGCAGATAACAACCATGCCGCCCTTTTTAC
Source organism: Cognatishimia sp. 1_MG-2023 (assembly GCF_030548175.1). Lineage (GTDB taxonomy): Bacteria > Pseudomonadota > Alphaproteobacteria > Rhodobacterales > Rhodobacteraceae > Cognatishimia. Next base: position 271,880 of record NZ_JAUORX010000002.1, on the reverse strand, counting down.
AAACCAAGTTGGACACTGGGAATGTGCTTTCGCCCGGGTGCTCAAACACGATGTCAGGGTTGTTACCTTTACCAGTGATTTCCCAGATCGCTTTGCCGAAACGGCGCGCTTCTTTGAACCATGTGTCATATTCTGGCGTATTTACGGTGGGCAACTGACCCCAGCATGAGAAATCTTTACGATTGATCACGCCTTTAGCGCCAAGGCCAAGAACAAAGTCTCGTTTGCTTTCGTCAGAAATGACGCCAATTGCATTTGCACCAGCTGCTTTGATCAATTGGATCGCATAAGTACCCAGACCGCCAGATGCGCCCCAAACCAGAACGTTCATACCTGGTTTCAGTTCATGTGGAGGGTGACCAAACAGCATACGGTACGCTGTCGCCAACGTCAGCGTGTAGCAAGCAGACTCTTCCCAAGTCTGATGCTTTGGGCGACGCAGCAATTGCTGGGCTTGAACACGTGTGAACTGCGCAAACGATCCATCAGGCGTCTCGTAACCCCAGATACGCTGTGTCGGAGAATACATTGGATCACCACCGTTGCATTCTTCGTCGTCGCCATCGTCTTGGTTACAGTGAATGACAACTTCGTCGCCAACTTTCCAGTTCTTCACCTTTTCACCAACGGCCCAGATGATGCCAGACGCATCAGAACCCGCGATGTGGTAATCGGCGCCATGGCCATCAAACGGAGAAATCGGAACACCAAGACCGGCCCAAACGCCGTTATAGTTAACGCCAGCCGCCATAACGAGAACCAGCACTTCGTTGCTGTCTAGTGTTGGTGTGTCAACAACTTCAACTTGGAATGACTTATCAGGTTCACCATGACGCTCACGACGGATGGCCCAAGCATACATTTGCTTAGGCACATGGCCCATCGGAGGCATTTCGCCCAATTCATAAAGGTCTTTTTCTGGGGCCTCGTATGTGGCCAAGCCGTTATTTGTATCCAGAGCCATTTTTGCCTCCTAAAAACTGTGTTTCGCCGCGATGCAGAATCGCCTTCGAGGGAAGGGATAGGTTTTGTCACGAAAGATTGCAACTTAATCTAACATATTTCGGTAACTTTATAACCTCGCAACTGCAGAAAAATCAAGTGACGTAACGGCGCATTGCTCAACTCGCACGTCAAACCCTTAATAATATGGGATAAATGAGCTATCAGATTTGAAAAAACAGCCCAAGAATATCGAAAGTTACAGGCTGAAGCTCGTCAGTTTTGCAAAATATCCGCCAATATTGGCCCAAAATCGTAATATTCTTACGTATACGCCGCGTCGCAGCGAATTGACAAAAGCACAAAATTGCAACTATCTACACTAAATCGCAATATTCTTACCTACAGATGGATCGAGGACTGATCATGACGACACAGCAAAAAGACCGTCCCTGGCTGATCCGGACTTACGCCGGACATTCCACTGCAGAGGCCTCTAATGCATTGTATCGGTCAAACCTTGAAAAGGGTCAGACTGGCTTATCCGTCGCATTCGATTTGCCAACCCAGACCGGCTACGACAGCGATCATGTCCTTGCCCGCGGTGAGGTTGGCAAAGTCGGCGTTCCCGTCTGCCACTTAGGCGACATGCGGACGTTGTTTGATCAAATCCCACTGGAAAAGATGAACACCTCGATGACGATCAATGCCACCGCGCCTTGGTTGCTATCGCTTTATATCGCCGTCGCCGAAGAGCAAGGCGCAGATATTTCAAAGCTTCAGGGTACGGTTCAGAACGATCTGATCAAAGAATACCTCAGCCGGGGCACATATGTATGCCCCCCGAAACCAAGCCTTAAGATGATCGGCGACGTGGCCGAGTATTGCTATACGAATGTGCCCAAATGGAACCCGATGAACGTGTGTTCCTACCATTTGCAAGAAGCTGGCGCGACACCGGAACAGGAGTTGTCCTTTGCTTTGGCGACTGCAATTGCTGTGTTGGATGAATTGCGCCCACGTGTCCCAGCCGCAGACTTCCCAGCACTTTGTGGCCGTATCTCCTTCTTTGTGAATGCGGGCATCCGTTTTGTCACCGAAATGTGCAAAATGCGCGCCTTTGTTGAACTATGGGATGAAATTCTGCTCGAGCGTTATGGCGTTGAGGATTCAAAATTCCGCCGCTTCCGCTATGGTGTACAAGTTAACTCTTTGGGCCTGACCGAACAGCAGCCAGAGAATAACGTTTACCGCATTCTCATCGAAATGCTGGCTGTCACGCTCTCCAAAAAAGCACGTGCCCGCGCGGTGCAATTGCCTGCATGGAACGAAGCCCTTGGCCTACCCCGCCCATGGGATCAGCAGTGGTCGATGCGTATGCAGCAGATCATGGCATATGAAACCGATCTCCTTGAATTTGATGATCTTTTTGACAACAACCCGGCTGTCGACCGCAAAGTCGCAGAGCTGAAAGAAGGCGCGCGGCACGAACTGGCGAACCTTGATTCAATGGGCGGTGCCATTGACGCGATCGACTATATGAAAGGCCGTTTGGTTGACTCAAACGCAGAACGTTTGAACCGCATCGAAGCGGGTGAAACCGTTGTGGTTGGCGTTAACAAATGGACACAGGGAGAGCCTTCTCCGCTGATGACAGGCGACGGCGGGATCATGGTTGTGGACCCGGCAGTTGAACAACAGCAAATCAATCGTATTCAAGAGTGGCGTGACGCCCGTGACAATGACGCGGTAGAAGCTGCACTCGCTGAATTGCGCGCCGCAGCACAGGCAGGTGACAACGTTATGCCTGCGTCGATCAAAGCCGCTAAGGCAGGTGTCACGACAGGGGAATGGGCCGCGCAAATGCGGACTGTCTTTGGCGAATACCGTGGTCCGACAGGGGTTTCCGCAAGCCCGTCTAACAAAACCGAAGGCTTGGACGATCTGCGGAATGCTGTGGATATGGTTAGCGACAAGCTTGGCCGTCGCTTGAAATTTGTAATCGGCAAACCGGGCTTGGATGGCCATTCCAACGGTGCTGAACAAATCGCATTCCGCGCGCGGGACTGCGGGATGGACATCACCTATGACGGCATCCGCCTGACCCCAGAAGAGATCGTGACCAAGGCCAAAGAAGATGGCGCGCATGTCGTCGGCTTGTCGATCCTATCTGGCTCTCACGTGCCGTTGGTCGAGGATCTGGTTGCGCGGATGAAGGCCGAAGGCTTGGGCGAAACCCCTGTAATCGTTGGCGGAATCATCCCTGACGACGATGCAGCGCGACTGCTGGCGATGGGTGTTTCTCGCGTTTATACGCCTAAGGATTTTGAGCTAAACACGATCATGCAAGACATCGTTGTTCTCGCAGACCCAACACCAGTCGCCGCTGAATAAGCTGCAAATTTGCATTTTACCCCGTGCGGAGTCACACTTTGCGCGGGGAGGATGCCAAATGTTACCCATCACAATCAAAGCTCGAGTGACAGGCCGCGTTCAAGGCGTGGCTTACCGCCATTGGACACGCGCACGCGCGCAGTCTTTGGGGTTAAAAGGCTGGGTTCGAAACGACGTTTCCGGCGCAGTGATTGCCCAGATTGAGGGCGAAAAAAGGCTTGTGAATCAAATGGTTGATGAAATGTGGTCAGGGCCAGGTGCAGCCTCGGTTCGGGATGTGCAATCTAGAACAGTGACCACGTCGGCATCTTCAAAAAAATTCGAAATCATTCGCTGACGAATTGGGGCTTGTGCTGACGCGCTACTCGGCGTTTTCTGGCGTGTAATTGCTGACTTGCGGAGAGAAACCATGACAATTCATATCGGCGCAGAGCCGGGCGAGATCGCCGAAACCGTTCTATTACCGGGCGATCCGTATCGCGCGAAATGGGCGGCTGAAACCTTTTTGGATGACGTCAAATTGGTGAACGAAGTTCGCGGCATGTTGGGGTTTACCGGCACTTGGAAAGGCAATCCTGTCACCATCCACGGGTCGGGTATGGGGATGCCGAGCCTGTCGATTTACGTCAATGAGCTGATAAAGGATTTCGGCGCTAAGACATTGATCCGTATAGGTTCTTGCGGAGCGATGCAGAATAAAATCGCGGTGCGGGACGTGATTTTAGCGATGACAGCGACCACACTTTCCACTCCGTCACGGGGTATTTTCAAGGAAATGAACTTTGCGCCCTGCGCCGACTACGGGTTGCTACGTGCGGCGGCGGATGCGGCGGCGGCAAAGGGCACGGCGACACATGTTGGTGGCATCTATTCTAGCGATGTTTTCTACGACGAACGCCCTGATTTGAATGAACAAATGGTGCGCCATGGCATCCTGGGCGTCGAGATGGAGGCCGCAGAGCTTTATAACCTAGCCGCACGTCATGATTGCCGCGCTTTGGCTGTTTTAACCGTGTCTGACCACCTTTTGACAGGCGATGCGCTTCCAAGTGATCAGCGTGAAAAATCTTTTGGCGACATGGTCGAAATCGCGCTCGAAGCGGCATTTGCCTGACCGTACGCTGCATTAACCACGGTTTTGGGCCGTCTTGGGACGGTCCAATTACCAGTTCCTTAACAACGACTCACCATATTTAGCGTTGCATAGCCAAGGCTTTCACAACGCGCCCTCCCCCTGCGATTGATAAATGTGGAAATTCGTACAGTTAAGCGCTCGAAACGTACGATTCGACGAAAACGCTGATTTTAATAGTTAACGGCCCGGATCTTTTTTGCAAAATCGCGGTGTTTTTCCATCCGAGGACAGGCACGTTTTCCCGCATGCCATGCAGATGAAAAATCGCTGATCGCCTTCGTCGCGATCCTTATCCATCCGCCAACGGCAGCCGCGGGTTTTGCGATTTGAGAATATCGCGATCAACAAGAATGCCAGCAGAAGGCCGATGAAAATATGCATAGGCTCGACTTGCCGCCCTACCCGACAAAAGTCAACGCATACCAAATGCAAAGAGGGCGGACCGGCGGCCCACCCTCTTCATCTTTCTAAAAATACTCTGGGGGTCTGGGGGTGAAACCCCCAGCGCGCTTAAACAGCGCGTTCCACCATCATGTTTTTGATCTCTGCAATCGCCTTGGCTGGGTTCAAACCCTTGGGGCAGGTTTTCGCACAGTTCATAATTGTGTGGCAGCGGTACAGTTTGAACGGATCTTCAAGCTCGTCCAGACGCTCGCCAGTCGCTTCGTCGCGTGAATCGATGATCCAACGGTACGCATGTAGCAGCGCTGCTGGGCCGAGGTAACGATCGCTGTTCCACCAGTAGCTTGGGCAAGAGGTTGAGCAGGATGCGCACATTACGCATTCATACAAACCATCCAGCTTTTTGCGGTCTTCGATAGACTGCTTCCACTCTTTCGCAGGGCGGTTGGTTTTGGTTTCCAACCACGGCATGATCGACGCGTGCTGCGCGTAGAAATGCGTCAGGTCTGGGATCAGGTCGCGAACAACTTCCATGTGCGGCAGTGGGTAAATCTTAACCGCGCCTTTGACTTCATCGATGCCATAGATACAGGCCAGCGTGTTGATGCCGTCGATGTTCATCGCGCAAGAGCCACAGATACCTTCGCGGCAAGAGCGGCGGAAGGTCAGTGTTGGGTCGATCTCGTTCTTAATCTTGATCAACGCGTCCAAGATCATTGGGCCGCAATTGTCCATGTCGACAAAATACGTATCGACGGATGGGTTTTTGCCATCATCTGGGTTCCAGCGATAAATCTGGAACTTGCGCAGGTTCTTAGCGCCGTCTGGCTTGGGCCAGGTTTTACCCGTGGTGATACGGGAGTTTTTAGGGAGCGCAAATTCGACCATTCCGTCGTCTCCTTCAGTTGCCTAATGCGCGGACCGCGCATGGGGTGAAAAGGGAACCGCCTTGGGCGGCAAAGGGGGATATGCGGGCGGCACACATCATGTGTCTGTCACCTGCACGTGATAAGGGAACTGAGCCTGACCAAGGTAGGTGGTCAGCATCTCGGCATCTTGTGGCATCAGCTTATGCATCAGCGCGATCAGCTCGGGATCTTGGCTGGCCGCCAAAAGCACGATCTGGAAAGACGGATCATTGATCATCTCGCGCCAGCGCTGGTCTGTTGCCAATTCTTCGGCTTTTTGGGCGTCACGTTGGAACGACGAGCCGCCGCCATAGGGTTGCACTGGGCCAAGCGTATTGTCGTTACGTGGTAAGCCCAGCTCTTGGAGCAGGCGACCACGGTAGCGTGGGCGCGCGACCCAGCGGTCGTAGTTGACCGGCAGGGCACCGACAGATTTGGCGTTGGCCACCAAATCCAAAAGGTCGCGATATTTGTCCATGGCGGACATCATGATGCGAAGGCAATCCAGCGGTTGCTGTGCGTCGTTTGATTGCACTTTGTGCAATAGCGACGCTGACCAGTTCATGAAGTTGCGGAACATCACGATGTTACGCGTGATCATCTCTTCTGGGATGTCAGATGTTAGGCCCGCAACAAGATCATCTGTATCTGGTGCGAAGTCTTCGTAAGAGATGACGACCAAGGCCCCGTCCCCCGCCGCAAAGGTGGTATCGACAAGCGAGTCACCTTGTTTATGGGGCAAACGACGTGTGTTGACCTCTATCCCGCGGCAGCTGGTGGCGGCGGGTTTTCCGATCACGCAGTTGTTGAGGAAAACGCTGTTTTTCTCGCGGTTGCGGGTCAGCCAATTGGTGATCGCATGGTTGCCAGAGCGGCGCATCCCAAACGTGCGCAGGACCATACCCGGCTGAAAGCCGAGTGCCTGAGCAAGTTGAGTTTGCGCCGCGTCTTGCATCAATCCCTCACACAAATCAAATCGCCGCGGTACATGACCGGAGCTTTCTTATGACAGCCGTAGGGCAAATCACCTGCAGCAGCATTTTCATTGTCCGCGCTAGACGACGCTAAGCTAGCATCTGTGACGGTTCCACCAGGCGGCACCGGAGTGCCATCAGGCCTATAAAGTGTCACGCCCTGAGACTGAATGCGTTCAAGGCATGTCACAAAATGTCGCTTGGCGCGGCTTTTGATGATGCCCATCGCGATGCCTTTGCCGATGGCCTGACCGATGAATTCCGTTGTCGAAGTCGCAGGCAAATGTCTCACCTGACGCGCATCGGAAACTTCTTTCCTCACCGCATCTGTACATTCTTGTTGGGTCTGCGCCTCAAGATAGTTTGGTGGTGGTGGCGTGCTTGAGTTGGAGCCTTGCTCAACGCAAGCCCCCAACAGCGAAACACAACACAAAGAAACCACCAAATTCCGCATTAGAACGTACGTGCCTTTGGTGCGATTTTCTTGAGGTTGATGCCGCCTTCGGCCTCTGTGGTCAGAGGGTCTTTGACGACTGGGCGGTAAGACAGGTCAACTTTGTTGCCGTCTACGCGGGACACGGTGTGAACGCGCCAGTTTTTGTCGTCACGCTCTGAGTAATCTTCGTGGGCATGTGCACCGCGAGATTCCTTACGTGCTTCGGCACCGTGGATGGTGGCCAGCGCGTTTGGCATGAGGTTTGCAAGCTCTAGCGTTTCCATCAGATCAGAGTTCCAGACCAAGCTGCGATCGGTGACTTTGAGGTCATCCATTTTGCCCGCGATGTCTGTCATCTTTTCAACGCCCTCTTTGAGGGTTTTGTCTGTACGGAAGACGGCAGCGTCAGACTGCATGGTTTTCTGCATCTCTAGGCGCAGTTCTGCAGTTGAAACGTTGCCTTTGGCGTTGCGCAGACCGTCGAAGCGATCAAATGCGGCATCTACAGACGCTTGGTTCAGCGTTGGGTTTGCGGCATCTGCATCAACGGTTTTGCCAGCGCGGATTGCGGCCGCACGACCGAAGACCACGAGGTCGATCAAAGAGTTAGAGCCCAGACGGTTTGCACCGTGAACCGACGCACAGCCCGCTTCGCCCACGGCCATCAGGCCAGGCACGGTCGCGGTTGGGTCGTCTTTGGTTGGGTTCAGAACCTCACCCCAATAGTTGGTTGGGATACCGCCCATGTTGTAGTGAACTGTTGGCAGAACCGGGATCGGCTCTTTGGTCACGTCAACACCTGCGAAGATTTTCGCGGATTCAGAGATGCCTGGCAGGCGTTCTGCGAGGGCTTCTGATGGAAGGTGGTTGAGGTTTAGGAAGATGTGGTCGCCTTCGGCGCCAACACCACGGCCTTCGCGGATTTCCATGGTCATCGACCGGGAAACGTAGTCGCGTGGTGCGAGGTCTTTGTACTGTGGTGCGTAACGTTCCATGAAACGCTCGCCTTCGGAGTTGGTCAGGTAACCACCTTCGCCGCGTGCACCTTCGGTGATCAAGCAGCCAGAGCCGTAGATACCGGTTGGGTGGAACTGAACGAATTCCATATCCTGCAGGGCCAGACCCGCGCGGGCCACCATGCCGCCGCCGTCACCTGTGCAGGTGTGCGCAGAGGTTGCAGAGAAATACGCACGGCCATAGCCGCCTGTCGCCAGAACAACGGTTTTTGCGTTGAAGACGTGCATTGTGCCGTCATCAAGTTTCCAGCAGACGACGCCTTGGCATTCGCCCTCTTCGCTCATGATGAGGTCAATCGCGAAGTATTCGATGTAGAATTCTGCGTTGTTCTTTAGGGACTGGCCGTAAAGTGTGTGCAGGATCGCGTGGCCGGTCCGGTCCGCTGCGGCGCAGGTCCGCTGAACGGCTGGGCCTTCGCCAAATTCGGTGGTGTGGCCGCCGAATGGACGCTGGTAGATCTTGCCCTCTTCGGTACGAGAGAACGGCACACCGTAGTGTTCCAGTTCGTAGACCGCTTTTGGGGCTTCACGCGCGAGGTATTCCATCGCGTCGGTGTCACCCAACCAGTCAGAGCCTTTGACGGTGTCATACATGTGCCACTGCCAGTTGTCTGGGCCCATGTTGGACAGGGATGCCGCGATACCGCCCTGAGCGGCAACTGTGTGCGAGCGGGTTGGGAAAACTTTGGTCACACAAGCAGTGCGCAGACCTTGTTCTGCCATGCCCAGTGTGGCGCGCAAACCTGCGCCGCCGGCACCAACCACAACAACATCATATTCGTGCGTTTCGTATTCGTAAGCAGCTGTCATTTTCTTAATTCCTTAGCGCGCGAATTACAGAGCGAGTTTCACGAGAGCAAACAGACCGGCGGCAATCAACGTGTTCGCCACCACGGATGTGGCAACCAATGTCAGTTTTTGCGCAACGCCATGCATGTAGTCTTCGATCGCTTCATGGGCTTCGTGTTTTACGTGGTTGATGATGACCGCCAGAGCGAGACCGGTGAAGATCGCGGCGACTGGGCGGCTAAAGAATGCGAGCACCTCTTCGTGGGTGCCGCCAATTGCGGAACCGAGGGTCAGCACGAAAAATGGAACAACAAGAACCAGCGCGATTGAGCTAACAATCATAACCCAGTGGTGATGGCTGCCTTGTTTCGCGGAACCAAGGCCCTGTGCGCGTTTGCGGTCAGTGAGATAATTCATAGCCATTCCCCTTACACCAAGATCATTGTGATGACGGTCAGAACGGTCGCAAGGATGAACATACCCTTGGCCATCGTCTCGGATGTTTCAACTTCGAGGCAATACCCGAAATCCCAGATCACGTGACGCAGACGTCCGAGTGCGTGGTAGAAAATAGCCCAAGTCGCGCCAAGCAAGATCAGGTCACCAAACCAGCTGCGCAAGAACCCGTCGACCGCCCCGAAGGATGACGCCGAGGTCGCAGCGGCTAGAAGCCACCAGACGATGATCACAGAGACAAAAAACGTCGCAATACCGGTAATCCGCACCATGATAGATGAGATCGAGGTCAATTGTGGACGGTAGATGGTCAAATGTGGCGATAGCGGGCGATTGCCGCGATTTACATCGGCCATGCTGGCTCCTTTCAGGTTCGCTTGGCTCTTTAGTAACGAGATTTTCTAATTTGTCACCTTTCCGGATCGTAAAAATCAGTGATTTTTTGTTGAAACGTACGGTTTTTTATCAGTTGGCGCAAACATGATGCAATTAAGTGATCACAGAAAAAGTTGCTGTGATCACAAATGTGGAAACTTGCAAGATTAATGAGCCATTTAGAAGTCTGGCGCCATTTCGACCAATGAATCGGCAAATTCTGTGCACATCGTGATGCTGCGCTCTGCCGGATCGTAGAAGGCATTGGCCTCGTCGCAGGCGATGACGTGCACATCTAGGGTCATCGGTAGACGGAATTCAGCGTTGAGCGCTTTGATCTCTTCTGTGATCACGCGGGCTGTTAAGATGGCTCCGTCGGTGTCTTCTTGGACGTTGCCAAGCTTGATCGATTGGCCGCCTTTGTCATTTGCAATTTCGTCAAGCGCCCCGCCCCAGCTATGAGCGGCTTGGTCAAATTCATCCGGGCAATAGTCTGCGCGTTCTTCTGGAAGGCCGAGGTCTTGGGCAACGTCATCGCGTTCGTCTGGGTTGGCACCGTAGAAGATGCAGACCAGATTGTAATAGCGTTGAATGTCTGGGCCGTGCACGTCCCAGAAGGGAATATCCGCTGCGGCTGTTTGATCGGCTTCGCCGAGGAACCCGAAGGCGGTGTCGTAGGCGAGCTGAACGGCGGCCTCTTCTTCGTAGAATTCCGAGAGGAGGAAGACGGACAGCACGTCGGCTGCGTCTTCTTCTTGGCCGAAGATTGGCAACTCTAGGATGTCGATCAGGGCGTGGCCGAATTCGTGGTAGAAAATGCCAAGCAAGTTGTTTTCGACATAGGCCTGCGTGTCTGCTGGCGTGTCTGTCAGGGAAAGCTCGGCCTGTGCGGGACAGGCCAAAGCTATGGTTGCGGCTGATAATAAGGCTTTGATCATGCTGCTATCAAAGCGGCATTAGCGCCCAAACATCAAGGTCTAGCAGGACGTCTGGCAGGTATTTCCCGTCTTCGCCCTTGAGTTCGAACGGCGCGCCGCCTTTGGTTGCAACAAGGCGGAGGCGGATGGCGCCGACGCCGGGGGCGTTGGTTTCGGCTTTGTCCAGAACTTCGGACCAGGCGCGGATGGTCGTGCCGGAGAGGCATGGGTTGGCGTGTGCGCCGCCGTTGAGGCCAACGATCATCTGTGCGTTGGCAAGACCATTGAAGGACAGCGCGCGGGCCATGGAGATGACGTGGCCGCCGTAGATCAGGCGGGTGCCGTCTGGGCGGGCGGTGTTGTCAAAGTGGACTTTGGCTGTGTTTTGCCACAGGCGGGTGGCGATCATGTGTTCGGCTTCTTCGACTGTGACGCCATCGACGTGGTCAACGGTTTCGCCGATTTCGTAATCGCCCCAGCGGTGCTGTTCGCCGGCGAGGTCAAAGTCGTAGTTGGTAAAATCAAGGCCTGCTGGGATCTGGAGTTGATCTGCTGGAATGACTTTGTTGAGGTCCGGGATCACGGTTTCTGGTGCTGGGGCGTCTAGGTTGCCTTTGCGGACCATGACCCAGCGGACGTATTCCATGACGGTTTCGTCGTTTTGGTTGAGGCCACGGGTGCGGACATAAACAACGCCGGATTTACCGTTGGAGTTTTGTTTGACGCCGATGACTTCGGATTCGGAACGCAGCGTGTCGCCCTCGTAGACCGGTAGCAGCCAGCGGCCCTCGGCATAGCCGAGGTTCGCGACAGCGTTTAGGGATACGTCGGGCACGGTTTTACCGAACACGACGTGGAAGGCCGCCAGATCATCGATTGGCGACTTTGTCAGACCAGAGGCCCGCGCGAATTCATCCGAAGAGTAAAGCGCATGACGCGCAGGATAGAGCGCGTGGTACATCGCGCGCTCGCCACCTGAGATGGTGCGTGGGACGGCGTGTTTGATCACGTCGCCCACTTTGTAATCTTCGAAGAACCGGCCCGGGTTGGTCTTGGCCATTAGTGCGCTCCTAGCTTTGTGTCTGGGGTGTAGGTGCCTTCGACCTCTTTCACCACAGCTTGACCGCAGCGCATGATGCCTTTGACAGGGTCAAAGGTTTGCGTTGGGTCGCCGTGTAATTCCCAGCCTTTGTTCAAGGCGTCGGTGACTTTGTGGCAGAAGGCGGATGTGTCATCCTCGGAGAGAAAACGGTATAGTTTCATGGTGTTATCCTCCGAATGGGGTAAGGCCGAAGAGCATGTGGATGGAACCGATCACGCCAACGAGTAAGATTGAAATGGCCAAGAACATGCCGTCTTTGGCAATGGTGCCCTTTGGGTTTGGTTCCCAGTTTGGTTCAGCGCGGTTGATCACCACGATTTCCAGCAAGGCCCAGAGGCCAAGGCCGCCAAAGAGAACAAGCGATGCCATGTCGCCGTTTACCAAGAGGTGCGCGACAACCCATAGAAGGAAGCCGGTCAGCATGGGGTGGCGCATCTTGTGAAATAGCGCGCCTTTGCTTGGGCCGGGGCTGGTGAAATATAGTGCGAAAATCATCAGCAGGTTGTTCACCGGAGTGGCCCAGCCTGCGCGATCCCATAGGTGGGTGTATTCGCTCATCCGGTAGCCGACGATGAAAAGGACGATAGCGGCAAGCAGAATTAACGCGATGGGGCCCCTGCCCTTATCGCCCATTGCTGCACGTTTTGCGGGGGCCACGCGTTTGAACAAATGCGCCGCCACCCAAAGAATTAAGCCTATGACAATAAGTGCCATGAATGCGATCTCCGATCAGGAATGTAAATCGCCTTAACTTTTAACCGCTAATTTCGGCAATTGCATCCGCTTTCGCGAGAATTTCGCGGGCGGTCACAACGTGCAGGTTTTCGACGATCTTTCCGTCCACTACGGCGACGCCAGTGCCTTCTTTTTCGGCTTGTTCGAATGCCTCGATCTGACGACGAGACAGGTCGATTTCCGCCTCTGATGGGGCGAAGGCAGTGTTGGCAATGTCGACCTGTGCTGGGTGGATGAGGGTTTTGCCATCCATGCCCATATCGCGGCCCTGTTCACATTCAAAGCGCAGGCCATCGTCGTCTTTGAAGGCGTTGTAGACGCCATCGACAATAACAACGCCTTCGGCTTTCGCGGCCAAAAGGCAAAGGCCAAGACCGGTTTGCAACGGAAGGCGATCTGCGCGGAAGCGCGATTGCAGTTCTTTGGCAAGATCGTTGGTGCCCATTACAAAGCCTTGTAGGCTTGGGTGGGATGCGATTTCGAGCGCGTTTAGCATGCCGCGTGCGGTTTCCATCATGGCCCAGATTGGCATGTCGCCAACGATGTCAGCCAAGGCTTGGACTTGGGCGGCGCTGTCAACTTTGGGCAAGAGCACCGCGTCAGCCTGCATGTTCTTGACCGCTGCTGCGTCGGCTGGGCCCCATTCCGTTGAGAGGTCGTTGATCCGAACGATACGCATACGCGGGCCGTAATCGCCGGTTTCGAGTGCGTTTGCGAGAATGTCGCGCGCGTTTTCTTTTTCGGTCGGAGCGACGGCATCTTCGAGGTCAAAGATGATTGCATCAACTGGAAGTGTCTTTGCCTTTTCCAGCGCGCGTTCCTTGGAACCCGGAATGTAAAGGACGGAGCGGTATGGGCGTGTGCGTTGCGACAAGGATTCTCTCCCGTAATAAAGTTGCGCCTAGTAGTGGCATTTTTTGCAAAAAGAATTCAAGGAGTAATTCGCCGCACCGCAGAAAGACGGTGCGTCGCAAAGGGATGTTTCCTATTTACATGAGTTTTTAAGCACTGATTTGGGGGCAACGCACGCTGCATTAACGCTTCGTTCTCGTCTGATGCGCAAGATTTTCCCATCACGCACAGGTGGGCGTTTGCCTTATTTGCGGCAGAATCTCTGAGTATTTATGAGAGAGGGGCCGTTTTTGCAGGCAGTAACACTGTGCCATGCAAGAAAGGATAAGATGATGAAAGGAAGATCGAGACTTTTCATTCTTACGGCTCTGGCTCTTTGCTTTGCCAGCCAAGTTGCGGCCCAATCTATGCGCAACTGTGCCCCCCGAGATTCAGTGGTGCAGCGTTTGACCGAAGGATATGGCGAAACGCGTCAGTCGGTTGGCCTTGGGCGCGACAATGCGTTGGTCGAAGTGTTCGCGAGCGATCAAAGCGGATCGTGGACGATCACGATCACGATGCCAAATGGCACGACCTGCCTCGTGGCTTCTGGGCAATCATTTGAGACATTGGCAGAGGTTTTGCCAGAGGATGGCAAAGACGCGTGATCGGTTAAGTTACCGCATCAAAGATGAGCTTTACCCCGGTGCAGGCAAGGCAGAGGTATGTCACGCGGAAGAACCATGTTTCTGGCACCAGATGATGTGCGCGCACGCCGATCCAAACACCTAGCAGCGCGATTGGCGCGAGGATTAGGTCGTATTTGAACAATTCGAATGTGAAGACACCCAAGAAAGCATAGGGTACGAATTTTAGGGCATTGATCACCCAGAACACCAAGGTCACGGTCGCATGGTATTTGGTTTTGCCCATTCCTTGTGGCAACAGATAGATCGCGGCGGGTGGGCCACCGGCATGGCTGACAAAGCTCGTAAAACCCGCGACAAGCCCAGCCAGATACCCGACTTTGTCAGGGAAGCGATGAACGCGTGGAGCTTTATTAGGCCAAAGGCGCCAAATGACAAAGCCCAGCGCAATAACACCCAGCAGGATGCGTAGAACGTCATCATTGATGACACTGAACAACAGGGTTCCAAGCAAAATACCGGGCAAACCGCCGAGGATCAAAACCTTGGCCTGATGGATGTCCCACTTGCGCCAAAATGGACGCAAAGTGCCAAAATCCATCAGAATCAAAAGGGGCAGCATAAGGCCCACGGCCTCTGTTGGTTTCATCACCAAAGCCAGAATCGCAGAGCTGACAAAGGCCACGCTGCCGCCAAAACCGCCCTTGGAGAAGCCCGCGAAGAGGACGGCGACTGCCGCAATCATGAAAATTTCATTGGTCATGCTGGCCCGCCGGTAGCGCTAAAACTCGTTAGTATGCGTATGTATACCGATGTTTTGTCGAAACTTACAAACAGAAAGCCTCGCCGCATTGCGGCGCAAAATACTTGCGCGACGGCAATTATGAGCGTACCCAAACTCCAAATTTCAATCGGACTGGAGACTATTCCAATGGCGAGACCCAAAATTGCCCTTATCGGCGCTGGCAACATCGGCGGCACACTTGCGCACCTTGCAGCAGCTAAAGAGCTTGGTGATGTAGTACTTTTTGATATTGCTGACGGCCTGCCACAAGGTAAGGCGCTGGACATTGCAGAATCTGGCCCATCTGAAGGTTTTGATGCCGCAATGTCAGGCACAAGCGACTATGCGGATATCGCAGGCGCGGACGTTTGCATCGTAACTGCTGGTGTTGCACGTAAGCCTGGCATGAGCCGTGATGACCTGCTGGGCATCAACCTGAAAGTTATGAAATCCGTTGGCGAAGGCATTGCAGCCCACGCGCCAAACGCATTTGTTATCTGCATCACCAACCCGCTGGACGCGATGGTTTGGGCGCTGCGCGAATTCTCTGGTCTGCCACACAACATGGTTTGCGGCATGGCGGGTGTTCTGGACTCTGCACGTTTCCGTCACTTCCTTGCGGAAGAATTCAAAGTTTCCATGCGCGACGTAACTGCGTTCGTTCTGGGCGGCCACGGCGACACAATGGTTCCATCCGTTCGTTATTCTACAGTTGGCGGCATCCCTCTTCCAGATATGGTTGAAATGGGTTGGACAACTCAGGACAAACTGGACGCAATCGTTCAGCGTACACGTGACGGCGGCGCGGAAATCGTTGGTCTGTTGAAAACTGGTTCTGCGTTCTACGCACCAGCGACATCTGCGATCGAAATGGCTGAAGCGTTCTTGAAAGACCAAAAGCGCGTTCTGCCATGTGCGGCATATGTTGACGGCGCATTGGGTCTGAACGGCATGTACGTTGGTGTTCCAACAGTGATCGGCGCCGGTGGTGTTGAGCGTGTTATCGACATCAAACTGAACGACGAAGAGCAAGCTGGCTTCGACAAATCTGTTGCAGCGGTTAAAGGTCTGGTCACAGCATGCCAAGAGATCGACCCATCTCTTAAGTAAGCTGACCTAAAGATTTACGGAAAAGCGCAGATGATTTCATCTGCGCTTTTTTTGTGTCTGGCGCTCGGGTTACTTAAGCGCGTCGGCCATATCTGGATAACGTTCAAGGATTTGCGCATCCCATTCTTTTGCGGTTGGGAGTGTGTAATCTGGCAAAATGCTTTGGATTTTTGGCAAGGGGTTAAATCCCTGACGATCCAGCAATCCAAACCCTTCTAACCGATCCAAATAGGGTGCATCGAGCAGGCGCAGGGCGTCGTGCAATCGTTGCCCTGCGGCGCGATCCCCCCCGGTTTTGAGCAGACGTTGGATTTGGGCAAGGCGACTGTCGGACACGAGCCGCTTTAGATCATTGGGATCGTGGCTGGCGTATCTTAGAGATTTGATGACCCAATGCAGCGGTGTGAGACCGTCGAAATGATAGAGCCGAGCGGCCTGACTGCCATAACGTTCGGAACGGTTTTTAGGCCCGCGTTTCTCGCGAAATGACCAATGCACGCCAAGAATAAAGTTACTGTTCGTTGGCACGGCACATTTGCCAGCCGCATGACCAATCATACCAAGATTTAGGCAGTCGTCGTTATCTTTAAAAATGGTTCCGTCATGCCGGTGCCGTCCTTTGGTAGAGCCGCGCATGACGCCATCGAATAGGCCTGTGATAGGTTGATCGGCAAAATAGGCGCGTTCCCACGCGGGAAAATGAAGTTCGACGTCTAATTCGCGGACATATTGAAATTCGAGGGCGAGGTTTCCGGTGGGGTTTAAGAATTCATCGGCATCAAGGTGGACCAGCCAATCGGCGGTGGTGTTCTTAAGTGCGTCGTTTGCATTAAGCGATTGCCGCGACATCTGCAAAACTGGGCGACCTTTATTTTTGTTTAGGCGGTTCCAATGGGCATCGTCGCAGAGTGTGACCTGAACTCCGTGAATTTTACGTAGTTTTTCGGCCACGGGGTCGTCAGGCCTGTCAAGATAGACATGGACCGCTGAAGCGCCGGTCGCGAGATGCCATGCCACGTTGGCCAAGAGCAATGATTCAAGCTCATCCGCCGTAATTACGATTGCCCAAGACATAAAGGTGAACCTATAAGAATTATAATTAATACCTGAGGGACTGTGGCGAATAGGGCCACACGAATCAACAGAATTCACATCCAAAGCAATTTTGTGATCACAGCTTTTTTTCGTGTGATCACAAATTAGAGAAAATTGCCCGTATTTCTTCGGTATTGGAAAAAACTGCTTAGTTTGTTGGTCATCTTAGGTCTATACCTGTCTCAACCGCAGCAATATGGGATAGGTTCATGAACATCCATGAATACCAAGCGAAGGCTCTCCTTCGTACATACGGTGCCCCGGTTTCTGAAGGACGTATTGTTCTGAAGGCCGAGGATGCCAAAACCGCAGCCGGTGAGCTTGATGGCCCGCTTTGGGTTGTTAAGGCACAAATCCACGCAGGTGGACGCGGCAAAGGCTCTTTTAAAGAAGCTGATGCAGGCGAAAAAGGCGGCGTACGCCTAGCGAAATCTGTGGAAGAAGCCGCAGAAGAAGCGAAGAAAATGCTTGGTCGTACTCTGGTGACACACCAGACTGGTCCAGCGGGCAAGCAAGTCAATCGTATCTACATCGAAGCTGGTTCCGGCATTGAGCGTGAATTGTATCTGGCTCTGCTGGTTGACCGCGTGACATCTCGTGTGTCTTTCGTCTGCTCCACCGAGGGCGGCATGGACATCGAAGAAGTAGCAGAGTCCACTCCTGAGAAGATCCTGTCTTTCTCTGTTGATCCGGCGACTGGCTACCAGCCATACCACGGCCGTCGTGTTGCGTTCTCTTTGGGCCTGACCGGCGCGCAGGTTAAGCAGTGCGTTAAGCTGATGGGTCAACTGTACCAAGCGTTCACCGAAAAAGACATGGAGATGCTGGAAATCAACCCGCTGATCGTGTCTGACTCTGGTGACCTGAAGGTTCTAGATGCGAAACTGGGCTTTGACGGCAACGCGATCTATCGCCACGCTGACGTAGCTGAGCTGCGCGACGAGAGCGAAGAAGATTCCAAAGAATTGGAAGCGTCCAAATACGACCTGAACTACATCGCGCTTGACGGCGAGATCGGTTGCATGGTGAACGGCGCGGGTCTGGCGATGGCCACTATGGACATCATCAAACTGTACGGTGCTGAGCCTGCGAACTTCTTGGACGTTGGTGGCGGCGCTACCAAAGAAAAAGTAACCGAAGCGTTCAAAATCATCACCTCTGACCCGAACGTCAAAGGCATCTTGGTGAACATCTTTGGTGGCATCATGCGCTGCGACGTGATCGCAGAGGGCGTTGTGGCCGCTGTGAAAGAAGTTGGTCTGAAAGTTCCATTGGTTGTGCGCCTTGAGGGTACAAACGTTGAAGCTGGTAAAGACATCATCAACAACTCTGGCCTTGACGTCATCGCAGCAGACAACCTGTCTGACGGTGCTGAAAAGATCGTTAAAGCGGTGAAAGGATAATAAGATGGCCATTCTCGTTGACGAAAATACCAAAGTAATCTGTCAGGGCCTGACTGGCTCGCAGGGTACGTTCCACTCTGAGCAAGCGATTGCATATGGCACTAAAATGGTCGGTGGTGTGACACCGGGCAAAGGTGGCAATGAGCATCTTGGCTTGCCAGTGTTCAACTCGGTACACGAAGCAAAGCACGTCACCGAAGCAAATGCTTCTGTGATCTATGTTCCTCCTCCTTTCGCGGCGGATTCCATTCTGGAAGCGATCGATGCGGAAATGGAACTGATCATCTGTATCACTGAAGGCATTCCTGTGCTGGACATGATGCGTGTGAAACGTGCGTTGATCGACAGCAAGTCGCGCCTGATCGGCCCGAACTGCCCAGGTGTTATCACTCCTGACGCCTGCAAAATCGGCATCATGCCGGGCCACATCCACAAGCGTGGCTCTGTTGGTGTTGTATCCCGTTCCGGTACCTTGACTTATGAAGCGGTTAAGCAAACTGCTGACATCGGTCTGGGCCAGTCCACAGCTGTGGGCATCGGTGGCGACCCGATCAAAGGTACTGAGCACATCGACGTATTGGACATGTTCCTAGACGACGACGAAACACAGTCCATCATTATGATCGGTGAAATCGGTGGTTCTGCAGAAGAAGAAGCTGCGGAATTCCTGAAAGAGCAAAAGAAGAAGGGCCGTTGGAAACCAACTGCTGGCTTCATTGCTGGCCGTACGGCACCTCCGGGCCGCCGCATGGGTCACGCTGGCGCGATTGTCGCTGGCGGTAAAGGTGGCGCCGAAGACAAGATCGAAGCGATGAAATCCGCAGGTATCGTTGTTGCAGACAGCCCAGCCGGTTTGGGCGAAGCTGTTCTGAAGGCGATCGGCTAAATCGTTTAGCAATACTTGGAAGGGCCTTGGTTGGCCCTTCCTTCTAAGTTCGGCGCATAGAGCCGAAAGTAATAATAGAAACCTTGTGGCTCGGGAGTCCTCCATGACCGACCAATCGTCAAACGACGTTTTTCATGCCTCCAGCTTTATGCAGGGGCATAATGCTGAATATCTTGAACAGCTTTACGCGCGCTATGCGTCTGACCCGAATGCGGTTGATGAGGTCTGGCAAGACTTTTTCAAACAGCTTGGCGATGCAGAGCTGGACGTAAAGGCCGAAGCGACTGGCCCGTCTTGGGCGCGTGGCGATTGGCCTCCTGCCCCCAATGATGACCTAACCGGTGCGTTGACAGGCGAATGGCCTGCCCCGGCGGAAGGCAAAGCAGCTGGCGACAAGATCAAGGCGAAAGCGGCTGAAAAAGGCGTGGAAGTCTCTGACGAAGCGATCAAACAAGCGGTTCTGGATTCGATCCGGGCGCTGATGTTGATCCGGGCTTACCGTATTCGTGGCCACTTGGTTGCGGACCTTGATCCGCTTGGTATGCGCGATCAGACGCCGCACCCTGAGTTGGACCCGGCGTCTTATGGCTTTGCCGGCGCGGACATGGATCGTCCGATCTTTATCGACAATGTCTTGGGTTTGCAGATCGCAACGATGCGCCAAATCCTAGACATCGTGCGTCGTACCTATTGTGGTACTTTCGCGATGCAGTACATGCATATCTCCAACCCCGAAGAAGCGAGCTGGTTGAAAGAGCGCATCGAAGGCTACAACAAAGAGATCACCTTTACCCGTGAAGGTCGTAAAGCGATCCTGAACAAGATGGTTGAGGCCGAGGGCTTTGAGAAGTTCCTGCATGTGAAATACATGGGCACCAAGCGTTTTGGCTTGGACGGTGGCGAAAGCCTGATCCCCGCGATGGAACAGATCATCAAACGCGGTGGTGCGTTGGGTGTACGTGACATCGTTATCGGCATGCCGCACCGTGGTCGTTTGTCTGTTTTGGCGAACGTCATGCAGAAGCCATACAAAGCGATCTTTAACGAATTCCAAGGTGGATCGTTTAAGCCAGAAGACGTTGATGGTTCTGGGGATGTGAAATATCACCTTGGTGCCTCTTCTGACCGTGAGTTTGACGGCAACAATGTTCACCTGTCGTTGACAGCGAACCCATCGCACCTAGAGGCGGTGAACCCGGTTGTTTTGGGCAAGGTACGCGCGAAACAAGACCAATTGGGCGACGAAGAGCGTAGTCAAGTTCTGCCAATTCTATTGCACGGCGATGCGGCCTTTGCGGGCCAAGGTGTTGTTGCGGAATGTTTCGCTTTGTCCGGTCTGCGTGGCCATAAGACCGGCGGCACAATGCATATCGTTGTGAACAACCAGATTGGTTTCACAACTGCGCCGCACTTCTCGCGGTCTTCCCCATATCCAACAGACAACGCGCTGGTTGTTGAAGCGCCGATCTTCCACGTGAACGGTGATGACCCAGAAGCGGTTGTACACGCAGCTAAGGTTGCGACGGAGTTCCGCCAGAAGTTCCAGAAAGACGTTGTTTTGGACATCTTCTGCTATCGCCGCTTTGGTCACAACGAAGGCGACGAACCGATGTTCACCAACCCGGTGATGTACAAAAAGATTAAGGGCCACAAAACGACCCTATCTTTGTACACCGAGCGTTTGGTCAAAGACGGTTTGATCCCTGAGGGTGAAATCGAAGACATGAAGGCCGCGTTCCAAGCCAAAATGAACGAAGAGTTCGAAGCAGGTAAGGAATTCAAACCGAATAAAGCTGATTGGCTAGACGGTAAGTGGTCTCATTTGGATCGCAAAGACGAAGATTACCAACGCGGTGAGACCGCGATCAAACGCGCGACGTTTGATGAGGTTGGCAAATCTTTGTCCACGGTTCCAGAAGGCTATCCAATTCACAAAACGGTTGGTCGCTTGTTGGAAAACCGCGGCAAGATGTTTGAAACTGGCGAAGGTATTGATTGGGCAACCGGCGAAGCGCTGGCCTTTGGGTCATTGCTGACCGAAGGTTATCCTGTTCGTTTGTCTGGCCAAGACGCAACCCGCGGGACATTCTCGCAGCGTCACTCAGGTATCGTGAACCAAGACGATGAGAGCCGCTATTACCCGCTGAACAATGTCCGTCCAGGGCAAGCGCAGTACGAGGTGATCGACTCTGCACTGTCTGAATATGCGGTTTTGGGCTTTGAATATGGCTACTCGTTGGCAGAACCAAATGCGCTGACCCTTTGGGAAGCTCAGTTTGGTGATTTTGCCAACGGTGCGCAGATCATGTTTGACCAGTTCATCAGCTCTGGTGAAAGCAAATGGCTGCGGATGTCCGGTTTGACCGTTCTATTGCCGCACGGTTTCGAAGGCCAAGGCCCAGAGCACAGCTCTGCGCGTTTGGAGCGCTTCTTGCAGATGTGTGGTGGTGACAACTGGATCGTTGCAAACTGTACAACGCCTGCGAACTACTTCCACATCCTGCGCCGTCAGTTGCACCGCAGCTTCCGTAAGCCATTGATCTTGATGACGCCGAAATCTTTGCTGCGCCATAAGCTGGCAGTTTCAAAGGCCGACGAGTTCACCGATGGATCAAGCTTCCACCGCGTTCTGTGGGACGATGCACAGCATGGTAACAGCGACACGAAACTGGTTGCAGATAGCAAGATCAAACGCGTCGTTATGTGCTCGGGTAAGGTTTACTATGATCTGCTTGAAGAACGTGACGCTCGCGGCATCGACGATGTTTACCTGCTGCGTGTCGAACAGTTCTATCCGTTCCCAGCGATCTCTCTTGTGAAAGAGCTAGAGCGCTTTAAGGGGGCAGAGATGGTTTGGTGCCAAGAGGAACCAAAGAACCAAGGTGCATGGTCCTTTATTGAGCCAAACATCGAATGGGTTCTTGGCCGGATCAAAGCAAAACACACACGTCCAACCTTTGTGGGCCGCGCAGCATCTGCGTCGCCAGCAACCGGTTTGGCGAGCCAACACAAAGCACAACAAAACGCGCTCGTGAACGAAGCGCTGACCATTGAAGGGTAATTAGAACAATGACGACTGAAGTACGCGTCCCTACTCTGGGCGAAAGTGTCACCG
This sequence comes from Cognatishimia sp. 1_MG-2023, assembly GCF_030548175.1. GTDB lineage: Bacteria > Pseudomonadota > Alphaproteobacteria > Rhodobacterales > Rhodobacteraceae > Cognatishimia. The sequence goes on along the minus strand of NZ_JAUORX010000002.1, from coordinate 249,428 downwards.
AAGCGACTGTTGCAACTTGGTTTAAAAAGCCTGGCGATGCCGTAGCGGTAGACGAAATGCTGTGCGAGCTGGAAACAGACAAAGTAACCGTCGAAGTGCCTGCACCATCTGCTGGCACAATGGGCGAGATCGTAGCCGCAGAAGGCGCCACAGTGGGTGTAGACGCATTGCTGGCAACTATTCTAGCAGGCGAAGGTGCCGCTCCGGCACCAGCGGCAGCCGCTGAAGCAGCGGCTCCTGCCCCAGCGGCGGGTGGCTCTGTAGACGTTATGGTTCCGACACTTGGTGAATCTGTAACCGAAGCGACTGTTTCCACATGGTTTAAACAAGTTGGCGATCAGGTTGCAGCGGATGAAATGCTGTGTGAGCTGGAAACAGACAAAGTTTCCGTCGAAGTCCCTGCCCCAGCGGCCGGTGTTTTGACCGAAATCATCGCAGCTGAAGGCGCAACAGTGGATGCGACCGCTAAGTTGGCGGTTCTGTCGTCTGGTGGTGGCGCGGTAGCGGCAGCTCCTGCGGCGGCGGCTCCGGCAGCAGCACCTGCGGGCGGCAAAGACGTAGAAAACGCCCCATCTGCAAACAAACTGATGGCTGAAAAAGGTCTGTCAGCGGCACAAATCGCAGGGTCTGGTCGTGATGGTCGCATCATGAAAGAAGACGTGCTGAAAGCAGCAATCGCACCAGCAGCGGCCCCTACCGCAGCAGTGGCGCAACGTGCACCAGTTGCGGCGGATGATGCATCTCGTGAAGAGCGTGTGAAAATGACACGTCTGCGTCAGACAATCGCGAAACGTCTGAAAGACTCTCAGAACACAGCGGCGATGCTGACCACCTATAACGAGGTCGACATGACCGAAGTTATGGCGCTGCGGAACGAGTACAAAGACCTGTTCCTGAAAAAGCACGGCGTGAAGCTTGGCTTTATGTCCTTCTTCACCAAAGCCTGCGTGCATGCGCTGAAAGAAGTGCCAGAAGTGAACGCGGAAATCGACGGCACAGACATCGTGTACAAAAACTTTGTTCACATGGGCATCGCGGCGGGTACGCCAACAGGTCTGGTTGTTCCAGTTATCCGTGACGCGGATCAGATGAGCTTTGCGGACATCGAAAAAGCGATTGCTGAAAAAGGCAAACGTGCACGTGATGGCAAACTGTCTATGGCGGAAATGCAGGGCGGTTCGTTCACCATCTCTAACGGTGGTGTTTACGGTTCCTTGATGTCCTCGCCGATCCTGAACCCACCGCAGTCCGGTATCTTGGGCATGCACAAAATTCAGGACCGTCCAATGGCGATCAACGGCCAAGTGGTGATCCGCCCGATGATGTATCTGGCGCTATCCTATGACCACCGCATCGTCGACGGCAAAGGCGCGGTTACGTTCCTTGTACGCGTAAAAGAAGCGCTGGAAGATCCACGTCGTCTGTTGATGGATCTGTAAGTATAAATATGGGGCGCCACGCCCCGTATTCATCTTTCCATAAATACTCCGGGGGAAGTGCAAACGGCACTGGGGGCAGAGCCCCCTCCCCATCCCGAATTTCAGGAGACAAACATGTCCCAATATGACGTCATCATCATCGGAGCAGGCCCTGGTGGCTATGTGTCCGCAATTCGTTGCGCCCAACTGGGCCTGAAAACCGCGATTGTTGAAGGTCGCGATACGCTCGGCGGCACATGCTTGAACGTGGGCTGTATCCCGTCAAAGGCGCTGTTGCATGCGACGCATATGTTGCACGAAGCAGAGCATAACTTTGCGAACATGGGCCTAAAGGGCAAAACCCAATCTGTGGATTGGAACCAGATGAAGTCTTATAAAGACGACGTTGTGGGCCAGAACACCACCGGTGTTGAGTTCTTGATGAAAAAAAACAAGATCGACTGGCTGAAGGGCTATGGCTCTATCCCGGCACCGGGCAAGGTGACTGTGGGCGACACCACCTATGAGACCAAGAACATCGTGATTGCGTCTGGTTCTGTACCGTCTTCCTTGCCGGGTGTTGAGGTGGACGAGAAAGTCGTCGTGACCTCTACCGGTGCGTTGGAATTGGGCAAAGTGCCTAAGAAGATGGTTGTGATTGGTGCGGGCGTGATTGGCTTGGAACTGGGTTCCGTTTACCAGCGTTTGGGTTCCGAAGTGACTGTTGTTGAATACATGGATGCGATCACGCCGGGCATGGACAAAGACGTTCAGCGCACGTTCAAACGTATTCTGGAAAAGCAGGGTCTAAAGTTCATCATGGGCGCGGCTGTGTCTGGTGTGGATGCGTCCAAGACCAAAGCCAAGGTTAAGTATTCGCTGAAGAAATCCCCCGATGCCGAGGAAGTGCTGGACGCTGACGTGGTTCTGGTTGCGACCGGTCGTAAACCATATTCCGAAGGTCTGGGTCTGGACGCGCTTGGCGTGAAGATGACAGAGCGTGGTCAGATTGCTGTTGATGGCAAATGGGCAACCAACGTGCCGGGCATCTATGCGATTGGCGACGTGATCGAAGGCCCAATGCTGGCGCATAAAGCCGAAGACGAAGGCATGGCCGTCGCAGAGGTTCTAGCGGGCAAACATGGCCACGTGAACTATTCGGTTATCCCGGGCGTTGTCTACACGACACCTGAGGTCGCGACTGTTGGTCAGACTGAAGATGCGCTGAAAGCCGAAGGCCGCAAGGTTAAGGTTGGCAAATTCTCGTTCATGGGCAACGCACGTGCCAAGGCGATTGGCCAAGCGGATGGTTTTGTGAAGCTGATCGCGGATGCGGAAACAGATCGCGTGCTAGGTGCTGCGATTATTGGCCCGGCGGCTGGTGACATGATCCATGAGATCTGTGTTGCGATGGAATTTGGTGCCTCAGCGCAGGACGTTGCAATGACCTGCCACGCGCACCCAACCTATTCCGAAGCGATGCGCGAAGCTGCATTGGCTTGTGGCGATGGCCCTATCCACGCGTAAGGTTCTTACGGATTAGACGATTAGAAGGCGGTCCCAACAGGGGCCGCCTTTTTTGTGCAATTTACTTTTCTCAGGAGTAGGCAGAACGACAGGGGGACTGCACAGGTGGTACAACTGCCGTTCCGCCAAGGCTTGCAACATAGCCTTAGACGCGCAATCGGGGTGCGCTTAGGTTAACTTAGGGGCTCTATGTGGAAATTGCTTCTAAAGCTGTTTCACAAAAGCGTGGGGTCACCACAGTTTTTGCGGCCCGCGAATTGCCCAGTCTTGGTTATAAGCCTCAGCTTGGATTTCTCCGCCCGTTGCTTCGGCAAGCATATCACCCATTGTTGGGGCCTCGGTAGGGCGGTTGTCTGGGTTCCAGAGGTCTGACCGGATGTTCGCACGGGAACAATGAGCGTAGATTTCGTTAATTTTGATGACGATAACCGTGCGCGGCAGTTTGCCTTTGGTTTCAAAGCGCTGGCGCAGGGTTTCATCTGTTGTGATACGCGCCTGACCGTTCAGGCGCACCACAGCGCCCTGCCCCGGGATCATGAACATCAGTGCGATGCGGGGATCCCCGACAAGATTGCGCAGCGTGTCTATGCGGTTGTTGCCCGGCCAATCAGGCATGGCGAGCGTGTGTTCGTCGATTTCAGAGACTACGGGGCCAATGTCGCCACGTGGGCTTGCATCGGTGCCTTCTGGGCCGACAGTCGCGATAACGCAATATCGGGCCGCCATGATCCATTTTCGGTAGGCTGGAGTGAGTTGGTACGCGACTTTGCGGGTCGCGTTTACGCTTGGCTCTGGGTAGAGCGCCTCAAGCGCGTTGATTGAGGTTATGTAGTCCATCCAGATCAAACCCCGCTTCGCGCATCAGCGCATTGGAATGGCTTTCGACAGTCTCTTCTAGGCGTCCCATAAAGCTAGCTTGATCGAGGCCTGCTTCGATTGGGTCGAGGAATTCCATAACCGCGTGCCCCGGCTTGCGCAGGATGCCTTTGCGGGGCCAAAAGACGCCAACGTTGGTGGCGGCTGGTACGCAGGTTTGCCCGAGTTGATTGTAGAGAACGTAAGTGCCCACTTTGAAAGGCGCTTGAACGCCGGGCGCGATACGTGTGCCTTGTGGGTAGATGATCAACTGACCGGGCTTTTGTGCGCCGCTTTTGACGTCTTCAGCCATTTTCTTGATGGCTTTGCCGCGCTTGCCGCGGTTGACTGGGACACAGCCGATACGCAAGGCGTATTGGCCAAGGATCGGCGCAAACATCAGTTCGCGTTTCATGATGAATTTGCCAGATGGCAGCGCGCCCATGAGCAGGATAATATCAAAGAACGATTGGTGTTTGGAGGCAACGATCACTTCGTCTTGCGGGACGGCTCCGCGAATTTCGCTGGTCAGGCCGACCATCCACGAGGCGGTCCAACGTACCCACGCACAGTAAAGGCGCATCGAGGCGATGGCAGCTTTGCGACTGAGCAAAGATGGAATGAAACACGCAAGCCCCATGATCAGCATCATGGCATACATCTGAATGATGAATAACAGCGAGCGGACCCATTGGATGGCCATTAGCGCAACTCCGACAGGGTGCGACGCGCGGCGGCACCGGTGGCGAGGAAGGCCACGACAGCAGCCAAGATTGGAAGAAGAACGAGCCAAAGCCAAGACGCGCCTTGGAACCCTAGGCCGGTTAGGAAGCCGCCTTGATCCTGCGCTGAGGGAAGGATGAGAACGGCAATCAGGCCAACGACCGTTCCGACAGCTGCGCCAGAAAGGGCGCGCAGCGTGAAGCGGCGTACGAATGCTTTGGCGATATAACTGTCTTGCGCGCCGACAAGGCGTAGAACTGCGATCAGGCGGGCATTTGCGGCAAGGGCAGCGTTGGCCGCCAATGTGATGATGGTGCCAGTTACCGCGGCAATCAAGATGATCGAGACAAAGCCCAGCAAACGCAGACGGCTGGCCGCCTGCTGTAAGGGTTTGCGCCAGCGCGTGTGGTCGTCAAGGATGGCTCCGGGCACCTCGGCTTGAAGGCGCAAGCGCAGGCCAGCGGCATCGTATCCGCCAGAGGTTTCCTCGATAGAGATCAGCTGCGGGATAGGCAGGTTTTCCACCGGTAGGTCGGGGCCGAACCAAGGGGCCAGCAAAGCGCGTTGCTCTTCGGCGGTCAAAGCACGGGCTTCGGCGACACCGGGCGTGGTTTCAAGCACCTTGAGCGCGGCGGCGGTTTGGGCTGCGAGCTGTTCGACTGGCGCTGAAATACGCAGTGTTGAACTTTGGGCCAATTCTTGACCCCAACGCTGTGCCAAACGGCCAGAGGCCAGAGAAAGGGCGAGAGCAAAGACGGCGAGGAATGCCATGGCACCAGAGGCGAAAAGCGTTAGCCGTGCGGTGAAACCCGTCGGCGGGACAATGCGGTCTGCCTGAGCGTCACCGACAAAGATCGCCATGATGTCAGCAAGGAAGGTCTTCACAGGTCCGCTCCTGCCAATTGCACATGTCGGTTTGCGATACGCAGAACACGCGCCTGCACCTTGGATTTCGCGGCACGGATCAGGTTCATGTCATGGGTTGCGATCATCACGGTTTTGCCCATGCGGTTCAGCTCTAACAACAGCTGCAAAAGACGCTGGGACATTTCCCAATCGACGTTACCGGTAGGTTCGTCGGCTAAAATGATGTCGGGGGACATAATGACCGCTCGCGCAAGGGCCGCCCGCTGGCGTTCACCGCCGGAAAGTTCAGGCGGCAATGCTTTGGCGCGTTCTTTTAAGCCAACCCACCCCAATAGTTCCTTGAGGTTTGAGACGTTTTCAAGGTCATCTCGGCCGGAAACCGCCAATGGCAGGGCGACATTATCGGCAAGTGGCAGGTGATCTAAGAATTGGCAATCTTGGTGCACGACACCGATACGACGACGGGTCACTGCATGATCATCGCGGCTCATCGAGCGAACGTCTTGGCCGAACAGACGGGCTTGCCCTGATGTTGGTGTTAACTCGCCATAGCAGAGCTTCATAAATGTGGTCTTACCCGCGCCTGATGGGCCCGTCAGGAAATAAAAATCTCCGGGCTGAATAGACAGGTTAACTTCGCTCAGTAATTCTCCACCGCCATAGCTATATGCGATGTTGTCCAGCTCAATCACGGGTGGCCTCATCATGGTTTGCACTGTTGTGCCGCAGCATCGCTTGGGTTGCAATGCGTTGCGAACCAGATTTGCACTTTCCCGCGCACCAGTTACACCATATGTTGTTAATTAATGCTTGGGTTATCGGGGGTTTGAGGGGTTCATGCGGCTAACTTGCCCAAATTGCGGTGCTCAATATGAGGTACCGGAAGATGTGATTCCGCCTGAAGGGCGGGATGTTCAGTGCTCTAATTGTAGTTCGACATGGTTTCAGGCCCATCGAGATTTCGATGCAGACGCCGAAGCAAACCTAGATGTCCCCGCACCGGATGCGGAATGGACACCGGAAGTTGACGACGCATCTGCGTTTGAAGCGGATGAAGAAAAAGCTATCGAAGAGCCAGTTGAAACAGATGCGGTGACGATGACCGCAGATGCGACGGATGAAGCGCTGGCTGCGGCTGTGAAAGCTGCTGTGCGCCGAGCGCGCCCTGACCACATTCAGCAGGCACCCGTCGAAGAGGAAGAGATCGAAGAAGCGCCTGAGGCTGAACCAGTAAAAGCGGATGATTTTGAATCCGAATTGGGTGCAGCGCTAGAAGAAGATCATTCTGAAACGCCTGAGCCGGAGTACGACGACGAGCCCGAGCTTGAAGTCCCCGAGGACGCAGAAGAGGCTCCGCAGCGACGCGAGCTTGATCCATCTGTCGCGGACGTTTTGCGCGAAGAAGCAGCCCTTGAGGCCGCGCGTCGGGCAGAAGAAACCAGTCTAGAGACACAAACGGATCTGGGATTGGACGAACCTGTTGATGATGCGGCCAAACGCGCACGGCAGGCACGCGAGCGCATGGCACGGATGCGTGGCGTATCTGCGGACGAGATGGATGCACCACAAGAACCGGTACCTGCGAATTCTCGGCGGGAGTTGCTGCCGGACATCGAAGAAATTAACTCGACCCTGCGATCAACCGAAGACCGCCCAGCAGATGAACAGCCAGATGGTCGCCCGACTGTCAGCCAACGTCGCGCCGGTGGCAGCCGTATCGGGTTTGCATTGGCGATCCTGCTCATCGCAGGCGGGATTTATGTGTATTCAAAGCCTGATCAGGTGAGCCAATCCATTCCACAGTCTGAACGCTATGTCGCGGCCTATGTGAATGCGGTCGATAATGGGCGACTGAAGTTGGATGCGCAGATGACAAAGCTGATGCTTTGGCTTGATGGCATGGCCTCTGATTCAGCTGACAGTTAAAACAAACGCCTGTTAGAAACGGTCGAGCAAGCGGCGCAGGTAACTGCGTTCTTGCTCGGGGCGTGCTGTTTCTCCGGAGCGGCGGCGGATTTCATCCAACAGGTCGCGGGCACGGCGATAGACATCTTCGCCCTGCAAAAGCCCCTCATCCGTACCAGCAATGCCCTGTGATCCAGGATTGCGGCCCAACGGATCGCGGGCTGATCCAGGGCGACCTTGGGCTTGGCCCTGTCCTTGTTGATTGTTTTGGTTCTGCGCCATGGCCTCGCCAAGGCTGCGGATGCCTTCGCGCAGGGCTTCCATTGCTTCGGATTGTTTATCGATCGCTTCTGCCAATTGATCGTTGCGCAACGCTTCTTCTGCGCCATCCATGGCATCCCCTGCGCGACCTAAGGCCTCGCGCGCGGCATCACCGTCAGGTGTGCCCTGCCCGGGCAAATTTTGTTGTTGGCGCTGTAGTTCCTGGCGAAGGGCTTGCTGACGGTCAGAAAGTTCACCTTCTAGGCCCTCTCCGGCTTCGCCGGTTTCACCTTCACCCTCGCCTTGTCCTTCTCCGCCGGTGCCATCGTGGGACTCACCGCGTCCTTGTCCGCCGCTGGACCCCTCGTTTTCAGAGGACTGGCCGGATTGTGCGTTGGGGTTAAATTGCTCTTGGAGTTGACGAAAGGCTTGATCAGACAGGCCTTGTTGCTGGCGAAGGGTTTCACCAAGCTCGTTCATCGCTTGCTCGCCGGGAGATTGCTGACCCTGCCCGCCTTCGGCGACCTGCATGTTCTCCATCATCCGCTGGAATTCTTCGAGCGCTTGTTGGGCTTCGGCCATGCGACCCTGTTCCATCAACTCTTGGATGCGGTCCATCATGCGCTGCAGATCGTCCTGCGTCATTTCGATGGAGTTCTGTGCTTGCTGCTGGTCCCGATCTGAATCGTCGCCGTTTTCGCGTTGTTGCTGTGCGAGTTGGCGCATGTAATCTTGGGTGGCTTCGCGCAGCTCTTGCATGAGACGTGCGATTTCTTCGTCGCTTGCGCCATTTTTCATGGCTTCGGCAAGGCGTTCTTGGGCGCGTTCCATGCGAGCAATGGCGTCGCTAAGATCGCCTTCTTCGAGCTTAACGGCTAAATCCCAAAGGTTTTGCGCAACTTCGTCGCGTTGGTCTGTAGTAAGTCCTGCGGCGCTGTATCGTTCAAGGTCTTTTAGGATCAGGCGTAGACGCAGATAGTCGGCATCTTTGCGGAAAATACCCTCTTCTGGGCGATGAGAGATGGCACGCAAAAGCTGTGCAACTCTGGGCGCGTTTTTACGGGACCAGAGAAGGTCGCGCCTTTGCTCAACCAAAGCATTGGCCAATGGGTCAAAGAACCGGCGTGCAGGTAGTACTAGATTAACCACATGTGGCTGGCTTTTCTGACCTGCTGCATCTTCGGCCTGCAAAGTGATGGTGACGGGTAGATGCGCTAGCACATGTTCTGAGAAATCTTCGATCAGGGTTTCTTCGAACTGATCGCGTTTGCCAGAGATTGGCAGCGGCAATTGCATGTCGACATCTGGAATGGGTTCAGGATCAACAGTTAGGCCGTGCTGCCGATTAACCTGAGCCATATCGAGCGCCATCGTCGCTGTGCCGGCGACCACTTCGTAGTCGTCTTGGGCAGTAAACGGCAGGCTCATTTCGCCACGTCCACTGGCGGTCGCCTCCCCGACATTGAGGATTTCAGGCGCAGTATCGGGGCGCAAAGTAATGGCCCAACTGCGGCCATTGTCACCGGCAATGGTCAGCGCACCGTCCTGACGAAGGACAAAGTCTTGCGCCGCTTCAGAGACGCTTGGCAATTCGCCAATGCGGGCGGAGACAGTCTCTTGAACGGTCAGCGCGCCGATTTCGCCATAGAGACGCAGAATGACCTGGCTGTTTACAGGTAGGTTTAGCGGGCCTTCTGGTTGGTCGTTAAGGTATAGCGTCGGCAGGCCCGTATATGCGGGCGGTTCTATCCATCCCTCCCAAGAGGCTGCTGCTATGGTGGGCGCATTGCTTGGGGTCATGGCTGTGACACTGCTAATGCGGCCAATGCTGCCGAATAGTAGCGCGACGCATAACGCTAATAGTGCGACAAAGCGCAATCCAAAGGGATCGAGGCGAGATACTTGCAAATCGGGCTTGGGCGCGCGTGCGGCGCTGGCCTTGGCGGCCATACGCGCCTGATGGGCGGCCCAAATGACCTGCGTATTTGGATCGCCCTGCCCCATTGCGGGTTGATCCAAAAGCGTCTGAACGGGTCGTCCGGGTAAAGTCTCGTCTAGTCGAACGAGTGCATCTTGGCGGCTAGGAAGCTTTAGCTTTTGCGTGCCACGGACAAGAAACCACACGGTGGAGACCAGCGCCGCGAGACCCAAAATCCACACCGCTTCGACAGATAAGCTATCCTGCAAGCCCAACATGAGGGCCGCAACCACAACAAAGATCACAGACCAAAGAGGCCAGAATGCACGAATCACGCGCTCGGCCAACAGGCCCAGACGGGTGAGCGTCAGAACCCAAGCGAGCTTATTTAGAACGGTTTTTGCGGGACCTGTTGGTGCCACGGTGCTCCCATTCCGATGGCTATGGGCGGAATTGCCCTAGAGCCACTCGGGAATGGTATCGCGATTTATCACTTCTTCAAAGGTCGGACGTCGGCGAATAACCGCAAATTGATCACCATGGACCAGAACCTCTGGGATCAAAGGGCGCGTATTGTATTCGCTGGCCATCACCGCGCCATAAGCTCCGGCGGAGCGGAAGGCGACGAGATCGTCTGGTTTCACCTCGGCCATGGTGCGGCCTTTGGCGAAGGTATCACCAGATTCGCATACGGGGCCAACGATGTCATAGGTCGTTGGCTCTTCGCCCGGTGTGGCTTCGACCACTGGAATAATATCGTGATGTGCTTCGTACATGGCTGGACGGATCAAATCGTTCATCGCGCCATCAATGATCATGAATTGGCGGTCTTCGCCTTCTTTCACGTAGATGACTTTGCTGACCATGATGCCCGCGTTGCCCGCAATAAGGCGACCCGGCTCAATCTCGATCTCGCAGTTCAGATGGCCCAGTGTTTCTTTGACCATCGCGCCGTATTCCACAGGCAGTGGCGGCGCGTCGTTAGAGCGTTCGTAAGGAATGCCAAGCCCGCCACCCAGATCAAGGCGACGAATGTCGTGGCCGTCGGCACGTAGGGTTTCCGTGAGTTCCGCGACCTTTTGATAGGCCAGCCTGAATGGCTCAAGTTGCGTCAATTGGCTACCGATGTGAACGTCGATACCAATGACTTCCAGACCCGGCAGGCTAGCGGCGTGGGCGTAGACTTCGCGCGCACGGCTGATTGGGATGCCAAATTTGTTTTCGGATTTGCCTGTCGCAATTTTTGCGTGGGTCTTTGCGTCGACATCTGGATTCACGCGTACGGTGATTGGAGCTTTAACGCCAAGCTCCAACGCCACCGCGTTGATCACTTCCATTTCTGGCTCTGATTCGACGTTAAATTGACGGATGCCGCCGGTGAGGGCTGTGTGAATTTCTTCGCGTGTTTTGCCAACACCCGAGAATACAATCCGGTCACCCGGAACGCCTGCGGCTTTGGCACGCGCATATTCGCCGCCTGAAACCACATCCATACCAGCACCAAGTGCGGCGAGTGTTTTTAAAATGGCTTGGTTGCTGGCCGCTTTCATCGCGTAGCAGACCAAATGATCGGTGCCTTCTAGCGCCTCGTCAAAAAGGCGAAAGTGGCGTTCGAAGGTCGCGGTGGAATAGCAATAGAATGGTGTGCCCACTTGCGCGGCGATTTCTGCCACTGGCACGTCCTCGGCGAACAACGCGCCGTCACGATAAAGAAAATGATCCATGTTGTGTCACTCCAGCCAATCCTACCGCGCCTCTTTAGGCACAGATTGGCTGTAGCGCAATCATACAAGCTTTTCTTGATCCAAATACCTACTCTAACAGAGCGGCAAGCGGATCAAAGGCCGACGCTTACCTTCACTGGCCCCTTACTGGCACCAACGCTGGCGGATGGGCTAATCCCATTCGGGCCGATATTGATGCCAAGGTTTGCACTGGGGCGGAGCGGCGCGCCATCCGCGCCGCAGCTTGCAACCAGTACCAACGCCAATAATGCGGCGACTACTTTCATCCCAATAGGTCCTTCCAGCGGGCGACCTGTGCGCGAACTTGTTCGGGGGCAGTACCACCGTAAGACGTGCGCGAGGCCACGGAATTGTGCACGCCAAGGACGCCAAAGACGTCTTTGGTAATGTGCTCATGTACCGATTTCATATCCTCAAGCGTCAGGTCGGGCAAATCACAGCCGCGGGATTCCGCCATTGCGACAAGTGAGCCAGTGACGTGATGTGCATCACGGAACGGCATATTCAGGGCACGCACCAACCAATCAGCGAGGTCTGTTGCGGTGGAGAAGCCTGTCCCTGCCGCCGCTTCGAGGCTTTCACGGTTGCCGGTCATGTCTTTGACCATGCCTTCCATAGCTGCAAGCGCCAGCATCAGGCTATCGGCGGCATCAAAGGTCTGCTCTTTGTCTTCTTGCATGTCTTTGGAATAAGCCAACGGAAGGCCCTTCATGACAATGGTCAACGCGGTGTTCGCCCCGTAAATCCGGCCGATTTTGGCGCGAATCAATTCTGCTGCATCCGGGTTTTTCTTTTGCGGCATGATCGAGCTGCCGGTTGAAAAGCGGTCAGACAGAGTGACAAAGCGGAATTGTGCAGACGACCAGATTACCAGTTCTTCGGACAGGCGGCTGAGGTGGATCGCACAGATGGATGCTGCCCCTAGGAAATCCAAAGCGAAGTCACGGTCAGACACAGCATCCAAAGAGTTTGCAGATGGGCGATCAAAGCCCAGCGCTTCGGCTGTCATGTGGCGATCAATTGGAAAGGATGTGCCAGCAAGGGCAGCAGCACCCAGTGGCGATTCGTTCATCCGCTTGCGCGCATCGACAAAACGAGACCTATCCCGTGCGAGCATTTCCACATAGGCCATCATGTGATGGCCCCATGTGACGGGTTGCGCGACCTGAAGGTGCGTAAAACCCGGCATAACCCAATCTGCACCTGCTTCTGCCTGCGCGATCAGCGCCTTCATCAAAGCTTCGATGCCAGAGATTGCAGCGTCCATTTGATCACGTACCCACAACTTAAAGTCTGTGGCCACTTGGTCGTTCCGGGAGCGACCTGTGTGCAAACGGCCCGCTGGCTCGCCGATGATCTCTTTTAGGCGTGCTTCGACGTTCATGTGGATGTCTTCGAGTGCTGCCGAATAGTTGAACGTTCCGCCCTCGATTTCTGACAAGACCGTGAGGAGGCCTTCCCTAATCGCTTCGGCATCCTTATCCGTAATGATGCCTGCCTTGGCCAACATGGCTGCGTGGGCCCGAGAGCCAGTGATATCCTGTGCTGCCATCCGTCGATCAAACCCGATCGAAGCATTGATTGCTTCCATGATCGCGTCCGGTCCGGCGGCAAAGCGGCCGCCCCACATCTGGTTTGAGGAATTATCTGTCATGTCGTGCCCTTCGGAGGAACTATGCGTCTGTTACGTTTGAGCGTGCTTTATATGGCCTTGGCCTTTAGCGCAAATATTGCGTCTGCTGATCTGCAATCTGCAGAGGCATTGCGCGAGGGCGATATGAAGAAATTGGTATTTCATTCTGAACCGATGGAAGCCAGCGATGCAGCTTTTGTCCACGAAGATGGTGGCGACGGGTTCCTAAGTGATTACCAAGGCAAATATGTGCTTTTGAACTTTTGGGCCACATGGTGCGCACCTTGTCGGCACGAAATGCCGATGCTGTCTGAGTTGCAAACTGAACTTGGAGGTGACCAGTTTGAGGTGGTGACCCTGGCCACTGGACGGAACATGCCGCCTGCAATTAAGAAGTTCTTTGCGGAGATCAACGTAGAGAACCTACCGCGTCACCAAGACCCAAAGCAGAAAATTGCCCGCGATATGAAGGTCTTGGGCCTACCGATCACTGTGATTTTGAACCCTGAGGGGCAAGAGATAGCTAGACTGCGTGGCGATGCTGATTGGAGCAGCGACAACGCGAAAGCTGTTTTACGAACATTAATTGAAGACAGCGCTTCCTGATTATTCGGGTAATTCTCTTCAAATTAAGAGTTTAACGGCTTGTTCATAGCTATGCCGTTCAATCCCCTAACACATAGGGGATGGATGACATGGGCCGCCGCAACAAAGGACAGAATACACGGGGCAATCCGCTGGACTACGCAGTTAAAACGCGTGACGTCGCAACTGTGGACATGGTGAAAGAGGCGATTACCCACAAAGAGGTAATGCTGGCTTTTCAACCTATCGTTAAGGCAAGCGACCCCAATGTGCCCGCATTTTATGAAGGGTTGATCCGCGTTTTGGATGAAACCGGGCGTGTGATTCCCGCAAAAGACTTCATGGCTGTCGTCGCTGATACCGAGGCTGGGCGCCAATTAGATTGTCTTGCCCTAGAATTGGGTTTGAAAACTTTGGCGAGCAATCCCAAATTACGCCTTTCGATTAACATGTCTGCGCGTTCTATCGGGTATCGGCGTTGGATGAGAACCCTTGAAGGCGCGGTCAAGCGACAGCCAGAAGTTGCAGAACGTCTGATCCTAGAGATTTCGGAACCATCCGCCATGCAAGTGCCTGAATTGGTGATGGATTTCATGGATGAGCTACAAGCGAAAGGGATCGCATTTGCTTTGGACGACTATGCCTCGGATTTAACATCCTTTAGGTACTTTAAGGAATTTTTCTTTGATATTCTTAAGGTAGATGGCCAATTTACAAAAAACATTAACGGAGATCGTGAGAACCAAGTTTTAGCCGGCGCTATGGCGAGTATTGCGCGGCAATTCGACATATTCACAGTTGCAACCCGAGTTGAGAGTGTTGAAGATGCGAATACATTAGCGCGGCTAGGTTTTGACTGCCTGCAAGGTTTTGCGTTTGGTGCCCCGACGGTTAATCCCCCGTGGGCAAAGAATAAAAGTTCCAAAAAGGCCGCCTGAATTGAAACTTTCTTACGGGTATTGGCATGTTTTAATTGCCGCACTGCGGCAAATCCGCTAATGAAGCCCGTGGAAGGGGATCGATGGGCATCTTTCTTAGGGGTGCCTTTTCCGTATCTTAGAGGAACAAAAGTATGACAAACGTAGTTATCGCCTCCGCTGCACGGACTGCAGTAGGTAGCTTTGGTGGCTCTTTCGCTAACACACCTGCACATGATCTGGGCGCAGCTGTAATTGAAGCCGTCGTAGAGCGTGCAGGCATTGAAAAGTCTGACGTCTCTGAAACAATTTTGGGCCAGGTTTTGACAGCTGGTCAGGGCCAAAACCCTGCCCGTCAAGCGCATATCAACGCGGGCCTGCCAAAAGAAAGCGCAGCGTGGAGCATTAACCAAGTTTGTGGTTCTGGATTACGCGCCGTCGCACTGGGTGCGCAGCACATTATGCTGGGTGATGCATCCATCGTCGTCGCAGGTGGTCAAGAAAACATGACCCTTTCGCCACATGTTGCCCACCTACGTGCCGGTCAAAAAATGGGCGACATGAAGTATGTCGACTCCATGATCAAAGATGGCCTTTGGGACGCATTCAATAACTATCACATGGGTCAGACTGCTGAAAACGTCGCAAATGAATTCGACATCTCCCGCGAAATGCAGGACGAATTTGCGCTGGCGTCTCAGCTGAAAGCTGAAGACGCTCAAAAGTCTGGAAAATTTGACGAAGAAGTCATTGATTTCGTTGTTAAGACTCGTAAAGGCGAAACTGTGGTAAACAAGGATGAATACATCCGCCACGGCGCTACTATCGAGAACATGCAGAAGCTTCGCCCAGCGTTCGTGCGCGATGGCGGCTCTGTCACTGCGGCGAATGCTTCTGGTTTGAACGACGGCGCGGCCGCTGTTCTGTTGATGTCAGAAGAAGAGGCTGAAAAGCGCGGCATCAAGCCATTGGCCCGCATCGCTTCTTATGCAACCGCTGGCCTGGACCCATCCATCATGGGTGTTGGCCCAATCCACGCGTCTCGTAAAGCTTTGGACAAAGCTGGCTGGACTGTTGACGATCTGGACTTGGTTGAAGCCAACGAAGCGTTCGCCGCTCAGGCCTGCGCCGTAAACAAAGAAATGGGCTGGGATCCAGCAATCGTGAACGTCAACGGCGGCGCAATCGCGATTGGCCACCCAATTGGTGCTTCCGGTTGCCGCGTTCTAAATACACTGTTGTTCGAAATGCAGCGACGCGACGCCAAAAAAGGCATTGCTACTTTATGCATTGGTGGCGGCATGGGTGTTGCTCTGTGCGTTGAACGCCCCTGATTCTTTACCCCATTTACGACTAAGAAAAGGGCATCCAAATTTGGGTGCCCTTTTTTGTAACTATTTTGTTGAAATTACCCTTTAGATTGAGTGAGATAGCAGTATGCGTCAATTTATCATTGCGCAACTTAATTGCACATCGAAACAACTGTTTGTAATATAATTTCCTGAAGAATAAGCCATATTGGAGGAATACCATGGCCAAAGTAGCACTCGTCACCGGCGGATCCCGCGGCATCGGCGAAGCGATTTCCAAGGCTTTGAAAGCCGAAGGATATGAGGTTGCAGCGACATACGCGGGCAACGATGAAAAAGCGGCCGCCTTCACAGAAGCCACAGGTATCAAAACCTATAAATGGAACGTAGCGGACTACGACGCCTCTAAGGCTGGCATCGCACAAGTCGAAGCTGACTTGGGCCCAATTGATGTGGTTGTCGCAAACGCGGGCATCACTCGTGACGCGCCATTCCACAAGATGTCTCCGGAACAGTGGAACGAAGTTGTTGGCACCAACCTGACAGGCGTGTTCAACACCGTTCACCCAATCTGGCCAGGTATGCGTGAGCGTAAGTTTGGCCGCGTGATCGTGATCTCTTCTATCAATGGTCAAAAAGGTCAATTCGGTCAGGTGAATTATGCCGCGACGAAGGCTGGTGATCTGGGTATCATCAAGTCCCTAGCGCAAGAAGGCGCGCGCGCTGGCATTACTGCGAATGCGATCTGCCCTGGTTACATCGGCACGGAAATGGTCCGCGCGATCCCTGAGACCGTCCTGAACGAAAAAATCATCCCACAGATTCCTGCTGGTCGCTTGGGTGAGCCAGAAGAAATCGCGCGCTGCGTTGTCTTCCTTGCGTCAGACGACTCTGGCTTTATCAATGGGTCAACCATTTCGGCAAACGGCGCGCAATTCGTCGTCTAAACAAACGCCTAAAGTTCTTCAAAAGGGCCGGTCTTTTGACCGGCCCTTTTTTTGTCTCGTAAGAACCAAGGTTCAGCGGGACAGCCCCGTAAGAGCCGGCGTTCGGCTCAGCGGAACGGAAAATACTCGGCGCAGGCGGCGGAATATGGAACAGAACGCTTTAGAGCGCTCAAGGTGTGCACATTTGTTTGCTTCGGCTATTTGAGCGGTTACCGCGATTTCCAACATGACGGCCTCCTAACGTAAGTATTATTGAACTGTATCCATTATGAGCATTTACAAAAAAGCCACAAACGAGACTTTTCACCGCGTCAATTTAGTTTTACTTAAGTGAAGTGACCGATAGATTGCCCCCACTCACAGCGCTACGCGCCTTTGAGGCTGCCGCCCGCCATTTGTCATTTGCGAAAGCCGCAAGTGAATTGAATGTGACACCGGCGGCACTATCGTTTCAGATAAAGTCGCTTGAAGACCACTTGGGGCATCCGCTGTTCGTTCGATTAAACCGAGCTGTCGAATTGACTACAGCAGGCAAAGCCTTGGCCCCCGGCGCGAGCGAAGGCTTTAACGCACTTACTGCTGCGTGGCGAAGTGCGCGCAATACACTGTCTAAAAACACGCTTACAATTTCGGCCGGCCCCGCCCTAACCGCCAAATGGTTGGCCCCGCGAATATTCGATTTCGCACGTGCACATCCGGACATCGAGCTACGCTTTTCAGCTACGCTTCGACGGCTTGATTTTGACCGTGACGACGTTGACGTTGCGATCCGGTTTGCTCAAGAAGAGTTTAAAAGTCTATATTCTGTGCCGGTACGTAACGATTGGCTAACACCCGTCATGACCCCGAAACTGGCCGAGGTATATTCGACACCAGAAAGCCTGATAGACGCCCCGCTGCTGTATGACGATTCGTTGGATTTCCTTGAAGATGCATGCGACTGGCCCGCATGGTTCCGCGCCGCACGCATTCCTTATCCAGAAGGAAAACGAGGTGCTCATTTTTCCAATGCGGATCACGCAATTGATGCGGCTGTGGCAGGTGTTGGCGTCGCCCTAGGTCGTCGGCCGATCATTATGAAAGATGTTATGGAGGGGCGGCTTGTTATGCCATTTAAGCTGGCCTTAGAGATGAATGCACGGTTTTATTTCTTATGCCGCAAAGGCGCAGAGACAACCCCTGCAATTGCCGCTCTTAGAGACTGGTTCATCGCTGAGATCGAAAAAACGGCGCATTTCTCTGACGAGTTTGAAATTGTACCGGTATCAACGCTGTAGCTGCAAACGTAGGATCGCATAAATGAACCCCGCCTCTTAGGGAAGAAACGGGGTTGAATGATCAATCCTGTATCTGCTTAAGCCGATAGTCGGACAATCTGTTCCTTGATTTTGAGTTTTTGCTTTTTCAATTCAACGATTGAAGTGTCGTCTGAAGCTGGCGATCGCTGTTCTTCTTCGACTTGTTTTGAGAGGGTCTCATGTTTCCGTTTAAGTTCTTCCAAATGTGAGCTCACGCTCATGGCAGTCCTCCTCTCTATCAGGTTTCCAAAACAGAATTAGTCCATCACAAAATCGTGCGCCTGTCACGCTGCGGGTGCAACATGGAGGAGAGAAATATACTGCCAAATCGCTTTAATTGGTGAGTTTCTCGCTAAAGCTAGCCACTTTTTGCCTAAAAATCTGAGACTTAAAGTCTTGTTGCCGCAGTTGGCCACAAATTAGGGCATCGGCAGTGAATCGCCATTGCGTAGAACGGACCTAATCGCCGGAGTGTAATCATCTGCATCGTCAGTGTGGATCAGCCCCTCATGCATCTGAATTGGCGCGTGCAGCCGGAGTGGCGTGCGACCAGAATGGCGGGCGCGCAGAATCAATAAATGCGAATCCCGCCCAGGGCGAGGTTGCAAGGGTTGCACCTGAATTGACCCTAAGAAGGATGGCAATTGCTTGAGAAGCTCTTGGAGGCGTTCGGCACGGTGAATGAAGGTCACAAAACCTTTGGGGGCCACGCGTTTTGACGCGACATTGATCCACGTGCTCAATGGCGTATCTTCACCCATTGCGATTTCACGCCCGTTATCGACAGCTGAATAGCCCGCAGAGCGATCAAAATAAGGAGGGTTGGCTATCACATGATCAAATCGACGCTGCTTGATGTCCGGCGAAAGATTGGCGAGGTCTTGGGTTAGCACCTCGAATTCCATGTTATTTCGCAGGCCGTTTTCCTGTGCCAAAATCGCATATTCGGACTGCAATTCAATCCCGGTCATTTGCAAACCCGGCACTCGAGCGCCGAGGCAGAGTGCCGCAGTCCCCACACCGGTCCCGAGCTCAAGCACGGTTTGTCCTGCAACCGCGGGAACAGAGGCCGCTAGGAGTACAGGATCGACGCCTGCACGGTAGCCAACAGCGGGCTGTCGGATCAGAACGCGGCCGCTAAGATACTCATTTACAGTGGTATTTTCGGTCACGTCCGTCCCAGAGGTATCTCGTTGTCTTTCATCACACGTTCCGCTTGGATCAAGCGATCTTCATGCACAAGAATGCGGCGCGGGAAAATTCCAATACCACCTTCGAGAACGCTCATATTTACGTCCATTTCAAAGCAGTCTATACCCTCTCCTTGAAGGAGAGCCATCGCGAAGGCAATGATTGTCGGATCTGTGGTGCGCAAAAGTTCTTTCATATCTGGGGATGTAAAGGCAAGGAGCGGCAATTGTCGAGCCTTGTGACGGGAGTGTGATGGGTCTGGACCACGCAGCAACAAAACCGCATGAAGCGCTAAGCGCTTTGTTGGCAAGCGAAATGCAAGCCGTAAACGACCTGATCACGGATCGGATGGCGAGCAAACACGCGCCGCGCATCCCTGAAGTTACGGCGCATTTGGTGGGTGCTGGAGGTAAGCGTTTACGTCCAATGCTGACCCTAGCTGCGGCTAAAATGTGTGGATATGACGGGCCGTATCACCTGCATCTGGCAGCAACTGTTGAGTTCATTCACACAGCGACTTTGTTGCATGATGATGTGGTGGACGAAAGCGAACAGCGTCGTGGACGCCCAACAGCTAACCTGTTGTGGGACAACCAAAGTTCTGTTCTGGTTGGGGACTATCTATTTTCACGCTCGTTCCAGTTGATGGTTGAGACTGGAAGCCTGCGCGTTCTGGATATTCTCGCGAATGCCTCT
The DNA here is from genome assembly GCF_030548175.1 of Cognatishimia sp. 1_MG-2023. Taxonomy (GTDB): domain Bacteria; phylum Pseudomonadota; class Alphaproteobacteria; order Rhodobacterales; family Rhodobacteraceae; genus Cognatishimia. The sequence continues at coordinate 229,632 of NZ_JAUORX010000002.1, read as the reverse complement.
GCAACGATTGCCGAAGGTGAAGTTTTGCAGCTGACTGCGGCGACAGATTTGCGGACTGACGAAAGCGTTTACCTGCAAATTGTACGCGGCAAAACTGCGGCTTTGTTTTCTGCAGCTACCGAAGTTGGTGGTGTTATTGCATCGGCAGATGAAACGCTTGTTAAGGCGCTGTATGACTACGGTGATGCATTGGGAATTGCCTTTCAGATTGTTGATGACTTGCTGGACTATCAAGGCGATGCAAAGGCGACCGGTAAGAATGTCGGTGATGATTTCCGTGAGCGCAAGCTGACGCTTCCTGTGATCAAAGCTATTGCCAAGGCAGATGCCGAGGAACGCGCCTTTTGGGAGCGGACCATTGAAAAGGGCAAGCAAGTCGATGGTGATTTGGAACATGCGCTCGCGCTATTGGCCAAACACGGAACGCTTGAAGAAACGCGGCAGGATGCATTGGTTTGGGCTGCGAAGGCCAAAGACGCGATGAACACCCTACCCGATCACGAGATCAAAGGTCTGTTGATTGATCTCGCCGACTATGTGGTCGCGCGCGTAAGCTAAAGGTTAGGGGCGTTGCCCCTTTCCTCAAAACTCTGTTTTGAGGTTCACCCCAGAGTACCTTGGAAAAGGTGAATATCAGGACGCAGTGGTTTTGGCAGCCGTCACCCACCAATTCGGATAGATAGACTTGAGTACTTGTTCTGCTACTTTCGCGGCATTGGCGGTTACAAAGACCCCAATACATGTTGCCCCTGAACCAGACATACGCGCCAATTGGCAGCCTTCTACGGCTTCCAAGGCAGTCAAACAGTTCGAAATTTCTGGCGCAAGCGCACAGGCGGCCGCTTGCATATCGTTGCGCTGATAGCCAAGCCAATGCACGAAATCACTTTGAGAGCTCCAAGCAGGCAGGGCCCGAGTCATCCCAGGGTTATCGCGATTTGTCATAGCTTTGAAGACTGCAGGAGTTGGCACTTCGATTTTAGGGTTCACCAAAAGGATGTTCAATTCTGGCACATTTGGAACCAAAGATAGCTTTTCACCGATGCCAGACATTCGTTGCGGCAAGGGCGTCATGCAAACGGGAAGGTCTGCGCCTAGTTTGAGCAACTTTTCAGGAGTTGGCAGGGCCACATTCCAAAGTTGTGATAAGGCACGTAGCGTCGCAGCCGCATCTGATGAACCGCCCCCGATACCAGAGGCTGCAGGAAGGTTCTTGGTCAGCGATAACGCTGCGCCCTGCCCCGGAGGCATCAAAGCCGCGGCCTTTAGCATGAGGTTGCTTGCGTCTGATGGCACACCCAGCGCCATTGGGCCGGATACGTCTAACGAGAGATTTGAATCGCTTTCAGCCGTGATTTGGTCGCCGACATCTGCAAATACCACAAGCGAATCCAAAACATGATACCCATCTGAGCGACGGCCAGTGACATGCAGTGTTAGATTGAGCTTTGCAGGAGCGAAGGCCGTAACCTTAGCCGTCATTCGCCACCTGCAATGTTTTTTCGCCTTCTTCAGCCAGAACCGCATCCAAACCTTGGGACAGTTTCGCGCGAATGCGATCTGGCTTTGCGTCTGCAGCAGTCGAATCGTCGATGAATGAGAGCGCACGCATCCACTGGAATTGTGCTTCGGTCTTGCGACCCACAGACCAGTACACATCGCCCAAATGGTCATTCACAACCGGATCAACAGGCATCAGTTCAGTGGCACGTTCCATGTGGCCCACAGCCTCTTCAAAGCGGCCCAATCGGTAAAGGACCCACCCAAGGCTATCCACAATAAAGCCGCTGTCAGGGCGCGCGGCGACGGCGTCTTCGATCATCTCGAGCGCCTCATCAAGGTTGATATTGTTTTCTACCATCGAATAACCGAGGTAGTTCAGGACCTGTGGTTGGCCTGGATTCAACTCAAGCGCCATGCGGAAGTCGGCCTCTGCGTTCGGCCAATCCCCCAGGCGTTCATGGCTAATGCCACGCGCATAGAAAGAGAACCATTGGCTCTGAATAGGGGAGTCTGACATTCCAAGCGCAGTGTCGTATGCACGGACTGCACCATTGAAATCTTGTTGCTGACGCAGGATGTCACCCAATGACGTATGCACAATTGGGAGTTCGCCATGCGTTCTGGAAAGTTGTTCAAGGACCTCGATCGCGGCCTCTACTTTACCATCTCGGCGGAGCGCTTCTGCGCGGCCAAGTTCGGCCGCGTGGAATGATGTGTGACCTGCTGGTACGGATTTATAAGCGTCCGTCGCAAGATCGAATTGTTCAACCTCTTCAAGGAGTTCTGCAGACAATAGGAGCGCATCAATGTGATCAGGGCGCAGAAATTCTGCGGTTCGCGTGTAAAGCAGCGTGTAATCTGGTGCGGCTTCGTTTTGAAGCGCGCTGCCGAGGCTGTAGAACACTTCGGCCATACCTTCGCGCGGGCTGCTGACATGGGTGAACGGCAACGTATTGCCTGCAACCAATTCCTCCCGCATGGCGCGGAGCTGCGGATCAAGCGCAGAGCCAAACAAGGCATCCATCACGGTGATTGCGTTTTCATTGCGCTCAAGCTGGCTTAGAATTTCGATATGCGCCATGGCGCCACGGCGGGTCATCTGAACGGAGCTTGCGGTAGCACCGCTAAAAATATCTTCTGCCCCTTCAAAATCACCAACCGAGGCCATCGCCAGTGCTTTGTGGTATAGAGCAAATCCTGTCAACCCACGCTCATCAGCAACTTTATCAAACTGCTTGAGCGCTTCAGACATCTCGCCCTGCCCCAATTTCGCCCAGGCCAACAAAAGGCCATCCAGCAAAGGGCCGATGCCTTTTTCTTTGGAAATGCGCACTTCGAGCGCTTTGTAATCTTTTTTGTCGATCAGGTCCGCGACCAACGCCATATTGCCGATTTGGCTGTTCACACTTTGGCTATCCAATTTGCGCGCAACTGGGATGGTTTTCTCCATGTTGCCAAGAGCAAGATTGGCGAGGACCAAGTTTTCCAAAAGGAACGGATCCGAAGGCGCTTGGATTAATAGCTGGGTATAGAATTTTGAGGCGGTCGCATAATCGCTTGTTGCGGTGGCGGCGCGCGCGGCCAGATAGGCTCCTGCGCTAGTGTCAGCCTGAGTAGGCATTGCGGCAGTGCCCATAAGGGCGGCGATTGCCAAAACTCGCAGGAATTTTCCGGTCACAGGCGGCTCCTATTCTGGGGTCGTCACATAAAACCCTAAACGGACCATTCCAGAGTGGCAATGGTGCTTAGGGGATGACTCACAGCTATAGGGACATTCACATAATCAAAGATTGAAATTTGCGCGAGTTTCCGCGTGACATAAGGCGGAAGCACGCTCACAAAAAAGAGAGAAGCGCCCACCGAAAGGCAGGCGCTTCTTAATGTAATCTTATTTTCTTACATATTTGGGTAGTTCGGACCGTCGCCACCCTGTGGCGTTACCCAATTGATATTCTGTGCAGGGTCTTTGATGTCGCACGTTTTGCAGTGAACACAGTTTTGGAAGTTCACAACAAATTCGGGCTTTCCGTCTTTTTCTACGATTTCATATACGCCTGCAGGGCAATAACGCTGCGCCGGCTCGGCGTACATTGGCAAGTTATCGGTGATCGGAACCATTGGATCAGCCAATTGCAGGTGGCATGGCTGACTTTCCTCGTGGTTGGTCATCGCAAAGCTGACATTGGTCAACCGGTCGAAAGATAGCGTGCCGTCAGGCTTTGGATAGTCGATCGGTTTGTGAGCCGCCGCAGGTTCTGTGGTTTGGGCATCGGTTTTACCGTGCTTGACTGTCCCAAACAGGGAAATACCGAACAATGTGTTTGTCCACATATCGACACCGCCCAAGACAAGTGACGCGACCATGCCGTATTTGGACCAAAGCGGTTTAACATTGCGGACCTTTTTCAGGTCTTTCGCGATTGGGCCGGTGCGAACAGCGGTTTCGTAGTCATGCAGTTCATCGCCGGAACGGCCCGCTTTGATGGCTTCATGCGCCGCTTCAGCCGCAGAAATGCCAGACAGCATTGCGTTATGGTTACCCTTAATGCGGGGTACGTTTACCATGCCAACGGAACAACCAAGCAAGGCCACCCCAGACGCAACCATTTTTGGCATCGACTGATACCCGCCTTCAGAGATCGCACGGGCACCGTAGGCCACGCGCTTACCACCTTTGAGCAGGTCGGCGACCATTGGATGGTGCTTAAAGCGTTGGAATTCCATGTAAGGGAAAAGATGTGGATTCTTATAGTTCAGGTGAACCACGAAACCGACGTATACTTGATTGTTTTCCAAGTGATAAATGAAGGAACCGCCGCCAGCATTCGAGCCCAAAGGCCAACCCATGGTGTGGGTCACTGTACCTTCTTTGTGCTTAGCTGGGTCAATTTCCCAGATTTCTTTCATACCAAGCCCAAATTTTTGCGGCTCTTTGTCGTCGGACAATCCGTATTTTTCAATAACCTCTTTGGACAAGCTGCCACGCACACCTTCTGACAAGAAGACGTATTTGCCGTGCAGTTCCATACCGGGTTCATAGCTTGGACCAGCAGTCCCATCTGAGTTCTTGCCGAATTCGCCAGCTACAACCCCTTTGACTTCGCCGTTCTCGCCGTAAATTAGCTCTGAACACGCCATGCCCGGAAATACTTCCACGCCTAGTTCTTCGGCTTGTTCAGCCATCCAGCGGCACACATTGCCCATAGAAACAATGTAGTTTCCGTGGTTATTCATCAATGGTGGCATTGGAAAGTTAGGGATACGGATTTGGCCCGCCTCACCCAGTGCGTAAAAGTTGTCTTCTTTTACCGGCACATTCAGTGGTGCGCCTTTTTCTTTCCAATCGGGGATCAATTGATCAAGGCCACATGGATCCAGGACAGCACCGGACAAAATATGCGCGCCAACTTCAGAGCCTTTTTCAAGGACCACAACTTCTAGATCCGCATCCAATTGCTTGAGTCGAATTGCTGCAGACAAGCCTGCGGGGCCTGCGCCAACGATTACGACATCGTATTCCATAGCTTCGCGTTCTATCTGGGCCATCTGGCTTCCTTCCTCCGGGTGGCTGACGGGAAATATTCTTGCGCGTAGCTAGCCGTTCCGTGCCTAAAACGTCAATTAGAACCCGACGAAAAATAGCCCCGAAACGCCACGTTAAGTAAATTCGGGACGATATGTCTTAGGTTCGCGCCCCTTTACGTCAAAGAAGTAGGCAAATAGAAAACCCATTGGACGAAACGGCCGAACAAGATTTGCAAAAGACCGCTGAAATTCGAGCTTTCACTTGCATTCACATTCCTCTTTAGGTCAGGTAATTCAACCGTCGACAAACATGGGTTGGGTATAGCTGCCCTAAATAATACAAGAAACTTGGGGAACCATAGATGGAAAAGATCCCGATGACTCGCGTGGGTTTCACCCGGCTTGAGGCAGAACTGAAAACACTGAAGGTTGATGAACGTCCTGCAATCATTAAGGCGATTGCAGAGGCGCGTGAATTGGGCGACCTCAAAGAGAACGCTGAGTATCATTCTGCACGCGAAAAGCAGGGCTTTATTGAAGGCCGCATCAAAGAATTAGAGGGCATTCTTTCTTTGTCCGATATCATTGATCCTGCCAGCCTCTCCGGCAGCGTCAAATTTGGCGCAACCGTTACTTTGGCGGACGAAGACACGGACGAAGAGAAAACTTGGCAGATTGTTGGCGAATATGAAGCCAATGTGGAAAAAGGCCAGCTGAATATCAAATCACCGATTGCACGGGCTTTGATTGGCAAGGAAGAAGGCGACAGCGTAGAAGTGCGTACTCCTGGTGGCGTTAGAAGCTACGAAGTCGTAGAAATCTCTTATAAATAACGCCCAAGGGCGGAGTTGTGCATGGTTGACGAGAGTGACAGTAAACCGACACCAATCGGTTTGTATGATCGGCCCCGATCCCGAGAGGTGACAGGGATCGAAGTGATTGCTGTGGCCCTAAGCCTGTTATGGCTTTTGGCTGCTGTGATCTTTTTTCTAGTATTGGAACCCGCGACTGACGGCTTAGATAGTCTACAATTTATGATGACTATGCTGGCGATCTTTATGCCAGTTGCCATGATTTGGGTTGCCGCAATGGCAGCGCGATCCAGCCGTGTGATGCGCGAAGAAGGCCATCGCCTGAATGCTGCCGTAGAAGCGTTGCGCCAGAGCTATATGGCGCAAGCCCAAGGGACGGGTCGCGCCAGCATTGAGCCAAGCATTGCCAAGAAATTGGATGAAATTGCTGCGGCCCAACGCAAGACAGAGACAGCAATCGCCATGTTCTCCACCACGCGGGAAACACAAGCGGCGCGAGCCGCGGCAGATACACCTGCAGTGGGCGTTGTTGATGAAGAGGACCAAGGACTTCTCGCACTGGGTACACCAGCCGAGGCGATGGACCCTCCGCTCAGCAACGCAGACTTGATTAGGGCAATGCATTTCCCCGAAACCGCTGAGGACCAAGAAGGGTTTAACGCTCTACGTAAAGCGTTGCGTGATCGTCAGGCCAGCCAATTGATCCAAGCAGCGCAAGATGTGCTGACCTTGCTCAGCCAAGACGGCATTTACATGGATGATCTACGCCCTGACTTGGCGCGCCCAGAAATCTGGCGTCAGTTTGCAGAAGGCATTCGTGGCCGCGAGATCGCGGCTTTGGGCGGTGTGCGAGACCGGTCTTCGCTCGCGCTGACTGCAGGACGAATGAAGCAAGACCCGATCTTTCGGGATGCGGCGCATCATTTCCTACGTCGGTTTGATAAGACTTTTGTTGAGTTCGAAAAATCCGCAACGGATACGGATATTACGGCGTTATCTGAAACGCGAACTGCGCGGGCCTTTATGCTTGTTGGGCGGGTCGCGGGGATTTTCGACTAATTAGAATTCAGTAAGGTTCAGGAAAAAGCGGTCTTCGGGCCGTTTTTTTTCATTTTAATACGCGTGTTAATTCCTGTGCCTAAAGGCCGAAATCAGTAAATGACATGTAACGCACCTGCGTACCGGGCGTTATTTCGGCGGCTTCATCTGGCAATTCAACAAGACCATCAGCCCAGCTTAGGCCCGAAATTCTGCCGGACCCTTCCGATTGAAAGACCTCGACTTTCCCGTCGTTGACACGTGCACGCAAATATTCGCGGCGTCCGGCTTTTTTGAACTTTGAGAAACTTGCTGGCAGCATTGTTCCTTCAGGCCAAAACCATCCTTGACCAGATAGCAAAGCCAAAGCCGGTCGTGCGAAAACCAATGTACAGACCATTGCTGCAACAGGATTGCCCGGTAAGCCAAAGATTGGCACGCCTTGCCACATTGCCAATGCAAGTGGGCGTCCGGGCTTAATCGCCATACGCCACTGCATCAGGCCGCCGTTTTCACTCAACAAAGCTGACATGTGATCCTCGTCGCCAGCCGACGCTCCACCAGAGGTGAGAATAACGTCAACATTTGTTGCTGCTTCATTCAGCGTATTGCGAATATGCTCACGATCATCCGGCGCGCGTCCAAGGTCTATGGGAATGTATCCCAATTGATGCAACATGGCTAAAAGCATCGGTCGGTTGGCGTCATAGATTTGGTCACCCGTGGCAGTGTCACCCGCTTCGACCAACTCGTCGCCCGTTGACAAGACCCCTACGCGCAATGGCTTATACGCAGTGACTTCACTGATGCCTGACGCTGCCAAAACGGCGAGATCAGCGGGCGTCACAACACGCGATTGCCGTAAAATTACATCTCCGGCGAGCACGTCCTCGCCCGCCTCGCGCGCGTTTGATCCAATCTTTAGGGGACCATGAAAGGCGATTTGACCTTCTGTTGCGGTCACGTCTTCTTGCAGAATGACGGTATCGACGCCGTCAGGCATCGTGGCACCTGTTAAGATGCGAACCGCATGCCCCTTAGGAACGGAGCCAGAATAAGGCTGCCCTGCCGCAGAGCGTCCTTTCACGCAGGGAACGATATGCGGTCCATCACCAAAATCTGCGCCGCGAATGGCATACCCATCTACAGCGCTATTAGGGCTCGGCGGGTTGCTTCGTAGAGCGACCACTGGCTTTGCTAATATGCGACCTAAGCTTTCGGTTATTAGAACCGTTTCAGTTGCAGCAATTGCCGACAAGCGTTCTTGCAATAGAGTGTGAGCCTCTGAAACTGGCGTCCAAGATACGCCTGCAGGCAAAGCGAAACAGTCATTTTTCAACTCAGGAGGCGAAATGGGCTTCTTATTCATGGTGTCGCCTACGCTGAAAGGTTCACAGATGTCAGGATGAAGTCTGCAATGGCCTCTGTGTCATCAAGATCGAATTCTGGTAGCAAGGACCCCAGCGGCGTATCAGTTGCAATCGCCACAATGGTTTTGTTGTCAGGATATAGCTGCCTATTTCCGGTTTCATGCCTATAACATTCAATTTTTGGATGGGCTGCGGATTTGAAGCCCTCAACTAACACCAGATCAACAGGCGCTAACCGTTCCAGAAGTTCTGAAAGGTCTGGTGACTTGCCCACCTCGTATTCTTTCTGAATGATGTAGCGCGCGTCCGAGGCTAGCATCACCTCTAAAGCCCCTGCCGCACGATGGCGAAAACTGTCGGTACCCTCGACGTCCAAATCAACGTTGTGGTGCGTGCGTTTGATCGTAGACACGGAATAACCCCGAACTGAAATGGCTGTTACCAACCGCTCGACAAGGCCGGTTTTCCCGGCATTCTTTAGGCCCGTAACACCGAACACTTTCATAGCGCATCTCGCATCAAATCTTGCGCTTTCCTGAGACCTTCTGGCGTATTCACATTGAAAAACGGATCAAAGAGTTGGGATTTGAAAACGACCTCTCTAGCGTTGTGTTGATCTGTCCAAACAACCACCTTGCGTAGGCCGTTTTTAAGCGAGGCGCGCAAGTCATCGCGCAGTGCGACAGGCCATAAGCCGAATGTGGGCTGCCGCCAAAGCTTTCCATGCACATCAAAAGAAGAGGCTAACGATAGCTGAGGCTCTCTATCCTCAGACGCCTCCATAAAGCGTTGAACCAAATCGCGCGGGAAAAAAGGCGTATCTGCTGCAACGCTCACAATCGAATTGGCGCCCTGCTCTGCTGCCCAGTCCAGCCCGGCCAATACTCCGGCGAGTGGTCCAGGGAACTCTGAGATGGAATCTTGGAGCACTGGCAAACCAAGGTCAGCAAACCGGCTGGCATCCCCATTCGCGTTGATGGCCATTGCATCGACCTGAGTACCAAGGCGCTGGATTACTTCGTCAAACAAAGTATGTCCGTTGCCCAAGCCTAGCCGACCTTTGTCACCGCCGCCCATGCGTGTGGCCTGACCGCCGGCTAATATCACCCCAAGTGGCCGCGTCATGTTTTGCTACCTTTACGTTGCTGCCTAGGATCTTCTTCTGGAAATGCCGCGGCTTTCGCATCGCGGATGAGCCGTCCTTCACCAGAAAGACAAACGAAACGCTGCCCTTTGAGCCGGCCAATCAAAGTCAACCCGACCTGTCGCGCGATGTCGACACCCCATGCAGTAAAGCCAGAACGGCTCACCAATGTGGGAATTCCCATCATCGCGCATTTTATCACCATCTCAGAGGTTAATCGCCCAGTCGTATACAAAATCTTATCTGCCCCATCCGTTTGGCTTTGCAGCATCCAACCCGCGATTTTATCGACTGCATTATGGCGGCCAACATCTTCCATATAGACAAGTGGCTGATCCCCCTGACACAAAACCGTGCCATGAATTGCACCTGCTTCCAGATAGAGAGACGGCGTGCGGTTAATCTTGGAGGACAAGGTGTAAAGGTCTGAGACTTTGACGGGCACCTCAGGTAGCGAAACGTCTGCCAGCCCCTCCATCATGTCACCAAATACGGTACCAATAGCGCAGCCACTGGTGCGGGTTTTCTTAGACAGCTTATCTTCGTAGTCAGTTTCTTGAGCCGTACGGACAACTACAGTTTCGAGTTCCTCATCGAAATCCACGCCAGTAATGTCCTCTTCGGGACGCAACATCCCTTGATTACGCAGAAACCCAAGCGCGAGATATTCCGGGTAATCGCTAATCGTCATCGCGGTTACGATTTCTCGTTTATTCAGAAAAATTGTTAACGGACGTTCTTCGACGACAGAGTGTTCTGCTTCTAGCCCGGTATGATCGACGCCAGTAATCGTGCGCGTAAGACCAATGCGATCTGGCTGGGGCGCGATCAGATAGCTCTTGTCGTTCAACTTTGGCAATTGCATCTCTTTAGGTTGGGGGTTAGCGATTGGGTATTCTTGAATTTAGGCAATAGCTATGGCGATAACCACCACAAAAACGGCGTTCTGGCAGGGCTTTCGCGACGGGTTGCCATTTGTCTTGGTCCTTGCCCCATTCGCAGCACTCTTTGGCGTCGTCGCGACCGAAGCTGGCTTAAACGTTTTTGAAACGCTGATGTTTTCAGTCGCAGTGGTTGCAGGTGCAGCACAGTTTACAGCAGTACAATTGCTAAGTGAAAACACTCCAACGCTGATTGTTATTCTGTCGGCCTTGGCGGTTAATCTACGTATGGCAATGTACTCGGCAAGCCTTGCTCCACACTTTGGTCCCGCCCCGGTGTGGCAACGCGCATTAGCAGCCTATGTGACTGTGGATCAGAGTTTTGCGGTTTCTATTGCTCGATTTGAGCGCGAGCCGGACATGACAGTACAGCAAAAGCTAGCGTACTTCTTTGGCGTGATTGCTCCTGTATTACCCAACTGGTACCTATTCACACTTTTGGGTGCTTGGGGCGGTAAATCTGTCCCACCAGAACTGGCATTAGATTTCGCGGTTCCAATTACATTTTTAGCGATGATTGGCCCAATGCTGCGTAGCATACCACATGTGGCAGCAGCATTAGTATCTGTGGCTGGCTCCCTTATCTTCACCTTCGTGCCATTCAACATGGGCTTACTCATCGCAGCAGTGCTTGCCATGATGACAGGAGCCTACGCCGAACTTTGGTTCAGCAAACGGGAGCGATCCGATGGATAGCGTGACAATTTGGACGGTTATCTTATGTCTTGCTGCGGGAAGTTTCGGCCTGAGGTTTGTTTTTATTGGCTTAATCGGTGACCGCGAATTGCCTGAATGGGTACTGCGTCATCTGCGCTATACAGCCGTCGGCGTATTACCCGGATTAGCCGCACCCTTGGTGTTGTGGCCTGCTGCAACGAACGGGGCCACGGATACGTCACGCATTTCAGCGGCAGCAGTGACGTTGGCGGTGGGCTATTTCACAAAGAACTTTCTTCTCGCCATCGTATGTGGCGCTGTGACTTTGTATCTAGGACTATATCTTTTGGGGTAGCGCTAGTCAGTTACGCTGGTATTCCGGTGTAAACGCACGCAGAACACCCGATTTATCGTCATCATCGTATTCGTATAGCCGCTCGAACGATGCACCTTTGGCCGTGAAAGTATCCATCAGCTTACGCGGGAAAAATGACGGTTTCACATCCTCAAAGCCCGGAAGCTGTGACAATAGCTGTGATGTCGACATTGCACAGTAGGACTGGGACACAGCGGGATGGCTACTGACCATTTGCAAGGCCCGCTCTGCCACTTCTGGAGACACTTCAAGGGTTTGAATAACCACATGATAGGTTTCGCGGGCATGAAAGCGTGTATATTGATCGACCAGATATGGCGTCATGCCATAGACCGTATCGTTATTGGATACGATTTTTTCATGGCGAAACGAACCAGCCGGATCGAAAGCTACCCGTTGGCTGCCATTCACCATGATAGACGTATGCGCCCCTGCCCCATTCCGGTTTGAGAGCATAGTGAAAAGCGTAATACTTGGTGCACCATCGTGTTTGTAAGCGGCGCGAGCGACCTCTTCTTGTGAACTACCGCCCTTGTTTGGAACCGTACAGGCCACCAATGAACCGGCAGCGATAACCAAAGCACAGGCTTGAAGAAGTCGTTTCATTTTGCGCCACCCACAATTTTTGGTTTAGCCGTTCACCAAACCAATAAAGATCAGCAGAACAACCGAAACGGTCGCTACATAAGATGATACCTTGATGAAACCAACAAAGGTTTGTTCCTGCACTTTTGAGTCCATAGTGCCATGTTCATGTTCGGCCATTTGATGTCCCTTTTCGTCACGTTTGTTCGCTGGATACTGCATTATCCGCTCTCTGTCACCACGCCAATCTGCGGCATTCCGCGACAATTGCACGAATTCCTCTGTGATCAGCAAACACGCGCTCTTAATTCAAATAAGTTTAAGCCAAACTCAATCACGCATTTTGTTCGAGATCCTTGGCAAGACGAAAGCCAATGCGGTTTGGTTCTTCTTGTTCAACCTGCTTAGGCAAAGCACGCAGCATAACATTCAATTGGCTAACATGTTGCACCAATTGCGTTTTCGCACCTCCCGTATCAGTTCCGTGAAATGTCACCATATCCGGATCAAAAAACCCCATGCCTTCGATGCGTAAGACGCCCGCATCACCACCGGTAAAGCCCATCGCAATTTCATGTTTATTATCGAGCTGCTGTTCAAAATTCTGAATATAAAGAATCAGTCGCTCATAGGCCCATTCCGCAGGGCTTTTGTCTTTCACAGGCTTTGCAGCAACTGCAGATGGCAAATCCTCTTTGCAGGCCCCATCGGCACCAACTTCATACCGGCGCGGTAAAGCTGCTGCTTCTTCGACTTCAGCAGAGGTTTGAATGTCATCGTTCATGGCTCAGTCCTTTTTCTTCCAAAGCCACGCCCCGTCATCGCGACGTACTCGGCTTACGCTACCAAGATGGAACAGATGATTGAGATGAGCAATCGCTTCGACCAAAGCTAAACCATATTCACCGGGACCAATTGTCCGTTTAAACAACGGAGGAAAGCACTCTCCCGCCGTTCTAGGCTGGTGAACGTATTCCAATAGGCGACCCAAAGCACCATGATGGTTATCAATTAACTGCCGCATCCGCGTCGGCAAACCAGTAAATGGCAGCTTGTGCCCGCCCAAAACCAGTTGATCAGCATGTGCAAACTCGGAAAGCCTTTCGCAGGATTCGAGCCATTCGCCAACAGGATCGGCCTGGGGTTCTGTTGCATAGACCCCTATATTTGAGCTGATTGACGGCAAAATCTGATCGCCCGAAATCACGAGATTGTCATCCTGTGACCATAGGGTCAGATGCTCTGGCGCGTGTCCATTACCGATATGCACGTCCCAATTGCGGCCACCAACGCGAATCACATCACCTTGTTTGATCCGGCGAAACCCCAAAGGCATCGGGTAGACCACATCCGCAAAATTAAAAGGACGTTCGGATTTACGGCTTTCATAAATCTCGGCATCCATGCCAGCCGATAGATAGAAATCTAGCGTCTCTTGGCGCGGCACGGCTTGTTCATCAAGCTGCAACATGCGCGAAAATAGCCAAGCCGTTCGGGTTGTCCAAAGCTCGGCGCCAAATTCGTTTTGGAACCAGCCCGCTAGACCCACGTGATCAGGGTGATGGTGGGTGACAATCACTCGCTTGACTGGCTTGCCCTGCAAGGGACCATTCAATAGCTTTTGCCAAATCGTACGAGTGCGTTTTGATGCGAACCCAGTGTCGACAATAGTCCAACTATCACCATCATCCAAAGCGTAGACATTCACGTGATCCAGCGCCATTGGCAGCGGAAGACGCATCCATAATACGCCTTCTCCAACTGCTATGGCTTCGCCTTCACCGGGTGGGGTATCCCACGGATAACGGATACCGCTCACTTGCTTAGATCATCCAAGTTCATAGCATACAAATCTTCTGCGCCTTGCATCGCGTGAGCCAAAAGACCTGTATGCTCAGGTAGCAGGCGGTTGATGTAGAAACGTGCGAGTTTCGTTCTCGGTCCATTTTCGCCTTCGGCACAAGCAGCTTTCAAGTGATAGTGGGCACCAAGAATACGTGCAAATCCGTTTAGATACGGGACCGATCCCGCAAACCGTTCATTCAGGTCACCTTGACCAACCATCCACTCGGTAGCCTCGCGCAATGTCTCGCTGGCTTGCCAGACACTTTCCGCCATACGCGGTCGCGTCGCGCGCGCCTCTTCCGCAAAGCTCTCGATTTCGTCGATCAGTGCATTGGCCATCTCACCACCGTCCATTAATTTACGCGCAACAAGGTCCATAGATTGGATGCCATTGGTGCCCTCGTAAATCGAAGTGATGCGGACGTCGCGCGCATATTGGGCTGCGCCAGTCTCTTCGATAAAACCCATACCGCCATGTATTTGAACACCTGCATCTGCAGTTCGAATACCGACATCGGTGCCAAAGGACTTGGCGATTGGCGTCAAAAAGGCTGCACGTGTCTTCCATTCAGCAGACTTTGTTCCATGGCTCATATCTATAGCCACAGCACAATCCAAAGCAATTGCGCGCGCTGCGAAAATCTCGGCTTTCATAGTGACCAACATGCGACGTACGTCGGCATGTTCAGAGATTGTACCGGTGCCGTTTTCAACCGGCGTGCGGCCCTGCTTCCGTTCGGTCGCATAAGCAAGAGCATGTTGATAGGCAGCTTCCGCCATACCGACACCTTGGCCGCCCACACTAAGCCGCGCGTTGTTCATCATAGTGAACATACACTTCATTCCATCGTGTTCTTGGCCAACCAGCCAGCCCGTTGCACCATCGTACTGCATGACCGCAGTAGGCGAACCGTGAATTCCAAGCTTATGTTCTAGGCTGACAACTTTCAGGCTATTGGCAACACCCGCTTCGCCATTCTGATCGGGAATATTGCGTGGCACCATAAAGAGGCTGATACCTTTGGTGCCTTTGCCTCCATCCGGTAAACGCGCCAGGACCAGATGGCACACATTGTCGCAAAAATCTGTATCACCCCAAGTGATAAAAATCTTTTGCCCCGTAATCGCATATGAACCGTCATCATTCCGCTCTGCTTTTGTAGCTAAAGCTCCGACATCTGAACCAGCTTGAGGCTCTGTAAGGTTCATCGTACCTGACCATTGGCCAGAATTCAGTTTGGGCAGGTAGGTTTGCTTTATTTCATCCGAAGCATGCGCCTCTAACGCTTCGATATGGCCCATCGTCAAAAGTGGGTTTAATTGTAAGGCCAAACATCCAGATGACATCATTTCGCTAACTGCCATCGTCACAGAAAATGGCAGTCCCATGCCGCCATATTCAGGGTCAGATGAAGTTGATACCCAACCACCGTCACCAATGGCTTTGAAGGCCTCGGCAAATCCGGGAGAGCTGCGAACTTTGCCATTTTCCAGCATCGCAGGCGTTAAATCACCATTGCGATTCACTGGATACAGAACCTCTTCAGCAAGTCGCCCTGCCTCGGTCAAAATCGCTGAAACCGTATCACTATCAATGTCCGAAAACTTTTCAGTTTCACCGACCTGCGCAAGATCAATGACGTTATTATAAATATATTCAAAATCGGTAATCGGCGCGCGGTATGGCATGTGATCGACCCTTGGCGGTTGGCAATGTTTCAATTGGCTTGTATGCAGCTGTGATCTTTACATTAGATGGGCGTTTCAGATGCGCCTATCGTAACGCGGCGTCAAACAAATGAGTGACCTTACGACCGAGATACTGAAAGCTGATGCAAAGGGATACGCCCGAGCCAGCGCAATTTGGTGTTCCGGAGGACTGGTCGCCTTTCCAACAGAGACGGTTTACGGATTGGGTGCCGACGCACGAAACGATTTGGCGGTCGCTCGCATCTTCGAAGCCAAAGGGCGCCCAACGTTCAACCCTTTGATCGTCCACGTGGAAAACGTGACGCGTGCTCAAGAGTTCGTTGAGTGGAATGATGCTGCAGATCGAATAGCCGGTGCTTTCTGGCCGGGTCCGCTGACGCTTGTATTACCACTCAAACCGGACTCTGGCCTCTCACCTTTGGTAACGGCAGGCCTCCCAACCCTCGCAGTTCGCGTACCTGAGCATCCAGTCGCCAAGGCATTGTTGACGGAATTTGGCGGACCTATCGCTGCCCCCTCTGCCAATCCATCAGGCAAGATCAGCCCGACGCAAGCCAACCATGTATTGGTAGGCCTAGGCGGAAAAATTGAAGGGGTCCTGGACGGTGGATCTTGTACCGTTGGATTGGAAAGCACAATTATCGGCCTTTCAGAAACGCCAACTCTTTTGCGTCCCGGTGGTTTACCTATTGAAGCACTGGAAACTGCTCTTGGAGAAACTATGGTACGTCACAGCACGGCTGATCCATTGATCGCCCCCGGCCAAATGACATCTCATTACGCACCAGGTGCATCGGTTCGACTCAATGCCGAAACACTGAACGAGGGTGAATTGCTGCTTGGGTTCGGGCCTGTAAGCTGTGACCTAAATCTATCTGAAGCGGGTGATTTGCGCGAAGCAGCAGCCAATTTATTCCATCACCTACATGCTTTGGACGCGATGAAAGCCACCGCGATTGCCGTTTCGCCTATCCCTCAACATGGCTTAGGTGCAGCCATCAATGATCGACTAAAACGGGCAGCAGCGCCGCGCGATTGAGCCAGATTTGGGTCAAAAAACTAAGCACGCCCAGAGCTTGCAGATAATGTAAGCGCATCAATTCCAAGCGAATTCAACGCAGCCTCCCATTTTTTATCGTCCTGCAAGTCAAATACCAATTCGAGTCCCGCATCACAGATCAGCCACCCATTTTGGCCGATTTCTTCTTCGAGTTGGCCTGGACCCCAACCGCTATAACCAAGTGCCAATAGAGCTTTGTCTGGCCCTGCACCTTCGGCCATCTCTTCGATAACGTCCAAAGTTGCAGTCATGGCAAAATCATCATCAACGCGCAGTGTAGATATTTGCGACGTGTATTCAGATGAATGAAGAACAAAACCACGACCACCTTCTACCGGCCCGCCAAAATACAACGGCATTTTTCTGCTGTGTATGGCTTGCTGAATAGAGAGTTGATCCAAAAGATCGGCAAATTTCATTTTGCCCATCGTCTTGTTTACTATTAAACCCATCGCGCCATCGTTGCTATGCGCGCAAAGATAAACAACGGAATGCGCGAACTGAGGGTCTCCCATACCCGGCATGGCAATTAGGATTTTACCTGTGAGTTCAAGACCATTTGGCGTGCTATCCAAGGAAATCCTCTCCTGCAATCAAAGGGTAGTCCATTCAATGTGAGACTTTGAAGCCACATGCGCAAGCCCCACGTTCGAAAAAACAGACCGTCACATTTGCTCGCCCGAATGTGAGTTGGCTTTTACTAAGCAATCCAGCATCTGTTGAGTATGATGTTTAGAAAATCTCTCTTGGCCGCAGTAGCCATTCCGCTTCTTTGGGCAGCAGCCCCACCTATTGCCGCCCAAGATTTGGTAGCCACAGTTGAGGCTGACATCTTACCAGGATGGCGACGTGTGGATGGTACCCATATTGCGGCGGTGCGACTGAAGCTCAAAGATGGCTGGAAAACCTATTGGCGCTCACCCGGAGATGGAGGCATTCCGCCAAGGTTGACCTGGTCAGGATCCCGCAATGTGCGCACGCTTGACCCAATGTGGCCAACGCCAATTGTTTTTAATCAAAGCGGTTTACGTTCAGTTGGCTACACACACGAAGTGGTCGTGCCAGTGATCATTGAGCCACGCCGCAATGGAAAAGACATTAGCTTAAACGGACGCCTAGAAATCGGCGTTTGCAAAGATATTTGCATACCGGAGACATTGCATGTTGAAGCGCGCCTTCCAAAATCGGTGAATAAAATCGACCCTCGCATTGCGGTTGCCCTGTCCGACCAACCCTACTCTGCCGAAGAAGCCAGGGTGAAAGACATAAGCTGCGATATAGAAGCGACTGCAGACGGTATGCGCATTTCTGCCGTGATCGACATGCCAAGCCCGGGTGGCAAGGAATTCGGCATCATTGAAACTGACAATCCGCTGTTGTGGGTCGCAGAAGCTGAAACAAAGCGAACAGGCAGCAGATTACGCGTTTCTAGCGAAGTGCTTCATGTGGAAGAGAAGCCATTTCTGCTAAACCGATCGGGATTGCGTGTCACGGTATTGGGACAAAACTATGCAGTCGAGGTCTCAGGCTGCTCTGTGAAATAATCATGCTGGATCACGTAATTTATAGCTGATCGCGGCAATTGCGTAGGCGATCAGAACCATAATCGTGGTGCCACCTAGGTATATTGCAAACGTAGCTGCTAACCCAGCATCTGCAAATTGGCTCGGTAAAACATTGAGCAAAACCGGATGTAATTGTCCGGAAAATGCCCGCCATCCAACCGTTAACACTAACCACCCCGTGCCAAGTAACGCAGTCGGTGCCACGACGATTTGCAAAGCCCTCGCCTTCATGGCCCGGCGGACCGCCGTGAATTGCCGCCCTATATCTTGTTGCGTCGCCAATAACGCAGGCACAACCAGCAAGACTAAAAGCACTCCAAACCCAAGACCATAGACTAGCGTGATAACAGTTGGTTTCAGAAATTGCGCTTGCTGTGACCGTTCAAACAAAAGCGGTGTTAGGCCCAAAACGGTTGTCAAAGTCGTAAGCATGACGGGGCGTAATCGGTCAGCGGTTCCTTCAATGATGGACGGTATTAGGCCGCGTTCTTCGGCATACTCGTCAATGGTGGTTACTAAAACGATGGAATCGTTAATGATAATCCCCGTCATTCCAAGCAGGCCAACAACCGTAAACATTGACAATGGCACCTCGTGGTAATGGTGTCCCCAGATCGTTCCAACCAAACCAAAGGGGATAATCGCCATAACGACCAATGGCCGTGTCCAGCTGGAAAACACCCATGCCAGCACGAGATAAATGCCTGCTAGGCAAAGGATTAGTCCATTTCTTGCATCGGTCAAAAAGCTATTTTCTTGTTCTGATAACCCAGCCAGCCGCCACTCAACCTGACGAATACTAGCAATGTTCGGCAAAATTTCATCCTGTAGTACTTGCTGTATTTCAGCTGCCCGAGAGGCATCATCTTCGGCTATATCACCGTTAACAGATACAACTCGAATCCCATTCTCACGCCGGATCGTAGAGAAACCCGTGCTTCTATCCACGCTAACAATATCGGCGAGCGGAACATATGCGCCATCTGGTGTGCGCATCATTGAGGCTTCTAAAAAGTCCGCCGACAATTCGCCCGCAGGCAATTCCACCCGAATGCGGGCTGTACGCGCTCCATCAGGATAGGTTGCGGCTTCTAATCCGTTCAAACGATGGCGCAACACGCGCCCTAAGCCGTCAATACTAAAACCAAGCGCCTGACCTTGGGGAGTTAATTCCAGAACCAGCTCTTCTTTGTCATATGGTAAAGAATCTTCGACAGCAGATACTTCGGGATACCGGGATAGCGCGGTTTTCAAATCTTCGGCTGCAGCCTTCAACGTCGCGCTGTCAGATCCAAAAAACTGAACGTCCAGTGCATCGCCGCCAGGGCCTGATCTCCATCCGCGAAAGCTTACAGTTTCAGCCAGTGGGTGCTTTTGAACTATGTCTTGTAGATCACCCACAAAGGCAAAGCTGGAATAAGGTCGCAGATCGGCATCAATCAATTCAATCGCAATCCCACCGAGTTGATCTGGGCTGCGCGCATCGGCGCCCGACAAACCACGCCCTGTGTTGCCGCCGATCTCTGCCATGACAAAGGCCAGCGGGTTTAGCCCATGCTCTTGCTCATAAACCTTCCCAAGCTCTTCGGTCGCGCGTTGAAGTTCGCGCATCATTACAAGGCTGTCTTCACGCGTGGCGTCGGCCGTCATGATAAAGTTACCAGATACAGACCCACGTTCAGGCGAGTTGAAGAACCGCCACTTCACGTCACCTGTCACGAACAAGCTAACTTGTGAGGAAAGGATAAGAACTGTGGCTGCCAATATGGGATAACGTGCCCATATGACGAATGCCATGATCCGACGAAAAACAGCATCGCGGAACCAACGGAAACCACGGTTCACCACGCGACTGGGGAAATCATACCAATGATTTTTAGCACTATGAACCAACGCGTGGCTCATGTGATTTGGCAGAATCAAGAAAACTTCGACCAGTGAAGCCAGCAAAACAACGATCACGGTAAACGGAATATCGGCGATCAAATCTCCAAACCGACCTCCAATGGCTGTTAAACCGAAAAAGGCGATGACCGTTGTTAAGGTTGCAGAAAAGACCGGCAGCGCCATGCGTTGAGCTGCGGTTTCGGCAGCGACTACAGGCTCTTCACCCAATCGCCGCGCCCGCATATCTGCGTGTTCTCCGACAACGATCGCGTCATCCACCACAATCCCAAGAGTGATAATCAAACCGAAAAGAGAAATCATATTAAGGGTAATACCCGCCACATACATCAGCGCGATTGCGGCACACATTGCAACAGGAATACCGGCGGCCACCCAAAAAGCGATACGCGCGTTTAGGAACAGAAATAGCAGCAAAAGAACAAGACCAAGCCCCATCAATCCGTTGTCCAGCAAAAGGTTCAATCGCCCGCTAATCGCCTCCGCCCTTGTCCGGATCAACTCAATCGTTGTGCCTTGTGGCAACGTTGTTTGCAGCTCATCAGCTACCTTTTGAACCGAAGCCTGAATGCCAATTGCATCGCCTTTAGCAGTGCGATCCACACGCACCGAAACGGCAGGGTTGTCCCCCACAAAGTAACTGCGATCCCGGTCAGAACCTTCGACCTTCACAGTCGCCACATCACTGATTTTAAGTGACGATCCATCAGGATTAGACCGTAAAACAATGTCTAAGATCTGATCTGCGCTACGCTTGGCCACACCAGTTCGCACACGTGTATTTGCACCTGCAACGTCGCCTGCAGGATCGGCATCGACTTCTTCAGCGATTGCCGAGGCAATGCGCTCCATTGAAATGTCATGCGTGATCAAGCTGATGGCAGGGATTTCAACAATTGTACTGGGTGCAGCAACGCCGCGGATTGTGGCGCGAGTGACCCCCTCGGCAAACAATCGAACTACAAACTCATCCGCAAATCGCCCAAGTTGTGCTGGCGACAACGGCCCAGAAATGACAACATCCGTGACGCGATCACGCCAAGCCCCTCGACGTACGCGCGGATCATCGGCATCTTCGGGTAAGGCATTAATCGCATCGACTGCACTTTGAACGTCATCCGCGGCACGTGCCATATCCCAGCCCGGCTCGAAGTCCATAACAATTGAAGCAGATCCCTCTGAAGAACGGGATTCTGTACTTTCGACGCCTTCAACGGCCAATAGTACTGGTTCAAGGACCTGAACAATCGCACCATCAACGTCCTCAGCACCTGCCCCATCCCAATTGACGGACACGCGCACATTATCAATCACGACATCAGGGAAATACTGCGCGCGCATTTGAGGCGCAGCGGATAATCCGGCAACGACAAGAAGCACAAGTAGCAGGTTGGCAGCAGTCCCATGGCGCGTAAAATATGAAAGTATTCCGCTCGCTGTTTGGGTTATGTGCTTTGCCATGTCGACCTACCCTCCGATCCGCTGTTCCAGCCTATTGACCACCTGCGCAGGAACTTTTTGCTGGGACAGTTGATCCAGAACACGCTGTTTACGGTCGGCTGGCATGCGCCTATTTCCCTCAACGAAGGCAACTAACCTTGCCCGTCGCTCTTCGGTGAGCTCTAGCAAC
Organism: Cognatishimia sp. 1_MG-2023; assembly: GCF_030548175.1. GTDB lineage: Bacteria > Pseudomonadota > Alphaproteobacteria > Rhodobacterales > Rhodobacteraceae > Cognatishimia. The sequence goes on along the minus strand of NZ_JAUORX010000002.1, from coordinate 207,966 downwards.
TCCGGTTCTGGTGAAGCAGCGACAATGGGTGATCCACTGGTATTCTCTTGAACGGGTTTCACGCGAATCCCCGCGCCCAACAAAGGTGTAAGACGTGTAACGATAGCTTTTCCTGCCAAATGCGTACCTTCCACGAGAACTTCGTCGCCTTGCCGGCGGATCAATGAAATGGGAAGGGCTTCGAGACGGAAATCTTCGCCCACGACCATAACCTGCCCTTGAGGGTCCACAGCTGCGGCAGGTAAGCGTACCACATTTCTAATGGGCAGCTCTTTAATCGCCACGCTGACAAAATCACCGGGCTTTAAACCGCGCGCATTTTCTAACGTTGCAAATATTAAGCGGCCTGTCTGACCTTCACCAACGGCGGCACTATCGCGACTTATGCGACCCTGTGCTTCCAGAACCAAACCAGACACATTTAAGGACACCGACACATCGGCAGGCCGTAGGCGCCCGCTTTCATCAATCAGGCGTGTATATTGAGCGGTCGACACACGAAATGTGACCTCTAAAGCATTTGGGTCAATAAGCTGTGCGAGCCGTTCATTTGCCGAAACGAGACCACCTTTAACAGCGTTCACATCCGCCAATTTACCGTCAAAATCTGCAACAACTTGCAAGTCAGACAATTGGCGCTCAGCCTCGGCAAGAGCGATGTTTGCACGCTCTAGCCGGGTCGCTGATTGGTCAACGCGTGTCTCGGCCTGCGCAATAGCCTGCCGGCGGGACAACTCCTGTTGCTTTGCGGATGACAAACTTAATTCTGCCGTCTCAACTGCCGCGGCCGTTCCAACGCCCCGGCTTTCCAAATCTTGCTGACGGCTAAGCGCTTTTGCACGCAAATCGACTTGATCTGAAGCCGCCATCAATTCATCACTTGCAAGGCTTAGAGCACGTCCGGCATCGCGTACGTCGGCTTGTGAGGCACGTACTTCGCTCGCTGCTCGTGCCAAACTATCTTGTGCATCGGATGTATCGACTTGAACCAATATCTGGCCTGCTTGAACCTGACCGCCTTCTCGAAAATCCGGAACCATCTCAACAATTGTTCCGCCAGCTGACGCGCGTAATTCCAAGGTTCGTTGGCTTTGAACTTCACCAAACACGGATATTTGCGGCACCACTTCTTCGGGCGTTGCAGTCAACACGTTTACTGTAAACACACGTTCGCGTTGCTGACGGGCCGGTGTCTCATCACTCAGCCGCTCAGCAAGCGCACCTGTGAACATTTGCGCAGCGATCGTGAGTAGGCCCACTGTCACCGACAGTAGAAAAAGCCCCACCATACTTTGACGCAAAAACCGCATGACTAATCCTTTTCACGTGTGCACAGCTAAACTTGTGCAGTTTGGTAGAATTTCCAAGTGCCCAGCGCATTATACGAGCAGTGAAGGGCCTTCCGTCGCAGAAAAGTGAATTTTTCGTAGAAATTTGCGCCAACAAGGGCGCCGCGTGAGTGCTAGCGCTTTAAACGCTCTCGTCGGATCAGCCCTTGGTGCGCTTCATGTGCTCATCTAGGCGCGGCAATATTTCAACGAAATTGCAAGGCATATGACGGTAGTCCAATTGATACTGAAGGATTTCGTCCCAAGCATCTTTGCACGCCCCAGTACTTCCCGGCAAAGCGAACAGATAAGTTCCCATTGCCACTCCTCCTGTCGCGCGGCTTTGTACAGCCGATGTTCCGATTTTCTTCATTGAAACGATGGTGAAAACCGTTCCAAACGCCTCAATCTCTTTTTCATAAACATCGCGGTGGGCTTCTACGGTAACGTCCCGCCCCGTTAGCCCTGTGCCTCCAGTCGAGATTATAACATCAATATCTGGCTCAGCGCACCAAGACCGCAATTGATCTGCGATTTGATGCCTTTCATCAGGCAAAATATCCCTTGCTGCCAAAGTATGCCCCGCAGCTTCGAGGCGCGAAACAAGTGTATCGCCGCTTTTGTCCTGATCCAATCCACGCGTATCGCTAACTGTTAAAACCGCAATGCGGACTGGGACAAAGGGACGGCTGTCATCAAGTTTCGCCATTATGCGCGCTCCAACAAAGCTAAACGTACTGCGAGGGCTGAAAAGATCGCTGCGGTAACGTACCCAATCCCTCTTTGAAATTTCGGCGATCCGGTTAGCGATTTCCCAACGCTGCCTGCAAATATGCCAACAAACCCATTTACTATAAATCCACCAAAAGCGATGACGCCTCCAAACATCAAGAACTGTGCAAATACGCTGCCTTGAGACGGATCAACAAACTGCGGGATAAACGCCAGAACAAACAAGATCACTTTGGGGTTGGAGAGGTTCACCAGCAATCCTTGTCGAAACGCCAGGCGTGGAGACAATGGCTTCACCCTACTATCCTGCACAGAGTTGCGTAGCGCAGTGATTGCTAGCCACATGAGATACCCGACGCCGATCCACCGGATCACATCAAAGACCCAAGGAGTAGTTGCCACCAAGGCACCAAGGCCTAGTCCCGCCAGTGTTACGTGCACCAATGCACCAACAGAAATCCCTGCACTTGCCGCAATGGCCGGTTTTGGGCCGGATCGTAAGCCCTGGCCTAAGCAAAACATCATATCCGCACCTGGTGTCAGGTTCAAAGCCAACGCCGCTGGAACGAAGGCTAAAAGCAGAATGAAATCCATGAGACCTCCGATACTTAAGAAAGCGGCAATAGCTTGGCCTTCAACGCCAATAGATCGGCCCAAGCTTCCCGCTTCATATTTGGGTTTTTCATCAAATAGGATGGATGGAACATGGGCAAAATAGGTTTGCCAAAGGCCTCTGCCCACTCACCGCGCAACCGAGTGATCCCACGCTTTCCAAGCACACCTTGGCATGCCGTATTTCCCATCAGAACAATCACGTCTGGATCAATCAATTCAACATGACGTTGCACAAAAGGGCGCATCATCTTGAAGTCCTCAGGAGAAGGCTCGCGGCTTTGTGGCAAACGCCATGGCAGGATGTTTGATGTATAGACGGCCTGCTGTGGGTTTTCAGCAGAACGGTCCATTTCAATGGCGGATAACATTTTATCCAAAAGTTGGCCCGGACGGCCGACAAAAGGTTTACCTATCCGATCTTCGTCGCGATCTGGCGTTTCGCTGATGATCATGACGCGGGCATTAGGATGCCCGTCCCCGAAAACCAATGACCGCGCACCACGTTTGATAGGACAATGTTCAAATTCTGCAATGGCCGCTTTAAGCGCTGTCAAATCCGCGCATGCTTTCGCTGCGGTCTGGGCAATTTTCACTGGATCGACGGATGGCTTGTGTGCAACGGCAACTGGCTCGGCCGCCTGAACTTTTTTAATGGTTTCGGGAATTTCATACCGGTTCACAGGCGCGTCAAGAATTGCCTCGGTCGCACCGAGTTCAACCTGCCAATCTAATAGCGCGCCTGCCGTGTGATAATCTAATACCGATTCCATAAAACACACCCTAGCCTGCCCAGCGACGGGCCGAAACCACACAATTACCGAGGGCCACGTTGAAGATCAGCTCAAACGTTTAGGAATTTTGTCACAGACTGACCCTTGCGCGACTTGCAGCAAGGCAAGCAGCTTCTTATAAGCGGCCAAGATCAAAACAAGGAGCCGCGCGATGGTGTTTCGTCAAAAGCATCTTTTGGGGATCGAGCATTTGCACCCCGAAGAGATCACCACCCTCCTTGATTTGGCGGATCAATATGTTGATTTGAACCGCCGCGATGTCAAACATTCCGAGGCACTACGCGGTCTCACACAGATCAACATGTTCTTTGAAAACTCGACTCGCACGCAGGCCAGCTTTGAAATTGCGGGCAAGCGATTGGGTGCAGATGTGATGAACATGGCAATGCAAGCAAGCTCGATCAAAAAGGGTGAAACCTTGATCGACACAGCGATGACGCTGAATGCGATGCATCCCGATTTGCTAGTCGTGCGTCATCCACATTCTGGGGCTGTAGATTTGCTGGCCCAAAAAGTGAATTGCGCGGTGTTGAATGCAGGTGACGGCCGCCACGAACATCCAACACAGGCGCTTCTAGATGCGCTTACCATTCGACGAACCAAAGGTCGGCTTCATCGCCTCAATATTGCGATCTGTGGGGATGTCGCGCACAGCCGTGTTGCACGATCTAACTTGATCCTGCTTGGTAAGATGGAAAACCGCGTGCGCCTTGTTGGCCCACCAACATTGATGCCAAGCCAAATCAACGAATTTGGCGTCGAAGTTTATGAAGACATGGCCGAAGGGCTAAAAGACGTCGACGTTGTCATGATGCTACGCCTTCAGCGCGAGCGAATGGATGGCGGATTTATTCCGTCAGAACGCGAGTATTATCATCGCTACGGATTGGACGCAGAGAAACTAAAGCATGCCAAGGACGATGCCATCGTGATGCACCCTGGCCCTATGAACCGTGGCGTCGAAATTGATGGTGAACTGGCGGATGACATCAACCGGTCCGTTATTCAGGAACAGGTTGAAATGGGCGTAGCAGTACGTATGGCGGCTATGGACTTGCTGGCACGCAACTTGCGTGAAAGCAGAGCCAACCAGCCGGTAGAGGTCTAATATGGAAGATCCAAAAGATCCCAAAATGAGTGGCCGCGTCGCAACGATTGCGTTGCTTGTTATGTTCGCACTCGTTGGCCTTATGGTCTGGGTAGGCGGATGACAAACCAAGGGCCGTCTTTACAACTGGACGCCCCAGACACTGCAAATCCTCATTTGCAGTTGCGCCCAACTGAAACCGTTGTGGCCCACTATCGACCTAAATTCGCATTATTCCTGCAAAAATCCATTTCACTCGCGATACTGACAACAATTGGCTTTGGCTTCATTCCTGGCCTTGAGCTTAGTTTCGTGCAGCGCATTGGCTTGGCCATCTTTTTGGTCATCGTGTTTATGATAGTCTTTGAAGAATGGCGTGGTTGGCTGGACCGTCGGTCGGACCAATGGACGTTGACCAGTCAACGCTTACTGCTGACGAGTACCCGTGAAATCGAAGAGGTCTCATGGCTAAACCTCCAAGACATCGCGCAGGTGCGAGTGTGGATGTGGTGGGCTTTGCGTCTTCGAGGCACAGATGGACGCGTGACGGTTATGCAATTTGTAGGCCCCGTTGGTCACATTCGCAAAGAACTAACAGCTGCTATCACTTCCAACAAAGGAAACACGCATGGCTGATGCGTTGAAAATCGCACGAAACGAAGTGGGTGTTGTTCGACTTTTTCAGGTCGATATTTCTCATTCCGATTTGGATCGCATCCAAAACCCAAAACCGGACATGCCACCGACAGCTGCTGCAATTGCTGATCTCGTCGGTTTAGACTGGATCGAGACGGATTACGCGGAACTCTTTGATGTTCAAGATTTAGAAGGCCTTGGTCTCGCTGATTATTTAGTTCAGGGTCTGGGTGTAGCAGATAGTGACCTTGCCGACGTTCGCACGACCTTAGAGCACGTCGAAGGCATTGTTCTTATTCTGTATTCTCGCGCATTTGATGGTGATGAGCTAACAATTAACCCGCGTCGTGCACTCCAATTGCTTGGTGTGTTCCAAGAAGCTGGCACTGACATCACCTTCAAAAACCTCCCGAGTGCTGCCGCGAGCGAACCCAGTAACCTTGGTGCACCGCCAACGCATCCGCACCTAAATGTCTTAAAAGCTATGTTCATCCTGCCAGCGATTTGCCTCGTGGTTGGTTTGTTGATTTGGTTGCTGTTTTTATGAAACGGTTGACCTCAAAGCCGTAAACTTGCATGTCGCAGATAGATTGGCCCAACGGGCTTTGGATCAGAAAGGACCCCTAAAACCATGAGCCTTCTTTTCACGAACGCCCGTTTGATCGACCCAGAATCCCTAAGCGAAACACATGGCAGCTTGCTGGTGCAGGATGGTGTCATTGTAAATCTTGGTGCGGAAATTGCGGTGCCTGAAGGCGCAGAAGTTATCGACTGTGGCGGCAAATGCTTGGCACCTGGGATCGTGGATATTGGAGTCAAAGTGTGTGAGCCCGGGGAACGCCACAAAGAAAGCTATCGTTCGGCAGGTCTTGCAGCGGCGGCTGGCGGTATCACGACGATGGTCACCCGTCCGGATACTGATCCCTGCATTGATAGCCCCGAAACGTTAGAATTCGTTACGCGCCGAGCGAATGAAGCTGCACCCGTGAATGTTGTTCCAATGGCCGCGTTGACCAAAGGTCGCGAAGGGAAGGAAATGACAGAATTCGGCTTTCTGATGGATGCAGGCGCAATTGCTTTCACAGATTGCGACCATGTGATCAGCGACACTAAAGTCTATTCTCGAGCGATGACCTACGCACGTTCTTTGGGTGCGCTGGTAATTGCACACCCTCAAGAACCCGGCTTATCTAAAGGTGCTGCAGTCACATCCGGTAAATTTGCCAGCCTTCGTGGCCTACCCGCTGTAACACCCATGGCAGAACGTATGGGGCTGGATCGGGATATAGCGCTGATCGAAATGACCGGTGTCAAATATCATGCCGATCAAATAACAACAGCTCGCGCTCTACCCGCTTTGGAGCGCGCAAAGGCCAATGGCTTTGACATCACCGCGGGTACTTCGATCCATCACCTAACGCTGAATGAACTCGACGTTGCCGACTACCGAACCTTCTTTAAGATCAAGCCGCCGTTACGTAGTGAAGAAGATCGGCTTGCTGTTGTTGCCGCTGTTAAGTCTGGTCTGATAGACACCATTAGCTCAATGCACACGCCACAAGACGAAGAAAGCAAACGCCTCCCGTTCGAAGAAGCTGCTTCAGGCGCTGTAGCTTTAGAAACCCTCCTTCCAGCAGCTTTGCGCCTTTTCCACGCCGAACAACTCACTTTGCCAGAACTTTTCAGAGCGATGGCCCTTAATCCTGCGAACCGTTTAGGCCTACCATCCGGTCGCCTGTCAGCCGGGGCTCCGGCTGACCTGATCATGTTTGATGCAGACGCTCCGTTCGTTCTAGATCGCTTTAAACTAAATTCTAAATCCAAGAACACGCCATTTGACGGTCAAAGGATGCAGGGTAAAGTGCTGGCAACATATGTGGCCGGTCAGGCCGTTTACCGGAGAGACTGATGCCTGCAATTGAAACCGGTTTGTTTGCACTCGTTATTTGGGGTGCGGTTGGCTACCTCTTTGGCTCAATTCCGTTTGGTATTCTGATCACACGCATCTTTGGGCTTGGGGATTTAAGGCAAATTGGGTCAGGCAACATTGGGACAACCAATGTATTGCGAACCGGTTCCAAGTCTGCAGCAGCGGCCACACTCATTCTAGATGGCGGCAAGGGCGCTGTAGCTGTGCTGGTTGCACGTTGGCTCGCAGCAGAAGACGCGGCCCAAATTGCGGGGCTTCTAGCTTTCCTAGGCCACTGCTTTCCTGTTTGGTTGAAGTTCAAAGGTGGAAAGGGCGTCGCGACTTTCCTTGGTCTAATGCTTGCACTCGCCTGGCCCGTCGGTGTCGCTTGTTGTTTGACATGGCTGACTACAGCCCTACTTGGCCGGATTTCATCACTATCCGCGCTAGTTGCTGCGGCCTCAACGACATGCTGGGTTCTTTTGCTGGGTTACGGAAACATTTTCTTCCTTGGCGTTGCGGTAACGCTTCTTGTCTTTTGGCGGCACAAGGAAAATATTGGACGCCTAAAGGCAGGGACTGAACCTAAAATCGGAAAGAAGTGATTCAGATAGGTGTATCACCTTAAGCACCTCAACCGATGATCAGACCAATCGCCGTCAGCTTAGGGGCCAATGAAAAGGCCAACCCCGTCAGTAATTTTTGATATTAGTTATGAACGCAAAAATCAGTGCGTCCAAGGACCACGACGATTGGTTGCAAAGTTTTCACCATAGCCACCGTTGCGGATGTTTGGCTTACGCCTTTGTGGCTCAGTTACCGTCGCGTCGATGCCTTTTTCCTTGGCATAGTCCAGCGCAGCTTCTTTCGAGGTAAAGCGCAATTTAACTTGCGATTGCGTATCGTCAGACCCAGTCCACCCCATCAGCGGATCAATGTCGCGTGCAGATGACTGCGCGAACTCAAGAACCCACGTTTTGGTTTTGGCTTGGCCCGATGTCATTGCGTTACGGGCAGGCTGGTAGATACGAGCGATCATCGCAAACTCCTTGGTCTCTGGGCTTTATCCGAGATTTCGCGCCTCCGGGCAAGAGCTGAATCCGTTCGCCGCTGCGGTAATAATCCAGATTTTAAATATCTATCGGTCCAAGAGAAACCTTTCGTTGACGAAACAACCTTAGCGCGCATAAAAACTCAACACGCAGGGGAGTCCAGCTGATGGACTGAGAGGCGGCTCGGGCATAGCCCAGCACCGCGACCCTTTGAACCTGACCCAGTTGAGACTGGCGTAGGAAGCTAAGCGCGTCGTGCAGTGGGGCAGTACACCTCAATTGTCTCGACGTTGCTGACCAAGGGGGCTGTACACCCTCTGTTTCCCACCCGAAATCCGCTGGTGTCCTTTTGAATTGATTGCTTAAGGAGCACCAAATGAACGTCCCTAATCCAAAGATCACGACAGGCGCCCTACCCGCGTCGCGCAAGATTTACGTTGATGGCGTACAATTCCCCGACATCCGCGTGCCAATGCGCGAGATTTCTGTTCATCCAAGTGCCGGTGAACCACCACTGCCGGTCTATGACAGCTCTGGCCCCTATACTGATCCGGATGTTTTGACAGACATTCGCCAAGGCCTAGCGCCAATCCGTCAAGATTGGATCATGGCACGTGGCGATGTTGAGCCCTACGCAGCACGCGCCGTAAAACCCGAAGACAATGGTTTTGTAGAAGGCGATCGCTTGGTCGCAGAATTCCCCAATTTGCGCACACCGCTACGGTCAAAAGACGGCGTTGCGGTGACCCAATATGAATACGCGCGTGCAGGTATTGTGACACCAGAAATGGAATACGTTGCAATCCGCGAGAACCAGTTGCGCGAAGCGGGTGCAGTGGAACGGGATGGCGAAGATTTTGGTGCCAATATCCCGAACTATGTGACACCCGAATTTGTGCGCGAGGAAATCGCTGCGGGCCGTGCAATTATCCCTGCGAACATCAACCATCCAGAACTGGAGCCGATGATCATTGGGCGCAACTTCCTTGTGAAGATTAACGCCAATATGGGAACGTCTGCTGTAAGTTCCTCGATGGAAGAAGAAGTGGACAAGCTGGTCTGGTCCATCCGTTGGGGTGCCGATACCGTGATGGACCTTTCGACAGGTCGCAACATTCACAACACCCGTGAATGGATCATCCGGAATAGCCCTGTGCCAATTGGGACGGTTCCGATCTACCAGGCTTTGGAAAAGGTAAACGGCATTGCCGAAGACCTGACATGGGAGGTGTTCCGCGACACGTTGATCGAACAGGCAGAGCAAGGTGTTGATTACTTTACCATTCACGCCGGTGTTCGGTTGCATATGGTTCCAATGACTGCAAAGCGCGTGACTGGGATCGTATCTCGTGGTGGTTCCATCATGGCGAAGTGGTGCTTACATCACCACAAGGAAAGCTTCCTATACGAGCACTTCGACGAAATCGCTGACATCTGCCGCCAATATGACGTGTCCTTTAGCTTGGGTGATGGATTGCGTCCGGGTTCCATTGCAGATGCAAATGACGAGGCGCAATTTGCAGAGCTTGAGACATTGGGCGAGCTAACCAAAATCGCTTGGGCCAAAGGGTGTCAGGTGATGATCGAAGGGCCAGGCCACGTGGCCATGCACAAGATCAAAGAGAACATGGATAAGCAGTTGGAGTGCTGCCACGAGGCACCTTTCTACACGCTTGGCCCACTGACCACGGATATTGCACCAGGATATGACCACATCACCTCTGGTATTGGTGCCGCGATGATCGGTTGGTTCGGCTGCGCAATGTTGTGCTATGTGACGCCGAAAGAACATCTTGGCTTGCCGGATCGTGATGACGTGAAAACAGGCGTGATCACCTATAAAATCGCCGCGCATGCGGCAGATTTAGCTAAAGGCCTACCCGGCGCGCAACGTCGCGATGACGCGCTTTCACGGGCACGTTTTGAATTCCGCTGGGAAGATCAATTTAACCTCGCACTCGATCCAGAAACCGCACGTGAATTCCACGACCAGACACTTCCAAAAGAGGCACATAAAGTCGCGCATTTCTGTTCTATGTGTGGTCCAAAGTTCTGCTCTATGCGGATTTCTCATGACATTCGCGCAGAGGCGCAAAAGGAAGGAATGGAAGCTATGGCAGCCAAATTCCGCGAAGGTGGGGAACTTTATGTCCCTGTCGCGGAGACCGATAGCGAGGACACCTAAGAACACAAAGCCCCCGATGATAAATCGGGGGCTTTTGCATTTCAGGCGGCCTTGGTTGCCAATCAGCCCACGGGGAGCGAGGGGTATATGTGGTCTAGTCAGCAACCAAGCGCTGCTTGCATCCCGAATATACAAATTATGTTAAACATCAGGCAAGCGAATTGCGGAATAAAACTTCAAAAGATCACCCAATTCATTCCTAATATTTCTTGGCACGTGAGATATTCAATAGGATGAAGGGTTTAGCTTCGTATTTTGAATAGGCGGTCAAACCCCTGAAAGTTGACCCGAGGTAAAGATACATCAGTCCATACTCAAAATACTGTCCCACACTGCGACAAACAGCCTCAACTCAGGATGCGCTGCCAGCAATTGCCAATAATTGTCAGTGTCAGCTCTTAAGAATCGAGATTTGTATCCATCCGGCCTTGCAAGAGAACAATAACAGATCAAATTAGGGGCAACGAAGGAATCTCTGATGTCTGACTCATCTTCTGCCGCCGTAATACCTGCCAAACCCGTCCCCGCCCGCGAAAAACTCGAGGGGGGCAAGCGGTTCATCCTCAATTCGGAGTTCGAACCAGCGGGTGACCAACCGACCGCCATCAAGGAATTAGGCGGCGGCATTCTGGCTGGGGAACGTGATCAAGTTCTGTTGGGGGCCACAGGTACGGGCAAGACCTTTACCATGGCTAAGATCATCGAAGAAACACAGCGGCCTGCGATCATTCTTGCGCCCAACAAAACTTTGGCTGCCCAGCTGTATGGTGAATTCAAAGGGTTCTTTCCGGAGAATTCAGTAGAGTATTTTGTGTCATTCTATGACTACTATCAGCCCGAAGCCTATGTAGCTCGATCTGATACATACATCGAAAAAGAAAGCCAAATTAACGAACAAATTGACCGAATGCGTCACGCGGCCACGCGGTCTTTGCTCGAACGAGACGATGTTATCATCGTAGCCTCGGTTTCTTGTATCTACGGCATCGGTTCCGTTGAAACCTATTCCGCAATGACACAGGACTTAGTTGTCGGAAAAGAATACGACCAGCGCCAAGTCATGGGCGATCTAGTAGCACAGCAATACAAGCGCAATGACCAAGCATTCCAACGCGGATCGTTCCGCGTACGCGGCGATAGCCTAGAGATTTTCCCAGCCCACTTAGAAGACCGAGCATGGCGACTGTCGTTTTTTGGGGAAGAGCTTGAAAGCATAACGGAGTTTGACCCCCTAACCGGTGAACGCACGGATAGCTTTGAAAAAATCCGGGTCTATGCGAACTCTCACTATGTCACGCCGAAACCGACATTAAATCAGGCTGTTATTAAGATCAAAAAAGAGTTGCGCGAACGGCTCGACCATTTGGTGAGCGAGGGCAAACTGCTGGAAGCGCAGCGGCTTGAGCAGCGCACTAACTTTGATGTCGAGATGATCGAAGCGCAGGGCTTTTGTAACGGGATCGAGAACTATTCGCGCTACCTCACGGGGCGCGCCCCAGGCGAGCCGCCCCCCACTCTATTTGAATTCATTCCAGACAACGCGATTGTCTTTGCAGATGAGAGCCACGTATCAGTTCCCCAAATCGGCGGCATGTACAAAGGCGACCACCGTCGCAAGTTCACCTTAGCTGAACACGGCTTTCGTCTTCCGTCTTGCATGGATAACCGGCCACTGAAATTCGAAGAATGGGATGCTATGCGCCCGCAATCAATTTTTGTGTCTGCTACACCTTCTGCATGGGAGCTAGAACAGGCAGGCGGTGTCTTTACCGAACAAGTCATTCGACCAACCGGCCTTATCGATCCCTACATCGAAATCCGTCCGGTCGAGATGCAGGTCGATGACCTGTTGGACGAAATTCGCAAAGTTACTCAAGACGGCTTCCGAACGCTTGTCACGACATTGACTAAACGTATGGCCGAAGACCTGACGGAATACTTGCACGAACAAGGTATCAAAGTTCGTTATATGCATTCGGATATCGACACCCTTGAGCGGATCGAGATCCTACGAGACTTGCGACTTGGTGCCTTTGATGTACTCATCGGGATCAACCTTTTGCGCGAAGGGCTCGATATTCCCGAATGTGGATTGGTCGCCATCTTGGATGCCGACAAAGAAGGTTTCTTGCGTTCTGAAACCTCACTTGTGCAAACGATTGGCCGCGCTGCGCGGAATGCAGAAGGCCGCGTGATCATGTATGCGGACAAAATCACCGGCAGCATGGAGCGCGCGCTGAGGGAAACAGATCGGCGCCGCAGCAAGCAGATCGCTTACAATGAAAAACACGGCATCACACCGGCCACAGTGAAAAAGAACGTCGAAGACGTTCTATCGGGTCTGTATCAAGGAGATACGGATATGGCACGTGTCACTGCCACCATCGACGCACCGATGCATGGCGCGAACCTTGCTGCGCATTTGGATGGCTTACGCGAAGAAATGCGCAAAGCAGCGGAGAACCTAGAGTTCGAAGAAGCAGCGCGCTTACGTGACGAAGTGAAACGACTAGAGGCCGTCGACCTTGCAATCGCCGACGACCCGTTAGCACGTCAATCAGCGGTCGAAGCCATTGCAAAAGGTGCTGTTCAAGCAAAAGGACGCTCCACGGCCGGACGACCTGGCCAGCGTGGTGGCAACGTAAGCCGCCGCGGACGTTAAGTGCCTAAAAGTGGGCCAGTTAAAGCTGGCCCACATCCACGAATGGGAAAGGGAATTCGCGCAGCCCGTCATGAAATCGTAATTCACGTGACAGAACCCACTGAAAAATATATATATTCTATAATCAGAGCGCACTCAGCGCATGGATTTAAAGACTATTGAGGGTTCGCCACACACAATGCACCGCTTCATTCATATCCTTGTTGCGATCCAAATTATGGTTTGGGCTGTGTATATGACTTGGGCCTACCTTGGGCCAGATGAACGAACCCCAGAGCAATCGTTACAAGGCTATCTATTCGTAGGGGTTATCTCATTACTCTTGTGTTTTGTACCCGCTCTCCGGCTTTCGAAAACCTATGAAAAACAACCAATTGCACTAATTCTCGCCTTGTTACCAATCTTAGTCATGGTCGGGCTTTTCAGCTACGCAAAGTTTTGAAATCATCGAACGATATGAACAGCGCATCCCGCTTGCCGCACCACCTGAGCAGTCGTTGATCCAAGTAAAATATCATGTGTGCCCGCCCGATGCGCGGCCATGACAATGCAGTCAACGCCATGTTCTTTTGCCCAGCTCAATATGCTTCGCCCAGCCTGCCCTTCAATAACCACACCCTCTGCGTTCGGCAGATCACGGGCCATTTCACGCAGAGAATTCTCGATCGTGGATTGCGCTTCATCCCGATACCCTGCGGGGAAATAGTTCGTCGCATAACTCGGAATGGGTCCCATAATATGCAATAAAGTGACCTGAGTTTCTGGCCCAGCCAATGCTGCGGCTGCCTGAATGACGGCATCACCACTGTCATCTTCGTCAAATGACAAAGGGATAAGGATGTTTTTATACATTCAATGCTCCGCGTAAGGCCGCTGAATTAGTAGGTGCTCACCACGTCATACATCACAGGCTCAAACGTTTTGCAAAGCGTATTGAAAGCACGTGTTCTTTCGCGCATTTCCGGCGTGCGCAGCATCGCCTGAAAATCCTCACGGCGTTCCCACTGAGAGTAATTGGCGATCCGCGTTTGTGCGTCATTTACGTGCAAGCCCGCGGCAATAAATCCCGGTTGCTTGGATATAAGCACATCATAAGCATCATTTAACGCGTCGACTAAATCCTGACATGTTCCCGGTGTCACCTCAAATGTCGTGATTACGGTTTGGCGAAGCTCACCCTTTTGAATTGTTGGCATGCGCAAGTCTCCCTTTTCATTCAGCCTACCGCTGACTCACCCCGACTTGCCACAGGTTTTTGTACTTTTCGGCGCGGCCAATCCACCAGGACAATTTTAAGCCAATGTTTACTTAACTTTATCACGATCACCCCAAAGGGGCTGATATGCGATATATCTGGATCATTCTGGCAATTTGGTTTGCAACAGCGGCTCAGGCCGGCCCCTGGCAACGGCCAGTTTCAACGGGCTTCATGTCGTCCAGCAGCACGTTCACCGTTTCAAATCACGACCTTAGTCTAACCTATTATTCGGGTCTTTATGTGGAATACGGACTTTCAAAGACAACAACGCTTGGATTTTCGGGTGGATTGAATGAGATCAATAAAATAAATGGCCATGCTTTTTTACGGCGACCCATAAAAACTTGGGAATCTGGTTGGTTATTTGCATATGAGATTGGTTTGGGTGGAACCTATCACCTTGGCGCATCCACACCCGAAGTGCGGCTGGGGCTAACCCTTGGACGCGGGATAACCATTCGACAGCGCAAAGGTTGGTTTACCTTTGATACATCGCTGACGAAAAGCCGGGAGGACTGGAATTTGACATCAGAAACGACCCTAGGTGTCACGACCCGCAATAAGTGGAAATGGATTGCGCAGGTCACAGCGGAAAGATCGCGGTATCAGCCCGCCCATATTTCGGTATCACCGTCTGTTGCATTCCCTTTGGGCAAACGAGTGCATCTTCAAGTTGGCCTGATTGGAGAAAGTCGAGGCGGCGGGCGCGTCGGCATAAAAACGAGCATTTGGCGGGAATTCTAAGAAATTTCAATTATTTGTGTCCCCCTTTGAAAAGGTTCGAAAATAGGACATACTAAAATAGAGCAACCGGTCACGTTCAAAAGCACGGACCATTATGAAAGAGGCACGAGATGAAGAAGCTTATTGGCAGCGCAGTGCTTGCTTTGGCACTTTTCCCGCTCGCAGCAAGCATGCCCCAGGCAGGCCCTATTTCCAGCGCATGTATTAGATCGGATCGCGATGCAGCATCTCGCCGACTCTGCAATTGCCTGCAAAGCGTGGCGAACAAGGAGCTGTCTCGTACAGATCAGAAAGTTGCCGCGAGCTTCTTTAAAGACCCCCATAAAGCTCAAGAAATGCGCCAGTCTGATCGTCGCAGCCACGAGCGTTTTTGGCTAAGGTATAAATCCTTTGGTCAAACGGCGTCAGCCACCTGTAGCCGCAGAAGCTAATCCCACACTTCAGTCTCGCACGTTTTTTTGGTGTTAGATGATCTCTTAACACCCTTTGCTTCTTTGAGAATATTCCAAAATTCCGTTTGACGGCAAATCGCGCTACATTCACAAAAGACAAGTTTAGCCGGAGAACTGTGATGCTGACCAAAGGCGTAACCCTGCGCGGGCTTGAAGTGTTTGAAGCCTTGGCCAATTCTGGTTCTGTGGCTTTGGCATCAGAGACAACTGGATTGAGTCAGCCAGCCGTTAGCCAGCAAATCCGCAACCTAGAAACGGCCTTGGGCGTAAGCCTTGTTGACCATGGGAAACGCCCCATGCAGTTGACGCAGGCGGGACGCAGTTATTTAGCGCGGGCATCGGCGGTGCTGTCTGAATTACGGTTAGCACAATCAGAGTTGACGGTGATGGATCTGTCCCACCTCAGCACGTTGTCGATTGGGATCATTGACGACTTTGACAATGACCTTACCCCACGCCTTGTAACCATTCTGGCCGAGAGCCTGACCAAGTGTAAATTCAAGCTCATCACTGCCAGCAGCAACGACATAACGACCGCCATGAAAGAGCGCCGTCTACATATGGGAATTGCGGCAAGCACAGGCGAGGTGCTGGATGGCGTTGTAGAATATCCCTTAGCGCAAGACCCTTTTATCCTAGTAACACCAACAACTTACGCAGCCAAAGGTGGCGACGTTGAACGTGTTATGAAAGACCTGCCTTTCCTGCGCTATGAACGCGAGCAATTGATCTCACGGCAAATCGACGCGCAGTTATCGCGGTTGAAACTAGACTATAACGAACGCTTTGAAATCGGTAGCCATTTGGCTTTGATGGCCTGTGTCTCGCGCGGAATTGGCTGGGCCATTACAACGCCTTTGGGCTTTATGCGCGCGGCAAGATTTCATGATCAGGTCACGGCGCATCCGCTGCCATTTGCTCATTTTTCAAGAAAGATTTCACTCTACGCCAGTGTCGATTGGACAGAGAACGTACCGCGTGATGTGGCGCAAACGGTTCGACGTTTGGTGCAGGATAAAGTCATTGCGCCCGCAGTACATAGCCAACCTTTTCTAGAGGGTGAACTACGCATTTTAGAGAGTTAGCAATTGTACGTTTCGGTAGTTTCAGCGCCTGAAACGTACGTTTCAAGTATTGCCAGATTTCGACCATTTCTCACCGACGTACCTGAACACCATATTTCAAAATTTGAAAGGTAGCGCGAATCGCGGCGCGTTAACCGATTTCAGATTTTAGACCGCGCGCGCAGTCTTCGATCAAATCCAAGGCTCCGTCAAAATCGCGGGTGTAATATGGATCGGGCACTTCGGACATGTCACTGTTTGGCGCGTAGTCAGTGAAGCATTTCACCGGTGTTTCGTTTCCGGCGGGGCGCAGTGCCTCGATGTCATCAAGGTTACTTGCGTCCATTCCGATGATCAGATCGAACCGATCAAAATCCTGCGTGGAAAACTGGCGGGCGCGTAAGTCAGAAAAATCGTAGCCGCGCCTTTGAGCGGCTTCTTGCATCGGACCATAGGGAGGCTTTCCAACGTGCCAACCCGCGGTGCCTGCGCTGTCGGTTGTTGCAGAGGTCATTTCACGAAAGACACCCTCAGCTGATGGGCTTCGACAAATATTTCCCAAACAGACAAACAAGACCTTCATGACGCTCTCCTGATTTTGCAGTATGTCCGTGTTAGCGATTACCGCCCCTCAAGACCAGACGCCCGCAGGAGAGAGCATGAGCAACATTGTGATTTTGACCGGTGCAGGCATTTCTGCCGAAAGTGGGCTTGGCACCTTTCGGGATGAAGGTGGTTTATGGGCGCAACATCGGATCGAAGATGTCGCCACGCCCGAAGGCTTTGCCCGCAATCCGCAACTGGTCCATGACTTTTACAATGCCAGACGTGCCCAGGCGGCAGAGGCTGAACCAAATGCGGGACACGTCGCACTGGCAGAGTTAGAGGCCAAGCACACCGGCCATGTTTTGATCGTGACACAAAACGTGGATTCCCTGCACGAAAAAGCGGGGAGCAAGAATGTCATCCATATGCACGGCGCCCTATCAGGCGCGCTGTGTCATGCTTGTGACCACCGTTGGGCTGCACCGCCATCAATGTCACCAAACGATCCCTGCCCGCGCTGCGCGGCGGCCAGCACGCGCCCTGATATCGTTTGGTTTGGCGAGATACCCTATGCAATGGAACAGATCAGCGTGGCTTTATCCGAAGCCGATGTCTTTGTGTCCATCGGCACATCTGGCGAAGTCTATCCGGCTGCCAACTTTGTTGCCGATGCCGATCAATATGGCGCGCATACAGTTGAGCTGAACCTAGAGCCGTCCGCGGGCGCGTCGCGCTTTGCGGAAACGCGGTTTGGGCCTGCTAGTCAGATTGTTCCAGAATGGGTCACTGACGAGCTAAGCCGTTAGGAAAAGCCAGAAGTTTATTCCGGCTTCTCGAGCGCGCTAATTAGTGGTGCGCGTGCTTGCCTTCAGCACTTTCGTCCATTTCGGAGTGGTCCATATTAGAATGGTCCATCGCGCCATGATCGGCTTTGCGTTCCAGATCAACAGGGATCGTCACCGCGATTTCGCCCGCTTTTTCAAAGACAAGCGTTACGTTCACCTCGTCACCATGTGCCAAGCGGGATGTCAGCCCCATAAGCATCACATGATCGCCGCCACGGGCAAGCGCATGTGTTTCGCCTGCTGGGATGGCAAAACCTTCCTCGACGTGCATCATTTTCATAATGCCGTCGCCCATATCTTTGTGCGTGTGTAATTCAACTTTCGCTGCAGCGTCGGAGCGAACATCGATCAGGCGATCCTCTTCGTCGCCCATGTTGTGGACCTCAAGAAAAGCCGCACCGGTTTTGGCCGCTTTGGAGGCCACACGCGCATAGGCGTCATGGATCATGATTTTGCTTTCGGCAAAAGCAGGTGCAGCAATCGCAAAAATAAGAGCGGCGGATAGGGATAGAGATTTGAAAGACATGATTGTCTCCTTAAGTATTTGATTGATTTTAAAAAGTTCAGATCAAATAACGAAAGGTGGCGCGCGTGCGCTGGCTTGAACGACCAACGCAGGTGCTACGGCGGCTTTCTGAACAAGTACTTGGCGTTCCGAACGTGCAACACACGGTGCGGCCATTGATGGCGCTGGCGACAGCATGTCCATCAACATCAGTGAGAACTCTGGGCAAATATGCGCGGGGCCGGTTGGTTCGCCGTCGGCATCCATGTGCACCATGACCACTTGGTCGCCGGTGCAGAGCTCCATCATGCCAATCGCGGGGGACATGCCGCGGGCAATTGCCATGCTGTGCCCTGTGAAGGTCAAGACAGCCACAAGGAGCCAAGTGATATGAATGCGAATCCGCGTCATGTGCCCGATATACGCCTTGGGCGCCGACAATGAAAAGCGGCAAAACGAAACAGCCCCGCCTGAAAACAGACGGGGCTAAAATCACTGTCCAGTGACGAAAGAAACGCGCTTAGGCTTGAGCAGCCTGTGCTTTTGCGATTTCTTTTTTAACTTTCAGAGCGTTGTCAGAAAGCTCAACGTCTTTGGCTTTTGCCAAGAATGCGTCCAGACCACCACGGTGATCAACGGTACGCAGAGCTGCTGCTGAAATACGCATCTTTACGCCGCGACCCAGTGTCTCGGACTGCAGAGTTACGTCGTTCAGGTTCGGCAGGAAACGACGCCGAGTTCTGTTTTTCGCGTGGCTGACATTGTTGCCAGTCATCGGGCCTTTTCCGGTCAGTTCGCAACGGCGCGACATAGGATCATCCTCGTATTACGGTCTACGGGGATAACGACCCCGATAAAGCAAATGGGCGCCGCCAACGGCCGCACCCGTAAATTCGTTGGGCGTCTTTAGGCCCGAATCCGGGCGGCGTCAAGTGATTCACGACAATGAAATGACAAAGGCCAGTGGGAATTTGTGAAATAATCCAAGTGCTGTTGCCCCTGTTACCGTGTGCGAATGGCTAACGCCTCTAGGACCGTGTCAGCAGCAGCGGTTGGCGTGATGTCGCCCTGCGCAATTTGCGCGATCATTTGACTGATTTGCGCCTTGGCGTCGCCGGTTTCCAATTGGGCCAATACACCCTGTCGCACGTCCTCTAGGAACCAATATTGTGCCTGTGCTGTGCGCCGTTCGGCCCAATGACCGTTGTCTTTACGCCATTCTGCAAGTTCGATCATTTCATCCCATGCCTTGGCAATGCCGCTCTCTTCGAGGGCAGAAACAGTCATGGCCTTGGGGAAAGCTTCAGGGTCTTGCGGGCGCTTGCGCAGCAACCGCAACGCACCGGAATAGTCGGCGCAGGTGCGCATGGCAGCAGATTTCAAATCGCCATCAGCTTTGTTCACAAGGATCAGGTCAGCCATTTCCATGATGCCGCGCTTCACGCCTTGCAACTCGTCGCCGCCGGCTGGGGCGAGGAGGAGTAAAAACAGGTCTGAAATCTCGGACACAACGGTTTCGGATTGGCCGACACCCACAGTTTCGATCAGCACGACATCAAAACCGGCTGCTTCGCAGAGGGCCACGGCCTCACGAGATCGACGGGCAACTCCACCAAGGTGGGATTGGCTGGGGGATGGGCGAATAAAGGCGTTCTTGTCGCGAGACAGCCGCTCCATCCGGGTTTTATCGCCAAGGATTGAGCCACCAGACCGCGTGGATGACGGATCAACCGCCAGCACGGCAACGCGTTTGCCCTGTGCTGTCAGGAACATGCCAAAGCTTTCGATGAAGGTCGATTTGCCAACACCGGGCGTGCCGGACAGGCCGATCCGCATCGCCTCACGCCCAGCGCCACGTAGGGATTCCAGCAATTGGGCTGTCATCTCGCGGTGATCTGCGCGTTGACTCTCGACCAAGGTGATCGCCCGCGCCAATGCGCGGCGGTCTTGCTTTAAAATCCTGTCACGCAGCTCTGTAATGTCCATTGAAAGGCCCTTTTCATCGTGTCAGTCTGAAGCAATTACATGCCTTGCGGCCTGCCCCTTTGTCTACCCTGCGCGCGATTTTGACGCTGGGTCAGGTTGTTAAGCCTCCCCATCGCAAAAGAAATACACATCAAAGATTGATCCCTTTACGCAGACCAGCGCTTGATTGATAACCCAAGGCATGACGACATTGCCTATTGAAACAGCCCTACCTGATCTGCTGTCAGCCCTGAAATCCCATGGTCGCGCGGTCTTACAGGCCCCACCCGGAGCCGGTAAGACAACCATGGTGCCTTTGGCGATGCATCAAGCTGGGATTGTCGATGGCAAAATCATCATGCTGGAACCCCGTCGCCTTGCCACCCGCGCGGCGGCAGAACGCATGGCGCAGACGCTTGGTGAACCTGTTGGGCAAACCGTGGGCTACCGTGTGCGCGGTGAAAGCAAAACATCCGCCAATACCAAGATCGAGGTCGTGACCGAGGGTATTCTGACCCGCATGATCCAATCTGACGCTGAACTGGCGGGCGTTGGCGCGGTGATTTTCGATGAATTCCACGAACGGTCACTGAATGCCGATTTTGGATTGGCACTGTGTTTAGAAGTGGCATCAGTTCTACGAGATGACCTGATGCTTTTGGTCATGTCAGCCACGTTGGATGCCGAGCCAGTAGCCGAGCTCATGGGTGACGCCCCGGTCGTCACGTCAGAGGGTCGTAGCTATCCGGTAGAGACCCGCTGGCTGGATCGCCCTTTGCCTAAAGACACACGGATAGAGACGGCAACTGCGCGCTTGATTATGCAAGCGGTGCAGGAAACCGATGGCGGCGTGTTGGTCTTTTTGCCCGGTGAAGGTGAAATACGACGTACGGCCAGCGCTCTGAACCTGCCCAGTGATTGCCATGTACATACGCTTTTCGGCGCAATGGACTTCAAAGCCCAACGCGCAGCGATTCAACCGGCGAAAGAGGGTCGCAAGATTGTTTTGGCGACCTCTATCGCGGAAACCTCTTTGACCATCCAGGACGTGCGTGTGGTGGTGGATGCGGGACGTGCGCGGCGCGCTCGGTTCGATCCCGGTTCCGGAATGTCGCGCCTTGTGACCGAGCGCGTGACTCGTGCCGAGGCCACGCAAAGACAAGGGCGCGCGGGCCGGGTTGCACCGGGGATTTGCTATCGTCTTTGGACGAAGGGCGAAGAAGGCGGCATGTCCGCTTTTCCCCCTGCGGAGATCGAAGCGGCAGATTTGACCAGCCTTGCGCTGGAACTGGCCGCTTGGGGCGCCTCGCCTGATGAACTGCCGTTTTTGACACCTCCGCCACATGGCACGCTTTCAGAAGCAATCTCGCTGCTGCAACTGCTTGGGGCACTAGATGGCGACGGGCGGATCACGCCGCATGGCAAAGCGATTGCGCGGCAACCGTTGCACCCACGCCTTGCGCATATGGTAGCAACCGCTGGTAAACAGGCGACACCATTGGCGGCTCTCTTGGCGGCTCGTGATCCATTGTCGCGCAATGCACCCTGTGACCTGACACTACGCATAGAAGCTATGACCGACCTAAAGCGGTTTCACGACACGCGCCCCTATCAAGCGAACCGAGGGGCGATTGCAACGTTGCGGGACGAAGCGAAACGCTTGGCGCGCAGTGCCCCTGACAAAGCGCGGCTTAGTTTGGCTGAAATGGCAGCCCTCGCCTACCCTGACCGGATCGGATTGCACCGCAAGGGTGATGCGCCGCGATTTGTGTTGTCGGGTGGCAAAGGGGCAGTGATGAACGGGGATGATCCTTTGGCGAATAGCCGGTTGATTGTCGCAACCGACCTTGATGGCAACCCACGAGAGGCGCGTATTCGGCAGGCCATTGCGCTGTCTGATGCAGAGTTGCGTGGGCTTTATGGGGATCAAATCGCGTGGCAGGATCAATGCCACTGGTCTAAACGCGATGGCCGTGTGATGGCACGGCGGCAAGAGCAATTTGGGGCCTTGGTGCTGGACGACCGCATGTGGAAAGACGCACCAGATGACGCAATTGCAATGGCTATGCTGGACGGTGTGCGCGAGATTGGGTTGCTGTTTAGCCCTGCCGCCAAACGGTTTGCCGCACGTGTGCAATTACTGCGCGAGGCAGGGCATGATCTGCCTGACATGACCGAAGCGGCGTTGATGGATGATTTAGAGGCGTGGTTGTTGCCACATCTTTCCAATGTGAAGACTACCGATCAATGGCGCAAGTTCGACATCCACAATCCGTTGCGTGCGATGTTGGATTGGTCGCAAATGCAGCTGTTGGACAAACATGCACCCGCGCATTTTGTGACGCCGTTGAATCGGCAAATTCCGATTGATTATTCCGGCGAACATCCCGAGATCACATTGCGCTTGCAGGAAATGTTTGGCCAGACGGCGCACCCGATGGTCGGGAAGACACCGCTAAAAGTGACGCTGTTGTCACCTGGCCAAAAACCGGTTCAGACAACATTGGATATTCCCGGCTTCTGGGCCAGTTCCTATGCGGATGTGCGCAAAGATATGCGGGGGCGGTATCCAAAACACCCGTGGCCCGAGGATCCAACGCAAGCCGATCCGACATTGCGCGCAAAGCCCCGTAAATAACCCGCAGGTATTTCGCAAAGAAATACCTGCAGTTTCAATTACTTACCAAGACACCAACGCATAACAGCCTTTTGCGCGTGCAAGCGGTTTTCAGCCTCATCAAAGATCACCGAATGCGGGCCGTCCATGACTTTACTGGTCGCTTCTTCATCGCGGTGTGCTGGTAGGCAGTGCATAAACAGCGCATCTGGTTTGGCTTTCGCCATCAATGCATCATTTACCTGATAGGGGCGCAATTGGTTGTGACGGCGTTCGCGGGCTGATTGCGCGTCATGCATTGATACCCACGTGTCTGTCACAACAAGATCAGCACCTTCAACGGCTTTGGCTGGATCGCGTTCAATAATAACGTTGCTGCCTTTTGAACGGGCCAAGTCGATGAATTCTTGTTCTGGATCCAGTTGGGCTGGTCCAGTGAATGTCAGATCAAACCCAAACTGTCCTGCCGCATGAGCAAAGCTTGCGAACACATTGTTGCCGTCGCCGGACCAAACAACCTTTTTGCCAGCAATAGAACCACGGTGCTCTTCAAACGTCTGGATGTCAGCCATGATTTGGCAAGGGTGCGTGCGATCTGTCAGACCGTTGATCACCGGAACGTCAGAATATTCTGCGAGTTCCAGCAGCGTTTGCTCTTCGAAAGTCCGGATCATGATCATATCGACATAGCGGCTGAGGACGCGGGCTGTGTCGGCGATGGTTTCGCCATGCCCTAGCTGCATTTCCTTGCCAGACAGAACCATAGTCTGCCCACCCATTTGGCGCACGCCCACGTCAAAGGAAACGCGTGTCCGCGTGGATGGCTTTTCGAAAATCAGCGCGACCATTTGGTTTTTCAACGGCTGTTCGACGTCTGGCGTGCCACGTGACAAGCCCTTGCGGGACTCTTTCATCGTTTTGGCGGACTCGATGATCCCCCGGAGTTCCGTTTGGTCGGTTTTGTGAATATCCAGAAAGTGCTTCATCGCGCTTATCCTTGTAAGTTTTGGGCCACTACAGTCGCAGCGGCGTCTAGGCGCGTGATGGCCTCGTTGATGTCATCGTCGGAAATGTTCAGAGGTGGCAAAAGGCGGATCACATTGTCCGCAGCTGGCACTGTAATCAGCTCTGCGTCATAGGCCGCTTGCAATACATCCATGTTCGAGGCTTTGCATTTCAGCCCAAGCATAAGTCCCGTGCCGCGTACCGATTCAAATACATCAGGATGCGAGGCCACAAGTCCTTCGAGAGATTGCTGAAACTGTCCAGCTTTGCGGTTTACGTCGTCTAAAAAAGCAGGTTCCGCTACAATGTCCATCACCGCGCCACCAACAGCACAAGCCAGTGGATTGCCGCCATAGGTCGAGCCATGTGTGCCTGCGGTCATACCGCTTGCGGCCTCTTCGGAGGCCAATACAGCCCCCAAGGGAAAGCCGCCACCGATACCCTTTGCCACCATCATGACGTCTGGTGTGATACCAGCCCACTCATGCGCAAATAGCTTACCTGTTCGGCCAACTCCGCATTGCACTTCGTCCAAAATCAGCAGGATGCCAGCTACGTCGCAGATTTCGCGGACGGCTTTTAGATCGGCGTCATCCATTGGGCGGATACCGCCCTCGCCCTGTACCGGCTCTAGTATGACCGCAGCGGTCGTGTCGGTGATCGCGTTTTGCAATGCGTCCAGATCCCCCCAAGGAACCTGCTTAAATCCAGGCAAGAGCGGACCAAACCCTTTGGTCATTTTCTCGCTGCCAGCCGCCGCAATGCCCGCTGAAGAACGGCCATGAAAAGCGCCCTCGAAACCGATGATGTCGGTCTTGTCCGCTTGACCTTTTTCAAACCAATATTTCCGCACCATTTTCACAGCAAGCTCGCAGCATTCCGTACCAGAGTTGGTAAAGAACACGGTATCTGCAAAGCTATTTTCGACCAATTTGTCGGCCAAAGCCTCTTGCTGAGGAATGTGATACAAGTTGGACACATGCCAAAGCGCATTGGCCTGATCGGTCAGAGCGTTCACCAAAGACGGATGCGCGTGACCAAGGACATTCACCGCAATGCCAGCACCAAGATCGAGAAAACGTCGACCGTCCGCCTCTATCATCCAGCTGCCTTCGCCTTTTACGAATGTCAGAGGGGCCCGATTATAGGTCGGTAGAACAGAGGGGATCATGGTCCGGTCCTTATAGTTAAGCCCTTGGCGTGCAACAGCCGGGCGAATGTGTCAATAATGGATGGGGTGCTTGCGGCAGTAACGCGCAATAAATGAAAAAATTTGCGGATATTTACCGCAAGGCAACAGGCCTGAGCTTGGAAAGCTAAGGGGATTAGCGTCGGAGTCGTCGGACTCGGATATGGGCGCTCGTTGTTTTCATATTGATGTCTTTAGGCGCTCCAGGGCGTTTTGGAAAGCCTAATTTATTTTGCGCCGCGTTAAGGCTTTAGTCGATGCCCGGTGCGCAACAGGTTCCACGCTATCGCACAAATAGCTAGAAACGTGCCTGTTACGATCAGCAAGCCTTTGACTGGATCACTGTCAGACACTCCTAAAAACCCAAAACGCGCGCCGTCGATCAAATAGAAAATCGGGTTATAGGCCGAAATCTCGCGCAAAACGGGCGGCAAGGCGGTGACGGAATAAAAGGTTCCCGAAAGGAAAGCCAAGGGCGTTACGATAAAGTTGGTGATCGCGGCCATCTGATCAAACTTATTGGCATATATCCCTGCCAAAATACCGATCGCCCCCATCAAACCCGCGCCCATAATGACAAAGGTTAATACCCAGAGCGGGTGCGCAATGCTTTGTCCTAAAAAAACAAAAAGCCCAAAGGAGATACCAAAGGCCACAAAGATCCCACGGGCAACGCCGCCTGCGAGATACCCCAAAACAATTTCTAACGGCGAAAGTGGCGGCATCAACGTATCCACAATGTTGCCCTGCACTTTGGAAATCACCAAAGAAGACGACGTATTGGCAAAAGCGTTCTGAATCACCGTCATGGTTAAGATGCCCGGCGCCAAGAATTGAATGAACGGCACGCCCATAACCTCGCCGCGGCCCGGTCCGATCGCAATGTTAAAGATCAACAGAAACAATCCCGCGGTCACTAAGGGCGCCATTAACGTTTGTGTCCAAACATTCGCAAACCGTGCTATTTCACGCTTTGCCAGCGTAATTAGACCTAATCCGTTGATCCGGCCAAAGCGCCGAACGCCCATTTCTTGCGGTTTCATGGCAACCCTGCCCTGCTGATGTGATTCTGCGCCTTGTAACTCACGATGGGGTGTTTAAAATAGGCCCCTGACCAAGAAATGCAGGAGCGGCCCAAAGGGACCGCTTCTTTTGCCAAGGAAATGTAGATGTCCTGGACCGACGAACGCGTTGAGCTGCTGAAAAAAATGTGGGGCGAAGGCCAATCGGCAAGCCAAATCGCCAAAGAATTGGGCGGTGTCACTCGGAACGCCGTGATCGGTAAGGTACACCGCTTGGGCCTATCCAACCGTGCCGGTTCTGGTGGGGCGAAGGCCGAATCCAAGCCTAAGGCCGAGGCAAAGCCAAAGGCAGCACCAAAGCCTAAGGCGCCGCCAAAAGAAAAACCCATGCCGGAAATGAAGACCGAGCCTGCCGTGCCACCGCGCGTCGCTGGTGCTCCCTCGACACGTAAGGCGATCATTCCTGCTGGCCAGCCATTGCCTCCGCAGCCATCTGCCAACGAAATTAGCCCAGAGGCACTAGCCAAGGTTAATGAAGTTGAGAAGAAGGCCAAGAAATTGGGCTTGATGGAATTGACAGAGCGGACCTGCAAATGGCCTGTGGGCGACCCCGCGACAGAGCATTTTTGGTTCTGTGGCTTGCCAACACAGTCTGGCAAACCTTATTGCGAGGCCCATGTAGGCGTGGCGTTCCAGCCAATGTCTGCACGCCGTGATCGTCGCCGCTAAGATATTCAAATACCAAAGAAAACCCCGGCCTCTGCGCCGGGGTTTTTCGTTTCTATCTTTGCTTACGTTTCGAACCGGCGACGCAGAGCTTCCGCACGGTCAAAGAACGCCTCTCTGACTTCTGCGGCAAATGGATTCGCAGCCTCTATCGCATGCAATACGGTTGGCGGATCATCCTTAACCATTTCAATCGCTTCCTTAAGCAGATCAAAGCTGGCCGTAGTCATCCGCGACGGCAGCGGCCCCATATCGACCAGAACTTTCGCGATCAAATGGGTTAGGCCCTGCACCACAGCGACCTCACGATCATGCTCTTCTGCTGGGCATGTAACGACCTTGAGGCCAAGTTGACGCGCAAGGAAAATCCGAACTGCGCGCCAAGCCTCGCCCCTGACCGGACATAGCGTTAGCTTGCGACCGACAAGTCCTTGCATGGCGCTTTGTGGGCCAAAAAGTGGATGTGTTCCAACGACTTGCACATGATCTGGCAAACATTCGACCATGGCGGCGATGGGGGCCATTTTGACCGAACCGACATCAACGATAATGGTTCCGGGGCTGAGATGCGGCGCTAAGGCCACGCAGCTTGCCCGGATTTGCGACACTGGCACGGCCAAAACAATCACGTCACATGCGGCAAGCTGTTCGAGCGCCACCAGCGGCAATTCTGTGCCGTCACTCAGGCGTGCGATGTCACAGGATGGATCGCGCACCATGATGTCAAAATGTGGATAGAGATGCTCGGCAACCAAACGGCCAAAGCCGCCAAACCCCAGTAATCCCAATGATTTACGTCGCACGTCCATGTGCACTTCCCTTTTCAGAGCCGCGCGCCGGAAAACTCATTTTTAGGAAAAGTTATGTCCACCAGCTACGCGGCGGTCACAACAAAACACCCGCCTTATTTTGGCAGGTGATAATAATTCATAAAGATGGTAGTCATCTGTGTCATGGCCCCGTGACTGACACGAGGCCATGCATGTGTCAATGTTTGGCGTTAATTGCTGCCGCCAAACAGGCCCTTGAGTTTATCGTTCAATTTTTCCTCAAGCTTCTTTTCCAGAGCTTTTTCAATGGATTGGACTTCTTCAGTTGTCACGCCAAGCTTATCCGCCACGGCTTTCTTTGCCTTCTCTTCAAGCTGCTTTTTTTCTTCAGCTAAGTTTTGGTTCACAATCGCCTCAAGGTCTGGCCAGATTTTTGGATCAGCCCAAGGACCTTTGATCCGGACAGGAACAGCAATTCCAGTATCCGTATTGTTTTTGATCTGCGGCGTGAAC
Source organism: Cognatishimia sp. 1_MG-2023 (assembly GCF_030548175.1). Lineage (GTDB taxonomy): Bacteria > Pseudomonadota > Alphaproteobacteria > Rhodobacterales > Rhodobacteraceae > Cognatishimia. Next base: position 179,748 of record NZ_JAUORX010000002.1, on the reverse strand, counting down.
GTGTAGTCAATGTTCTGCTGACCTAGGCCGATTGTACCCGCTCCTTTGGCCTGAACGCTGGGCAAATCCATTAACAGATCTGAATTGTTCACCACGCCATCCGCAATGGTCCAGCTGGCGGACATCTTGTCAAAAACCGTGGTACCGCCGTCTGGTGTGCCACGGAAAAGCTTATCAAGGTTGATGCCGGAAATGGTCCCCTGACCAACATTCAATGTGCCGTCCCCTTTTAGAGAGTTTATGATTTTGTTCAAAGAGTTACCTGAGCCCAGAAAGGCCAATGTCCCATTCGCACTGCCAGTAAACCGGTCGATTTCAACCATGTCCGTTAGCAGCGGTTTCAGCGACAATTCTGCCCATGCCATCTTGCCACCAACCGACAGGCCATTGCGGTTATTCGCCACGAATTGACCGGTGATTTTACCGTCATAACCGTTAATTTCTTGCAACGTTGCGACGGCGCGGGAATTGTCGATGTCGACCTTCAGACGGGATAGGCCAAACTGTAAACTGCCGGTATCAATCGCATTTGCAGAGATTGTGATGGTGCCATCAAACAGGCCAAGCACGCTGGCGTCGATTGGATCGGTGGACCAACCTTTTGATTCTGTTGTGGTTTCCGCAGATTCCCCGCCGGAAAGCGTTGCGAAGTTGAGTGTATCTGCCTGAATATTCGCTGTGACGACGGGCTTTGCGGCCAATTGAATATCGGCCTCTGCACGTAAGTCATTGTCAGCAATAGAGATTTCGCCACCTCGCAGGCTGAACAGCTGCTCTTTTGTCAACGTTACGCTGCCTTTGAAGGCAGTCGCGGGCATTTCTGCGCCGGATTGGCCGACTGCTGCGAAAAAAGCGTTTGGATTTGGTAGCTTAGCTGTTGCATCGCCTGAAATTTCCGGAGAGATCGAAGCGCGGCCGTTGAAGGTGACTGTGTTGCCGGCGGTTGAAAATTCGCTGTCAATTTTAGTAATTTCGCCGGCCATTAACCCATTTAGGTCCGCGATTGTTGCAGACAATTCTACGGTTTCGGTAAACGGTTTGGCGGACAGTTCGATTGTGGCTTCGGCGGTGCCCCATGTCAGATCAGCAGTCAGATCGTTAACCATTATGTCTTGCCCTGCGGCGTCCAAATAATGGACTTGGGCGTCGGTAATTTTAAGGTGGTCTAGGGTAAAGGCGGGGCCTGTTTCGGTGGGGGTGCCTTCGGCTGTCGTGTCTTCCGGTGCCTCGGATACGGGAAGTAAATCCCAGTTGGCGTGGCCCTCATTATCCTTTTGCAGCAATATCTTAGGCGAGGTCAGCGTGATATTCTTGATCTCTACCGCGCCGCCAATCAGGGCCATCAGATCAACGCCGATCTTGGCGGCCTCTGCTTGAAACATCGGGCCTTGATCAGACCATTCTGCGTTGGACAATGTGACCGCGCCGGTGGAAATGCCGAGGGTTGGGTAGACACTAAAATTAACCTCTCCGTCGAATGTCAGGTCGCGGCCGGTTTGGGCTTTGACTTGGTCGGCGGCCAATTTTGCAACCTTTTCACCGGGGAGAACAAAGATCAGGGTGACCAATGCGAGTACCAATACAACGATGATTGTTAAGAGAATTTTGATCAAACGCATGACTTTGCCCTTTGCGAAAACCTATCCCTAAAGGGGTAAGCGCTGGGGCGTTGCAGTTCAACCGTTCGTCCGGCTCATTTACACATTGTAAATGTGGAAATTCGTACGTTTCGCGGGCTGAAACGTACGTTTCGAACCATTTGGTCAGATATTAACCTTTCCCCGCCGCCGTTAACCATCGGGATTGTGATTTTGGTGTGGCCCCTGCCCGTCTTAAGCTGCTGTTAAGGTGGAGGGGTTATGCGTGTATTTGGATGGGTACTAAGTTTCGGAATGCTCAGCGCGGGGGCGGCTTGGGCAGAGCCGTGTCAGACGTTGGACGAATTGCGCGCGGATCAGGACGCGCGGCATTTGGCGGGCGCAGTGCGGGGTTGCGTGGCGGACGAACGCTATGTTGACGCGGTGCAAACCTTTTGGGCCTATTCCAATTTCGCGTTGTTTGATCAGCAGCGCGTTCGGGATGAAAGCGCCCATGTGGCGGTGCAAGAACTGCACGGCTGGATATTCTCAGGCTATTCGTTTGCGATCATCGGCGAGCTGAAAAAGGTGATCGCAGAATTGCGCGATCCGGATGGGGTGTTTTTGGCGGCGACGTGCCGGGGCGTGGCAAAGGCCGGCCCGCCGGAGTATCGCCCGACCTATATGATCAAGCGGGGCATGATCCCGCGCAAGACAGAGGATGATTGGATGGTTGACGGGTTTGATGCGACCGCGGCGTGGCAGAAGGCGCTGGTGGAGATTAATGGGTGCCCGGTTGGGGTGGTCAATTAGGAGCTAGCTCTATCGATCGAGAGCCAGCCCTAGACATCTAGAAAAACGGGACAACCTCCTTGAAAGACTTTAGTGTTTCTATGAGATATTCAACATAACCTGTATTCTGAATGAGAAACCCGAAAGTCGACAGCAATACCAGATAAATGGGTATCATAACGAACCAACGCTTAACCGTTAGCCCCTTTATCATTTTCCAAGCCGTGTCTGCATAATACGAGTTATCTAGATTGGGAAGATTAAGGAAACTTTTGGGAAAGTCGCGATTTGCAGAAACTATCAAATCATCAATGTAATCAGCTCTATCCATGTTTTCGGACATTCGATGATAGTCTGATGTATCTCCATGCAGAAAAAACATAACGCGAAAGAACGGCATACCAATTTTAATGGCAACCTTTTGCTCTGAAAAATTAATTAATGTGGTGCTAATTGGGCCATTAAAGTGCGGATCAATAATACCCACGTTCAGAGCCAACAGCCCCTTTTTTGTAAATGTTGTTCGTAGAGTTGCCAAACCGGTAATAGTTGAAGGTAACTGAAATTCTTCATTTGAGAGCACTAAAACTGACTGTCGAGGCTCTAAAATGTAGATCCCATTATTCTGAGACTGATCAAAACTATCTGTACTGGACCCAGTTGGAAAAATTTGGCCAATTGTTAAATCGTAGGTGCTATGCTTTAAGTTTTTGGCATCCGCATGTTCTAATAGTTTGCAGTCTAAAATAGCTGAGCCAATAATCATGTCTGACAATTTAATCTCCCAAATACCCATTACGCTTAGCCAGCAAACTATGTGGGATCAACGTTTCTTTGAATTATGCGACTTAATTTCATCTTGGAGCGAGGATGAAAGCCGTAAGGTTGGTGCCGTCATTGTCGGAAAGGCAAACGAAATTCGGAGTACAGGTTACAACGGATTGCCACGTGGTGTTTCAGCATCAGATCGTAACAGACAGAGTCATCGTGATGGAGAGAAGTACTTTTGGTTCGAACACGCTGAAAGAAATGCCATATATAATGCTGCGCGAGTTGGAATACCTCTGGACAACTGCATCATTTACTCGAGTGTTTTCCCTTGTGCCGATTGCGCAAGAGCCATTGTCCAAAGTGGCATTAGCGAACTCAGATCGTTCCCATTTCCTAAAAACGACAAAACCTACTCCAAAAGCTTTGAAGTAGCTGCTTCGATTTTTAAAGAAACCAACCTTCGAATAAAGCTATTCGAGCGCTAAAAGCGTTGTTATTGCAACGCCCCCCACAAGTCATACTCCCCTGCCTCATCCACAACGACATCGACCAGATCACCGACGTTCAACCCGTCGGTGCCTTCGTCGATGAACAGGTTGCCGTCGATCTCTGGTGCGTCGGCTTTGGTGCGGCAGGTGGCGATGCCGTCTTCGTCGATGTCGTCGACAATGACTTGCTGTGTGGTGCCGACTTTGGCTTGTAGTTTTGCCTCGGAAATCGCTTGGGCTTTTTCCATGAAACGTTCCCAGCGGTCTTGTTTGACCTCGGGGGCGACGTGGTCTGGCAGGTCGTTTGACCGCGCGCCATCGACGTTTTCGTATTGGAAGCAGCCGACGCGATCCAGTTGGGCCTCGTCCATCCAATCCAGAAGGTGTTGGAATTCGGCCTCTGTCTCGCCGGGGTAGCCGACGATGAAGGTGGAGCGCAGGGTGATGTCTGGGCAGGCAGCGCGCCAGTTGGTGATTTCGTCCAGCGTTTTGGCGGTGTGTGCCGGGCGGGCCATGCGTTTTAGCGTGTCTGGGTGGCTGTGTTGGAACGGGATGTCGAGGTAGGGCAGGATCAGCCCGTCGGCCATCAGCGGGATCAGGTCGCGCACGTGTGGGTACGGGTAGACGTAGTGCAAGCGTACCCAGAGGTCGGGGTCGATCTGGCCCAATTCGCGGGCGAGATCGGTGATGTGGCTGCGGACCTCGCGGTCTTTCCACGGGTGGGTGGAGTATTTGCGATCAAGACCGTAGGCAGAGGTGTCTTGGCTGATGACAAGCAGCTCTTTGACGCCGCTTTCGGCGAGCTTTTCAGCCTCTCGCAGGATGGCGTGCACCGGACGGCTGGCGAGTTTGCCGCGCATGTCCGGGATGATGCAGAATTTACATTTGTGGTTACAGCCCTCTGAAATTTTTAGATAGCTGAAATGGCGCGGGGTCAGTTTGACGCCAGCGGCTGGGAGGAGATCGACGAAAGGGTTGGGTGACGGCGGCACGGCGGAATGCACGGCGTCCAGCACCTGTTCGTATTGATGCGGGCCAGTCACGGCGAGGATGTTGGGGTGATGCTCCCGGATGTAGTCGGGTTCGGCACCAAGGCAGCCGGTGACGATGACTTTGCCGTTTTCCTTGAGCGCTTCGCCGATGGCATCCAGGGATTCTGCCTTGGCGGAATCCAGAAAGCCGCAGGTGTTCACGATGACCGCGTCGGCCCCTTGGTATTCGGGAGAAATGCCGTAGCCTTCGGCGCGCAGGCGGGTCAGGATGCGCTCGCTGTCAACCAAGGCTTTGGGGCAGCCCAAAGAGACCATGCCGATGTTTGGCTGGCCTTTGCGGAGGTCAGATTGCACCTGTGCGTTGGCAAGGTCTGGGCGGAGGCTGGGCGGGTTCGCTGGCTGTGACATGCGCGCGGTGTAGCCGGATTCTGCGGGTTTGGGAATGGGGTGTTTGGTGAGGTTGGATTTGGGTGGCGTGGCGGTGGGGTGGAACCCCACCCTACGGTTGTCTTTGGGTGGTGTGGGCGTAGAGTGGTTGGTGCGTATTTTGATGACGAGATGGATTGATGGCTGACGTTGCGGATGGGTTGAAGCCCGCGAATGAGAACCCTTGGTATGTGCTGATGACGCTTTATGGGGAGCAGGAGGGGGACGAGATTGATTGGGACCTGCATGATAGGAATATGCGGGTTTGGAATACGTGGTTTGGCATCACATCTGGCACATCGAATGAGGAAAAGCTAAGCAAAGCGGGTATTATTTTCAAAAGGCACACCAAGAGCATTCGTGAATTGACAGTTATGTTTAAGGAGGCGTTCTCCAAAGCCTGGGGGGAACGAAATGGCACTCTTCCCGAACCATCTATTCCGCATAGAGATGCTGAAATATCCCTATCGTCAATTGAGTTTTCAAATGAACTGTTTCTCGATGGCTTTACGTTTCGCAAAACCGTCGATTTATCCAACTCTCTATTTCACAAAGGTCTTTCAGCAAAAAATTCTGGATTTACAAAAGCAACGCTCCTGAACAACACGCGCATAAAACAGAGTATAAACGTCAACAGTGCGGCATTCCTCAACTATTTTGATATCTCAGGATGTAACATCGAAGGTTCATTTACATTAAAATCCGCGCAATGTTTCAGGGGCTTCAACTTTTCAAATTCATTCCTTGGCAAGCAATTCCGCGCCAAAAATCTTTATGTTGGCGAAGAATTCGACGCATTTGATAGCACTTTCGAAGGTCAGGTCGATCTACAGGATGCTCAAGTTCTCGGGCAATTCAAGCTGTCCCACTCAACAATAAACGGTCATGCATATTTCAATCGGGCGAATTTCTCCTCAGCAACTGAATTCGTTTGGACCCATTTCAACAATGAAGCCAACTTCGCTGGCACTACATTCAAAAACCGAGCAATTTTTCGCAAGACGATCTTCAAAGGGTCTGCGAATTTCCCAAGTTGCGAGTTCCAAGGCAATACCGATTTCGCTGAATCTGTTTTTGCCGCCACAGGCGACAAACAAATGCCAGCTATCCGTTTTACCGACGCCCACTTTGCCAAACCCACCTCTTTCCGCAACGCGCGTTTCCTAAATTCCTACCCAGAATTCACAAACACTGATTTGCACCCCGTTACGGATTTTTCAGTCGACACGAAAACCGAAAAGTTCTGGCCAGCAGGCATTACCGAACCACGCAAAGAAGCTCGAGAAACTTGCGGGATCATTCGCAATCTTTTGGCCAAGAAAGGTTTGCACGAGGATCAGCATTTTTTCTTTCGCAAAGAAATGCAGTTTGCCAAGGCTTCGGTAAATAAGCGTGAGGCGTTTACCTATTGGGCCTATGGGGCGTTGTCTGATTTTGGGGATTCGATTCAGCGGCCTGTTGTATGCCTGTGTGTTGTTTGGATTTTGGGTTTGTTGATATTTGGTGGGTTCTTCTTGCAGACACCGCTGTTTATTGAGGCCTGTTTCGAGGGTCAAAATAGATGGCCTAATGAAGCTTTGCGGCCTTACGGCACCGGCGCGGCGCTAAGCTTATCAAACTTATTTCCGCCATTTGGTTTCAATAGGACGTTTTTCGGTAACAAGTTCATGGGATGTTTACCGATACCTTTGAAGTTTTTTTCGGGATTGCAAACGATTGTAAGCCTGCCCTTTCTCTTCTTCCTTGGCCTCGGACTTCGGCAGCGGTTTCGGTTGCGGTGATACGCAGGTTTGCCGGGCTGAAGCCCGGCCTACGGTGGTGCGTTGTGGTGTTGCGTAAGGGGTCGGTGCGCATGAATGCGCACCCTACGGGCGTAAGGTCGGGCGTTGGTGGGGTGGAACCCCACCCTACTTTATGTGGGGTATTGGGCGGCGCATTGGGCCAGTTGGGTGTTGGCGCGGGTGCGTTCAGTCGTTAGGCGCTGTTGCGCGGAGGCGAGTTTGCGGCGCTCTTCGGCCAGATCAATCGCGACGGGCTTGGTTTTGACGCGGGCATCGTTGCGGATGCAGGTCGTGAGATTGCCGCCTTTGTTGCAAAAGCCATAGCGGAATTGTGGGCTGACATCGCGTTCCAGCGCGTAGCCACGGTCTATGTTGGCTTGGGCGTCGGCGACGGCGCGTTCCAGCGCTTTGACGTTTTTGGTGGCGTCAGTCTCGCATTGTTGTCGCGGTGTCGCGCAGGCTGCGAGTGTGCAGAGCCCGATGATGAGTAGTGTCTTTTGCATTTATGCCTCCGATTGGCTGTCAGGCGGCATCCCCGTGAGCAGCCTAGCATGGAAGCGGCGGCAGGTCATCTGTGTTGGCTTGCGCGGGCTCAGAGGGTTTTGAACAGCGCTTTGTTTTGGCAATAGGCCGGAGGTTGGCTGAGGTTGCGCGCGGCGTTGAGTTTGGCGGCGCAGTCGTCGGCGTGGCCGCATTGGCTGCAGCGCACGACGGCGTTGGTCAGCGCGTCTATGGACACATCGCCATCCAGCGTGTGTTGTTGCATGTCGTGACCGAGTTTTTCAGACATGGTATCAAAGAGATAGACGTGTTTTTGCAGGGTTTCGCGATCTGGCATGGTGTCCTCCTGTTTTGAAAGAGGGTGCCATGGGGTGATTTCGCAGGCTTTGACATACATCAATTGCGGTTGGACGCCCGGGAGGACGCTTGCAGCGGGGTTACATGCTGTCGAGGTAGGCGTTTACGCAGTCTTGGACGCGGCGAAAGCGGTCGCCGCCAAGGTGTTTACCGCCATACCAGCGGGTGACGATGATCAGGTGGTCGTGCAGTTCGGCCCGTTCGAGCATGCGCACGATGACCATCCCTGCCCCGCTTTCGCCGTCGTCACCTTTGAGCGGTGTGCCGTCAGCGTGCAGAACGGCCCATGTATTGTGGGTCGCTTTGGCGAATTTCTTATCGCGTTTGAGCTGTTTTAGGGCGGCGTCCACATCGGCGCGGCTGGCGACGGGGCAACCCGTCACCGCGTATTTGCTGCCACGGTCGGTGACGACATTCAGGATTTGCCGCATTTACAGCGACGCGACTGTGCGTCGGACGGTTTCGATGCGCTGGCCGTTGGGTGGATGGCTGCCAAGGAAGCGGTCGCCCGGATCTGGAATGCGTTGGAAGAAAGCCGCGCCTTTGATTGCATCATAGCCCGCGTTTTGGGTGATGCGGGCGCCCAGCGCGTCAGCTTCGAGTTCATGGTCTTTGGAATAGGCGCGTGCGCCGACGGTTCCGCCAAGGTCCGCACCAAGGTCAACCGCGCTTTGTCCACCGCCAAGCAACACGGCAAGTGTGCCCCCGGCGAGCGCGCCGATGGTTGCGGATTGGCGTGTTTGCGTCAGGTGGCCGCGGATGTGATGGGCTGCTTCGTGACCAAAGATAAAGGCCAGCTCGTGATCGTTCTTGGTTTCGGCAACAAGCGCTGCGGTGAAGGTCAGCACAGGGCGGCCAGTGCTGTCTTGGGATTGATAGGCGTTGGACGGTTTGCGCGGGTTGCTGTCAAAGACCACTTTGAAATCGCAATTCACCCCAGCGCGGACCCGGGAGCGGCAGGCGTTTTCGGCGATAGGCTCCATGCGTGCGACGATGCGGTTGAACCGCTGCACTGATCCACTGGTGCCCGCCACAGGTGCGGTGGGCTGCGTGGCGCTAGGGGCAGAGGTGCTGCTGGTTGTGTCGCCCGGCTCAATACAGGCGGTCAGTGCAGTGAGTGCAAGGATCGTGGTGGCGCGTTTTAGCAATTGGGTCATGGAAGCAGTCAACACTTTTAATCAACATCGGTTAAGGATGTTCTAGCCAAGATTATCGCGCGACGCCAGTCAGGTGGCAGGGCGTTGCCCATTGCGCAGGGCGCGCTGGACAACAGCGCGCCGCTGGGCATTGGATGGGTGGGTGTTCAGGGCATGTTGGCCGGGATCAGGAATGCGGTAAAAGAACTGCGCGCCTTTGAGGGCATCATAGCCCGCGTCACGCACCATCAAGGCGCCCAGCGCGTCGGCCTCTAGCTCATATTCCTGCGAAAAGGTACGCGCGCCAACAAAAGCGCCGATTTTGCGTGCCTCGCGGATTTGTTCGCGTGTGGCCCCGTCTGCTTCGGCGGCGGCACCCAGAAGGGTTGCGCCAAACACCGCGTCTTCTTGTTGGCGGGAGAGATGGCCAAGGATGTGATGCGCTGCCTCATGAGCCAGCACCAGCGCGACTTCGTCGGGGCTTTGTGCGGCATCCAATAGCTGGGGGGTGACGATCACAAAGGGGCGGCCAAATCCGTCGACGGATTGAAAGGCGTTGACTTCGCCTTCTTCGGTTTGGGCCACATAGAGGCGGATTTTGCAGTTGCGGGCGATGCCGGTGCTTTCGCAGGTGTCCTGCACCACGGGGGCCAATCGCGCGACGATACCTGCGAATTCGGTCGCTGGGGGCAATGTGGCTGGGGAAGTATCAGGGCTGGGCAGCTCTGCGCAGGCGGCTAACGTCGCGGCCACCACAGAGAGCAAGATCAATCGAAAACGTCGCATAACGCGAAACCCCTTTGTTCGAAGTCTAGGTCGCCTATCGTGATTAAGAAAGGGTGCATGACACACATGCGATTACAATCGCGTCAGATGCTGTCGGCGCACTGGGGCTTGCGATTTTTGCAACCGGCGTTAGGCTAAACCTATGTTCACAATCGAGCACGAGTTTGACGCAACCGTCGTTACTCTGGTGGATGAAGGCGCAGCCCATCTGCAAGAGGATATCACGATCAATCTTTTCGAAGATTGCATCACGTTGGAACAATTAGACCCAAGAACCGATACCGTGCAAAAGATCACGCTATCGATCTCTCAAACCGATGATCTAAGCGCCGCCTTGGATTTACCGGAAGGTGTCTATCGCATTGCCCGCGATAAGACCTAACGCTTTATCGACAAGAATGACCTTGCCCCGCGCCACCTGTGGGCGCGGCTGGGTAGACTGTGTGCCAAAATGGGCAGAAACTTTGCATTGGTGGTTGAAATCACGTGGATTTGACCTGACTTAGGGGCAATGACCGGAGGACACTATGCCTGAACGCAATCCGGCGGCTTTAGAGTTTTTGCTCAACCGTCGCTCTCGCCCTGCTAAGACACTTACGACACCTGTGCCAGATCGCGCAGAGCTGGAGCCCATTTTAACCGCCGCGCTGCGCACGCCTGATCATGGCAAGTTGGAGCCATGGCGCCTGATTGTGCTGGAACGGGATGCATTGGCGCGGTTGGGCGATGTTGCGGGTGTTCAAGCCGCGGCTGCCAACCTGGGCGACGCCCAAATTGCCAAGGCGCGAAATCAGTTTGATATTGGGAACCTTGCGGTTGTGGTCGTCGAAAGCCCGGTTGCTTCGGACAAAGTGCCTGCGATTGAACAGACCTATTCGGCGGGTGCTGTGTGTTTGGCCCTGCTGAATGCTGCTTTGGCGGCGGGATGGGGTGCGAATTGGTTGTCCGGTTGGGCCACCCATGATCGCGGCTTTGTCCAAGAGGGATTGGGATTGGCCGCGCACGAACGTGTCGCGGGTATCATCCACATTGGCACTGAAAAAATGGCCCCTCCGGAACGTCCACGCCCGAACCCAGAGGATAAGATCACATGGCAATCAGCGTGATTTTCACGAGCTTTTTCAAAGCGCTGGGGCAAATCGGTGACAAGCGGTTTCGCAAAGTCTTTTGGCTGGGCATCATGCTGACCTTTGCACTGCTAATCGCCGCCTATGCGGGGTTATTGGGGTTTCTGCAATGGATCGGCGCACGTGACATCTTGGCGGGTGTCGTTGGCGATGCAAGCTGGTTGGGCGATGTGATCAACCTGACCTCGTTCTTTTTCATGCTGTTTATGTCGGTGTTCCTGATGGTGCCTGTGGCTTCGGCCATCACCTCGATGTTCTTGGACGAAGTGGCGCAAGCCGTCGAAGACCGCCACTACCCGCATTTGCCAGAGGCCATGAATGTGCCCTTTGCAGAGGCTGTGCGGGATACGATCAGCTTTCTAGGGCTATTGATTGTCGCCAACCTATTGGCACTAATCCTCTATGTGCTGATGCCGCCGCTCGCCCCCCTGATCTTTTGGGGCCTAAACGGTTTTCTGCTGGGTCGAGAGTATTACACCCTTGCTGCCATGCGTCGTGTAGGCCGTGAAAACGCCAAGGTGCTGCGCCGCAAACATGCGGCCACGATCTGGGCTGCGGGTATTTTGATGGCTGTTCCGCTGTCGATCCCGTTGATCAACTTGTTGGTGCCCATCTTGGGTGCCGCGACCTTCACCCACATCTACCATAGGCTTGATGGTCAGAAGTCGGCGCGCTACGCCCCCTCTTCATCTTTCTAAAAATACTCTGGGGTGAATTGAGCCATCGGCTCAAGAGGGGCAAAGCCCCTGCCCCGCTTTACTCGCTGACGGGCGGTAGGCGGTTCATCCAATCAAAGTCGCGCACTTCGATCGCGCCGCTTAGGATGATCCAGACCAAGATGCCCCAAATTGCAGCCGCAATGCCGGTCGTGATTAGGGCTTTTTTCTTGAGGTTGTGATGCGCTGGCGCGCCTGCATGTGTGCCGGGCACGATCTCGCCCACGTCACCTTGGGTTTGCAAACGGACCGGGATGACCATCAAAAAGGTCAAGAACCATAGCACGGCATATAAAACGATGGCTGAGGTGATCGACATAAGCGCTCCTGAAGTTGCGCTTCTTCCCTACGGGGCAAAGGCTGCCCCGGCAAGGGGCAGCCTGTCACAGGTTGGTCAGATCAGACCTGTTCTAGCTCGACAAGACAGCCGTTGAAGTCCTTTGGGTGCAGGAACAGAACGGGTTTGCCGTGGGCACCGATCTTTGGTTCACCGCTGCCTAGAACGCGCGCGCCTGTGGATTTCAGGTGATCGCGGGCGGCAAGGATGTCGTCCACTTCGTAGCAGATGTGGTGAATGCCGCCGGCTGGGTTCTTTTCCAGAAAACCGTTGATCGGGCTATCGTCCCCCAGTGGGTACAGCAATTCGATCTTGGTGTTGGGCAATTCGATGAACACCACGGTCACGCCGTGATCAGGTTCGTCTTGTGGGGCGCCGACATTGGCACCTAGGGCATTTTTATACTGCGCAATCGCGGCATCAAGGTCCGGGACGGCGATCGCAACGTGGTTCAAACGGCCAATCATCTGGCTCTCCTAACGTAATCCTTAAGTGCGCTTGTTATGGGCTGGCGTCGAAGGCCTGACAAGCGACAGGGCGTCGCGGCTTTAAGGAACTGTTAGCCAAACGCGGTCTAACGTTACGTCTAAACCGACACACTTGATCGTTAGAACTGGAGGTCGCTATGGATGAGTTTTCGCCTTTCACCCCTGCCACTACCCCAACGGCACGTCGTCCCTTATTGGGTCTGACTGTCTTGGCGGTTGAGGACAGCCGATATGCCAGCGATGCGTTGCGATTGATATGTTTGAAAAGTGGGGCACGGATACGGCGGGCGGATTGTCTGAATTCTGCGCGGCGGCATTTGAAGGTGTATCGGCCAACGATTGCGATTATCGATCTGGGGTTACCGGATGGGTCGGGGCTGGATTTAATTCGCGATCTGAATCAGGTCTCGCCACGGGTTTCGGTTATATTGGCCATGTCGGGTGACACGCATTTGGCCCATGCGGCGCGGTCAGCGGGGGCGGATGGGTTTCTGGCCAAGCCGCTGACCTCTTTGGCGGCGTTTCAAACGGCTGTGTTGTCGCAACTGCCTGCGGATCGTCGCCCATCGGGGCCGCGACCGATGACGCATGACGAGGTCTCGCCGGACCCGATTTCATATGTGGATGACTTGGCCCATGCCGCGGATGTTTTGGGCGACAGCCAGACGGACAAATCTATCGCCTATGTGACGCAGTTTCTGTCCGGTGTCGCCTCTAGCGCGGGGGATCGGACGCTGCATGCTGCAACCGAAGAGTTGATACAAAGGCGGGCGCGTGGCGATTTGGGGCGCGCGAGTTTGCAACGTTTGGCAGGTATGGTGCAAGACCGGCTGGACAATCGTCAGGCGGTCTAAAGCAAAAGACCCGGGCTGCTGCCCATATCCAGACCTGCAAAGACATCTCGCTCGAGTGCGGATTGCGGGATGCCAAAGCTGTCATGCATGGCCCAAGCGGCCCATGTGCGCACGTCGCTTGTCGGCATGAGGTCTCGATCTTGGTAAAGGTCGGTTGGACCAAGGCCTGACCATTGGCCATAGACGCGGCCCCCTTTGATCGCGCCGCCTGCCATGATCATCGTGCCGCCAGTGCCGTGATCTGTTCCCTTGGTTCCGTTTTCGCGCACGGTGCGGCCAAATTCGGTCATGCATAGAACCGTGGTTTGTTGCCAGATGCGCGGGCCCATTTTGTCGCGCAGTTGCAGGATGGTTTCAGATAGCCGTTTGAGTGGCGTGTTTAACCCGCGATGTTGGTTGGCGTGGGTGTCCCATCCGCCAATGGAAAAAGACGCGATGCGGGTTTCTTGTTGCAATTGTTCAGCGGCAAAGTCAGCGATTTTTAAATGCGGTTTGCCTTTGCGGGCGGCTTGGGCATCGGATTGCATTTCATCCATCATGCCGCGCATACCTTCGCCTTCGATGTCAAAGGTGACGGAGTCGCCATCTGATCCAGCAAGGGCAATTGCCTCTGCCATGGCGGCGCCCATCGCGGGATCGCTTTGCATGGTCAGTTCTAGCAATCGCAAGCCTTGGGCGCTGAGGGTTAGGTCCACTTCGGGGGACCAATTGGACACGGGGGCGTCGCCGGTGAGCAGCAACATGTCCTCGCGGCCAAGGGCGAATGCGGTGCGTTCTTGCGCGCCGGGGAGATGGGGCAACATGCGGTTGAGCCATCCGGTGCGGTCGCCAAGGTGAGCAAGTTCGGCGGTGCCGGCCTCTAGCAGGTCTTGGCCATCAAAGTGGCTTCGTTTGTCACGGTATGGGGTCGATGTGGCTTGGACAAAGCCAAGCTCGCCCTTTTTCCAGAGTGGCATGAGGTCTTTGAGCCCTTTGTGCATGCCGTGGAAATCGGTGAGTTGGACGTTGTTTTTCTGGTCTGCGGCAAGGTTCGGGCGCAGCGCTTTGAAATGCGGATCGCCCCAAGGGCGCAGAACGTCAATGCCATCCATCCCGCCGCGTAGGATGATCACCACAAGGCGGCGATCACCGGGGGCCGAGGCCATGGTGACGGGTGTTAGCAAGGGGCTGGCGGCGGCGGAACAGCCCAGAACGGCAGCTTTGGTTAGGAAACCACGGCGCGATAAGGTCTTTGTCATGGTCGGCTCCTATTGGCGTTGAAAGGCTGGGGAGGACAGGACAAGGGCGATGCCCTCCCACCTGTTTTCGGCGGCTTCGGCGGCGAAACGGACATCCTGGGGCAGACGGTTGCCCAGCGCTGCGGAGGCAAAGGCCCGCGGATCGGGTAACGTGCGACGCAGCGCCTGTGGGGCGGCCAGCGCCCATTGCAGGCGCGCGGCCATGAATTGCGGGGTGATCCAGTGGTTGTTTTCCTCGGGCCAGCCATCGGGGCCGGTTGGTTTTTCCCAAGGTTGGCCCATAATTTGCAGAGGAATGTAGAGCGCATTGCGCAGCTCTTTTTCGCGGGTGCGGCCAAGGTATTGATCGTTGATCTCTAGCGCACGCAGGGCCGTGGCGATGAAATCGAGTGGCAGTTTGACGTTTTGCGCGGTGGTTTGCCAGCTAGCAGGATGTGTGAGCATTGCCTCGTAGACGGGCATCAATGCGCCGTCGTTGTCCAGATAGGCGGTTTCCATGGCTGCGATTAGCGCCGGATCAGGTGTGTCGCTGATAAAATGCCGGGCCAGTTTTGAGGCAATGTGGCGGGCTGTGACGGGGTGGCGCGCGAGGGCGCGCAGGGCTGCGTGGATGTCTTCGACTTGGGCTGTGTCGCTGCCATATGCGGAGCCTAAGACGGTTTCGGCACCCGGTTCAGCGAGGTTTTTGTTAAAATTAAACGCGCCCTCTTTGTTGTAGGTCATGCCGGTGAAAAGTTCGGCCAATTGGCGTACGTCGTCTTGGCTGTAGGGGCCGCCGACGCCCAATGTGTGCAGCTCTAGCACTTCGCGGGCGAGGTTTTCGTTAAGGCCTTTGGTTTGGCCTTTTTTCTGCGCGCGTTTGCCCGCGGGGCTGTTGGGGCCGATTGAGATATTCTGATCAAGGTAATGCAGCATCAACGGGTGTGTGACGGCGGCGATCAGGAGGTCTTCGAATTTACCGGTGATGTGCGGGCGGATTGCACTTTCGATATAAGGCGAGGTGGACCATTTGATGATCATCACTTTGCCATGGGCGGTGAAGTGATCGCCCCAGAAAAAGGCGAGGCGTTCGCGTAGGCCGGTTTCTGTGTGGATGCGGCGCAAGAGCGCGTTGCGGAAAAAGTCAGCATAGGCAGAGCGCGCGGATTTTACGAGCGCTTTGCGTTCTTTGTCTGCTTTATCGCCAACGGGCGTGCCGCGGTTTTTGTTGCGGGTCCGACGGGCCAGATTAAAGGCTGTGATGCGGGGGCGGAATTCGTCAAAGGACTCGATTGGAAAGCGGGCGGCCATCGCGTCTGGGCCTGTCAGGCCGGACAGCATGTCAGCCACTGATGCGGGTGGCGCGATGCTTGGCGATAGACCTGTGCCAAAGCGGATATCTGCTATCTCTGGTTCGAACATTGACGCCTCTGCTGCTTTGTTTTCGCTGAGTATACGCGGTTATACGCGTGGGCGTCGAATTTCCGTCGAAAACTTTAGGAAGATGGCGAGGGTTTGCCGAGCG
This sequence comes from Cognatishimia sp. 1_MG-2023, assembly GCF_030548175.1. Classification (GTDB taxonomy): domain Bacteria; phylum Pseudomonadota; class Alphaproteobacteria; order Rhodobacterales; family Rhodobacteraceae; genus Cognatishimia. Next base: position 163,877 of record NZ_JAUORX010000002.1, on the reverse strand, counting down.
CACAAAAAAGGGGGCCGCGAAGACCCCCGATTTCGTCATTATGTGATGCGCTTAGTCTTGTGGGATAACCCGCAAGCCCAATTCCATCAGCTGATCGCTGTGTGGATCGGATGGAGCGTTCATCATTAGGTCTTCGGCGCGTTGGTTCATTGGGAACATGACCACTTCGCGGATGTTCTGCTGATCGGCCAGCAACATCACGATGCGGTCCACACCTGCGGCACAACCTGCGTGTGGTGGAGCGCCGTATTGGAATGCGTTCACAAGGGCACCAAAGCGTTTTTCAACTTCTTCTTTGCCGTAGCCCGCGATTTCAAAGGCTTTGAACATGATTTCTGGTTTGTGGTTACGTACCGCGCCAGAGACGAGTTCGTAGCCGTTACATGCCAGATCATACTGGTAGCCTAGGACTTCGAGTGGATCGCCGTTGAGTGCGTCCATACCGCCCTGTGGCATTGAGAATGGGTTGTGTTCAAAGTCGATTTTGCCGGTTTCTTCGTCTTTTTCGTAGATTGGGAAATCCACGATCCATGCGAAGGCAAAGCGATCTTTGTCAGTCAGGCCCAATTCGTCGCCGATCACGTTACGGGCGCGGCCTGCAACGGGTTCGAAGGCTTTTGGTTTGCCGCCAAGGAAGAAGGCCGCATCGCCAACACCTAGACCAAGCTGCTGACGGATGGCTTCGGTGCGCTCTGGGCCGATGTTTTTGGCCAGAGGACCGGCTGCCTCCATGCCGCCTTCGACTTCGCCGGATTTCAGCAAGGCCTGTGCTTCTTTGACTTTGATGCCAAGTTCTTGGGCAACAGAGTCCGCTGTTTTTTCGCGCCAGAAGATGTAGCCCATGCCAGGCAGGCCTTCTTGTTGGGCGAATTTGTTCATGCGGTCACAGAATTTGCGGGAGCCGCCTGTTGGGGCTGGGATGGCGCGGATTTGCGTGCCTTCTTGTTCCAGCAGTTTAGCGAAGATGGCAAAGCCGGAGCCTGCGAAATGCTCGGACACAACCTGCATTTCGATTGGGTTCCGCAGGTCTGGCTTGTCAGAGCCGTATTTCAGCGCTGCTTCTTTGTAGGAAATCTGTGGCCATTCGCTATCGACCTTACGACCGCCACCGAATTCTTCGAACACGCCTTGTAGAACTGGCTGGATGGTGTCGAAGACGTCCTGTTGTTCTACAAAGCTCATTTCGAGGTCGAGCTGGTAGAAGTCGGTTGGGGAACGGTCAGCGCGTGGGTCTTCGTCACGGAAGCACGGCGCGATTTGGAAGTATTTGTCAAAACCCGCAACCATCATCAGCTGTTTAAACTGCTGTGGGGCCTGTGGCAGGGCGTAGAATTTGCCCGGGTGCAGACGAGATGGCACGAGGAAGTCACGCGCGCCTTCAGGGGACGATGCTGTGATGATTGGTGTTTGATACTCGCGGAAGTCTTTTTCCCACATGCGTTTGCGCATGGACATTACAACGTCTGAACGCAGCTTCATGTTTTCCTGCATCGCTTCGCGACGTAGGTCGAGGAAGCGGTATTTCAGGCGCGTTTCTTCTGGGTATTCTTGATCACCAAAGACCATCAACGGCAGTTCGTCCGCTGCGCCCAGAACTTCGAGGCCACGAATAAAGACTTCGACTTCGCCAGTTGGGATGGCTTTGTTCACAAGGCTTTCGTCACGGGCTAGCACGTTGCCTTCGATCTTGATGCACCATTCGGAGCGCACTTTTTCAAGCTCTGCAAAGACTGGGCTATCTGGGTCAGCCATGACTTGGGTGATGCCGTAATGGTCGCGCAGGTCGATGAACAGCAGGCCGCCGTGGTCGCGTACACGGTGCACCCAACCAGACAGGCGAACGGTTTCGCCTACGTTAGATTTGTTCAGCTCTGCGCAGGTGTGGCTGCGGTAGGCGTGTGTCAGGTCTGCCATGCGTCTGGGCCTTTCATCGGGCATCTCGGAAGGCGCGTCGAAAACGCGCAAAATCAGTCTGGGGTGATACACCTTTTGTACGCGGCGAAGTCAAGCGGTGTATGGGGTTTGGCCACTAAAATGGCCCTATGACCGCGTGAATGCGCGCCGATTTGGGGGCTAAATCGCGAAAAACTTTACAAAAGCGGTTTATTTTTTGCAGACTTACTGTTGGGAGAGAGCCGACGGGACGCGCGACAGGTCGGTTGTTTTGTTCGGAGGGAACGTATGTGGACGACGTTATTTCTGCGCATGATGAGGCGTTTGATCAAACGCGGCGCATTAGAAATCACCTTGCCCGATGGGCGTATTGAACGGTTTGGCAGCGGTGATCCGGTTCGGATTGCGCTGAAGGACCCGAGTTTGCCGAGGCGCATTGTGCTGAACCCTGAATTGGCTGTGGGTGAGGCATATACAGATGGCACCCTGACGATTGAGGGCGATGACCTATACGGGTTGATCACCTTGGGGGTGCGCAACTTTTCACTAGGTACCGGACATGGCGCGGAGCGGTTTATTGGGCCGTTTCTGAAATACATTCATCAGTTCAACCCGATTGGACGTGCCCGGCAGAACGTGGCGCATCATTATGACCTGTCAGGTGAGTTGTATGATCTGTTTCTGGATATGGATAAGCAATATTCCTGCGCCTATTTCCGCGATCCGGCGATGACTTTGGAAGAGGCGCAAGTTGCCAAGAAAGCGCATATTGCAGGTAAGCTGATGCTAGAGCCGGATATGCATGTTTTGGATATTGGCTGTGGTTGGGGCGGGATGGCGCTGACGCTGGCGCAGGATTACGGTGTGCGGGTGACGGGCGTGACCCTGTCGCAAGAACAACAAGCTGTGGCGATGGCACGGGTGCGAGAAGCCGGGCTGGAGGGGCGTGTTGATATTCGTCTGCAGGATTATCGCGAGTTGAATAAGCGGTTTGATCGGATTGTGTCTGTTGGGATGTTTGAGCATGTGGGCGTGCCGCATTATCGCGAGTATTTCGACCATGTGCGGCGTAAGCTAACCAAAGATGGCGTGGCATTGATCCATACAATTGGACGCGCAGCACCGCCTGCGCGGACCAGCCCGTGGATCAACAAATACATCTTTCCGGGCGGGTATATTCCGTCGATGTCAGAATGCACCAAGGCGATTGAAAAAGAGCGTTTGTGGGTGACCGATGTTGAGGTGTGGCGGCTGCATTACGCAGAAACGTTGAAGCATTGGCATGACCGGTTCATGGCGCGCATTGATGAGGCGCGCGAGCTTTATGATGATCGGTTTTGCCGGATGTGGCGGTATTATCTGGTTGGCAGCGAGCTGACGTTTCGATTGCACCGGCAATGCGTGTTTCAGTTTCAACTGACACGGCGGCAAGATGCGGTGCCTTTGACCCGAGATTACTTGTATCGCGGCCAAATGGATGCTGCGCGACAGGAAGCCGCGCAGTAGCCGGTTAGCGTTTCCAGAAACGTTTGGATTTGGGCTTTTGCGCCTTCAGGTGCTTTTTCAGTTCCGTGTAACCGCCGATTTTTTCACCGTCGATAAAGATCAATGGGGTGGTGGTGATGTGGTGCTTGTCTTTGAAGGCATCCGTCGCTTTGCGTGACCGCAAGATGTGTTCATCAATCTCAAAGCCATTGCTTTTCAAAAGATCACGCGCTGCGGTGCCGTATCCACAAGTGTAGTCAGGCAAATCCATCCGGTAGAGAGTAGCTTTGGGCATAAGTCAGTTTCCTTGTTCCGGCATGACTTAGGCATTGGCGATGCTGGCTCAAGGTGTGGGGCGGACACGTTGCCGTGCGGTTTGTTACGAAAGTTACGACGAGGCCAGTTTGGCCCCGATCAGGCCGCGCAGAGAGTTTCCGACATGGATGGCATGGGCACGGCCTAGGGTTTCTAAAGAGATTGGGGCCTCGGTCGCTTTGCCTTGGTCCAACAGGCTTTGACGTAAGATGCCGGGTAGCAGTCCGCAGGAGAGCGGTGGGGTGATGATTTGGCCATCTTGCTGGGTGACGAAAAGGTTGGTGATCGTGCCTTCGCAGAGTTCATCACGTTCGTTGAGGAACAATAATTCGTCGATGCCTTGTGGGAGCTTGGCGCGAGCATCGTCATAGATCGCGCGTTGGGTGGATTTATGGGCAAGCCACGGGTCGGTTGAGGCAAGGCGTGTGTCAGCGATTGCGAGCGTCCATGTGCCTGCGACCGGAGTCATAGGGGTGCTGGTGAATGCAAAGCCTTCTTCGCCGAGGGTGAGACGGCAACGAAGTGGTTGGTCGCCTTCGACTTGGAGTTCGTAAAGCGCGTGGGCTTCGTCGTAGGCAAAGCCCAGCAAAAATGCGGAACGCGCCATCCGGGCAAGGTGGAGATCGAGGTGGCGAAAGCCGTCCTTTGGCGTCCAGCCAAAGGTTTCGATCAGTTGCGTTCCACTTGGAATGCTGTCGCGTAGCGGGCTTTCCATAGGGCTTCCTCGTATTCAGATGGGCCGGTGCTGTCCCAGACAACACCGCCACCGACGTTTAGGGTGGCTTTGCCATTCTCTACCATCAGGGTGCGGATCGCGACATTGAAATCGCTGCGGCCATCTGGGGCGAGCCAACCGATAGAGCCACAATAGATGTCACGCGGCCAAGGTTCGAGATCACGGAGGATTTCCATGGCGCGCAGTTTCGGTGCGCCGGTGATTGAGCCGCATGGGAAGAGTGCATGGAAAATGTCGCCGACAGTGGCGGTTGGTTTCAGTTGGGCCCGCACGAGCGAAACCATTTGATGCACGGTTGCGTAGCTTTCGATTTTGAAAAGCTCTGGCACCTTGACCGAGCCGAGTTCGGCCACACGGCTGATGTCGTTGCGCAAGAGGTCCACGATCATCAGGTTTTCGGCGCGGTTTTTTTCGTCAGCTTGCAACCAAGCGATCAAACGCGCGTCTTCTTCGGGGTCTTCGGATCGGGGTTGCGTGCCCTTCATCGGGCGGGTTTCGATCATGCCTGAACTGTTGGTGCGAAAGAACAACTCGGGTGACCGGCTGAGCAAATCTGGCAGGTTGTCTTGTAGCACCATGGCACCCTGCCCGACGGGTTGGCGGGTGGTGAGGGCGGAATAGAGGGCTTGGGATGTGCCAGTGTATTCGGCATCCATCGGGAATGTTAGATTGGCTTGGTAAATGTCACCTGCGCCGATGAAGGCGTTGACGATTTCGTAGGCCTGTTCGTAACGGGGCTGGTCCCAGCGTGGTTGGGGTTGTGTTAGGCTAGCGTCCCCATGCGTTAGCGCGCGGACACCCGGACCTGCGTAGACGCCGAAGCAGATCAGCGGCAGACGGCGGTTTTCTGGCATGAGCGGCGCGAGTTTCGGTTCCAGCGCGTAGCCAAGTTCGTAGGTCGCGTAACCCGCAAGCCAGCGTCCCGAGTCGCGGATGGCTTGCATGGCATCCAATGCGGCGGGCACCTCGGCGGCGGTATGCGCCATGATCATGTCGCTGGGCGCATCAAACCAAGTGCCTGCCCCCATCGGGCCCTGATCAAAGCGAATCTGCACGCGGTGCTCCTGTTGTTCGTCGTGAAATTGATATACTCTGCCCGCAATATCTATGCAGCAGGGAAAACGCGCATAAAATTTGCTAGCCAAAGTTGTGTTATGACGCTGCAGAGCGGCGAAGCGTCCAGAATTCGCGTAGACCCCCTTGCACCTTGCCTTCTGATGTCTATAACCCACGACAATTTGCGCCCGCGGTGAGTCTGCTCACCCCTACCTCTGAGGTCTGCCATGCCAAAAAGAACTGACATCCAATCCATCATGATTATCGGAGCCGGCCCTATTGTTATCGGCCAGGCTTGTGAATTTGACTATTCCGGTGCCCAAGCGTGTAAAGCGCTTCGCGAAGAAGGCTATCGTGTCATTCTGGTGAATAGCAACCCAGCGACGATCATGACCGACCCTGGTTTGGCGGATGCCACATACATCGAGCCGATCACGCCGGAAGTTGTGGCGAAGATCATCGAAAAAGAGCGCCCAGATGCGTTGTTGCCAACCATGGGTGGTCAGACGGGCCTGAACACATCCTTGGCTTTGGAAGAAATGGGTGTGCTGGAAGAATTCGGCGTAGAGATGATCGGCGCGACACGCGACGCGATCGAAATGGCCGAAGACCGCAAATTGTTCCGCGAAGCGATGGATCGTCTGGGCATCGAAAACCCGCGTGCGTCTATTGTGACCGCGCCGAAGAAAGACAATGGCGAAGCCGATTTGGATGAAGGCGTTCGTTTGGCATTGGAAGAGCTGGAAGACATCGGTCTGCCAGCCATCATTCGCCCAGCCTTTACCATGGGCGGCACAGGCGGCGGTGTTGCGTATAACCGCGAAGACTACATGCACTTCTGCCGCACAGGTATGGATGCGTCACCAGTGAACCAAATTCTGGTCGACGAAAGCCTGTTGGGTTGGAAAGAATTCGAAATGGAAGTGGTCCGCGATAAAGCGGATAACGCCATTATCGTTTGTGCGATTGAAAACATTGATCCGATGGGTGTGCACACCGGTGACTCGATCACTGTGGCCCCTGCCCTGACGCTGACTGACAAAGAATATCAGATCATGCGGAATCACTCTATCTCTGTTCTGCGCGAGATCGGGGTTGAGACCGGTGGTTCAAACGTGCAGTGGGCTGTGAACCCGGCTGATGGTCGTATGGTCGTTATTGAGATGAACCCACGTGTGTCACGCTCTTCTGCGTTGGCGTCTAAAGCGACTGGTTTCCCGATTGCGAAGATCGCGGCGAAGCTGGCGGTTGGCTTTACACTGGACGAGTTGGACAACGACATCACCAAAGTGACGCCTGCGTCCTTTGAGCCGTCGATTGACTATGTGGTCACTAAAATCCCGAAATTCGCATTCGAGAAGTTCCCGGGTTCTGAACCATATCTGACAACAGCGATGAAATCTGTTGGTGAAGCTATGGCGATTGGCCGGACGATCCATGAGTCATTGCAAAAAGCATTGGCGTCTATGGAATCTGGCCTGACCGGTTTTGACGAGATTGAAATCGAAGGCGCGCCAGAGCATTCCGCAATTGTGAAAGCGCTGTCCAAGCAAACACCGGATCGTATCCGTGTGATCGCACAAGCAATGCGTTTGGGTCTAAGCAACGATGAAATCCACAAGGTCACCATGTTTGACCCGTGGTTCCTTGAGCGTATTCGCGAGATCATTGATGCTGAAGAAGGTGTGCGTAAGAACGGCCTACCGCTGGATGAAAAAGGCCTGCGTCATCTGAAGATGATGGGCTTTACCGATGCACGTTTGGCGACCCTGACGGGCCGTGACGAAGACAACGTAGCACGCGCGCGGCGGAACCTTGGTGTTAAGGCCGTGTTCAAACGGATCGATACTTGTGCCGCTGAATTCGAAGCGCAAACTCCGTATATGTATTCCACATACGAAGCGCCTGTGTTTGACGAAGTGGAGTGTGAAGCACGCCCATCTGATCGCAAAAAGGTGGTTATTCTGGGCGGCGGTCCAAACCGGATCGGCCAAGGGATTGAGTTTGATTACTGCTGCTGCCACGCCTGCTATGCGCTGACAGATGCGGGTTATGAAACCATCATGATCAACTGTAACCCAGAGACAGTGTCGACCGACTATGACACCTCTGACCGGTTGTACTTTGAGCCGCTGACCTACGAACACGTCATGGAAATCCTACGTGTTGAGCAAGAAAACGGCACGCTGCATGGTGTGATTGTTCAGTTCGGTGGTCAGACACCACTGAAACTGGCGAACTCGCTGGAAGCGGCGGGCATTCCAATTCTGGGTACAACTCCAGATGCGATTGACCTGGCCGAAGACCGTGAGCGTTTCCAAGAGTTGGTGAACAACCTTGGCCTGAAGCAGCCGCATAACGGTATCGCATCCACTGACGCACAAGCGTTAGAGATTGCGGAAGAAATTGGCTTCCCGCTGGTTATTCGCCCATCCTATGTTCTGGGTGGTCGCGCGATGGAAATCGTGCGCGATATGGGTCAGTTGGAACGTTACATCAACGAAGCGGTTGTTGTTTCTGGTGATAGCCCAGTTCTGCTGGATAGCTATCTAGCAGGCGCGACGGAGCTGGATGTGGACGCATTGTGTGACGGCAAAAACGTGCACATCGCGGGCATCATGCAGCACATCGAAGAAGCCGGTGTTCACTCTGGTGACTCTGCGTGTTCCTTGCCGCCATACAGCCTGTCTGACGAGATCATCGCAGAGATCAAAACACAAACCAACGCTTTGGCGCTGGCGCTGAATGTTGTTGGTCTGATGAACATCCAGTTTGCGGTTAAAGATGACGAAATCTTCTTGATCGAGGTGAACCCACGGGCGTCGCGGACTGTACCGTTTGTTGCGAAAGCCACTGATAGCGCGATTGCGTCGATTGCTGCGCGCTTGATGGCGGGTGAGCCACTCAGCAACTTCCCAGAGCGTCCACCATATGACGAAGGTGCAGACATCAGCGCGCCACAGCCGATTGCAGATCAAATGACTTTGGCTGATCCGATGATGCCTTGGTTCTCTGTCAAGGAAGCTGTGATGCCATTCAACCGGTTCCCGGGTGTCGATACGATCCTTGGCCCAGAAATGCGGTCAACCGGCGAAGTCATGGGTTGGGATCGCGATTTTGCGACAGCGTTCCTAAAGGCGCAAATGGGCGCTGGCATGGTTCTTCCGAGTGAAGGCAAAGTGTTCGTATCAATCAAAGATGCAGACAAAACGCCGATGATGTTGGAAGCCGCGCAAATCCTGGTTGGCTTGGGCTTCACACTGGTCGCGACGGCTGGCACGGCGAATTGGCTGAGCGAGCAGAACGTTGCCTGTGAACGGGTCAACAAGGTCTACGAAGGCCGCCCGAACATCGTTGATATGTTGAAAAACGGCGAGATCGCCTTGGTTATGAACACCACCGAAGGCGCACAAGCTGTCGAAGATAGCCGCGATATCCGTGCGGTGACTTTGAACGACAAGATCCCGTATTTCACGACGGCTGCGGCCTCTCATGCTGCGGCATTGGCGATCAAAGCGCGCAACGAAGGTGAGATCGAAGTGCGTGCCCTACAGGGCTAAGCGCTTTGACATAGTGATTGAAATTGGGGGGCTTCGGCCTCCCTTTTTCGTTTATGGCTGATAGCCAAGCAACATGACGATAACGGGCACCGGCGCGACGGCGAGCGCTGTGGCGATGCAGAATCCCAATGGCGAAAAGAGTCGGCTCATCCCGGCAAAAAGCGCGATGCCGCCACCGCCGCCCAAGACGACGTTGCCGGGCATGTTCAGCACGACAATCATCGCCAAATACCGGTTCTTTAATAGAAATGAGACAACCCTGCCCGAGGATCGACTGAGCAGGTAGTCGCGGCGTTGGTTGGGCGTCATTTCATCCGTCTGGCGCACCAATACTGCGGCACGTTTCATCCGCAACGCCACAAAGAGGCGAATTAAGGTGGTCTTGGGAACCAGTTGGCCCGCGCCAAAGGCGATCCATAGGGCAAGCACCATACACAGATAGACAAGCACAGCGATCCGCCCGCCAAAGACCATCATCAAGGCAAAGCCAATTTCCGCTCCGGGCACGAAGGGCAATGCCGAAGCCAGCATGTAAATTGCTGCAACGGCAAGCACCATCAAACTAAAGGGCTGCGCCGCGCCTCCGGGGACATGGACCCATTGCGGAATGGTTTTTCCCAGCAAGAATCCACTACCCAATAACAGCGCGTAAAACAGAGCGCCCCAGATCCAATGTCTTTTCATTGGACCAGCATAGACTGAAATGCGCGTGCTACCGAAAAAACTTTGTGTGTCAGCACTATGCGCGGCGCAGAGATAGCCAAACGCCACCAAGAACCAAAAGCGCTGCTATGGCAAACTTAAATGTGATCGGCTCATCCAAAAAGATAAGCCCCCCGGCCGTCGCGATAATCGGGACCGTCAATTGCGCAACGGCTGCGCGGCTGGCGCCAAGGGCCGGTAAAACCGCATACCATAGAGCATAGCCCAAGCCAGATGTTACTACGCCTGACACCACAGCAAGAAACACGCCTGTCCCGGTGTAGGCCTGAGTATCCGTAGTCAGAAATCCCAAGGCCATCACGCCAAATGGCACCGCCAGAATAAAGTTCATGGCCGTCGCCTGTGTCGCATCGCTTTCATGACGTCCAACCAGAGAATACACGCCCCAACCGAAACCCGCGAAGATCATGGCGGTCATATGCGGGACCGATAGGGCCGTACCTTGCCCCGGCCATAAGAGCCAGACCAAGCCCGCAAAGGCCAATGCCGCCCCAGCCCAGCGATTGCTGGGTATGGCTTCTTTCGCCAGAACAGCGGACATGAACATCGTGATCTGTACCGTCCCGAACAACAAAAGCGCGCCAACACCTGCATCAAGCGATTGATAGGCAATGGAAAACCCAAAGAGATAAATCAACAGGCTTGCGACGCCAAAAAACCGGTTAGCGCCGCCAATCTGAAAGCCTCGTCTTTGCCATGCGACAAGTGCAGCCAAGGCCAAAGCGCCCGCGGCCAAACGCACGACAGCAAAGAGGATGGCATCCATTCCGCCATCAACAATAGCCATACGGTTCAAAACGGAATTGGCCGCAAAGGCCAGCATGGTCAATATTGTCAAAAGTAAAATGCGCATCGCAAACTCAAGTTGGGGCAGACTCGCGCGACACTGATCTATCGCATTTCAAGGCGCAACAGAAATTACCAATCCATCGCCCACAATTGCGCGAGGCATCTGGTCTTTTCCTGATCAAAATACCTTCGCCGAAGGCTTGTTTGCAGCGCAAACAAAAAAGGGGCCGCGCAAAGCGCAGCCCCAATGTCTTCCAAATGGAAGGCGATGATTACATCATGCCGCCCATGCCGCCCATGTCAGGCATTGCAGGTGCGCCGCCGCCGTCTTTGGATGGTTTGTCAGCGATCATCGCTTCTGTTGTGATCAACAGACCTGCAATAGACGCCGCGTCTTCCAACGCAGTACGTGTCACTTTTGCAGGGTCGATAACACCAAAGGAGAACATGTCGCCATACTCTTCAGTCTGTGCGTTAAAGCCGAAGGACACGTCGTCGCTTTCGCGAACTTTGCCAGCAACAACCGCACCGTCAACACCGGCGTTCTCAGCGATCTGACGCAGAGGCGCTTCGATTGCTTTAGAAACGATTTTGATGCCTGCGTTTTGGTCAGCGTTTGCGCCTTCTAGGCCGGCAAGTGCTTTACCAGCTTGAACCAGAGCAACACCACCACCAACGATAACACCTTCTTGAACCGCTGCGCGGGTCGCGTTCAGTGCATCGTCAACGCGGTCTTTGCGTTCTTTAACTTCTACTTCAGTCATGCCGCCAACGCGGATAACAGCAACACCGCCTGCCAGTTTGGCAACGCGCTCTTGCAGCTTTTCACGATCGTAGTCAGATGTTGTTTCTTCGATCTGAGTGCGGATCTGAGCAACACGTGCTTCGATCTCTGCTTTATCGCCTGCACCGTCAACAACAGTTGTTTCGTCTTTGGTGATGGTAACTTTTTTCGCAGTACCCAGCATGTCCATTGTGACGTTCTCAAGCTTCATGCCGATGTCTTCGGAAATCACTTGGCCGCCAGTCAGGATCGCGATGTCTTGCAACATGGACTTACGACGATCGCCGAAACCAGGTGCTTTAACAGCTGCGATTTTCAGACCGCCGCGCAGTTTGTTCACAACCAGAGTTGCAAGCGCTTCGCCTTCAACATCTTCTGCGATGATCAGAAGAGGCTTCTGAGACTGGATCACTTGCTCGAGCAGTGGAACCATTGGCTGCAAAGAAGACAGTTTCTTCTCGTGCAACAAGATCATGCAGTCTTCGAGGTCTGCGATCATTTTGTCAGGGTTCGTCACGAAGTAAGGGGACAAGAAGCCACGGTCGAACTGCATGCCTTCAACAACATCAGTTTCTGTTTCCAGACCTTTGTTCTCTTCAACGGTGATAACGCCTTCGTTGCCAACTTTTTGCATCGCATCTGCGATTTGCTGGCCGATTGCGGATTCGCCGTTTGCAGAGATTGTACCAACCTGAGCAACTTCAGCAGAGTCTTTTACTTCGCGAGACGCGTCTTTCAGGCCTTGAACAACTTTTGCAGTCGCCAGGTCGATGCCGCGCTTTAGATCCATTGGGTTCAGGCCAGCAGCAACCTGCTTCAGACCTTCTTTAACGATGGCTTGTGCCAGAACAGTCGCGGTTGTTGTACCGTCGCCTGCTTCGTCATTGGTACGGGAAGCAACTTCCTTAACCATTTGTGCGCCCATGTTCTCGAACTTGTCTTCAAGTTCGATCTCTTTCGCAACGGAAACACCATCTTTGGTGATACGTGGTGCGCCAAAAGATTTATCAAGAACAACGTTACGGCCTTTTGGGCCCAGTGTTACTTTAACTGCGTCTGCAAGAACGTTGACGCCGCGCAGCATTGCATTACGCGCGTCGGTGTCAAATTTGACTTCCTTAGCCATTGTAATAGCTCCTAATTCTTAAAAATTCTGTAAGTTAGTTCAGGGTCGACGATTAGGCTAGGATGCCCATGATGTCGGACTCTTTCATGATCAGCAGCTCTTCACCGTCGATGGTGATTTCAGTGCCGGACCATTTGCCGAACAGAACTTTGTCGCCTGTGGAAACGGCTGGTGTGATCAGCTCGCCGCTGTCTTTACGTGCGCCTTCGCCAACAGCGATGACTTCACCTTCAGCAGGCTTTTCTTTTGCGGAATCTGGAATGATCAAGCCGCCAGATGTTTTCTCTTCGCTTTCAGTGCGACGAACAACAACGCGGTCATGCAGCGGTGTAAATGCCATGGTGTAGGTTTCCCTATTAAGTTTCTCCCTCACTCCGAGCGGAGCGATTAGCACTCCCTACCGGCGAGTGCTAACAGCGAAATAGCTAGGGTTGGAATTCACGGGAGTCAACACGAACGTTCAAATTTTATTCACGTAACAAATCGGCAGCGATCTTTTGCCCCTCAGGGCTTAGTCCATAAACACCACGCGCGCGCTTTTCAAACCAGCCGTAGTGATTGTTGTACATAATGTTCGTGGCCTTAGGCGCAGCCGCTTCTTTGGCGACATCGCTGCCCCGGCACTCGCCATGCTCTGCCAAGTAAACAGCGCAGCGCTCGGCCTCTTGCTGATACCCGGTAACTACAGTGCCACGGGTGCCGCCTTTGTTCGGGTCTCCAACCCGGCGTTCGAATTCCTTAAGCAGTGCGCCCTTGCGGGGCTTTGACTTTCGCGGTTTGAATTCGGCGGGGTCCGCATGAACTTGAACAGTACCTTCACCAAGGTGAACGGACATCACGCCAATGCCTAGCCGCTTACACAGACCGACATTTCCCTTGAAGGTCCGCCAACCGGATTTTCCCTTCCAACGAGGAACTGCAACATAGACCCAATCACTCACCCGCTGACGCGCGACAGCCTGCTGCAAAAGCGTCAATGAAAACCCAACCTTCAACTCGACAATCACGGGGTCTTCGCCTGCGCGACAGGCCACAACATCAGCCGCACCGATTTCGGCCTTCACTTCAAAGCCCTGCCCTTCCAACCAAGTTTTGACCGGCCCGTATAAGTCAGTCTCTTTCATCGCGCCTCCTGCTACTTAAAACTTAACGGTCCAGTCGCAGAACCGCCACCCCAATCACCTTTCATTAAATACTCTGGGGTGAGCGGTGAAACGCAGTTTCGGCGCGAGGGGCAAAGCCCCTCTTTGACCTGTCGTCGCAGGACAGCATTGACGGGTGACAACCCCCACGGACACACATATAACCGCCGCAAATTCGCAATTTCTCGCATGAGGGACAGATCATGACGATCCAAGTTTTCGGCCATAAATCACCTGACACAGATTCCACCGGTTCCCCAATCATCTGGGCTTGGTACCTGAACGAAATCAAAGGCCAAGCGGCCGAGGCAGTCCTATTGGGCGAGCCAAACACAGAGGCGCTGTTTGTTATCAACAAATGGGACTGCCCAAAACCACGTATCGTGACTGAGTTCGCTGAAGGTCAGCAGGCTGTGATTGTTGACACCAACAACCCCGCGGAACTGCCAGACAACGTAAATGCGCTCGACGTTCTTGCGATCATCGACCACCACAAACTGGTGGGTGGCCTGGAAACCAAAGGTCCGATTGATATTACAATCCGCCCGTTGGCCTGCACCGCGACAATCATGCATGATCTTATGGGTGACGACGCAGCAAAAATGCCAGCATGGGTCAAAGGTTTGACACTGTCTTGCATCCTGTCTGACACCTTGGAATTCCGCAGCCCAACCACAACAGACCACGACAAAGCCTTGGCAGAGAAACTGGCGGCTGATCTTGGTTTGGACATTACAGCCTATGCGGCTGAGATGTTTGCAGCAAAATCCGACGTATCCGCGTTTTCTGACGCAGAGCTGATCCGTATGGATTCCAAGGAATATGCCGTTGAGGGAACAAAGTTCCGCGTGTCGGTTCTGGAAACCACTGCGCCAGCGATTGTTCTGGATCGCCAAGCCTCCATCATGGAGAGCATGACAGCGGTTGCCGCCGAAGATGGTGTTGATCAGGTTCTATTGTTTGTTGTCGACATCTTGAACGAAGAGGCGACACTGTTTGTACCAAACGATCTGGTGAAAACAGTCGCTGAAAAATCCTTTGGGGCGACAGTGACTGGTGATGCGGTGGTTCTGCCGGGCATCATGTCGCGGAAAAAGCAAATCATCCCAAATCTGAAAGTCTAATCCACTCGACAGATTGTTATGAAGGCGCCCCACAGTGGGCGCCTTTTTTGTTCATAAAGAATAAATGGCTTTTCCCATTGCCTTCTCTTTCGTTGCCAGCAAGGTTGGCACAAATTCCGATCAATGTGGTATTCGCCCGCTAGTACACCCATGGGACCTTGTAAAATGACCAAAATCATCACTCAGCTTTCCGAAATATCTGACCGCTATGACGCTCTGTTTGTCGATCTTTGGGGCTGCATGCACAACGGCATCGACGCCTTTCCAAGTGCTGTGAAAGCCATGCAAGATTACCGCGCAAAGGGTGGGATTGTGGTTTTGGTGACAAATTCTCCCAAACCGCGCGCAGGTGTAATGGAGCAGCTGGAGCAATTTGGCGTGCCCGTTGATGCCTATGACACCATCGCGACTTCTGGCGACAGCGCACGGTCAGCGATGTTTCAGGGTGCCATTGGTGAAAAAGTCTACCTCATGGGTGATTGGGCGCGTGACGAAGGATTTTTTGAACCGCTCAGTCTTTTGGACAGCCCGGTTCACATTCAAAAGGTGCCATTAGCAGAGGCCGAAGGCATAGTGTGCTGTGGTCCGAATGATCCGATGGCAGATCCTGCCGTGAACCGTGCGGATTTCTTATATGCCAAGACGAAGGGCATGAAACTGCTTTGCGCCAACCCTGATATTGTCGTGGATCGCGGCGAGGTTCGGGAATGGTGCGCGGGTGCTTTGGCACAGCTTTATACTGAGATGGGTGGTGAAAGCCTGTATTTCGGGAAACCTCATCCGCCGATCTATGATCTGGCCCGCCGCCGTCTGGCCGCGATCAATCCAGATATTACCGATTCTCGTATTTTGGCGATTGGCGATGGCGTGTTGACCGACATTCGCGGCGCAATGGGTGAAGATATCGATTCATTGTTCATTTCTGGTGGTCTTGCAGCTGCAGAAACCGAAACGTCGCACCAACCGGATGAAAAGGCACTAACCGGCTACCTTAAAAAGGAAAAATCCAACCCAACGTTCACAATAGGACATCTTCGCTGACCTAATTAGGGCTTGATTTTCTGCAGTTGCGAAGTAATAAAGTTGCTCAAATGAGTGAATCGTAGCTCAATTCTTTCATGCCCGATGAATCGGAGGTCGAATGTTGGATAATCTGCCACGTGGTACAATCTGTATCGAAGACATTGAAATGGGCATGATGCGTTATGTCCAAAAGGTTGTAACCGATAAAGACATTGAGATGTTTGCCGAGGTCTCGACCGACTGCAATCCGGTTCATCTGGATGATGACTATGCGCAAGACACGATCTTTGAAGGTCGGATTGCACATGGCATGTTAACCGCTGGCTTGGTTTCTGCCGTTATTGGCGAGCAACTTCCGGGTCACGGCACTATCTACATGAGCCAGAATTTGAAATTTTTAGCCCCTGTGCGCCCAGGCGATCTGGTGCGTGCAGAGGTTGAAGTCACCGGCATCGAAGTGGATCGTCGCCGTGTGAAGCTGGATTGCCGCTGCATGGTGGATGGTAAGAAGGTTCTGATTGGCGAAGCAATGGTTATGGCGCCATCGCGTAAGTTCGACTGATCTGGTGTGAACAGATGGGGGCTTTGCCCCCTCTTGGCCTTTGGCCAATTCACCCCCAAGGTATTTTGATCAAGAACAAGCATAGGGCACAGCTGACGTTGTGATGTGGCTTGCATGCTTTGACTGGGGACGCTAACCCTTCGCCATGCGGATCGTGCGAGATTATCAATTTGTGAACCCTAAGGATCAGGGTGCCAGTGTGGCCATCGGAAATTTCGATGGCGTGCATATCGGGCATCAATCCGTCATTAAATTGGCCCGTAAAGCTGCGCCTGAAGCGCCTCTGGGTGTGATGACCTTTGAGCCACATCCGCGGTCCTATTTTGCCCCTAGCGCCCCGCCCTTTCGCCTGACCGGCCCTGAAGCGCGCGCGCATCGTCTGGAAAAGCTGGGAATTGAGCGGCTTTATGAGCTGCCCTTTAACGCGGCTTTGGCTGGGCTCGCACCCCGCGAGTTTGCAGAAGCGGTGATCGTTAAGGGATTGGGATTGACCCATGTTGTAGTTGGGGCTGATTTTTGCTTTGGTAAAGGGCGTGCAGGGACGGCCGAGGATTTGAAAGCCTTTGGCGAAGAGCTTGGATTTGGCGTGACAATTGCACCATTGATAACCGGTGGTGAAGGCCAAGTCTCGTCCACCAACATCCGAAATGCGTTAAGTGATGGGCGCCCTCGGGATGCTGCAGCGATGCTAGGGCATTGGCATCGCATAGATGGCCCTGTGATTGGCGGCGAGCAACGTGGGCGCGAACTGGGGTTCCCAACGGCGAATATGTCGATTGAGGGGCTTCATCCGCCTAAATTTGGCGTTTATGCAGTTTTGGTGGATATTCTAGAGGGGCCACACAAAGGCACCTATCATGGAGCGAGCTCTATCGGGGTGCGCCCGATGTTTGGCGAAAACCAAGCTAATATCGAAACCTTCCTATTTGATTTTTCCGGTGACCTGTATGGCACCCACCTATCCGTTGGCTTGGTTGATTACCTGCGACCGGAACTCAAGTTTGACGGCCTTGATGCGCTGATTAAACAAATGGACGCGGATTGCCAGCAATGCCGTGAAATATTGGCAGCCCTATGAGCAAAGATCCAATCGACCGTCAGGGGCTTGCACCAAAGTTCTGGGAACGAAAGCCCTTGGGCAAGATGAACCAGAAGGAATGGGAGTCTCTTTGTGATGGTTGTGGGAAATGCTGCCTGAACAAACTTGAAGACGAAGACAGCGGTGAAGTTGCACTGACCCGCGTGGCATGTCGCCTACTGGATGACAGCAACTGCCGCTGTGCCCAGTATGATATTCGCCATGAATTCATCCCCGAATGCATCGTTCTAAAGCCCGACAATCTGGACACCCACGCCTATTGGATGCCGCGCACCTGTGCGTATCGTCTGTTATGGGAAGGCAAACCGTTATTTGACTGGCACCCGTTGATTTCGGGCTCTGCTGAGTCCGTGCATAAAGCGGGGGTCTCTGTGAAAGACATTACTGTTTCTGAATTCGAAGTCCCACTGGAAGAGTGGGAGGACTACATCATCGAGGAACCAAGCTGATGTATTTCGCATCGGACAATGCGGGGATTGCTCACCCGGAAGTTATGGCTGCCGTTAATGACGCAAACAAGGGCTATGCGTTAGGGTATGGCCTAGATAACCTGACGCAAGACACTGTTGCGCAAATTCGTGCAATTTTCGAAGCGCCTGAAGCATTGGTCTATTTGGTGCCGACTGGGACTGCCGCGAATGCTTTGGCGCTGGCGTGTTTGGCTCAGCCTTATGAGACAATATTTTGCGCGCCAATGGCCCACATTCAAGAGGATGAATGTGGTGCGCCTGAATTCTACTCAGGTGCAAAGCTCAGCCTTGTTGGGAATACCGATAAAATCCAGCCGGATGATTTCACAGCGGAAATTGAGCGTAGTTTGGCGCGGGGGTTTCAGGGGATAAAGCCCGGTGCCTTGTCCTTGTCACAAGTGACGGAATTCGGGCAGATCTATTCCGTTGATGAAATAAAAGCCCTGAGTGACATTGCGCATGCACATCAGTTGGGCGTGCATTTGGACGGAGCGCGGTTTGCCAATGCGATGGTTGCGTTGGATGTATCGCCAGCTGAGATGTCTTGGAAAGCTGGAGTAGATGCAGTCAGTTTTGGGGCAACTAAGAACGGTTGTTTTGGGGTTGAAGCCGTTATTCTTTTTGATCCGGCAAAAGCGGTTGAGTTTGAGGCTCGACGCAAACGTGGTGGGCATTTGATGTCCAAGCACCGTTATTTGGCCGCTCAGATGCAGGGTTACTTGGCGAATGATCTGTGGACTCGTTCTGCAGCGCGTTCGAATGCGACGTGCGCGAGGTTGGTCAAAGCATTGCGATCCATTGATGAGGTCGAATTTGACTCTGAGCCACAGGCGAATGTGATCTTTTGCAATATCTCAGTCGACGCGCATCAACGGTTAGTTGATGCAGGTGCCATGTACAGCGTTATCGGAGAGGCCGATCAACGCGTATCAATACGGCTGGTTTGTGATTGGGCCTTAAAAGACGCGCATATAGATCAGTTTTTAAAGATTTTGAGCGACTTAGCTTAGGCGCGCCAGAAGTTTGGCGTGAGCATCGCGTAGACCGCTAGAAGCTCTAACCGTCCAATCAGCATCCCAATTGCCAAGAGCCATTTGGCCGTGTCGTTGAGCGAGCCGAAGTGGCCCGCTGGGCCGATGGTATCGCCAAGACCCGGGCCTATATTGGCTATCGCAGATGCGGCGCCAGAAAGCGATGTTATGAAATCCAGGCCGGTCATACCAAGCAAAACGGCCAGAATGCCCAACGTCACAATGAAGAACACAAAGAAGACCATGACAGAATTCAGGACATCTTCGGATACTGGGCGACCTTGATAGCGAGGGGTGAAGATACCACTGGGAGTGTGAATCTTTTGGAGCTGCACTTTGATCGTTGCAAACAAAAGCTGATAACGGAAAATCTTGATTGAGCAGGCCGTAGACCCCGCACAACCGCCGATCAACCCCACGAAGAAAAAGACTGCAATGAGGAATGGTCCCCACAGCATGTAATCCGCGCTGGCGTAGCCTGTGCCGGAAATAATGGAGGTAATATTGAACAGGCTTTCGCGGAAGGCTTGTTCAGGTAGTTGGATTTCGTTTGCCGACAGAACCATTGTTGAAATGACAACCAAGACCCCAATCGTGATCAGAAAAACATGAATTTGACTGTCGCGTATTAAGGCGTGGCCATTGTTGTTGATCAGCTGAACGTAGCGTACGAATGGGAGTGCCGAGAGGATCATAAAGACGGTGGCGACATATTCCGCCACGCCTGAAAATGTGCCAAATGATCCGTCGTAATTTGAAAAGCCCCCTGTAGAGACGGTGGTCATTGCATGGACCAGCGCGTCAAACGTGCTCATGCCGGTCATCAGGTAACAAATCGCACAGACGATGGTTAGGCTGATGTAGATGGTTGAAATACTTGACGAAATCTGAGTGGCGCGGGGTAGAATTTTACCCATGGTATCAAAGCCTTCGGATCGAAAGATCTGCATCCCACCAACCCGGAGTTCCGGAAGGAATACCATCGCTACAACAATGATGCCGATGCCACCGAGCCACTGAAGAATACCACGCCACAGCAATAGGCCTTTGGGCAGCGTATCGAGGCCAGAAATAACGGTGGACCCAGTTGTGGTGAGGCCTGACATCGCCTCAAAAAACGCATCGACGAAGCGCGCTTCGGTGGCTCCAAGCACAAAGGGTAACGCGCCAAACAACGGAAGCGCCAGCCAGACTCCGGTTGTTAGAAGAAAGGTTTGTTGCAGTGTTAGGCCGGGGCGATTGCCCCCGCTTTGACAAGACAGCCCGACAAGGCCACCGACAAGAACAGTCAGCAAGGCACTTTCTAAGAAGGCGGGCCAGTGGCCGTTGCCTTCGGCAATATCAAGCGCCATGGGGATCAACATGGTGAGCCCAAGCATGGCCACCAACAGGCCGATCACATATCCGACGGGTCTAAAATCAAGCATTGTGGCAGGGTTGGCCCGAGCGCGAGGCCGTGTCAAGCACTTGCGCTTGCTGACAAATCACATTCGGAGGCATGGCGACACAATTGGTGCGCGTGTGAAACAGGCCACGGATCGCCACGCGGCGATTATCCGACGTGGAATAACGTGGTAAATAGCTTTGGATCGATTGACCCTGAAACGAAAGTGTCGCCCTCTGTCAGGATCGAAACGGCATCGTGGCTGTGCAAGCTTTCTTGATGGCTGGCAATGACACGGAAATCACCGATGCGGTCATCTTGCTGTAACTCGCGGCAAAATAAGCGTGCAGCATCTTCGACAAAGATTGGATTTGCGGCATTAAGCTCTGCAAAGGCTTGCTCGTCTTCGCGTTTCACCATGACCTGTGTTTCGGTAGGAATGGCCCGGCGAGCCATATCAATTAAATCTTCGAACCAAAGGCGGCTTAGGGTTTTGGTTACAACAGAAATCCGCGCGACGGAGCGTTGTGAATGTGGTGTTGCCATCTGTCCGCGGGATTGGCGGGCGTGTTCGGAAAGCTCTAGCGAGCATGGGCATGTGGAAGAGTAGACGTAATCCAGATGCATGATCTTGAGGGACTTACCGCCCATTTCGACCTTTTCCATCGCAATGTCGTAGTACTGATACCCTTCCAGACCAGACCGAAGCGAAGCGATTTTCATCGGGTAACGGAAGCGCATTTGGATGCGGGCATCGAAACTATCAAGATCGGCTTTGTAGTCAGCGAGCGCATGTTCCAGCACTTCGAAACTGAAGGTCTTTTCGGCATGTTTGTAAAACGAGCGCATGATGCGGCTCATGTTGATGCCTTTTTTGTCCTCTTCGAGACTCACAGTGCCGGTAACAGAGGTTTCCAGTGTGACATCCCCGCCTTCGCGGGTGCGGTAGGAAATCGGCAAACGGAAGTTGGAGATCCCAACGTGTTGAATTTGTTTTTTGGCACCTTTGATTAAGCTTGTCGGGCCGTTTTGCAAGTCTGGCAATGTCGCCTTATAGGCTTCATCAACTACGAAATCTGTTGGATACTCGCGGTTAAGATCCGGGTAATTTGTCAGCTCAAATCCGGGAAGAAGACGTGAGATCGCCGGATTAAGTTCCGCAACTTCAGTCGCAGATACGGACTTCGCCCATTTGCGCAGGTCATTGAGCGCCTTTTCTGCGTCCTCGCGAGAGACCGGCAGATCGGTTTTTGACCGTTGAATATTCATACCCATTCCCATTCGCATCAGGCTTTAACTTTAGCTTAGCGAGTTATCGTCGCAAACGTCAATTACGCCTCAAATACGTACTATTGCGTCGCAAGAAAAGGCGAATAGGCAAGAATTGTACGATCCGGGTCCGGGTCTCTATATGTTTGCGCTGCGATAACGGCTAAAGTCTATCGAAGGGCTTGCTCGATTGCCTGCGCTATTCCCAACAGAACGCGATCTTGTCCCGGCAAGGCATCGCACTCTAGACCAACAGGCAATCCACCCCCAACAGGACAAGGGATTGAGATACCAGGCGCGCCAATGTTGGTAATTGGATCGGTATTGCGCACATAGGTTGGAAACGTACCGTAGTTCTGGCCGTTAATTGAAACCTGTTCATCCTGACCAATGGGTCGTGCGGTTATGGGGGTAGTGGGAAATATCATACCCGTTAGATCATTATCGTTAAATAGCTGATGATACTTTTGCTTCATCGCTGGAATATGTGTGTTGATGGCCTCTTGGTAGGCTGAAAGCTGTTGTGCGCTATCTGGTCCAATCGCTGCAAATACTCTGGCAACGTCGGGTGATTTAATCTGTGACACCAGCTGGTCAAACGAAATGTGCGGCGCATACTCCTTGAGGTATTGCGCCAAACCTTCTTTGCTCTCGACCGCGACGAGAGGAGAACTGGTGACTTTGTTCAGCTCAAGCAGTTCAGACGCATCAACTTCGACAAGCGTCACACCTGCCTTAACCAATGCGTTTAGAGCGCTTTCAATGACGGCTTCTACTTCTGGGTCTAGCGTGTCGTAATATCCCTTTGTCGGCACACCTAACCGGATGTTACCAAGATCAACCCCGGAAATCGGGCTGGATTCAGCGGCCAAAACGCTATCCATCAATGCAATGTCACGCACAGACCGCGCAAGGCTTCCGACTGTATCTTTGGTACGCGAAATAGGTATCACCCCATTTTGCGAATACCGGCCGCTGGATGGTCGATACCCGACTGTTCCGCACAAGGCAGCAGGAATTCGGCATGACCCGCCCGTGTCGCTGCCTAAGCCCATAGGGAATATACCCGCGCCAATGGCAGCGGCAGTGCCGCCAGAAGAACCACCAGGAATCAAATCAGGGGCTGCTGGATTATGAATTGCACCAGTTGCCGCGTTGTTTGATGTGATACCAAAGGCCAACTCGTGCATTCCGGCCTTTGCACCAATAAGGCCTCCAGCGCTGTCGATCATTTTGACCACAGGTGCGTCACTTTCTGGTACATGATCTAGCAACGCAGGAGTGCCTGCAGAGGTCGGAAAACAAGTGGTGTTAATGTTGTCTTTAGCCACGATAGGCAATCCAGCCAATGCACCCTTCGGATGGTTAGACAACGCGCTGCTCATCCGGCTTTTTAACGTAGATGCATCAAAGAAGCTGATTGCGTTCAGGGCGCTATGGGCTTGAACCTGGTCGGTAATAAATTCAGCATAGGCTTCGGTCGAAAGAGTTTCTGACTGAAATCCTGCAATAACGGCGGTCGCATCAAGGCTTGAATAATCTTGGGTCATGCCCATTGGTATCATTTGCAACCAACTTATTCACCAATAATCTGTGCTATCCACAAAAAAACCGCCCACGTTATAAACGCGAGCGGTTTTCATATTGATATTGTGAAGCCTTAGAGCTGTGACGCATCCAATGCCGCGCTGAGGTCGGCAATGAGATCATCAGCGTCTTCTAGGCCCACAGAAAAGCGAACGAGGCCCGGACTTATGCCAAGCTCATCTTTTAGCTCGTCGCTTAGGCGCTGGTGGGTTGTGGTGGCAGGGTGGGTCGCGATGGATTTTGCATCACCCAAGTTATTTGAAATCACCGCAATCGTCATTGCGTTCAAGAACTTGAATGCAGCCTCTTTGCCGCCTTTGATGTCCAGCGAAAGGACCGTGCCGCCCTTGCCGCCAAGCTGAGTTTGCACCAGCGCATTTTGGGCGTGATTTTTCAGACCAGGGTAGATCGCGCGGATTAACGCTGGATGGCCTTGCACAGCCTCCGCAAGCTTAAGAGCTGCGTCCGCTTGTGCGCGCACACGTAGATCAATGGTTTCAAGACCCTTCAGCATGATCCACGCATTGAACGGGCTAAGAGAGCCACCAGTGTGCTTCATGTAAGGCTCAAGCGTGCCGCGGATGAAATCTTTGGTTCCCAAGACAACACCGCCAAGCGCGCGGCCTTGGCCGTCGATGTGCTTTGTTGCTGAGTAGACAACAACATCAGCGCCCTGCTCGATTGCTTTAGAAAAGACTGGTGTTGAAAACACATTATCCACCACCACCAACGCACCAACAGAATGCGCGATTTCGGACACACCTTTAATGTCGATGACTTCGAGGGTCGGGTTGGACATGGATTCGAAGAAGCACAGCTTTGTATCTGGGCGAACAGCGGCGCGCCATTCGTCAAGGTTTGGACCGTCCACAAAAGTAACTTCGACGCCAAAGTTCGAAAGGATGTTTTCCAAGATATGTAGGCAAGAGCCAAAGAGTGCTTTGGCGGAAACGACGTGATCACCGGCTTTCAACACCGATGTCAGGGCACCGTTGACCGCAGCCATACCGGAAGCTGTTGCAAACGCGTCTTCCGCACCTTCTAGAAGAGCGATACGCTGTTCAAACATAGAGACGGTTGGATTGCCATAACGGGCGTAGATGAACTCATCCGGGCCAGTTTCGATGAACCGTGCCTCGGCTTGTTCTGCATTATCGTAGACAAAACCCTGCGTCAGAAAGATTGCTTCGCTGACTTCATTATACTGGCTCCGGCGGGTACCGCCGTGCACGAGCTTTGTGCGTGTGTTCCAGTTATCCATCTCTTACTCCTTCACGCAGATCCAATGCGCATAAAAAAACCCCCAACGGCCAAGCGTAAGGGGGTCCCTCTCGTCCTGACCTCTTTAGCGGAATTCGGGTGTTAAAACCACGTGGCCCGCAATCCGGTAAACAAATCGCCACTGATGTGTGGTTTACTGTGCACCCGTTGTTTGGTCAACACCGAGGTACTCGTTTACGCTGATTGGGGGGTAAATAGAGCCTCAGCCCGTAATTCACCAAACGCTTTAGGCAATACTACGGGCTACTGGATTTGAAGGCTTGGGATGCTTCCGCGATCGAATTCTACTTTGCGGAACGGGCTTGCGCTTGAAGCTCAAGACCCTTGGCTTGGCAAATATTATCGGCATCACTTTTGGTCATGCTCTCTGGATGCGCGATGGATTCATCCCACATAACTCTTTCGGCGGTATACAGCTGACACGTCACCGTCCCACTTTCGCTTTTGACTTTAACCGGAGTGGATTCATATGGAGTGCGGTCGCACGCCGATAAGGTTGCTGCAAACCCGATCACTATCGCCGTTTTTGCGAATTTACTCATAACTCACCTCATGAAACAGGGCCCTATCCGAGCCGCATTTATTATCAATATCATGAGCCTAGACACAGAATTGCGGCGGGTATAGCCCGCCATATTCCAAATCGTCAGAGGTGATGTTAGGTCAGCAACTTTCCCCGTAAATCGAAGGAAGTACTCCGGTCTTTGAGTCTAAGTCTCTTTGTCTTCTTCAAGGCCGTACCGAGAAAACACGCCCGTTTGGGTCATAAAGAAAACGAACACCGCAGCCGATAAGCCAAAGGTTTTGAAATAGACCCATGTATCCGTTGATTGCGTGCGCCAGATGATTTCGTTGAGCACGGCAAGCCCTAGGAAAAAGGCTGTGAGGCGTTTTGTGAGGATCATCCACCCCTCATCTTTCAGAGGGAGCATCTCTTCCATGACGTATTTTAGATAGCTTTGACCGCGCAATAATCCAAAGCCCAACATACCGCCAAACAATAGGTAAATCATTGTCGGCTTCATTTTGAAGAACCGGTCATCATTAAACCAAACCGAAAGACCACCAAAGATCGTTACCAATACGAGCGTCGCGATTTGCATCCGAGAGGCGTGCCCTGTTAGGCGCCATAGAATGAATGTCGTGAGCGCCAGCAAGGGTACAAATGCAGCGGTGATTATGATGAAACCATCATATTCCGTCCCGCCGAAAGTGAACGTCTGCTCCCGCAGTTTTAGATACCCAATGAAGAAAAGTATTATGGGGCCGAATTCCAGCACGGTTTTTAACATCGGATTGATCTTTTTACCGGCCATTTCGGGCTCCTTCTGGTGTTCTGCTCATGTGGGGTCTCAACCGCCCAGTTCAACTATCACGGCGCCGATTGCGATCAAAGCCATCAATGCAATGCGACGGGGGCCAACAGTTTCTTTGAGAACCAGCCAGCCGATCAAAGCGGCAAAAACGGTTGAGGTTTCGCGCAAGACGGCAGCCTCACCGACTTTATCAAGGCGCGTGGCCATCATCACTGATCCGAATGAGGCAAATGCAACCAACCCGCCAATCACACCGCGCAGCATAAGAGGACCAATGGACGGAGGAGCAATCATGCGCCGATAGCGCACAAATGCGATGCACGGCATAACGAGGCCATCAATCAAGAAGAACCAAGCTAAAAAGGTGAAAGGGTCCGCAGTCGCGCGGATTCCGTAGGCATCGTAGGTGGTGTAAAAAGCGACAAAGACGCCAGTTAAAAACGCCAGCATAAGCGCTGCAGGTAGCGTGGCTCGGTCGGCTTTCAAGAAAACCATGTTATACAGCGCAAGGCCGAATATACCCACCAACAACACAGCGATGCCAAGCCATTGGATCAAGGTAAACGTCTCTTGGAAGATGAGATAGGCGCCGATTACAGTGATCAAAGGGCCAGTACCGCGGACAACAGGGTAAACGACTGTATAGGCGCCTTTTGTGTAGGCAAATGCTTGCAACAGCTTGTAGCCAATGTGGATGACAAAAGCCCCGAAGAAGATCGGCCACATATGTGGCTCTGGCCAAGGCACAACAAAAAGGGCAAAGGGTGCCGCCATGACGGCGTAACTGATGTCAATTGCGCCGCGCGTTAACCAAGGGTCATGACGCCCCTTTTGCAAAGCACCAAATATGGCGTGCAAAAAAGCGGCACTCAATGCAAGAACCAGCGCTAAATTATGCCCGGCCTCGGTACCTTCTAGGGAAATAAGCCATTCGCTCACGGGCACATGCCTGTGGGCTTAATCATCTTTCAAACCTGTAAGGGCCTTGGCAAATTCTTGGGGATCGAACGGAGAGAGATCGTCAATTTTTTCGCCAACGCCAATGGCGTGGATAGGCAATCCGAATTTATCCGCTAGGGCGACGAGAACACCGCCTTTGGCTGTACCGTCTAGTTTTGTCATGACGAGACCAGACACATCCGCCAACTTTTGAAAAGTTTCAACTTGGTTCAATGCGTTTTGGCCGGTTGTCGCATCGAGAACCAGCAAAGTGTTGTGCGGTGCTGTTTCATCCTTCTTGCGGATAACCCGAACGATTTTAGACAGCTCTTCCATCAAATCAGCACGGTTTTGCAAACGGCCTGCCGTATCAATCATGAGCAAGTCTGCACCAAGTTCTTGTGCTTTGGTCATGGAATCGTAGGCAAGGCTTGCAGGATCAGACCCTTCTGGCGCAGTCAAAACCGGAACCCCGGCGCGATCACCCCAAACTTGAAGTTGTTCCACTGCAGCAGCGCGGAAGGTATCGCCTGCGGCAATCACCACGGATTTTCCGGCGTCTTTGAACTGGCTCGCCAGTTTGCCAATCGTAGTCGTTTTACCCGACCCATTTACGCCAACGACCAATACGACTTGCGGCTTTTGAGGGTATAGCGGCAACGGCTTAGCCACGCTGTCCATGATGCGCGAGATTTCATCGGCCAGCAGGGTTTTGATTTCCTGTGTTGAGAGGCGCTTACCAAATCGGCCCTCAGCAATATTGGCGGTCACACGCAAAGCGGTATCAACACCCATATCAGAGGCAATAAGCAGCTCTTCGAGCTGCTCTAGCATCTCGTCGTCCAGTACACGTTTAACGACCGGCGCTGCTGGAGCACGTCCAGTGAGGCGACCAATCAAGCCGGGTTTCTTCGGTTTCGGAGATGGGGCCGCTGCCGGTTTCGCAGTCTCGGGCTTTGGCGCGGTTACTTCGGTTGGCGATTCAGATTTAAGCTGCTCAGCTTCTGGCTCTGGCGACGCAGGGACAGATTGCTCAACCGTCTCAGCAGCGATTTCCTCACCGCCATCTTCTACAATTGCGTCCAGCCCCTCTTCGATACGAGAGGATGATTTTAGCAAACGATCCTTGAGCTTTGAGAAAAACGCCATTTGGGCCTCCGGAATTCCTTATCCTCACCTAATGTGCTTTGCCTAGATTGAAAAGAGTGGGTTCGCAAAGCCAGTGCCAGCAAGGATTGCGGCTTGTGCGATCAGGTAAAATAGCCAAGCGGCCACGTCGGCGGCCCAAGCCCAGCGTGACGTTTCATCCAGACGAAAAATGCGCAAGCCAAACAGCACGCTTGAGGCAATGAATGCTAGGGCGCCGACAGTCGGGAGGACACTGTTTGGGATCATCAGGGCGGTTGTCGCCATGAATGTGAGCGACAAGACATAAAGCCGAACAGGCCATTTCATGCGTTCTACGTGGGGTGTGAGCCAGAATTCGGTAGATATGGCCACACCCAAGATAGCAACGATGATCCACCAAGGCGCGGTATCGCCCTCTATTTGTGATACGAAGTGTAGCCCATAGATTAAGTGGGTAATTGCGAAGGCAAATAACCCAATCAGGATTGCGCGACGCCCTTTGCGCGAAAATGCAATGCCTCCACCCCCTGAAAAAGCCAAGGCCGCCAATACGGCAGGGGCCGCGAAATTCGCGATCCCGGCCACAAAGAAAGCGATAATTGGGAGGGGCTTAAATCCAGTTTTTATCCAAGACGGTTGCCGGTAGCATAGAAACACCGCGAAGATCAGGCCCAGAACAAGGCCCGTTACCAATCCGCCAAACATCAAAGATTGGCGCAATGCGATTTCTTGCATGAGAGTCATAGAGGGCCTCTGGTCACTTTTGACGCCACCCTATGATAAACGGATCAGATTCGCCCGCTTAGATTTCATCGGCGAAGTGTTTGATCGTTAACCGGATCGGATTAGGCGCCGCCTGCCCTAAGCCACAGATGGAAGCATCCACCATAGTTTCCGATAACTCTTCGAGCAGCCCCGTGTCCCATTTTTCTTTGGACATTAGTTTGACTGCTTTTTCGCAGCCGACCCGGCACGGCGTGCATTGTCCACAGCTTTCGTCCTCAAAGAACCGCAGCATGTTCAGGGCTGCGTCTTTTGCGCTATCCTGATCAGACAAGATCACCACTGCTGCGGAGCCGATAAATGTCCCATGCGGTTGAAGCGTATCAAAGTCGAGCGGGATATCATTCATGGACGCCGGCAAAAGACCGGATGAAGGCCCACCAGGCTGGTAAGCCTTGAATATGTGGCCATCCAACATCCCGCCAGAAGCCTCGATAATGTCATCAATCGTTGAACCAGCAGGCAACAAATGTACGCCAGGGTTCTTGACGCGTCCGGACACTGAATAGCTACGTAAACCGGTACGGCCGTTTTTTTCGACCGAATTCAAGCATGCCGGGCCCTCGCGAGAAATGCGCGCGACCCAAAGCAGCGTTTCGACGTTATGCACCAAGGTTGGCTGTCCAAAAATACCAACCTGCGCCACGAAAGGTGGGCGATGACGTGGTTCACCGCGCTTGCCTTCGATGGATTCAATCATCGCGCTTTCTTCGCCGCAGATATAGGCGCCAGCGCCACGACGCAGATCTATAAATCCCTTTGGAACAATTCCATCTGCTTCGAGCGCTCGAATTTCCGCTCGCAGTATTTCGAGCACAGCTGGGTACTCATCACGCATGTAAATGAACGCTTTTTCAGCTTCGACCGCCCATGCGGCGATCAACATGCCCTCTAGGAACAAGTGCGGTGTACGTTCCAGATAAAAGCGGTCTTTGAATGTGCCCGGTTCGCCTTCGTCACCGTTGACGGCCAAATAGCGTGGACCGGGATTGGCGCGCACAAAGCCCCATTTCTTGCCAGATGGAAAGCCCGCGCCGCCTAGACCGCGAAGGCCTGCGTCCAACATGCTTTGCTGAACGGCTTCCCAATCACCAGACGTCTGCAACTGTTTGAGTGTTTGATAGCCACCAGATTTCAAATAATCCGAGAGCGCCTGATATTCTGGAATATGAGCATGCGCATCATTCGTTTCGATTGCCTTAGCGGCCTTTTCTGGAGTGGCATTGTCGATATGATTATGGCCAATTTCTAAAACTGGCGCAGTATCGCAGCGGCCCATGCAAGGCGCTCGAACAACGCGTACTTTGCTGGCGTCCAGACCATCTTCTAGCGCGTTTTTTAATTGTTGTGCCCCGGCCAATTCACACGACAGACTATCACACACACGGATTGTCAGAGCGGGCGGAGGTGTTTCACCCTCACGGACGACATCGAAATGTGCATAAAAACTTGCAACTTCATACACTTCGGCCTGGGAAATGCGTAACTCTTCAGCAAGCGCACGAATGTGAGGGGCAGAGAGGTGACCATATTCATCCTGAATGAGATGCAAATACTCGATCAACATGTCACGTTTGATAGGTGCGTCACCTAGCAGAGATTGAACTTCGGTTTGGGCTTGATCATCCAACTGGCGCCCTTTTGGCGTGTGACGACCCTTGCCCTTGCCCGACTTCCAAACACCCTTTTGGTTTTTCTGCACGGTTTTTCCCCTAACCCTCGTTCTTGTTATGGTTTTAAGAGGCTACCACAATCAGGACTGCGTCAAAAACGACATTCACGGGCGCAGTTCCGCTTAATTACCTTGTATGAGACATGAGGGCGTCGCAAAAACTCCTAAATTGCGCGACAAAACTATACGGAAACGCGTTTTCTCTTGGAGACAACAAAATATGTTGTGGTTTAACTTAGCAACGGTCGTTCCGGTTTGCCTGTTGGTACTTGCAGGTTTCTTTGGTGGGACATGGGCCCTCCTTGCCCTCGCCTATATGACCGTGTTTGTTTTCACGATGGACCGCCTGATTAAAGGTGCCGCTGCGCGTAAAAATTCAGACAACGAATTTCCTGCGGGGGAAGGGCTTCTGGTATTCTTGGGCCTGTCGCACATTGCTCTTGTTGTCATTGCAGTTATGGCATTGTCAGGCGTTACTGGGCTGACATGGATTGAACGTGGAATGTGTTTCATTCTGTTTGGGCAGTTTTTCGGCCAGGTCTCCAATGCGAATGCGCATGAGTTGATTCACAAAGGATCACGTTGGATGCGCCGTTTGGGTGTTGCCGTTTATACAACCTTACTTTTTGGGCATCACGCATCTGCGCATACAAAAGTACATCATGTTTTTGTTGGCAGCTGGCGTGATCCGAATACCGCACGATTGGGTGAAAGCGTGTACCGTTTTTGGCCTCGTGCGTGGTACGGATCATTCATGAGCGGACTTGAGGCGGAAAACGAGTTTCGCAAACGTTCCCAAACGCCTAAGCCCTGGTGGACGCATCCATATTGGAGCTATTTATTGGGCTCTGGACTGACGTTGATTGGCGCAATGCTGATTGCTGGTTGGATGGGATTGGCTGCCCTTCTTGCGGTTTGCGTATATGCAACGCTGCAGCATCTCGCGAGCGACTACATCCAACACTATGGCCTACAGCGCCGGAAATTGCACAATGGCCGGTTAGAGCCGGTTGGCCCAAAGCACTCTTGGAATTCGCCCCATACGTTTTCGTCAGCCATGATGCTCAACGTGCCGCGCCATTCGGATCATCATATGACACCAACCCGCCCGTTTACCGAGCTGCGGTTGGACGAAGAAGATGTACCCATGTTGCCGAAATCACTGCCAGCTATGGGGATAATCTCGTTAGTACCACCGCTGTGGCGTTACATGATGGATGAGCGCGTAAAAGCTGTCACCGGGGTCTCTTCGTCGGCGAGCTAACGCTTAGGGACTAGATTAACACCCGATGCTTTGGCAGCATGGCCCTATGCGATTTAGTTTCATTCCCCTATTTCTTATTGGAATTGCGAGCACAGCTTCTGCCGAAACACCGCTAAGCGCTGCGGAGTTCGATGAGTACACCCGCGGCAAAACAATGTTTTATGCGGCGGATGGCGCCCGTTATGGCGCAGAGCAATATCTAAGAAACCAACGTGTGCGTTGGTCTTTTCTTGATGGAGACTGCAAAGAAGGATCTTGGTACCAGTCCGGTGCGGATATTTGCTTTGTCTACGAAGACGATCCAAACCCACAATGCTGGCAGTTTTTTCTGGAACCGGGCGGATTAAGCGCCCAGTTTACCGGCGAAGGTGGTGGAGATGTCCTGTACGAAGTTGGTAGCGAAGGCGAAAAGATGCAGTGCCTCGGTCCCAAAGTAGGTGCCTGATCCTAAAACAAGTTGCCCTGATCAGGCATCGGCGGTTTGGGTTTTGGCGCTTTGCGTGCTGGCGATCCGGTGCCATCAGTGGCGTGGCGGCCATCAGCAAATTGAATTTCCAAAGCCCCTGCTTTCTTTGCCGCCTTTGCGGTTTTCACAACCTGATCACCATCCCAGATGACAGCATACCCACGGTCCAATGTTGCCTCGTATCCTAGCGTTTTACGCAAACGTTCAAGGCTCTCAAGGCGATCTTTCCAGATTCCCGTCTGTGCATTTGCGGCCGTCACAAAACGGCGGTTCAACGCATCTAGATTCTTTTTCTTTTGTTCAATGTCCCGCTGAATTGGCCGAATAGACAAACGATCGGATCGACGACCAAGGGCTTCGCGCTTTGCATCAACCGCACGGCGCAGGTTGTTTGGGCGCAGGCTTGCTGCAGCTTCAGTTAGCTTTAGGCGACGGGTATCAACCGAACGGCGCAGCGCATTCGGAAGTTTCTCCGCCGCGCGATCTAATCTTTGTGCAGGGCCTTCAAGCAGCGTATCTGCACGCGGCATCGCACGCGACAAATCACGCAAGCGTTGGCCGCGCTGCGAAATTCCGTAAGTCAAAGCTCGCGTTAGACGCGCTCCTTGATCATCGACCCAACTGAGCAATTCCAGGCGTACAGGAACGGCCAGCTCTGCGGCGGCCGTTGGCGTTGGGGCACGTTTGTCGGAGGCGAAATCAATTAGAGTGGTATCTGTTTCATGCCCAACGGCAGAAATCAGAGGAATATCAGAGGCCGCCGCCGCCCGAACGACCGCTTCTTCGTTGAACCCCCACAAATCTTCGAGGCTACCACCACCGCGTGCCACAATGATCAGATCAGGACGCGGCAGCGCACCACCGGGCGTAAAATTGTTAAACCCTTCGATGCCGCGCACCACTTCGGGTGCACATTTGTCGCCCTGCACAGCAACCGGCCAAATCAACACCTTGCGGGGAAACCGGTCACGCAGGCGGTGAAGAATATCGCGAATAACTGCACCTGAGGGAGAGGTCACAACACCGATCACTTCGGGCAAGTAAGGAATCGCTTTTTTGCGCGACGGATCAAACAGGCCTTCGCCAGCCATCTGCGCTTTGCGTTTCTCTAGCATAGCCATCAATGCACCGACACCCGCGGGCTTCATGTCTTCGATAACAATCTGATATTTGGATTGCCCGCCAAAGGTCGTGATTCGACCTGTTGCGACGACTTCCATGCCTTCTTCGGGGCGCATGGGTAGCTTGGACACCACGCCCTTCCAAATAACCCCAGAAATCACTGATTTATCGTCTTTTAGATCAAGGTAGACATGGCCCGAGCGTGGAAAAGACACTCGGCCAAGCTCTGCACGGATTCGCACATGGCCAAAGTTGCCTTCGATCACCTTTTTAATGGCGCCAGAAAGCTCTGTTACTGAAAATTCTGGGGCGTTTTCGCCCTCTCTTGGGTCGTCGATCAGATCAGACATCTGGCCTCGCTTGATGAATGTGCGTTCCCAGCTTAGAACGCCTACAACAGAAGGCCAAGCGGAAGGGCGATCATGAACATTCTTATTCTAGGTAGCGGTGGGCGCGAACATGCTTTGACATGGGCGGTAAAGCAAAACCCAAAGTGCGACCGGCTGATCGTGGCACCAGGCAACGCAGGTATTGCGCAAATTGCTGAGTGTGCTGATCTGGATATTGAGAATGGCGGTGCAGTCGCAGCATTCGCGGAAGAGAATGCAATTGATTTTGTGATCATCGGCCCGGAAGCTCCGTTGGCAAAGGGTGTTTCAGATCGCCTGCGTGAAGCGGGACTCCTGGTCTTTGGCCCATCTGAAGAGGCTGCTCGCCTAGAAGCTTCGAAATTCTTCACCAAAGAGATTTGCGCGGCAGCGAATGCGCCAACTGCTGGCTATGGCCACTTTAAAGACGCTGAAGCAGCCAAGGCCTATATCCGCGCCAACGGTGCGCCTATCGTTGTTAAGGCAGATGGCCTTGCTGCGGGCAAAGGCGTGATTGTTGCGATGGAAGAACAAGAAGCGCTCGACGCGATTGATGACATGTTTGGTGGTGCATTCGGCGGTGCTGGTGCAGAAGTCGTCATTGAGGAGTTTATGGACGGCGAAGAAGCATCGTTGTTTGTTTTGGTTGACGGAGAAGAGGTTCTTTCCATCGGCACGGCGCAAGATCATAAGCGCGTCGGCGAAGGCGACACTGGCCCCAACACAGGTGGTATGGGCGCGTATTCTCCAGCTCCAGTGTTATCAGCTGAAATCGAACGCAAGGCGATGGACGAGATTGTTAAGCCAACAATGTCTGAAATGGCAAAGCGCGGAACACCGTTTCAAGGTATTCTATACGCAGGCTTGATGATCAAAGATGGCCAGCCGCGTTTGGTTGAATACAACGTGCGTTTCGGCGATCCCGAGTGCCAAGTCCTGATGCTGCGTTTGGGTGCACAAGCCTTTGATCTCATCCATGCGGCTGCTGAAGGTCGCCTTTCAGACGCGCAAGTGAATTGGGCAGATGATCATGCGGTAACTGTTGTTATGGCAGCTAACGGTTATCCGGGTGCGTATGAGAAGGGTTCAGAGATCAAGGGCCTGGAAGGCTTGCCAAATGATAGCATGAATGTTGTCTTTCATGCCGGAACCAAATCTGCGGACGGTAAAACCTTGGCAACGGGTGGGCGTGTTTTGAACGTCACCGCGCGCGGAGAAACACTGCAAGACGCACGCGATAGAGCTTATGAAATGGTAGAAGCGATTGACTGGCCTGGCGGGTTTTATCGTCGTGATATTGGCTGGCGCGCGCTTTGATTGAACACCAGTATGCGAGGGGTTTCACCCCTCGCGCTCCCCAAGGTATTTCGATCAAGAAAAAACGCTATTTACATTTCATCGCTTGATCGAGTGCCTTAGATGAAAAACCTTCTATGCTTTTGGATTCTATGGTTTGGCCGTTGTAAGTGCTGGCAATAATTGTTTGCCAATTTGCATCGACTGTAATCATTTCAGGTGTCGAGTCGCATGTACGAATGCCACCGATGATAAAATCATCCCCAATTCTATGATTTGTCAGACCAGGTTTTGAGGCAACTTCTGTCAAAGCACCCTTTTCAAATCGCCAAACCCGCAATGTCTTGGCCAAGTGCGGACGATCGATATAGGCGACTTCGACGTGACCATCGCCATCTAGGTCCGCTGCACCAATCGGTGCAAGCCAGCGGTTTGTTCGGCCGATATGTGGCGTTGCGGTTACCAGCCCATTTTCGTCATAGATGGATAAGCGCGCACCGCCAGATTGGCTGCTTTCGACAACCATAACCTCGTTGTCACCGTCATTATCCAGGTCAGCCAGACGCGGCTCTAGATCTTCAAAGACACGATCCTCTGGCAACACCAATCGCAGGCGCTTCCCGTCTGACACTCGTATTTCTAGCGTGCCCCATTCGATCGCATCGCCCAATACACCATGTGCATAACGTGTTGTTGGATCGTCAAACTTCGCCGAAACGATCTCTGCTGATGCGGCGTGCGCAAAAAACGCCGTAAAGCCCGCAAACAGCGCTCCTGAGATAGGTAAAATGCGGCGTACAAGCCTCGACCCAAAGCAGGCCAAATGACGCTGTTTCATATCTGTTCTTTGCACACCGCCCATCATCAGATTTGCTTTTCAGGCATAAAGACTTTCAAACCATCAAGCTGTTCGCTGACTTTGATCTGGCATGTCAGCCGCGAGCGGCTCATGTCTGGTTGGAACGCAAAGTCCAACATGTCTTCTTCCATGTCATCCATAGGCGACAGTTTTTCGACCCAAGCTGGATCTACATAGACATGACAGGTGGAGCAAGCACACGCGCCACCGCAGTCAGCTTCGATACCTGGAATGTTATTGTCGCGAGCGCCTTCCATAACGGTCAGCCCGTTGGCGACCTCTACAGTGTGCTCGGTACCGCCGAATTCGACATAGGTGATTTTTGCCATCGTTCGTATCTTCCTTGCATAAGTTGCAAACTACCTAATGGCGCACCTCTTTTCTTGCCAGCCCCTTTTCAAGGAATTTAGATAACGGTTGCGACAGTACATACATTTTCTGCATCTGCTTCGCATTTCCACGTCAATTTGCGGGCCTAAAGTATCCCACCGGGCCAAACATGAGATGTTGCAGCTGGAACGCGATGCTTATGAAGCGTTGCCTAAATCCGCCGAGAGGCTTTTGACGGAACTAAAATACGTCTACACAATTAAAAACAAACGCCCGAACACAAGGCCGAGCATGACACTGCGCCCTATTTTGATGACGTTAACGGCGCTCTCCATTGGAGGGTGCTCTGTGGCTGATGTGACAGCTCCTGATCTCGCAGCGTTAAAGGAACCGGCCCTTCAGCATCGCCAAGAAAAAGGCCCGCCGGGTGCACCTGCGGGAACATGCTGGGGGAAAACTGTCTCGCCAGCTGTTATCGAAACGGTCACTGAACAGATTGTGGTTCAGCCAGCAGAAATATTAGCGGATGGCACTGTCGTTAGCCCCGCTATCTATAAAACAGAGACATTACAGCAAATTGTCAAAGAGCGGCGCGAGACATGGTTTCAAACGCCCTGCCCTGATGTTTTGACGGAAGAGTTCGTAGAGTCGTTGCAACGTGCCTTAAAAGCACGTGGCCATTTCCGCGGTGGGATTAGCGGCGAAATGGATGCACGAACACGCGCGGCCATTCGGCGTTATCAAACGCCTCAAGGTCTGGATTCTGGTATCTTAGCTTTGGAGACTGGGCGGCAACTTGGTCTGGTCGCCGTTGAACGAGACGTTCAGTAGCCTATAATGAAAAAAGGGCGCCCTGAGGCGCCCTTTGCTCTAATTCTTAAGTGTTACTCTTCTAGGCCTAAGGCAACAAACCTAGGCTCTCCACCTCGACGCACGAGCAGCAAGATTGATTTGCGACCTGCGTCGGTGGCTTCTTCAATCCGCGCTTCTAAGTCTGCGATAGACTGCAGGTTTTGCTGGCTGGCCTCGACGATGAGATCGCCTTCACGAAGGCCTTTCTCAAAGGCTTTAGACGTCTCGTCGACTTTGCGGACAACCAGCCCAATGGATTCGGCATCCAAACCAAGCTCTGTCCGAAGCTCGTCAGTGACAGGTGTTACCGTCAAGCCAAGCAGTTCCTTTTCGCTTTGCTGATCAGGCGTACCTTGCGCAACAGCTGGAACCGCAGCTTCTGCTTCTTCGCGACGTCCCAGAGTAACCTTCAACGTCTGTGTTTTGCCTTCGCGCAAGATCAACACGCGAACTGCTTTACCCACGTTCGTATTACCAACTTCGCGAACGAGCCCACGTACATCGGCAACATCTTTGCCATCAAAGCTTAAAATGATGTCGCCGGCTTCTAGACCTGCTGCCTTTGCGGGACCTTCTGGCACGTCGGTGATCATCGCGCCCGCAGCAGCTTCGAGGCCTTCAACAGCTTCGATCATATCTTCGGTGACATCTTGAATGCGCACACCAAGCCAACCACGGCGGGTTTCGCCAAATTCTTGTAGTTGGTCCACGACGCGCGTCACCACATTGGATGCCATTGAGAAGCCGATACCGATCGACCCACCATTCGGGGATAGGATTGCAGTGTTCACGCCGACAACGTCACCATCCATATTGAACAAAGGACCACCAGAGTTACCGCGGTTAATGGCAGCATCAGTCTGAATGTAGTCGTCATATGTGCCGGAAAGGGCGCGATTTCGAGCGGATACGATCCCAGCTGAAACCGAGAACCCCTGACCTAGTGGGTTACCAACGGCCATGACCCAATCACCAACACGAGCTGTGTCGCTGTTTCCAAAGTTTACGAAGGCGAGCGGCTCTTCGCTCTCAACTTTCAGCAGCGCAATATCAGTGTTTGGATCTTTACCAACCACAACAGCAGGAAGTTCTTCGCCAGAGAAGAATTCAATTAAGATTTCATCGGCACCATCAATAACGTGATTGTTCGTCACAACGAAACCGTCTTCAGAAATCACGAAACCTGAACCAAGCGCTGAACTGCGACGAGGTCGGTCAGATTCGCCGTCGCCTTGGCGATCTTGAAACTCTCTAAAAAAGTCTTCAAAGGGGCTGCCTTCTGGAACAACTCCGCGTGGACCGGTACGACCGGCGACCACAGTAGATGTTGTAATGTTCACAACAGCGGGGCTGACCTGCTCGGCAAGTTCAGCAAAACTGTCTGGCCGGGCCTGCGCGGAAATGGCCTGAGCCAAAAGCAACATGATGGCCAAAGCTGACAGCCAAATGGCGCGTATCTGGCCTATCGAAATAACTGGAACGGAAACGGCGGTTGGTTTCACCCGTAAACTCCTTTGATATGTGTTCCTCTGGTCATCGTACCCCCGACGCACGACGTCTCTTTCTAACATAGGGCGTATCTTGCCCGTCACAACATTAGGAAGAAAGTTTCAATTGGTTGTGATGAAACCGTGAGGTGTCAGAATAAATTTTATCAAGCTACCTGGCCATACTGAGACAACCGGTTCCAAAAAGAAATTGAATTTTCCGAAAAGCTCATGAAAAGGTAGTGAAATCACTACCTTAACTAAGTTCTGGTTGCTTTGACTAAATCTTTCGTGAAGGATCATTTTAAGACTTTTGATTTTTGGAGTTATTGCCCACAATTTTATACCCGTTTCCAAATTTAGGAGGTAGTCTCATGCATAGTTGGTTTTCTAAGAAAATTGGCGAAATGACGGAACTGGCACAATACTGTCATTTCCCGGTTTTGCAGGCCCACTTTGTTCTAACGCAAAAAGCCGTAGATGAACTTTATGGCAAAACCACCGAGCAAACAGATAGTTTGGAAACAATTCTGCCCATGCTCATTAGCGACGCAAAAGATAAGGGCCAATTAGAGGTCTTAAAGCATCTAGAGCGCGCAGCGATTGCCATTGCAGAAACACCTAATTCATCTGAAAACATTGTACGGCTAGACTTTTCAGATGCAGAACGGCGTACAAGCCAAAGTGGCTATCTCTAAGCACCAATTATCTGTGCAACCAAAACCATTACGATACCTAGACCGCATGCGAGTGCGCCGAATGCGCGACGCTTTTTCAACGTCAGAGATTTGAGCGACTTTAACAGCTCTTCAATAAGCGAAGGGGCCAGCGCATAGGCCAGCCCCTCAAAGATCAGTATAATTCCTAGAGCAAGAAACGCGGTCGCGATCATTGTGCCCCAGTGTCTGATTTCAGGTATTCAAAGAATTCGCTGTCTGGTGACATCACCATAGTCGAATTATCTGACTTCAATGCACCACGGTACGCTGCAAGCGAGCGGTAGAACCGGAAGAATTCCTGATCCGCACCATATGCTTCAGCGAAAACAGAGTTTCGCTCCGCATCAGCTTCACCACGAATGATCTCAGACTGACGTTTTGCATCGGACACAAGCTCAACCACTGTACGGTCGGCTTGAGCACGGATGCGTTGTGCGGCCTCTTGGCCACGGGCGCGTTCGTCCGTTGCTTCGCGTTCACGTTCTGCACGCATACGGCCGAAAGTCGCGTCCAAGTTTTCACGCGGCAAGTCAGTGCGTTTCAGACGCACGTCAACGATCTCAAGGCCAAGACCACGAGCTTCGATGATGGCGGCGTTCCGAATGCGCAACATTAACGCAGCACGATCAGAGCTTAGGATGTCATTAGATGACACAGAACCAAGCACTTCCCGTGTTTCCGCCCGCAGGATGGAATCAAGACGACGTGCAGCTGTTGCTTCACCGCCAGAACCAACCGCTTGACGGAACTGGTTAACGTCCACAATCCGGTACCGTGCAAAAGCGTCAACAACGATACGACGATCATCCAACGGGGTGACTTCGAGTGGGTCCACATCTCGTGACAAGATGCGGTCGTCATATGTGACTACTTCTTGAATGAGCGGAATTTTGAACGCCAAGCCTGGATCTTCCTTAACCGCAACAACACGGCCAAACTGAAGAACCAAAGCCTTTTCACGTTCGTCTACGATAAATACCGAAGACAAAAGCGCGGCAATCGCGACGACGAGAAGCACAAGTAGAGGCATAGAACGGTTCATTAGTTGCTCCCCTTCTTCAATTCATTCAGCGGCAGATAAGGCACAACACCTTGGCCTGATTGCTGCTCATCAATGATGACTTTATCAACACGACCTAGAACCTCTTCCATGGTTTCCAGATATAGACGCTTACGCGTCACTTCAGGTGCCTTGCGATATTCATTCAAGACAGCAGTGAAACGGCTCGCTTCACCTTCAGCTTGGTTCACAACCTGAGCACGGTACCCTTCAGCTTCTTCCAGAATCTGAGCGGCTTCACCACGCGCACCAGCTAGGCGGGCGTTTGCATAAGCGTCAGCTTCTTTTTGCGTCCGGTCACGTTCCTGCTCGGCGGCTTGAACGTCACGGAATGCATCGATGACCTGTGTGGGCGGGTCAGCTTTGTCAAAGTTAACACGGACGATGTTTACGCCAGAGTTATAGGAATCTAGCGTGAACTGGATAAGATCTTTCAAACGGTCCGCAATGGACGCACGATCACGGTTCAAGATCGGCGCAAGATCAGACTGCGCAATAATTTCGCGCATAGCCGATTCAGACACAGCACGAATAGTCAGCTGTGCATCGCGCAAGTTGAAGAGGAATTGAGCAGGATCATTGATGTTCCAAACAACTTGGAAATCAATATCAACAATGTTCTCGTCACCAGTCAGCATCAGACCCGCGTCAGACCCACGGGCGCCAACGCCAATGTCTTCGATCTGTTCACGTGTCACTGGAATAACCTCTGCAGTGACCAATGGCCACGGCGCAAAGTTTAGGCCTGGATTGCCTGTCGCTGAGTATTCGCCAAGGAATAGCTCAACAGATTGTTCTTCGGGCTTAACTGTATAAAAGCTGGCCATGCCCCAAAGCACGACAGCAGCCAAAACGCCAAGACCTATTGTTCCTTTGCCGATGTTTGGCCCCTGACCACCGCCAGAACGGCCACCGCCACCAGATCGACCGCCGCCATCGCGACCACCCATCAAAACGCGCAGCTGGTCTTGACCCTTTTTCATAAGATCATCAATGTCAGGGATCTGAGGGCCGTCGTCCTTAGGACCACGGCCACCGCCATTTTTGCCGCGATCGTCGCCGCCGCCCTGATTTCCGCCGCCGCCCCAAGGACCGCCACTATTGCCTGCCATAAAGGAATATCCCCTTCCGTAATTCAATTACGCACCACACTAACCTGTGTGGTGCGTGAAGAAAATCAACCCGTACGGGTCGGTGTTTTCATTGTAACCAATTCTTCGGACATCGTAGGGTGAACCGCAACCGTCCTGTCGAAATCTTCTTTGGTAGCGCCCATTTTAACCGCAATACCCGCAAGCTGGATCATTTCGCCGGCTCCTGGTGCCACGATATGGCATCCTAGAACCTTGCGGTTCGCTTGACTGACAACCAACTTCATAAAGACTTTTTCACTGCGCCCAGCAAAACTTTGCTGCATGGGTTTAAATGAAGTTGCGTAAACTTCGATTGGGCCCAGCGCTTTGGCTTCTTCTTCAGACAGGCCAACAGTCCCCATTTCCGGCTGAGTAAAGATCGCCGTTGGGATCAAATCATGATCTGGTTTCGTCGGATTGCCCTTGAATACAGTCTCGACAAAGGCCATGCCTTCGCGAATTGCAACAGGTGTCAAATTTGCACGATCGGTCACATCACCTACAGCATAAATCGAAGGGACACCCGTCTGGCTGTATTCGGAAACGATGATTTCACGCTTGCGACCAAGTTCAACACCCAACGCCTCTAATCCAAGACCATCGGTGTTTGGTGCGCGCCCCGTTGCAAACATGACTTTATCAAACAGCTGAGTATCGCCATTTGTATCTGTTACGCGAACTTGAGATCCGTCTTTTTCAAGCTTAACAGCATTCGTATTCAGACGAAGGTCAACGCCACGCTCAATCATTTCGTTGGCAACATGCGTCCGGGCTTCATCGTCGAAACCACGAAGGATCTGTTCACCACGATAGAATTGTGTGGTTTTCACACCCATACCATTCATGATGCCTGCGAATTCACTGGCAATATAGCCGCCGCCCACAATCAAAATTGATTCAGGCAAGGCGTCCAAATGGAAAATGTCATTGGAGGTAATCGCGAGATCAATGCCTTCGATTTCAGGCTTTGTCGGGCGACCACCAACAGCGATAAGAATGTGTTTCGCAGTCTTTTCCGTACCATCCGCTAGTCGCACAGTATGTGCATCTGCTACGGTCGCGCGTTGGTCGAAGGTCTCAACATTATTATTCTTTAGAATACCCCGGTAGATATTTTCTAGCCGGTCAAGTTCCGCATACATTTTGCCTTGGAAGGTTTTCCAATTGAATGCACCAGGTTGAATATCCCAACCATAGGCCTGCGCATCTTCAACCATTCCACCATATTCGCTGGCAAAAACCATCAGTTTCTTTGGGACACAGCCACGGATAACACAAGTACCGCCATACCGATCTTCTTCAGCAAGGGCGACTTTAGCGCCTTCTTGTGCAGCCACACGCGCAGCACGTACGCCGCCTGAACCGCCACCGATGACGAATAAATCAAAATCAAAGTCCATTAGTGCTCTCAATCTGTCAGATCTGTGAAGAGATTATCGTTTTCGACGAAATCGACCATGTTCTCCTCAATAGTTCCCGCATTTATGTCTCGAACCTCGACCTTACCATCCCCATAACCGATCACAACTCTGTCACATATGTCGATAAATAGGCCATTTTCGACAACGCCTGGCATCTGATTCAAAATCATAGCCATTTGACGCGAGTCACCAATCCGCTTTAGATGCAGGTCAAGGATGTGATTGCCTTCGTCCGTCACAAACGGGCTATCACCGTTCATACGTAAGGATGCTGAGCGTCCCATGACGTCCATAGATACAAGTGTTTCTTCGATCAAAGCCTGTGTTGTCTGCCATCCGAATGGGATGACTTCGACAGGCAACGGAAAGGCGCCAAGTGTTTCAACTTCTTTGCTCACATCGGAAATCACAATCATCTGGTCAGATGCGGTCGCTACGATCTTTTCTTGTAACAAAGCGCCGCCGCCGCCTTTG
Organism: Cognatishimia sp. 1_MG-2023; assembly: GCF_030548175.1. Classification (GTDB taxonomy): domain Bacteria; phylum Pseudomonadota; class Alphaproteobacteria; order Rhodobacterales; family Rhodobacteraceae; genus Cognatishimia. Next base: position 120,749 of record NZ_JAUORX010000002.1, on the reverse strand, counting down.
ATCAAATTCAAATCGGCGTCAAATTCATCTGCGCCGTCAATCGTTAGATCAAGCCATTTCGCGGCATCCAGGCTGATAACCTCGATACCAACATCGCGAGCCAATTGAGCCGTACGTGTCGATGTAGGAACACCTCGGATTTTCAGCCCTTCTTCACGGACCAATTCACCAAGACAACGAACCATCCATGCTGCTGTCGATCCGGTACCCAAACCGACCCGCATACCGTCTTCGACGAATTCTACAGCTTTCTTTGCAGCAACAAATTTGGCCTTATCAATCGGTGACAGGTCTGAGGGCATAGGGCGACTCCGTAAATTCCAGTTTCAGGGGTTATATGAAAGTTATCAGCGCGGCGCGAGGGGCATTTATACAAAGTGCAAACGTACAATGAGTTATCGTCAATAGGACGCCTATTTCTTTCGAACCCTGCCCGAAATAGATCAAGATATGTCGCTTATGTTCTTGCTCTTGCACCGTTACACGTGTTTCCTATAGGAAACACGCAAAGAGATACGCCAAGTTAGGAGCACTCGGATGTTTTTGTCAGTCTTTGACATGTTCAAGGTGGGTGTTGGGCCATCTTCATCTCATACAATGGGGCCAATGGTGGCTGCAGCGCGTTTTCTAGACCTCATGCGCGCAAGCCCGTTCGAATTTCACGGGCTAAAAGCAAGCTTGCATGGATCATTAGCATTTACCGGCATTGGGCACGCAACAGATCGCGCAACCATTCTGGGCCTCGCAGGATTTTCTCCTGATACATATGATAATGACAAGGCAAACGCCGCACTGAATGACATTCACACGCAGGGCATAGTCCGGCCAATCGACTTACCCGCACTACGCTTCAATCCCAAAACAGACCTGCTGTTCGATTTTGGCCCCGCACTTTCAGGGCATGCGAACGGAATGATCCTAATGGCGACCGACAAACAGGGCGACGTCATATTACAGGAAACATACTATTCAATTGGCGGCGGGTTTGTTGTTACCGCAGATGAGTTGAAAGAAGGGAAGACTTCGGATGAAGGCCCTCCAGTGCCTTACCCATTCAAATCGGCTCTGGAAATGCTTGAAATGGCCGAGCGAAGCGGCAAATCCATTGCCGACATGAAACGCGCGAACGAGCACTCACGCGGTGGTGCCGCGCAATTGACGACGGGTTGCAAACGAATCTGGGATGTCATGAACGCCTGCATCGAACGTGGTTTAAGGACGGACGGCATTTTGCCAGGCGGGCTAGAGGTTCGTCGTCGCGCAAAACCGATCTACGATTCCCTATTGGCAGAACGCGGTATGAACCTATCGGCCCCTCACACCATCAATGATTGGATGAGTGCCTATGCCATGGCCGTTAACGAAGAAAATGCTGCAGGTGGTCAGGTGGTCACTGCCCCAACGAATGGAGCCGCAGGCGTTTTACCAGCTGTCATTCGTTATTGGCTTGATCATGTGCCAGGGGCAACCACGTCTAGAATTGACGAATTTCTACTAACTGCCGCCGCGATCGGAGGGCTTGTCAAATTCAACGCGTCTATTTCTGGCGCCGAAGCAGGCTGCCAAGCAGAAGTCGGTTCAGCGTCAGCAATGGCCGCAGCTGGCCTTTGTGCTGTGATGGGTGGAACGCCTGCGCAAATTGAAAATGCTGCAGAGATCGCACTAGAACATCACCTTGGTATGACCTGCGACCCGGTTAAAGGGCTGGTGCAAGTCCCCTGCATCGAACGCAATGGCCTCGGTGCGATCAAAGCCGTTTCCGCAGCATCGTTGGCCCTGCGTGGCGATGGGGAACACTTCGTCCCATTGGATTCGGTTATTGAAACGATGCGGCAAACAGGTGCTGATATGCATGAGAAATATAAAGAGACGTCTCTTGGAGGTTTAGCCGTCAACATTCCGAATTGCTAAATCTATCAGTTCATCGCCGCAAAGACGCATCCATCGCTTAGTAGCAAGGGCGGGGTTATACATAGCCCGCGCGCGACCTTATATGCATTGAGAACTTTGGGGACATATAAGCGTGTTTCAGGAAAAGGCGGCACACCGCCATGATCGCGCACGGCGCCCTCACCTGCGTTATAGGCAGCAAGAACGACTATTGGATCATCGTTATATTTGCTCATCAATGTATCTAAGAAGCGAATACCGCCCTTAATATTGTCCGCAGCATCCAAGGCATTCGCCACTTCGAAGCGAGCTGCAGTAGCGGGAACAAGTTGCATTAACCCTTGGGCCCCAGCAGAGCTAACCGCTGAAGGATTGCCAGAAGACTCTACATATATAACGGCAAGCGCTAATGCTGGTGATACCTTTGTCCCGACGCTGGCGATCAAAATATCTCGGCCAAAACGTTGCACAATGTCTTGAAGATCCTGCAGGCGAGGGCTTGATAAAGAAGACTGCGCTGCGCTGGAATTCACCAGACTAAGCGCATCATCAAGACGGCCGGGGCCCATATTTTCTAGCGAGTCGTCAAGCTCTGCCCAAAACCAATCTGTTGGTGTTGCACTCGTTATGCCCGCCTCTGCAATTGCTTTAGATAATTCGGAATCATCTGTTGCTTGAGGATGAATAGGCGCAACGGCAGGATTCGCGCGTTCTTTTATTTGGACCTGAATGCGTTTCGTCGCCCCTTTTGAAGGTGGCTTAAGACGTTTTGCTTCAAATTCCGGGAAAGGCTTTGGCGTTTTCTCTTGAGAAACCGCATTGGACGGCCCGAATCCTAAGAAAATCGCAACGCATATTACTAAAAAAGGACGAGTGGTCATTTTAACCAACATTTTTTGGACTGCTCTACCAGCTAAATACAGGATTCCACTATCAATGTCTGCAAATCACTCTCACCAAAGGCAGTTTTAGGCCCAAAAAGCTCTCCTTAGGGTGGAAATATTACTGTTATAATTTGGCTCCAAACATAAAATGCAAATTTATTAATTATTAAAATCATTTACTTTCAATGCCTTATGAAATTCCTTGCCATAAAAGTTAATGCGCTAGAAATCGCACCATTCCTGCCCAAATCGTGCCCCATTCTAAGGGCTATATATGCTCATACCAAGTCGAGAACAGGCCAACAGAGAGAGACGGCCACTCAGGGCTCGACACGGTGAAAACTGAAATTCAAATGATCCTATGGAGGGACATACCATGATGAACTTTATCAAAAACTTCCGCAAAGACGAAAACGGCGCAGTAACAGTTGACTGGGTTGTTCTTACAGCGGCAGTTGTTGGTCTTGCAGTAGCAGCGTACTCTGGCATCCAAACACAGACTGCGACACTTGCAGGTACGATTGATGACGTTGTTGGCGCAGAGTCCACAAACCACGCCGGTGACATCACTGCACTGTCAACGACTGCAAGCGGCTCTTAATTTCCGCTTCGCATAGCGAAGATAGCAGAAGGCGCACCTAAATTGGTGCGCCTTTTTTCAGGTAGCTCCCCATTCGCTTCTACAACACGCAGTAGCAAAAATGGTTAGGTCGCACCTTGTTGATTGGAGGTCATCCGATGCGTAATCAGTTTAGTAAATTTCTTAGAGACGATAACGGCGCGGTCACTGTAGATTGGATAGTTCTTGTTGCCGCCCTAGTTGGCTTGGCCGTTGCAGTCAGCACAGCGGTTAGCTTGCATACCGCACAATTAGCAGGCTCAGCTGTCAATGCCATCGAAACGCAAGATGCTGCTCGCGTTATCCCGGAAGCCACAGGAAGCTAACGTCGCATAATATTAGCTCTGAATAAGCCCAGAAATCATCTTATTTAAGCCAAACTTCGCACCTAGAATGGCTAGTAAATCTAGTGCAATGCACAGAAACAACTGAGGTAAAGATCATGCGAGCAATGTTTTTAGCCGTTTTACTTGTCGGCCTCGGCCTCGCCGGTTTCGCCGTCCATATGGCGCAAAATTACGTCGGGCAATATCAATCAGCATTGGATAAAGAACGCCAATCACGCAAACCAGTGATCGAAACAACAGATATTTTTGTCGCCAATGCGTCGATGAAATACGGACAAAAGCTTGATCCAGAACAGGTCGTAGCGATCAAGTGGCCTAACAATTCGATGCCAAAAGGCGTTTTCTTGACTAAGGAAGAACTGTTTCCAAGCGACAACGCAAAGCCACGTCTTGTTATCCGGCCCATGGAACCTGGCGAGCCAATCATGGCGATAAAAATCACGGAACCGGGGGAAAATGCCGGCCTGACTACCCAGCTGGAAAAGGGAATGCGTGCATTTGCAATCCGAGTTGACGTTGCTAGTGGTGTTTCAGGGTTTCTGCGCCCGGGTGATCGAGTAGACGTGTATTGGACAGGCTCGGCCGAACGTAGCGACGACGAAGGTAGCAATAACTTCACAAGACTTATTCAAGCCGGTGTCCACCTAGTTGCAATCGACCAAAACACAAATGTTGAAGGCGTCCATGGAACAATCGCGCGCACCGTGACAGTGGCGGTCGAACCCCAACAAGTAGCTGCATTGGCTCAAGCCCAGAATTCAGGTCGGTTGTCGCTCGCTCTTGTAGGCGCTCTTGATGACACCGTTGCCGAAGCAATCGAAGTTGATCAATCCACTCTTCTAGGCATTGTTCGAGAAGAAAAAGTCGTCGAAGCACGTGAAGTTGAGAAGGTTTGCACCATTAAGACACGTCGTGGTGCAGAAGTTGTAGAGATAGCCATTCCCTGCTCAAACTAAACCTAATCAGTAGGTTAGAGATGCGCCTCCACCGTGGGGCGCATATTCGTTTCTAAATACTGTTGCTCGACTTCCACATGCATTGGGCCTGCGAACCCTTTGATTCTTGCAATAAAATGTAAATTGGCGCACATTGACCGGAACGCGGACGAAAAGATCCGTACCCGAGGCGTGATCGGAGAGGCAGGTCACATGAATTATCGTAGAATTATCAAGGCGGCCCTATTGGGAATGACCGTCGCAGTATCACCAGTTGCTAGCAATTTTTTGGTAGCAGAAACCTTGCGCGTGGTGCGAAATGGAACAGGATCGCTATTAAGTGTTCCTATGAACCGCGCCGTTGTGGTTGAAAGTGATACCCCATTCGCAGAATTGAGCATTGCCAACCCAGCAATCGCTGACATCTCGACTTTGTCGGATCGAACAATCTACGTTCTGGGCAAATCACCAGGCACGACAACGCTAACCTTACTCGATGCGTCAGGCCAACTTATCACGAATGTAAATGTTCGTGTCGCGGCTGACATCAGTGAATTCAAAGAGCGGCTGCAGCAGGTTCTTCCGAACGAGAAGATTGATGTGCGGACAGCGAACGATGGGATTGTTCTTTCTGGAACAGTATCAAGTTCGCAGCGCTTGCAGCGGGCGCTTGATTTAGCAGAGCGGTATGCTCCTGAGCGGGTCTCAAACTTGATGACTGTCGGCGGCGTGCAGCAAGTTCAACTTAAAGTCCGGTTTGCTGAAATGGAACGTTCTGTTTCCAAAGCTCTGGGTGCTTCTCTGAACGGTACCGTGAACGGAAACGGTTTAAGCACAGGGACTTATCTTGCCCCTGGAAATGCTCAAGCCTTAGCTGACGGGGACCCCATCGCTCTGAAAGCCGGATCGCTTGGCGCATTCCAATTTGGGATTAATGCTGGGGCCATCCAGCTCAACGTACTTCTGGAAGCGCTTGAAACACGTGGCATGGTTCGCTCACTAGCAGAGCCAAACTTGATTGCCCTTTCTGGACAGCAGGCTACTTTTCATGCTGGTGGTGAATATCCTGTCCCTGTAGCACAGGACGACGGCAAAATCTCCGTTGAATTCAAACCGTTTGGCGTTAGCTTACAATTTGTTCCTCGTGTTATCGATGGCGACCTGATCAACCTCGAGCTTAACTCTGAGGTATCTGCACTGGACGTCGCAAACGGATTTACAGACGGCACGTTTACCATCAACGCCTTCTCTTCGCGCAAGACGTCAACAACCGTTGAACTTCGCGACGGTGAAAGCTTTGCAATTGCGGGCTTGCTAAAGGACGACTTCCAAGATCTGAATTCGCAAATCCCTTGGCTTGGCGACATACCGGTCCTAGGTGCGCTATTCCGCAGTGCCGACTATCAGCGGAACCAAAGTGAGTTGGTCATCATCATTACAGCTCACCTTGTGACGCCTACACGTGGCGAAGCTATTGCATTGCCCACTGATCGTGTGAAACCACCGTCAGAAAAGGACCTGTTCCTATTCGGGCAAATCTCCAAAGACAATAAGCGCTTGCGCGGTGCAGCCGGTGAAGTAGCCAAACAAGACTTTGGCGGCGCATATGGCTACGTGCTGGAGTAATTGAGGAGTATGCAAATGAACAATGGTTTAAAGGCACTGCTCTTGTGCACAGGTCTAGCGGCCTGTGACGACGCCAATTCAACCTTTCCAACTATCTTTCAAGAAGCTGGAGCAAATGTTGATGCACATGGGACGTTCGGTGCGGCGACAACAAACAACTTAGCGATCCAAAATGGCAGCAAAAGCTATACGATCAACCTAGCAAATCGTTTTGCTGACGAAGTGACAAACACCGTAAACTTTGAATTCAATTCAGCACAGCTGGATGAAAATTCACGGGCCACACTTCGCCGTCAAGCCGACTGGATCAAACAATTCCCAGAAGTACGTTTCCGGGTCTTTGGCCACACTGATGCTGTTGGTTCCCAACAGTATAACAAGTCATTGGGGCTAAGACGTGCGCGCGCTGTTGTTGCGTATCTAAGCAGCCAGGGTATTAGCCGCAGCCGCCTAGAAGCTGTTGTTTCATTCGGTGAAACACAGCCGCTGATCAATACTCAAGAGCGTGAGCGTAAAAACCGCCGTACGATTACAGAGGTATCTGGTTTCGTAGATGCGCATCCAAATGTTCTAGATGGGAAGTACGCTCAGGTAATCTACCGCGAATACGTTGCAAGTGCCGTTCCCCTACCAACGGGTGCAGTTCCTACGATTAACAGTAGCGAATAAACGACTTTTACCAAGCTATAATCACACAAAAGGCCCGCAACTTTGTGGGTCTTTTTGGTTTTAGAACGAAGTTTATTGTCTCCAAATCAGCACTAACAAGCCATTTGCCACCTAAAAGTCGCAGCATACCGCACAATTACGGCTTTTTAGCCCAATTCTCGCCCAACTTGGGCGTCACAAATCTTCCATCAGGATGATTGTATCCCACCCGAGTCGGATACAGGCAGCTCCAAAGAAACCGGCCAAACTGAGATCGGTATAGGGGCAGTCAACGTCTAAGGATGTGAAGGCTATGACGAGTAGTATGAAAATCGAAACTGATCCCAACGCGATCTTGGCCTGCACGGTCTGTCGTGATGTGCAGAACTTCGATCTTTTGATTGTCGACATGGAAGAGGTCATGGGCGAACAATGGGGCGACCTTGGTTTCGAGGATGCGTTGCAGTTCTTCGACCAGCCTGAAGCCAACGATCTTGAATTCATTGCTTTGGCGATCGATGACTTGGATGAAGATGATCCAGAAGTCCTGAAAAGAATAGTTATTGCAGCAAAAGAAAAAGGCATACGGACCCTTTTGATTGCTGAAGACGTGACCCCATCCCTATTGCATCAACTACTGCGCATGGGTGCGGATGAGTTTATCCCCTACCCACCCCCATCTGGCGAGCTGCTAGAGGTCGTAGAGGCTATTCGAAAAGCTCCGACAGCAGAGGAATCCGAAACCCCAGCCCCTGTTGAGCAAGAAGCGCCGACGCAACAAGTTACGATTCCAACAGGCGCTCCGCATGCACAAGGTGTAATCATTGCGACCCATGGGCTGTCAGGTGGATCTGGCTCTACAACTCTTGCGGTAAATCTGGCCTGGGAACTCGCAACTGTTTCTAAAGATAAGCCACCGTCAGTTTGCTTGATTGATTTCGACTTACAATTTGGATCGACGTCGACCTATCTAGATCTTTCTCGTCGGGATGCTGTTTACGAATTGCTTACTGATACCGAAAGCATGGACAGCGATAGCTTTGCTCAAGCGCTACAGAAATATGATGACAAGCTAAACGTATTAACCGCGCCAACCGACATTCTACCGCTGGATTTGATCACCAATGAAGACGTCGAGCGGATCTTAGATGTGGCATCCCGACACTTTGATTTTGTTGTGGTTGATATGCCTACCACGGTCGTTCAGTGGACAGAAACCGTTCTAACAAAGTCGCATGTGTATTTCGCAACGCTCGAAATTGATATGCGTTCGGCGCAAAATACAATGCGGATGAAGCGGGCGCTTCAGGCAGAAGATTTGCCGTTTGAAAAGCTACGCTACGTCTTGAACCGCGCACCAAAATTTACGGACCTATCCGGTAAAGCCCGTGTAAAACGCATGGCCGAAAGCCTTGGTATCTCGATTGACGTCCTTCTGCCAGACGGTGGAAAGCAAGTGATGCAAAGCGAAGATCACGGTCAACCACTTGCACAACTGGCCTCAAAGAACCCGCTTCGAAAAGAGATCGCGAAACTCGCGCAGTCCCTCTTTGAGCTCGACGAAGATAGCAGCCAAGCGGCTTAAGGGAAAAACAATGTTTAGCAGATACAAAAAAGACGCAAAGGCCAATCCAGTCCAAGCCAAGACCGCGCCAGTTGCGCCAACAGCTGCGGCTCCCGCAGCCGAAAGCGTTACACTACGTAAACCGGTAAAGCTGGAGCGTGCAAAAGCTTCTGCCAGTGATAAAGATCGCAAACGGAAAGAGCGGCTTGCAGAGATTAAGCTAGAGCTACATCGCGAGTTGCTGGACAACTTGAACCTTGCGGCACTTGAAAAGGCTAGCGAGGCGGACTTGCGCAGTGAAATCACTTCGATTTCAACTGAGGTGCTACAAGAGCGTGCAATCGTCCTAAACCGTCAAGAGCGCGATCAGCTTTTCAAAGAACTTTACAACGAAGTTACGGGTTTAGGTCCACTAGAGACCTTGCTGCAAGATGACTCCGTGAACGATATTCTGGTGAATGGTCCGCAGCAGATTTTCGTGGAACGCTCCGGTAAACTTGAACTCACTGACATCACGTTCAAGGACGAAAAACACCTTTTGCGGATTATTGATAAGATCGTTTCCGCAGTTGGCCGCCGTGTTGATGAATCCAATCCATATGTCGATGCACGCTTAGCAGACGGTTCGCGTTTCAACGCAATGGTTCCACCAATTGCGGTTGATGGTTCTCTGGTTTCAATTCGTAAGTTTAAAAAAGACAAACTTGGCATTGATGACCTGGTTAACTTTGGTGCCTTTTCCGAAGAGATGGCAGCATACCTGCAAGCCGCAGTTGCGACACGGCTCAACGTCATCGTTTCAGGTGGTACTGGTTCTGGTAAAACCACAACTCTAAACGCTCTGTCCTCATTCATCGACAACGCCGAACGTATTCTTACAATCGAAGACACAGCGGAACTTCAGCTGCAGCAAACGCATGTTGGCCGAATGGAAAGCCGTCCGCCGAATGTCGAGGGAAAAGGCGAAGTATCCCCGCGGGATTGCTTGAAAAACGCTTTGCGGATGCGTCCAGACCGCATCATCGTTGGTGAGACCCGTGGCGAAGAAGTTATTGATATGCTGCAAGCCATGAACACCGGCCACGATGGGTCAATGACAACGATTCACGCCAACTCCGCACGTGATGGCGTCTCGCGTTTAGAAAACATGATTGCAATGGCTGGGATTGAGATGCCGCTCAAGGCGGTACGGTCTCAAATCTCCTCTGCTGTAAACTTGATTGTACAGGCATCGCGTTTGCAGGACGGTTCGCGCCGCATGACGTCGATCACGGAAATCACCGGAATGGAAGGCGATGTTATTTCCATGCAAGAAATCTTCCGTTTCCAGCGCACCGGCCTAACACCTGAAAACAAAATTATTGGCCACTACACCGCAACCGGTGTTCGTAGCCACTTCTCAGAACGGTTCCGCATGTGGGGCTATGACTTGCCAGCTCACATTTATGAACCCACAGTAGGATAAGCGCAATGCCCATTAGCCCAGAACTCCTGATCTACGGTCTGATCTTTGTCGGCGTCCTCGTGTTGGTCGAAGGCGCTTATCTGACGATTTTCGGTAAATCTATCAGTCTAAACAACAAAGTAAGCCGCCGCTTGGAAATGCTAGAACGCGGCACAGCGCGGCAAGATGTTCTTGAGCAATTGCGCAAGGAAATGGCGCAACACGCCAAATCCCGCTCAATTCCGCTATATTCCATGCTGGCTGCAAAAGCTCAAAGAGCAGCAATCGCGTTTTCCCCTAAGCAATTAATGCTGATGATGCTTGTTCTCGCAGCCGTTGCCTTCGTTGGGCTAACAATTGGTACAGCTTCTGGCCCAGCAACAAATGCAGTGATCTCTGCAGTGATGGGAATTGGCGGTGTTTACACGTGGATCAGCATCAAAGCGGGCAAGCGTATTTCAATGATCGAAGAGCAATTGCCGGATGCTATCGAATTAATGGTACGTAGTTTACGTGTTGGCCACCCCTTCTCTTCAGCCATTCAAATTGTTGCGAAAGAAACACCAGATCCGCTGGCAACCGAATTTGGGATCATCGCCGATGAAAATGCCTATGGCCGTGACGTTGGTGAATCACTCAAAGAAATGGCCGAGCGGTTAGACATGCAAGATATGCGTTTTCTCGCTGTTGCTGTTTCAATCCAACAACAATCGGGTGGTAACTTGGCCGAAATCCTAGCGGGTCTATCCAAAGTTATTCGCGCACGATTCCGTCTATTCCGCCGTGTAAAGGCGATCACAGCCGAGGCGAAATGGTCAGGAAAATTCCTATCGGGTTTTCCGGTGGCTGCTCTGATCTTCATCAACTTGTCAGACCCACACTACTATGACGAAGTCGCACCTCATCCTTGGTTCATTCCCGGGTGCATTGCGGTAGGGCTCTTCCTAGCAGCGAACTTGTTCGTAATGCGTGTACTAACCAACATTAAAGTTTGAGGCGTTAAAGATGGCATTTTTTGATACGGTAGCAGATCTTCTAACTGGCGCTCTTGGACCTTTCGGGCCAATCATTGCAGTCGGTGGTATTGGCATCATGATCATAGCGTTTGCTATTATCTTAATGATGCAAGACAAAAACGACCCCATGGCACGCTTGAACAAAGTTGGCCGAGAGGGCACGTCGAATGCCGCGGCGAACTCAAATAAAGAGAAGCTACGCCGCGCGTCGGAAAACCAGAAGCTGGCTAAGTATAAATCGTTTTTGGAACCTCAGAATGAGGAAGAGCTGTCTTCCATTCAAATGAAACTGCTTAAAGCCGGCTATCAATCAAAAGATGCGGTCCGTGCGTTCTACTTGGCGCAATTTTCTTTAGGTATTATTGGGCTGGTTTTGGGTGTTGTATACTACCTAACGGCCCTTGATCCTGACACAGCAACAACGCAGCAAACGTTGATGTTTGTTCTTGGCCCAGGTGCTGCAGGATACTTCTTGCCAAAGTACTGGATTACCCGTCGAATCGAAGAGCGCAAAGAAGAAATTATCAACGGTTTCCCAGATAGCTTGGATATGATGCTTGTATGTGTTGAGGCTGGGCAGTCTTTGGATCAAGCTATCGTGCGCGTTGCCGGAGAGCTCCGTGCAAGCTATCCCTCTTTGGCGCAAGAATATGAAATCGTTGCCCACGAAATGAAAGCGGGTAAAGATAAAACAACCGTTATGAACGACATGGCAGAGCGTTGCGACGTGTTGGATGTGTCGAGTTTTGTAACCGTTATGAACCAATCGGCAGCTTTTGGTACTCCGATCTCCGATGCACTACGTGTTTATTCTGCAGAGATGCGTGACAAACGCGTGATGCGCGCTGAAGAGGCTGCAAACAAGTTGCCAACAAAGATGACCCTTGCAACAATGATGCTGACGGTACCGCCACTTTTGATTATCTTGGTTTCACCATCAGTTATTAACATCACCCAAATGGGACAATAGCGTCAGACAATGTTGCTTAAACGCGCAGCTCTTGTAGCTGTAACCGCAATAACCTGTTTTACTTTGGCCGCCTGCTCGCAAGGCGGCCTAAGTGCGTCTAAGAACAGCCCTTACGCCCCAAGTCGTGACACGCGCGCGCAATCAGAAAGCGGGCTACTCGTTGGTCACCGATTGATGGATGCAGGGGAATACGAGTTGGCAATCCGTGCCTATTCACGTGCTGCGATTGGACAAGGGCTTACATCTGATGTTCTTGCTGGAATTGGTAGTGCAAATCTTGCGTTGGGCCGTTTGGGGCAGGCCGAAAAGACCTTACGCGAAGCCATCGATGCTGACAAAACGCGCCCCGAGTCTTGGAACAATTTGGGAGTTGTTCTAATGGAACGAGGAAAAATCGCAGAAGCTGCACAAATTTTCAAACAAGCTTTCGCGCTCGATAATGGCGAAAGTGACGCAATTCGCGACAATTTACGCTTGGCCCTCGCAAAAATCGAAAACCCAGACTATGATGAGACCCAACTAAAAGAAGAATTCAAATTGGTGCGCCGGGGCAGCAACGATTACCTGCTCCAGAAGACACCCTAGGTTAGAGCAGTAAAGGACGCAGAAAATGCGCCACACTATTTTGATGAGTTTAGGCCTTTGCGCCTCTCTTCTGGTTGCCGCTTGCGAAAAAGCTGGCGACGCGAATGTTGATCGTGCGCTTGAAAGCGTGAATGCCATCGACGAAGCAAACCTGTCAGACATCATGTTGACAATTGCGGACCCGAATGAATCCGTGGCCTACTTCTCTCGGACTTTAAGTGAAAAGCCCGATCGCATTGATATCATGCGTGGCCTTGCGATCTCCTTGATCCGTGCAAAACGACACACAGAAGCTGTAAGCGCATGGCGTCGCGTCGTTAAGCACCCAGACTCAACCAGCAATGACCGTGTTGACCTTGCAGATGCTCTCATTAGATCTGGAAATTGGGAAGATGCCGACGCAGAGCTTGATCAAGTTGCGCCAACCCATGAGACATTCAAGCGCTATCGCTTAGAAGCAATGGTCGCGGATTCCGCCAAAGAGTGGAAAAAAGCCGATAGCTTTTATGAAACAGCAGTTGGCCTTACAACACGGCCATCAGGTGTTTTGAACAACTGGGGTTATTCCAAATTGACCCGCGGAGACTTTACTGCGGCAGAGCGCCTTTTCTTGGATGCCATTAAACAAGACACCAGCTTGTTCACTGCAAAGAACAACCTTGTCCTAGCACGTGCTGCACAGCGAAATTACTCATTGCCAGTGATCCCACTTGAGCAAACAGAAAAAGCCCAATTGCTGCACACGATGGCCCTGTCTGCGATCAAGCAAAGCGATGTGGAAATTGGCAAGGCGCTTTTGCGCGAAGCCATCGACACACATCCACAACATTTTGAAACGGCTGTTCGTAGCCTAAGAGCTTTGGAAGCCACCTAATGCATATCTCTGCTTCGGCGGCGCTATGGTTCTTGCCTTTTGTCGCGCCAATTTGTTTCTACGTTGCCTGGAGCGATATGCGCTCCATGCGCATTCCAAATTACACGGTCGTGGCCTTAACGCTTGTATTCGTGATCGTTGGTTTGATTGCTCTTCCGTTTGAAACTTATCTTTGGCGCTACACTCACCTGATTGCGGTGCTTGTCATAGGTATCCTGTTCAACGCCGCAGGCGTTGTGGGCGCTGGAGATGCAAAATTTGCAGCGGCGGCGGCACCATTGATCGCGGTCCCAGACATTTCCCGCGTTGCGCTGATCTTTGCCGCGACACTCTTAGCGGCATGGGTTACCCACCGGGTCGCCAAGAATAGCCCAATTCGATCCCTCGTTCCGGAATGGGAAAGCTGGTCGAAAAAGAAAGAATTCCCTATGGGCTTGGCCCTAGGTGGCGCACTGACCATCTATTTGGTCTTAGGTGTCTTACAGGGCACCTAACGCAGCACTCCGCTTAAGATTAGTCACCTCAACGAGACGTGCGATTTGCTTTCGCAAGCAAAGGCCGTTGTACTGCCCAATTCCTGCCATGTTCATCCGCATCATAGGGCGCAATCCATTTTGCGTAACGCCAAAGGCTTAACCATGAACATGCCAATGCAACAACCCGCGACCACGGTCATTGCCCCACCTGTCCCCAAACGGCTTGAGGACATGCAATTGCCGATCGTTATGATGCGCGACATCTTGTTAAAGACCATGTTCCGCAAAAACATCGACATGGTTTCAGAGGTTGCCGCAGCCATTTGCCTGCCTTCGGCTGTGACACAAGAACTTATAGATATGGCCCGCGAGCAGCGCTTTCTCGAGGCAACAGGTACCTTAAACGCCAATAACGGCAATGAGATGGGCTACCAACTAACTGACGCTGGAAAACAACGTGCCTTAGACGCTTTGGCACAGTCCGAGTACTTTGGCGCAATGCCCGTGCCCTTGGCCGTTTATGGCGAGCAAATCAAACGTCAATCCATTCGAAATATCCAGGTCACGCGCAAGCAACTGACCGGTGCTATGGGCCATTTGATCTTGCCAGACAGCTTACTTGACCACCTCGGACCTGCTGTATCTGCCGGGCGTTCAATCCTGATGTACGGACCTCCGGGCAATGGTAAATCGTCTATCTCAAACGGTATCCGTGACGCGATGGGCGACAAAGTTTATGTCCCACGGGCAATCGAATATGCCGGTCAGGTTATCACCGTATACGACCCCATCGTGCATTCCAAAGCGGAGCAAGAAATCGACGACCCGAACAGTCTTCGTCGTATCCGTAGTTTTGACAGCCGCTATGTCCGCTGTGATCGCCCAACGGTTATTACTGGTGGTGAATTGACGCTAAGCATGCTGGACTTGGTCTACAACCCAACCGCCCGCACCTATCAGGCCCCTCTGCAGCTCAAGGCGGCCGGCGGGATCTTCATTGTCGATGACCTTGGTCGCCAACAAGAGCCTCCGCAGGCGCTTGTGAACCGCTGGATTGTTCCGCTAGAGGAAAGCCGCGATATCCTTGCGTTGCAATCGGGTGAAAAGTTCGAAACGCCTTTTGATACGTTGGTCGTCTTTTCAACCAACTTCCATCCAAACGAAATTTTTGACCAAGCGGCCCTACGCCGGATCTTCTTTAAGATCAAAATCGACGGCCCAAATCAGGAAGACTTTCTAAAGATTTTCGCAATGGTTGCACGCAAAAAAGGTGTGCCGTTGGATGAGGCGACGTTGATACATCTTTTGCAAAAGAAATACCCTACGATCGACAACATCTACGCAAACTATCAGCCAGTCTTCTTAATCGACCAAATGATTTCAATTTGCGAGTTCGAGGGCATTCCAAATCAGATGTCACCAGACCTGATTGATCGTGCTTGGGCGAACATGTTTGTAAAAGACGAGCAGATTGTAAAATAATAGGAATGCGCCGCCTTTGAGGTGGCGCACATTGCCATCTGTGCAATTTTGGGTCATGACGATTTTATGACCTCTCAAATTAAAGCACTTTCAGTTCATTTATTAACAGCGACCGGCGCCGTTTTCGCCATGCTCGCCATGCTGGCGGCTGTCGACGAAGAGTGGAGCTTGATGTTCCTATGGCTTGTTGTTGCCTTTGCCGTTGACGGAATTGATGGCCCCTTGGCGCGCCGTTACAACGTCAAAAAATTTGCACCCGAATTTGATGGCGTGCTTCTTGACCTAATCATCGACTACCTCACCTATGTTTTCATTCCCGCCTTCGCTCTCTTCAAGTCCGGATTAATGGATGGATGGACTGGTTGGGTCGCGATCATCTTAATCACCTTTGCATCGGCGATGTATTTCGCGGACACCCGCATGAAGACAAAGGACAACTCCTTTTCCGGCTTTCCCGGATGCTGGAATATGCTGATCCTCGTCATATTTGCTGTAGAACCAAACTTTTGGGTCAGCTTAGGGCTCGTAACAGCCTTAGCCGTCGCTATGTTTTTACCGTTACGCTTCATTCACCCTGTCCGCACCGAAAGATGGCGCGCGGTTTCTCTACCGATGGCGTTGGCTTGGACGTTTTTCGCAGGCTGGGCCGCTTGGGTCGATTTCCACCCAGACAGCTGGGCGCATTGGGGGTTGGTCGTGACGTCGGTCTACTTACTTCTTGTAGGCGTCGTTCAGCAAATCATCCCAGAGCGCGGTTAGATTAAAAGGCCTGCTGCTCCTTCGTGGATCAGCAGCGCTACTTTGGTATCAACACCACCCAATCCCGAGAATCCAGTCAGCCTACCCCCTGCTCCCATGACGCGGTGGCAAGGAATAATAACTGGAATTGGATTGCCGCCGCAGGCATTGCCAACAGGCTGTGCGGCGCAGTTCAGTGCCTTGGCAATGTCGCCATATGTGCGTGTTTCCCCTAGCGGGATCTTCAACATTTCGGTGCATACGTCTTGCTGAAATTTTGAACCGGACACTGAAAGCGGCAGATCAAAGGCACTCAATTCTTTAGCGAAATATGCTTTCAGCTGCTCCACGGCTTGATCCAACAATAAGGATTGGCTCTCGCCCTCCCACGTCCAACCAACACTAACAATAGCCCCGCTATCCTCGGTGATAGAGAGCGGGCCAACAGGTGTTTCAAGTGAGGTGGTGTTCATTTGCATGAAGATGCCAAGCGCTTGCGGCAAGCGCAACCCGCGTTATCCCGTGCTCTGAATTGTAGCATCTCTAGAGCGGACAAATTGTATCGATTGGCCACCCTAACAACAGAGCGGCCAATCAAGATCAGTCTTAGGAAAGTGCGTCGTTACAACGTCCGCACGTACCTGGATGTGCGTGACGACCAACATCTGGCAAAATCTTCCAGCAACGCTGGCACTTCTCACCGTCAGCTTTTTCAAACACAACGCCCACGCCTTCGATTTCTGGCAAACGGAAAGCTTCGGCTGGGCTTGGATCACCTGTAAGCACAATGTCAGACGTGATGCAGATATCATCAAAGGCAACAGATTTAAGCGCTTCCAGCACGTCAGCATCCCGAACATGCACGACAGGTGCGGCCTCTAGCGAAGCACCGATCACTTTGTCCGTCCGTTGAACTTCCAGAGCCGCCGTAACAACACGACGCACGCTGCGGACCTTTGCCCATTTCGCGGCCAACGGTTCGTCCAGCCAATCCGCTGGGGTATCTGGCATGTCTACCAAATGAACCGAGGCATTTTCGTCCGTGTACCGCTCCAGCCAGACTTCTTCCATTGTGAAGACCAAGATCGGAGCCAACCAAGTTGTCAAACGCTCAAACAACAAATCCATAACGGTACGCGCCGCACGGCTACGCAGCGTATCACCGTCGCAGTACAACGCGTCCTTGCGAATATCGAAGTAAAACGCCGATAGTTCAACAGTTGCAAAGTTGAACACGGTGCTAAAGACGCCTTGGAAATCAAAGCTCTTGTAACCTTCGCGAACCTTGTGATCGAGCTCGGCCATGCGATGCAATACCCAGCGCTCGAGCTCAGGCATATCCGATGGCTCAACTCGATCCGCATCGTTGAAATCACCCAACGCAGCCAGCAAATAACGCATGGTATTGCGCAAACGGCGGTAGCTGTCGGCCACACCTTTCAGGATCTCAGGGCCAATCCGCTGATCAGCGGTATAGTCTGTCTGAGCCACCCAAAGACGCAGAATATCCGCACCATATTGCTGAACGATCTTCTCTGGAACAATCGTGTTGCCCAAAGACTTGGACATCTTGTTGCCCTTCTCGTCCAGCGTAAAGCCGTGGGTCACAACGTTGCGGTATGGCGCGCGACCGTTGGTGCCACAAGACTGCAGAAGCGAAGAGTGGAACCAACCGCGGTGTTGATCGGTACCTTCCATATAGACATCTGCAATGCCGTCTTTGGTGCCATCTTCACGATCACGCAAAACAAACGAGTGAGTTGAGCCGGAATCAAACCAAACGTCCAAGACATCAAAGACTTGATCGTAATCGTCAGGGTTCGCAACACCATCGAGCATCTTCTCTTTGAAGCCCTCAGAATACCAAACGTCTGCGCCATCGATTTCAAACGCCTCAGCGATCCGCGCATTCACAGTCGCATCGCGCAACAAGAATTCCGGATCAGTCGGCAATAGGCCCTTTTTGGTGAAGCACGTCAGCGGCACGCCCCAAGCACGTTGACGGGACAGAACCCAATCAGGGCGCGATTCGATCATGGAATACAGACGGTTACGACCCGTTTGAGGCCACCACTTTACCTGTTGGTCGATCGAGTTCAGAGCACGATCGCGAATGGTCGTCCCCATCTCGTCTTTGCCGTCGCCTACCGCTTTGTCCACACTTGCGAACCATTGCGGCGTGTTCCGGAAAATAACCGGAGCCTTAGAGCGCCAAGAGTGTGGGTAGCTGTGCTTCACACGGCTCCGCGCAATGATACCACCTGCTTCAACCAGCTTGGCGATCACTGCATTGTTGGCTTTGCCCTCTTTGCCCTTACGGTCAAAGACTTGAAGGCCTGCAAAAAACGGCACGTGATTCAGGAATTCAGATTCCTCACCCACGTTATGCGTCATGCGATCAATCCAGTTGCGCGCAACAAAGCACTCATAGTCTTCTGCACCGTGCGACGGTGCCGTATGCACAAAACCCGTACCGGCATCATCGGTAACGTGATCGCCGTCGATCATCGGTACATCATAATCCCAGAAGCCGTCGGCCCCTTCGAGGCCGTTGAACGGGTGCTTACAGTTCAAGCCATCAAATTCGTTCGCAGCAACATCGCGTACACGGGTAAATTCGGTGACACGAGATTTCTGCAAGCAATCCTCGGCCAACGTGTCAGCAAACACATACAGATCGCCAGGGTTGGTCCAGCTTTCCTCTTCGGTCGCATCAACACGATAGAGACCATAAGAAATCTTAGGGCCGTAAGCGACGGCTTTGTTGGATGGGATTGTCCAAGGGGTGGTTGTCCAGATAACAACGCGCGCCTCGGCCAAGTCGCCCGTGCCATTCTCAATAGAGAACGGAACCCAGATCGTGTGGCTTTGGTGATCGTGGTATTCGATCTCTGCTTCGGCCAGTGCAGTCTTTTCTACCGGCGACCACATCACGGGCTTAGAGCCTTGATACAGCGTGCCGTTCATCAGGAACTTCATGAATTCTTCGGCGATAACCGCCTCAGCATGGAAATTCATGGTCAGATACGGATCTTCCCAGTTACCTGTGATGCCCAGACGCTTGAATTCCTCGCGCTGGATTTTCACCCAGCTGTCAGCGAATGCACGGCATTCCTGACGGAATTCCACAATATCAACGGCGTCTTTGTCTTTGCCTTTTTTGCGATATTGCTCTTCGATTTTCCACTCGATTGGCAGACCGTGGCAGTCCCAACCCGGAACATAGCGTGCATCAAAGCCCATCATTTGATGGCTGCGCACGATCATATCTTTGATGGTTTTGTTCAGCGCGTGGCCAATGTGCAAATGCCCGTTCGCATAAGGAGGGCCATCGTGCAAAGTGAATGGCTCGCGGCCTTCTTTTTCACGAAGGCGGTCATAAACACCAATCTCTTCCCAACGCTTTAGCCATTCAGGCTCGCGTTTGGGCAGACCCGCACGCATTGGAAAGTTGGTTTTTGGCAGGTTCAGAGTTTGTTTATATTCAGGAGTGTCGGCGCACATCACAGGCGTCCTTTGATGATCTGATCTTTGGGGAAATGTGAGGGGCGGCGCGGTGGTCCATACGCCTTGTCCCGGCGGCTCGATTTGCTCAGAGCGCCGGGCAGGTAATTCGAATAATGATCGCCATCACATGGGTCATATGCGCGTTATAGGCCTGCCAGCCATGGGCGTAAAGCGGCAACTGGCTTTCCTATCACTGTGACGTCGTAGCACGTTGTACTTTGCCTATCTGTGACCAATTTAGTGCTATCAATGTAAGGCAATATCACCATGGCAAACCCAATGCAGTTGTTTGAGATTTCACCCGAGGAAATCGACCGAATCGTGCGCTTGTTTTATGCACGTATTCGCAAACACGAGGTTTTGGGGCCGGTTTTCTCCGCACATATCGCAGATGCCGACTGGCCTTCTCACGAGGCAAAGATCGCCAGCTTTTGGCGCAATGCCATCCTGAAAGAACGCAGTTATTCAGGCAATCCTATGCGCGTTCATATGCAAACTTCTGATGTGCAGCCGGGGCATTTCACCGATTGGCTTGCGCTTTTTGACGACGTGCTTGTGGACCAATTAGAAACGGACAAAGCCCAAGCGTTTTCGGCATTGGCGCACCGTATCGGCCGCGGTTTACGGTTGGGGCTAGAACACGTTCGCATGCCAAAAGATGTGCCCCCAATCTTGCGCTAGTCGCCAAATAGCCCAGTAAGCGCGCGTTTTACGATGTTGCCAACAGAAGGCTTCGTCGCTTTCGTAAAGGTCAATGGCCGACACACCTCCATCGCCGCAATGCCAACACGGGCCGTCAAAGCACCGTTCACCATGCCTTCGCCAAAACGACGGCTGATTTTTCCAAGCACGGAACCGCCCGCAAGTGACCCAATCAGGTCATCACCAACGGCAACTGCTCCTGTCGTCACAAGATGGGCCATGACAGCGCGCGTCAGACGCCAACTGCCAAGCGTTCCTGAACGGCCAGAATAAACCTCTGCAATCCGCCGGATCATCCGCAGGTTCGAAACCAATGCTGCAATCACATCTGCCAAAGCCAAAGGCACCAAGGCAGTAACCGTCGCAACTTGCCGCGCCGCCTGCTCCACTTCGCGCTTTGCCGCCGCATCCAACGGCGCCAAAAGCTCTTGCTCTACCACAGAAAACACATCAGCCGCGTCAAACACATCTGGCAACCGTTCCGCCAAACGATCCCGCCCCCAGGCGGTTTCAGGGCGGTTTTTATATAGCCCCGCAAGATCACGCGCCACCTTTCGCGCGGCTTCAAGGTTATCATCGGCCAAAGCCGTATCCGCCGCACGGTGCAAAGCATCAACACGCCGCAATCGCGAAAAGGCGAATAACTCTTTCACAGCGATGGCCAGAGACACCGCCAAAAAGGCAATCAACAATACCGTCACGCCAAATCCTAGCAGCGGGTATTGCGTGATCAGACCACTCACGAAATTCCAAGCGGCGATCGAGATGAAAGCTGTCACTAGGCTCAGCAATAGCCCCCAAAACAATCGGCCGATACGCGATGGACGCCGCGCACCAATCTGCATGATGTGCTGCATCGCCATTCCTTGTGCGACGGGCATTTCTTCATCCGTCACCGGGGGCGCATCTGTCACGCTTGGCGTTTCGATCTCGTCCAATTCAATCAAAATTGGCCCGTTTAAATGATCATCCGCGCTCATATTTGCCGCCTTTTCCATTGAAACCGAATGTCCGGCAATTTCTCATCGTTCCCTGCACCATCAGATCGTTCAGTCTCGCAGAAACCTTCGCGCAGATAAAAACGCTGTGCGGCGGTGTTGGCCTGATAGGTCCACAGATCCAACGCGTATTCTTCCATTTGCGCGCCTCGCAAAAGCCGATGACCTAGCCCCAAACCTCGCATCTTTTCTGACACAAATAGTGCATGTACATAGCCATTATTCTTGGCCAAAAAGCCTTGGACCTCTTGACCAACAGTAACCACAGACACCCAATTGCGCCGGATCATCGTTTCACAATACTCGATTGTTTCCGCCAACTTGTGTAGCTTGGGCATCCAAATCGTGTCTTGGATAAACTGGTCTAAAATTTGACCCGCACATACGGCGTCACCCTGCAAAGCTGGTCGCACTAAGATCGTCATAGCCGATCCCCAATCAAGAACTGCGCTGCGCGATCTAGCCGAATGTGCGGCGGCCCAAACCCTGGCTTCATGGTCAAAGTTGATGGTGCAAATGACATAAACTGATAGCTGTCATCCAACCATGTATCCGCGCCGCGTTGCGCTGGAGTGAGCAATTGCATCGGATCGTTAGGCAATTCGCCCGGATAAAACGCGGCCTGCTTGCCGCTATCCAACAAAGTACCACGCACGCAATCAAGACTGCGCCCTTTGTGATCCATCGTTTCCTCGACAGTGGCCCGCAATGACGCAATCGCAAGCGAATGTGTTTTTGCACCTGCGAACTTGGCACGATCCTGCGCCTCGCGCGTAAGTGCCTCCATAATATTGGTTAGGCGCGCGTGTTGACGATGGTGAATATGATCGGCCTTCGTTGCTGCAAAAAGGATGCGCTCAACCCGTTTCCCCAACAAAAGCCTGTTCAGAAACGCATTTCGACCCGGGCGAAACGCCGACAAAATTTCAGCCATGGCAGAACGCATATCATCCACAGCCTGAGGCCCACGGTGTATCGCACCCAAAGCGTCGACCAAAACAACTTGCCGATCGATCCGCGCAAAATGGTCACGGAAAAAGGGCTTAATCACCTGCGCCTTATAGGCTTCAAAGCGGCGCTCCATTTCACGTGCCAAGGATCTACGTGGCGCTTTTTCCAACGGCGGCAAAGGCGCAAATGTCAAAACGGGCGATCCTGCCAAATCGCCCGGTAGCAAGAACCGCCCCGGCGTACAATCGTAAAATCCAGCATCGCGGGCATCATTCAGATATTGCGTAAAGGACTTGGCAAGCCTCTGCGCCAAAGGCTCATCTAAGGTCACCGAGGCATCAACATCCGCGACGCCTTGCAAATAGGCGCTGCCCTGTTCACGTTTGGCCAAACGTTCCAGAACTTCTTGGCTCCATTGCGCATAGGTTTTGTCCAACAACCCCAAATCCAACAGCCACTCACCCGGATAATCCACAATGTCCAAATGAACCGTTCGCGGCCTTTGTAGGCCTGCTAACAGGCCCGCAGGCTGCACCTTTAGTGACAACCGCAACTCGCTTACCGCCCGAGTACTTTCGGGCCAATGAGGGCTTGGGCCTAACAAAGCAGCCCGGTGGTTTTCGTAATCAAAACGGGGTACGGTCACATCGGGCTGGGGTTGCAGATACGCAGCCACGACACGCCCTTCGGTGATTGCGGCAACCTGCGGCATGCGGCCACGATCCAATAGATTGGCCACCAATGACGTGATGAACACTGTCTTGCCAGAGCGCGCCAATCCGGTAACGCCAATGCGGATCACTGGTTCAAACAGGGCTTCTGACAAACCATCGCCAACAGCTTCGACACGCCGTGATACTTCGTTTGCTAGATCGGTGATGATCACATTGGTCCCCTTCGTCCTTGCATTCAAATATGCAGGACAATCAATGTTTTCCATAGGTGCTTTACGCGTTTAATCAGGGAAAAAGTGAATTTCCTCCCCCTAAATAGTGTTGCCCACATGCCCGTCGAACGCTATGGCGAGGCATGGTCCGGATTGCATTAAAAGTAGAATACAATGGCGCGCCCTTTGTGGGCTGGCAACGCCAAGTCGAGCACCCCTCGGTTCAGGGCGCGATTGAGGCCGCTTTGGCCAAGCTAGAACCAGGCGAGCACACCATCGCTGCTGCAGGCCGCACTGATGCAGGTGTGCATGCGTTGGCGCAGGTTGCGCATTGCGATTTACAAAAGAACTGGACCCCTTTTCGCCTGTCTGAGGCATTGAACTACCATCTCAAACCCAATCCGATTTCGATTGTAGATGCGGCAATTGCCAATGATGATTGGCACGCGCGATTTTCAGCTGTTGAGCGGCGCTATCTTTTTCGCATTCTCATGCGACGCGCCCCATCCACGCATCAACAAGGCCTAGTATGGCACCTTAAGAACGAACTTGATGTCGACGCGATGCAAGAAGGCGCAAATCGGTTATTGGGGCACCACGATTTCACGACTTTCCGCTCTTCGATTTGTCAGGCGGCAAGCCCCCTAAAAACATTGGATGAACTGCGCGTTGAACGGGTCGAGACCCTTTGGGGCCCAGAAGTGCACTTTCACGTGCGGGCGCGATCCTTCTTGCACAACCAAGTGCGTAGCTTCGTTGGAACGTTAGAGCGTGTCGGTTCAGGGAACTGGACACCAGACGACGTTACCGCCGCCTTGGAAGCCAAAGACCGTGCTGCATGTGGGCCGGTCAGCCCACCGCAAGGTTTGTATTTGGCTGATGTTATCTATCCGGATTCGCCGTTCTAACGCGGGTCTCAGCAAAAACGCGGAACGGGGATTAGCTGTGTCCCTCTTCGAGATGCAGTTTCATATCCAGTAGAACTTGTTGCAACGCCAGCGTTTCCTTTAGCAAACGCTTTGCTTCGTTGATGGTAATAACACCATCCTCGATGGACTGGTTATATTCGGCCATCAACATCGCAAACCGTTGGCTCAGCGCAATCACGTCTGCATTTACGCCACCTTTAGAGTCAGTATTTCGGCGGCGCTCATCAAAGGACAGTGTGATCCCCTTAAGCTCTGCCAAGGCAGTGGTCACATGGGGGTGTCCAGAGGCAGCTTCTAGTGCGGCGACGGCGTCAACCGGCATAAAACGGTCTGCATGTTCTTCGTGATCAGAGTAGTACCGACCCAAAGTTGCTTTTGATTTACCAGTCAGTTCGCAGGCCCGTTCGATGCCAACATCTTTTACCAGAGCTTCTGTATGTTTCTTCAAGTAGCTGCCGTTGCCAGGCATAGCCATCCCCCAATACCGCCCCCCGCCCAAAACGGGGAAATCACTAAGTCTTTTCCCATTAAAGATATTCTTTGCATTTGTCATTTCTAAATTGTCCTGCGGAGATCAGGAATTCGGTTCGAACCCCAGAATTCGACACTGAAGCGATGAATGACATTGAAGAGCGCTTCCTCGGGTGCTTGGATTTGGAGTTTCTGTTTGAGGAGGGACACGGTAAGCGGCTCGCGGTATCCCCAGAGGCTACGCCACACTACGCGCGCTATTTTACGAGTTCTCAAACAGATCCGGGCGGCCTTCTGCAGGTCGTCCGGGCTTTGCGGAAATGCAAAGTGCACTTGATTTCCCTGCCTGCCTCATCCTATCAGCAAGGGCATGGCAAAACTCTATTTTCACTACTCCACCATGAATGCGGGCAAGTCGACTGTCTTGCTGCAAGCTGCCCACAATTACCGTGAACGCGGCATGGATTGTTACCTTTTGACAGCGAAATTAGATCACCGTGCGGGCGAAGGACGCATTGCCTCACGGATCGGAATTTCGGCCGCGGCCGAGACGTTTAGCCCGGATTGCGATCTCTTCAACCGCATTAAAAACCACATCGAAAACAATAAGATAGCCTGCATTTTCATTGATGAATCCCAGTTCCTAAGCAAGGATCAAGTGTGGCAGCTCGCCCGTGCCGTGGACGATCTAAAAGTACCGATCATGTGCTATGGGCTACGGGTGGATTTCCAAGGTGAGCTGTTCCCCGGATCAGCGGCTTTGTTGGCCTTGGCGGATGAAATGCGCGAGGTGCGAACCATTTGTCATTGCGGGAAAAAAGCGACCATGGTTGTGCGTCAGGATGCAGATGGATTCGTGCTGCGCGAGGGGGCGCAGGTGCAGGTTGGGGGCAACGAATCCTATGTCTCTCTCTGCCGTCGCCATTGGCGTTTGGCGGTCGGGGATGCGAGTCTTTCAGAGGCCGTGGAATAGCACCGCACAGCGCGTTAACCCGCCTCCTGATCCTAGGATTCCGGTGACTTACGCTTGGTTAGGCAAAAAATGACCACCACATGTAGCGGTGTTGCGAGATTTCGCCCACAAAGGGCGCTAAGTTCACAATCTGAAAATGTGGAAATTCGTACGTTTCGCGCGTTGAAACGTACGATTCGAGAAAATCTGGTGGGCAAAGGTTAATTTAGGTGTTGCTTGGTGCAACAAAGACGGGTGGCGTTAAGGTTTGGGTCAGCTGGCAAAGTGAGAAACCTCTGCATTTACGCCAAGGCCTGCTGTGTGGACGGAGCAGCCGTTGGCCGTGTTGGGACCTACGACTGCTTCCATTTAGTTCACATATTCATTCGGTCGCTAGTCTTCGAAACTCATTGAGGAATGCATCTGGTTCATATGTCGACGGGATAGAGCCAAGAACCTTGTCTTCAGGTGACGCCACAAACACCGTGGGATACCCTCGTGGCTGTAGGCTGTTACAGCGGGCATAAGCCTTCGCTATCATGGGGTCCTTCAAGGTTGCATTCACAATCTTCTGAGTATCCAGTTTCGGCAATCCAAGTTGCTCTGTAATGTCGTCATATACCTCTGGCTCATTGAGATCCGCACCCTCTTCGTAATGCATCTCTTGCAACCGGTGCGCAAATTCAAGCGCATGGTCGACAGACAGCTCATTCACCTGCAGAACAGCCTGTCCGGGTCTTTCAGAAGACGCATCCACTGTCTTCTTTTGAGCAATAAACCTGTGGAATGCCTCGCTTGGTTTGCGACCTGTCACCTGCTCCAAATGGACTTCTGCCTGACGGATATGTGGGATCAACGAGGCATAGGGTCTGGGTGGGGTCCCGGTAAAGAGACCTCCAGGCAAAACCTCGACCTGGACTTCAGGAAACCGCGCGACAAAGTGGCGAAGGGCTGGGATTAGTCCATAACACCAGCCACATAGAGGGTCATAGGCATAGATTAACTTAACTTTTGAGTTCATTTGGTACCAAGCCTTTGCGCAAAAACGATTTCCATTTCACAAATTCATAGCAACCGATGCGCAAACGCTCTACATGCACATATGATCGTTACTAACGTAAATGATAGCGCATGGCGAAAGACGAGAACTTTAAAACCCCTCCCCCCCTTTCGACGCGGTGTCCGGTCGAGAGCACGGTTGCGCTGATCGGGGGCAAATGGAAGCCCTACGTGTTGTTCAACCTTTTTGACGGCTCGAAGCGCTTTTCCGAGTTAAAGCGAATCATACCGAAAGTTTCCGACCGCATGCTGACCCGCGCTCTGCGCGAATTGGCAGACGACGGATTGATCACGCGCCAGGTCATTGCTCAGGTCCCGGTTAAAGTCGTTTACGCGCTGTCAGAGGATGGAACGTCATTGGTGCCAATATTGGACCAGATGATAAATTGGTCGCAAAATCGATCACTTTCCTGAAAGTCGCAGTGCAACAAACTTCTGCTTCTAACAATAACTGTGAAAAGCGTCGGTGAACAACAGTCGGCTGAAAAGATGCTGTTCCATTCCGGTCATTCACGCTCGACGCAGTATTTTGCAAAGTGGACTCAAACCGGACATTCGCCGCACTTTCTTCAGAACATTCTTGATGCCTACCTCTGCATGAAGCCTACAAAACACCGCCTCCTTGACTCTCGCCACAAAATCAATCAAACGATTGATTGATGGATAAAACAGTACACACTTATCGTGATGGTGACACGCGGCGGGGGCAGATTGCTCGGGCGGCGCGGGGGTTGATTGCACAAAAGGGCATGGCCGGTTTGCGAACCCGGGCGGTGGCGGAGCGGGCTGGGATTAATGTCTCTACCTTGCATTTTCATGTGAAAGGCAAGGCGGGTTTGCTGGAGTTGATCACCAAGGAAACGATTGCGAGTTTTCAGGCGCGGTTGCCGGTGCTTGATCTGGTGGCGGGCGATGCGATGGACATGTTGCGGCTGGAGATCGCTTCGTATCGCGACAGTTTGGAGCATCACGCCGATGAGGCGCAGGCGTTTTTTGAGATTTCCAATGCGGCAG
Organism: Cognatishimia sp. 1_MG-2023; assembly: GCF_030548175.1. Taxonomy (GTDB): domain Bacteria; phylum Pseudomonadota; class Alphaproteobacteria; order Rhodobacterales; family Rhodobacteraceae; genus Cognatishimia. Next base: position 93,182 of record NZ_JAUORX010000002.1, on the reverse strand, counting down.
GGCAAGACCCGGTGATCGCTGCGTTGATTGAGGATTTCACGACCGATTGGCGGGATCGGTTTGTCGCGATTTTGACCAAGGGGCGGGATGACGGTGTGTTTCGCGCGACGTTGGACCCACTGGCTGCAGCGTTGATGGTCACCTCGTCCTTGGTGGCGTTTGCGCGGGTCGCACCGGAAGGGTTGCAGATGTTTGGCTGGGTCGGTGAAGAGATCGAGCGCAGCGTATTGGCCTGAAGGAGGCTGTTATTATGTTTTCCAGAATGAGCGAGTATCAAATCCGTAAGGCTGAGGCCGAGGGGCAGTTTGACGATCTGAAAGGTGCGGGCAAGCCTTTGGGACGTGCGGATGACGGCGACTTTTCCGAGAACGTCGGGTTTCGGATTATGGCCGAGGCTGGTGCGCTGCCGAAAGAGGTGGAGCTAAAGCTGGCGGAAGAAGCCCAGCTGAAGGTGCTGGCCGGGACCACGGATGCCGTGGCGCGTAAGGAAGAGATGCGCAAGTTGGCGGATGTGCAGATGCGGCGCGCTATTCAGGAAGAGGCACGCCGCAAGTATTGGACAAATGGCTAAGGGTTAGACGCCGTTTGGTAGCGGCTCTCCCTTGGTGAAGGCGATCAGGTTGTCGACGGCCATGAGGCCCATGTCGGTGCGGACCTCTAGCGCGGCGGTGCCGAGGTGCGGCAGGAGCGTGACGTTTTCCATGGCGATTAGAGCCTCGGGCACTTTGGGTTCGAATTCGTAAACGTCCAGCCCAGCGCCTGCGATTTTTTGGGTTTGGAGGGCTGTGATCAAGGCGGCCTCGTCCACGATCTCGCCCCGGGCGATGTTGATGAAATGGGCGTGGGGCTGCATGGCGTCAAAGGTGTCGGCGTTGATCAAGTGGCGGGTGTCAGCGCCGCCGGGAAGGGCGACGACGAGGATGTCGACTTGGGCCGCGAGGTCTTGCAGGGTGGTGATTTGCTCGGCGGGGAAGTCCATCGTTTTGGCGGAGCGGTTCACGTATTTCACCGTCATGCCAAAGCCAAAATGGCAGCGTTTGGCGATGGCTTGGCCGATGCGGCCCATGCCGACGATGCCCACGGTTTTGCCGGACATATGCATGCCAAGGAATTGGGTGGGGTGCCAGCCGTGCCACGCACCTGCTCTGACGATGCGTTCGCCTTCGCCCGCGCGGCGGCAGGACATGAGCATCAGCGTCATTGCGATGTCGGCGGTGGCGTCGGTGACGGCGCCGGGGGTGTTAGAGACTTGGAGACCGGCCTGTTTAGCGGCATCGGTGTCGATGTGGTTATAGCCCACACCAAAGTTCGCAAGGATTTGGGCGCGGGGGGTGGCGACATCTGCGAAGACATGGGCGTCGTAGAGGTCGCCCAAGGTTGGCAGGACTGCATCATAATCACGTAAGCTGCTGCGCAGTTCGCCCGAGGTAAGCGGCGTTGTCTCTTGGCGAACGGTGACGGCGAAATGGGCTTGGGCTGCGGCGATGACGGTTTCGGGCAGCGGGCGTGTAATGAGCAGTGTTTTCAAAACAGGCGTCCTCCGTTTGGGACTGGTTTATCCGGGGTGATCAAGACAACCCCGCCTTCGTCATCGGGCATGCCGAGGACAAGGATTTCGGACATGAATTTGCCGATCTGGCGGGGTGGGAAGTTGACCACGGCCAGCACTTGTTTCCCGATCAGCGCTTCTGGCGTGTAGTGTTTGGTGATTTGGGCCGAGCTTTTCTTAACCCCGATATCACCGCCGAAATCGACCCAGAGTTTGATCGCGGGTTTGCGCGCCTCTGGGTAGGGTTGGGCATCGGTGATGGTGCCGGTGCGTATGTCGACCTTTAGGAAATCGTCAAAGGTGATGTCAGCCATTGGATAGTTCCTTGGAGCGATGGGTGGCGGCGGCAACTGTGGATTTGATCAGATGCGGCAGGCCGGATTGATCCGCCATCAAGACATCAAGACCCGCTTGGGTGGTGCCATTGGGGCTGGTGACATTGATGCGTAACTGCGCTGGGGTTTCGTCGGCTTGTTCGGCCAATGCCCCTGCCCCGGCGACGGTGGCCTTGGCCAGTGCCATTGCGAGATCGGGCGCGAGGCCTTGCGCCTCGCCTGCGGCGGCCATGCATTCGATCATGTGAAAAACATAGGCGGGGCCAGAGCCGGACAGGCCGGTGACCGCATCCATTTGAGTTTCTGCATCAAGGCGGACAGTTTGGCCGACCGCGTTTAGCAGGTCGGATGCAAGATCAAGGTGCGCCGCGGTTGCGGTGGTATTGCCGACAATCGCTGTGATCCCTTTGCCAACGGCGGCGGGCGTGTTTGGCATTGCGCGAATGATCGGTGTCTGCGCGCCAAGGATGTCTTGGTATTGCGCAATAGAAATGCCTGCGGCGACAGATAGGAATAGCGTGCTGCCGTTGCCCATTTTTTGTAGGACAGGCAAGGCTTCGGTCATCATTTGCGGCTTTACGGCAATGAGGACGATAGCCGGGTTTGCCGGAAGTTCTGCATTGACGTGAACGCCGGTGGATTTGACCCAATCAGAGGGAAAGGGATCTTGGACGTAGACCGATGTTGCCGGTAGGCCATCAGACAGCCAGCCTTGCAACATGGCCGACCCCATCTTGCCACACCCCAAAAGAACAAGGCCCTGTTGGGCCAGATATTGCATGTCCATAATCGCACCTCTTTGTTGGGGGCAATGTGGCGTGAAATTTACGGGGCGTCGAGTGCGGAACCGCGCAAAATTTGTGATGAGGGCCATTCCTTGAGGGGATTGGCCGAAATGCAGATTGATTTCGAGTTTCGCGCATATAGGGCGGTCAATTGGGTGGCATCGCGTTGACACTTTTGCAATGTTCTGGCTTTATTCTCCGAAAAATAGGCGAGCACGTTGATGTCCAAGACTTCTCTGAATTCCATTGAGCTTTGCGCAGGCGGAGGCGGGCAAGCCTTGGGTCTGGAGCGTGCGGGATTTGGTCACGAAGCCTTGGTTGAAATCGATCCGTGGGCGCGCAAAACGCTGAATTTGAACCGCCCGCAGTGGAATGTGTTAGAAGGCGATCAGGCTGATCTGACCACCTTTGATCCCACTCCCTATAAAGGCATTGATTTGGTTGCTGGGGGCGTGCCCTGCCCGCCGTTTTCAAAGGCTGGCAAGCAGTTGGGCGCGAATGACGAGCGGGATTTGTTCCCGGATGCAGTGCGTGTTGTTGATGAGACGCGACCCAAGGCTGTGATGTTGGAAAACGTGCGCGGCTTTTTGGATGCGGTGTTTCATGATTATCGGCTTAACCTAAAGAAACAGCTGAAAAAGCTGGGCTACGGATTGGTTGATTGGCACCTGTATAACGCCAGCGATTTTGGCGTGTCACAACTGCGCCCGCGTGTTGTGATTGTCGCTATTCACAATGACTATTTAGATGCGTTCAAATGGCCAACGGGCGGGCACGAAACGCCGCCGACCGTTGGGCAACTGCTGTACCCGCAGATGGCCGCGAACGGCTGGAAGGGTGCCGCCAAGTGGCGCGATGGCGCAGATGAGATTGCGCCGACATTGGTGGGCGGATCAAAGAAACATGGCGGGCCGGATTTGGGACCAACACGGGCAAAGAAGGCGTGGGCCGCACTGGGTGTGAACGGCATGACCTTAGCCGAAGAGGCGCCAGAGCGCGATTTCGTGGGCATGCCACGGTTGACGGTGCAGATGGCGGCGAAAGTTCAGGGATTTCCAGACGACTGGATCTTTGCCGGGAAAAAGACGAATGCCTATCGTCAGGTGGGCAATGCCTTTCCTCCGCCCGTTGCGGCAGCAGTTGCGACGAACATTCGAGCGGCCATTGAAAACACGCAAAAAATCTATGCGGTGGCTTAGATGACCGCCTGGTTGGCTGAGGCCCGCAGCCAGTTTCATGCAGATTGCCTAAACGGCCCAATCAGTGAAACCAAAGGCGTGCCCAGTATTGCCGATGTGTCTAACAAGGCCAGCCGAGAGATTTCGGTGGGTTTGGTGGCCAAGATTGGGCGATCCCAGCAGATGTCGGAAAAACCAGCCGGGCAAACGGCGGGTCATATGTTTGAAAGTGTGTGTCAGAAGTTTCTGGCCGATAGCTTTGAACATTTGGCGCATTTGCGGCCCGGTACGTTTTCTGTGGAACGCGGCAAGCCGATTACGCAGTTTGATCAATATGCGCATTTGGATGAAATCCGCATATTGGCCAATGAGAACCGCGCGTTAAAGACGCATTTGGGTGCGGATTATCTGATTAAGCCGGATATTGTTGTGGCGCATACGGCTGTTTCGGACCCTGCGATTAACCAACATCGCGATTTGGTCGACACATCGGTCGCGCGGCATACGTCGTTGCGGCAGGCGAATGGGGCCTTGGCGACATTGCATGCGTCGATCAGTTGTAAGCTGACGATCCGGTCAGATCGGGTGCAAAATACGCGGTCTGAGGCATTGAATTTGATCCGTAATCGTAAGGGGCGCTTGCCGCATATCGCGGCTGTAACGGCGGAGCCCACACCGTCGCGGATTGCGGCGATTGCGCTTGGCACAGGCGATATCGACTGTGTTTACCACTTTGCGCTGCATGAATTGGTAGAGGTTCTGCGTGAGCAGGATCGGGAGACCTTGGAATTGGTCGAAACCATGATCGACGGGAAACGGCTGAAAGACATTTCAGATTTGCCGTTGGATTTGGTGATTTAGCCCTCCGTCCATTGCGGAGGGCGCAGTTGTTATGCCCGGCCGTAGGCTTCGGCGATGGCGACTTGCATGGCGTCTTCGACAGTGCGACCGCCCCAAGTTGCCAATTGGATCGCAGGGTAGAACCGCTCTGCGCTCATGATCGCGACGTTGATCATGGTGTCGACTTGATCTGGGCTTGCCACCTGCCCGCCCGCCAACACAAGGCCGTAGCGGTAGATCATGAGCTGTTGCTCTGCCCAGAAGGTAAAGCCGCCTGCCCAGCATTGATCGTTGATTGCGTTGAGGGTTTCGTAAAGCTCTGGCATTTTGTCTGCCGGAGGCTCCATTTCAAAGGAGCAAACCATCTTGAGGGTTTCGTCAAAGCCTGACCACGCGAGGGTGATAGAATAGGTCCGCCACTGGCCTTCGATGGACATCGCGATTTGGTCTTCGGCGATGCGGTCAAACGTCCAGTCGTGGGTTGCGGCAATGTGTTCGACGATGTCGATCGGATGTATCTCTTCTTCGAGATACTGCTCTGATAATGCCATAGCGCCACCTCTTTCTTATTATGCGCTTTGACGTGGCAGCGTCATAGCGCTTGGTGCCTGCTCGAAGGGCTGTGGATAACTCTTCAACCCATACTAGATATGGTATGGGTGTGCCGCGAATCAGTAAAGAGAAATATTTGTGGATAACGCAATTAGCTGTGGATTGTTTTGAGCTGTAAGAAACAGTGATGCTGCGGGGCGGCATTTTGGCAGCGCTCTAGAAACGCAAAAAGCCCCAGCCGAATGGCCGGGGCTTCTTTGACTTTGTTGAAGGCGTTAGCGGTTCTCTCGTCGCTCTCGCATCAGGCCAATTGCCAGCGAACCGCACATCAGCACCAAAACAATTGCAAAAGGGAAACCTGTTGCAATTGACGCTGCTTGCAAAGCCCCCAGGCCACCGCCGAGAAGAAGCACAATCGCGATCGCCCCTTCGAGCACACACCAGAACACACGCTGTGGTGTTGGTGCATCTGTTTTACCCCCTGCAGTAATCGTATCGATCACGAGCGAACCGGAATCCGAAGATGTGACAAAGAACACCACCACTAGAATGATGCCAACAAAGGATAGAATACCAGTCAGCGGGAAAGCTTCGAACATGGTGAACATCTTGAGCTCAAGCGCTGCGCCTTGTAGGGCCTCGCCTGTGCCTGCCATCACCTGATCAAGCGCCGCTCCTCCAAAGACGCTCATCCAAAGAGCGCCAACCACGGTCGGTATCAACAGAACGCAGATCACGAACTCGCGGATTGTGCGACCGCGCGAAATGCGGGCAATGAACATGCCAACGAAAGGTGACCAGCTGATCCACCACGCCCAGTAGAATGCAGTCCAGCCTTGCATAAAGTTGGTATCTTCACGGCCAAAGACGCCGGACAAGGCGGGTAAGTTTTTGGCGTAAACCCACATGTTGTCAAAGAAGCCGGTAAAGATTGCGATGGTTGGGCCGACGATGATCACCAGAACCAATAGAGCCGCAGCCAACATCATGTTCAGTTCTGAGAGGCGTTTGACGCCTTTGTCCAACCCGGCCACGACTGACACCAAGGCAAAGGCGGTGATTGCCACAATCAGCAGGACTTTCATTGTGTCGTTGATGGGCACATCAAAGAGGTAGTTCAGCCCGGCTAGTGCCTGAGTGGCGCCAAGACCAAGCGAGGTTGCCAAACCGAAGATGGTGGCGAATACGGCGAGGACATCAATGATGTGACCAAGCGGACCCCAAGTCGCCTCTCCGAGGATGGGATAAAAGACTGACCGCATGGTGAGCGGCAGGCCTCTGTTAAAGCTGAAGAACGCCAGCGCTAGGCCAACCACTGCGTAAATCGCCCAGGGATGCAGACCCCAGTGAAAGATCGTAGCGGCCATGGCTAGATCACGCGCTGCGGCCGGATCACCAGCGGCTGCTGCGAGGGGTGCCCAATCGGTGCGCGCTCCGGCTTCGGCGACTGTGCCGCCTATTGATGCGCCGTAGTGAGAGATGGGTTCAGCCACACCCCAGAACACAAGGCCGATGCCCATGCCTGCGGCAAACAGCATCGCGAACCATCCACCATAACCATAATCTGGGCGCGCCTCTGCCCCGCCTAAGCGGATCGACCCAAACGGTGAAATCACAAGAAATAGCGAAAAGAGAACAAAAATGTTCCCGGCCAACATAAAGACCCAATCAAAGCGACTGGTCAAAGCCGGGCGAAGCCACCCGAAAAAGCTGGCTGCTTGTTCTTTGAATACCAGTGAAAAGAACACAAAGGCCACGATGGTCAGGCCTGATACAAGAAATACCGGATTGTGAATATCCAGCCCTAGGACTTGGATATTATCGCGACCGACCCGGTAGTCGGTCTGAGTATTGTCCGTCATTTTCCTTCTCCCTTATCTATGCAGACAAGGGTGCACCCAATTCGCCGTTCCAATTATTGGAAAGGGGCGCTTCATGAAGGTTTTGCGACGTTTTTCCAGGAAATGCGTGCTAAATAAACCACCCCTGACTGAATCAAGGAACGCCAAGCAATCAGAGGTTGATTATTTTAGGGCAGATCCTGTGACCTGCCCAAATCGCTTACTTCCCTTCAAGCGCGTCCAGGCGGGCTTTGAGGGTTTCGTTTTCTTCGCGGGCCTTTTGGGCCATGGCGCGGACGGCGTCGAATTCTTCGCGGGTGACGAAGTCTCGATCTGCCAACCAGCGATCCATCAAGGATTTCATGGCATTCTCTGCCTCATCCTTGGCGCCCTGAGCCACGCCCATGGCGTTGGTCATCAGCTGGGAAAAGTCGTCCATAATTTTGTTGCGGGTTTGCATCTTTCGCACTCCGGCTAGGTGACGTTACATTCAGACCCTATATGGGGTGGAATGCGGCGAGTCACAAGGTTGACTTCCCCCCACAGGCAGAGGCAGACAGACGCACATGCAGGCATTGATCCCCTTCCCCGAGATTTCACCCGAAATATTCACCCTATCGCTGGGCGGCTTTGAGTTCGCGCTGCGCTGGTATGCGATGGCGTATATCGTCGGTATCCTGATTGCTTGGCGCATCTCTGTGCGAGCGGTCCGAACCGCGCGACTATGGCGTGATGGACAAGCGCCGATGGAAGCGGTGCAGGTCGAGGATTTACTGACCTGGGTTATTCTCGGCATCATTTTGGGTGGCCGGTTGGGCTATGTGTTGTTTTATCAGCCCGCCTATTACCTGAGCCACCCCATGGAGATTTTGCAGGTCTGGCAAGGCGGTATGGCGTTTCATGGCGGCATGCTGGGCGTTGTGGTGGCCGGTTGGATTTACTGTGCGCGGAACGGGTTGCCGAAGCTATCGGTGGCGGATGCGATTGCGGTGGGCGTGCCGGTTGGTTTGATGTTGGGCCGGATTGCGAATTTCATCAATGCAGAGCTATGGGGACGCGCCACTGACCTGCCTTGGGGCGTGGCCTTTCCGGGGTTGGATGCGCAGAGCTGCGGTCAGATTGAAGGCATTTGTGTGCGCCACCCAAGCCAATTGTACGAGGCGTTTCTGGAAGGTGTTGTGTTGTTGGCCATCCTGCTTTGGCAGGGTTGGAAGCGGGATGCGTTTCAGATGCCGGGGCGGATCACGGGGATTTTCTTTGCCGGATATGGTCTTGCGCGGTTCATGGTTGAATTTGTGCGCCAGCCGGATGCGCAGTTTGTGAGCGAAGGCAATCCGCTTGGCTGGGCGTGGCAGATGGGCGGCGTTGGATTAACCATGGGGCAAATTCTGAGCCTGCCAATGATAATCCTTGGGTTGTGGCTGATGCGTCGTGCTGCCAAGGTGGTGGCATGATCACAGGGACACCTTTGAAAGACGTATTGATTGACCGCATCCGCGCGGTTGGGCCGATCCGGCTGTCGGACTATATGGCCGAATGTTTGATGCATCCGCAGTATGGGTATTACGCAACGCGCGATCCGCTGGGTGCGCAGGGTGACTTCACCACCGCGCCCGAAATGACGCAGATGTTTGGTGAGTTGTTGGGGCTGTCTTTGGCGCAGGCTTGGATGGATCAAGGTGCGCCAAAGCGATTTGCTTTGGCAGAGGCCGGTCCGGGACGCGGTACATTGATGGCTGATCTGTTGCGGGCGACGCGACGGGTGCCGGGATTTCATGACGCATTGGAATTGCATCTGGTTGAAGCATCCCCTGCGCTACGCCGGAAACAGCGCGAGTTGCTGGGGGATGCGACGTGGCATGACACGGTTGATACCCTGCCCGAAATGCCGCTGTATTTCATTGCGAACGAGTTTTTTGACGCCTTGCCGATCCGCCAGTTTATTCGCGAGGGCGATGTTTGGCGTGAACGCTTGGTTGGGTTTGAGAATGGTACGTTGTGTTATGGGCTAAGCGCGGCGGTGCCGCAGCAGGCCTTGGCGCATCGGTTGCAGGACACCCAAGAGGGTGACTTGGTTGAAATATGTGAAGCGGCAGCGCCGATTGTAAACGAGATCGGCAAGCGTATTTCGCAGCATGGCGGCGCGGCTTTGATCATCGACTACGGGGATTGGCGCTCGCTTGGGGATACGTTTCAGGCGTTGAAAGCCCATCAAGAAGTTGATGCGTTGGATGTGCCCGGAGAAGCGGATTTGACCGCGCATGTGGATTTTGAGGCGCTGTGTATGGCGACGCCTAGCAAGTTTTCGCGGGTCACGCCGCAGGGTGTGTTTTTGGAGCGTTTGGGGATCACAACGCGGGCGCAAACCTTGGCAGCACTGATGGAACCTGTGACCATGGAAGAGCATATTGCAGCACATCGGCGCTTGACCCACCCTGACGAAATGGGAAATCTATTCAAAGTTGTTGCCTTTTACCCAGAAGGCGCCACCCCTCCTGCCGGAGTAGAAGCATGACCCTTGAGATTTTATCCTCTGCAAGCCTTTCCCCTGTGCGCCACGGGTTCTTTACCCGCAAAGGCGGGGCCTCTTCCGGGGTGTTTAACGGGCTGAATTGCGGCACTGGCAGCTCTGACCAAAGCGAGATTGTCGAGATCAACCGCACTCGTGTGGCGCAAGCAATGGATGTTGAAGAGCTGGCGCGCGTGCATCAGGTGCATTCGGCGGATGTGGTCACAGTGACGGATGCGTCGGCAGATCATGGCAAGGCGGACGCTATGGTGACCAATGTGCCGGGTATCGCGTTGTCGATTTTGACGGCGGATTGTCAGCCGGTGCTGTTTGCGGATCGGATGAACGGTGTGATCGGTGCGGCCCATGCGGGATGGCGTGGTGCGCTGGACGGCGTTTTGGATGCGACAGTTGATGGCATGGTGGCATTGGGTGCTGATCGTGATGAGATTTTTGCGGTGATTGGGCCGTGCATTAGCCAGCGGGCTTATGAAGTTGGGCCAGAGTTTCTGGATGCCTTTATGACTGAGGACACAGAGAATTCGCGTTTCTTTGGCCAAGGTCAGAACGGGCGGTACATGTTTGATTTGCCTGCGTTTGGCCTGCATCGTTTGCGCGAGACTGGCATTGGTGGGGCGGAATGGATCAGGCATTGTACCTATAGTGATCCGGAACGGTTCTTTTCATATCGCCGCGCAACCCATGCGCAAGAAGCCGATTATGGGCGTTTGATTTCGGTTATTCGGATGTAATTCCCAGTAAATCTGACATCGTTTTACCTCTGCAACTCCGTCAAATCTTGCGATTGTCGCCGCAACTATGCCCCAATTCAGGGTCAGATTGTTCAGGAACCAAGGACAATCCCGAATGGGCAAGACGGAGCAGACCTCATGTGTAAACAACGTTTTTTGAAATCTATCATCGCAACCAGCAAAGCAGAGCAGCCGGTGCTGCCGTGGGCTAAAAAGCGGATGATGGGTCTTAGCCAAGTATCGCTGAAACCAGCGCTGACGCTGAAGCAAACCGCTTAAGCCGATCTAATTTCCTTCCCCCGGAAAGCCCCCGCTCGGACGATGTCCGACGGGGGTTTTTGGTTTTAGGCGGCCAGTTTTGCGAATGTGTTTACGGTTTTTACCCAACCGTCGACTTGGCCATCTTTGGGATGGCTGGCCTGGGCAAATGTTGTGACCTTTGTTTTCAGGCCGATAAAGCCAAGGATCTGACGGCGGAGTTGCCAGATCAAAGCATTTTTCAAGATTAGCCGGAAATACCAAGCTGGTGAATCTGAGGTTAGAAAGACCCGCGCCGTGCGGCCGCCCAGCATGGGTTTTGGCATCTTTCCACGTGTGTCGAACGTGCGCCCCGGTAGGAATGAGCGATCGATCATTCCTTTGAGCTTTGCAGGCAAGCCGCCCCACCACATAGGCGTGGCAAGGACCATGTGTTCGGACCATTCGATGTTTTGCAGGATTGTTTCGAGATCAGGCTCTAGCGGTTTGGAATTTTTATAGCCGCCAAATTCATAGTCCATATCGAAATCTAAATCACGGACATGGGCGATGCGCACGTCGTGACCAGAGGCACGCGCTGCGTCGGCATAGGATTCAGCAAATGTGCGAGACAATGAGGTTTCTGCGGGGTGTCCATTTAGGACGAAGATACGTTTCTGTGACATGATTCTTTCCAATTAATGACCATGGTCAATTTGATACACCTAAAAAATGACCACGGTCAATTATTGAATTTGACCGCGGTCATAAAGCATGCCAAAAACGGGTATGGTCAAAGTACAAACACGCACATTGAAAACCCGCGCAAAGCTGATTGAAGCTGCGCAGGTAGTAGTAGACGAAGCTGGGTATGAGGCCTTGCGGGTTGAGCAAGTCGTCGCAAGCGCAGGTGTTGCAAAGGGGACGTTCTTTGCACATTTCAAAGACAAAGACGCGCTGATGGAGCAGTTGATCGGCCCAAAGGTTGATAGCTACCTTGATGCGATTGAAACGCTCCCTGCCCCAAAGGATGTTGAGGGGCTGGTTCAGGCCTTGATGCCATTGGTCGGGTTCATGACCAGCGAACGCTATGTGTTTGATGTGATCCTGCGCCACTCTGGTGCGGCCGCAAAAGAGACCATTGGCCCAATTGCGCAGAATTTTCAACGCACCGGGATGGTGTTGGGGCCTTGGCTGGCCATGGGACCATTTCGCAAGGACATTTCACCGGAATTGCTGGCAGACGGCGTGGGTGCGTTTCTAATTCAGGCCATGGCGCTGCATTATTGTGCTTTGCACAATGAAATGCTGATGCAAGACCAGCTGCGGATTTATTTGAATGCGTGGCTGATGCCGCAGGCCTGATTAGGCGATGCGGTTGATGCGTTCTTCGAGAACGTCGAACGGCACGCCCGGCTCGTCCTTTGCATCGCGGATCACCAATGAGGTTTTCACGCTTGCCACATTGTCCGCCTTTAACAGATCATTGGTTAGAAAGCTTTGGAATGTAGACAGGTCAGGTGCGACGCATTTCAAGATGAAATCCACCTCGCCGTTCAACATGTGGCATTCGCGGACTAAGGACCATTCACGACAGCGATCTTCGAATGCGGAGAGATCAGATTCAGCTTGGCTGACAAGCCCAACCATCGCAAAGACCTGTACTTCGAAGCCCAGTTCGCGGGAATCAACGTCAGCGTGATAGCCGCGAATGTAGCCTGCTTCTTCCAGCGTTCGCACACGGCGCAGGCACGGAGGTGCCGAAATCCCGACTCGTTTCGCCAACTCAACGTTTGTCATCCGACCGTCCGCTTGCAGCTCGGCAAGAATTTTGCGGTCAATGGGATCAAGCCGGGTGCCGGACATTCAGTATTCTCCGTGAAATTTGCGTTTGTTATAACACCAAGCGCTACATGCGCAATAATATTTCACGAAATGACATTGGGGAATAGCGAGCGGTGCCTCCCCTTTGCTCAGACGATCAGATGTATGTGATGCATATGACCTATGTCGGGGGTTTTAACGTGGCCCTTGGGTCGCTATATCCCCTGTCTAACAACGAACTGCAAGCACATGGGTGGGATATGGGCGATACGAAACACACAAAGGTTCTGATTATTGGTTCGGGACCTGCTGGCTATACTGCGGGCGTTTATGCGAGCCGCGCGATGTTAAGCCCTATCTTGGTTCAGGGTATCGAGCCTGGTGGTCAGTTGACTACCACCACCGAAGTTGAAAACTACCCAGGCTTTACCGAAGTTCAGGGCCCCGACCTGATGGTTAAGATGCAGGAACACGCGCAAGCGATGGGCTGTGAGATCATTGGCGACATTATCACCGAGCTGGATACCGAAAGCCGCCCGTTTGTGGCCAAGGGTGACAGCGGCACTGTTTACACGGCAGATGCGGTTATTTTGGCAACTGGCGCACGTGCAAAGTGGCTGGGCCTAGAGAGCGAAGAAAAGTTCAAAGGGTTTGGTGTATCTGCTTGCGCGACATGCGATGGCTTCTTTTATCGCGGCCAAGAGATTGTGGTTATCGGTGGCGGCAATACTGCTGTTGAAGAAGCGCTGTTCCTGACCAACTTTGCCTCAAAAGTGACTTTGGTTCACCGTCGCGATGAGCTGCGCGCCGAGAAGATTTTGATCAACCGTCTTGAGAAAAATGAAAAGATCGAGACGCTTTGGTTCCATGAGCTGCAAGAGGTGCTGGGCACCGAAGCGCCATTGGGTGTGACAGGCATCAAAGTGAAACACACAAAGACAGATGAAATCACGCAGATCGACTGTGCGGGTGTCTTTGTTGCGATTGGCCACGCCCCTGCCAGCGAGTTGGTAAAAGACAAGCTGGAAACCCATATGGGTGGCTATGTGAAAGTTGAAGCTGGCACATCCAAGACATCTATCCCCGGCATTTTTGCTGCGGGCGATTTGACGGACCATGTGTATCGTCAGGCTGTGACATCTGCGGGCATGGGTTGCATGGCTGCATTGGATGCTGAGCGCTTCTTGGCAGAACAAGAAGACTGATCGCGAATATGCGATGAGGTTTAGAAAGGCGCAGCAGAGATGCTGCGCCTTTTTTGTTGAGCGACTCAGTTGGGGATTAGACTGGGTTGACTTGGAATTGGTGAAGATTGCGGCTGGCTGGCAGTAGATTGCCCGGCTCATCGGTCTCAATTTTCAACAAAATTGCATCCGAATGATGTTTAGGCTGCGCTGCAAAGCGGCAAACAAACGCGTGCCTATTAGAAATTCAGTAGAAAATGGTTCGTCTATTTGTCGCAAGCTACGAATAAATAGCCGCGGGAAACCAGCGTGATCGCAATGCCACAGCCTTAGAAAACAGGCATTTTATGCAGAAAACACTTTGCTCAGATATTTTTTCGTGCAATGCGTTCATTCGTGAACATACATTGAGCCGAAGAAATGTCGCTAAAGACCAAATCAGAAATCGCGGAAGATGATCTTCTCTTTCGCCTGCTGCGCCAGCTGGATACGGCGCCGGACGCCTCGCAGCGATCAACTGCGTCAGCGCTCGAGATTTCTTTGGGGCGGCTCAACTCTTTGTTACGCTCAACGGCCGAGGCCGGATATATCAAGATTAGTGAACGGTCAGGCGTAGATAAGCGCCAGCGGTTCGCCTACGCACTGACGTCAAAAGGCGCTGCCACAAAGCGTCAACTGACCGACCAATTCCTAGCCCGAAAATTTGCGGAATATGACGCGTTGCACGCGGAACTGACCGGAAAGTCGAGCAGTCATTTCCTTTTAAAAGATAGGACAACAAGCATGTTGAACAACTTTGCACCCATTCCAGAACTGTATGTGTCATATGACTCTGCACAGAAACTAAAAGTTGAGGCAGCCGATTTGATCAGCCTTGACCTGACGCCTCGCCAGATTTGCGATCTGGAACTGTTGATGAACGGCGGCTTTAACCCATTAAAAGGGTTTCTGACCGAAGAGGATTACAACGGTGTTGTTGAAAACATGCGTTTGGCTGATGGCTCTTTGTGGCCGATGCCAATCAACTTGGATGTGTCTGAAGAATTTGCCGCACAGTTGGAACTGGGCCAAGACATCGCCTTGCGTGACCAAGAAGGTGTCATTCTGGCGACAATGACTGTGACAGATAACTGGGTGCCAAACAAAGCGCGCGAAGCTGAAAAAGTATTCGGCGCAGATGACGACGCGCACCCGGCGGTGAACTACCTGCACAACCAAGCGGGCAAAGTGTATCTGGGCGGCCCGGTGATCGGCATTCAACAGCCGGTTCACTATGACTTCCGCGCACGTCGCGACACGCCAAACGAATTGCGTGCCTATTTCCGCAAGCTGGGTTGGCGCAAAATCGTTGCGTTCCAAACACGCAACCCGCTGCACCGCGCGCACCAAGAGCTGACGTTCCGCGCCGCGAAAGAAGCCCAGGCGAACCTGTTGATCCACCCTGTTGTTGGCATGACAAAACCGGGTGATGTGGATCACTTTACGCGCGTACGCTGCTATGAGGCCGTGTTGGATAAGTATCCAAGCGCGACGACCACAATGTCCTTGCTGAACCTTGCGATGCGTATGGCTGGCCCACGCGAAGCGGTTTGGCACGGCCTGATCCGTAAAAACCACGGCTGCACCCACTTTATTGTTGGTCGCGACCACGCTGGCCCCGGCAAAAACAGCCAAGGCGAGGATTTCTATGGCGCCTATGATGCGCAGGATCTGTTCCGCGAACATCAAGAAGAAATGGGCATCGAAATGGTCGACTTTAAGCACATGGTTTATGTGCAAGAGCGCGCGCAGTATGAACCAAATGACGAGATCGAAGATCGTGAGAACGTCACGATCCTGAACATCTCGGGCACCGAACTGCGCCGCCGTTTGGCTGAAGGTCTGGAAATCCCAGAATGGTTCTCGTTCCCAGAAGTTGTGAAAGAACTGCGCCGCACCAAGCCGCCGCGTTCACAGCAAGGTTTCACCGTGTTCTTCACCGGTTTCTCTGGCTCAGGTAAATCCACCATCGCGAATGCTTTGATGGTAAAACTGATGGAAATGGGTGGTCGTCCGGTGACTTTGTTGGACGGTGATATCGTGCGTAAGAACCTGTCGTCCGAGCTGGGCTTTAGCAAAGAGCACCGCGATTTGAACATTCGCCGGATTGGCTATGTGGCTTCTGAGATCACCAAAAACGGTGGTATCGCGATCTGTGCGCCGATTGCGCCATATGCGACAACCCGTCGTGCGGTGCGTGAAGACGTTGAGAGCTTTGGCGCGTTTGTTGAAGTTCACGTTGCAACGTCTATCGAGGAATGTGAACGCCGTGACCGCAAGGGTCTGTATAAGCTTGCGCGCGAAGGCAAAATCAAAGAGTTCACAGGTATCTCTGACCCATATGATGTGCCTGCCAACCCAGAGCTAAGCGTTGAGACTGAAAACGTCGAAGTCGACAACTGCGCACACCAAGTGCTGCTGAAGCTGGAAAGTTTGGGCCTGATCAAAGCGTAAGTTTTGGACAGAACAAAACAAAAGGGCAGCTCCTATGAGTTGCCCTTTTTCGTTTCTGCAGAGTGCGTACTGTCGGCATTGTCCGACGGCCTTTTTCCGACCTCCCCGTGGGGGAGGGAAAAGGCACCCCTGCGTTTAGTGTACAGTCACTGGCGAATAGTCATTCTCACGCGCCAGGTGGAACGCCATTCCGCGTTCTTTGACGATTGCCAAACGCTCGCCATCAGCGGCATGAACGGCAAAGAGGGTGTCTTGGCCGTCTGCTTGATCCTGCATGTCTTTGGGAAGATCAGCCACCGCGATTTCGCGCACGTAAACCAGACGCTCGTCCTGTGATTCAAATTCGAATTTGCTGTGCATAGCTTACCCTTTCTTGATTTGGATCGTTTGAACGACGGTTTCGGGGCGCGAGCGCGTCAGGTCGACGTGCAACAGGCCGTTTTCCATAGCGGCTTCGCCAACTTCGACGCCCTCCGCCAGGACAAAAGATCGTTGAAATTGCCGTGCGGCGATTCCCCGGTGGAGGAACATGCGCTCTGCGTCATCATCGCTTTGGCGACCACGGATCACCAGTTGACGATCCTCAACAGTGATCGACAAATCTTCTTCGGCGAATCCTGCGACGGCCAGCGTGATGCGGTACGACAGGTCCGAAGTTTGTTCAATGTTAAAAGGGGGATAGCCCTCGTTGCCGGTTTTAGCCGTGCGTTCGAGAAGGCGTTCTAGCTGTTCAAAGCCCAGCATGTGGGGGTACGACCCCAAGGTCAGTTTGCTCATTGACACGTCCTTTACTTAAAGCGACCGTGATTGTCTTGGGCCCCGTTCTGGCGGCCCGATCAAAAGTAATATGGGCACAGCATCTAACGAGCGCAAGGGCTTTGCTAAAGCAGCGTTAACGGCTATCCTGTCTGAATAGTAAGTTGGGACCAATTTTCATGAATGCCCATAGCGACCTGTCGATGAAAACTGACGATGTCTTGCGCATCGAGTTAGAAGTTTTTCGCCAAGAACACCGCGATCTGGACGACGCCATTCGCGCCCTTGTGGAGCGTGGAACGGCCGATCAGCTCACAATTCAGCGCCTTAAGAAGCAGAAACTGCGTCTTAAGGATAAAATCGCCTATATCGAGGACCGATTGACCCCAGATATTATTGCCTAAGGAGGCAATACCGGTATAGTGCGCGCTCCTTATTCAGAGGCAGACTATGACGGACATCAAAGTGGGAATCATCATGGGCAGCCAGTCAGACTGGCCCACCATGAAAGAAGCAGCGGACGTATTGGACGAGCTTGGCGTGCCTTATGAGGCCAAAATCGTTTCAGCACATCGCACACCTGATCGTCTGTGGGACTATGGTAAGACTGCCGCAGACCGCGGGTTGCAGGTGATTATTGCGGGCGCTGGTGGTGCTGCGCATTTGCCGGGCATGATGGCCAGCAAGACACGCGTGCCAGTTGTTGGTGTGCCTGTACAGACCAAAGCGTTGTCTGGTGTAGATAGCCTGTATTCCATTCTGCAAATGCCGCGCGGTTTTCCGGTGGCAACCATGGCGATTGGTGCTGCGGGTGCTAAGAACGGCGGTTTGATGGCTGCAGGTATTTTGGCATTGCAAGATAGTGCCTTGGCCGAGCGGTTGGACGCGTGGCGTGCAGCTCTGTCAGCCTCTATTGCGGATGAACCTGTCGATGAGTGACGCATTGAAACTGGGTAGCACCATCGGCATTTTGGGTGGCGGTCAGCTGGGGCGGATGTTGTCTGTTGCGGCGTCTCGGTTGGGGTACAAAACCCATATTTTTGAACCAAGTGCAAACCCACCAGCGGCAGAAGTTGCGGATCAGGTTACGACGGCGGCTTATGAAGATGAGGCGGCTTTGCTAGCCTTTGCCGAAGCAGTTGATGTCATCACCTATGAGTTTGAGAATATCCCGACATCGGCTTTGGATATCCTTGAGGCACACCGTGAGATTCGTCCGGGTCGCGAAGCGTTGCGGGTGAGCCAAGATCGGATCACGGAAAAGGAATTCCTTTCGGGTCTGGGGCTGAAGGTTGCTCCATTTGCGATGGTGGATAGCGCCGATGACCTAAAGGCTGCGTTGACAGAAATTGGGGCACCTTCAATTCTGAAGACACGGCGGTTTGGTTACGACGGTAAAGGGCAGGCGCGGATCAATTCGGCGGCGGATGCATCTGCGGCTTGGGCTGATATGGCGGATTCCCCTTCCGTGTTGGAAGGCTTTGTGAAGTTTTCCCACGAGGTGTCTGTGATTGCAGTACGCGGCGCATCTGGTGAGGTTGCCTGCTTTGATCCCGGTGAAAACGTGCATGTCGGTGGTATTCTGCGGACAACCACTGTGCCTGCGCGCCTTGCGGGGTCGCTGCGCATGGATGCGGTCTTGATGGCTTCTAAGATTTTGAATGCCTTGGATTACGTTGGTGTCATGGGTGTGGAATTGTTTGTCACGCCTGAAGGTCTGATTGTGAACGAGATCGCGCCACGGGTTCATAACTCTGGTCACTGGACACAAAATGGCTGCGCCGTTGATCAGTTTGAGCAGCATATCCGTGCGGTTGTTGGATTGCCATTGGGTGATGGAAAACGGCATTCGGATGTGGTGATGGAAAACCTGATTGGTGACGATATGGATCGGGTGCCGGAGTTGTTGGTCGAGCCGCATGTTGCTGTGCATCTATATGGCAAGACCGAAACGAAGCCGGGCCGTAAGATGGGTCATATCAATCGTGTTGTATTGCCTGCGAAAGCTTAACGAAAAGCGGCGGGGCACTGTTTGCGCCTGCTGACGTTTAGAACGCCCGCCGCTTGGTGGGCGTTTTGCGTTGCAGTTTAGGCGAGAAAGCGTTGCGCGGCCTCACCGGCCAGATAAGTAATGCGCCCAGCGCATAGAGTTGCCTCGATCCGTCGCGTGCTTTCGTTGACGATGATGAGGTCAGCGCGTTTTCCTGGGGCGAGCGTGCCGCGATCTGTGAAGCCGAGCAATTCTGCGGGGCCTTGTGAAATCAAGTGCCATGCTTTTGGCAGCGATAAGATATTGTCATCAAACAGTTTAAACGCGGCCTGACGCAGGGCTGGATAGTGGTAGTCGGATGCAAGCGCGTCACACAGACCTTCGGCAACCAAATCCTGTGCTGCGACGTTGCCAGAGTGCGATCCGCCGCGCACAACGTTTGGCGCGCCAAGGATGACATGGCCACCGGTGTCATGTGCGGCGCGCGCGGCTTCGTAGGTTTCAGGGAATTCAGAGAGCGTGGCACCGATCGCGTTGAAAGCTGCGCGTTGTTCAGCGGTTGTGTCATCGTGGCTGCCAAGCTGGATGTTTTGCGTTTTTAGACGGCTGGCAAGTGCGGTGAGATGTTCCTGTACCTCGCCACTGCGGTCATGGAGAGAGTGCAACAACGCCAGATGCGTTTCGGGGCTGCGGCCACCTTTCAACGCCTGCCCTGTCAGGCGCGGGGGGCGTTTGCCCTTGGCCAGCGCGTCATGTGGGAGGTGATCGTTAAACACGACATAGGGCACTGAGAATTCAGCGACGAGCGCTTCGAAGGCTGGGTAATCCTCTAGCATATGTGTTTCAAACCGCAGTTGCACCAGTGTGTCGGTCAACAACGGTGTATCGCGATGCGCTTTGAGAAAGCGCTGGGCAAAGATTGGGCCGCGCATGCCGCCTTCCCAACTGAAGAATTGCGCAAGCGTCGCTGTAGCGATGCCATTGGAAGCGAGTTCTGCATCTGCGGAAAGAAGGCCCTGCCCCAAGTCTTTCATCGCACCGCGACGTGGGGCGAGGTGGCGTTCAAACCCATCGCCATGGATATCGACCATCGCCGGAAGGATCATATAGCCGCTAAGGTCTACAGAACGGGCATCAGCATCGGGAGTGATGAGGCCGTCCGCAATTGCAATGTCACTGGATGAGATACCATCCGGCCCAAGCACAGTTGCGGCGGTTAATCTTGCAGAGATGCTCATTGCAACGTGCCATCCGTTTCTTGGGCCAAGGATTTGGCGGCGTTTGTTACGGGAGCTATTACCGCATCCAACAACGTCTGGGAATGATCAAACGCGCCCGTTTTCAGAAAGGTTTTGACCTGTGCAATGACCAGTGGATTGTTCATCATGAACGTATGGCTGGTCGCGATTGTGATGTGATCAGTCATGCCTTCGACTCGTGTGGATGAAACCGAGACTTTGCCATCATCTTGGCCTTCGATCAGGGACGAGAAGTAAGGGTTTAGCGAAAGGTCTCCGGCTATGACGCCGAGGGAGAAATCAACGGGCGGCAAGTTTTCCGGTAATCCGGTAGTAGACAGTTGCAGGCCTGCGGGGCCGTTGATCGTTTGAAACAATGGGATGTCTGCAAATGTATCCACGATTTCAGAACCATGATTTGGTGGGCCAAGCATTACGACGTGGCCAAGTTTGTCTGGCTGATTGTCTGCCAACCAAGCGCGCAACAGAATGCCCCCCATGGAATGCGTTACGACATGGATTCTGTCGGATTGGCAGGCCTCGAAGGCTGCGGGCAGTGTGTCTTGTGCGAGGGTTTCAATGGTGTCTACCGTAGACGGATAGCTGGGGCTGACGGTTTGATAGCCCTCTGACGTAAGAACCGTTTCCATCACGGTGAACGACGCATCCGTTCGGGCAAGACCGTGCAATAAGATGACACAGTCTTGCGCAATGGCGGGGAATGGCCAAAGGGCGATTAGGAATAAAAATGCTCGCATATGATAGAGCTATGCGCCCTCTGGCCCCAATGAAAGGGCCTGTGAAAATTTAGTTTGCTAACCCTTTGAAATGTAAACCAAGGGTGGGAGTATAGGGCAGCGCGTTACCGGCCCCCTGCCCCAGTGTGTTTAGCGGCCCGTTGGCGCGCCCTCCGTTCATGGCCTTCCAATCCACCATGTGATCAAAGAGCGAGAGACGTTCACGGATGTCGTTGAGGGCAAGCCCCTCAGGGAAGGATCGCGCCAGATCGCCGGGATCCATGATGATTTTTTGCATTTCAGGGGCGCGATGGGCGAATTCCGCTTTGAGCTTGATCAAAATGCCATCGTCGAGCGGAACCAAATCAAGCGCCTTGTCGACGCCCATTTTATCCGATGGGCGGAAGCCAAAGTTATCCGCCTTTAGGTCGCTGACAACGAAGCCTTCATCGTTCATGCGTTTTGCGAATGATTGAAGGGCAGCTTTGCGTTCAGCCCCAATGCCTTTTCCGGCGGCTCGTAGTGCCTCTGCTGCTTTGGCAAAAACGGGCGGACCTTTTTCAAGCACGGTCATTGTGCCACCCGGAGTGACATCCGTTGAATGCAGACGTGACTGATCGCTTAGTTTGTAGCGACCGCGAACTTCTGGAATGGCCACTTTGCCCTCCATCGCACTTCGGCCGAGTTCATCAAGGTGGCGGGCGATTTGATCCTCTTTGCTGAGTTTGACGACATTGATACCTTCGTCTGATCCGTACACGCGGGATGTCTGGCCGATGCCAATTTCTTGTCGTTTAGGTAGCGTGATTTCGCGGCCGTTGTGCGAAAGGTGCACGCCACCATCAGGTGTTGGTCGGGCAACAACAGGCACTGGGTCAACAGCGGGACCACGGATTGGAGACCGGGTGATCGTCGATGGGTTGGGTCCAACAGGGGCTGGCAATCGCTTGGTTGGCGGATCAAGAGCGGCAACTGGTGCAGGTTGGCGCACGGTTGGTGATTTTAGGCCCGCGCCCTCTGCTGGGCTTAGTTTCTTGGTGGCAGCTGTCGCCGCACTTTCGGCGTTTGTGACCGGACCGGGTTGACGGACGGTTGGCGCTTTTAGGCCAGCGCCCTCGGCGGGGCTTAGCTTTTTAGTGGCAGCGGTCGCGGCGCTTTCGGCGGTTGTCACTGGGCCGGGCTGACGGACAGTGGGCGATTTTAGACCAGCACCCTCGGCAGGGCTTAGCTTTTTAGTGGCAGCGGTCGCCGCGCTTTCAGCGTTTGTGACCGGGCCGGGCTGGCGGACAGTGGGCGCTTTCAGGCCGGCGCCTTCGGCGGGACTTAGCTTTTTAGTGGCAGCCGTTGCCGCGCTTTCGGCGTTTGTGACTGGGCCAGGCTGGCGGACGGTTGGCGATTTTAGGCCTGCGCCCTCGGCGGGGCTCAACTTCTTAGTCGCTGCAGTCGCGGCGCTTTCGGCGTTGGTGACTGGACCGGGTTGACGGACTGTGGGTGACTTCAGGCCTGCGCCCTCGGCGGGGCTCAAGCGTTTGGTTGCCGCATTTGCTTCAGCCGTCTTTTCGCCCAAGCGTCTTGCCAATTCTTCTTTGCTGAACCGGCCAGCGTTTCGGGACAATGGATCGCGGCCAATTGGTGTGACGGGTGCAGGCTGTCGGACTGTGGGTGCTTTGAGGCCAGCACCCTCGGCAGGGCTTAGCTTTTTAGTGGCAGCGGTCGCTGCGCTTTCGGCGTTAGTTACTGGGCCGGGCTGGCGGACAGTGGGCGATTTTAGGCCAGCACCCTCGGCAGGGCTTAGCTTTTTGGTAGCAGCTGTCGCCGGATTAGGAAGGTCAGCCGCTTTGGCCGCTGCAGGTGTTGGCGAGGGCAGGTCCGGCGAGGGGCGGTTCATAAATTTCTCTATGATGCCGCCTTGTTCAGCCGGAGGTACGCCGCGTTCGTTTAGATATGACTTGATGCCTTTGCGAAGCCCCTCTTCGGTAGTTGATCCATTCCGAAGAAGCGTTTTTGGCGATACGCCTGCCTCGAACGCGCCGCCAGCAATGGCGGCATCTGCGGAGCGTTCTGTTGCACGAGCGCCGTAGACCCGTGCGAAACTTGGATCAACGCCCGCGCGTTCTAGGGCGTCTTGGGTGGCCCGGGCTGGTGACTTTTCGGGGAACTTGCGCATCGGACCAGCATCAATCGGTCGGAATTTGTTCGGATCAACCACTTCGCCCGGAGGGGTCGTGCGTGTCTTTCCAAAGGTACCACCGGTTTCGCCAAGGTTTTCTACCGTACGCGTGGCATCATTTAAGCCATCGGTCGTGCGGGTTGCATCATTCAATCCATCAGTTGTACGCGTCGCGTCGTTTAGGCGATCAACAGTACGCGTGGCATCGTTAAGGCCATCACCAGCGCGGGCCAGATCAGTAGCTGCATCCCCGGCCCGACTAAGATCAGCAGCAACATCAGCACCGCGTGCAACGTCACCGGCGGCATCCAGACCGCGTAAGGCTTTGAGACCTTGATTGAACTTTGAAAGGGTTTGTAACGCTGCGACTTCACCGCCGGCAATCATTGTGCCACCCTTGGCGAATTTCTTTACGCCTTCTTTGATCCCCTTCTCGCCTGATCCTGCAAGGGTTTCAAAACTGCGATTGAATTTGTCGTCCAATTTGCCAGCATACTTGCCCATATTATCGCTAAAGTTTTCAAACACATCGCGATCATTCGCGCGCCCATCCGTGCCACGTGTGAATTGATCAGACAGCTTGGACCCTGCACCGACGAGTTTGTCGACGGTGCTGCCTTCGAACCCTTCGAAACCAGCGGCTTCGGGGACGAGATCGACAAGGCCTTTACCCAGTTTAAAGAGCCCCTCGCCGCCCTCATAGGTGCCTTCGGCGATGCCTTTTAGGGCGTCCGGGCCATAGGTCCAAAGCCTGCGCGCACGTTCTGCCGGGGACATTGTGTAGTAGTCTTCGACAACCTCGGCCAAAAGTTCATTACTGGTTTGGCCTGTTGTGGTGCTGCCGCCAAGCGTTTCGCGGTCGCGCTGTGCTTGGATTGCTGCGCGGTCCAGACCTTCGCCGAATTCGGCGCTGATGACCTCGGTTGGATTAAGACCACGTGCAGAAATCGCGTTGCGGAGCTCTTTGTTGGATGTCGCCCCAATACCGTCTTTGGCGTTCTCTTTAAGGAGGCGGTTGAAGTCGCGTTCGCGCACATCTTTGATTGAAATCATGCGGTCTAGCCAAGAGTCATACGTTGCTTCGTAACGCTGGCGTTCGCGTTCAAGTGCTGCAACTTTGGCTTCTTTTTCCGGGTCATCGCTGGCCTTCATGTCCGCGATTTGCTTGTCCAACGCGAGCAGGTTTTTGTTATACGCATTCATCCCGTCTTGGATTTTTGCGATTTGTTTTTCGTATTGGGCGCGCGCGCCGATCAGACGGGACTCGCGGATTTTCGTTTCTTCTTTCAAACGCTTGGGATCAGCTTTGATCGCGGCGATTTCACGCTCGTGTTGATCACTGTTCAACCGATCACGCCGGGCTTTGGCACGCTTTTTAAGTTCGTTGTAGGATGCTCGTAGCACGGCTGCGTCTTTGACGCAGGCTTTGTGCCGATTGGTGAGGCGCGTCAGGCGTTCGTCTTGGCCGAAGAAACCGGCGAGGCTGTCAACAAGACCGCCTTTGGAATTTTCTTTTTCACGCGCTTTGATGTTTGATTTCAGAATGTTGCATTCGCGGCTCTTTTTCTGGAGCGCGCTTTTGGCTGCGGCTTCTTCCTGTTGCAGCCGAAGAAGCGAGACGCATTCGCTTGGCAGTCGGACACCGGGTGTGGCGGGCGATGTCTGGAGCAGATCGTCTTTGGCCTGGTGGGCCACGGTGATCGGCAGGCTGGTGCCGCCGTTCATCATTTGATCCATCGAGATTTGGCTGACCGGATGTCCCTGCTGCGCCAAGGTCTGGTAGTTGCGGCCAATTGCATCCTTAAGGCGCTGACGGGCCGCTGCTGTAATCGGAGTGTCCGATTTTAACGTCGGCGCACCAGATGGGACGGTGAACACCTGCGCCGGTGGGCCCGGACTGTAGAACCGAGTGATGGGCACCGTGATTGTTAGGTCTGACCCAATAAGATCGCGCGCGCCTTCGTCTTGTAAAGGGGATGTTTCAGGCGCGAATGTCGTGGCTTCTAGCGGGTTTGCATCCGAAGAGGTCGTGCCGGATTGGTTTTCGATTGGCGTGGTGACTTGGCAACGGATGGCGCCGGCCATGCCGCCACCTTCGCAAGCCGCAACTTCGCCCTCGCCTTCGATGTCATCGTCAAAGAACAAGTCTGCGACATCGACGTTTGCGTAACGTTTCACGGCATCTTGGTTCAGGACATAGGTCAGCGTGGTGTTGCCAAGGTCGATATAATTCCCGGCCAATTTACAGTGATCTGCCGTTTGGGCCACCAAAGGCGACGCGCTGAGCATGAAGGCGGAGAATAGCTTGATGCGGAGCGTCATAGCTGACCCTTTCTGTAACGATAGGCGAAATCGGTGGCATAGAGCGGGAACTGCATATCCCACGTCTCTTGGAATGTTTCGAGGTCCACATCCACGATCAGATTGGCGAGGCCTGTGTCGGGTAATTCGGCTGAAAAGACGTGCACATTTCCAGTAGCGGATTGATCAAATGCCATGGGAATGACCGTGTCGCCGACACGCATGCGAACCTCTTTTATGAGGTTGCGTGCACCGTTGGCCAAGGCCTCTGGTATGATTACATCCCGTTTGGACATTTGCGGAGAAAGAAAGCCGTTTTCGTCATAGGCAACCCGCAAGCGCAGGCCGACCAAAAGGCGGCCATTTTGAATGATTGGGCGCAGATCGACGCGACCGGTTAGGATTGCTTCGCCTCTGGATGCTGTGAGCGGTGTCAGAAAGAGCCGCCTTACAGTGCCAGATGGGTAGTAGTCTGGTGTGGCTTCTTGGTAGCGAAGATCAATCGCTTGGTGATGCAAGAGCATGGCTTGGCCAGCGTCGGTGGTGAAGCGGGAATCGTTTGCTATTGCGGCCTGAAGATCAGTGACCGAGATGTTGGCCATCTGGCGCATATCCGTCCAGTTTTCAGTCGGCGAAAAGGCTTGGATTGCCTGATCCGCTAGAGCGCGGCGGGAACCCCAAGAGAGTGCGCCATCACCAATTGGAAAGACTTCCAAATCGTGGGGACGCCGATGGAAGGCGCTAGCGATACGGGCGTTGGGATTGCAGTAGGCTGAAGTTACGAGCGTTACAGCTTCGCCGACAATCCATGCGCGATCTTCGGGTAATCCGTAGTATTCAGCGTTTAATCGGGGGCCTGTTGTTTCAGTTAACGTGCTCAAGATACGATCACGGTCGGTTTTTGATCGGCGCTCAAGTGCGCTGCAAATCAAGCGCCCATAACCGGACACATCAGAAGGATGCATGTAGGCCGGCGACGGACGTGGCGACATGCCAATGCGGTCGAAATACAACGGTAGCGGATCTTGTGTAAGTGCCGCGATTGAATCATGAAAGCCAATTGCACCCGCGATTGGGATAGCCAAGTTGGCCCAATCTTGATCGTCTCCGAAGACGGCCAGATATTCCATAACGATGGGCAGCATATAGTAGCTAAAGCCATCCGGGCTATTGTACGCAATTTGGTTTCCGGATGTCAGCGCGCCTATCATTGCACGGTATTGAGTCAGCGCTTTTCGGAAATGCGTTAAAACGCGTGGATCGTTGCTGCGCGCCAGCAGGTTGAACATGAGTTGTTTGGACGAAAACTGAAATGCGTTCGGATCGTAATTGGGCTGCGCCATTGCATCCAGGATCAACGATATTGCATCGCTGTTGCCTAAAGCACCAACATGGGCGGCCAGTCCGATGGCTAGATTGGGGTTATCCTGCTGAACGCTTCGGGCCAACTCTAACGCTGCGCTGTCTGATACAACATCTAGCCTTGCCTCTATCAATGTGGCGACTTCGATTGCGACGATGCGTGCATAGGAGGATTGGGCAGGCAGCGTCGCAAGGATTTGGTCACGATCTTCCAAGGTTCCTAACGCGGCCAGTATACCCGCTGAATAGTTCATAACGTGCTTGGGCGGATTGGCTTCGGGCGTATAGTTATTCGCAGCATAGGCGGCATGAGCTGCTGGGAAGTTGGCAAAAAACATTTGCCGGGTTTGATCCAGCATGGATTGGCGATCTTCTGCGGTCAGGCTTGTGCGCAACGGGCCGTAGATGTCTTTGTTCCAGAATGCAGTTTGGTCGTGAAGTACGCCGCGCGCTGCGTAGTTCTTGAGGATTCTTTCGCGCGGCAACAGCGGAAGTGCAGGACCACGATAGAATTCATTCTTACTTTGGAACATGAAATAGGGGTGCGCCGGGTCTGGTATTTCGATTTCCGCAATCTGCCCAGCAGCGATATCGACGGGTGCTTGGACAACGCCATCAATGGTGAGTTGATAGGCACCCGAGGGCACTTCGGTCGCGGTTCCTAAGGCACTTACGGAATAAGTGTTACCGTTAGTGGCGGTTAATGTGATTTGAGCGGCCTCTCCAAACAACTGCATTCCGTCTTTGTTGACCGTGATGATTTGACCAATCCCTTTTGCATCTTCGGCAGCGGAATTTCGGCGCGTTTGAAGCGCGGCAAACACCTCAGCCACCGATTGGGTGGTGAAATCGACATCAGTTGCGATCACATTGGCGCGGCTTGGATTTTCAAATGTGTGGGACGACTCGCCTATCCAAGGGTTTGGGCCACCGCTGGCAAGAATGGTCTTTTCAGCTGTAATGATTGCCCCTTCATATACTGACAGTGCTGGACCATCGGTGGCCATGATTGCGCTGGTATCAATGTTGACTTGCGATGTTTGATCAAGTGCGAGGCCAATAGCGTCCCCTTTTGCCTGAAAGAAAGAGCCTTGGATGAGGATCGGTTGATTGCTTTCAGTTGGGCCAGCTTGTTGCAAAATACCGGCTGCAAAGGAGGCTTGGGAGAAATCTGATAGTTCGACGGTTCGCGTACCTTGACCCGTGCCTTGGACATACAGCGCAGCGTAACCACCGCTGGCCGATGTGTTTTTGATCGAGAAAGCCCCTGTTGAATTGATGAAAAAGGTCGGGACGTCTTGATCCGAGTTGGCCAGTACTAGGGTGTCAAATTGGGCATTCGGGATTTGGCCTCGTGCCGCTAACGCCTGACCATTCCCTTCGATTTGCACTCCTTCGATGCGTAGATCGTTTGCACCTTCGACCGCGATGCCTTGGGATGTGAAGCCTTCGACTGTGCCGTTTTTGATATCTACCGCGCCTGCGTTCAGCGCCAATACACCGATTGCTGCGCCTTCGATTAGGACGTCATCCATCGCCAGTTGGGTTCCGTCATCCACGTAAACACCATTGGCATTTGGGCCAAGGATCGTGCTTTGGCGGATCGAGAGTTGTGGCCCTTCGCGAAAGACGATTGCCGATACGTCAGGCGTGGTTTCACCCGTTTGGACCGTGATATTTTGCAGATCCGCCGTGATCGGCGCGCCGAAGCCGGAAATAGAGGGGCCATAGAGGTTCGTGAAATCGGCGTTAGATACAGTGATCGTGCCGTTATCTAGTAGGTAGATGCCGTTGTTCATCCCTTCGAATTTGACGTCGTCAATGTAGATCGAAGCACCTGCGGTGGCGTAGATCGCAAATCGAAAATCGCCGTTTAGACCGCCGCGCGTCATGCGTAAGGTGCCCCCGTCGACGAATATCCCAGCCCGTTCTGGATCATCCCAACTAAAGGTAATGTCGCTTAGTGTAACGTCTGACGCTTTGTCCAAATACAGCATACTTGTGCCGTTTGGACCGCCGATGGACGTGCCGGTTTCCGCGCCCTGAACAGTTAGTGTTTTCCCAATCACTTCAACCGATTGTGGAAAGCCCCCCCCCTGTAGAACAAGGGTTTCACCACTTGGCGCGTCGTTGACAACTTGGAAGAGATTGCTTCCACTTGGAACAGGGATTTCAGCCCAAGCAGCAACCGAAGACATCAATACCGCTGTCGCAAAACTCGCGCCAAATTTCCGCATGGCTCACCTTTGTATCGGATAAATTCGATCCCAGACTAAACTAGAATCGCGATGCGTTGGCAAATTTCGCAGAAATTCGTCAATTCCCTATGTCCTTGGCGGCACGCAAACGTAGCCTTCGGGTAAGCTGATCGGCCTTTTGGACACGGCCCTTTCGCGTGGCACGCAACTGGGCAGGCTAGTCTTAGTTCGCAGCGACGAAGCCGCCCTGGAATGGGCTTTGTGGTAATAGGGTCGCGTTACGGTTCGCCAGGCGTTCGAGGTTAACCACAGTTGATAACATGATGCGGTCATGACTCCAGTCTGCTGGACGCTGAATAGCGATCGCCGACGCGACGACGGATACCATCGCAAAACTCGCAGCCGTTGCCCATAGAATAGCCGGACCGTTACGATCTGTCAGAGCTGCAACCGAAAGAATGCGTTTCCGTAGTGCAAGACCGCTGCGGCGGCCGCGGCGTTCAACCATGGCAACGACGGGGATACGTGCCTCGAATAACACAGGGCGTTGCGCTGCAAATTGGCTCGCACGGATCAGACACTCGCAATAGGCACGCGCCTGTATCCAACCACGTTTCAATACAGACTGATCGCACGCATATTCGCGCAGGCGCCGCATTTCGTTTCGCCAGAAATAATAAGCCGGGTTCCAGAACAGCAGCGGGTGCAGAGCCTCTTGAAGAAACTCGAATTCAATATCGCGTTGACGGAAATGTTGAATTTCATGGGCTACTGTTAACCGCAAATCACGTGGAGAGGTTAATAGATGGGAAGGCAAAATGACGTAGCGGTTGCGTAAATCACGGGTCGAAAAGGCCACGCGCGCGACATCACTGATTAGAATGTGCAGATTGCCGGAACGCTTCCATGGATGCGCCCCTTTCAGTATGGATTTAAGGCGTACAGCGGCCAGTGTCACCCGCGCAGCGGCGACCACAAGACCGACGGCGAACAAGCCGAACGCCAACTGCGACCAGATTGATTGTTGTGATACCGCATCACGTACAATGGCGTCACGTGCACCGATCAGAGTTTCAAAATTACTCGCGCTCATTTGAATGCTGCCATGTAGGAATTGTGTGACAAGCATATCAGAAATGTTCGGCGTATTCGACCAGACCCAGGTTGTCAGCACGATTGCGACAATCGGGCCGACAAACAGCATGGACGACAGGGCTTTCAACAGGCGCAATTGCTGTGTGAAAGCGGCCCCCAAACCAACGCGAGACAGACTCCAGCGTAGGCCCAGCCACATTACGGCACAGACGGCCAATAGAAGATTTAAGTCGATATAGGCATTAAGCAGTACATCAGCTTCCATTTTCCTCCCCCAACCTTTCATCAAGAAGTGCTTTGATTTCCTCCAGCATCTCGTTTGTGACGTCCTCGTCCTCCACAAGGCGCGCCACTAATGCCGCAGGCGTATCGTTGAACAGTTTGCTTGATAGGTTCCGCAGTGACGTTTTCTGATAATCGACCTTACGAATAGATGGTCGATACACCAGCGAACGCTCTTGGCGCTCGCTTGTCAGAAACCCTTTTTGTTCCATGATTTTCAGCACAGTGGCGACTGACGTATAGGCGCGTTCTTGCGCCTTGTTCAGCTCTGCCAGAATATCCCGCACTGTGCCGCCGCCGGTTTCCCAGACAACGCTCATGAATTCGAGTTCAACCTCGGTCAGAAATTCGCTTTTTTTCTTTTGCCGTACCACGGTTGCACACTTTCACTTTTGGCCTCTCAAAAGCTTTAATACTAAAACTATCGTAAGTCCAAATTAAATCACATAATCCTGCGCGTTAGATCGCGCAGGATGCTATTTTGTTGGGTCTTATACCTTTCGAAACGTAAATATGCCCCAAGCGATTGCCAGTCCAAGTGGCACCCAAAGTGGTGTCCCAACGAACCCGAGCCACGCCAAGAAGATATAGCTTGATCCCAGTAAGCTGATGAACAGCCTGTCGCCGCGTGTCGTGGTTAACCCCAATACGCCTTTGCGTTCATCCCCACCGGGGTCGCGAATTTCAATGTAGGTTAACACGCCAATTGCAGTGAAAATTCCGATAAAAACCAAGGCCGTCGGCCAAGTCCATGCCATCCAACTTAGCATTACACCCTCCCCATCGCGAAACCTTTGGCGATGTAGTTACGGACAAAGTAGATCACGATCGCGCCCGGAATGATTGTTAAGGTACCGGCAGCGGCAAGTAAGCCCAGCTCGTAACCGGCGCTCGAAGCTGTTTTCGTCATGGTCGCAGCGATTGGCTTTGCGGCAACGGCGGTCAGCGTTTTCGCAAGCAGCAATTCCACCCAAGAGAACATGAAGCAGAAGAAAGCAGCCACTCCGACGCCTGCCTTGATGGTCGGCACAAAAATCGTCGTAAAGAATCGCGGGAACGAATACCCATCGACGAAAGCCGTTTCATCGAGCTCTTTCGGGATACCACCCATGAAGCCCTCGAGGATCCAGACGGCCAGCGGAATGTTGAAAAGGCAATGCGCCAAAGCAACGGCCAAGTGGGTGTCGAATAAGCCTACTGCTGAATACAGTTGGAAGAAGGGCAGCGCGAAAACCGCGGCTGGTGCCATTCTGTTGGTCAGCAACCAAAAGAACAACTGCTTGTCGCCAAGGAACCGATAGCGACTAAACGCATAGGCTGCTGGCAGCGCCACGAGGACAGAGATCACCGTGTTGATCGAAACGTAGATGATCGAGTTGATATAGCCCCAGTACCACGTCGGATCGGTAAAGATTGTCGTGTAGTTCTCAAGCGTAAAGGTCTGAGGAAACAACGAGAAGCCTGAAAGGATCTCATTGGTTGTCTTAAAGCTCATCGCGACCAGCCAATAGATCGGCAGTAGCAAGAACAAGATGTAGAGTATCGGGACGAGGGTTCGTTTTTGCATCAAACCGTCTCCTTAGTTCAAATCGTCTTTGGTCATCAGCGTGTAGAACAGCCAAGAGACCAAAAGCGTGATTGCGAAATAGATGAGCGACATTGCGGCAGCTGGGCCAAGATCAAATTGACCAAGAGCAATTTTCACAAGGTCGATAGACAACAACGTTGTTGAGTTGCCTGGACCACCACCTGTGAGAACAAACGGCTCTGTGTAGATGTTAAAGCTGTCCATAAACCGCAACAGGATCGCGATGGTTAAGACAGTTTTCATCTTGGGCAATTGGATATGCCTAAACACAGACCAGTTAGACGCGCCATCAATCTTGGCAGCCTGATAATAGGCATCTGGGATAGACACGAGGCCAGCGTAACTAAGCAAGACGACAAGCGAAGTCCAATGCCAGACGTCCATCGTGATAATCGTGATCCAAGCGGCCAATGGATCTTGGGTCATATCGTAGTTAATGCCCAGAGTGTGGTTCAGGAAATAGCCCAGCAGGCCGATGTCTGGCAGCGTAAAGATATTCCACATTGCGCCGACAACGTTCCACGGGATCAGCATCGGCAATGCCATGGTGACAAGGCATACCGGCACCCAGAACCCTTTGCGCGGCATAGACAACGCAATGGCGATACCTAGCGGGATTTCGATGATCAAGATCAGGAAGGTGAAGAGGAACTGACGGCCGAGTGCCGCGTGAAAGCGATCAGAGCGGAGAATTTGCTCAAACCAATCAAGACCTTGCCAGAAAAACTGGTTGTTCCCAAAGGTTTCTTGCACCGAGTAGTTGACCACCGTCATCATTGGAATCAACGCGTTAAATGCCACGAGTAAGAGCACGGGCAAGACAAAGAACCAGCCCTTATGGTTGACCGTCTTCATACTGCGGCCTCCTGAATTTGAGTGGCCAGCCAACCATCGACATAAAGCCGAGTTTGGTCTTGCTGGAAGTTAAGGAACACATCAGCACCTTTCTCTGGTGCTGAGCCATGCGTCACGGCGCTGATCCGTTGTCCGTTGGCTTGACATTCAACAACAATGTGCTTGCCGACGTCTGACACTTTGGTGACCTTCGCCGGCAGTCCCTGAGCGGCAATGGATACGAACTCCGGGCGCACGCCAATCTCGGTCTTTCCGGATGGAGAGCCAGTTATCGCGCCCTCAAGTGGAATAGCAGTATCGCCAAAATAGGCCGCTCCGTTTCGCAACTCGCATGGCAATACGTTCATACCCGGTGAGCCAATGAAATGGCCAACAAAGGTATGCGCAGGACGTTCAAATAGCTCAACCGGCGTCCCGATTTGCACGACCTCACCTGCCTGCATAACCACAACTTGATCAGCAAATGTCAGCGCCTCTGTTTGGTCGTGTGTCACGTAAATCATCGTGGCATTCACACGCTGATGCAGCTCTTTCAGCTTAGACCGAAGTTTCCACTTCAGATGTGGATCAATCACGGTCAGCGGTTCATCAAACATGACAACGTTCACGTCCTCGCGGACCAACCCGCGGCCCATCGAGATCTTTTGCTTGTTGTCAGGGCTTAGGCTAGCGGCCCGAGTTTGCAGCATATCGCTGATCTCCAACATCTCTGCGATCTCAGTAACGCGTTGATGCACGACATCCTCAGACCGGCCGCGATTGCGTAGCGGGAAAGCCAAGTTATCGTAGACGGTCATCGTGTCGTAGATGACGGGGAACTGGAAAACCTGCGCGATGTTGCGCTTGTCCGGGGTCAATTCAGTAACATCATCACCGTCAAAAAGGATGCGCCCCTCTGACGGGATCAACAGACCAGAGATGATATTCAACAAGGTGGATTTACCGCAGCCGGATGGACCAAGCAAAGCGTATGCACCGCCATCTTTCCAATCCAAATCAATCTCTTTCAACGCGTAGTCGGAGGGCGATTTAGGGTTCGGATAATAGCTGTGACGTAATTTTGAGAGTGTTATTTTAGCCATTGTGTCCTCACGCAACGCGAGCGCCATCGGGCGCAAAGAAGTAGCAGGCTTGTGGATCGAAGAAGAAATCGTGCACTTCGCCAACGCGATAGGGATGCACCCCAGCACTAAGAGAGACCCAACTGCCCACGCCCATGTCGAAATGCGCGCTGCTTTCTGAGCCAGAAAGCTCGGTAACCTGTACCTGCCCTGACAAACGAACTTGGCTGTCGGAGTGTGCGACCGGCATCACGTGGTGTGGCCGCAAGGCGATTGTGTAAGGGCCATCTTGCAATCCAGCAGCATCTTCAGACGCCTGCCAAACCACACCTGCATTTAGACGGATGCTATCGCCCTGTTTCACAACCTCAGCAGTGTTGATCGGTGGGTCGGAAAACACGCTGGCCGCAGAAACGTTTTCTGGGTTGCGGTAAATCTCGGCAGTATCGCCAAACTGGGTGACACGACCATCATCCATCAACGCGGTTTTACCGCCTAACAAAAGTGCCTCTTCAGGTTCTGACGTGGCATAAACAACAACGGCACCACGATCGGCGAATAGTTCGGGAAGCTGGTCACGCAATTCTTCGCGTAATTTGTAGTCTAGGTTGGCCAGCGGTTCGTCTAGAAAGACCGCTTGGCTTTCTTTCGCAATCGCGCGCGCCAAAGCGGTTCGCTGTTGCTGACCACCAGATAATTCGTGCGGCCGACGATGTAGCATAGGGCGCAGCTTTAGAATATCGGCGGCATCTTCGACCCGACCTTGGATTTCCGACTTTGCCATTCCTGCAACCCGCAATGGAGAGGCAATGTTGTCGTAAACCGTCATATGCGGATAGTTGATGAAAAACTGATGCACCAAGCTGATGTTTCGCTTTTGGGTGCTTAGGTTGGTGACGTCGTTGCCGTTAATGATCACTTGGCCAGACGCCAACGGATCAAGGCCCGCCATCAATTTGATCAGAGAGGTTTTACCTGATCCGGTTGCACCCAGCAGAACATTGAAATGCCCCGTTTCTAGCCGCAAGCTTGTGTCTTTGATGTGTACCTGCGCGCCAACGCGCTTGGACACATTCTTTAGTTCAAGAGACATGGATTTGCTTTTCCGTAAGGGCCCCGGCATCCAATAGGCAAGACGCCGGGGTAAGTTTTGGCCCGCCGAGGTAGTAGCGGGCCATGGGGAAGTGTAGTGAACTTGAGGCTTAGTTTGCCGCCCAGCGCGCAATCAGCTCATCGTAGTTAACGGTTTGGCCCGCAGGCTTTTCGTTATCGAGCTTTGGTTTTGCACCGCCATTGGCGAACCAATATTCAGCATCTTGCTCTTCGTTCAAACGAGGACCACAGCCGCCGTAAACATTGGCCTGCTCATCTGCGCGCTGCATCCGAGACATTGTGATGTCCATTTCTTCAGCAAGACGATCCATTGCCTCTTGTGGAGTGAAGGCACCAGAGTTCACGTCACCAATTTGCTGCCACCAGATTTGAGCCAGCTTTGGATAATCAGGAACGTTCACACCTGTTGGAGACCATGCCACACGATCAGGTGAGCGGTAGAATTCAACCAAACCACCAAGGTTAGCAGCGCGCTCGCTGAAGGAGTCATGGTTCACCGAGCTATTGCGAATGAACGTCAGACCGACATGAGATTTCTTCACATCAACGGTTTTGGATGTCACGAATTGAGCATACAGCCATGCCGCTTGTGCACGATCAGAAGGCGTGGATTTCAGGAAGGTCCAAGAGCCAACATCCTGATAACCGACTTTCTGACCTTCTTCCCAATATGGGCCGTGTGGGCTTGGCGCCATACGCCATAGTGGTTTGCCGTCACCGTCTACCGTGTTGTTGCCTTCGGATTGTGGTTTCACCATGTCCGCAGTAAACGCTGTGTACCAGAAAATTTGCTGTGCAACATTGCCCTGAGACAGTGCTGGCAGCGACTGATAGAAGTCAAAAGAGGCCGCACCTGGAGGAGCGAATTTCCGGAGCCATTCATCCCATTTGCGGATCGCGTAAACAGCCGCTGGGCCGTTCGCTGCACCACCACGTGTGACGCTTGCGCCTGCTGGGTTACATGAACCCGCTTCCATGCGGATGCCCCATTCGTCGATGGGCACACCGTTTGGCTCACCTTTCGAACCTGCGCCGGCCATAGACAGCCAAGCATCCGTCATACGCCAACCAAGATCTGGCGCACGTTTACCATAATCCATGTGACCATAGATGGCAGTACCGTCGATTTCTTTTACGTCGTTTGAAAAGAACTCTGCGATGTCTTCGTATGCAGACCAGTTAACAGGAACGCCAAGATCGTAGCCATACTTTGCTTTGAACGCGGCCTGAAAGTCTTCGCGATCAAACCAATCTTTGCGGAACCAATAGAGGTTCGCGAACTGCTGATCCGGAAGCTGGTACAAGTCACCATCAGGACCGGTTGTGAATTGGCTGCCCATAAAGTCGGCCAAGTCCAAAGTTGGAGATGTCGTTGCAGACCAGTCACCTGCCATTTGATCAGTCAGGTTATATGCCAACTGTAGACGCGAGTGTGTACCAATTAAATCGGAGTCATTGACGTATCCGTCATAGAGGTTCCGTTTGGTTTGCATCTGCGTTTGAACAGCTTGAACAACCTCACCTTCACCAAGGATCTGGTGGTTCACTTTGATGCCGGTGATCTCTTCGAATGCTTTCGTCAGCACCTCGGATTCGTAGCTGTGTGTTGGAATGCCTTCGGAGAGTACGTTGATTTCCATCCCTGAAAAAGGTGCTGCAGCATCAATGAACCACTGCAATTCTGACATTTGCTCTGATTTGCTTAGAACCGACGGCTGAAACTCTTCGTCGATCCATTTTTTGGCCGCTGTTTCGTCAGCATGTGCCAATGTGCCCGCAATCACGGCAGAGGCCGCAACTGCGGAGAAAAGATACTTACGCATCTTTGCTCCTCCCTGTGTTGGTTTAACCTTTGGGGTCGCCCCCATGGCTGGCACATAAGATTGTTCAAGGGCAGCGATCTGTCAAACTAATTTTTTAGTAATGAAGGATTTTGCGGGGCGCATCCACCTGAAAAGCAAATGTAAATACCTGTTATTAAACGATAAAAATATCTACTAAAAAATTAGACCACACATCCAAATCTTAGCTAAATTTAACCTTTTACCTCTTCAATACCAACGCGACGAAGCACATCTGTATTGCCCGAATTGGTCAAAGCTCGGCCTGTTTGAAGAGGTACAGTGCCCCCCCGCCACTCACAAAAAAGGCGAGCCGCATTGGCTCGCCTTTTCTTTAGTCTCGACAACACCCGCTTTACTGCAATTGCGCCCAAAACAATTCCAGATGCCGCGACATGATCTCTTCAAAACGGCCACTGTCCCGCAGGGATTGCAAGCCCGCATTGACACGATAAAGGTGCGAGGTACCGCGCCAATGACGCTTGGAAATCACCACATGCAAGCTTGTCTCGCCAACAGGCTGCTCAAGTGGCACCACTTTTTCACGCAGGTTCAGATCAACGATCGTTGACGCGCCTAGAAACAAGTCAACCGAAACAGCATCAACCTTGCCTTGCTGAAGCAATTCAAAACACTGCACGGCTGTCTCAGGCTGGATGAGGTCAATCTTTCCATCACTCAACCAACGACGGCCCGCGCGCTCAAGATCGCTGACGAACTGATCAGAAGGGCGGCAAAGGGTCTTACCCTCAATGTCTGCGTCTTTCGCAAATGGGAACTGCTGATCATCCCGAACAAACAACATGACTGGAATAGAAACCAGCGGATCAGAGAAATGGAAACTTGTGCAACGCTCATGGTCAGGCTGAGCGGCGCAATCAGGTTTCGTCCACGGGAAGCCCATGTCGAACTCTTGCTTACCCAGTTTGGGCAGGTGACCAGACCATGTGTCATCCCAGTTAATCGCATAAGACACCGGAGAAGGAGACAATTCTAATGCAGCGTTCACCAGTTCAGTCACCATGCCTTGGCCTGGCAACGATTTGTTCGTGAAAGGACCGACGCCATTGCCAGTTAGCAATGTCAGTTCCGCATCGGCCTTTTGCAATGGCGTTGCATCCGGCGTGTTATCCTCTGGCGGGCACGGAATATACAATTTGCGCCCCGGAATAACGGACGAACCAACAAGTTCGCTTTGGTTCCGGTAGTAGATAAGGCTCCAACGGTCGCGACCGCCGTAATGCGCCTCTGCGATGGAGAACAAGTTGTCCCCACCCTGCACGACATAGTCGACGTCGCAAATGGCATAGGCAGCGGTTGGCGCCAGACCCAAGATGGGACCGACAACCAGCGCCATCCGCGCCAGCAATCTTTTGATTGAATTCAACATATGCTCTGCTCC
Organism: Cognatishimia sp. 1_MG-2023; assembly: GCF_030548175.1. GTDB lineage: Bacteria > Pseudomonadota > Alphaproteobacteria > Rhodobacterales > Rhodobacteraceae > Cognatishimia. The sequence continues at coordinate 55,114 of NZ_JAUORX010000002.1, read as the reverse complement.
TTAGAAGCCAGCCCAAATACGTGCCAAGTGGTCTTCGATGATCGCTTGATAGGTTCCGTCTTCGCGAATACTGCGCAACGCTGTGTTAACCATGTCTAGAAGTTGGCTCGCCTCTGGATGAGATTTGTGAATGATCACATGCAGCGCCTGAATGGCGATAGGCTGTGGGACAACGTCGAAACGGTCAGACAGACCTAATTCTTTGATGTGCGCACGACCTGTGAATTCGTTCATAACAACAGCATCCGCTTTGCCTGCTAGAACCATTTCATAGCATTCGTCAGTCGTCAGCGGGTGCTCAACTTTGATTTTACCGTCACGCAGCCAGTTGCGGCCTTGCTCGTCAAATAGATACAGCTCGTAACCTTGTGGGCGGCAGAATGTTTTGCCGAACAAATCCTCTGGCTTTTCGAACTTCAATGGGCGGTTCTTATCGGTGAACATCAAGACCAGCAGCTCAAACATCGGATCAGAGAAGTGGAAGTTCTCGCAACGCGCATCATCAGGACGGCTTTCGCAGTCTGGCTGGTACCAAGGGAAGCCCGCATCAAGCAGAGCGTTTGATAACAGTGGCTCTTCGTGTGCTGTCCAAAGATCAACCCAATGAATGGCGTAGCCCTGACTTGGATCTGCGCGCTTCATGGCCGCGTCCAGAATTTCGGTCATCATGCCGCCATTGTGCAGCGACTTGCCCGTGAAAGGCTCAAACCCGTCTGCAGTTAGCAAATTGATGCGATGACGAATTTCTGCATTGCCTGCTTTAATCTCTACAGGTTGAGCCGCTACTGGAGTCGCCTCTGCGATTTTCCGACCACCAGGCAATCCGGTTGGCAGGCCATCCAAACATGTGATGTTCAGCTTCATACCAACGCGAATGGCATTCGCCGCTGGACCAATTGCTTTGATGTTGTTTGAGTGAATTGTCGTCCACTTACCGACATCTTTATACAAAGAGTCTGCAATGACCGACAGGCTATCGCCTGGCTTTACAGTGTAGATACCGCCGCATGTCTCTGCTGCAACGGAATTCGCAGCCAGGCCAGCAAAGGCGACAGCAGCCGCGCCAAGTATTTTTCTCATGTTTCCCCCAGGAAATGTGCGTGCCAGGGTTCAATCCGCTGGCCAGTTGATTTGTATGTCTATTTTTGGCCATCAAAATTATGACCAGAGTGAGCGATCAAACTCTTGCAGATAAGGTTGATCGCCCGAATTCTAATTAGTTCTTAGCGAACAGACTTAGGATCGTGCTTGTGTCCACTGATCCGTCAGAGCGCAACAAAGGCGCAGGTACACGAATTTCACCATTCGCCTGTGCTTCATTCAGTAGCTGTTGAATGTAAGCTTCGGATTGCCCTTGCTCCATCGCGGTCACAACCATTTTTGCCAGATTAGAGACAGAGGTTAACTCTGTTTCTGCTGCGGTATTGCTTTCAGCAGCGGCAGTTTCAGCAGCGTCATCGTGTTGACGCAGCGCGCTGATGATATTGCCCATCAAAAGCTGCGTGCTTTGACCTGATGCTTCTGTTGCGGGCGCAACAGGAGCTTCTTCGGATTTGGCGACAGTCACCGGTGCAGTTGGTTCAACTTCTGGCGCTGCAGGTTTGGCAGTAACCACTGGCGCAACAGCTGATGGTTTTGGCGCAGCTACAGGTGCTGCGACGTCCGCTTCTTTCGTGTCAGAGCCGCCTGCAACAAGCAGGACCAACAAAAACACAACGCAAACGCCAACGATACCACCGATCAATGGCAGGCGGCTGGATGATGCGATACCAGATTTGGAGATTAATGCGCTGAATGGCATCTTCTTTTCAGAAGCCACTTTAGGTGACTTAACCGGCTTTTCAGCTTTTGCCGCTTTTTTCTGTTTCGGCTTTGCGGCCTTGGCACCTTCCGCGTCCTGAACATTCGCTGGCTTTTTTGGCACAGCTTTCAGGCCAACGTTAATATTTCCAACGGTAGAAACGCTTTTGACCTGCAATCCTGCGGATTTTGGTTTTGCAGATGACTTTGCAGCATCCGAGGTGATCTTTTGCTTTTGCATAAATAGCCTTCCTAAAATCCAAATGCCCAATTGCAGCTCAAGGCATCAACATTCATCAATTCCGCTTAATGATTTTTTAACCACGGGTTGAGTATCCGTCAACATCTTGTGGTTCGCTCAACACCAAAAACTACAATTACCTATAGGAGCCAAATCGAGTGGAAAGAGAATAAGAAACCCTACGGCTCTGAGCCGCGAAGCGCCTCTATAAGAACTGAGTACAATGAATAATAGGCTGAATGGGCCGAGAATACCTTTAGCCTTCGATAGAATCGTTTTTATGCGGTTAACGCCAAGTTAAAGCGGGCTAGCAAAGTTAAGGCGCTACCGTGCCCCTGCCTTTGTTTCGCTGCAATTCCCCGCATTTTCACGCCATTTTAGGCCGAAACCGCGCATTTCGGTCAAAAGCGACGCCAAAACAACCGAGTCTTGCCCGAAATTCGCCCAAGCTGACAGGCCATCTGGCTTCAATTGAAGTTGGAGGTCACGTGCGAGTATTTTCTTTAGTTATCGCCTTGTCCATGGCAGTGCCGAGCGCAGGTTCGACGCAATCCATGTCAAAAGGCGCATCATTGCCGGGAGGCGAAGCCATTGGGCGACTTATGGTTGCCGGACGGTCAATGTGCACCGGGGCGCTTGTCGCGTCCGATTTGGTGCTTACAGCAGCCCATTGTCTCTATAGCCCCAAGACTGGCCGAAAGGTTGATCCGCGGAAGATAGAATTTCAAGCAGGCCTACGATCTGGCAAAGCAAAGGCGACGCGGACGGTGAAAAACACGGTTCAGCACCCTAAGTATCGCCATAACGTCGGCAACGCGCAGGTTGGCTATGATCTTGCCTTGTTAAAGTTGCAGAAACCTATTCCGGCGAACATCGCAAAGCCTGTCGCCATTTCGACAGGACGATCAAGCGAAGGTTTGCTTGGCGTCGTATCCTACACGATCGGCAATCAGAACGATCCACGGATGATGTTTCCCTGCCAAGTTCTTGCGCGCCAAAACGAAACAATGGTGATGAACTGCAAGGTTAACTTTGGTGCCTCAGGCGCACCCGTACTCTCCATCCAAAAAGGCGAACCACCAGAACTCGTTTCTGTGATTTCAGCCAAAGCAGCCATGGGCGGCCGAGATGTGTCCGTCGGAACAACGCTAAGTGTGAGTACACTGCAAAAGCTTCTGTCCGAAGGCTAACTCCGGACAGACGATAAAACCTATGGCTCGCGGAAGGCTTCGCGAGATTTGTACAAGGGCTTCAAAAGATAGCGTAGAACTGTCTTGGACCCTGTGTGCAGTTCTACCTGAGCCCGCATACCTGGCCGCACTTCAATGTCCTTTTGCCGCTCGGTCATATCGGCGCTATTGACGGTGACAGTTACGCGGTAATAAGGCGCCGCTTGCTGGCTCCGCTCATCTTCGAACGTATCCGCAGAGATGAAATCAACTGTGCCCTTCAACGTGCCGTAAATGGTATAGTCGTAAGCTGAAAGCTTGATCGTCGCTTCCTGCCCTCGTTCAACACTCGCGATGTTTTCAGGTTGTACGCGCGCTTCGATGAACAGCTCTTCACCCATCGGGATGATCTCAAAGATTTCTTCACCCGGGCGAACAACGCCACCGATTGTCGTAACTGCAAGATTATTCACGATACCACGCATCGGCGCTGTAATTATCGTTCTGCTTAACTGGTCCTGCGCCAAGCGCATGTCCTGTTTCAGCGACGTCAATTCCTGAAGAGTTTCTGAATAGGATTCAGCCAATTCCAACTCGGCCTGTGTCACAATATCCATGTACCGTATCTCAGCTTCAGACGCCTCGCTGCGCGCTTTGTTAACCTCTAGCAGTGCAACGAATTCCTTTTTGTAAAGGCGCTCCATGTTGCTGAGTTCTTCTTTGGATTGCTCCAGCTGAGTAAATGCACCACTGCGCCGACTATCCAAATCTGTTTGCCGCGCCTTAAGCAATGCACGCTCTGAGGCGAGAATGCGCTGCGCTCGTGTAGAAAGCTCCTCAGGCACATCAAATTCATATGCCCCTTCGATTTCAGCCTCTAGTCGCATCCGTCGAATTTCCAGCGCATCAATTTGATCTTGCAGGTCGTCAAAGGCCGTACGGAACTTTGTATCCTGTAGCGTGGCAAGCACCTGCCCTGTTTCAACAAGGTCACCCTGTTTCACAGCAAGATCGGCAAGAATACCACCTTCTAGGTTCTGAATGATTTGGGACCGAGACGAAGAAACAACTTCCCCATCTGCACGAACGATCTCGTCAATCCAAGCAAATGCGGCCCACAGAACAAACACTAAAACAGCGGCACCGACCAAACGGATGGTTTTGCGCGCGGCGCGCATTTGATCATCAAATCCGTCTGGATGTTCTGTGGAGGTTTCACTCATGATCGTTCACCTGATGCGAGATGTGCCAAAACTTTTTCACGTGGGCCATCAACGACCAAACGGCCAGACTGCAAAATCAATGTCCGCGTGCTGAGCGCCAAGATAGGGGTACGGTGCGTTGCGATCATCGCAGTGCGACCTTCCAGCCATGTACCTAAACGGCTCACCAAAGTACGCTCCAGCGTTTGGTCCAATGCGGCCGTTGGCTCATCCAGTAAAACAATTGATGGATCTTGCAACCAAAGCCGCGCCCAACCGATGGACTGGCGTTGACCAATAGACAGGCCTTCGCCACCGTCGCGCACCTGCAAATCCAATCCCTGCGGATGGTTACGCAGATATGGACCAAGCCCTGCGAAATCCAATGCCTCCATCAGGCGATCATCGTCACGCTCTAGCTGGTTAAGATTCAAGTTGTCACGAAGGCTACCCGCAAACAAACGAACGTCTTGGCCCAAATACCCAATCTCACGACGCAAATCGCGCGGATCAATTTGGGCCATATCCATGCCATCGAGCAGGATGCGACCGCTGCTTGGTGTGTAAAGACCAGCCAGCATTTTCAAGAGTGTCGACTTACCCGAACCGTTTGCACCCAAAACAGTGACGCGCTGACCCGGCTTAATCACCACACCTTGCACATCCAAAGTCGCAGACGCTGCTTCATCGTAATGGAAGGTTAGTTCACGCAATTCAAATTGACCGGTTAGCTTCTCACGACGCAGATACGAACGATCATTGTCTTTTTCTTGTGGTGCAGAGGCAATCGCATCCAAGCTTTCCAGCGCACCTTTCACATTGCTCCAGCGCGCAAGGATTGCAGCAAATTGTGTCAGCGGCGCCAAGGTGCGGCCGGTCAGAATACCTGTCGCAATAATAGTACCAACTGTGAATTGACCCGCGAAAACCAGATATGTGCCAATAACAACAGTCGCGATGTAAGTCGTTTGCTGAACCCCTTGCGACCAATAGGTCAGAGTGTTGCTCAGGCGGCGTTGCTCTGCAGAGCTATGAGACGACAGTTCGTTCAGCTCGTCCCAAAGGCGCAGAACCCGTTCTTCGCCACGTTGGGTCTTAACGGTATCAAGCTCGGTGATGACTTCTTGCAGCAAACGCCCCGCTTTTGTCGTCGCGCCTTGGGTTTTACGCGTGAGCGCCAGCAGCTTGCGCTGGAACGCGTAGGCGGGCAGCACCATCAAGATACCACCAAACACCAGCAACCACACAAGTGGACCCGCGATAGAGGCCACTAGCGCGAGGAAGATGAAGATAAACGGAATATCCGCCAGAACCGAGATCGTCGAAGAGGTAAAGAAATCCCGGACAGCACCAAAGTCACGCATCGCCGCAAAAAGACCAGATGCAGGAAGCGGACGACGGTCTGAGCGCATGCCCAGCAGACGGCGCATCAATGTGTTTTGAATAGAAAGCTCAATCCGGCGACCCGCGACGTCACTCATCTTGGCCCGGGCAAGTTTTAACATGCCTTCTAGGCCAATCGCCAACAACGCCCCAATGGCTAAAACCCAAAGCGTGGATTCTGATTGGTGCGGAATAACGCGGTCATAGACCTGCAAAGAGAACAGCGCGACGCCCACGGCCAAGAGGTTTGCAACAAGCGAACCCAGCATAATTTCGGCAATGTAGGTACGGAACTTGCGGAACTCACCCCAGAACCAATGCCCCGTCGCAAGCTTTGGCACATGCCGCTCCGCCATTTGACGCAGGCTGACCTTGGCAGACAGAATAGTTCCAGAGAAGAAGGGCTGAAACTCAGCAACAGAAACTTCGGTCCGATTGTCCTGACAGGTCGGATCGTAGATGGTTAGGATGTCTTTATCTTGAGACAATACCAGTACAGACTGACCGTTTGTCATCAGGGTAATCGCGGGCCAAGAGGATTCCTCAATTGGTGCGTGTTTAGAAACCTTCGGGTCGACACCTGTGTGCCCCAACGCCTTGGAAAGCGCCTTCATGGTCACATCACCCGGCGCCGAGGTCCACATGAACTCTGCAACATCCGCTACAGGCATATCGGTGCCATTCAAAGAGGCCAGCATCGAAATCAAGGATGCGCGGTGCTGAATTCGGTGTGCGGTTCCCTCAATCAGGTCATGAATACCCTGAACATCGTCGACTGGTGCAGAAACCACTTCAGCCGGCGCTTCCGCGGCCGGCTTTTTGTTTGCTTTTACTGAATTGATCGACAGAACAACTGGGGTTTTGGGCTGGGTCAAATCGCGTCTCCATCGGCCAAAATCCCAAGATCCCGTGCCATCTCTAATTGCGCGATCAGCACATCAAACTTGGCATCAAGTTGGTCCATTTCCCGTTCAACCGCTTTTTCATAGATGTTGATGACTTCCAATACTGACCTTTGGCCAGCACGGAACTGCGCCTCAAAAAGCTCGTACGTGTCATAGGATTCTTTGGCAAGCCGTGCGGCGTCTTGTTCTTTGCGCTGCAAGCTCGCAATCCGAAGTTCAGCGCGACGCAGCGCCCGACCAGCATCTTGCTCTGCTTCAGCAACTTGGCGTTCTGCAGTCTCTTTTGTGCTTTCGATAGCCTTCAAGCGCGCACCGGTTCCAAAACCAAATGTGTTGTCCCCACCCAGCTTAAGACCCGCTTTACTTCCACCCGTTCCGACATTTGCAGAAGCATTGATGCCCGGCAATTGGCCAGCACGTTCAGACGTCGCCTGGGCAATGCTACGCTTTGCTTCGGCCATCGCCCGCATAACGGCGAGCGGTTTGTCTTCTGTGGTCGCAGACACATCCAAAGGGCCTTCGTAGGCGCCGACAAATGTTTTCTTGGTGATTGCGGTCAGTTCTGCTCTAGCCAAACCTGCAGCTTCACCTGCGGTTTTCAGGGTCGATTGCAGATCATGTACTTTGCCTTCGACAGTACGTTGATCGCCTTTATTGGAAACACCGCCTTCAACGCGCCCGACAACAATCTGCTCTAGGCGGTGCATTTTCGATAGCGCCTTACGTGCTGTGGTCGACTTCTCATCACCACGAACACCCGCCACATAAAGGGCAAGCGCTGTGTACACACGTTCATTGACGTCTTCGGCCAAAGTAACAGCGGCGACTTCGACATCTGCTGCAGCATAGGCGCGATCAGCCTTACGGCGGCCGTTATCAAACACCACCTGATCCACAACCAAGCTGGCAATCGCATCACCAAGGCTGGATAGGCTGATGGATGGGCCAATCGTAGGGAGCCAGTTCTTATCTTCTGCTTCTGCGCGCAGCTTCGCTGTTCGCAGTTCAGCTTCTGCCGCGGTCGCAGCTGATGCGAGTGTCGCATCTGCAACCTCTTGATAGACACCGCCCGACAATATCGAGCGACGACCAAGCAGGTCTTCAATTAATTCTGAATTCGCCTCGCCCTTATTCTGGGCAAAGCTGCTGGCCAATGGCGCAGGTTCAGCTTTCGCTTCTGTCTTGGCCTCTGAACGCTCCTTAAGAAAAGGCAAGCCTTCGCTAAAGGGCATGTCAGGCATACAGCCAGACAGTACCGAAAATGCGAGCATCAAAGATATGGAATGTAAGCGAGCCACCCCGGGTAGTCCCCTGTGTGAAGAATCTAGGAAGGGCGAACCATTGTCCGCCCGCCCTATGGTTTCTTAGATTACGACGTTGATGTCTTGGTCGATCACGAGTGTCACACCGTCATCGCCGATGGTGTAGACATCGTAGTTATCGCCATCAATCTCGCGGGTTTCACCAGTGTTGGTTGCCCCAGCGATCGTAACTTGATCGTCAGCGCCACCGTGAATGGTGAGGCTGTCTGACGTGTCAGAAAGTTCGCGAATTTGCTCTTCTGTCAGCACCAAAGACGTATCGGATGCGTAATCCAGCTCAATCGCTTCGATCTGGAAGTTTGCAACACCTGCGTGGTCCAATGTACCTGCGTTGGTCGTGTTGTCGTCTAGCACGATCATTGTGTCAGACTCGTTGCCCGCGGCATCTTCTGTAGAAACCACCAGATGTGTGCCATCTGACGCTTTTGGATTAAGAACAAACAAGCTCTCATTGCCACCTAGGGAAACCTCAGTTGTGTTCAACGAAGTTGTTGAACCATCTGCATTCAGCGCGCTGACAGAGTAGTCTTGCGCTTCGGTCTCGATAGAAACTGAGCTTACGTCATCGCCGGTGAAAGTCACAGATGTTACGATGGAATTCGTAACCTCAGTGTCGATGCCAAAGTCGTTGCTAGAGGTTGCTGTGTTACCAGCAAGGTCTGTCGCAGTAACGTTAGCCGTTGCAGTGTAAGTCCCGCCTGGCAATGTGCCTTCTTCGAAGAGCACAGACCAATAGCCGCTTGCGTCCGCCGTGGTTTCGCGCACGACACCCTCGACTTCGACACGAATGGCTGCGCCGGCCTCAGCAGAGCCGTCCAGGACAACGCCGCTTTGGATTTCCGCTGCATTCACCACACCATCAATGCTTGCTTGCTGCACCGCAATGGATGTCGATGTCTGCGTATCAACGCGAATGGAGCTAGAGCTTGTTGCTGTGTTACCTGCTACATCTGTTACTGTCGCGGTCAACTCTGCATCGTATTCACCCTGAGGGATCTCAGTTGACGCATATGTCGCCGACCAAGTTCCATCACCGGCGGCTGTGACTGTTTTGGTCACACCATGCAAGCTAACCTGCACCACTGATCCAGCATCAGCCGTACCAGTCAATGTCAGGCTGTTTGCCACTTCTTCCGCGCTTGCGATGTCATCACCACCAACTTGGTTCGCATCAATTGCGACACCCAGTTCGGTATCAACACGCAGGGTGCTTGTTGATGTTGCTGTGTTACCTGCGGCATCTGTCGATGTCACAGAAATAGCAGCGTCATACTCACCCTGTGGAATATCCGCATAAGCGTAGTCCGCGGACCAAGTGCCATCGCTACCAGCTTGAACCGTTTTAGTGACGCCTTGCAGCGTTACTTGAACAGTAGAGCCAGCTTCCGCTGTACCCGTCAGAGAAATACCGCTTGATACTTCTGCCGCGTTCGCGATGTCGTCACCACCTGCTTGGCCGTTGTCGATACCAACAGATGTTGTTGTATCTACGCGCAGTGTGCCGCTTGTCGAGGTCACATTGCCAGCCGCATCAGTGGCTGTGATGGAAACAGACGCATCATATTCGCCAGCAGGAATTTCCGCCGTTGAGTATTCTGCGCTCCAGTTGCCATTGCCATCCGCAGTTACGGTTTTGGTAACACCCTGCAACGTAACAGCAACCGAAGATCCAGCTTCGGCCATGCCTGTTAGCGTAACGCCATCAGACAATTCGCTTTCGTTTACAACGTTGTCACCTTCGATTGGCGTGGTCAACGAAACCGCGCCATCGGTGTCGACTTGCACAGTATAGGCCTGCGTTGTCACGTTACCTGCGGCGTCAGTCGCAGTCAGTGTGATCTCGCTGCTGTACGTGCCGCTCGCGATGGCAGAGCTATCAATATCAAAGGACCATGTGCCATCGCTGCCGACAGTTGTGTCATATGTGCCGCCTTGGAACGCGATAGACAGGCTTGCACCTGGCTCGCCGTTACCAGACAATACAACCGTTTCAGCGGCCTCGCTTGCGTTGATAACATCGTCACCTGCAACGGTACCCAGATCAATCGCAGGAGCGACGGTGTCTACAGACAAAGTATCTGTAACGGTAACGCTGTTGCCGCGTGCATCTGTCGAAGTGATAGAGATTTCGGACTGATATTCACCCGTCGCAATCTCACCAGCTTCAAAGTTCACCGACCAAGAGCCGTCATCACCCACTGTTGTCGAATGTGTGACACCATCAATGGTTACGCTCAACGAAGCACCAACTTCGCCTGTTCCTGAAATCGTGTGACCGTCTGCTTGCTCTTCTGCATTTACGGTCTCGCCAACAGACAGCGTGCCACCTGTTACATCAATTGTCGGCGGCGTTGTGTCGATGTCAACATTTGGGCCAGTCAGCGTATGCTCTGTTCCGTCAGGCGCTACAACGACAACGCTAGAGGCATAGTCGCCGTCGCCCGGTAGCTCGCTGCTGTCAAATTCTGCGGACCAAGTGCCATCGTCGCCAACTGTGGTGGTTTCAACGGAATCCCCAACAGTGACAGTTACGGTAGAACCTGCTTCGCCTGTGCCTGTAACCACAACGTTATCAGGACCTGTACCGCCCACGAGGCGATCTTCGTCTACGTCATCAACGGTTGGGATGATCGGGCCAGAACCGCCGCCAGAGCCGCCACCGGCACCGCCAGCAATTACCGCTGCACCCGCAACAGCCGCGCCTGCGGCACCAAAACCACCAAGCAGCGGTGCTGCGAGTGGCGCGACAACCGGTTCAATGCGCTCTAGATCAAGGAATGTCAGTTCGTCAAACTGGCTCCATTTTCCGCTCAAATCAACAGGTTCGTAATTTGCGATAAACTGATTATCAATCGTTGCACCAAGATCAACGGTGTGAAATTCACCGTCTTTACTTAGGAAAAGCTCACGTTCTGAAGCCATTTCGCCTGCGAAATAGTCTTGCAGAGTGACCAATTCACCATTGGCCAGTTCGATTAGAAGGTCATTCCCGTTCTGCTTGTATGAAACGATGTCGGCTGGCGACAGGTTCAAGGAAACGTCTGTCGAGGACCGCACAGAAACAACTTTTTGGTCGAAGTCTGCCGTTTGGCCACGAACAACAACCCCATCCGCACCGCGGACAGCATAACTTAAATAACTCATTAGATTTCACCGCTCAGTGTATCTTGGGCTTTTACCCGTTTTTAACTGTGGATATTTATAATTGATCTCCGCGGTTAATCTAGTGGTATTTGAGAGTTACGGTACAAAATGACGCGAAAATGACTCACTTTTGCCTCATTGAGTCTTATTCGTCACGCTTGCCTGAAGCTCACCACTTTCATCGAAGATCGCAAATAGTATCCGCTCTGCACCCATTTTTGGGCATTCTTAGACATATATTATGCCCTCTCTACAGAATTGTCTCATGGGAAAGAATAGGAATTTGCATCAATTTTCCGCGACTTTCCCTCTAAAAACAACCAAATAGACAACCCAAGATTGAAATCCAGAGCCCCCTTTGGCGATATCCTAAGAGTGATTGGGCGCCTTTTCCGCGATGGATTGCACGTCACCGCTGCGCCTATTTGCGGGCTAAAACGCCGTATTAACGATCGATAAATGTGAGTTTCGTACGTTTGGAGGGGCGAAACGTACGATTCGAGAATTGGGGGGATGAACCTCTACAGCGTTCAATAATGAGGTGCGTGCGTGCAAACAACCTTGAGTAATTTCATTGAATTTGAAGTTACCCATGGGTAGATATCTGCATCGTATTTTCATATTTTAATTGGAGAAAAGTTCATGCGCTTTGCAGGAAATGTTATTTGGTTTGTCGTGGGTGGCTGGTACATTGCTTTACTCTGGCTGATTGGCGGCGGCATCTTTGCCCTTTCCATTATTGGCCTTCCACTAACGAGAGCTACATTGGAAATGGCAAAGATGTCCGCCTTCCCTTTTGGAAAGGACGTCGTTCACGTCCGCGAACTGGATGCAAAAAGCCTCGATAGTAAAACAGCGACAACCGGGACAATTGGGTTCATCACAAATGTTATTTGGATGTTAACGTTCGGTTGGGTTTTGTTCGTACTTTACCTATTTGCAGGGGTTTTGTGTTGCCTCACATTGATCGGAATTCCATTCGGGCTGCAGTCATTTAAGCTCTCCGGGATATCATTTTGGCCAGTTGGCCGACGTGTCGTTCCCCTGGAGCTTGCTCAAGCCGCACGAGAGTTGAATGCTCAAGAGAAATTAGCAGCACTGAGAAGCGAGTAATTCTTACGTCATTCTGAAAAACTGGGGGAGCCGTAATGGGCTCTCTTTTTCCGACTTAAACGGATTGGAAGTAGAACCTGTCGGATTATTTCAATTAGTGCGTACTGAAATTCTCTAGAACATGGAGCCAGATGGCGGGCTGAAGCCCGCCCTACGGATCGTCTGATGGTGCGCATGAATGCGCACCCTACGCATGCAAAAGGGCGCCCCGAGGGACGCCCTTTCGTAAGTCTGTAGATGGTGGGGTTAAACCCCACCCTACCGATCTTACTCAGTGATTTTGGAAACAACACCGGAACCAACGGTGCGGCCGCCTTCGCGGATCGCGAAGCGGAGGCCTTGCTCCATCGCGATTGGTGCGATCAGCTCAACGTCGAATTTCAGGTTGTCGCCTGGCATAACCATTTCTGTGCCTGATGGCAGAACAACGGTACCGGTGACGTCAGTTGTACGGAAGTAGAACTGTGGACGGTAGTTCGCGAAGAATGGTGTGTGACGACCGCCTTCTTCTTTAGTCAGAATATATGCTTCTGCTTCGAACTTTGTGTGAGGCTGAACAGAACCTGGCTTACACAGAACCTGACCACGCTCAACGCCGTCACGGTCAACACCACGTAGCAATGCGCCGATGTTGTCGCCAGCTTCGCCGGAATCCAGCAGCTTGCGGAACATTTCAACACCAGTACATGTGGTTGTTGTGGTGTCACGGATACCAACGATTTCAATGCTGTCGCCAACGTTGATCACGCCACGCTCAACACGACCGGTTACAACAGTACCACGGCCAGAGATCGAGAACACGTCTTCGATTGGCATCAAGAATGGCTCGTCAACCGCACGTGGTGGCTGTGGGATGTACTCGTCAACCGCTTTCATCAGCTCAGCGATTTTCTCTTTACCGATGTTGTCGTCACGATCTTCGAGTGCTGCCAACGCAGAACCTGCAACGATAGGAATATCGTCGCCTGGGTAGTCGTATGTGGACAGAAGCTCACGGATTTCCATTTCGACGAGCTCTAGAAGCTCTTCGTCGTCAACCTGGTCAACTTTGTTCATGAAAACAACCATGGCTGGGATACCAACCTGGCGACCCAGAAGGATGTGCTCACGTGTCTGTGGCATTGGGCCATCAGCTGCGTTCACAACCAAGATCGCGCCGTCCATCTGAGCGGCACCAGTGATCATGTTTTTCACGTAGTCGGCGTGGCCTGGGCAGTCAACGTGTGCGTAGTGACGACCTTCGGTCTCATACTCAACGTGCGCTGTGGAGATGGTGATACCACGTGCTTTTTCTTCTGGCGCGCCGTCGATTTCGTCGTACGCTTTGAAGTCACCATATTGCTTGGTGATCGCTGCTGTCAGTGTTGTTTTACCGTGGTCAACGTGGCCGATTGTGCCGATGTTGCAGTGCGGTTTGGAACGCTCAAACTTTTCCTTAGCCATAATGGCCTCCTATTAACTGAGGGGGGGACGCGGCAAACCCGCATCCCCTATTTCGCTTAGGCAAATTTTGCCTGAATTTCGTCCGAGATATTCTGCGGCACGGCTTCGTAGTGGTCGAACTGCATCGAGAAGTTTGCACGACCAGAAGACATGGAGCGCAAAGTGTTGATGTAGCCGAACATGTTCGCCAGTGGCACAAAACAGTCGATCGCGATCGCGTTGCCGCGAGTCTCTTGACCTTGAACTTGGCCACGACGTGACGTCAGATCGCCGATGATACCACCAGTGTATTCTTCTGGAGTGATCACTTCGACTTTCATGATTGGCTCAAGCATTTTCGCGCCAGCTTTGCGCATGCCTTCACGCATACACATACGAGCTGCGATTTCGAAGGCTAGAACGCTGGAGTCAACATCGTGGAACTTACCGTCAAGCAGTGCCACTTTGAAGTCGATCACAGGGAAGCCAGCCAATGGGCCGGAGTCCATGACGGACTTGATGCCTTTTTCAACGCCAGGGATGTATTCTTTTGGAATAGCACCACCAACGATCTTGGACTCAAACGAGAAACCTTCGCCAGGCTCTGTGGGTGTGATGACCATTTTGACTTCGCCAAACTGACCAGAACCACCAGACTGTTTCTTGTGTGTGTAAGAATGCTCAACTTCGTGGCCGATGGTCTCACGGTACGCAACTTGTGGTGCACCAATGTTCGCTTCGACTTTGAATTCGCGCTTCAGACGGTCCACAAGGATGTCTAGGTGAAGTTCGCCCATGCCCTTCATGATGGTCTGACCGGATTCTAGGTCAGTCTCAACACGGAAGGATGGATCTTCGGCCGCCAGACGTGCCAGACCTTGAGACATTTTCTCTTGGTCCGCTTTTGTCTTAGGCTCAACAGCGATCTCGATAACCGGATCCGGGAAGGTCATTGTTTCCAGAACAACAGGCTCGTTAACAGCACAAAGTGTGTCACCAGTTGTTGTGTCTTTCAGACCTGCCAGCGCGATGATGTCACCAGCGAATGCTTCGGTGATCTCTTCACGGTTGTTGGAGTGCATCATCATCATACGACCGACGCGCTCTTTACGACCTTTGGTCGAGTTCAGCAGTGTGTCGCCTTTGTTCAACGTACCAGAGTAGATACGTGTGAATGTCAAAGAACCAACAAACGGGTCGTTCATGATTTTAAACGCAAGACCAGAGAATGCCATGTCATCATCCGCACGACGTGCGATGTCACGAACTTCTTCTTCGTCGCCTGGCTTAAAGCCCATGTAATCAACAACATCCAAAGGAGATGGAAGATAGTCGATAACAGCGTTTAGCAAAGGCTGAACACCTTTGTTTTTAAACGCAGAACCACCAAGAACAGGAACGAACGCCATGTCTAGCGTACCTTTACGAAGCAATTTGCGCAGCGTCGGAACGTCTGGCTCTTCGCCTTCGAGGTATGCTTCCATCGCGTCGTCGTCCATTTCGACGGCGGCTTCGATCATTTTACCACGCCATTCGTCAGCCATGTCTTTCAACTCGGCACGAATTTCGCGCTTGTCCCAGGACGCGCCCAGGTCTTCGCCTTCGTAGACCCACTCCTGCATGGTCACCAAGTCAACCAAGCCTTCCAGCTCAGTTTCGGCACCAATAGGAATACCAACAGGAACAGCAGTTGCACCTGTACGGTCTTCGATCATGTGAACGCAGTTAAAGAAGTCCGCGCCGATCTTGTCCATTTTGTTAACGAACACGATACGTGGAACTTTATAACGGTCAGCCTGACGCCAAACAGTTTCAGTCTGAGGCTCAACGCCGGCGTTGGCGTCAAGAACACAAACAGCACCATCGAGAACAGCCAAGGAACGCTCAACTTCAATTGTGAAGTCAACGTGGCCTGGTGTGTCGATGATGTTCAGACGGTGTTTAGGCGTGTCTGCAGTTTGGCCATCTTCGGTGCGCTCCCAGAAAGTGGTCGTCGCAGCGGAAGTAATGGTAATACCGCGCTCTTGCTCTTGCTCCATCCAGTCCATGGTGGCTGCACCATCGTGCACCTCACCGATGTTGTGGGATTTACCTGTATAATACAGGATACGTTCGGAACAGGTTGTTTTACCTGCATCGATGTGCGCCATGATACCGAAGTTACGGTAATGGTTCAGTGTATAGTCACGTGCCATTGGTCAAAAGCCCCTATGGATTACCAGCGATAATGGCTGAATGCTTTGTTCGCATCGGCCATTTTGTGAGTATCTTCGCGCTTCTTAACGGCAGTACCGCGAGAGTTCACGGCGTCCAGAAGTTCACCTGCAAGGCGTTCTTCCATGGTGTTTTCGTTACGGCTGCGAGACGCTTTGATCAACCAGCGAATAGCAAGTGCTTCGCGGCGCTCTGGGCGAACTTCAACTGGAACTTGGTACGTAGCACCACCAACACGACGAGAGCGAACCTCGACGGAAGGTTTGATGTTGTCGAGTGCTTCGTGGAAGACTTCGACTGGTGCACGTTTGATTTTGCTCTCAACGCGATCAAGCGCGTTGTAGACGATTGTTTCTGCAACCGATTTTTTACCATCGATCATCAGGTTGTTCATGAATTTTGAAAGCACACGATCGCCAAATTTGGCGTCTGGCAAAATTTCACGTTTTTCTGCGGCGTGACGACGAGACATCTAATATTCCTCTTACTTAGGACGCTTCGCGCCGTACTTAGAACGACGTTGTTTACGGTCTTTAACGCCTTGGGTATCCAACACACCACGCAGGATGTGGTAACGGACACCCGGAAGGTCTTTTACACGGCCGCCACGGATCAGAACCACGGAGTGTTCCTGAAGGTTGTGGGATTCACCTGGGATGTAAGAGATGACTTCGAAGCCGTTGGTCAAACGAACCTTCGCAACTTTACGCATCGCGGAGTTCGGTTTCTTTGGCGTCGTGGTGTAAACGCGTGTGCAAACGCCACGTTTTTGTGGGCACTGCTCAAGGTGCTGAGACTTTGAGCGCTTGATTTTAGGCTGACGCGGTTTGCGGATCAGCTGTTGGATCGTTGGCATAGGGTGGTTTCCCGTTTCCTAACTCATGTCTGCATGGGTTGCCCCATACGCTTCTTGTATTCATGCGCAACGTGTTGCCACATAGCGCAAAAGCCGCAAACGTTCCCATTCCGAGGTGAACGTCGCGGTTAGTTTCCAGAGGGTCGAAGCGAAAAAAGTGCTTTGGACCTTAGCCACTGAAATTTTGATTTCGGCTTAGGGCGATTAACCCAATGCCGGATAGTCCGCGCGTATATGGGGAGTCGGAGGGTAAGTCAACTCTGCTTTGGCGCATATGTTTTACGAGCCAGTTGGCGCGGTATCGCCTACCTTAGACACAAACCAAATCTCAGGCAAAATGCGGCAGGATGTCGTCTGCGATCCGCTGCATGGTTTCTTCGATGTCGTCAAAGTTATACCGCAAGTTCAGGGCCACATGGTTCACGCCCATGGCCTGAAGCTGCTTGAGGTGGTCGCGTAGAAAATCGGTACCGGCGGCATAGCCCAGTGCGATTGGGCGCGGGGATAGTGTGCTTTTATCCATGACGTCGACATAGAGCGATTGCATCACGGGCTTATCTGTATCGCAGGTGGCCCTGACGTTTTCGCGGTAGGCGGTGATGGTTTGCTCTTGGGCGTCTGGCCTGCGTGGGTAGGTGATCCAGCCATCGCCATTCGCGGCACCCCATTCGTGGGTTTGCTGTGCCCCGCCAGTGATCAGCAAGGGAATGCGGCCTGAAACGGGTTTTGGCAACATATCCATGTGGCCGTTTAGGCGGCCCTGTTGGCCTTCGTATTTTGGGAAGTCATCAAAGGTGGCACGGATGTAGTCGATGCTGTCCCGGAAACGCGCGCTTCGGCCTTCGTAATCGGCGGCTAGGGCTGGGTATTCTTCGGGACGATCCCCAGAGGCGACGCCCAATAGCATGCGGCCATTTGAGAGCATATCAACTGATGCGGCACTTTTAGCGACATGGGCAGGATGGCGCAGTGGCAAGACCGCGCTGGCTATACCGAGGCCGATGGTATTGGTTACTGTGGCCAATGCGCCGAGATAGACGAACGGATCCAGCATTTGGCCAACGTCGCCAAAGGCGGGCACATGAAAGGGTACATCGCGTAGCCAAAGGGCGGAGAAGCCGAGGGCCTCTGCCAATTTGGCACGTTCTAGATGACGCTCTAGAGTTGGGAATTCTTCGGTAGTGTAAGCCTCTAGCGGGGTGATCAATCCGATGCTGAGCCGACCGGGTTGAAAGACCGTGTTGTAGGCACGGTTGAAAACTGGAAACTCGTCTGACTTGCTCATCCTGCGTGCCTTATGCCCTGCCAAAACCAATGCGCCACCTTGGGCCAAAACAAGGGGCAAAGGAAAGGGATCAAAGGCAATTGGCGCTGCTACAATTGCGCGCTGAGGGATGGGTGCGAAAATATACGCCGGAGGGGCGTCTGCCACGTTGCTCTTGATCGCATGCGCTGGCATGCTTTGGAAAACATTTAGAACCATCATTGAGGGCAGCACATTGAACAGTCAGGACATGCAGGTGATTGGCCTTTGCCGGTTTTCGTATCCGGCGTTGGGGGGCTTTCAGGTTGAGCATGACGACATCGACGCGCGGCGCGCCTATTTGTATGCGCCGGACCGGATGGAAGAGCGGTTGCGGATGTTTGAAACCATCGCCCTGCCCGGCCTGAAGGCGCAGACGGATCAGAACTTTGACTTTTTGATCGTGATTGGCGACTGCATGCCCGTACCTTATCTGGAGCGGTTGCGGGCGATGATCGAAGATATGCCGCAGGCCAAGCTGGTTGCAGAAAAACCCAAGCGGCATCGGGCAGTGATGAAGCAGGTTATCAATGGACATTTGGATCAAAGTGTTGCCCTGCCGAGTTTGCAGTTTCGGCATGACGATGATGATGCAATTGCGGTGAACTTTGTGGAACGCATGCGCGCGGTTGCGCAGGATTGTATGGGGTTGATAACCTCGCAGGCTGCTGTTGGTATTGATTTCAATCGCGGATATTCGGCGAAGCCTTCGGCGGAGGGTGTGTTATCAACGCCGTCTTATATGCCCTATTATGGGGTCGCCTTGGGTATGGCGGTTGCGCCGTGGCATGAGCAGACGATCATGAATTATGGTCACAGCAAGCTACCGCAGGTCATGCCGACAGTGACGTTCACGGATGAGGACATGTTTGTGCGGGGGCACAATGGGTTCAATGACTCGCGCCAGAAGAAGCACGTAAAGCCGATAGAGTTGGAGCTGCTAGATGCCAAGGGCGAAGCGCATTTCAAAGAACGCTTTGCCATTGATTGCGATCAAGTGCGCCGCGCTTTTAGCTGACGTCGTTTGGCGCGTGTTTCGCGGTAGAGCGTAAAGAGACCTGAGCTGATAACGATCGCCGCGCCCAGCAAGGTTAAGTTGTCTGGCCAATCTCCGAAAATCAGCAGGCCGAAAATCAGAGCGAAGATCAGACTGGTGTAGCGGAAGGGCGCGATAAAGGTGATCTCGCCAACGCGCATGCTCATGACTGAAAAGAGATAGCCACCAGCGATTAGGAAACTGGCCAAGACTATCAGCGCACCGGTGTCGATTGATACCGGCGTCCATTCGGCTTGCAAGGTCGCTATGGCGGACACAGTCGTTACGACCAAGGCCATGATCAACGCGCCCATAAGCGAGGGAACGGCTGGGGACATACGCCGAGCTAAAAGGTCTCGGGCTGTGACAAAGACAACGGTTATCAGCGCGTAGATGCTTTCGACTGGAAAGCCAGACGGTCCGGGGCGGACAATCAGCAGAGTGCCGCAGAACCCGATCAGGATCGCGATAACGCGCCATTTCCCCATGGGTTCTTTGAAAAAGAGCGTGGCCCCTAGAGCAACAGTCAGTGGCAGAACTTGTAGAACGGCTGTTGCATTGGCGATTTCCATGCGCAGCAATGCGGATAAAAAGAAGTATACTGCGATCATTTCAGCGCCACTGCGCATGAGCAATAGAGCCCAATCTTTGCGTGGCAGATTAAAGCGGAGCGCATGGGTTCGCCAAGCTAACACTGCAATCAAAATCGACGCCAAAAAGCCGCGTAAGAATAGATATTGCAGCAGGGGAATGTCGGCTCCGATGAATTTGGTACAGGCATCACCCAGCGTGAATAAGGCCATGGTCGCCGCCAAATATCCGGCGCCGCGCATATTGTCGGTGACTACAATCGCCATGTTATGCCTTTTTCGGAAATTCTGAGATCTATACGCACCAACGACTAGCGTAATCTCTTACAAAAAGAAAACCCCCGGCCGAGGCCGGGGGTTTTCTAATTCTTAATGCTGTGAAGATTACTCTTCGCGGCTTTCAGGTGTTTCAACCAGACCGCTGTCAAAGACGCTGTCGGCTGTCGCCATGTCAGCAGAAGGCGCGGCCAGAGCAGCGGCTTGTTCAGCTTCGTCACGACGTGCTTCGATAACAACGTTGTCGCGATCGGTTGCAACCTTGCGAACAGCTTGGGTTGCCCCACCTGTACCCGCTGGGATCAAACGACCCACGATGACGTTTTCTTTCAGGCCGACCAGTTTGTCTTTCTTACCTTGGACAGATGCCTCGGTGAGAACACGAGTGGTTTCCTGGAAGGACGCCGCCGAGATGAACGAACGTGTCTGCAAGGACGCTTTGGTGATACCCAAGAGGATCGGCGCGCCTTGCGCAGGACGCTTGCCGCGAGAAAGGGCTTTCTCGTTTGCGGCCATGAATTCCTGCTTATCGACGTGCTCACCCTTAAGAAGGGTTGTTTCACCAGAGTCAGAGATTTCCCATTTCTGCAGCATTTGACGCACGATAACTTCGATGTGTTTATCGTTAATCTTAACACCCTGCAGACGGTAAACGTCTTGAACTTCGTCGATCATGTAGTTCGCCAACGCTTCGACACCCATAATACCAAGGATATCGTGTGGAGCTGGGTTACCATCCATGATGTAATCACCCTTCTGTACGAAGTCGCCTTCTTGTACAGGAATGTGCTTACCTTTTGGCACCATGTATTCGACTGCATCCAAGCTTTCATCAGCTGGCTCGACCGAGATGCGACGCTTGTTCTTGTAGTCGCGGCCAAAGCGAACGTAACCATCGATTTCGGCGATGATCGCGTGATCTTTTGGACGACGTGCTTCGAACAGTTCCGCAACACGTGGCAGACCACCGGTAATGTCTTTTGTTTTTGCACCTTCGCGAGGGATACGTGCAACGACGTCACCCGCTTTAAGGTCCTGACCGTCTTCGACAGACAGAATTGCATCAACAGACATTGCGTAATGCACTGGGTTGCCTGCGTCGTTGCGCAGAGGCTCGCCATCTTCGCCAACCAGAATGATTTCTGGCTTCAGTTCGTTGCCTTTTGGCGCAGAACGCCAATCGATAACGATCTTCTGAGTCATGCCGGTTGCTTCGTCGGTGACGTCGCGCACAGCAGTACCGGACACGAGGTCCACGAATTTTGCTTTACCAGCTTTTTCAGCAATGATCGGCAGTGTGAACGGATCCCATTCAAACAGCTTGTCGCCACGACCGACTTTGTCAGCGTCTTTGACAAACAGCTTGGTACCGTAAGACAGTTTGTGTGTTGCACGAACGTCGCCGTTACCATCGATGATTTCCAACTTCATGTTACGGCCCATGACCAGGATTTCGCCTGCTTCATTTTCCAGAACATTTGTGTTTTCGAAGTGGATCACACCTTCTTGGCCCGCTTCCTGGAAGGACTGCTGACCACCCTGCGCAACACCACCAATGTGGAACGTACGCATGGTTAGCTGTGTACCAGGTTCACCAATCGACTGCGCCGCGATGATACCAACGGCTTCGCCGGTGTTCACCACAGTACCGCGTGCAAGGTCACGACCATAACACTGAGTACATACGCCTTCTTCGGCTTCACAGGTCAGTGGGCTGCGGATGCGTGCAGACGCAACACCAGCTTCATGAACCGCATCGGCCATCAATTCGTCGATCAGCTGACCTGCGCCAACAACGATCTCTTCGGTGCCTGGACGCAGAATGTCTTCTGCAGCTACACGACCAAGGATACGTTCAGCCAAGGTTGCAACAACTTCACCATCGTTCACCGCAGCAACTGCTGTGATGGAACGCTCGGTGCCGCAATCGTTCATGCGAACGATACAGTCTTGTGCAACGTCAACCAGACGACGTGTCAGGTAACCAGAGTTCGCAGTTTTCAACGCCGTATCCGACAGACCCTTACGAGCACCGTGGGTGGAGTTGAAGTACTCAAGAACGGTCAGACCTTCTTTAAAGTTCGAGATAACTGGTGTCTCGATGATGTCGCCGTTCGGACGGGCCATCAAACCACGCATACCGCCAAGCTGTTTCATCTGAGTAACCGAGCCACGCGCACCAGAGTGAGCCATCATGTAAACCGAGTTCGGTTCCATTTCAGCGCCCGCATCGTCGTGCTTCGCCGCGGAGATGGTGTTCATCATCGCGTCGGTGACTTTGTCGTTACACTTTGACCAAGCATCGACAACTTTGTTGTACTTTTCACCCTGAGTGATCAGGCCGTCCATGTACTGTTGTTCAAAGTCTTTAACTTGATCACGTGTCTCGTCAACGAGGGTCCATTTGGTGTCAGGGATAACCATGTCGTCCTTACCGAACGAAATGCCTGCCTTGAACGCCTCTTTAAAGCCGATGGACATGATCTGGTCACAGAAGATAACCGACTCTTTCTGACCACAGTAGCGGTAGACGGTGTCAATCACGTTCTGAACGTCTTTCTTACGCAGCAGGTTGTTCACCAGCTCGAAAGGCGCTTTTGCGTTTTGTGGCAACAGAGCACCAAGCTTGACGCGACCTGGGGTCGTTTCAAAGCGCTTCATCACTTCCAAACCGTTTTCATCGATCTGAGGAATACGGGCCTGAATTTTGGTGTGCAGGTGAACGATACCCGCGTCCAACGCGTGCTGAACCTCGTCGATGGAGGAGAAGATCATGCCTTCGCCCTTCATGCCATCGCGCGCGATGGTGAGGTAGTAGATGCCCAAAATCATATCCTGAGACGGAACGATAATCGGCGCACCGTTTGCAGGGGATAGGACGTTGTTCGTAGACATCATCAGAACACGTGCTTCCAGCTGGGCCTCAAGGCTCAGAGGAACGTGAACCGCCATTTGGTCACCGTCAAAGTCAGCGTTAAACGCAGAACATACGAGCGGGTGAAGCTGGATGGCTTTACCTTCGATCAGTGTGGGTTCGAACGCTTGGATACCAAGACGGTGCAACGTAGGCGCACGGTTCAGCATCACAGGGTGTTCGCGAATAACCTCGTCGAGGATGTCCCACACTTCTGGACGTTCTTTTTCCACCAGCTTTTTGGCTTGCTTCACTGTGGAAGACAGACCTTTGGCTTCTAGGCGGGAATAGATGAACGGTTTGAACAGTTCGAGCGCCATCTTCTTAGGCAGACCACATTGGTGCAGCTTAAGTTCTGGACCCGTCACAATGACCGAACGGCCAGAGAAGTCGACGCGTTTACCCAAAAGGTTTTGACGGAAGCGACCTTGCTTACCTTTCAGCATGTCAGACAGCGATTTCAACGGACGCTTGTTGGCACCAGTGATCACGCGGCCACGACGGCCGTTGTCGAACAATGCGTCAACAGATTCCTGCAACATACGCTTTTCGTTACGTACGATGATGTCAGGTGCGCGCAGTTCAATCAGACGCTTCAGACGGTTGTTCCGGTTGATCACACGACGGTAAAGGTCGTTCAAATCAGAGGTCGCGAAACGGCCACCATCAAGTGGGACCAGTGGGCGCAGTTCTGGTGGGATCACTGGGATCACTGTCAGAACCATCCACTCTGGACGGTTGCCGGATTCCAAGAAGGATTCCACAACTTTCAGACGCTTAATGATTTTCTTAGGCTTCAGTTCGCCAGTTGCCACTGCAAGTTCTGCACGCAGGTGCTCTGCTTCGGCTTCTAGGTCGATTTGGGCCAGCATGTCACGGATGGCTTCGGCACCGATGTTCGCAGTGAATGCGTCCATACCGTATGCGTCTTGCGCGTCCATGTACTCTTCTTCGGTCATCATCTGGCCATACTGCAGGTCAGTTAGACCAGGCTCGATAACAACGTAGTTTTCAAAGTACAGAACACGTTCCAGATCACGCAGTGTCATGTCCAGCATCAGGCCGATGCGGCTTGGCAGCGATTTCAGGAACCAGATGTGTGCAACTGGTGCGGCCAATTCGATGTGGCCCATACGCTCGCGGCGTACTTTTTGTAGCGTAACTTCAACACCACATTTTTCGCAGACAACGCCGCGATATTTCATGCGCTTATATTTGCCGCATAGGCATTCGTAATCTTTGATTGGGCCAAAGATACGTGCGCAGAACAGACCGTCGCGTTCTGGTTTGAACGTACGGTAGTTAATGGTTTCTGGCTTTTTGATTTCGCCATAGGACCATGAAAGAATCCGTTCCGGTGACGCCAAGGAGACTTTGATTTCGTCAAAGACCTTTGGTGGTGTCAGTGGGTTAAACGGGTTGTTGGTCAGTTCCTGGTTCATTTTGATACCTCAAATTCGTGCGGAAGGGTGGAGGGGAAGAAGGGCCGAGGCCCTTATTCCTCTTCCTCCGCATCCAGGAGTTCCATATTCAGGCCAAGACCACGGACTTCTTTCACCAGAACGTTGAACGATTCTGGGATGCCTGCCTCGAAGTTATCTTCGCCTTTAACGATGCTTTCATAGACTTTCGTCCGGCCAGCCACGTCATCCGATTTCACTGTCAGCATTTCCTGCAGGGTGTATGCAGCGCCGTAAGCTTCAAGAGCCCAGACTTCCATTTCCCCAAAGCGCTGACCACCGAACTGTGCTTTACCGCCCAATGGCTGCTGAGTAACCAGCGAGTATGGACCAGTAGAACGCGCGTGGATTTTGTCATCCACAAGGTGGTGCAGTTTAAGCAGGTACTTAACACCAACGGTTACAGGGCGTGCGAATTGCTCGCCTGAACGACCATCAAACAAGATGGACTGACCGCTTGTGTCAAAGCCAGCACGAACCAGCGCATCGTTGACGTCGTGTTCTTTTGCGCCATCGAATACTGGTGTCGCGATTGGAACACCGCGTGTGACGTTTGCCGCTGCTGTGACCAGATCATCTTCGTCCATGCCAACCAGACCTTCGGCGTAAACTTCGGAGCCATATGCATGCTCCATCGCTTCGCGTACCGGTGTCAGGTCGCCTGTGCGACGATAGTCTTGAAGGGCGTCATCAATTTTGATGCCCAAGCCGCGTGCGGCCCAACCCATGTGGGTTTCAAGGATCTGACCAACGTTCATACGAGATGGAACGCCGAGTGGGTTCAGACAGAAGTCAACTGGAGTACCGTCTGCGAGGAATGGCATGTCTTCCATAGGTACAACCTTGGAAATAACACCTTTGTTCCCGTGACGACCCGCCATTTTATCACCTGGCTGAAGCTTACGCTTCACGGCGATAAAGACTTTGACCATCTTCATAACGCCCGGTGGTAGATCATCACCACGGCGGACTTTCTCGACTTTATCCTCAAAGCGGGCGTCTAGCGCACGTTTCTGGATCTCGTACTGTTCGTTCAGAGCTTCGACGATCTGAGCGTCTTTCTCGTCTTCGAGAGCCAACTGCCACCACTGACCGCGGGTCAGCATAGATAGCAAATCTTCGTCGATGACAGAGTTCGGACGAACACCTTTTGGACCTTTGACAGCCACTTTGCCCATGATCAGGTCGTGCAAACGAGCGTAGATGTTACGATCAAGGATCGCCAGCTCATCGTCACGGTCACGTGCCAGTGCTTCGACTTCTTCGCGTTCGATCTGCAGCGCACGTTCGTCTTTTTCAACGCCGTGGCGGTTGAAAACACGAACCTCAACAACAGTACCGAAATCGCCTGGCTTAACGCGCAGGGATGTATCGCGAACGTCAGACGCTTTCTCACCAAAGATAGCGCGCAGAAGCTTTTCTTCTGGCGTCATCGGGCTTTCGCCTTTTGGTGTGATCTTACCGACAAGAATGTCACCCGGTTCAACGTCTGCACCGATGTAAACAATGCCAGCCTCGTCGAGGTTGCGCAGAGCTTCTTCACCGACGTTTGGAATGTCGCGAGTGATTTCTTCTGGGCCAAGCTTTGTATCACGTGCAGCGACTTCGAATTCTTCGATGTGAACCGAAGTAAAGACGTCATCACGCGCGATGCGCTCGGAGATCAGAATGGAGTCTTCGTAGTTGTAGCCGTTCCAAGGCATAAACGCGACGACCACGTTTTTACCCAAGGACAATTCACCCATGTCTGTGGATGGACCGTCAGCAACAACTTCGCCTTTGGTAACCTTGTCGCCTACTTTCACCAGCGGACGCTGGTTGATGCAGGTGTTTTGGTTAGACCGTTGGAATTTACGCAGACGATAGATGTCAACGCCGGCATCGCCGAGTTCCAGATCTTCGGTTGCACGAATAACGATACGCTGTGCATCAACTTGGTCGATGATACCCGCGCGTTTCGCCATGATCGCCGCACCAGAGTCGCGTGCCACAACTTCCTCGATACCGGTACCAACAAGTGGTGCCTCGGCGCGCAGAAGTGGAACAGCCTGACGCATCATGTTCGAACCCATCAGGGCCCGGTTCGCATCGTCGTTTTCTAGGAACGGGATCAAAGATGCCGCAACAGAGACCAACTGCTTTGGTGAAACGTCGATCAGATCGACAGCCGCAACAGACGCCATTGTATAGTCGCCCGCCTGACGGGTGTTGACCATTTCATTGACGAACTTGCCATCTGCATCCAGCGTCGCGTTGGCCTGAGCCACTGTGTGACGCATTTCTTCGGTCGCAGACATGTATTGGACTTCGTCCGTTACCTGACCTTCGACAACCTTACGATAAGGTGTTTCAATGAAACCGTATTTGTTAACGCGTGCAAATGTCGCCAGTGAGTTGATCAGACCAATGTTCGGACCTTCTGGCGTTTCAATTGGACACATCCGACCGTAGTGGGTTGGGTGAACGTCGCGGACTTCGAAGCCTGCGCGTTCGCGTGTCAGACCACCTGGCCCAAGCGCAGAAAGACGACGCTTGTGCGTCACTTCGGACAGCGGGTTGGTTTGGTCCATAAACTGCGACAGCTGCGAAGAGCCGAAGAATTCACGAACGGCAGCCGCTGCTGGTTTCGCGTTGATCAAGTCCTGTGGCATCACAGTGTCGATTTCAACAGAAGACATACGCTCTTTGATCGCGCGCTCCATGCGGAGCAGACCAACGCGGTATTGGTTTTCCATCAATTCGCCAACGGAACGAACACGACGGTTACCAAGGTGGTCAATATCGTCGATATCGCCCTTGCCGTCACGCAGTTCAACAAGCGCTTTGATACAGGAAATGATGTCTTCTTTGCGCAGAGTACGCTGGGTGTCTTC
This sequence comes from Cognatishimia sp. 1_MG-2023, assembly GCF_030548175.1. Classification (GTDB taxonomy): domain Bacteria; phylum Pseudomonadota; class Alphaproteobacteria; order Rhodobacterales; family Rhodobacteraceae; genus Cognatishimia. The sequence goes on along the minus strand of NZ_JAUORX010000002.1, from coordinate 27,891 downwards.
GGCATCCAAAGCAAGACGCATGTTCATTTTCACACGGCCAACCGCGGAAAGATCATAGCGCTCTGAATCGAAGAACAATGTGTCAAACAACGCGGACGCTGCTTCGACGGTGGGTGGCTCACCCGGACGCATGACGCGATAAATGTCCATAAGCGCAGTGTCGCGGCCCATGTTCTTATCAACAGCCATAGTGTTACGGATATACGGACCAACGTTGATGTTATCGATGTCCAGAACTGGAATATCGGTAATACCGGCGTTCATCAGATCCTGCAGTGTGCCGCCAATGACGTCGCCGTCTTTGTCGTATTCAACAGTGATCTCATCACCCGCTTCGACGTAAATCGCACCGGTTTCTTCATTGATGATGTCTTTAGCGACATACTTGCCGATGATTTGATCATGCGGCACCAGAAGTTCAGTGACCTGACCTTCTTCGATCAGCTTCTTAACGGCACGAGGTGTGATTTTCTTGCTGGCTTCAGCAATCACTTCGCCAGTCGCAGCGTCAACAAGATCGTGTGTTGGACGTGTGCCACGAACGCGCTCAGGGAAGAACTTGGTGACCCAACCTTTGCCCTTCTCAAGCTTAAAGTTCACGGTGTCGTAATACGCGTCACAGATGCCTTCTTGGTCCAGACCCAGAGCATAAAGCAGGGTTGTCACAGGCAACTTACGACGACGGTCAATACGCGCATAAACTACGTCTTTTGCGTCGAATTCGAAATCCAACCACGAGCCGCGATATGGGATAATGCGGCAAGCAAATAGCAGTTTACCAGACGAGTGGGTTTTACCCTTGTCGTGGTCAAAGAACACGCCAGGTGAACGGTGCATCTGGGAAACGATAACACGCTCGGTGCCGTTAACCACAAATGTGCCGTTTGGCGTCATCAGAGGCATATCGCCCATGAATACGTCTTGTTCTTTGATGTCCTTAACGGACTTCGCACCAGTATCTTCGTCGATGTCAAACACGATCAAACGCAATGTGACCTTCAGCGGAGCGCTGTAAGTCATGTCGCGTTGCATACATTCTTCGACGTCGTACTTTGGCTTTTCCAGTTCGTAGTTCACGAATTCCAGGATCGAAGTCTCGTTAAAGTCTTTGATCGGGAAAACCGACTGGAACACGCCTTTGATGCCTTCGCCGTCAATAGGCTGTGGAGCATCGCCGGAGCGAAGGAAAAGATCGTATGAGGATTTTTGAACCTCAATCAGGTTCGGCATCTCCAGCACTTCGCGGATTTTGCCGAAATATTTGCGCAAGCGTTTCTGGCCAAGGAAAGTTTGAGCCATGTTCGATGACACCTTTCAAGTTTCTCATCGGGTCTGCATACCGTCGGGCCCCGGCACCATTCCCTATCGAGACAGACGATGGATCAATTCCCGGCCCTGTCCCACCAGAGGCCTCCCGATCCGTAACCTCGTCTTAGAAAACTCCTTTACAGAAAAGGACCTTACTAAGACAGGTTAAGCAGGGTACGGAAATCCGTACCCTGCTCACAATCACTCCGGGAAAAATCCCGGAATAGATTACTTAAGCTCGACTTCTGCGCCAGCTGCTTCCAGCTTCGCTTTGATGTCTTCTGCTTCTGCTTTGTCGACGCCTTCTTTGACAGCTTTGCCGCCAGCTTCAACAAGCTCTTTTGCTTCTTTAAGACCGAGGCCAGTGATGCCACGAACTTCTTTGATGACGTTGATTTTCTTGTCGCCTGCGGCTTTCAAGATTACGTCAAATTCAGTTTTTTCCTCAGCAGCTGCGCCACCGGCGTCTGCGCCACCAGCAACCATTACGGCGCCACCAGCAGCTGGCTCGATGCCATACTCGTCTTTGAGGATTGTTTTCAGTTCTTGTGCTTCCAGCAGGGTTAGACCCACGATGCTTTCTGCTAGTGCTTTCAGATCAGCCATTTTAGACTCTTTCCGTTATAAGATATGTGTTCCAACGTTCAGTAATTAACCAAACGCGGTTCTCAACAAGTTGCTTACGCAGCTTCTGCCTTGTCCTCGATGGTAGACAGAATGCCCGCGATGTTCGAAGCAGGAGCGCCAATTGCGCCAGCGATATTGGAAGCAGGTGCACCAAGCATACCAGCGATAGTAGCAATAAGCTCTTCGCGGGATGGCATTTTGGACACTGCTGTAACGCCAGCACGATCAAGAGCGTTCTCACCCATTGCACCGCCGAGGATCTCGAATTTCGAGTTCTCTTTAGCGAATTCTTCCGCCACTTTGGCCGCAGCCACAGGGTCTTCAGAATAGGTTAGAACGGTCATACCCGTCAGGAATTCACCGATGCTTTCACAAGGCTTTCCGTCGAGGGCGATTTTGGCGAGCCTGTTTTTGGCAACGCGAACTGCAGCACCTGAATCACGTGCGGACGCACGAAGGTTCTGCATGTCAGCAACTGTAAGACCCGCGTAGTGGGCAACCACTACAACGCCAGAGCTTTCAAAGATCTGGCCGAGTTCGTCGACCAATTTCTCTTTTTGTGCTCTATCCACAGTTTTACTCCAAATTTGGGAGGCATAGCCCCCCGGCTCATATTTGCCAGGCCGAAACCCAGCGTTCAGGTCCGAATTACGGGGCTGAACCAAAACCACCCGAGGAAATACCTCGTTTAATCTGGTCTTTCCCGTCTCAGGCAAGAAATTAAGAGGGAAACCCTCACTCACCGTCTTGGACGAAATACAAAACAGCGCACGAAGAATCGCACGCTGGTTCGTACAGGATCATTTAGTTTGGATTAACGGACAGCGCAAGGGGGGAGACGGTATCTCCCCTAAAAAAGCCCACTGGCTTAGCTTGCCGTTAAAATATCGTAGCACGTTATCTGGCTGGGTTCAAATGACTTAGCAATTGAGCAAAGCGGATACCGCCGGACGCGCGCAGGTTTAGGCCGAGAAAAGCGCCTGCTGGTTTTTGCGATGCCGCGCCACCAATTCCTTTAGAACCGGGCCCGCAACGATGGATCGAGCAGGCTCTGGATCGCCTCCTACTAGTTCGGGAAACAAGGCCTGAAGCTCTTCGATCGCCTCAGCATCCAAGGCCTGACGCGCCATAGCACCGAGGTAGAAGGATTCAGACTCCGCACCCTCGGCAAAGAGGATTTCATGCTCTTCGCATAGGATATGGTAGTAAGTCACATGAGTAACATCACTAGCGACCATCACGCCCGGCAAAGCCAATAGCTTTTTCGCGGCCACGAGAACTTCGCCTTCGCCCACCAATCGCTTTGAGATGCGTGACCGAACCAGCATGCGGTGCTGCGGGGACACCAACAGATCGCGACGCGGCAGCCCTGCCCCCAACGATCCCGCTGTGATGCATACTGGAGCGAACTTTGGTTCTACCCTGCGTGTTGTCTTTCCGATCCACAGGATTGTCTGTGCGCCACTGTCGCGGGTTTCAACAAGATCACCTGCAGAGAGGTCTTCGATTTTGCGCTCGCCCGCTGGCGTCAGAATACGCGTGCCTTCGACAAAACACGTCACAAAGTCCCAATTTTCGCGCGAAGCTCTTAACCCGGAATAGGACGCGCCATGCAAGCTATCCAATGAGATCGATTGAATGGCCCCGCTTTCGATATTCCCCTGGTCGGAGTTATTCGAATATTCTGGAGCCAAATAGGTGTTGCCATCGGTGTCCTGAAAAACAACAGCAGTGATCGTCGCCGTAGAGCCATCAACATAGACCACAGTCGCATTGTAAGTCGCCGCCGCATCAAAGGTTTGATCGGGTCCGCCATCAATTGAGAACCGATCATTGGACGAATTGTTATTTTGGTCATAGGCAGAACGAACCCCGCCACGATGCCCCTCACTGCTGAGAACCTGAAAGTTGTTCAGCAATGGGTCACCGGGACCGCCAAAAGTCTCGCCCACCAAAAGCGATGCATTCTCAGCGGTACTGTTCCCTTCGGTTGGGTCAATCAGCGCATGCTGACCCAAGGAAATCACACTAAATGTCGTCGGCATTTCTACAGCTCTTAAACTCAAAGTTACCCAGATTGGGCGCCGATCTCTTTTGGATCGTTATGTTGTGAGGCACGTGAACGTTAACCTCGCCTTAACTTTACGTTCTAGAAACAAAAAATGCGAACTTAAAATAGAAAAAGGCGCTCACCGAAGTGAGCGCCTTTTAAAAATCATTGTGTGAGCAGATTACTCAGAAACGGTATCAACGTTGATTGTTACGCCTGGGCCCATTGTGGAGCTTAGTGCAACTTTCTTGATGTACGCGCCTTTGGCACCTGCTGGGCGAGCTTTAACAATCGCACCCATGAAGGCACGAACGTTTTCAACTAGCTTGCCTTCGTCGAAGGATGCTTTGCCAACACCGGCGTGAACAACACCAGCTTTTTCAGCTTTGAACTGAACTTCGCCGCCTTTTGCTGCTTCTACGGCCGCTTTAACGTCCATAGTCACAGTGCCAACTTTTGGGTTTGGCATCAGGTTGCGTGGGCCAAGTACTTTACCCAGACGACCAACAACAGGCATCATGTCAGGAGTTGCGATGCAACGATCGAATTCGATCTTACCGCCCTGAACGATTTCCATCAGATCTTCTGCGCCAACGATGTCTGCGCCAGCTGCTTGAGCTTCTTCAGCTTTCGGGCCACGTGCGAATACCGCAACGCGAACAGATTTACCGGTGCCGTTTGGCAGACCAACAACGCCACGAACCATTTGGTCCGCGTGACGTGGGTCAACACCCAAGCATACTGCGATTTCAACGGTTTCGTCGAATTTCGCGCCTGCGTTGCCTTTAACCAGTGCGACCGCTTCCTCAACAGAAAGGTCAGCTTTGCCTGCGAATGCTTCGCGAGCGGCGAGGGTACGTTTACCTAGTTTAGCCATGACTTACCCTTTCACCTCGATACCCATGGAGCGTGCGGAGCCCATGATGATCTGCATTGCTGCTTCTACGTCATTCGCAGTCAGGTCTTTCATTTTCGCTTCAGCGATTTCACGAACCTGTTTCACTGTCACGGATGCAACAACTTCACGACCTGGTGCTTCCGCGCCACGTGGGCGGTTACGCTTACCAACTGGCTTAAGGCCAGCAGCTTTTTTCAGGTAGTAAGACGCTGGTGGCGTCTTGATGTCCATGGTGAAGGACTTGTCTTGGTAATATGTGATCACGGTTGGGCACGGCGCACCGTTTTCCAGTTCCTGTGTTTTCGCGTTAAACGCTTTACAGAATTCCATGATGTTGATCCCGCGCTGACCCAATGCTGGGCCGACTGGTGGGGATGGGTTGGCTGCACCTGCAGGAATCTGCAGCTTCATTGTGCCAGCTAGCTTCTTAGCCATGGAGGCTTCTCCTTTTCAACACCCCGCGGACGCGTCTTTGGGGCAACGAGTTGTGTGGTCTGGTTTGATCATCGCGATGATCTCGCCTCCCACATGGAATCACCGATAAATCGGCTTAGACGCGCGAGTACACCGCACTGCCACGCATTGCAAGGGCCTGAACGCTGTAAGCCCTGTATTTACGGGTCTTTAGCCAACAATAGGCACGGCACCGATGGCGCGTAGCATGTCTGGCAGTGCTGGTGTGCGCTGGCGTTCCTGCCCAGCGCCTGGCTTGCCGCCGAAACCAGAGGAGTTAACGGCTAAGCCGTCGCGCCAATCTTAGCTCGTAACCATGTCAAATTCGAACAATGTGCTTTGAGCCAGTGCTGACGCACTGCAGACCATAAGGCCGGTCGCAACGATTGCTGGTGTAATTCGCATATTCATCCCCATGAAATCCGAAGCAAGCAATTTGCAGAAAAGAAAAAAGCCGCCCAGTTAGGCGGCTTTGTCTAATTAGTCATGTAATGCAGCGATTACATTTGCTTGGATACTTGAGTGAATTCCAGCTCAACCGGAGTTTCACGACCAAAGATCGAAACAGTCACTTTCAGGCGTTGGTTATCATCGTCCACGCCTTCGACCATACCGTCAAAGCCTTCGAACGGACCATCGTTGACCTGAACCTTTTCACCAACTTCGAAGGAGATAAGCGTACGTGGTGCTTCTTCGCCTTCGGCAACACGACCTAGGATTGCTTGAACTTCAGCGTCGCGCATTGGCATTGGGCGGCCTTGAGGACCCAAGAAACCGGTGACGCGGTTGATCGAGCTGATCAAGTGATAGCCTTGGTCGCTCATTTCCATGCGGACCAAAACGTAGCCCGGCATAAAGCGGCGCTCTGCGGTAACTTTCTTACCACGGCGCACTTCGATGACTTCTTCAGTCGGAACCAGCACTTCATCGATCTGATCCTGCAGGCCGCTTTCTTCAGCGGACTGGCGAATCTGTTCGGCAATCTTCTTCTCGAAGTTCGAGAGGACGCTTACAGAGTACCAACGCAATGCCATATGACCGTTCTTTCTCGTCAATTCGGCACAATGCCGAAAATTCTTAATTTCTGTGGGCTATTCACCCGCCTTTGCAATAAAAATCGGCGCGCAACTCGAATCGCAGCGCGCCATTTACAAAGTACCGTGTGAACTAACGGGGAAGCCCGGCAATTTCAAGAGCTTTGTCCGCAGGCGCATCGAACTTAGAATGCAGTCAGAACTGCTTCGAGGGCGCTGCGAATGCCAAGATCCACAAGTGCGAAGAATACGGCGGTTAGCGCCGCCATGACAAAGACCATAACAGTGGTCAGAACGACTTCGCGACGGGTCGGCCAAACGACCTTGGAGACTTCGGCGCGGGTCTGTTGAATAAACTGTGCTGGATTCGTACGGGCCATGATGCATCTTCTTTGATTGGATCAATGGCTGACATACGCCGCACAGCGCTTGAATTCAAGGGTTGGTTTCGACCGATCTAGCCTGAGTAGGGTTTAGACTGCTGCTCTTGAGCAATACGATCCATGCGGTTGGCATAGGCATAGTCTGCTGCCAAATCCATATCTTTGCTCTGCCAACGCGGCAGATCAATACGAGATGGCAGTGGCAACCGCTCTAGGCGTGCTTGAAGCCGAGACAGACGAGCATCCACTCGGGAACGAATTTTCTCTGCCTTTTCAGGACGACGGGATGCGTAAAGGCCCCAAGCCTTTGACAAGACGCGCCCACAACGATCTCGGCCAAATACCAGCAGGAAAAACGCAACGAAAAGCGCCATCCAAAGAAAGACAGTTGGTAAGAACCATGGTTTTAGGAGAACTGTGACCATGATTAGAACAATGGCAGCGCGTCTTGGGGTGATCTGCGGTATTTTCAGTTTCGAAAATAGGCGGTGCCGCATTTTCGGCTGGGGTGACTCGTATTGATCATCCTGCGCGGTTGCTTGGCCGTAGTCATCACGCATGACCTCACGGATAACGCGCATCGTTTCTTCGTTCAGGCCAAATCCATGCTGAGTTTCATTTTCCACTCTGCTGTCATTCAATTGCGACATACCAATCACCTCGCCAATACCCCGAGGTAGACTGTGCGGGCTTCTCACAAATGAGGCAAATTTTAGACAAGGTTTAGCATCGGAATGGGCATCAATCAGAGCACTCAAACGAAATCGTCTACCGCAGGGAAACATTGCAGGGAGTGGAAGGCCGTTTCACCATGCCAAACGACGATCTGGCGTCTTAAATATGACATGAGTCGGATTGGTCTTGGCGCATACGTATCGCTCCGCAATACAATCTTTGATCCCGGTGCCGATTGATGGGTTTGAAAAGATGCCTGACGCGTAATCAGGCATCTTAGGTTTCATACGAGTGAAATCTCTCGATCCGCCCACTTTTGGGCAATACTCTGGTCGTGGGTGACGAGAATAATTGCGATTTTCTCATCTTCAGCGATGCGATCTAGCATTAAGAGCGTTTCGCGTTGCGTGATGGGATCAAGGCGTGACGTTGGTTCATCTGCGAGAAGCACCTTTGGGCCCACGGTCAGTGCGCGCGCGATGGAAATTCTTTGCAATTCGCCCCCTGACACTTCATCCGGCAATCGCTCCAGCAACGAGGGGTGAATACCTAGCTGTTCAAGAAACTGCATGACACGTGACCAGTCTGTTTTGTGTCGCCGCGCCACGTCTCGTAACGTGTGCACAAGCGGCACTCGACTGGGGAACGCTGCTGGTGGATCTTGATAGAGCTTTTGCACGCCATGTCTGGGCAGTGATTGGCCGCGTGTCACGGTTCCTGATGCAGGCTTTAACAAACCAGCGATCGCATCCAGCAGAGTAGTTTTTCCGATCCCACTTGGCCCCGTCAATGCAATCTTTTCACCGGCATGCACATCAAGGTTGAACCCTTCGAACAGGCATTTTTTGCCACGTTCCACAGCGAGATCACGTACCGTTAACACTGTCTCCGCTGTCGTGTGGCTCTGCGTTTTGGGCCAGTTTTGGGGATCTGCATTTAGAAGGTCGCGCGTAAAAGGATCGCTTGGGGTTTTGAGAACAGCATCTGTTGCGCCCTGCTCTACCAACGTCCCATCGCGCATGACTATCAGGGTGCCACCCAAATGGCGGGCCACGGATGCCTCATGTGTAATCGCCAAAAGCGTCCCGCCAGCCTGTGGGACTTGAGCAAGCAAACCAACGACTTTTGCATGGCGTGCTGAATCCAGCCCTTTTGTGGGTTCATCTGCCAAAAGGATCGGTGCATTCGCAGCGGTCGCCGCGGCAAAAGCGACGCGTTGCGCCATGCCGCCAGATAATGCACCGGGGAGTCGCTGTTCTGCACCAGATAGCCCCAAGGCTTCAAACGCTTCAGTGGTCGCAAGATCTGCTTCGATTGCTTGACGATCTGCAACATAGCGATGAGCTTCTTTCACCTGCTTGAAAGAACGCATCAACGGATCAAGCGCGCGCCAAGGCTCTTGGGGTAACGTTGCAATTTCACGGCCCCAAAGCGCTGCGCGATCGATCTGGTACAATTGATCAACACGGCGACCATTTACAGTGATTTCACCCTCGGCCCTAAGCACACCCGGGAGCGTGCCAAGAATGGCTTGCGCAATAAGGCTTTTGCCAGCGCCGGTTTCCCCCATGATCACAAGTGTTCCGCCCGGCTTCACCTTAAAGCTCACGGGGCCCATCAGGTGTGTTGATCCGGCGAAGACGGATAGGTCTTTTACTTCAATGGAATAAATCATGGACGTCGCATGCCCCCTACAGAAAGGTGAAGCGCCAATACAGTGATGACCAAGCAACCAACTGGTTGCAGGATTAGAAACGGTGCTTCCCGCCAATACGGTAAAAGTTCAGTCATCATCACACCCCATTCTGCGGTTGGGGGACGGATGCCGACGCTGACAAACCCCAAAGCGGCAACTGACGTCACCGCGGTCGCGGCACCGAAAGCTGCAATGGTTAACAGACCGGGGCCAATTTCCGGGATGAGATGGCGGCGTACCAATAGCCAAGGTCCAAGGCCCAATAGCCGCGAGGCTTCTACGCTGGGTTCTGCCAAGACGATCCGCGCGCGTTGGCGCGTGTAGCGGAAATACTCCACCCAAAGCGTGAGTGAGATGCCCGCATACAGCGCCCACCAAGACCCGGGGGACATCGCGGCTAACATCAGGACCAGCAGTAGCCCGGGTAATGCCAAAACGGCATCGGCGAAGGCCCCTAAAATACGATCTATCCAACCTCCGAACCAAGCTGCTGTTATGCCAATGATCGTTCCGGGCAACCCTGCGGTAATGACCGACAAGAATGCCAAAGAAAGCGATAATTGCGCACCGGAAAGCAGCCGTGCGACCATATCCCGCCCCAGATGATCTGTGCCAAGCGGGTGTGCGAGACTTGGTCGCTCAAGCGTGGATAAGAGAGATTGTTTTGCCGGGTCTTGACCGATCAAGTCCGGTCCGCCGACAGCGACGATTGCAAGCCAAAGCAAAAGCGCGAAACCCAAGACGCGCGCCAGACGCAGCTTTGATGGTTTGTGTTGCAGATGTGGCAAAGCCATCATGTTTGATTGATCTGTCATGCCACACTCCCGCGTGGGTCAATCAAGCGGCACGCAAGATCAATGATCAGATTCAACGCCACGTAAAGCAGACCAAGCGTCAAAGCGGTCCCCTGCACCATTGCGATGTCGCGACCAAAGATTGCGTGTACCAGCGCGTGGCCAATTCCCGGCCAAGCAAACACGGTTTCAACGATCACAACGCCTTCGATCAAATAGGCAAGTTGCACCCCGACATATGTCACGACGGGAAGGGCGGCATTGCGTAGAACATGACGGATCAATGTTAGACGAGATGACAATCCTTTGGTGCGGGAAAACAATCGCCAGTCTGCATTCATTGCGTCCACAACGGCATCACGAACAACACGATTTGAAACGGCCGCAAGGCCAATACCCAAAGTAAAGGAAGGCAGCACTAAGTTATCAAAACCCCGAAAACCTGCCACCGGGAAAAGCTTTAGCTGAACCGCGAAAACCAATACCAGCACGATCCCAAGTGCGAATGCCGGGATCGCCCGCAGAAACACGGATAAGCCCATGCTGGTGCGATCAAACAATCCACCTGGATTAAGCCCCGACACAATTCCAACCGGCAAGGCGATCAAAAGTGACGCCGCCACCGCTCCGCCGGCTAAGAGTAGGGAAAAGCCAAGTTGCGTCGCAATCTCATCCACCACAGGTGATCCATAGACAAGAGAATTGCCCAAATCGAATTGCATTAGCTGACCAATCCAGGACCACAACTGGATGAGCCAGGGATCGTCTAAACCAAGCTCAAGACGCACAACTTCGGCTGCAGCGGCGTCCATCATGTCATATCCATAACGACCTGCTGCAATACGATACGCCGCATCGCCGGGCAGCGCATACATCATAGCAAAGCTGACGATACCAACGATCAACGCTACAATTACAGCTTGGAGGCCTCGCGCGGCGAGGACCCCCAACATTGATTTAAGTGGAGGGCTCATATTTTAGTTAGCCCAATACATATCGCTTAACCCGTAGCTACGCTGCAGCGGGTCAATGATGACACCCTTTAGGTTCTTATCAATTGACACGGTGTGTTGATACCAAACGATAGGGATCACTGGCAGTTCTTGGTGCAGTTCCTTGGCAACCGTCGCGATGCTTGCTTGGCGCTGATCCGGATCGACGGTTGATGCAATGATGTCGAGAGCCTCGACAACCTTTTGATTGTGCCACCCCATAGCACCCCAATCACCGCCACCTGTACCAAAGTCCTGCAGCACAGAACCAATTGGATCAGGTGTTAGGCCGTAGTTGCGAGCATAAAGTGCCACATGCAGCGACCCATCCTGATGACCCGCAGGAATTTCAGAATAGTTTGCGACACTGACCTCAAGCTCGATACCGATCTCGCGCCATTGATCCTGCAGCGCAGTTGCAATCAATGGCAACTCTGGGCGATCGGGGAAGGTGCGTAGCGTAATGGAAAACCGTTCGCCATCACGAGTTAGGATACCATCCGGACCTGCAACCCAGCCCAATTCGGAAAGCAAAGATTTGGCGACCTCTATGTCCGTTTGAAGTGGCTCTAGGTCGGCAGAGTGCCATGTATTCAAGGCAGGTGGAAACAGTTGATCAGCCGCAGCTTCGGGGAAGCGGGTAATCGCACGGGCGATACCGTCTCTTGGAATGGCGAGGCTTAATGCTTGACGCGCCTTTGCATCGCTAAAGAACGGGTGCCCTGCGTTTACTTTTAAAGCAACAACGCGGGGGATCGGTACGGCTGATGTTTCAATGGTATCCACGTGCTGCAAGTGGGAATATCCCGCCGCATCAAGAGTAAATACCACATCCGCATCACCACTTTCTGCCAAAAGCGCACGTGTTTCAGCACGCCCAGCTGCAAGGTAAGTTGCGCTATCTAGCTTCGCTTTTTCACCCCAATATGCATCATTTCGTACCAGTGAAATGCTTTGTGGCGGCGTAAAGTTTGAAACGCTGAATGGGCCGGTACCAATCATCTGCGCGGGGTTCCCGTCCGCATCAAATGCTGCGGGTGCAGGAATGATTGTTGTGGCATGCGCCAAAAACGCGGGAAGCGCCGTGAATGGTTTTTCAAGCGTTATAACAACAGTTTCACCGCTTGCAGAAATGCCAATAATTGGTGCTTTTTTCAGAACACCTGGTTGTTTCCAAGCACGGGTCAGCGCCGTAACCGCAGCCTCTGCAGTAAAGTCAGACCCGTCATGAAATTTGACGCCACTTCGCAAGGTGAACTGCCAAGACAGGCCATCTTTTGAAGCGGTCCATGCTGTTGCCAAACCTGGGCGCAACGCACCATTTACATCCGCATCAACAAGGTTTTCCATGATTTGCAGTTTCTGGATCGCAAATCCAGCAATCGCAGGATCATAGCTTGCCACTTCCCACGGAGAGGCAATGGTGACGCTCGATTTTGTCTCTGCTGTTGCTTGGAGGGCTGCCCCCGCAATTGCGATGCAAATTACGGCGCTAAGAGGTTTTATCATGAAATGTCTCCGAAATAATAACACAAGATTCGGGAGGGATTAACATGACTAGATATATTATAACATATCATTATTTGTGATTTATTAGAATGCCACCAAGGACAAGCCATTGCGACATTCACGCCTTGCTGTTTGTTACTTTATAAAATAATAAATTGCTAATCAGGGAGATCAACACATGAGAAAACGCGCGGCAGCTCGGCAAACAGATGTTCTAAGCGTTCTAAAATCCTGTGATCGCCCGATGACGGCATACCAAATCCTTGAGCGGCTTCAGGCCAGCGAACCGGACATCGCACCGCCAACGGTTTATCGAACACTTTCGGCACTTACTGACCAAGGGCGCGCGCACCGTCTTGAATCCATCAAGGCCTTTGTGCCCTGCCGCTGTAACCATGTCGAAAGCGTACCTGTCCTAGCGATCTGCGAAGACTGTGGGTCGGTCGAAGAACATGACGGCAGCGATCTGTTGCCCAAGCTAACCGCCTTGACCGAGCGAAACGCCTTTCGCGCGGATCGACATATCGTAGAAATTCACGGGTTGTGCGGCACCTGCGCGGCGTGACCAACACAATCATTCAAACTGGAAGTAACATGAAACAAGCAATCTCTCTTATCGCTTTTGTCGCAGCTTTTCCTGCCCTTGCGGAAGAAGCACGCCAGCTTGACGCCCATGAACATGGCGTTGGCACGCTTAATATTGCAATCGAAGGCACAACAGTCGCGATGGCGTTCGAAGCGCCCGGCGCTGACATTGTTGGCTTCGAATACGCGGCCGAAAGTGATGCAGATCTTGCGGCCATAGAGGCAGCTGTCGGCACACTTGGCGCACCACTTGATTTGTTCGTGATGCCGAGTGCGGCCGGTTGTTCCGTCGTTAAAGCAATGGCAGCACTTGAAAGCGAGGAACATGACGATCACGGTGAAGAACATCACGATGATCATAAGGATCATGCAGATGATAAGCATGACGACCACGGTCACGACGAACATGCAGGCCACGATCATGAAAAAAACGATCACGCGGATGAAGCGGGTCACACAGAATTCCATGCGGAATACACGCTGAATTGCACCAATCCTGATGCGCTCACCCAGATCACTTTTGACTACTTTGAGGCATTTGCAAACGCAAATGAAGTAGAAGTGCAAATCATCACGAAATCCGGCGCGCAGGCTTTCGAAGTTGAACGCGACACGCCTGTGTTAACCTTGGGGAGCTGATCCTAAGTGACAGGCGCGCCTCTTGAAATTACCGACGTTGCCTATCGCTGGTCAGGGCGTTCTGGGTTCTCACTCACCGTCCCTGACCTGTCGGTTGCAAAGGGCGAGTCCGTCTTATTGCTCGGCGAAAGCGGGTCTGGGAAATCTACGCTTTTGTCGTTGATCTGCGGTACGATTGTGCCCGATCAAGGACGCGTATGTATTGCGGGAACGGACATCACCAGCTTGTCAGGTGGTGCACGTGACAAGTTTCGGGCCGAACAGATTGGTGTGATCTTTCAGCAGTTTAACTTGCTGCCCTTCGGCTCTTTGCTGGATAACATCTTGCTTCCGCTTCGCTTTGCCCCTGCGCGCCGCAAGCGTGTTAGTGATGCTACGGCTGAGGCAACTGCGTTGTGTGCAGCGCTCGGGTTACCGGCCGATGCGATATATGCAAAGGCAACGGCCCTGAGTGTTGGTCAACAGCAACGCGTTGCAGTCGCACGTGCGCTGATTGGGCAACCACCCTTGATCATCGCAGATGAACCGACCTCAGCGCTGGATGCGAATAGTCAATCTGCGTTTCTTGATTTACTGTTTGCACAAACAACCAAGCACAACACGTCACTTTTGATGGTCAGCCATGACCCGCGGCTTGGCGAACGTTTTGACCGCGTGATCCAGATGGAAGACATCGCACAGATAGAAAGAGCCTCTGTATGATCATGCGCCTTGCCATTGCTTCGCTCGGTGCGCGTGCGCTGACTGTGGGCATGACGATCCTCGCCATTGGCCTATCTGTCGCCCTGTTTCTTGGGGTTGAAAAGGTAAGAACAGGTGCAAAGGCAAGCTTTGCCGATACAATTTCCGGCACCGACCTGATTGTCGGTGCACGATCGGGGTCTGTGCAACTGTTACTATATTCTGTTTTTCGCATCGGCAACGCGACCAACAATGTGACTTGGGAAAGCTACCAAGATATTGCCGCGCGACCAGAAGTCGACTGGATCGTGCCCATTTCGCTGGGCGATAGTCACCGCCAGTTTCGTGTGATGGGCACCTCTCGTGCCTTTTTCGAGCACTATAAATACCGGCAAGGCAGATCATTGGCTGTCTCTGATGGTGTCATCATGGATGATCTGTTTGATACAGTAATCGGTGCGGATGTTGCTGCAACCATGGGATATAGTATCGGCGACCCAATTATCGTCGCCCATGGCCTCGCATCCTTTACCGAACACAAAGATCAGCCGTTCCGTGTATCTGGCATTCTGGAAAAGACAGGAACACCCGTTGACCGTACTGTCATCGTGAGCATGGAAGCGATAGAGGCGATCCACGTCGATTGGAAAAGCGGCGCGAAAGTACCCGGTCAATCAACACCAGCAGATGTGATCCGTAACATGGAACTTACGCCCAAAGCGGTTACTGCCGTTCTGGTCGGCGTTGAATCTCCGCTCCAGATCTTTTCCCTACAGCGTGCCATCAATGAATACACAGAAGAGCCTTTGCTCGCGATCTTACCCGGCGTCGCGTTGCAGGAACTCTGGAGTATCGTTGGCATTGCGGAAACTGCGCTCTTGGCGGTGTCATCCTTGGTGGTTGTCACAGCACTCATCGGGATGATGGCCACGATCTTTTCCAGCCTAAACGAACGTCGTCGCGAGATGGCGATCTTTCGCGCTATGGGCGCGCGGCCCTCAACCATTCTAAGCATGCTCGTTCTTGAGGCCATGCTGATGGCAGCCGTTGGCGCGTTGTTTGGTTTGGTTCTACTGTACATCGGATTGATCATCGCCCAACCCATCCTTGATAGCGCCTATGGCCTATGGTTGCCCATAAACGCACCAACGATGCGTGAAGTTTGGGTGGTCCTAGCCGTGATCTGCGCTGGCGCAATCGTGAGCTTGGTCCCTGCATTAAGGGCTTACAGGCTGTCCGTCGCAGATGGTATGATGGTTAAAACGTGATGCTGAAAGTGGGTTGATTGCAATGTTGAACCGAAGAACTGCGTTAATGCTTTTGTCCGGCTCGGTATTGACACCGAAGACCGCCCTTGCAGCCACCCCGCGTGAAATCACTTGGGATGATTTGATCCCGCCTGGCCTGCCTTATTCTGAAATCATCGGCGAAGGTGAGCTAGACGAAGCCAATGATACATGGCTTCCCGTCTACGATGAGAATGGAATCAAGCTAAACGAAAAGCTGAACGGCACCTATATCAAGATGCCCGGCTTTATTATTCCCTTGGAAACGAGCGCCGAAGGTGTAACCGACTTCATGCTAGTGCCCTATGTCGGCGCATGCATTCACACACCTCCTCCGCCCGCGAACCAACTTGTGATGGTCAATTCGTCAAAGCCTTGGCCTGATGATGAACTATGGGAGCCGGTTTGGGTGACAGGTACAATAAGAACGCAATTGCAATCCACGACACTTGGGCAAATCGGTTACTCGATCTCTGCGGATGACTTGGAAACCTACATATGGTGAGCCACGTTCTACATCGCCGCGCGTTTCTCTCAGGAATAACCGCATCAAGCTTGTTGGCCAGTGTCGCACGTGCCGAGGGTTTCATTGAGCTAGACTGGGACGATCTGCTGCCAAAAGATCAAACAGCCATCCCAAATGCGATCCGCGAACTGCTGCCCCATGATGAACAAGTACCACTGTCAAGCCAGCAACCGACCTCCACCGGGGTCAGAACGGATTGGAATGGCCATATCGTCCGTATTCCAGGCTTTATCGTCCCAATTGACTATAATGGATCCGGTGTTACCGCTTTTATTCTGGTGCCCTATGTTGGCGCCTGCGTTCACGTTCCGCCACCACCTGCAAACCAACTCGTTTTTGTCACGTCTCCAACACCCTATGAGAGCAAAGGCATGTTTGAACCGGTGAATGTCATAGGGATGTTCGGCGTCTCATCTTTAAGGACGCACCTTGCGGAGATTGGCTATGCTTTGTCAGCGGATAAGATAGAGCCTTATCGCGGGTAGCAAGATGCTCGAGCACCATTAGTTGGACCACTTCAATCCAGGCTAATAAGAAAGTTGCTTGGAGCTGAGATTATTGTTTTTCCGGTGCCCAACGCAAAGAAGGCCCGAGATCAGAATCTCAGACTATTGATAATATTGAAGAATTAGTGTTGGTTGCGGGAGGGAGCAACCGCCGGATCCTACCGGCCCTCAAATGCGTAGTTTAATATTGCTCCAATAGGGCTAATTCTGTTGAAAAACTCTTGTTGATTTGAATCTTGGCCAGTGATTCAATTGTCCTTAGTAACGAGGGGATTGGCGATGTTGGGACCGAAGCAGGAAGCGCAAGGCGCGTTGTTTTACGAGTTCTCGATTGACGATCATGTGCCCCCAGATCATCTGCTGCGCTCCATTGATAGGTTTGTCGATCTAAGCGACATCCGCCAGTATCTCGCAGACTTTTACAGCCACACCGGCCGCCCATCGATTGATCCCGAACTTCTGATCCGGATGCTGTTGGTCGGCTATTGCTTCGGTATTCGGTCAGAGCGTCGATTGTGTGAAGAGGTGCATTTGAATCTGGCCTATCGCTGGTTCTGTCGCCTCGATCTGTCTGATCCAGTGCCGAACCATTCGACCTTTTCCAAGAACCGGCATGGGCGCTTTCGGGAAAGTGCGTTGCTGAGGCATCTTTTTGAAAAGACTGTCGCACGGTGCATCGCGGATGGTTTGGTAAGTGGCCAGCGCCTTGCGGCAGACGCCAGCTTGATTGAAGCCGATGCCAACAAGCAAAATTCAACGCCAAAAGAAGATTGGGATCGTAACGCCATTGATCCAAACGATGCGCCACGCGCAGTGAAGGAGTATTTGGATGTGCTGGACGATGCGGCATTCGGCGCAGCATCGGAGGTTCAACCCAAGTTCACATCTCATTCCGATCCCGCAAGCCAATGCCTCTCGGTGATTGCATGCAATCACCTGCCGGTAATAGACGGCAGCGCGCAAAGGCCCTGCATTCTTCAGTTATTCGACCAATTACCTGATCGACACGGACCACAGTGTCATCCTCGATGTCGAGGGCACCAGATCAATCCGACAAGCCGAAGTTGGCTCTGTCCGCACGATGTTGGATCGGATCAAAGATCGGCATGACATCGATCCAGAACGGCTCATCGCGGATAGCGCCTATGGTTCAGGCCCTATGCTGGGATGGGTCGTTGATCGTGACATCAACCCACACATTCCCGTGCTAGATAAATCTGGTCGCACAGACGGTACTTGGTCTCGCGCTGACTTCGAATGGGACGCCGAGAACAACCAATACATCTGCCCCGAAGGTGAGCCGCTCAAACAGTTCCGACGCAACTACTCAGATCCGAACCGTGGTCCATCTGGCAAAGGGGTCGCCAAGTATCAGGCATTGAAACACACCTGCCAAGCCTGCCCATCGAAGATGAAGTGCTGCCCGAAAGCAGATGCGCGCAAGATCACGCGTGAAGAACATGAAGATGCCCGTCAGGTTGCCCGCGATATTGCCAAGACCAAGCAATATGCGATCTCAATGCGGTTGCGGAAGAAGGTCGAAATGCTCTTCGCCCACCTCAAACGGATCTTGGGATTGGGACGATTGCGATTACGCGGCCCATGTGGTGCAAATGATGAATTCCTCCTCGCCGCAACCGCCCAAAACCTCCGCAAATTAGCCAAGATCTTTCCTGCACCGCAGCAAATGCGCAAAGCCTGATAGAAAAGGCGCTCGCGCACTGTTTGAAGCTCTATTTTCTGCGCTTGCAATACGTTGTTTTTCAACAGAATCGGCGGAAAGCGGTCATTCGCTGCGATCAAGAATGAAAACTTTCCAATTGAACAAAGCCGCCAATCAATAAGCATTGAACCTGTCTTTTGACAGTTTGTCTAAATGCTTACTTTAAATAGCCTCTTAGCGTACTTGAACACGCCTGCGCGCGTGCCTTGCTATCTTTACGCCCAAGTAGGGTTCAAGGGTCCTCGTCCTGCAATTCTGGCCCAAACAATCATGACAAAGCGAGATTGCAATATTTCGACTTTGTTCAAACTGCGTATACTTTTGAAGTATCTAAATTTTCCAAGACAAGCCACCGTCGATTTCGAGAACTGAACCGGAAGTATACCCTGACACTTCAGAGGCCAAAAATGCAACAGCTGAAGCTATCTCGACCTTTTGGGCGGCGCGGCCAAAGGGAAGTTTTGCCACAAGCTCGCGCCACTTGTTGGCATCTCCAAGCAGCACCTCAGCCTTTTTACGTTGCAAAAACTCTAATCGATCAGTGTCAACCGGGCCGGGATTAATACCAACGACACGCACGCCATCTGCGGGACTGGTAGAGCCAAGGGCGCGGGTCATCGCGACCAAAGAAGCATTGCCCATACTTCCGGCAAGATAGTTCGCGTCCACGCGCAGTCCTGCCCAACCAATGACATTGATAATCACTCCTGACCGTCGCGTCGCCATTGATGCGTAAAAATGACGTGTCATTTCAATTATTCCAAACACTTTGAGATCCCAAGATTGCCGCCAAGCATCTGCAGCGACCTGATCTAAGGAACCGCCGGGAATAGCACCTGCATTGTTCACAAGAATGTCTATATCTGGAAATTGCTCCACAAGCTTTTCCGGAGTTTCTTGATTTGCCACATCACAAGTCATTGTTTGTGCCGTTTTGCCTGTCTCTGTCTGGATCTCAGCCACTGCATCAGACAATGCATTGGGATCACGGGCCACCAAAACGATGTCACATCCCTCTTGGGCGAGAAGCTTAGCGCTCGCGAGGCCGATACCCTTTGAGCCGCCCGTAATAAGCGCCGTCTTTCCTTCTAGGTGAAGTTTCATCATTTTTCCCTTTTTGCAGAGCGCATTACCAAAGTTTCCCGCGTGCCGTGACTGGCCAAACCGTTTCGACCAAACCGTTCCGCACCCCAATCAATGTGTCATGTAAATTGCAGGTGGGGTCACAGTGACCTGGAATCAGACGCACTTTGTCGTTCAATTTTAAGAGATTATTTGGATCATTGATCACACCGTGTTCGTCGTTGCAGCCTACATATTCAGCACCTTCGACATCCACGAGAACGGGCAATCCAGAATCGATTGCATGGCTTTTGTGGCCACCGTCACAAACCACGGTACCAGCTCGAACGGCAGACATGACCGAGCACAACAAAAAGAGCGCGTTTTCAAACGGTACTTCCTGCCCACCCTCTTGATTTCGCACCGACATGTATGAAGCATCCATGAAACAATAGGTGCCTGCTTGGAGCTCGGTAAAGAGACCAGATGCCGCTTCCTTTTGAAATGTGCCGGTTCCCGCACCGCTGATGATTGGGCACTCAAGAGCTTGGTCCTTGAGTGCGGTTAAAGTCCTCTCAACTTTTACGACGACACTTTCAAAGATTGATTGCCGCTCATTTGCGTCAACGCAATGCTGAGCCGGGCCGTGGTAGGCTTGCAAACCATCAAATCGCAGGTTTGGTGCAGTCGCGATTTGGTGCGCGAGTTCGGCCGCATCCCGGCCAGGCGTGACACCACATCGTCCTGCGCCAACGTCAATTTCCACTAAACAACCCAATTCGATGCCACCTTCGACGGCGGCCTTGGAAAGGGCTATAATGTTTTCGGAATCATCGACACATACACGAAGATTTGCTCTTTTGCTTAGGTCGATCAGTCTGGCAATTTTGCTCGGCGAAACGATCTGATTAGAAATCAGAATGTCCTTGATACCAGCGTCAACCAAGGCAATTGCTTCGGAAACTTTTTGGCAACAAAACCCATGTGCGCCACCAATTTCCAATTGCCGATGTGCCACATCCGCCGATTTGTGAGCTTTGGCGTGGGCTCGAAGCCCCACGCCATGCGTTCTTGCAATATCTCGCATTTTTTCCAGGTTGCGTTCGAATGCATCGAGGTCAACGATTAACGCTGGTGTTTCAATTTCCGAAACATGCATGCCGACTTTTGCAGGAACGATTGTTCCAACTTCAATACTCATTTTATTTACCATCCAATGACGCGGGGGAGCCAAAGCACCAAGTCGCTAAAGACAAAAACAAGGGCCACTACGAAAAGCTGAATGCCAATGAATGGCAAAACACCGACATAGATGTCTCTCATCCTAATTTCCTTTGGGGCGACGCCCTGTAAGAAAAATAACGACCATCCAAAGGGAGGTGTTAAAAATGATGTCTGCAGGATGACGGCGATCAGCATGGAAAGCCAAACCATGTCCACGCCTTCCAAGCGGAAGAATGGCAACATGATTGGCAGCGCAATATAGCTGATTTCAATCCATTCCATGAAGAATCCCAACACAAAAATGATCAGCAGCAAGAACAAGATCGCACCGTTAACGTCACCAGGGATGCCTGCAAATAAGTTCTTCACAAAGTGCTCGCCGCCAAGGCCGCGGAACGCGATGGAGAAGACCTGAGAAGATAACAGAATGAAGAAAATCATACTTGATATGATCAACGTCGTTCGTGCAGTCTCTTTAATTAGTGTGGTACTTAGCCTTCCATAAAGGGCAGCAATCACAATGGCACCACTCGCTCCAATCGAGGCAGCTTCAGTTGGCGCT
This sequence comes from Cognatishimia sp. 1_MG-2023, assembly GCF_030548175.1. GTDB lineage: Bacteria > Pseudomonadota > Alphaproteobacteria > Rhodobacterales > Rhodobacteraceae > Cognatishimia. The sequence continues at coordinate 6,678 of NZ_JAUORX010000002.1, read as the reverse complement.
GCGATACCACCAATGATGGATCCCAACACAAAGACTACGAGTGCCATTGGTGGTAAAACAACAAAAACCATCTTTTTCATAAGGCTTTTGAAGCTGACTTGAGCGCGTTCTTCTGCGTCAATAGCGGGAACCGAAGATGGATTAAGAAGAGCAAGCACCAATAGATATGCCACAAACAGGAATGCCAACAGCATTCCTGGGACAAAAGCAGCTGCGAACAATGTGCCAACCGACAAACCAACGATATCGGCCATTAAAATGAGGACCAAGCTGGGCGGAATTATCTGTCCAAGTGTGCCTGATGCGCAAATTAGGCCACAGGACAGACTTTTAGAATATCCTCGTGCCAATAGAATGGGCAGCGTTAGCATTGTTAAGGTGACGATGGTCGCTCCCACGATTCCAGTTGCAGCACCCAGCAATACGCCGCACAGGACAATGGCGATGCCTAAACCTCCGCGTAGACCGCCCATTGCATAGCCAATTACAGTTAACAGATCTTCTGCAATACGGGATTTTTCAAGCGCCACCCCCATGAAAACAAACAATGGAATCGCAATGAATTCGTATTTCGTAATGACCCCATAAATCCGATGCGGGACGAGGCTGAAAAGTTTCCCTTCCAGACCGGTGAACCCAAAAACAAAGCCCGCAGTTGCGATAGCGATGGCGACAGGGAAGCCAATTATGAGGAGCCCGAAAAAGGCGCACAGCATTAGAATAATTTGAAGCTCCATCAGTCAGTCCCTACCTTCCCAGTGATTAGAGTGGATAAATGGCGAATGATTTCTGCAAACGCCTGCAAGACAAGGCTGGCAAAACCGACAAAGATGGTGGCCTTCAAGAGGTAGCGCATCGGCAAACCACCTGGATCGGCGGATCCCTCAAGGCTGCGCCAAGATTGTTGAATATAGGGCAACGTGTAGTTGCAGATCAAAATCGCTATAACGATCAGTGCAATCGCCGCTGCAAGATCAATTGCAGCCTTGGTTCGGGGACCTGCGGGTTTGTAGATCACGTCAACACGGACATGTTCGCCTTGCTGATAGGTATAGGCCACACCGAATGTTGCGATCACAGCAAGAAAATGCCACTCCAATTCTTGGGTCCAGACGGTTCCAATTCCGAACAGATATCGAACGAGCACATTTGCCGTGACCGTTACAATAGTTCCGAAAACGCAAACCATTGCGACCTTTCCAAGAAAGGTCACAACAGTTTCGCATTTGTCGGCAAGTTTAAGAAAAACTTGCAACGCCATCACCCTCGAATTCGGCGATGCCATTGACCTTCACTGACATTGGTCCATGCATCATGTTTGGCTTTGAAATCAAAGTAGTGATCCCGAACCCGAGCGAACAGTGGATCCCCAGATCCAAGTTCTTCGAGCACACCAGGAGTTGCTTCGCGTAGACCGTCGAGAATGTCATCGGAAAGAGTACGCAACTGTGTTCCATGGTTTTCGACCAAGTCTTGCAGAGCTTCGCCATTGACCGCTTCGGACCAAGCCTGCGAACGGACGTTAGTAGATGCACAAGCATTACGAACAATGTGTTGCAGGTCCTCGGGCAAGGTTTCCCATGCGTCTTTGTTTACCGCAAATTCAACCACGTTATTTGGCTCGGACCAGCCAGTGGTGTAGTAATATGATGCAGCATTATGGAGACCTAGAATTTTATCCTGAGCAGGACCTACCCATTCAGCGGCCTGAATAACGCCACGCTCCAGTGCAGGAAAAATCTCGGCAGGTGGTAACAACTTCACGTCCACGCCAACCGCGGCATAAATCCGGCTAGAGAGCCCAGGGATACGCATTTGCAATCCCTTTAGATCTTCCAATGTGTTGACTTCATCCTTGAACCAGCCCGTCATTTGCACACCGGTGTTTCCACATGGGAAGGGCACCATTCCGATGTCAGCATAAAGCTCTTGCCAAAGGTCCAAACCGCCCCCTTCGTACATCCAAGCGTTCTGACCTTGATAGTTCATACCAAATGGCACCCCACCAAAGAACTGTGCCCATGGGCGCTTGCCTGCCCCGAAATAGGAAACCCAGCCGTTACATTCGACAATGCCTGACTGAGCAGCATCAAAGCCTTCAAATGGGGGAACCAGTTCGCCGCCGTGAAAGACCTCGATATTCAATCGCCCACCGGACATAGCCCGAATGCGATCAGTTAAATCAGTCAGGCTACCTGGCCCGACAGAATACATAGGCAAACTTGGAGGATAAGCTGTCGTCATCTTCCATTTAAAGGTTTGCTCAGAGCTCGCAACGGCCGGAGCTGCGAGTGCGGCACCACCCAGTGCCGCGACACCGCCGGTCAAAATTTGTCTTCTCTTCATTTTTAGTCCTCTCTGTTGTGAATTGTTCCTGATTTTTCAGAATTTCTTGTTAGCTAAGGCCAATTTCAGCGACCCGCATTTCGTGTTGTTTCGCAATTTCCAGAAGATTGAGGTCCTGCCCAAAACCGGCCACCAGTTGAACAGCCCCTTTGAGGTTGTTTTGCAGGGGCGCAGTTGGCAAAGTGATGCAAGGGGTATGAAGCAAAGACCATGCACGGTTGACGTACGGATCCCCAGTACTGGCCAGAGTGGCTGGGGGCAAAGTCTTTGCTGATGGCGAGGCGATCGCATCTAGGTTCGCCAAAAGTGTCTCGATCCAGACTCGCCCTGCTTGCCCGAATTCAAGCGCAGTTGCATATTTTTCTGGCGTAATTCCAGCAGCTTCCGCACAGTAGGCGCTGAGCTGATCGGATATGAGTGCCTCATGATTTGTGAGTTCGTCTTCAAGCGAATTTAGGGCTTCGAACCCCATGACGTCGCTTTGCGCTTGGATCAGATCTAACAAGATCTTTCCGTTGCCCAAATTTACAACAACGTCCCCCGCTTCTGCTACTTTCGATTTGTAGGCCTGCAAGGTTTGCTGGGTAGCGCTGTCTGCGTCGGCCCAAGTTTCGTCCTCAAAGAACCCAATGCGTCTTGGTGCGTCGGCGCTCTTAGCGATTTTGGGGAGATCTGCAATCACACCTGCCAGATCGGAAACGGCCTGAACGCTGCGCCCAAAAACGCCCGCTCGGTCCAATGATGGTGAAATAACCTTTAATCCATTGCGCGAAACACAGCCCATCGTCGGCAGGAAACCAACGACCCCACAATACGCTGCTGGACGAATGACAGAGCCAGCTGTCTGTGTCCCAATTCCATGCGATACCAACCCAGCACCAACTGAGGCAGCCGAACCGCTAGATGAACCACCTGGAGTATGGGCAGAGTTTTGCGGGTTGACGGTTGGACCAGGTTTGAAAGTTGCGAATTCAGTCGTAACCGTCTTGCCAACCACCTTAACCCCAGCGCTCTTTGCACGGCGCACAGCCTCTGCTGTAGTCACTGGAGTGTTGCCATCGTAGATCGGCGAGCCGAAACCTGTCGGCATTCCCGCGACGTCAAATAGATCCTTTACTGCAAGAGTTGCCTTCGACAGCGGCACGGTTGCATTGCCTTCCGCGCAATTCGCAGATGTATCCACATCATCCGCAATATGTACAAAGGCTTTCAGCGTTTTTTCTCTGCTTGCAAAAGACATATTTTCCGACCGAATTTTCATATTCCCCCCGTTGGGTAGACCTTAATTATTGCCACCCTGATTCATATAAGATATAATATATTATATTATCTCAATAGAAATTTGGAACCCCAAAGTATCAAGAGGTAACGCACGATGGGCGTGCACAAAAAAAATGCAACCGCAAAAAGTTGCTATAAAAATGCGCATAAAGGGAATGGAATATGGAGCGTACACACGATCTAGGCGGGCTACCGGCCGGCAAAATAGACCAGACAGAGCATGAATTAACGTTCTTCGACAAAAGAGTGGATGCGCTTTATGCGCTGCTGACGAGCCCTAAAAAGGCAGCTTTCACGATGGATGAAGTAAGGCGAACAGTGGAAAGCTTTTCTCAGGCAGATTACTTTGGCCTAAGCTATTACGAACGTTGGCTGAAAGCGATGTCTCTGCTGCTTATTGAAAAGGGTTATGTAGAGGCAAGCGCCCTAGATATCCCACAAGCAAGTAGCTGAGGGCACCATGATCTCAGTTCGGTGTGACCAATCCAAGGCGCCTAAATTCGCTGACGGGCAGTGCGTACAAGTAATCCAAGATGAATCTTTGGGTCACTGCCGCACGCCACTCTATGTGCGTGGGGCTTATGGCAAAATTGTTAGCTACATAGGAAGCTATAAAAACCCAGAAGACCTAGCCTATGGAGGCAGCGGCTTGCCGGAATCCCCTTTGTATTGGGTAGAATTTAACCTGTCAGAGCTTTGGGACAACTATACCGGCGATAACACTGACACACTTCAGGTCGAAGTCTACGAACACTGGCTCCGCAAAACAGCTCAGGACAAATAATGATGCCACACGATCACCCCCACCCCACCTCTCGCGATCACAGCGAACCCCGCGCAGCGTTTGATAGGCTTCTATCTCAAGTTCTAACCGCTTTGGATGAAAGTGCACTGCTGACCACTGCCGAAGTCACAGCTCAAATCGAAGACATGGAAGGCCGCACCCCTACCGAGGGCGCAAAGCTAATCGCGCGCTGCTGGGTAGACCCTGAGTTCCGAGAACTGGCTCGCCACGACTTGCCGGCCGCGGCAGCACAGATCGGGATATCAATGCCACCGCACCCAGTTTTTCTGATTTTGGAAAATACGGAGGATTTGCACCACGTTGTGGTATGTACATTATGTTCATGCTACCCGCGCCCAATTCTTGGCCCTCCACCTGTTTGGTACAAATCACGTAATTATCGTTCTCGCGTGGTGAAAGAGCCCCGCGAAGTTTTAGCTGAGTTTGGCACCGTCCTCCCGGCCGGTACTAATCTGCGCGTGGTGGACAGCACGGCCGATTGCCGATATTTAGTCCTTCCGTTGCGACCTAAAGGGACAGAGCATCTGGCAGAGTCAGAATTGGCTTCTTTAGTTAGTCGCGACAGCATGATCGGTGTAACAAAAGTGAGCACGTGACCCCAATGGCCATCGCAAATGACTCGGCTTTGGCTGTGACCCAGCCAACAAAATCCACAACCGAGAAGATTTGCCAAGCCTTACGTGAGCGCGTTTTGTCCGGCAAGTATTCTGCAGGAATGCAGCTGCGACAAAACGATATTGCGAGCCAGTTTGGCGTTAGCCATATTCCAGTACGTGAAGCCCTTCAGATCTTAAAGTTTGAAGGGCTTGTGGAGCAGATTGCCAACAGAGGTGCATTTGTCGCGAGCATCAGCTTAGAAGAGCTGCGCAACATCTGGAGTCTACGCCGCAAACTGGAACCGATGGCGATCGAGCAAGCCATCGTTCGCATCACCGAACCTGAGCTTCGTACCGCCGAAACTATCGTCAGATCATCAACAAAAGAGTCTGATAACCTGTCCCTTGTAAAATTGAATTGGGATTTTCATCTATGCCTATACAAGCCGTGCGGCAATGCACTTTTGCTTGAGTTTATAGAAAACTTGTACCGCAAAGCTGATCGGTATTCCTGTGTACTCTGGACAAACCACGAGTATGGCGCACAGGCAGAAACAGAGCATTTTGAAATTTTGGAGTGCTTTAAGTCGCGCGATGTTGACCGCGCCGTTGAGCGCTCACTTCAACATATAGACGCGGTCGAGCGCTTGGTTGAACAATCTTTTGCTAGCCAATCTAGACACAAATGACACCATATTTTCTGTTGACTTCTTAAGAGCTAGGGGCAGCAGCGGAGTAAAAAAGCTGCATGTTAAAAGTCTATGCTTACATTTCACTTCAACATGGACCTGTCACCGTTTGATGCCGCTCCTTTGATAGCATTTACTGCGACAAAGGAGATGAACTATTGGGCTGAAACGGACTGACGAATTCCGCAAGGATGCGGTGCGCATCGCACTGACCAGCGGGCTTACACGCAAGCAAGTAGCTGATGATCTGGGCGTGGGCATGTCGACGCTGAACAAGTGGATCACGGTGCATCGAGACATGGATTTGATGTCAAAAGAGGATTTGAGCCTCGCTCAAGAGAATGACCGGCTTTGGCGCGAGAACCGTGTTCTCAAGGAGGAGAGGGATATCTTTAAAAAAGCAACGCAGTTCTTCGCGAGCCAAAAGCCGTGAGGTTTAGGTTCATTGAAGAACACAGCGAAAGCTTCCCGACCAATCGGCTATGTGATGTTATGGACGTCAGCCCACGCGGTTTGCGGGCGTTCCGCAGCCGTCCTGCCAGCCGTAGGCAGCGATCTGATTTGGTCACGTTGGCGCACATCAGAGAACAATCTCGTCTTAGGCTTGGCAGCTATGCACCGCACGGCAGTTGAATGCTTGCATTCAATGAGAGTGGCAGGCCGCGCATGACTGAGGAGTTGAAAGAGATTGGCCTGGATATCGGTCACCGCCGTGTTGGCCGGTTGATGCGCCAGAACGGCATATCAGTCATCAGAACGTGCAAACATAAGGTGACGACAGACAGCAATCACAAGTTCAACATCGCGCCAAACCTACTGGATCGAAACTTCGCAGCAAACGAACCAAACCAGAAGTGGGCAGGTGACATAAGCTATATCTGGACTGACCTGAGCCCCTAAAACTCCTCCAAATTTGTGTAGAGTCCGCCCAACAAAAGGACGGACAAATGAAGGCACGATT
>NZ_JAUORX010000019.1 GCF_030548175.1 Cognatishimia sp. 1_MG-2023 | reverse complement strand
TGACCTGAGCCCCTAAAACTCCTCCAAATTTGTGTAGAGTCCGCCCAACAAAAGGACGGACAAATGAAGGCACGATTTACGGACGAACAGATCATTGCGATGATCAAGGAACAGGAAGCTGGTGAGAAGACCGCTGACGTGTGTCGGCGGCATGGGATCAGCTCGGCGACGTTCTACAAATACAAATCGAAGTATGGCGGCATGGAGCCATCTGACGCGAAGCGGTTGCGGGCGTTGGAAGACGAGAACGGCAAGCTGAAGAAGTTGCTGGCGGAACAAATGCTGGACAACGCTATGCTGCGAGACATCAACTCAAAAAAGTGGTGACGCCCGTGGCAAAGCGGAAAGCTGTGGTTCATTTGATGGAGGTCCATCAGGTCAGCCAGCGGCGGGCGTGTAATGTTCTGCGAGTTGATCGATCGTCAGTGCGGTATCTTTCGCGTCGTGGCGATGATGCGAAACTACGAGATGCAATCAAGCGGGTATCCAGAGAACGGCGACGGTTTGGATGCCGCCGTGTCCACGTGATGATCGCGCGGGAAGGTTTTTCCGTGAACCACAAGAAGGTGAGGCGCATTTATACCGAAGAGAAGCTTCAGGTGCGCCACAGAGGCGGTAGAAAGCGTGCTTTGGGCACGAGGAAGCCGATGGTGCTGCCCGATGGCCCAAACCAACGCTGGAGCTTGGACTTCGTGTCAAATGCGTTGACGGATGGTCGAAGGTTTCGCGTTCTTACCGTCGTTGATGACTTCAGTCGTGAGAACTTGGTGCTGGTGGCTGATACTTCGCTGTCCGGCCACCGCGTTGCACGCGAGTTGGATCGGATCATCGCTGAACGCGGCATGCCAAAGACAATTGTGTCGGACAATGGAACTGAGTTCACCAGTATGGCGATCCTCAAATGGGTCCAGGAAACCGGCATTGATTGGCATTACATCGCGCCTGGGAAGCCCCAGCAGAACGGCTTCATTGAAAGCTTCAACGGCAAACTGCGAGACGAATGCCTCAACGAAACGCTGTTTGGCACATTAAGTGATGCACGCAAAACGCTTGAAGAATGGCAGGAAGACTACAACTGGTGCAGACCACATTCAGCATTGGGCAACCTGACACCGATGGAATTTCTGCAGAGAAAGGCGATGGACAAGATGGCGGCCTAACGCCAAAGATTTAACTCCAAGGACTCCACGCAAAGCTGGAGGAGACTTGGGGCTCAGGTCA
>NZ_JAUORX010000017.1 GCF_030548175.1 Cognatishimia sp. 1_MG-2023 | reverse complement strand
GGCGTCGATTAGATCGCTAAGCACTGTTGAGTGTTTAGCCGTCCAATCGGACGATTTGACATCGTTTAGAGAGAATATAGTTATTCTGAGAGTATTCTTAGAATAACAAACAACACTGTTTGATTACCTCAAGTAAGGGGCTGATCTCAGTTGGTGCTGATCCTTCGGGTGACGCGAGCATTTGACAAGACTGTTTCCTCGGTCTTCCAAGTGTCTGCCTTCTGAAAAATGAACAGCGTTGTCCAAGTCAAGTACACTAACCGATGTGTTTGCTGACAAGCAGATACATCATTGTTCTTTATCTTCCACACGGGTCCCTACCGACATTGGGAAGTGTGGGTTCCAAGATAAAGAGCGGGAAAATTATGTATGACTTTTGGTTCAGATGAAGATCCTTTGCTTGCCAGCTCATAAGGATCGCGATGGACACTTCGGTGTCTTTCTATTTCTGGATCAAATCAAGCGCGAAAAGGGCGTTTGGTGGATGCCTTGGCAGTAAGAGGCGATGAAAGACGTGATACTCTGCGATAAGTCATGGGGAGCTGAGAATAAGCTTTGATCCATGAATTTCTGAATGGGGGAACCCACCTGACAGTTTGTTATAATAGCCTTAGGGCTGCTTATAACTTGCTGAACCAGGTACTTATTGACTGAATACATAGGTCTTTAAGAGCAAACCCGGGGAACTGAAACATCTAAGTACCCGGAGGAAAGGAAATCAATTGATACTCCCCTAGTAGCGGCGAGCGAACGGGGACCAGCCAAGCCTGATAAGTGACTAGAACGTGTTGGGAAGCACGGCCATAGCGGGTGATAGCCCCGTATAGGAAGCTTTGAAGGATGTATTAAGTAGGGCGGAACACGTGAAATTCTGTCTGAAGATCGGAGGACCACCTTCGAAGGCTAAGTACTCCTTACTGACCGATAGCGAACCAGTACCGTGAGGGAAAGGTGAAAAGCACCCCGACAAGGGGAGTGAAACAGTACCTGAAACCGAACGCCTACAATCAGTTGGAGGGGCTTTACGCCCTGACAGCGTACCTTTTGTATAATGGGTCATCGACTTAGTGTATCTAGCAAGCTTAAGCCGTTAGGTGTAGGCGCAGCGAAAGCGAGTCTTAATAGGGCGACTGAGTTAGATGCATTAGACCCGAAACCGAGTGATCTAGGCATGACCAGGCTGAAGGTTAGGTAACACTAACTGGAGGGCCGAACCCACATCTGTTGAAAAAGATCGGGATGAGTTGTGCCTAGGGGTGAAAGGCCAATCAAACTCGGAGATAGCTGGTTCTCTGCGAAATCTATTTAGGTAGAGCGTCATCCGAATACCCCGGGGGGTAGAGCACTGGATGGGTAATGGGGACTCACCGTCTTACTGATCCTAACCAAACTCCGAATACCCGGGAGTACTAGATGGCAGACACACTGCGGATGCTAACGTCCGTAGTGGAGAGGGAAACAACCCTGACCTACGACTAAGGCCCCTAATTCATGGCTAAGTGGGAAAGCAGGTGGGACGACCAAAACAACCAGGAGGTTGGCTTAGAAGCAGCCATCCTTTAAAGATAGCGTAACAGCTCACTGGTCTAAATAAGTTGTCCTGCGGCGAAGATGTAACGGGGCTCAAGCCATGAGCCGAAGTCTAGGATGCAATTTATTGCATGGTAGCAGAGCGTAGTGTGACATAGTACCTTTCCTCTTTAGCAATCTTCGGATTGCCTTGGAGGATATGGTGCTTTCGATGAAGCCGGGGCGTAAGCCATCCGGTGGAGAGATCACTAGTGAGAATGATGACATGAGTAGCGACAAAGAGTGTGAGAGACACTCTCGCCGAAAGTCCAAGGGTTCCTGCTTAAAGCTAATCTGAGCAGGGTAAGCCGACCCCTAAGGCGAGGCCGAAAGGCGTAGTCGATGGGAACCAGGTTAATATTCCTGGGCCAGATGGAAGTGACGGATCTCGAGGGTAGTTCATCCTTATTGGATTGAATGGGCTGCTTAGAGGTTCCTGGAAATAGCTCCATCATGAGATCGTACCCTAAACCGACACAGGTGGACTGGTAGAGAATACCAAGGCGCTTGAGAGAACTATGTTGAAGGAACTCGGCAAAATACCTCCGTAAGTTCGCGAGAAGGAGGCCCAGTTTCTACGCAAGTATTGACTGGGGGCACAAACTAGGGGGTGGCGACTGTTTACTAAAAACACAGGGCTCTGCGAAGTCGTAAGACGACGTATAGGGTCTGACGCCTGCCCGGTGCCTGAAGGTTAAAAGGAGGAGTGAGAGCTCCGAATTGAAGCCCAGGTAAACGGCGGCCGTAACTATAACGGTCCTAAGGTAGCGAAATTCCTTGTCGGGTAAGTTCCGACCTGCACGAATGGCGTAACGACTTCCCCGCTGTCTCCAACATAGACTCAGCGAAATTGAATTGCCTGTCAAGATGCAGGCTTCCCGCGGTTAGACGGAAAGACCCCGTGCACCTTTACTACAGCTTCACACTGGCATCAGGCCATGCATGTGCAGGATAGGTGGTGGGCATTGAAACCAGAACGCTAGTTCTGGTGGAGCCTCCCTTGAGATACCACCCTTGCATTGCTTGATGTCTAACCGCGGTCCGTTATCCGGATCCGGGACCCTGTGTGGCGGGTAGTTTGACTGGGGCGGTCGCCTCCTAAAGCGTAACGGAGGCGCGCGAAGGTTGGCTCAGAGCGGTCGGAAATCGCTCGTTGAGTGCAATGGCAGAAGCCAGCCTGACTGCAAGACTGACAAGTCGAGCAGAGTCGAAAGACGGCCATAGTGATCCGGTGGTCCCGAGTGGAAGGGCCATCGCTCAACGGATAAAAGGTACGCCGGGGATAACAGGCTGATACTGCCCAAGAGTCCATATCGACGGCAGTGTTTGGCACCTCGATGTCGGCTCATCTCATCCTGGGGCTGGAGCAGGTCCCAAGGGTACGGCTGTTCGCCGTTTAAAGAGGTACGTGAGCTGGGTTTAGAACGTCGTGAGACAGTTCGGTCCCTATCTGCCGTGGGTGTAGGATACTTGAGAGGAGTTGCCCCTAGTACGAGAGGACCGGGGTGAACGATCCACTGGTGTACCAGTTGTTCCGCCAGGAGCAGTGCTGGGTAGCTATGATCGGACAGGATAACCGCTGAAGGCATCTAAGCGGGAAGCCCCCCTCAAAACAAGGTATCCCTGAGAGCCGAGGTAGACCACCTCGTCGATAGGCCAGAGATGTAAGTGCAGCAATGCATTCAGTTGACTGGTACTAATGGCTCGATAGGCTTGATTTGATCCAGTAATAGACAGATACAGTGCTCAAGCAGCAAAGCTATAGCACATATCAATGTCCGTTACCTGGGACCAAATAAGTCATACACAACAACAACACACAGCTTACCGCTGACTTGGACAACAACACCAACTGGTGCGCACAGGAGTTGCTTCGCAATTCCTTGCCGCGCACTCGTTGAATTGGCTAAGCCAATAATCAACGTCTTTAGCCGTTTATTCGGTTTGGTGATCATAGCGCGAGTGAAACACCCGGTCCCATCCCGAACCCGGAAGTTAAGCACCGTTGCGCCGATGGTACTGCATCTTAAGGTGTGGGAGAGTAGGGCATCGCCAAACCTAATAAACGACTAAAGATCATATTCTCTCTACGATGATC
>NZ_JAUORX010000016.1 GCF_030548175.1 Cognatishimia sp. 1_MG-2023 | reverse complement strand
ATCGTGCCTTCATTTGTCCGTCCTTTTGTTGGGCGGACTCTACACAAATTTGGAGGAGTTTTAGGGGCTCAGGTCAGCTGAATGCGGTAATGAACATGTTTTATACAAGAATTCAGCCGTTCCGCTATTATTTAGAGAAAAGCGCTACGCGTGCATCTAGTGAAAACGGCAAACGCTCATCAGTCAATCCATACTTTCCATAGCTTCTGGCTCTATTAACTAGATTCGAATTTAATAACTTGCCCCTTATGAAGTTGCTATCCACAAAGGATACCCATTATTGTTGTTAACATCCAAGCAGCCACTGCCCAAAATTTATTTTACACTTGAATATAACAATGTATTTAGTACTCTATTATTCGCTCATTTTGCGGATCAAACATTTTCTTATTGATTTTCAGCAGTAATCTAGAGATTAGAACGCTATGGTAGTTGGTATTAAGAACGTAAACACTTTAACGCGAAAACAGAAAAAATCGATTTTGTTTTCCGTGGACTTAACCCTTATCGCAATAAGCCTCTATTGCGCTTTCGCACTGCGTTTTGGAATGGTTGTGCCATTCTCGCCAATGGCTGAGAACTGGCAGTTATTTCCTGCGATGTTGCTTGTGGGCGCATTTACGATCAATCTTTCCCGCCTGCACCAGATCAAACTTCACGCGATGGATCATCGCGCGTTTCTGCGTATTGCCAGCACGGCCGCAGCACTTAGCCTTTTCGCAATGGGCATTTCCTTCACGCTAGGGCTATCTGGCCCACGATCCATTCCATTGATCTTTGGCGCCTTTTTCTTTTTATCCTCATCGCTTGTTCGCGTTATTGGTCTACAAGTGCTGCTTGCGCTTGGCTCCAAATCAAAGCCGGATGTCAGGGTTGCGATTTATGGTGCCGGTGCGGCAGGCATCCAGTTGGCCGCAGCACTACAGCAGTCGGCTGAAGCCCGCCCTTGCTTCTTCATCGACGACAACCCCAACCTTCATGGTCTGCTCATGAATGGCCTACCCGTTCATCCGCAAACGAAACTCGCCGCAAAAGTTCAAAAACATAAAATTGACCGCATTCTTCTAGCAATGCCATCAACCGAACGCGCACGCCGGAACGAAATCCTGCAAGAGATTTCCGAGCTTTCAGTCGAGGTCATGATCCTACCGTCTTACGTCGATTTGATGGCTGACGGTGGTGTCGAACAAGCGCTTCGCCCAGTACGACCTGATGAACTACTCGGCCGCGACAAAGTAGAACTCGACATCCCTGAGATCGCCAAATCCTATGCCGGGCGCACAATAATGGTCACCGGTGCTGGCGGTTCCATCGGGTCTGAACTGTGCCGCCAACTGCTAAACCGCGCACCAGAACGTATCGTTTTGTTCGAACAAAGCGAATTCTCCCTTTACGCAATTGATCGTGAAATCAGAGGCTTAGTCGCAAGCAGCAAGAAGGACGTCCAGATTGTCACCCGTCTTGGTTCGGTAACCAACCGCGAGCGGATCAGAACCGTTATTCAAGAACAAGGCGTCGACATTATCCTTCATGCCGCGGCTTACAAGCACGTTCCAATGGTCGAAGAAAACGAATTGGAAGGCGCAAACAACAACGTCCTGGGCACTCAAACCGTTGCTGAAGTTGCCGCAGAAGAAAACCTAGAACGCTTTATTCTGGTCTCAACGGACAAAGCTGTGCGCCCAACCAACATCATGGGCGCGACAAAGCGTATGGCCGAATTGGTTGTTCAAGACATTCAAACACGCAATCCGCAAACTAAATTTGCAATGGTCCGCTTTGGCAATGTTCTTGGCTCATCAGGCTCCGTGCTTCCGTTGTTTGAAAGCCAAATCCGAGCGGGCGGCCCCGTAACCGTGACCCACCCAGAGGTCACGCGCTTCTTCATGACCATCCCAGAAGCCGCGCGTCTTGTCCTGCTTGCCGGCGCTTATGCCGAAGGAGGCGATCTATTCGTTCTCGACATGGGCAAACCCCAGAAAATCGTCGATATTGCTCGGAAAATGATCCAGCTCTCTGGCCGTACCGTCAAAGAATCACCAGACGCCACAGGTGACATTGAACTAAAGATTGTCGGCCTACGCCCTGGCGAAAAGCTGTACGAAGAGCTGCTAATTGACGACGATAGCCTCATTGCGACCCCTCACCCAAAGATTCTGCGCGCCCAAGAGGCACAGCTTTCGCAAATCGAAGTGGCCGCTATGTTGCGCGAAATCAACAAAGCGATTGGCGCCGCAAACCCGCAACATCTACGAAACACAATTAAATCAAGCGTAGATGGCTATCATCAGCCGAAAGGCGAAGCGCGCCCTGCCTAGGTCAAAGCACTAAAATCGAAAAACAAAATTGTTCACAATCGGCAATTGCGCTAAAGCTAGCGTAATTGAATTAAACGCGATGGATTCCTCTAAATGCACCTTCCGCATCGTTCTGCGATTTTTACAGCCTGCCTCGTTCTTTCCGGCTGTGGCGTTACGTATAACAGCCCAAGAATTTCAGAAAGCAATGCGGCCTATGATGTCTCCGTCGTTGAATTGACCCCATCCGAGGTCGCGCGTGCAAATAACAGCGCTTACACGCCTAAAAAGCTGCCAGCAGCCTTTTCGCGATCTGCAGGCGCGCAGGTGGGTCACCGCGCGGCTTAGGCAGTCTTCCAGCCGCCCCAGAAGCACAAATTCAGCCCGCACCCGGCGCACTTGCTTTACGCCTCCCCCCGGCAGCGGAACATCCTATTTACCAAATTGGCATTGGCGACGTCATTCTGCTTGCGACACGCGCAAGTGGGCGCGCTGTCGAACAGGTAAGCGGCGTCTTTGCGGCACAAAGCCAACAACAGGGCTACACTGTGCGCGATGATGGCGCGATCTCAATCCCAGAGGTTGGATCCGTTACCGTTCAAGGCCTGACAATCGAAGAAGCTGAAGAACGCGTGTTCCAGCGTCTTATTCAAAGCCAATTTGATGCCGAATTCAGCCTCGAAATCGCAGAGTTTAAATCCAAGCGGGTCACAATCGGCGGCGCTGTTGGCACATCTACCTTGGTGCCAGTTACGCTTACGCCATTAACCCTTGATCAAGCGCTAGCCTCCGCGGGTGGTATTGCACTCGCTAATCAAGATTTTGGCTCGATCCGCATTTATCGTGGCGGTGAGCTGTATCAGATTCCACTCGAAACCTACTTCAAGGACTCTAAAGCACGCAAATTGGTGCTGCTGGATGGCGATTCCGTCTATGTCGACAATGCATATGACCTTGAGCGCGCCCAAGAGTTCTACGAACGCCAGATCGAGACGCTGGAACTAAAGCAACGGTCCCGATTGAACGCAATCAGCGAATTGCAAAGTGAAATTGATCTTCGTCGTAGCGAATTGAACGAACAGCGTTCAAACTTCCAATCCAAGGTCGACCTTGGCGCTGTCGATCGTGACTATGTGTATTTGACAGGTGAAGTGGCCAATCAAAATCGGATCCCCCTACCCTTCGAGACAAAAGCCTCTTTGGCTGATGTCTTTTACGAAAACGGCGGCTTTCCAACAACGACCGGCGATCCGTCCCAAATCTACGTCCTGCGCGCAAACAACACCGAAGAGTTAACCGCATATCATCTCAATGCGAAGAATATCGTTAACCTGACCGTGGCGACCAAGTTTGAAATGCGCCCTGACGACATCATCTTTGTACGTGAACAGCCGATCACCGTCTGGGGCCGTGCCTTGCAGCAAGCCTTCCCAGCGTTGATTAGTGCAGGTGCTACAAGCCTAGAGTAGAGTTTAACTGAACAAGTAAAATAAAACGCAGTGGAATATCCATTCCACTGCGTTTTTTGTTTCCAGCCTTTGGAACTTAACTTGAGTAGTCAATCTCAAGGGCTGTAATGTCTTGGCTCACGGCGAACACAGCTGCCGTTAACCGGCTTAGGTAATGCGTCTTAATGTATTCACCTGCAAAGCGTGATGGCGCCAGCAGGCGAAGCACACCGGCTTCGACCTCAACAGCCTCTAGCCGCGCAAACCATGCGTTATACAGCTTTGCGTCCTGTTCCCGTAGCCGCTCTGAAACAACCGCCCACAATGGCACATCACTCACTATTGGCGTGTTAGAGCCTGAATGCAGTGGTACAACATTGCTGTCCCCCTGCTCGGCTGGCTCAGGCGCGCCGGCAACCCTCGCGGCAAAGTCGGGGCCCACTGCATCCCAGAACGGCGCCGTGGCGCGCAGCACAGTTGGGAAATCAATTTTATACTGGGCCACCCTGCCCCGGGCTGCTGGAATATCGACACTAATCCAGCCCAAACGGCGCAATTCGGACATCTCGCGTTTGACAGTGCGTTCTGTCACACCCCACATTCGCGCAAGCTCGCGTTGGCCAACGGCAAAAACGCCACGCCGCCAATTGAACCGCGCTGTGATCAACAAGGAAAGCCGCAAAGCCAAACGTGCCTCAACACCCTCGGCTTGGGATGCGGTCACCAATAAGGCCGTCAACACGTCGTATTTCGCCGACGCCGATCCAGGACCAGTGATCCCGCTGCCTTTGTTCAATAGCCCTGACTGTGTCATGGATGTGCCTGTGCTGCGCAGATCTTAGTGTCCGCGTCGATTCGTGAATGCTCTTGAGGAATTTACCAGTTCTCAGCTGCTTTGACTACCGGTTCAAACGCTTTTCCCTAGCTTGCACTGATTAGCGTTGGAAAGTGGTCAGTTGTCAAGAACATTAGGTTTCTGGTCCTTAAACCAAATCCTTTTGAAAAGAAAAATGGTATGTTCTTGGTAATGGGGGTCATCCAGAATGTCACCCTATTGGGCCTTGATGTCCCCTCAAGATGCTGTGGGTCGCTATTCATGTCCCCTCAAATTCAGTGTCTAATCCCTAGGTCCCCTGCCCTATTTCCGAATCGGGTCAATCGCTTAGGCACCGTTTTTCTTATAGGTTTCGGCTTAGAAACACTGAATTCACCATTGTGGATAAAAAGACTTTATCAATCTCTCTGTATTTGGCAAATTGGGCGTAAATTCAAAAAACGTTACTAATAGCGTCCGAGGACAGGCATGCTGACACATTCAGATCTACGCGAGCTACAAACAAAGTCACTCAAGATGCAGGGGTGGATCCGGCAACAGACCTTCTCGCCGGAGAATGAAAAGACCCTGCGCCGCTTCTCTTCTTGGGAGGTGTCCGAGCTGATCTTTGGCATGAACCAATCCACCTTCCGCGGCAAGATGGCTGCCGACCCGACCTTACCCGCGGGTAAGGTCGAACCCGATGGTCGGCAGCGGTGGTTCTCTTTGGAAGAGATCAACACCCTGCGCCGCCGCCTAAAGCCGCGTGGCAAATCCCTGATGCCAGAGCGCCCCAATGGCCGCGCCTTTCGCACCGCCATTGCCAACTTCAAAGGTGGCGCTGGCAAATCGACCGTGGCGTTGCACTTTGCCCATGCGGCCGCATTGGATGGGTACCGTGTGCTTTGCGTGGACTTTGACCCGCAGGCCACCCTCTCCCACTCGATGGGTCTGACTGATGTCAGCGAAGAGCATACCGTTTGGGGCATCATGGCTCGCGACCTGATCCGCGAGACCGAGGCGCAGAACAACGCGCCCCGTGGCGCCGCCAGCGGTGCCGCCCTGCCCCAGCGCGCGATCCCGTCCAGCATTACCGACCTCGGCCTGCAGGACCTGCGGGTCTCGGACTTCATCCAGCCCACCAACTGGCCCACGATTGATGTCGTCCCCTCCTGCGCCAACGCAGCCTTTGTCGAGTTCGCCTCGGCCCAGTACCGCCACCTGAACCCGGAATGGTCCTTCTTCGCGGCCATGTCCCGTTTCCTTGATCAACTGCCTGATGATCAATGGGACCTGATCTTTTTCGACTGCCCGCCAGCCATCGGCTACCAATCCATGAACGCGGTCTTTGCCGCCGACATGCTTTATATCCCCTCGGGCCCCGGCTATTGGGAGTATGACTCTACCACTTCTTTCATCGGCCAGCTCTCTGAAGCGCTCGAAGATTTGGCGCATGGGTTTGAGGGAACCTTACCCGCGGATAAGGCGCAGCTGCCCAAGGTGTTCCAAGACGTGCGCTTTTTGCTGACCCGTTACGAGCCGGGCAATGATCTGCACCGTGCGATGTTTGAAGCCTTTGGTAAGGTTTTTGGCGACAAGCTGGCGAACCATCCGGTCGAGATGACGCGCGCCGTAGAGCAATCTGGTCGCTTCCTTAGCTCGATCTACGAGATGGACTACCGCGATATGACCCGTGAAACATGGCGTCGGGCGCGGGGTAGTTTCGATCAGGCTTACGATGAGTTCAGCGAAACCATGCTGCCGCTTTGGAAGGCCATGAATGACCCAACCTTATCCGCGGATAAGGTCAGCGAAGGAGAGCAGGCATGAGCAGGAAACGCCGCATCTTTGACATCAATGTTCCGGACGAGGCCGTCGAGGCACCGGAGCCGTCGATCAAAAGCCTTGAAGAAAAGCCCGCAAAGCGTGGGCCAATGGCCAGCGCCATCGCTGAAAATGCCGAGGCATTGAACGCCCGCAAAAGCGCCGCCGAGGCGATCCGCGAAGAGAATGACGCATTAGCGCATGAGTTCGTAGAACTGCGCGAAGCCGGCCATGTGGTGCAATCCATCCCGCTGGAGGATGTGCATACCTACATGCTGGTCCGGGATCGTATCCCCGGGGAAGACCTGGAGCTGGAGGGGTTGATCACCTCAATTCGTGACCTTGGGTTATCCAACCCGATCCGCGTCTTTGCGCGGCCGGATGGTAAGGGCTACGAGCTGGTCCAGGGCTACCGTCGCCTTAGTGCCTATAAGAAGCTGCTAGAGGAAACAGGGCAGGGGGATTGGGCGCGCGTGCCTGCCTTGGTCTTGCCGGGCGAGGCGGATATTGCAGGGCTCTATCGCCGCATGGTGGACGAGAACGTGATCCGCAAGGACCTGTCCTTTGCCGAGATGGCGCATGCCGCGCATAACTATGCCGCCGATCCTGCGACAGAGGCGAACGATCTGTCTTCTGCAGTGGCGGCCTTGTTTCAGTCAGCACCCTATTCCAAGCGCAGCTACATCCGATCCTTTGCCTTGCTGCTCGAGCGGGTAGGGGAGGCGTTGAATTACCCAACCGAAATCCCGCGCGCCCTTGGCGTAACCTTAGCGCGTGAGATGAAAGAGCGCCCAGAGATCGCGGGCCGCATCAAGCAGGACCTCGAGGGTTGGGACAATCGCAGCATCAAAGATGAACTGGATGTCTTGCGCCGCCACGCTGGGCTAGAGGATTTTGAAACCTTATCCGCGGATAAGGTTCCTGAACCAAAGCAGCCCGCACGAAACAAGGGCAGCAAGGCCAAGACGACGTTTCACATTCGCAGCAGCGCCGGTCAGGTGAAATGTACTGCCGGGGTAGGGCGGTTAGAGATCAAAGTGGACCGCGACTTTTCGTCCATTGATCGGGCGAAGTTAGAGGCAGCGATTGCCTCTTTGGTGGATGGATTGGGGTGATTTAAACTACGTGATAAGATGAAGTTCCTTATTACCAAGTAAAAACAATGGTTTAGATTGTTTTGAACGACGAAGGGGTAGCTGCCGCGTTTTGTGGCAGTTTCCCCGCAAATTCGTAACCGTTTGTTATGCCCTAGCTTCCGAAGATGCGTGTATTCTGCGAGTCCGTGCCCGCGCAGTTCCGCGTCATCGTCACCCGCCGTCCCAAGTATGCATGCCGGTCCTGTGAGGCCGGGGTTGTTCAAGCGCCCGCCAAGCCGCGACTGATCGAAGGTGGC
>NZ_JAUORX010000015.1 GCF_030548175.1 Cognatishimia sp. 1_MG-2023 | reverse complement strand
CCATCGTCAATGGCCATAAGCAGAAGGACATCGACAAACTACTACCCTGGAACTTCATAGGCTAAAGCAACGCTTACATTGGCAGCTACGATCTACATGATGGATGCAGCCCTTGGGTGGCTTTCGCAACACTACAGCCATGTTCAAAGCTCGGATAGCCAGGCCTCGCTTCATCCTTGTTACTGACCGCTCATCCAAGACACGGCGGGAGTAAAGGTCGATGATCACAGCCAATTACAGCCACCCCTCGCTTATACGGATGTAGGAATTGTCCACAGCGCATTTCTGATTGGGCCCGGTGGCTGAGAAATCCTGATCAAGCAAGTTTGGGGCGACATTGAAAGTCTGATTGCTGTCAGTCGTAACTTTGTGTTTTTGGGTTCGAATAACCTTGATCTCATTCTCCCGCATCGACCGGCCTACTCGTCTGTGCCCAACATCAAGGCCGAGGTCGCGCAGCTCCTCTGTCATGCCTGGCCGACCGTAGCTCTGTAGGTTAGGGCGGTGCTGTTCTCTGATATGAGCCAACAGCACTATGTCATCACGTTGTCTCCGACTGATAGGGCGAGATTTACATGCACGAAACCCACGGGAAGTTACCCGCAAAACACGGCATAGAAACT
This sequence comes from Cognatishimia sp. 1_MG-2023, assembly GCF_030548175.1. Lineage (GTDB taxonomy): Bacteria > Pseudomonadota > Alphaproteobacteria > Rhodobacterales > Rhodobacteraceae > Cognatishimia. The sequence goes on along the minus strand of NZ_JAUORX010000015.1, from coordinate 10,342 downwards.
CAATGAGCCAGACCTTCTTCCAGGTGTCGATAAAGGCAAACCTTACGCCTTTTAACCTGCGAAAAAGATCGTTGTCTTCTTTAACACTTCCTTCTTCTCGCGGAGCAGACGGTTTTCTTTGCGAAGGCGCGCATTTTCTTTTTCCACATCCTCATGCGGGCCGGACATCAAATCGTCATTCTGATGTTGTTGGGCCCACTTGATCCGTGTCGAAACACCAACCCCTAATTCTGATGTGATTTGACGTAGCGTCAGTCCACGGCTTGTTTCAATGCGAACCGCATCACGTCTGAATTTGTCGCTGTATTTTGGTGCCAATTGTTGTCTCCTTCATTGCGAATATCGCTTGAAAAGAACCGGAACTAAATCGGGGCAAGTATAAAGTTGGATTCCACCAGAAAGAGCCAAGCCCAGGCTTCGTTGAAAGAACTTTATGGGGTGAATCTGAGTGTCTCGGGCCTCGCTCTCTCGCAGATTGATGCAAAAGGCATGAAGCGCTATGGCTATGGCGATGCCCATGGAACTTATGCGAGTTATGGTGGTGGATGCTATGATGAATAGCTGTTCTTGCAGTAGGCCGCAATAGGGCAGCTTGATCAGTATTTCGTCACATTTGTGTTTTTACACCAAACTTTTCAATATATGTCTCGGAATAGCCTACATGTTAATCTAACGTGTGGGAAAGCGCTGAAGATGGCGTGAGATAAATCGTTGAAATGCTGAGGTTAAAGTGAAAGTCGAGCTAACACGAATTCCTGAGGTGCTTTGCATCACCCCAGCCCGCTTCGGCGATCATCGCGGGTTTTTCAGTGAGAGTTGGAATAAGTCCCGCATGGCCGAGCAAGGTATCACCACCGAATTCGTACAAGATAACCATTCGCTTTCAAGCGAAGTGGGTACGGTTCGCGGGTTGCATTTCCAATCGCTGCCGCATGCACAGGCTAAATTGGTACGATGTGGGCGAGGCGCATTGTTTGATGTTGCGGTTGATATACGTAAAGGCAGCCCGACGTATGGGGAATGGGTTGGCGAGGAACTAACATTTGAGAACGGCAAACAGCTTTTGATCCCCGAAGGGTTCTTGCACGGTTTCATTACGCTGCAGCCAGATACTGAGATTATTTATAAATGTTCGGACTTTTACGCGCCGGAATGCGATGGAGCTGTGCGCTGGGATTCTTGTGGGATCGACTGGAATTTTAAAGGTACGCCGATATTGTCGGAAAAGGATGAAGCAGCGCCCGCGCTTGCCGATTTTGAAAGCCCATTTGTTTACGAAGGATAAACCATGAAGATTTTGGTAACAGGTGGCGCGGGCTTTATTGGATCGGCTGTGGTGCGCCAAGCGGTCGCGCGGGGCGATCAAGTTGTTAATGTTGATGCGCTAACCTATGCGGCGTGTTTGGATAACGTGGCCAGTGTTGCTGACCATCCGAACTATGCGTTTGAGCAAGTAGATATTCGTAATCGCGCTCAATTAGACACTGTATTTGCTAAACATCAGCCGGATGCTGTGATGCATTTGGCGGCGGAGAGCCATGTGGATCGTTCAATCGATGGGCCTTCGGACTTCATCGAAACCAATATCACGGGCACGTTTAACATGTTGGAATCCGCGCGCGCTTATTGGGTGCAGCAAGGCAAGCCGGAGACTTTTCGGTTTCATCATATCTCAACCGATGAAGTCTATGGCTCGCTGCCGACAGACCCCTCGGTGCAATTTACCGAAGACACTTCGTATGATCCGCGCAGTCCTTATTCAGCCTCAAAAGCAGCCTCTGACCATTTGGTGCGTGCGTGGGCAGAAACCTATGGCTTGCCGGTTGTCCTTACCAACTGCTCTAACAACTACGGACCTTATCATTTTCCAGAGAAACTGATCCCGGTCGTGATCTTGAATGCTTTGGCCGGGAAGGCGCTGCCGATTTATGGCGATGGTAGCAATGTACGTGATTGGCTTTATGTTGAGGATCACGCGGACGCGTTACTGCTGGTAGTCAAAAAGGGTGTGCTGGGTCGTAGCTATAATATTGGCGGTGAGAATGAGCGTTCTAACCTTGAGCTGGTTCAAACGATCTGCCGGATACTGGATGAACTACGCCCGCGGGCAAGTGGCAATTACACCGATTTAATTACATTCGTGAGGGACCGCCCCGGCCATGATGCCCGCTATGCGATTGATCCAACCCGTATCCGCGATGAATTGGGTTGGCGCCCATCCGTCACTGTCGAAGAAGGGCTACGCAAAACAGTCGAATGGTATTTAGCGAATGAAGATTGGTGGCGTGCTTTGCAAAATCGCGACGGCGTTGGCGCGCGACTGGGTGTCAAAGCATGAAGACGCTGGTTTTTGGCAAAACCGGGCAGGTCGCTACAGAATTGCGGCGGCAGGCAGACGTGATTGCCTTGGGTCGGGACGATGCGGACCTCTCTGATCCGGCGGCTTGCGTTGCTGCTATCAAGACAGCCCAGCCGGATGTGGTGATCAATGCGGCGGCTTATACAGCGGTTGATAAGGCCGAAGACCAAGAAGAGCTGGCGAGCATTGTGAATGGCAAGGCCCCTGCAGCTATGGCGAAGGTTTGCGCGGACATGGATATTCCGTTTGTGCATATTTCGACCGATTATGTCTTTGACGGCAGTGGAGAGGTGGCTTGGAGACCTGACGATGCAACCAACCCGCTAGGGGCCTATGGCCGATCTAAGTTGATTGGCGAGCAAAGTGTGCAGACCGCTGGTGGGCGCTACGCAATCTTGCGCACGTCTTGGGTGTTTTCTGCTCATGGCAATAACTTTGTAAAAACGATGTTACGGCTTGGCGAGACACGCAATGCGTTGACTGTCGTTGCAGACCAAATCGGTGGGCCAACGGCTGCGGCAGATATAGCAGCAGCATGTTTGCGGATTGCGGATCAATTGAAGGCTGGTAAAGGCGCCAGCGGTGTCTATCATTTTGCAGGTGCGCCTAATGCAAGCTGGGCAGATTTCGCGCGCGCTATTTTTGAGCAAGCGAAATTGGATGTTAAGGTAACGGACATTCCGTCCGCAGATTACCCGACATCAGCGAAGCGACCGCTGAATTCCAGAATGGATTGTGCTAGATTAGAGACTGAATTTGGGGTAGTTCGCCCTTTCTGGCGCGACAGCCTTGCCGCTGTTTTGACCGAGCTAAAGGACACTTCATCATGACCCAACGCAAAGGTATCATTCTGGCAGGCGGCTCTGGCACGCGGTTGTATCCGATTACCATTGGTGTGTCGAAACAGCTTTTGCCGATCTATGATAAACCCATGATCTATTACCCGCTGAGTGCGCTGATGCTTGCGGGTATTCGCGAGATTGCAATTATCACAACTCCGCAAGATCAGGATCAATTTAAACGGACCTTAGGGGACGGTAGCCAATGGGGCATTTCGCTGACCTATATCGCGCAGCCAAGCCCGGATGGCTTGGCGCAGGCATTTATCTTAGCCGAGGATTTCCTTGATGGCAGTCCTTCGGTTTTGGTGCTTGGTGATAATATCTTTTACGGCGCCTCGCTACCCGAACTTTTGGCAAAGGCGAACGATAAAACAGTTGGTGCGAGCGTCTTTGGCTATCGCGTGGCCGATCCAGAACGCTATGGCGTGGTGGATTTTGATGAGGCGGGCAAAGTCCGCTCGATCATCGAGAAACCTGAGGTTCCGCCATCACATTATGCTGTGACCGGTATCTATTTCGTGGATGGGACCGCGCCAGAGCGAGCTAAGAAGGTAAAGCCTTCAGAGCGCGGTGAGTTGGAAATTGTGACATTACTTGAAAGCTATCTGGCCGAGGATCAGCTGGACGTGCAACTGATGGGACGCGGATATGCGTGGCTAGATACGGGTACGCATGGTTCATTGTTAGATGCTGGCAATTTTGTACGCACACTTGAGAATAGGCAAGGTATGCAGACCGGGTGCCTAGAAGAGATTGCGTATGATGCTGGATGGATCAGTAAAGCACAGCTTTTGGAACGGGCTGAGATGTTTAAGAAGAATGACTTTGGGCGGTATCTAGAAGCATTGGCAGAGGAATGAGGGCAACTGCCCCCATTCCTGAAGTATTATTAAAACGTCTTCTGAAAGCTCACGCCAACGCGTGTTCCGTTACCAAAGCCTGCTGTGTTCAGATCAAAGCCTTGATGCGCGACCAGAGCACTGAGCGTACCGCCTAGCATTTCGCGAGAGACACCAGCACTTACAACGAAACCTTCAGCGCTTGAGTTGCTTAGGCGGTGCGTTGTTAGGTTTTGGTCGTTGATCAGATAGTGGCCGATGCTCCAGTCTACGGTCATATCGTCCAGCTGATGCTTTACGTAGAGGGCAGTGCTGACGGATTGCGTGTCGATGGCGCTGCCCATGACAACACCTTGGTTGGCATAGGAATAAGTGTTGTTGCGGTAAGCTGTATTGGGACCGCAGAAGCCGCCGCCGGTACGCGCGATGCGGGTGTCAGTATGCTCTAGGGTAACTTGCGAAGGCACGCCGAACAGGGGCATGTTTACCTCAACACCACCCATGTGCATCAGGCACGATGGTGCGCCGCCGGCTTCGTCTTCGCCGACTGTTTGGTAGTAGACGCGGGTGCCGTCAGCGAGGTTAGGAAGCGTGTAGGAAATACCCACACCAGCCATTTGGTTAGCGCTTGCGGCTCCGCCTTCGTTGGTGCGGCCGGCTAGGATGCGCAGGAATGTATCAAAGTCCGATGGATTGCCTGCGCCACCCCATTGAGCTGTGCGGACAAAGTCGATTTCGAGGTTGTCGATTGGACGCACACGTGCGCGCATGCCCATGATCAGTGAATTGTCTGGCTGGCCAGCATCCTCGGTTGTGCCGACGAAGAACTCGCCGTCCCAAGCACCGAGCCAGCGTAGGACTGGGAGGTCAATTTCGGTCGCTTCGGATTTGCGGATGTAGGCGGAATGGAAGGCCGGTGCGTTTTGCGACAGGATTAGGCTGCTGTATTGGGACGGTGACCAATTGCGGTCGATCTTGCCGACGCCGATCTGCCAGTTGCCGTTTCCAAGCGCGAGGGAGACGTCGTAGTTCAGCAAAACATCTGCGTCACCGTAGATTGGTTGAGCGATTGTTGCTGAGGCTGACAGGCGTCCAAATTCTACGGAGCTGCCCAAAGAGACACCGTTAAAGCCGAGCGTGCCAAATTGCTGGCTGCGGCCAAGGAAGTCATCTGAAATGCCGCCAAAGGTAAGTGTGAATTCAGGTGTCTCCGCAGTGGCAGAGTTCGCTGCAGTTAGGGACATCGCGGTGCTCAGAATTCCGGCACAGGAGAGTTTGAATGCGGCGTTAGAAAAATGCATGTGAGAAAACCTTTGGCTGTTACCGCGTGTTTGGGTGAGGTGAAGGGCTAAGTCAATGCAGCCACGGCGGATCACCGAAAACAGGTGAAGATGCGCAACAGGTTTGGTTGGGATGGGCGTTGCCTTGCCGATTTTAGAAGTCTGTTTGTGACTTTTGTTCTTTACGACAGCATTGAATACGGATTTTACGAGGGGCAACTCTCGAAAGGTTGAGGGTTCCGAACTTGAATTTTCAATAATTATAGCCAAGAAAAGCTTGTATCAAAGATCATTACGCATTTGGTTTCTAACTATTGCCTCAACTGAAAAGATCGTCCCAACACCTTTGCCACTCAATGCTAAACTTAGTAATTGAAGCGCTTCGCTTCATCGAGAATAACGTCAAATATGTTATCAGGGCGATCTCGATCACCTGTCACAAGTTGGCGTAAGAACTGCATAAGGTCATAGTCCGGACAAATCGTGAAACTGGGGTCAGGGAAGCCTGAAATTTCAAAGGCAAATCGATCTGGCTCGCCGAATTTTTTGAATGCTACGTTTTTCACAGACCACTTTAACTTTCCTCGAACATCTTCTGCAATTATCGCTTCACCTAGCTCAAGGGAAAGGGCCCAAACTAAGGGAATCCAGTCGGCGGAAACGTCAAATAATTTCGGATCTGCGTAGACGTTATCAACCAGAAAATTGTTGATAATAGAAAAGCCCCCATCAAACTTTGAACCAGCATTTATTTCCTGGAACTCAGACAAGGCTGATCTCCATTCTTCACGATCAGCTTTAAAAATCTTGAGATATTGTCGCGCATCAGCCCGTGAGATTGGTCCTTGATGAAGGGTATCGGGGCGCGCAAAACTCAATCATGCGCCCCAATGTATTTCGCCCACATTCGGTAACACTCGAATACGATTTCCAGGTAACCTGGGAAGTTCATCTTCCAGAACTCGGCGGTTTTTAATCCAAATCTCAGACATTATACGTTCCCGAATTAAGTTTGAGAGTGCTTACTGGCGGGATCAAGAAATTTAGGTTCATAATTCGAGTTATTTCCAAGTCTCTTAAGGCTTCAATTTGCGTAATTACATTTAGCCGTATTTTGTCACTAATTTAACCTTTTTCCGCCATTCCCAATTCGTAAGGTGTTGGGGCAGATATTTCATCTGTGCCTTGAGATGTATGCACAGTCTGATACGAGTGACGTTAAGCGAATTGGATGCCGTTATGAAAATTATCCCTGTTCTTTTGTGTGGCGGCTCTGGCACGCGGCTTTGGCCGCTGTCTCGGAAAAGCTATCCTAAGCAATTTGTGCCGTTGATGGGCGATGAGACGTTGTTTCAGGCCGCGGCGCAGCGTTTGTCGGGACAGGGGCGAGGGGTTGAATTTGATCAGCCTATGGTGCTGACCAATTCTGATTTCCGCTTTATTGTGACCGAGCAGCTGCAGACCATTGGTATTGATCCTGGCGCGATCTTAATTGAGCCTGAGGGGCGCAATACGGCGCCGGCGGTTTTGGCGGCGGCGTTGCGAGCGCATGGTGCCGATCCGAATGCAGTGCTTTTGGTGGCCCCTTCAGATCATGTGGTGCCGGATACTGCGGCGTTTCATGCGGCTGTTGAGCAGGGTTTGAAGGCCGTGGCGCAGGGCCAGCTTGTGACCTTTGGGATCACGCCGAGTCATGCGGAAACGGCTTATGGCTATTTGGAATTGGCTGGGAAACCTGATGCAAATGGTGGGCCAGTTGCGCTGAAGCGCTTTGTTGAAAAGCCAAATGAGGCGCGCGCGGCGGAGATGTTTGCCGACGGCAATTTCAAATGGAACGCGGGGATTTTCCTGTTTAAGGCTGCGGATATGATTGCGGCGTTTGCCGCCCATGCGCCGACGTTGATGACCCCAGTGCAGGCGGCTTTGGATGAGGCGGAGGTGGATCTTGGTTTTCTGCGCTTAGCGCCCGGTCCTTGGGCGAAGGCCGAAGATATCTCGATTGACTATGCGGTGATGGAAAAGGCGGACAATCTGTCGGTCGTGCCTTTTGATGCGGCTTGGTCTGATCTGGGTGGTTGGGATGCTGTTTGGCGTGAAAGCGAACCGGATGCGGATGGGGTTGTGACCTCTGACGGGGCGACGGCGATTGATTGCCATAATACGCTGCTGCGTTCTGAAAGTGATCGGCTGGAAATCGTCGGGATCGGGTTAGAAAACATCATGGCCGTTGCGATGAATGATGCGGTGCTGGTGGCGGATATGAACCGCGCGCAGAGTGTGAAACTGGCGGTTTCAGCTTTGAAAGCCAAAGGGGCCGCGCAGGCAACAGAATTCCCGAAAGATCATCGGCCTTGGGGTTGGTTTGAAAGCCTTGTTGTTGGTGGCCGGTTCCAAGTTAAGCGGATCATGGTACATCCGGGCGCGGCCTTGTCGTTGCAAAGCCATGTTCATCGTTCCGAGCATTGGATTGTGGTCGAAGGCACCGCGCGCGTGACTGTGGATGATGACGTTAAGCTGGTGACCGAGAATGAATCGGTTTACATCCCGGTTGGGTCCAAGCATCGTCTTGAGAACCCTGGCAAGTTGCCAATGGTATTGATTGAGGTTCAGACGGGTGCCTATGTCGGCGAAGATGACATTGTGCGTTACGAGGATGTGTACGCGAGGGATTAAGAGATGAAGATTGCGGTTGCAGGGCTGGGATATGTTGGCCTGTCGAATGCGGCGTTGATGGCGCAAAATCACGTAGTGACCGCAGTTGATGTTTCTGAAGACCGCGTGCAGATGGTGAATGCGGGGCAATGTCCGATAGTGGATGCGGAGCTTGAAGAGTTTCTGGCAAACCGGAATTTGCAACTGACCGCTACCACAGATGCTGCAGCGGCATATTCTGATGCGGAGTTTGTGATCGTAGCAACACCGACGAATTACGACCCCAAGTCCAACTATTTTGACACCTCGAGTGTTGAGGCCGTAGTTAGCCAAGTCATTGCGGTGAATCCCAAAGCGACCATTGTGATCAAATCCACCATTCCGGTGGGTTATGTAAGCGATCTGCGCAAACGGTTAGAAACGGATCAAGTGATATTCTCGCCAGAGTTCCTACGCGAGGGCCGGGCGCTGTATGACAACTTGCATCCGAGCCGGATCATTGTGGGTGAGCAATCGGATCGGGCACGGGTTTTTGCCGATCTGTTGCTTGAGGGTGCCATTACCAAGGACGTGCCTGTTAAGTTCACCGATCCGGATGAGGCCGAGGCGATTAAGCTGTTCTCTAATACCTATCTGGCGATGCGTGTCGCGTTTTTTAACGAACTTGATAGCTATGCGATTGCGGGCGAAATGGACTCGCGTCAGATCATTGAGGGCATCAGCCTCGATCCGCGGATTGGCGATCATTATAACAACCCGTCCTTTGGCTATGGCGGCTATTGCCTGCCCAAAGACACCAAGCAATTGTTGGCCAACTACAACCACGTGCCGCAGAACTTGATCCGCGCGATTGTGGATGCCAATCGCACGCGCAAAGATTATCTGGCGGATCAGATCCTGATGACTGGTGCGCGAACTGTTGGGATTTACCGATTGGTCATGAAGGCCGGCAGCGACAATTTCCGCCAGTCGTCGATTCAAGGGATCATGAAGCGCCTCAAGGCAAAAGGCGTTGAAGTGATCGTTTATGAACCAGTGCTGCAGGAAGAGGATTTCTTCCGCTCGCGGGTCGTGCGGGATTTGCAGTATTTCAAAGACAATTCCGACCTGATTGTGGCTAACCGCCTGACGGATGACATCAAAGATGTGGCTGGCAAAGTCTTTACCCGCGATCTGTTTGGAGAGGATTGAGCCATGACAGAGACTGTTTTAGTCACCGGTTCCGCTGGCTTTATCGGCTATCACATCTGTAAACGTCTGCTGGCGGATGGGTTTAAGGTCGTCGGATTGGACGCGCTAAGTGACTATTACGATGTGTCCTTGAAAGAGGCGCGGCATGCGCAGCTGACACATGAACGGTTTATTCCGGTCATTGGCCGTGTGGAAACACGGGGACTGATGATGGAGTTATTCGAGGCGCATAATCCAGATTATGTTATTCATTTAGCTGCCCAAGCCGGCGTGCGCTATTCGATTGAGAACCCGCGATCTTATCTGGAAAGCAATATCAACGGCACCTTTGAAATCCTCGAAGCCGCCCGCGCGCATCCGCCGAAACATATGCTGCTGGCCTCGACCTCTTCGGCCTATGGCGCCAACACCGAAATGCCCTATGCCGAAACGCAGCGGGCTGAGCATCAAATGTCATTCTATGCGGCAACCAAAAAGTCGACGGAAAACATGGCGCATTCCTATGCGCATTTGTTTGACCTGCCGGTGACGATGTTCCGGTTTTTTACGGTCTATGGGCCTTGGGGCCGACCCGACATGGCGTTGTTCAAGTTCACCAAGGCGATCCTGAACGGCGATCCGATTGATGTTTATAATTATGGCGATATGAAGCGGGATTTCACCTATGTGGATGACTTGGTGGAAGGCATTCGACTGTTGATGGATGCCGTGCCGGTGCGCCCTGTTGATGGTGTTGTTGCGGATGGCGACAGCCTATCGCCTGTTGCTCCACATCGTGTGGTGAACATCGGTAACAATGATGCTGTTCAGCTGACGGATTTCATTGAGGCGATAGAAGACGCGACGGGTTTGAAAGCCGAACGCAACCTGATGCCGATGCAGGCTGGCGATGTCCCAGCAACCTGGGCCGATGCGGAGTTGTTGAAGTCACTGACTGGATACCAGCCGAAAACTGCTGTTCCTGATGGCGTTAAGGCGTTTGTGGACTGGTACCGGGAATTCTATCGGCCGAATGAGATGGGCGCGGGTTAAACGCCGCTAACATCAGAAGGTGATGCCCGCCCACCAATTTGATCAAAGTCGCAAATATTTAGCTCCGGATGTCCCAAGTATGCATGCCGGTCCTGTGAGGCCGGGGTTGTTCAAGCGCCCGCCAAGCCGCGACTGATCGAAGGTGGC
>NZ_JAUORX010000014.1 GCF_030548175.1 Cognatishimia sp. 1_MG-2023 | reverse complement strand
CAAGATGGCGGCCTAACGCCAAAGATTTAACTCCAAGGACTCCACGCAAAGCTGGAGGAGACTTGGGGCTCAGGTCACGAACGATGTAGCGTTTTAGACAGCGAATGATCTCGCTATTACTCTTCCCGTCTCTGGTGCGCTTCTTGACATAGGTAAGGGTCGGTTGGTGGCTTCGCATTCTAACGATCGCAATGCGATATAGGGCAGCGTTGGCTTGCCGATTGCCACCTCGGTTCAGGCGGAAACGATGTGTTTTGCCGCTGGAAGCCGGAATTGGACAAACTCCGCACAGCTTCGCGAAGGCAGCCTCTGAGCGGATGCGCGTTGGATCGTCGCCGACTAAAATCAGCATCTCTGCCACTGTCAGCGTCGCAATACAATGAGATGCCATCAATTCGGGTGCGCGCTCTGTGACCAGGCGTTCCAGCTCCTTGTTGTGTTCGATGGTCTCTTCATGCAGCCACAACCATCGACGCGCCAATGCCCGCATGGCCGCTTTTCTGAAGTCTCTGGACTGTTGATGTCACCGGGGCGAAAGGCTGCTATATGCCGGATCAGAGCAACTTTTCCACGGATCTGATCCAGTGCGTAGCGCAAATCGGCTGGTGTATTTATGATCAACGTCTTTAACGTCACCATTGCCTGCGAGCGTGACATAACGGCGGTAACACGAGCAATTTTTTGATGTCGGATCATTTCTGACGACCCTGTTTGTGTTTTGGGCCGTGCTGTTGCCTGCCCAAAGAGAACGGATCGCGCGGCCCCTTCTGCATCCAGACTATCTGCTTTGCCTTGCGTGTATCGCAGTTGCCGATTTGGGCAGCTGGTCTAGCTCAGTTCCGCCAGATCATCATGCAGCTTACGGTATCCATAGGCTTTGCCGCTATCTTTCCATACATCCTTGAGCAGTTTTGTCTGGCGAGCATCTTCACGTGCGCGATGGCTTAACGGGTTCTTAATCCATGCATAGAACCCGCTGGGATGAATGCAGAGGCAACGACACATTGCACGCACCGAAAACTGCGGGCGATGCTCCGCCACGAACGCGTACTTCATATTGCATCCTTCGCGAATTACGCTGCGGCCTTTTTAATATGTCGCGCTCCTCAGTCATTCTTGCCAGCGCTCGTTTGAGCTGCCGGTTCTCCGCTTCATAATCGACATATGCAGCTTGTGACGCGGCCTGCGCATACACCTTCATCCATTTGTACAGAGAGTGTGTGCTGACGCCTAAGAGTTCTGAAATCTCACGAATAGGATATCCACGCACCGTGATTTGCTGCACCGCATAACGTTTGAAATCTTCACTGAAATTTGGCTTCCCCATAACGGCCTCCTTGCCTTAAAATTAGGGAAGAAAGCGTCTACAATACTAGGGGCTATTCAGTCGTCATTCATTTCCTCAGGTAAGGATCCACGAGATTGGGGAACCTTATGCGTGTGCAGTCAAGAAGTCTCGCATCGATTGGGCCACAGCTTCGATCTCATTTTCAGACATATTTGACCCAGACGGCAAACAAAGTCCAGTTTCAAAGAGGTTCCGAGAAACGGACTTATTTGCCGCGTCATGACGAAACATTTTAGCACTCTCGAAAACAGGTTGCATATGCATTGGCTTCCAAAGAGGACGCGCTTCAATGAGATTTTCGTGAAGGTGCTTTGCGAGGGCGGTTGGCATTCCTGCTTCGGTGTCATCGCTAAATTTAATGCATGATAGCCAGCGATTGGAAAAACTCCATTCAGGTTCTGGCATAAACGAAACAATGTCAAATTCCGCCAAAGCCTTGCGATATGCTTCGTTCAGCTGCCGCCTCTGCGCAACACGTTTACTAAGCACCTGTAACTGGCCACGGCCAATCCCAGCCAAGACGTTGCTCATACGGTAATTGTACCCAATTTCGATGTGCTCGTAGTGCGCGACAGGTTCCCGCGCTTGTGTAGATAGTTTCTTCGCGTGATCTATAAGTGATTTGTCATCACTCACGATCATCCCACCGCCAGACGTGGTGATGATCTTGTTGCCGTTAAAGGAATAAACGCCAAGCTTCCCAAAGGTACCACTCGCCTTGCCTTTGTACATCGCGCCGAGAGATTCTGCCGCATCTTCGACGATTGGAACGCCATGGTGGTTGCACAGCTCAATGATCGGATCCATATCAGCGCTTTGACCATATAAGTTCACAACAATCACGGCTTTTGGCATGTTCCCATTTTGCGCCGCATCGTCAAATGCATGCTTCAAAGCCATAGGCGACATGTTCCAGTTACCTGGCTCACTGTCGATGAAAACTGGCGTCGCGCCCTGGTATAGAACAGGGGCAGCACTTGCGATGAAGGTGAAATCAGACACGAAGACTGTGTCACCTGCTCCTACGCCCAGAAGGCGCAAGCAAAGGTGAATACCTGCTGTACCAGATGAGACCGCACAAGCGTATTTAGCTCCTGTAAATTCAGCTAAGCCTGTTTCAAACGCATCGATATGTGGTCCGGCTGGCGCAACCCAATTGGTGCGAAACGCTTCATTTACAAATTCTTGTTCTTCCTCACCTAAATGCGGTGTCGATAGCAGAATAGGATTTTGAATGTCAGCCCGTTTTACCAAATTCGTCGGTTTGCCTTCTGTATCGACGACTGGGATATGGCTGATGACATTTTCGTTCATCATTTCCAGAATTTTGCGAGGTGACGCATCTTCAGGCGCAGAAATGCACTCATGCAATGGCACGGAGGAAATTTCTGACTCGAGCGTAAAACCGTTGATAAGCAGCCGCCTTAAATCGCCATCAGTAAGAGTAGACAGTAACCGCCCATTCTCATCTAAACGCAATGCGATGCCTTGGCCGCTCTTATCAATAGTTCCGAGCGCCTCTAAGATCGAAGAGCCATTTGCAACTGTAACGATTGGATTTTTTTTCAGCATCAGTTCGAGTTCCCTAATATGAGAAGTTCTTTTTCAGTGCTGACCCGGAAAGATCGAAACCTTTCACGGTGCCAACAATATGAGGTGCACATCCGCCTTGGTCGTAGATATTAGCAAACGATCCATCGTAAGAAAGCGCCGCTTTCAACGCAGCTGCAATCGCCGAATCGCTAAAATCGCAATGGAATACGCTGTCGCTGCATTCACGGCCGTTTTGCCGATCCCCAACATTTACAACGGGCGTACTAAGAGATGCCGCTTCAATGATCCCAGATGAGGAATTACCAATCAAAACCACAGATTTCTCCAGCAAAGTCAGGTAATTATTTCTATTGAGGTGACGCACTATTCTGAGACGGCCCTTTAGCGACTCTTCGGCTTCCAAATCTCTATAAAAAGCCATGATATGCGCGGAACCCGCATCGGAATTGGGGGCAAGTAAAACGACTTGGCCAGAAAAATGTTTCAGGGTCGCCGTAAGGACAGTTTGAGCCTGTTGCCCAGCGCTTTGTGCATCCTGAACAACCGGATGAAAGATAACGGTCGCAATTTCACGCCCCCGATCAATACAAAGCGTATCGAGCAAAGCGTCATTGCGCTGAAATCCATCTAAGCCATCTAGGCCCGGTGCGCCCAAAAGTATGACACTTTCTTCTGTTTCACCTTGACGGATCAGGCGCTCTCGTGCGCCCGGCGTCGCTGGAAAATGATAGATCGAAAGACTCGAAATTGCTTGACGTAATTGGTCATCAATCGTGCCTGACCGTTCTCCGCCATGGAAGTGAGCCGTTATAATTCCTAGGAAAACAGCAGCCAATCCAGCGGCCATCATCTCTCCCCTGTCGCCAAGCAAAAGGAGCAAGTCCGTTTCGTGAGAGCTTAAGTAGTCGATCATTTGACGCATCTGCGCATTAACTAGCCGCGCCATCTCCTGACCTGACGCCCCCTCCATTTCCAACGCAGGCAAAGCCACGACTTCGAGGCCGCTCGCACGTACATCGTTAATCGTTTCTCCATAGCGCGCATCAAGATGCTGACCTGTCACCAATAGCGTGAGTTCGATCCCATCGTCCGCGTGCAAGGCCTGCAAACTCCGCTCGAGCAGGCCAAAATCTGCACGGGTACCTGTGACATAGGTTACTTTGATCTGGCGGGTCATCTACAGGTCGTTGCTTTCAAATCGACCGCCTTGCGGAATGTCACGGGAAAGGACTTTGCCCAAAAGGCTATCATGGTGTTCGGGCGCGAGACCCAAAGCAGGCCGCAACATAATCAGATCATCCTTAGAGATCGTTTCGCCTGCTTTCAAATCACGCGCGGCGCAGATGCTACGACGTACCAAATCGCGTGCTTGAAGCTCACAAGGTTGCGGTTTTTTTTCACCCGTCCCGAGCATGGTTTCAGCGACACGTATACGCGCGATCATTTCTTTGAGTTCACATGGCTCAAGAGAGGCTTTATGGTCTGGCCCTGTCATGTTGCGGTCGAGCGTGAAGTGTTTTTCATAAACAGCCGCGCCCAAAGCTACTGTGAGCAAACTCGCATCCTGCCCCGCCGAGTGGTCAGAATATCCAACTGGGACATTAAAAGCTTTGCGCAACGTTTGAATAGCGCGAAGATTCAGTTGATCATCAGGTGTCGGATAAGCGCTGGTGCAATGCAAAATGGATAAGAAACTGTTCAGCGGAGCAGTAAAACCGTTTTGCAAGCGTTGGGATCGGATCGCTTCAACTGCCGCGCCTACTTCTTCAAGAGTGGCCATACCCGTCGACAAAATTATCGGTAAATTAAAGCCTGCAAGAAAACGAATAAATGAAAGATTAGACACCTCACCTGACGGAATTTTTAAACGCGAGATACCAACGTTGTTGAGGAAAACAGCACTATCCTCATCAAATGCGGTCGACATAAATTCGATGTTCATCTTCGAGCAGTGTTGGGCAATCACTTCGTGATCCGCTGCCGAAAGCTCTAGTCGCTTTAGCAAACTCAGTTGGTCGTTCGTGTCAGTATTATCACGTTGATAGTCAACGGTCTTCGTTCCTGAAGCAACAGTTTTTCCTGCTTTGAAGGTCTGAAATTTTACTGCATCAGCGCCTGCCTCAGCCGCAGCATCAATGAGATCAAGAGCGGTCTTAAGCGATCCATTATGATTTACACCAGCCTCTGCTATAAAGAACATACCCATTACTAATCCTCTTTCATTTCTCGAACGGGAACGCCAACAAAGGTGCCCGATTTGGTTATAATTTTTCCAACAAAACTACCCGCGCCAATAGCGACGTCATCACCCACTTCAACGGCTTCTTTGACAGCAGTGTTTGCCCCGACGAAACTGCGGTGCCCGATTTTTACGGCACCGGCCAATACGGCACCTGGCGCAATATGCACGCCGTCTTTTAAAACGCAATGATGCTCAACAACTGCACCGGTATTGACGATAACAGCAACTCCAAGCGACGCCTGAGAATTCACTGTAGCATTCGCACCGACAAATACACCCGTTGCCAACTGGGCGGTCGGACTGACCCACGCGCGCGGATGAATGACATTCGCGAGTTGATACCCCATCGCTTTCAGTTCAGCACAAAGCTTTGTTCGAACATAGGCATTTCCAATCGCAACAATTGCTTTGAATTCACTGACTGGGAAAGCCGCAGGGTTGGGCATCCCAGTAGTCAATGGAAACCCCAAAAACTTCGTATCAACTGCCGCCATATCAAAGACTTCGACATGACAAGAAGGATTATTCGCCATCGCCGCTTCAACAACAACTGAAGCGTGTCCGCCTGCACCCAAAACAATTAGCTTTTCTTTTTCGGTCACGTCGCCGCCTTTAACTGCGCACAAATATGGTCTAACGATACTTTCGAATTCCTTATTTTCACAAAACTGCTGGAAAGAACATGGTAAAAATTCTTGCTATTGTCCCCGCACGGGGTGGCTCAAAACGACTGCCGCGCAAAAATGTTCTGCCGCTGGCGGGCAAACCTTTAATAAATTGGACAATCGAATTTGCAAATGCGCAGGACATTTTTTCTCGTGTGGTAGTTTCTTCAGATGACGATGAAATTCTAGATGTGGCGTGCGCCTGTGGAGCTGAAAGCAGCGGCCGACGCCCCGCACACCTTTCCGGGGACCATGCAAGTTCCATCGACGTTTTGGTACACGAACTAAACCAACTCGAAACGAAGGGAGAATGTTACGACTTTGTCGCTCTGCTACAGCCAACAACCCCCTTTCGGAACACAGATCGTTGGAGACAAGCACTTAACATCCTAGCAAACCGCCCCGAGGTCCCTTCGGTCATTGGAGTGCAAATAACAGATACCTCTCCATTCCATGCCTTTGAGATGTCGAAAAACAACGATCTTTCTGCTCTATTTCCGGAGAAATTGAGCACGAGAAGCCAAGATCTTTCAACGACCGTAACGGTGAACGGTTCTTTGTATCTGGTTCGCGCAGATGTTTTGAAAAATGAGGAAAAGATTTTCTTTCCAACCTCGGCCGCTGTTGTTTGCGATACGGTCTTGGAACGCATCGACATAGACACCAATAGTGACTTTTTAAAAGCTGAGGCAATCTTCAGCCAACACAGCGTACGTTAAATTCAGCCAGTCATCGCGCTATGTCGTAAATCGCTTGCGTCATGTACTTCGCCGCATCAGGAGCAAACAATTGCTGATTGCGCTGCACGTAATCTTGGCGTGAGGCTTGCAGCGCATGCCATTGTGCGCCGCTATTTTCAAAGTCGTCAAATAGAGACATCAATTCGTCAGGCGAATTTGCGACGCATGAGACACCCATCTTATCCAATCGAATAGGCACAAAAGCCTGTTCGAAATTGCAGGAAATAACATCTACACCTAAAAGTGAAGCTTCTAAGCCGACGTTAGAGAATCGTGTGACCAGGACGTCGCAGGCGACAATTGTCTCTGCCAAATTCATATAGTCCAGAACCGCCGCGCGTTCGGAAGCATTGCAGAGTTTTTGACAACTTTCCAAATACTCCTTTTCTGCAGTCGGGTGTAGGCGAATACCGAAGAATGCATTCGGCATTTCATCGAGTTTTTCGAAAACGGTCTCAATGATTTCTTTGTCAGCGTCCCAAAATGGCGAACAGGCAAAAACAATCAATTTCTTGCCTATTGTGTTTGATTTTGCTCTTGCTGCTACGGCATCCAGCTCACGAGCTTGCTTTTGAATTGCACCGATTTTGGAACATCCAACTAAAATGGACTGAGACAGGGGCATGCGGAAAAAATCGTGAAAGACACTCTGCGAATGAGTTTCGATGGTAAACTGAAAATCTGCGAGCGTCTTTTTGTAGCGCGATCTCGGCCCTACAAACACTGTCTGTATATCCACACTCAAGGCGCCATTTTTGCGGCCGGACAATGCCGCGACTTGAGCCAGGTAGTCACGACCAGGCAATAGGACAATGTGATGTGGCTTCTCTTGGCTAATTCCCTCATGAAGTAAGCTTCCTGCCAGCAACAACTTCGGCAAACGAATGTTAAAGAAAGCCTCCAGATTGCGACGGTTCGCGTAGATTAATGATAGCTCTTTGTCGCCCAGCTTACCTGCCCCCAGCGCGCGCGCGACTACCGTCTCAAATACTGGCGAAAAATCAGATGTTTGTGCAGAAAATCGTCCCCACAACTTAATTGCAGGGCCTGCTTTTATAGTGTCAAACCAGTCAGCGTGGAACAACTCAAACAATGCATTGATTTGCGCGGCGCCTCGCTTGCCAGCAGTAGGAACAAATACGACACTGCCGTTTTCCTTCAAGATTTGACCTAACGCAGCCAAATCTGTTCCGTAGTTGCGGTCAAAATTCCGGCCGATCAAATAGGAACACGATGTCGTAGAGGATTTGTCCCTGACTTCGGCATTAGTCACAGTCATTCCACCATAGGATGCGATCAAAGGATGGAGAACACTATCAGTTGCATGCGGGAAATCTTCAGTAATTTTCCCTTTTGGGATAGTAAAACCCAGTTCGCTTTCGCCGCCCAAAGGGCCTAATAGGCAAGTCTTGTCACTAATACCAAATGCATTAAGCCCAAGCTGGTAGGCACGCAAATAGCTTTCTTGAGTGCAACAAACCGCATCCAATTTTTGTTTTTCTGCAGCCATGAGATGCAAGCTGCTCCAAAATTCGTTGGAAGACGCAAAAAGCAAATCGTCAAGCGGCAACTCCAAAGCAGGCGCCCAAATATGGAAATCGCCGTTTGGCATTAGCGCACAGAATTCTTCTATAAGCGCCTTTGCTGTCTTCTCAGTCAATGCACTGAGTTCTTCTTCTGCATCACTATATGGCACAACAAGAGCTTCACGCATTTTCTTGGTTTGCACCATTTGGCGCTCGCCGAAGTTTTGAGCGGCGTAATTTTGAGTAGCGTCAAATTGGGATGGATTAGAGACACAATAAACAGATTTAGTCTTGGTAAATATATGGTTTGACATAACGGGAAGCCGTGGCTGCCCAACGATGAAAAGCCGCTCAACATCGTGCACATCACCAGTGAAACAAAGAACTTCTTCAGCTAAATCTCTCGCAACTGATTCTACTCCGTCAATACCTAAAGGTCCGTGTAGAATTTTAGCGCCGCTTGCAAACAGAAAGGCTTCAATTGCCAAATGACCGTTATGACCGAGGCCACGTATGTTCCTCCGCTCCACTAGCCTTCTCATAAACTGCAGCGCAGTATAAGACGTGTTAATCCGACTTGCGATCGACAGCGTCCGACTCGCTTTGTCATATGCCCCGCACGCAATGTTCAAGTGAATCAAAGACAAACACAAAAGCGCCGCCCGATCCGGGTCGTCTTCAGCATGTTTGCGTATTTGACTGTAGGTGGCCTGTGCCGCGACGTTTTCCGAATTCTCAAATGATACCGTTCCGAAGAATCTCCCATCAGCGTGAGCGCATTGGAGTACGTTTAAAAACTTTATATTCAGGGTTTGAGGTCCACTGCGTAACTTCATGGCTCGCGAAAAATACACTGGTACAAGACGACGTATTTTGGCGACCGAAACCCTTCCCCGCGCGGCGACGCTGTGCTGCTTTAACTTCTGTCTATCTAATAAACTCAAGTAAGTAGATGCGGATTTTCCGGGCAGCAACCCTACTTGTTGAACCTCAAGAAGCGACGCTGCAAGCCGTCTATCGCGTGCAGCTGTGGAACGGGTTAAACTGGTCTTTCGTTTCCAAAAAACCACAGTTCGCTCAGCAGGCCATCGCCAGCGCCGAAATGGGCTAGCCGAATAAAGCGATGCGAGAAAGGAACTCACCATTTCTCTCAACCAACGGAATGCATACGCAAACTGACGCCTCAGGTCGAATTGATAGGGTAAACCTGTTACTGATAGGATTGCCTGAGAAATTTTTGTTTTTTGAGGCACAGGATCGAGCCGATAATTGAGCAGCTTTTGAGAAATGCGAGTGTCCCGCTGCGCGCGCCCCCCCCCTACCTCTTCTTGCCAAAATGAAAACGTAGCCCTTTGAGGTGTTTTCCAAACACGCGTGAATTGGCGAAACTCATGCCCGAGGGATGACAAACACATCCTTAAATTCAGGTGTAAAATTTTTAGGCTTATTTCGAAAGCTGAAGGCTTTACCGAATGTATTTCTTCTTTTCTTTGACCCCAAGCTCCACCAACTTGTTTAATAAAGGCCAATTGATTTGCCACACGAATATCGCGCTGCGCGCGGGCGCGCGACAGCCCTAACTCTGCTTGCCAAAAAGATACGGTGTTAGTGTTACATGTACACCACCGGCGAAACAAATTTCTCAGCTCAGACTTAAACCGCTTTTCCTTTAATCGCCCGAAAAAGCCAAGCTGTTGAGGCTTGAGGTATCGACGTATAAGTTCTAAGTTTGTTAATGCAAACCCCGAGCGCCTTTTACCCTTCTGGGGTTCTATTACAACGTCACCACTCATTATCTGGTACAATATCGAAGCAACGAGAGCGTCTTGTTGAGCAGTTGCGCGGCTTAATCCAACTTCGTCACGCCAGTGTGCTACAGTTTTTTCGCTGAGGTCGCGCCACTTGCGCAGAACATCATACCGACGCAAGCGTCGACCAAACAAAACGAACGAACTTTTGAAACCCCTTTTTTCGTACTTCAAGGCCTGCCGCGCTATCGCTAGCCCTGAAGCGGGTATGGTTTCAAGCTGCTTAGAGGATGGGTCGTATAAAAAGTGAATGCCAATTTCATTTATCGAGTGTAGAATTTCCGAGACAAGTCGGTCTCGCTGCACGGTTGCGCGCGCCATGCCAATCTCATCTCTCCAATAATAAACTGTCTTCTCATGCGGTGTACGCCACCGAGTAAGGCGTTTCTTTTTCAAGGAATATTCATGTGTTGCGAAAAGTAAAGGGCAATCAAAATCACCAATATGCAGATGTACTGACTCCATCTGAAAATCGAGCTTAACGTCGACCCACGACGTCTTCCCAGAACCAGTCGACAGCTTGTAAACCCTGTTTTCAAATGCGACCGGAGTGCCAAAAGACTTTAGCTGTAAGAAAAGCTCTACGGCATCGGCCCGCGGAAGCCTTTGATGGCAACCGCCCGAAAGCGACACCTTTTCCCAAGAGTGTTCCCTAGGATCTCTAAAATTCTCAGCGGTTCTATCTTGCAAGTTTGTTGACCTCAAAAGGGAAACTCCTGAACCCTATGAGTCCGTAGCGGTCGAGATAAACCCTGAAGGAAGTGCGTAATCGCTTGTTAGCTGGACGCGCTCGCCCTCGGATGTGACATAACGTGTCAAGATGAGCACAGAAATTGCGACGATCTCTTTAGTTTCAAGCGGCCTCATCCGATGAATGAGTGCAGAACACTCTGTCTGCCCATAGCCAGCCCAGAAAGGTCGGCCTGATACATGCACCTCTTTGCCAAGTAGCAATGCTATAAAGCCAAGAGGCGAGTCGTTAACATAGACCGCGCGGCAGTCTTGCACCTTATGTATGAAGTCAGCAAGAACAGCTTCAGAATACCACGCGTCGTGCACATGTGACGAGAATATGACTCTGTTTCCTTCCGTAACACCTTCCAAAAGTGCCAGTAAGCCATCATCAAGTTCAGCTACATCTAAATCAAAACTTGATGATCTTTTCACCTGAGGTACGATCAGAACTTTGTCAGTCTTTACTGAGCTAATCTGCCATTTTTTTAGCAACCCAGCCGCTGTTTTCACAGTCGCGTGACGATCTGAGAGATCAAGACTTCCCAAAAATAGATCGAGCTCCGTTGGACGTCGCGCTCCAATCCAGCTGCCAATCGAATCCAGCACAAAACCATGCACATTAGTTCCACTCAATTCCAAAATAGGAACCGGCGCCATGCTCAAATGAAAAACGGTCGGGTTCAAATTTTTGATAGCCAAATTAACGCGGCGGGTAGGCGCTTCGCTAAAGACAATGAACGCCATGTGCCGCTTTCCCAATTGCCCGCGCAATTCAGCAAGGCTACAATTGTCATGAGCAAAAACTTTTTCATACTCTGGAAAAGCCATATCGAAAGCGTGCCACATTTCATTCGGCAAACCATAGACTACGGCACGATAAGGCGCGTCTGCGTTGTATCGCCCGCGCCGAAGCCGAGAACGCAGCAATCCAGTCGCATACTGAAAGCGCCGTACTGGCATGATCAAACGCGAAAGCACTGATTGTAACATATTGGTAATCACTATCTAAATTCTCTGATAATCGCGAATGGTGACGTAAAGGAGAGCCATGATCCCATAGAGCACCAAGCATCCCACTAGCAACACAAGCCCATGGAAAAACGGTCTTGGAAACGCTGGGTCGCTTGGTAAAGACGGACTGGAAATCAAAAGCAAATATTTTTGCTGCTGAAGCACATTTTGTCTGGACGCTTCCAAGGACGACATGGTGATGCTCAAGTTTTCAGTCGCAAATTCAACATTGGCCATGAGGCGTTCGAACTCATCGATCTGCTCGGATACTGCACCGTCTGACGAACTCGCTAACCGATTTCGGGCTGCTTCTATCTGACTCATAATGACAGCACGTTGGTCTTCAAGGTTTCGGATTTTAGGTGCAAATCGATCGGGAGAACTTGCCGCCTCCATAATAGAAATATCCGCTTCTACTCTGACCAAATCCGCCTCCAAACTGCCGATAAGCCCTTGGATCACTTGCACCAGCGCCATCGGGTCTACCGAGCCGTTTCTATTTCGCCATTCAGTGAGTTTTGTTCGCGCGTCTAAGAGGCGATTTTGCGCCTCGGTGACAGAGCGCTCACTGAATTTCACCTGATCTTCGAGCGCACGAGTGTTGATGCCATTTAAAAATTGTTCAGATAGCGTTAATAGATCCGCTGCGATGGCCTGTGCAACGACTGGATCGAAAGCCCATACTTCGAGCGTGATGATTTGCTCTTTGGTTGAAACCCTCGGCGACACATGTGTCCTAAAATAGCTAATCCTCTCATCCCCATTGGCATCGGATTTAAGGGCCAAAGCCCAATCTCCGTGGGGCGCACGATAGTGCGTCGCAAATCCAACTCCGTCTTCCAATCCTTTTAGCGCGTTTGGAGACTGTAAGAATTTTTCGACTGTGAAAATCGACTTTGGCTCACCGCTCGACAGTCCGACTGCAGTCATTAGTCCACCGAGTGCGGTTGTGGCCTGCTGACTACGATCTTCAATCGCGAACTGGGCATAAGACTTGTAAAGCTTCGCATCAGAAGTAACTGCATAGAAAACGCCAGCGACGACAGGAATAACTACGCAAACCAAAAAAAGCACCCGCAAGACAGGAAACCTATACCTCAATGCATTTTCCATTCCTGCGCTCACCAATCCTATGGAATACTATAGACGACTTGCTTTGCTGCTTCATCCAGCGGCAATCTCACAACAGATTCATCTTCGGCCGAGTTTCGCATCGCACAAAAAACTTCCATCGTATCTCGTGCTTGCATAAGACCGCTTTGGATCGGCGCATCTGACAGTACGTCATCAAGCGCTGAAATACCGTAGGCAATCAAGTCCGGTGCTTTGGTTTCAACTGCGCTTTCTTCCAAGGGAATGCCATATAAAGCCAATGATTTTTCACGATTTTCTTCAGAGCGGTGACGGAAAACCCACTTCCCACTTTCAACCGCCCAAGTTACTAAACCTGTTTCATAGACAAAATCTGCTCCGGCAACGATCCCAACATCGTCACCCATATTCAATATTGCGCGACGTCCGCCTGCGTAAAACAAGCAGGCTGTCCCACCGGGATCAAAGAACTTTGCGCCACGGTTGTTGCCGGGTGTATATGCACTTAATTCGCAGAAAACTTTTTCCGGAAGGCTGCCCATCAAGTTGTTGCACAGATCGATCCAGTGGGTGCCAACGCAACCTAATGCGCCCCCCCCCATAGTGATAGAAATTGAGCGCAACGAACCCGTTTTATCCGCACCATCCAGGGATTTGAGCAGCGCCGTATTTTCGCAATAACGGCGCCCGTGATTGACGACGACTCGCGCATTAAATTCGTCTGTCAATGCTTGCAGCACTTCAGCATCAGCAAGGCTTTGACTCAGAGGCTTTTCGATCACCAACCGCTTTTTACCACTACGGATTAGCTCGGAAGCAATAGACACGTGATGCTCGGCGGTCGTGCAAATCACAAAAACTTCTGCGGAGCTATCAAGAACCTCCTGAAAATCGCGAATATGAAAAGACGCCAGTTCAGGTTCTGCTTCAACCGCAAAAGGTTTTTCACCCGGGTCAAAAATGGCCAACAAAGTGTTTCCAGACTGGCGGATGGCTTGCGAAAACCGGTGCCCCATTCGGCCTGCGCCGATTAGAATTACGTCAGCCATCATGCATCCTCTTTATAGTTTGCGATCACGTTATAGACGGACTGTGTCGCATTAAATTGCTGCATTATCGACACCAAATCTTTGCTTGGAGTTGACGCATAAAATGCCTCAAGCTGACAGTAAAGCCCGGGCTTAAATTCAACGTCCTTGTCATCGTCAATCTCAATCTGTAGTTCAGAAAAACTTCCCGAAGGCATGCGCGCCAGTTTTTCCATTGGGCGAAGTATCAGCCGCTCAGATGGCAAAACAATTTCAATGCCCCAACGGCCTGGACCACGCCAATCCGCGAAATAGCTAAAGTTGGCACCCTTTTCCGATATCCCTAACCCACGAAAATCAGCCGCGGCGCTGTGCCAAGGCAGCTGACCAGATACCTGCGCAGAAAGCTCTGTTGGCCAGCCACCAAGGTGGAACGCAAGATCCACCACATGTGTACTGTTCGCCAAAAACCACTTTTGTTTGATATGATCTGCAGTCAGCAACTCCGCAATTCGAGGAGAGTTTTCACAAAATTCGAAGGAAAAGGACAACACTCCTTCTGACGCATCGATGCGACGACGCGCTTCTATGACGGAGGCAAAGAAGCGCCTATTATAGGCAATGAAAACTTGTGCTCCTTTTTTCTCTGCCAGATCGCTCACTTTCTGCAGCTCAGTCGAATTCAGAGCGCCGGGCTTTTCGAGTAATATGCGTTTTGTCCCGGCTTCCAAAAGCTCCAGAGCCGCGTTTGCCAATAAGTCCACGGGGAGTGCTATGATTGCCGCTTCGGGCGCACTTTGTTCACTTAGCGTCTTGGCCAAACCTCCAACTAAATAAGCCATGTTTTTGGCTTCCGCGAGAGGTTTTGCACGAGTGGCACTTGTCGCAACAATCGTTGTATCGATCTTCATTGCACTCAATACATCTGCATGGAAGCTGGCCATAGGACCTGCTCCAATTAACCACGTTTGCATTCTTACTCCTCAGGGTACTCTATGAATTAAAACTGATCAAAGCCCAAACGCGCGGCCACGTACGATAAGGGTAAGAAACTTATCCAATTCGACACTTAGCGCATTGGACACGTAGATAATGTCCTGATCTCTAATTTCGACTTGCTGAAGCCAGAAAAATGAACCTGGGTCAAGGAAATTAATTTGATAGACGAAAGGTACTCCTGACGGAGATTTTTTGATCATGGTGCCAGCAGGCAGCAACTGCTTCGCTGTTTCCTCTGTTTCGAACCTAAACAGGAATACACCACCGCGATCTGCGATATTCTCAGAAATACCGCCCGCAACTGAAAGCGCGCCCGCAAGGGTTTGATCATCAAAAGTAATGGGGTATTGATTCGCACTCCTGACCGCCCCCAAAACGTTAAACGTCTGCGGTTTTTTTAATACGAAAATCGTATCCTTAGGCGCGACATAAATGTTCTCGCTGGGGTTATTGATGATCGTCCGATAAGGTACGGTCTCGATCTTTTTACCACGCACGAGCCGAATGACTGCCTCAGTTTCCGACGCGGTTATTCCGGCATTAGCAAGAACGCTCAATATTCTATCGCCTCCGGCAGACAGAGGAACTTCACCCGTTTTGGACACTTCACCCAGCACAACAGCGGTATTGTTTGAATATTCTTCTAACGATAGAATGACCTGAGGCTCAATCGCACGCTCGATCAACGCTTCTTCGATACGATCAGCTAAAGCGACAGGTGTTTTTCCGATAGCCAGAAAACGACCCGCGAACGGAATATCTACCATACCAGATTGATCGATAACTTGCGTTGGTAAAGTCACCTGACGAGAGCCGCTGAGCTCTCCAGACGCTCCGCCTCCAGAGAACAAACCACCCGGTGCGCTCTCGAAGATAGTAATTGATACTCGGTCGCCGACAGCAATGCGTTGCAGTACCGGTGACACTTTGGACCCAAAACTACCGCTAAGCAGTGCTCCTTTTTGTTGAGAAAGCACCTCCGATACCTGCCCATTCATTTTCACCAAATGATAGCGAGGCGCCTCTTCTGTGCCATCGCTAGACGTTACTACACTCGAGATTGGTCCCGCGCCTGGCACAAAGCTACAGGCTGTCAAAAAGGCTAAAACAAGTAAAATGAAGAGACATTTGGCTTTGGAGGTCCGGTCCAACGAAGCAGTAAAGAGCATTTATCTTTCACACCTTTAGGGGCACAAGAAGCAGTCTGGTAATTTGCTTGTATATCTTTGAGACATAATTGCGCAAGGCGGATACCACAGCAGCTCTCCTAGGTGCTTTCTAGTCTCCACTTTTCAACAGTCTCAGAAGCGCTAAGTCCAATTCTTTGCGCGCCCTTTCTCTCGGGGTTTGATCAAAATTTTGCTGAGCGCTTTCTCGCCAATCCGGATCGTATGACCCAAAATCCGCATGTGAAAGAGCAGCCAAAGACAGTGCGGTCACATCCTTTAGCACACCTGCAGCGACCAACCCATGCGGGTCGTGTTCTAGGAGATCTGTATCGTCAATATAAGCTGTCATGACACCAGAATTGATCAACTCAAGCGCTACGCCACTGCCAGGTACGATCGCCACATCAATTTGAGTTGCGAATTCAGTCAATTCGCCTCCTGAAACAATTCGAATCCTGGGGTCTATACAAATGGATTGAGTAGTCGAAAAATCAGCGGGATGTGGCCGCACAATGATCTCCTCCGCATCGATTCTCGCACAAATTTCACGCAGCCTTTTGTCAATGTTTTGACGGTGCCTGACACGGGACAGAAGAAGGCCCCATCGCTTGAATTCTTTTGGTTGCTTGGGGAGGGGGACTTCCCCAAACAAGGGGCCATAAACAACCATATCCCCAAGCTCACCAGCCTTAGAGTACGTCGTCTTTGATGAACCGTTCCATAGAATCGAAAGATCAAACCTCAATCTAGGATAGTGCTTGTTTATAGGCGCATGTTGTACATAAATTGTCGCAATTTGCGCGCTACGGGCGGCAGAAGCAAAGGCCACTGGCCCCGGACTATGGTCATTTGCGATCAACACACAATGAGGTGTATGCAATTGCATCTCGGACCAAAAATATGCAAAGGCCGCGATAGTGCGCAGCTTTTGCAGTCTCACAAACGGCGTGTCTGCTTCAATATCACACTGAAAGTATGCTAAACGAAGAATCAGCCAAACACTTAAAAAGGCGGACTTACACCTATATCCAAACGTTGCTGCATAGGTCACAACAAAGTTCACGGGTGCGTTTTGAACTATTGCATTAGCAGCCCTCTTGTTATTTTGCGTCGGCGCGTAAACAATTATCCCATGTCCCTCGGGTAGGCGCTCCATTGATTTGGAAAAAGCAATAATCGAGAAAACTACCAGCACACGAATAAACCAAAATCCTGAGAGGCGTAGAGCAAAACGCATTAGAATTTTCGACAATCCCGAGGATCTCACCTCGTGATATTTCTCGTATTCCAAACGCCCCCAAAATGCTTCGATCACGCGCAATGCCTCACCTAATTCTGACCAAGGCGACTTTTCCATCTCTTCACACACATTCGATCTCTTAGAATTGACAATTTTTTCGTCGCCTAGTATGTTCCTAGGTCCCATTGGATATGTTACCTGCCCAACGTGTTAAAAGCAATTTTTCTGATGAAGCCACAGAACCTTCAAATAGGTCCATTATGGCTAAGAAATTCAAAACTAGGATGAGGCTATACACGGATGGCAAAACGTTTCGTCGACATTTTAGGTGCCGCTGTGCTACTTTGTGTACTTGTAATTATCCTTCCTTTCGCGGCCCTTTTCATTCGCCTCAGCGGGAAAGGCCCAATTTTTTATAATCAGCTTCGAGTCGGGAAAGATGAGCAGCCATTTCGGTGCTACAAGCTGCGCACGATGAGGCAAAACACCCCTCTTCTTGCGACACATAATATCAAATCTGAGTATATCACACGCGTAGGCCGTTTTCTAAGAGGTACTAAATTAGACGAACTGCCTCAGGGTATAAACGTTCTGCGAGGGGACATGTCTCTCATCGGGCCGCGCCCTTGCCTTTGCAGCCAAGAACACATAGTGGAAACGCGCCGCAAGAAAGACATATTTCGCACTAGACCTGGTATCGCCGGGCTGGCGCAGGCCTGCAATGTGGATATGTCTCAACCGCGCAAGTTGGTCAAATATGACGCAATATATCTCAAAAATCAGTCGGTTTGTTTCGATCTTACAATTGCGGTTTGCGTTTTGGGAGGCTCTCGAGCAACCCGAAAATTCATATCGAAACGGTGATACGTTTTTTTATGGCTGTTAACATTCCAAATAAAAAAAAGCCAATTTTTTGGGCCCAATTCAGATCGTTCTGAAAGCAATAAACATCCCAAGTCGCCATCACAGATTTAAGTTTGTTAGACGAAAGCGACTTATCATGTCGCCGATATCGCGCATGAACTCCGGGATAAGTCACCGCAGGGCCTTGCTGTTTGAGCAAATTGAGCCAAAATGCAAAGTCCTGACGTCTGCGAATTAGTGGCATCAACTGAGTACCATAGACTTCACGATCCAACATGACCGTCAAACAACCAAATACATTACCACGCAACAGGTGCGCATAGTCCACGGTTGCAGGGGGTACAACCTGCCCGATCAAGGTACCATATTTGTCGCCAACATCATATGAACCATAGCTTAGCCCGGCACCAGTTGTGAGCATCGTATTCAGCTGTGTACTCAATTTTTGCGGGTACCAGATGTCATCTGAATCCAAAAAAGCCAAAAACCGACCCTCAGCCATTTCAATTGCTTTATTGCGTGCAACAGCTGCGCCCCCATTTTCAGAAACAGAAGCCAATCGTACACGCGCATCGTGCTTTGCGAACTCTTGCAAAATTGTGGCAGTCGCATCGTCTGAACCATCATCAACTACGCACCACTCCCAATCCTCATAGGTTTGTATCAAAAGAGATTGGTAGGTTTCCTGAATGGTTTCACTACAATTATAAGCTGGCGTAATGACAGAAATTTTTGGGTGTTTTATCATAGTGACAATCTAAAGACATTTCGCTTATTTTGTAATCCGGGAACCAACGTCACTCAAGAGAATTCATATGAGGCTTGCCACATCGTGAAAATATTGATCACCGGTGCAACCGGTAACTTGGGCCGCCCTCTACTGCAAAATTTGCAACAAGGCGGTGCTAAAATTTCAGCTATTGTGCGGCCCGAAAGTGTTAGCCGGCTTCCAGCAGACGTTCAGGCCATTCCTTGCTATCTATCTGAAGCCTCGCCGGATCCTGATCTCGTTGGCGACCAAGACGTTTTAATTCACCTCGCGGCCTCAGCTCCACACACGAACGCAAAAAGCGTTCTGAGCGAAAGCCCGACCGTCAAAATGGCACAGCATACAGCGCAGCTCAGTAAGAAAATCCGCATCAAACGCAATATCGTGGTGAGTTCAATCGCCGCAAGCATCGCTGAAAGTGATTCGCTTAACACACGCAAATACGGTATTGAAAAATCTCGTGCCGATATTGAATTTGAGCGGCAATTCTTGAAAGAACAGAATTGTATTTTCATCAGGCCAGCAGCGATTTATGGCCCAGGCATTGACAGTCCAATATCGAAGCTTGCCAAGCTTATAGAACGGCGCATACCATTGCCAGTGGGCATGGCTAGAAATCCGCGCCCCTATCTTTTTTTAGACACGTTCATTGAAGCGGTAACAGCGCTTATTAACGCTGACGAAAACCTCTGGCGCGACTGGCATTTCAGCAAGCTGAATCTTTGTGACGAACGCGCCATCTCCACACGCTCCCTTGTTGAGCAATTGTCGCAAGTTCTGCTTCGACCTTCCCGCATTTGGTGCTGCCCTTGGAACATACTTTCCTTTACTGCCCAACTCTTTGGCAGCGACCTCGTTCAAAACGCATTCGAGGCGGTTGAAGAAAAAAGTGACAGCCGTTGGCCCCAGCTACAACCCGGTATAAACGCGCCATCAATACCTGATACATTCGCTTATATGAGACACGAAGCTTCACAGAATTGATTTGAAAGTTTTCACTGTGGTATAGGTCGCAAAATTATTGAAAATCGAGCGTATGTCGAATCTCTCACACGAAATTAAAGTTGAATTCAGAAAAGCGCAAACCGCCGCTCGTACCAAACAGTATGACTTGGCATTTTCTTCAGCTGTTGATCTGAAAACGCTGAACCCAAATGCACCGGACATTCAAAAGTTCTACAAAGCACTTGTCAGAATCATCAACGCGCAAATTCAATCTCTTTCAAATACGCAGGGCTTTAGGAAGGCTTTTTCCCTCATCGACCTTTTGGCTGCAGAGGGTGAGCTTTCCTCTTCGACGGCGAAGGTGGTTGTTGAAAATCTTCGAACTCTAGATAATGCGCACAAGAGACTCACCTACCTCAAATCTATTGCTGCCCATGAGGTGTCAGAAGCTGAATTCCTTTGGTCAGAGATTGCAGAGTGCTTGCCCGAAATTCCCACAACCATCGAAATTTTCAACCTCGCACGAAAGACGCTAAGAGTCATCCCGGGAAACTACCACGCGCTAACGGCGCTTGAGCTATATGTCGACCAAGCCAATCCAGACAAAAATGATGCAAGTGCCGACCACGTAATTTCCAATATCCGCGTAGCCCAACTGGAGCAACGATTAGATGGGATATCCGATTATCCAGATAGAAAAAAAATCTATGACGCTTACCGAACCGAAACTCTCAAAGGTGTGCCAACGAAAGGACTCGTTTATACGAAAGCAGTATTGAGCATTGAAAAGACAATTGGTCATCTTGAATACACATTAACGGACGAGGCTCCGGGCATCCCTAAACCGGAGGAATTCTGGACTGACTTGCAGAACATCATAACCTCAGATCAAGGCACCCAGCCCGCCACTGCGAGTTCTCCAAGACACGATGGTCGCGGAATATGGCTAAAAAAAGTAGCCAGCCTTTTTCTACAGTCGGCCAATCGAGAAGCATCCAACGACCGTATCGGATACTTGTGGCTTTTAGTGGACCCTATGTTCCATGTTTGCGTCATTTGCGCGATTCCATTTTTTCTGCACGATGAAACAGTGCAAGATATGCCGGTTCTGCCCTTCGGTATCATTGGTGCCTGTTTGTGGATGGTATTTCGCGTTGCTTCTGTAGGTGCAATGTCAGGCGGCGGCGCGCTCAAGCCGCAACTGGAACATCCCTGCGTCTCCCAATTCGACATCATCATCGCCCGGGCTCTGCATGCCCTGATCATTTACACGCTCATTGGTTCATGCCTTATGGCCGCGGCAATCACTTTTGGCTATGGAGATCTACCGCAGAATCTGCTCGGAGTTGTTGTGGCACTGTTTTGCGCTTGGTTCTTAGGAACGAGTTACGGCACAATTGCTTTTTGTCTAATCGAATCTTACGCGGGATTTCGTAGAATAAACGGCTTTATTCTACGGTTTCTGGGATTAACGTCCGGCCTGTTTTATACATCAGAACAACTACCAGAAGAAGTAGCACACATATTGCTTTTGAACCCGTTACTACATGTCATCCAGATAGCTAGGTCCTTTTGGTTTCACGAATACAGCAGCAAAGACGCGAGCCCGACCTATGTTTCTGTATTTGTAGGCCTCATTATACTGGTTAGTCTCTTCGCACTCCTTCGGACGCTAAAGAAACCAGCTAAGGTACGCGTATGAGTTTTTTGTCTTTTAAAAATCTCTCCCTGTCCGTGCGCCATGAACTTAGAATGAAACGAGTACTGACATCACAGAGTTTTGAATTTCCAATTGGCTACTTTGCTCTCACGGCCGAAAATCGCCTTTTCTCTCGTGCTCTGATCGAATTGATTTGCCGTAAAATCGCCCCTCAATCCGGGCACATAATCCGCAGAGGGCGGATATCGTGGCCTCTTGGTCATGCTGCACCGTTCTCTGCCGTCGTCACGGGAAAACAAGCTGTCAGCCATATTTCCGTGCTATACGGCGTTTCACGACAGCAGACCTTTAAATTCGTTAAAGAAAATTTCTCACACCCAGAGTTGCTTCATACGCCCATGCAAAAGTGGCAGGCGAGAGACCGCTCTGAGTTATTACTCTGGCTCGCTTTGGTTCCTGATTTTGATGTCATGATTGTCGATACATCACTCGTTTTCACTCACAGTACGAGCTTTTCAAAACGCTACCTCGAATTGTTCATGGAAAAAACGCGGGGGAAAACGGTTTTAATTTCTCCCAATCAGGCGCGATTTACAAAATTGATTTGTAAAAGTGCCATTCATGTTTCTGAAGGGAAAATCTCGGTAAATGCCGATCTCGAGTGGGCACTGAAAAACAATAACTTAGTGACATTGCAAAAAGAATTAGCACAGGAAGAAGATACCAATTTAGACACATTAGAATTCTAGTGTATCTCAGTACTCCGGTTTGGTCGAATTTGTTTCTAACCTGGCGCTAAACAGCTCGCCCGGCACTTGGGTCGCTTTCAACAATTTCTAAAGCACAGGCGAGCACCCGGCAACCACCTCCGACAATATGCGTTCAATGGACGGCGGCTTGCTCAAAGCCTTTGACATCACAATATCCTCCAGCGATGGCGGATTTCCAACAGGCGACGGCATTGCCACGCAGGCGATCCTAAGGTTGGCTGAAAACGTTTGTTCTAATTTCGTATCTACTACCGCTACAGAATTAGCGTAAGCGTTGCTTTAGCCTATGAAGTTCCAGGGTAGTAGTTTGTCGATGTCCTTCTGCTTATGGCCATTGACGATGGCTGTGAGGACGCCGGTCAGGTAGCTGTGCGGCTCGATCTGGTTCAGCTTGCAGGTCTCGATGAGTGACGCAAGCATGACCCAGTTCTGCGCACCGGCGTCGTGACCGGCGAAGAGCGCGTTCTTTCTTTGCAGAGCAATTGGGCGGATCGTGCGCTCGACGGCGTTACTGTCCATCTCGATGCGACCATCGCTCAAGAACAGGATCCGCCCTTCCCAGTATTTGGCGATGTATTTTAGGGCTTCGCCGGTTGGTGACTTGGCAGATACTTGGCTGCGGACCTGATCCAACCATGCCTTGAAGGCTGTGATCTTGGGTTCGGACTTTTGCTGCCGGATGGCCAGGCCTTCTTGAGCAGATGCTCCCCGCGCCTGTGCTT
>NZ_JAUORX010000013.1 GCF_030548175.1 Cognatishimia sp. 1_MG-2023 | reverse complement strand
TTGTGCGCCTCAGCGCCGCCGGTAAGGGGGGTTCTAAGGTTACTTGCGTACAGCCGCAAGCGCTTTTTACAGGAAAATCGAAGTTTTTTGAAAGAAATGTGAAAATCATTTAAAAACAATCACTTACCCAATGATTCCATTACTGCACCTCGCCTAACGCGCCCAAGAACCTGAATTCTTTGCACGCTACGGCTGACCATTGAACGACGAGCATTGCTATATAGTGTGATCCCAATAACGGTCACCACTAAATACCGATTTTGAGGCATCGTGAATCGGTAATGAGGTCGGAATCAGGGGTGACTAAATGCGAAACACCGACTCGTTGAAGAGCCGGTGTTTGATTTCATCAGGCGCTTTGCCGAACGCGGGATGGTTTAGGTCGTTTGATCCGTAATGCGAGCAGCAGGATGATCGAACCGAGATATAGAAGCGGTTCTAACTGAAAGCCCTTTACCAGCATCACAAAATGCAGCCCGCCTAACAGGCACACGGCATAGGTCAGCTTGTGCAACTTTCGCCAACGCGGCCCAAGCCGACGGACAGACCAATTGTTAGAGGTCACAGCAAGCGGCAGCATCAAAACGAATGCGCCCATGCCAACCGTTATATATGGCCGTTTCACAATGTCCGCCCAGATTTGACCCAGCAGCTGGACATCGAGAACCAACCACACAAGCAAATGCGCAAATACATAGAAGAATGCGACCACACCAATCGCACGGCGGAACTTGAGCAGGTTCAAACCCAGATGTTTACGCAAGGGCGTAATCGCCAAGCCAAGGATCAAAAGCTGTAAGGCCTTCTCACCCATGGCATGCTCAAGCCCTTTGACTGGATCAATGCCAAGTCCACCGTTCAGCGCAAGCCAAAACAACCACGCCGGATACAGCGCCGCCCCTATATATAGAGGCCACGTTGGTAGCTTGCGCGTGGTTTTGTTGATCCAGTCAATCATAGCTTAAAAATTTCTCGCTAGGTCCATGCCTTCGTAAAGGCCAGCAACTTCGTTTTCATAACCGTTAAACATCAACGTCTCTTTACGCTTGGCAAACAGACCACCGCCGATGGGGCGCTCGGTGGCTTGGGACCAGCGAGGGTGATCAACGGTTGGGTTCACATTACTATAGAAGCCGTACTCGCGTGCGTTGGCCTTGTTCCAGCTGGTTGGCGGTTGTTTGTCCGTCAGGGTGATTTTCACAATAGATTTGATGGACTTAAAGCCATATTTCCATGGCACAACCAAACGCAGCGGGGCGCCGTTTTGATTTGGGATGGGTTTGCCGTAAATCCCTGTCGCCATAATTGTCAGCGGATTCATCGCTTCGTCTAGGCGCAGACCTTCGACGTAGGGCCAATCCAAAGAGCGGAACTTTTGCCCAACCATTTCATCAGGGCGGTACAGCGTTTCAAAGGCAACGTATTTGGCAGAAGATTGAACGCCAGCCATATCCAGCAAGTCTTTTAACTCAAATCCGTTCCATGGAATGACCATCGACCACGCCTCGACACAACGGAAGCGATAGATGCGCTCTTCGACTGACATGTTTTTCATAATGTCTTCAAAAGCATAGCTGCCCGGATTATCGACAAGACCGTCGATTTCGACACTCCAGCCATCTGTTGTCAGGCGGTGTGCGTGTTTGGCCGGGTCACCTTTGCCGGTGCCGAATTCGTAGAAGTTATTGTAGGATGTGATGTCTTCGTAGCTGTTTGGCTCTAGCGTCATAGCGCTGGCGCGTGTTCCCGCCATGGCAGCTAGGCCCACTCCGGCCATGCCCGCCATGATCTGACGGCGATTCAGGTAGGTGTTGTAGGGGGTTACGTCGTCGTGCGTCAGATCGTTTTTCCAGCGGTGGGCCATGTGTCACTCCTGTTATGGTGTTGAGAGTGATGTAAGACCTCGCGCGAGACAAGCCAAACCACGATGCATAACGATGCAGTGGGTAGACTGTAACATTTTCCCACGCCCCGATTTGGGACGGTGCTGTAACACTTGGTAAATGTGAGTTTCGCGCGTTTCACGCGCTGAAACGTACGATTCCCGTCAAGCCAACAGACACACTATATATATGTCTCTGTTTACACCTCGGGATAGAGCTTGTTCATGCGCCGTGACTGACCATTGCCTTGGACCAACCGCACGTGTGACCGGCGCAATTTTCGAGGGTCGCTGACACCCGCGGAATGCGAGATGACTTCGACTTCTTTGATCACCCCTTTGGCATAGGCCGCGACGCGTTCGAATTTGACTTCGGGCACGAGGCCCTTTTGGAAACGAGGGTCGTGCGTGGTGATGCCGGTGGGGCATGTGTTCTTGCTGCACTTCAGTGCTTGGATACAGCCGAGTGAAAACATGAAGCCGCGGGCGGAGGTGACGAAGTCGGCGCCGGTGGCCAAAGCCCAGGCAACATCGCCGGGATTGATCAATTTGCCGCTGGCAACCAGACGGATGCGATCCGTAAGACCGTATTGCGCGCGCAGGTCGACGACGCGGGGCAAGGCCTCGCGGATGGACATGCCGACCAAATCCATCAACGGCATGGGTGCTGCACCTGTGCCGCCCTCGCCGCCGTCGATGGTGATAAAGTCGGGGGCTGCCCCTGCACCGCGCTGATTGATGGTTTGGAACAGACCTTCAATGCTATCAGGGCTGCCCACCACCAGTTTGATTCCGACAGGTTTTCCAGTGACTTGGCGGATACGCGCGATCATATCGAGCAATTCCTCGTCATTGCTAATCTCTGGATGGCGGTTGGGTGAGATGCTGCTTTCGCCCACGCGGATACCACGAGCCGCAGCAATTTCTTCGGTGACTTTCTCGCCGGGAAGGATACCGCCCTTGCCGGGTTTCGCACCTTGGGCCAGTTTCAATTCGAACATGCGGACATTTTCATGGATTGCCACTTCGCGCAGCTTGTCGTCGGACAAATCGCCGTTTTCATCGCGGACACCGTATTTGGCCGTGCCGATTTGAAAGACGATGTCGCAGCCGCCCTCTAGGTGGAACTTAGACAGACCGCCCTCGCCCGTGTTCATCCAAATCCCTGATTTTGCTGCACCTTTTGACAAGGCTTGCACGGCGGGGCGGGACAATGCGCCGAAACTCATGCCGGAGAGATTGAAAAAAGACGGGGCTTTATAAGGGGTTGCGGTGTTTGGGCCGATGATCAATGGCTCTGACGTAGTGAATTGATCGTCCAGCGGCGGATAGGGATCGTTCACAAAAATCGGCGTCCCGACGACAGTTAGGTTGCGGGTCGAGCCAAAGGACAATGTGTTGCTTTTGCTTTGAGAGGCGCGGGACACCCAATCGCGTTGCGCGCGGTTAAAGGGCATCTCTTCGCGGTCCATGGCAAAGAAGTACTGACGAAAGAACTCGCCTAACTCGCTGAAAAGATG
The DNA here is from genome assembly GCF_030548175.1 of Cognatishimia sp. 1_MG-2023. Taxonomy (GTDB): domain Bacteria; phylum Pseudomonadota; class Alphaproteobacteria; order Rhodobacterales; family Rhodobacteraceae; genus Cognatishimia. Next base: position 65,851 of record NZ_JAUORX010000013.1, on the reverse strand, counting down.
ACGAAAACGACCGATCACCGGATAGTTTCGCCGAACGGCATCCCCGGTCTGGGTGCGGTCGATCACAAACAACACAAGGGCCACGAGGACCAGCAGGCCAATCACACAGACAAAGAGCAAAGCCAGAATTTGCAGAAGATCGACCGTCATTTCCATGGAGTTTTGCATCTTTACCTACCGAGTTTGGGTTGCCGGTAAGGTCTGATGTTCACGCGCGAGGTGCAAGTCACAATGCGGATAGGGCGAAAGGGAAATCGCGCAACGTTCGGTGAGGGAACGATTGGGTCATGTGGAAATTCGTACGTTTGAGGGGGTGAAACGTACGATTCGAGGGGGGCTCAGGCCGGTTCTTTTAAGTATGAAATTTTCCGACTAATTTCAGCTAGAATACCCAAAGCGATAGCGACACCCAACATCGCAAAAGATTGATCCATTTCTTGAGCGAATGTATCTGCTCCAAAATACCTGCGTGACGACGCAGCTAAATCCGCACCTGAAAAAACAATATATGCACCGACCGCAATCCGAACAGAGTTTGCGGCAAACAATAGCCACGCTACGATCAAACCAACTCGAGTAAAAAACACGTCTGCACTCTCTTCAACATTCAGGCAATCAATTGAGTTTCCATACATGCCCGCCATTGAATTTGTAAGACCGTCACGCTGTTGCGTTCGGTGTTGTTACGATTGGGCGTGGATGTGTTGGCGCGCATGAATGCGCACCCTACGGTTTTGGCGTCCAGTTGCCGGGCTGAAGCCCGGCCTACGTGGGTTGTGCATTGGTGGGGTGGAACCCCACCCTACGAACGGGTTGACCTTTTGCTGGATTGGCTGGATCACCTAGCTATGGAATTGGATGACTTGCATCAGGTGATGGCTCCGTTGTGGGCAGAGGACTTTCGGTTTGTCGCTTTGGACGTGGAGACGGCCAATCGCGAGGCGGCGTCTATTTGTCAGATTGGGTTGGGATGTGCGCGGGGGGATGGGTCTGTTTTGACCTGGTCCAGCTATGTGAACCCGCAGATGGCGTTCACCCCGTTCAATACAGAATTGCATGGCATTGGCGCGGCGACTGTCGCGGGGGCGCCGGTGTTTTCGCAGCTTTGGGCTGTGTTAGAGCCGTTTTTGGCGCGGCATGCTTTGGTGCAGCACAGTCGGTTTGATGAAAAAGCGATTGATGCGGCCTGTTTGCATCATGGGTTGCCGCGGCCCGGTTGGTATTGGGTGGATAGCGTGAAAGTCGCGCGCAAGGCTTGGCCGGAGTTCAAGGGCAACGGCGGGCATGGGCTGGGACATTTGAAAGAGGCGCTGGGGCTGGAGTTTCAGCATCATGATGCGGGCGAGGATGCTCGGGCCTCGGCGCAGGTTGTGCTGGCCGCGCAGGATCGGTTGGGTGTTGGGCTAGCAGATTTGGTGCCGCCGCCCAAGCCGGTGCAGTTGAAACTGCCTTTTTAGAGACTGACTAGGGCGCTACCGCTTTGGCGAGTGATACGATCTTGTCGCGCCAGAACTTATGGCGGGCCGAGGACTGGTTGCGTGCGTGCCAGAAGAGCACAAGGTGTTCTGGATCTTGGGCCCAAGGCAACGGAACGTGTGAAAGGCTGGCGGTGCGCGGTCCTTTGAGGATCGACGGCAGAGTCGCGATCAGATCGGTGCCGGAAATCAAGTTGAGGACAGAGTCAAAATCCGCAGTTTGCAGAATGATTTTGCGCGACTTCCCGAGGGCGGCGAGTTTGCGATCGATGCCGAACCCGGCTTCGGGACCAAGCGCAACGCGGGCTTGGGGGCGGTTGCAATAAGCGTCTAGGTCGCCGGGTGCGAGCGGAATGCTAGGATCGAAAAACACGGTATCTGTGAATTCGAATAGATTGCGGCGCATGATGCCTTCGGTGGCGTCAATGCGATCGGGCATCAGGATAAAGTCCGCTGTGGCTTGCCGCAGAGTATCGACCATTTGAAAAGGCGAGCCAGAGGCGGCCAGCTCGATCCGCAGGTTGGGAGCGGTTTGACGTGCGTAGGTCAACAATGGCTTGATGATGCTGTCGCGCTCAATCGTGGCGGCCGCAAAGCGGAGTGTTCCGTTGTCATCAGCGGGTTGATATTGCTCTGTTTCGCACATGGCTTCGAGTTGGTGCAGGATGCCCTTGGCAAGCGGGAGCATTGCTTTGGTACGTTCGGTGGGTTCCACGCCGTTACCCACGCGTACAAATAGCGGATCGTCAAAGCGTTGACGCATGAGGTCGAGCCAATAGCTGACGGTGGATTGGTTCATATCCAACAGCTTGGCGGCAGCACTGAGTGAGCCTGCGCTTTGGATCGTTAGCAAGAGGCGCAGTTGGCGGCCATCTAGGTCAAGATATTCAGCTTTTTCCATAACCGACATCAGTATCATCGTATTTCCTGAAAGTCAGCCCTGCCCTATCCAAGCAGTAGATCGGAGAATGATATGACACACCTACCCCTTACGCGCCGCGGCTTTCTTGGCTCTTTGGCCGCTGTTTCTGCAACTGCTGGCCTATCGCTTCCTTTGCAGGCTGCTGAAACCTTTTCACTAGGAGATGGCCAGATTTTCGCCCTGTCAGACGGAACGTTTGATTTCCCTGCACAGCTTTGGGTCGGCGCAAGCGACGAAGAGAAGGCCAAGCTGGGCGAGCATGTTACGATTGGCGCGAATGCCTATGTGTATCGCCGTGGCGAGCGCGTGTTCCTGATTGATGCGGGTGCGGGCAATAGCTCGTTCATTACGTCGCGTTTCCAGTCCGTTGGCCGCGTGCCTGCGGAATTGGCGATGCTTGGCATTGCGCGCGAAGACATCACCGATGTGGTGATCACGCACATGCACCCTGACCATGTTGGCGGAGTTATCTTTGACGGCGAGCGCACCTTCCCGAATGCAAAGATTCATATCAACGCGAAGGAATGGGAATTCTGGACACGGAACGGTTTCGCCACAGACGCGCCAGAAGGCATGCGTGATATGGTTGTGTCCCTGCAAGAAACGGCTGGCATGATCGAAGATGCGGTTGTTTTGCAGAATGGTGAAGCGGATTTGGGCGGCGTGATGATGCAACCTGCCTTTGGGCATACACCGGGTCACAACGTGATGATGATCGATTTGGGCAGCGAACGTCTGTTGGTTCTAGGCGATACGGTCGTGTCGGATCACATCCACTTTGAAAACCCGTCTGTGGGCTGGGCGTTAGATGCAGATCCGGCCGCGGCGCAGGCAACACGTCGTCGTCTGTTGGATATGGCGGCGACTGATGGTTTGATCGTGGCAGCCAATCACGTGACCGCGCCAGGACTTGGTCATGTAGAACGGGCAGGCGATGCGTATCGCTTTGTGCCGCTGGGCTAACCAAGTATCGGCATTCGTAAGTTGGCTAAGGCCGGGCGATTGCCCGGCCTTTTGCGTTAGTGCACGACCGCGTCGTCTGGGCGGGGTCGGTCGGAGGTGCCGAGGCGATCCCCGATCTTTAGGCCCTCTTCGGTGGCGGTGACTGGGATGGTCTCGCCATCTTTGATCTCGCCCCCCAGCAGCATTTCAGCCAGTGGGTTTTGCAAGGCGCGTTGGATCACCCGTTTGAGGGGGCGCGCGCCGAACACCGGATCATAGCCTTCGTCAGCGAGCCATGTTTTGGCGGCCTCATCCAGCGAAATGCTGATCTTGCGTGCGGCAAGACGTTTGAGCAGGCGACCCAGTTGGATGTCGACGATGCCGTCCATATCCGCGCGAGCGAGACGATCAAAGATGATCGTTTCATCCAGACGGTTCAGGAACTCTGGCCGGAAGTGCGCACGCACGGCGTCCATGACATCGCGGCGGGCGTCGGCGGCATCGGCGCCTTCGGGCAATTGGCTGAGGGCCTGCGCGCCCAAGTTGGACGTGAGGATGATCAGCGTTTGCTTGAAGTCGACTGTACGGCCCTGCCCGTCTGTAAGGACGCCATCATCGAGCACCTGAAGGAGCACGTTGAAGACATCGGGGTGGGCTTTTTCCACCTCGTCAAACAGCACGACTTGGTAAGGGCGACGACGGACGGCTTCTGTCAGAACACCGCCTTCGTCATAGCCGACGTAGCCCGGAGGGGCACCGATCAGACGGGCGACGGCATGTTTCTCCATGAATTCCGACATGTCGATCCGCACCATGGCGCTGTCATCGTCGAATAGGAAATCGGCAACGGCCTTGGTCAGTTCGGTTTTCCCGACACCGGTTGGGCCGAGGAAAAGGAAGCTGCCAAGTGGGCGGTTTTCGTCGTTCAGCCCAGCGCGTGCGCGGCGCACGGCGTTGGACACGGCGGTGACCGCTTGCTTTTGGCCGATGACGCGACGATGCAGGTCGTCCTCCATTCGCAGGAGCTTTTCGCGTTCGCCTTCGAGCATTTTCGACGTTGGGATACCTGTCCAACGTTCGACCACGGCTGCGATTTGTTCGGGGCGCACGGCCTCGTCCACGGTGAGGTTGTCATCCTGTGCTTCGGCATCGGCCAGTTGTTTTTCCAGACCGGGGATGACGCCGTAAGACAGTTCGCCCGCTTTGGCGAGGTTGCCATCACGTTTGGCGATGTCGAGTTCGGCGCGGGCGTGGTCGAGCTGTTCTTTCAGATCCCGTGCAGAGGCGAGCTTGTCACGGCCTGCCTGCCACTGTGCTGTCATTTCGGCACTGCGGTCTTGTAGGTCAGCGAGATCTTTTTCCAGCTTTTCAAGACGGTCCTTGGAGGCTTGGTCATCTTCAAGGCGTAGGGCCTCGCCCTCAATCTGTAATTGAAGGATCTGACGGTCTAAAGCATCCAATTCCTCTGGTTTAGAGTCTACTTCCATGCGCAGACGGCTGGCGGCTTCGTCCATCAAGTCAATGGCTTTGTCCGGCAAAAAGCGGTCTGTGATGTAGCGATGGCTGAGGTTTGCCGCCGCAACGAGGGCCGAGTCAGAGATGCGAACGCCGTGGTGGAGTTCGTATTTCTCTTTGATGCCGCGCAGGATGGACACGGTGTCTTCTTCTGTTGGTTCCTCGACCATAATGGGTTGGAACCGGCGTGCGAGAGCCGCGTCTTTTTCGACGTGCTTGCGGTATTCATCCAGCGTGGTTGCGCCCACGCAGTGCAGCTCCCCCCGCGCAAGAGCAGGTTTGATCAGGTTGGCGGCATCCATCGCGCCATCGGCTTTGCCCGCGCCCACGAGCGTGTGCATTTCGTCGATGAACAGGATGATTTCGCCCGCTGCTTCGGTGACTTCGGTTAGGACGGCCTTTAGGCGTTCTTCGAATTCGCCCCGGTATTTGGCACCGGCAATCAGCGCGCCCATGTCCAGGGCGAGGAGCTGTTTGTTGCGCAGGCTTTCAGGCACATCGCCATTCACGATGCGCAGGGCGAGGCCCTCGGCGATGGCGGTTTTACCGACGCCGGGCTCCCCGATCATGACCGGGTTGTTTTTGGTACGGCGCGACAAGACCTGCATGGCACGGCGAATTTCGTCATCTCGGCCAATGATAGGGTCGATTTTACCAGCGCGGGCACGTTCGGTCAGGTCGGCTGCGTATTTCTTGAGGGCGTCATAGCCTTCTTCGGCAGAGGCGCTATCTGCGGTGCGGCCTTTGCGGATGTCGTTGATGGCCGCGTTTAGCGCTTGGGCATTCACGGCCCCTGCCTCTAGCGCTTCGCGGGCTTTCGATTTGACCAGTGCCAACGCCATCAAGATGCGTTCAACCGGCACAAAGCTGTCGCCTGCTTTTTTGGCAACCTTTTCCGCCTCTGTCAGAACTTTGACGGTGGTGTTGTCCATATACGGCTGACCGGTGTCACCGGACACGCGCGCGATTTTGGCGATCGCGGCTTCGTTGGCTTCGATCACACGATTTGCAGCACCACCGGCACGGCCGATCAGGTTCGCGGCCAAGCCTTGGTCATCGTCTAGTAATGCTTTGAGTAAATGCTCGGGCAACAACCGTTGATGGTTTTCCCGCATTGCAATGGTCTGAGCCGCCTGCACAAAGCCACGCGCCCGTTCCGTGAACTTGCTGAAGTCCATGGGTAGTCTCCTTCTGTTAAGCGCCCGAAATTGGATTGGCGCCCGCTATGCGGCACGCCCCAGTGTGGGCCTCGTGATTAATTTGGGGTGCAGGAATTGCGGCTTCAACCCTAAACACGATGGAATGGGGGGAATAATACGGATTTTTTCACGCTGTGCCTCTGATTTGTTTAGCCGATGATCACTCAACCCTATGATGAGAGGCCTGTGATGTTTGTGATGCGCATTGATGTGATTGGATTGGTTCGCGACGAAACTGACAGTGGCCATATTGTGACCGTGTGCTTGCATGGTGAGGACCGTCGCGTGTTTACACGTTGCGAGATCAAAGATCATGAAGTCGGGTCGCATTCAAATTTTGAAGACCTGGTTGCTGATAAAGTCGTGCACCAATTGCGGCAGATGCCTGAATTCCGCAGCGGACAAGACAATTTGGCTGTTGATCCCAGCCTTATCCCGCAATGGAAAAAGAGTGCCTGACGTTCATCCATCCCCCATGCATAGAATATTAAGACATAGCGGTCAGACTTGTCCTTGGAATTAGGAGGGCAAGATGCAAGTTAATCATGTTGAGTTATTGGAATGGCACCTAACACCCGAGGGGCGCTGCCATGGCAAGGTTCGTATGCACGGTGATGGCGGCGAGACCTTTGTATTGGATTGTGACGTACCCTGTGCGGGCAATGTCGGGCGACGAGCGCTGAACGGGGCCTTGGCCCAAGATGCGATGCGGCAACTGCGTCAGATGCCGGAATATCGCAAAGATCCCCCACAGGCGGCCGAAAATGCGATGCCGCAGCCACGAAAGCGCCGTCGGTTGCAACTTTCGCTGGGCTAATGGGCCGGACCACTTGCGCCGATTGGGGTTGAGGCCTAGACAGGGCCGATTTCCTAAGCGCCGGAGCCAGAACCATGTCGAATACACCAGCTGATGACCGTCTAATCGTTGCCCTTGATGTACCAAACGCCATTCAGGGATTGAAGGTGGCAGAACAGATCGGCGATGCCGTATCGTTCTATAAAATCGGCTTGGGCATGTTGACCGGCGGCGGCTTGGCCTTGGCGAACGAGCTAAAGGCAGAGCATGGCAAACGGATTTTTCTAGACATGAAGCTGTTTGATATTGGCGCGACTGTGGAAAATGCGGTGCGTGGTTTGGCGCAGTTTGATCTGGATTTTCTGACCGTGCATGGCGACCCCTATGTGGTGAAAGCCGCGAAAGAGGGTGCTGCAGGCAAAGACATGAAAATCTTGGCGGTGACAATTTTGACGTCGCTGGATCGTCAGGATCTGGATGGCGCTTTGATCAAAGACGGCGGGATCAAGGATTTGGTGCAGGAACGTGCCGGTAATGCCTTTGCCGCGGGTGCGGACGGTGTGATTGCCAGCCCGCAAGAAGCAGCGTTGATCCGTGCGTTGCCAGAGGCCGAGGGCCGGTTGATTGTGACACCAGGTGTGCGTCCGACGGGTGCGGCCTTGGGTGATCAGAAACGTGTGGCGACACCGGCCAGTGCGGTGGCAGATGGTGCGGACCATATTGTTGTGGGGCGCCCGATCTGGACGGCGGATGATCCACGCGCAGCGGCGCAGGCGATCGTTGATGAACTGGCGACGGTTTAAGTTACTTTGTTAATGATGAATCTAGGGCAGGCAGCTGATATTTGATTGCCCTAGGTATCATGATCAGGATGTTGGTTTGAGACGATGGAAGAATTCCAAGCTTTATCAACACTGATCTGATCTAAAGGCTTTTCTGGCAGATCACTGAGACCTGCAAAGCAAGGTCTTTGATCATGCGCATTCACTTGAACAACTGGCGGCGCAACGTCTGGATTATCCAGTGCTCCGATTGCGATTTCTATGCTTTCATCGGTTTCATAAGTTAGAGGCGTTCCGCAAGAACTACAGAATCCACGTTGGTTCGTCTGAGAACTGTGAAAAATGGCGCGCGTTCCACGGGTCCAAATGATCTCGTCGACCTCGACCAGTGGGGCGAAGAAACCGCCGAAAGCCTTTTGGCACATGCGGCAGTGGCAGATCGACGCCTTGCCAAATCGTTTGATCGAAAACCGAACAGCACCACACTGGCAGCCGCCGGAATACCGATTTTCAGAAGTCATGTCATCTTGTGACGCTGTCATAGTAAATGCTCCCTGTGATCTCGTATTTCGAAAGAGTTTCCCAATTACGTCAGCAGCAATATTTACGAAAAAGGGCACCGATTGCGGTGCCCTTTTTTGTGGCTCTTAGGCCAGTTGTTCTTTGATCTTTTCGATCACGTCCTCGACGGACAGGCCGAAGCCTTCGAGCATGGACAAGTCGATGCCCTTTTCCGCTAGCAGGGATGTGACGGCCTCTGCATCGAGGTTCACAAGCGAAGACAGGTCAACACCGCTGTCGCTGATTTTAGAGACGATTTCATCGACCCCGCCCATGGCACCCACGGCTTTTCCAAGCATGTCACCTAAACCCATACCGATACTCCTTATTCGTAAAATCGTAGGTTGTTTCGCGGGCAAACTGACATCAAATGCAGCGGAATAAAAGTGCGCATTCTGGGTTCTTAACAGGCATTCGCGCCTATAGACCCGCCACCCAATCCGCCAAGCGCTTTTGGAAATGCGGGACGGCTTTGGGATGGTGTAGGTATTCATCGACGGTAATTAATTTGATCTGCTGTCCCTCTTCGCCAAGCTGTAATTCGGTGGCGCGGTGGGAAGGGACCTTGGCAACAAAAAACCAGTTATCGACATCGTCCGTTTTGTAGGGCCGTGCCCACAAAATATCAGTTTTGGCCAGTGTTAGAGACACTTCTTCAAAACATTCGCGTGCGGCACATGCCCATGGGCTTTCGGCATTTTCGCGGCCACCACCGGGAAAATCCCAGTGATCGGGCAATGGAATGGACGGGATATCATCGCGCAAAATCGCCACAATTTTACTGCCGACAAAAACTGTCACTTTGGCCCCCTGAAAGCGGATGTTGTCGCCGGATTGGAATGCTATGCTGTCGATATCTGCCACTATGGAAATTCCAATGTCTGCCCTGTGCCGCGATTGCCTAACTGAACTACAAGACGAACGCCGTTGCCCAAAATGTGGTGGCATGCGGATCGTGCGGCATGATGAATTGTTTGATCTATCCATAGCACATATGGATTGTGATGCCTTTTACGCAAGCGTGGAAAAACGTGACAATCCGGAATTGGCCGATAAGCCGGTGGTGATCGGCGGAGGGCGGCGCGGGGTTGTTTCAACGGCCTGCTATATCGCGCGCATTCGTGGGGTGCGCTCGGCGATGCCGATGTTTCAGGCGCTCAAGCTGTGCCCAGATGCTGTGGTCGTGAAACCGCGGATGAGTGTTTATGTCGAAACCAGCAAACGCATTCGCGCGCTTATGGATGAGCTGACGCCAGCGGTTGAACCCCTATCGCTGGACGAGGCATTTATGGATCTGACCGGCACCGCAAAATTGCATGGCGCGCCGCCTGCGGTGATGCTCGCGCGGCTGGTGAAACGCATGAAGGAAGAGATCGGCGTAACGGGATCGATTGGATTAAGCCACAATAAGTTCTTGGCCAAGGTCGCCAGTGATTTAGATAAACCGCAAGGGTTTGCCGTGATTGGTGCGGCTGAAACGGACGACTTTTTGCGCGACAAGTCGGTGCGGATGATTTGGGGTGTTGGGCCGGCAGCGCAAGAATCGCTGGATCGCGCGGGCATTCATACCTTTGCGGACCTACTGCGTTGGGACCAACGTGAACTAAGCGATCGCTTTGGGTCGATGGGGTATCGGTTGTGGCATCTGGCGCGGGGGCAGGACAAGCGCAAGGTTTCTGCCCGAAACCCGGTAAAAAGCATCAGCAAAGAGACCACGTTTTTCGAAGACACCAGCAGCTTGGATTTACTGGACGGGCATTTGTGGCGGCTGAGTGAACAGGTTGCAGACCGGGCGAAAGCAACGGGCAAGGCGGGGCGTGTGGTGACGCTGAAGCTGAAACGCGCGAACTTTTCGTTGATCTCGCGGCGATTGAGTTTGCGGGATGCAACGCAGATGGCGGATTCGATCTATTCCACTGCGCGAGGCCTGTTCGATCAGGTAGGTGATCAAGGCCCCTATCGCCTGATTGGTGTTGGGCTGTCTGACATTGTTGACGAATCCCATGCGGACCTTAGCGCCGACTTGCTAGACCCAGATGCCGCCAAACGCCGTAAAGCAGAACGCGCCACGGACAAGATTCGCGCGCGCTTTGGCTCAGATGCGATTCTCAAAGGGCGCTCTATGCGCTGAATTGGAAGCCCAATTCGCCAGGCAATCGATTATCAGTATTGCAGATAATCTTTATCCTAGATAAATTATATCCACGAATCAGGAGGAATAAATGAAACTTGGTGACGGGGTGGAAACGGCCATTCATTGTGTTGCGGTGTTAGCAGGGCTGACCGATGGCGCGGTCATGCCCACGGCAGCATTGGCGGAGCATTATGATGTCTCGCCCAGTTACTTGGCAAAACATCTTAAGGCGCTTGTTGCGGGCAATGTACTGATTTCCGTACCAGGCCCGACCGGAGGCTATCAATTGGCCAAAGGTCCCGCTGAGATTTCGTTGCTGGACGTCGTCTTAGCAATCGAAGGACGCGACCCGGCCTTTCGCTGCAAAGACATTCGGCGGAACGGGCCTTGTGTCCCCGATGATTCAGCATTTCCCAAGCCTTGTGGGATCAAGAAGGCGATGTTGAAGGCCGAGCAAACCTATCGCGCCGAACTGGCTGCCGTTTCGATCCAAGATTTGGTGACTGATTTTCAGGAGACCAGCGACACACGTGTGATTGCACGTGGTGAAAACTTTATCGCCGAAAACGAAAGACCCAAAAAACTGTAATTTAGAAAAATGGAGACGACCATGGAACCACGCCTAAACTACTGGGCCGCGGCCCCTACACTTATGCAAAATTTCCTGACGCTGAACACAGTGATCGAGGAAACTGGACTAGAGCACAGCCTGCTTCATCTGATCAAATTGCGAGCATCCCAGATCAATGGCTGCGCCTTTTGCATCGATATGCACACACGCGAAGCGCGCAAAGATGGCGAGACTGAACAACGCCTGTATTTGGTCGCCGCATGGCATGACAGCTTTCTGTTTACAGAGCGCGAACGCGCAGCTTTGAAATGGACCGAGTCGTTGACAGTCTTGGGCCAGCAATCGCCTGATGATGCGCTATATAATCTTGTTCGTGCCCAATTCAGCGATCAAGAAATGGTTCAACTGACAGCTGCGATCACCATGATCAACTCTTGGAACCGCTTGTCCATTGCCTTCCGCGCCCTTCATGCAGAGCCGGAATATAAAGCCGCGTGATTTAATCAGTGGTGCGCCGAGTTTACTCGGCCGCCACACGTTGTTCTGGTTGGCCAATGGCAACGATGTCTGAGATCACGCCCTGCAAAGCTGCGCGAAATGCTTCGAAGCGTGGATTGGGCTGAATGCGGCGTTCGTCCATGTAGAGAGATCGATCAATTTCAATCTGAACCGTGTGCTGCCCGCGGGCCGGGCGGCCATAGTGTTGGGTCACATAGGCCCCAGCAAAAGGCGTATTCCGGGACACCACAAAACCCGCTTTGACAAAGGCGTCTTCGATGCCGTCAACGATTTCCGATCTGGCCGATGCGCCAAACCGGTCGCCCAGTACGATTTCAGGGCGTTTGCCGTTATGAACCCGCACGTTTTCGATGGCTTCGTGGGGCATGGAGTGGCAATCAATGAGAATCGCCTCGCCGAAATCCTGTCGCGCCTCGTCTAATAGCGTTTGAAGGGTGTTGTGATAGGGGTGCCAATAGTTTTTTAGCCGTGCCTCGACCTCTTGCCGGGACAATTTTCCACGGTAAATGGCTTGCCCATTTGCAACGACTCGCGGGATTACCCCTAGGCCCGAGACAACGCGCGGATTGTTCCCAACCCATCTGATTCCCGCGATTAACGCAGGATCAAGCTCGTCCGCACTGCGGTTGTAATCCACAAAGGCACGCGGTGCCCCGCTGCGCAGCAATGGGGCGCCAAGCGTGGGGGCGATGTCAAACAACCGATCCACAAAGGCATCTTCGCTACTGCGAATTTTGCGGGCATTTAGAATCGACCGGCGTAAGAACCAATCTGGATAGTCATTTCCGCTGTGTGGAGAGGCGAAAACCACTGAAGAGCTGCGTGTCTTTGGACGATCTAATATGTAGGCGCGTGTGGGCATCGACTCTCCTGTTCTAATTAAATGATAGACCGGAAAAGATATTTGGTGAAAGCCCTTGATCCCTTCTGCGACTCCTTTTATAGACCGCCCACCAGCGTGGAATTCCGTGCTCTTTTTTCTAAAGGGTAAGATGTTTCGCAAAGGTTTCATGGGCGATTAGCTCAGCGGTAGAGCACTTCGTTGACATCGAAGGGGTCACAAGTTCGATCCTTGTATCGCCCACCATGAATTCACTGGTCCATTCTGGACCGCCCGTTAACTGGCGCACGCCGCGCCGCGACTAAGGAGAAGACCCATGAAGGTCAAGAACTCACTCCGCTCGCTCAAAGCGCGTCACCGCGATTGCCGTGTTGTGCGCCGTAAGGGCCGTGTCTACGTGATCAACAAGACGCAGCCTCGTTTTAAGGCACGTCAGGGTTAATTTCCCGACGCCTTTGGCAAGCATTAAAAAAAACCGCTCCTTTTTAGGAGCGGTTTTTTTGTGCCGTCTGTTCTGTGAATTAGGTGCGGTGCAGGATTTTCTGGTCGTTTTTAACCAAACGGCCAATCAGCGCCTTTTGCTTTTGATCCTTTGGGATCGGAAGAGCTGGGCTGCCGACACAGTCGTGTTCTGCAAGTTCTGGGAACATGGTTAGCAATTCCTCGCGCGCCTCTGCTGAGACGGCGCGCATCGCTTCTGGGCCGGTAAAGAGGCTTTCGGTTGCAGCGCCTTCTGCAAAGATGATTTCGTGTTGGTCAAAGACCAAATGGAAATAGGTGACCAGTGGGAAATCCGTGTCTAGGTAGATGCCGGGCAGCTTGGTCAGCTTGATGGCGGGTACCAAGACTTCGGAATCGCCGAACATGCGTTCCACTACGGGAGCGTTCAGCAACATGCGGTGCTGCCGGGATACGATAAGGTCGCAGGTCGGTAGGCCATTGCCCAAGGCCCCGGCCACGATCCGGACTGGTGCTAGATTTGGGTTATTCGCCAGATCGCGGGCGGTGAACGAGGTTTTTAGAACCATGCGCAGTTTCAGCTTGCGGTCGTCTGGGCCAAGAACTGTCATGCCTGCGTGTAGTTTTTCGACCGGGACCTCGCCCATCGATGTTTTGATTTTTGTACCAGCAACCAGACAAGGCGGGCCCAGATCTGTGCCCACATCCAGCACGCCTGTTGAAGTGACGTAGGTGGTCGAATCCAGCGGAGCATCTTCAAGGACAGAGCCATCAGTCGGCGTGAAGAGCCGTGACCCATCGGACATGTAAAACGTGATGCCCGTGATGGTCGATGTGGTGCCGTCGCCATTGTCCACCGTGACCGTATCGCCGGGATAGGCGCGGTCGATGCCGATGCCATTGATCGTATCACCAGGGCCAATGTCATTGTCATCATCTTGGTCAATCAGCTCGTATTTTTCGACAACCAAAGTGGTTCCGACAGGAGGCGGGGAGAATGGGTCAATTGCCCAAAATTGATCAAGATATGTCGTTGGCATGTCTGCTCCGATGCCTGTTTGCGCGGGCAAGATGTCCGCAGGTTCAGAGAGTTTTAGCTTAAAAATAGGGCGAAATCGCGGCGTCGGTATTTCGCCCTATTGTTAATGGGTTAGCACCTACCGACCGAGCAAGAGCTGTACCATTGTGGCCTGATCGACATAGCCGGTTACGGTCAGATTTCGCGCTTTTTGGAATCGGCGCAGTGCTCGGCGGGTGTCGCGGGTAAAGTCGCCATCGACTTTGCCAGGCTTGAGGCCAAGGTTTGAAAGGCGGCTTTCAATCAAGAGACGGGCTGCACCGTTGCCTGCTACCGCGTTTTCGGTACCAAGGTATTTGCGGCGCGCGTCCTCTTCTGTTTCCTCATTGTTGAGTTCCGCGATGCGGCTTTGGGCGGCTTCAGCAAAGACGCCGTTGGGGAAGTCTGCAAGGAATTGTTGGTAGCTGCCAATCGTGTTGGCGTCGCTGGCAATGTCCCACGCGTTGCGTTCGCGGGCATCCATTTCGGCGCGGCGTTCGGCTTCGATTTCGTCAAGGCGTTCGCGGGCCAAGCTGGCAAAGACACCGTCAGGGAATTCTTTGAGGTAGCTGCGGTAGCCGGGCTCGGTATTGCGCGCGCCGGTTTCTTGCCAGAAGGCGCGGTCGCGGGCGTCTTCGATGGCGCGGCGACGGCGGGCTTCTTCTTCGAGCTCGGCGGCGCGGCGCAGGGCGAATTCTTGCATCAAGGCAAGCTGGTCGCGATCTAGGTAGCCGTGCGGTTCAAGGTTTTGATCGGCTTGCCATGCAGACACAGCGCGGCGGGTGGCGGGGCCAAAGACGCCGTCGATGCCACGCGGATTATAGCCCAGCAGCGATAGGTCACGTTGGATTGAGCGGCGCTTGTCGCGGTTGAGCGCAAGCGCGGCTTCTGCTTCTTTCAGGCGGGTTTCGCGGTTTTGCACACGGGCGGTGATTTGGCTGCGGGCGTCAGCGGTAAAGAGGCCGTTGGGGTAGCGGTTTATGTAGGCTTGCAGCGCCTCGGGTGTGCCGATGTCGCGAACCGCGCTCCAATACGCGATTTCGCCGATGTCTTGAGACGGTGGTTCTATTGGTGTTGATGTGGTGGGTGATGCAGAGAAGGCCACTGCGCGCGAGATAAAGCCCGAGAGGGTTGCGTTGCCGCTGTCTTGGGCGACTTCGGCGGTTGTGGCGCCTTGAGTGAGCAGTTTCGTCAGCGCGGATTGTACAGCGCGGCTGTCGCCGCGTAGATGCGTGACGCCTTGTGGGGCGGGATTGTTGGCAGCGGTTGGAGCGAGATCGCTGAGGTTTGACAGGGCGCGCGGATTGTCGATCAGCACCAACAAAGAACGGCCTGCGGTTGAGGTTAATGCACTGTCAAAGAGGGCGAGCGGCAAGGCTTTGCTGCCAATATCAAAGCGGTCTGGTGTGCGGGCCTCTTGCGCGAGGAGCCAGTTGGTTTGACCGTCGGCAACGATGTGACCGCGGACGATGATCACGACGCGTTCCGCATCTGCTTGTGCCGCGGATTGTGTGGAAAACGCGGCAGCGCGCAGTTCGCCGAGTGTGGCGTTTGCTAGGCGTGTGACCTCGAACCCATCGGATTCTAGCTGATCCGCCATGGCAGATATGCGGCTATCGCGCGGAAGATCCGTGAGACTGCGATAGTCCCCTTGATCAATCACCAAAGCCACATCGCGCGCCAATACTGGCGTAGCGAAACCCATTGAAAGTAATACAAATGCCGTTGTGAAAAACCGCATAACCCCCTCCTATCAAATGTCTCATCCCCATGCGCAGTGTGCGCCAGAATCACTATTTGGCAAAGACATGAGCAAAATCAGGGGAAAAAATGCGAAAGCGCGCCGTGTAGGAGGCGCGCTTTCTATCAGCCATGTGTAAGAGCGGGGAGAAGGCTGATATTAATCGTATTTGCGTTGGTCTTCGATCACGACGCCATCGTTTGGCAGCGTGCCGGGGGCGACCAGTTCAACCTTGCCTTTAAGTTTTAAGGTACCAATAACGCTGTCGAGATAGGCGGTTTCGTTGTCAGCCTCGGTTTCAAGTTGCACGGTCATAACGTCCATTTCACCCTCTCGGCTGGCGATGACGCGAGCTTTGCTAATCTCGTCATGGCGGGCGACAAGGGCAGCGACCTGTTCTGGACGCACAAACATGCCCTTGATCTTGGCAGTCTGATCAGCGCGGCCCATCCAGCCCTTGATGCGCATATTGGTGCGGCCACAGGGGCTTTCGCCCGGAAGGACAGCGGACAAGTCGCCTGTTGCGAAACGGATCAGTGGGTAATCGGGGTTGAATGTGGTGACCACAACCTCGCCCACCTGCCCCGGTGCCACGGGTATGCCGGTTCCGGGAGTTACGATTTCAACGATAACGTGTTCGTCGATGATCATGCCTTCCATTGCGGGGGATTCGTAGGCGATGTTGCCCAAATCAGCGGTAGCGTAGGATTGCAGGCAGGTGATGCCGCGATCTGCGTATTCTTGGCGCAGGCTTGGGAAGAGCGCGCCGCCACCGACGGCTGCTTTGGTGATCTGCAATTTGGTACCAATGGCTTCGGCTTTGTCGAGGATGACTTTTAGGTAATCTGGCGTACCAACGTAGGCTGTGGTGCCAATGGCAGCGGCGGCTTGGACCTGCAATTCAGTTTGGCCTGTGCCTGCTGGGATCACGGTGGCACCAACTGCACGCGCGCCGCTTTCAAAGATCATGCCAGCGGGTGTGAGGTGATACCCAAAGCAGTTTTGCACGATGTCGTCTTCGCCGATGCCACATGCTTTTAGGAAGCGACCCATGCGCCACCAATCATGACCGTCGCCGCCGGGTTCGTAGATGGGACCGGGGGATTGGAACATATGGGCAAAGCTATTGGCCGGTTTTGCGTTATAGCCGCCAAGTGGGCCGAGGTTTGCCTGTGCCATTGTAAGATCAGATTTGCGTAATACCGGGATGCGCGCCAGATCCGCGATCTGGGTGATTGCAGCTGGGTCAATTCCTGCGAGCGAGGTTGCGTAGCCCGGTAAGGCCTTTGCGCGGGCAATTTGCGCAGGCAATGCCTTGGCCAAATCAGCCGCACGCGCGTCGGCAGATCGTGTTTCCAGCTCATCAAAATGCAGGCTCATACGTCCCATTCCTTATTATCTTTTGGGCACCTGCCCCATTTTTCGTTTGGGGCCCTGCCCCGCGGAGGAACGGAGCAGTCAGTCTTTTGGTAGAATGCCAGAGGCTTAGCTGAGCCAACGTTTGCGGCGGCGGTAGGACCGCACGTCGCGGAAGGATTTGCGACCTTCTTCGGACATGCCCAGATAGAATTCTTTGACGTCTGGGTTTTCGCGCAATTCTGCGGCTGGGCCGTCCATAACAACGCGACCCGATTCCAAGATGTATCCGTAATGCGCATAGCGCAGGGCCACGTTGGTGTTTTGCTCTGCCAAGAGGAACGAGACGCCCTCTTTTTCATTCACTTCTTTGACGATCTCAAAGATCTGTTCGACCAATTGTGGGGCGAGACCCATGGATGGTTCATCAAGCAGGATGGTTTCTGGGCGGCTCATCAAGGCGCGGCCCATGGCGACCATCTGTTGTTCGCCGCCAGAGGTGTAGCCCGCTTGGGATTTGCGACGCTCTTTGAGGCGGGGGAAATAGCTGTAGACCATTTCAAGGTCGTCGGCGACATTCGCGCTGCCGTCGCTGCGGGTATAGGCACCGGTCAGAAGGTTTTCTTCGACGGTGAGGTGTTCAAAACAGTGACGGCCTTCCATCACCTGAATCACACCGCGTTTCACAAGGGCGGCTGGATCAAGGTCTTGGACCCGATCACCGCGATAGCTGATCGTGCCTTTGGTGACTTCGCCGCGCTCGGAATGCAGCAGATTAGAGACAGCCTTGAGGGTTGTTGTTTTACCGGCACCGTTGCCGCCCAATAGCGCGGTGATGCCGCCTTTGGGAACGCTAAGGCTGACACCTTTCAGCACGAGGATCACGTGGTTGTAGATGACCTCAATGTTATTGACCTCTAGCAGGGTCTCGTCAGATGGGGCTGCGTCGAACATGTGAGTATTCCTAAAGTCGATGGGGTGCCCGGCCGGCGAACCAGCCGGGCAAAGAAAGGCTTAGTTGCAGCCCATTTCGATTTTGTTTTCTGCTGCGTAGGCCGCTGAGTCTGCGTCGATCAGAGGTGTGATCACCGAGGCATCAGAGGTTGCGAAGTCAGAAATCAAAGACCAGCTTTGTGCGGAGGCGTCCCACTGTGCGATAGCTGACATGCCGTCACCACCGTGGTTTGCACAGGACACAGAGAACTCTGGGCCAAAGTTCGGCAGGCCTGCTGCGGTCATGATGTCGGCTGTGATGGATAGATTTTCCATCGCATCGCGCATCATGCTTGCGTCAATCGCAGAAGTGCCGTTGGCGTCTTGTGCCTGCTTGGCAGCTTCTGCTGCAAGGAAGGCTGCGTAAACGCCACGGTTATACAGAACCGAACCCACTTGATCGCCAGCGCCGGCTGCTTTGCCTGCATCAACAACGTATTTCTGGATGTCATCAAAGACTGGGAAGTCAGAGCCAACGTTGTGGAACTGAACGGATTTGTAGCCGTTTGCGCCGTCGCCAGCTGGCTTCACATCGTTCTCAGAACCAGACCACCAGATACCCATGAAGTTGTTCATGTCATAACGGATGTTCGCTGCTTCTTGGATCGCAACTTGGTTCATCACGCCCCAACCCCAGAACAGGATATAGTCAGGCTTTTCACGACGGATCTGCAGCCACTGAGATTTCTGCTCTTGGCCTGGATAGTCGATTGGGATCGCGTTGAAATCAAAGCCGTGCTTTTCAGCCAGAGCTTCCAGTGTTGGGATTGGCTCACGACCATAGGCACCGTTAAAGTGCAGCAAGGTGATTTTCTTGCCTTCCAGAGATCCACCGGACTGCTCGAGGAAGTGGTTCACGCCAGCAGACGCGCCATCCCAGTAGTTGGCTGGGTAGTTGAACACGTGGCTAAAGACTTTACCGTTTTTCGCGGATGTCCGACCATAGCCCATTGTGTGCATTGGGATGTCATCAGCAGTCACTTTTGGGATTAGCTGATAGGTGATGCCAGTGGACAGCGGTTGATAGATCAACGCGCCTGCGTCTTTTGTGGCCTCGTAGCATTCCACACCTTTTTCGGTGTTATAGGCTGTTTCACACTCAGGAACCTGAGCGATTTCGCCGCCGATGCCGCCATCACGTTCGTTGAGCAGTGTGAAGTAATCTGCATAACCGTCAGCAAATGGAATTCCGCCTGCCGCGAATGGGCCGGTGCGGTAGCTGAGTGATGGGAACACAAGGTCCGCCATTACTGGGCCTGCGGCCATAGTGGCGCCAAGCGCCAGAGTTGCCAATTTCAATTTCATCGGGGTTCTCCTCCCTTAAGTTGATCCGATATCAGGGCTTATTGGTGCCCCTTGTTTGATTATTGGTGACGATGGCCCCGCCTTAATGCGGGAAGGGCCACAGTCGCAGTTTTTCCTTTGCGACCCGCCAGAGCTGTGCCAGCCCATGCGGTTCGAGGATCAGGAATGTGATGATCAGGCCGCCAACAATGATGAACTCAAAGTGTGCGGCGAGGTCAGTTGGCCAGCCCAGCGTTCCCACCAAAACGTTCTTTAGAAGAACTGGAAGAAGTACGAGGAAGGCCGCACCAGCGAAGCTACCGAAGATGGAGCCAAGACCGCCGATGATGATCATGAAGAGCACTAGGAAGCTTTTGGTGATACCAAAGCTGTCGCCCGCTTCGGCTGCGCCGAGATAGACGGCGAACAGTAGCGCGCCTGCGATGCCGACAAAGAAGCCAGAGACACCAAAGGCCGAGATCTTTGCTTTTAATGGGTTCACACCGATGATTTCCGCAGCAATGTCCATGTCACGGATCGCCATCCACTTACGACCGACTGAGCCGCGTGTCAGGTTGCGTGCCACCAGTGCGCAGAATGTCAGGAACACGAGGCAGAACATGTATTTCGCCCATGCATCTGTGTTTGGACCAGTGACGGCGATGTCTAGAACTGTGCGCTCTGGCGAGTTGATCTGACCGGACGCAGAGTAGTTGTAGAACCAAGGTACGCGGTTAAACAGCCAAACTAGGAAGAACTGTGCCGCTAAGGTTGCAACCGCAAGGTAGAACCCTTTGATGCGCAGGGATGGTAGGCCAAACAGGATGCAGACAAAGGCGGTGACGCCGCCTGCCAGCAACACATGGATAATGATGCTGACCTCTGGGAAGACGGTCATGAGCTTGTAGCAAGCGTAAGCGCCCACCGCCATGAAACCGCCGGTTCCAAGAGAGACCTGACCGCAATAGCCAGTCAGGATGTTCAAGCCAATTGCCGCGATCGAATAGATCAGGAACGGCAGGAAGATCGCATTAACCCAGTAGTCGTTTACAATGAATGGCACGACCGCAAAGGCCAGGAACATCACTGCATAGTAGCGATACCGGTCAAACTTGATCGGAAAGGTTTGGTTGTCTTCTTTGTAGGACGTTTTGAAATCGCCCGCTTCACGATAGAACATATCTCAAAACTCCTGTCGGCTGAGTTGGGGCAAAGTAAGGTCACACACGTTCAATGATCTTCTCCCCAAATAGGCCTTGCGGACGGAACACGAGGAAGATCAGCGCGAGGACGTAGGCGAACCAGTTTTCGGTTGCACCGCCGACCATTGGGCCGATTGCGAATTCAAAGAGCTTCTCGCCAACACCGATGATCAAGCCACCGACAATCGCACCTGGGATCGAGGTGAAACCACCGAGCATCAGAACTGGAAGAGCTTTAAGAGCGATCAGGGAAAGCGAGAACTGTACGCCTGATTTTGTACCCCACATGATACCTGCAACTAGGGCAACGAAACCCGCGACAGACCAAACCATGACCCAAACAAAGTTCAGAGAGATACCAACGGACAGCGCCGCCTGGTGATCATCAGCCACCGCACGCATCGCACGGCCTTGCTTTGTATATTGAGCGAAGATCACGAGTGCAGTCACCAGCAAAGCAGCAATTACAGTCGCGACGATATCAAGGTTATCGATAAAGAAGCCGTAGCCAAACCAACCAAATGTCGTTTCGTCGATCAGCGTGTTGATACCCTGAGGTAAACCAACGTCGAGTTTCTTAATTTCAGAACCCCACATGATGTCGCCCACACCTTCGAGGAAATAGGCAAGACCAATGGTGGCCATGAATAGGATGATAGGTTCTTGACCAACCAGATGACGGAACACGCATTTTTGCACGATGACAGCCAGTAGGATCATTACGCCCATCGTTAGCAAAATCGCGGCGAAAGCGGGCACATGCCAACCAAAGCCATGAATTTCAGTGCCAAAGATCGCGTTGATCAGGTGGCCAAAGGGCACTTGGCCTTCCATGATGCCAACCAGTGTCAGCGCGGAAAAGAGCGCCATCACACCTTGGGCATAGTTAAAGATACCAGACGCCTTGTAGATCAAGACAAAGCCCAGTGCGACAAGAGCGTAAAGAACGCCCGCCATGAGGCCGTTTAGGAAGACCTCCATACCAAAGATCAGCTGTTCAGGCATGTGTCTGGCCTCCGGTGAAAGTGAAAATTTGCTTAGTCATGGGCCACCCCCAGATATGCGTCGATTACGGCTTGGTTGTTGCGCACGTCATCTGGTGTGCCGTCGCCAATCTTTTTGCCGTAATCCATCACGACCACACGGTCGCTTAGGTCCATCACAACGCCCATGTCATGTTCGATCAGGGCGATGGTGGTTCCGAATTCGTCGTTTACGTCGAGGATAAAGCGGCTCATGTCCTCTTTTTCTTCGACGTTCATGCCCGCCATTGGCTCGTCCAACAGCAAGATTGATGGTTCTGCAGCCAGCGCACGCGCCAGTTCGACCCGCTTTTTCAAACCATATGGCAGACGACCAACTGGCGTTTTACGAATGCTTTGAATTTCCAAGAAGTCGATAATCTTTTCAACGGCTTCGCGGTTCTCAACCTCTTCGCGATTGGCTCGGCCAGCCCAAAGAGCTTGCGAGAACAATCCAGCCTTCATTTGGTGCAGACGACCGGTCATGATGTTGTCGAGAACAGACATGCCTTCAAACAAGGCGATGTTTTGGAAAGTCCGCGCGATGCCCTGACGTGCCACTTGGTAAGGGCGCATAGGTTTGCGTTTTTTGCCGTGGTAGAAAACGTCGCCTTCTTGCGGGTTATAGAACCCTGAGATGACGTTCAGCATAGAGGACTTACCGGCACCGTTTGGGCCGATGATGGCGCGGATTTCGCCCTGACGGATGTCAAAGCTGATATCCTGGATCGCCACCACGCCGCCAAAGCGTAGAGTGATGTTTTTCATTTCCATCACCACGCCGCCGATTGTGCGGCCATCTGCGGTGACATAGCTATCGTGATTCATATCGTTCATTCTGCTGCCACCTTTTGCGCAGCCACTTGAACGGTTTTCGCATCCCGCAGTTCCAGCGTTGCGCTGATGCTGCCTTTGCGGCCGTCCTCATAAGTGACTTCGGTTGTGGTCGAAACTTCGGAATCGCCTGCGTAGAGCGCATCGACAAGATCTTTGAACTTGTCGGCGACGACGACACGCCGAACCTTTTTGGTGCGGGTCATTTCGCCATCATCCGCATCTAGTTCTTTGTGTAGAACCAAGAAGCGATCGATCTGACACCCAGAGAGCATCGGATCCTCGGCAACGGAACGGTTCACAGTTTCAACGTGGTTTTGGATGGTTTCAAGTACGCGTGGATGACCAGCCAGTTCTTGGTAAGACGCATAAGCGATGTTGTTGCGTTCTGCCCAGTTGCCCACCGCCGTGAGGTCGATGTTGATGAAGGCCACACAACGATCTTTACCGTTGCCGAATAGAACGGCCTCTAGGATGTCAGGGTAGAATTTCAGTTTATTCTCAACAAACTTCGGTGCGAACATCCGACCATCGGCCAGTTTGCCAACGTCTTTGATCCGGTCAATGATCCGTAGATGACCTGATTTCTCTTCGAAGAACCCAGCATCGCCCGTCGCAACCCAGTTTTCACTGTCTTTAGTTGAGGCCGTAGAATCAGGGTTGTTAAGGTATTCAACAAAGACGCCGGGTGAGCGATAGAAAATCTCGCCGCTGTCTTCGATTCTGATTTCGACTTCTGGTGCTGGAACGCCAACTGTATCTGCACGCACTTCGCCATTTGGCTGAAGAGTGATGAACACGGTGGCTTCGGTTTGACCATAAAGCTGTTTCAGGTTGATGCCGAGGCTGCGGTAAAAATCGAATAGCTCGGGGCCAATCGCTTCGCCCGCAGTATAGCCAACGCGCACGCGGCCAAGGCCAAGGGTGTCTTTGAGTGGACCGTAGACCAGCACATTGCCCAGCGCGTATTTCAAACGATCCATTCCGCCGACAGGCTTGCCGTCAAGAATATCACCGCCCACCTTTTTGGCATGCGCCATAAAGGTTTTGAACAACCATTGTTTGAATTTACCCGCGTCTTCCATGCGGATCATCACGTTGGTTAACTGTGATTCAAACACTGGTGGTGGTGCGAAGTAATACGTTGGACCAATCTCACGCAAGTCGGTGAGCATTGTCTCTTCGCTTTCGGGGCAGTTCACGCAGAAACCGGACCACATGGCCTGGCCCACAGAGAAGATAAAGTCACCCACCCATGCCATGGGCAGATAGGCTAGGATGTCTTCGTCTTGGCGCAGGCCATCAAATTCGACGGAATTCTTGGAAGTCTGGATGACGTTCCGGTTGCTTAGAACAACGCCCTTGGGCTTGCCTGTTGTGCCAGATGTGTAAAGCATAACGCAGGTGCTATCGTAAGACAGACGTGCGACGCGTTTTTCTATCTCGCCTTGCAACGTGTTGCGCGCGGCGCGGCCTTGATCCTGCAACTTGCTGTATTGGTTCAACGCCGTGTGGTCGTATTTACGCATGCCACGCGGATCGAGGTAAATCATGTGCTCGAACTTGCTAAGTTCTTCTTGCACATCAATCACTTTATCGACTTGTTCCTGATCCTCGGCGACGACAAAACGTGCGCCGCAATGGGCTAGAACATAGGCCATTTCTTCGGCTGCACTGTCTTTATAGACAGGCACCGGAACAGCGCCGACCATCTGTGCCGCAACCATTGCCCAATAGAAATAGGGACGGTTCCGGCCGATGATTGCGATAAAATCGCCCTCGTTGACACCAAGTGTGAGGAAGCCCAATGCAAGAGCTTCAATTTCTTCGTGCGCCTCTGTCCATGTCCAGCTTTGCCAAATCCCAAACTCTTTCTCACGAAAGGCGGGTTTGTCGGCAAACTTGGACACGTTGCGCGCAAGTAGAGCGGGGATGGACACGAGCCCATCGGTCGCCTGTGACGACTGTACCAAATTCTATTCCTCCCTCATGCCCACAACTACGGGCAGAACTCCCCAATACGATTCTCCTCCGTATTAGGCGTATGAACAGAATAGCGCGTCAACTTTTTCCTGAACATTTCCTAAACCTTACGAATTGTAACAAGCGTCAATTGACCCTTTCCCAATCCGGCAAAGCGGTGCTAGCCATAGTGTAAGGAGACATTACATGCCCATCCGCTCTGGTAGTACACAAGCGATGACGATGGCCGGTTTGAACCTTATTCAACAGGCTCTTTCGATCTATGACAGCGATCTAAAGCTGGTCGTTGCAAACGCGCGTTTCCGAGAGATGTTCGATATTCCGGAAAATCTGATGACTCCCGGTGCCTCATTCGAAGACACCATTCGTCTGATTGCCACGCGCGGTGAGTATGGCGATGTGGATGATCTGGAAGCCTTGGTTCGTGAGCGAGTTGAGTTAGCGAAAGTGTTTGAGCCGCACTATCTGGAGCGCAAACGTCACGATGGGCGCTGGATTAGTGTAGAAGGGAATCCCCTGCCCGGCGGCGGTTGGGTGGCTGTTTACACCGACATTACGCGGGCCAAGCAACAAGAAGAGTTGCTGCGCGGCAAATCTGAAGAGCTGTCAGATCAGCTATTGCGCTATGCAGAGGAGTTGTCCACGGCCAACCGCGAATTGGGCAGCACAGTCGTCGCGCTAGAAGAAGCCAAGCGGCAGGTCACGGAAAGTGAACGCCGAATGCGCCTGACGGCTGAAATGATGCCAGCCCATATCGCGCATCTTGGACCTGACAGACATTACACCTATTCCAACCGGCGCCTTTCAGCGGTGATGCCGGAGCGGCCCAGTAATATTGTAGGCCTTCCGATCAAAGAGACGCTGGGGGCTGCGACCTATGCCAAGATGCTTCGTTATTTGGACAAAGCTTTTGAAGGCCAACCACAGGTCTATGAATTCAACGATCCAATGAGTTCACGCCGTATCCGTGTGGCTTTGACCCCTGATAGCGAGACCGGCGACAAACGTGGTGTTTACATCCTATCCATGGATGTCACCGAAGAAACGCAAACACGCGCCGCTTTGCAACAGACACGCCGCCGCGAATTAGCCGCGCAAATGACCAGCGGCTTGGCGCATGACTTTTCCAATTTGCTTACCATCATTCTGGGCATGCAAACCAAGCTTGGTAAAATGGAGATGACTAAAGACGCGTTGCAATTGGTCGACGCCACGTTAGGTGCAGCCAGGCGTGGTGGGACGTTGTTGAACCGTATTGCCGATATGACGGCCCAGCGCGCGCCGCAGCTTCGGCCCATGCAAGTTGGCAAATTGCTTACGGATCTGCAAACGCTCGCAGGCCCGTCTATGCCGAATCGACAAAGACTGATCTTTAGAAACGATACGCCTGACCGCCCATTGATGTTTGATCCGGGCATGTTGCAGGACAGTCTGCTTAATCTTTTGCTGAATGCCAGAGACGCCTGCCAGGGTGAAGGGGTGATCACAATCCATGCTTCTGTGTTCAAAGACACTTGGTTACAGTTTGAAGTAACAGACACCGGCACCGGCTTTTCAGAAGAGGCTTTGACGCGAGCGCTTGACCCATTCTTTACAACCAAGGGGTCAGAGGGTTCAGGGCTGGGTTTGCCTATGGTCTATGACACGACCAAACTGATGGGCGGACAGGTGGCGATTGCAAACACTGCGAGTGGGGCGAAAGTAACACTGCGTCTGCCATTGCGGTGGATGCCCAACGACCAAGCGCCCGGCCTTGCACTATTGGTCGAGGACAATGTCGAACTGCGTCGCATGATCCGAGACATGCTGACCGAACTGGGGCATCTGGTGATTGAAGCCGCAAGCGTGGATGAAGCTCTGGCCTTGCTGGACCAAGTTCCCGGTATTTCGTTGATCCTGTCTGATATCCAGCTTGAAGGTGCCGCCACCGGCGTGGATCTTGTGCAACGCTTGCCTAGTGGCGGTATTCCGACCTATCTGATGACTAGCTTTATGCAGGCCCATCCACTTTACATTGAAGGTGCCGCACTGGCACCTGTGATCCGCAAACCCTTTACCGGCGAAACCTTGGCACGTTTCCTGAAACCAGAGGTTACGTCATGACCGATCCGCTTGTCACAATTCTGGATGATGCACCAGAAATTCGTCAGATTCTGGCGGATGCCTTAGAAGACGCGGGTTTTCGCACGATGAGCTTTGGCCGCGCCACAGAATTCGAAGCCTTTCTGCGAAAGACGACACCTGCCGTTTGCTTGGTTGACCTTAGCCTGCCGGACAAAGATGGCCTGACATTGGTGCATCGATTGGCTTTGGAACAAGGCGCAGTCGTGATCATTATCTCTGGCCGAGCGCAGGTGCAGGACCGCGTTATGGGGCTAGAGCTTGGGGCCGATGACTACATCATCAAGCCCTTTGACCCCGCCGAAGTTGTTGCCCGTGTTCGGGCGCACCTGCGCAAAGAACGATCTGCTGCACAGGCGCAGTCTAACATCGCCACGTTCAACGGTTGGACCGCAAATTTTGACAGTTATGTCCTGGAGAATGATGAAAACCCAGCAACACCCTTTTCACATGCTGAGGGCGAAGTTTTGCGGCTGTTCCTAGACAGCCCAAAGCGATTGATCAGCCGCGCCCAAATGCAGGAAAGCCTTGGTGGTGTGGCAGGGGAAAGTTTTGATCGGGCGATGGATGTTCGCATATCACGCCTGCGAACAAAGCTGCGCGAAGATCCAAAGAACCCGCGACTGATCAAAACGATCTATGGGGCTGGATACATCTTTCTTGGGGATGTGACCTGGGTATAATTGGCAGTTTTTCGCTCAATATCGAGGGACCGACCGCCATATACACACTACATCTAGATTTACTCACCCTATTGGGGTAGTGTGAACCTATCGGAGAATTCAGACTAATTTCCTCTTCCAAGATCGGAAATCTCGGCTCGTCTGCCTCAGTAACGTTCCGGGGAAGGTCACTCCCACTCCCTCGCTGTACTTCATTGTCAGCGGGGGCTTTGTTTTTCAGAACCGATCAAACGACAAACATTTCACGGTGTTTGGTGAAATGCGGCACAAGAATTTCGCGGAAAGCCGCAACACGTGCAGAGGGCCAGACATCGCGATGGGCGACGACCCAAATATCGGGGAAAGCTTGCGGCGGCAGAGTATCGATGCGGAACAAGTCGTCATAGTCATGTGCAAGAAAAACCGGCATCCGAACAACCCCCAAACCCTTCTGAGCGGCTGAGATCATTGTCATGGTTTCATCGGTCATCAACCTCAACCTATTGTTGGGCGTATTGGCTGTCGTCTCTTTTTGGATGTTTTGCAGCTTATCATGCAGAATCCAGTCGATCTGCTTTGCGGGGTCGTGAGCGATTTGTTCTGCCCAACGACGGACGCCATAGACAGCGCTCTGTTGTGCGACCAGTCGGCGGCCCATCAAGCTATCTCCGGGGTGGTTGCTAACACGGATCGCCAAATCTGCCTCGCGGCGATTAAGATCCAACAGCTCTGTGTTGGCCCGAACATGCAATTCGACGTCGGGGTATTTTTCGCAAAACTCATTAAACACAGACGCCAAAAGCGTCGAACACAACAGCTGTGGCGCAGTGATGGTTAACGCGCCCGATAGCTTTTGATCCGCACCAAGCAGGCCGCGCATCAGGTCATGCTCTTCCACCTCCATAGCCGAGGCTTTGCGGGCAACCGTATGTCCGGCCTCGGTGGCTTTATAGCCATCCGCCAACCGTTCAAACAATTGCAATCCAAGGTCATCCTCGGCTCGTTTCACGCGCCGCGCGACTGTTGTGTAGCTAACGCCTAACGCATCCGCTGCCGTTGCGAGAGACCCGCCACGTACCAGATGCATCACTGTTTTCAAATCGTCCCAATGCGCAGACATTCTTTCGCCTCCGAGCATTTTTTCACGGCCAAATGTGACCGACATGTAATTGTGAGCGTATCTAAGCATGAAAACCAAAGCATCAAGGTGCCGTGGTGTCATTTTGAAATCTAGCACGTTCCTACTGCCAAAACCTGACATGAATTAACTGCGCGTTTACCCTTGAACCGGTGACTCTGACACGGTAGTTGATTCGTCCCCAAAGGAGCGTTAACCTCAACTCATGGCTGTATGTTTGTTATATCGCCAACGCATGGCACGCAGGCCGCGGTACTACCGTGTAGAGCTGGCGTATGACCTTTTCGACAATGTCTCGGTTTTTTGCGAATGGGGTATCGCTGGCGGCAAAGGCAGCTTTGCGCAAGTGACGTTTTCCAATCTTCGCGAGGCCTCGCAAGAAGCAGATCGTCGTCGCCGTCGTGCCCAGCGCAAAGGCTATGCGCGATTGGATCGCGCATTAGCTTTGGTTTAACCGCTTACTCTGCAGCCACGACAGTATCCGCTTTTTCTACACGAACTGCCGCGAATTTGAATTCGGGGATTTTGCCGTAAGGATCAATCGCCGGATTGGTCAGCACATTGGCCGCGGCTTCGACATAGGCAAAGGGCACAAACACCATATCTTCGGCAACGGCGCGATCTGCACGTGCCATGATGTCGATGCTGCCGCGACGGGTCGTCAGGCGCAGCATGCCACCCGGTTCAACACCGAGCTTACGCAGGGTTTTGGGATGCAAAGAACAGTTTGCTTCAGGCTCTACCGTATCCAACACCAAAGACCTGCGAGTCATCGATCCCGTGTGCCAATGTTCGAGCTGGCGACCAGTCGTCATGATCATCGGGTATTCGTCATCTGGTGCTTCATCCGGTGCGATGACAGACGCGGGCGTAAAGCGCGCGCGGCCATCAGGCATGGGGAAACCATCGCCGAATACAATCGCTTGCCCCGGATCAGTTGGGGACAACGAAGGGTAGGTCACGGTTTCAGTTTCCAAACGTTCCCAAGTGATGTTGTTCAAGCTTGCCATGTTAAGCTTCATCTCGGCAAACACTTCGGAGACGTCGGAATAGTCCCATGGCAGGCCA
The DNA here is from genome assembly GCF_030548175.1 of Cognatishimia sp. 1_MG-2023. Taxonomy (GTDB): domain Bacteria; phylum Pseudomonadota; class Alphaproteobacteria; order Rhodobacterales; family Rhodobacteraceae; genus Cognatishimia. The sequence continues at coordinate 36,674 of NZ_JAUORX010000013.1, read as the reverse complement.
ATCCGCTTTCCAAGCTCTGCAGTGATGCGCCAGTCTTCGCGTGCCTCACCCGGAGGCGCCACGGCGGGGCGCACGCGCTGTACTTGCCGGTTGGTGTTGCTGACCGTGCCGTTTTTTTCATAAAGGGCAGAGGCTGGCAGAATGATGTCTGCATAATTGGCGGTTTCGGTTAGGAAGATATCCTGAACAATCAACAGCTCTAGCTTGGCAAATGCCTCGCGTGCGTGATCGACGTCTGGGTCAGACATGGCGGGGTTTTCGCCCTGAATATACATACCCTTGATGTTGCCCGCATATACTTGATCCACGATTTCTGTGACGGTCAGGCCTTTTTCATTACTGAAGTCACCCCCACCCCAAACATCCGTGAATGACTTGCGGACATCATCGGACGTGACTGTCTGGTAGTCTGGCAAGAACATTGGAACCAAGCCCGCATCAGATGCGCCTTGTACGTTGTTCTGCCCCCGCAGTGGGTGCAGACCCGCGCCGGGTTTGCCGACATTACCGGTCATCAAGGCAAGCGAAATCAGGCAACGCGAATTGTCAGTGCCGTGGATGTGTTGCGATACGCCCATACCCCAAAAGATCAGGCCAGCCTTGGCATTGGCAAAGGTACGGGCCACACGGCGGATTTGGTCGGGTTCGATGCCACAAATCTCTGCCATGGCGTCTGGTGAGAACTGGCGCAGGTGATCTTTTTCCGCCTGCCAATTGTCTGTCCAGCGATGGATGTATTGGCTGTCGTAGAGTTCTTCTTCGACGATCACATGCATGATCGCGTTCAGCATCGCTACGTCGGCGCCCGGCCGGAACTGAAGCATTTCGTCCGCAAAGCGGCGCAGACCCACACCGCGCGGGTCCATCACGATCAGCTTGCCACCGCGCTTGGTGAATTGCTTAAAATAGGTCGCCGCAACGGGGTGGTTTTCGATTGGATTTGCCCCAATCACAATCGCCACATCCGCGTTTTCGATTTCGTTGAAAGTTGCGGTTACGGCACCGGAGCCGACGTTTTCAATCAGGGCGGTCACAGAAGAGGCGTGACACAAGCGTGTACAGTGATCGACGTTGTTGTGTTTGAAGCCTTGGCGAATGAACTTTTGGAAGAGGTAGGCTTCTTCGTTGGTGCATTTGGCAGAACCAAAACCGGCCACATTGCGCGGATCATCCTCGCGCAGTTTGATCAGCCCTTTGGCGGCCAGATCCAACGCCTCTTCCCAAGTCGCTTCGCGGAAATGTGTCTCTAAGTTGCCCGGATCGACGTTCAAACCCTTGGCTGGCGCGTCGCCACGACGGATCAGTGGTTTGGTCAAACGATGGGGATGATGAATGTAATCGTAGCCGAACCGGCCTTTGACGCACAGGCGACCCTCGTTCGCGGGACCATTGATGCCTTCGACGTATTTTACTTTGCCATCTTTGACCTTGAGCGAGACTTTGCAGCCGACACCACAGAAGGGGCAAACGCTTTCGGTTTCGCTGTCAAAGTCGGCGCTGTCACCCACTTGATTTTCGTCAACCACGGTGGCGGGCATCAGAGCGCCGGTCGGGCAGGCTTGCACACATTCACCGCAGGCCACGCAAGAGGACGTGCCCATTGGGTCAGAAATATCAAAGGTTGGATAGGCTTCGTGACCACGGCCGGCCATGCCGATGACGTCGTTCACTTGCACTTCGCGGCAGGCCTGAACACAGAGGCTGCAGGAAATACAGGCATCCAAATTCACGCTCATCGCGACGTGGGAATCATCCAACAGTGGGATGCGCCCCTCTTCGAGTTTAGGAAATCGGCTTTCGCTGACGCCATTCAAATCAGCCATATCCCAGAGGTGGCTTGATTTATCGTGGCTTTCGTCGCGCGACGGTTGGTCGGCCAAGAGCATTTCAACCACCATCTTACGTGCGCGTTCTGCACGGCTAGAGTTGGTTGTTACGACCATGCCTTCGGCCGGTTCGCGAATGCAGGACGCCGCAAGGGTACGCTCGCCTTCGATCTCTACCATACACGCGCGGCAGTTGCCGTCTGGGCGGTAGCCCGGTGCGGGCTTGTGGCACAAATGTGGAATGATCAGCCCACGACCGTTGGCCACTTCCCAAATTGTTTGGCCTTCTTCTGCTGTGACAGACTGGCCATCCAATGTGAATGTGATGCTGGCGGACATGGTGATCTCCTCTAATTACGTTCAATTTAACCAAAAACCGCTTCACCAACACCTCTTTCGCGACGCACCACACAAGATTCACGCCAATCTAGCAAGCGATCATGCAAAGCATCCAAGCCGACACATAAACTGCCGCAAGCCAAAAACCCTCTTTCGCGATTGGGCGAAGCGACCTACCTAGGTGCGGAAAAGGAAAATCACTATGCCCCAAATGACGTTGATCCGACACGGACAGGCCAACACAACTGCGCGAGACGAGCTGGACTATGACAAGCTGTCAGACTTGGGGCATCAACAGGCGCGTTGGTTGGGCGATTATCTGGCGCAATCGGGTGATCACTATCAGCGCGTGTTTTGCGGCACGATGCGGCGGCATATTGAAACCGCCGAAGGGATTGGCGCGATGCGGTATGGGGAAATTGTTCAGGACAGTCGTTTGAATGAGTTCCCGTATTTTTCGTTGGAAAAGGCCATGCAAGCGCAGTTCAACACGGCGCATCCCACCAGCCGTGAAGAATTTGCCGCCCATTTACCGAAGGTCTTGGCAGCATGGTCCAATAATGAGCTTGAGAATGTCGACGAAACCTTTGCCGCGTTTTCTGGGCGTGTTGGCGCGGTGATCGAAGACATTGCTGCCGGGGATGGGCGCGCGCTGGTGATCACCTCGGGTGGGTTGATCAGCACGGTGTTGCGTCAAACGCTAAATCTGGAAGTCGATGGTTGGTCGCGGATGTGCATGGCGATCATGAACAGTTCGGTGCACCGTTGGCAGAGTTTATTGGACCGTCCTATCCTGACGCAATTCAATGCGGTCCCGCATTTGGAAACACCGGATCGCCATTACGCGCAAACGCATCTGTGATGCGTGCGGGGGCGCTGCCCCCATCGCGTGAAACACAGTTTCACGCCCCCCGAGGTATTTGGATCAAGAAAAAGCAGAGGGGCGGTGCCGTGACTGCAGCGGCCTAAGGGTTAGGCTGCTTTTTCGGCGTGATCTTTGTGCACGAACTTGCAGTCGCAATAACCGCATTCAACAACACCGGTGTCATGCGGAAGGCTCAGCCAGACGCGCGGATGGCCCAATGCCCCCTCGCCCCCGTCACAAGCCACGCGGTAGCTGTCCACGATCTTGGTTTCAGGCGCTTCAATCGTCATTTGGCGGGTCCTTCAGGTTGTCGTTTCGCTCTGTATTGGCTATGGCGAATATGATTGATCAACGCGCTGGGGGCAAGTGTCGCAATGACTCAGAATGCCATTGAAATTCAAGGTCTGACCAAGACCTATACGGGCCAAGGTGGTGCGCCAGATAAACAAGCCCTTAAAGGTGTCGATTTGAATATTCGGGCTGGATCTATTTTTGGCCTTTTGGGGCCAAATGGTGCCGGAAAATCCACTATAATCAACATTATGGCAGGGCTTGTTCGCAAGTCGTCTGGCTCTGTTCGCATTTGGGGGTTTGATCAAGATGACAGCCCGCGCCAATCCCGCGCTGCGATTGGTGTGATGCCGCAAGAGCTGAATGTTGATCCGTTCTTTTCACCGCGCAATGCTTTGGAAGTACAGGCCGGCCTATATGGCGTGCCGAAGCGGCAGCGGCAAAGTGATGAAATTTTGCGCCTTGTGGGCTTAGAAGACAAAGCCAATGCCTATGCGCGTACGCTATCGGGCGGCATGCGACGGCGGTTGTTGTTGGCCAAGGCGCTGGTCCATAGCCCGCAGGTTTTGGTGTTGGATGAGCCAACAGCCGGGGTTGATATCGAGCTGCGGCAAATGCTGTGGGACAATGTGCGCATGCTAAACCGCGAGCGCGGCACGACCATTATTCTGACCACGCATTATCTGGAAGAAGCAGAAGAGATGTGTGACGAGATCGCCATTATCAACCATGGCGAAAAGATCGCGCAGGACAGTACGGCGAACCTACTCGGTGGGCTGGACGCCAAAACGATGGTCATTGTGCCCGAAGAGATGCCTCGCACGTTGCCTGAACTTCCTGACATCAAGACAGAGCTAAGAGACAACGGTACATTGGCACTCGCGTATCATACCAGTGTCACCAGTGCAGAATCAGTGCTGGGTCTGGTCCGTGATTCAGGCATTCGCATCAAAGACATCAAGACCGAACAAGCCGATCTTGAAGATGTGTTTTTGAACCTAACCCGCAGCGCTTAGTCAGCGAACAAATGCGGCGTTGTTGCGATGTCGCGGGCTTTGTCATCGCTGACAGATAGGAATTCTGCAATCGGCGATATGAAATCGCCGAATTCGTCAGCTTCACGAATACGCCCGTAATTCTCAAAGTTGGCGTCCCGGATCAGATCACTCTCATCCTCGATGTCGCGATGGATCGTGGGCAGAATACGCTTGAACGTCTCTTCTGGCGTTTGCTCCCCCGCCAGACCAATCCGGGCCGCGTGCCCTTTTAGGTATTCTTCGGAATAATCACATTGGATTTCCAAGGCGCGCGTGATGGAGCGGTCATTGTAAAAATCGTGCAGCAGATCAATGGACCCGGGATCCATGCAAATGATCATGCGATTTGTCTGGAAATAATCAAACAACATACGGATCAAAGCCCGACGATGACGCGTGCGCTTTTCAATGGTGGCTTGGATGCCGCCCAGATCGGGCAATTCGGTCGTCTCTTCGTGGAAGAGATAGTCGATCGCAGGAATATTTGTCTCTTGCTTGATCTTACCCAAGAAACGCTTGGCCACATGCCACTTCTTGCACACAAGGATCATCAACTCGCGCTCGCGACCCAGGGTCGCCTCGGTTTCCCAGAAGCGATTGGCAAAGCGGCGGCCTACTCGGCCCCGCCCTGTGACAAATTTGAACAGGCTTGGCCCCTCGCCCGAAATTTTGAATTCGACATTGGACGTTGCATATAGCTTTCCCAGCCGCTCTTTCAGTTCAACCGCCTCTGGGCTGATCTTGCGCGCGAATAGGTAATCCTGATTCAGCAGCATGTCGTAGTGGTCATTGTAGAACACCAACGGCATGCCATAATCCGTAAACATCAAGAAGGTCAGCGTACGCGTATTGATCTCATCCGCGGGAATCAGATGGCGTACAAGGGTCTGAAAGAATGTCTCGTCCGGGATCCAAGTGGTGCGAAAGAAGCGCATAACATCTTTGCGGTCACGCACCATGTCCATCACAGCTTCTACAGTGGGGCGACGCAAGCACCACCACTGGCTGCCAATTTGAACCTGAATATCGCTTGGGATTTTACGCTTTAGGCCAAGGCGCTTTTGCAAATTATAGGACGCGTAGAACTTTGTTTTGTCTTCGCGTTCATTAAAGAAGTGGCGGTAAATCAGGCGTTCGGCCTTCATCCCGGTCTTGATCCAGTCACTTTCAAAGAAATCAAAACTCTCAATAAAGTCGTAATCATGCTCGTCTAAGTAGTCATGAACGTATTCCGAGGTCTTGATGGCCGTGCAATCGCCGGACAGCATGTAAAAATGCGTGGCCTTTGGAAAGTCACGAAGCGCAGCCTCCATCGCGTAAAGCGTGGCTTGCACCAAAGTCCATTCCCCCCAACCGCATTTGATACGTTTGGTGGCAAAGGTGACGTTGGGATTGCCCCCTAAAGCATCTTGAATTCGTTTGAAAAATTCTGGATTCGCGCTGGCATCAAAGTGAATCGCCATGCAATCGCCGGTTGCCGTCAACTGTTCTGCTTGCTGAATGACCGCTTCGGGGTCTTTATGGCATAGAAGTATAAATGCGATCTTTGCCATATTTGAAACTGTAACCCCATGTTAACCCGATTGTTTACCTATTAAAGGCTAACACACATTGAATAAACCGGGGAAATTTGGTTTTTTAAAGTCTATATAAAAGTGTGGCCTGAAGAACTTAGGTCAACAATAAGCCGGAGGCATGAAGTATGGGATTCCCGGGCACGTGGATGACAGAAAGTCAGAGCGTCGTTTATCGCGTCGTTCCAAAGTGTGCATGTTCGACCATTGGCCAGATTATGTACTACTCTGATCATGGCGAATATTTTGACGGTGACATTCACGACGCAACCACCGGTCTGCACAAATGGGCGCATGACGACAGTAAAGAATCCATCAGCTCAGTGGTGCATGGGCACGACAGCTTTGCCTTTACCTGTGTTCGCAATCCTTACACGCGCATCCTAAGTTCTTTCTTTGACAAAATCTGCGGCATCCAACGCAATGGCAAACGCTATCGCGGGAATATGGTGCCCATGTTGATCCAAAAATACGGCATAGAAGTCGGTGGCGAAGATGGCAAACAAGAGTTTGACCAAATCCAAAGCTTCCGCCGGTTTCTACTTTTCGCCCGCGACACCATCCGCTGGCGTCGCCCAATGGATCCTGACATTCACTGGTCTGCCAGCTCTGGTCATGTGTCCACGTTCATTGTGAACGGTGGCCGCTACGACAAGATTTTCTGGACAGAGCAATTCAACGAAGGCATGCAAAGTGTCTTGGATCAGATTGAGGTTCCAAACCCCGTCGACCTGGCGGCGGTACCCCGTTTCAACGAATCCGAAGGCCACGGCCCCAAACGCGCGCATCCAGTCGAAGACTACTTTGACGATCTGTCGATGCATCTGGTTTACGAGATGTACAAACGCGACTTTGACTTGTTCAAATATGATTTCGAAAATCCGGGAAACAAACTCCCGATTGGTGAAATCGACCTAGACGAAATCCACGCGAAACTTGGGGACTAAAGGCAGGGGGCTCTGCCCCCTTTTGGCTTTGCCAATTCACCCCCGAGGTATTTTCGGTCAAGAAAAAACGGATTTTTAACGCTCTTCGAATTGAATAGATGAGCGGTACAGGCTGAGGAGCCGATGACCGCTCAAGGAAAAGCCGCCTCATCCAAGATGTAGCATCAGCGCAGAGCTGAACGGCGTTGAGGATGGGGCGCATCATTAGGTTTTTTCTTGATCCAAATACCTAAAATACGCCCCCAACAACATGCGCCTTACAGCAACCCTTCTTTTACAAACAGCGCCTTTAGCTCTGTTTCAGGGCGCGCGCCGTAGTGGCTGATGACTTCTGCCGCCGCGACACAGCCCATGCGCCCGCAGGTTTTCAGATCTTGACCCGTGGCATAGCCATAAAGGAAGCCCGCTGCGAATTGATCACCTGCCCCCGTTGCATCCACTGGAACGATTTCCGTTACAGGCACAGTTACCTTTTCACCGCCACGAACAAGAACGACTTCTTTGCCGGACCGGGTGCATACAATCAAACCGGACTCAGATGCTGCCTGCGTCAGGGCCTCGTCCAGATCATCGGTCTCATATAGCGATTTCCATTCGTGTTCGTTGCCGATCACGTAATCGAGTTCTTTGACCAGGCGACGGAAATCGGTGCGATGGCGATCTACGCAGAACGGGTCAGACAATGAAATGCCGGCCTTACCGCCACCGGCGTGGCAGAGGGCATTCGCGCGTTCAAAGGCCTCTTTGCCTCTTGGCTTGTCGTAGAGGTAGCCCTCAAGGAACAAAATCATCGCCTGCCCGGCTACATCATCGGCAACGTCTTCTGGGCCCAGTTCTGAGGAAATACCCAAATAAGTATTCATTGAACGTTCCCCATCTGGGGACACAAAGATCATGGACCTAGACGTTGGGAGCTCACCACCCTCTACTGGGTCATTTGGAAAGTCAGTCCCGCCCGCAATCATTTCACGTGCATAAAATTGGCCCAAGGCATCGCCATTCACGCGGCCGATGAAAGCCGTTGTCAGGCCCAGATTACCCAAACCAGCCAACGTATTTGCCACTGAACCGCCCGGCGCCTGAACGCGATTTGTCATCGCGCCATACAGCGTTTCACCGCGTTCTTTTTCGATCAGCTGCATGATCCCTTTTTGGATGCCCATCAGGTCCAAAAAGCTATCATCCGACTGGCTGATCACGTCAACGATTGCATTGCCGATACCGACAACTTGATACTTGCTCATAGGTTCTTGTCCTCAAACATACAGAGATCGCGGATCAAACAGGTGCCACACAAAGGCTTGCGCGCCTTGCAATGATACCGCCCATGCAAAATCATCCAGTGATGTGCATGTTGCTGAAAATCCACGGGAATATGGTCTTCGATGGCGCGTTCAACGGCCACCACGTCTTTGCCGGGGCACACGCCCGAACGATTACCAAAACGATAAATATGTGTATCAACTGCCTGCGCCGGATACTGCCACCACATGTTCAAAACCACATTCGCGGTTTTACGGCCAACGCCGGGCAGGCTTTCCAATGCGGCTCGCGAATTTGGAACCACGCCGTCATAGTCATCCACCAAAATACGCGACATCTTCATCACGTTCTTGGCCTTGTTGCGATAAAGGCCAATGGTCTTGATATGCTCAATCACTGTCTCTTCGCCCAGGTCCAGCATCTTTTGCGGGGTATCAGCAATTTTGAACAGCTCTTTGGTGGCTTTGTTTACGCCCACATCGGTGGCCTGCGCAGATAGCGCGACAGCCACGACCAGCGTATAGGCGTTCACGTGATCGAGCTCGCCCTTAGGCGCGGCGTCTGCCGCCTCAAATCGTGTGAAAATCTCACGGATCGTGTGGTAATCAAGCTGTTTCGCCATAGCATCCTCGGGCAACACTGCGTTTTCCATGCCATAAGCTGCGCGCGACCCAAGATCAATTGCAGCAGGGCAAAAGCGCATATTTCGGGTCGATTGTGATCAAGTGTCCCTCTAGGATGGGCCGACGTTCAAGGAGCGGCTCATGACTGACATGGAACAAAGCTATCACTACGGCGTCATGCGGCGCGCGATCGAGCTGATTGATCAGAATGGCGCGACCCTTTCGTTGGAAGAACTGTCTACCGCCATGGGCATGAGCCCCGCACATTTTCAGCGCATATTCTCCAAATGGGCTGGGGTCTCGCCTAAGAAGTTCCAACAGTATTTGACCTTGGGCCATGCAAAAGCACTGCTGCGCAATCGTTTCACCACATTAGAAACCTCGCAATCGGTAGGCCTGTCCGGGTCCGGCCGATTGCATGACCTATTCCTAAGTTGGGAAGCCATGAGCCCCGGCGAATACGCACGCGGCGCGGACGGATTGACGATCTACTGGTGCTGGTATGACAGCCCATTTGGCAAAGCCCTGATCATGGCAACAGGCAAAGGCATCTGTGGTCTCGCCTTCACTGCCGAAACTGGGGACGATGGCGCGATGGCGGATATGCAATCGCGCTGGCCCGAAGCCACGTTTATTCAAGACGCTGCGCGATTGAACACATGGGCCGTCAACGTCTTCTCAACCAAGCCCAATGCAGAAACCCCGCTTTATCTGATCGGCAGCCCATTGCAGATCAAAGTCTGGGAGGCCTTGCTGTCCATCCCTTCGGGCCAAGTCACCACATATTCAGAAATCGCGCTGGCCATTGGCAATCCAAAAGCGGTGCGCGCTGTCGGCACAGCGGTTGGGCGCAATCCAATCAGCTGGGTGATCCCCTGCCATCGTGCCCTACGCAAATCAGGCGGCTTGGGCGGCTATCACTGGGGCCTGCCCGTCAAACGCGCCATGTTGGCCTATGAAGGTGCCCGTTCAGAAGACGCGATAAGCGGCTGATCCCCGCCAGTAGACCCTAAAATGGGCAATACACCGCCGATTTCCCCCTTGTGACCAAGCTGTGTAGGGCGCAAGATTGCGCCAGACCCTAAATGTCCGCCGAACGGACTTGTTAAAAGAGGCACATATGATCCGAGCAAAATTGGCCATCGGCCTGACCCTTGGTGCAACGCTGGCTCTCAGCGCATGTACTGACCCGAATTACGCAGGTATCGACCGCACAAAAACCAAAAACGGTGCAGCAATTGGCGCGGCTGTTGGTGGTATCTTTGGCGCGATCACCAGCGACAACAAAGGCAAAGGCGCTGTCAAAGGTGCGGCCATCGGTGCTGGCATCGGCGCGCTTGTCGGCAACGAGCTGGACAAACAAGAGGCAGACCTGCGTCGTGACCTAAACAACGACAATGTTCAAATCACCAACACAGGTGACCGCCTGATCGTGACCCTGCCACAGGACATCCTGTTTGCCACAGACAGTAGCGCAGTGCGCAGCGATCTACGCCGTGACCTTGGTGCAATTGCGGGCAACCTACAGGCCTATCCGAACTCGACCATCCAGATTTTGGGTCACACGGATAACGTCGGCGATGCGTCCTACAACCAAGGCCTCAGCCAACGCCGCGCGGAATCTGTCGCGGACGTTCTGCTAGAAGCAGGCATTCCCTTTAGCCGTATCCAAACAATTGGCCGCGGCGAAGACCAGCCGCTTGCCTCTAACCTCACTCCAGAGGGCCGCGCGCAAAACCGCCGCGTTGAAATCGTGATCCTGCCAAACGCAGCCTGATCCACATCTAAAGCCCAGCGGACGACATTACACCGCTGGGCTTTTTCTTGATCCAAATACCTAAAACCCAACCTCGCGCGAAATCGCACAGGCCCTGTTTGCCCACTGCGTTGCAACTATCGGTGATGTCTTTACCTTATCGATAAGACCACAGCGCAAGGACACATCATGACCAAACTTCTGGGTATTTCCGGCTCTCTTCGAACTGACGCAACCAACACCAAACTGATCCGCGAAGCAGCGCGGCTTTTTGGCGACGCGACTTACGTTGAAGCTGATCTAAACATCCCCCTCTACAATGGCGATGACGAAGACCGCGACGGCCTGCCAGCCGCTGTTCAAACACTGGTGCAACAAATTACCGAAGCTGACGCCGTGCTGATCTCCACCCCGGAATACAATTCCGGTATCACGGGGGTTTTGAAAAATGCTCTTGATTGGGTAAGCCGCTCAAAGCCCACTCCGTGGACAAACAAACCCGTCGCCGTCATGAGCGCCGCAGCCGGCCGCGCCGGAGGCATCCGCGCACAAACCATGCTGCGCAACTGCATGACTCCATTCAACGTGCGCTTGGTCGCGGCATCAGAAGTGGCAATTGCCAGCTCTGGAAAAGAGTTCGACGAGAATGGACAGCTGATCAATGAACGGTATCAGGTATCTGCCAGCCGTTTGATGGATGCGCTCAAAGCCGAGATTGAACATTCAAACTAAGGGTTAAAGAGACGCGCTTGGTTTGAACCCTTCGGGAATTGTATCGCGACCGTCTAAGATCAGGTCTGCCATGACCATTCCAACCTTGGGCGCCATGCCAAAGCCGATCTTAAATCCACCATTCGCGATATAGGCATCGGGCTGCATGGGATGCACGCCCAGCATCGGCGCGCGGCTTTTGGCACGGGGGCGCACGCCAGCCCATTTTTCCAAAACAGGCGCATCTGCGAGAACGGGCATTGCGGTAATTGCACGATCCAGAACGGCATCAATCTGCGCGTCGTTCGTATTGGGTGAGTCAAATTCGCGTTCGCTGGTTGACCCAATCGCCACGGTCCCGTCCGCATGCGGGATGATGTGCACGGTATCTGCAAAAAGCTGCGGGAGGTCACTGCGATCCAGTTTTAGCAGCACAGCTTGGCCTTTGACACCATTGCCGACCATGCGGCCCATTTGATCAGACAGGTCAACCAACCCGCGCCAACCGGTGGCCCAAACCACCTTGCCCAACGCATCCCCATCCGTCGCAATAACTGCGCCCTTGGCTCGCAGTGCCGCTGCCAGTGCCAAACAGGCCTGACGTGGATGAATACGCCCACTTAGTGAGTCTTTGATCAGAAATCCGGTTGGCGACTGCGGGGCCCATTCGCCGGCATCCGCCGCAGGAATAATGTCCCAAACGGCTTTGCCCTGCCACAGCGACCTAGCGCCATCTGCCCGTGCCTTGGCCAACGCCATCGCGCGTTCATCGGCAATAGGCTGCAAGCGCCCCAATCTGCCATATCCCGAAGATAGCCCAGCCACTGCCCCGACCTCTGACCAGAAAGCCTCGGCCATAATCAGGCTTTCAAACTGAAACGCCTTTTTGTCGTTCCACTTCTCTGGCGTGTGCGGCGCCAAGGCCCCCACGATGCCACCCGACGACCCAGCCGCCACGCCATTCGGATCAATCACTTGCACCTTAGCGCCGCGTTGCACGCAGGCCCATGCCACGGATAACCCAAACGCCCCTGCGCCCATCACTGTGACATCGACCATTGCCAAACCTCTTGATTTTGCCCAATGCTAATCGCCGGACATTTAGATACGCATCTGTAAGGCATTCGCACATGAGCGACCAGTCAGCAAAGCTAGAATGGCGAGACGAGAAGATCCCCGTTTCGACCCGTTTCGACGACCCATACTTCAGCCTCGACAATGGGTTGAATGAAACGCGCCACGTATTCCTGTCGGGCAACAACCTGCCTGCGCGCTTTGCCCCCGGGTTTCATATTGCGGAACTTGGCTTTGGCACCGGCCTAAACCTATTGGCCGCATGGCGCGCGTGGGAGGCATCGGGCCAAGACACCCCCTTACGTTTCACCAGTTTCGAAGCCTTTCCAATGGAGGCCGAAGAAATGGCGCGTGCCCTGACGGCCTTTCCAGAAGTGGCGGAATATGCCGTTCGGTTGGTTGACGCTTGGGCGCAAGATAAGACTCTAACAACGCTAAAAGGCATCGACGCGACCGTTGTTTTGGGGGATGCGCGCAGAACATTGGCGCAACAGAATTGGCTGGCGGATGCGTGGTTCCTTGATGGGTTTTCACCTGCCAAGAATCCTGAACTTTGGGACGAAGACCTGATGCAACAGGTTGGCGCCCACACCAAAACAGGCGGCACCGCTGCCACATATACCGCCGCAGGCTTTGTACGCCGCAATCTGGAAAACGCTGGATTTGACGTAACCCGCATCCAAGGATTTGGGCGCAAGCGGCATATGACAACTGCCCTGAAAGCCGCCAAATGAACCAAACCAACAACCGCCTCGGCGTTCTATTGATGAGCCTCACGGCCTTCATGTTTGCCATGCAGGACGGCGTGTCGCGGTATCTGGTGGTAGAATACAACGTCTATATGATCGTCATGATCCGCTACTGGTTCTTTGCGGCCTTTGTCGTAATGATATCCCAACGCAATGGCGGTTTTCGCAAGGCGGCCAAAACGCAACTGCCTTGGCTACAATGGACTCGCGGCGCATTGCTCGCGTTAGAAATCTGCGTGACCGTTGGGTCGCTTGCGTTGCTTGGCCTCACAGAAACCCATGCCATCTTTGTCTGCTATCCACTGCTGGTGGTTGCCCTCTCTGGACCTTTACTTGGCGAACAAGTTGGCTGGAGGCGTTGGCTCGCCGTCGGGGTTGGCTTTGTTGGCGTTCTGATCATCCTGCAACCGGGCAGCGGCGTATTTAGCCCATTGGCCATTATCCCACTGATCGGCGCGATGATGTTTGCGGGCTATGGCCTGCTGACGCGCTATGCCTCGCGCTATGACAGTACCGAAACCAGTTTTTTCTACACCGGCGTAGCGGGTTGCGTCACAATGACGGCCATTGGGCTGTTCTTTTGGGAACCGATCCACGGCTCAGATTTGATCTGGCTCTTGATCCTTTGTTTGATGAGCGTCGCAGGGCATTGGCTATTGATCAAAACCTATGAAACTGCCGAAGCCAGCGCGGTTCAGCCCTTTGCCTATTTGCAACTCCCCTTTGCCGCTGCCGTCGGCATGACAATCTTTGCCGAGACCTTGCGACTGAACGTAGCCATCGGTGCCAGCATCATTGTCGGCGCAGGGCTTTTCACGTTATGGCGAGAACGACAAACCCAAACCTAAAGGCCCGAACGTATGAGCTTTGACATCCTGATGGCCCTAAGTGCCGGCGCTTTGCTTGCTGGTTTTGTCAGCGGTTTCGCAGGCTTTGGCACTGCCCTCTTCGCATCGGGCATCTGGTTTGCATTTCTACCAACAGAGATCGTGCCTCCTTTGGTTACGATTACCGCCGTTGTGGGGCAATTGACCGGCCTTGCCCGCCTGTCAAAACAGCTCGAGTTTCGCAAAGCGGTTCCGATGATTGGCGGTGGTATCCTTGGTGTGCCACTCGGCACACTTATCCTGCTGTTCATCGCCCCGGATGCGATCAAAGGCTTCATCGGCCTCTTCCTCGTGACCTACGCCCTTTGGCAACTCATGGGAAAACGCCTGCGCTTAACGATTCCTGTGCAGCCCGTCTCGCGTGATCGAATTGTTGGCTTTGGGGGCGGCATTCTTGGGGGTCTTGCGGGCCTATCCGGCCCAGCCCCAATCGTCTGGCTACAGCTTCAAAACCTGCCATCCACTGAGCAACGCGCGCGGTATCAGCCCTTCAATCTAGTGATCCTTTGCTGTTCAGCGCTTTCAATGGCAGCCTTTGGCGTGGTCACGACCGAAGTGCTATTCTACGCAGCTTTCGCAGCCCCCGTCTGCGTATTGGGCGCGTTCATCGGCGTCAAAGCCTACGCCAAAGCGTCAGAGCAAGCCTTTCGCAAATGGATCGTTTGGTTGCTACTGGCCTCAGGCCTATTCATCCTCGCGCAGGTCTTGCTTTAATTCGTTAGCAACGACCGTCCGACCAATTCCTTGCTAAACGGCACCGGCAAAGCGGTCTTGCCCAAACGCGCACGATAAACAGGCAAGCTTTCGGCCACCCGCATCACATAGTTCCGCGTTTCATTGAATGGGATGTGTTCAATCCAATCGACAATATCCATGCCGCCGCGCCGCCGAGGATCGCCATTCTGCGCCATCCATTTCACCGGACGGCTTGGCCCAGCGTTATACCCAGCGGCAACCATAATCACATTGCCATCAAACTGTTCCGACAGCCCCGCCAGATACGCCGTGCCCAAGGTCACGTTGTAATCCGGGTCACTCAACAGCTTGGACTTGCTGTAAGAAACCCCCAAATCGCCCGCCACTTCTTTGGCAGTGCCCGGTAAAATCTGCATCAAGCCCATCGCATTCGCACCAGACACAACGCTTGGATCAAATTCACTCTCGCGCCGTGCAATCGACAACGCCATTTCGGCAGGCACCCGCAAATTGCGACGCTTCGCAAAGGGATGCACCGCATAATAGGGCGCATGAATTTCATGCCCATATTGCGCAAACCGCTTACCCAGCATGACAGCAATATGCGGCTCGTTTATCTCAATCGCCATCTGCCCCATCTGCGCCATGGTCGCTTTGTCCTGCGATTCAGCCAGATGCGTCCAGAACCGCTCTGCCAAAGAAAGTTCGCCACTATTCAGCAACAACACAGCCGCTTTATGTACAGAGCTGTTCGTATAAGGCGCCCCGCGCCACGATGGCGCCGAACCACCGCTCAAAGCAGCTTGAACCGGCACACCCGCTTTCTCGGCAGCCAACAAACCATAGAACGTCGTCTGATACTGACCACCGCCAGCATAAGCCTTTTGCGCCGCAGCTTTGTCACCCATGGCCTCATAAGCCCGGCCAATCCAATAGCCGGCACGACCAAAGGAAATCGGCGTTTCCACGGCTTGTTCAAACCGTACAAAGTGCTGCAAAGCGACGCCCGGCCTATTCATAAACCGCAACGACAAATAGCCCGCCAACCACTCAAGATCAGCATAGCTGCTGCCCTCCGTCAGCCCATGGTTCGTCGCCACCGCATAGGCCTGCGTATGCCGCCCCGCCCGCATTTCACTGCGCACCAAGGCGCGCCGCCAACCGGCCCAAGACGCTGCATCACCCAACTTCTTTGCTTTGCTCTGCGCCAAGATCAACTCAATCGCCGAAGCATTCCGCCCCTTCCGCGCCCGCCAAGCGAACCGCTCAAACGCCAATCCCGGATCTTTAGCCAATCGCGCAGGCACCGCTTCAATATAACCGTCAACGCCGTCCAAGTTCCGCCGCAACGCCAACCGCGCGGCTGCCAGCTTTTGCTGACCTTCACTCACCAATGGGTACATCCGCAGCACATTCTCGCGCCAGCCTTGCCACAACAGGTGATCCAGACGCGCCTCATGATGCTTCTTCAATAGTGGCCCATGCACATCCAGATAATCCGTCTGCACCTGTTCGCTCATCGCAAAACTGCGCCACGCCCGCACAATCTCGGCATCCGCCGCCGTTTTCTGGCCAGCCCTCCGCAAGGCCCGCGCATAAGCAAAGGCGCCCTTCGCCGTTTGCGGTTGGGTATCCGCAAAATAGGCACGCACATGATCTCCTGAGGCCGTCTTTAACGCAGGCTCCATCTGTTTGCGCAAATACGGCAAACCGGGCCAATCACCCCGTCGCGCCAAAAATGATGCCGCTTCTCGTGCTGTACCTTCACCGGCGCGCAAGCGATGCCACTCAACGACATCCTGCGCGACATCATTCTGCCGCCGTACCAAACGCTGCGCCTCAGCCCAGTCCTTGGCGCGAATAGCGTCCATAGCCGACCCTAATACGCCCTGTGCCGCAGCAACATCCGCGAGGAATACTGCCAATAGTGTTGCCCATAAAAGCCGTAACATGCTTGCATTTTCCTAACTGACACAGGATACGACCCAACATTAAGCGCGCGCGGGCAAAGGTCCAATGACAATCTTGGCAAACTGGCGACATCCCGCTAGTGTCCGCGCGATCTACCGGGCGTTTCGCCCAGCTACGCAAGAAAAAGGAGCGTGTCATGTTCAAAGGGTCTTTTCCCGCACTCGTCACGCCGTTTACGAACGGCGAGCTGGATTTGGAAACGCTCAAGAAGCTGGTCGAATGGCATATCGGCGAAGGCTCTAGCGGTTTTGTTCCGGTCGGAACCACAGGCGAATCCCCAACACTGACTCATGAAGAGCATGAGACAGTGATTCAGGCCGTCGTCAGCGCTACCGCAGGCCGCGTGCCTGTAATTGCCGGCGCAGGCAGCAACAACACAGTCGAAGCCATGCGCTTGATGCAATTTGCTGAAAAAGCTGGTGCAGATGCGGGCCTTGTTGTGACGCCTTATTACAACAAGCCAACCCAACGTGGTTTGATCGCGCATTTCACCGCGTTGCACGATTGCTGCAACCTGCCGATCATCATCTATAACATTCCGGGTCGGTCCATCGTCGACATGACGCCGGAAACCATGGGTGAACTGGCAAAACTGCCTCGCATCATCGGCGTCAAAGACGCAACCGGTGACATCAACCGTGTCAGCCAACAGCGCATCACATGCGGCAATGATTTCATCCAACTCTCTGGCGAAGACGGCACCGCATTGGCCTTCAACGCCCACGGTGGCCAAGGCTGCATCTCTGTCACGGCCAACGTAGCCCCGCGCCTCTGCGCAGAGCTTCAGGCCGCAACATTGGCGGGCGACTTTGCCAAAGCATTGGAACTCCAAGACCGCCTGTTCCCACTCCACGAAGCGATCTTCGTGGAACCGGGTCTTGTTGGTGCGAAATACGCGATGTCCAAATTGGGCCTCTGCTCCGAAGAGGTCCGCTCTCCGCTGACCGGTCTTTTGGACAGCACCAAAGAACAACTCGACGCTGCGATGCGTCACGCAGGCCTGCTGAACTAAGCACGCCATACAGAGTACAAAACGAAAGCCTCGGTCACCGCCGGGGCTTTTTTCTTGACCAAAATACCTCCGCCGGAGGCATCCACCTGCGCCACAAAAGCAAACGCCCACCAAACGGCGGGCGCATAACAGTTCAAGAAAATACCAGGGCTGACCCGCCGCTTTAGCCAAGCCAAAACAGGGCAAAAACCCCGGCAGCCCCCAGCGCAACGCCACCAACACCACCGGTCAAAACCCACGGCCAAACGCGACGCACAACGGGTTCTTCTGGTGTCACCTGCCTAATCAACGCGCCCTCAACCAACCCGGGCAAACGTGGACCAAATCGCGCCATCACGCGCGCAGTCTTCCACAAATCCCGTGCAAGCGCTTTGGGGCCAATCGAATCTTTGATGTAGCCACCCACAACAGGCTTCGCGACATCCCAAATGTTCAAACTGTCATCCAAAGACCGCGCCACGCCCTCAACCACAACCATGGTCCGTTGCAACAGAATCAGTTCGGTCCGGGTTTCCATGCCAAAGCGTTCGGTCACTTCAAATAGGTAGTTCAGCAACCGACCCATCGAAATCTTGGTCGCATCCATGCCAAAGATCGGCTCGCCCACAGCCCGCAAGGCGCGCGCGAATTCATCAACGTCCTTGTCCGCAGGCACATAACCCGCCTCAAAATGCACTTCGGCGACGCGCTGATAATCACGCTGGATAAAGCCATATAGAATCTCGGCATAAACCCGGCGCGTGTACTCATCGATATGTCCCATGATCCCGAAATCATAAGCGATGATATCGCCGTTCCCTGCGACCTTCAGGTTCCCCTGATGCATATCTGCATGGAAAAACCCGTCGCGCAGCGCATGGCTCAGGAACAGTTGCAGCACACGGCTACCCAAACCATGGCGATCATGCCCCGCCGCATCCAGCGCCTCATTGTCACCCAATGACACGCCTTCAGCCCAACCCATCGTCATCACACGGCGACCGGAATAATCCCACTTAATGACAGGCACCTGAAAGCCCGCGTCATCCTTGGTGTTATCGGCAAATTCGCTGGCAGAGCTGCTTTCAAGGCGCAAATCCAACTCACCAGTCACAACACCATCGAAATGCTCAATCACATCTCGCGGTTTCAGACGGCGCGAAAACGGTAAGAAGAACTCAACAAAGCCAGCGGCAAAGTAAAACGCATCCACGTCCTTGCGAAAGGCCCGCTCGATCCCCGGGCGCAGCACCTTAACGGCAACCACTTCACCAGTCTCAGCCAAACGCGCCTTATGAACCTGTGCAATGGAAGCTGCCGCTACTGGTTCTGAAAACTCTGAATACACCTCGTCCGCAGAACGGCCCAACTCGGCCTCAACAGCTCGCTTTGCTTCGGCAATCGAAAACGGCGGCAAGCGATCCTGCAACACCCGCATCTGGTTCGCCATTTCTGAACCAACCACATCGGGGCGCGTCGAAAGCACCTGACCAAACTTAATATACGCAGGCCCCAAGGCCGTCAGCGCACGCACAACCGGTGGCTCACTTGGATTGCCCTTGATGCCAATCCAACGAAACGGCCAGACAATGCCCCGCGCCAGAATGCGCAGCGGGCGTGGTGCCTCGAACGCCTCAAGCACGACGCTCATCGCGCCCGTGCGTTCCAAAGTGGCGCCTGTCCGGATCAGACGCCAGATATTGTGTGGTCCGCGCATCTTAGATTTTCCATCCTGAATGCAGGGCCGCAATGCCCAAGGTCAGATTGCGATACTTCGCATTCTCAAAGCCAGCGGTCTTAACCATGTCCAAGAACGTCTCTTGATCCGGGAACTTGCGGATCGATTCCACCAGATACTGATAACTGTCACGATCATCGGCGATCAGCTTACCCATCTCTGGGATTACATTGAAAGAATAGCGATCATAGGCCCATTGCATCGCCGGATTCGGCAATTGGCTAAATTCCAAAACCATCAAACGACCACCGGGTTTCAAAACCCGATATGCTTCGTTCAACGCTTCTTGGGGACGCGTCACATTCCGAATGCCAAAGCTGATTGTGTAGACGTCAAAGGTATTGTCCTCAAACGGCAGCGCCATCGCATCGCCCACAACCCAATCCAAGCTATCCGCCAGATTGTCAGCCTCGGCCCGCTTGCGGCCCGCCACCAACATCGGCTCTGTCAGATCGCAGACGGTGGCATGACCTTCGCCCGCACGGCCCAAAAACCGAAAAGAGATGTCGCCGGTCCCACCAGCCACATCCAGCAACCGTTGCCCTGGGCGTGGCGCAAGCCAGTCCATCATCGCATCTTTCCAAATACGGTGAATGCCCATGCTCATGACGTCGTTCATCACGTCATACTTACTCGCAACAGAGCCAAACACCCCCTGCACACGCCCCGCCTTTTCAGACTCAGGCACGGTTTCAAACCCGAAATGGGTGGTGTTTTGATCTTGCTCTGTCATGTCACTGCCACTCTTAATGTCGTGCATTACATATAGCGCGTTGCCACCCCATACAATGCGCTGAATTGACAGGATTTCACGGGTGCTACCGCATCCGCGCAAAACCCGATATGCAGGCAAGACGCCGATCAAGGAGCCACCATGCCAGAACTGCCCGAAGTCGAAACCGTCCGCCGTGGCCTGATGCCCGCAATGGAAGGCGCAGTCATCGCCCAAGCGCACGTCAATCGCCCGGATCTGCGCTGGCCGTTTCCCGAAAACATGGCAGACCGCCTGACCGGTGCAACCGTCAAACAACTGCGCCGTCGCTCCAAATACATCCTCGCGGATCTTTCGACCGAAGAAACCCTGCTGATTCATCTAGGCATGTCGGGGCGTATGTTGGTGTCCGGCGATCCCTTGGGCCAATTCGCTCATGATCACCCAGCCCCTGAGAAACACGATCACGTGGTCTTTGACATGGCCAATGGCGCACGTGTCACCTTTAACGACCCACGCCGTTTTGGCGCGATGGACCTGCTCGACACCGCTACAGCCGCTGATCACCCATTGCTCGCCTCTATCGGACCAGAGCCTTTGGGCAACGATTTCCACGAAGATTATCTGGTCGAGCGCCTGAAAAACCGCAAGACTCCCGTCAAATCCGCGCTCTTAGATCAAAAAATTGTCGCCGGATTGGGCAATATCTACGTGTGCGAGGCGCTTTATCGCGCAAATCTCTCGCCGGAACGTAAGGTCAATAAAATCTCTGAACCCCAGATTCGCACCCTTGTGCCCATCATCCGAGAGGTGCTTTCAGACGCCATCGCAGCAGGGGGTTCATCCCTCAAGGATTTCCGCCAAGCCGATGGAGAACTTGGATATTTTCAGCATTCCTTCGATGTCTACGGGCGTGAAAATGATCCCTGCCGTACCCCTGATTGCACCGGCACAATTGCCCGAATCACGCAGTCGGGCCGCTCATCTTTCTATTGTCCGCAATGCCAAAGATAACTTGATCCGCACCCCCCAAGTGGTAAGGAATCGATCTGACCAGAAACAACAGAAAGCAAATCCATGGCTTTTGAGACGATCATCGTCGAAGTTGAAGATCACGTAGCGCTGATCAAGCTAAACCGCCCAGACGCCCTGAATGCGCTGAATTCTCAGTTGCTCGGCGAATTGGCGCAGGCGCTCGAAGAAGCTGACAAGAACGACAAGGTACGCTGTATCGTTCTGACCGGCTCTGAAAAGGCATTTGCCGCAGGTGCAGACATCAAAGAAATGGCTGAAAAGACATTCGTTGATATGTACCTTTCCAATTTCTTCGCCCGCGAGGGCGATGCTGTCTCTAGCACACGCAAACCAATCATCGGCGCCGTGTCCGGCTACGCGCTGGGCGGCGGTTGTGAATTGGCCATGATGTGCGATTTCCTGATTGCGTCTGAAACAGCCAAGTTCGGCCAGCCGGAAATCAATCTTGGTGTAATCGCCGGTATTGGCGGCACACAGCGCCTGACACGGTTTGTTGGGAAATCCAAATCCATGGACATGCACCTAACCGGTCGCTTCATGGACGCCCAAGAAGCAGAGCGCGCGGGCCTCGTGTCACGCGTTGTTCCAGCGAAAAAGCTGATGGACGAAGCCCTAGGTGCTGCACAAAAGATCGCAGAGAAATCTGTGATCGCCAGCATGGCCGCGAAGGACGCCGTTAACCGCGCTTACGAGACAACCCTTGCCGAAGGTATCTTGTACGAACGCCGCCTCTTCCATTCGCTCTTTGCGACCGAAGACCAAAAAGAAGGCATGGCTGCTTTCCAAGAAAAACGCGAAGCACAATTCCGCGATAAATGAGACTTTCCTAAAGCTCTTCACAAAGGCCGTCCTCTGGGCGGCCTTTGTCATTCGACCAGACCGAATCTCTGAAAATGGCGTTAACCGATTCGATATATTTTTTTCCGGCGACTCACCTGATGCTGTGACATCGCGGCCACTACTCGCCTATCGAATTAGCTATTCCATTCGCCAGAGAATCTCTGTATAGGCCCCTGCAATACATGCGCGTGCTGCCCGCTTAGGCAAGAATCGACCCAAGAGATTGGGCGGACCCGTTTAGGGGCTATGCACGCAACCGCATCGCAACGAACACATATAAAGGTCTGAGATTCATGGCAAACTCACCACAAGCTAAAAAACGCGCCCGCCAGAACGAGCGTCGCGCACTGGTTAACCAAGCACGTCGTTCCCGTATCCGTACTTTCTTGCGCAAGCTCGAAGAAGCAATCGAATCCGGCGACAAGGCAGCAGCGACAGACGCATTCAAAGCGGCTCAACCTGAAGTAATGCGCGGCGTGACCAAGGGTATCTTCCACAAGAACACTGCATCCCGCAAAATTTCTCGTCTGGCAGCCCGCGTTAAAGCACTCGGCTAAGTCTTTATCAGACAGTTAAAATTAAAGGCGTCTCCTATACAGGAGGCGCCTTTTTTATTTGCTCAACGAGTCACCCAAAAGAGATTCTTTTTCGGCTTTTCCCGAGTCAAGTTCGAAGAGTTGTTGCCCGCCCGCAGGCGATATTGCTACTTTGATTTATGCGATTCACATCGTCACTACGGGGGGCCGGCGCCAATCAGTTTCAACTGCATTGAAGCTTGCTAGCTTGGACCAATTAGACAACTGCCAATTGAACTTGGCTCGCGTCAAAATTGGGTCCATCTGGGCGCCACGGCTTATTGCTCGCACTCATGTGCGTTTTTGACAAACTACCTAAGAAAGTGGGGACTTTCTTGGGACAGGATAGGTTTGTCTAAAGCGAACATGATGTTTGTGTTCAATAGGTTCTTCCGTTGCGAAGATGCGAATCTTGGAAAAGGTAAAGTGGGGCTTTGGCCCTAGTAACGGCAAGACGCGGAATCGGGGACGAATGATACAGGAGCAGTGGGGGTCGCTTCAGCAAGACCTTTTAAACACGGTCGGGCAGAACAACTATAAGGCTTGGATTGAGCCACTTCGCATAGCGGAACTTACAGATGGCGTGGCAACATTTACGGTGCCAACCAACTTCATCGGCAATTACGTATCGCAAAACTTTGGCGATCTTATCATCCACCAACTTTCTCAGGTTGGCGAAGACGTACAGCGCGTGCATTTCCGCGTTGGCACATCGCCTGCCAATCGTAACGGTGTAACGTCACCAGCCATCGCCCCTGCTGCGAATGGCAAACCTGCGTCCAAAGCACGGTCCGGCAGCACAGCCGAACTGCCAGGCGCACCACTCGACACACGCTTTACCTTTGACACCTTTGTTGTCGGTAAGCCGAACGAACTGGCCAATGCCGCAGCGCGCCGCGTCGCTGAAGGTGGCCCAGTATCGTTCAACCCGCTGTTCCTTTACGGTGGTGTTGGCCTTGGTAAAACGCACCTCATGCACGCCATCGCATGGGAACTTCAGACCCAGCGTCCCGACCTGAACGTACTTTACCTCTCTGCCGAACAATTCATGTACCGCTTTGTCCAAGCTCTGCGTGATCGCAAGATGATGGACTTCAAAGAAATGTTCCGCTCCGTTGACGTCCTGATGGTCGATGACGTGCAGTTCATCGCCGGCAAAGACTCCACCCAAGAAGAATTCTTCCACACGTTCAACGCGCTCGTGGACCAGAACAAACAGATCATCATTTCTGCTGACCGCGCACCGGGTGAAATCAAAGACCTCGAAGACCGCATTCGTTCTCGTCTGCAATGTGGCTTGGTCGTTGACCTCCACCCAACCGACTACGAATTGCGCCTTGGCATCCTGCAGAACAAAGTGGACCTCTACCGCGCCCAATACCCAGATCTGCAAATCGCAGATGGAGTCTTGGAATTCCTAGCACACCGCATTTCCACTAATGTCCGTGTTCTCGAAGGCGCGCTTACCCGCCTCTTCGCCTTTGCCTCCCTTGTGGGTCGCGAAATCACCATGGACCTGACCCAAGACTGTCTGTCTGACGTCTTGCGCGCCTCGGAACGCAAAATCAGCGTCGAAGAAATCCAGCGTCGCGTGGCAGAACATTACAACATCCGCCTGTCTGACATGATCGGCCCAAAGCGCGTCCGCACCTTTGCCCGCCCGCGTCAGGTTGCGATGTTCCTCTGCAAGCAGCTTACCAGCCGTAGCTTACCAGAAATCGGTCGCCGCTTTGGCGGTCGGGATCACACAACGGTCATGCACGGCGTGAAGCGCATCGAAGAGCTGCGGTGTTCTGATGGTCAAATCGCCGAAGACATCGAAATGCTGCGTCGCGCGCTCGAAGCGTAACAGAATTGCAATAAATGACGTCAGGCGGGCCCAAAGCGGCCCGCTTTTTCTATGCCCGCTTGACGCCCTTGAAATTACACTCGAAAAAGCCAAAAAAGGCTTGAGCCGCAGGGGGAAACAGCTACTGTGACCACCCGGCACAACGCCTCGGCACTTCGGAGGATGAAAAGATGAAAATCAGCATCGAACGCGGCACCCTGCTCAAAGCAGTGTCCCAAGCGCAATCCGTCGTCGAACGGCGCAACACCATTCCAATTCTTGCCAACGTCCTGATTGAGGCCGAAGGCAACACCGCGCAGTTCCGCGCGACTGACCTCGACATCGAAGTTGTCGACAAAGCCGCCGCAATGGTGGAACGCGCAGGATCGACTACGGTTTCAGCAAATACCTTGCACGAGATCGTCCGCAAACTACCGGACGGCGCATTGGTCACCCTGACCGACGACAGCGCAACTGGTCGCCTAACCGTCGAAGCGGGTCGCTCCAACTTCTCACTGGCAACCCTGCCAAAAGAAGACTTCCCAGTCATGGCATCGTCCGACTACGCCTGCAATTTTACGGCCAATGCCGCACAGCTGCGTCGCCTGTTCGACAAATCCAAATTCGCCATCTCGACCGAAGAAACCCGTTACTATCTCAACGGTGTTTACATGCATGTGTCTGATGCAGACGGCGGCAAAGTACTGCGCTGCGTCGCCACCGATGGCCACCGCCTTGCACGCATCGATTCTGACCTGCCCGAAGGCGCGTCCGATATGCCGGGTGTTATCGTCCCTCGTAAAACCGTCGGCGAATTGCGCAAGCTTCTGGACGATGATGAAATGGACATCGCGGTCTCTGTCTCAGAAACCAAAGTCCGCTTCGCAACCCCTGACATCACCCTGACCTCCAAGGTCATTGATGGCACTTTCCCGGATTACACCCGCGTCATTCCAACCGGCAACACCCGCCGCCTCGAAGTAGACGCCGCAGAATTCGCCAAAGCGGTTGATCGTGTGGCAACGGTTTCTTCTGAACGCTCCCGCGCCGTCAAACTGGCCCTAGACGAAGATCGCCTGATCCTCTCCGTCAACGCGCCAGACTCCGGCGCCGCCGAAGAAGAGCTGGCCGTTGCTTACGGCGACGAGCGCCTAGAAATCGGCTTTAACGCCAAATACTTGCTGGAAATCGCCAGCCAAGTTGATCGCGAAAACGCCGTCTTCATGTTCAACTCCGCAGGCGATCCAACGCTGATGCGAGAAGGCAATGACACCACGGCTGTTTACGTCGTGATGCCAATGCGCGTGTGATCGGCCAAACCGATATATCCTGTTTCCATAAGGCCTCCGCAGCATTGCCGGGGGCCTTATGACTCTTGCGCTCACACACCTAACCCTCAGCCATTTCCGCAGCCACAAGCGCAGCGAAATCACTTGTGACCCGCGCCCTATCGCGATTCACGGACCCAATGGCGCAGGCAAAACCAATATCCTCGAAGCGGTCTCGCTCTTCTCGCCCGGACGCGGCATCCGCCGCGCCAGCGCCCAAGACATGACCCGACGCCCCGAAGCCTTGGGTTGGAAACTGACCGGCCTGCTGCAAACCCAAACCAACCAACACGAAGTCGAAACCTGGTCCGACAAAGGCGCCGCGCGTCTCGTCAAACTCAACAGCAAAGCGGCTCCACAAACCAAACTCGGCGAACTCTGCCGCGTCATCTGGTTGATCCCGGCAATGGATCGCCTCTGGATCGAAGGCGCCGAAGGCCGCCGCCGCTTCTTGGACCGCACCGCACTATCGTTTTTCCCGGATCACGCCGAAGCCGCGCTGACCTACGAAAAGACCATGCGCGAACGTAATAAGCTGCTCAAAGAGCAAATTCGCGACGCCCATTGGTACAAAGCGCTCGAGGATCAGATGGCGAACGCTGCCACCCGCATCCACGCCAACCGCCAAGCCACCGTCGCCCACCTGACCGACGCACAGGCAAAAACCCAAACCGCCTTCCCCATCGCCGAACTTGATCTACAACACGCTGACGGCGCCATGCCCGAATCCGCCGGGGACTTCCGCGAGGCCTTCGCCGAATCCCGTCCGCGTGACATCGCAGCGGGCCGCACCCTCGTCGGCCCTCATCGCGCCGATCTCTACGCGGCCTTCACCGCCAAAGGCGTGCCCGCCGCAGATTGCTCCACCGGCGAACAAAAAGCGCTGCTGATTTCCCTGATCCTCGCCAACGCCCGTGCGCTGGCCGAACAAATCGGCACCCCGCCGATCTTGCTCTTAGACGAAGTCGCCGCCCACCTAGACGCCAACCGCCGCGCGGCCCTTTACGACGAAATCACCACCCTCGGCGCCCAAGCATGGATGACAGGAACCGAACCCAACCTCTTCGACGCCTTAGGCCCCCGCGGCCAATACATCGAAGTCACCGAAGACGGCGGCATTTCAGACGTCACCTCTTAACTTTTTCTTGACCCAAAATACCTCCGCTGGAGGCATCCAACAGCTCCACATTCCCCATTCAAAGCTGTTCTGCGCTGAAACGTACGTTTCGGGCCGTGAAACTACCGAATTGTACGAATCCCCGCTGTAATCTTTGGTTAACTTCCGCGCAAACAGGGCAGCAGAATCGCGCCTCAAAAAACACGTCAATTGCGTGACATTCCCCCCGCAAAAAGGTATAAAATCCCGAAAGATAAAAGGACGTCCCCCGATGAGCGACAACGCGCAATCCCCCGAGCAATATGGCGCGGATTCTATCAAGGTTCTCAAAGGCCTAGAGGCCGTGCGCAAACGCCCCGGCATGTACATCGGCGACACCGACGATGGCTCTGGTTTGCACCACATGGTTTACGAAGTCGTCGACAACGGCATCGACGAAGCTTTGGCCAAACACGCAGACTACGTCACCGTCAAAATCCACGCCGACAGCTCCGTCTCTGTCCGCGACAACGGTCGCGGAATCCCCGTTGATATTCACCAAGAAGAAGGCGTCTCCGCAGCCGAGGTTATTATGACCCAACTGCACGCCGGTGGTAAGTTTGACAGCAATTCCTATAAGGTTTCCGGGGGCTTACACGGTGTTGGCGTTTCCGTTGTAAACGCACTTTCCGACTGGCTAGAGCTGCGCGTTTGGCGAAATGGCAAAGAACACTTCGCCCGTTTCGAAGGTGGCTTTACCACTGAACACCTGCGCGTCACCGGTGACGCAGGCGATGAAACAGGGACCGAAGTACGCTTTCTCGCGGCGACAGATACCTTTTCAAACCTTAA
The DNA here is from genome assembly GCF_030548175.1 of Cognatishimia sp. 1_MG-2023. Lineage (GTDB taxonomy): Bacteria > Pseudomonadota > Alphaproteobacteria > Rhodobacterales > Rhodobacteraceae > Cognatishimia. Next base: position 9,070 of record NZ_JAUORX010000013.1, on the reverse strand, counting down.
CTATTCCTTCGAAACACTCGAAAAACGCCTGCGCGAATTGGCCTTCCTGAATTCTGGCGTGCGCATCATCCTAGAAGATGAACGCCCGGCAGAGCCTTTGAAAACAGAGCTTTTTTACGAAGGCGGCGTCAAAGAGTTCGTGAAATACGTTGATCGCCACAAAACATCTCTGATGCCTGAACCAATCTATGTGAACGGCGAAAAAGATGACATCGGCGTCGAAGTGGCAATGTGGTGGAACGACAGTTACCACGAAACCGTTCTGCCCTTTACCAACAACATCCCACAACGCGACGGTGGTGCACACCTTGCAGGCTTCCGTGGTGCACTCACCCGGACGTTAACCAAGTACGCCCAGGAAAGCGGCATCGCGAAACGGGAAAAGATCACCTTTACCGGCGACGACGCCCGCGAGGGCCTAACTTGCGTCCTTTCGGTTAAGGTACCTGATCCGAAATTCTCCAGCCAAACCAAAGACAAACTGGTGTCCTCCGAAGTTCGACCAGCCGTTGAAAGCCTGATGGGTGAAAAGCTGACTGAGTGGTTCGAAGAGAACCCAACTGAAGCCAAGATGATCGTCAGCAAGATCAACGAGGCAGCGATGGCCCGCGAAGCGGCCCGTAAGGCCCGTGAGCTAACCCGCCGTAAAACGGCGATGGATGTGAACTACCTTGCTGGCAAACTCAAAGATTGCTCTGAAAAAGACCCATCCAAAACCGAAGTCTTCCTGGTGGAGGGTGACTCTGCTGGTGGTTCCGCGCAAACAGGTCGTGATCGTGGCACCCAGGCGGTTCTGCCGTTGCGCGGTAAGATCCTTAACGTTGAACGCGCCCGTTTTGACCGGATGCTAGGCTCGCAAGAGATCGGCAACCTCGTTATGGCGCTTGGGACCGGCATTGGTCGCGACGAATTCAACATCGAAAAGCTGCGTTACCATAAGGTCGTCATCATGACCGATGCGGACGTCGATGGTGCGCACATTCGGACGCTGCTATTGACCTTCTTCTTCCGTCAAATGCCTGAATTGATTGAACAAGGTCACCTCTACATTGCCCAGCCGCCACTCTACAAAGTGGCACGCGGTAAATCCGAAGTGTACCTAAAAGACCAAGCTGCGCTTGATGACTACCTGGTTGAACAGGGCGTTGATAGCGCGATGCTGCGCCTTGGCACCGGCGAAGAAATGGCAGGCTCGGATCTTATCCGTGTGGTTAACGAAGCGCGCCAGCTTAAGCGCGTTTTGGATGCCTTCCCAACGCATTACCCACGCCACATTCTGGAACAAGCCGCGATTGCCGGCGCCTTTGTACCCGGCGCGATTGACGCCGATCTTCAGGCCGTTGCCGACAAAGTCGCGGCCCGCCTCGATCTGATCGCGCTGGAATATGAAAAAGGTTGGCAAGGCCGCATCACGCAAGACCACGGCATCAAATTGGCCCGTATCCTGCGTGGCGTCGAAGAGGTTCGTACCTTGGACGGCCCAATGCTCCGCTCTGGCGAAGCACGTAAAACCGGCAGCTTTACCAAGAACCTACAAGAAGTATACGGCACCGCGGCCACATTGGTTCGCAAAGACCGTACACAGCTCATCCAAGGCCCGCTTGATCTGATGCGGGCGATCTTGGCCGAGGGCGAACGCGGCCTGTCGCTACAACGCTATAAGGGTCTGGGCGAAATGAACCCGGATCAGCTATGGGAAACCACATTGGACCCAGATGCCCGCACGCTGTTGCAGGTCAAGGTCGAAGATATGGTTGATGCGGATGATCTGTTTACCAAACTGATGGGTGACGTGGTTGAACCACGTCGTGAATTTATCCAGAAAAACGCGCTAAGTGTGGAAAACTTGGATTTCTAATCCATCCACCAAAACGCAAAAAGGCCCGCCAATTTGGCGGGCCTTTTCGTTTCTGAGTATGGCAACTTATGCAGGCGTAATTCCCGCCATACACAAATACTTTTCTTCCATGAACTCGCTCAAACCCTGATGCGCCCCTTCGCGCCCCAGCCCTGAGGATTTCACGCCGCCAAACGGTGCCTCAACTGCAGAAATAACCCCAGCATTCACGCCAACCATGCCGTAATCCAACGCCTCGCCAACGCGCCAGCTGCGCGCCATGTCGCGGGTGTAGAAATAGGCGGCCAGACCATATTCCGTATCATTGGCGGCTTTGATCACCTCGGCTTCGGTTTCAAATTTGAACAGCGGCGCAACCGGGCCAAAGGTTTCTTCGGTGGCAAAGGCCATATCGCGTGTCACATCACGCATGACAGTCGGCTCAAAGAACTGTCCACCCATCGCATGACGCTGGCCACCCAAAACAACAGACGCCCCTTTGTCGACGGCATCCGCAATATGGCGTTCGACCTTTGACACCGCGCGATCATCAATCAGCGGACCCATCTGTGCATCCGGGTCAAACCCATCGCCAATCCGCAATGTCTTTACCTTTTCGGCGAACTTCTCGGCAAAGGCATCATAGACCCCGGCCTGCACATAAATGCGGTTCGCACAAACACAGGTCTGCCCATTATTGCGGAACTTGGACCACAACGCACCTTCTGCCGCCGCATCCAGATCGGCATCATCAAACACGATGAACGGCGCGTTCCCACCCAACTCTAGGCCCAGCTTTTTCACCGTCGGCGCACATTGCGCATACAACAACGCCCCAACGCCGGTGGACCCGGTAAAGGTCATCTTTTTCACAGTCGGGCTGGATGTCATCACGCCGCCAATCTCTGCCGCATCCCCGGTGATGATCGACAATAACCCCGCAGGCAATCCCGCACGCTCTGCCAGAATCGCCAAGGCAATCGCTGAAAACGGCGTTTGTGGCGCAGGTTTCAACACCATCGCACAGCCCGCGGCCAAGGCCGGACCCGCCTTGCGCGTGATCATGGCGTTCGGAAAATTCCAAGGCGTGATTGCAGCGACCACACCAATCGGCTGCTTAATCACAATGAACCGACGATCACCGCTAGGGGCAGGAATCGTTTCGCCATAAGCGCGGCGCGCCTCTTCGGCGAACCATTCCAAGAAACCGGCACCATAGGCGATCTCGCCCTTAGCTTCGGCCAACGGCTTACCCTGTTCCGCCGTCAGAATCGCTGCAAGATCATCTTGGTTCTCGATCAGCAGATCAAACCAACGCCGCAGAATCGCGCCACGTTCTTTCGCAGGTCGTGCCGCCCAAGCATGGCGCACCGTATCAGCAAGTTGAATTGCCTCTTCTGTTTCCGCAGCGCCAAGGTTCGGCACATAGCCCAACAACGCACCAGTTGAGGGGTTATGAACAGCTGTACCCGTTTCTGCAGATGCCTCGACCCAACGATCACCAACGGGAACCGCCTGACGAAACAGAGAAGTATCTTTTAAATTCAACATGAGGGCCTCGCTTGCACATTAACCTCTTGGCAGTCACCAAGAGTCTTCAGCACACCTTCACCCAATCAGGCAAAAGTTACAATTAGCCAGTCCGCTATAGCGATAGACCCAATTTCTAATGGCCACTCAGTAGATCGTCTTCGTCATCCATCAACGAAACGCCTAGGGCATCCATGCCATTCTCTAAATGATCTGACAGATGCGGGGTGCCCAACAGGTAATCAGCCGATGGAGCGGTTCGCTCTTCACGCGCAGTTCGCAGCGCCTCGTTGATATCATCGGCGTCAAAGCTCTCACGCCCGACCCACATGATGGCGACAAGGCTCACCATTTCTTCTTCGTTGAGGCTTTCAAAAAATCCACGCAACTCGCGCTCGGCGCGACCTAATTCGCGGCCCATCAATACGACCTGCGCGACCTTCCTCGGGGATATGTCCAACATTTGCGGCTCCTTTCACAGCGCCACTCTGCCTGACTATACCACAGCTCCGCTTTGATCCGCCTCAAATTCCATTGAGTGGAAAAATGCCGCCTACTCTCCCGGATGGTTCGCCAATGGGACAACATTCGCCTGATCCGGCGCCAGCTCTTCGAAATCAAAGTTATCCAGCTTATGCGCCCGCTTACCGGCACGAGTCGCGGCCGTTAGGATACCGGTTACATCTTCATTCGCCTGACGCAGATGCACTTCCAACTTCCCGGCACGTTGGCCAACAATTTCCACATCGCGGTGCAGGTTCTTCAATGCTTTGCGAATCTCACCCGCCTGCTCGCGCATCCGAGCGTCCTTCAGGATGGCGCGCATGGTGTTCAGCGTGGCCATGCAGGTTGTGGGCGAAACGATCCAGACCCGCGCATCAAACCCAAAATGCACCAAGTCAGGAAACTTGGAATGCAGCTCTGCGTAAATCGCCTCTGATGGAAGGAACATCAAAGCCCCATCCGCGGTCTCTCCCTCTAGGATATACTTATCCGAGATATCGTTGATATGCTTTTTGACAGAGGTCTTAAACAGTTGAACAGCCGCCTTCAGCTCTGCTTCGGTTTCTGACGCCAGCATCGCCTCATAGGCTTCCAGTGGGAACTTACTGTCGATCACAATCGGTCCCGGAGGGTTTGGCAAATGAATCAAGCAATCCGCCCGCTTGCCATTCGGCAGCGTATGCTGAAGCGAGTAGCTGTCAGAGGGCAGCGCCTTGCCCACGATGTCATTCAATTGAATTTCACCAAAGGCACCGCGCGTTTGCTTGTTTGACAGAATATCTTGCAGGCTTAGAACATCGCCCGACAACTTGGTGATATTGTCCTGTGCTTTATCAATGGTCGCCAACCGCTCTTGCAACGCCGTCAAAGACGTCGCCGTTTGCTTGGCATTACCCATCAGGCTTTGGCCCATCTTTTCCTGCAACTCAGCCAGCGACCGATTGGTTCGCGCCTGCATATCCGACAGGTTTTCTTGCAGCTTCAATTGCTGCGCACCTAGATTATCCGCCATCTGTTGTTGCATCGTCGCAAGGTTCTCACCCGTCCGGCGCTGCACCTTGGCTAGGTTCTCGTGCAGGTTCAACTGCACCTCACCCAACCGCTGTTCCATCAAATTGGTTAGCTGTGTTTGCCCGATCGTCTGGTTCTGCGCCACGTTGTTCAGACTACCGCCCAACTGATCCTGCCCAGACGACAGTTGATCCACCCGCTGCCCCAGCGACGCCATTTGATAGGCCGATTGCGAGGACTGCCGCAGAACCGCGCGCAGCATCAACAAGATCACCGCCACCAAAACGCCAGCGCCAATCAAGACATACATCTGTATCTGCGGGTCCGTAAAATCCATCATGTCCGTCCGAACAGCCGCTCAATGTCAGCCAGTTTGAGTTCTACATACGTTGGGCGCCCATGGTTGCACTGGCCGGAATGCGGGGTCGCTTCCATCTCGCGCAAAAGGGCGTTCATCTCATCGGCGCGCATCCGGCGACCGGATCGGATCGAACCATGACAGGCCACCCGGCTTAGGATCGCTTCGATCTTCGCCTGCACCAACATGCTTTCACCCTGATCATCCAGCTCGTCGAGAATATCCAGGATCATCGCCTTGGCATTCACCTCGCCCAAGATCGCGGGCGTTTCCCGCACCGCAATCGCGCCACCGCCAAAGGCTTCGATCGTCAGGCCGAATTTGGTCAGCTCATCCGAAACAGCCAATAACCGCGCACAATCGCCATTCGACAGCTCCACGATTTCAGGGATCAACAGCGCCTGCGCCGCAACACCATTTTCCGCCATCTGGCGTTTCAAACGCTCATAGACCAACCGTTCATGCGCCGCGTGCTGATCCACAATCACCATGCCCGTCGCGGTTTGGGCAATGATGTAATTCTCATGCACCTGCCCACGGGCGGCCCCCAATGGGTAATCCGCCTCTTCAACCTCCGGCTCCACTACCCGGCCAGACACAGGCGTTTCCATCAACGACGCGCCGGGGGCACCGTCCCAAGCAGCCGGTTGTTCGGCCAGACCCGGCGCTCCCTCTGGCGGCGCTTGAAACGCATAACTCGCCTGACGCGCGCCCAAAGACGGCCGATCCATCTGGTACACACGCCCCGGCATAACCTCAGGCCGCATCGCACCCAAAGTCGCACCCGCTACAGTGGTAGAGGCCCGATGCCCCGCCTCTGCCAAAGCATGGCGCAAGGCCGATACGATCAAACCGCGTGCCATACCCGGATCACGAAACCGCACCTCGGACTTGGCCGGATGTACGTTCACGTCCACCATCTGTGGATCGCAATCAATGAACAGCGCCGCGGCCGGATGCCGATCCCGCGACAGGAAATCAAAATAGGCCCCGCGCAACGCGCCAACCAACAGTTTGTCTTTGACCGGCCGACCATTCACGAACAAATACTGTGCCACGGCAGACCCACGCGAATAGGTCGGCAAGGCCGCGTAGCCAATCAACCGCAATCCATCCCGCTCGGCATCAATCCGCAATGCATTCTCGGCAAACTCTGCGCCCAAAATACGCGCCAATCGCCCATGCAGCGCATCAAACAAATCACCGCTTTCCGCATCCGCCCGAAAGCTCACACGTCCTTCACCGCCACCCGTGACATCGCGCAAGGTGAACCCAACAAACGGCTCTGCCATCGCAAGGCGTTTGACCACATCTATGATCGCTTGGTTCTCGGCCCGATCCGACCGCATGAACTTCAATCGCGCCGGCGTCGCGTAAAACAAATCCCGCAGTTCAACGATTGTCCCGCCGCCCAAGGCCGCAGGCTTCACCGGGGTAATCTGCCCGCCAGAGACCGAAATCGAATGGCCTTCACCACCCTTAACGCGCGACGTAATCGACAACCGCCCGACAGCCCCTAACGAGGGCAACGCCTCGCCCCGAAAACCAAAGGTGTGAATATCCAGCAAGTCAGTGCCGTCAATTTTGGACGTGGCATGCCGTGACAACGCCAGTGGCAATTGCTCTGCAGAAATCCCACAACCGTCGTCCGTCACGCGGATCAACGTCTTGCCGCCATCGGCAATCGCCACCTCAACACGGGTCGCCCCCGCATCAATTGCGTTCTCCACCAACTCCTTCACGGCGCTGGCAGGACGTTCCACAACTTCACCCGCAGCGATCCGGTTGATCGCACCTTCGTCCAATTGGCGAATAATAGGGTGTTTTTGGCTTATTTGGGGGTCAACGGCTTGCATACCGCCAAATCTAGCACAGCTCGCGCCGATTCTGCCACTGCAAACCCAAAAGAACAAAACAAGAAAAAAGGCCGGGCAAAACCCGGCCTTTTCTATCAATCGGTTAGGTGAAAATCACTCAGCAGGTGTGCTGAATTTTTTGATCTCACCAGACTTCAGGCGGCCAAGGTAACCCTCAAGCTCGCGCTTAACGATTGGCATCAAGAAGTATAGGCCGATGATGTTTACAACAGCCATCGCAAAGATCGCTGCATCAGAGAAGTCGATGACTGGGCCCAAGGACGCAGATGCACCGATTACAACGAATACGCAGAACAATACTTTGAAGAACAGTTGAGAACCGTTGCTTTCACCGAACAGGAATGTCCAAGCCTTCAGACCGTAGTAGGACCAAGAGATCATAGTGGAGAACGCGAATAGGATCACGGCCAACGCCAGGATGTACTTGAAGCCACCAAAGGCAGAAGAGAACGCCGCAGATGTCAGAGCAACACCGCCGTTGCCGTCAACAGTCGCAATCGCTGTACCTGCTTCATTCAGCATGTAGTTGCCAGTTGCTGGATCGATGATCAGCTGACCCGTGATGATGATCACCAAAGCAGTCATAGTACAGATCACAACAGTATCGATGAACGGCTCAAGCAAAGACACATAGCCTTCGGTGATTGGCTCTTTGGTACGTACCGCAGAGTGCGCAATCGCCGCAGAACCAACGCCCGCTTCGTTCGAGAACGCCGCACGTTTGAAACCTTGGATCAACGCACCAACCATACCGCCGGCAACGCCGAGGCCTGTGAATGCACCTTCAAAGATCTGACCAAACGCCCAACCGATTTGGTTGAAGTTCAACAGCAAGATCACAACCGCAGTCGCAACATACATAACGCCCATGAATGGAACGACTTTTTCTGTTACTTTCGCGATGGATTTCAGACCACCAACGATCACAGCAAATACAACAGCCGCGAAAACAAGACCGGTGATAACACCTGGGAAGTCGCCAACAACGTTAGTGATTTGCGCGTGTGCTTGGTTCGCTTGGAACATGTTACCGCCGCCAAATGCACCTAGGATACAGAAGATAGCGAACAGAATGGCCAGTGGTTTACCACCTGGGATGCCGCGCTCTGCGAAACCTTTGGTGATGTAGTACATTGGGCCACCGGAAACGGTGCCGTCTGGGTATTCGTTACGATACTTAACACCCAGCGTACATTCGGTGAACTTGGATGCCATGCCCATCAGACCCGCTAGGATCATCCAGAACGTTGCACCCGGACCACCGATGCCAACCGCAACAGCAACACCCGCGATGTTACCCAGACCAACGGTCCCGGACAAAGCAGTGGCAAGCGCTTGGAAGTGGCTAACCTCACCCGCATCATTCGGGTCAGAATAGTCCCCCTTCACCAAAGAGATCGCGTGCTTGAAGCCACGAAGCTGGATGAAAGCGAAGTACAAAGTGAAAATGGTCGCCGCAACAACCAGCCAGCCTACGATCCATGGGAAAGAGGTGCCTGGGAATGGGCTAAAGATAAAGCTAACGAACCAACCAGTAGAGTTGGCAAAGACTTCGTTTACTTTTTCATCAAAGGTTTGCGCGTAGGCTGGCACAGTTGCCAGCGATAGCGCAGTCGCAGCTGCTGCTGCGCGCGTGAACATGGATTTCATGTATCTGTCCCTGTCTGGAATATTTATGGAACGACTGTGGTGGCAACTGGCGCGATCTGCACCAAGGAACCCGCGACGGAACCGAATACTCGGCTACCAATACCACTATGACCGTTACGACCAATTACGACTTGGCTGGCGCCCGCTTCTTTGGCGATTTCACCTAGCTGTTCAGCGATATTCCCGTATTTGATGGCCGACTCTACGGTAACGCCAGAGCCAGATAGTGCATCAACAACAGGTTTCATAAGAGCGGTTTCAGCACGCTCTAATTCTTCACGACGGCGCTTGTGGCGCTCTTCC
>NZ_JAUORX010000012.1 GCF_030548175.1 Cognatishimia sp. 1_MG-2023 | reverse complement strand
TTCTCGCCTCCCAAAATTATGTCTCCTTCAGTGGGCATCTCGAGCCCTGCAATCATACGAAGCAGAGTCGTTTTTCCACACCCAGAAGGCCCAAGCAAAGCAGTTAGCTTGCCCGACTCAAAGGTGAGACTTGCGTTTTTTACAGCAACGACAGAGCCGTATTTTTTGCAAATTTTATTCATGGTCAAGTCGGACATGCACTTGTCTCCGTTTAGGCTTTGGCGATCATGCGGTTCCAGGTTTCTGCGATGAAGGTTTCTTCATCCACATAAACCTCGTGCGGTGGCCTGATCGCAGGGGAACCGGAAACCGACATAAATTCTGCTTCGGTCAAATCAGTTGCTGACCGGTCAACGACAGGCGCTGTACCAATTGTGCGGGCCATAATGGCCTGAACTGCCGGATCAGAGGTAAAGTTGATGAATTCATGTGCTTCATCTGATTTCGTAGAACCATTGGAAAGCGTCCAAGAGTTATAGCTGATCGGGCAGCCCTCTTTTGGGAACACAGATTCAATTGGATGGCCGTCCGCTTTCATCAAACCAGCGACGTCGTGGAAATACATACCCCCAACAACATCAAAGTTCTTAAGCGCCTGCTCCATCTGACTTTCAGCAGAATACCACAGCGCCACATTCGGCAGAATTTCACCCGTTTTCTCAATCGCTGCAACAATGCCGTCGCGGGACCGCAGTGTTTCTGCACCATCAAAGAACGTCGCTGCAACAATATCCAAGAAGTTAAAGTTTACTGTCTTTGGTAGCCCCAAAGAGGCCTCAAAGCGCTCGGTATCCCAGAATTCAGCCCAGCTTGTCGGAACGGTCACTTCGTCAGGGTTAACCACCATTGACGAAAAGAAGCTCAACGAGCCGACAGCCAAAATGCCTTCTTTCGCTTCATGCAAGAAATACTCATCCAGGTTGCCCACATTTGGCATACGCTTTGGATCAACCGGAGCAAACATCTCCCCCAAACGCTCGCCTTTTAGAACGTTGGTCGGTGTGTGCATCGACAAATCTGTCGGGATGTTACCCGCCTTCAAGGCTTGGGTCATGGTTTGCAGCCAGCTGGTGCTATCAGGCTGTGTCACGCTCTCAACCGCGATGCCAGTGGCTTCAGTGAACTTTGGATAGACGTGTTTCTTCAGGCTATTTTCAAAATAGCCGCCATAAGCACCCACTTTCAGCGACCGCGATTGCGCCAAGGCTGGCGCAGCCAACATACCTGACGAAAGCGCCAGGCCGGTCCCTGCTGAAGTTTTAAGGAAAGTACGTCGATTAAAGGTTTTATTCGTTATCTTAGATGACATGTCGAAACTCCCTAATTTATATCGAGCCGCATCAGGTTTTCCCTGCTTTGGCGGCAGTTCGAATAGGATAGAGACCTTTGAGTTTTGCAAAATAACATTTATATGGCACTCAGCGTAGGTTTTTCCTATACTGAAGATATGAATGTTCCTCTGAAACACCTAAACGCATTACGCGCATTCGAGGCCGCCGCTCGACACGAAAGTTTGGCTCAGGCCGCGCGTGATCTAAACGTAAGTCACAGCGTTATTAGTCAGCATATCAAAACTCTAGAAGCATGGTTTGGCGTTCCGCTTTTTGTACGCCTTGGCAACAAAGTTGCATTGACGGACGAGGGTCGCGAATTGCTGCCTCATATCTCAAGCGCATTCCAAACCATGAAAGATGCATGCTACAATATTCTTAAAAAACACCAGCGTGCTTCACTGAATGTTGTTGCCGAATCTGCGATTGCCTCACGCTGGCTACGCAAGCGCATCAATGCATTTTCAGAAGAGTTTCCGCGTATCGACGTTGATTTAACCGTCGCTTGGAAACCGCCGCTGCTGACAGACGGACAGGCAGATATTATCGTCAACTTCGAAACGCGCCGCCCCACATCTGGCGCCATTCATCACCAGCTGTTTCCCTTAGATTGTTTTCCAGCCTGCTCGCCAGAAATGTATGCCAAACTGGTAGACGAGCACGGGGCGGTTAATTTCGACGCCCTGCCCTTGGTACATGATCACGGCAAACAAATCTGGCAAATGTGGTACGCAAAATATGCCCCAGAAAGCGAAAACTGGAAATCTGGAAAAATCTATTCTGATTTTTCAATGGCCATCGACGCAGCCGTAGATGGCGAAGGTGCAATTTTGGCGGATGATATCATTTGCCAGCGCGAAATTGCCTCTGGTGCGCTGGTCCCATTGGATGTCAGAACGAAACGCTGTGCTTGGTATTCAGCCTCTGTTTCTAAAGAAATCTCAAAAAGCTCTTCGGCTTATGTGTTTTTAAGCTGGTTGCGGGCCTATCGCGACGCGTGAAGCACCCGTTAGGGTATTCGAGCCCGCCCAAGCTTACACCCACTCAGAGCCGATCACAGCACCACACAGCTCAACTACCCACAAATCGACGCAATCAGCCTCTACGCCGCTCTCTGGCGCTGTAGCGGGGCAATACTTGACCCACCAAAGAGACAAAAGTCCCGCGATAAAATCCGCGACGCGCTCTATGTGCAGACCCAGCGATCCCCCTGCCCGGCTGCAAGACGAAAAAACGGCAGCTAATCCATCAGGATTGCTGCCGTCGCGTGCATTGGTTTGTTTAAATGACTGAATGAAAGCCGCCCAAGCCTAAAAATTGTCAATTTTGATGTAAGCTACTGAAAATGAACAGTTTTTAAGAAAATTGCCAATTGGCAATTTTATAATCCCTCGCCACGGTCTAACAAAAACTTGTCCAGCAGCTTGCGCAGGTCAGCTGCTGGGATGTCTTTATCAATTTCCAGAAAAATCTGCCGACCTTTATCAGTGCGCTTGATTTGACAATCCGTTCCATGAGCACTGTAGGTGTGTTTTAGCGTTGGGCGTACCTTGCGCTTAATCATCTTCCCCTGCCCTGCGCGCTTTAGCTCCTCTAGGACTTTTGCAGGATCGTTCCAAGGCATCCCGTCAGATGTCGCACCCGCGGCGCGCATGTGACGAAGCCACATCGCGCGATCAATCACTTCAGCCCGAGAGTCAGTCTGCGCCAAGAAAGGTTTCAAAGTTCGTGCGTGCAATTCTTTGATGTCATTTGAGCTTGGGTAAGCTTGGATAATATCATCCGGCAACTTCGCCAAAAACAGATACCGGGACAACCAAGCCTCTGACACCTGCAACCTTTGCGCCATCGCTTTTTGCTTGCCGCCGTAATACAGTTTTACCGCTGCGGCGTAATCGCGGGCCCGCTCAAAGTCTGAGATATCCGCGCGGTCACGGTTTTCGATGTCAGCCAAACGAAAGGCTTCTTCATCGGAAAGATCGCGCACTTCGATAAGATATTTGAACTGCGGATAGTTGTTTGCTTGCAGCCAAGAGATCGCAAAGTGACGGCGCGCGCCGCAGATAACCTCGTAGTCAAAACCATCCTGATTGCTGACTTTGCGCACAACAGCCGGAAATTCTTGTTGTCCTTGCTGCTGGATACCTTCGATAAGATCGGCGCAGTTTTCTGATGTCAGCAGCGCATAATTTCGATTGTGCCGGTCCCACATTTTGCAGCGCGCGGGGTCGACCCAGTGCAGCGTTTTTTCACTGACTTCGCCACTTAACTTGTCACCGATCGCATTGCCGCGTTTTAGAAAACGGCTGGCGCTGCGATCTTTCTTTGCACTGCGTTCATCCGAACCAATTCCGCTCAGCACCGCATCAAAAATTTCATCGTGTTTTTTTGTCATAACAGCCCCTCCTGGCTCAGCGCGTCGCGTTGACTTGGCCATGTTTTTCGCATGAGGATTTCAACCTCGCGCCCAATGGAATCTAAATAGGCCCGGCAGCGTTTGTGGGTTTCAGTCCGTGTGGACGCGCCGGTCATTTCATAGACCGTTAACAGGTTCGCTGTTGCGTTATCGATTTCCGCAGAATCCTTTAGAACCGATTGCAACATATCCCCGGCAAAAACCGCATCCATCATCCGTTTGATCGCCACATGAGCTGACTTGCCATCGTTCATCTTGGTGGCGAGGATCTTTACAAATTTATAACTATGCGACCCACCAACTTGTTCTAATTCTGTGAGCGTGCTGGTCATCATTTTAAGGAAATGAACCGTCGAGCCAAAATCAACATTATTTGGCGGCGTCGGAACAAGAATAGCATCGGCTGCCCGCAGAACAGATAATGAAATCATGCCAAGCGCGGGCGGCGGGTCCAGCAAGATGACGTCGAAATGATCCCGGATGGAATTGATGCCTTCGCGCAGGCGGTCCAGTACAAAACCGGATTCACGGGCCATGCGACCGGCCAGTTCATATTCGGCATCATAGAGGCCTAAGTTTGCAGCAACCATCGCAATGCCGGGCCAGTAGGTTGCCCGTAAAGCGTAGCGCAAATCCTGCGGGCCGCCGTGTTGGAAAAATGGGTAAAGTGTTTCTTCGTCTTCGTCGATGTCGATGTCTGGGTTTAACCCAAAGATTGATGTCGTTGAGGCTTGGCTGTCGCAATCAATGACACAGACCCGATATCCTTGCAGTGCGAGATATTGGGACAGATGTGTTACGAGGGTCGATTTTCCAACGCCGCCTTTGAAGTTTTGCACGGCAAGAACCAGTGCTTCGTCATCTGGTGCGCGGTGGGGCAGGGTGCCAAAAATTTCGCGCATGTTGTTAATTTCGTGCAGAGCATAACCTTTGCGGCGTCCGGTTTTTGGGTCTTTTTCCGGTTCTGGTAAGCGGCCTTCTTTCTCTGCTTCTCTGATCAGCGTCTCTGAGCGGCCAATCATGTGGGCCGCAGTCCGTACATTAAACCGCAAGTCTAGGGCTTTTTGCGTGCCCGGTGCGAATACTTGATCACGTAGGCGATCAATGACAGAGCTGGCGCGATTTGATAAACGATCTAAGTCATCTAGTGCAATCGAGGGTAAGATTGGATTTGTCATGAAACCTCGCATTTTTGATTATTTTCGAAGTTTCGATGAAAAAGCAAAACTCGAAAGGTTAGTTTTGTTTTTTCAAAAGATAGAGGTCTTAGCAAGAAACATGTGGGTTGATTTTCATAATCCTATGAGAATAGGGGCTATCTGTGTTGGAAAAGACTCTTTGAAGCTCTGAATTTCTAGTTCTGATTCTTTTAGTTCAAGTGTTCGTGTGATCTATCCATTTGTTTTTAAATACGAAAATTGGGTTACTCTTACACAATGGGTGCATAAGCTTACATTTTGGGATCGTTAAACTTACAGATTGGGTGGGGAAAGCTTACGAATCGGATGGGGCATATTTAGGGTCTAAATTTCCCTTTGTTTTGATTCGTTTATCACTGGGAAATGCGGAATTTTCCTGAAATTGCTATTTCTTAAAAATTACTTATTGGGTGCGTGCGTAAGATTAAGCTTCTGTTGATTGACGTGAAATACCATTTCTCTTACAAAGTAAAAAACAAAAAGTAAGAGTTTGATGTAAGCAGTCGAAATGGCGGAAGACGTTAAAAAACCATACAGCAGTTTAGATGCAAAACCAAATGCGGATTCATTGATTAAACCCGGTGAGTTGGTGGATTTGGTTGAGGTGACGCCGCTGACATTGAATGACCGGCGCATCTATAACTTGATGTTGGAACACGCCTGGGAAGAGATTGATAAGCCTGTGGTGCATCATGTGTCTAAGGCGACGTTGCGGGGCAGTCATAATTCGAATGATCGGATCGGCGAGTCTGTTGAACGGCTGATGCGCGCGATTGTGAAAGTTTCGGTGCTGAAGGACGGTGAACCGGCGATTGAACGGGTGCAGCTGCTGGGGGGGAACATCGAACTCGAGCAGTCGGATGGATTGTTGTATTATGAAATCCCACGGGCGCTGCGAAAGATCATTAAGAACTCGACTGTCTTTGCGCGACTGCAAAAAGAGGTGATGTTTGCGCTTTCGTCTAAATATGCGCTGACGCTGTATGAGATGGTGCAGAAACGCGGGAACCTGCGCTTTAAATCCTCTGAGAAGTTTAAGCTTGAAGAGCTGCGAGGCATTCTTGGGGTGCCAAAAGGCAAACTGACAACATGGTCCAACCTGAACCTGCGCGCACTGGCGCCTGCGGTTGAAGAGGTGAACCAGTTGTCGGACTATGATGTGAAGATGACGCCCTATAAAGAGGGGCGGCGTGTGGCTGGCGTGGTGTTGGAATGGTCTAAGAAAACGGCGGCGGGACAGTCTGCTGTGGATCGCGAGCTGGAATATTCCAAAGTTGGTCGCAAAGCCCGCCTGGGTGGCCGCGTAGAAGCTGTTGTAGAGCAGCCGCAGATCAAGCCAAGGCCTGCGTGGTTGGATCGGGCAGGGGAGGCGCTGCGGCCTGAGACCTATGAAACCGCAAAGCTGCGCTATCCGGGATATGACATCTATCATGTGGAATCTGAATGGCGCAGGTGGGCCGCGGGTAAAGATGCACCGCGGGACGCAGACAAAGCCTATTTGGCTTTCTTCCGCCAGTTTGCAGAGCGCAATCCGATATAGGGCGGCTGTTGCTTACTGGGCTGTGTTGAAAATGTGTCTCTAACAGTTGAATAGAGACACATTTCAAAGGAAAAACCGCCCAAAGGCACTGCCAATGGGCGGTGGGATGCCTATTCGTCTACAACTGCGGCAATGGCGTCTACTTCGATTAGCCAGTCGTCTTCGATCAAAGAGCTCACCTCGTAGCAGGCAGCGGCTGTGCGGTGGTTCTTTAGGAACTCAGCGCTGACGCTATCGGCCTCTTGGTAGAGGCTGCGATCGGTGAGATACATCGAAACCTGAACCAGATGTGCTGTGGTTAATCCGGCTTCTTGAAGGATGCTTTCGATGTTGCCCCAGCAAATCCGTGCCTGTTCCGTCATGGTTTTTGGTACAGTTCCATCAGGGGCAACCGGGATTTGGCCTGAGATATAGATTGTGCGTGCGCCGGCAGGTACCTCGAGCGCATGTACATATGTGCCATAAGGTTCTTTTGTTCCGGCAGGCTTATAGGTTTTAAAAGGTTTCATGATCGTCCTGATATTATCTGTGCTGCTGCGTGTTTCAGCGTTCTAAGCGGTGGCAATGGCTTGGCCTGCGACGAAGCTTTCTATGGCGATGGCAAGTTCTGATGGGCGCTCGCTGGGAATTTCATGACCGCAATCCAAATATACTTCTCTGGCACCGGAGATTATCTGCGTCACACGCGTTTGCATCATCTCAACTGGAAAAAATTTATCGTGGATTGCGCCAACGATAAGGGTTGGCGGCATTGTAGCTGCGATAACTGCCTGTTCAAAATCATCTCTGAAGCAGTGGTTTAGAGTCTGAAATAGGACGGTATGGCTGATTTCAGCGGCCTGCTTGATCCATAGTTCTGATGTTGCATGTGGAATGGGCTGCGTGATCATCGCGTGATGCGTTTCGCGCATCGCATCGCGACTACCAGCATAGCCTGCAATTTCTGCGATTTCAGAGTCAGCGATGTCGATAGCGCCCGCAGGGCAACCTGCAACCAATATCAGCCCAGAGACGCGCTTTGGAGCCAAGATAGGCACGTGTTGTACGTATTTGGCACCCATAGATTGGCCAATGGCTACGAATGTTTCCATACCCGCGGCATCCGCGACATCCAGCACATCTTGGGCTTGTCTTTCAGATGTGTAATTGCCGCTGCGTTCGCTAGACTCGCCTTGACCGCGCAGGTCGAAAATCAAAATGCGCAGACCCTCTAGTGATAAGAGGGCAAGTGTTTCGTCATAATAATCTTTGGTGCATCCCCAGCCGCCCATAAAGATAACATTCACAGGTCCGTCGCCTGCAGTTTTATAGACAAGGGTTTCCCCATCGGATGTTTGGGCTTTGCCGTAGGAAAATTCCATTCCGCCACATTCCAGTTTGTTGGTTTAAAGAATGAGGTGCCCCAATGTAGGGCACCTCAAGGGACATCTGGTGTATTAGCTGTTTGAGCGCATGCGCTTGAAGGCTTCGTCGATAAAGCTCTCTTCGTTCAACAAGACATCATAGCTCATTGGGAACGATGGTGTGCCTGCAACGGCGCTGACTTCGTCTTCAGTCAGGTCTGTTGTGGCGACATCAACGACAGGCGCAACGCCGATTGCACGTGATTGCAAAGCTTGGATTTCAGGCTGGCAGCAGAAGTTGATGAATTCATGGGATTCATCAATATTTTCACTACCGCGGGACAATGTCCAAGAGTTAAAGTCGACTGGGTTGCCTTCTTTTGGGAAGATAGAAGCCAGCGGTACGCCGTCTGATGCAAGTAAACCAGCAACATCGTGATACAACATGCCACCGATGACATCGTTGTTTTTCAACGACTGCTCCATTTGACTGGTTGAGCTATACCAAAGCGCGATGTTTGGATTCATTTCGCCGATTTTATCAACGACGGTTTGAATGCCCTCGCGGGTTTTTAGAATTTCAGGGCCACCAAAGAAAACAACTGCTGTGATATCGAGCAATGGAGAGGCGAGTTCGCTTGGGAAGCCGAGGCTAGCTTGGAAGCGGTCAACGTCCCATAGTTCTGTCCAGCTTGTTGGGGCATCGACTTCGTCGGTATTGACCACCAGTGAGGAGTAGTAGCTGAAGGCGCCGATGCCTTTTAGGCCATCCTGCGTCATGTTTAGAAAGCCATCGGACACATTGCTGAGGTTCGGGATCTTTTTAGGGTCTAATGCGTCAAATACTGTGTTCATACGATCCCCTTTGATGACGCTCATCGGGACGTGAAGTGACAAATCAGTTGGAATAGAACCCGCTTGGATTGCTTGGTGCATGGTCAACAGCCAGCCAGAAGAATCCGGTTGGGTGACGCTTTGAACTTTGATGCCAGTGGCGGCTTCGAATTCTGGAAAGATGCTGGCCTTAAAGCTGTCCTCAAAGAAGCCACCATAGGAGCCGATTTTTACGGTGCGGGTCTGGGCGAGGGCGGGGGCGGCAAGTAGACCTGAGCCGAGCGCGAGCCCTGCTGCGGAACTGGTTTTTAGAAAACGACGGCGATTAACGGCTTTTGCGTTTGGCATTCTATTCTCCCTAATGTTTTTCCTCCGGGTGGACCGTTGGTCCAACGGGGGCGCTAACCCGATCTTACAGGCATGTATAAAGGGGTTATGAGTTCAAATATCTGGACCTCAGCATCTATTTTATATATGCTGAGGTCATCATGTTTTCTCTTAGACACCTGAACGCACTACGTGCATTTGAGGCCGCTGCGCGACTCGGCAGTTTTGCCAGTGCTGGTCGGGAATTGAATGTGAGCCCGAGTGTTGTCAGCACCCATGTCAAAAACCTGGAACAATGGTTTGGCACTGAATTATTTGTGCGATCAGGCAATGGGATTGTTTTAAGTGCCGATGGGCATTCGCTTATCCCGCAAATTTCAACAGGATTTCAGTCTTTGCGGGATGGCTGCAATGGGCTGTTAAAATCGACACAGCGCGGGACACTAACAGTTGTCGCAGAACCGGCATTGGCATCGCTGTGGTTACGATCTCGGCTGACGGAATTTTGTAATGAATTTCCGAATATTGAGGTGGACCTTAGACCTTCTTGGTCGCCGCCCACGCTAGAAGAGTCTCATTCAGATATCGTAATACACTTTGATACCCGGCAGCCTACGGGGGGGGTGGAACGCCGAGACCTTTTTCCGATTGATGGCTTTCCGGCGTGTACCCCTGAGCTCAAGGCGCGACTGGTCGGTGATGATGGGCAGATTGATTGGCGAAATGTACCGTTAGTCCATGATAATGGTCGCGAAATTTGGTGTAAATGGTTTACAGAATACGTCCCTGACAGCACAGCTTGGCAACAAGGACATGTTTATTCCAATCTTGCGTTGGCGATTGATGCGGCTAAGGACGGAGAAGGTCTTGTATTGGCTGACCGTGTTTTGTGTGAGCGCGCGTTTGCGAGCGGTGCTTTGGTGCCATTGGATTTTCGTCAAGTGAGATGTGTTTGGTATTCGATGGCAATCCCAAAGGGGGCGTCCCAAAACTCACCCGCATTTATACTACAGAGTTGGTTAGAAGATGGGGTTCGAAAGTCAGATATGACGAGCGTGTTTTCTTAGCTGACCTTGCAAAAAAACCGCTGAGTGTTTGCACACGCAGCGGTTTGAATTGTTTAGCTTATGGTGTGTCTTAGTTGATTTCTCCAAGGCACACATATTTCAGTTCTAGATAGTCATCTGCACCATATTTAGAGCCTTCGCGGCCTAGGCCTGATTGTTTGACGCCACCAAATGGGGCGGCCTCGGTTGAAAATAGGCCGGTGTTGACGCCAACCATTCCTGTTTCCAATGCTTCGGCGACACGCCAGACGCGGGCTAGGTCGCGGCTGTAGAAATAGGCCGCAAGACCGAATTCGCTATCATTGGCCATGTCGACAACATCTGCTTCGTCTTCGAATTTGAACAATGGGGCGACTGGGCCAAAGGTTTCTTCTTTGGAGACGACCATATCCCGGGTGACATCGGTTAGAACTGTGGGTTCAAAGAACGTGCCGCCTAAGTCTGAACGCTTGCCGCCCAGTGCAATATTTGCGCCTTTTTCTACGGCGTCTGAAATATGCGCTTCTACTTTTTCAACAGCAGCGTCGTTGATCATTGGCCCGGTTGTAATCCCATCGGTAAAACCGTCGCCGACAGAGAGCGATTTGGTTTTTTCTACCAGTTTCTTTGCAAAGGCATCATAAACGCCCGCTTGCACATAGATACGGTTGGCGCAGACACAGGTTTGGCCGTTGTTGCGGTATTTTGCGATCATCGCGCCTTCGACGGCGGCATCAATATCTGCGTCGTCAAAGACGATGAAAGGGGCATTGCCGCCTAGCTCTAGCGACATTTTCTTGATGGTATTGCTGCACTGGTGCATCAGGATTTTACCGACTCGGGTTGAGCCGGTGAACGTGATCTTTGCAATCTTTTCATTGGCGCACAGCTCTTGGCCGACACCTGCGCTGTTGCTGGAGGTGACAACGTTAAAGACACCGGCTGGAATGCCCGCGCGTTGACCAAGAACAGCCATTGCCAAGGCAGATAGCGGAGTCAATTCTGCTGGGCGGGCCACAAAGCTACAGCCTACTGCCAAAGCCGGTGCGACTTTGCGGGCAATCATCGCATTGGGGAAGTTCCAAGGCGTAATAGAGCCTACTACGCCGACCGGCTGCTTCAGAACAACAATGCGTTTGTCGCGCTGATGGCCGGGTATAATATCGCCGTAAATGCGCTTGGCCTCTTCGGCGAACCATTCGATGAATGACGCACCATACATGATTTCGCCACGGGCTTCTGCCCAAGGTTTGCCCATTTCAGCCGTTAGAATGGTTGCAAGATCGTCTGCATTTTCAAGCATAAGATCGTACCATTTGCGTAAAATGATGCTGCGTTCTTTGCCAGTGTGTTTTGCCCAATCTTTTTGAGCGATTTCGGCGGCATCGACCGCAGCACGCACTTCGCTGAGGGGGAGGTCCGCGACATTGGCAATGCATTCACCAGTGGCGGGGTTATGCACGGGGAAGGTATCCTGTGTTTCCACCCATTGGCCATTCACAAAGGCACGTGTTTCCAAGAGTGACGGGTCGTTTAATGTCAGTTTGGAGATAGGAGTATTAGACATTTCAGGCACCTTTCACGGCGTTGATCGAGGACTCTAGAATAGTCATTGCTTCTTCGAAAATTTCATCTTCGATGGTAAGGGGCGCCAGGAAGCGAATGACGTTGCCGTAGACACCGCAGGTCAGCAGCACCAAGCCACGAGACAGCGCTTCGGCGCGGATTGCATTGGCCATATCTGGATTTGGTGCGGTGCCATCTGCGGTTTTAAACTCAGCTGCAATCATGAAACCGGGACCTCGGATATCGACGATTTCCGGGGTGGTTTTCGCGATGGTTTGCAAGCGATCTTTCAGGCGTGCACCAAGCTCTGTGGCGCGTGCGCATAGGTTTTCGCTTTCGATAACGTCCATCACGGCATGTGCGGCTGCGATCCCGAGGGGGTTACCGCCATAGGTTCCGCCAAGACCGCCCGGTGCGGCGCCATCCATGAGGTCGGCGCGACCGGTGACTGCTGCTAGCGGCAGGCCGCCGGCAAGGCCTTTGGCCATTGTGGTGATGTCGGCTTGAACGTCGTAATGTTCCATCGCGAACAATGCACCTGTGCGACCAAATCCAGTTTGGACCTCGTCTGCGATCAGGATAATGCCATGTGCATCACATAGGGCGCGTAGCTTGGTCATAAGCGCGGCTGGGGCTGGGTAGAAGCCACCTTCGCCTTGGACAGGCTCGATGATGATTGCGGCGACACGATCCACATCGACATCTGCTTTGAACAGCTGTTCAAGCGCGTTCATGGCCATATCGACAGTTGTGCCATGGAGCTCAACAGGGAAGGGGACGTGGAACACATCTGGCATCATTGCGCCAAACCCCTTTTTGTAGGGCACGACTTTGCCGGTCAAACTCATTCCCATAAAGGTACGGCCGTGAAACCCCCCGCCAAAGGCAATCACCGCTGAGCGGTTGGTGGCGGCACGTGCGATCTTAACCGCATTCTCAACGGCTTCTGCGCCCGTCGTCACAAAGGCTGTCTTTTTCTCAAAGTCACCGGGGACAGCGGCATTCAAGCGTTCAGCCAACTGGATATAGTTTTCATAGGGCAAAACTTGGTGGCAGGTGTGAGTGAAGGAGCCCATTTGTTTTTGCACTGCGGCCATGACGGCGGGGTTGCAGTGACCTGTATTCACAACGGCGATGCCCGCAGCGAAATCAATATAGCGGTTGCCTTCGACGTCCCACACTTCTGCGTTTTTGGCGCGCTCTGCATAGACTTGCGTTTGCATTCCTACACCACGCGGAACGGCATTCTCGCGGCGGGTTTTGATCTCTGAATTGAGCATGATTTGTTCCTCTTTTCGTGTCGAAGGTGTCCACACAGGTTTCTTGGGAACGGTAGTGAGTTTTGCTATCTTCAAAAAGTCTGTTTCTTATTCTCTGTAAGGTGTTGTATTATATAGGCTGATGTAAAATATGTTGCGGATACTCAACATGAGCAACACTTTGGATAATGATCACGATCTTGGGCTTAGGTTGCGCATGATCAGAGAGCGTGCAGGCCTGTCCCAAAGGGCGCTGGCCAAAGCGACAGATGTGACAAATTCTACGATTTCTTTGATTGAAGCGGGCAAGATGAATCCGTCTGTTGGTGCATTGCGACGTATCTTGGATGGGATTCCGATTAGCCTATCAGAGTTCTTTGCTTTTGAACCTGCCAGCGATCGGCCCGTGTTTTATGCGGCGCAGGATTTGACGGAAATTGGCAAAGGTGGGGTTTCCCTAAAGCAGGTGGGTAACAACCTATTTGGCCAATCTATGATGATCTTGCAGGAAACCTACGAGATTGGCGCGGACACTGGGCGCGTTATGTATGGCCATGATGCCGAAGAGGGTGGGATCGTGATTTCTGGCCGGGTCGAGGTGACGGTCGGAGAGTTGCGTAAAGTTCTGGGGCCGGGGGATGCGTATTATTTCGACAGCCGAACACCGCATCGTTTTCGGCAAATAGGGCCGGAGAAATGTGTGATTGTCAGCGCCTGTACTCCGCCAACTTTCTAGGGGGAGGGTATCTGCCCTTGGATTTTTGCGTGTCTCGCAATGACCCTGTTGAGCATTGATTATTCTAGGAGCCGCAAGAGCATTCGCCGACGCGTATCTTGGCCACCAAAGAAGATAGCAAGTATTTGGACTGTTTGCTCTGTGTCGTGCAGGACAAACCAAAAGGATGCGCTGCCAAGCGTTAGCTTGCGGCATCCGGGTAAAATGTCATTTTGCAGCTCACCGCGTTGGGGGGCCGTTAATATGCGGTTGGCGTCTTCTCGAATTTGCCAAATGCGGTTTTCCGCATGTTGAAAGGCAGATTCAAGCGGCTCACCGAAAGCGGTGTAGCTTTCGACGAGGTGATCAAAAATACATGCAAAGTCAGTCTCGGCATCTGCCGAGAAATTAAGAGTCCAACCCAAGAGCTTGGCGCTTTTTTGCGATCATTGTGGAGAGGTTTTTGTCGAAAGCTTTCGCACTGACACCGTTGTCTTGTACGCGCTGTTCAATGAGTGCACGCAGCGCTTTACGCTCAAGAATGTCATCAGCTTCTCTTTGGCGTAGCATTTCGATGCCGTTTTGTAAGACAGCACTTAGGCTAGAATATTGGCCGGTTTCGACCATGGATTTGGCAAATGCGAATTGGTCGTCGGTCAGTGAGATTGATGATTTTACGGTCATGTTTTGCCTCCGAGTACCACTAAGGTAGTACTGAGTAGCACTCATCGCAAGGGTTTTGTCATCGCACCGGAGGGCGTGGGTCTATCCTAAAATACTAAGGATACCTCTGAAGATCGCATCGTTGTGTGCGGAGCAAGCGCTTGATGCCTGCTGACTTTGTTTCCATCCGCCACAGGGCGAATGGAATTGGTGTGATGGATCATCCAATTGAAGCCTCAGCATTTGCCTTTGGGGAGTAGTAAGGCGCTGAGGCTTCGCTTGGAGGACTTAGCCTTCGATTTGCTCGGAAGTGATTTCGCCTGTCAGTGTAACAGGGTTCACAATGGTCTGAGCATTCGGGCTATGTTTGATGGCTTTGCGGTGCAGTTCTTCGAACTGCTCCGGTGTGCCGTCACCAACTGCGTGGATTGTGTAGTTGATTTCTGGGAAGCCAACTGTTGCGTTGCTGCCCAGGCCCATGAAGCCACGCAGGTCCAATGTGCCGTCGAAGTCGATTTTGACGGATTCAAGTTGGATACCTTCGGTGGTTGCTCCGGCCACAAACGCGACCATCATGCAGGAGCCAAGACCCGAAAGCAAAAGCTCTTGTGGGTTAGGGCCGTGGTTGTTGCCCATCAGTTGGCGTGGCTCATCCGCTTTCCATGTGAAAGAGCGGCTAACTTTATGTGGGCCAACCAGCATCGGCTTTGTCGATGTGCGGGCGCGTGTGCCGCTTTCCCAATCGATCTCGATGCCATAGCTCATCAATCCTTCTTCAGGATTGCCGGACACTTCGTTAACAAATTCGCTTAGAGCGGCGGTAGGGATGCTGTTGCGCATTATGCGGCACCTTTCATATCAGTAATGGCGTTCAAGGCTTGGTCGAAATCGGCGATCAGATCGTCGGCATCTTCGATACCAACGGACAGACGGACACAGCCAGGAAGGATGCCGATGTCTGCACGTTGACGGGAGGTCATGCTGGCTTGTGAAGAGTTGAACGGAAGGCTGATCAAGCTTTCGATCCCACCCAGGCTGGTTGCCTGTTTGGGCAGGTGTAGATGGTCTAGCAGACGAATTGCTGCTTGATCACCACCTTTGACGAAGAAGGTCACGTTGCCGGTACCCATCTGCATCAGTTCTTTGGCACGTTCGTGATCCGGGTGGCTTGGCAGCATTGGGTAAAGCACTTTTTCAACGCATGGGTGCGTTTCAAGGAACTTTGACAAAGCGGTTGCGCTTTGCTCGTGTGCCCGCATCCGGATATCCAGAGTCTTTAGACCACGTTCCAGCAAGAAGGCCGCATGTGGGTCAAGTTGACCACCGTAGTTGAGCAAACGTGGCCAAACCATATCCACAAGTTTACGGGAGCCGCAAACGACGCCTGCGATCAGGTCAGAGTGACCGTTCAGGTATTTGGATGCAGAATGCACAACCAGATCGACACCCATTTCCAATGGCTTCATCACTGGTGGTGGAGCAAAGGTGGAGTCCATGACGAGGCGTAGGTTATGCCGGCGTGCGATGTCCACGAGGGCAGGGATATCCACGACTTTGAGCACTGGGTTGGTGATTGTCTCAAAGTACAGGATCTGTGTATTTGGCTGAATCGCTGCTTCAATCGCTTCGATGTCGTAGCTGTCTACGAGCGTTGCAGACATCCCAAGTGAAGGGAATTCCTGATTGAAGAGGTTAAACGTGCCGCCATAAAGGTCACTTGCCGCAACGACGTGCGCACCTTTGTCGACCAAGGCCAGAACTGCTGCTGAAATAGCTGCCATGCCGGAGCTAAAGACAAGCGCGCTTTCTGCGCCTTCTAGTGCAGCTAGTTTTTCTTGGACGGCCCATTGGGATGGGTTGCCGTAGCGTGTGTAGATGAAACGATCGCGACCGAAGCCTTCTTCGATCGAACCATAGGTCTCTTCATGCAGGATGAAGGTCGAGCTTTGGTAGATCGGTGTGCCGACTGCGCCTGTGCGCGGGTCATCGTGGGTCCCTGCATGGACAGCCTTGGTCGACATACCCATGGTATCCATTGGGTGGGACTCCAAGAAAGGTCCGGATTTCCGAGACCGATCAAGGCCATCAATCCAGCCTCCGGCCTTATGGTTTGCAGGCTGGCTGGTAGCGTCGCCGTAAAGGGGTTTCTTTGTCATTCTGGTCTCCCGTCCTTGGGCTGATTCAAGCAGCTATGGCGTTGTGCTGAGACAAGGCCTTCATCAAATCGTCAATAATATCGTCCGCTGTCTCCAGACCGACCGATAGGCGTACTAAGCCTTCGGCAATGCCATGTTCGGCGCGTTCTTCTGGAGTGTAGGTGGAGTGGGTCATGCTGGCAGGGTGCTGGATCAGACTTTCGGCGTCGCCCAGGCTCACGGCCCGCTGAATGAGTTTGAGGCGGTTCATCATGGCGATGCCGCCGGCTTTCCCGCCTTTTACTTCAAACGGGACCATGCCCCCGAAGTTTGCCATTTGCCGTTGGGCTAGCTCTGCTTGGGGGAAGCTATCGAGGCCTGGATAGGCGACGTTCAAAACGGCCGGGTGGGCCTGCAAGGCTTCGGCAATTTTGCGGGCTGATTGGCAATGGCGCTCAACGCGTAGCTCAAGGGTTTTAAGGCCTCGTAGGATAAGCATGGCTGTGAGCGGGGCCATAACCGCACCAGTCATGTCTTTCACGCCAATGAGGCGGACTTGCATCATGTCTTCGGCGGACCCAACGACAAGGCCGGCGATCAGATCACCGTGACCCCCGAGGTATTTCGTAGCTGAGTGCAAGACGATGTCTGCGCCATGTTCGATAGGGCGGGTCAGCACCGGTGTGGCATAGGTGTTATCGACGACCACGCGCGCGCCAACTTTGTGAGCAATCTCAGAAATGGCTGTGATATCCACGAGGCGATTGTTGGGGTTGGCCGGCGTTTCGAAATAAACGACCTTGGTGCGATCCGTGATCGCCTCTTGGACGTTTTTGGGGTCCGTCATATCGACGGGCTTTACGGTTACATCGAACTTTGTGAGGCCGTGGCTCAGGAATGCAAAGGTGCAGCCATAGAGCGTTTTGTCGATGATAACCTCGTCGCCTGCTTTGACGAAGGTCCAGAAGACAGAGCTGATCGCGCCCATGCCTGATGCGGTTGCAAGGCCGGCTTCTGCGCCTTCGAGATTTGCAATGCGCTGTTCAAGCTGATCGAGCGTTGGGTTAGAGATGCGGCTGTAAAAATGACCTGCCTGTTCACCTGCGAACAT
Organism: Cognatishimia sp. 1_MG-2023; assembly: GCF_030548175.1. Classification (GTDB taxonomy): domain Bacteria; phylum Pseudomonadota; class Alphaproteobacteria; order Rhodobacterales; family Rhodobacteraceae; genus Cognatishimia. Next base: position 63,120 of record NZ_JAUORX010000012.1, on the reverse strand, counting down.
GGCACCGCCGGATTCTGCGGTTTCAAAGGTAAAGGTAGATGTCATATAGACAGGTGGGTTTAGAGAGCCTTGATGATCTTTCGCATCGTATCCGTGGTGGATTGCGCGTGTGGAAAAGCCGTCAGTTTCCTTCGTCATCTTTATTCTCCCCTTCATCATCTCCTATGAGTAAATTAGGGTAGATCGACAGGCATTTAGTTGCTAAGTTAGCTACAAAACTTAAATAAGTTAGAATGAAATGCCAAAATTACCTAAATTAGACACAACTGATCGCAAGATGATCAGAGCCCTGCAAAAAAATGGGCGCATGACGAATCTGGAACTCGCTGAGAGCGTGAACCTGTCTCCGTCGCCGTGTCTGCGCCGATTACGCATCCTTGAAAAGGAAGGTGTCATTCGCGGTTATAATGTGGATGTTGATGCAACGGCCTATGGGCTGCCGATCACCGTTTTTGTTCGGATCACGCTGAATGGTCACACTGGTGATGTCGTTGGCCAATTCGAAGAAGAGGTGAACAACATTCCTGAGATTTTGGAATGCTATGTGATGACTGGCGGTGCTGATTACCTATTGCGTGTCCTTTCGGCGGACCTTGAAGATTACGAGCGTTTCGTGCGGGAACGTTTGCATACGATTGGGCATATTCGCTCCATTGATACGAGCTTTGTTTATGGTGTGGTTAAAAATGCACATGTGTTCCCGGATATCGAAAATCGGACATAAATAATGACATAATGTTCATTATCGGAATCTTTGTGTCGGAACCAACTGCTGAACGAGCTTGAAGAATGGGGCGCGATTACCAAGTAGTCTGGTGCTTAGTGTCATCGTTTTAGAAAACCATGAAGTCCGTATTGCATATTTGTGACGCAGTGGAATACATCGGTCGCTATTGTCCGTGTTGTTTTAATATTGAATCAGGAGTGTCACTTTAATGGTGGGCTATTCGAAACTGTTCCGTGAAGAAGTCATCGCGCAGACGGCTTATAATGCTGGAATCGCCGCGGACCGTTTCCGGGAGGCTTATGGCGTGGACTGTCTGGCAAAGCTGGATAGTAACGAAAATCCATATGGGCCAAGTCCAGCTGCGATTAAGGCTGCTGAATCTGTAAGTTCAAATCTGGCCTCCTACCCTGATGCTGCAACCTCGGCGTTGCGGTTGGCGATTAGTGAAAAGCTGGGCGTCAAAGCGGAGCAAGTTGTGACGGGTAACGGGTCGGAAGATCTGATTGCGCTGATCTTTACAGCGGTTCTTTCGCCGGGCGAGCATGTTGTCACAACATGCCCAAGCTTTGGCCCACATGAGACAGGTGCTGAAGTCTGCGGGGCGACTGCCGAAAAAATTCTATATCCGGCGGATTGGTTGTTCCCAATTGATGATGTCGAAAAGGCATTAAGCGCAAAACCGAAAGTGTTGATGTTCGCTTCGCCGAACAACCCGGCCGGAACTGCGATCACAGAAGCTGATTTTGACCGCATCGTTCAGGCGCTGACACCAGAAACGTTGTTTGTTTTTGATGAAGCCTATGTGGACTTTATTGAGCCATCGTTGCGGTTTGATGCAATTGAGAAGCTCAGTAAAACGGATCTGCCGTGGATTTCTTTGCGGACCTTTTCAAAGGCCTATGGGCTGGCAGGGTCACGCATTGGATTTGCTGTTTGTTCGCATGATGACATTAGTGGCGCATTGATGAAAATCCGCTCTCCGTTTGCCGTGAATGCGGTGGCGGTTGCTGCGGCGGCAGCCGCACTTGAGGATGTGGGCCATCTGGCAATGTGTGTCGAAAACATCAGGTTAGAGCGCGAACGTTTGCAAGATGAGCTGACTAAGCGCGGTTATACCGTTGCGCCCTCTCAAACGAATTTCGTGTTCTTTGATTGCAAAGAAAACGGCAATGAGCTTGCCGAGCGTTTAAGGCGCCGGGGTGTGCTAACCAAAGGATGGTTTGAAGAGCCCTATCTTGGATGGCTCCGGGTGTCGATTGGTCGACCAGAACACACAGATGCGTTTCTTGCGGCGCTGGATAGCGTTGCATAACTGAAGCCACTACTGTGGTTGTAGGGTTTGGATGTAATTGGATTAAGGGTTGCTGAATTTTGAACGTATTCAGCAACCCTTAATGTGTCACTCTAAGAGCCGCGGTGTATTAGGGGCATACTTTGGGCGATGCGATCAAAGTATTAAGAAACTCTGGCACCGGCATCTTTGACCCGACGCACAGGAATAGAAGATTCAATGGATGCAACACCAATGGTCTTGGTCAAGTGGCTGGTCAAAAAGCGTTCAAATTCTTCAAGGTCAGTAACGACGACGCGCATCAAGTAGTCGCGGTTTCCTGTCATCAGCCAACAGTCCACAACCTCGGGGAACCGGGCGATTTCTCGTTCGAAGTTCACCAAGCGGCTGTCAATTTGTGTATCGAGCTTAACCGAGACAAAAACGTTCAGGCCAAATCCAATACGGCGAGAATCTACTTTTGCTGTGTATCCTTCGATGATACCATTTTGTTCCATTAATCTAATGCGACGCGAGCAAGGTGACGGTGACAATCCAACAGTGTCCCCCACCTGTTGATGGGACTGCCGTGCGTCGCGTTGAAGCGCCTTTAGAATCTTAATATCGGTATCGTCTAAATGATGTGTCATGCGTAAGTTGTTAACACAATTTGCGCTTGCTTCAAGTTTCTTTAGCAAGATGCGCTAACTGTGGTGCGTAATTTAACACAAATAACAACCATTAACCAATAGGTCGCTGCTATCTTCTGCGCACACGAGGAGAAGTATATGACCCTGCCAGAATCAATTATTCCAAGCGATATCGACCCTATTGAAACCTCCGAATGGGTCGACGCCCTAGAGGCAATGACACGCGAAACAGGCGTAGATCGTGCGCAATATGTTCTTAGAACATTACAAGATCGCGCGCGTCGTTTGGGTGTCACCACTGCTGGTTTGCCCTATTCTGATTATCGCAACTCAATTCCTTTGGCTCAGCAACCGGCATACCCGGGTGATCTTGAGCTAGAAGAACGCATCACCTCTATTATGCGTTGGAATGCGTTGGCCATGGTTGTTCGTGCCAATAAAGCCTATGGCGAATTGGGTGGGCACATTGCGTCTTATGCTTCTGTTGCTGAAATCTTCGAAGTTGGTTTCAACCACTTCTTCCGTGCAAAGACTCCAGATTTCGGCGGTGACCTTGTTTACTTCCAGCCTCACTCTGCGCCAGGCGTTTATGCCCGTGCGATGCTTGAGGGTCGCTTGACTGAAACTGACCTGGCAAATTACCGTCAAGAAGTGCCGGGCAAAGGTCTATGCTCTTATCCTCACCCATGGTTGATGGATGACTTCTGGCAGCTGCCTACAGGTTCAATGGGTATTGGCCCAATGTCCGCAGTCTATCAGGCCCGCTTTATGCGTTATCTACACGCGCGCGATTTGGCCGACACACAAGAGCGCCACGTTTGGGGTGTCTTTGGTGATGGTGAAATGGACGAGCCGGAATCTATCGGTGCATTGACCCTCGCTGCCCGTGAAGGTTTGGACAACCTGACCTTTATCGTGAACTGCAACTTGCAACGTCTCGACGGGCCTGTGCGTGGTAATGGTCAGATCATTCAAGAACTAGAATCCTTGTTTGTTGGTGCCGGCTGGAACGTCATCAAAGTGCTTTGGGGCTCTGAGTGGGACAACATTTTTGCCCGCGACACTGATAACGTCCTGCTGCGCCGTTTCGCAGAAACCGTTGATGGCGAATACCAAAACCTTGGCTCAAAAGACGGCGACTACAACCGTTCCAAGTTCTTTGACGCCGACCCAGCAACAGCTGCATTGGTTGCCCACATGAGCGATGAGGAAATTCATCAGCTGAAACGTGGTGGTCATGATCTGCGTAAAGTTTATGCAGCCTTTGCTGCTGCAAAAGCGCACAAAGGGAAACCGACAGTCATCTTGGCAAAAACCAAGAAAGGCTTTGGCATGGGTGGTGCAGGCGAATCTCGCATGATCGCACACCAGGCGAAAAAGCTGGATGTTGACGCCTTGCTAGCCTTCCGTGATCGCTTTGATCTGCCGCTTGACGACAAAGCGGTTGAGAACCTTGAGTTCTATCAGCCAAAAGAAGACAGCGCTGAAATCAAATACTTGCAAGAACGACGCGCCGCATTGGGAGGCTACCTACCTAAGCGTGCAAAAGTGGCTGATCGCCCGATGCCTGAGCGTCCTGCATTTGAAAAATATGCTAATTTTGCGGTTCAAGCGGACGGTAAAGAAATGTCGACCACCATGGCTGCAGTGCGGATGATGGGTGGTTTGTTGAAAGACAAAGCCTTTGGCCCACGTTTGGTGCCAATCGTGGCAGATGAAGCCCGCGCAAGGTCTCTAACAAACCTAATATCACGATAGAAATGGACCCTATCGCAGGGAAGACTTGCGCGCCCCTGCCCCCTTCGGATGTAAGAGGGATTTGCAGCGTAGCAACTATGGCTGCGGCACCGAACAGGGTAAGCACTAAACCGACAAGCACTGCGGCATTTAGAGTTCTCATCAGTTTGCTCCCTTCCTGAACGACGTGCCTTATGCAGACTTTTCGCTTACATGGAACTTTCGCGTTATATATGCCGGCGGGCTGAAGGTCAGCATAACAGAGATGCTGCAATCTTGGCTCAGATGTTTGACCAGCAACGCTTCGATGGCGGCAACCAAATCGGCGGTGAACTGGGCATTGCGCTCGCGTTTTGCGAACATGCGAATTTCGACCACACATTGAGAATAGCGGTAAATTTCGGTGGGGTAAGCCCGGCATTTGCATGGGCCGGTGTCATCGTCGTGAGCCTGCAACGTTGCTTCGACTTCTTCGAAAAATGCAATGGCGTCGATCTCGATGTCAGACGAGTATTTCAGATCAAGATGCGGCATGATCCTGGCTCCTTAAGGGATAAAATGTAAGGGAGGGTATATGTGTGGCACCCCATCTTTCGGGATGCCACAATAGACTTATTTAGATTCAGAAATATTTTCCAAAATTGGACCAGCTGCTTCTAACATTGCTTGTAGTTTTGCTTCGGCATCTGCACCGTTTAGATAAGCAGGTGCGTTGCCCTTCACCAACATAAGTTCCGCGAATTCTTCAGTCTGCGTAACTTGAGCTAACAAGGCTTCGATACCAGAAACGATTTCTGCATCCACACCGTTTGGTGCGAAGGTTACGATTGGTGAGCTGACATCAAGGAAGTTTAATCCGAGCTCTGCGAAAGTTGGTACTTCGCTCATGATGCCATCGCGCTGAGGTGAAGACACGGCCAATGCACGCATTTCGCTCTCAAAGCCGCGACCTACGTTAACGCCGACAAAGCCGAAATCAACTTGTTCGCCAATGATCGCGGCGCGTACATTTGCACCACCCTTAAACGGTACATCGCCAACTTCTAAGTCATTGGCATTCAAAAAGCCTTGACCCGCGACGTGCAAAAAGCTGCCGCGACCGGTATGTGCCCAACGCAATGCGCCCGGGCGGGCTTTGATATCTTCGGCTAATTCATTGGCCGTTTGATATGGGCTATTCGCAGGAACAAAGAGCCCCGGTACCAGATTGCCGATTTGGCTAACCGTTTGAAAGCTATCGAATGGATTCACATCTGCTTTGCGCAAAGTCGACGCCATAAGGAATGAGCCGGCAGAGGTGATCATGATTGTATTGCCGTCTGGGCGCGCCGATGCGGCCTCTTGTGCGCCAACCAAGCCTGCAGAGCCGGGGCGATTTACAATAACGACAGGTACAGGAAGCAGTTTTTCTGCTGCAGCCGCAAAGGCACGCGCAAAGGAATCAACCCCACCGCCCGCGCTGTATGGAACGATGACATTTAGAGGGCGACGTGGCTTCCAATCAGCCAGAGCCGCAGTACCAAGCGACAGCGATGCTGTTGCAACCGCAAACGTATTAAGAAAAGTCCGTCTATGCATTGTGTCCTCCCAACATAGGTTCACAAGCCTCGCCGCTTGCTGATGTCACGCTACTCGACAACCACAAATAAAAAAAATAGAATTAATCTATCACAGTATCAGGATTTTCAAAGATGAACCTCAAAAGTTTACGCGCGTTTCTTTTTGTGATGGATGAGGGATCGTTGATTGCCGCTTCCCAGAAGATGAACTTAAGCCAACCAGCGGTTAGTCGTTTGATCCAACTGCTGGAGGAGGAGTTTAAGGTCCAACTGTTCTACAGAGACCGCAAAAGTTTGCAGCCCACTCCCGAGGCCGAGCGGTTTTACTCCGAAGCATTTCGCGTTGTCTCTGCCGTTAATGAATTTCCAAATGTCTTTGCACAGCTCAAAACCAATGCTGACTATCCGTTGCGCATTATCTGCCATCCGCGCATGGTGAATGGCCTTGTTGTCCCAGCCATCAATCGCCTGCTCGAAAAGACACCAGATATTCAAATTAAACTCGATGTGCACCCGCGCCGCGAACTAGGGCGGCGGATTGTGAATGACGGGTTTGATGTAGGCGTTTTCACCGTTCCGATTCATGTTGATCAGGTTGAACTGGTGTCTATGCACCGCACAAAGTTATGCGCCTTTGTGTCTAAACAACATCCGTTGGCCAGCCAAGATGTAGTGCGCGCCGATGATTTGCGACAGTTCCCTTATATTGCGCTGAATCGTGAGCTGATTATTCGGCAATCCATTGATCGACTCTTGATGCAACATGGTGATCATCTGAATGTGTCACACGAAGTGTCATCAGCCAGCGCGGCGCACCGTATGGCCCTAAGTGGTATGGGATTTACGCTGACAGATACCTTAGCAATGGAAGTTGAATTGCTGGATCAAGGACGATTGATCCCATTATCCCCCGTCGCCGAAATTGATGCCGGTTTTTATGTGCCGCAAAATGCGACCAAAGATGAACGTGCAGTGGCTTACCTTGAAGCACTGCGGGAAATCTGTGAGGAAAAAATTTAACACATCATCAGATTTTCCGAACTTACGATCTATTAATTCTATTTTCATTAATACATCGACGCAAGCTAATGTGCCTTTAGCTGCGTATTCGCGGCATCTGGAGGCATAGATGACACGAAATTCGATCAACCAACTTTTGATCATGACTGACGAACACACCCGTAAGGTCTTGGGTTGTTATGGAAATCATCTTGTCAAAACACCAAACTTGGATCGACTCGCAGCGCGAGGCACATTGTTTACTGATGCCTACTGTAACGTCCCGATCTGCGTGCCCTCACGTGCAAGTTTTGCGACAGGCCGATACGGCCACCAAACGCGGCATTGGGATAATGCAACGCCATATTGCGGCACGCCCAATTCATGGGCACATGAATTGCAAGGTGCCGGAATTTCGGTTGGTTCGATTGGAAAACTTCATTATCGAAATGAAAGCGACTCTGTTGGTTTAGATTTTCAACAAATCCCAATGCACATAGTAAACGGCGTTGGTGACGTGTTGGGCTGCGTAAGAGAACCGCTTCCCAAACGCTGGAAATCCCGAAACATGGCCGAAAAAATTGGCCCAGGAGAAACCAGCTATACGTCATACGATCGTGACATTTCCACCCGAGCTGCGGAATGGATCACATCTCAACAAGATGAGACAGACCCTTGGGTTTTATTCGTCTCTATGATTGCGCCGCATTTCCCATTGATCGCCCCACAAGAATTCTACGATCAATATGCCGAGGCTGGACTGATGCCGACAAAGGCACGTCCTAATCCAGAGCACCCGTGGCATGCGGCGATGCGCGAGTGCATCGTGATGGACAATTTCACCCCAGAACGCACCCGCATCGCATTGGCATCCTATTACGCCTTGGTCACGTTTATCGACAGTCGCATCGGCCTGATCTTAGATGCGTTGGATGACGCCGGCCTACAAGATCGGACACAGGTCATCTACGTGAGTGACCATGGGGATCAAGTAGGTGAACGGGACCTATGGGGAAAGTCCAATATGTTTGAAGAATCCGTTGGTATTCCCTGCATCATTGCAGGACCCAATGTGCCAAAAGGCAAGGTTTGCCGTACACCTGTCAGCCTAGTTGATGTGGCCCCGACAGTGTTGCAAACAGCTGGTATTGCGGGAACTATCGGAGATCGCCCTGGCCAGTCTTTGGTTGATATGGCCAATGCCGAAGATGATCTCGACCGGGTGGTTTTTGCCGAGTACCAAGCCATGGGCGCCATCGCAGGCGCCTTTATGATCCGCAAAGGACGTTGGAAATACGTGCATTATTTGGGCATGAACCCAGAACTGTATGACCTGTATGCTGACCCAGATGAATTGAACAATTTGGGGGTAGACCCCGCCTATTCCAAAATTTGCTTGGAACTAGAACAAGAGTTGCGCCAGATCTGCACACCAGAGCAAGTGGATCAACATGCCCGCGAAGATCAGGCGCGAATTATTGCGACGCACGGCGGACAAGAATTTATTGTGTCAAAGGGGGGGTTTGGTGCAACCCCGCCACCGGGCGAAGCCGTTCAATATGGAAAATCCTAATACGCTTGTATGAACGTATTAGGAAATTCGGAAAATCTTGGGTTTGCTAAGGTGTTCAATCAAAATCAAATTGATCATCTTTTCGGACCAACTTTAGTTAAGCAAGTTAGGTTAACGCATATCTTTTTTCGATCTGCCTGAAGGCCAAACTGATAACAGCGACAATCGCCATGTATAGAAACGCGACCGTGATAAAGCCTTCAAAGGTTACGTAGTATTGTGAGTTTAGACGACGCCCTGCCCCCAATAAATCAACAATTGTGATTGTAGAGGCGATCACGCTCCCATGGAGCATAAAGATAACTTCGTTGCTATAGGCAAAAATCGATCTACGACATGCAATCGGTAAAGCAATACGACGAATGACTTTCCACCGCGTCATACCGCAAGCATATGCGGTTTCAATCAACCCCTTCGGCAAATTAACGATTGCACCGCGCAGAATTTCACTCGCGTATGCAGCGCTGTTCAAAGAGAAACCCAGAAGCGCGCAGAAATAGGGGTCTTTTAGCAAAACCCAAAATACAGAATTCCGTACACTTTCGAACTGCCCAAGGCCGTAATAAATAATGTAAACTTGGACAAGCAGGGGTGTGCCGCGCAAGGCATAAGAATACCACAACGATAGCTTGCCAAAATATGGAACATTGTAAGCTTGGCTTAGTGCGAGTGGGACTGCCAGAATACCGCCAATAATCAACGCAAGACTCACCAACCAGACAGTGTTTCCTAGGCCTGTTAGGAACAATTCCCAGTTGTCGAAAATGAGAGAAAAATCCATGTTTTAGTTCTCCCGAATGGCGTAGACACGCCCAATTTTGCGCAGCCCGATGTCTGAAAGTAGGGTTAGGCCCAAGAAGATAAAAAATGTGAGCACCAGAAAAGTAAGCGGTTCCTGAGACGTCCGCCCAGCCTGGTTTGCATTGTACACAACATCTTGGAGGCCAATAATTGAAACCAACGCCGTGGTCTTCATCAGGACAAGCCAGTTATTTGTAAAGTTTGGAAGCGCGTGAGGGACCATTTGTGGCCAAACGACGCGGAGAAGATAACGACGCGGAGCAAGGCCAACAGCCTTTGCAGCTTCGATTTGGCCATTTGGCACTGCCAAAAAGGCGCCCCGAAAGGTTTCAGTCATATAAGCGCCGAAAATGAAGCCGATGGATAAGCTACCAGCCCAAAACGGGCTAACCTCGACGTATGTCCAGAGACCGGTTTTATCGCCAATGGAATTGATTAGAATTTGACCTCCGAAGAACACCAACAGCATTAAGACGAGATCAGGAATACCGCGGACAACAGTTGTATATGTCCCTCCCAAAATGCGTAGGATGCCTACCGAAGAGAGCTTCATTGCTGCGCCGATAAGACCGCAAACAATTGCAACGACAACTGACGTAAGCGCCAAGCTAATTGTCAGAGTGACCCCACTTAAAACAAGCGGCAAAAATTCTAGCATGGTTTCCAAGTGCTGCCTCCCCGGCAAAGTTTGCGGATTAGAGCCTCAGCCCTAATCCGCGGTTCTATTATTCCATGCCGATGTAGAACGGGACGTACTTCTCATTGAGCGCTCTAAACGTGCCATTTTCATAAATTGCTTTGATGGCACCGTTCACCTTTTCACGCAGCTCAACATCCGCCTTGCGGAAGCCGACACCAATGCCTGAACCTGTGACAGCTGGATCAATGTAAGACTTACCGAATAAACCAAAACCTTCGCCGTTCTCAGTTCCCAAGAAACCTTCTTGAGCGGCGATTTGGTTCACAAAGCTTGCATCAATACGACCAGCTGTAAGGTCCAACCAGACTTCATCCTGTGTCGGGTATTCCCGTACAGTCACATCCGGGCGCTCGTTGATGATAAAGCTAGCGTGGGTGCTACCACGTAGAACACCAATGGTCTTACCTGCAAGGGTCTCGTCGTCGTTCAGTCCCATATCAAGCTTGCCAACAAAACCAGCAGGTGTTGCATAATATGGGTCAGAGAATTCAATCACACGACGACGTTCTTCTGTGATCGTCATAGAGGACAGAATACCGTCATAACGCTTGCCTAGAAGGCCTGGGATAATGCCGTCCCAGTCTTGCTCAACCCATTCGCACTTTGCTTGTAGCTCTTCACAAATTGCGTTGCCGATTTCGACATCAAGGCCAGTCAATTCGCCTTCAGATGTTTTATAGATAAAGGGACGGTACCCTGCTTCAGTACCCCACCGAATAACAAGATCCTCTGCCGCCGCGCTTGTCGCTGTCGCGAGCACCAATGCGCTGATGACCATTTTTACACTTTTCATAACTCTCTCCCAAGGTTGGTATATTTTAGTCGCGTGTGTTCGAAAGAAACTCTGCCCAACGATCTGAGTATTCATTGGGGTTCTTGAAGATTGGGTCAGGGGCGCTATCGACTTCAATTTCGCCTTTATTCAGGAAAATCACCCGAGAGCTGACATCACGTGCAAAACCCATCTCGTGCGTTACTACGAGCATCGTTCGACCCTCTTCAGCCAAGCCTTTCATAACTTTCAAAACTTCGCCTACCAGTTCTGGGTCCAATGCAGACGTTGGTTCGTCAAATAGCATGACCTCAGGTTCCATTGCCAAAGTACGAGCAATCGCTGCCCGTTGCTGTTGGCCGCCGGATAACTGGGAGGGGGTGTAATCTTTGCGTTCGAACATGCCTACACGATGGAGGTATGCCTCTGCGCGTTCGATGGCTTCTTTCTTAGAGATACCACTGACGTGAATGGGCGCTTCGATCACGTTTTCTAAAACAGTCAAATGGGGCCAAAGGTTGAAACCTTGAAAGACCATGCCAATTTTTGACCTAAAGCGTGTCAGCTGTTTGGAATCTGCGGAATGCAGCTGCCCATCTTTCTTGCGCTTAAGAAGAAGCTCTTCTCCGTCTAGGGCAATCGAACCTTCGGTTGGTGCTTCAAGTAAATTGATGCAACGCAGAAAAGTGCTTTTCCCAGAACCTGAAGACCCTAGTAGCGCCACGACCTCTCCCGCATTTGCTTCAAGTGAAATGCCTTTAAGCACTTCGAGCGAACCGAAAGATTTATGAATATCTGTCACGTTGAGTAACGCGTTTGAATGTTTCAAGCGTTTATCCCCCTTACCTCAAGTTTATTAATCTGAAATGGGGGCAAACAGCATTTCGAATTTAAGAAGTGCGGTTTAGATAAATTTAATCTTGGAAGCGCCTTAGCCACGTTTCCTGACTTAGCGGTGATCAACATAATATAGGCCGCTGCTTATTAGATACCTTCAAAGCAGCGGCAGTCGCACGATAAGAATATGGCCTCAGGGAATCCCCCAAACTATTTAGCTTTGTGATATCTCGCGTCGTTTTTTCCAGATACCGTATAGACTAATAAAGACCCAAAAAATCTCGATCAGGAACGCGGACAAATTGAATTTGAAGTAAAGGGAAAACAGAATTAGCGACGCGCCAATAAAGTTTAAAATTGAATACCAAATTTGATCACTGCGGACCCGGTCCATTTGCAGCAACATGTAAGTGGCGACAATAATCGCAGCGCCGAGTGATCCTAAGATGTCAGGGGTAGTGATGCTGTTCATTTTTCATCCTTGATGAGATCCCGATTTTCAGAAAGCGCCCCATTAGGGGCATTTAAGGCAGTCATTCTGCGTTGCGGTATAGTGAGAGCAGATTGACGAGAGCCGACAAAGGCCTCGACCGATGTTTTTCCCGGCGCAGCGCGAGTAAAAATTTCCCGGTTCTAATTGTACCGGGTGCGTTAATTTCAGTAAGTAGCCCCCGCTCGATCCAAGGACGGGCGGTATGATCCGGAAGGTATCCAAAGTACTTTTGGGTTCTTAAGAGTAAAATCAACCCTTCCATGTGGCGTGCTGTTGCACCAACGTCAAAGCCCTCGGGTGGCTCCAGCCCCTCGATAAGATCAACATATTCTCGTCCAACGTAGGGATGCTTTTTGAGGTCTTCAATACTGACACTTCCGTCTGCCAGCGGGTGTTTAACAGAGCAATAAAGCCGGTGTTCCTCCTCAAAGAGCGGTAGGTACTCTAAGCTGTCAATGCGATGTGGAAACAGGCCAACAGCCCCGTCCAAACGCCCATCCAAGACCCTGATTTCCAGCTCTAATGCGCCCGCTGTATACACCGACAATCCAACACCCGGTGCGAGCTCCTGTAACTCAGACAAAGCGCGAATAAGACGTTGATCTGGGTGTGTTACGCTGTTTTCCAGAATACCAATGGACAACTGACCCGAGATTTCTGCCTTTTTGCTCGCCAGATTTGTGGAGAATTTCTCCATTGCGGCAAACAAGATGGAAATTTCGGAAAATAGGCTTTCGCCATCTTCAGTTAGACTAAAGCCAGCATGGCCGCGATTGCACAAGCGCATGCCAACACGTGTTTCAAGTTGGGAAATAGAGGTGCTCAAACTTGACTGGCTGATGTTCAGACTCACTTGAGCCTGCTGAAAACCGCCCGCCCGCGTAAGTTCGAAAAATACACGAAACAGTTTGATGTCTTTATCTTGGACCCAAGATCTAACCATTTTACTTTCCTACCTACCCGGTGAATCTGCACTAAACTCTATCTTCACATTGAGTCAGCACGCGATACGAAATCATTTGAAGCTTTGCTCTACAAGAAGACCATCACTTCTCAAAGACGCCACCGAGCTCCCCTTGAAAATCACTACCAGCCTAAACTCTAGCAGCATATTTCAAAGTACTGATGCTAACTTTGGCGAATGAAAATGGACGGACGGGCCTCTCTCAGCAAAATAGGCGCGATACAGATACAAAAGCGCAAATAGAAAAGCTTGGAGGGAACTGTGAAAACAACAATACCTGAGGGGGCACGTGCGCCCCATTTTTGGGAAGCGATGATCTCGCTTATGTCACTGGTGATAGGGATTTCGATTTCTATCGTATTTTACGGACTGGATCCGCACATTCCCATGTTGCTGGGCGTTTTCGTCGCCTCACTTGTAGCAATGCGATGCGGCTTTACCTGGCAGAACATTCAAAACGGAATGGTTAGAGGCATTACCAACGCCCTGCCCGCAACCATTATTTTGATTGTCGTTGGTATCTTGATCGGCGTGTGGATTTTGGCCGGTGTTGTTCCGACGCTTATCTATTATGGCTTATCGTTCATTTCGACATCTGTTTTCCTACCGGCAACATTGCTGATTTGCGCAGTAACGTCACTTGCGACAGGCACAAGCTGGGGAACCACCGGGACCATTGGTGTCGCTCTGATGGGTGTCGGTGCAGGCCTGGGCTTTCCTCTTCCAATCGTTGCAGGCGCCGTAATTTCTGGCGCCTATTTCGGTGATAAGATGTCACCTTTGTCGGATACAACAAACATGGCACCAGCTCTTGCTGGCACGGATTTGTTTACACACATCCGCCACATGTCATACACAACTGGCGTCTCCTTCGGCCTGACACTGATCATCGAAATTGTACTGGGTTTACAATATGGTGGCGGTGAAGGCGATATTGAGCGGATTGCGACAATGCTTAAAATCCTAGACGAGAACTTTACGATTAACATCGTAATGTTGATGCCACCACTTGTGGTTCTATTCGTTTCTTATCGCAAGATGCCTGCGATTCCCGGGATCACTCTGGGCGTTGTCGCCGCTGCTTTGATTGCAGTCGGTTTGCAGGGCGCTGATTATGATGCTTTGGCAAACGTTGCCTTTGGTGGCTATGCCGCTGAAACTGGCAATGCTGACGTTGACGACCTGCTGTCTCGTGGTGGCATGGACTCCATGATGTACACGATCTCGCTTGTGATCGTCGCGATGATGTTTGGTGGGGTAATGGAGCGCACGAACCAGCTCAAGGCTCTAGCCGATAAAATCCTGTCCATGGTTAAATCTGACGGCGGCCTTATCGCAGCGACTGCCTTTACGGGTATCGGTTCGAATATGGTTCTTTGCGATCAGTACATGTCGATTGTTATGGGCGCTCGCACATATTCTGCAGCGTATCGTGAACGTGGCCTCGCCCCGGAAAACCTATCTCGTGCAGTTGAAGATTCCGCAACGGTTACCGCGAATTTGGTTCCATGGAACTCAGGTGGTGCATATCAGACAGCGACATTAGGTGTTATGACGCTAGCGTATTTGCCATTCGCGTTCTTCTGCTGGCTGTCCCCGATTGTTACAATCCTATTTGGCTATATGGGATGGACAATCAACCGCATTGAGCCACAGACAGAACAGCAAACGGCTGCGACGGCTCCGGCTGAATAAATAAAACTCTAGGGCTTTTGAAACCATAGCGTGTTCTATAGCGACTGCATTTCAGAGGCCCTAGAAACAACAAGACGATACAACAAAAATGGAGACCCCACGATGGCGGGTGAAAAGAATTTAGATATCCTACTGTCCTCGATGACAGGTGCGTTGGTAGACGGAGTATATGTCTTTGCCACTTTAAAGGATCAATCATTGCCGAGCGATATTCGGCCCCGCATGATGTTCGAAGAGGCCGAAGGCACGACTTATATCCTACTTAAAGAAGATGCGGATGCCGCAGGCATTTCGTATGAATTTCCCAGCCGTATGATCACCTTAGAAATCCATTCCTCACTAGATGCGGTTGGATTCATGGCACGTATTGCAACGGATCTGGCCAAAGAAAACATGGGTGTTAACCCTGTTTCAGCGTTCTTTCACGATCACATCTTTATTCCAGACGGTCGTGAAGATGATGCATTGCGTGTTCTTAAAGAAATCGCAGCCTCAGTTTCAGCACAAGTTTAAGGTTGGCCGGCAAGCCACTTAGAAACAAGCCTCAAGCCGTTTCTGAGGACATCTGGGGAATTGGCAAAACCAATCCGGATGTAACCTTCCATGTCAAATGCAGAGCCTGGCGTGAACATCACGCCAGTCTCTTCAATGAGCTTTACACAAAGATCTCGTGAAGCCATCGGTAGATCATATTTCAGCAACGTTGTTGTGCCTGATAGAGACCAGAAATTGCGTTCAACAACCGTTTCGAACCGCGGATTTCGCCGTAGGTTAGCTTCATCTCGGTCAGATCCGAGATATAGCCGGTGTCCTTCTCTGCAAGCTGTAACAGCTCACCAATTGTCAGACTTTCAACACAGGTTTCTGCAAGATTTGATTCACACTTTAACTCCCATTCATTCATCCAAATTTCGACGGCGAATGGGTGGATATGCATGAGACGTCCCTTACAAGGTTTGGTGTTGCGTATGGCGACCCCCTGTTCAGGGATCGCCAAAGCTGACCTTTATGCGATCAGACAGTGCATGCTACGGGGTGCATGCTGGTATTCACAAGATGTTATTCGCTTGTGTTATCCGGAAGCATAGAAGGATAACGATAATCCGTTGCCGGATCATATGTTTCCTTAATAGTCCGCGGTGTGACCCAACGAATAAGATTCCACATGCTGCCGGCTTTATCGTTTGTACCGCTAGCACGCCCGCCGCCAAAAGGCTGCTGACCAACCACCGCACCTGTCGGCTTGTCGTTTACATAGAAATTTCCAGCGGAATGCTTCAAGCGCTCAGTAAGCTCACAAATCGTGGTCCGATCTGTCGCAAAAATCGCCCCTGTTAGGCCGTATGGCGTCGCAGTATCACACGCAGTTAACGCTTCATCCAACTTATCATCATCATATTTATGAATTGTCAGAACTGGCCCGAAAATTTCTTCGGTCATTAGCTTTGTGTTCGGTTTATGCGCAATCACGACTGTAGGCTGAACAAAATAACCCTCTGAGTCATCGTATGTCCCACCTACCAGAATGTCATGATCTTCTGAATTCTTCGCATGGTCGATATATGAGGCGATGTTGGCAAATGAACGGTCATCAATAACCGCCGACATAAAGTTGGAAAAGTCAGTGACAGCGCCGATTTTTATCGATTCAACCTGAGACTTTAACTTAGTAACGACTTCGTCCCACAAGCTTGCGGGAACATATGCACGGCTCGCTGCCGAACATTTCTGCCCCTGATATTCAAACGCGCCACGCACCATAGATGTAACCAACGCATCAACATGTGCCGAGGAATGGGCAAATATGAAATCTTTCCCACCTGTTTCCCCAACAATGCGTGGATAGTTGCGGTAGTTTCCGATGTTTTCGCTGATTTGCTGCCACAACAGTTGGAAAACACGGGTACTACCTGTGAAATGCAGACCAGCAAAGTCAGGATGAGAGAGCAGCACATTACTGATAGGCTCTGGAACATCAGAAGGGATCATATTGATCACCCCCGGTGGAAGACCTGCCTCTTCGAAGAGATCCATAAGGAGGTTTGCACTGTACACCGCACGTTCAGACGGCTTCCAAACGATTGTATTTCCCATAATCGCAGGCGCGACACAGAGGTTCCCGGCAATTGCTGTAAAATTGAACGGTGTTAGGGCAAAAATGAACCCTTCAAGAGCGCGATATTCTGAGCGGTTTTGACAACCCGGACCTGAGATCGGCTGATTTGCGTAGATATCCCGCGCGAATTGAACATTGAAGCGCAGAAAATCAATCAGTTCACAGGCGGAGTCGATCTCTGCCTGATGCGCTGTTTTACCCTGCCCCAACATTGTTGCTGCATTTAGCTTTGCCCGCCAAGGTCCGGCGAGTAGATCAGCGGCTTTCAGAAACACACGAGCGCGATCTTCTAGCGGCATCTTGCTCCAGATAGGATGGGCCTTTGCAGCGGCTTCAACTGCGGAAGTCGCATGTTCCGCGTCTGCGCAATGAAACTGCCCCAGGACATGAGAATGGTTGTGGGGCATCACGCAATTATATGTGCGCTTTGAACTAACACGCTCTCCGCCGATGCGAAGTGGGATGTCCACTTTAAGTTGTTTCAGTTCCTCAATCGCGCGCTGCAAGTCTTGGCGTTCAGGAGAGCCTGGCCGGTATTCAAATATAGGTTCATTTATAACAGGCTGCATCTTGTGTCCTTTTGGGCATACAAAGTTCTGAGTTCCGGTGTTGCCGCAAACTCTTTCGCATGATCATCGGACCCCATGGGCCTGCTGTAAATTTAGAAGCTATGATGTGAACTTTTGTATAAACAAAAGCCACCTGTGGTGAACGCGCTCAAGCCTGGCTAAACGCAAAGCCAATGCGCCAGTTTCTTAATCCTGAGTTTCGCCGGTTCTCGCCAAATCAATAAACGCGCGTAAACGCCGTGCCATCAGTTTTTTGCTGCGATAATTGAGGGAATACCGCGGCAGCGCCATCAAATGCTCTGCCAATACTTCGGTTACGCTACCATTCTGGATATAAGGCGCTGCGATTTCTGCATACACATATGCAAGCCCTAGCCCATGCTGTGCGTAATTAAGCAACGAGCGCATGTCATTTGCGACCATCCGCGGCTTGGGCTGAATGGTGAATGCCCCTTCTGCACCCGTAAATCCCCAAGGCGCGATTTTGTCACCACGACCAAAGGCATAGCAAATCGTATCATGATGTAAGATGTCGCGGGGTACCAAAGGTGTTCCCTTAGCCTGAAGATAGTCCTGAGATGCGACAACGCACATATTCAGTTCAGGGCCCACAGGAATGGCATGCGTGTCTGGTTCAAGAAAAGAGCTAGACCGAATTGCAGCATCAATACCAGAGTTCAGTAAATCCACTTTTTTGTCGTCGAAAATCACTTCGACATCCACGTTGGTATGTTGCGATGCAAATCGTGCCACCAGTTCATCAAGAAAAAATGGGCCAGCGCTATAAGGTGCGGACAGTCTTAAAACGCCAGACACTTGATCTTTCTGATCATCGATATCGCGCATGGCCAACTCTAAATCTTTGACAGCCGGTAAGCTCTTTTCAAAGAAGGATTCACCAAGGGGTGTTAGGACGACAGAGCGTGTAGAGCGTTCAAATAACCTAACATCTAAACGATCTTCAAACCGCTGAACCGCCTCACTGACAGAGGCCGGCGCCATTTTCAAATGCTCCGCGGCCGCGCGAAATCCACCCAAGCGGGCGACTTCAACAAAGATCTTAATGTCTCCGAAGTGGTTGCGACTCATTGTTCGTGTTTTCGATCAGTGTGAACGGAATTTGTTGGCTTATCCTTACGATAGCATTGCCATATTGTTAAGGCAAGCCGCAACCGAGGAAATGCCAATGTCCAAAATCTCAGAAATATTCGTCCTGAAAATGAAAGATACTGATCAACTTGATGCCATCCGCGAGACGGCGCGCAAAGATTTCGTCAGCATCGAAGGCGTGTCCTCTTGGGAAACCCTGGTTTCCACGGATACGTCACGCCCAACACTATATACGGAAATCTTTACTTTCCCGGACCACGCCACGGCCAAGAAAGTAACGCCAATGTTTGCAGAACGACCTGCAACACAAGCCTTCCTAGGCCAGATTGATGAAATCATCGTCGGCCAGTTTTTTACCACTCACACTCCAAAAGTAGAGGAATAAGATCATGACAGAACGTGCAGAAATTGAAGCAATTATTCAAGCTTGGACCAGCGGCCTAGACGGTGGCGACATCGAACAGATGGTCAGCACTTGCCACGCTGATGTGGTCACAGTGAACGAACGTCAGCCTGTAACAGTCGGCGCGCAGTCCATTCGCGATAAATACATCCCACGGATTGCAGCTGCCGAAATTACATCTGGCTTCGACATTGAACAACTACAGTTCTTTGGCGACACCGCCGTGGTCTGTGGCCGTTTTTATGGCACCATGAAAATGCGCGACACAGGCGATGTACGCACACCAGAGGGTCGATTGGTTCTCGTTTACAAGCGCGATGAAAACGGTGCTTGGAAGATGATCCTAGACATGGACAACAACGGCCCTGCCTAAGGCCTGAATGGCCGTGTATTTTGCACGGCCACCCACCTTGCTGGCAAAGCATCCCAGAAATTGGAGACCGACATGACGACCTTGGAACGTGTCACGAACGAAATCGTGGATCTGCACGACTTTTTCACCGAATGGTTTAATGGAAGCGTTAATCGCGATCAGTTGGAGCCGCGCTTTTTATCCCGATTGCACAAAGATCTTCAGTTTATTCCGCCAGAAGGCTTTGTCATGTCTGGCAGCGCACTAAAGAACGGCTTTGAACAAGGTTATGGGTCAAATCCAGATTTTCGCATCCAAATCCGCGATGTCGATATCCGGCACGAACGGGACGGCTTGGTGCTTGCCACCTATACGGAATGGCAGACCGGAGCAGCCCTGTCAGCACATGCCAACAACGCGCGCGTGACCACCGTGTTGATGGAAATGACCTCGCCTATCACCTGGCTGCACCTTCAAGAAACATGGTTACCAGAAGCGGTCCGCGCAGCCGGTTCCTTCGATTTCTAAAACTCTAAAACCCCTAATCTAAGACGAGGCTGAAATGACCAAACGAATAGCTCACCAACCCCGAGAAATCGCCGATTGCGTCGGTGCATATTTGCAAGAAGGTGATCTGGACGGCATTACATCTATGTTCCACCCAGATTGTCACATTTTCTTTCCTCCTGAAGAGCCACCTTTCGTCGGGATCGAAGGCGCGCGCGCAACCTTTGAAGGGTTCTTGGCATTACGCCCAGAGATCAAAAGCGAAGTCTTCAGCGAAGTTATTGTTGGCGACATTGCCCTCATTCGTGCAAATTGGAGCGTTATCGCGCCGGACGGCAGCGTCATGGCAGAAGGTCAATCGACCGAAGTGGCCAAAAAGCTGGAAAATGGTGGTTGGGGGTATCTAATTGATTGCCCGAACGGTCTACCAAACCTGACATAAGCACTGCCCAAACGGGGAGTTCCACATAAATGTCATGCATGCTCACAAGCGCGCATTAAAACGGCATGATCAACCTAGGCATTGCGCACAGGTTGATCATGCGGACCTCCCCGACATTTTGGTCGTTTACCACCCTGTAGGAATGCTAGGCCAAACCGCTGCCCCTGATGATCTCAGCCTGCGCGAATTTCAGAGACTGACTGCCTGATTGTGTCAATTTGCGATGCAATATCTTTGGCGCCAACAAAACCTTCCGCCAACAACGTCGCCTCAGCGGCTTCAAGCCAACAATCGAAATATTGCAAATCAATCTCTTCGTTGGTTAACGGTTCCCGCTTGTCCTGTTGAGTTTTTAACGTCGTCGCAAGCCGTTCCTGAAACGATAACCAAGGGATTTTTCCATTGTGTACCAGTGTCACGATCAAGGTAAAAACACGCGCATGCCACGCCCGACGAAAGAGCGGTTCACCCTCATCACGTTGGGGTAAAGTTGCTTCGGCCATGCACCGAACTTGGGGGCTGATCTCAGGCGCGCTCAAGGTAGGCCTCCGCTAAATCAAGATAGATAACATCGTCCGGGGCTTCTGCATCTTCGCCCCATAAATCGGTGGCTTTAAATAAAACCAAATAGCAATGCTGCGGTGCTGGGCCCTCCCCTTTTGCAACTGCATCCGCAAATTGAAAAACGTCCTCAACGTTGCAAACCGTTCCGATTTTACCACGCACATAACGGGGCACGCGGGTGTGACCGCTTGGGCAATTGCTAAGCACGCGCACAGTGTCATTCACCTGAAATGCAGCCACACGACTCTCAGCTGGAAAAGTGTAGTCCCCACCCACTTTCATAGCATTAACCAAATCATCCGGGCGAACAGCTGGATGCTTTGTCAGGTCAACCGCAAAGCTTTTAACCCCAGTTGCCAACTCATTCGCATCGACCAAACCCGCGTCTTTCATCAACTCAGAAGTCGCGACAGTCCATTTCTCGAAATAATCCATCTGCAAGTAATCAACGGCAGAGAGCTGCTCGATCTTATGACGGTGCATATCCGCACAAAATGGCGTGTTACCTGCAAGCGATTGGGTCAAACCAAAGGCACGGCGTTGCCATTCATGTTTGAACGTATAGCCCTCGCTTTCAATCGGAACCGGACCAAAGCCATGCATCCCGCCCAAATCATGAATGTTATCCATTCCCTGCCCCTCTCTCGGCTTGCTGCTGTCAATCAGACGACTGCTGTCCCAATCATACCGTCACGCGTGACCATATCTGCCAACTCAGCCTCGCTCAGCCCCTCGGTGTTTTCTGGGCGTCGCGGTAATACCATAAACCGGATTTCAGCCGTGCTATCCCACACCTGCACTTTCATATCCTGAGATAGGGTTAGCCCAAACTCCGCCAAAACCGCACGCGGTTCACGTACAACGCGCGACCGATAGGCCGGGCCTTTATACCAAGCCGGCGGTAATCCTAGCACTGGCCAAGGATAACAAGAGCATAGGGTACACACGATAACATTATGAACATCCGCGGTGTTCTCGACCACCCGCATATGCTCGCCCTGATACCCTTTGAATCCCATCGAATGGATCGCAGCCGTTCCGTCTTTGAGCAGCCATGCCTTAAACTCTGGATCGACCCAAGCCTTTGCCACAACGCTCGCACCATTTCGGGGACCGGTTTCACGCTCATAGTATTCAACGACACTGTCTAAAGCCGCCGGATCAACAAGCCCTTTGGCAATGACCAGTTCTTCGAGGGCCCGCACCCGCAACGCCGCACCGTCTTCGACAGGATCATGCGTATGCCCGTGCGTGTGATCTTTATGATGATTATGGTCGCTCATACATGTCCCCTTTTGACATCAGTTTGATCTGACGGACCCGGCGCTCAATGCTTGTGTCTCCATGATCGAAGGGTAGTCGATTTGTACAGAAAACACCTGCTGTAATTCCTGCGCAAGCGCCAATAAATCAGCATCGCTGTGCAACCGTCCGACCAACTGCACGTTTACCGAGCGACCATCGTCCAATATCACCGCTGGCATTGAAACAACCGGATGGCCGGTTTGATTGAACAATGCAGTGTACCGAATAGTTGCTTCTAATTTAGTAACGGTGTTTCCATCCAAATCAAATGTCACGGCATCCCGTAATGGAGCATCAATTGGCATAACGGGAACAAGGATGGCATCAACATCTTCCAACGCTTGGTCGACCTGCGCCTGCGCCTTGGCTCTAAGGCGCTCGGCCGTTTCATAGTCTGCTGGGCGAACCCCCTGCCCTTTTTTAACGGTTGCACGCGCTAAGTCTGGATAGGATGACCAATGTTCTGGATAAGCCTGCAGGTGAAAATCAGCGGCTTCTTTTGGCAGGTTCACCATGTGAAATTTCATCACGGCATCGGGCTCGGGCAAGGTCACGCCACGTAACTCGATTTGCCCCGCGTCTAAGACCTCTAACACCTGAGCCATCGCACGCGCGATTTCAATCTCTGCATCCCCAAAATAATCATGCGCAACGCCAAGGCTGACCTTCTTATTAACAGATCCCTCGACCTCGGTTGCCAAATTCGGGTCCAGCACGGATTGAAGGATTTGCAAATCTTCAACGCAACGGGCCAATGACCCCACATGGTCCAACGAATGGGCCAATGGCATTACGCCTCTTGCACTAATTCTGCCCCAAGTCGGTTTAAATCCGTATGTGGAACAACACGCTGCAGGAATACGCACACTACCACCGGTGTCCGTACCAATCGCGCCAAAGGCCATGCCCGCTGCAACAGACGCACCAGACCCGCCGCTCGACCCACCAACACTGCGGTGGGTATCCAGTGGATTAATGACCTGTGGCGTATCCGTAGAAAACGCACCCGGATCAGTTTCGGTGACACCCAAAATCACAGCACCCGCTGCTCTTAATCGCTGCACCACAGGCGCATCTTGTTGCGGGCGATATGTCGCCCGATGCTCAAGCCCCGCCTTACAAACTGCGGGTGTCGTATCGATCAAATCCTTGACCGCAATGGGGATCCCATCCAATGGCCCCAACACAGCGTTTTCCTCCCGACGCCGATCTGATGCCGCGGCCTCTGCCATGGCTGTTTGCGCGGTCACATCACTGAACGCGTTAATGGCTGGGTTCAAACGCGCGATACGATCCAGCATATGGGCACATAAATCACGCGCACGGCTTTCACCGCGTGCCAACTTGGCCGCCATTGCTGCAAGAGTGTCAAAGTCCGACATTTACGGGGCCTCCCGCTTGGAAACGGCGCGGCGCAATACGCCCAGATTTCGTAATGAATCGAGTACATCAGACACATTTTCCAAAGGTCGGCTCATACGAACCCGTCGGTATGAAAAACATCGGTTTATCATGTCGTGAGATACTTTCATCGAGATGTGACTATGGCGATCACTGGCAACGGCCAGATCATAAAACGGTTGTTTTGGCAGGGTATTTGGGTGCTAGACCGTCAACTTTTTGACGTTACTTTCCTCAGCAAGTTTGCCCCTGTTCCTGCGATCCCTTTCGGCAGAAGCAGCACAAACAAAATCAATATGATGCCAATTAACGTGTTCTGAACATCACCCCAGCCCTTGGCGATCTCGACCACGACCATCATCAAAGCGGCACCTAAAACAGGACCCCAAGTCGTTTTCAGACCACCCACAACAATCATCGCAAGGATGAAAACCAGATTGGAAAACTCAAACAAACTTGGCCCCGCAAATCGAAAATGTGCGGCATACACAGCCCCCGTCAGACCGGTGAAAAACGCAGTAATCACAAATGCGATGATGTGAAACTGAGTGCGGTTGATGCCCCGTGCAGCGGCATAAATCCGACTGTCTCCTAACGAGCGGAACGCAAGACCAAGCCGCCCATGGATGACCAAGATAGATGCACATAAAGACACCGCAAGAACCGCCAAAACGACAAAGTAGTTCCCCAAGATCCATTTGCCTTTTAGCATCTTGCGAAAGCCAAGATCATCAAACCCAGAAAACCCATTGCCGCCACCGAATAGCGGGGTACACAGCCCGCCCTCGGTTAGAAAACATTCAGCATCCGTGCTAATCAATGAACTGACCATAAAGACAATCGCAAAAGTGAGCAGCGCCACATAAGCGGTTTCTAGGCGCAAGCAAGCCAGACCAATCACCAATGCTGCCACGGCTGCAATAACTGCCCCGATCGGCATAGACATCCAGGGCGACATATCCAAAAAGACACCCATCATGCCCACGGCATAGGCTCCAATCGCAAAGAACAACATCTGCCCCAGCGAAAAGACTCCCGCGTGCCCCAACAATACATTCCATTGCACGGCAACAGAGGCCCAGATCATGAACAAAACGATTTCGCCCAGAAAATAGCGCTGGGTCACGAACAGCGGCAGCATGGCAATCGCTGACAGCACTGCAACCAAGATCAACAGGTTCTTTTGTAGATCGGTAAGACGGCTCATGCGCGGACCACTCCTTGTTTTCCGAACAATCCTGCCGGTTTGAAAATCAACACCAAGATCACCAGCCCCAGCATGACCGGAAAGCCGTATCGCACACCAAAGTAATACCCGATCGCAGCTTCCATCACCCCAAGGGCAATCGCTGCCAAACCCGCACCCGTCACGCTGCCCAATCCGGCAACAACACAGATCACAAACGCTCGGATCAAAGGATTGGTGCCCATCGCAGGGGAAAGGCTGGCTAAAGACGAAATCAAAATACCAGCCGCCGCCGCCAAAGTGCCTGCAATAATCATGACCTGCAGATAGGTCAGCTCTGTTTTAACACCCATCAGTTTGGCCGCATCTTGGTTCATCGCGGTAGCGCGGATGGCCAAACCAAACCGTGTCTTGGTTAACAGCCAAGCCATGGCACTGATCAACACAGCCGCCGTCGCCATAATGGCAAGGGATTGATACGTCACAACCGTATTGCCGATCCGATACAGCCCCTCAATCTGCGCGGGCTGTTTAAACGGATAGGCACCGAATTGCTTTAATATCAAATCTTGGAACAAGATCGCGACACCGGCCGTTGCCACCATGATTGTTGTTTGAAAGTCTTCACGGTGCAGCATGAACCGCACAATAAACAGATGCATTGACGCACCGATAAATCCGCCAGCCATAACGCCCAACAAGATGGCAAAAGGCAATGGCACACCCCAAAGCGTGGCCGCAGTATAAGAGGCATAGGCGCCAAAGGTCATAAAGACGCCATGTGCCATATTAAACATGCCCATCGTGCCATATGTCAGAGCAAGCCCGACAGAGCCCAAGGCATACATCGACCCCAGCGTCAGGCCAGTGATCACTATTTGTAAGATTGCATCCACTGCCCTAGCCCCCCAGATATGTTTTTAGAATGTCACCTGAACCCGCCAAGGCGTCGGCATCTCCTGACCAAGTAAACCGGCCACCATCCATCAGATGGAAAGTGCTGGCGACATTGGCGACGCGGCTTGGGTTCTCTTCGACAACCATGATAGACCGCGACCCCGTGGCAAGAACGTTCAAAGCCTCGTAGATTTGCTCAATGATCAATGGCGCTAAACCTAGGGATGGCTCATCAATCATCATTAACTTGCCATTCGCCATCATGCCGCGCCCGATACCAACCATGCGCCGCTCTCCGCCAGAAAGGCTTTCGGCGCGTTGCGTACGCCGCTCTAAAAGACGCGGGAATAGCGTGTATACCTCTTCTAGGCTGGCTTTGATCGCACCAGAATCCTTACGGGCAAATGCGCCCATCATCAGATTTTCCTCAACCGTCATCCCCATGAACAGTTGATCGCCCTGTGGCACCAATACCAATCCTCTGCGCGCGCGTTCGGGCGCACCATTTGGCATGGCCTCACCGTCAAAAACGGTTTCACCTGACCAGCTCGGCAGCAACCCCGAAATCGCTTTGAGTAAAGTGGACTTACCATGGCCGTTAGGCCCGATGATGGCCGATACACTGCCTTGCGGAACCTCGAGATCAATTTCATGCAAGACCCGTTGTTGCCGATAGCCAGAACTTAGGCCTGTCACAGAAAGCAAAGCTGTCATGCTGCACCTCCTGCAATCGCGTCAGCTTCGGATCCTAAGTAAACAGATTTCACTGTTGGATCGCTGGCGATACCCTGCGGTGTCCCATCATAAATCAGCTTACCTTGATGCATGATCAGCGCCCTGTCTGCGACCGTCATAAGAAAGCGCATCACATGCTCGATAAACACAATTGAAATGCCACGCTTGCGTAGGCTGAACATTAGCTCGATAAATTCATCAATTTCTGCGGGCACCAAACCACCCACTGGTTCGTCCAGCAGCAATATCTGCGGATCATGCACCACTGCAGTCGCGACCATCAGCTTTTTGCGATCCAAAGCAGATATATCTGATACCAGATCCCCTGCTAAATGTGCCAGATTGTAATCTTCTAGAACGGCCATCGACTTATCACGGTGGGCCCGGGTCAATCGCAAACCGGGTCGCGATTTTCCACTGCCATTTACGACAGAGGCCATAATATTTTGCAAAACCGTCAGGCTGCCGAAACCGTCAGTCACCTGAAAGGTTCGCGCCATGCCCATATGAAACAACTTATGTGGCGGCACGCCCGTAATGCTCTTACCGTTGTATAGAACCTGACCACCACTAACGGCGGTCAAGCCTGATATCAGATCAAAAAAGGTCGTTTTTCCCGCCCCGTTTGGTCCTCCAATGCCGATGGTTTCACCAGCGGATACTTTGAGGTCAATGCCATCAACAGCAGCCAACGCACCGTAGCGCCGTTCAACCTGTCGACATTCAAGGATATGTGGGGCGGGATTGTCCATTTTTAGTCTTTCACCCGTATTATGACTTAATCCATTTGGGCGTCCGGAACTCGGTCACACCATATGGCGTAGGTGAAATGATCTTGCCGTTTTCTTCCTTTTTCTCGATCTGGCTAAAGATATGAGACATGCCCAAAGACGGGTCATTCGTTTCAACCGGATAGGAATATGCCTGCTGGGTTTCCGGGTTAAACCGGATTGTTCCCGTTGGGCCACGATAGATCATAGTCCGCAAACGATCAGCGATTTTCTTGTTCTGCACATCATCATATGCTTCACCAACACCGCCGGCCATTGCCGCAGCCTGGGCAAACATATGCAGCGCTTCATAGGTTTGCGCCCCACCATTTGCCGATGCTTTTTCACCATATTTCGCAAGATACCGTGCGGTGAAATCAGTGCCAACATCACCAGACAAAACACCGATGTTTGTCGCATACAGCACATCTTCCGAAGCCTCTTCGGCGATGTCACGGAACGCCGCCAAAGACGCACCGTATTGCAAATAGACCAAAGAGTTGGTCGGATTTGTCAGGAACTGCTTCATGAATTGCGCTTGGTCGCCAGGGAAGAAGTGCGTAATCACAATAAAGCCCGGCTCATCTTCGCGAATTTTCGCCAGAGTTGGGCCCCAATCATTTGTTGGTGCCTCAACTGTCTCGTACAACGAAATTTCATACCCATACTTCGCCGCTTCTTCTTTGATCGAATTGGCAATGTTGATGGAGTACTGAATCGGACCTGTCACCAAAGCGATCTTTTTATTCGCACCGGTAAATTGGCCTGTTTCTTCGAGGTTCTTGATAAAGTTCAAATAGGCAAAGCCATAGAACACTTCGGATGGGCAATACATGAACGACGACCAGTATTTTTCTGGGTCGCCACCAACCAGCGATGTATGCGCACGTGCGGTGTCAGCATGCATATAGATAACGGACGCGTCCGCCGCCACGTTCTGCAACGCCACCTGAGAGCCAAAGTTATAACCCGTGATCAAGGCGCTTGCGCCGTCGCGGTCAATCAGGCGTTGGCCTGCACTGGTGATTTTGTCGTCGCCGCCAGATTCCGTATCAGCCACAACGATCTTAACAGGACGCCCCAAAATACCGCCAGCCGCATTGATTTCCTCAGCCGCCATCTCAAGGCCTTGCTTAAATTCGATGCCATCCGCAGCACCGCCACCAGTCATCTGAATAGGGCCACCGATAACAATCGGCTCACCCGACTGAGCAGAAGCCGCAGTACCCAAACTTGCAGCCGCAACGCCACCAATAGACCCTAATCCTGCAGTTTTCAGGAATCCACGGCGCGAAGCCAATTTATTAGTTTTTGAATTTTCCGTCATATTCATACTCCCATGTATGCAGACCTCGAAGTCTGTTTTCATTGACGCGGCAGTTAACGCTGCTCCGACTTATTCTTTCGGATGCAGCTTCCGACACACCGACACAGATCGGCGCCGCTTGTCTCAAAGATTGGCAGACAAACTATGATCGAAATATCTAAATATAATAATATTTAATTAGATAATTATCTATGTAATGAGCAGAAGCGTATATTAATTAGCCATTGCCTTGCAGAATGGCACTTTACCTATCGCATTGTGCTTGGATCACCCGTCACCAGGTCCAACTCGCGGGACTCCAACATAAGCAATTCATGAAACTTCTTCTCAGCAGGGGTCCGTGCTGCCGACTTTCGGCGGATGATTTCATAACAAGACACATAACCATATTCTTCGGTCATAAGCGCGCGCACTTTGCCCTGCTCCACAAATGTTTCTGCATAGTGAATAGGCAAAAAGGCAAGATATTGGCCCGATAATACCAGATGCGCCAAACCTTCAATGTTGGGCGCTCTGGCCGAATATGTAAAAGACCGCTCGTTCTCAGGAAGCTGGTCAAATGACACATATCCACGCTGTGCATGCGGATACATTTCAACATCTTGCACCGTGATGTCTTTGCCCTCTTTTTCAAACAAGGGATGCCCTTGCCCGCAGAACAATCGCATTTCGGACATATAAAGCGGTTCGTAATCCAGCTGCGAAATACGCCGCGGAAAATAACCCACCCCAATATGCGCCTGACCGCTGAGAACCATAGTTTCCAACTGATTGGGCGGGCCCACATGTACGGTAATATCAACCTGATGATCCAGTTCACCAAAGCGTTTTATCACATTGCCAAGCTGAAATCGGGGATGAAAAACAGAATTGTCGATCATTGCAATCTGCAACTCCCCAACCAGTTGCTCATATCCTAAAACAAGGCTGCGAAAATCCTCGATGTGATTAAACAAAGCATTTGACGCATCATAAACCCGCTGACCATCTTCGGTCAGAGCAAATCCACTTCGTCCACGTTGACACAGCGTCAGACCCAATCTGGTCTCTAAGTTTTTAACATGGATACTGATTGTCGCTTGGCTGACGTTCAACTCAGCCTGCGCCAAAGAAAAACCGCCGCACCGCGCAATCGTCCGAAACACGTCCAGCAATTTCAAATCTACGTTGTTGATGGATGGAAGTGCCATGTCGTTCCCACTTTGATTAATCTCTAACTAAAGATTGTTACATCAAAATACCTTTCTACGTCACCCTTTGTTACTCCTGAGATAAGCAGGGGCCAATTTCAATTGGCCAAAAGACATTGCAACGGGAGTTATCATGCCTTCGAAAAAATCCAATACGCTTGAAATCAACATGGATCGGCTTTGGGAAACACTGATGGTTTCGGCGTCAATTGGTCCGGGCAAAACTGTTGGCCTTAGCCGGTTGACCCTAAGCGATGATGACAAAGAAATGCGCGATCAGTTCATACGCTGGAGCCAAGACGCTAGGTGTACAGTTACGACCGACCCAGTCGGCAATATCTTTGCCAGACGCGAAGGCACCGATCCCACGCTTGCGCCCATTCTTGTCGGCAGCCATCTTGATACCCAGATTGCAGGCGGAAAGTATGACGGCATTTTAGGCGTGTTATCCGGCTTAGAAGTCATTCGCACCCTGAATGATCATGGCATTGAAACCAGACGCTCAATCGAGGCCGTCTGCTGGACCAACGAAGAAGGTGTTCGGTTTCAACCCCCAATGATGGGCGCCGGCGCCTTTGCAGGAATCCACCCAATTGACTGGGTGCTGGCCCAAACCGATAAAAACGGTGCCCTTTTTGGCGAGGAACTGCAGCGGATTGGATATGCAGGCACCGCAGATCGAAAGAACAAAGAGATTGATGCCTATTTCGAACTGCACATTGAACAAGGTTCCATTTTAGACGCTGAGGGAATTCATGTTGGTGTGGTCACAGGCGGCTTTACCTCCTTTGGGGCGCAGGTTGTGATCAAAGGCGAACATGCCCATTCTGGCCCAACCCCAATGAAGAAGCGCAAAGATGCACTTGTTGGAGCTGCGGTCATCATTGCCAAAGTGAATGAAATCGGCTGGGACTATGAACCAGACGGCCGCACTACCTGTGCGCGCATTGACGTTTCGCCAAACGAATACGGCATCATCGCGGATCATGCCGAAGTCACAATTGATGTCCGTCACCCAAATGCGGCCAAAGCCGCAGAGATGTATCAAAAAGCACTCGGCCTCATTCCGATTGCCGCAAAACAAGCCAATGTCGACATCGAAGTTCTCAAGGAATGGTCATTTGGGGATGTGGCCTTTGACCCGGAATTGATCCACCTTATCCGGTCCACCGCAGTTGATCTGGGCATTTCCCACCAAGACATCCTAAGCGCCGCAGGCCATGACGCATATCATCTGGCAACCATCGCGCCGACAGCAATGATCTTTACCCCTTGCAAAGACGGCATCACCCACAACGAAAATGAACACATTGAACCGGGATATACGATGCCCGGCGTGAATGTGCTTTTGAACGCAGTGCTACAACGCGCAAACGCTTAAAGGCACCACAGGCACAGTCTGACGAAAGAAGGCGGGTCGCAATTCCATTACGACCCGCCTTACTTACATTTGGGCATTCTCAAGCAGCCTCATTGTATCGGCATACTTTATCGAACCGCTTCGGCACGTCCCAACAGGCCATTCGGACGTAGAACCAATATGGTGATGATGATCGACAAAGAAATCGCATCACGGAACGGCAGTAACTCGCTTGGCAGCATCGCACGCAGCAATACTTCAAGAAATCCAAGTAAAAAGCCGCCCAATACTGCGCCCGGCAGGCTACCAAGCCCTCCCAGAACAACCGCGATAAAGGCTTTGAGAACCGGTACAAACCCCATCAAAGGATCAACAGATCCACGTTGAGCGACCCACAGAAACCCAGAGAGCCCCGCCAATAGGCCCGAAATCGCAAAGGCGGTCACAATCACCCGGTTCGCAGGGATCCCCATCAACCGCGTGATCGAAAAATCCTGAGCCGCCGCACGCATCGCCAACCCTGTGATGGAGAACCGTAAAAACACCGTCAATCCAATCAAGGCCACAACAGTGACCCCCAATGAAATACATTGCAGCATCCCAATCCGCAGCCCAGAAAACTGCGCTGTCGAAGTCAGCCAGTCAGGGATGGCCACAGCAATCGGACGCGGTGAGATAAAGTTCTGGAACACAACGTGTAAAATTGAACTGATCGCAAAAGTGGTCAGCAACATCGTTGTCAAAGAGGCCCCCCGCACAGGCCGAAACGCGACACGTTCGATCAAGGCAGCGCTTGCCGCAGCCACCGCAAAAGCCGCAAAAACAGCCAAAAAGAAAGGCCAACCCAAAGTGGCGGACAGAAAGATCAAAGCGTATCCCGTAAAGGTCATCAACTCGCCATGAGCAAAGTTGATCATCCCTAATACGGAAAACACCATAGCCAGCCCCAAGCCCAACAAGGCATAGACACCGCCCAAAGCCAAGGCATTCAGGACTTGCTGCGCAACGAGTTCGCTCATGCGTTTTCTCCAAAAAACATCTCTTTGAGATTTGCGTTTGTCAGTAATTCGTTAGACGTACCCGTCATCTGAATTTCACCATGGCTCATGACATAACCGCGATCCGACACCTCAAGGGCGCGTTCGATATCTTGCTCAACCAACAACACCGAAATTTTCCAAGTGCGCAGTTGCTCAATCGTTTCAAATATCGTGTCCACGATCTTCGGCGCCAATCCCAGCGACGGCTCATCCAACAGCACAATGGATGGGTTTGACATCAACGCACGGGCAATCGCCAACATCTGCTGTTCGCCACCCGATAGCGTACCCGCTTGCTGCCCATAACGCGCCCGCAATTTCGGAAAGGCATCCAGCAATCGCTCTTCGGTTTCACCCGCCGTCTTCCGTGCCGTTGCACCACCCAAACGCAAGTTTTCAGCGACGCTGAGATTGCCGAAAATGCGCCGGCCTTCAGGACTCAGGGTCAATCCCTTACGGACCAATTGTTCTGTCGAGGCATTTGAAACATCCTCGCCATACATCAATACGGCTCCCCCCCGAGGGGCCAACCCCACCGTTCCCATCAGCGTAGAACTTTTTCCCGCGCCGTTGGGTCCGATAAGCGTAACAATCTCTCCAGCTCCGACTGTTAAATCCACAGACCGCGCAGCACGGATAGCTCCGTAACTGATGGTGACCCCGCGCAATTCAAGCGCGGGATCGGTCGTGTGTTTTTCTGACGCGGACACTTATTTGCTTTCCGGCAAAAGGTCGCTTGCAATCACACGTGTATCCACATGCGTGATTGCACCACCCGTGATCCGGTTCAGCGAAACAGAGCGTGCAGGTACGCGATTTCGATCAAGATAGCTGATCTCACCGGTTGAAACTTCCAACCCATCTGTGTTGGCAATCGCATCACGCAACGCGGCACCGTCTGTTCCACCCGCAACGCGGATCGCTTCGGAAATCACCAGCATCATGTCATATCCGGTTGCCGCAAAGCTGTTGGACAACGGTCTGTCATAATGTGCGGCATAAGCATCAAAAAACGCAGCCAGGCGCGTACCTTCAACCGGGAAACCCGCGTTTGTGAACACAACACCTTCAGACACATCACCCAGTCCAGATGTTGTCGGGCTGTCGATCCCATCACTTCCGTATACCGCAGCTGTCACACCCGCAGCCCGCAGTTGGCGAAGAAACGCAGGAAAGTCCGGCTCGTAAGCAGAGGTCATAATCACATCAGGCTGTGGGTTCAGCGATGCAATCTGCGTCACTTCAGCAGAGAAATCCTGCTGACCAAATGAATAGGTCCCTGTGTCCACAACAGAGCCGCCCAGCGTTTCAAAAACTTCCCCAAAGTACAGAGGCAGATTGCCGGTATATGTCGTTTCAGGCGACACTAGGAGGTACGCATTAGACAGCCCCTCTTCACGTGCAAACTGCGCCAATGTCGCGCCCTGCACGATGTCGGCCACATAGTTCACAAAGTAAAAATCACCGATCGCCGCTGTCAAACTTGCGTTCGTCGCGCAGGTCGAAAACATCGGAATACCTGCGTCCTGAGCAACCAATCCGCCCGCAATCGCCGGATCATCATCACACGGCAGCACAATCACATCTGCGCCGGCATCAATCAGTTCCTGAACCACAATTGAGGTTTGAACCGTGTCAGAGCGCACGTCGCGCACCATAGCTTCAATCGCAAACTGACCAGCCGCACCGCCATTTTCATTCAGTTCTTTAATGGCAATCTGCGCGCCTTCCACCGTTGGCGTATCATATGGCGCAAGGTATCCGGTCAGAGAAACCGCAAAGCCGATCTTCAAATCGTTATCCTGCGCCAAAGCAGGCGTACCGATCATTGCAACAGTCGCAAGAGCAGCGGCCGCCCTATTGTTCTTTTGGAAAAGTTTCATTGCATTAAGTCTCCACAGTTGTTGGTTGGAATTCCGGAGTCTGATTGTCCGCCCCGGTATTTCTTCGCTCCCCAAAATAAGCTTGCGCCACTTCTGGGTTTCGCTTGATCTCTTCTGGCGTTTCGACGGCGATCAACCGCCCTTCGTTCAAGACAGCGATCCTGTCCGACAGCTTCAGGATCATGGGCAAATCGTGGTCAACGATCAGAATCCCCAGCCCTTCGATGTTCCGCAGCGATGCAATAATCCCAGCAAGCTCCGCTGTTTCCGTGTCGTTCATCCCCGCCGCCGGCTCGTCCAACAGCAAAAACGCAGGATCAATGGCCAGAGCCCGGGCAATCTCTAGCCGCCGTTGCTGGCCATAAGACAGGGTATCCGCCGTGCGGGTCGCCAGATCCTCTAGGTTCACCCGAGCCAGCACCTCATGCACCTGACGCGCACGATTGCTTGGAACAGCGGCCATGGCAGCAGCCACGTTTTCTTCAACGCTCAGACGGCCAAACAAGCGGATGTTCTGAAACGTGCGCCCTACCCCTGCATGGGCAAAGGCATTCGGTTTGGCCTGAGGCATGGTTTTGTCACCAATAGCAACCTCGCCACGATCAAACCGTTGCACACCAGAGGCACAGGATAAAAAGGTCGATTTCCCTGATCCGTTCGGACCAATAAGCCCCAAAATCTCACCGCGTTTTAACTCTAACGTGGCATCACTTACCGCAGTCACACCACCATAGGTCTTGGTCAGGTTACGCACCGCCAGCGCGCCTTCGGTCGCCTTCGTAACCTCTGACGCAGGATAGGTTTGCGCAACGCGGTGTTTTTTGAACGGTAAAACATCATCCAACTCGCTGGCGCCGAATAAACCCTCAGGGCGCAGATACAACGTCGCAATCAACGCCAGACTTGTCCCAATGGTCGTCAAGCCAAACAAGGCTGGCACGCTGATGCCGCCCAGCTCAAACCCCGGTTCCACCCGACGTAAAACTTCGGTCAACAAAGTGATCAACAATGCGCCAGAAACCGCGCCCGTCGTGCTGTTGGCCCCACCGACAATCAACATCGCAAGCAATGAGAACGTAATTCCGAAATAAAACTCTGACGGGGAAAAGACGCCAATTTGCAAGGCAAACAAACCGCCGCCCAAAGCCATGACAAATGTACTGACCGAAAAGGCAAGTGTCCTGCTCAGAAAAATCGAAATGCCCGAGGCAGAGGCAGCCGCCTCATCCTCGCGCCCTGCCCGTGCCAACAGTCCCCATTTGCTGAATTTGAACCAATTGGCCAGAATAATCACAGCCGTCGCCGCAAGCGCGGCATAAAAGGGCGTGACCACTTTCGGCACACCATAAACAGCCTGCGCCCCGCGGGTAAATGTCGTGCCGCCAACCATAAGGCTATGCACAACAATCAAAACACCCAATGTCGCGATAGTTGCAGAGGCCCCGTTGAGCCGAGACAAAGCCATGCCAAGTATCAAACCGACAAGCCCCACAAAGACAGCGGCCACCAAAAGCCCCACCAGCGGATGCAAACTAATGCCTGCTAAGACATCTGGCAGGTTCGGAAACAATGCCCCTTTGCGGGCGTCTGGCATCACCAGAATGGCGGTGAGATAGGCACCAATGCCCATAAAACTGGGGTGTCCAAAGCTGACAATACCCGTGTTCCCCACATAAATGCCAAGACCGGTAACCAGCACCACAACAATCAAGAAGTAACTGATTGTATTCGCAACCGCAGGTGCTCCAACAATTGCAGCCAAGCCAGCCGCCCCTAAGCACAACAGTGCTAATATGACCAAACCACCCCTCATGACGAAACTCTTTCGATAGCACCCAACCGGACGCGCAGCTCTTTGATAAGATCAAGCCCCCCGGGATTGTCAGAATGGACGCAAATGGATTGGGCATTCACTGGCACCAAAGAGCCATCTATTGCAGGTGTAGTGCCTGTTTTAATCGCGTTTATCGCGCGGGTCGCTGCACTCTTGGCATTAATGGAAGCCGGGTTTTTCACAATCGCCAGATGGCCATTCGGCTGATACTCAAGATCAGCAAAAAACTCTCCGACAAAAGAAACTCCTGCCTCAACATAGGTTTTTTCTTGCAAAGTATTGGGAAGGCCCAGAACCGGCAGATCAAATTGCTTTGCCACATCTGCAATGACTTGCGCCACGTCGGCGTCACGGCACGCCATGCCATAAAGCGCGCCATGTGGTTTGAGGTGCGATAAAGAAACCCCATAGGGGATCAACATACCTGCCAACGCACCAACCTGATAACAGATCATCGCAAATAAATCAGAGGCCGGTATTTTCATCTCGCGACGCCCAAACCCCTGAAGGTCTGGCAAAGACGGATGCGCACCGATAGCGACACCGTGATCGGCCGCCATTGCAACTGTATCGCGCATGATGACAGGGTCTGACGCATGAAAACCACAGGCAATGTTCGCCTGATCAATCAGCGGCATAATTGAAGCATCGTCTGCTATTCGATACTTCCCAAAGCCCTCGCCCATATCGCAGTTAATCTTCACACGCACAGCTTTCCCCCGGCTATTTGCACACCATTGGCGGCTTGCAATCAGGCTAGCTTTGACTTCTACCTAATTTCAAATTTATTATACTCTAAGCCACAGTTGAGAAAATCTTATGTCTTTCACACTCCGACAATTACGCTATTTCGTCAGCGCAGCTGAAACCGGCAAGCTGTCGACCGCGGCAACAGATTGTAATGTGACGCAGTCAGCCATCACGCTCGCGATCAAAGGATTAGAAGACCAAATTGGCTTTGAATTGTTTGAACGCACCTCAAGCGGGGTCATTCTAAGTTTAGAAGGCCAACGGTTTCTTGCCAAAGCCCGCGAGATTTTATCGCTGGTGTCTTCTGCCACCAAAGAGCCCTTAGGCCCGGCCGTCGGAGAGAACTTTTCAGGTACGATCAGGGTTGCGGCAACAGATACGGTCATGGGGTATTTTCTGATGCCCCACCTTGCACGTTTCAAACATCGCTATCCCGGCATTCAAGTCGAAACCGTTGAAATGGCACGCCCAAAAATCGAAGCACGCCTGATCGACGGATCATTAGATATTGCTGTTTTACTGGTCTCTAACATGCAACGCACAGGCGAATTGGCCTCGTCAATTCTGCTGCCATCCCAACGTCGACTTTGGCTGCCATCTCGTCACCCCCTGCTCGCCCGCCAAAGCATCAGGCTGCGCGATATTGCAAAAGAACCATTGATTATGCTGACCGTTGATGAAGCTGCAGACACCGCAGTCAACTATTGGCAGCACTCAGATTTGCAGCCAAACATTGTTATGAAAAGCGCCAATGTTGAAGCGGTCCGCACCGCCGTAGCCAGCGGTTTAGGTATCACAATTCTATCCGACATGGTCTACAGAACGTGGTCGCTAGAAGGGGACCGGATCGAAATGCGCGACATCAAAGACCCTGTACCTTCGATGGATATTGGGCTTGCTTGGCGCCTAGGCCTGACGATGCCGCCGATCCTCCGCGAGTTCCACACCTTCTTGCAAAGCGCATATCGCAGCGGGGCGCGGTGACCTTTGGCATAAGTATTTTTTATGCAATGACCTAAGAAGTTTGAATTTGTCATAGCATCCCCAAGTGAGGTCAACTTGCTCCGAAATCAGAAATCGGAGATGCTCTTATGACTGCCTACAAAACGTACAAACCCGAAGGGGTATCTGATCCCTATGGCACCTATGTTCACGGGATTGAACCGCCAGCAGGCTCTCGTATGGTTTTCCTTTCCGGTCAGATTCCGGTTGCCCTTGACGGAACGGTCCCAACCACAATGGAAGAACAGGCCACAATCTGTTGGCAAAACATCGAAGGTATTCTGAAATCAGCCGGTCTTGGTATTGAGCACCTTGTGCGCACAACCCAATATCTAACAGATGCCTCCATGTATCCAGATGCAAATGCCGTGCGCGCCAAGTTTTTGGGCGATCACCGCACCGCATCCGTGGCGATCACTGTGCCTGCATTGATTGAACCATCTTGGCTCATCGAGATTGACGCAATCGCAATGGCACCCGCCTAAACTCAGGGGATTTTTCACATGCCTACAGTACCTTCCGTTAGCCAACGCGAATTTAACTTTGAGTGGGAAAACACTGCCCTGATCATCGTTGATATGCAGCGCGACTTTGTTGAAACCAATGGCGCATGCGGCGCTGGTGGTTTGAATGTCGATCCACTTCAGGATGTCATTCCACGCATCCAGTCAACATTGGCTCTATTCCGCCAGAACAATGCAGCCGTGGTTCATACCCGCTATGGTTTCAAACCGGATATGTCCGATCTGTCGGCCCCCATGCGCCAACAAAGCCGCGAAGCAGGTGGTGAATACGGGACACCCGGACCCTTGGGCCGTATCCTCACACAGGGCGAACCCGGTTTTCAGATTATCCCTGAACTAGAGCCTAAAACAGGCGAAACCATCATTGATAAGTCCACCTTTGGAGCCTTTACCTACACTGAGCTGGATACCATCCTGCGCGGCAAAGGGATTACGCATGTTGTCGTTTGTGGTGTGACCACACAATGCTGCGTCGAAGGCACCCTGCGCGAAGCCGTGGATCGCGGCTATTATGTGCTGACACTTGCAGATTGCTGTGGTGCGTTCGAAGAGCACTTGCACCAGGGCACATTGACCGCCATCCAAAGTGAAGCCCATCTGTTTGGCTGGATCGCAGACAGCGATGCCCTGATCCAATCCTCGGCAGAGGCCACAGCCTAGGCCAAAACCACTCATACTTTCGGGGCTGGCGGTGATCACACATGGCCAGCCTCAAACAGATACGCTGCTAAACTTTCTCAATATCTGGAAACCGATGTTTCACCTCGGCCAAAAGCCAATTCCGAAAGGTCATCGTTGGCGAATTTTGGTCGACGTTATCCTGGGTGGCAACGCTATACCAAGTACAGCGGCTGGTCCGATGATCAATCGGCTTCAGTAACCCGTTTTCTAATTCACGCTTGCAAATAATTTTATCCGCTAAAAACACACCTTCACCATCAACAGCAGCATCAATGGTCAGGGCCAAATCAGATAAAACCTTGCCATCGCTCCATTTATCTACACCATCGGCATATTCTGTCAGCCATTGGTGCCAAATATGACGGCCATTGTCGTGTATGATGGGTAACTTCAGAAAATCATTCGGTCCGTTTGAAAAGTCGATTTTATCATACAGACTAGGCGCGCACGCGGGAAACCCATCAATCGGAAACAAATGCGTTTTCTCTGCCTGCATCCGTTGAATGCGCTCGTCAAAATGAATCACAATATCAACTTTATCTTCGACAATATCAGGCACCTGCCAATCTGAACGCAGGAAGCATTCAATTTTTGGAAACTGCTCACTGAACTTAGTGATTTTTCGGCGCAGCCATCGCGAAGCAAAAGCAGGCTCGGCACTGATCATTACAGTGCCAACCTGCGACGCTTGCAGCAAACTTTCGCAGGCATCGCTGAGAATTTGCAAGCCATGCGCAACTTGGCTTTCGAAACGCCGCCCCTCATCCGTTAACTCAATCCGATTCCCAGAACGGATGAACAGTTTCAAGCCAAACCATGCTTCTAAATTGCGCACATGCTGACTAACAACACTATGGCTTACGTTTAGGTCAGCTGCTGCTTTGGAAATGCTGGAATGACGTGCCGCGGCTTCAAAGGCACGTAACGCATTAAGATGACGAAGAGAACTATGCATACCGCCAGCGTAGGCAAAACCGTCGCTGAGGGCAATATAAACCTAATATTTTTACAGCTTTCCAACTGTTACTCATGAGACAACTAAGAACTCTCCCCGAG
Source organism: Cognatishimia sp. 1_MG-2023 (assembly GCF_030548175.1). Classification (GTDB taxonomy): domain Bacteria; phylum Pseudomonadota; class Alphaproteobacteria; order Rhodobacterales; family Rhodobacteraceae; genus Cognatishimia. The sequence continues at coordinate 23,339 of NZ_JAUORX010000012.1, read as the reverse complement.
TTCAAACAATAGCCGTATAGTTGCTGGCTTAGCGACCCGGCTGAAACAAACAGGGAAAGAGACCACCATGAAAACAACGATCCCCGAAGGGGCAAGAAGACCCCATTTATGGGAAGCGATCATTTCGCTGCTCTCATTAGTCACTGGTATTTTTATCTCCATCGTCCTCTACGGTTTGGACGCGCATATTCCCATGCTACTGGGTGTCTGTATTGCCAGTCTTGTTGCTCTGCGTTGCGGTTTTACTTGGACAAATATCCAAAACGGCATGGTACGCGGCATCACTGCCGCCATCCCAGCGACAATCATTTTGCTTGTTGTGGGTATCTTGATTGGCGTCTGGATTTTGGCGGGTGTCGTCCCGACATTAATTTACTATGGCCTGCAAATTATTTCCCCATCGGTCTTTTTGCCAACAACTCTGATCATCTGCGCGATTACGTCCCTCGCAACTGGCACAAGCTGGGGCACCACAGGTACAATTGGTGTCGCTCTAATGGGCATCGGTGCTGGGCTTGGCTTTCCTGCTCCTCTTGTCGCTGGCGCAGTTCTGTCAGGTGCGTATTTCGGTGACAAGTTATCGCCACTCTCTGACACAACTAACATGGCACCTGCTATGGTTGGTACAGATGTATTCACACACATCAAACACATGTCTTATACGACCTCAGTGTCTTTTGGTTTAACCATGGTGATCGAAATCATCATCGGCATGAAATATGCGGCGACCGAAGGTAACCTAGAGCGCATCGACACTATTCTTCGCACGCTCGAGGCAAACTTTACGTTAAACCCAGTCTTGTTGTTGCCAATTTTGGTTGTCTTGGTTGTGTCTTATAAAAAGGTTCCGGCCATTCCGGGTATCACCATGGGTGCCATCGCTGGTGTGATCTGTGCTGTTGGTATGCAAGGCGCAAACTTTGAAACCATTTCCTCTGTCGCAATGTGGGGTTTTGAATCCTCCACCGGTGTCGAAGATGTAGATTCTCTACTGTCTCGCGGCGGCTTGAATTCAATGATGTACACAATTGCACTGATCTTTGCCGGCATGATGTTTGGCGGCGTGATGGAGCGCACCAACCAATTGAAAGTCGTAGCAGAGAAAATCCTAAGCTACGCAAAGTCTACCGGCTCGTTAATTTTGTCCACAGTCCTGACCTCAATCATGGCAAATATTGTTCTAGCCGACCAATATATGGCGATTGTTATGGGCGCACGTAGCTTTGCGCCAGCTTTCCGCGAACGTGGATTGGCCCCTGAAAACCTCAGCCGTGCTGTCGAAGATTCAGCAACTGTGACTGCCAACCTAGTTCCTTGGAACGCAGGTGGTGCATATCAATTCGCAACCTTGGGCGTGCCTACAATTCTGTATCTACCGTTCAACTTCTTCTGCTGGTTGTCGCCTTTAGTCACAATCCTGTTCGGATACATGGGATGGACAATCACCCCACTCCGAGAGGACGACAAAGCTCCGCAAACGGCACAACAAGCAGCCGCTGAATAATCAACGATGCCCCCTTCATGGGGGCATCATGGCCTTGACTGGAAATCTCTGTGCCCCTCAACCGTCCTTTGTTTGCCTGTATTTTGGCTCTTTTCGCATCAGCGATCCTGAGCTTTACAGACAATTTCGTACATGCCGTGCAACAAACCGCAGGGTTATGGCAATTTCAATTGGTCAAAGCGTCGATCGCTTTGCCCATTTTGTTGGCCGCTGCCTACTGGAAAAACATTTCTTGTCGCCCAGTCCATGTAGGTCGCTGGGCAATTCGCAGCGTTACGATCGCAGTTAGCTTTCTCATCTACTTCGCAACTTTGGGCTTTTTGCCCGTCGCTCAAGCCGGTGCAGGTCTATACAGCGCCCCTATTTGGATCATGTTATTTTCCGTAATTTTTCTCGGAAAACACATCGGAATTCGGCGTATTCTTGCAATGATTATTGGGTTTTCCGGCGTTTTGGCGTTGTTACAACCGGATATAAATAATCTCACTCTACTTTCCGCTATCCCGCTGCTCGCTGGCGCATTTTATGGGCTCGGCGGCATCGCAACAAAATTGCTGTGCCAAGATGAAAACCCAGTGGTTTTGGCCATCGGCGTATTTACCGCAATTGCTGTCATTGCAGCCGGGTTGCTGCTGTATTTTACACTATTTCCGTCACCAGCTGAATCTGTCGCCTTTCATTCTCGTGGCTGGGAAGACCTCAGCGCACGCTTCTTATGGCTCACCTTAGGCCAAGCTATCGGAGCTGCCCTAGCCATCGCGCTATTGGCCAATGCCTATCGATTTGGCGAACCCGATTTCGTGTCGGTTTGCGAATACTCCTTCCTCATATTTGCTGCGATTTGGGCGCTGGTTCTTTGGAGCATCCCCACCAACCTCATGGCCCAATTTGGCATTCTCACCATCATTTTGTCAGGCGTTTGGATGTATTTCCTTGACCGCCAGCCAGAACCCTCACGTTCTAAACACTCATGAAAGGTCCAGAAATGGAATTAAAGTTTTCTGCCAACGCATATGTGCCGTTTGTCTCTGTCGAGAATATGATCCGTCTCGTCAAACATATCGGCCCACGCAAGTTCATGGCCGAACTCGCCGACATCATCGAAGCTGACTTCAAACGTTGGGAGCTATTTGATAAAACCCCGCGCCTCGCAAGTCATTCTGACGTTGGTGTTATTGAACTGATGCCAACATCAGACGGCGAAAGCTATGGGTTCAAATATGTGAACGGCCATCCAAAAAACGCAAACGAAGGATTACAGACGGTAACCGCCTTTGGCCTTTTGGCACGCGTTGATACTGGCTACCCCATTCTATTGACAGAAATGACATTGCTGACGGCGCTGCGCACCGCCGCCATGTCTGGCCTTGTTGGTCGTCATTTGGCCCCAAAAGGCGCGGACACCATGGCTATGATCGGCAATGGCGCACAATCAGAGTTTCAATGTCTAGCATTTGCTGAAATTTGCGGCATCAAAAACGTACGCCTTTACGATACGGATCCTGAAGCAACAAAAAAATGCGCGCAAAACCTGATCAAAGCGGGCATCAACGTTGTGTCTTGCACCTCACCCGAAGAAAGCATGGAAGGTGCGCAAATCATCACCACTTGCACCGCTGACAAACGGAATGCCACAATTTTAACCGGCAACATGGTCGGCGACGGCGTTCATATCAACGCGATTGGCGGCGATTGCCCTGGTAAAACCGAAATCAGCACCGATGTTATCAAACGTTCAGACGTCTTTGTGGAATTCCCACCACAGACACGTATTGAAGGCGACATTCAACAATTGCCCGACGATTACCCTATCACCGAATTATGGCAAGTCATGCGCGGCGACGCTCCCGGCCGGACAAGCGATAGTCAAATTACAATGTTTGACAGTGTGGGTTTTGCAGTCGAAGACTTCAGTGCTTTGAACTATGTTCATGCCAAAATTAAAGACACTGATTTCTACGACAATCTCGACATGCTTGCGGACCCATCCAATCCGCGCAACCTATATGGCATGTTCAAGTACTAAGGACGAAACTCGATGACAATTGCATTACTTGGCCTGCCCCAAGATAACAACGCCAGCTATCTTTCAGGTCCCGCCCTGGCGCCTCAACGCATCCGAGAGGCCCTGTGGAGTGATAGCGCCAATATGTTCACCGAAACAGGTCTTGATCTGGGGGATCCCACGATCTGGACCGATAGCGGGAACGTAGCGCTAGAGGGCCTGACAGGGCAGTCGGCTTATGATGCAATTTATTCGGCGGTGACACAGCGTATTGCACAAGGTCACCGTCTCGTCAGCTTGGGAGGCGATCATTCGATTGCCTTCCCAGTCATTCATGCCCACGCGAATGCCTATGAAGGTTTGAACATATTACACATAGATGCCCACCCTGACCTCTATGATAATATGCTGGATAACAAGTTCAGCCACGCCTCGCCCTTTGCGCGCCTAATGGAAACCGGCAAAATCGCGCGTCTGGTCCAAGTCGGCATTCGCACCCAAAACGCCCATCAAAAGGCGCAAGCTGAGAAATTTGGTGTCGAAACCCATGAAATGCGCGATCTTAGCAAACTGGCTGATCTGCAATTTGAAGGCCCCGTTTACCTAAGCTTTGACCTAGATGCCTTAGATCCGGCCTTTGCCCCAGGCGTTTCACATTTTGAACCAGGCGGGCTTAGCACCAGACAGGGCTTGGACATCATCCAAAACTTCAAGGGTCAATTGGTCGGAGCTGATGTGGTTGAACTAAACCCGCTGCGCGATGCAAACGGTATGACAGCAATGGTTGCTGCCAAATTAGCCAAAGAATTGATCGCACGTCTTGTTGCCGATCAAGACGCCTCAGACCGTTAATTCCATTCCAGCTCCTATCTTTAGGGTCCAAATATCTGAAAAGGACTTTTCATGCTAACCAACTCTGACATCGCAACACTAACGGAGTTGCGGCGTACATTACACAAACGCCCTGAAGTGTCTGGTGAAGAAGCGGAAACAGCCAAGACCATTGTCAACGCGCTAACACCTCTTGCCCCAACTAAAATCATGACAGGTCTCGGCGGTCATGGCGTTGCGGCAGTATTTGACAGCGGCGAGGCCGGCCCAACAGTGCTGTTTCGTGCAGAATTAGACGCCCTACCCATCCAAGAAATTTCCGATAATCCATGGAAATCTGAAATCGACGGTAAGGGTCATCTCTGCGGCCATGATGGACATATGATGTTCTTAATGGGCTTAGGTCATATCCTATCACGCGCTCCCGTGAACAAAGGCCGCGTGATTTTAATGTTTCAACCTGCCGAAGAAGACGGCAGCGGCGCACGCGCAGTTGTGGCCGATCCGGCCTTTGCAGACATTCGCCCAGACTGGGCATTTGCCATTCACATCGAACCCGGCCGTCCGTGGTCCTATGTGTCAACACGTTCAGGATTGATAAACTGCGCCTCACAAGGGCTACGCATTAAATTAACCGGTAAAACCGCCCATGCCGCTGATCCCGAAGATGGTATTTCACCGGCTCAAGCAGTGGCCGAACTCATTCCCGTACTGGATGCGTTGGGCAATGGGGGCAAACTTGACAACGATTTCCGGCTGGTCACCGTCACCCATGTGCATGTCGGTGAACCAACATTTGGCATCGCGCCGGGAGATGGTGTTATCTACGCCACTCTTCGAACAGCCCACGATGAAGCGATGGAAGGCATCGCCTCCGACGCCCGCATGTTGGCCACTGAAGCCGCCGCGAAACATGGGTTGGCGGTGGAATTCGACGTGTTTGATGACTTTGCTGCCTCCATAAACGATACCGAAGCTACAGATCTGGCCACAACCGCCATGAATACATTAGGCATCCCAAACGGTGACTTTGGCTTGCCCATGCGCGCGTCCGAAGATTTCGGCGTGTTTGGCTGGGGCGCAAAAGCCGCAATGTTATGCATGGGTCCAGGAGAAGACTATGCCGCTTTGCATAATCCGGATTACGATTTCCCAGATGATCTGATCCCAGTCGGCGTTTCAATCTTTGAACAAATCACACGCGATATCTTAGGCCCAGCCAAGACCTGATCTCGGCATGTAACATCAATCGGCGACCCAATAACCTTGGTCGCCGATTAGACACTAAGTACGGCTCTCACTCGCCTTATCTTGTACAATTTATCAAAGCATTTTCACAATCTCAGCGTACCCTTTTGAAACGCTACGCACACCGGCACCCTCCTTTATCCTCATATGTAAACGACCCATCACCACCGGGTCACTTTTACAAACAGGACGATCCGTGACACAATTTTTAGATGGCACAGAAATCAATCAACAACTCGATTGGCCAAGCCTTATCGCGCAATTAAAAGACTGGTTTACCGCTTCAAAGGTTCAGGCCCCCGAGCGACAAATCTGCACGATTGAACAACCAGATGGATCAACGGCCTCTCTCTTAATCATGCCTGCATGGATCCCTGGACAGGCCATCGGGGTAAAAGTCGTTACCTTTTTTCCGCAAAATGCATCACAGGGATTATCGACCATTAATGCTGGCTATCTGAGCTTTGACGGTCAAACAGGACAGCTGCGCGCTGTTATGGAAGGTGACGCATTAACGGAACAGCGCACCGCTGCCGCATCAGCCCTTGCGGCCAGTTACCTAGCCCGCAAAAACGCAAAACGACTTTTGGTCGTTGGCACCGGGCAACTGGCGCGCAGCGTCGCAACGGCTCATGCCGCAGTACGGTCCTATGACTCTATTCACATATGGGGACGCACAAGTAGCAAAGCCCAAACTGTTGCCGAAGATTTACAAGCCCTTGGGTTGCCCGCAGCCGCAACCACCGACTTACAAACCGCATGTAGAGGTGCAGATGTCATCAGTACAGTGACCGCATCAACTCGCCCGATTATTCACGGAGAATGGCTAAAACCAGGCACCCACCTGGATTTGATTGGTGCCTTTCAACCCAACATGCGCGAAAGCGACACAAAGGCGATCACGCAAGCCAATCTCTTTGTTGATAACCCAGTTGGCGCGCTACAAGCAGGCGACCTTGCAACCCCGCTTACCGAGGGTGCCATCCAAGAAAGCCACATTTCAGCGACCTTAACCGATCTCTGCCAAGGTTCCTCAAAAGGTCGAAAATCAAATACCGAATACACGGTTTTCAAATCGGTTGGCATGGCGCTTGAGGATCTGGCGGCCGCCTCTCTGATCCGCGTTCCATAAAAGCTGTGACCTAGATTTCAGGCTCAACATTACAGAAACCTTGCGTGCCAAAGCGCTTCACTGACCGTCTGTACGGGCAGATTTTTTACGTTTTTCTTGCACAAAAAACCTTATTTCACAGGGGAATTGTTCAAGCGGTGCCAAAAACGAACGCTGAGCAACGCTTTAAGGAAATAACGCAAATCCACTGAAAGCCATAGCATCAATCAAAGCTGGAAGCAGTTCTAACAACGCGCCGAAGCGTGGCTTCAGCAGCTCAGAAACGCTTCGAGGACAAAAGAGCCGACTTCGAAACAGACGTTGGCCATCAACAAAAATGGGGAACTTCATGAAAGACAATCTCGCAAAACTGTTGGATGCCATCGACAGCGGAGAATTTACGCGCCGTGGTTTTCTTGGTGGGACAGCCGCATTCGGGGCTGCCGTCGCAGTTGGAACATCTATTTCCAGCACCGCTGCCTTCGCACAGGAACCCAAAAAGGGTGGTGTACTTAAGCTAGGTATTGGCGGTGGTGAAACCACTGATACGCTGGACCCAGCATTGGCAGACAACTCTGCGCAGTTTATGGCCACCCGACTTTGGGGCGACTCCTTGTTGGGAGTTACGCCAGACGGTCAGATCGAAAACCGTATTGCCGAAACACATTCATCGAATCCAGACGCCACGGTTTGGACTTTCAAAATTCGCGAAGGTGTAAAGTTCCATGACGGTTCGGAAATGACCGTTGAAGACGTGATTGCCACTTTCAAACGCCATTCTGATGAAAATTCAAAATCAGGCGCATTGGGCAGCCTCAAAGGCATCTCTAGCATCGTCGCCGACGGTCAGAACGTCATCTTTACACTAGAAAGCGGCAATGCCGATTTGCCGTTCCTATTGTCAGGCTACAACCTATTGATCCAACCGAACGGTGGCTTTGATGCACCAGCCGCAGGTGTCGGCACTGGCGCCTACAAGGTCGTGTCATCTGACCCGGGCGTGCGTTACGTCTTTGAAAAGAATGCAGACTACTGGGACACAACACGCGGTCACTATGACAGCATCGAAATGATTGTGATCAACGACGCCACCGCGCGGAACTCTGCGTTGCAAGCTGGTCAAGTGCATATGATCAACAGGGTCTCTCCTAAAGTTGCGGACCTATTGGGCAGATCGCCAAACGTAACCGTGCGCAATACATCCGGTCGGGCACACTATGAATTCGTGATGCTCGTAGACACAGCACCCTTTGATAATAAAGATCTGCGTCTGGCGTTGAAATATGCGATCAACCGCCAAGAAATGGTCGAGAAAATTCTGAACGGCTATGGCAGCGTCGGTAACGATATTCCGATTAACGCGGCTTACCCGTTGTTTGATGAGTCGTTGCCACAGCGCGACTTTGATCTAGAAAAAGCAGCCGAACATTACAAAAAATCTGGCCATGATGGCAGCCCTATCGAGCTAATCGTAGCCGAAGCCGCCTTCCCTGGTGCAACAGATGCCGCCGCGCTTTGGCAGCAAACCTGTCAGCAAGCAGGCATTCCACTGACCGTTAAAAAGGTTCCGGATGATGGTTATTGGGACAACGTATGGCAGAAAATGCCATTCTGCGCCAACTACTGGAGTGGCCGTCCTGTCCAGGATCAAATGTATTCCACAGCTTACACATCCTCTAGTGCTTGGAACGACACACATTTCTACAACGAAGAATTTGACGCACTTATCGTCCAAGCGCGTGCCGAGTTGGACCAAGAAAAACGCGCAGAGCTTTATTCAAAAATCGCTCATCTGTTGTGGGAAGAAGGCGGGGCCGTTGTTCCGATGTTCAACGATCTGATCGACGCGCATACCGATGCCATCGCGGGTTGGGAGCCAGATCCAAACTTTGAACTGATGGCTGGTTACGCCCCACTCAAAACTTGGATGGCCTAATTTAATCGGCTCAAATCATGCATTCAGCCTCTTCACTCGTGGACTGGCTGAATGCAGGGCGGTCACATGTCACATGCAGAAAGCGTGTTTATGCACCCTGTTGTTCTACTAATTTCGCAACGGCTTACTATCGGAATGTTGCTGCTTTTTGCAGTTTCGATTCTGATTTTTGTTGGCACAGAGATGCTGCCCGGTGACGTTGCCCAAGCCATTCTTGGTCAGGCGGCAACCCCGCAAGCAGTCGCAAACCTTCGTTTGGAAATGGGCCTAAACGAACCAGCTTTGTCTCGTTATCTAAGCTGGCTTTGGGGCATCTTACACGGCGATCTCGGCACGTCACTGACAACTCAAAAAGATATTGCAACGGCCATTTCAGGTCGGTTGTATAACACATTATTCTTGGCCTTTTGGGCTGCCATTATCGCGGTTCCTCTTGCGATTGGCTTAGGCTTAATCGCTGTGCGCTACTGTGATCGTTGGCCCGATAAATTGATCTCAGGTGTGACACTGGCCACCATTTCACTGCCAGAGTTCGTGATCGGCTATATTCTGACTTATCTACTGACCGTGAAACTACAGCTGTTCTCACCTGTTTCCCTGATGTTTGACGGAATGTCCCTTGCCCAAAAACTGAATACCATCGCGCTACCAGTCATGGTTTTGGTGATGGTCGTGCTTGCGCATATGATGCGCATGACCCGCGCGGCAATCCTAAATGTCATGGAATCCGCCTATATCGAAACGGCGGTTCTAAAAGGGATGTCGCCCCTTGCCGTTATCACCAAACACGCAGTGCCTAACGCAATCGCACCTGTGGTGAATGTAGTCATGCTGAATTTGGCCTATCTCGTCGTTGGCGTAGTCGTTGTCGAGGTGGTCTTTGTCTATCCCGGTATGGGCCAATATTTGGTTGACCACGTGTCCAAGCGTGATGTGCCGGTTGTACAAGCTTGCGGGCTTGTTTTTGCAGCTGTCTATATTGGCGTCAACATTATTGCCGACGTCATTTCGATCCTTGCAAATCCCAAGTTAAGGCATCCAAAATGACCCGACCGTCCTTTGCCACGCTTGTTGGCATGATCATCACAAGCCTGTTCATACTAGCGGCAATCTTTGCCAACGTTTTAGCGCCCTATGGCCTTGCCGAAATTGTAGGTGACGCATGGGAGCCTTCATCATCAGAGTTTCTGTTAGGAACAGATTCCATCGGGCGAGATCTGTTAAGCCGTATGATCTACGGAGGACGCACGACAATCCTCGTCGCCGCCGCCGCGACGGCCGTTAGCTTTTTAACAGGCTCTATATTGGGCTTTACAGCTGCAGTGGTCGGCGGTTGGTTTGATCAAATCCTATCTCGTTTCGTCGATTTAGTGATGTCTATCCCGCCTTTGATCTTAGCCCTTGTGATCCTTTCGGTGATGCCAACCACAATCGTCGTGCTCATCGTTGTCATGGGTTTACTTGATTCAACCAGAGTCTTCCGCCTGTCTCGCGCTGTCGCAGTAGACATCACCGTTATGGATTATGTCGAAGCAGCGAGACTTAGAGGAGAAGGCACTGTTTGGATCGTTTTCCGCGAAATCCTTCCAAACGCATTATCACTGTTAATCGCCGAGCTTGGCCTGCGTTTCATCTTTGCCGTTCTCTTTATTTCCACGCTGTCATTCTTAGGCTTAGGTGTTCAGCCCCCAGCCGCAGATTGGGGTGGAATCGTCAAAGAAAACAAAGATGGACTTGTCTACGGTATCTCAGCTGCGTTGATGCCAACCATCGCCATAGCCGTCTTGGCCATTTCCGTAAATCTGGTCGCAGATTGGGCGCTCAATCGCACTTCCAGCTTGAAAGGAGGTCGTGGTGCTTGATCAAACAACGACACCAGTATTGTCCGTCAAGAACCTGAAAATTCAGGCGACCAGCTATCCGCCCGGTGAAAAACCAAAAGACATCACCATTGTTGAGGACGTGTCTTTCACGGTGCAAAGGGGCAAAGTTCTAGGCCTAATCGGCGAGTCCGGCGCCGGAAAGTCTACGATTGGTTTGACCTCGATGGCCTTTGGCCGAGGTGGCGTGCGTATAACGGGCGGCGAAATCTTAGTGAATGGTCGTGACATTCTAAAGGATTCTCAAAGCCAACTGCGCTCCCTTCGGGGACAAGATGTCACCTATGTTTCGCAGTCTGCCGCAGCCTCTTTCAATCCAAGCAAGCGTTTGATGGACCAGGTCATCGAAGCAACCCTGCGCCACGGTATTCTTTCCAAAAACGAAGCCAAGACCCGTGCGATCGAGCTCTTTCGAAAACTCGGCCTGCCCTCACCTGAAACCATTGGTGACCGCTACCCACATCAAGTTTCTGGTGGCCAATTGCAACGCGTCATGACGGCGATGGCCCTTTGCCCTAAGCCTTCTTTGGTGGTCTTTGACGAACCAACAACAGCCTTAGATGTAACCACTCAAATCGACGTGCTGAAAGCCATCAAGGAAGCAATCCGTGAAACCGGTGTCGCCGCGCTTTATATCACGCACGACCTGGCAGTTGTGGCTCAGGTCAGCGATGACATCATGGTGCTGCGTCACGGCAAAATGGTGGAGTACGGCGCAACGTCGCAAATCATCACCGCCCCTGCCCAAGCATATACGCAAGATTTGGTTAACATCCGTTCCGAATTGCACTCGGAAAAACAAGAAAACGGGACCCCGATCCTCAAGATCGAGAACGTCACTGCGCGTTATAAATCAGTACCCATTAACGTGTTAAAAGACATCTCTGTCACGCTTGAGGCCGGCCATACATTAGCGGTTGTTGGCGAAAGCGGCTCTGGAAAATCGACACTCGCCCGCGCAATCACCGGATTATTGCCCCCCATTGCAGGTCAGATCAGTTTCAATGACCAGCCTCTTCCCCCTGCGATGCAAGATCGCAGCAAAGATGAATTACGTGATCTCCAAATGATCTTTCAAATGGCGGATGTTGCGATGAACCCGCGGCAAACCGTCGGCCAGATTATTGGGCGACCACTAACCTTTTACTTCGGACTACGCGGCAGCGCACGTAAAGCCCGCATTCGCGAATTGCTCGATCAAATCGAAATGGGCCGCGGTTTCGAGGATCGGTATCCTGCTGAACTATCAGGTGGGCAAAAGCAACGTGTCTGCATCGCCCGAGCGTTAGCCGCAAAGCCCAAATTAATCATATGTGACGAGGTCACTTCCGCACTCGATCCATTGGTCGCAGATGGTATCCTGCGTCTCTTGCTTGACCTTCAGGCCCAAGAAAACGTGGCCTATCTGTTTATCACACATGACTTAGCAACTGTGCGCGCTATCGCTGACAAAATCGCCGTGATGCACAAGGGAAAAATCGTGCGCTACGGCCCGAAATCCCAAGTCCTCACCCCTCCCTTCGATGATTACACCGATCTGCTTTTGTCATCGGTCCCAGAGATGCGTTTGGGATGGCTCGAAGAAGTCATCGCAAATGCGAAAATGCAGGCAGCCGGAAACTAACCCAACTCATAACAAAAGCGGCCCAAGCCGCTGAACCAACAAGGAGAGTAAAATGACTAAATACAAACTCAACGAACCCGACTTTGAGAGCATGAGCCTCGAAGATCGCCAAAAAGCACTCGGCATGGTGTCCAAAGGGGCAACACGGCGAGACGTCATGTCATGGATGATGGGTCTTGGCGCAACCGCTATCGCATCCGGATCCGTTTTTGGATCAGCCACAGCGGCCTGGGCCAATACCCCGAAAAAAGGCGGACGGCTGGTCATTGCAGACGACCAACATGGTCCTGCAGATACCCTTGACCCAGCGCTTTACGCATCTTCCAACGACTATTTCCGTGGCCGTATGTTCTTTGGCTCTCTGACGCGCCTAACGAACGACCTAAGCTACGAACCAGAACTGGCCGAAGAAGTCATTTCCAACGCCGACGCAACCGAATGGACATTCAAAATCCGCCGCGGTGTCGAATTCCACGATGGCAAAACGCTTACTGCAGATGACGTCATCTATTCTATGAACCGTCACCTCGGCGAAAACACCGTTTCAAAAGCAAAATCGCTGGTTGATATGGTGTCTGAGTGGGTCAAAGTAAACGACTACGAAGTCAAGGCGGTCCTAAGCTCACCCAATGCCGACCTTCCGATCGCTTTGGGAACGTTCCACTTTAAAATCGTCCAAGACGGCGCAACCGACTTCTCTAACCCAGTCGGTACCGGTCCTTATAAAGTGGCTGAATTTACGCCAGGCGTACGCACAATCGGTGTCCGCAATGAAAACTATTGGACCGATGGTGCCTATCTGGATGAGATCGAGCACTTTGGCATCGGCGACTCTGTTGCGCGTCTAAACGCGTTTCTAAACGGCGATGTGGACGTCATGGCCAATCTGCCACCTAAAGCAATCGCCAAAGTCCAAGCCGCAGCTGGCAAAGAAGTTTGGTCTGTCAAATCTGGTGCCTATATCAACTTAGCCTGCCGCATGGATCTTGCAGAATCCAACAACCGCGACATGATCATGGCAATGAAACACCTGATGGATCGTGAACGTATCGTCAAAGGTGTCTTCAAAGGCGAAGGCTCATTGGGCAACGACCATCCAATCGGCCCGGCATATTTTGACCATTGCCCTGATATACCACAACGCGAATTGGACCCAGACAAAGCGGCCTATCACTTTAAGAAATCCGGCATCGGCAGCACAACGATTCCAATCGTTGCGTCCGAAATTGGGCCAGGCTGCGTTGAACAGTGTCTATTCTTGCAACGTGAAGCCAAGAAAATCGGTATGAACATCGACGTACAAAAGGTCACAACCGATGGCTGGTTCAGCACCGTTTGGATGAAAGCCCCAATCAGTGCGCAAAGCTGGAACATGCGTCCGACAGCAAACATCATGATGTCACTTGCGTTTAAATCTGACGCAGCATGGAACGAAACATTCCATCAAGACCCAGAGTTCGACAAAATTCTTGTTGAAGTGCGCGGCGTAACGGATCCTGCGAAACGCAAAGAAATGTACTGCACTCTGCAAGAAAAAATTCACAACGAAAACGGCTGTGTTGCTCCAGCACACCGCAACTATGTGGATGCGAATGCGTCTTACGTCAAAGGTTTGGCTCATGTGCCAATCAACAACTTTGGCGGATCTGAATGCGCGCCAACTCTGTGGCGTGACGACGCCTAAATAGCCGACTTCTTTGTCCCCGTGTCATCTGTACGCGGGGGCAAATGATGCCACCACATAATGATCCGGAGGCTCGCCTTGCTGTCTTTAATCGCAAAACGTTTAGGAATTGGTTTGATCACGGTACTCGCCGTGTCGATCATCATCTTCCTAGGCACCAAAATCTTACCCGGCGATGCCGCTGAGCTACGGCTTGGTCAATCAGCATCTGCCGAAAACCTTGCCGTCCTCAGAGAGCGCTTGGGATTAGATAAACCATATTGGCAGCAATATCTTTCTTGGCTTGTAAATTTCGTCCAAGGCGACATGGGCAATTCCCTGTCTGGTGATACTCCAATTTCAGGGTTGATCGCTGATCGGTACCAAAACACCTTGATCGTCAGCGGGTTGACCGCTTTGATTGGTGTCCCAATTTCCGTAGCCCTTGGTGTGATGGCCGCCATGTTCCCTGGCAGCACCTATGATCGCGTACTCACCTTTACTTCGGTCACATTAGTAGCCGCCCCAGAATTTTTTACCGCAACATTACTCGTTCTGTTCTTTGTACTGTTCTTAGGCATGGGCAGCACAATTGTCTCCGGCAGCACCGACGGCATGGGGTTATTTGAACTGATCCAACATTTCGCGTTGCCTATCACCACGCTGTGCTTTGTGATCGCTTCGCAGCTCATCCGTATGAGCCGCGCAGCCGTGCTCAACGTCATGGCTTCGCCCTATATCGAGATGGCCATACTCAAGGGCATCCCCCGTCGCCGCATCATTCTACGTCACGCCTTACTGAATGCCATTGGGCCGATCGTAAACGTGATCGCCCTGAATTTGGCTTACCTAATCACAGGTGTGATCGTGGTCGAAATCTACTTTAGCTACCAAGGCCTTGCGACCCTAATCGTTCAAGGTGTGCAAACCCGCGATTTTGTATTGGTCCAGAGCTTAGGCATGATTTTTTGTGCAACGTATGTGGTGATCATGTTGATCGCCGACATTGCTGCCATCTTGGCCAACCCTCGTCAAAGGCATCCAAAATGACCCATCACTCCCGCCCCTCAACACAAGAACACTATGTTGCCCCCTTTGATGACGTCACCTCATTCGAGGAGCTGAAAGACGCCCCTCCCCCGGCGAAGTTTAAGTTAACGTTCATGGGCAAAATCGGAGCTGTCGTCGTTACCTTTTGGGTGTTAATCGCCCTCTTAGGTCCCTTCATCGCGCCCCTCGGCGAAAACGAATTGCCTTTCCCCGACGCCTATAGCGAATTCCAAGCGCCGCAACCCGGCGCGTGGCTGGGCACAGATGTAGACGATCGCGATGTACTGTCACGCCTCATGTTTGGCGCCAGCCGCACCCTAGGCATTGCTTTTGCAGCTACCATCATCGCTTACTTTTTTGGCGTAATTCTCGGCATCGGTGCCATTGTAGCTGGGCCGAAAGTCGACCTAGTGGTCAGCCGCATTAACGACGCGTTCATGAGCCTACCCACAATCATGCTTGGCCTTGTCGTGGTGGCCGCTGTTGGGTCATCTATTCCAATTCTGATCCTCACCGCAGGGTTCATCTATACAACGGTCGTATTCCGTTTGGCCCGTGGCATCGGTATGGACATCATCGTTATGGATTATGTCGAAGCCGCCAAAGTGCGCGGCGATGGCATCTGGTGGATCGTTACCCGCGAAATCTGGCCAAATGCCGCGATGCCATTGATCTCAGACTTTGGCCTGCGTTTAATCATCGTGATCTTATTCATCTCTAGCCTTGGCTTCCTTGGCCTTGGTGTGCAGCCCCCCCAGGCCGACTGGGGCAGTATGGTGCGCGAAAACCTCGGAGCGCTGCAATATGGCGAAAGCTATTTACCAGTAATTGCCCCAGCCGTTGCCATTGCAACGCTCACCGTCGGGATCAACTTGGTTGTTGATGACATCTCGTCCCACGCGGGTCGCAAACTATCAGGACGGATGTAACATGATGGACGACATCGTTTTCCAAGCAAAGAACCTACAAATCCACGCGATGCGCGATGATGGCAGCGAATTACCCATCGTCAAAGGTGTGGATTTCAAAGTGCACCGCGGCGAAGTCGTCGCACTGATCGGCGAATCTGGATCTGGCAAAACAACCATTTCGCTTTCGGCATTAGGGTATTGCAAACCCGGTCTAAAATTCGCCGGCGGACAGGCAGAGCTGTTAGGCCAAGATCTAACCAACATGACAACAGACGCCTTGCGTCCCTTGCGTGGGCAACGGGTTGCCTATCTTGCGCAAAGCGCGGCCGCTACATTTAACCCGGCCCTAAAGATCAATGAACAGGTAACCGAAGCCCCCGTAATCCATGGAACAAAAACCCAGAACGACGCAAATCTCCGGGCGTTGGAACTCTACCGCGCACTAGAATTACCAAACGCAGACACCATCGGAGACCGCTATCCACACCAAGTGTCAGGCGGGCAGCTACAGCGCTTGATGGCAGCAATGGCGCTTTGCGGAGATCCCGATTTATTGGTTTTAGATGAGCCCACAACAGCGCTGGATGTTACAACACAAATCGAGGTTCTAAAGGCGTTTAAAAAGGTCATTCGCGATGAAGGTGCCGCTGCCATCTATGTCACGCATGATTTGGCATTGGTCGCACAAATCGCAGATTACATTGTGGTTCTGTACAATGGCGAGATCAAAGAAAAAGGTCCCACTGATGTCATCATCAACAATCCACAACACCCTTATACCAAACGCTTGATCGCTGCGAGTCGCCTAGAACCGCAAACACAACACAGTGCCCAAGAACAACCTGCCGAAATAGAACCACCTGCGCTGACGACTACACAGATTGACGCCGGTTATGGCCCAACCAAAGATGGTCGCCCACTTGTACAAATTTTACATGATGTCGACCTAAGCGTTCAAAGGGGCCAAACAGTTGGAGTCATCGGTGAATCTGGCTCAGGAAAATCAACCCTTGCACGGGTTGTTGCCGGGCTATTGCCCCCGGCATCCGGTTCTGTGGTTTTGGCGGATGAAACCCTGCCCCCTGCCCTTGCTCAACGCAACCGCGATCAGCTGCGCCGCATTCAATTCGTGTATCAAATGGCAGATACCGCGCTCAATCCACGCCAACGCATCCGTGATATTCTTGGGCGTCCGTTAGAATTTTACACAGGCGTTTCCGGCCGCGAGAAAAAGGATAAAATCGACGAACTTCTGGAAATGGTTGATTTACCCAAATCCTTCGCAGGTCGATATCCACACGAATTATCCGGTGGCCAAAAACAGCGCGTAAATTTAGCACGCGCATTGGCCGCCAGCCCGGATGTCATCCTGTGCGACGAGGTTACCTCTGCACTTGACAGTATCGTCGGGGCGAATGTCATTGCACTGCTAAAAGATCTACGCGAACGTACAGGAATTGCCTCGGTCTTTATCAGCCATGATCTCTCAACTGTGGCATCCTATGCTGAACATCTCGTGGTTCTATATGCAGGGCGTGTTGTTGAAAGCGGCCTAACGCACCAAGTTTTATCCAATCCTCAGCATCCATATACCCGTTTGCTCATCGCTTCCGTGCCCGAAATGCGGATCGGTTGGTTAGAAGACGCTGCCAAAGCACGTATCACACCAACTGGAACGTCAGATAATAAATTTTCAACGGCCAGTGGTTGTCCATTTATGCCCAGATGCCCAATGGTCATCGACAATGTTTGTTCACGCGTGACACCACCACGTCGGCAGGCAAACCCGGGCTCTAACCACGGTTTTGCATGTCACCACGACGTTAACGCATTGGCCGTTGAAACAGTTTCACCAGAGTCACACCAAATCTAAGTCAAAAAGGAAATACAATGACGACGATTACCCGCAAAGAAGTCGGCCCACGCATGAGCCAAATCGTAACCCACGGCGACACAATTTACTTGTCCGGCCAAGTTGGTGCAGATGGCGAAAGCGTCACCAACCAAACCAAAGCAACTCTAGCAGAAATTGATCGCCTGCTTGCCGAAGCTGGCTCTGACAAAGAGCACATCCTTCAGGCCATCATCTGGATGGCAGACATGAAAGATTTTGACGAAATGAATGCTGTTTGGGACGCATGGGTTCCCGAAGGAAAAACGCCTGCCCGCGCCTGCGGTGAGGCAAAACTTGCACTACCGGTTCTGAGTGTAGAGATCACGATTATCGCTGCTAAAAAA
This sequence comes from Cognatishimia sp. 1_MG-2023, assembly GCF_030548175.1. Lineage (GTDB taxonomy): Bacteria > Pseudomonadota > Alphaproteobacteria > Rhodobacterales > Rhodobacteraceae > Cognatishimia. The sequence goes on along the minus strand of NZ_JAUORX010000012.1, from coordinate 5,338 downwards.
GCCTAATCCTCACACCAGATGCGAACGCTCCGAACCTTCCTGTTGGGGCGTTCGCTTTAAGTGCGAAAACTGGAATGCCGGTCCCGCAAAGCCATTTTGATCAACCAGTTCTTTAACGCCTCAGCCGCTGACTGCGTGGATTTATCCGCAAGCTGACTGATGACATATTCGGTACATTTCGTTCCGCGTTCATCAATCCGAACCAAGCTGCCATTACGAAACTCAGACGCACAAATAATATCATCCGCAAGAATAATCCCCTCGCCGTCAACAGCCGCGCCAATCGCCAATGAGAAATCCGTATAGACCTTCCCCTCTTCCCAAAGATCACTGCCCGGGCGGTGCTGCGCAAACCAATTTTGCCAGATGCGGCGCCCATTGTCGTGCACCAAGGGTAACTGCTCAGCCAACGTGTCAAAGTCACAGTCGCTTTCCAGACCTTCTATCAGTTTAGGAGAACAGGCCGGATACCCCAAAACAGGAAACAGGCTTTCCTCGGCATTTTCAGCCCCCGGCAATCGGCCTGCAAAATGCACGGCCAAATCCGTTTTTGTACCCTCCGCCCCCTGTGGGCGCCAAGTGGGCAGCAAGTCGACTTCGACGTTCTTAACTTCGTCGCAATAGGCTGTAATTTGACGACGAAGCCACCGTGCGGCGACAGCCGGTTCGGCACTAACGGTTAAACTCACTTTATTGTTGCGCGTCCGAGCCGTGAACTTCTCGCTGGCATCCCTGAGCACCTGAAAGGGTTTACGAATTTCCGAAAACAACACATGGCCTTCTTCGCTCAACTCCACATGGTTGCCTGATCGGACAAAGAGATCCACTTCATACCAAAGCTCTAGGTTGCGAACATGACGGCTAATCACGCTATGGCTCACATTCAACTCACTCGAAGCGGCCGCAAAACTGACGTGACGCGCCGCCGCCTCAAATGCTCGCATTGCATTTAGATACTGTAAGTTGTTTTTCATTCGATCACCTCTGTATCTTGCTCAGTTTCTCAAAACAGCGAAGCAAAGGTGATACCCGTCTCACTATTTTGCTTTTGAACTGGCCAACGACAGACTTTCGATCTTCTGAACCCACCGATCAGGAAGTCGCCGTGTCCTTGGCCTTTCCTGATTGGGCAAAAACCAACAGACAGCCCGACACCACGATGATCCCAATGCCCAGCAATCCAACCAGATTGGTTGTCGTATTCCACAGCAAAAAGCTCCAGATGCACGCGAAAATCAGGAATGAATATTCAACCACCGCCACAAAGGCCGATTGCCCGATGCGGTAAGCTTGAGCAATGGCCATCACGGCGACAACCGCACCGATAGCCTGAAACAGCGTTAAACCCATGAACCGGCTAGTCGGTACAGTCCAACCTGCGGTCAAGAAAGTGGGTGACTCTACGGGCATCATTGAGAAATAGATCAACATAACCAGACTAATGCACCCAATGGACGCAAACACACCAATCGCCAACAGCGCCGGGCTTTCGTCCCCACACAATTGTGGCGTCAGCAACATGCCAAGCCCATAAAAAGCACCCGCCACCAACGGCAAAACGGACAGGGCTGTAAGCGTCGCTAAATCAGGCTGCAACAGCAGCAACACGCCGGTAAACCCAGCCCCAATCAAACTGAATTGCAGGGCTGTAATCCGAACACCGAATAAAACAGCTGAAAAGAGCAAAACCCAGATAGGCGCACTAAACAATCCAGCACCGGCCTGCGCGACCGGAAGCACACCCAAAGATGCAAAATACATTAGCAAGCCAATCGCAACGGTCACGCTGCGCATGGCAAGGTTTTTAAACTTCTTTGGTCGCAAACTTTGGCCAAACACGCGACCAATCAAGACTAAGATCGGAATGGCCATCAAGGCACGAAACACCTGAAACTGCCAAACCCCGGCCTCTTCCGCGACCAAAGCAACAAAATTATCAATGAAACTTAAAACGGCAGACGCCAGCAAAGCGAGTAGGGCCGAACGAACATCTGCCGATAGTGTCATCTTAACCTGCGTTTTTCATAGCTGTAACCGTTTCATCCAATGTGCGAACAGCACCTGTCTGCAAATATTCCACAGCCTTCAGCGCCGAATCGTGCGCCTCTTGACCGGAACCGGCAACACAGTCCTCAATCACACGGCAGAAATAGTCACCCTGGTGCGCATCAACGAATGTGTAATGCACACAGACATCAGTCAAACCGCCCACTAGGATTAGTGTTTCTGCCTTTAGGCCCTTCAAAAGGATTTCCAAATCAGTGCCATAAAACGCGGAATAACGGCGCTTTTGGATCACATAATCATCATCCCGAATGCCCAATTGCTCCACCGCCAAAGCAGTGTTCGGATTGCTATCCAGGCAATGTACATCCTCGTCGCCATCCAGCTCACGCCCGAAATCAATCAGGTTCGCACGGTGAATCTCCTGAATGAAGATCACAGGTATGTCGTTTTCACGCGCAGCGTCGATTGCCACTTTCGCCAAAGCCATACGATCTGCATAGCCCTGCATGTGATCAATCACACGCACCGCACTCTGATCAACAAACGTGCTTGCTTGAATATCAATCACGATCAAAGCGGCTTTGCCTTCGATCAGCGCACGGTCTTTCTTGTTGAAATTAGCCATTAAGAATTTCCTTATTTACTTTTGTCTGCGCCCAAAAGTTGGGGCAAGTTTCCAAAACGCGCGATCAATGAGAAAATCAGTATCGACGCTGAGATAAAGGTGATGGCACCAACAGCCATCGTAGGTGTGAAGCCGTTCCGCAGAGAGTTGAAAATCTGCACGGTCACCGTCGAATAAGCTGACGCTGAAACGAAAAAGACCACGATGAACTCATTGAAACTCAGCACCACGGCAAAGAAGAAGCCCGACGCGGTAAATGGCAGCATTTGCGGCAAGATAACCGTCCGAAAGGCTGTGCTTTCTGTGGCTCCCATCGTTGCGGCAGCATCAAGATGCGAGCGGTCAAGGCTTTGTAGCCCGATGGACAAGGTTGTCAGCGGCAAAGCAATGAACAGCGCGGCATGGCTCACGATACCTGACCAGATTTCCCCAAGAGAGCCGGAAAACCCCCAAAAGAAAACCAGACCAACACCAAAGATAATCGGCGGCAATGCAAATGGCATAGAGGCCAAACCCGCCAAAAGCTTCGAAAACCTATCGGCCTTCCGCCACAACCAATACGCAATCGGCCACGCCGCCAGCACAGCCAGCGATGCGCTGCCAAAGGCGATGATCAACGAGTTCTGCAAGGACCGAATCCAGATCTCTTCGGTGACGAAGAACTCAACAAACCGTTGCAACGTCGGATCTTCTGGAGGGAAAAACATAGTACGCCCGCCATTCAATGCAGCAGCGCAAACTACCAGAATTGGCAATGCGATCCACAAGGCCATCGTGCCCATGAATATCCGTGAAATAAGCTTACCCATTATTTGGTCCCCTCATCATTGCCCAAGGCAACCCGGCCCAAGACCAATACAATGGTCGCTGCAATCAACAGAATAACCGCCTGTGCCGATCCAAAGGGCGCATTCAACGTGGCCCCACGCACCGCTTCGTAAACTGATATGGAAAGTGTGTGTTTATCCGGCGCGGCAAAAACTGCGATGGTCACATAAGCTCCCAGCAGGAACACAAACAGCAACATGACTGTGCCAATCAGCGGTGTACGAACCATTGGCAAAACAACCGTACGCACAACCGTAATCGGCCCTGCGCCCATCGTGCGCGCTGCTTCTACCACCTCATTGTTGATTTTAGACAATGGTGGATACAATAGGATCACAGCATAAGGCCAAACCAGATAGGTCATGGTCAAAATCGTTGCAAATTCAGTCGGCTTAAACCGCACATTACGTGGGCTCGCCAATCCCCAGTCGCGCAAGACGTCCAACCAGCCTGTAACCTTCAGCCATTCCGTGACCCCGGTTTCCTTGAACAAAGCAGGCAAGCCAGAGCGGTTGGACAATAGGATATCCCAGCCCATGACTACAAAGACCTCTGAGAGAGTCAAACTGGCCAAAAAGAAGATCAACCAGCAAGTCTGCGCCCGGCGTGACAAACGCGTCATCAGCCAAACAAAAGGAAAACTTGTCGCGACTGCCAAAATCGATGCAACCATAGCGTAGTACAAAGAGTACCAAAGAAACTTTAGGTAGAGAAACGATGTGGTATTCGGATAATCAGCGCCAACGAAAAAGCGCTTGTAGTTATCCAGCTCAAATCCCCATACCCATGCCGCACCTTCGATCTTTTCGCCAAAGGAAATAGCAAAGACCAACAAAAATGGCGTGATGCATAGAATGAGAATGCCCGCGATATACGCCAATCGGGTTAAGCGCATCGGCAGTGGTTGTGATGAAAGAGTATCTGCCATTACGCCGCCTCTTCGCTTTCATGCGACCGCTCTGGCAGCAAGTGTAGGAAGCTCTCAGGCAACTCTGCGTGGAATGTATCACCGACCTTTACAGTCGCCTCAAATGAGCCGGGAATTTCTGCTGTCATCGCCCCGACTGGGGTTTCTAAGTGAATTTCTCGGGCTGGCCCTTCGTCACGTACAAACGTCACTGTCCCCGGTATCGAGTTTGGAACAGCCGTGTCTGTCAGCGAAACGACCTCTGGGCGACAGAACAATGTCGCCTGTTGCCCAGCTGTAAACCCACCTCGATCAACAACAGAGATTTCGGTATCGCCAAGGCGCACACCAGTATCCGTCGCTACGCCATCAAACAAATTCGCGTTGCCGATAAAGTTCGCCACAAAAGCGTTAGCTGGTTTATGGTAAATTTCCTGCGGCGTACCGATCTGCTCGATGCGCCCCTGTGACATAACCACGATTTGATCAGCCATTGTCATCGCTTCACGTTGATCGTGGGTCACAACAATAGTGGTAATGCCTAATTTCTGCTGCAACAGGCGCAACTGCATCTGCAAATCACCGCGCAACTGCGCATCCAGCGCAGACATTGGCTCATCTAACAGGAATACTTCGGGTTGCTGCGCCAAGGCGCGTGCAATGGCAACACGTTGGCGTTGACCACCGGACAGTTGCCCAATCTTACGCTCGCCTTTATCGCCAAGCTGCACAAGCTCTAGCAGCTCTTGCGCTTTGGCACGTCGCGTTGCGGCATCCACTCCAGCAATACGCAGCGAATACGACACGTTGCGCTGTACATTCAGATGCGGGAACAACGCGAAGCTTTGAAACACCATGCCGAACTTGCGTTGTTCTGCGCTTTGGGAGGCGATATTCTCGCCTCCCAAAATTATGTCTCCTTCAGTGGGCATCTCGAGCCCTGCAATCATACGAAGCAGAGTCGTTTTTCC
>NZ_JAUORX010000011.1 GCF_030548175.1 Cognatishimia sp. 1_MG-2023 | reverse complement strand
GTGCATCAACAACAGGTTTCATAAGAGCGGTTTCAGCACGCTCTAATTCTTCACGACGGCGCTTGTGGCGCTCTTCCAACTCGGTTGGTGTCAGGAAGGAGTAAGGGGACCACTCAAGCACATGAGCGACCACGACAGATCCCCCCAATGCCTTAGCGCGGTCTACAGCGAAATCCAGCGCACGTTTGGCTGCGTCGCTGCCGTCAAAACCGACGACGAATTTTTCGGACATAGGTGTCACTCCCGATTATTTTTATAGTTGCGCGTCAAACTGACGCGATGACAACCTAACTTGTCAAGAGAGGCAATTGTTCTTGAAGTTCGCGACTTTTTGAGAAATTATCGAAAACAACACCCATAACTGTACATATTCTGAGAAAATTTCCGATGGATCGCAAAGACAGTCGAATTCTTTCCATACTTCAAAAAAACAGCCAGATTTCTATGGCCAAGCTGTCAGAACAGGTGGGAATGTCGCTGTCTGCATGCCATCGTCGGGTAAAAATGATGGAAGCGGATGGGAGAATTTCCCACTATTCCGCACAGGTAGACCGATTAAAAATTGGTCTCGAAGTACAGGTCTTCATTGAGATTAAACTCGTTTCGCACCACCGATCCGACCTCGAAGCCTTCGAAGAAGCGATCCTTCGATTGGATGATGTGCTGGAATGCCATCTGATTTCTGGTGAGTTTGATTATCTGATCCGTGTGGCCGCCCGCAATGCCAGCGACTTTGAAAGCCTATATCGCGATCGCTTGGCAGAGATTCCTGCCGTTCATCAGATGAAAACGTTACTGAGTCTACGCACTGCCAAAGAATTCAACGGTTACGATCTGGCCTCTATCGCCGGTTAACCCACCGGCGCGCCACTGCGTGTACGGCACGGCGCAAACATCGCGGCAACCGCAAGAATCAGCCCCGAAATCGTCGCGATCATTCCGGCGGCACTTACCGCATGGTTCGACCCAACCCAGATCGGCCCATAACCCGCCAAAACATACCCCAGTACCGCTGACAAAGCTGCGAAAACCACACTCCACGCGATTTGCACTTCCAACCGATTGGTCATCAGGCGCGCCGCAGCGGGCGGGCAAATGAACATCGCAATCACAATAATTGACCCCACCGCATCAAACGCCGCCACCGCAGCCACTGCTGCAACAACAACCAAAGCCAAACCAATCACACCCGTCGAAACTCCAACCGCCTGTGCAAAGCTTGGATCAAAGGTCGATATCTTCAGCGGCCGCCAAAACAACCAAATAAACGCAGCAACACCAAGCAAAGTCAGGAATATCCGCGGCAACTCCTCCGGCAATCCTGCCAAGGCAACCGGGTCGGTCAGGCTTTCCCAACCAATCGCATCCAACCAGATCAGGCTTTCCAAATTGCCATACAGTGCATGCTCCACATCCAAATGAACGCTCGAGGTATCGGTTTGCTCTAGCAGCAGAACACCCGCCGCGAACATCGCCGTAAAGGTCACGCCCATCGCGGCCCCCGGTTCAATCTTTCCCAAACGACGGATCGCCTCGATCATGCCCACCGCAATCAAACTCGCACCAGCTGCGCCCAACATCATGGGCCAAGCCGACACAGCGCCAGTCAACAAAAACGCAACCACGATCCCTGGCAAAACCACATGGCTGATCGCATCCCCAATCAACGCTTGCCGACGCAGCAACAGAAAGTTCCCCGGCAATGCACAGGCAATCGCGGCAAACACACCGATCAACAAGGGTGTCAGACTTAGGGGAACGAATTCCGCACCACTCATGCGCCCACTCCCTTTGGTCCACCAATGCGGCGGTCGATTTCTTCTATCTGATCTGACGTCAATACAGTCTCTAACGCACGCAAACCGTCATATAACGCGGCGGCACCTTCAAGAGCTTGGTCCGCCCGCACCAACTCCCAACGTTTTTCATCCCGCAACGCCTTCGCTGCACGCGCCTTGCCTTGGTCTGTCACAACGCCGTCTTTTTCAACCAACCCAGCCCGCCGCAACAAGCGCAGCGTAAAGCCCTCGTAAATCGGCTGCCCCTGCGCCAAAGCCAACAAGCCCTGCCGCATATGCACCCGCCGCTGAAACCGCCGATGCCGCAAGAACGCTGCCAAAACCCCACGCGACGGGGCAAACAACAACGACAGCGCAAAGAACGCAAAGCTGACCAAAACAATGATGGGACCCGTTGGCAAAGACGGCGCCGCCGCAGACAAAGCCGCCCCAACAAACGCCGACACGCCACCCAAAGCCCCTGACAGCCAAACAACCCTGTCTGTCCGATCACTCCAGAACCGCGCAGTAACAGGGGGGATGATCAACATCGCGACAATCAAGATCAGGCCAACAATCTTTAGGCCAACAACCGTAACAGCCATCGCCAAGCCCATGATCGCCAAATCAATCCGCGCCACGTTCAGGCCAGAGGCCGCCGCATATTCCGGATCAAAGGCCACCAATGTCATCGGCCGCCGCAACGCCATAACAACCGCCAAAGTCAGCACGCCGCCAACCACGATAATCATCGCGTCATTCCAAAGCATGCCAGCCGTCGATCCCAGCAAAAAGCCTTCCAGACCCGCCTGCCGACCGGCCGTCATCGTCTGAATGATCGTTAGCAACACAATGCCAAAGCCAAAGAACACCGACAGCACCGCTCCAATCGCGGCATCCTCGGCCAAACGCGTGAACCGCGTCAGCCACCCGATGCACAGCAACCCAAATCCCGCCGATACAGCCGACCCAAGCAACAGCCCCAACAGGCTGCGCCCATCGCCACCCAAAGCCACCATCAACATGAACGCAATGCCAACCCCCGGCAAAGTCGCATGGCTAATCGCGTCACTGACAAGCGCGCGTTTACGAAGGAAAAGAAAGGTGCCAGTCACGCCGGCCGCTACGCCCAAAAACATGGCGCCCAAGGCCACCAGGGTCGCATTGTACCCCAGTTGCAACGTCAATGCGTCTAACCACATATCAGCCTGCCGCTAAATCCAGCTGATCAATCTGCGCCATGGCCAAACGGCCCCCGTAGGCGGCATTCAGATGTTCAGCGGTAAAGGTCGTCGCAACCGGCCCTTCGGCTACTTTGCGCGTATTAATCAAGAACACGCGGTCGAAATACTCAGCCACTGTTGCCAAATCATGATGCACGGCCACAACGGTTTTGCCTTCGTCCTTAAGGGACTTCAGAACTGAAATAATCGCCTTTTCAGTCGCCGCATCCACACCGGCAAATGGTTCGTCCAGCAGATACAAATCCGCCCCCTGCGCCAAAGCCCGCGCCAAGAACACGCGTTGCTGCTGGCCACCAGACAGTTGCCCAATCTGACGATCCGCAAAATCAGTCATGCCAACACGATCCAAACACGCCATCGCCTTGGCAACATGCTTTGCACGAACCCGCTTCAACAAGCCCAACTCGCGATACAAACCCATCTGCACCACGTCGATCACCCGCGTCGGGAAATCCCAATCAACAGAGGCCCGCTGCGGCACATAAGCAATCCGGTGGCGCTGCCCCTTCAGGGCCTTGCCATAAACCGTCGCTCGACCAGCCAGCGGAGAGATTACCCCCAAAGCGGCCTTTAATAGGGTCGATTTCCCCGCACCATTCGGGCCAATGATCGCTGTCATCGCGCCTTCGGCCACGGTCATGTCAACGGAAAACACAGCAGGCTTTTGACCATAGGAAACCGTCATACCGCGCACAGCCAATGGGCTTTGATCTAATCCCAACTCAGTCGGGGAACCGTGATCTGTTGCTAATGCAATACTCATATTCAAAACCCAGCACTCAATCTGCCGTTCATACCGCGCCCGGGCACGTCACCACCCAAAGCACCCGCAATCACCGTGACATTGTGATCCAACATCCCAAGATACGTGCCTTCGTAAGTGCCATCATGCCCCATCGCATCACTAAACAGCTCACCACCGACAGAAACCTTATGCCCACGAGCTGCCGCACCCTCGATCAGCGCCCGCATGCTGCGATCTGAAACAGAGCTTTCGACAAACACCGCGCTGATTTTACGTTCAACCAACAGGTCCACCAACTCACCCACACGGTTCAAACCAGCCTCGGATTGGGTGGAAATCCCCTGAATGCCCAGCACGTCCATGCCATAAGCCTCACCGAAATAGCCAAAGGCATCATGCGCTGTCACCAAAACCCGCGCAGACTCTGGCACAGTCGCCATCGCGTCCCGCGCATAGGTCGTCAACCGCGCCAACTCCGCCAAATGCACCGATGCATTCGCAGTGAAAACTTCGGCATTCTCTGGCTGCGCGTCAATCAACGCATCTCGCACTTCTTCAACGACGCCAGACCAAAGCGCCGGGTTCATCCAAACATGCGGGTCATATTTATCTGCGTAATCGTCATGGCTGCGCAACAGGCTCTTATCCAAACCTTCGGCAACAGCTACGACATTCCGTTTTTTGCCCAGATCATGAAAGAAATCTTGCATCTGCGCTTCTAAGAACAACCCATGCCACAGCACCAAATCCGCGCGTGTCATCGCAACAATATCGGTCCGCGTCTGACGATAGGCATGCGGATCAACACCCGGCCCCATCAAACCACGCACATCAACATGCTCTCCACCAACCTGACGCGCTGCATCCGCAATCATGCCCGTTGTCGCGACAACTGATAGCTTTTCGGCCGCATAAACCGGCGCTGCAATCAATGTCGCAGCCGCTGCCATAAAGAGTCGTCGAGAGAATCGCATTTAGGTCGTCCTTCGCTGTTCTACCTGTTTATGAGAATTATTCGCAACAAAGTCAACGCAATTGAGAATTATTCGCAGGAGAGATTGACCATTTGGTCAAAACTTAGCGTAACGCCGCCCACAAATGCTTGAATTGTGATGCCATGCATGACAGCCTAGTCCAGTTCTGAACGCGAGTGAGTTATGCAAGCCACCACCATTAAAACCGACACGCACCAACTGCCCCAAGCGGTAGAGCCGCGTAATCCGGGCATGCCGCTAGATCTGGATTGGGTCAGCAGCGTACAAGCCAACACCTCGGCCATCGAACGCCGAGCCAAAACCATTTCCGGGCGCCGTTCGGTCAAAAAAGACTACCAAGCCGCGTGGCTCCTCAAAGCCATTTCGCTGATTGATCTGACAACACTGTCGGGTGATGACACCGAAGACCGCGTAAAGCGTCTCTGTGCCAAAGCCATGCAACCCGTTCGCGCAGAACTGCTCGAAACTCTAGGTGTGCCTGAACTGACCACCGGTGCAATCTGCGTCTATCACGACATGATAGACACCGCCGTCACCGCGCTTAGCGGCTCTGGCATTCCAGTCGCTGCAGTGTCCACCGGTTTCCCAGCGGGCCTATCTCCGTTCCACCTTCGCGTCGAAGAAATCCGCCAATCCGTTGCAGCAGGCGCAAAAGAAATCGACATCGTCATTTCCCGCCGCCATGTCCTACAAGGCAACTGGCAAGCCCTCTATGATGAAATGAAAGCCTTCCGCGAAGCTTGCGGTGATGCCCACGTCAAAGCCATCCTCGCAACCGGCGAACTTGGCACATTGCGCAATGTCGCCCGCGCCTCTCTTGTCTGCATGATGGCCGGTGCTGACTTCATCAAAACCTCAACCGGCAAAGAAAGCGTCAACGCGACCCTGCCCGTGTCATTGGTTATGATCCGCGCCATCCGCGATTTCTACGACCGCACCGGCTACCGCGTTGGATACAAACCAGCGGGCGGCATTTCCAAAGCCAAAGACGCGCTGGTCTATCTTGCCCTGATCAAAGACGAACTCGGCGATCGATGGCTCCAACCAGATCTCTTCCGCTTTGGCGCGTCCTCGCTTTTGGGCGACATCGAACGCCAGCTCGAACACCACATCACCGGCAAATACTCCGCGGGCTACCGCCACGCGATGGGTTGAGGACGACATCATGACTGTAAAAGAAATCTTCGACACCATGGAATATGGCCCCGCCCCGGAATCCGCCGCCGATGCCCTTGCATGGCTCGTGGACCAAGGCTCCAGCTTTGGCCACTTCATCAACGGCGACTTCACCAAAGCCACCGACAGCTTTGACAGCAAGAACCCAGCCACCGGCGAAACCCTCGCAAAACTGTCCCAAGCTGGTCAATCCGACGTTGACGCAGCCGTCAAAGCAGCCCGCGCAGCCCAAGGCAAATGGGGCGCCTTGCCCGGCCACAGCCGCGCGCGCTACCTCTATGCAATTGCCCGTCTGATCCAGAAACACAGCCGTCTTTTCGCTGTGTTAGAGACACTTGATAACGGCAAACCGATCCGCGAAAGTCGCGATATCGACATCCCACAGGTGCAACGCCACTTTTATTACCACGCGGGCATGGCCCAACTGATGGACGCCGAATTACCCGACCGCGAGGCACTAGGCGTCTGCGGACAAATCGTGCCGTGGAACTTCCCACTGCTGATGCTCGCATGGAAAATCGCGCCGGCCATCGCCATGGGCAACACCGTTGTTCTAAAGCCTGCCGAATACACATCACTAACGGCCCTATTGTTTGCAGACATCTGCCGCCAAGCGGGTCTGCCCAAGGGCGTGGTCAACATTGTCACCGGCGACGGTGCAGTGGGCGAGATGATCGTAAACCACAAAGACATCGACAAAATCGCCTTCACCGGCTCGACCACCGTGGGCCGCAAAATCCGCGAAGCCACCGCAGGCTCCGGCAAAGCGCTCACATTAGAACTCGGCGGCAAATCCCCCTACATCGTCTTTGATGACGCTGACATCGACTCCGCCATCGAAGGTCTGGTTGACGCGATCTGGTTTAACCAAGGCCAAGTTTGCTGCGCAGGCTCCCGCCTCTTGGTCCAAGAAGGCATCGCAGACGCATTCTACAAAAAACTCCGCGCCCGCATGGACGGCCTGCGCATCGGCAGCCCACTCGATAAATGCATCGACGTTGGCGCAGTCGTAGACCCTGTTCAGCTTAAAACCATCACCGATATGGTGGATGCCAACACCGATGGTCAAACCTACGTCGCCGACTCGCCACTACCAGCCGACGGTTGCTTCTACGCACCAACACTGATCACCGGCCTGTCGACTGCATCCAAATTGATGCAAGAAGAAATCTTTGGCCCTGTCCTCTGTTCCATGACCTTCCGCACCCCATCCGAGGCCGTGGAAATCGCGAACAACACCCGCTACGGTTTGGCCGCAACGCTCTGGACAGAAAACGTAAACCTCGCCCTCGACATCGCACCAAAACTGGTCGCTGGCGTGGTCTGGGTCAACGCAACCAACCTCTTTGACGCCTCCGCCGGTTTCGGCGGCGTCCGCGAAAGCGGCTTTGGCCGTGAGGGTGGATGGGAAGGCCTGCACGCCTACACCAAACCCATCTCTGCCACCAAAAAGCTAACCAAGATCGAAGCCTTTACTGGCGACGATGGCCCAACCGATCCACTAGATCGCACAGCCAAGCTGTACATCGGCGGCAAACAAGCCCGCCCAGACGGCGGCTATTCGCAGAACGTCTATTCGTCCAAAGGCAAGCTCTTGGGCCAAGCCCCCATCGCCAACCGCAAAGACATCCGCAACGCGGTCGAAGCGGCAGCAGGCGCAAAAGCATGGTCCAAAACCACCGGCCACTTGCGCGCACAAATCCTCTACTACATCGCCGAAAACCTCTCGGCCCGCGCCGAGGAATTCGCCAAACGCATCGACGCCCTCACCGGCAAACGCGGCGGCGAGGCCGAAGTGCAAACCGCCATCTCGCGCCTCTTCACCTATGCCGCATGGGCCGACAAATACGATGGCCAAGTCCACGGTGTCCCCATCCGCGGCGTGGCTTTGGCAATGAAAGAACCCGTCGGCGTCATCGGCGCGATCTGCCCAGACGAGACCCCATTGCTTGGCCTCATCTCCCTGATGGCCCCCGCCATCGCCATGGGCAACCGCGTGGTCCTAACCGCGTCAGAGGCCTTCCCACTCGCAGCACTCGACTTCTACCAAGTGCTCGAAACATCGGACGTGCCAGCAGGGGTGGTCAACATCCTCTCCGGCAACCACGCCGAACTCGCCCAAACCCTTGCCGATCATTTGAATGTCGATGCGGTGTGGAGCTTCAGCTCCTCTGACATCTCCGCCGACATCGAAAAAGCAAGCGCCGCCAACCTAAAACGCACTTGGGTCAACAACGCCCAAGCCCGCGACTGGTCCGGCCCAGACGGCGAAGGCCGCAGCTTTCTAGAAGCTGCAACAGAAGTCAAAAACATCTGGGTGCCCTACGGCGAATGACCCAAACGACACCTCCCCTAAATATCGTGATCCTCGGCGCCACTGGCGCCGTGGGCACCGAGGTGATGAAACAACTTGTTCAGATGCCAAATGTGGCGCGGATCACGGTTCTAACCCGCCGCCCTCTAACCGCCGTCGCCCATGATAAAATCGCTGAACACATCGTAGATGTGCTCGACCCCACCACCTACGCGCACCTACTGGCAGATCACGACACAGCCATTTGCACCCTTGGTGTGGGGGCCGTGTCATCCGTGACCAAAGAAGAATTCTTGAAAGTAGACCGCGACGCCGTGATTGCCTTTGGCACCGCATGTAAACAGGCCAACATCAAACACTTCGAACTGCTGTCGTCTGTGGGCGTCGACCCAAAATCGCGCATGTTCTTTCTGCGCAGCAAAGGCGAACTCGAGGACGCGCTCAAAGCACTCCAATTCGAGCGCCTTAGCCTCTTTCACCCCAGCAACATCATCACGCCAACCAATCGCTACGGATTTGGCCAAGCCATCGTTCTAAAACTCTGGCCCAAACTAAACCCAATTCTGATCGGCCCCCTGCGCAAATACCGCGGTATTAGGGTCGAAACCTTAGGCCAAGCCTTTGCGCTGAACACACAGCACAAAGGCCAAGGTATTGAGATACTGGAATGGGATGCCTTCCAATCTCTAACCGCCCGCACCTAAGCCACGGACGCTTACACCTAAGTCAGGCATTCACGCCGGGGCGCAGCAAGCTTTTCGGCGCACCAAACAGGCTGATCAACGCGAACAGAACCTCAGGCACCAAAAAGCCCCAGACAATCGGGCTGATTCCGGACATCAGCGCATTGATCATCGCAATCGAAAACAAAACGCGCCCAATACCGTCAAACACCCCCATGCGCGGATCGCCAATATACAGCCGTGCAAGTGACCAGATCACCACAACCGACCCAAAGAAATTGCCAAACAGCACAGCGTGAACATCCAACTCTGGCAATGGCGCAAAGCCCAGCGTGTCATTCAACGGACCAAACACAGACCCCCACATAAACGCCAACGTAAATGCCGTTGCAAACGGCCACGTCACGATCAAATCGTACCAGGCGGAAAACCTAAAAAACTTATTATATGCTGCCTCAGAGAGCATGAGTTGTCCTTCCAAACATTGTTTGGACAGGCTATAAACCTTGGACATAAGTCCAAGGTCAACAGGTTTATCACATATGAAAATCGGCGAACTCGCCCAGCGCACCAATGTCAGCACCGACACCCTGCGCCTTTATGAAAAACAGGGCCTCATTCGCTCCGAACGCCGCGACAACGGCTATCGCGATTTTGACCAAGGCATGGTGCGCCTCGTAAACCTCATCCGCCTCGGCCAAAAAATGGGTTTCACCCTGCGCGAAATGAAAGAGGTGATAGACGTCATCGCCAACCGTTCCCTCAGCACCGAAGAAACCGCCAATCTGCTACAACAAAAGCTAGATGACGTAGACGCAAAGATTGCAGAAATGATCAAACTCCGCGGCCTCTTGGCGGATACCCTGAACCAAGTATGCCCCCTGCAAGCCACATCCAAACCGCAGGTCATGGCCTGACCGCTAGCGCACCTGTAATACAAACATGTCTGTATCACTTGATGACATCGCCGCATCGCGACGAAACCCGGCCTTCTGCAACACACGCGCCGAGCCGGGATTGTCCAACCCAACACCGCCAATCAACCGAACACGGCGCCCCGCCGGGACAGCGGCAACAAACCCAAGCAACAGTTCGGTGGCAAAACCCTGCCCCCAAGCCTGCTCATCAAACAAATATCCAATATGCGTGTCTATTCCGCCCTGACCGTCCTCAAAACTGGCTGTGATCAGCAAGCCCAAAACAGCACCAGACGCACGATCCAAAATCAGAAACGTCATACCATCCTGCGATTGCCGCTGAACCCACTCCGCAATCTGATCCGGCCCACCAGAAAGCTGCAACGGTGGGGGTAAGTGCTTCAACACATCCGGCGTCAACATCCGCACCAACGCAGTGTTCAGCCAATCAGGCACAACACCACCCCGCACATGCGGCGACCAATCTGCGACCCTTAATCGGGACGTTTCAAAATCTGACAACATAGCTAACCCTCCAGATAGACAGGCGACCCAAGGGCCGCCCATCCCGCAGAATTCAGCCGTCTTGCGCGGTCGGCTGTCCAACGATCACAAAATGCAAATCATCCGGCCGCATAACCCGCGCCGCAACACGCTTTACGTCGTCCAACGTCACAGCATTCACCTTGTCGTTCCGCGTCACTGCATAGTCGATCGGCAGATCATCCATCTGCATCCCAACCAGAATATTCGCAATCGGCCCATTGCCATCAAACCGCAACGGGTAGGCTCCGGTCAGATAGGTCTTGGCCCGCTCTAACTCTTCAATGGTCGGACCCTCGGTCGCCATCCGCGCCCATTCGTCACGAATAACATCAACCGCCTGCGTGATCCGATCATTCGCGGACGCCACGCTACCCAGATACAGATGCCCCAAATCCTTAGGGATCAAATAGCTGTTCACACCATAGGTCAGCCCGCGCTTCTCGCGCACTTCGGTCATCAAACGGCTTTCAAAGCCGCCGCCACCCATGATCACATTCAGGACATAGGCCGCAAAGAAATCAGGATCGTCGCGCTCAATACCCTCATGGCCAAACACAGCAACAGACTGCGGCGTCGCATAATCCACCAAGGTTTCACCCCCCGCCAAGTCATACGTTGCTGGCCCCGGCAAAGCCGCACCCGTCGCTGGCAGGCCCGCCAAGAGTTCGTCCAACAACTGCCCCAGCTCGATTGCCGAAATATCGCCAACAGCAGAAACATAGACTCTATCAAGGGCCAAAGCGCCCTGATGCGCCGCCAAAATATCATCGCGGCTCAACGCCTTTACGCTGTCCTCCGTGCCATTCAATGACGTCGCATAGGGATGATCCCCAAAGGCCAGCTTATCAAACGTCTGGCTCGCGATCCGGTCTGGGTCTTTCGCGTCCGAGCGAATGATCGACACCACCTGATCCTTCACCCGCGCCAACGACACCTCATCAAACCGAGGCGCGACAATCGACTTGCGCAACAAGGCCATCGCCTCATCGCGGTTCTCGGTCAGAAACCGCGCCGAAATCATCACCGCGTCATCAAACGCATCATAGTTAAATTCCGCAGCCAGCTCTTCTGCCGTCCGTGCGAAATCCATCGCGTCCATGTCGCCGGTGCCTTCTTCCAACAAGCCAACCATCAAATTGGTCGCCCCACGTTTGCCCGGCAAATCCAACGTCCCGCCACCCTTGAACCGCAACTCTAGCGCCACGAATGGAATCGAGTGTTCTTCGACCAACCACGCCGTCACACCAGCGGGGCTAACCACCTCTTGAATCTCAATTTCCGCGCGCGCTGGCAAAGCCGCCAGCACCGCGACCGCCGCAATTACAAATCGCATCATTGGCTGACCTCCGCCTGAAGTTCAGGGCGCATCAACCACCCGGTGACTGAATTGTTCTTGTCAAAAATAGCCTCGGCCGCCGCAACGATCTCTTCACCAGTGATAGATTGCAAAATCTCTGGCCAATCGCGCACGTCCTGAATGGTCAAACCGCTGGTCAACGCACGACCATACCGATTGCCCACACTATCCGCCGCATCCCGTGCATAAATCTGGCTCGCCCGCAGCTGCATCTTGATCCGGTCCAGATGCTCTGGGTCCACCCCATCTTTGATGAACTGCTGAACCGTCTTGTCCAACGCGGCTTCACCATCTGCCAGTGACACACCCTCAGCCGGAACAATCACCAAATTGAACGTCGCATCATCCAACGACACACCGCTGTAAAACGACGAGACATAAACCGCCTCTTTCGTCCCAAACTGCAACTCCCGCGCCAGCACCGAATTCGGCCCACTGCCCAGAACCTGCGCCAGCATCGTCAACGCCGCAGCCTCCCGCTGATCACCCGCGTCACGCTCTGGCGCCAGATAAGACCGCGTCACATATTCCTGCGACACACGCGGATCACGAAACTCCATCCGCCGCGCGGATGTCTGTGGCGGCTCTTGCGGGCGCACACGTTCCGGCAAATCCGGGTTCGCTGGGATCACACCATAATACGTCTCTGCCAGCGTCTTAACGTCTTCTGGGTACACATCCCCCGCTACAACCAAGATCGCATTGTTGGGCGCATAAAACGTCTCGTAATAGGCCAGGGCATCATCCAAGCCCAAGTTCTCCATCTCGTGCTTCCAACCGATGATTGGCACGCCATACCGATGGTTCAAATACTGCGCCGCAATCCGCTGTTCCCGAAACAACGCCCCTGCGCTGTTCTCTGTCCGCTGATTGCGCTCTTCGATGATCACATCCCGCTCAGTCGCAATATCGTCTTCTGACAGACGAATATTCACCATCCGGTCGCTTTCCATCTGCATCATCAGCTCCAGCCGATCTGCCGCCACCCGCTGATAATACGCCGTGTAATCATAGCTGGTGAACGCATTGTCCCGCCCACCATTGGCACTGACCACCTTAGAGAACTCACCCGATTCTAGGGTATCCGTCGCCTTAAACAGCAAATGCTCAAGAAAATGCGCAACGCCCGAGACCCCCGGCTGCTCGTCTGCGGATCCAGCCTTGTACCAGACCATATGCATCACAACAGGTGCTCTGTGATCCTCGACCACCACAACCTGCATGCCATTATCCAGCATAAAGTCGGTCACCATCTCTTGGGCCCTTAAGGGCAGAGCCGCCAAAGCCGTAAGCCCCGCCAGCATCATCATGCGCCGCATGAACATCTCCTCATATGTTTCAAAAGGATAGTTACGCCCTATCCACAGGTCTTCAACCCTACCAACGGCTTTGTGAGCGAATGATGGCGAAAAGGGGATTGCTCAATTCGCGGGCCGGTCCAAGCATTGACCTCTTTAAGACTCAAAGCAAACTCTCGACTATTCCGCCTATTATGTCAGTATTAACTCAACAAAGGGGGTATCAATGTTTGATAAATATCTGTCAAGAAATCGTGGTTCCATTGATGCCTATGACAAAATGCTAGCAGATTGCGGAAATTGGTTCCCTTCGGAGCTAAAAATTTTGTGGACCGAATTCGACGCGTCGTATGTGATCGACAATTTTATCGATCTTCAGAATATTGATGACATATTATCTCACGTTATTCAGCTCTCCGAGGTAATATCGTGGTGCCAAGAAAACCCGGACCAATCGTTACAGAAGATCCCCATTTTTGAATCTGAACGTGGCGCTACTGTATTCCTTTATCGCGATCTTGGGAAAGACCCATGTGGCTATTTTTATGTCCACACACACAGTTCGAAATTAGCTGTCAAAATGGGTGATAACTTGAATGCAGTTTTTTCATCGCTTAACTCCAAGCCAATCTCGTTGCCGGAAGGTGCAAAAGTTCTGTCCGTTTGGTCAGACCCAAATTTTGATTTTTCAGATTACGAATAAATAAGATTTGTCTTTGGACGCCAAGCCAACATTCCGCTCACCCCGTCTTACAACGGGGCCAGCAACAAACCCAACCTACTGAACCGCAGGTGCCGTCGGTGTCTTCACGCCACGGGCACGCCAGCGCGCCAATTCGCGGTAGGCGTTC
This sequence comes from Cognatishimia sp. 1_MG-2023, assembly GCF_030548175.1. Lineage (GTDB taxonomy): Bacteria > Pseudomonadota > Alphaproteobacteria > Rhodobacterales > Rhodobacteraceae > Cognatishimia. The sequence continues at coordinate 67,611 of NZ_JAUORX010000011.1, read as the reverse complement.
AGGTGATAGAACCGGTACACTTCGTCATACCGATCCGGGTTCGCTAAACGCCAGCCTGTGAATTTTGAGAACCGGCCGCGCACGGCTTCGTCTTCTTGCGCCAGCTGCTCACGAATACCCGTACCGCTGCCCTGACGGGACGCATAGGCCACCAATGCGCTGTCTGATGATGGGAACGATCCGTCTGTCGACGCAGGCTGCGCCCGTCCGCCCAAAGCCACTGCAATATCGCCGCGTGGGTCTTGGTCTGTACGGTTCGCACCGCCCGGTGTCGGGGTTGGCAACTGTGCAAAGGTCTCTGGTGCCTCTAAAGGCTTTGACGGAATAACCGCAAATTCATCCGGGCCAGCGTCGTCAGACGATAGCACTCGAATGCCGCGCTCATTGGCGCATGCCGAGACCAAAAGGGCCAATCCAAAAATCACTGCTCGCGATGTGCGCATTGCATCACTCCTGCCATTCCCGAAAGCTTTAACGCATCCGCAACCGCTCGTCACGCCTGCTTTTTCGTACCACCCCAAATGGCCAGCCCGATTGCACCCGCAAAAATCGCAATATCCGCCACATTAAACGCATAGGGGTTGTCGATCCCACAACATGACATGTTCAAGAAATCGGCAACAGCACCGTACAACAGACGGTCCACCACATTGCCCAGCGCGCCACCAATCAGCAAACCACCGGCAATCAGACCCAGCTTTTGGGGCCGATCCTTTAGCATCCAGTAGTAAACAAACGCGCTGATGCCCAATGCGATGGCAATCAAAATCCACCGCGCTGCCTCGGCACTATTGGACAACAGCCCAAAGTTAATGCCCTCATTCCACGCCATGTGGAAATTCAACAGCGGAGGCAGGACATCAATCTGTCCAATCTCACGCAAATTCAAAGTATGAACCACTAGGTATTTGCTCGCTTGATCCACGAGAAATGCCCAAAAGCCTGCCCAAAATACGAGTCTCATCGCTCGTGCCCTCTATCATTGCACCCCTAAGTGCCGTGTTGCGGATGTGATCCGCGATCCCTGGCCGGACCCTTTTGGGCCTCTGCTGGGAGCCGAATAGCCTGCCCCACATAGGGACAGGCCATAACTATTAGTGGCGGAAGTGACGCATGCCTGTAAAGACCATTGCCAATCCAGCCTCGTCAGCCGCCGCGATCACTTCGTCATCACGCATCGAACCACCCGGCTGGATCACGCAAGACGCGCCCGCCGCTGCGGCCTCTAGCAAACCGTCTGCAAATGGGAAGAACGCATCAGACGCAACCGCCGCACCCTTCGCCAAAGATTCATCCAAACCAAGCGCTTCTGCCATGCGCTCAGCTTTGGTTGCCGCGATCAAAGCTGAATCCAACCGGCTCATCTGACCCGCACCAACACCGACAGTCGCTGCATCTTTCACGTAAACAATCGCGTTAGATTTCACGTGTTTCGCAACTTTCCAAGCAAACAACAAATCACGCAGTTGCTCTTCGGTTGGGGCCACTTTGGTCACAACTTTCAAATCATCCAAGCCAACAAAACCGTTGTCTTTGTCCTGAACCAGATAACCACCAGACACCTGACGGATCGTATCCGCCGCTTCCAATGGGTTCGCCAGACCTTCTGTAGTCAACAAACGCAGGTTCTTTTTCTTCGCGAAAATCTCTTTCGCCTCGTCGCTAGCACCCGGTGCAATCACAACCTCGGTGAAAATCTCAGTGATCGCAGTCGCGGTCTCTGCATCCAACGGCTGGTTCAACGCTACGATACCACCAAAGGCAGACGTACGGTCACAATCAAACGCAGACTTATACGCTTCAACCAAGGTCGCGCCCTTCGCAACACCTGATGGATTCGCATGTTTGATGATCGCACAAGCAGCACTTTCGGCTGGATCAAACTCAGACACCAATTCAAACGCCGCATCTGTGTCGTTGATGTTGTTGTAAGACAGCTCTTTACCTTGATGCTGAACAGCCGTCGCAACACCCGGACGACCAGAGCCATCTGTATAGAACGCCGCAGACTGATGTGGGTTCTCACCGTAACGCAATGTCTGCGCCACAGTACCGGCAACCGAACGACGACGAGGTGTCGCCAAATCAATCGCGCCCGCCATCCAAGTGCTCACGGCAGTGTCATACGCAGCCGTGCGTCCATACGCTGTCTGCGCCAGCTTCTGGCGGAAGGTCAAAGTGGTCTGACCGTCGTTCGCTTCTAGCTCTGCCAACAAGGCATCATAATCTTCAACGTCGGTCACAACGTTCACAAAACCATGGTTCTTCGCCGCAGAACGGATCATCGCTGGGCCGCCAATGTCGATGTTTTCGATGCAAGTCGCGTAATCCGCGCCCTTCGCAACGGTCTCTTCAAATGGGTACAGGTTCACAACCAACAGATCGATCGCGCCAATCTCATGCTCGTTCATCGCTGCAACGTGGCCGTCGTTGTCACGCAGCGCCAACAGGCCGCCGTGCACAATCGGGTGCAGCGTCTTAACGCGACCATCCATCATCTCTGGAAAGCCAGTCACCTCTGACACGTCTTTCACTGCCAAACCTGCATCACGCAATGCTTTGGCGGAACCGCCTGTCGACAAAAGCTCAACGCCACGAGCAGTCAAAGCTTGGCCAAGTTCAATCAGTCCGGTTTTATCGGAAACAGAAATCAGCGCGCGGCGGATAGGATACAGATCGGTCATAGGGTCAGAGTTCCAAAAATCAGTGTGTCAGGTCCAGCTCTTCCCGGTTCAAGTCCCGTATCGCAATTGCGCTTTCTTGCGCCTTAGACAAAGACCACCGGATGCGCGTCGCATACTCCATTGCGACACCGGATAAAACGATCTGTTTGGCCGCACGGGGCTTTAATCGACCTTTTTCTAGGTAAACGGACGGAGACAAAGCCAAATTCGCCCCAGAATTATGTCGAAACACCCAAATTTCACCGCTCTTAAGCGCGATGGATACAGCCATACCGCCTAAATCCACCTCTGCATCCACCTCTGGATGTAAATGGAATCGGGCCTGAAACGGCACGCCTTGCAGGTTTTTGGCATCCATCACCCGATCAAACTGCCGCTTCGCCGGGTCTGTCATGGCCAGCAACAGGTCTTCACCAGCCAGCCCACGCCCGTCAAACGTCAGCTCCAGCGTGCGCGCATGGGTCAGCCCATGCGTCGCCATATAGCCGTCATGCCCACCTTCGAACCGCAACCCATCACTGGCTTGGCTCATCTGGATCGGCACCTCGTCAGGCGCATCAATCAATTGCTCTTCGCGCCAACCAACACCCGCCTCGCCCAGCCGTGCCGACGAAAACCCATCCAACGACAGCGTACTGTGGCTCGGCGTCGCACGCCCCGCCCGTCGCCAGTCTTCGCCAAAGCTCACACCGGACCCACAATTCACAATCACCGGCCGCCGACCACTGGTCACCTCAAACGCTAGGGTCGAGGCATGAGCATTCAGCGAATACGCCCCAACCGGCGGCGCACTGGCGTCTACAATCACGCTGGTCCGCCCAGCCGACAAACGGGCAAAGCCCATCGCCAATCCATCGGCCTGACGATCTTTAATCTCACTCGCCGCAAGCGCTGCATCCAAGCGGCCCTCTTGCCCACGACCGCCACCATGGAACCGCGCCAAGCCACCATCCGCATGACGAAGCGTCCGCAAGGTTGGCGCCACACGGCGGATCGCATCCAAATGCGCAGCACTCGGCGCACGACCCGCGTCTTCCAACGCGGCATTCGCCCACGTCAGCAGCGTGAATATCTCTAGCAGCTCTTCGGGATTACGCGTCGGCATTCCGCCCTGCGCATCAATCTGCGTTTTGCATTCTTTCTCCAGCGCCTTCAGCGCCGGATCAACATGCTCCGCCATGCCCTCCAGTGCCAAACCGGCGTAGATCAATCCTGTCAGCGCCTCAAACCGCGGCAATCCCGCCCCCGCCGTTTTCCAACGACGGCTCAGGAAAATCACCTGCTGGCCCAACGACCGATAAAACGCGTCAGACTGTTCCTTGTCTTGCGTGTGCAGCAGAAAAATCGCGTGGTTGATCCAACGGATCAATCGACGCCCCGCCAAATCCGGCGTCCACCCCGGCCCACGTCCGCGACCATAGCGTTCAATCCAACGCCACACCCAGGTCTGCGCCCGCTTCCGAGTCGCCGCATCGCCAACTGCCGCCATATCGTCCAGCCAAGCAAACCCATGCAGGTCTTGCTCGAATTCCAGATCGGGCGCATCCAGATCCCAAATCGAGGTATCCGGCGCGACAATCAAATGCCCCGCAAAAAGAAAGTTCCCAGCCAGCAACTGCCGCCCCTTGGCGAAAACGCCAATGGTGCGGGGCTCCGGCATGGAGGTAAAACATGTCGCAGGCCGCGCCAACGCACTAAAACGTGCATGCACCCGATGCATGGCACGCGTATATGGCGACCCTGGTCCGTTCCGGTTGAACATTAACTCTGCCTCTACGCTCTTGTGGCGTTTTTTGAGAGTTTACTGCGCATTCAAAATAAAGTCACCGATTGAATCTCGGACTGTCTGGTTGCAAAAACCGACTAGCAAATCCTTGCCGATGTTCGTTAACTTTTCGGGAATCTGTGTGAACACGTTTCGTACTGTTCAAAGTCGAATACGAATCGTACGTTTCAGGCTCCGAAACGTACGAATTTCCACATTTACCAATGATTAAGCGACAGTTCCAAAAAGGCGATGCCGCCTCCGAAGCGCTCTATTCTTCTGACGAAGTTTATCGCTATGCGCTGACCCGCGTCTGGGATTCCAAGGCACCTCGAGTTGCGTTTGTGATGCTAAACCCCTCGAAAGCAACAGAAATTCAGAATGACCCCACCATCGAACGCTGCGAACGCCGCGCCCGTGCCTTGGGGTATGGCGGGTTTCGTGCGGTCAATATCTTTGCCTTGCGAGAGACCGACCCCCACGCAATGCGTCGCCACAAAAATCCAGAAGGCCCTGAAAACAAACAGGTTTTACAAGAAACCTGCGATTGGGCCGACCACGTCATCGCCGCTTGGGGCACCCACGGAACCCATTTGAACCAAGGGCCGATGGTGCAAAAGTTCCTGTTTGAAACCAGCCAAGAAATTTACCATTTTGGCCTTACGAAACACGGCCACCCCCGTCATCCGCTTTACGTCGCCTACGCACAAAAGCCGATCCGGTGGATGGATAACACATTGAATTCAGGTGATTAAATGAACAACAACGATCAAGCCGCGCTCGAGCGCCTGACAAAAGAAGTCGAACGCTTGAACGCCCATCGCTTCATCCGTGTTCAGAATTCTTACTTTCGGTTAATCCTTTTCCAATTCATCCGCGGCCTCGCCTTCGGCCTTGGTTCCGTTGTTGGTGCAACAATTTTAGTTTCAATTTTAGCTTGGTGGGTCAGCCAATTTGAATTCATCCCCATAATTGGCGACTGGGCCGCACAGATAGCAAAGCAAATTGAGCTGATCCAATAGCCCGTTAACCACGAAGCTAAGTTACTGTTTACGTGATGTTTTTTGCGTGCTTTGATCATAGTGTTTTTGTGATCGGAGCAGGACATGTGGATCTTCGCAAGCCTTCTAGGCATCATGGCAGTCGGCACCGCTTTCGTCGGTTTAGGCACCGATGAAAGCGATGAGTCAGAGAATTCCGAAAACGGCCGTATCACATCCGGCGGTTCTGCGGCCGATTCGTTGATCGGTAGTGACGGCGAAGATCAGATAAATGGTTATGATAACAACGACTTAATCATTGGCGGCGAGGGCAACGACCAACTCTTCGGCGCCGATGGCGATGACGCTATTTCCGGTGACGCGGGAAATGACACCCTGAATGGCGGCGCGGATAACGACACCCTGACCGGCGGCGACGGTAACGATTTGCTAGAGGGTGATTTAAACGATGATCTGTTAAGTGGCGGAAAAGGTTCAGATTCTTTGAACGGCGGCACTGGAAATGACACGCTAAATGGCGGCGATGGTAACGATTGGCTCGCCGGTCGGCATGGCGATGACGCCCTGACCGGCGACTTGGGCGCAGACACTTTATCCGGCTTTGAGGGCAATGATATTTTAGATGGCCGCGTATTAGATACGGATGGCAACGACATCGACCAAGGTGACAGCCTATCTGGTGGAAACGGTCAAGATATTATAATTGCAGGAAAAAATGACCTAATCACCGGAGGGGATGGCGCAGACACCGGCGTATTTGGCACTTGGATAGACAACGAATCCACTGCCACTTGGCAAGATTTCGACCCTGCCGAAGACAACGTCGTCCTTATGATTCCCCCCAATCAAATCGATTCCGCCGAAGTCGCAATCCGAATAGACCCAACCGATCCCAATATCGGTCACGTGCAATTAAACGGCATCACAATCGTCTCGGTCCAAGGCGGCGGAACACTAACACCTTCGGACATTTCCCTACTGCCCGACAACTCATCTGCATAAAAAGCTTCCCAACCATAAAAAATAGGCCTATACGCCCCATCTGTCTGTGGAATCACAGGCATATCTCCGTGGACCCTGCTGGACGACATCCCGGCTTGCGCCCCTAACCCTTTTGAACAAGGAGACCCCGATGTCGATTACTGCAGAAGAAAAAGCACGCGTAATGAAAGAATTCGGCACCAAAGAAGGTGACACTGGTTCACCTGAAGTACAGGTTGCCATCCTTTCCTCACGTATCGCGACTCTGACCGATCACTTCAAATCCCACAAAAAAGACAACCACGGCCGCCGTGGTCTTTTGAAAATGGTTGCTCAGCGCCGTAAGCTGCTGGACTACCTGAAGGGCAAAGAAGAAAAGCGTTACCAGGATCTGATCCAACGCCTCGGTTTGCGCCGCTAAGAATTGCCAACTTTACTGGCCGAAACGCCCGCTCCTTTGAGCGGGCGTTTTTCATTTCTGACGTCCACTTCCCGACATTCCCCTATGTCGCAGGCCCTTAGGCTCGTTAGCCTAGCTCAAAGCTCATAAGTGGAGGGACGATGATGAATAAAGAAATCGCAGAGTTTATTGGGACGTTTACGCTGGTTCTGTTTGGTTGCGGCGCAGCCGTTATCGCGGGTGCAGATATTGGCCTAACAGGCATCAGCTTTGCCTTTGGCTTTGCCTTGATCGGTATGGCCTATGGAATTGGCCCCGTTTCTGGCTGCCACATTAACCCAGCAGTAACTCTGGGCGCAGTTGCCGCAGGCCGCATGAATATGGGTGAAGCGATCCGCTACATCATTGCCCAAGTTGCCGGTGCAACAGTTGCAGCATTGGTTCTAATGATCATCGCCAGTGGCAAAGCCGATTATTCTGTGGCCGAAAATGGCTTGGGCCAAAATGGCTGGGGCGCCGGATACTTAGGTGAATACAGCATGAGTGCAGCATTCATTTTTGAAGTGGTTGCTACATTTCTGTTCATGGTCGTGATCCTTGGCGCCACCGGAGAAAAAGCGCCAACAGCCATTGCAGGCTTAGCAATTGGCATCGCCTTGGTCGTGATCCATTTAGTCGGGATCAACATCACAGGCGTTTCCGTAAACCCAGCGCGTTCATTCGGCCCCGCGCTTTTCGTGGGCGGAACAGCACTGTCGCAGCTTTGGTTGTTTATCGTCGCCCCTATCATAGGCGCCGTGGCGGCTGGGGCCTTGTTCAGAAGCGAGCTTTTGGACGCAGATTGATCCAGCGTTAATACGTTAGAAAAAGGCGCCCCTGTTTGGGCGCCTTTTGTTTGAAATGGACCGTTCTGGCGAGTGATTTCTATTCTTTCCACAGGGCGCGTTTTCCTATATGGCCAGAGGCATCTGAGACGTTGTGCCTGGACCCCGGCACTTCAAAGCAAGATAAATTGGGGTCGGCGGCAATGGGGCCGCTATGTAAACGGGAGACCCGGAGGGCCGGGAGCGCTCCTACTTAGGATACGATGATGTTTAACGAAGTTAAAAAATCCATGCAGTGGGGCGAAGAGACGCTGACACTGGAAACGGGTAAAGTTGCCCGTCAGGCTGATGGTACGGTTATCGCTACTTTGGGCGAAACACGTGTTATGGCCAACGTGACCTTTGCAAAGGCACAAAAACCAGGTCAGGATTTCTTTCCGCTGACCGTTCACTACCAAGAAAAATACTATGCTGCTGGTAAAGTACCAGGCGGCTTCTTTAAGCGCGAAGCGCGCCCAACAGAAAAAGAAACACTGACAGCACGCCTGATCGACCGTCCGATCCGTCCGCTGTTCGTGGATGGCTTCAAAAACGAAGTTCTCGTCATGTGTACAGTTCTGTCGCACGACTTGGTTAACGACCCAGACATGGTTGCGATGATCGCAGCATCTGCGGCTCTGACCATTTCTGGCGCGCCATTCATGGGCCCAATCGCGGCTGCTCGTGTTGGTTTTGAAGCTGGCGAATACGTTCTGAACCCACAAGTCGACGACATGCAGGACCTACGCAACAACCCTGATCAACGCCTTGATCTAGTTGTAGCTGGTACCAAAGATGCCGTCATGATGGTTGAATCCGAAGCATACGAACTGACCGAAGCAGAAATGCTAGGTGCAGTTAAGTTTGCACACGAAGCGATCCAGCCTGTTATCGATCTGATCATTGATCTGGCCGAAGAAACAGCAAAAGAGCCGTTTGATTTCGTAGCACCTGATTACGCTGACTTGTACGAAGCTGTAAAAGCAGCTGGCGAAACACAAATGCGTGCAGCCTTTGCTTTGACAGACAAGCAAGAGCGTACCACTGCGGTTTCTGCAGCGCGTGAAGCGATCAAAGCCGCATTGACCGAAGAGCAGCTAGACGATGCGAACCTAGGTTCTGCATTGAAAAAGCTAGAAGCAAGCATCCTACGCGGTGACGTTGTTAAAACTGGTAAGCGTATCGACGGCCGTGCAACTGACACTGTTCGTGCGATCTCTGCGGAAACTGGTTTCTTGCCACGTACACACGGCTCTGCGCTGTTCACACGCGGTGAAACTCAGGGCTTGGTTGTGACCACTTTGGGCACAGGCGACGACGAGCAAATCATCGATGCATTGCACGGTAACTTCCGCAGCAACTTTATGCTGCACTATAACTTCCCTCCATACTCTGTTGGTGAAGTTGGTCGTGTGGGTGGCCCAGGTCGTCGTGAAATCGGTCACGGTAAACTGGCATGGCGTGCGCTTCAGGCAGTTTTGCCAGCGGCAACCGACTTCCCTTACACTGTGCGTGTTGTTTCAGAGATCACTGAATCCAACGGTTCATCCTCGATGGCATCCGTTTGTGGTGGTTCCTTGTCCATGATGGACGCAGGTGTACCATTGAAATCAGCCGTTGCTGGCGTTGCGATGGGCTTGATCCTGGAAGACGATGGCGACTATGCAATCCTGACTGACATCTTGGGTGACGAAGATCACCTAGGTGACATGGACTTCAAAGTGGCTGGTACCGAAAACGGCATCACCTCTTTGCAGATGGACATCAAGGTTGCAGGCATCACTCCTGAGATCATGGAAAAAGCGCTCGCACAGGCGAAAGAAGGCCGTTTGCACATCTTGGAAGAGATGAACAAAGCATTGTCCGGCGCATCTGACTTCTCTGTTCACGCACCTCGCATCGAGACCATGAACATTCCAACTGACAAGATCCGTGAAGTTATCGGTTCTGGCGGTAAGGTTATTCGTGAAATCGTTGAAGTGTCTGGCGCGAAAGTGGACATCAATGACGAAGGCGTCATCAAGATTGCATCGCCAAATGGTGACTCGATCAAGAAAGCCTACGACATGATCCACTCCATCGTCGCAGAGCCAGAAGAAGGCGCGATCTACACTGGTAAAGTCGTCAAAATCGTCGACTTCGGTGCATTCGTGAACTTCTTTGGTAAGCGCGATGGCTTGGTCCACGTGTCCCAAATCGAAAACCGCCGCTTGAACCACCCATCTGATGTTCTGAAAGAAGGTCAGGAAGTAAAAGTTAAGCTACTAGGCTTTGACGATCGCGGTAAAGTTCGCCTGTCGATGAAAATGATCGATCAGGAAACTGGTGAAGAGATGAAGCCAGAAGAAAAAGCAGACGACTAAGGTCTCTCTTGCGAACAGAAGCTCCGGAGAAATTCGGGGCTTCTCTTTTTACCCTGTGCTTGGTTAGTTTAGACGATTGTTTTGAGACTTAGGTTTGTTACAAGCAGCCTCAAAGATCGGGAGGGGAAGATACGGCGATGATTGAAACTTATATTATTCACCTCCCGAGAAGCACAGAGCGCGCAAACCTCGTGCAAAAGCTTGCAGAAAAGCTACCCAACGCTAAAGTTCTAGACGCAGTAGATGGGCGCGAAATGCCTGAAAACGAACGTCAGTCCATTATTACAGAAGCCTTATACGAACCACGTTACCCGTTTGGGGTAACACCTTCTGAATTAGGATGCTTCCTGTCACATAGGAAAGTCTGGCAACAAATCGGCTCAAGCTCCGCAACTGTCTCGGTCGTTGTCGAAGATGATATTGCTCTACTGCCTGGGTTTGAAGAAACCTTAGAGGCAGTTCTCTGCGCGGCAGATGAGTTTAGTTTTATTCGCTTTCCTCTGAAAGACCGTGAAGTTCCAGCTTTACTGAAATCTACGGGTAAAGGCACCATCTTCCGCCCTGAAATCATAGGGCTGTCTACCGGCATGTATGTGATTGGTCGAGATGCTGCGGCCCAGCTACTAGCGCGCTCTGAGAAGATCGACCGCGCAATCGACGCCTGGCTTCAAATGCGCTGGGAAACTGGCATCGACAACCACGCCGTCTGGCCAACACATATCGCGAGCGCGGCGCTTGAAACAGGTGGCTCTACGATCCAGTCCAAGCGCTCTTTACGTTCAGAGCTAGGACGAGTGTGGAAACGCGCCAAATACCGCCAACAAATTGCGAAGCTGTCCAAGGCATCATGAAATGCAGGCTTTCCAAAGATTTCGCACAAAATGTACGCAACTAAGCTGCATTCTAAATCTGATTTGATTAACAAAAGGTACTTCAATGACACCTGTCGTACATAGCTACTATCGCTCTAATATTGCGCCTGAAATGCTCAAAGCTCAGGCAGATGTCTTTGAACATTTCGGCGTCCCATTAAAACAATGGAAAGATGATAGTCGCAATCACGGTGAATGGATTACCCATGTTATGCGAGAAGCAAAGCCTGATGAAGTCGTGATGATTGCCGACATTGATGCGTTTCCACTGTCTTTTGAGGCCTATAACGATATGGCTTCCAAAGCTCAGCAGGGAGCCCTTGCTGGGCTCGCTCAGGTTGCAAATCATATCGACAAGTCGAAGCTTTATGCGGGGCCCATGTTTATGGCAGTTTCCAGCAACATGTACCGCGAATTCGGGTCTCCGGAGCTCATCAAAAACAAAGTCGTTGATGTTGCACAGATACTGACAAACATGGCGGTTGTATCCAACATCCCCGTGCAAATGGTTTTTCCGAAATTCGCGATTCATCCAAAATGGGGATTAGCGGACCAAGGGATCTTTGGCGTGGGAACCTTTTATGGAGATGATGAGTTTTTCCACCTTTTTGAAGCGCGTCGCAGCGAGGCTATCTCACTATTCGTCGAAGTTTCGAAAGGCGTCATCAAAGGCTCACATGACTACGCCCGCTATGTAGAAATTTTGTCTCAAACCCCCAAGAAAAAACGGTTTAAGTTGTTCTAAAATAGCAAAGATAAATCAAAAGAGAACGAACCCCAAATAAATGGGAGCAAAACGTTGCTCCCACTTCAAAAGACATATCACTCAGGCGCTTTAGTCTTACGCAGGTAAGGAAAGATCGTTTCGAACTCGCCAAACTTTGCCTTTGCGTCTTCGTTGCTGACGGTTGGTGGAATGATCACGTCTTCGCCCGGAACCCAATTGGCTGGTGTTGCGACGCCTTTGCCTGACATTTGCAAGCCGTCCAGCGCGCGTAGGATTTCGGCGAAGTTCCGGCCTACTGTCATTGGGTAAGTCATCGACAGCTTGAGTTGCTTGTCCGGTCCAATAATGAATACGGAACGCACTGTGGCACTGTCCGCTGGTGTTCGACCATCAGGCAGGTACGCTTCGGCTGGGAGCATGTCGAATAGCTTAGAGACCTCTAGACCGCCGTCAGCGATAATTGGAAATTGTGCCGGAGCATTGCCATAGGATTCGATATCTTTCTTCCAACCCTTATGCTCTTCGACACCATCTACAGAGACACCAATCACTTTGGTGCCACGTGCGGCCCATTCGTCTGCCAATTGAGCAACCGCAGAAAATTCGGTGGTGCAAACTGGTGTAAAATCTTTTGGGTGTGAGAACAAAATCGCCCAGCTGTCGCCGATCCAATCGTGGAATGAAATTGTGCCCTGATCTGTCTCTGCGGTAAAATCTGGAACAACGTCGTTAATGCGAATACCCATGTAATCCTCCAATATGGCAAGCCATCTTCGTTATACGCCACAGATTGACGCCATTGCGCGTAAGGTCAAGGTGCGCTTTTGCAAACGCATTGTTCAAAACGGCGCTTTGGCCCGAAAGCTGATGCCCTTACCGCTTTCCGGGTGCTTGATGCGCAGCTCTTCTGAGTGCAGCATCAACCGAGGATGGTTCAGGGCTTCCCCGGTGGCATAAAGGGGATCACCTAGCATCACATGGCCCAATGCGAGCATGTGAACACGTAGCTGGTGGCTGCGGCCCGTTTTTGGCGTTAGGCGAACGCGCGTCTCGCCGTCATCATAGCGCAAAACGCGCCAGTCTGTAACGGCCGCCTTGCCGGTTTCGTGGCAGACCTTTTGCAGGGGGCGGTTTGGCCAATCCACAATCAGTGGAAAATCGACTGTACCGGTTTTCTCGGCCACAGTTCCATTTACGCGTGCCACATAGGTCTTTTTAGTCGTCCGCTTTTCAAACTGCATCGACAGATTGCGTTGGGCATGAGGCGTCATTGCAAAAACAATGATGCCCGAGGTATCACGGTCCAAGCGATGCACTAATAATGCATCGGGAAAAGCTGCCTGAACACGACTGAGCAAACAGTCCGCCATATGGTCGCCCCGTCCAGGCACAGAGAGCAAGCCAGAGGGCTTGTTCAAGACAATGATGTCACTGTCTTCGTGCAATATCTCAAGCGGGTCCTGCGGAGGGTCGTATGGGGTGATCTGGCTCATAAGGCGGGCATAGCGATTTGCACCGATTAGAACAAGCTTAGCGCTTTCGCATCTCTCGAAACATTGAGACTGAGTAGATGACCAAGGCCAGCCAAATCATCGGAAACGCAATCATGCGGCTATGATCAAGCTTTTCGTCAAAGACAAAGATCGCAATGAGAAAAATCAAACTTGGTGCGATGTATTGAAGAATGCCTGCGGTTGATAGGCGGATCAGTTTGGCTCCGTTCGCGTAAATCATAAGCGGGATCGCTGTGACCACGCCGCAGCCGATCAATAGCCACGCGTTCGATGGTGAATTCGTAAAGCTGTTTTGACCTGTGCCGGAAAGGTAAGCCAGATATGCGGCGGCTGGTACGGAGAGGATGAGTAATTCTAGTAAGAAACCTTGGTTTGGTCCGATTGGTAGTGATTTCTTGAAATACGCATAGAACCCCCAACTCCCCGTCAAAATCAAAGGAACCCAAGGTGGGCTAGGTGACTCAACGATCAGCACGACAACTGCGATTGCAGCCAATCCGATTGACACCATTTGTGCCCGTGTCGGACGCTCGCCCAACAGGACTATTCCAAGAAACATCGAGAATAACGGGTTAATGTAATATCCCAACGCTGCATCCGCTGCGCGATCATTGGCGATGGTATACACATAAGTGCCCGAATTGATCGACACTAAGCTCGCGGTAAGGCACGCCATCATCAACATGCGTGGATTTCGAAACGCTTCTTGTAGGGCCTGCGTTCTGCGCAATACGATCAAAACAGCGCCAGCAACTGGAATAGACCAAATCACCCGATGCGCGACGACTTCTGCAGCTGGCACATGCGATAGCACCTTCATGTACAGCGGCAGAAAGCCCCATGAAACATAGGCCGTGATTGCGAACATCAACCCACGCGGTGTATCTAACTCTACCAATTTTGGTGACGTTTGGACCATCAAATATGCCTCCTGTTGAGCCATATATGTCAGAGACTTTGCATAACTAACAGCACGCGAAATCATGATTTTTCGTGATAGCTGCGACGGAAACTTGTGATGGCTTCGTATTACCTTTTGAAACACAAACGGAGCGAGCAAAATGAAGTTAATTCCTTACACCGCAATCATCCTATTCGGCGGCCTGTCTTTGGCGACTGTTGCAACATCCGAAACCTTGCAGCGTGGAGAACGGCCAACCGACAAAATTGCGGCGGACCTGAACATTCCCGAACAGGTCTTTGTCACTTGCTTTAGTGACGTGCAGCCCGCACGCAATCACGCGCCTAGTGGCGAGCGCCAGAGAATGAACAAAGCGGTCCTTTTGCCGTGCCTTCAGGCCGAAAACCCGACCATCACCAATGACATGCTAGATAGCGTCATGGATCGTTACCGCCCCGAAGGTCCCATGCGTGGTTAGGCTTTGACCCGAGACGACGTGGGATCATACATCGGGCGAATTGACGCCTCTGCTTTGATCCGCATCCCCATAACGTCAATCTCATAGGTCGAGGCCAAAACCTCGGTGGCGCTTTCCCCAGAACAGGGCACATACCCAAGCCCCATAGCGCCGCCGAGTGTATGCCCATAGGCACCAGACGACAGGAATCCGACAATTTCGCCGTCTCTGAGAATTGGTTCGTTGTGATATAGCAGCGGCTCTGGATCAGTCAGTCGGAATTGCAGCAATCGGTTTTGCGGACCGGTTTCCTTACGCTTCAGCACAGCCTCTTTACCGATGAAATCTGGCTTATCTGTTTTGACAGCAAAGCCTAAGCCGGCGTCGATCACGTGATCCTCGCAAGTGATGTCATGCCCAAAGTGGCGATAGCCCTTCTCGATCCGCAGACTATCCATCATGTGCAGGCCGCACAGCTGTAGGTCCATATCTTGGCCAGCTTCCCACAAGGTTTCAAAGACGTGGCCTGCCATGTCAGAAGATGCATAAATCTCCCAACCCAGTTCCCCGACATAAGTGACCCGATGCGCACGGGCGAGGCCCATGCCTATCTCAATCTCTTGGGCTGTGCCGAAAGGGTTCACTTCATTTGAGAAGTCGTTAGGCGACACTTTCTGCAACAAGGCCCGCGCATTTGGACCCATGACAGCCATCACAGCCTCGCCAGCAGTGACATCAGTTATGACTACGCGGAACTCACCCACATGGCGACGCATCCACGTATGGTCTGCTAGGCATGTCGCGGCAGGTGTGACGACCAAGTAGGTCGTTTCAGACAGCCGTGTCACCGTTACATCCGCCTCGATACCGCCATTGCGATTAAGAAACTGCGTGTAAGTGATTTTACCATTCGCGACGGAAAAGTTCCCGCCGCCGATATAGTTCATGAACGCCTCGGCATCCGGGCCCTCGACCCGGATTTTGCCGAAAGAACTCATGTCATACAGGCCCACATTTTCACGCACGGCCCGATGTTCATTGGCAGAATTTTCAAACCAATTCTGGCGTTTCCAAGTGTATTCGTATTCGCGAGACTGCCCCGGTTTCGCAATCCAATTGGCGCGTTCCCAACCCGCAAACTCGCCCATGACAGCGCCACGCTCTAACAGGTGGTGATGCAGAGGAGAGCGTCGCACACCGCGCGCCGTTTCTTTTTGCTTGAACGGGAAATGATCTTTGAACAACAGACCAAGCGTTTCCTTCGACCTCTCGAAAAGGTATCGCTTGTTCCCCTGAAAGGGTTGCATCCGCGAAATATCGACATCACCTAAGTCGAATGGCTTTTCGCCGCCATCCATCCACTCGGCCAAGGCCATCCCCGCACCGCCCGCAGATTGAATACCGATAGAGTTAAAACCTGCCGCGACCCAAAAATTATCCAACTCTGGCGCAAGGCCCAGATGGTAGGCATCATCAGGTGTAAAGGATTCTGGGCCATTGAAAAATGTATGAATGCCTGCTTCTGCCAGTAGTGGAACACGATCCACCGCCATTTCTAGGATAGGTTCGAAATGATCGAAATCCTCTTGGAGCTGGTCAAATTCAAAGTCTTCTGGAATGCCATCCATCGCCCAAGGTTTGGCGACGGGCTCAAAGGCGCCCAACAAGATTTTGCCCGCATCTTCTTTGTAATAGGCATATTCATCTGGAACCCGCAGAACCGGTAGTTGTGTAAGCCCCTCGATGTTTTCGGTTACTATGTAAAAGTGTTCGCAGGCTTGAAGCGGCACGTTTGCGCCCGCCATTTTACCAACCTCTTGGCCCCACATGCCCGCGCAGTTCACCACCATGTCACAAGCGATGTGACCCGTTTGCGAACCATCGTCTGATTGCCAGTCCACGCCAACAACTTTACGGTCTTCTTTGCGTAGCCCGGTCACCTTAATGCGCTCTTTGATCAAAGCACCGTTCAGCCGGGCACCTTTTGCCAAGGCTAAAGCGATATTGGCAGGATCACCTTGACCGTCTTTGCGTAAATACACCGCCCCCTTCACGCCATCTAAGTTGAGATGGGGATACAGTTCCTGAACACGTTCATTCGAAATCTCTTCGACCTCAACGCCAAATGCGCGCGCCATTGCAGCTTGACGGTAAATCTCTTCTTTGCGTTCTTCTGTCAGTGCAACGGTGATGGAGCCACAGCGCTTAAACCCTGTCGAAACGCCTGTTTCAGACTCTAATTCACCATAAAGCTCCTGCGAATACTTCGCGAGCTTGGTCATATTTTTGGTCGCGCGTAGTTGAGCGATCAGGCCAGCGGCATGCCACGTTGTACCAGAAGTAAGCTGTTTACGTTCAAGCAAGACAATGTCTTTCCAACCTTTCTTGGCCAGATGATAGGCTACGGAACAACCGATCACACCGCCGCCGATAATCACCACGCGGGCCTTAGTTGGAATGTCGTTCATAGCTGGTCCCCTTTTGATCACCCGCGTAACTTGTCACAAGGTTCGAAATAAAAATGTGTGAAATGCGACAAATCTGACGGAAATCACATCAAGATTGCGCGGCGCGTCGTTGCTTGCGCAATGCAAAGGGCGTGATCCCATAGTAGCTTTTGTACAGGCCGGAAAATCCATTACTGAAGCCGCAGGCCAAACCGACATCGCGTACACTTAGCGTCGTATTCAAAAGCAAGTTGTTTGCCTTCGTTAGTCGCAATTCACGGTAAAATCGGTTGGGGGTAGTGTTTAGCATCGTCTGAAACTTCCGTTCGAGCGAACGGTTCGATACATTTAAAACACCCACCAACTCGCCAATTGGTAGAGGGTCTTCAATATTAGCTTGCATGATTTCAATGCAATGATCTAACTCCTGATCACCCGTCCCTGCGCCCTTAGCACCTAAAAAAGGCTGGGACGTTGCAAAGTCCCGGATTGTGTCATGCAACAGAATATTGGCCACAGCCAACTTCGTCGCTTGGGGCACGTGGGCACCAATCACTGACAGCATCACATCTACTGTTGCACCCATCCCGGCACAGGTCACGAGCTTTCCATCTTGTGCGGCAATAGAATTCGACGTGTGGACGTGTTTACCGCGCTCACTCATAAGCTCTGAGTTTTCCCAATGGGTGGTGCGCACTAACAAATCAGAGTCGCTGTCTTTGATGTAACGGCTTGCTGCCTCTGCCAATAAATACACGTTTGCATGGCGGTGCAGGTATTTTGCAATCACACTCTGCAACGCCAAGTCGGGACAGTCCTGATCCGAGTTGCCCAAGGCGAACATGTAATCGGCATCTGGCCGGTCCTGTATAGGGTGGGTCGTTACAAAAGCATCGCTACTCGATGATTTAAGGCCGCCTTTGATAGATACGTATTCCCACGAAAATGGTGGCACCGCGCTGACGCGATTGGCAAGACGCAAGGTGTCTGTCACTGCCGCCAGCTCTGTTAGTACAAAGCCGTCGGCGATAATGATGTCGAAACGTATGATGTCACGCGGCGCTGTCATGCGCGGATGCGGCTGTTATCTGGATCCCAGAGCGGACCATCCTTTTGCACAATAGCCGGAAACTTTTGACCAAAAATCTCAACGTCTAGCTTGGTGCCTTCGATCGCCAAGTCAGCACGCACAATTGCCAGCGCGATAGATTTGTTCACGCGGTATCCAAAGTTGCCAGAAGTGGTTTCCCCAACAATTTCGCCATCCTTCCAGATTGACGACATATAGGGCGCGTCTGAATCACCGGCCTCTACGATAAGTGTAACAAAGGCCTTATTAGAGCCTGTTTTTGTCTCATTTATCAATGCTACTTTGCCAGAAAACTCCTGCGGTTTTTCCAACTTCACGAACCGACCTAGACCTGCTTGCAGCATGGTATAATCCGACGATAAGTCGCCTTTCCATGTGCGATACCCTTTTTCAATCCGCATGGAATCTAGCGCGTACATACCGAATGGCGTCGCGCCAGCGTTGCGTATTGCCTCATAGATCGCTTTCGCATGATGTGTATCGCAATGCACTTCCCAACCAAGTTCCCCGGCGAACGACACCCGCGCCAAGGCACATTCGCATCCTGCGATTTGCGTGTGCTGATGCGTTAACCAACCCATAGATAAATCGGCATCCGAGATGGCCGCAAACAGCTCGCGCGACTTTGGGCCGGTAACCAGCATCGTCGTTTGATCTTTGGAACGGTCCACTAGAGAGAGGCCATCAGGCAAGCTGCGCCATAGAAGTTCATAGTCGTGCCATTGCGCAACAGCAGCTGTCATCAATACAAACTGATCTTCGCCATGGCGGATACAGGACATCTCGGTCACGATCCGACCTTTGGTATCGGTAAAATACACGAGGTTCATACGGCCGGATTTCGGCAACGCTCCTGCGACTTGCGAACGCAACCATTCAGCCGCGCCAGCGCCAGACAATTCAAACCGAGAAAAACCGCACATGTCGATCACACCGACGCCGTCACGTACGGCTTCAACTTCTTCTTTCACCCGAATGGCCCATGGGCCGTTTCGATCCCAGGTTTCTGTCGCAACTTCAGTTACATCGTCCCCGGGCTTGGCGAACCAATTCGCGCGTTCCCATCCGTTGTATGCCCCCATCTGAGCGCCATCTGCCAAGAGGCGTTCGTGATTTTCCGAGAGCTTTTTATCCCGCGCCGCTGGCCATTCGTGATGTGGGAAATGCATCGCGTATTCATGGCCGTAGGTTTCCAATGCCTTGTTCAAACTAAAATCGAAATCCGCATGTTCGGTGTAGCGGCGACTGTCCACTGCCCACATGTCCCATTCGGTTTCACCTTCGGTGATCCATTCCGCCATCACTTTTCCTGCGCCACCAGCCTGAACGATGCCAAAAGTAAAGCTATGCGCTTCGAATGCGTTTTTCACACCGGGCATTGGACCCATCAAAGGCAGACCGTCAGGTGCATAAGGGATTGGCCCATTGATCACGCGCCCAACGCCTTGTGTTCCCAGCACCGGAACCCGTTCCATCGCGTCTTCGATGTACCATTCCAGTCGATCAAGATCGTCTGGGAACAGTTGGAACGAAAAGTCTTCGGGCATCGGATCTTGAGACGTTATCCAGTGCGCCTTACAATTTCGTTCGTAGGGGCCAAGGTTTAACCCGTGTTTATCTTGGCGCAGGTAGTATGAGCTATCAACGTCGCGGATCATCGGTAGCTTTCGTCCAGACTCCTTTGTCCACTCTTCAATTTCCGGAATTTCTTCTGTCAAAAAATACTGATGAGACATCACAGTCATTGGAACATCGCGCCCGCCGAATGGTTTAAACCATTCACCAATCCGCTTGGCGTAATACCCGCCGCAGTTCACCACGAACTCACATCTTATATCACCCTTATCTGTGTGAACGATCCATTCGTCGTCTTCACGGCTGACACCAGTCGCAGGACAGAAGCGTTGAATGTTTGCTCCGAGCGAACGCGCGCCTTTGGCCATCGCTTGGGTCAACTGAGCTGGGTCAATGTCACCGTCTAACGGATCCCAAAGTACGCCCTGTAGGTCGTGCGTCTCCATAAAGGGATAGTATTCTAGGGCCTCTGTTGGACTGAGCATATCCATCTCAAGCCCTTGGTGCCGTGCCATTGATGCCACGCGCTCAAACTCTTGCATACGCTCTTTGGTATGGCCCAATCGCAATGCGCCGGTCACGTGGTAGTTCATTGGATAATCGACATCATCCGCTAAGGTGCGATACATCTCCAACGAATACCGCTGCATATTCATCACGGCCCAAGATGCTGAAAAGTTCGGGCAGTTCCCTGCGGCGTGCCAGGTTGATCCGGCCGTGAGTTCGTTCTTTTCAAGCAGCACGCAATCGGTCCAGCCGGATTTGGCGAGATGGTACAACGTCGAAACACCGATAGCACCGCCACCAATGATGACCACGCGCGCAGTTGTCGGAAAGTTTGCCATTTTCGGTACCCTATTTTGAATAGATCGAGACTGTCGTCAGTTTGAAATCGTCGCGCTTACCTCAACGATTATGCGTTTCCGGGGATCAGCGAGTTAGTACACCGGCGGAGCAATCACCCAGATTGCGACAGCCGGTTCGTCATAAGGATTGGCCCAACGGTAGGACTCTCCTCTAATTCGAAAACTATCGCCTTTGGTCGCGGTGAAAGTCCGATTGCCTATCGTTAGATCCAAAGATCCTGACATCAGGTAACCCACCTCTTGCGTTGGCCGTGAGATCAGATTGCGCAGACGCGAATGTGGCTGAAACGTTGAATGAACCATCTCAAAGTCGTCGGTTAGGTCAGGGGACAGAAGCTCTTCTATCAACCCTTCATCATTTGACCCCATGGGACGACGGGTGGCTGACCGAACGATGTAGCCTTGCTCAATTGCGGGCACACTATCGTGACCAAACAGCATCGAAAGAGGTACACCCAAACATTGCGCGATATTGCGAAGGTCAGAGATCGACGGTTCGGACTTGTCACGTTCTACTTGGCTAAGCCACCCAACCGAGCGCTCCAGCAGCGCCGCGGTGTCTGCAAGAGTTAGCCCGCGCGCTTTGCGTAGTGCTCGCAGATCGGCCCCAAGCGTTTTCGGCTGCGATGGTGATGTATGAAGCATCTCGCTCTCCGTGAAAAAATGCTAATTTATTTCATACTGAACTGAGTCAGTGAAATTTCAAAGCATTTTTTCACACGCCAAGGCACAGCTGCGCAAATCAATCAGAGATTGGCGCAATCACGACATTTGCCGAAAAACAGTGGTCGGAATTAAAACACAGCCGAAGCGTCTCGAAATGCATCAGCCAGAATCGCTGACAATTTATCTGCATCTTCTTGAGTAAACGCTTTGGGCTGATTGCTATCAATATCAAAGACGCCCAACAGATCCCCATTGCCATTCACGACTGGAATGACGACTTCGGACTTTGTTGTTGTGGAGCAAGCGATGTGACCCTCGAACGCATCAACGTCAGCAACCAATTGCACCTCACGCGTGCGTGCCGCAGCGCCACAAACTCCGCGAGTAAAAGGGATAACAAGGCAGCCATGCCCACCCTGATACGGGCCAATTTTAAGCAACGCAGGCGCAACAACGCGATAAAACCCCGTCCAGTCAAAGCGATCATCAGAGTGATGCACTTCGCACGCTATCGTCGCCATCAAAGAAATCACATCCGTTTCACCAGATGTCAGAGCTAGAACAGTGTTCGACAGATCAGAGTAGTTAACGCGCATGGACTTCTCCTTCAGGACAATTGCTTATTGTCGCCAATCGCCCCGAAGGTCAATTCCATCCGCTTAGGCCAATTCTATCGCTATTGCCGTGCCTTCGCCACCACCGATGCAAATCGCGGCCACACCACGTTTTAGGCCACGTTTCTCTAGTGCATTCAACAGCGTCACAATGATCCGAGCGCCTGACGCCCCGATTGGGTGACCTAGCGCACAGGCCCCACCGTTCACATTCACTTTGTCACGCGAAAGACCCATTTCATGCATGAACGCCATTGGAACAACGGCAAAGGCTTCGTTCACTTCCCATAAATCAACATCTTCCGTTGACCATCCCAAAGACTTCAAAAGTTTTTGGGCCGCTGGAACCGGCGCTGTAGGAAACAATGAAGGCGCATGTGCATGTGAAGCATGCCCCATAATCCGGGCGCGAATTTTCAATCCACGCTCTTTTGCTGCATCTTCGCTTGCAACGACAAGCGCAGCTGCGCCATCTGAAATCGAGGATGAGTTTGCGGCCGTTACTGTGCCATCCTTGCGGAATGCGGGTTTAAGCTGCGGGATTTTTTCAGGGCGCGCTTTTGAAGGCTGTTCGTCTTTTGAAAAGGTCAGTTCACCTTTGCGCGTATTTACCGTCACTGGGAAAATTTCACCGTCAAATGCGCCAGTCGCTTCGGCCTCTAATGCATTAGACAGTGATTTCAGCGCGTACTCATCCTGCGCCTCGCGGGTAAATTGAAATGCCTCTGCACAATCTTCGGCAAAAGTACCCATCAGACGACCCTTGTCATAGGCATCTTCGAGGCCATCAAGGAACATATGATCGACAACTTGCTGATGACCAATGCGTGCTCCGCCACGCATCTTGGGCAACAGATATGGCGCGTTGCTCATGCTTTCCATGCCACCAGCGATCAATACATCAGCATGACCCAGCGCGATTTGATCAAAGCTCATCATGGCTGCTTTCATGCCCGAGCCACACATTTTATTCAGCGTGGTGGCTGGGACCTCTTCGCCAAGCCCTCCAGCAAAACCGGCTTGCCGCGCGGGTGCCTGCCCTTGGCCGGCTGGTAGAACACAGCCCATCAACACTTCATCAGCCGTTTCAGTTCCAGCGTCTTTTAAAGCAGCACGAATTGCGACACCGCCAAGAGTGACGGCTTCGATACCGTCAAAGTCTCCTTGGAATCCGCCCATTGGCGTCCGAGCTGCACCAGCAATTACAACGGATTTCATAGTACTCTTCCCTTTGTTTTTCTTGCATCGGTTTTAAATCCAAAACCGATCATTGATGCTCCAAGATGTACACACCGTGAAACAAGTTTGAAAGATGACCGTATTTCTACGGATCAAGGTTAGAGAATAGTAAGATTCTCAGTTTAGCGTAGCGGCTCAACCCGAAACCAGAGGCGCTCATATGCAGTTATCCAAAGAAATTCTTGGGGAAACCCTTGTCGTCACCGTACTGGACGAACGGATAGACGCCGCGGTTGCTTTGCAATTCAAGGAGGCCATTCGCCAAGCGACAGAACTGCCATCACCGCGCGTCGTCCTTAATATGATCAACGTAAAGTTTGTCGATTCCAGTGGCTTAGGGGCAATTGTGGGATCAATGAAGCAGTTGGACTCCGAACGATCCTTTGAGTTATCCGGCCTTACAGGTGCCGTCGAAAAAGTATTCCACCTGACGCGCATGGACACGATCTTTACAATTCACGCATCGCTGGATGAGGCCATTGATGCTTAAGCGCTCAACAGCCCGGGGGGTGTAAAATGCGCAATCGCGCCGGAGCACCGTTGGAGGAACGAGTGTTTTACCGCTCTAAAAATGACGCTACGTTGTTTAGCGTCCGCGATGCGATGGAGCACGTTCGCGCTACCCTCAAGCAGAGAGCCGTGGATGATGTCACACTGTCATCAATCGAAATAGTCGTGACCGAAGTGCTCAATAACATTGTAGAGCACGCACTGATTGAAGGCTCCGGTTGGTTTGAGTTAAGCTGTGAAATCAAAAAAAATGAGTTGTCGTTTCACATCAAAGACAACGGTTTAGAAATGCCCTTGGGACGCTTACCAGAGGGTATTCCACCAGAAACCCATGGTCCTAGATGCAGCTTACCAGAGGGTGGTTGGGGTTGGTCGCTCGTTCATACGCTTGCAAATGATCTGCGGTATCAAAGAAATGGCTCGATAAATCACGTAAGATTTACGATTTCTAGGATCAAACCCTCATAGAGTATTTGGCAAATCATCAATTCACGCATAGGTTTTCTCAAATCGCATTAATTGGGGGGCACTATGCGAGACTTTCACAAACCCGGTCGATCAGCTGTGTTCGCGCAAAATGGCATGTGTGCAACCTCTCACCCATTGGCCGCACAAGTTGCGATTGATCTATTAAAGCGTGGCGGCACAGCAATGGATGCCGCGATCGCTGGTGCCCTTGTTCTTGGCATTTGTGAGCCACAAATGACAGGAATTGGCGGTGACTGTTTTGTTCTCTTTTCGCCAGCAGGAACAGACGACATTCATGCAATGAACGGTTCGGGGAAAGCACCCGCTGCTGCGACAGCAAATGCGTTGCGTGCACAGGGTCACAGTACCGTGCCATTGAACAGCCCAGCTGCCGTTACGATTCCTGCTGCGATAGATGCCTTTTGCCAATTGTCTGACCGCTGGGGCCGGTTAGGTTTGGACGCGCTGCTTGAACCAGCCATTCGCTATGCAGAAGACGGCATTCCCGTCGCACCACGCGTTGCGTTTGATTGGCAATCTGGTGCTGATGCATTGCAAGGCGCCGCCGCGCGCAATTACTATTTAAAGGGCGATAAGCCTTTCGTTACCGGAGAGCTATTCCGCGCGCCTGGTCAAGCCGAAGTGTTACGCAAGGTCGCGAGACTTGGTCGCGACGGGTTCTATGCTGGCGACGTTATGGAAGACATGCTTAGCACATTGAATGCACTGGGCGGTCTTCACACGGCAGATGATTTTGCGAATGCGCGGGCCGACGAAACGCGGCCGATCCACGGCGAATACCATGATCACGAATTGTTCGAGCATCCGCCCAACGGCCAAGGTGCAACGGCAATTTTATTGCTCAACATTCTGGCCCAGTTTGACATCGCAGAAATGGATCCGTTCGGAGCAGAGCGGGCGCATATAGAAGCCGAGGCTACGAAATTGGCCTATGATACGCGCAACCGATTTATGGCCGATCCTGATCATATGTCTCGACAAAACTACATGCTTTCAATGGATACGGCGCGCAACCTAGCGGCGCTGATTGATCCAAAGCGCGCGATGCCGTCGGCAACCAGCCTTTCGGAATCAGTCCACAAAGACACCGTTTACATCACCGTTGTTGATCGCGACGGCATGTCGGTTTCTTTGATCTATTCGATTTTCCACACATTCGGGTCCGGGATCGCTACAGATAAATACGGTATTCTTTTCCAGAACCGCGGTGCTGGCTTTACGCTCGATGCAGGGCATCCCAATGAACTCGCCGGTGGCAAGCGGCCAATGCACACCATCATTCCAGGCATTCTGGCGCAAAAGGGCAAACCCATCATGCCCTTTGGCGTAATGGGCGGTCAGTATCAATCAACGGGACACGCGCGTCTGATCACCAACTTGCTGGATTTCGGAATGGACCCGCAAACCGCAATAGATGCACCGCGTTCTTTCGCGGAAAAGGGCATGCTTGCTGTCGAAAAAGGATATACGCCTGACGTTGTTCAACAGCTCGCGGACCTTGGCCACAAAATCACCATGCCCGAAACACCGATTGGTGGCGCGCAGGCAGTTCTGATGCATGAAAGTGGCGTGTTCGAAGGCGCGTCTGATCCGCGCAAAGATGGATGTGCGTTGGGCTACTAAGCCCCGCGCATCAATTCATATTGAAGTGCAGAGGATAGCTGCCGTCTTCGAACGGGCCAAACAGGTCACTGATGTCTGGATGATCGACAGGCTCGCCTGAGTAGTCAGCGATCAGGTTTTGTTCGGAGACGTAGGCCACATAGTAGCTTTGGTCATTCTCAGCCAAAAGATGATAAAATGGCTGGTCCTTAACCGGGCGGCTTTCCTCGGGAATCGCATCATACCATTCTTCGGTATTTGAGAATTCCGGGTCCACATCAAAGACAACACCACGAAACGGATGCTTGCGGTGGCGGACCACTTGGCCAAGGTAATATTTTGCGCGCGTCGTGTTCATAGATTGCAGCCCCTACCGTTGGAGCGTACTGCGTTCAAGGGTTATTTGTCCATTTTTTGGGGCCACATTCTGGGAAACAGTCTGTGAACTTGACTGTAACAGTGAAAATCAATCGCCTTAGCAAAAGCTTGCTGTGTAAACCCCTCACCTCTGGATTGTGATTTCAAATTTTCACAGATCAGGGTATAATTTAAAAAAAGAATTCAAACAAAAAGCGAGAGGCCAATGAGCAGACACTTTCGCGCCCTAATCCTTCTAGTCTTGGTCGCAGCTTGCGGCGGAGGGGATAATTCGGCGCCTAGAAATTTAGATGACGCGTGCTCCATTCTCAGCCAGCGTCCAAAGTTCGCCCGTGCATTTAAGGCAACTGAACGTCGCTGGGGCGTTCCTGCCCACGTTCAAATGGCGACAATTTACCAAGAGAGCAAATTCATCGCCAATGCTCGCACACCGCACAAATATGTATTGGGTGTCTTGCCAATGGGCCGCCAAAGCAGCGCCTATGGCTATGCTCAAGCGTTGGACGCGACATGGAAGGGCTATCAAAAAGCAACCGGTCGTTGGAGCGCGGATCGCGATGATATTTTTGACGCCACTGATTTTATGGGATGGTACATGAATCAAACGCGCGATCGGAATGGCATCTCCCTGCACGACGCACGTAATCAGTATTTGGCCTACCACGAAGGTCACACAGGTTATTCCCGCGGCACATATAAAAACAAAGCCTGGTTGGTCAGAGTGTCTGGCGAGGTCGCGTCACGCGCCTCTCGCTATCAAAGGCAACTCGCAAGCTGCCGCCGTTTTCGGTGATAAGCCAATGATAAAGGGGCCTGATTGGCCCCTTTATTAGTTGTCATCATTTGGAGCTCTGAGAACTTTGAGCCGCTCGATGTTGAACAAAGAGTTCGCAAGTTTCACATCTCGCTTCAATTCTCCAAGAACAACTGTTGTTGTTCCACCATTCCCATCGTTGATCACCCATTGTCGCAACTGTACCGGATTGCCCGTGAAATGCATTTGAATTGAGCCATATTCTGGGTTCTTGGGATCTTGGGCTGTAACGGTTGTCGCGGTGCCATCGTAGCTGTGCCCAACAACCATATCGCGCTGCTTTAAATTCACGTTCCGCTCTAAGATCACCCAAAGCGGTGTACGCCGTAACGGGTAGGATTCTGGCGGCTCATTCGATTTCTTATCAAAGATGGCGACCTGGCCACTACCAGCCATCACCAGCGCTGCTTCGGGCGGGTCATATTCAAATCGCGCTCGGCCTGGCCGCTTAATCAAGAGCTTGCCAGTTGAGATGGAATTGTCATCGTTAATCTGCGTAAAGCTCGCCTCGGCAGAACCAAGATCATTGAGATACGCCGAAATTGCATCCAACGAGAGCTTTTCAGCAAACGCTGGGGCGGTCATCGCTACCCAAAGGGCAGGAACCATTAGAAATCGCATGTGTTTCATATCTTTAACTTAGGTACAAAAAAGGGCGGATACAGCCCGCCCCTTTTTAGAATTTCGTGTTTCGGCCTAAAACCGCTCAGATTATTGTTCTGGAATTAGAATTTCACGCTTACCAACATGGTTCGCAGAAGACACGACACCCTCATCTTCCATCTGCTCCACCAATTTCGCGGCTTTATTGTACCCGATGGAAAGCTTCCGCTGAATATAAGAGGTCGAACATTTTCGATCTTTGATCACGATGGCGACGGCCTGATCATACAATGCGTCTTCGCCATTTGTGTTGCCACCAAGGCCAAGAACAGCATCAATATTATCCGCCTTATCGTCCTTCGGTCCTTCGACAACGCCGCCGATGTATTCAGGTTCGCCAAAGCTCTTAAGATGGTTCACGATTTCTTCGACTTCTTCGTCGCTGACAAACGGACCATGGCAACGCGTGATTTTAGAACCACCCGCCATGTACAACATGTCACCCATGCCAAGAAGCTGCTCAGCCCCCATCTCACCAAGAATGGTGCGGCTATCAATTTTCGAGGTCACTTGGAACGAAATCCGAGTTGGGAAGTTCGCCTTGATCGTACCGGTGATAACGTCAACGGACGGACGCTGTGTCGCCATGATCAAGTGAATACCAGACGCACGCGCCATCTGTGCAAGACGCTGAATGCAGGCTTCGATTTCTTTACCTGCCACCATCATCAGATCGGCCATCTCGTCTACAACGACGACGATGTATGGCATTTTCTCTGGTACGATCTCCTCTGTTTCAAAGACCGGTTCGCCAGTCTCGTCATCAAATCCAGTTTGAACAGTCCGGCTAAAGGTCTCGTTCTTTTTCAGCGCATCTTCGACACGACTGTTGTAGCCATCAATGTTCCGCACGCCCATTTTGGACATCTTACGATAGCGATCTTCCATCTCGCCAACGGTCCATTTCAAAGCCACAACCGCCTTTTTGGGGTCGGTCACAACAGGGGACAGGAGGTGTGGGATACCGTCATAAACGGAAAGTTCCAGCATTTTAGGGTCGATCATGATCAACCGGCATTCCTCTGGTGTCAGCTTATACAACAACGACAAGATCATTGTGTTGATCGCAACCGATTTACCGGAACCCGTGGTACCCGCAATCAACAGGTGAGGCATCTTGGCCAAGTTCGCGACAACTGGATCGCCACCGATGTCTTTTCCCAATGCCAGCGGTAATTTTCCGTTGCCAGTGTCATATTCGCGCGATGACAGGATTTCGCGGAATGCCACCATTTCACGTTTCTCGTTAGGCAGTTCAATACCAATGACCGAGCGGCCCGGAACCGTAGAAACACGTGCTGACAATGCAGACATAGAACGCGCAATATCGTCTGACAGACCAATAACACGGCTTGCTTTCAAGCCTGGCGCAGGCTCCAGCTCGTACATGGTAACAACTGGGCCGGGGCGAACCGAAACGATTTCACCTTTTACACCGTAGTCATCTAGCACAGCTTCGAGCATCCGCGCATTTTCTTCGAGTGCTTCATCGCTCAGAACATAGCGTTCGATATTTTCTGCGCTGTTCAAAAGGCTCAGAGGTGGCAATTCAAAGCTGCTAGAGCGCTCTTCGAAAGCCAACTGTGGCTGCGCTTCGGCCTTTGCGCGTGCGGATGGCTGCACCGCTTTGCGTGGTGGGTGCTGCACAACCTTGCGTGGCTCAGGCGTAGGGATTTGCTGCGCTCTGCGCTGAATAGGAACAACCGGTGCTTCGATAATTTCTTCTTCAGCCTCAACATATGGTGCCATCATCTCTGGCTCTTCTGCGTAAGGCTGTTCAACATAAGGCGCCTCAACAGCAACCGGTGCCGCAGGCTGCGCCATGCTCGCTGTCAACGGTGGTTCCGGAGGCAACTGGGTATCTGCATGCGGCTGCAAAACCAAAGGCTCTGGACCGCGACCCAATCCTTTGGTGACTGGTGCAAGGTCAGGCGCATAAACAGGTTTATTGCTACGCACACGGCTTTTAATCACGTCTGCAATCTTAGCTTTGATACGATCGTCACCCGGCATATCACGCACTTCGGATTCCAGCATTGGTTCAACCAACTCTGGCTCCGGCATAGGCTCTGAACGCTTGATCAGGTTAGGAACACGCGCCAATAGGCTTGGCTTAGGTGCCTCTTCTAAAACAGGCTCCGGCTGCGCATAGGCTTGCTGATATGCTGGCACATCCTCGACAACTGGGTCATCTGCCCATTGATCCGCCACGGATGCCGCCTGTGTACGGCGTTCGTTGCGGCGGGCTTGAACGGTTTGCGCCGCAGAAACTGCGCCGGACGCGCCGCGTCCAAGCAAAGTCATCAAATTGGCGTAGGTCATGATCACGCCAACCATCAGGAACCGGCCAACGAAAGACAATTCTGGTTTCGTGAAACCCATGACAAATAAGATCAACGCCAGAACGCCCAATCCCATCAGGAACGACATCAGCTTGAGGCCAAGGACAGCGCCAACTGGTAGGATCGTCAAAACTGCGCCTAAAATGGTGTCGCCAAACAAGCCACCCAGCCCAAAGCTGTGGGTCCAGCTGTCATTTGGGACCAATGTGGCGGCATAGACTGCGCCAAGCGCCAAAACGATAGGTGCGAAAATGGCGCGGCTCATGGCGCGCTCTTCGCCACGATGTAAAGCAAACCGCAGGCCCCACGCCAATGCGACCAGCGCAACGCCCCAGCTGCTCCAGCCAATAATCATAAACAACGGTGCAGAAACAGATGCGCCAAAACGGCCCATCCAGTTTTGCACTGGCGCATCCGTAGCTGACATCCAATTTGGGTCATCCGGGGTATAAGAAGCAATCATCGCCGAGGCCATCAACCCGACCAAGATCAAGGCAATGCCAATCAACTCTTTGCCGCGCTTTTCCAAGGCGGCCTGTGTGTTGCTGTCCAGAAGCGGATCTCGTCCACGTGCCTGATATGCCATCTTTAACCCTCGATACTTATGCGAACAGGCAGGCGCGAATTGTCTTCAGCGCTGCTGTTACGTCGTTTTTTGGAGCCACAAGTGCGACCCGAATATATGGTTTCCCGGGGTTCTCCCCGTTGACGTCTTTGCTCAGGTAAGCCCCGGGCAATACACGAACGCCCGTCTCTTTCCAAAGTTTCAAAGCCGCAGTTTCCCCGTTTTCTACAGGGAGCCATAAGAAAAAGCCCGCCTGTGGGCTTTGGTAGCCAGGAAGGTCAGCAAAGACCTGATCCGCTACATCAAATTTTTCGGCATAGAGCCGACGGTTTTCTTCAACATGGGCCTCATCATCCCACACCTTTTCCGAAGCGCGTTGCAACGGTAAAGGAAGCGGAGCACCAGAGTAAGCACGTAGTTGCTTGATCCGTTTTAGGCTTTCTGGACCGCCAGCCACAAAGCCGGACCGCAAGCCTGGCAAGTTGCTACGCTTGCTCAACGAATGGAAAATCAGAACGCGCTCTGGGTCTGCGCCCATGTCTTGCGCAACACGCAAAGCACCATCTGGTTTCGCGTCACGGTAAATTTCTGAATAACACTCGTCCGCAAAAATCTTGAAATCATACGTCTCGGCTAATGAAATCAATTTTTCCAGGTAAGCCCGGCTCGCTATGGCGCCTTGTGGGTTCGACGGCGAGCACACATAAGCCACGGCCACGCGTTTCAGCACATCTTCGGGCAATAGGGAATAATCCGGCATAAAACCGTTTTCCGCAGTCGCTGGGCAGAAATACGGCTCTGCCGCCACAGAAATCGCCGCGATCATATAGACTTGGTAGAATGGATTAGGCGTCAAAACGATTGGTTTCTGGCCATTCTTCGTCTCTGGGCACAGCGCCATGGCCGCATTGTACAGGCCCTCACGAGTACCATTCAAAGCCATGACCTGCGTCGCAGCATCGACCTTTGCACCAAACCGACGATCAATCCAACTCGCAATCGCTTGCTGTAGTTCGGGCGTACCGTCATTCGGGGGGTAACGATTAAAACCTGCCGCATTATCTGCGATAATTTGGCTAACCCACTGAGGAAACTCGTGTTTCGGTTCACCGATCGTCATGTGAACGACATCACCACCCGGCTCGTGAGAGTCGAGAAGGCTCCGCAGGCGCGGAAACGCATAAGCCGGAAGGTTCGAAAACCGCTCGGGGAACATCCAATACTGCCTCAGTTTGTCGGGATCATTTGCGCCCCGTTTGTGGATAAATTAACCAAATGAACCAGCGGCGTCCAGAAAAACCCGGAGTTTCCCGAAGGTTGTGGCATTTACGCCAAGTCGATTAGGTCAAAACCCGCTCAGCGGCAGCAGCAATACGAAGAAGACGTTCCTCTTGGAATGGTTGTCCAAACAGCATCAATCCACAGCTTGGAACGCCCGTAGGCAATGTAATGCCACAAAGCCCCATCAAATTTCCGATCCTCGTATTGCGCAAAGCCAATAGGTTTTCTTCGACGTAATATTCCTTGTCATGCTGCAACCGCGCTAAATTCGGCGGCAAGATCGGAGCTGTCGGGCAAATAACGGCGTCAAACCCTGCGACACGCTGATTCCAACGCTCTCGCAATGCTTTCAGTTCGCGCCAAGCGGCGACGTACTGCGGGCCAGAAAACTGTGCCCCCGACCTAAATCGCGCAAGAATTTCCGCGAACATCACATCCGGATTTGATTCAATTTCTTCCTGCCAAACGCCATAAGCTTCGGAGGTAAACAGAACCGCACTCATCGACATGGCCCGCGCAACTTCTGGCGCTGTGATTTTAGTGACGTGCCCGCCCGCGTCTTTTATCCGCTGCACTGCTGTTTCAAACGCCTTTAGCGGCTCATCACGCACGCTTTCCATCGCGGACGTTTCCAAAATCGCAAACTGCATGCCCCTAAGCGATGCACCTTGCAGATCAGGAACAGCCCCACCTTCAAGAACTGCCAAACTCAGCGCCGCATCTTCGACGGTTCGACAGATTGGTCCGACAGTATCAAATCGTGGACATAGCGGTACAACACCATCACTTTGAATACGGCCCCAAGTCGTTTTCAACCCAACCAAGTCATTCCAGGCCGCCGGAATACGCACCGATCCGCCTGTATCCGACCCAATTCCGACAGCGGCCAAATCAAACGCGACCGAGGACGCTGCCCCAGACGAAGAACCACCGGGAACCGCCCCAGCATCGTTCACACAAGGCGGCGTCGCTGTAACGGGATTAAATCCGAGACCTGAAAACGCGAGCTCGGACATGTGGGTTTTTCCCAAGCACACCAAACCTAGCTTTGTTGCGTTCTCAAGCACTTTCGCGTCCTTGTTTGGAACACGGCCTTTTAGCAAAGCAGAGCCGGCCTCTGTTACCGTGCCCGCACTATCAAATAGGTCTTTCCAGCTGATGGGCACCCCGTCTAAAGCGGACAATCGCTGCCCAGCACGCGCGCGTTCGGCAGCGGCTTCTGCTTCGGCCATAGCGCGATCATGGGTCACCTGCGAATAAATCTTATCGCGATGCTCGTGACTATCAATTGCTCCTAAAAACGCTTGGGTCAGCGCAACGGGATCAATTGCACCTTCTCCGATCCCCTGCCCTAATTTCGCGGCACTCATTTTTAGCCAATCAAACATCGCTCGCTCCGAAAATGTCTTTTGTGAACGGTAGCGGCCCTACGGCGCATGGACAATCCCGAAGCATGCAGCATATTGAGAAGTATGGACTATGATTGCGATATTTTGATTGCCGGTGGTGGCCTAAACGGCCCTGCCCTGGCTCTTGGCTTAGCCCAAGCGGGCTTTCGCGTAACGATGGTAGACAATCGATCAGAGCGCGCGCGTGCCGACAGCAATTTTGACGGGCGCGGATATGCGTTAGCGCTTGCATCAAAACGGTTGCTGAATGCCATCGGCGTTTGGGCAGATGTCGCCAAAGACAGCCAACCGATGCTGGACATCAAAGTCACCGATGGCCGCGCTGGCGAAGGTCCATCGCCGTTCTTTTTGCACTTTGATCACACCGAACTCGAAGAAGGCCCCATGGGTTTTATGGTCGAGGATCGTTTTCTGTACCGCGCCTTCTTAAAAGCCGTGCAGTCAGAGCCGAACATCACCCAGATCAACGAAGATAGCGTTGTCGATCAAGAGATCACACCAGCAGGAGTAATCGCAACACTGGCATCAGGACGCACAATTACTGCAAAGCTCTTGGTTGGTTGTGATGGACGCAAAACGGGCGTTGGTAAACGCGCAGGCATTCGTCGTACGGGTTGGGAATACGGCCAAACCGCACTTGTCTGCGCGATTGAGCACGCCTTACCGCACAACGGTATTGCGCATCAGTTCTTTATGCCCCCCGGTCCATTGGCGATTTTGCCACTGCCGGGCAATCGCAGCTCTATCGTTTGGACTGAAACAGACGATAACGCCAAAGCCATTCATGCGCTGAGCGACAAAGATTACCTAGCCGTCCTTCGCCCACGATTTGGCGACTTCCTTGGGGAAATTTCACTTGCTGGCGCGCGGTTCACTTATCCGCTTGGCCTAACAGTCGCAGATCGTTTTGTTTCAGAGCGCGTGGCGCTCGTTGGCGATGCGGCACACGGTTTACACCCCATTGCGGGCCAAGGTCTAAACGCCGGCCTGCGCGATGTTGGTGCATTGGTTCAAGTCCTGACCGAGGCAAAACAACGCGGCGAAGACATCGCCTCTATCCTAGTCCTAGAACGCTATGAGCAATGGCGCCGCTTTGACACGCAATCCTTAGTGGCCACAACAGACCTCACGAATAAGCTCTTTTCCAACGACAATCCGTTGCTGCGGATAGGCCGTGATCTAGGGCTTGGATTGGTCAATCAGGTGCCGGGACTGCGCCGCAGGTTCATGCGCGAAGCAGCCGGTCTAACCGGTGATCTACCTAACTTGATGCGCTAAGGCTTAAGCCAACTCGCGGGCTTCATCTATCAACATGATCGGAATGCCATTGCGGATTGGGAACGCAAGATGTGCACCACGCGAGATCAATTCTTGCTTGTCCGCATCATATTCCAACGGGCCCTGAGATTGCGGGCAAATCAATGACTCAAGCATTTTGCGGTCAAATTTCGGCTTCGTGTTCATTGCATCCGATCCTCTGCATCTCCGCCCAACAGCGAATATTCCATTAATGTCGCCAGTATTTCACGGCGTTTCGTAAGCGTCGGCGCTTCAAGAAGCGCCTGTTTATCTTCGACTTGAAAGTCCAACAGCATGGATAAAGAGTTGATCAACAACTCATCATCCGCATCTTTCAATGATTCCCAATCGGTCGACAAAGACTGCGCGTCAAAGAAACGCTCCAACAGAATTAGGAACGTTTTACGATCAAATTCCGGATCATGTTCAAACGCGCCTAGATCGCAATGAAACGGCGGCCACTCGGGCCGACACCGACGATAAGGTTGAAATCCCTGGACCTCTTGTTCAATCGCAAACCGGGACACCCCGGTCAACGTGACCATGTAGCGGCCATCTTCTGTTTCAGCGAATTGTGTCACGCGCCCTGCGCATCCGACCTGATGCAATTGAGGATCAGCGCCTACCGAATTTGGCACGGGCTGCACCATACCGATCATCCGTTCACGCGATTTCAGTGCATCTTCGAACAGCGCGAGGTAGCGCGGCTCAAAGATGTGCAGCGGCAACCGTGCGCGCGGCAGCAACAAAGCACCTGGCAAGGGAAATACCGGCAGCAAGTCTGGCAGATCAGCGGCTTTAAACATGCCCTAAACTCTAGCGCTTATTCAGCTTTAGGCAAATATCATTGAGCTCAAACGACGACGACCGTTCAAAACCACCGGATCTTGCGGCGTCAACGCGTCGAAAATTGTGAACAATTGCGCCTTAGCAGCACCGTCATTCCACTCGCGATCACGACGGAACAGTTCAAGCAATTCATTAACCGCTGCTTCCTGATCATCAGCAGCAACCAAAGCTAAAGCTAGGTCAAACCGCGCTTGATGATCATCTGGATTGCCATCGACAACTGCGCGCAATTCTGTGACCGGTCCTGCGCTTTCAGCTTGTTTCGCCAAATCAATTTGCGCCCGCACGGATTCAATCTCTGACGCTTCGGAGATCTCTGCAGGTACACCGTTCAGAATGGCTTCCGCCTGATCCAAATCACCCAGTGCAATATGGGACCGCGCCAAACCAGAAAAGGCCAATGCGCTCATTGGATCTTCTTCAAGGATTGCTGCAAAAACCTGCGCCGCATCTTCTGCGGCACCCTGTGTCAGCATCTCTTCTGCGGTTTCAAGCGCTTCACCCAAACCGCCGTCTGCTTCAACACCTGCTTTTTCAGCAACGCGCTTTACAAAATCTTCGATTTCACTCGGCGGGACTGCACCTTGAAACCCATCAATTGGCTGGCCCTGATAAAACGCAAACACGGTCGGAATAGATTGCACGCGCAACTGACCCGCAATCGCCTGGTTCTCATCCACATTGACCTTAGCCATTGTGACAGCGCCCTTGGCCTTGGTCACAGCTGCTTCTAGCGCAGGGCCTAGCGTTTTACATGGGCCGCACCATGGCGCCCAGAAATCTACGATGACAGGTGCCTGCATCGAGGCGTCGACAACGTCCTGCATGAACGTCGCTTCGGACACATCTTTGATAAGATCAGTCGCTGGCGCTTCGGCGCCTTGTCCCAATTCAAGCATGGTTCATTCCCTAAATATCTACTTGGCCTCTATATGGCCCTTTCCATCGTGCATGCCAAGGTCAAGCCAGTCACGCTTTTCACCTTTGCAAAAATACTCCGGGGTGAGGCCAAGGGCCGAGGGGCAGAGCCCCTAGATATCAAACGTTGCAAATACGGGAGCATGGTCGCTAGGTTTTTCCCAGCCTCGCACATCCCGCAGAACGCGACTGGAGTGGCCAGAGGATGCAATATCAGATGTCGCCCAAACGTGATCCAGACGGCGTCCTTTGTCGGCTGCGTCCCAATCTTTGGCGCGGTAGCTCCACCAGCTGTACAGCTTTCCGTCTGGTATATCTTTGCGCGTCACATCGACCCAATCACCAGCCTCTTGCGTTTCTGCAAGATGCTCCACTTCGATGGGCGTATGACTCACAATTTTCAAAAGCTTTTTGTGGTCCCACACGTCATCTTCACGCGGTGCGATGTTCAAATCGCCTACTAGAATTGATTTCTGTGGTTTCTCCGCACGGAACCAATCGCGCATGTCTGTTAGGTAATCCAACTTCTGACCGAATTTTTCGTTCTTCTCACGATCAGGAACATCGCCACCCGCAGGCACATAAAAATTGTGGACGGTCACACCGTTTTCCAAGGTCCCCGCGATATGGCGAGCATGGCCTAGGTTCGCAAAATCCTGTGCGCTGGATTCAACCATTGGGATTTTCGACAGGATCGCCACACCGTTGTAGCCCTTTTGGCCACGTGCAACCATATAGCGGTATCCAAGGGCCTCAAAGCCTTCGGTTGGGATCAACTCAACCGGGCTTTTACATTCCTGCAAACAAAGGACATCAGGCGCTTCTTCTTCCAACAGTTTTAAAACAATTGGTTCGCGCAGACGCACAGAGTTAATATTCCAAGTGGCAAGTGTAAAAGACATGGCGCGCTCCGAAAGTTCACGATTTGTGCCAACCTAATCAAAGGCCGGCCAACATGCCACCTCAATCGAAATTACGCATAAAAAAAAGGTCCGGACGTTTGTCCGGACCAGTCCAACAGGGAGGTACATACCATAACCCGGATATGCGCGGGAACTCTTGTCTTACCTACATGGGTGTCATGGTGAGCCCTGCCAAGTCAACTGATCCAAAAAAGTTTCAAATGCACCTGTTGCAGGGGGAACTCACCCATGAGTTGTTAGGCAACCAAACGATATCCGCCAGATTCCGTAACCAAAAGACGAGCATTGCTTGGATCAGGCTCGATTTTTTGACGCAATCGGTAGATGTGTGTTTCCAACGTGTGGGTGGTTACGCCCGCGTTGTAGCCCCAGACTTCGTGCAACAAAACATCACGTGCCACGACACCATCTGTGCTGCGGTAGAGGAACTTTAGAATGTTGGTTTCTTTTTCCGTCAGACGGATTTTGCGATCATCCTCGGTTACAAGAACCTTCATTGCGGGTTTGAACGTATACGGCCCTAGGGTGAATACAGCGTCTTCGCTTTGTTCGTGCTGACGCAATTGTGCGCGAATGCGCGCCAAAAGAACCGGGAATTTAAATGGCTTAGACACGTAGTCATTCGCGCCGGCATCCAAACCAAGAATGGTATCAGCGTCTGTGTCATGGCCTGTCAGCATCAAGATAGGGCTCTTAACACCCTGCTTGCGCATCAGGCGGCAAAGCTCGCGGCCGTCAGTGTCTGGCAATCCTACATCAAGGATTACGAGGTCATATAGACCCTCCTTGACACGACCCATAGCTTCGGTGCCGTTTGCGGCCTCAAAGACATCAAAATCTTCGGTCATCACCAATTGCTCTGACAGAGCTTCGCGCAGATCGTCATCATCGTCGACGAGTAGAATTTTCTTGAGCTGTCCCATTGAGGGTCTCCGTATTGTGTTTCCAAAGAGTTGCGCGCTCTTGGGCAGTTTCTCAAGGTATGCTGCAATAATTTCACGCCGTCGTGTAAATGCGTGTGGAAATGTTTCACAATCTTTCAAAAATCGCTACATCTGACGGGCCAAACCAACAAGAGGCCTGCATGAGTTTCGCTCCGAATATCATTGAACGACTGGCCCGCGCCCGCGCAGATTTGCGCATGGGCGTTCCAATTGTGCTGACAGACGCCGGAAAAGCCTTTTTGGTTTTATCCGCAGAAACGCTTGAAAACGAGCGACTTATGGATGTTCAGATGCTTGGGCAGCCGGTTGGTCTTGTCGTCACGGCACGGCGTGCAGAGACGTTAAAAGCCCGCGCTTATGATCAAGATTTGGCGCGGATCATTCTACCAAAGGATGCAACAACAGATTGGGTCAGATGTGTTGCTGACCCGGCAGATGATCTAAAAATGCCGTTCAAGGGGCCTTTCAAAACATTCCGCGGTGGAGATGTTTCATTACACCGTTTGGCATTGGACATCGTGAAATCGGCGCAGCTTTTGCCAGCTGTTGTGATCACTTTGCTTGAAAACGCCGGTGAATTTGCGATGAATTACGGTTTGACGGTGATCCCCAAGAGCGTGGCAGAGCCGCATTTTCTTGCTTCTAGCCCGATGAATTCGGTGATTCACGCACGGCTACCAATGACTGCGGCCGAGGCTGGAAGGTTACATATTTTCCGCCCCGAGGATGGCAACGAAGAGCACTATGCCATTGAAATTGGACGACCTTCTCGGGACAAGCCCGTTTTGGCGCGACTGCATTCAGCCTGTTTTACCGGTGATGTTTTGGGTTCGTTGAAATGCGATTGCGGTCCGCAGTTGAATGGCGCATTGGCGCAGATGGGTGATGAAGGCGAAGGGGTTTTGCTATACCTCAATCAAGAGGGGCGCGGGATTGGACTTGCCAATAAAATGCGGGCCTATTCGTTGCAGGATCAGGGGTTTGATACCGTTGAAGCCAACCATCGCCTAGGGTTCGAAGATGACGAACGCGACTTTCGAATTGGGGCTAATATCCTGAAAAAGCTTGGATTTTCTTCTGTTCGCCTTCTGACGAACAACCCGAAGAAAATCAAAATGATGGAAGACACCGGGGTTTCGGTCGCAGAGCGTGTGGAGCTTAAGGTTGGCAAGAATCGTCATAACGAAGCCTATCTTGCGACGAAAGCTTCGAAGTCAGGGCATTTGCTGTGAACGATCTGATTTTGACTCCAACGGGGGTACGGTTTGCCGGTCGCCGGTTTCCGTGCACCATTGGGAAGGGCGGAATTTCTGTTTTAAAACAAGAAGGTGACGGTGCGACTCCGGTTGGAACGCATCGAATTGTTGGCATGTTTTATCGCCCAGATCGCATGACCGCGCCACAGCCTTGGGCGCGCCCTATCGGGATCAATGATCTATGGTCCGATGCCAGCGATGATCCGCAGTACAACAATCTAGTACGCGCGCCTTATGGGCCTAGTCACGAGTGCCTCCGTCGAGCCGATCCGCTGTATGATCTTGTTTTCATTACAGATTGGAATTGGCCAAATGCGACTGCTGGCAAAGGGTCAGCCATTTTTCTGCATCAATACCGGCGTAAGGGTTATCCGACAGAGGGCTGCATCGCGTTCCGGCGTGATCATCTGCGTTGGATTGCAGAGCGTATTTCCATCGGAACACGCGTAATTGTGCCAAGCTTTTAGACGCAACGGCCGGTTGGTTTACCGCTTATAAATGTGGAAATTCGTACGTTTCAAGCCACCAAACGTACGATTCGATTTAGCCGTAATCGCGTGCGCCAAAAATGGCAGAGCCAACCCGAACATGGGTAGCACCTAGGGCGACAGCTTTTTCGAAATCACCACTCATCCCCATCGACAATCCAGCGACATCATTCCGCGCGGCGATTTTGCGTAAGAGTGAGAAATGAAGACTGGCCTCTTCATCGGCAGGCGGAATGCACATCAGGCCAACGATGGGCAGATCAAGCGCACGGCATTCAGCGATGAAGCTATCTGCCTCTGCCGGAAGGACGCCGGCCTTTTGCTCTTCTTCACCGGTGTTCACCTGAATGAAAAGATCGGGGCAATGACCCAACTCTTGGGCGAGGCGGGCAATTGTATTGGCGAGCTTTGGACGGTCTAGGGAATGGATGGCTTGAAACAACTCCATCGCTTGGCGGGCTTTGTTGGTTTGCAACGGGCCGAGCAGATGAACCTGTGTGTCCGGGAACGTCTCACGGAAGGCAGGCCATTTGCCTGCAACTTCCTGGACTTTGTTTTCACCAAACAGAGTGTGGCCTTGCTCAAGAACCTCTTGCACGCGCTCGTTGGGCTGCACCTTGGACACAGCGATCAGCTGAGTGCTGCCTTGGTCACGGCCAGCGTTGGTTTCTGCTTTGTGAATACGTGCCTGAATTTCAGATAGCGACATCTGGATTGCCTCTAATTTGCCTTTGGCGGGCACAGAACACCAAAAGCGGGCAAAAGAAAAGGGCAGGTCCGAGGACCTGCCCTAAATTAGGTACTTCTGCTTCTAAGAATTAGAAGGAGAAGGAGATACCTAGGTCAGCAACAGTTGTGTTGTTAACTTCGCCAATGCCACCCGCAAGAGTCGCGCCGCCGAGGTCGTATGCAACACCGATGCCGTAACCTTCAGATGCGCCGGACTCAGCGTATACTGCAGTAACAGTAACGTCACCAGTTGTGTAAGAACCTTCTAGGCCCAGAGAGTCAGCAGTCGCGTTGTCTGCGTAGAATACTTTCGCACCAAATGCGCCAGCAGAGTAACCCAAAGTCAGGTTTACTTGCTCTGCACCAGCAGTTTCACCGTAACCAAGGTCAACGGAGAATGCGTCGAAAGAAGCAGATGCGCCGATTGCCCAGTCATTGTTGGAAGAGTCAACAGATGCTGCAACAGCGATATCACCAAATGCATAGTCTACACGAACATCGTGGGAACCGTAAGCGTTGATTTCTGCAACGTTATCGACACCGATACCGTCGTAACCTAGATCAGCAACACCACCACGGTCGTTTGCTTCACCGATGTCACCAACAGTCAATTTCAGACCGTTGTAAGATACGAATACTTCTGGATCAGCAATGTCGCTAGTTGCGCCAGCAGCATTGTTTGCAGAGTTGTCAGAAGACGCGTCTAGGTCAACAGATGCACCGAATGCAACGCCGCCGTCAGTTTCGCCTGTGCCAACAATGTTGAAGTCGATTTCGTTGTGAACAGTAGTTGTAGTACCGTTGTACTTCAGACCCATGTTCGCTTCACCAGTTACGGCGATGTCTGCGGATGCGATACCGGCGGTCAGAACCAGCGCGGTAGAAGCAAGAAGAACATTTTTCATTGTGTTTCCCTCGGATTTCCAAATTTCTGCCCCAGCCGGAGAATCCGGAGTGGGTATGAATGAGTGTTTCTCTCTTTTCGGGGTCACATTGCAAGCTTCGGAAACATGGCCCCCTGAATGTGCGATTAAGTTGATGCATGTTTGTCACACTTGCGGTGCACCAATGCCCCACTCTCGGCATAGTCATGCGGTTGCGCCCCCCGTACGCCCATATATACAGAATAGGGAAAATCCTTGCTCTAGGCCTTTTGCTTGGATAGGACGTTACAGAACTGAGCAGATTGGGCAGGACCATGACATTCACATCCTTTGCTAAACTGGCGATTGCCACGGTTGCGCTGAGCGCGCTGGTTTCATGTGGTAGTTTGCGTCGCGGTGGTGGCGATGCGGATAGTTACGGCACAAATACCTCGAGCGCTGATGCCACCAACCGGGCGGTTCCTGTTCAGGAACGGGAAACGACGATTTGGGATATCTTTAAGAAAGATAACAGTGACGTCACCGTTAAGGTGAATAAGTACATTTGGGCGGCGTCTTTGGAGATTTTGGATTTCTTGCCAGTCGAATCTGTTGATCCTTTCTCTGGCGTGATTGTGACCGGATTTGGTACACCGCCGAATGGTGGGCAGTCTTATCGTGCAACTGTTTTGGTGCGTGATCCATCTTTGGATGCGCGGTCTTTGCACGTTGCGTTGCAAACGCGTGGTGGTCGGGCGGTGTCTGGTAGCACGGTGCGAGCGGTCGAGGACGCCATTCTGGCACGGGCGCGTCAGCTGCGGATTCGTGACGGGCGCTTCTAAGGCCTGATACATTGCTGAGATTGATGGGCCCTTTGCGGGGCCCTTTTTGATTCTTAGGGCTTGGGCATATGGCGCAGTACGACGTGTGAGATGCAGCTTTGGATTAGGTTGCTGCGTGGTACATGAAATTGGTTCCGTTGTTTTCCAGGCGAGCGACTCGGTCCTGGACGGATGCGCCGTATAAGTGGCACGTTAATAATGGCTCGGGTGTTGGTGATTGAGAAGACCGGGAGTGTTTAGACCGTTATTCCATGTGATCATGCACGAAAATGTACCAATAAAGCTCTGCGTGCTCTTGCAGCAAGCAATGCGCTTTTGCGACATCTGAGGGATAGGAATCCTCTGGCGCCACGTCATTTAGCCAAGGTTTGAATCGGAGGTTTGCAAAGGTCCGGACGTATTCGCACCCTAGCTCTGCTGTTGCCAGGCCGTGATCCATGGGCAATTTGCGCAACTGGTGGGCCATCGATTTTTTGTCTGGGAACTTGGCGTGCAGGTCATTGTGCATCTGACTTTGCAATTCAGAAGACATGTTAGACAGGCATGAATATCCCGCGCGTGCGATTTCTGGGGTGACTGTTTTGTAATCAAGCTTGAGACATTGTTCGAGAATGGGCTGAACGCAGGTCGCCATGGCATCGCTTCGATACTCCGCGTTTTTTGAATAGGGCGTATCGTTGAGGCATTTTAGCAGGTTGATGAACGGGCCGCTTTCTTGTGCCGTTGTTTGAAATGGGAGCGCCAAGAGCGCGAGGGATGTGATGAGTGCAAATAACTGTTTCAAATAACTTACCTAAATAATGAGTAATTAAAGTGAGCTTTGCCCGTGAAATGTTTCAAACCCCGGGGTCGTTTCGGTTAATTCCGCTTCGCAATATGCAATCATGGGCATAACGATGGGTTCCGTGTCCTTGTTCCAGACGGGACCACCGTAAAACCCATCTTTGATCCGATCGCGGACCTAAATCTCTGTCCCGCCAGCCTTGGCGTTGTACAGCCGATTCACCCAATCCAGTTGCTTGGGCAGACAGACCGTTTTCAAATCATAATCAGATTTGATCAATTCGCGGGCGTTTTGGCCCATGGAATGGCGGGCGTCGGCGTCGTTAAGGACATCGTTAACTTGATCGACAAGCGCGTCTTTGTCGAAGAAATCCACGAGGCGGCCGGTTTGGTTGTGGGTGATGACTTCGCGGACGGGGGCGGTGTCGCTGGCGATGATGCTGGCGCCGCAGCTCATGGCCTCTAGCAGGGACCAGCTGAGAACGAAGGGGTAGGTCAGGTAGACGTGTGCGCGAGAGATTTGCAGCAGGGACAGGAATTGGTCGTAGGGAATCTTACCCAAGAAATGCACGCGATCCCAGTTGGGGGTCGAGATTTGGCCGCGCACCTCGTCGATGTAGGTTTGCTTCCACGTTTTGCCGTTGGTTGGGGCGGGGCCGTAGGATTGGCCATCGCCGCCGACAATTAGGACGCGGGCATTGGGGCGGGTTTTTAGGAGGCGCGGCAGGGCGCGCATAAAGATGTGGTAGCCGCGATAGGGTTCTAGGTTGCGGTTTACGAAGGTGATGACTTCGTCGTCGCGCGTCAGGGTATCGTCGCCAACTTTGAGCGAGGCCTTGGGATTCGGCGCGGCTTGGGCGGTGTCGATGCCGTCGTGAATGACGCTGATGCGGTCTTGGTATTTCTGCGGGAAGGTGCTGGCCTGATATTGCGTGGGGCTAAGGCCC
This sequence comes from Cognatishimia sp. 1_MG-2023, assembly GCF_030548175.1. Classification (GTDB taxonomy): domain Bacteria; phylum Pseudomonadota; class Alphaproteobacteria; order Rhodobacterales; family Rhodobacteraceae; genus Cognatishimia. Next base: position 23,692 of record NZ_JAUORX010000011.1, on the reverse strand, counting down.
ATATCGCCAAGTGGGAAGTGCAGCGCGTTGTTAAGGTTTTTCATGCGCAGACGCATGGCGTCGTTTTGGCCACCGGATTTTGGGAACTCGGGATCAAAGCCGACATCCCCGGCCTCTTCTTCATAAAAGAGTTCGTAATAGAGGCCGATCCGCGCCTCGGGCCAAACATCGCGTAGGAACATAGCCTCACCCCAACCGGGGTGGGCCACAATCACGTCAGGGGAAAAGCCGCGTGCCTTTAGGTCACGAGCGGCCATCATGCAGGCTTCGCCCCGGATCACCTTGGTGTCGAGGTCACGCAGCCATGGATGAGCGCTTTGTTGGTCGCGTTTAATGGCGTAGGGCAAGACACGAACGCCGCGCCAATTGGTCGGCTCTTTGACACGTAATGTCAGGGCAACGCATTTGTGCCCCTGTGCCGCCAAAGCGGGGGCGAGGTTTTTATATTGCCCCGGAAAGTTTTGGTGAATGAAAAGAATATTCATTTAGGCCTGCCTGAAAATGGATTGCTTTGGTTATAGACTGGTCTGAATCCCGCAGGAAACCGCATTTTTTTCAAGCAGCACTGGACCACGGGGCCTGTGCGGCCTATCACCTCTGCGACTGTGCCCTTGGATGGGTGAGATATAGAATTGAAAGGGATTTCCCGCATGACGCGCTATACCCCCGCGGAAATCGAAGCGAAGTGGCAAGAGGCCTGGGATAAGGCTGATACGTTCAAGGCTGTTCGAGACCCGAACAAGCCAAAGTATTACGTGTTGGAAATGTTCCCGTATCCGTCGGGCAAGCTGCACATGGGCCACGTGCGCAACTATACAATGGGTGACGTGATTGCCCGTTATAAGATGTCTACGGGCCACAACGTTTTGCACCCAATGGGGTTTGATGCATTCGGCATGCCTGCGGAAAACGCGGCGATGGCGTCGGGCGGTCACCCGAAGGATTGGACCTATTCCAACATCGACACGATGGTCGAGCAAATGAAGCCATTGGGCTTGTCGTTGGATTGGTCGCGCATGTTTGCGACATGTGATGTGGAATATTACGGCCAGCAGCAGGCGCTGTTCTTGGATATGCTGGACAAGGGTCTGGTGTACCGCAAGAACGCGGTCGTGAACTGGGACCCGGTTGATATGACCGTTCTGGCGAACGAGCAGGTCGAAGGCGGACGTGGCTGGCGCTCTGGTGCGTTGGTGGAACGTCGTGAGCTGACGCAGTGGTTCTTTAAAATCTCGGATATGTCCGAAGAGCTGTTGGCGTCTTTGGATGATCTGGAAAACTGGCCTGCGAAAGTGCGCCTGATGCAGGAAAACTGGATCGGCAAGTCACGTGGTTTGCAGTTTGGTTTCGAGCGTGTGGATGGCGAAGAGGCGATTGAGGTTTATACCACTCGCCCGGATACGCTGCATGGCGCGTCTTTCGTCGGTATTTCACCGGATCACCCGATTGCGAAGCAGTTGGAAGCGGAAAACCCTGATGTGGCGGCCTTTGTGGCTGAATGCCGCAAGGGTGGCACGACAGAAGAAGCGATTGAAACCGCTGAGAAGCTGGGCTTTGACACAGGCATCAAGGTCAAGCATCCGCTGAACCCCGATTGGGAACTGCCGGTTTGGATCGCGAACTTTATCCTGATGGATTACGGCACGGGTGCGATTTTCGCCTGCCCGGCGCATGATGATCGTGATTTCGAATTCGCAACAAAGTACGAGCTGCCGATTGTCCCGGTGTTTGAACCGGTGAACGGCGATGCCGTCAAAGGTGCATATGTTCCGGGCAAAACGGACATGGTGCGTTACGTCAAAGGCTTTGGCGTTGATGGCGAGACCACTGGCGAAGACGCGGTGAATGCATCGGTTGATGCGGCTGAAGCTGCTGGCTGGGGCGAAGGCGTGACCAAGTATCGTCTGCGTGACTGGGGGCTTTCCCGTCAGCGGTATTGGGGTTGCCCGATTCCGGTTGTGCATTGTGATGACTGCGGCGTGGTACCTGAAAAGAAAGAGAACCTGCCGGTTGAGTTGCCTTATGATGAGGGCGGCAAGCCGATTGATTTTTCTGTTCCGGGCAATCCGCTGGACCGTCATCCAACGTGGCGTGATTGTTCTTGCCCGTCTTGTGGCAAGCCTGCGCAGCGTGAAACTGACACGATGGATACCTTTGTGGATTCGTCATGGTATTTCGCGCGCTTTACGGCGCCGCGTGCTGACACGCCAACCGATATGGCGGATGCTGAATACTGGATGAACGTCGATCAGTATATCGGCGGGATTGAACACGCGATCTTGCACCTGCTGTATTCGCGCTTCTTTGCGCGGGCGATGAACATCACGGGGCATTTGCCGGACAAATCCAAAGAGCCGTTTGATGCGCTGTTCACACAGGGCATGGTGACACATGCGATTTACAAGAACGCAGAGCGGACGGATGACAATGGCCGGGCGGTTTACCACTATCCGAACGAAGTCGAAGAGCGCGATGGCGAGACTGTCGTCAAAGAAACCGGCGAAAAGATCAAAGTGATCCCGTCGGCGAAAATGTCGAAGTCTAAGAACAACGTTGTTGATCCGCTGGCGATTATTTCGGCCTATGGCGCGGATACGGCGCGTTGGTTCGTGTTGTCTGATTCCCCTCCAGAGCGGGATGTGGAATGGACAGCATCCGGTGCCGAGGCAGCGTATAAGCACCTAACCCGCGTTTACCGCATTGCGGCAGAGGCTGCGGCGGCGACCGGTGAGGGCAAAGGCGACGAAGACCTGCTGCGCGAAACGCACAAAGCGATCCGCGATGTGACTTTGGGTGTGGAAAGCTTTGGCTTTAACGCCTCCATCGCAAAGCTGTACGGTTTCACCAACACCTTGGCGAAGTCCAAGGCGGGTGCGGACACCAAGCGCGAGGCGGCGAAGGTTCTGGCGCAATTGATGTCCCCTATGACGCCACACTTGGCCGAAGACATCTGGCAATTGCTGGGTGGCGAGGGTCTGATTGTGGACGCGCCTTGGCCTGTGGCCGACGAGGCCATGTTGGTTGAAGCGTCAGTGACCTTGCCGATCCAAATCAACGGCAAACGCCGTGGGGAAATCAATGTTGCTGCAGATTTGCCAAAGGAAGAGATTGAAAAAATCGTTCTGGCGCATGATGCTGTGACCAAGGCGTTGGATGGGGCCCAACCCAAAAAATTGATTGTTGTCCCTGGTCGGATTGTAAATGTCGTCATTTAACCGTCGTACGTTTTTAACTTTGGCTGCTGGCCCGCTGGTGATGGCGGGCTGCGGCTTTACCCCGGTGTACGGGCCAGACAGCGCCGCGCGCCAATTGCGGGGCACAGTTTTGGTGGATGAACCGAACACCAGCGATGGTTTTGTGCTGACTCGTCAGTTAGAGCACCGCTTGGGCCGTGCAGATCAGGCGCGCTATGGCTTGTCCGTTGCTTTGGAAACACGCGAAGAAGGTGTCGCGCTGACCCGTGACAACCGCACCACGCGGATCGAAGTGATTGGCGAGGCGACCTATGCGTTGCGTGATCTGGACAGCAAAGAAGTGTTGATCAGCGGTAAGGTCGATAGCTTTACCGGTTATTCCACAACCGGTTCAACCGTTGCGCAATTGGCGGCGGAACGTGATGCGCGGGAGCGGTTGATGACCATTCTTGCCGATCAAATCACCCTACGCCTTGTCGCCAAAGCGGACACTTTGCCCGCATGAAGCTATCGCCGCGCGACGCCAACCGCTATTTCGCCAAGCCCGATCCGGCCCGCACAGGGATCTTGATCTATGGGCCGGATGCGATGCGGATTGCGTTGAAGCGGCAAGAAGTGATTGCGGCCTTGATCGGACCGCAAGGCGAAGAGGAAATGCGCCTGACCCGTATTCCCGGGGCCAGCCTGCGCAAAGATCCTGCACAGTTGATTGACGCGCTAAAGGCGGTGTCGTTCTTCCCCGGTCCGCGGGTGGCTTTTGTCGAGGATGCTAATGACACAGCGGCGCCTGCGATTTTGGCAGCCTTGCAAGATTGGGCGCCGGGGGATGCCCAATTGGTCGTCTCTGCGGGGCAGTTGAAAGCCTCATCTAAGATTCGCAAAGCCTTTGAAGGGCATGACAGCGCCTATGCCGCTGCGATTTACAATGACCCGCCCAGCCGTGAAGAGATTGAGGCCGAGCTGAACAAAGCAGGTCTGACACAGGTTGACCGCGAGGCGATGACTGACCTGACCAACCTGTCCAAAGAACTCGACCCCGGTGACTTTCGCCAAACCATCGAAAAGCTATCGCTATACAAACATGGGGATGCGTCGCCCACGACATCTGAGGATGTGATTGCCTGCGCGCCAACCTCGACCGAGGCGGCGTTGGACGATGTGTTGAACATTGTGGCCGAAGGGCATGCAGGCCAGATTGGTCCCATTATGGTGAAATTACAGGCCCAAGGCACGCAGCCTGTCGGGCTATGCATCGGTGCGACACGCCATTTTCGGGCGCTTTACACGGCGGCCTCTGATCCCGGTGGGGCGGCCCAAGGTATTTCACGCATGCGCCCGCCAATCTTTGGCCCGCGCCGTGACCGGATGTTGCGCCAAGCACAGGGTTGGGGTGCGGCAAAGCTAGAACAAGCGCTTACAATCCTGACAGACACCGATCTGCAATTGCGGAGTGCCGGGCAAAACGCGCCTGCGATGGCTTTGGTCGAACGCGCGCTTCTTCGTTTGGCAATGCTCGCCCGACGTTAAAAAAGGGGCGCTTGGCCCCCTCTTCATCTTTCCAAAAATACTCAAAAAAATCCGACGACTGCGTCTATTCCGGCGATCCGAATAGCGCGATGACTTCTGCCTCTGTCATCGTCTCTAACTCACCTGCAAACGCATATCCGTCCGGTCGTTTATCAACGTAAATTTCGCTGGTCAGCGGGATACCTTTGGGGTCATCCAGCGTGCCAAACCCAATGTGATGATTGCCCTTATACGGCCCATCCAATGTCACGTGGTAAAACAGATTGCTGCCGCAGATATTGCAGAAACACCGCTCTGCCCAGTCAGAGCTTTTGTAGCGGCTGATATGCTCGCCACCTTTGATCGTGACCTCGTCCTCTTTGTAGTGGATGGCCATATAAACACCGCCAGACCACCTGCGGCACATCTCGCAGTGGCAGGCACCGGTCTTGGTCGGCTTATCGGAAACGGTGTAGGTCACGGCGCCGCAAAGGCACCCTCCGGTCGCAGACATAAATCATCCTTTCAAACTAAATCACTGGGGATCACGTAGCATGCCCCACTGACAATCTCTGTCAGGACGCGAGATATTTTGCTGCGTGTTGCCCGGCCCATCGACCTGTCGCAAGGCATGCAGTGATCAGGTAGCCGCCGGTTGGGGCCTCCCAATCCAGCATTTCACCAGCGGCAAAAATACCGGGGTGGGATTTGATCATCAGACCGTCGGTCAGCGCATCAAACTGCAAGCCGCCAGCGGTCGAGATCGCCTGGTCCAATGGGCGCGGGCCATTGTGTGGGATCGGAAGGGATTTGAGCAAAGGTGCAAGGTCGTCCGGAAGCGGGCGACCAAATTCCATCAGCAGCGCCTGTTTCGCGGGATCGAGTTTCAGCGCTTTGCGTAGGAAATTCGATTGGCTCATTTTCCCGCGTGGTTTCGCAAGCCGTTTGCGAATGGTGTCCACATCTAGATCAGGAAGTAGGTCCACGGAAAGCGTGGCGCCTTCGCGCATGGCGCGGGACAGCGCATAGATGCCGCCGCCTTCGATGCCTTGCGCGGAAATGATGAACTCGCCACGGCCTTTTTCTGAACCAGCGTGCAGGGCAACGCCTTTGACGGGTTGGCCGAAATGTTTGGCCATATGCGGTGACCAATCCACGAGAAAACCCATGTTCGCAGGCTGGAACGGCGTGACCGGGGCGTCGACGTGATCGACCCACGCGCCATCTGATCCCAAACGCGCCCAGCTTGCGCCACCGCAAGCAAGGACGCAGCAGTCTGCTGTTAGGGTGACTTGACCGTCGGGTGTATCAAAGACATAGCCGTCTTTTGTGCCGACCCAATGGTGACGTGTTTTGATGTCGACGCCTTGGGTTGCAAGGCGGGCCAACCAACTGCGCAATAGCGGTGAGGCCTTCATGGATTTAGGAAACACGCGACCGGTAGAGCCGGTAAAGGTCTCTTGGCCGTGGCTTTGCGCCCATGCTGTGACCTCGGCTGGGCCAAAGGCTGCAAGCATCGGCTCTATGGCTGGACGCGCTTCGGTGTAGGCCGCCAAAAAGGGTTCAGGGGCCTCGTCCTTGGTTAGGTTCAAGCCAGACTTCCCCGCCATCAAGAATTTGCGGGCAACCGTTGGTTTGGCATCGGCGACGACAACTTTGCGCCCTGCTGCTGACAAGACATCTGCTGCCATCAGCCCTGCGGGACCGCCGCCGATAATAAGTGCTGTTTTCATTCTGAACGCGTTACCAATTCGCCCTTCAGCTCGACCATGCGATGCGGATAGGGGATTTCAATGTTGTTGTCTTTGAGCGCGTTCCAAATGGCGAACAGCACCTTGGGCGTGAATTTGTTCTTACCGTCGTCGATCCCGTTGACCCAGAATTCCACTGCGAAATCGACGCCGGAATCGCCGAAGCCGCGCAATTCGCAATCGGGGCCGTCTGGGTCCTCTAGCACGAAGTCCAACTTGGCGACAGCGGCTTCGATGATTGCGGGGATTTTGTTGATGTCGGTGTCATAGCTCACTGAAAACGGGGCTTCGTAGCGGTTGGCCGATCCGCTGTCAGAATAATTCACGACGCGAGTGGTGATGAAATCCTCATTCGGGACCACGATCCAGCGGCCATCAAAGGTTTCAAGGATGGCGGCACGGGCGGTCATTTTCACGATGGTGCCTGCTTCGCCGCCATCCAGTTCGACATAATCGCCAACGGTTGCCTGCCCTTCGAGCAACAGGATAACGCCCGAAATAAAGTTCGAGGCGATCTTTTGCAGACCAAAACCAAGGCCGACACCAATTGCACCACCCAAGACCGCAAGCGAGGTCAGCGAGATGCCCATGATGTTCATCAACAGCAAAAAGGCGATGCCAAATATCGCGATTTCAGCAGCTTTGGTGGCCAGCTCTCGCATGGCTGGGCGCATTTCTTTTTGGCTTTGGATTAAGGCTGTCGATTGGGCGTTTGACCAGCGCCCCAACCAGAAGATCGCGCCGCCTACGATGGCAAAGCGCACGAGGAACAGCAGTGAAAAGCTAAGGTTGCCCAAGGGCACAACAGTTGCGTCAAGCTTGGCCGTGACAAGCGCCAAAAGGCCCAGCGCATGCAGTGCGGCGACAGGGATTAGGATGTATTTGCCAAGAACCTTAAGGAAACTGTCTTGGATGACTTCTTTGACCAGAATTCGGACGGCCAAGAACAGGATCAACCGATTGCCAAAGGCGATCACAGCGCCAGAGCCAAACACACTGCGCGTGACGTTTTCACCAACGCCGGTCAGCCCGTAGGCAATCAGCGGCAACAAAAGTGGTACGAACTGCAACACAAAGCGGCGAGCTTGTGCCAGATAGCCGTTTTGGTCTTCGGCTGGCGTCAGCAGCTTAGTCAGGATGGGTCGCAGTTTACGCGTAACCCATAAGGCAATCAAAAACGCGACAACCAATATGGCAAATTGGGACCAGGCAGCAGGACTAAGTAGCCAGCCTTCTGCAATGTCCCAGCCTTGTTGGGCAAAGCCCAGTGCCTGTTGAATGATTTCTGGTTGTTGTTCCATGCCCTGCCCCTGTGCGCTGCGCCTTAATCTATTGCCTGTTCATGACAGAAAGCTCAAGAAAAACGATGGGAATTTCCGCAAGGTTGCCTCAGCCCTAGCATGCCATTTTTCTTGATCCAAATACCTTGGGGGTTTGGGGGCAAAGCCCCCATTCTTTAGGTACAAAGCGCTTTAATACCGGTCACGATCTCTGGTTTGGCCCCTAGCGTATCTGCGACAAGCACTCTTGCGGTTTCCATCAACTCCGCAGGATCAACGATGCGGTCGATTAGGCCAAAGTTAAATGCCTCTTCTGCCGTCAGCTTTTGGCCCCCCATCAGCACCAGTTTGGTGCGGGCGGGTCCGATCAGTGCAGCCATGCGTTTGGGGTCTGAAGGTTGCGGGAGAAACCCAAGCTTCATAACAGGATAAAAGAACTTGGCGGTTGGCACTGCAATGCGGATGTCGCAGGCCAGTGCCATGCCGTTTGCGCCCCCGGCCAAGGTGCCGTTCAGTGCTGCGATGGTCAAGCCGGGTAAAGCAGCGACCGCGCCGGAAAGGCGCTCCCACACTGGGCTGGTTGCGAGGCCCGCGCGGGCCTCGTCCAGATCAGCGCCTGCGGAAAAGACTTTACCGTTGCCTGTGATGATCACAGCACGAGCGTCTTGGGCCGTTTCCATGATGTCGGCCAGCTCGGTCAGCATGGCCTCGGTCAGGGAGTTGGCCTTTTCCGGGCGATTGATGGTAACGATCCAGAGGCCTGTTGGCTCTTTGCTTAGTTGGATCAAATCAGGCCCACTTTCTTTCGGATTGTTTCATCGCGGAGTGATATTTCACTGCCAAGGAATTCATCCGCGTCAGCACCACACATCCACAGCAGGGTTTTCGCAGGCCATTCTGGTGGGATGTGCACCTCCCAATCCAACTGGCTGACGGGGTTCACGCCGCTGGCTTTGATTTCGCGTTGCATTTGCGTGGCGACGGTTCCGGGGGACAGGCTGATGGCACGGATGCCTTTGTCGGCGGCTTCTTTGTCTGCCATCCGGGTCAGCATCAATGCGGCGGCTTTGGAGCTGCAATAATGGCTCCATCCTTCGACCGGACCATGGGCAGCACCTGAGCCGATGGTCAAAAGCGTGCCACCGCCATTATCGATCATCACTGGCATGGCGGCGCGCATCCCGTTGAATACGCCCTTTAAATTAATGTCGATCACGTGGCCCCATGCCTCTGGGTCAGCGTCTGACAAATGCGAGACAGGTTCAATTACGCCCGCGTTGTTCACCAGCACGTCGATACCGCCAAAGGTCTCAACGCAAGCTTGCACTGCCTTTTCGACCTCCCAATAGCGACTCACATCGCATGGAATCGCGATGGCGTTTTTGCCAAGTTCAGCGGTCAGGTCGGCGATGGCGTCTTCGCTGCGCGCGACCAAAGCAACATTTGCACCTGCATCGGCGAAAACCCGCGCGGCACTGGCACCGATGCCGCGGCTAGCGCCGGTGATTAGAACGGTCTTTCCTTGCATATTAGACATTCGCGGGCCCTCATTTGCGATTTGATCCAATTGGTAGCCATCCAGAGGCTTCTGGTCCAGCCCTTGCCCCTTGACCATCGGCATGCAAGACCCGAAGTTATTAGGGAATTTTATTTGGGAAGGGTTCGTTATGTCTCGTTGGACTCAATTAACTGGGGCCACAGCGTTGGCCTGCGCATTTACATCTTCTGCCGCGATGGCAGATGTTACTGGCCAAGACGTCTGGAATGACTGGCGGACCTATATGACCGATTTTGGTTATGTGGTGACGGGTGATGAAAGCCGTTCTGGTGACACATTAACCATTACGAACTTGTCCATGGTTTGGGACTTGCCGGAAGACGAAGGCACCTTTGTCATGTCCATGCCGGAAATGAGTTTTACCGATCAAGGTGATGGCTCTGTTGCTGTTGGTATGCCATCCACATCGACGCTGAAAATTGATGTCGACCCTGCGGAAGGCGAAGCGCTGAACGCAACTGTCGCGTTGGACATGACCGGCATGTCGACCATCGTTTCGGGTGACCCTGACGATCTGGCCTATAGCTATACTGCTGCAAGCCTAAAAATGGCTTTGACCGAATTTGTTGTGGATGGCGACGCGCCAGACGAGCTGACATTTGAAATGGTCATCAACAACGTGATTGGTCAGTCGACGATGAAAGTTGGCGATATGCGCGATGTGGCGCAAAAGTTTAGCGCTGATCAGGTCACATATGAGCTGCGTGTCGTTGACGAAGCAGAAAGCGCAGATGTTGTCGCGACGGGTTCGGTTGATAACCTAAGCTTTGAGGGCGAGGCCGTCGTTCCATCAGACTATGACGTTGAAGATCCAACCGCGCTGTTCAAAGCGGGCTTTGGCTTCACTGGTACGTTTTCCCAAGGTGGTTCGCAGATGCAGCTAAAAGGCACTGCGGATGGCGATGCCTTTAACGTCGAAACCTCTGCTGGTTCTGGCGAGCTGGAAATGGCGATGGACGAGGCTGGTTTTGCATATGCAGGTGGCGGTTCTGACATCACTGTAAACGTTGCAGGTAGCGATATTCCGTTCCCGGTTTCTTTCGAAATGGCCGAAGCGGGTTATGAACTGTTGATGCCATTGATGGCTGCAGATGAAGAGCAGGACTTTGCCTTTGGCCTGACGCTGGGCGGTTTGGCTGTGCCTGATTTGTTGTGGAGCATCTTTGATCCAACGGCAGTTTTGCCTCGTGATCCAGCGACGCTAAGCTTTGACCTAGAAGGCAAAACCCGTCTGTTGATGGACCTGATGGACCCAACCATCGAAGATTCTGACGAGTTTCCGGGTGAGTTGACAGCATTAACCCTAAGCGATCTGGTGATTGAAATTGGTGGCGCGGAGCTGACTGGTAAAGGTGATTTCACCTTCGACAATACCGACACCCAAAGCTTTGATGGCATGCCGCGCCCATTGGGCGAGGCGAACTTTCGTCTGTTGGGCGGCAATGGCCTGCTGGATAAGCTGATCCAAATGGGCATCGTTCAAGAACAAGACGCGATGGGCGCGCGGATGATGATGGGTCTGTTCACGACCCCTGGTCCAGCCGAGGACGAGCTGAACTCGACCATCGAAGTGAACGAAGACGGTCACGTTCTGGCAAACGGTCAGCGCATCAAATAACGCAAAATGCGTGAAATGCAGGCCGCCCAGACACACTCTGGGCGGCCTATTTTATTGGGGATAGGCTTGCCTTGCGGGGCATCCCGGTCTACCTGAAGAGAACAACTCCGCGGAGGCAGGATGAGCAAAACTTTGCAAGAGCTGACCCAGCAATTGCTGGACGCAGCGCAAAAAGCCGGGGCCGATGGCGCCGATGCGATGGCGGTGCAGGGCACCTCGGTTTCAATTGATGTACGCGGCGGCGCGCTGGAACATGCGGAACGCTCCGAAGGAACCGATATTGGCCTGCGGGTTTTCATAGGCCAACGACAGGCGAATGTGTCTGCGTCTGATATCAGCGATGCGACGATTGCGATGATGGCTGAACGTGCTGTTGCCATGGCAAAAGAAGCACCCGAAGACCCCCATATCGGTTTGGCACGCGCGGATCAGCTGGTGCAATCTTGGGACATTGATGCGCTAGAGCTGTGTGATCCTTCTGCGGAACCTGCCCCCGAAGAGTTACAAGCCGATGCAGCAGAAGCTGAGGCAAGTGCACTGGCTGTAGACGGGATTTCGCAGGTTCAAGCAACCTCTGCGGGCTATGGTGCCACGCAGGTGCATTTGGCAGCTAGCAACGGATTTTCTGGCGGTTATGCCCGTACGGATCGCGGGCTATCCTGTGTCGCGATTGCGGGCACCGGCGCTGATATGGAGCGGGATTACGACGGCGATAGCCGCATTTTCCAAGCGGACCTACGCGATGCAAAAGACATTGGTCGCAGCGCTGCGGAACGCGCCTTGGCGCGTCGCGATGCGAAACAGCCACCAACCGGCGCCTTTCCGGTATTGTTTGATGAACGGATTTCCAGCTCTTTGATTGGGCACCTTTTGGGTGCGATCAATGGGGCAGCGATTGCACGTGGCTCATCGTGGTTGCTGGATGCTTTGGAACAAGAAGTTTTGCCAACCGATCTGTCGATCATCGAAGACCCACATCGCGCGCGCGCCTCTGGCTCGCGTCCGTTTGATGCCGAAGGTTTGCCAACGCAAAAGCGGGCGATTGTTGATAACGGCGTGCTGACCAGTTGGACGCTGGATTTAGCCAATGCGCGCAAACTGGGCCTTGAAAGCACTGGTAACGCGGCACGTGGTGTGGGTGGCCCGCCGTCACCAAGTACATGGAACATCGCGCTGACGCAGGGCGACAAAAGCCGCGCTGATCTGATCCGCGATATGGGCACTGGCCTGATTGTGACCTCTATGATTGGGTCCACCATCAACCCGAACAACGGCGACTATTCGCGCGGTGCGGCTGGTCTTTGGGTCGAAAATGGCGAGATCACCCATGCGGTGAATGAATGTACAATTGCGGGCAACCTGCGTGACATGTTGCGCAGCATTGTGCCAGCCAACGACGCGCGTGCCCATCTGACCCGCGTCGTGCCGTCGCTGTTGGTCGAAGGAATGACCCTTGCCGGGCAGTGACCTTTCCCTACTGATTGACGCCGCCCAAGAAGCGGGCCGAATTGCCTGTGGCTTTGCTGGTAAAAACCCAGAGGTCTGGGACAAGGCGGATGGCGCAGGCCCCGTGACCGAGGCTGATCTGGCGGTGAACCGGATGCTTGACGCAGAGCTGCGCGCGGCGCGGCCTGACTATGGATGGCTGTCCGAAGAATCGCCGCAGGATGATGCACGCCTGAACGACGAGCGCGTGTTTATCATCGACCCCATTGATGGCACTCGCAGTTTCATTGCGGGCGATTCAACCTGGGCACATTCACTGGCGATTGCTGAAAAGGGTAAAGTGACGGCGGCCGTTGTTTACCTGCCATTGCGAGACAAACTTTATACAGCCGAGCTTGGGCAAGGGGCGCATTTGAACGGGGATGTAATCGCTGTTGGGCGCCGACCAGATCTGACCGGCGCAGATATACTGGCAACTAAACCAGCGATGGATGCGAAAAACTGGCACGCGCTTCCGGATGTGAAACGCAATCACCGCCCCTCGCTTGCATACCGCTTGTCATTGGTGGCCGAAGGAAAGTTTGACGCGATGTTCACCTTCAGACCCACTTGGGAATGGGACGTGGCAGCAGGTGATTTGATCCTTCAAGAAGCTGGCGCGATCACATCAGACCGTCATGGCGCGCCCTTAGTCTTTAACAACAAAGACCCCCGCTTGGCAGGCATGATTGGCGCCAATGCCACCCTGCACCAAAGCATCTCGGACGCGCTGGTCTATTAGTTTTTTCTTGGTCTAAATACTTTGGGGAGTTTGAGGGGCAAAGCCCCGCATCCGCGCGGGATCAACCGCGGTAAACGTCCACGAAATTGCGCAAAATCTTTTCTGGTGCGTGCACATCCGCTGCATGGCACATAGCGATTAAAGCGTCCGCTTCTTCTGGTGGAAAATACCCTTTGTTTTTGTAGACCCCGATGCGCACTTCAAACCCGGCTGCGTCTGCTTCGGGGTGGAATTGAGTCGCATAAACGTTCTGACCAAAGCGGATCATTTGGAATGGGCAGGTGGGGGATTCGACCAGATGCGTGCAGCCTTCGGGTAGGCGTTGCATGGCTTCTTTGTGGCCAACAAAGGCGTCGAATTGGTCGGGCATTCCCGCAAGAACAGGGTCTGATTTGCCGGCCTCTGTCAGTCGGCAATCAGCGGTGCCTGCAGCTTCGCCGTAGTTATCTTTGTTTACCACGCGGCCAAGGTGGTGCCCCAAAACGCCGATGCCATAGCAGCAGCCCATAAACGGAAAATCACGTTTTGTGATTTCTGGAAGAAGGCTAAGAATTTCGGTTTCGATCTTGGCTTCGACTTCGGATTTATCCTCTGGGGCATCGCTGACGCAGCCGGGGCCACCACCGACGATCACACCGGCATAATCGTCCAGAGAGAGTTCCGCTGGAATATCGTCTTTGTTCAACTGCAAGCGATGGGTTTCCGCCTCGGTCAGACCGGATTTGCTTAATATCGCTTGGAATTCATTGTCACTTGCCTCGGCTTCCGGGCGCAGTTGTAAAATCAGAAAAGGTTTCATCAAGTGGCTTTCAAGGCAGACTTTAGCGAAATGGTTGCCCGATCCGGCAAAGGAGGTCAACCAAAGGGGCGTTATGTCCCTTGTCGCTAGGGGGCGATGCGCCTAATTTGCCAAGACCTTTAACGCCGATTGTCGGCCCGGATCAAAGCGCGCACACTTTATGGCTCCATCGCTTTCCCTGACCGCCTATCTGGCCTTTGCACGGCGCGAGTCGTCGCATTGGCAACAACCGGATCGGCTGCGCCCGGATGGAACATTGATCTGGGTGCATTGCGCTGTGGCGAGTGATGCCATTGCTATGGTGCAGCTGGGTAGAAAGCTGGCGACACAACGTGACGACGGGCATGTCATTCTGACAGTGTCAGCCGTAAAAGAGCGCCCCTTGGGGGTGCCTGACTGTGTGCAATTTGTCGAATTGCCAAGCGAGAACCCCGCGGATGTCAGCCGTTTCTTTCATCACTGGGAACCTGATGTGCTGTTATGGAAAGGCCCTGCAGTGCGGCCTGCGTTGATCAGTGGTGCACATGAGCGCGGTATCCCTTCGTTTTTGATCGACGCTGATGAGCTCGATCTTGAGCATCGCAATTGGCGGTGGCTGCCGGATTCGCTGAAGCCAACGTTGCAGCTTTTTACCAAGATTTACGCGCACGACTCGGCGAGTGGGTTTCGCTTGCGGCGGATGTTGGGCATGGAGGCGCAGGTTGAAGACAGCGGGCCACTATTGGAAGATAGCCCAGCGCTGAATTGCTCGGAAAGTGATCTGGATGACCTGAGTGATAGCTTAACGGCGCGGCCTGTTTGGTTGGCCGCGCGCATTCAGCCAGAAGAATTGAATATCGTATTAACGGCTCAGCGGGCGACAATGAGGCTGTCGCCACGGTTGCTGTTGATGATTGTGCCTGATCGACCTGAACAGGCCGCAGCCATTCGTACGGAATGCGAGGCACAGAAATGGCGCGTCAGCCATTGGGATGATGCCGAGATGCCAGAGGAGCGGACGCAAATCCTGTTGGCAGAAAACGCCGAAGAGTTGGGTTTGTTTTACCGCGTGGCGCCAATCACACTACTGGGCAGTTCGTTGGTCAGCGGGCATGGCGGGCGGAACCCGTTTGAACCTGCGGCTTTGGGGTCTGCAGTCTTATATGGGCCGGGAGTTCGGCAGCATCTTCAGGCGTATTCGCGGCTAGCACGGGCGGGTGCGGCGCGGATTGTGAAGGATGTGGAGTCTTTATCTGCGGCCCTGGCCAGCCTGATGGCGCCGGATAAGGTTGCGAAAATGGTTCATGCTGGATGGGAAACTGTTTCCGAAGGTGCCATGGTCACGGATCATATCCTAGAACAGATCAACGAGACCCTAGACCAGAAGGACGCCAAGTGATGCGCGCGCCGGATTATTGGAACACCCCTGCGGATCGGCCAAGTTGGAAGGCGCGATTGTTGGCGCCTTTGGGTGCAATTTACGCCGGCGCGACGGCGCGACGTGTGGCCAAGGGAGATGGATTTAAAGCGGATGTGCCTGTGCTGTGCATTGGCAATTTGAATGCTGGTGGTACGGGAAAAACGCCGACTGCAATTGCGGTACTTCAACGGCTTCAAGCGCGCGGTGTGACAGCGCATGTTGTATCGCGTGGGTATGGCGGATCACTAGACGGACCTGTGCAGGTTAACGAGCGTACGCATTCAGCGGATGAGGTAGGCGACGAGCCACTGTTGCTGGCGGCCTTTGCGCCGACGTGGGTTTCTAAGGATCGTGCGGCTGGTGCGAAGGCTGCGCAGGATGCGGGGGCAAAGATTATCTTGATGGATGATGGGTTTCAGAATCCGTCGTTGGTCAAAGATGCCTCGATCATTGTGGTGGACGCACAGCGTGGGTTTGGGAATGGTCGTTGCATCCCAGCTGGACCACTGCGGGAACCCGTTGAGGCGGGGCTTGCGCGGGCTGATTTGGTGCTTTCAATAGGCTCTAACCCTGCGCAAAAGCGGTTTTCGGAGGTTTGGGGACCTGTGATCGGTTTACCGCATGTAACTGGCCATGTGTCGCCTTTGCAGACCGGTATGGATTGGGAAGACACGCCGTTTTTGGCCTTTGCCGGGATCGGGTATCCAGAGAAGTTTTTCAACACATTGCGTGAGCTTGGCGCGACATTGCTGCAAACTCATGCGCTGGATGATCACCAACCCCTTAGCAAAAGCTTATTGGCGCGATTGGATGCGGATGCGCAGCGACTTGGCGCCCAGTTGGTCACAACAGAGAAAGACGCTGTGCGCCTGCCCAAGACCTATCGGCAGCGCGTTCTAACCCTGCCCGTGCGACTAGAGATCGAGGATTGGACTGCGGTTGATGCGGTCTTGGATCGGTTGTTAGGGGCATAGCTAAAACGCAAAACGCCCACCGGTTAGGGCGGGCGTTTTCCTTGGAAATCGAGGTTTGCTTAAAGCATGCCGTCGAGTGTTTTCTTGAAGTCAGCGTAGCTCATGTTGCTGAATTTTTCGCCGTTGATTACGAAAGACGGCGTGCCGGTTACGTTATCTTTGGCTGCATTGTTTTGGTACCAAGCCACCAACGCCTTTGCTTCGTCTTCGTTTTGCAAGCAGGACTGTAGCTGCTCGTCACCGAGGCCAGCCAAACGACCAACCTTACGGATGGAATCAGCAATCGCGACTGGATCACCTGCGCGGGACCAATCAGATTGGCCTTTGAACAGAAGGTCGGTGATGCCAAAGAAACGCTCTTGGCCACCGCAACGTGCGATCAAAGATGCCCAAAGGCCGAAGCGATCAAAGTAAACTTCGCGGAAGACGAATTTAACTTTGCCGGTGTCGATGTAATCAGCCTTTAGCTTTGGATAGGTGGTCGCGTGAAAGCTAGCGCAATGTGGGCAGGTGAACGAAGCATATTCAATGACTGTGATCGGCGCGTCTGCATCGCCAAGGATCATGTCTTGAATACCGGATGTATCAACATCGCTGGCCTGTGGCGTGTCGATTGTGGTTTGCGCCGTCGCGGAATTGCCACCGCTTTGTGACAGGTAATATGCGCCGCCGGCGACACCGATCACAATCGCGATGATAATTGGAATAATACGGTTCATTTCTGAAACCTTCCTCAGTTCTTAGATTTGGATAAAACGTTATTGGCCAGCTGTTCCAGCGCTTGGCGAAGTCCGTCATCTTGGACAGGGGCTGCCATGGTGTGCGCTTCTTTTTGAACTTTTGGATCAGGTGGCGGTTTGGCTGCCTTGGGCGCTGGGGCAAATTGCGCCTGTCCCTCGGCAAATCCGGTCGGGGCGGTTTGAGTGATCCGCATCTTGGTAATGGCATTATAGCCATAGGCCGCGTTCACTTTTTCCCGCAGTCGTTCTTTTTGCATTTCAAGCATGGGGGCCTGCGCACCCGTGGTCAGGATCGTCAATGTCGCGCCAAAGCCTTGGCGGCCATATTTCACATCAACGGGCTTGCAGATGGCCGCAGTTTCTTGGCCAACGATTTCTGCCCAATGGGTCAACACGCGCGTCACGGCAAAGCCACGCGTCTCGCCTGCCTTGCGAATCTTGTCGCGCAACAGGGTGGACGTGCGTTGAAAGCCTTTATAGGACGGTCTGCGCATGAGGGGCCTTGCATCCTTTCGTTCGACGTTATCTTAGAGTGAGACAGCGCCGTGACCAGTGCCAGATTAGCTTAAAGGATATAACACTTGCGTGACCAGCCGAAAGCCTTTGATTTGCTGGAATGGTATGATGTGCATGCGCGCAAGATGCCATGGCGCATTGGGCCCGCGGATCGAGCCGCTGGTGTCATGCCGGACCCTTACCGCATTTGGATGTCAGAGATCATGTTGCAGCAAACAACGGTTGCGGCGGTAAAAGATTATTTCCTGAGGTTTACAAAGCGCTGGCCAACTGTGAGCGATCTAGCCGCAGCTGAAGATGCAGATGTGATGGGCGCATGGGCCGGTCTTGGCTATTACGCACGCGCGCGTAACCTATTGAAATGCGCGCGGTATGTTGTGGATGAATGCGACGGTGAATTTCCCGGCACCTATGATGAATTGCTGAAATTACCGGGTGTTGGCCCCTATACGGCGGGTGCGGTTAGCGCGATTGCCTATGATCAAGCGTCCGTTGTGGTGGATGGGAACGTCGAGCGTGTGATGTCACGGCTGTTTGACATTCACACGCCACTACCCACGGCAAAGCCAGAGCTGACAGAACGCGCTGCAGCGTTGACGCCTAGCGAACGGCCCGGCGACTATGCGCAGGCGGTGATGGATTTGGGTGCTACGATATGCACCCCGAAAAATCCAGCCTGTGGGATTTGCCCGTGGCGTGCGCCATGCAAAGCGCGACTGGCAGGCACGGCTGCGGAATTGCCGAAAAAAACACCGAAGAAGCCAAAGCCGATTCGATACGGTACGGCCTATATCGCGCGGCGCGTGGATGGGGCGTTTTTGTTGGAAACACGCCCTGACAAGGGTCTGCTGGGTGGCATGCTGGGTTGGCCTGGTTCGGAATGGGTAGAGGATGATCCCCCCCATCATGACATGCCCATTAAAGCCGAGTGGAAAACGCTGAACACAGAGGCCCGCCATACGTTCACCCATTTTCATTTGCGTCTGAAAGTCATGACCGCATTGGTGCCAATGGATCGCGCGCCCAAGGTGGGTGAGTTCAAAGAGGTCGATGATTTCCGGCCTTCTGACCTGCCGACTGTGATGCGAAAAGCCTTTGACCTTACGAAAGGCAGCGACGCGGATTGATCCTTTGCGCTGTGCCGCCCATTATGCGGGCAAACGCGCGCGATCGAGCAAATCGGAGCCTCGCCATGTCAGAGACCACACAAGTGGCCAATCTTAGAAACGCCCTGCCCTATTGGTTGCCATTGCTATTGGTGCCACTGATTTGGTTCAGTGCAATCCAAGGCGGATGGTGGGTGATCAGCGCACCATTGGTCGCTTGGTATTTGTTTTCCATTTTGGATGCGGCAGCCGGGCTGAACCTGGCGAATAACGATCCACAAACGCCAGATGATGCGCTGTTTTGGTATCGACTGGTCACGCTGGTTTGGCCTGCCTTGCAGTTTGTCACATTGTTTGGGCTGATGGCTTATGTGCTAGACGCAGAGCATTTGGGGCGTACCGAACGGATTGTTTTGTTCTTTGGCGTTGGCGTGATTACCGGCACGGTTGGTATCAACTTCAGCCATGAACTGATGCATCAACGCAATAATCTGGAACGGTGGTTTGGCGATATTCTACTCGCAATGGTGCTTTATTCGCATTTCCGCAGCGAACATCTGTTGGTGCATCATCGTTATGTCGGCACGCCGCGCGATCCGGTGACAGCGCGCTATAACGAAGGGTTCCATCGGTTCTTTCCACGGGTTCTAAAACAGTCTCTATTAAGCGCGTTTCGGGCGGAACAGTCTCTACTCGCGCGCAAAGACCGGCTGTGGACAGACCGCAAGAACCCATTCTTTCGGTATTGGCTCCTGCAGGGTTTCATGCTGCTTTTGGCCGCCCTGATTGGTAGCTGGGCTGGCGTTGGATTGTTTCTGCTGCAAGCTGGTGTTGCGATTTGGCAGTTGGAGCTTGTGAACTATGTCGAACATTATGGCCTGACCCGCGCGCATTTGGGTGACGGTAAATACGAACACGTCAAACCGCATCACAGCTGGAATGCAGCACATAAGGCGACCAATTGGTTACTGATCAATCTACAGCGCCACTCGGATCACCACTACAAACCCGACCGCCGTTTTCCGCTGCTGCAAAACTATGACGAAAGCGAAGCGCCACAGTTACCATATGGCTATCCAGTCATGACCATGGCGGCGATGGTACCGCCAATTTGGCGCCGCTTTATGAACCCGCGTGTGCGGGCTTGGCGGAAAACCTACTATCCAGAGATCGAAGACTGGCACCCCTATAACAAGGCGCTCAATCCAAAACCCCGCTAGTTTTTTCTTGACCTAAAATACCTCGGGGGAGTCTTTGAAACCTGTTTCAAAGACGGGGGCAGCGCCCCCACCCATGCCAAAAAAAAGCCCCGCCAAAGGCGGGGCAAGTCAAGGTGCCATGTGTAGTCAGTCCACAGGCACCGGCGGTACCTCGGTATTAGGTCTGCGACGAATGGCAGACCCAAGGTATTCTTGTGAAACTGAGTACTTAGTTCGGGCGTGTTTCCATCTCGGCGCGGATTTCTTGGCGCAGCAGATCGATCGGCACTTGTTTGCCCTCTTTCTTATACGTCCAATATGTCCAACCGTTACAGCTTGGTGCGCCTTCATAGGCGGCGCCAACCTGGTGGATTGAGCCTTTTACATCTTTGCCGACCAGCGTGCCATCTGCGCGAACCTTGGCTTTGTAACGGCCGTTCATAGACGACAGTTCGGTGCCGGGACGCAGCATGCCGCGCTCGACGAGTTGACCGAAAGGGACGCGTGGTTGCGCCCGCTTTGATGTGGACACTTCGAGAGCTTCGCGGTCGTATTTCTTGATACCAGCAATGCGTTTTTCAGCCACTTTGCGGTATTCTTCCTCGCGCTCGATGCCGATGAACTCACGCCCAAGCATTTTCGCGACGGCGCCGGTTGTGCCTGTACCAAAGAATGGATCCAGAACAACGTCACCTGGATTGGTTGAGCCGATCAACACGCGATGCAGCAGGGATTCTGGCTTTTGCGTTGGGTGTGCTTTGGTGCCTTCGTCGTTCTTCAGACGCTCGTGGCCGGTGCAGATTGGCAGAACCCAATCGCTGCGCATTTGAACGCCTTCGTTCAACGCTTTCAAAGCTTCATAGTTGAATGTGTATTTGCTGCCTTCTGACTTAGAGGCCCAAATCATTGTTTCATGTGCGTTGGTGAAGCGCTTGCCACGGAAGTTTGGCATTGGGTTCGACTTGCGCCAAACCACATCGTTCAAAATCCAGAAACCTTGGTTCTGAAGCTCGGCGCCCATACGGAATACGTTGTGGTAGCTGCCGATCATCCAGATTGCGCCATTTGGCTTTAGCAAACGGCGCGCCGCCTTTAGCCATTCGCGTGTGAATTTGTCATAGGCTGCAAAAGACGAGAACTGGTCCCACTCATCATCCACAGCATCGACTTTGGAATTGTCTGGGCGGTGAAGATCACCCTTGAGCTGTAGGTTATAGGGGGGATCCGCAAAGATCAGGTCAACGGATTCCTCAGGCAAACTGTTCATCATTTCGATGCAGTCACCAGCAAGAATCGTGTTTAGAGGGAGCTCTGTCGAGCCCTTTTTCTTTGGTTTATTCGTCATTTTTACTGCCTCAGTATGCTCGGCGCTTTTGCGCTCTATTTAACCGGCACTTGTGTGCTCTATGGTTATCCACAGGATCGACTAAACTGGAATCGAGGTCAATTCCTTTTTGAATCAAGATGTTAGGTTTTTAGCTTGATACAAGATGTTGTGTATTGGCTTAAACGAACGTCTATGGTGTGGGGTTATCCCCAGCTTGTGGATAGAATCGCGATGTTGCTGCGTTGGGTAGCCTTGGTTTTTTTCCCACCCATATCCCGGGAACTGTTGCGCCAATGACAACATGAGGCGATCGCGCCTTGTTTTTGCCACAATCGAAGCCGCTGAAATAGAAACACTTTTTGCGTCACCCTTAATCACAGCTTCGGCTGGCACACTTAGATCTTTGGGCAGAAGGTTCCCGTCAATCAGAGCGTAATCTGGCTGCTGGGACAGGTTTTGAACGGCGCGCACCATAGCAAGGTGGCTGGCCTGTAAGATGTTGATCTCGTCAATTTCCTGCACCGATGCCTCGCCGACCCCCACTATGGCGGCAGCAAGTATCTGATCGTAGAGCAGCTCACGCCGTTTGGCAGTGAGCTTTTTAGAATCGTTCAGGCCCGCTGGGATGTTGTTTGGATCCAAGATCACAGCGGCCGCCATGACCGGGCCTGCCAATGGCCCACGCCCGACTTCGTCAACGCCACAGATTAAGGTTGCCCCGCGTAGGAGCGCCGATTCTTCGAGTGTGTAATCAGGCTGGGTCATCCGATGGTGAAAGCGCAGATTTGACTGGGTCGCAAGAAAAAACCGGCGCCAGTTGCCTGGCGCCGGTTTTTCAGGGCAGCTTGGGGATGCGGGTGCTGCCCCTGTGCTCAACTGTTAGTTAGATGCCAGTTTGAACCCACGGTCGCGCAAGCAGCGCATCTGGTAACCACGACGCGGACCATCGCTTGTGCGGACACGAATTTTGCAATCATGCGGCAAACGGCTGACGTGGTTGTAGTTACGTTCTAAGCAATACGTGCTCATCATGCGGACACGACCGTCGCGCGTGCGGTGCTGACGCAAACATGAGGCAGGTAGTTGTCTAAAGTTACGGCGCGCTTCGCGGCGCTTACGACGTTCCTCTTCTCGACGATAATCATCGTGGCGAGTGGTTTCAGCAGGTGCTGTTGAATGACGATTGCGATCAGAGACCGCCTTGCCAATGATCACCAGCGCGGTAGCGCCAAAGAGCAATTTAGCCAAATCGTCATTGCCAGCTTTGGCTGGCGCTGCCGAGAGGGACAGCCCAGTAACGGTGACTGCCGCGATCAAGATGGATGCGATGAATTTACGGGACATGGGGTATGCCTTTCTTTCGGGTGCAAGCGATTCTGTGGGTTCGCAGTGAAGAGCGAGTTGATGAGATCAGCTTGCCCCCAGCCCCGAAAGTCAGGCAATAACGGCCCATTGTTATCGAATATCAACGCCGGAAAGCCCTGTTGTTATTGAATATCTAAGTCGATCACATCAGAGTGGCCTTATGAAAAACGCACTCATCATATCGCTTTCCGCACTTGCGTTGTCGTTTGCTACAGCGGCCATGGCGCAAGATTGCTATGCAGATTACAAAGCCAAACAGAATGACCCCTTACGCTTGCACTACGGTGTTGCGCAGGTTCAGGGCGAATGCAGCAAATCCAATGCCCAAGGCGAATTGACGCCGCGACTACGGTCAGGTGGTTGGGTTTTGCTGAATGTTCTGTCAGTCTTTGATTCATCTGGTCTCGACCAAAGGAAAGCTGATGCTGGACAATTCTACCTCCGCTATTGAAGCGCGCCAAATTGGCAGCCGTGTGGTCACGCTTGGGATTATCGCCATCGTGGCCATTTTGCTGGGCGCGGGGGCGTTGTTGTTGTTCACGCTGCCAGACGCGAATGCGTTTAATGCTCGTGTGGAGCAGTTGTTCGTTGAGAATGATGATCTGACCCGGCAAGCCGATCTAAAGCTGTTGGAGATTTTGGCGCAGTCGGGCACGTCCTTTGCTGAGATTTTATCCAGTTACCGGATGGTGATTTTTGTGCTGCTGATCTTTGCGACCGGCATGATGATCGCGGCATTGGTGTTTTTGGTGATGCTGATCACGATGAACCGCCGCATGGCACAGATTGAACGATCCGGCATTCAGGTGAATTCATTGCTGATCAGTCGCGATGAAAAGAAGGTCTATCTGAATGACATGGGTTTCAAGCTGACAGATGCGGCGATGGAAACGATGTCAGTTCTGGCTGAGGCCCGTATGGATGATGACGTTTTGTCAGGTGTAGCGATTGAGGCCATGATTTCAGGCAAGCTGGAAGCAGATTGCGAAGAAGCGGCTGGCGCAACGCGGATTAAGCGATTGCGTGATAGTCTGGGCAATCAGATTGTCAGTGAGTTGCTTGTAAAGAACGTCGCCCGGCGCGGTTATATGTTGGGGATCGACAAAGACGTTATTCGCGTTTTGTGATGTCGG
>NZ_JAUORX010000010.1 GCF_030548175.1 Cognatishimia sp. 1_MG-2023 | reverse complement strand
AATTGGACAGCGGGCAGGGACAATTGCCACTACGTGATGAGTTGATTGATATTCTAAATCTGACGGATTTAGAGCAAGATCTCGAATTCGCGGTTCGCACGTCTTACGCGATAGCCACCCCCGAAGAAGTAACAGCGTTGGATTCCCACTGGGTAGACACGTTTATTTCGCGCGGTAGTTCGCAACAAATGTCGCAGTACCTTGCGCTTCGCACGACCATGCAGGTTCAAACACCAAACGGAGAGAGTAACTACCTCGATTGGTGGCTTTGGAACGCATCCGGTGGTGGTGGTGACTGCGATGGAGGCGGCGGAGGTGGTGGCGGCAAATGGTAGCCCATAGACCAACACCCTGAACACCGCAGGTTATCCAAACATTTACGGCCTTGCAGTTATTACAGTGACTGCAAGGTCGATGTGAGTCTGACTTGGCCTTTGCCTGTTGCTGCAAGACACGCGAGATTGCGTTCCGGCAAAGTCACGACGATGGACCATGTCTCTGCATTCGGGGAGGCAAATACCTCAAGAACCCGTTTGCTGTGACTGACTGTATTTGCAACAGGCGCTTCGCCAAACTGCTCCGCTAGTTTAGCCATAACGTGGTCACGATCAGCACAGGTTGCCGCCGAAACGTGTCCTGCTGCTGCCAATGAGATGCCCGCAATTATGGCCCCAAGAACCGTCTTCTTCATACTCTAGCCCTCAACTTCCGCATTTTTGACCTGATAAAGGTGCCCTGCGTTTTGCAGCGCTTGCTCAATCATGCCTGAACCCGATTTAAGAAACGTTTCTACCGAGGTCACCAAAAAATTATGTTATAATTGAGGCAGGCGAAATTCAGCCAGTTTCACCCGGATTTTCGCCGTTCGACGTGTTCATAGCGCGCTTTCCACGCCATATCGGGCGCCCGCTGCCCAAATCCCGTATCTGCTCCATCCCATACCGAAGCCTTAACCGACGAGCGAGTACCACTGGGTCCTGCGCGCTGACATACTCATATGTGAATTCATATCGTCCTAGAAACGGAATAGGTCGCATGGATGCACATAGAAAAACGAACCTTGCAAATGGTGCTGCATGGTGTTGCCGCATCAACGCGGCAAGTGCAGGACGTGTTGCGGGGTGCTGATGATCAGAAATGAAGATCCCGACAACGGGTAAGCTATCAGGGTTTTCAATCCAAGCTGTCCTGCCAAGCGTAACGTTTAACACCGGTGCACGGTTGGCCATTGGATGTTCTGCCATCGTCGGGAGCACCAATGGCCGTACTTTCTCCTGCTCAGGAAAATCTATCACAAGGTCAAACAACGTCGGGTTCGCGAGCTCACGCATCATTTGCTGAAACTCTAGCTGTGCCAATCGAGGGCCCATCGTTTGATTGTCGCGTGCCAGTCGGCGCAACAGGGCGGCGGAGCCTAAATTTGGATCAGCGGATTCTCCCATTTCAAATCTCCCGTCTATAACGTTGACAGATATTGCGTAGCCGGTCGGCGAAGGCCCTTCCGTCAAGGTTATCTGTTGGCCGGTTCCGGAAGGTCGCCCCATCTTTGACTTGCTGCATGAAGTCCCCAATACGGTCCTTCATGCCATCAGGCTGATCGGAAAACACAACCGAAGACCAACCTTGTTCGGCTGCATAGCTGGCACGCGCTACTTGATCATCCATACGTACGAAATTTGTTGGGGCAAACATCACCGGCCCCGAATACCCCAACATCAATTCATGAAAACTGTTGTATCCCGTTGCTGTAATGACTCCGTCGATCCCCGGCAAATATCGACTGAGCGGAAATAACCTGCGAATAAGCGTCTCTTGAGATTGTGGCGGGGGCGCCAATGGCGACTGAGCCCAGATCAATGTGACGCCTTTGGCTTTGGCCTGCGCGACAATCTCTGCCTCGATTGCATCCCAATCTCCAA
The DNA here is from genome assembly GCF_030548175.1 of Cognatishimia sp. 1_MG-2023. Lineage (GTDB taxonomy): Bacteria > Pseudomonadota > Alphaproteobacteria > Rhodobacterales > Rhodobacteraceae > Cognatishimia. Next base: position 80,620 of record NZ_JAUORX010000010.1, on the reverse strand, counting down.
ACGCCCCTCCCAATGACACAAGACAGTGTTTGCCCCATCCGAGTTTCATCCGTCGCTTAGCTTCTCGACGAGAATAAGGTGCAATCATTTTCGCAAGGGCCACTGGCTTCGTTACATAGGTTTCTGAAAATCCCCGCAGCCGCGCTTGTCTTGTTTTGGTTGGGCCTTTGTCGACAGCTACAGCTAAATCACCTGGTTCTAGGATTAAGTCGCAAAACTGCTCATTCTCAAGAAACTGCGGATCTGAGTCGTATCGCAACATACCGCGCCGCACCCATAGAAACGCACTTTTGCCGCAACCTGGCATGCGTAAAGCCCTGAAGATAAACGGATCAATGACCGCGCCATCATAGGAAACAATATCTGGCCGGAGGTGCTGTAAGGCAATAGAGAATTCTTGGGTTTCCCAATCGCGCCATGCAGGTGGGTGTGCTTTTAGGTGCCCCGCATTTTGGCGCAACACGATCTGGAAACCCGCCGCTTGCAAAATTTCCGCAGCCCTTGAGAAACACCAAAAGATAACCTCTGCGTCATGATGAGCCTGCACGGCTTTGGCCAATGCCATCATACGCGTAATGTGCCCAAGCCCAACACCGTTGGGGACAACGGCCAACCAACGCAGTTTTTGCGGCTTATCATTTGCCATTCGCAGACCTCGGCTGGAGTTCGCCCAAGACACCATATCCTGCAGGTCTAGATCTGTATGGTCGGACCCATGCAGTACAGACAGACGTCGCAAACGTGCCCAATGTAGCGCATCTGTTTCAACCCGGCGGCTTTCTCGCGGTTTGTTTTGCCCAGATAGTGCAAACGTCACTTCGCGCTGTTGGCGATCAATTGCAAAAGGAGGCAATCCATCGGCTACCGGAACAAGGGCGTCTAATGCTTTGACTCTAAATCCAAACTCCATACGAAATTCAGAAGCGGCAGCTTCAGTCAATGCCGCAAGTTGGATATTGGCGTCTTCTGCGTCCGCGATACACCGTTTCAGAATCTCTGACTCTCTGCGCCAGTCACGTGGATGCACCTCAGTATCAAGTCGTCGCAATACGATGCTGAAAGGGAGATCGCATTTTAACAATCCTGGGAGGTGCGCCAACGCATATGACTGCGACAGGACAATGATTTCATCCACATATTCTGCGTCTTTTGCAGGGTCTTCGATGGGAACAAAAAGGTGCGTCGCCCGAGCTGGAATATCTTCCAACAGTTGACCAACCGGGTCATACAAATCCCCCAAAACACCGACACGCCAAATTTTGCTAGAGTCTTGGGCCTGCACTAGACATCCCCCTGTCCGCAATAGTAGCGCAACGCCTGTTTTGCTAAGACCTCTGGGCTAAAATGCGTGCGAACAAAGCCAACGCGAGGAAAGTGTTCGGCGGCAAGCGCATTTGGTAACCATTCGGCAATAGACTTTGCCGCTATAGCCGCACTGACATCAGGCTCCATCACCAAAGCCGCAGAATCTCCGCGATTTTGAACGGCCTCCTCAACGCCCCCAACACGACATGCCGCAACTGGCAAACCACAGGCCTGCGCCTCTAACAGAACATTGGGCACGCCTTCGACACGTGACATCAGCAACAACACGTCCATATCAGAATACAGCTTCGCTGGATCGGCCTCACCAGAAACCAAACGCAATGACCCCAGCCCTAAGTCATCAGCGTACCGCTGCATTTCGGCCTCCATAGGACCTTCGCCATAAAGTCGCGGTTCAACGTCAATGTCCAAGTGATTGCGCAGCGCCGCAACGGTTTCAAGCCAAAGCAATGGTCGCTTATTCAACGCAAAACGAAAAACGCCGCCCACACGGAGCGGCGCATCATTTAGCCGAGTTGCTTTCTTTAACTCCGCGACCCTTGCAAAAGGCGCAATATCTACAGCATTGGTCATGACCCCGACATCTACTTGGCGGACATTGAGCCATTCGGCGTAATCTGTGGCCCCTAATTTCGAGTTCGCAGTCAAAACGAAGTTCGGTTTTTCCAAATACGACGACAATAGCGGCTTTAGAGCCATTAAGTTACGATCATAACGCGTTTGCGGTGTCATATTTCGCATACTTAGAACGACACGCTCGGTTTCAGCCAAATGCGCAACCAATCCACAGACTGCGGCGGACCGGTCCTGCCACCCATGAATTACATTTGGTCGTAACTCTTGTACCAAATACCAGAGCGGCCGTAGGTCATATTTCAATTGGCTTGGCAGGGCATTAACCATATGCCCAACGTCATGGGGTAATTGCGGATTGCTTACTTGTCGGCGTGCCAAATCATGTATTTTCACACCCAACGCTCGTAAGTCAGGCAAAAAGTGGTCCATGCGTCTGTCTTCATCCAAATTGAACAATCCGACATGAATATTCTCCCGATCAACTCCAGCCTCGCACAGCGCTCGAACCAAGGCTACAAATTGCCGCTCTGCCCCACCGGCTTTCAGCGATGAATTCACCAATAGAATTCGCCCTGGATCACTTCGACTGCCTGGCCAGCCTGGCGGTTTAGGGGTTCTTGGCGCGAACCTGTCTAAAGGCAGCATAAAATCTGGACTACGCAAGCTTACTGCCTCTTCAAAGCTATCCGGCATAGCGCGATCCGGCCGGTCACCAAACTGGCAAGCATCCAAAGTTGCCTTGACCCTGTCACTAAGCGGCATCCGCTGCCGCCTCAGCCAAAGGACAAGCCCAATATATCCGTGATCCAACAACAGATCGCCAATTGCCAGACCTTGTTCAAAGTGTAACGGCGCATCGCTCGCCCCGCCCAAAGCCGCTAGCTTTACCAGCGCATGCAGTACTTTTGGCTGCCCCATCAAAAGCGCTAATTGAATTCGGCGATCTATGGGTAATTCCATTAAAAGCAGACGCGCTGCAATCTTCTGTCCGGCAGTCTCTTGCTCTAGCCGATTATATAATCCGTACAACTTGAACAGAGCCTCAAGGCGATAACGATCCGAAGTATCAGCGACATTACTCCACAGGGCAATAGCACGGTCGAACTGCCCCTTTTGCTCTTCAATACGCGCCTCGCGCATCTGAAAGCGAATGTCGTCGGGAAACTCGTTTCGCGCCTGTTGCGTCAGAGCAATGGCACGATCAATTTCACCACTGAAACGCAATAGATCAATTGCAGCGGCAGCGTGATCAGCCGTCGCGAAAATTACGGCCCGCGTTAAACGCAGCGCGATCTCGCGATTTGTGCGCAGCCGTGAGAGACCGGTTTGGGATCGAGCCATCAACATATAAGCTCGCGTCAGAAGGGCCAGTGCCATGGGATAGTCTGGTACCGATCCAAACTGCGCCTCTATTACAAAGCAACAGTTTTCGTAGTCTTTGCGACCTAGAAAATACTGCGCTTCTTGTAGGGCGATGTCGTCATTCCGAATGTCAGACTTCCAAAGCGTCTTTCGTAATTCATGCGCAATCGGGTGATGCCCAGCCTCATTGGCGCGACGGGCGACATATTCCCAAAGACCTGGGGCCGCGCTCGGTGTCATGCCTGATCCAACAAGAAACATATGGGCAGCAGAATACCGGTCTTTTGCGCAAAGGGTCATCAGCTGGCGACGAACTTGCGCGAATTGCTCCAGTAAACTACCCTGATCCATACGTATCCCGTCTAATTACAAGGCAAAATCAGTATGCAACTGTCACCTTTGGTTGACAAGCAATCCTTAGAAAATTTGCCCGACCTGCCCCGAATGATGGGGGAGACGGATGTTGCGCTGATAAGCAATATTCTTGAAAAACTACCAGAAAACGCGCGGCTGATTGAGTTTGGTCCATGGCTGGGTGGGGTTAGTGCGTTGTTCGCCAAATATGGTGAATTACACGTGGTCGATCGCTTTGTCTGGACAGCACAGAATGCTGAGAACCATCCAAATGTACTACAAGTCGGTGAGAGTTTTCGACCCGTCTTTGAAGCGAACCTGGCCGACCGAAACTTCAAGGCAACAATACATGAAACGCTTTATGAACAGTTCGAATGGAGCCACGGCACGCTTGATTTTTGCCTGATTGACGCGCCACGAGATGGCCACGGACTACTGCATTGCCTGAAATCAATAGGAATGGCGATGTCGCCACAGGGTTACATCCTCGTGAAACACGGGCTAAATCCTGCACAGCTTGAAATGATGTGTTTGATTGATCTTTTGCTACGACGCAACATCTTGGCGTTGGTCCCAACAGGACAGCCCAAGTGGTGTAACATCGCGGTCCTTCAACCCGGTGAACACATTGCCATGCTGAAGGATATAGAATTCACACCCGACATCTTCGCCAATGTCGATTTGCGCACACCAAACACTGATCCCTGGAATGGTCCGCTTTTTCAAATGGCTCGCCTCGCTTACTTAGTCTTTATTCAAGACTGGCCAGCAGCTTATTCTACCCTCGCTAAGTTACCACAAGACACAGCGTATTTGTCCGCGTGGGACACAGTCGAAGCAACCCTCGACTCACCAAAAGAAGCACAGCCACAACTTGCAGTCTTTTCAGATCTTTTGTGCTTTCAAAATGCTGAACGATTTCCGCGCCTCGCTAAATCAGCTGATACCAGCTTAATCTGGGCCATACGTTCGTTCTGGATGCATCACTCTCGGCACGATTGGTCTGCCACCGCAATTGATTTACCGTTGTTCGAAAACTGCTTTTCAAGTGGTGCGCTTAAAGCCGCTTCTAGGCTTGGCGACGCGTTGATTGGGGCGCACATTCTAGAAATAGGCCCAAATTTGGCACTTTCAGGACTGGCCCACATTATGTGCGGCGCCCAAAGTTATCTTGGCGTAGAGACCCAAGACGCTTTACACGACTTATGCTCCTCATTTCCATCCATTCGCCATATCTCGCAAGACGATTTGCCCGACGAAGTCAGCACAGTCAGTATCGCAATTCTTCGGGATATGGCCCCTGGCCAAGACACGTTTCAGTCGACTTTGAATTTGCTGTTACCGCTCTTGCCACCTGAAACAGATGTCATCGCCATCCAAGACACCAGAATTCACGTTATTCGCTCCATCCATGCTGCAGCGTGGAAGGAGCGAAGCTAACTAAAGCTACACCGGAAAGTGGGAACCCAATGTCAAAAGCAGATTTAATCGACGCGAAGTTTGGCGACGTTCCCTACATGGATCGACAAAGGGCCGAAATCCTGCGTGACATCATCACAGAAAACAATGTGCATGATGTCATTGAAATTGGTTTTTATCAGGGAAAAAGCAGCGCTTATATTGGTTCTATCCTAGAGGATCAGAATGCCGGGCATCTCTCAACTATAGATCTAGCCACTGCACGAAAACACAGCCCCAATATCGAAGACATCCTAGACCAATCTGGCCTAAGCCATCGGGTTACCCCATTCTTTGCAAAACGGTCATACACGTGGGAATTGCAGCGCCTCATCAACGCCAATCCGCGCCCTCAATTTGACCTCTGTTATTTTGACGGCGGTCACACTTGGGATAGTACAGGTTTTGGCGCTCTGCTGGTTGATATGCTTCTGCGCCCAGGAGGCCTGTTGCTTTTGGATGATATGGATTGGGCCATCGGAACATCCCGTTATTACGAAAACAACCCAAAACTGGCCAACCGCTATGACCCTGACGAGGCCGCCTCGCAATCTGTGCGCTTAGTTTGGGATAGTATTCTACCGCATTTAGGATACGAACATGTGCGCGAGTACCCTGAATACCAATATGGGCTCGCTCGCAAAAAGTTCTAATTTATAAATAGCTTATACGCCAGTCTTCATTCTAAAACACTCAACTATTCTTAGGCTTTTGAAGCGCTATTCGCCGCATGCATAACCCTATGCAAAACCGGCATTTGAAGATTCATTTTCACCGGGGATACTGGCGTCAATAAAATCAGAGGGAGTATAATTATGTCTAAATTTACAATGGGTGTAGCTGCTGCCGCACTTATCGCCTCGTTATCAAGCGCTGCTTACGCCGATAACACTGTTCGTGTTGCCTATGATGCGGACCCCGTTTCTATGGATCCTTACGAACAACTGTCTGGTGGCACGCTGCAGCTCAACCACATGGTGTTCGACCCGCTTGTGCGCTGGACACAAGACTTGCAATTCGAAGCCCGTCTAGCAGAAAGCTGGGAGCAAATCGACGCAACTACTATGCGTTTCACGCTGCGCAAGGGCGTCAAATTCCACAGTGGCAATGACTTTACCGCAAAAGACATCGACTGGACTTTTGATCGCATCAAAGAAAGCGACGATTTCAAAGGTATATTTTCACCGTTTACCGATGTCGAAGTTGTTGATGATTACACAATTGATCTGAAAACCGCTGAACCGTTCCCATTGGTACTGCATACTGCAACATACCTGTTCGCGATGGACTCCGCCTTCTACACTGGCACAACCGATGACGGCAAAAACAAAGCCGAGATCGTCAAGCATGGCGACAGCTTCGCATCTCGCAACATGTCTGGCACCGGTCCGTTCACAGTCACAGAACGTGAGCAGGGCGTCAAAGTTGTGTTCGATCGCAACGATAGCTACTGGGACACAGCCTCAAAGGGCAACGTGGATGAAATCATCCTGACCCCAATTAAAGAAGACCCAACACGTGTTGCCGCGCTTCTTTCTGGCGATGTTGACTTCATTGCTCCGGTTCCGCCAACCGATTTGGCCCGCGTTGAAGGCGCAGATGGCGTCAATCTGATCACCATGCCTGGCACTCGGATCATCACCTTCCAAATGAACCAAGATCGTGTTGACGCGTTCAAAGATGCACGCGTGCGTCAAGCAATCGACTATGCAGTCAACAACGCAGGCATCGTTGATCGTATCATGCGTGGCTTTGGCACCGTAGCCGCTCAGGCGTCCCCAGCGGGTTATTTGGGGCATGATCCTTCACTAACACCTCGTTATGACGTGGAAAAAGCCAAGGCACTTATGGCCGAAGCAGGATACGCAGATGGCCTATCCATCACAATGATGGCCCCAAACAACCGCTATGTTAACGATGACCGGATTGCACAGGCTGTGGCCTCTATGCTGTCTCAAATCGGTATCACAGTTGATCTGCAAACAATGCCAAAAGCGCAATACTGGCCAAAGTTCGACGAGCGCGCGGCTGATATGATGATGATCGGCTGGCATGCTGACACCGAAGACTCTGCAAACTTCCACCAGTTCCTATCTGCTTGCCAAGATGCAGATAGCGGCAACGGTCAGTACAACTCCGGCGCGTTCTGCTCTCCTGAAGCAGATGCCTTGATGGACGCGTCCAACACGGAAACTGACATTGCGAAACGTGCGGAAGCGCTGCAAAAACTCGAAGGTATGCTGTACGCAGAATCCGCCTTCATTCCTTTGCATTGGCAGAACCTTGCGTGGGGTGCAAAAGACAACATGAACGCTGGCGAAATCGTCAACGCGCTGAACTTCCCGTATTTCGGCGACCTTGTTGTTAGCGAGTAATCCCTAAGAGCCCGGGCTGGCGATATAAAGCTAGCCCGGGCAATTTCCCCTAAGCTATAAGCCTGTAATCAAGCAGAGCACCGTTGCCTCGCAACGGCAGGGATCATTTCGAATATTGGGTGAGGAATATGTTTGCCTATCTCGTGAAACGAGTCTTTCAGGCGATTGCGGTGATGTTTGTCATCTCGTTGATCGCATTCGCCATACAAGGCAACCTAGGCGATCCACTGCGCGAGCTAGTCGGGCAATCGGTCTCTGAAGAAGTGCGCCAACAACTGCGTGACGAATTGGGTCTCAACGACAGTTTTGTGCAACAATATCTGCGTTTTGCGGGCAACGCCTTGCAAGGTGACCTTGGTACATCCTATTTCTTCAAAGAACCTGCGCTTGATGTGATCTTAAAGAAACTGCCAGCGACACTAGAACTCGTTTTTGGCGCGACATTGATCATTATCGGACTCTCTGTTCCGCTTGGCGTTTACACCGCGATTAAACCTAACGCGATTTTGTCCAAAGTGATCATGGGGCTTTCAATCGTAGGAATTTCAGTTCCGGTATTCCTAACTGCGATCCTGATGATCTTTGTCTTTTCCGTTGAATTCGGCTGGCTCCCCAGCTTTGGCCGCGGTGACATCGTGCATGTCTGGGGTTACTGGGACACCAACTTTGCCACCGTAGATGGCTGGCTTCACATTGTCATGCCATCTATTGCCTTGGCCTCCATCATGCTGCCGCTATTCGTACGCTTGATCCGGGCAGAAATGATGGAAGTTTTGCAATCGGAATACGTCCGATATGCTACGGCCAAAGGCATCAACCCCTGGCGTATCTACTTTGTACATGCTCTCAAGAACACATTGCTTCCCGTCATCACCGTGGGTGGTGTGCAGATCGGTACCATGGTGGCCTACACCATTTTGACCGAAACTGTCTTTCAATGGCCCGGCATGGGTTTCATGTTCCTAGAGGCCGTGAACCGTGTCGATACACCATTGATCGTTGCTTATCTGATTGTGGTTGGCTTCATCTTTGTTGTGACAAACACAATCGTTGATTTGATCTATGGCTTGGTCAACCCAACCGTAAACCTAGCGAGGATGGGCGCATGAGCGAGCAAGGTTTGGACACGCAGATGCCACATCAGGCAGAGCCATCGCGGTTGGCAAAGATCATGGATTCAGACATGCTCTACAGCTTTCGCCGAAATCCAGTGGCGTTGTTTAGCTTCGGTGTCTTCGCAGCTATCGCCGTTCTTTCATTTTTAGCGCCCCTAATTGCGCCCTATAACCCCTACGATCCGGCACAAATCGACCTGATGAACTCAGAGTATCCACCTGTTTGGATTAATGGTGCTTTGCCGGAATTTGTCCTTGGTACCGATGATCAAGGTCGAGACCTGCTGTCCACCATCCTATACGGCACACGGCTTTCCATCATCATCGGCCTCTGCGCCGTTGCCCTGCAAGCGTTTCTTGGGATTTCTATCGGCCTTGTCGCGGGCTATGTGGGCGGTCGAACAGATAGTCTTTTGATGCGCATGGCGGACATTCAATTGTCTTTTTCCACATTGATGGTTGCCATCATCTTCTTAGCTGTAACTCAGGCCCTCTTTGGATCAGAAACGTTCAACCGCTATGCTGTATTCTTTTTGATCGCGGTTATTGGCGTCGCTGAATGGCCGCAATACGCACGTACGGTCCGTGCCACCGTTCTGGCTGAGAAAAAGAAAGAATACATCGACAGCGCCCGTGTCTTGGGCTTTGGCCCCATGCGCATCATGTTGCGCCATATCCTGCCAAACTCGATGTCACCGATATTTGTCATCTCGACCGTTCAAGTCGCCAACGCCATCATTTCAGAGGCCTCGTTGTCCTTCCTTGGCCTTGGCATGCCACCCAGTCAGCCCTCACTTGGCTCACTGATTTCGGCAGGCTTTGACTATATCTATTCCGGCAGCTGGTGGATCACTGTGATCCCAGGCATCGTTCTTGTGGTGCTTGTGCTTGTTATCAACCTCTTGGGCGATTGGGTACGTGATGTGCTCAACCCGAAACTTTACAAAGGGTGACGTCATGTCTTTGTTATCCGTCCGAGATTTAACCGTTAAATTCGCAATGCGCGATCAAACGGTAACAGCCCTAAACGGAATCTCCTTCGACCTAGCCAAAGGCGAACGCCTCGGCATCGTTGGGGAATCCGGGGCAGGGAAGTCAATCACTGGCTTCTCGCTTTTGAACTTGCTCAGCCGTCCGGGCTATATCGACAACGGACAAATTTTGTTCGATGGCGAAGATGTCGTGAAGATGAACGACCAACAACTTCGCAAAGTGCGCGGCAATCGCATGGCCATGATCTTCCAGGATCCAATGGTCACGTTGAACCCGGTTCTAACCATCGGCCAGCAAATGGTTGAAACCCTGCGCGCGCACCGCAAACTCAGCGTTGAAGAAGCGCGCCAGATTGCGGTTGTGAAGCTACGCGAAGTCTACATTAACTCGCCTGAAGAACGGCTTGACCAATACCCCCACGAGTTATCGGGCGGGATGCGACAGCGGATCATCATCGCGATTGCGCTTTTGCTGGACCCACAATTAATCATCGCCGATGAACCAACCACGGCTCTTGATGTGACCATTCAGGCCGACATCATGGAGCTACTGCTAGAACTTTGCCAATCCAACCAAGTTGGCTTGATTTTGATCACCCATGATCTTGGCGTTGTGAGCCAAATGACAGAACGCACGTTAGTCATGTATGCTGGTCGTATCATCGAAAGTGGGCGTACGCGCTCGATCATCAATGATCCGCAGCATCCCTATACACAGGGCTTGATCAATGCGTTGCCACAGCAAACATTACCCGGCGAACAACTGCGTCAAATTCCCGGCAATATGCCGACCTTGGCGCAAGTACCCAATGGCTGCGCCTTCAATCCGCGCTGCACTTTTGCAACCGACACCTGCCGCAGCCAAATCCCACAGATCAGCCACTATGGCGAGGTCGAGGTGGCCTGCCATGAGGTCCAGCGCTTGCAATCAGAACAAGCCCGCGAAGAGGAAAAGGCATGAAAGACATGACCAATGCCGAGCCCTTGCTTGAAATCAAAGGGCTTGAGAAGAAATTCGATCTGGATCGAGGCTTTCTTGAAACGCTAAAGCTGCGCGGTGGTAAAATCACCCGCGAAACCCGCGCTGTTCACGCTGTGAATAACGTCTCTCTGGATGTACACCGCGGCGAAGCTCTTTGCGTTGTCGGCGAGTCGGGCTGTGGTAAATCGACGGTCGCTCGTTTGGTGGCTGGTCTTTTGACGCCTACCAAAGGTGAAATTCACTACGACGGACAACGTATCGATAATTTATCGCGCCATGCCATGCGGCCCCTGCGCAAAAAGATCCAGATGATCTTTCAGAATCCCTATGCGTCGCTGAATCCTCGGATGACAATCCTAGAAGCGCTTGAAGAACCCGTGCGCCATCACAACCCCGAATTCAGCGGTTCCGATGTGCGTGACCGTGTGGCCGAGGTGATGAAATCCGTTGGTGTCGATCCTGCCTGGGCAAAACGCTATCCACACGAATTCTCCGGCGGTCAACGCCAACGAATAGCCATCGCGCGCGCTTTAACCGTTGATCCTGAATTCATCGTGGCGGACGAACCTATCAGCGCGCTAGACGTGTCTATTCAGGCGCAGGTGCTAAACCTGATGCTAGAGGCAAAAGAAAACCGTGGCCTGACCTATCTGTTCATCACTCACGACCTAAGCGTCGTTGAACATTTTGGCACCCGCGTCGTCGTTTTGTACCTCGGTTCAATCTGCGAAGTGGCCGATACGCGAACCCTCTTTAGCAGTCCAAAACATCCCTACACGCGCGCACTTTTATCAGCTGTGCCGCAATTAAAGGACGACCGCCCAAATCATATTCGATTGAAGGGAGAGATCCCAACACCGATAAACCTGCCGCAGGGTTGTCCCTTTAAATCCCGCTGTGCCTTCGCCAATTCTAGATGTGACGAAGAAAAACCTAAAGCAATCCGGCAACCCGATGGTAGTCTGGTAGCCTGTCACGCCGTCGAAGAAGACCGGATCACACCCCAGGTTTAGGCCCAGGAATCGGAATACACGTTTGGAATTTAATTGGCTGAAAGACTTTGAGACCCTCGCAGCGTGCAGGAACTTTTCCCGCGCGGCCGAAGAGCGTCACGTCAGCCAACCTGCGTTTTCCCGCCGGATACGGGCACTTGAAAACGCAGTTGGCGTGCAACTGATCAACCGCGAAACGCTACCTTTGTCGCTCACCCCGGCCGGCGATGTCTTTGCATCGCAGGCACGGATGATGCTGCAAATGCTTGACGAAACAGTCGAGCGTTGCCAATCCGTTGATGCGGCAGGTGAAAATGTTGTTCGGTTTTCCGCCTCACAATCGCTGTATACCACGTACTACAAAACCCGAATTGCCCCACTTGTTCCCGAAGGCAGCCTGTCCATTGACCTCAACTCTGCCTCATGGCCCGCCGACAAATTCGTCAGCGCGCTGCAACAAGCGCATTGCGATGTCATTTTGAACTATTGGCACCCGTCAATGACATACCTCTCGCCGCTTGAGACCATTCAATTTGACTATCTTACGCTCTACAAAGACGCGTTCATTCCGGTAGCCAAAGCAGATGCGAATGGCGATCCGATATTTACGCTAAACCCCAAAGAAAAGCAGCGCATACCGCTGCTGACTTACAGTGCAGCTTCGGCGTTCAGACCAATCGTCGACGATATTCTACGGGCTCAATTGAGCAGCCCCAAAACCCTTGTGGTTAGTCAAAACTCTCTTGCCAACTCGGTCAAAGCTTTAATACTCGAGGGCTTTGGCCTCGGTTGGCTTCCCTACCGTCTCTGCGCGACAGAACTTGAAAGCGGTCAACTTGCCCGCGTGGGCGGCAACTCACTTGCCTCTTCGGTCGACGTCCGAGTTTACCGCCGACGTGAAAATGACAAACCACCCCTTCAAGCATTGTGGACTGCGCTACAAGACGTCGCCGTATAAGCGTCAACAAGACAAAAGCCTTTGCCACTGTTTCCCGATCCCTATATGCAACAACCCTAATAAGGACTGTGGGATTACTCCTGCTAGTCCGGTTTCAATTCACCTTTGGGCCTAAGTACGAAGCATATGACAGCAAAAACCACGCCAACGTCTGACCAAAGCACGATGCGCGATGCGATCACCGTCGCTCAGGACGTTCTGCAAAAAGAATCCGCTGCCCTTGCCACGATGGCTAAAGAGCTTCCCGCTGACTTCGTATCTGCAGTCGAAGCTATCTTGAATGTGAAAGGCCGCGTTGTGATTTCCGGCGTCGGAAAATCGGGACACATTGGTCGCAAAATCGCGGCAACCATGGCCAGCACCGGCACGCCAAGTTACTTTGTTCATGGAGCCGAAGCCAGCCATGGTGATCTTGGCATGGTCACACCTGATGATGTCTGCATCCTTATTTCTAATTCTGGCGAAACAGCAGAGTTGCGCGACATCACGCTCTACACCCGACGCTTTAACATCCCGCTGATTGCTATTTCGTCCAAGATAAACAGCACCTTGATGCAAGCGGCAGATCACAAGCTAAACTTACCACCCGTGCCCGAAGTGTGCTCAATCGGCAAAGCACCAACGACGTCAACCACGTTGACACTCGCGCTCGGTGATGCCTTGGCTGTGGCCGTTATGGAGCAACGCGGCTTTAACGCGGATCAGTTCCAAACCTTCCATCCGGGTGGCAAGCTGGGCAGTCAAATGAGCCAAGTGCATCAGTTGATGCACGGTGTTGACAGCCTGCCCATCGTTGCGGCGAACGACGATATGTCCGAGGTTCTCCTGACCATGACATCCAAGGGATTTGGTGTGGCGATGGTCGTCGAAGGTGGCAAGCTTAAAGGTCTGATTTCAGATGGCGATTTGCGTCGCAATATGTCTGACCTCATGGGTAAAACAGCAGGCGAGATCGCAAGTACCGATCCCGTCACTATTCAACCGGATCTATTAGCGGTCCAAGCATTGGCTATCCTAAATGAACGTAAAATCAGTTCTTTAGCTGTAACAGATGACGACGGCGTTCCCGTTGGTATTATCCATATTCACGATCTTCTCCGAGCAGGTGTTGTATGAAAACCGTCATTCTAATCCCAGCACGATACGCATCGACCCGCTATCCAGGCAAACCATTGGCCGAGTTAACACTGCCCGACGGTAGCCGCAAAAGCCTCATCCGTATGAGCTGGGAAGCGGCCAAGCAGGTCAAAGGCGTGGATGGCGTTTACGTCGCCACCGATGACGACCGTATTCGTGAAGCGGCCGAAGCTTTTGGTGCAAAGGTCATCATGACATCGGAATCCTGTGAAAACGGCACCGCCCGTTGTGCCGACGCATTGGCCAGGGCCAACATCGATGCCGACTTGATCGTCAACTTGCAAGGCGACGCCCCACTAACCCCTGCTTGGTTTGTCGAAGATCTGATCGCCGCAATGAAAGCCGATCCAGAAGCACAAGTCGCGACACCGGTCCTGCAATGTGACTCACTGACCTACAGCCATTTCACCGAAGACCGCAAAGCCGGCCGCGTGGGCGGAACCACAGCAGTCTTTAACGCCAAGGGTCATGCGCTCTACTTCTCTAAAGAAGTGCTGCCCTATATCGACGCTGACAAAGTGCCAGACAACAACATTCCCGTGTATCATCACGTCGGCGTCTACGCCTATCGCCCAGGCGCATTGGCCGCTTACACAAACTGGCCGGTCAGCGAACTGGAGACCCTCGAAGGTCTCGAACAGCTGCGCTTTCTGGTGAATGACACCAAGGTGCGTTGTGTCATTGTCCAAGGCAAAGGCCGTGTATTCTGGGAATTGAACAACCCCGAGGACGTGCCTCGGATTGAAAGCGTATTAAAGGATCTGTGATGGAACAGAAAATCGTAAAAGTCGGTGAAATCAACATCGGCGGCAGCAATCCGTTTGCTTTGATCACAGGTCCGTGCCAACTCGAAAGCTTGGACCATGCTCGTATGATGGCCGAAAAGATTGCCGAGGCATGCGCGCCAACGGGTACGCGATTCATCTTCAAAGCCAGCTATGACAAAGCCAACCGCTCGTCCATCACGACAATGCGGGGCCTCGGCATGGACGAAGGTTTGAAAATCCTCGACCAAATCAAATCCGAATTTGGCTGCCCAATCCTGACAGATGTCCATGCTGCTGACCAATGTGCTGCCGCTGCCGAAGTATGCGATGTCATCCAAATTCCAGCCTTCCTATGCCGCCAAACCGATCTGTTGCTTGCTGCTGGTCAAACCGGCGCTGCTATCAATGTCAAAAAGGGTCAGTTCTTAGCGCCTTGGGACATGGGCAATGTCGCTGAAAAGATCGCTTCCACGGGCAACGAACGTATCATGTTGTGCGACCGCGGGACGTCCTTTGGTTACAACACTTTGGTCAGCGATTTCCGCGGCCTGCCCACAATGGCAGCAACCGGATACCCCGTTGTCTTTGATGCCACGCATTCCGTGCAACAACCCGGCGGCCAAGGGACAACATCGGGCGGCCAGCGCGAATTTGCACCGGTTTTGGCGCGCGCCGCTTGCGCCGTCGGTGTCTCTGCGCTCTTCATCGAAACTCACGAAGATCCAGACAACGCCCCATCCGACGGGCCAAACATGATTCCCGTCGACAAAATGGCAGCTGTTATCGGCCAATTGCGGGCTATTGATGATCTGACCAAATCCCAGCCAAAAATCGCACTTAGCTAAGCTGCGCGGCCAATTGGTAAACAAAGGGTAAAGTACGCACCCTTCACACATTGCTGACACTTCGGTTGTTACGACCGAAGCGTCAGTCATCAGTGAAGGAACAACATATGCCCGACACAACCGCACGTCTCGGCCTGCCAATTATGGCCGCCGCACAAGCGCAAAAACACGTAACCCACAACGAAGCCCTGCAAATCCTCGACAGCATCACCCAGCTGGTGCTGAACGGAATGAACAGCGAGACACCGCCAGCCTCGCCAAGCCAAGGTGAACTACACGCACTCGGCCAATCACCAACGGGCGCATGGCAGAACCAAGCCGGTGCGTTAGCGCAGTGGCAAAATGGTCAGTGGATTTTCATAGCCCCCCAAGAGGGATGGCTGGCCTGGGACATGCCCGCAAACCAAGTTGTCACGCACACCTCGGGCAACTGGTCGCCCTTGTTGCAAAACCTAGCCGCGTTGGGGATTGCAACACATGCCGATCCAACAAATCGCCTGTCCGTGGCCAGCGCTGCGACTTTACTCACCCATGCCGGAGCAGGTCATCAGCTGAAACTGAACAAAGCCGGGGAAGGGGAAACTGCTGCGCTGCTGTATCAATCTAATTGGGCAGGTCACGCTGAAATAGGGCTTACCGGTGACAACAATTTCCACATCAAAACATCCCCTGATGGCAGCAGCTGGACAGAGGCTCTGACACTCAACGCGACCACCGGACAAGCAACAGGTGCAGCAGTACAATCCACGGCCACGGATATCACGCCCGGTCGGCTAGCGCGCGCTGATTTCGCCTATTCACCCGGCAATCTCATTGGTTCCGTCACTGAATCCGCAGGTATTCCCACTGGGGCCGTTATCGAACGTGGTTCAAATTCAAATGGCGAATTCGTTAAATTTGCAGATGGCACTCAAATTTGTACAGCCGAAGTACCCGTATCAATCACGCAAACAGCCTCTACATTGTTTTGGACCGGTGCCATATCTCATGATTTCCCAGCTGCATTCTCTCAAACTCCGACGGGTAGCGGCGCTATGGCAAACACCGTAAACGCATGGGTCAACGGACGCGCCGGCAGTGCCACCCAATGGATTTTTTCAGCGTTTTCTCACCAGTCACGACCAAACGACTTGGTCCAGCTTTGCGCTGTAGGACGTTGGTTATAAAAGAAAAAACAAAAGCGGCTCGAGTAACTTCAAATTGTAACGGAGCCGCTTTTTTGTGATGGCGCGAAATCCGTTCCGTTCCATATATTTAAAGCTGGGTACTGAAAGGGCTAACTGATTAATACGCTAGATCCAACTCTTTGGTATTTGGTATCCAAGATTTGTGATTTCAGACTTTATTCGCGCAATGTCTTTTTCAAAAAGCGTTGGGAAAAATTCCGGCATCGGACGATTGGCAGATTCTGTAAAGCGCCTTTCAAGATGAGCATCCGGATAGTGGACATTTTTGACGCCAAGAAAATTCTCAATCTCTCTCAATTTGCCACGTTGATCAGCGTGCAGCTCTTCGTAGAATAGAACCATGAGATTTTCTTTTGAAATCCCGGTTTCCAGTCGTTGTAAAGCCTGCCCATACTCAGCGTTTGGCCACATGAATGGTTTCTTTACGAAGTTGAAAAACTGCTCAGGCTCCCACGTGTCCAGCGCTTGTGATTGGCCAGTGATCTCCAAGTGGAATTTCGTGTGGCTCCATAACCGCTTGATCGGATCACGTAGGGTATAAAGGACTCGCAGCGAGTCACAACTCGCCTCAATCTGCGGCCAAGCTTCTGAAGGAAGGTGAGTGTTAAGATTCGAAAAGTCGCAAGCAAAGACCTCTTTGTCACGCATTTGGAATAAATTTCGATACCAATGGTCGTCTACGACACGATCTAAATAGGCGTTAACCCAATGCAGATTTAGGCGAATACGATCTATATTAGCTGTGTTAGGGTCGAAATTCATTAAGTAACGGTCGCGTGCATTTCGAAGCCGGTTTTGCTCCGACAGATGATTGCCGTTCACATACTTATGGTAAAAGTAATGAATTTCTTTTTCCGGCGTGAAGTGAAGCGCCGGGTTCCGTTCGAGCATTGCATAAAGCCATGTCGTACCAGCTTTCATTGCGCCAACGCTTAGAAATAGATTTCCGAACATTTTGGGTTGCGTCATTGAGCGCCTCTAAAATTTTAGAATTCTTAACTTCGTTCTGTGCATCACATCAGGGTTGGATTTATGAACGGTGAAGATCGTGAACAAAATTGCATTTAATTCTCCGCTCGACCGAATTGAGCAGCAAAACCAAGATACGCTGACCGAAGCAAACGCGTTTCGCCAAAGGCTTCAAGCTGGCATTGCACAACGCAGTGACATTCCGAAATTAAAACAAAAGCATCCATACTTTGGCATTCTTCCCGTATCTGCTGCGGGCCTCGAGATTTTGATGTTACATGCGCACGATGATGTGGTGGCTTGGGAATATATTTGGAACGGCGTTGATGGATACGAAACGAAGGTGGTGCAAACTTGGGTGAATTGGTGCCGTACCTCGCCCGGCTGTGTTCTGGATATTGGGGCTTATAGCGGATTGATGTCACTGCTCGCTGCCAAGGCACATCCCAAAAACGAAGTACATTTGTTTGAACCGCTAGAGCGTGTCATCGAACGCGCCAATGTGAATGTGAAATTGAACGGCCTAACTCAACGTGTGTTCCGTCACGCTGTAGCCGCGTCTGATCACAACGGGCATGCGGAGATAACGCTGTATCGCGATGAGAACTTTCTTGGCACCGGTAGTTCGATTTATTGCAAAGAGGGAAAACAGACCTTTGGCACGAAACAGATACAAACTGTTGCGCTTGATACGTTCTTACCGGGCATCTGCCCGACAGTTGTAAAAATTGACGTGGAGGGCCATGAACTGGCCTGTTTACAGGGGCTTGAGCAAACCATTGCGCGCTCCAAACCTAAGATGTTGGTAGAAGTCTGGGAGCACACGCGTTTTCACGTATTGGCCTTACTGGATGCCTACGGCTACGAAGTGCAGCGATTTGAGGCTGTGGAATGCGGCGTGAATAATTATTCGGCCACGCCGCGCCCATGAGGCTAGAAGATAAAATCGGTTGAATCCAAATCGGATAGCGTAACTGCATTTAGCGTGATCGAGTTTCCAGCGCCCGTATCAACGATCACGTTTGTTCCGTCTTGTGTAACGTGATTTGCCATAAGGTCAGACAAGCTTGTGATTGCCGACACAGTGCTTAGGTCGATTTTCTCGTAAATATTGGTCGCCGCAAAATCAGTGATCGTGTCGTCGCCATGTCCGTCCGCAAAGATGAACCGATCTGCGTTGAAATCGCCCTGCAGTACGTCGTCACCCACACCCCCTACCAAAGTGTCAAAACCGGCTCCGGCATAAATTGTGTCATTGCCTTCATCACCCTGCAATTGATCGTTGCCCGGACCACCAAAGAACCGATCATTCCCAGTACCGCCGCGAAGGGTGTCGTTCCCTTGGCCGCCAAACAAACCGTCGTTGCCATCTCCTCCTAGACCAAGATCGTCATCAGCGCCCCCAAACAGGCGATCTAACCCGTCGTTTCCAATCAACGTATCATTTCCTGTGCGACCATATAGGTTGTCAGCCTGATGGCCCCCATCCATGTGATCGTTGCCCTCACCACCATCCAGAAAATCAAAGCCGCCTTCGCCGAAAAGGCGATCATCACCTGCTTCGCCCCAAAGCCCGTCGACGGTTAGGCTGAAATTAGAACCGGCACGAAGGACATCGTTTCCGTCGCCACCATACAACCTGTCCGGTGTGGCACCACTTAACAAGGTATCGTTACCCTCGTTGCCATGCAGAACGTCATAGCCGCTTTCACCAATCAAGAAATCATGCCCTGCGCCGCCCTCTAACAGGTCAGCGTGCTCTCCTCCATTTAGAGTGTCGTTCCCGGTGCCGCCTAGCAACGTGTCAAAGCCAACACCGCCTGACAGGTTGTCGTCGCCTCCGTTACCCAGCAGCCGGTCGTTGCCCTGTAAGCCGGTTAAGGTGTCGTTGCCCCCACCAGCCTCTAGGGTGTCGTGGCTATCTGTACCGGTCAGCACCGTATCTACCGGCGGGGCAATGCCTAGCAATGTATCAAGATCAACAATTTGATCTCTGAACTGAAAAATTTCTATGTTTTCAACAATATCAGTGCCTAACGTCGACGTTAATCGAATTTGATTATTGCTAAGCGCGGTCGCTAGCACCGTGTCGCGGTCAAGGTCGATGACCAGTGTGTCAGTGCCTGCGAGCCCATTAATAGTGTCATTGCCCACACTACCTTCGAGCGTATCATTGCCGTTCGTACCGTTTATTTGGCCGCCGGGTACGGGTGGGGCACTGCCAAGTTCAACCAGGACACGGGTTAGGGTTGGCGCGGTAATTGCGGTTATTTCCGTATCGGTGAGATAAGCGCCCGTTGTGGTTCGAATGGCGAGCGTTTCTTGCCCATAAGTCAGGGTTGTCTCCCCGTCACTACGCCGGATGCTGAGTTGTTGATCGCTATGAAAATCACCCCACATCGAGAGGTCAAGCTGATCGACGCCCACTTGAAAATCGGTAATGGAGTCATGTTGGTCGTCGGCTGTTAGCACAAAAATGTCCGCGCCGCCGCCACCTGTCATTTGGTTGCTGCCATTACCGTCACGCAGGACATCATCGCCACCTTGCCCGTTTATTGCGCCGCTTCCTGTGTGGATCAAAAGATCATCGCCACCTGTCCCATTTAACGTGCCGCTGCCTTGGCTACGCAATGCGGTAATACCGGAAATATCGAGCGTGATTTGAGTCACACCGCCTTCTTGAGCAGAGGTGACGAGAATATGGGCTGTGCCCT
Organism: Cognatishimia sp. 1_MG-2023; assembly: GCF_030548175.1. Taxonomy (GTDB): domain Bacteria; phylum Pseudomonadota; class Alphaproteobacteria; order Rhodobacterales; family Rhodobacteraceae; genus Cognatishimia. The sequence continues at coordinate 60,511 of NZ_JAUORX010000010.1, read as the reverse complement.
CAATAACTTGCACACTAAATGCAGATACATTTGCCAAAGACGCATTTGTTGTATCTTCGATACTGTCATGGTGGACCAATTGCCCGCCGGGCAAAAGCTCTAGCAGACTTAGACCGTCATCTGAGCCAGCAGCAAGCACAAAAATTCGCCCTGAAACGTCAAAGGTTTCTAGGTGGGTCACCCCGGAAAAACGCGTGTCTTGAGTGTCGACCACATGATCGGTAGCGTCCAATTGCCCGTTGTTCGCGATGGAAAGGACAGACAGGCTTGAACTACCTGCAGCCGCCACCAACAAAAAGGGGTCACCATTTAGGTTAACCGGAGTGATTACCGAAACGGATTGAATTGGTAGCAGCTCTTGCACGCCAACCGATTGGATTACCTGTGGCGTACCATTTGAATTTAAGCGATATGCGTCAATCCCATTCTGGGTACTGGATCCTGTGAAAAGATAGGTTGAATCGCCTATGTCCATTGTCGCAAGCCCAGCGAGGGCCGCGCCATATCCATCTGAAGGTCCCTCAATTTGTGTAACAAACCGCGGGGTATTCCCCTGCATTCTAAATACAGAAAATCCCGTATTATTAGGCTGAGCCATATAAAGAAAAGTCGTGCTGCCCAAATCTGTGGCCAAGGCACGGGCCGCGCTGCCAGCCCAGGCGTCTGGTGACAAATAGATGGCCTGTCCCGACTGCGCTCCCGCATTTGACGACGCAAGAATATGAGCAATATCAGCCGGTAAGATGGAACCTGAAACGCCCCCTTCAGGCAAGTTTATCCGTTGAGATGAATGGTCAGTTGTCTCGCTTAATTGAATTCGCCCGCTTCCATTGACTAAGAATTCATAACTGGAGTCTTGTCCGTAATCTGACAAAACAAACCGGTTTTGATTTGAATCATAGGTCATTTTGGCTGTTGTGCAGGGTTGGCTGAATGCTCCGCCCCTCAAAACACTTTCGATGCTAAAATATGCCACGCCCACCTCGCCGCAATCGTTTCTAGGAACACCAATATTGGGTGGGCTACAGGACCAAAGAGGTACGCCTTTATGGCGTTTTACCGACGTTTCCGTACAAGTTTTCTTAATTTTTCAATGGGACTGTTACGCATCACAGTTAGGCGCAGCGCGCCGCCTCTTGGGGATTTATCGGGTATGATGCTTTTTGAAATTCTACGTCGCGATAAATTCCAACGCTTTGTCCTGACAGTCCGGCAAGAGGGGTTGCTGAGCGGATTAAAGAAAACGTGGCGCTACCTAAGTGCGCGCTTGCAGGGACACGGGCTAAGCAGTTTACACCAAAACGGCAGCGGGCCGATTTTATCCTCTGAATATATGAATCGCGTTTGGTTAGAACTGGCTGAAAAGCAAGCGTTTCATATCTCGACCGCCCCGGCACTCTTACAAAAACGGCGTAAGATCGTACTGATTGGCGATTTAAATTTGCCGCAATGCCGAAAATATCGTGCAGAACAATTGGCTGAATTATGGGCGCTTGAAGGCGTGGAATATGGCTTCTCGCATTACGAGGACGTTCGTCGCTCAGTCGCGCTGTTGCAGGACGCGACACATGTCATATTTTACAGGCTACGGTCTACGCCAGTGACATCAATGTTGGCCTACGAAGCACGACGGCTGCGGCTGCCAATACTCTACGATCTGGATGACCCGCTGTTTTCAGTGTCCGCATATGGAACCTACCAAAATATGAACGCTTTGCCGTTGTCCCAGCGATCTCGATTTGTAAACGAAGCACCGCGCTATTTAGACGTGATAAATTCAGCTGATATAGTCTCTGTTTCGACACCGAGCCTAATTGAGCACACGAAAAAACTGACACCTAGACCAGTCCACCTACGGCGCAATTTTGCAGACCGAACGTCGCTTAAGGCAGGGGCACGAGCAATGGGGCAGGTGCAAAGGGACGATGTGTTTCGTCTATGTTTTGCGAGTGGCTCACACGGGCACGAAGTAGACTTTGCCCAGATTCAAAAGGACGTGTTTGCGTTTCTCGCAAAAGACCGCACCCGCAAGTTGATGATCCTTGGGCATTTTGACAACAAATTGCTGCCATCTGGTTTGGGCGATCAGATCGAAGTGCACCCGTTTTCCTCCTATCGAAGCTACCTTGGAACCTTAGCCGCAGCGAATGTCGCGGTGATGCCACTGGCTGATGACGCGTTTAACAGATGCAAAAGTGGCGTGCGCGTGATTGATGCCGCTTCGGTGGGTGTGCCAAGCCTTGTAGGCAATATTTCCGATATGGCGGCCCTGGTGAATGATCATGAGACCGGTAAGGTACTTGGGGCAGGGGACAGCTGGCTTGGCAATTTAGAAGCCCTTGCGTCAGATCGCGCGGGATTGCGTGCCATGGGACGAGCAGCGCGCAAGGCGCTGGAAAACAATTGGGCCGCCGGATCAAACCCGCGGATTATTGATCCTGAAATACTCGACTGGGTGCACGCATGAGCAGGCCGCATATCCTTATCGTAAACGTCTATTTTGCCCCATTCACCTACGGCGGAGCGACAATCGTCGCTGAACAGGTAGGCAAAGCGTTACACCGCGATCACGGTTATCGTGTCACAGCTATCTCGGCCATGAGCCGCGCAGACTTGGCACCCTATTCGATCTTGAAAACCGAGGTCGATGGCATCGTAAACTATCTGATCAATCTGCCGTTTGGGCGCAGTTATGCACTCGGATATTCGAATCCGAAAGTAACACAATTGATGGCTGAGCTGATGCAACAACTCGACCCAGATTTGGTACACGTGCATTGCGTGCAGGACCTTGGGGTCGGTGTGATCAGCGCCGCCAAAAACCAAGGGCGGCGCGTTATCCTATCAACACATGATTTCTGGTGGCTCTGTGAACGCCAATTCATGATCCGAATGGATGGAACTTATTGCCAACAAGATCCAATTGATGTGACGCGTTGCGCGGGATGTGTTGATAGCGTCGCAAAGGCGCGCGAGCGCCAAAATGTGCTTAAGCAAGCAGCGGCACAGGCCGATTTGCTAACCTTTCCAAGCAAGTTTGCCCATGATCTATGCACCCGGTCAGGACTTGTCGCAAAGGAAAACATAGTGTGGACCAACGGGGTTCATTTGCCAAAATCCGGGTTCTTCGAACAGCAAACAAAACGTCGTAATTCAAGCGATCGGTTAGCGTTTGGTTTTGTGGGCGGTCCGTCACAAATCAAAGGGTGGCCGATTATTCAGCAGGCATTCGAAATGCTCAAAACGGACCAAGAGATTGATGTCTTTGTCGTAGACGGCAGTTTAGATGGCTCGTGGTGGCCCGATATTTCTTTTGAGGGTCTCGCTGGAAATTGGTCGGTTGTCCCTCGGTTTTCACAAGATAAGATGGACAGTTTCTACACAAAAATTGATGTGCTGCTGTTTATGTCTCAGTGGCGCGAAACGTTTGGACTAACCATCAGAGAAGCCCTAGCGCGAGGCATTCGGATTATCCAAACCGATAGCGGCGGCACAACAGAACATGCCCGTGCTAACAAGACTCATATGCCAAAGATTGGGGATGGACCGGACCGATTGTTGGTCGAATTAGAACGCATGATAAAAGGCCGAGATGATCATCCAACACCATTACTTGTCGAAAGCTTTGCTGATCAGGCAGCGGTTTTGGCAGAATGGAATGCGCGCCATCTCAACGCGCCCTTTCTTGAAAATCCACAACTGAGAAAACTCTCATATTGATGTGCCGCCTCAGAGCGATAAGCACATTCATTCTGAAAGGGCTTTGCGTCTTCAGACTTATTTAGGGTGTTCGGTGTTTGAATAAACCTGTCCGAAAACAAACGTTCGATTGCGGTCAACACATTACTTGGCCAGCTGAGGAGTCATGAATGGTCTCTACACCACAAAATCCCGATCCTCATATTTCTATCCTGATGGCCACTTTTAACGGTGCAGCTTGGCTGCCAGAACAGTTGGCGAGTTTTCAAGATCAAAAGCACAAAAATTGGCAATTGATCGCCAGCGACGATGGTTCCAAGGACGGAACCCAACAATTGCTTACAACGTTTCTTACTCAGAATTCGGGCGTTTACCTTGAGGGGCCATGCAATGGATGTTTCGCAAACTTTCTTTCACTTTTGAAACGTGCGCCGACCTATATGCCTGCCGGCGGGTGGTTTGCATTCTCTGACCAAGATGATGTTTGGCTACCTGAACGATTGTCGCGCGGAGTAGCTGCATTGAATGCGCTTCCTGACGACAAGCCCGCGCTATATTGCAGCAGGACGTGGGTTGTTGATAACAAGTTGGGCGACCGTCGCCTGTCCGCGCCACGGCGACGTCGGCCGGGATTTCGTAACGCATTGGTCCAAAGCATTGGCGGCGGAAATACAATCTTAGTAAATGCCGCAGCAGCCAAATTATTGTGTGATTGCGCCCAAGAAATCGACCAATTTGTTAGCCACGATTGGTGGGCCTATCAGGTCATTTCTGGAGTAGGCGGTGTTATCTTACATGATGACACGCCAAGCGTTTTGTATCGCCAACATGACCATAACGTCGTTGGTGCTAATCTTGGTCCTATAGCTCAGATGAGTCGCCTCATCGCGCTTTTAAAAGGCCAGCTAAGACGTTGGAACACAACAAATATCCATACGCTACTAACCCTTGCATCCCGGTTGACCCCAGAAAACCGCAAGCGACTTACGCTATTTGTACGCGCACATGCAGGTCATCTAACTGCACGTATAAGCGCAACGCGCCGTCTAGGGATTTATCGCCAAACACGGCTTGGAACCGCTTGTATCTTTTTGTCAGCAGTATTGAATAAATTGTAGGGCAAAACCTACTTACAAAAATAGCATTCCGGCGCATCCGTTAGGACATCACCAATACCCTAACTTCTAAATTGAACATCAGAGAGGGGTCCGTTCAGGAACCCATTTCAATGTCATATTTGAGAGTCTGGTTATGCGTACCAATACATTAAACCTAGTAACAGCCGTGAATACTCTTCTAAACGGCATTCATATTCCTGGTACGGTCGCGACACCACGCAAACCTCGAGCAGAAATAGTTGAAAGCACCGATGCGGCCGGCTCTAGGTCGACCAGCGCCACGATGTCCGTCGGCGATACGTTCGATGGCACCATTAGTGGATCAAGCGATAGCGACTGGATAGCCGTTGATCTGACCGCGGGTGAATCTTACGTTTTTTCTATATGGGGCAGGGGCGGTTCTTTGGCAGGATTATCAGATACATATCTATCCCTGCATAATTCGACGGGCCGTACCGTTGCCACCAATGGCGACATAACCGAGGCCAACAACTTCTCCCAAATCAGCTTCACCGCCAACTCAAGCGGAACATATTACATCGCAGCGTCGGGCGAACATCGAGCCACGGGAAACTACACCGTTCAAGCGGCCACAAACGTATTTTCCGTTCAGCAAGTTTCTAACCAAATGACCAAATTCGGCTGGGGTATTGAAACGACACTTCAGCATGATGAGCGCGCAGGCGACCGGATGACTGTCAATTTGACGGGTTTAACATCAGCCGGACAAAAACTAGCCCTTTGGGCGCTAGAGGCATGGACATCGGTAAGCGGCCTTGTTTTCGATCAAACATCGTCAAGCGGCGCTGACTTAGTCATAGACGACTCCCAATCCGGCGCATTTGGCGGACCCAACCGATACGTCACCGCAACGGGCGAGATTCTGCAGGCCTCCGTGAATATCAGCCGCGCCTGGCTCGACTATTACGGGACAACGTTAGACAGCTATTCATTTCTAACCTACTTACACGAAATAGGTCACGCATTGGGCTTAATGCACAGTGGCAACTACAATGGTTCGGCAAGCTACGGCCGCGATAATCATTTTCTAAACGATAGCCATCAAATGACGATCATGTCGTATTTTGACATCGGCGATAACTCCTTTGTCGAAGCAACCGATTACCGCCCAGTTACGCCAATGATCGCGGATATTCACGCGATTCAATCTCTGTATGGCAACCCCAATTCCCATGTCGGTGATACGGTTTGGGGGGCCTCATCAAATGTCGGAGGTTATCTGGGAACCTTGTTTGGATATTTATATGACGGAGACACCATTGATCGCTCAATCTATCGCGGCGGTGCGGTTGGGCTAACAATTTATGATGGTGGCGGGTCTGATTTAATTGATGTCTCAACACGTAGCGAAGACCAAAACGTCGATTTGCGCGAGGGCGCTATTAGCGATGTGGCGGGACATGTTGGAAATCTGATTATTGGGATTGGGACCCAGATAGAACATCTTTCAACAGGTTCGGGAAATGACTTGCTCATCGGAAATGACGCCGCAAACCACTTAATAGGAAATGGTGGATTTGATACCCTTCAGGGCGGCAACGGGCGCGATACCCTTGATGGCGGGAGCCATGCAGATAGCATTGATGGCGGCTCCGGGAATGACCTGTTGTTGGGTGGTTCAGGATTTGACCACCTGAATGGCGGCACAGGGCACGATACCCTGCTAGGCGGCGCAACGGCTGATCGTTTGACCGGTGGCGCAGGGAACGATGTTCTGCGCGCAGGTTCTAATTTAGGAATGACCGTGGACGGGCTTTGGGGCGAGGCGGGCGATGACCGGCTCTACGGTGAGGGCGGGTTTGATTTTCTAGACGGCGGTGCGGGCGCCGATCACCTGGATGGCGGGCATCAGGCCGACAATCTTTATGGCCGCGCGGGCGATGATACTTTGGTTGGCGGAGACGGGCTTGACCGACTTTTTGGCGGGGCGGATGATGACGTTGGATTTGGCGGTGCCGGAAATGATGGGCTTTTTGGTGAGCAGGGTAATGACACACTGATCGGAAACGCCGGGAATGATCGATTTTTTGGAGGCCCCGGCAATGATCGACTTCAAGGGGATCATGGCAACGATACGCTCAATGGTGGCGCTGGCTTTGATACACTAACCGGGGGTGCTGGAAACGACATTCTCCAGGGTGACTTCAACGCTGATCGCTTTGTCTTTGCAGACGATCATGGAGACGACGTGATCACAGATTTTGCCGCAACCAATAGGTTTGAAAAAATCGACCTCAGCGGCATTTCAGAAATCACTGGATTAACCGATCTGGTGGACAATCATCTGCGGCAAGAAGGCAGTGATGTGATTATTGAAACCGGAAGCGGCAGCTCCATTACCCTGCCAAATACTGATATTGCAGATTTGGATGCCACAGATTTCTTACTATGAATCCATTTACGCCTGTGAATTCACGGTCTCTAAATGGTAGCGAATGGCTTCATCTATATCTTTGAAATAAGTCATCTTTCCATTCTCAATGACCGCTCCATGCTCACACATTTCTTTAATCATCGGAATCGAGTGAGACACGACAATCGCGGCGCGTCTGGTCATGCGGTCTCTTAAAACTCTCAGACTGTTTTCTTTGAACGCTGCGTCGCCAACAGACATGACTTCATCCACAAGATATGTGTCAAAATCAATTGCCATAGATACTCCAAATGCCAGGCGCGACCGCATCCCGGATGAATAGCTGCGCAACGGTTGATTAAATTGCAAACCAAGTCCTGCAAATCCGCGAACCGCATCAACCAACCCGTCTGTATCAACACCATAAATACGCGCGATGAACCGCACATTTTGCAACCCTGTCAAATCAGGATGAAAACTACCGGCAAAGCCAACCGGCCATGAAATGGATCCGGTAGACAATATCTTTCCACTGTCTGGCTTCATGGTCCCGGCAATCATGCGCAACAAACTGGATTTCCCAGCACCATTTCGACCCAATAACGCCACTGTCGTTTTAGAGGGAAACGTTGCCGAAATGTGATCGGCGACAGGTTTGCGCTGCCCATTTAAAACATAGAATTTGCATAGGTCGATCAACCGGATCATCGGCGGTCCCTAATGGAATAATAGATCAATGTCGCAATCGCCCAACTAAAGAAAAGACCACCCGCCAGCAAAAGGCACAAAATAAATCGCCGCGGATATTCCGCATCTTCGGCCAATGTGGGCGGGATATAAGTTGCCAAATAACGCGATTGACGCTGGGCCTCAGACAAGGCTGAATCATAATTTGCCTGCGCCGATAAATAGCTTTTCTCGGCAAACTCTTGATCCACAGCCAAAGCTTCATATTCACCCACAAGTTTCGAATATGCATCTTGTTCAGGATCAGACGCACTCCCAAGTGCTTCACGCTCTTCCGCAATTCGATCCTTTATCACGGCGACGCGACGTTCTTCTTGGGTGATCCGCGAACTCGTTGGGTGCGCCGACTGACGCAATAAATCTAGTTCGATCAAAGCATTTGCCAGTTGGGCCTGTAAGTTATTCAAAAGCTCCGTGCGCCCCGCAGCATCGGCGCGCGGGTCAACAATTTGCGTCCTTGATCGGAATTGCATCATCGCTTTCCGTGCACGCTTTAACCGCTCAACCGAAAGCGCCAATTCTTCTCGCGCATGTCGAGTGGTGTCTGTGCGGGCAATCGACGACATTTCGTTAATCAATTGCGTACTTTCGTTTACAATCGCCTGCGCGACACGTTGCGCATCTTGAGGATGAAATGCATTCACCCGCAACTCCATCAAGCCGGTGTTTCGGTCATAGAACACTTTGACCATGCGCCTCCAGTACCGCTCAATCACCTCCGAAGAGGCGGCTGGACGTAAACCGAAAATAGGATCATCCGGGTTTTGAAAAATACGCTCTAAATCCAAAGATACGTTAACATTTCGGACCATTTCACGGCTTTTGATGAAACGGAATAAGATGTCCGTATCGGACGAGCTGGAACCCGCAAACTCCGTTAACCCACCTAATAATTCAATGGCAGAACTGGTTTCTTCGGTTCGGACGGCAAAGCCAACGTATGATGCATATTGATCCTGCGCGACCGTAAACAGGTAAATCGTTGCAGCCACCAATGGCCCAAGAACCCACATCACAAAGCTTGCCATCAGCCAGATGTGCCGCCGCTTAACTGTTGCTTTAGAAGCGAGCGGCAATACCGTATTTGTTGACGCACTCGCGTCACTAATTTTTCGGATGGGTTGAATATTTGGGGCCATTTTAACCCTCTTGTTACGGTTAGTTGTTTACTAATTTTGACGAAACCATGGGTATCCAGGTTTGTTTAAATTGAAAGTGATGACATTGCAGAGCACACAATTCCTTCCGTTTAAGCCCCGTCGATTCCGTACCCTTCGAACCATTTCGGCTTTGATGCTGCGTGAAATTTCCACGACGCATGGCAAATCAGCCTTTGGTTATATTTGGGCCATTGCTGAGCCTGCCGCTGGGATTTTACTGCTAACCTTGATTTTTTCCCTCGCGCTTAAGTCCCCTCCATTAGGAACAAATTTTCCACTCTTTTATGCCTCGGGGTTGCTGCCGTTTTTGGCGTATCTTGATATGTCTGGAAAAGTGGCACAGTCCTTGCGATTCTCCCGTCCTTTACTCGCCTTTCCCGCAATTACAGTTCTTGACCCAATATTGGCCCGAACCCTTTTGAATGGGTTAACGCAGGCGTTAGTTATGGCGATTGTTTTTAGCGGAATTATTTTCGGTTTCGGTGTGGACATAACCTTGAATGCATACCGCATCGCATCTGCCTTCTTTATGGCGATGACATTGGCAATTGGGCTAGGCACATTAAACTGTTATTTATTTGTACGTTTTCCATTTTGGGAACGTATTTGGGGGATCGTAAATCGCCCGCTGTTCTTTTTGTCCGGGGTTTTCTTTACATTCGAAAGCATCCCACAGCCCTATGCAGACTATCTTTGGGCTAATCCACTCATACATCTGGTCGGCGAAATGCGCCGCGGAGTATATGTGACCTATGAAGGCGAATACATTTCGTACTTATATGTTTACGGAATTGCCGGGGCGTGTTTTGGTTTGGGCTTGCTATCGTTGCGTAGATATTATCGCACAGATTTGCACTCATGATAATTAACATAAAGTAAATTACACGAACGGCAGATCAATGAAAGAACTCAACAATTCTATGGAATCATGAGCACCTTCTAAAATTGCGTAAAACACGCGTTTGCGGTCAAAGGCGGATCATTCTTCTGACATATCAGTTATTGCTACCGATACCGCATCGCTGCACGTACCGGTAACACACCAAATAGCTCCAGCACACCTGCTGGATTTCGCATCGTTTACAACCTAGATTAGCCTTTGGAACTATAAAGCTTTTCCAATGCATCATAGTGGCCTTTGTTAACGCTCGACTGGCGCAGTTCAAAGCTTGCCAATGGGCCGTCCAAATCCATCCGGCCGTTGTCTTTCAATTGTGACAACGCGTTTTGCATACCCAACAATGCCCCTTGCAACGCAACGTTGGCGTAAAGAACCAAACCAAATCCGGCCTCGTCCAATTCTGCAAAGTCCAAAATTGGTGTCTTACCACCTACAACCAAATTCACCAGCTGCGGTGCTCCGGTCAAACGTGCTGGAATGTCTTTCATTTCTTCCACAGATTGCGGTGCTTCAACAAAGGTAATATCCGCGCCATCCTCGATAAACGCTGCGGCACGATCAATCGCCTCGTTAAATCCACGTGTTGCGCGCGCATCTGTCCGCGCCACAATCAAGAAATTCTCATCACGCCGCGCATCAACAGCTGCCTTAATCCGGCTACGCGCTTCGTCCAGATCCACCACGTCCTTACCCGCAAAATGCCCGCATTTCTTAGGGTTCACTTGGTCTTCCAACTGAATGGCACTCGCCCCTGCTGTTTCCAACATCCGTACCGTGTGATGCACATTCACAGCATTGCCAAACCCGGTATCGGCATCAACAACAAGCGGCAAGTCGGTCACGTTCCGAATGGCACTGACATGCTGCACCAGATCAGGCAACGCAATGAACCCATGATCAGGCATGCCGTAGTAAGTGTTCGTCACACCCGCGCCAGAGATATACATGGCCTCAAAGCCCAACCCATCAATAACACGCGCCGCCAAGGCATTCGCTGCACCGGGCATCAAAACGGCACCGCCTTGCGACAATCGAGACTTAAAAGCTTTGTTGATTTCTTGTGACATGGGGAGATCCTACTCTTTGCGGCTTATCCCCTGTTAGAAGCGTCACAGCCCAAAGCACAAGCGATCCCTAGCCAAATTTCACAGAAGAGAACGCCTAACCCAAATCCCGGGCTAGTTTTTCAAGCAAAGGTATCACCTTGTCTCGCGCGTCATCGTCAAAGCGACTGACCAGTCCCGAAACAGTCAATGCGCCCAACAGCTCACCAGCTTTGGAAAACACGGGGGTGGCAACAGAGGAAATATTCGGGTTTGTCTGTCCAATCGCACTCACTGTGCCGTTCTTATTGAACGCGCTCAAATCGTCCAATGTCTCGCCGGTGAAATGTCGCAAGACCATACCTGACGCCCCAGTCTTCAAGTTCAACCGCATGCCTTCTTCGACGTGAAATCGCAAAAGGTTTGGCGAATTTTCCCGATACAAACACACCCGATCATTTCCAGCACGCACATAAAAAGAAGCAGTTTCTCCTGAAAAATCAACCAACTCGCGCAATGTAGGCGCAACAGCCTCGCGGGTTGCAAAGTCTCGCCGAAAGATCAAACCCAGCCGCCAAACAGACGGCCCAACGCTATAAACCCCCTTTGTATCACGCTGAATAAAACCATAGATCGCCATCGACGTGGTCAACCTTAGGATCGTGCTCTTATGCAATCCGGTTTCATCCGCAAGCTCAGCCAAACTCATTGTCGGCTTCTGCGCGGAAAACGCCGTCAAAATTGATAAGGCGCGCTCAACGCTTTCGGTTCTTTTGGCACCCATGAAAGTTCTCTCTGGTGAAATCAGGTTCAAGCCAACTTGCGCCCTATGCCTAAGATTGTCTAGCCAAAGCACAACAGACGGAGCACACCATGCAATTCAAAGCCATCGCTAACACCGAATTCAAAGCCGCAGACTACGGCAGCCTTCTGGGCAATAAGCTCAATTCACTGCCCTATTCTCTACGCGCCCTTGCCGAAATTGCCGCCCGTCATTCCGAGGGCGGCCAAGCCGCGCACGATGTCGCTGCCCGCAATGGTGCTGCCATCCCATTCCGCCCTGCCCGCCTTTTGCTGCACGATATGCTCGGCATTCCTGCGCTGGTAGACATCATGGCAATGCGCAACGTCATCGAAGAAAACGGTGGCGACCCTGCCAAGGTCGACATGTCCTTACCCGTTGATCTGATCATCGACCATGCCATGTCGATCAACCACTGGGCCGACAAATTCGCACTCCAAAACAACATGGACCGCGAATTTGAAATCAACCGCGAACGCTTTGCCTTCCTTAAGGCCTGTGAAACACGCTTTCCAAACTTGCGTGTTGTGCCTCCGGGTGGCGGAATTTGTCACCAGGTGAACCTCGAGTTCCTCGGCCAAACCGTGTTGCCAGACGTAAATGATCCAACACTCCTGATCCCAGATTCCAGCCTTGGCACCGACAGCCACACCACTATGATCAACAGCCTTGGCATCCTTGGTTGGGGCATCGGCGGACTAGAGGCCGAGGCGCTGTTGTTTGGCGAAACCTCCCCAATCAACACCCCAAAAGTGATCGGCCTAGAGGTCACAGGCACGCCATCCCACGACATCACAGCAACTGATGTCGCCCTAGTGGTCGCCGAAAAACTCCGTGCTCATGGCGTCGTTGATAAATTTGTCGAAATCTTCGGTCCAAGCTATCACCACCTTTCGGTCGCAGATCGCGCCACCATCGCAAACATGGCGCCGGAATACGGCTCAACAGTCGTGTTCTGCCCAGTAGATGCCAACACAATCGGTTACCTCAACGCCACAGGCCGCGGCGCAAACACCGCCCGGACCGAAGCGTACTGCCGCGCGCAAAACATGTGGGTTGATGGCGTAGACGCACGTATCGAATACGAAGAAACCATTCAGCTCGACCTATCATCAATTGGCCGTTCTGTTTCTGGCCCATCCCGCCCGGAACAGCGCATCGACCTTGGGTTCGCCACCAAAACACTCGCTCCAGAAAAAGAGCTAGAGGCCGAAAAGCGCGTACAAGTTCAAGGCAAGGATCACGACATCGGGGATGGCGACGTCATCATCGCGGCGGTCACCTCTTGCACCAACACAGCAAACCCGCGCAACATGGTGCTGGCAGGTCTCGTCGCCCGAAACGCCGTTGCCAAAGGGCTGACAGTTAAACCACATGTCAAAACCTCTCTCGCTCCCGGTTCACGCGTCGTAGCCAAATACCTTTCTGAAAGCGGCCTTCAGGACAGCCTCAGCGCCCTTGGTTTCCAAGTTGCGGCCTTTAGCTGCTCCACGTGCAACGGCATGTCTGGCCCGCTTTCGCCAGAACACGAGGCCACCATCAAAGAACACGACATCAAAGGCGTCGCCGTTCTATCTGGCAACCGCAACTTCGCGGGCCGCATCCACCCGCTCGCCAGCCGCAACATGATCGCATCACCGCCTTTGGTTGTGGCCTACGCCCTGCTTGGGACGATCCTAAAAGACATCGCAACCGAACCGCTGGGCCATGACCAAGACGGCAATCCAGTCATGCTAAACGACCTCTGGCCAACTGCCGAAGAGGTAAACGCGATCATCGAAGCCCATGTCACCCCAGAAGCCTTCCGCAAAAACTACGACGAAATCCAAAACGTCAACGCTCAGTGGAACGACCTTGAAACAGGAACAGGTGCCTATGATTGGGTGCCGTCAACATACGTGTCTTTCCCACCATTCGTGAAGCAGATCACACCAGACAACACACAGCCGCTAACGATCAAAGGTCTGCGCCCATTGGTGATCCTCGGCGATAGCGTCACAACCGATCACATCTCTCCGTCAGGCATCATCACACGCGACTCCGAAGCGGGTGAGTTCCTACTGACCAAAGGCGTGAAATTCGAAGATTTCAACTCCTTCGGCACCCGACGTGGCTGTTCAGATGTGGTCATCCGCTCCACCTTTGCAAACTACCGTCTGCGCAACGAAATGACCCCGGATCACGAAGGATCGTGGACCAAAGTCATGCCTGAAGGCAAAGTCACTACAATCTTCAAAGCGATTGAGACCTACCTAGAGCGCGATCAGCAACTGGTTGTCATCGGCGGCAAAGAATACGGCTGCGGTTCATCTCGCGACACAGCAGCCAAGGCCCCTTGGCTTGCAGGCATCCGCGCTGTCATCACCGAAAGCTTTGAACGTATTCACCGTTCTAACCTTGTGAACATGGGCATCGCCCCGCTGTGTTTCCCTGACGGCGTCACCCGTGAAACACTTGGGCTGGATGGTTCCGAAACCTACGACATTGCCATTTCAGATGACTTGAAATCTGCAAGCCTAACCATAAACAGAGCCGACGGAACCACAGAAACAACACCGCTTGATCTACGTCTATACAATGACGCAGAGCGCGCGACCTTTGCACAGGGCGGGCTCCTCCCGCGCGCCTTCCGCGAATTCCTAGCGGCCTAAAAGCAAAAGCGCCGCAATCTCTTGCGGCGCTTTTCAAATTCCCAACGAATTGGCGTTAGGTCATCACGTCCGGCGCATCACGCCCAGTACGTGCCAAACCTGAAATCTCGGCAGCAGCATAACGCACGTCTTCTAACGCGGCTTGGGTTTCAACAAACAAGTCCCCTGCCCCATCGACATAGCTCTGCAAATACACACGCAACGTCGCGCCTTCGGTGCCTGTGCCGCTCAACCGGAATACAGCCCGCGACCCGCCTTCAAAGAAAATGCGAATGCCCTGCTTATGGCTCTCTGATCCATCCACGGGATCAACGTATGAAAACTCATCCGCAGCTAAGACTGCCATTTCACCAACATTCTGACCTCGCAAAACATCCAGCTGTTCGCGCAAGTCATCCATAATGTCATTGGCCACATCAACGGGCAGCGCCTCGTAATCGTGCCGCGAATAATAATCGCGCCCAAAGGTTTTCCAGTGATCTGCCATGATCTCAGACACACCCTGCCCGCGCTCGGCCAAAACGTTCAACCACAGCAAAACCGCCCACAGCCCGTCTTTTTCACGCACGTGATCCGAACCGGTGCCTGCACTTTCTTCGCCGCAAATCGTCGCCTTGCCCGCGTCCAACAATGTACCAAAGAACTTCCAGCCCGTCGGCGTCTCAAAGCTGCCTATATCCAGCTTAGCCGCCACACGATCACTCGCCGCAGAAGTCGGCATAGAACGTGCAACACCCGCCAACCCGCGCGCATAGCCCGGGGCAAGATGTGCATTCGCTGCCAACACCGCCAAACTATCAGACGGGGTCACATACAACTGCTTGCCAACCACCATATTCCGGTCGCCATCCCCATCCGAGGCCGCCCCGAAATCTGGCGCGTCATCGCCAAACATTTCGTCCATCAAGGTCTTGGCCCAAACCGGGTTCGGATCAGGATGCCCACCGCCGAAATCCTCGGACGGCACACCATTGATAACCGTCCCAGCCGGGGCACCCAGCGTCCCCTCAAGGATCGCCGTCGCATATGGCCCGGTCACCGCATGCATCGCGTCAAACCGCATCCGAAACCCGCCAGCAAACAGCGCACGAATTTTGCCAAAGTCGAACAGCGTTTCCATCAGCGCCTTATAGTCAGCAACCGGATCAACAACGCGCACGACCATGCCATCAAGCGTCTGTTCTCCGATCAGACCCAAATCAACGTCCGCCGCATCAGAAACCTTGTATTCCGTAATCTCCAGGGTGCGTGCCAACATCTTAGCGGTCACACCTTCAGGCGCAGGACCACCATTGCCAATGTTGTATTTCACGCCGAAATCTTCGTCGATGCCGCCAGGATTATGGCTGGCCGAAAGGATCAAGCCACCATCGGTGCCATTCAGCCGGATCAAATGAGACGCCGCCGGGGTCGACAACAAGCCCCCCTGCCCCACAATCACTTCAGCCGCACCATTGGCGGCAGCCATCTTTAAAATCGTCTGGATCGCTTGGGCGTTGAAATAACGGCCATCGCCACCAACAACAAATCGTTTTCCCTTTGCGCCATCAATCGCGTCAAAAACGGATTGCACAAAGTTCTCTAGGTAATGCTCTTGCATGAACACCCGCGTCTTCTTGCGCAGACCAGAGGTGCCGGGCTTTTGCCCTTCAATCGGATTGGTTTGAATAATTTGAACGGTCATATCGCGCTCCGTAAAATTGAAATCACGACGCGAAGAAGTCCCCGCGTCGCGCTTAAATTCATTATTCGGAGTGGTATTGATCCAACAGATCAACTTCTTCAGCAGACCCCAAGATCACAGGCACACGCTGGTGCAGTTCGGTTGGTGCGACGTCCATAATACGCGCGCCACCAACAGAGGCCTTACCGCCCGCTTGCTCAATAATAAACGCCATTGGGCTGGCTTCATAAAGCAACCGCAAACGACCACCCATCGCCGCATTATCAGAATCGCGCGGGTATAAGAACACGCCACCACGCGTCAAAATGCGGTGCACTTCGGCCACCATAGAGGCCACCCAACGCATGTTGAATTTCTTACCACGTGGACCGTCTTTGCCTTGCAAGCATTCATCCACATAACGCGCAACCGGCGCTTCCCAATACTTCTGACGGCTTGCATTGATCGCATACTCCTGCGTCGTCGCAGGCACTGTCATGTCAGGGAACGTCAACAAGAACTCGCCAGACCCGTTCAGGTGTGTAAACCCATTCACGCCATGCCCAGTTGTAATCACCAAAGATGTTGATGGGCCATACAAAGAATAACCCGCGCAAATCTGCTCAGAACCAGCAATCAGAACCGCTTCATCCGTCAGTTCTGGCAGTGCTTCTTTCAGCTCTACGATTGAAAAGATCGAGCCGACAGAGATGTTCAGTTCTAGGTTCGAAGACCCATCCAGCGGATCGAAATACACGATATAATCGCCCGCTTCGGCCTTGTCCTTCAGCCAAACAACATTGTCCAACTCTTCAGAAACCAACGCAGCAACACGGCTGGTGTTCGCGCAATGCATCATGAATTGATCGTTGGCAATAACGTCCAATTCTTTCTGCGTTTCACCCTGAACATTGGTGTCGTCAGTCGCGCCCAGCGTTCCGGCAAAGGCTCCGCTACGGATTTTATGGGAAATCGTACGGCACGCCGTCGCAATATCTTCGAGTAAGAAAATCAAATCTTTCGGAACGCCAACACGGCGGTGTTCACGCAGCATAAATTGACGAAACGTCAAATGGTCTTCGGTGGTCATCGTTAATTCCTTTGCCCAGTTGCGCCCTGTCTATGCGATCAGCGCGCCCGAACCAACCACCTAAGCGTATCATCCGTATGACCAATGGGCTTATATTCCGCTCCAAGCGGTGCTTTGTAGCCCAGATCCGCAATATGGCTGAAAATATAGTCGTAGTTTAACTCGCCCTGATCGGGCGGGCCACGGTCCGGCACGCTTGCAAATTGGATGTGCCCAATGCGCGGCAAAAGCCTTTCCAATCGCTGGGTCACCGCGCCCTCCATCCGCTGAACATGATAGCAATCAAACATCAGCTTCAGGTTCGCCGCGCCAACCTCATCCATCACAGAAATGGCCTGATCCGTCGTTTGCAAGAAATACCCCGGCGCATCGTACCTATTAATAGGTTCAATCAGTACTGTAATGTTATGCCTAAAAGCCTCAGCACAGGCATAAGACAGGTTCTGGACAAAACACTCCCGCGCCGCATCTCCCTCCGCAAATCCGGCCATAACATGCACATTCGCTGCACCAATCTCAGCGGCATAGGCAATCGCTTGATCAACCGCAGCCCGTGCTTCGGGCACCCGATCCGGTAGCGCGCTAAGCCCCATACCATCGGCATCACCCCGGCTAGTATTCAGCCCAAGCATTGGCAAACCGGTCTCTAATAAGGCCGTTTTCACATCTTGCGCTGCATATCCATACGGCCAATGACATTCCACCGCGTCAAACCCAGCCACCTTTGCCGCGCGGATCGCCTCTGGCAAAGGCAGATCAGACCAAAGAAACCCTAAGTTCGCTGAAAATTTCAAACGTCCCATTCCACGTCAAATTTGGTGACCAGCCGCTGAACATCTTCGTCGCTCAACGCTTTGGGGTTCATCCCCCGCGTCATCATCGCCAAACGCGCGGTATCTTCAAGCTCTTCGATAGCGTTACAAGCCGCTTCAATGTCCTTCCCCGCGACTACGGGCCCATGGTTCGCCAACATCACAGCAGACCGCTTACCGGCGAGCCCCCGCACGGCCTCCCCCATCGCGGGATCACCTGGCATAAAGAACGGCAATAGCTTCACCTTGCCCAACTTCATGATCCCATAGGGCGTCAACGGTGGCAAAAAGTTATCTTCATCCGCATCCGGCATCATCGACAAAGCCACCGAATGGCACGAATGCAAATGCACCACCGCACCAGCCGTGCTGCGCGTGTCATAAAACGCAGTATGCAGCGGCATTTCCTTTGTTGGCTGATCCCCATCAATCAAAACACCCTGCGCATCAAACCGGCTCAACCGCCCTGGATCAAGCCGCCCAAACGACGTTCCAGTCGGTGACACCAACAAACCACCATCCGCAGTTCTGGCAGAGATATTGCCCGTCGATCCGCCCGTCAGCCCGCGATCAAACATAGACTTTGCCAGCAAACAAATTTGCTCTCTCAGACGGGTTTCTTCGCTCATAGTTTATCCAACGCTTCGGTGAAAAACATCTCATCGCCAAAGTTGCCCGATTTCAACGTCAACGCAATCTGTTGACCTGCCGACTGACAGAAGCACCACGGCACCCCAGGCGCAATCTCTGGCCCCACGTCCAATTGATCCGCCGCCAGCGCCTTTGTCACTGCACCAGATGTCTCACCACCAGCCACAACAAACCGCCGCGCCCCCGCGTCCCGCGCAGCGACCGCACAATCCGCAAGAGCCTGTTCAATAATCTTCCCAGCTTCAGCCACCCCCAACATCTCTTGTGCAGCCTTTACAGAGTCTGGTTTTGCCGTCGCATAGATCAACGGGGATTTAGACAAGTCTTGGCCAGCCAACCAATCTAACGCATCCCCTGCCCCCTTTTGCGCCAACGCAAGTGGATCAAGTTGATAGCTTGGCCGCCCCAACAAACGATAAGCTGCGACCTGTTTATTCGTCATCGCAGAACAACTGCCCGACAAAACGACGGCCTGTGAATCCAACGCCGGAACATCAAACCGCGCGGCATCTGCTTCTAATGTACCATCACGCAAATAGGCTTTCGGCAATGGCATGGCGACAGCTGACCCACCGGTCAAAAGCACCATATCCCGGCAGGCATCGGCAATTTCAAACAGATCGTTATTCGCAACGGCATCCACTACAACATGCGCAACGCCCTGCTCTTTCAATGCCCCCAACCGTGCACGCAGCGCCTCTGCCCCCTTTGCAACGGTCAATCGGTCAGCCAACCCCACAGGCCTCGTGACCTGCGGTTCCAGCAACCGCATTAGGTTACTGTCACGCATCGGGGTCAGCGGATGATCTTTCATTGGGCTCTCTGCCAATGGCTGCTGCCCCACAAACAGGTTCCCCATAAAGATCGAGCGACCATTTTCAGGGAAAGCCGGGCAATAGATAGTTTGATCAACTCCCAAGGCATCCATCAGCATTTCTGCAACCGGACCAATATTCCCCTCTGGCGTACTATCAAAGGTCGAGCAATATTTCCAAAAGAACCGCTGCGCTCCTGCAGCCTGCAACCAGCCCAACGCAGCACGTGTTTCCTGCAAAGCGTCTGCCACAGGAGCTGTCCGTGATTTCAACGCAATCACTTCAAAGGCCGCGGTATCGGTTGGTGGTTCCGCGGGAACGCCGATCCTCAAGGAAACACGCACGCCACTACGCGCCAGCAATCCCGCCAAATCGGTAGCACCTGTAAAATCATCTGCAATGGCCCCGAATAATGTGCGCATGCCCGTTCCCCCATCGAAAATTTCTGCTTCGCGCAGAGTGGTATCTTCCAATACGAACAATCAACGCATACGTCAATGTATACGTTATTTATGACTGCAATAGAGTAAACAATTCAAAACGGAATCCGGCATCTTTAGGAAAACAGTTCGCCAGCTACAAAAGTGAATCAATGCTGCAGATAGGCGAAAGCCATCAGCCGTTTCCAGAAGTGCTGCTATGAGCATGATCGGAAATGCGTGTTATTCTGCATGCCTAAATCCACAGACAAGCCCCAAAACGAACACGAAAGCCTACCGATTTTGCACGGCCACTAAGGCAGGCAAAGAAACCCATAAACCGCACACAACGGATTAACCAAGCCAGTTACAAGCTATTGAGATTTAAGGAAGAAGTGGTGCCCCCACACGGACTCGAACCGCGGACCTACTGATTACAAATCAGTTGCTCTACCAGCTGAGCTATAGGGGCACTGTGCGGTCGATTTAGACCAAGCTAATGCAGGACGCAAGAGGTCTTTTTAAGAAAATTTCAAAAAAGTTTTCCTTCGAATTGACAGCTGTCAACCGCAACGCCTGATCAGCGCTTTTAGTGATTGTTGACAGCCGTCAACTCGCAGCATGTGCCCCCTGCCCTAGCAACGCTCGCACCATCGGCCACGCACTGAACGCACCAGCTTCGGCCTTTTTCGTGAGCACACGTAAATAACCTCCAGGGTTTCTGATCGTATCAATTTTCTGCAGAATACAAGCCAAGGTAACCGATGCCACCTCAGGCCCCATCGCCCGCATAGCGTTTTGCCAGACATCTGGTGAAATCCCCATCATGCGATGTAGGAAATGCGCAGTCTCAACCAATTGATGACTTTGTTGAATTGTCTGTTGGGCATACGGCGCCACATCAGGACAAGCTTGCATCACAAGTTCTACAGGAACAGCCGTTTGCGGTTTTATCACGTCGGGTTCTACATTGGTTTCTTCTGTGCCTCTTTCAGAATCAAAGGTATCTTTATTTGAATTCTGTATGTGCCGCTCATTTTGACTGTCACAGCCGCTCATTTCGTTTGTATCAACAGGTGCTTCTTTGGTCTTGGGCGTCAACATAGCTTCAAACCGCAGCAGAGCCTCGGACAGTGCGTCACAAAGCGCTTCCACCTGACACAGGTCCAGAACACGCCGTAACCGCTTCTGCGCGGCCTCTAGGGCGTCCTGCAGTGTATCCCAGGGGCCGGACAGCCCTTTTTCGCGGACGTACTCCAGTAGCTTCCAGCAATCGCGCTTCATCAATGCTGCATGTTCACGCGCACGCTTGATCCGGTCTGCCATATCCTTGGCGTCTTGAGCCGCTTCAAAGATCTCGTGACCGCGCAACAATAAGGGCCGCAAGTCAAACCCAAAGGCCCGCGCGATTTCACCATCACGGCGCACAGCATAGCGTTTGCCATTCGGGCTATCGTGACGTGCAATCAAACCAACCGAAACCAGATGCCCCAAGTGCCGCCGCAACGTGCTTTCCGGCATGCCATGGGCACGGCTCGCCAACGTACGGTTTGACGGAAACACAACCAACCCGTCATCGGTTAGCGTATCGCCACGATGAAAACTCAGCAGGGCATTCATCACCGTCAATGAGCCAGCGGATAAACCAAAGGCTTTCTTCGCCTCGGTCAACGCACGTAAGATTTCCCATTTGTTGACTGCAGGCAGCACAGCCTCAGCCCGCGCTGCTTGTGCACGTTCAATCAGACCAGCCGTAACCGGTCGCCGCCCGAAAGGCGTCGTTGTTAAAACTTCCATTATTTTGCCACGAGACAAAGAAATTCCGCCCGCCGGAGTCCGACGCCTGTTGACAGCTGTCAACGCAACCCATTAGATTCGGAAGTGCAAATACGCGAATTTAGGGCCTCTCGGGATGATCTCGCCAAAGATCACTTGGGGGGCTTTATTTTTTACTCTGTCGTTTGTGCCTCCTTAGACTGCTCGTTTACGTTTGGGCCCAGTATTCCAGGCTCCGGTTTATTCGCCGGTTTCGGATTTCCAATCCCGGTGAATCTCGGTCAGGTGTTGCAGCAGCCACTCATCAAAGCCGTCTGCATCCTCTGCAATTGTCACCACCATCTTGCCGCCAGACCACGTGACGCGACCAAATTCGTCGCCGTTTGCGGCCTTCAGTGGATGGGCTGTTGGTGTTTTCTTTTTCTTCGGAGCTTTCGCATGGGCCTTCGCCTCAATCTGTTCCAGCAACGATTTAAACCGCTGATCTGAACCTTCACCGGGCCGAACCATCGCAACCGCATCTTCCGGTGAGGTTTGCGAGGTCTTCAACAGGTTCGAAAGCGCTAACCAACGATCACGTCCAACGGATGGGGCAGGGCCAATCGCTTCGATCAGCTCAACAGGGATCAAATCCGCCACCGTCAGCATGCGCGAGATCACCGTTTTATCGACATGCAGCGCATCGCCGATAACTTTGCGATCATATCCAGCGTCCAACATCTGCCGTGCAAAATTCGCGCGTTCGATAAACGTCAAATCCTTGCGTGCGGTATTTTCCTGACCCTGGGCAATGATTAATTCCCGATCATCCAGATCACGGATCAATGCCTTCGCCGCCAATCCCAAATCCTTCAGCGCCCGCAGACGTCGCCGCCCATAAACCACCTGAAACCGATCTGGATTTTCAGGATGATGTCGCAAAAGCACCGGCACCTGCTGACCATATTCGGAAATAGAGCGCATCAGCGCCTCATGATCCGCGTCATTGTGCTCTAGCCGGTCCACATTGCCGGCCATATCAATCAAAGATACGTCAATCTCACTGACCGAACGGCTTTTCAGATCAGCCAAAGACTGGCTAACGGCCCCAATCGCACCTTTTTTGTACCGCGGTGTCGCGGGCTTGGGTCGTTCCGCTGGGGCAGGGGAGGGCACCGGGTTTTCCGCCGCCTCCATCAGGCCTTTAAGAAGGTTCTTACGCGCCATTCATCCGCCCCCATGCTTGCTGCACCAGCGCCTCGATCTCTCCGTTGACCGAATTCAGTGATTCAATCGCCCGATCATAGGTCGCCCGTGTGAATTGAGATTTCTCAACTTCATACAAAGTCTGCTTGGTAATCCCCGCATCCGAAATCGCTGTCGATTTGAGCACCGTGTGATTCAGCACATGCTCTCCAAACAAGGATCGCATAAACGACACCATCTGGTTCTGCGGCCCATCACCCGGTTCGTATCGGGTCACCACATAGCGCATCCAGTCATAGGTCATGTCACCACCAGCTTCGGCAACGACTCCCAACAAATTGGACGTCATCAATAAGAACTGACACATCGACATCACATCCAACATCTGTGGATGCACGGTAACCAAGACGGCTGTCGCCGCCGAAAGCGCACTCATGGTCAAAAAGCCCAGCTGAGGCGGGCAATCCATGACCACAACGTCATAATCAGACTCTATTTCAGCCAAAACATCGCCGACACGGGTAAAGAACAGGTTGCCACTTCGATCGGCAATCGCCCGAGGGGTCTCGTGTTCAAACTCCATTAGATCCAGGTTGCCAGGAATGATGTCTAAGTTGGTGAAATAGGTCTTCTGAATAATATCACGCACCGGCACCGGATCATCATAGCGGATCGCATCATACAGCGTCCCGCCGTCCAACAGATCAAATTCCGGCTGAAACCCGTGTAGCGCACTCAGGCTGGCCTGCGGATCAAGGTCCACGGCAAGCACTTTGTAGCCATCCAGCGCCATCTTTTGCGCCAAATGGGCGGATGTCGTGGTTTTCCCAGACCCGCCCTTAAAGTTAATAACCGTAATGACCTGCAAATGGTTACCCTCGCGGCGACCGGGCAGGTAGGTACCGGGCACCTTTGCACCCGCTTCCAAATATTCACGCAAGGCTTGCACATCTTCTGGCGAATAATACCGGCGACCACCCGCACGGATCTCGGGTTCCGGCCCCTTACCATCCAAATGCAGCTTACGCAGATAGGCATCCTTTACGCCCAATAGCTCCGCCGCCTCACCAGAGGTGAACTTGCGCAGCTCTTTGCTGGCATTCGGGGGAAACAATTGTTCACGATGCGCCTGTAGACGCTCTGACAGTTTCAAGGCATGCTCGCCAACAAGTTGGTCGATGCGCTCTTGCACTGGTTTCATAGTGCTCTCAATTTTCATACCGCTCGCGCCACCATTTTGGTGATCATCATTTGGGGGATGCCGCCGTTGTTACGGAGAAACCCGTTTTATTCACTTATTACCGTAAGTAATGGACCAAGCAATCAGATTCTGGCAAGAGTTTTCTACAGCCCCATGTGGATAACTTTTTCCAAGCCGTGGGCGCACGCAGAGCCTTCGCCAAATATAGGCTCTAACTTAGCTAAAATCGATCAATTTCAACAGGATGCCGCAACCCAAACGGCAACCAAACCGTTGACAGCTGTCAACAATAGCAACCCTCTGATTTATAGCTAAAAAAGCGAAAATCCAAAAATCGGCCTAAAGCGCCCCACGCAAGAAAACCTGCACATCGGCGACGTTGGTTCCGGTTCCACCAGTCAACAACAAGTCATTTGCCAGCTTCAATGCCGCATAACTATCGTTGTTCTCCAGCAACGCGGCAAAATCACCACCGGCCTGCGTAATTCGCGCAATCGTGTCCGAATCCACCAAACCACCTGCCGAATCTGTCGGCCCATCCCGGCCATCCGTGCCACCAGATAAAAACACCCAGCCGGGCGCCAAACGATCCTCGGCACCCACAGCAACACGCAACGCCAGCTCTTGGTTGCGCCCACCGCGTCCGTCACCATTTAGCTGCACCGTGGTTTCCCCGCCAAAGATCAACGCCACAGGACCTGTCGCGCCTTCAACGGCGCGGAACACCTCTTCGGCCGCGTCTTTCACGTCTCCCACCAACGCTTCGCTCACGATCCGCGCATCAAACGGTACCGGAACAGCATCCAACATCGCCCGCAAGCTTTGACCGTTTGACCCAATCAATCGGTTGTCTGCAAACAACGCAGCCTCAGCAACATCCACCGACGACAAATGCGCCTGCACCGATTCCGGCACCACATCCCAAATCCCGGCACGCACTAACATTGCCTTGGCATCAGCTCGGGTACCCAATGGCGAAACCGTCGGACCCGACGCAATAGCGCGCAAATCGTCACCAATCACATCGCTTAACAGAAATCCAAAAACCTCGGCAGGTGCCGCATGTCGCAACAATCCACCACCCTTCGTCGCAGACAGTTGCTGACGCACCAAATTCATATCGTTGATCTCAAGCCCGCTGGCCAAAAGCAGCTCGTTCACCTTAGCCTTATCCGCCAAGGTCAAACCCGGGGCAGGGGCCACCATCAAGGCAGACCCACCGCCAGAGATCAAAGCAATCACGCGATCCCCCTCACGGGTCTCGGCCAGCATCTCCAAAACGGCACGCCCGGCCAATTCAGATGCCTCATCCGGCACCGGATGCGATCCAGCCAACACACGGGCACCCTCTATCTCACATAGGTTTTCAGGGTTCGTCACAACCAAAGCCTGATGCACATCTGGGATCAAGGCCAAGGCCTCACGCATCATAGGGGCCGCGGCCTTTCCAATCGCCACGACAAAAACGCGTCCGCCATCCATCTTGGGCAACGGATCATCGGCCAACGCCCGTCGCAACGCCCTCGCCGGATCTGCGCGACCCACCGCTGCTTGGAATAAATCCATCGCAATTTGATGTAATTCAGCCATGGTTAATCTCCCCCAAGAACCATTTCAGTTAGCGCTACCACAGCGCGTCATTTTAGCAAGCCCTTCGGCTTTTTCTTGATCAAAATACCTTGGGGTGAATGGACTAAAAGTCCAGAGGGGCAAAGCCCCTTTACCCTTTCGGAAAAACCGGTGCCGAACGAACCAAAGACAGCTCTGCATCAGAAAATTTCCACGGGCCGCGAATACCCGGTACACCTTCTGGTGATATGACCATTTCCCGCGCCAACACCTGCGGATTTTGCAGTGCATCACCCACCGAATGAATAGGTCCCGCCGGAACGCTTGCGGCTTCCAGCGCTGCGATAATCTCGGCAGCCATCCAATCCGCCAAAACCTCTTCAAGGATACCGGTCAATACGTCCCGATGCGCAACACGCGCCGGGTTGGTGGCAAACCGTTCATCATGCGCCAGATCAGACCGTCGCACCACAGCGCAAAACCGGGCAAACTGCCCATCATTCCCCACGGCTAGAATGAAATGCCCATCTTTGCAGGGCAAAACTTGAAAGGGCGAGATATTCGGATGGTCATTCCCACACCGCATCGGGCTTTCGCCCGTCGCCAGTTGGTTCATCCCCTGATTGGCCAACATCGCCGTCGCGCAATCCAGCAAGGACATATCAATATGTTGCCCGCGACCTGTCCGGTGTCGTTGTTCAACGGCGGCCAATATCCCAACGGTACCATATAGACCGGTCACAATATCCGTAATCGCCACCCCGTGCTTTTGTGGCGCGCCATCTGCCTCGCCGGTAATAGACATCAGCCCAGACATGCCCTGCATCAGAAAATCATAGCCCGCCCGATGCGCATAGGGGCCGGTTTGGCCAAATCCTGTCACCGAACAGTAGATCAACCGCGGGTTCAGCTCTGACAGGCTGGCGTAATCCAACCCATATTTGGCCAGCCCACCCACTTTGAAATTCTCAATCAGAATATCCGCATCCGCCACCAGCTTTCGCACAGTGGCTTGCCCGTCTTCGGTCGCAAAATCCGCCACAACAGAGGACTTCCCCCGATTGGTGGCATAAAAATAAGCCGCTGTCTTATCGCCGTCCCGCTCTATGAACGGAGGGCCCCAATGCCGCGTGTCATCCCCGCTTGGTGACTCAACCTTGATCACCTCGGCGCCCAAATCTGCCAAAGATTGCCCAATCCAAGGGCCGGCCAAAACCCGCGCCAATTCTACAACTTTTAGGCCGTCCAAAGGCGTCATGCTGATTGCTCCACCATCATCTGTGCAACGCGCACCACATCCGCGCTCATTTCGCGCGTGCCCGCCAAAACCTCGGCCGCATCAACCCATTCCGCCGCCGCCGCATCATCCGCGGCCACGGGATCACCGCTGACATAATGACACGCCACAGCAGCAATCAGATATTGATAGGCCACAGTACCATCTTCGGCGTGCGCAATCACATCCACATTGGTCAAATAGCGCGGTGCATCAGCGATCACGCCGGTCTCTTCCTGCAATTCGCGCACAGCGGCCTCTAATCCCGTCTCGCCCAGCTCAACGTGACCACCTGGAAACCCCCAAAGCCCACGACCCGGGTCTTTGCCGCGTTGCACCAACAGAAATTGCCCGCCGTGATACACAACGGCAATGGCCCCAAGTTTCGGAGCAGGGGAGGGGGTTTGCATGCGGGCACCTATTGCTTAATTCAGCGCCACCCTGCGCGGGTCACTCACAAATGACAAGTCACTCTCACTGCGCATTAAACGTAAACAACGTCTCGCCGTTCAACTGGTATCCATTGATCAATGCCTTTGCCCGATCGCTGACCAACCAATTTTCCAGCTGCATCGCCGACACAGTGTTCACATGCGAATGCATCGCTGCATTCACCGGCAAATAGGCATATTGGTTAAACAGCACCGGATCACCCGCATAAAGCAGCGCCAAATCACCCTTATTGCCAAACGTCAGCCAGCTCGCCCGATCACTCAACACATAGGCGTTCATGCCAGAGGCCGCGTTCAAAGCAGCCCCCATGCCGGCACCAACAGACCGATACCACGTCGCCTCAAACGTCTCAGCATCCAGACCCGCAGCCGCCCACAGGGTTTGCTCTTTCTTATGCGTCCCACTGTCATCCCCGCGCGAGACAAACAGCACGCCGCTGCTCTCAATTGCGCGCAATGCGTCAACCGCACCATCCAGTCTTGCAATACTCGCCGGATCACCAGCCGGCCCGACAACCACAAAGTCATTATACATGACCTCTGTCCGCCGCGTGCCAAAGCCATCCGCCACAAACGCCTCTTCCGCAGGCTTGGAATGCACCAATATCGCATCCACATCCCCAGCTTGCCCCAAACGCAACGCTTGCCCGGTGCCGACCACCAGCAAATGCACATCCAGCCCCAGATCATCCTTGATCGCCGGCAGCAAAACATCCGACAGACCCGAATTATGAAAAGAGGTCGTAACCGCCAGCTTCATCTCATCCGCCATCGCCGCCGCTGCCCAAAGACAAACCAGCAAAACACTCAATCCGCGCAGGATCATTCGACAATCTCTCCATTCAAAAACGCTTGTGCCTGCGGCGTCTTAGGCTGATCAAAAAACGCCTCTGCCGGCGTGGCCTCTAACACCTTCCCGCGATGCATAAACCATACTTCGCTGGCCAGCCGCCGCGCCTGCCCGAAATCATGGGTCGCCATGACAACCCGCGTGCCTGCCGCATGAACCTCTTGCAACAAACCCTCAATGTCGCGCGTCGCACGCCCGTCTAAGTTTGCGCAAGGCTCATCCAGAAACAACACCTCAGGATCACGCACCAAAGCCCGAACCAAGGCCATCTTTTGCCGCTCCCCACCAGACAGATAGCTCGCGCGGTTCTGCGCCATATCGGCCAATCCAACCCGCGCCAGCCAGCTCATCGCCACATCCATCGCCTCGGCCCGCCGCATCCCCTGCACCAACAGCGGATAGGCCACGTTTTCCACCACAGACCGCCGCATCAACGTTGGCGTTTGAAACACAAAGCTTTGCCGCTCTTGCGCGGCCTTTTGGGGCAGGGCCCATTCAACGGTCCCACCGACCAATCGCTCCATCCCATGAAGCGCCTTTAACAGCGTAGACTTCCCCGCGCCATTCGGCCCCATCACAATGGTGAACCCTTTTCTGGCCATCTCGATAGAAACCGGCCCCAACAAGTGGACCCCGCGCTTGCGCACGGTAATATCACTCACCTTTAGGGGCAAGATCGTCTCTACCATCGGCCACGCACCTCCGTGCCAGACAGCCGGTGGATCACCAGATTCACCACAATCGCAATCAAGATCAGGACAAACCCCAACCCCAGCGCCAAAGCAAAATCACCCTTGCCGGTTTCCAGCGCAATCGCCGTCGTCAACACACGAGTCACATGATCGATATTGCCACCAACGATCATAATCGCGCCGACCTCACCAATCCCGCGCCCAAAACCCGCCAAGGCCGCTGTCAACAACGCCCGCCGACCATCCCACAACAGGGTACGCATACGTTGCCCACGCGTGGTGTTTAGCGAAATCAGCAAGTCATGATAATCCGCCCACAAATCCCGAATGGCCTGATGCGCGATCGAGGCGATGAGGGGCGTCAGAATAATCACCTGCGCAATAATCATCGCAGCCGGGGTGAACAGCAATCCAAACACGCCAAACGGCCCGGATCGTGACAACAGCAGATATACAATTAGCCCAACCACAACCGGCGGCAATCCCATCAGCGCATTCAGCACCGCAATCACCGCACGACGAAACCGAAACCGGCGCAGGGCCAACCAGCACCCTAGCGGCAAACCGATCACCGACGAAATCACCACAGCTGTGCAGGTCACATAAAGTGACCGCAGCGAGATCTCTATCAGATCCGCGTCCAGCGTCAGGATCAGCCGAAATGCGGCCAGCAGTCCTTGGGAAATCTCGTCCATTGGGTCTTTTTCATTTGTTCAACCGTACCTTAGGGTCTGGGGCTAATACAAAGCCACACGAAAGCGACAGAACGCGCCCCATTTTTGCCAAAGGCTCCGATTGTGAATGCCTTTCAACAGAATGGCCGGCCAATTAGGTTCACATGAACATTTAATAAATCTCATGCCTGCGGGACAGCGCCTTCAAAAGAGAATCTCCTAGACATATATGTTCATTTGCGTTATTTCGAACATAATTTGAATATTTAGCGCTTTGGTGCCCATATGCCTCTGAATGACCGTCAGGAAAACATTCTTAATCTGCTCCGCGAAGAGGGCAGGGTAGAGGTCGAAGACCTCTCTAATCGGTTCGCCGTCACCACACAGACAGTGCGCCGTGATCTGACAGAGCTTTGTGAACGTGGCCTCGCCACGCGCACACATGGGGGCGCGCGCAATCTAGTATCCGCATCCTCCTTCGGATACGAAGAGCGCCGCCTCCGCCAATCTGGCGAAAAAGAGGGCATCGCCCAACGCGCCGCACGCCTGATCCCAAACGGCAGCTCGCTGCTGCTCAACATCGGCACCACCACCGAACAAGTCGCCGCAGCCCTCGCCACCCACGAGGATCTGACCGTCGTCACCAACAACGTGAACGTCATCCACATCCTGCGCGGCGCGCGGCTGAACTCGCTGGTGATTGCCGGCGGATCAGTGCGCCAAAGCGATGGCGCTGTTGTCGGTGCAGAAGCCGTTGAATTCATCAACCGCTACAAAACGGACTTCGCCATCATCGGCACCTCTTCCATGGACGAAGACGGCGCAATCCTTGATTTCGACGAACGCGAAGTCGCCGTGGCCCGCGCCATCCTAAAAAACGCCCGAACCAAAATTCTGGTCACTGACATCTCCAAATTCGACCGCGCTGCACCTGTTCGCATCTGCGACGTGGCCGATTTGGACTACGTGATCACAGACAAACGCCCACCCCTGTCTTTCATCAAGGCAGCAGAGGCCGGGGGAACGAAACTCATCAATCTGGAAGACACCCATGTCTGACACAAACGACATCCAAGACCTCTTCGTCATCGGCGGCGGCATCAACGGCTGCGGCATTGCACGCGACGCAGTCGGCCGCGGCCTGACCGTCACATTGGCCGAAATGAACGACCTCGCTTGGGCGACCTCTTCGGCATCAACCAAGCTCTTCCATGGCGGTCTGCGCTACCTCGAGTTCTTCGAATTCCGTCTGGTCAAAGAAGCTCTGATAGAACGCGAAACGCTTCTACGCGCCATGCCACATATTTCTTGGCCCATGCGGTTTGTGCTGCCCTATCACAAAGACATGCGTTTTGATTCCGAAACGCCTACCTCCAAACTGCTAACCACCTTTATGCCGTGGATGAAGGGCCGTCGCCCAGCCTGGCTGATCCGCCTCGGTCTGTTCATGTACGACAACCTCGGTGGCCGCAAAATCTTGCCCGGCACAAAAACCGTTGATCTAACCATGGCCCCCGAAGGCCTGCCAATCGACGACCGGTTCCAGAAAGCCTACGAATATTCCGATTGCTGGATTCAAGACAGCCGTCTGGTTGTCCTCAACGCTCGCGATGCCGAAGCGCGCGGTGCAAACATCATGACCCGCACCAAGGTCACCAATGCCCGCCGCGAAGGCGACATTTGGGTCATCACCACCCAAGACACCGAAACCGGCGAAACCCGTGAATTCAAATCCCGCATGCTGATCAATGCCGGCGGCCCGTGGGTCATGGATGTTATCAATGGCGTGGCTGGCATCAACTCCACCGAGGGCGTCCGCCTTGTGCGCGGCAGCCACATCGTCACCAAACGCCTTTATGACCACGACAAATGCTATTTCTTCCAAGGCGAAGATGGTCGCATCATTTTCTCAATCCCATACGAAAATGACTACACCCTGATCGGAACCACAGACGCTGACCATTCTGACGCCAGCGAAAAACCGACCTGCACCCCAGAAGAACGCGATTACCTGATCAACTTCGCCAACGGGTATTTCAAACAAGACCTCACCAAGGATGACGTCGTCTGGACATATTCCGGCGTACGGCCCCTTTATAATGACGGTGCTTCCTCTGCGACCGCTGCAACCCGCGACTACGTGCTGCGCGTAAACACCGACGGCGGCGCGCCAATCCTCAACGTCTTTGGTGGCAAGATCACAACCTACCGCCGTCTCGCCGAAAGCGCGATGGAAGAGGTCGCAAAGTTCTTCCCAGACCTGCCAGCCAAATGGACCGCAGGCGTTTCAATGCCGGGTGGGGATTTCCCAACAGACGGCGTGGACGACCTGATCGCCAAAGTGCAATCGCGCTACAGCTTCCTTGAGGCCGGCCAAGCCAAACGTTTGGTCCGCACCTACGGCACCGACACCTTCGAAGTTCTGGGCGATGCCACCAGCGCCGCTGATTTGGGCGAGGACTTCGGCGCGGGCATCACAGCCGCAGAACTCGATTGGGCACAGAAAAAAGAATGGGTCCGCACCGCCGAAGATTACCTATGGCGCCGCACAAAACTGGGTCTGCGCCTGACCGAGGCAGAGCGTGCCCGCATTCAGGACCACCTGATGAAAGTAAACGAAGCCGCTTAATAGCGCGAATTCGAATCAATCGCGCGAATCACTTTCGCGCGATTTTGATTCGAATTGGTGGTTTCACGCAGTTTCGGCACATCCGCGCTGCACCGCCAAAGCGGACGCCCAAAGATTTAGCAATATTCAAACTGCTGAATTTAAAGGCATTTCGAAATCAAAAGAGGCCGCGCATTGCTGCGCGGCCATCCATATCCCGACGTCATCCTCCAAATCCCTGATGCGCCGGAATCTCTTTGATCTCTCAAGTTGAAACCAGCGTCGCGATTTGCAGGAAAAAAGTCAATTGCCTCGCTAACTTGGGCGCACATTCACATTCTCTAAGCCGCTTGATGAGCTGCGCTAACATCCCCGGCTTGATAAAGACGTCCGAATTCTGTCGCCAAGAAATCACTTAGTCGAACGTCTTCTTGGCGCACAAACCCGTGGCTTGGCAATTTATCCTGCCGCATCAAATCCACCACGCCCAGAACGCCCGCAGCAGTGGTGATCTGAATGGCGCTCCAAACATTCCCACCGATCACCCGAGAGAACGACTTATTAATGTAGCTCTTTTCGCGCAGCGACCCGTTCTTTGAACCCGTCGCCGTGCAGAAAACCAAAACCACATCCTGATCCGTACGGGGCAGGGCGGTTTCAAAGATGTCCTTTAACAAATCCCGGCGGCGCTCCAGCCCCAGATCATGCAGCAACAGTTTCAGAATATCGCAATGCCCGGGATAACGGATAGAACGATACGAGACCGCACGGGCCTTGCCAGCCAGTGTTTCAGGCAACGTCCCCAAACCGCCTGACGTGTTGAAGCATTCGTACTCCACACCGTCATGACCCAAGACTTCGTAGTCCTCCAAAGGCCGCGTCTTTATCAATTCCCCATCCACAATCGCATCGCAGGGATTGCAGTATTCATTGATCAAGCCATCCGTTGACCATGTCAGGTTATATTTTAGCGCATTCGTTGGAAACAACGGCAAAGCCCCAACCCGCATGTGCAAACTGTCCAGCGCGTCAAACTCTTGCGCCAACGCAGCACCCGCAATGCCCACAAACCCCGGTGCCAAACCACATTGCGGCATGAACGCTGTCGCACTGCCATCTGCCAATGCGCGCACAGCCTCCGTCGCCGCCACATCTTCGGTCAAATCAAAGTAATGCGCGCCGGCTGCTTTTGCCGCCGCCGCAATCTTGGGCGTCAGGAAAAACGGAGCCGCCGAAATCACCGCATCAAAACCGGTTAACGCAGCGGCCAGCCCATCCGGATCACTTGCATCAATCTGCTGTGTCGCAACATCCATCGCCCGAACGCTGGCCAAAGCGGCCAAATCCCGATCAGCCACAGTCACCGAGTAATGCGGTGATCCTTTCAAAAGCGTCGCAATCATCTGCCCGATCTTGCCCGCCCCAACGACACATATAGTCCAGCGCATCTTAGCCTCCCTTATCTTTTAGATAAGGATGCCGCGGTCACTGTTCAGAGGGCAGGGGACATAGTGACGAAACGACAGCTATTTCCATCAGTACGTCGAAATTTCCGTCAATGTGTCAGCTACGATCAATCCGACGGCCAAAGACAACATGCGTCTTAGTTCGGATCACACCGGGAATTTCCGCGAATTCGTCGGTCAATATGTCCAGATCTTCAATCCGAGGCGCTTCTGCAGATAGCATCAAATCGAACTCACCATTTACGGACAAACACAGCTTAACCTCTGGGTAGGCCTCAAGCCGTTTGATGATCCGCGCCGTTTCCGGTTGCTGCACAGACAGCATGACAATCACCTGTACCATAGGCGCGTCATCCATCTGACCCAAAACGACAGAATACCCTTTGATCAGACCACGCTCTTCCATCCGGGAAATCCGTTCATGCACCGTGGTCCGCGCCACGCCCAAGCTGGCCGCAATCGCCGCCGTTGATTGCCGTGCATTCGCCTGCAATGCAGTGATGATTTTTCGATCTAAAGCGTCGGTCACAATGGCTCACTCTATGGTCTGTCTTCTTTGTCTATCGGATCGGCAACCAAGGCAAAGGTATTTCGGAACAAAAATTTGAACGATGAATCCAGAATCGCCGCAACCCCTTGTAACACTGACACTTCCGAAACATTTTAGCATACAAATGCATACAAGTTGTTTTGCCTAAAGTTTAAGCAGATTTAATTTTCTTTCACTGTTGATCTTTTTTCATTTCAATAATTTCGCGAGTTTTTTAACAAAAAACCTGCCAATTGGTTGCACTCGGATTTCTCTGTGACAGCGTTATGTCATGTCGGAAGAGAAAAAATTATTTGATGAGATGTTGGCGAGTGCAGATGGCCCTCGGCAACCGTACGAGGCTTATTATGATTGGTTCAATCGCGAGGATATAAAAGCGCTCAGGCGTAAATCCAGCGAAGCCGAAACATTTTTTAGGCGAATAGGCATTACCTTTAATGTGTACGGTCAAGACGAAGCTGACGAGCGCTTGATCCCATTTGACATCGTTCCCCGGATTATCGCCGCAAAAGAATGGCGCACCTTGGAACGCGGCATCGAACAACGTGTTCGCGCCATCAACGCATTCCTTCATGATATTTACCACCGCCAGGAAATTCTGCGCGCCGGCCGCATCCCAAAAGAGATCATCGCTGGCAACGAAGCCTTCCTACCAGAAATGGTCGGCGTCAAACCTCCCGGGGGTGTTTACACCCATATTGTTGGCACCGATCTGGTGCGCACCGGTCAGGATGAATTCTACGTCCTCGAAGACAATGCGCGCACACCATCGGGCGTCAGCTACATGCTCGAAAATCGCGAGACGATGCTGCACATGTTCCCCGAGCTGTTCACCAAGCTGAATGTGCGCCCCGTGTCTGCCTACCCGCAACTTCTGCGCCGGTCCCTCGCTGACTGCGCGCCGCAGAACTCGCCAAACAACAAACCCATCGTTGCCGTCCTTACGCCGGGAATCCACAACTCCGCCTATTTCGAACACGCCTTCCTCGCCGATCAAATGGGGGTGGAACTGGTAGAGGCTCACGACCTTCGCGTCGAAGACGGCTATGTCTCCATGCGCACAACACAGGGGTATCAGCCAATCGATGTGCTCTATCGTCGGGTTGACGACGAATACCTCGATCCGCTCACGTTCAACCCGCAATCCATGTTGGGTGTCCCTGGCATCATGGATGTCTACCGCGCCGGCAATATCACCATCGCCAATGCCCCCGGCACCGGCATCGCGGATGACAAAGCACTTTATTCCTACATGCCCGACATCGTTGAATTCTACACCGGTGAACAGGCCATCCTAAAGAATGTGCCAACCTACCGCTGCTCGGAATCCGACAGCTTGCAATATGTGCTCGAACACCTGCCAGAACTGGTCGTCAAAGAAGTCCACGGCTCCGGCGGTTACGGCATGCTGGTTGGTCCCGCGGCCAGCAAAAAGGAAATCGCGGCGTTCGAAAAGAAACTGCGCGCCAATCCTTCCAACTACATTGCCCAGCCAACTTTGGCCCTGTCCACAGTGCCAATTCTGACCAAGGCGGGCCTTGCCCCGCGCCACGTCGATCTGCGCCCCTTCGCGCTGATGTCGCCCAACCGCATTGACCTCACCCCCGGTGGCCTCACGCGCGTCGCGCTGAAAAAAGGCTCGCTTGTGGTGAACTCATCGCAGGGCGGCGGCACAAAAGACACTTGGGTATTGGGAGACTAAAACATGATGCTGGGAAAAACCGCTGGCGGCCTGTTCTGGATGTTCCGCTACCTTGAACGCGCCGAAAACACCGCTCGCCTGCTCGAAGCCGGCTGGCACATCGCGCTCACCCGCTCGGGTGGCTCATCAAACGAATGGCAATCCATCCTGACGACGGCCGGCATGGACAAAGCCTATCTTGCGAAACACGATTCATTTGATGCTAATTACGTGATTAACTTCATGCTGTGTGACAAGGACAACCCGTCTTCTGTCATGTCAGTCATCACCAGCGCGCGCAACAACGCCCGCCTCGTGCGCACCGCCCTAAGCTCCGAAGTGTGGGAGGCGACAAACGAATGTTGGATGGTCCTCAAAGACCTGCTCGCCAAACCCGTCACCGAACGCGCGTTGCACGACACGTTGATGCAAATCCGCTTCCGCACCTCGGTTGTGCGCGGCGCATTGCATGGCACAATGCTGCGCAATGACATCTTTTCCTTCTCGCGCCTTGGAACGTTCATCGAACGCGCCGACAACACCGCGCGCATCTTGGATGTGAAATACTACGTGCTTTTGCCATCCACGGCCTATATCGGCAAAGCCATCGACAACGCGCAATGGGAGGTCATTCTACGATCCGTCAGCGCCGAACGCAGCTATCGCTGGATCAATGGCGGCGAAAGCACCGCCATGGGCATCGCCGAATTCCTGATCCTCGACGCCAGTATGCCGCGCTCTTTGGCCTTCTGCGTCAAACAGATCGGCGAACACCTTGGCAACCTCGAAAAGCAATATGGCACCCGCCACGAAAGCTGCATCCAAGCCGAAGCCTTCTGCCACAAGATCAACGCGCATTCGATTGATTCAATCTTCGAAGAAGGCCTGCATGAATTCCTAAGCAGCCTCGTCGCAGATAATGCTAAACTGGCTCAGCACGTCGAGGAGGATTATCGCTTCTATGGCTGATTCAAAGCGCCTGAATATCCGGCATGTCACAACCTATAACTACGACGTGCCGGTCCATTACGCCCTGCAACAACTCCGCCTAACGCCACGCAATGGCCAAGGGCAATCCGTTCTGGATTGGTCCCTGACCATCGAAGGCGGTGAAAGTCAGGTCACGTTTGACGACCAATTCCTGAACCACACCGAACTGGTCAAAGTCGCCCCCGGCGCAACAGAGGTACGGATCATTTCCGAAGGCACGGTCGAGGTCGAAGACAACGCCGGCGTAATCGGCCAACACCGCGGCTACGCGCCACTGTGGTTGTTCGAACAGCAAACAGATCAAACCGCGCCGGGTCCAAAAATCAAAGCCCTCGCCAAGGCCGTCGGCGAATACCAAAAAGACGTGGACGACATCGCGCTCCTGCACGCGCTCTCCGCCGAAGTTTCCAAAGCTGTTGCCTATGAAATCGGTCAAACCGACAGCACAACAACCGCAGAACAATCACTGACCGCAGGGCAGGGGGTCTGCCAAGACCACGCCCATATCATGATTAGCGCCGCCCGCCTTTTGGGTTTCCCGGCACGTTATGTCTCGGGCTATCTCTTTATGGATGATCGCATCGACCAAGAGGCCACCCACGCGTGGTGCGAGGTCTATACGAAAGGCCTCGGTTGGGTCGGCTTTGACGTCTCTAACGGCATTTCACCGGACGCGCGTTATGTCCGGGTCGCAGTTGGTCGAGACTATCGCGATTCTGCACCAATTTTGGGCATTCGTCAGGGCGAAGGCTCAGAAAACTTGCAAGTCGCCTTGCAAGTTCAGCAATAGGCTGCTTGAAAGCGCGAAGTTAATTTTGGGGTATTCATGACCTATTGCGTTGGAATGATGCTGAAACGTGGCATGGTGTTCATGTCAGACACCCGCACAAACGCGGGCGTCGATAACATCTCTACGTTTCGCAAAATGTTTGCGTGGGACGTGCCCGGTGATCGCTCGATCACAATCATGACGGCCGGCAACCTCGCGACCACGCAATCCGTGATCAGCCTGCTCGAAGAACGCAGTAAAGCCACCGGCGATCGCGATCCAAGCATCCTTCAGGCCGAAACGATGTTCCAAGTGGCCAACCTTGTTGGCGACACGCTAAAAGAAGTCATCTCCACCCACGCCGAAGAAGGCCAGCGCGCAGACAGCGCCTTTAACGCGACAATCCTTGTTGGCGGCCAAATCGCAGACGGCGAGCCACGCCTGTTTCTGATCTACCCCGAAGGCAACTTTATCGAAGCCAGCGAAGACACGCCCTTCATGCAAATCGGCGAAACCAAATACGGCCGCCCCATTCTGGTCCGCGCTTATGATGCGGACATGACATTCGAAGAAGCGATCAAACTGCTGCTCGTCTCGTTTGACTCCACCATCAAAGCCAACCTTGGCGTTGATCTACCGATAGATGTCCGTGTCTATGAAACTGATAGCCTAAAACCGGCCAACAGCTTCCGCGTCAACCAAGACGACCCCTACTATCAGGAAATTTCCGAAGGCTGGGGTGTCGCGCTGCGTGATGCATTCGGCCAGCTCCCGGATTTCAAACTGCCAAAATCCTAAGGCCGCACGCTCACAACCAAATCCCGCTCCGGGATGTTCAGATCAAGACCCAGAGCCGTTTCCAATCCCGCCGCTTGATGTGCGATCACGTCGCCCACACGTTTCTTTATCGGCCCGCGCATATCATCAATTTGCGCGACGACATCCTGTGCAATTGTCTGCAACCGTTTCCGCAGGGCAGGGGTCACCCGCCGGTATCCCAGATCCCGCACAAACTGCTCCAAATCTTCGGGGCCAATATCGTCACTCATCTGCGCCGCCCCAATATCAAACGACAATTGATGCGTCACGCCTTCGTCTAGAACCACCGGAACGATGTCGTAAAACGGCGCAAACTCTGGCCGCGCGCCATGGTAAATCAATCCGTGGTTCTTGGCGTGGTTATCGGTATTGCCCAACAACAGATTAACCAAGCTCCCCTCCAACAAAGCTTGCCGCGCCTTTGCCGGGTGATCCGTCTGATCCATCAACCGCCCCATGGCCGCTGCCGAAAACTGGCGCGCAGGATCGCCATTGCGTTGATACTTTAGCATCGGCCCCAACCCCAAAGCCTGACAAAAATCTTCCTGATGCACCCGCCGCACAGTGGTGCCGTCTACCACACGATCAAATCGTGTAATCAACAACCCACGCACATCTCCGTCGCCGATAATCTCGGTTGTCGCCACCGGGTGCGCTTGGACGGTCGCCGCGATTTGCATCATCAGATGTTCATGATCCACCAACCGCATTTCGCTTTGGCGCGGCACTTTCAGGATATGCGTCGTCGGAACATTCAGCCCCGGCTTGGGCAAGGCCAACCGTCCGTCTGGCAACCGCGTCACTGCCAATTTCCCTTGTACCCCTGCCAAAGGCGAAGGATCACTCGCGTCATTTGGCATCCGCCGCGTATCCCGCAAGGAGGTCATGATGCGGATCAGCTCTTTGGGATCAATTGGATCGTAATCCGTCGTCAAATCACCCGGCATCTTCGCAGGCCCGTCGCCTTGCGGCACCACCGAAATCGCGCCCGGACAGTCCCGTCCCAAATGCGCCAACAAGCCAACGGTATCGTTAAAGTCCAAACCGTGCCGCTGCATGACCTGATCACGCTGCATGTTCTCAAACAACAAGTTGTCAAAAAAAGCCCGCGTCGCCACATCATCAAACCCCGCCTCTTGTACAGGCAGAGACAATGAAATCGGATGCGCCACCTCGTCGGTCAGGTAACGAAACTCACTCGCGCCAGAGTCCAATTTAGACAAGCGCCCAATCGGCGCGTCCGACCCTTCCAAAAAGACATCCAACTGGATCATGTCATGTCCCAACCGTCAGGCGCAAACCAAGGTCGCGGCACAATTGCAAAACCAAAGACACCTGCGCGGTTTCTTTACCCTTCTCAATCGCAATCACTGTCGCCGCCGAAACGCCGGTCGCCATCGCCAATTCTTCCTGCGTCATCTTCAACGCCTTGCGGCGGCTGCGGATCGCGTGACCTAATTCCGCGGCGGTCGAGACCAGTTGGGTGATTTGATCGGACATGGTTGCATTCTCAATGATCGTTTAGATTTTCTATAATGTGTCGTAAATCTCCAATTTTGTCAACGATCGTTCAGATTTGCACTGATTTGCAGGCGTCTTTCAAAAATATAAACGATCATTCATATTTTGATAATTGGCCAAAAAAAAGGGCCCCAAAATCGAGGGCCCTTTCGAATCGTACGTTTCAGACCGTGAAACGTACGAATTTCCACATTTACAGATCGTTAAGCCAGCGATGGCAACCAAAGCACGATCTGCGGAAATGCAACAAGCAACGCGATGGTGATCGCATCCGCGATAAAGAACGGAGTCACGCCTTTAAACACGTCCTGAACGCTTAGATCGTCGCGCACACCAGCCACAACAAAGCAGTTCAAACCAATAGGCGGCGTGATCAAACAGAACTCGGCCATTTTCACCACAAGGATACCAAACCAGATCGCGCACATCGGGCCACTCATGCCGAATGTACTGTCGATAGCCGCCACAGATTCACCACCGTTCAACGCCATAACGGCTGGGTAAACCACTGGTAACGTTAGTAAAAGCATACCAATAGCATCCATGAACATACCCAAAACCGCATAGGCCAAAAGGATACAGACAAGGATCAGCATCGGGGACATCGTTAGGCTTGTGATCCAATCCGAGAACGCCGCTGGCAGCTGAGCAAAGCCCAAGAACCGCACATAAATCAACACGCCCCAGATGATTGTAAAGATCATCACAGCCAATTTCGCCGTCTCCAGCAACGCGTCTTTCAACTGCGTCCAGCGCATACCCTGATAGACAGCCATCACAAAGACAACAAAGGCCCCAATCGCGCCACCCTCTGTCGGAGTCCCCCAAGCGTCACCGCCGAAGGGATTGTAAACAAACAGAATAATCGTCGCGACAACAAATAGGATCGGCAATGCCGGTGGCAGTGACGCAAAGCGCTCGCGCCAGGTAAAGCCAGAAACAGGCGGGCCAAACCCTTTGATCGACAGCGCCAGACCGATGATCAAAAGACCATAAACCACCGCTGAAAACGCACCAGGAATAAACCCGGCCAACAACAACTTGCCGACGTCCTGCTCAACAATAATGGCGTAAATTACCAAGATTGCTGAGGGGGGAATCAGGGATGCTAATGTCCCCCCCGCAGCAACGACCCCTGCGGCAAACCGCTTATCATAACCAATCTTTAACATTTCAGGGATCGCAATCCGCGCAAATACCGCGGACGTCGCCACCGAAGCCCCTGAAACTGCAGCAAAACCTGCTGTTGCAAAGACTGTCGATACAGCAAGACCACCGGGTACCCAAGCCAACCAACGCTTAGCTGCTTCAAACAGCGCTTTGGTTAGGCCCGCGTAGTACGCCAAGTAGCCAATCAGAATAAAAGTAGGGATCAGGCTTAATGCCTGAGAAGAAATTTTTGAGTGCGGAACTTGACCAGCGGTTTTTACCGCAACAGTCAAAGCCCAGCTAAAGTCTTCTGGATCATAGCCTTTTTTCGACCAGAAAATCCAAATAAGGCCAACCATACCGGCCAAACCCGCCGCGAATGCAACGCGCATCCCCAGCACAACCATCACCAACAGACCGCCCGAGACGATCAGACCAATTTCAATCGGTTCCATGTTCTGTCCCTATGCGTTCTTATTTTCATCAAGGCCCGAGACATGCTCGGCCTCAAGCGCGGCTTGTGTTGCAGCATCAGCAATCAAAGGTACCGCAATTGGCGTGTTCGTATTTTCGACAAAGGCCCGGACATATCCCCAAAGCTGCAGAACAAGACGAACACACAAAACGAAAAAGGCAACTGGTGCCAATAGTTTAGCAGGCCAAATTGGCAAAGCGATGTCCATCGAGCTATCACGGCTCCACATCGGAGAGGCGAAATCAAAGCTTCGCTGGAAATGCGCCCAAGTGCCCCAGACAAGCAGAACCATCAGTACGAGCACAGCGAATGTTGTCACAAACTCAGCCACATACAGCATGCGCCCTCGCAAAGCGCCAACCAACATATCCATGCGAATATGCCCACCTTCACGCTGTGTGAAAGAGATGCCCATAAAGGCAATCAAAGGCATCGCTTGTTCGATCCAATCGACATAGCCGGGTAGGGGCTGATTGAATGCATTCCGACCACTCACGGAAAACACCGCAAGAACCATCAGTGAAAACACAGCCAAGCCGCTGAGCAGCGCTAGGAATTTTTCAAGTTTATTAAGGGATTGATCGATACGAGACAGAGTGCTTCCGTCCGTCAGAACCAAAGATGCGCCAGCCATGCTGTGCTCCTTTCAATGGAAAGGGGAGACCTCTGGCAGCATGCCGCCAGAGGCCAATTTCAGATTACATGCCTTTTGCAACCAAACCTGTCACAAGGTCATACAGCTCTTGTGCTGGTAGACCACGCGCATTGTTTTCTTCGATCCAAGCTGCCGCCGCAGGTGCTGCTGCTGCCTCTTTGAAGGCTGCGATTTCGCTGTCAGCAAAAGTCACTTCGGTGATGCCACGCTCTTGCAAAGCTGGGCCCCAAGCTGCCATCGTCTTGTTGTTATATGTGTCGATGTAGTGATCCAGCGCTTCGTCGATGGAACCCAACAGCGCCTCACGGTGCTCGTCAGACAAATCCGCTAACGCGTCTGTGTTTGCGACAACTGGGCAGTTTACTGTGCCTGGGTTCAGGTTCGTGGTCCACCATTTGCCGTTTTCGATCGTGCCAAATGACATGTGTGCGTGTGGTGCAAAGCTAACCGCTTTGACAACACCGCTGTCCATTGCCTGACGGACTTCGGTAGCGGACATGGATGTTGGAACTGCGCCAACGGTTTCCATTGCTGCACCGATACCACCAGTTGCGCGAACGCTCAGACCTGCAAAATCAGCCAAAGTTGCTGGCGCATCGCCCACACCAACCAAGTTGTATTGTGGCAGTGGAGATGGCATCAAAAGTGTTGCATTCCAACGACCTAGGTCCGCTTGAACGGCTGGGTGCTTATACACTTCCATTGAGATTTCGCGTTCTTGATCCAGCGAAGACACACCTAGGAATGGCAGTTCCATAACGGTGATCGATGGGTTTTTATCGCGGTGGTAACCTGCACAGAACTGAGCCATCTCAAATGCGCCGATAGAGATACCATCAAGGTTCTCACGGTTTTTGGACAGGCCGCCGTAGCTGATGTTCAGTGTAAAGTCGCCGTTGGTTTTTTCGCTAACCAGTTCAGCTAGTTTTTCAACGTGTTCTGTAAAGGCGCGGCGTTTGCCCCACAAAGAAACGTTCCATTCTGTCGCCATAGCTTCGCCGGCGAATGAAATCGCCAGAGCCGCAACAGCTGTTTTTCCAAGTAGCTTGCGCATGTGACACCTCCCAGTAGTCATGCCTAAAGATTGCAATAGCATGATCGATTTTGGGTTAACTGCCTATGAGGAAAACTGCGCGTGGTCCCTGCAGAAGCCTTGCGGAATTCCGCAAGGCTACAAAAGGGCGTCTTTATCCAGATCAAGTTTAACGATTTTTTCGTTCAAAGTCCGACGTCCAATGCCAAGTGCTTCGGCCACGGCATCCATCCGCCCTTCGTGCGCGCGAATGGCTTTTGCAATCAATTCACGTTCAAAGGCGGCCACGGCTTCGCGAAGGGTGACGGGCACGTCGTCCCGTAATTGATCAGTTTGCAAAGCCTGCACCATTGAACCCCCACCGCGCCGGGCGGCTAACACCCGGCGTTCCGCGACATTACGCAATTCACGTACATTTCCCGGCCATTCGTGAGCCAATAATCCCGCGATATCTTCGGCGCCCATATTTGGTGGCGATATCTCATAGAGGT
This sequence comes from Cognatishimia sp. 1_MG-2023, assembly GCF_030548175.1. Taxonomy (GTDB): domain Bacteria; phylum Pseudomonadota; class Alphaproteobacteria; order Rhodobacterales; family Rhodobacteraceae; genus Cognatishimia. The sequence continues at coordinate 16,684 of NZ_JAUORX010000010.1, read as the reverse complement.
TTGAAAACTCGGCGAGAAAATGCATCGCCAGTAACATCAAATCATCACGCCGCTCGCGCAAAGTCGGCAGGGTGCGGGTGATGGTATTCAATCGGAACAATAGATCAGACCGAAGATGACCATTTTTTACAGCTGTTTGTGGGTCTTCATTTGTGGCGGATATCAATCGGAATTCGACTGGCACTGGAGCTGTTGCGCCAAGTGGGAGTATCTGTTTTTCCTCGATCACACGCAGCAATTGCGCCTGAACCGGCAAGGGGCATGCGCTGATCTCATCCAGAAACAAGGTACCGCCGTCCACTGCCAGCAAACGTCCAGTTTGACCGCCCTGCGTTCCGAACATCTCGGCCTCAAAACTGTCAGGTGACAGCGCCGCACAGTTTAGCGCAAGGAAGACACCATCTGGCTTTGGCCCCAGATCATGCAGCGCTCGCGCGACCAATTCTTTGCCTGTGCCAGTTTCACCCTGCAACAAAACAGGCGCGTCGATTTCAGCTAAGTCCAATATATCTTCGCGAAGCTCTTTGATGAGATCGCTTTCTCCTAACAACACGCGATCTAGGCCTGAGAGGCGAAGTAGCCTGTCTTTCAATCGTTCTGTCGTGCGAGCCATGCGATGCTGTTCAGCAGCATGCGTTAGAATGTTTAGTAAGCGTCTGGGTTCATAGGGCTTTTCAACAAAACTATAGGCCCCATCGCGGATCGCCTGCACTGCCATTGGAATATCGCCATGGGCTGATATCAGTACCAGTGGCGGGACCATGTTTCCTTGAAGCGACGCCAGCAGTTCTAACCCCGACATGCCCGGCATGCGCACATCTGATAAGATGACATCCGGCTGAAATTCAGCCAACCGGGCTTCTGCTTTCTCAGCACGCGACAACGCTTCAACCCGCCATCCAGCGGCTTCGAGTAAATCGACCAAAGATGCCCGCATCGCGCGATCATCTTCCACCAGCAGAATGCTATATGTCTTTAGCTCGCTCATGCGGCGGTCTCTCCTTGGTCGGCGTGATAAAGTGGTAAATCAACGCGGAAGATTGCCCCGCCTTGAGAGGTATTTTCAGCGGCTATTTGGCCGTTGTGTTCGGTGACAATATTGGATGAAATCGCAAGACCAAGCCCCATTCCGCGCCCACTTTCGCGCGTGGTCATGAACGGTTCTTGTAGGTCGGCCAAAGTCGCATCACCCAACCCATGGCCTGTGTCAGAGACTGAAAACCAACCTCGGTCCGCAGTTTGGCCAAGTGAAATTGTAAGTTGGCGATCATCGCTGTCTTCCATAGAATCCACGGCATTGCGCAGCAGGTTTGTCATAACTTGCTCTAATCGCAATTGATTACCCCAAACGAAAACGGGTTGAGGGCATTCAAACGTTAGGTCGATGTCAGAGGCTTGCAGGTTTGCGTCAACTAAAGTCAAAGCCGCACGCATGGCCTGCGCCAGATCGACCTGCTTAAACGCCTCACCTTCCGTACGCGCAAAGAACTTTAGTTGCCGCGTGATGCCTTCCATCCGGTCGACTAACCCTCCGAGCTTTGGAAAGATCCGTTCTGGTTCACGGGGATTGAATTCCGCAGCAGCCAGATGATTGCGCATTGCGGCAATCGGTTGGCCCAATTCATGAGTAACGGAGGCGGACAATTGACCCAAAGCCGCTAACCGGCTTGCGCGTTCTAGCTCGTCTTTGGTGCGCTGTAGTCGCCGCTCTGCGGTTTTGCGTTCTTCGATTTCGACAGCGAGCCGTTCATTGGCTTGGCGCAATTGAACCTCTTCAGCTTCTGACCTGCGCAGAGCGGCGCCAATTCTACGGGAATGGCGGAATTGGGTCAGGATGAGTGCTGTTGACGCCAAAATCGTTAACAGACCCGTCACCAACCAGCTCCGTGTGCGCGCCTGCGAGTCATCGGCGAAATAGTGCAATTGCCAATCGTGGGGCAGGGCCGTTGAATTCAGATAAATGCGATGCTCGCCTTGCAGCTGTGCGGCGTTGTTTTGGAACAGGGTCCAGTCCAATTCGCTAAGTGCTTGTCCCGTAAACTGTCGCGACTCTTCGATCCGCGCGCGTTGCTCGACGCTGAGCGGGGCTAAGACTCTGTAGCGCCAATTTGGATCAGATGCCAAAAGCACTACGCCATCATCGTTAGTCAGTAAAACTTGCTCACCCGCGTCTCTCCAACTTGCCTCTAGCTTGGATAATCCAAGCTTAATCGCGATAACACCAATCAGATCCCCGCTTGAACTTTGCACTGCGTCAGCAATGAAATAACCGGGTAGACCGGTGGTCGCGCCAATGCCGTAAAACCGTCCTTGTTCACCTTGAGCCGCCAACCGGAAATAGGGACGAAAGGAGTAATTCTGTCCAACAAAACTTTCTGGGCTATTGGCGTTTGATGCAGAAATCGTTTGGCCGTTGGGTTGCATCAAATAGATGGCGTCCAAGCCTGCCTGATCCGCAAAGGCAAACAGACGGCTATCTAACGCTTTGGTCGATCCGCCTTCGGCTGTTGAAATAACTTTTTGATCACGCGCCAACACATAGGTGAGGTGCGAGAACCGCTCTAGTTCAGCAACAACCGTACTGCGATATAGGGATAAGCGGGCACTGGCTTTGGATTGTTCCTGCGACTGAAAATACTGCAACGACAGCCAAAAAATGCCTACGGCAGTGGCCAAGACAGAGACAAAAGCCAATAGGAGATGTCGCTTTCGCATAGAGCAAATCCGCGTTCAGGGGCATAGGACGCCTGACTATACGCGGATTTGTAAAAGACGGTAGAGTTTAATCTTCGCGGAAAGCGCGCGACATAGAATCTACGATCGGTTTGGTTAGATATTGAAAGAATGTGCGTTCTTGGGTGGTGATCAAAATTTCCGCGGGCATCCCGGGTGTTGGTACAAAACCCGGCACCTGCGTGACGCTTTGCGGCGACAGATTGATTCTTGCGATATAGACCTCTGGGTTGTTTTTATCTGCCGCGTTGTGGATTGAATCCGCAGAAACGTAGAACACTTCGCCATCTAAAACCGGGGTGGTGCGTTGGTTCAACGCAATTAGGCGAATAAACGCATGTTGTCCAAGCTGAACGCTATCGATCTCTGTCCGTGGGATCAGTGTTTCGATAATCAGCGGGGCGTCTAACGGTAGGATTTCTGCAACCTCTTGCCCGCCTTTAATAACCCCGCCAGCCGTGTGGTAATGCATCCGAATGACGGTACCAGACACAGGTGCAACTATATCGGTACGCTTTAGAACGTCGCCAGCTTGCAGCATTTGTTCCTTTACACTGTCGAGCTCGGCTTGAGCAGCTTGCAACTCATCTAAGGCCGCTTGGCTATAGGCATGGCGCGTTTGCGTGGCTTGTTGATGATACTTTGCAATCATCGAATTGCTTTCGCCGATTTCAGCAGTCAAGCGCGCCATCTGACCCTCGGCATCAACCAACGAACGGCGCAGAGCATTCAGTTCGGTTTTGCGCGTTAGCCCGCTTTCAAAAAGCGTTTGCTTTGATTCAAAATCCTCTTCTAACAACGAGACTTTGCGTTGCAGCGCTTGTTGCTGTTCTTCGTATCCCCAAATACGCAGCTCTTGAGCTGAGATATTCGTCTTTAGCAATTCAAGGTCATTATACATCTTATCGCGGGTTAACTCGAAGCTCATCCGTTGGCTTTTCAAGATTTCGCTCAGGTCGAAATCTTGTTGGGCTTGCCGATAGAGCTCGGATGAAAACGAAAGCGCTTTGCGGTCCTCGTATTGGGCCTGCAATCTGGTCACCATGGCCTCTAGGCGTGAACGGCGCAGGGAAAGCTCCTTTAGCTTGGTTTCGGACGACGTTGTATCCAAAGCAATCAACGTATCGCCCGCCTGAACGTAATCGCCTTCGCTGACCGGAATGGCGCGAATGATCCCGCCTTCGAAGTGCTGAACAATTTTGTTTCGACCAGTCGCCACGAAGCTGCCTTGTGAAACAACGGCGGCGGCGAGTGGTGCGCTAAAGGCCCAATATCCAAAGCCCCCCAATGCGCCGATCATAAGGATCAAACCAAACACGCCGATGCGCCAGATTTGACGCGGTAATTCAGAGTACCATTCGTGAGTATGTTCTTCTGGAAGATTAACTAAAGTCATGACTGCTCCTCCTCACGCGTTTTTTGGTTGGCCGAGGTTCGGCGTAGATGGTTTGGGGGGAACTTGGTTCATGCCGGCCGCGCGGTTGCGGCGTTGTTCTAGGGCTTCAAGCACCTGCTGGCGTTGGCCAAACATGTTGATATTGCCGTCGGCCATCAGCATGATTTTATCGACTGAGCTTAGCAAAGATGGTTTTTGCGTAATCACAATCACTGTCATGCCCTGTGCCTTTGCATGCACCATGGCACGCGCCAAAGCTTGGTCACCGCCAGTGTCGAGATTGGAGTTTGGTTCATCCAGAACCACAAGACGTGGATCTCCAAAGAAAGCCCGGGCAAGCGCGATCCGTTGTTTTTGCCCGCCTGACAAAGGCGTGCCATCCGAGGCGACAACGGTTTCATACCCTTCTGGGAAACTCGCAATCATTTCATGCACATCCGCCAAAATGGCGGCTTTGTGGATGTCATCATCCGTCGCATCTTCGCGCATGCGCGCGATGTTCTGTTTGATTGTTCCCGGAAAGAGCTGCACATCCTGTGGCAAGTAGCCGATGTTCTGGCCTAGCTGTCGCTGATCCCAGTTTCGCAAATCCATCAAATCGAGGCGAACGGCGCCCGATGTTGGCAAGATCGAACCAACCAACATTTTCCCCAATGTGGTTTTCCCAGCACCCGAGTTGCCAATTATTGCAAGCGAGTCACCTGGATTGAGAATGAAGCTGAGCCCATTCAAAACCACGCGCTTGGTTCCCTGGGGCACAAAGAGCAAACGTTCAACATCTAATCGCCCTTCGGGGTTGGGCAATATCAAACGGTCTTTGTTCAAAGGCGAGCTGCGCAGCAGAGATGCGATCCGCCCATAGGCGGCTTTGGACAGGAGAAAATGATTCCAGCCCTCAATTGCACCCTCGACCGGTGCCAGGGCGCGTCCGGCGATGATCGACGCTGCAATCACCATGCCGCCTGTGATTTGACCGTCGATGGCCAAATACGCGCCCCAACCCAAAATGCCGATCTGAGTCAGCAAACGAGTGGCACGCGAAAGAGCTGCAGTGATGATATTGCGGTCCTGTGCTTTGACTTGGGCCCGCAGGGATTTCGCTGTGTCTTGACCCCAAATCGAAACAGCTTCTGGGATCATCGCGAGTGCGTTAATGATCTGGCTGTTTCGTGCCATGGAGTCCAAATGAAGATTGGCTTTGGATTGGTGCATGTTCGCTTCGGCAAAGCCGCGCGATGTGATCCGTTGGTTCACATAAGCGATCACAAGCAGAACCAAAGCGGTACAGACAACAATGGTCCCCAAATGAGGGTGAACCAAATAGATTGCCAAGATAAAGAACGGTGCAAACGGCACATCCAAGAAGGACAACAATGTGCCCGATACTAAGAAGGAGCGTAGCTGCTGTAGATCGCCAAGTGTCTGATATTCGCGTCCATTACTGTTGAGGGAGGCGCGCGCGGCAGCACTCAGGATCGGGGACCCCAGCTGTGCAGCCACTTCGACGGCCGTTCGCATCAACACAAACCGGCGGATCGCATCTAGAATAGCCTGCAGTAAGACGGCGCCAATAATGACGGCGGTTAGCATGACCAAAGTGTCCATGGATCGGCTCGTTAAAACGCGGTCTGAAATCTGAAAGAGATAGATCGGGATCGCAAGGATCAGCAGGTTGGTCGCGCAGGTGAATGTGATCACCAGCATCAAGTTCTTACGGATCGCCGAGAGCCCGCGGCGCAAACCGCCGGCAAAGTCATTTGGTCCAAGCCGCTTGTGCATGACGCCATTGCCACCGCCGCCACCTTTCCCTCCGATAGGAGAGGGGGGCTGTGCCTCGTCACGTTTTTGAATGTTTGTGCTGCCTGTGCCGTTGGCTGTGGCCTTACGATGAGACTGGAACTCAAACCCGCGTGCCGCGGGTTTTGCGGTTTTCTTAGGTGACGACTCTAGGGTCGTTTGTAGGCGAGGGTCCTTCGCCGCTAACCCATTTTTCGAAGGTGCCGGTTCGTCTTTTTGCACATCTTTTGACGTATAGTCTTTCAATGTCATTCTCCCCGAAATCTGCCTATTTTATTAGGCTAGAACTGATTGCATGACGTCGATGGATGTCTCCGTTGGAAGAGGAGCGGCAATCCCTGGATCCTCGGAACCTTGATCAGGTTCAAGCATGCCATCAGCTAGGAATAAGACTGCTTCTCCGGCCAGTGGATCGGTGTCCAGCAACATCAACGGATCGTCCTCAGAAACGAAATCCGCTTGATATAGGAAGGCATCAGAATATGCGCCTTCGGCCGTGTAGATTGTTGAATCAAGGCCAGCGTCCGTCACGGCCGCCACATTGATCAACTCGTTTTTACCGGTGGTTACGGAAACATTTGCACCTTCCGCGCTTTGCATCGTAGCGGATGCGAAAGCCACTTGGTCAGAGTCACCCAGAATGTTGATTTGCTCAACAATCTGAACGTCTAACCAACTGCCGGTAATATAGAGAACGCTAAACACGTCATGGCCTGCAAAGACCTCGTCCCCCATGATGCCGCTACCAATGGACTTACCGCCGTTGGCAACAGAGTTAGATGCGTTTGCGACGTCCTCGTTCATGTCTTCAGTCGCATCGACACCGAAGTCATAGATAGAAGCCCAATTGAACAGGACGTTATTAGAAGTCTCTAGCGCGCCGCCAAAGCCTTCTTGGTGATGAACCATATCCGCATCCAACATAATGTTGGTTTGCGCGAGGTAGGTGATGTCGAACATGTCGCCACCTACGATAATCATGTCGTAGTGAAAGCCGAGCCCGAACACGGAGCTGGTGTTGAACAGAGTGTTCCCACCCATCTGAATGTAGCTATCACTTGCCGAAAATTCGACGCTGGCAATATCGTTGTCATTCGCGAAATTGTATTGGCAGACGTGATTATAATTGATCAGATTGCCGTCAATTGTTGTAACCGCCACGTGTTTTGGGCCGTCTGGTACGTCTTCGCCTTCGGCATAGGTCGCGCCCGGATTAGATTCTGAATTAAACTTAGCCGCATTAAAGGTAGAGGTGCTGGACCCGTTTGATCCAAAGACTTCGCCGTTAATCAGATCAGTATCGTTCCAGACGTTGACCTGACTGATTGCTTTGGCAAACACTGCCTCGCCCATAACGCTGATGATTGGCGCATCGAGCCAATTTGTGGTGATTGAAGCCTCGTTCAGCAATACATTTTCGCCGGTTGTCACTTCATGATCCAGCGGTTCGTCATCTTCGGTCAGAACTTGAACGGGATCCTCTTCAGCCTCTTCTTCTTTTTCTGCAAAACGGTGGCTGTGATCTGAAATCTTAGGCATGTCTTCATGGGTTTCACCGTTAGCGGTGACACCCACGACATCGCCATCAAAAGCGGCATGCACTTCGGCGCCATCTGTTCCCGGCGCTACACCCGTTTCTTGTAGATCATTGATGGTCGAAACGATGTTTATACCGCTTTCTTCAATCGCGTCTTCATTTTGAGGTAAATTAGGCGAGCGAATAACTTGCAATGTGTTGGCAACATCGACCAGTTCTTGCAGACCTTCGTCGAAAGCTGTTGGATCAACGAAATCAATCTCTTCATCGCTGCCAAATCTATCATGGTCTTCCAGATAGTTGGCCTGAACCGTGATGTTCGCCATCGAAGAGGGTGGGGGAATTACAAAATTTGGTTCTGCATAAGCGGCTGGGTTGCCCCAAGTTTCCGGATTAAAAATATCGGCCGGGAAAAAGGACTGTCCAAAGAATGGCAGATAGCCCGCTGCAAACGGGAGAACCAATGAGAAATTTGCATTAGGAACTGTGACGAAGCTAAGTGGCCATGATAAATTTGGAATGAAATCACCTAATCCATACCCACTCGTAACGTTTACCGTGACATTCAGGAGCGGTTGCAGATCAGGGTTTTGCGCGAGCTGAGCGAGAAATTCTTGGTATTCAATCTTTAGGCGCGCAGCCTCAGAGTTTAGTTCAAACAAACCGATAAAATGGGCAATAATCTCTGTTTTGTCGTCAAGCATGGTTTTGTTCCGTGCCACTAGGGCTCTAAATCACCAATGCTGCTCGATCGTTTTTTATATGTGGATCTGCGCGGCATAGGCCGCGCAGATCAGTGTTAAATTGAATGGCTTATGCCATGTCATCGTCACCGATGTAGGTGGAGTTAAACCCGCCGCCAACGACTGTCATATCAACAGTGTTGCCCAGCACGTTTGCACCTTGAACGATGTTTTGGTTGAACGCTGCGTTGTCCAATGCTGCATCCGCAGATGCTGCTGAGGAACCGGTTACGAAACCATCGTCACCGTTGTTGGAGCCCCATGCACCACCAGTGTGACCACCCATGCCGCCGTCTGCAGACGCGTGGCCAGATGCACCACCGTTACCGCCCCAAACAACTGCATGACCACCACCGGACCATGCGTCACCAGCTTGGCCACCGGCTGCGCTTGCGTCGCCGCCAGAACCACCAGCACCACCGTCACCAGTTGATGCACCGGCGATACCGCCACCTTGGCCCATACCCATGCCCATGCCGCCGGCCATTCCGCCGTTAGCTGCGCCTGAGTTTCCACCTGCAGCACCTGCTGCACCGGCACCACCATCAGCGTCGTTGCCGCCACTGTGCGAAGACCCTAGACCGATACCACCAGCGTCGCCGCCAGAAGAACCTGCGAGACCAGCACCGTGACCTGCACTTGAACCAGCAAGGCCAGCACCGTCACCACCAGAAGATCCGGCTAGGCCACCGCCATTGCCACCTTCTGCATTTGCAGCACCAATACCTGTGCTTACAGGAATGAAGCCTAGGCCGCCGCCAAGTCCGGCTGCACCAGCACCAGCGTCGCCGCCAGCACCTGCACCAATCGCACCAGAGTCACCACCGACACCACCAGCAAGCGCACCGGAAGAACCGCCAACACCACCAGCAAGAGCACCAGAGTCTCCGCCTACGCCAGCACCGATACCACCTGCGTTACCAGCGTTACCGCCGTTACCGCCATTGCCACCTGCACCGCCGTTACCACCAGCACCACCTGCGCCAGTTGTACCACCGTTAGATGAACCACCTACACCAACACCTAGACCACCAAGGCCTACTGCGATTGCGCCTGCGTTCCCGCTGTCGCCACCGTCGTCGCCTTCGGATTTACCACCGGAGTTACCGTAGTGTTTGCCACCTACAGACAGTGCATGTCCACCATCTGCGCCGCCGGCTTTACCGTCGCCACCATTGGTTTTTGCATACCCAGCGTCGCCGCCGTCGGCTTCGTTGGTTAGGCCGTCTTCAGCCTTGGCATGACCGCCTTCGGCTTTTTGACCAGAGAAGTAATGACCATCGTTTTCAACTTCGGCTTCTTCGATGATGTCATTGTCTTGCAACGAGTTGTTCATGTTGTTGACTGTGCCAACATCATTCCCTGCACCAGTAAGAGCATTTTGCAAAACTTTGGCCATGTGCGTATCGCCACCAACATCGGTGTTCATATCGCCATTCGCCATTGTGATGTCACCGATTTCGGCATCTTGGCCCAAATCGAAGTCCGCAAAATCGTCGTCAGTTGGTTCCCAACCTTCAAGGTCGATTTTAACGTCGACATCAACATCAGTCGTCGAGTTATTGGTTACGTGAGTTTTTGAGTAGTTCGCAGCTTTCGCGGCGGCATGTGATCCAGCGTCAGAATGTGAATGTGAACCAGAGTCTGAGTGCGAACCCGCTCCGGCAATCCCAGCGCCAACACCTAGACCGGCACCAGCACCCAGGCCCGCGCCCGTACCGGATGAGTCAGAGCTCGTATTGTTGGTATTGCTGTTGTGGTTGCCGTTATGGTTGCCGTTGCCGTTACCATTTAGGTTTCCGTTACCATTCAGGTTACCATTCCCATTAAGGTTCAAGTTGTCGCTGCTTTGGTGCTGACCCTGACCTTGGTTCTGGCCCTGTCCTTGACCTTGGTGTTGACCTTGGCCCTGACCTTGAAGTTGGCCTTGACCCTGCAATTGGCCCTGAAGGCCGAACAAATGATTGTGCCGATTACCTGGCATGTGTCTTCTCCCTTAAAGGGTTCGAGCGGTCACCAGTCTATCTAACGTGACCATTGTCGAACGATTTTCTAATTGATGAAAGTTGTAGTCCGCTCGCTGCATATCCTGACTAAATACAAGGTCTTGCAGCGTCTCTGAGTTGTGCTCGGCGTGATCCCCCTCTCTGTTGAAGGTCTGCCCGGTCGATAAAATTTCCGAAGTCCGGGGGCATGCAGACAAAAATAAAATGTCGCGACGAAACATGCCGCGATGCCCTACAGGGTCTGCAAAATTTGCTGTGCACGTAAGCTAGCGATTAGGACTACACCCAATGAAAAAGTATCGATTTGAGATTTTATTTGTTGTTTCAGCAACTTACCTGATCGCGATTTCGTGAAGTCATCATGTCTGTGGCAAGAATACTGCTGAACTTGCATTTTTTGCCGATTCCAAATTGAAACGACTCAATAAAATTGACATAATACTTTGGTGAAGTGTGGATAACCTGTGGATAATCGACTAACCGTTCGATTAATTGACGACCGTTATAGGTGTAACTTATACCTGATGGTCCGAATTCACGGGAATGAATTTCTAAACAAAGAATTTTGTGAACTAGACGACGTTCACACTCAATCGAGCAGTTGGGGATAGATGAAGCTACCGTTGCAGGACGGTTGTCGCATCACAGACTGTGTAGCGCAGGTTTTTATAGGCCTGGTTAGTGATTGTGTGGGAGGGATAAATGCCTAGTTTTCAAACTGTGGCTCCTATGGCATTGGGAGCCCACCAAATGTTGAACCTTAATTGTGAATTTGCTGTCTTTATTGGACCGCAAAAAAGTTTCACAAAAACTGTCATGCGAAATGTTGAAGAGGAAGTTGAAGACGTACAACCCGTACGCTTTGAAACCGTTTCAGACTATCGCGATAGCGTAGGGTCGGGGGAAACTCCTGCGCGTATCATCGTTGTCGATGCAGCTATTTACGATACTGCACTCGCGGACTTACAAGAAATGACTCAAGCTCAAAACGACCAATCTCAGGCGGTCGAGCCTCCTGGCGTGGTCGTGGCCTACTGGCATGATAATTGCGCGCGTGCTGTTTTGGACTCGCTTGGGGGATCAGGCGGACTTCAGGGCTTCTTACCAATGAATCAAAGCATTGATATTTGGCTAGCGGTATTCCGTTTGTTGCTGAGTGGTGGATCCTATTTTCCACCGGAGGTCATGGAGGTTGAACATGACGAGTCTTCCGCAGCACCTGAAACGGTGAAAGCTCCGACGAATGAAGTTGTTCAGGACCTACTAACGCGCCGTGAAGTGGCGGTGATGGAGCATGTAGCCAATGGCCTGCAGAATAAACAAATTGCAGCGGAGTTAGATGTATCTGAGCATACGATCAAACTGCATATCCATCACATCATTACTAAACTCAAGGTAAGCAACCGAACCGCTGCGGCGATGAAGTTCATGGAAGTGATGCACACCTGAAAGGTTTGTGATGAATAGCGCCTTAAACCCACAGGATATTCAGGCGCGCGATGTCGAGCTAGACGACATTCTAGGTCGCGTCGGTCGTCTGAATTATGCCTGGACGAATACAGAAAGCCTGCTGATCCATCTGATCGCTGGACTGGCAAAAGTAGAAAAAGACATCGCTGTCGTCATTTTCCTGACGCTTAATACAACAAGAGCGCGGGTCGATATGGTCGATAGGTTGGCCAAAATGGCCCATGTCAAAAGCCAAATGCGCGACGATATTTTGGCTTTGACGTCACGACTAACCCGCGAGGCCGCTCTGCGGAACAAGTACAACCATTGCATCTATTCATTTGACCCAGAAGGTGGGCAAATCCAGACAATAATGATGCGCATTCAAGACCGCCGCAAAGATATTCGAGTTGGGAAAACGGAAACCGTCACCTCGGAAAAGGCAGAAAATATCAATGCCTGCATCATGCGGTTGGAAAAGTTGAACATAGAAATTTGGGAACTTGCGCGAAAATACGCGTTCCCGCTCTGAATAGTAAAAAGATTATTTTCTGGAGACGAGGGAAGGCGGTCCTCCAGTCGAAATGTCACTCGGGCGCGTATTGCCCGTGCCATGACTGCATTCAAGGCGCTACCGAAACGACACCGGTAAGCCCCTGTTTTAACGATGAAACAACGGGAGACGTGCAATGGGGACCACTGCAACGATCGGAATTTTAAAGCCCATCCTGTTATCTTCGCTCTTGGCCGGATGTGCGGTAGGGGTGGAATACAAAAAGCCTGAGACAGCCGTTCCAGCTAAGTTTTCGGCATCAACGTCCAATGCACAAAAAGCATCAGTCACCACCGCTTGGTGGAAGGGCTTTAAAGATCCAGTTTTGGATCAATTGGTGGCGATGGCGCTAAAGGAAAACATCCAACTTGCGCAGGCTCGGTTACGTGTCAAAGAATCCGATGCGTTGGTCCTAACAGCCGGCCCTGTGATTGACATCGGAGGACGCGTTGAGGCCCAGGTCGCCTCTACCAATTTGGGAGGTGATAGAAATCTCGGTAGTTTAAATGGCACCGCGACCTTGTTTGGTTCACAGAGATTTAGAGAAGAGGCTGCGCGCGCGCGCGCTCTTATTTCGTTGGCAGAATTGGATTCCGCACGATTACTCGTCTTATCGAATTTGGCTTCTGCTTATGTTGACCTACGGTTCGTACAAAAGCGCCGCGCGTTGAAATATTCGGAACTCAATTCTTGGAACCAAACCGCCAAGGACTTAGCCTTGCTTCAACAACAGGGTGCAACAACGCGGCTTGATGTTTTACAGCCAAACGCTGAAATCGCGGAGACACAATCAGAAATCGCGATTCTTAGCATTGATATTGAACGGCAGAAAAATCGTATCGCAACGCTTCTTGGGAAAGCTGCTGGCACAAATCCGATTAATTTGAAGTACCGCGGTCAGCCATATCCAAGATTCCGCGTAGCATCCGGCGTCCCAACTGATTTATTCACCAACCGGCCCGACATACGTTCCGCTGAAAGCGCCTATCGAATGGCGATTGCGGAAATGAATGTAGCGCAGGCAGAACTGTATCCGCAATTAACGTTAACAGGCCTAATCACAGCGCGGACCGATCTAAGTCCGCAGCGCGGAGGCATTGGTATTTTGGGCTTAACGCTACCGATTTTCAATCAGGGCGCTGGTAAAGCACGAGTCTCTGCTAGAGATGCCCGTGCAAAGTCAGCATTCTTGGAATGGAAATCGCGTGTTCTCGTCGGCATCGAAGAGGTCGAAACGTTGCTGATTGCCCAACGAAAACTTGGCAGCGCTGTCGCAGCCTCAAGTCAATCAGTGAAACTGAACACCGAAGCGGTAAACCTCTCGCGGCAACTTCTCAATGCCCAAGAAATTTCCGTTTTAGATTTCGTGCGCTTGCAACGCAACAAGCTGCAAGCCGAAGCCAACTTGGCACAAAACCGGCGCCAACGCGCATTGAATTACATAGCGCTACAAATCGCCGTCGGAGCGGGGAGCTCGCAACCTCCTGCGGCTGTGCCAACCAATTGATCTTGGCCCACTTTGGCCACTAGGGGAGGATCTGTAATGCGTATTATACTTTGTTTTGCGTTGGGACTGGGTGTGTCTGTTGCTGCACTGTCAGCCTTGGCACAAGGAACCCAATCCACTCAAGAAACCTATCAGACGGCAGAAACGCTGCGAAAATCCGCATCAAGTGACGCCGAACTAAGGCGTTCATTGGAAATCCATCAGAAATTGTTTGAACAGGGAGAGAAGAAATCTCTGTTACGTATCGCCCAAGTTCAATTGGAGTTAGGTGAGTATTCTAAAGCCGCAACGGCTTTTGAAATCGCCGCCAATTCGGGGAGTGGTTTCGCTCGGTTTCTACTGGCAAAAAACCATGCAACTGGCGCATTCGATACGTTTTCTAATCGGGATCTTGGGCTAGGTATGTTGCAAGACATGGCCCAAAGTGAAACGCCCGACCGCGCGCAAATGGCTTTAGCTGATTTATACGCCTCTGGAAATGGCGGCACGCCGGAACAAGCGTTTGAATTATATAAAACTTTGGGCAAAAATGGCAGCGCCCGCGCCTTGTGGAGAACTGGGCAATACTTGCTGGATGGCAAAATCGTTGACGCCAATCCGATGGCATCAGCAAATGCATTTCAAGCCGCTGCCGAAGGTGGTTTTGACTATGCACTTATTGGACTAAGTCGTGCGCAGATCACATTGGGCGACTTCGAAGGTGCAAAGCAAAGCTTGGATCAAGCCGTCGACAAAGGTGTAAAAAACGCCGAGGCCGAACGTGCTATGGCACATTTTCAAGGAAAATTGGGGACATGGTCAGATAAAGCTCTAGGTCGAAGTGGTGTTATTGCACTCGCACACTCCGGGGATACATCGGCCGCATCCGTCGTGCTACGCAACCACGAACGCCGCTCTACACGTATGAATGACGCGAATGTTTCGCAAATCGTTCAGGCGCTTGAAGGGAAAATGCAGTCAGGTGATCGCAAGGCGACATCAGTGCTTGCACGCGCCTATCTAAAACTCCGCCCGTTCATTAGAAACGCACGGGCAAAACACGCCACGTTGGTTGAAGAACATCTTTTCAACCTACCAAAAACACAACGCATGGCCGAGCGCATTAGCGCAGAATACGACTTTGCGAATCATGCACGGTCGGCACGAAAAATGACTGAAATACTGAAGTCGAGTTCGGGTGAAGCCTATACAAAAGCTGCATTGCGTTTGCGTGGCATCGAAAAGACGTCGTACGTCTATTTGCTGCAAAGTGAAATGCGCGATCTAGGCGCTTATTCCGGCAGTATTTCAGGTAAGATGACACGCTCTACCATCAATGCGATCTTTGCTTATTGTAAGGCCCAAAACATCTTTGATACCTGCAAACATGGACCAGTGACTTATGAAAGTTCGCTCCTAATTTCCAAGGCCATCGGTGAAGAGAAGCGGATTCGCATGCTCGAAGCGAGTAAGAACTAGAAGATATTCCTAGCTCAGAAAGATATTTGAAATCGTGTCATTTTGGCACGAGTGGGGTTTTGCCACTATATCTAGTGGCCCACGCCACATTTCCGCCATATTTGGAAAAGCAACCAGCGGATGAACCCATCATCCAAACGATTAATAATCCAATTACTTCACCCAAATTGCCTATAATCCGTTATTTTTAAAAGAGAAAATAGACTCTCACCAACGGCTCTGCGACACATTTTTGCAGCTCTTTTGGCGAGCGCGGGGAGGAAACTATGCTAAATTTAAGGAGTAAGACCTTTGTCTTTGCATTAGCAGCGCCAGTTCTTGTTGTGACAGCATCGGTAGGGCACACACAAAACCTATCCCAGATTGACAGCGAACTTCGCTCGCATCTGGATTTTCGTTCATTACTGTTCCGAAGCTGTTTGGGGCAACATGAATGCACAGTCGGGGATATTTCATTACGCGCCATGCGCTTAAGGGATGACAACGAAACTTGGGGGCAGGCAACGCTCTATTGGGATCCTATCGACGGCATTGGCGTACAAGACGGTGCGCAAAATGATGAAATTGATTTCGACGAACGGTTAGAAATTCGTTTCGCCCAACCTCAAACAGTTGCCAAAGTTTGGTACAGCGATCTCTTCCATACAGAAGATCGCCGCTACGGTTCCTTCGCGACAGATCGTGTTCAGAACGAACCAGAAGATGCCGAAATTGCTGGCATGACCTTGGTAGCAGCGGGTCAAGAATTTGGCACAGAGACGTTTTCAGCAACAGATCGCCTGCCATGGGCCTCCTTTAACCAAGAGGTATCGGTCCGCTTCCAAGAAAATGGTGATCTACGGCGCCGGGTGATTATTCAGAATGAAATTGTCACAGTCCTAGCACCTAGCGGAACCTCTGATCGCGAAGATCTATTGCTTCAGAATCCGGTTGGGACAATTGACAAAGACAAGCGCGCGATTTTCGAAGGCACCGAAACCTTCGAAATCGACCTAGCGGGCATTTTGACAGAATTTCACGGTACCAATCTATTTGCTGTCGGTACAAACAACTTTGATCTGATCGAGCGCATTGCCGCGAACGAAGCCGAGTTAAACAATCTTCGATTGGTCGCCGAACGCAAACGAACATCAATCCAAATGTCCAACGGGGAGGTTGGCGCGGAATTGCTAAATGCAACCGGGATTGATGGCCTTAACTTCTTTGCACCATTTGATGCCAGCAACGACTTTTCGGTGGCCGGTATCATCTTAGCCACTCAGGAGGGTTGAGCCATGAAAATCAAATCAAACCTCAAGCTGGTGTCCACATTCTTCAAAGGGCTGATAATTGGGTCTATCGCAGTCACACGGGCAACTGCTGTTATGGCGCCACCCGCACCAGACGGCATAGATGCATTCACAGCCAATTGGGAAAAGCTAAAAAACGAATTGGACAGCGGGCAGGGACAATTGCCACTACGTGATGAGTTGATTGATATTCTAAATCTGACGGATTTAGAGCAA
>NZ_JAUORX010000001.1 GCF_030548175.1 Cognatishimia sp. 1_MG-2023 | reverse complement strand
CAAACCGGCGACTCGCGAACAAAGCTGATATTTTCATTCCGGCAGACATGAATTGCATTGTAACGGCAATGAGCGTCAGTGCGGTGATCGCGACACCGGTTTTGAATTGAAACGCCGCAAATATCATTGCAGCACAAAGGGCAAATCCGATGTAGCGACGCCAAGGGGACCGCCCCCAACCGCGGCAGCTTTCTTCTGGTTTTACACAGGTTTCGCTGGCCAGCGCCAACTGAGTTTTGTGCCTGTTTGCGACATAGTTTTGAATTTGCTGTTCCGTGGCCAAGACAATGTGCGCATCTTGCGCCTCTAGGGGTAGCGTGCCCTGTATGGTGCCGAAATCTTCTGGACGGCTGGTGGCAATCGTCAACGCTCCGTTCAATCGAATCCACGGCACCAATGCATATTTCAGGCAAAGATCTGGTGGTATGATACCTTGTAGCCTGTCATCTGGCGGTGCTTGTTCAAGGTCCACCACATGCGTTCCAAAGTAGGGCGCCATAACGCGCAGCTGTTGTGCCTCGGTGATCCAACCCTTGCTCATAAGAATGTCGACAAGCGACGCATCCCAAAGCTTTTGCCGCGCCATAGCATAGAACAATTGCCAAGGCGCTATTGCGCCGTCCTCAAGCAAGCGCCGCCCAAGGCCGGTATGCCGATCTGGTTCGGATTGGTGAATCGACTCAAAGAATCGAAACCGTGAGTGCTGCATGAAAAACCCCTCAGCCTGCAAGCAGGGTGAGGGGTAGAACTTAAGTCTTCGTAAAAACCGAAAAGCGATTTAGGCCGCTTTGCGTGCATCCATATAGGCGGCAAAGCGTTCAAACAGGTAGAAGCTGTCTTGTGGTCCTGGGCTTGCTTCTGGGTGATGCTGTACAGAATAAACTGGGCGATCCGCGATGCGGATTCCGCAGTTGGAACCGTCAAACAAAGACGTGTGTGTTTCTTGAACACCGTCTGGCAGGGTTTGGCTATCAACCGCGAAGCCGTGGTTCATTGATGTGATCTCAACCTTACCAGTTTCGTGGTCTTTTACCGGATGGTTCGCACCGTGATGGCCGTGGTTCATCTTGATGGTCTTACCACCAAGCGCCAGCGCGAGCATTTGGTGACCCAAGCAGATACCAAAGACCGGCAAGTCTTTTTGTTCCAGAACCTTTTGGATCATTGGCACGGCATATTCGCCGGTCGCCGCAGGGTCGCCCGGGCCGTTTGACAGGAACACACCGTCAGGATTATGTGCCAAAACTTCTTCGGCAGTCGCGCTTGCAGGCAATACAGTTACGTCGCAACCCACAGACGCCAAGCAGCGCAGGATGTTGCGTTTTGCACCGAAATCGACGGCCACCACTTTATACTTAGGCGCGTCTTGCGTTGGGTAGCCATCTGGCCATGCCCACCGCATTTCGTTCCAACGATAGCTTTGCGCGCATGTCACGTCTTTGGCGAGGTCCAACCCTTCGAGACCCGCAAATGCACGGGCCTTTTCAACCAATGCGGCTACGTCAAATTTACCTTCTGGATCATGCGCTAGTGCAGCATGAGGTGACCCCTGCGCGCGAATGGCGCGGGTCAGGCGGCGGGTATCAACACCGCCGATGGCAATACGGTTCCGTGACGCAAGCCAGTCTGACAGGGTGCTGGTCGAGCGCCAGTTAGATGGTTCTGTCGGATCCCATTTCACAACCATGCCAGCGGCGACTGGATCGCCGGTTTCATCGTCTTCAGGTGTGACACCGGTGTTGCCGATATGTGGGAAGGTAAAGGTCACGATCTGGCCCGCATAAGACGGGTCTGTCATGATTTCCTGATAGCCGGTCATTGCTGTGTTAAAGCAAAGCTCGGCGGTCGTTTCCCCGACCGCTCCGAAACCGCGACCGTAGAAAACGGTCCCGTCAGCTAGAGCAAGACAAGCAGTTGGCGTGTTTGAAGGCACGTGGGCCATGGCAGCGACTCTCCGGGGTGTGGACAAATTGTCGGGAAATTAAGGCCAAGGCGGGTCGGCGTCAAGGTCTAGAACGTTAGTGAAAATTGTTGATTTTCAATAACTTAACTTTTTCCATCAAAGGTTGCGTCTCGCAACGCTATTCATTATGGTCCAAGCCTCTGTATGAGAATAGGGAATATTGCCAAATGAGCATGCGTACCACGATCACCGATGCGCTAAAGCAGGCCATGAAAGACCGGGCGGCTGATCGCCTGTCTACCTTGCGCCTTGTGAACGCCGCGATCAAAGATTTGGACATCGCCATGCGGGGCGACGGCAATGACGAAGGCGCGCAAGACGCTGATGTCCTTCAGATTTTGTCGAAGATGGTCAAGCAACGTCAAGAAAGCGCGCGCACCTACGAAGAGGGCGGGCGTTTGGATTTGGCTGAACGGGAAGTTGCCGAGATCGCAGTGATCGAAGAATTTCTTCCGCAAAAGCTGTCTGACGACGAAGTGGTTTCCGCAATTGACACAGCGATTGCAGAGGTTGGTGCAAGTTCTGTGCGCGACATGGGTAAAATCATGGGTGCGCTGAAAGCCAAGTACACCGGCCAAATGGATTTCGGTAAAGTTGGCGCCTTGGTCAAAGATCGCCTGAACTGAGGCCGTTAACCGCCAAACCAATTGAACCCAAAGGGAGCCTTACGGCTCCTTTTTTCGTTTTTGCCTGTAAAATAAAGCCGAAGTTTTGCGCAGTTAAAAAAAATTCATTTTCGAGAAAAAAATTGCTTTTCGGGTCTTGCGCAGGCGTAACACAAGTCGTATTCAGCGCACCACAGTTGGGGTGTAGCCAAGTGGTAAGGCAACGCTTTTTGGTAGCGTGTACCGTAGGTTCGAATCCTACCACCCCAGCCATTTTTCCTATATGCGAAGCAAGTTGAAGTTAAGCTTACCCAGCTATTGTGCTTGGTGGTCAGCCAAGACTTATACCTCACAATACTAATGGCTATGCGTGGAAGCTTCGCTCGCTTTTCGAAAGCCAGCTAAATTCGCAGAGAATGCATTTCATTACTGCGATAGGCCCAACACCCAACCGTTCATAAAAACTTCTTAAGTTCGATACAAAACTGATGCATGCACTGCTTATCAGACCCGCAACACGGGGATGATGACATGCTACGATTTGAGAATATCACAAAGTCTTTTGGCGCAAATACGGCGGTTCAATCGGCGTCTTTTGTTGTAGATAAGCCGATGATGATTGGCGTCATTGGGCGATCTGGTGCTGGTAAATCAACGCTGCTGCGAATCCTGAACCAATTAACAGACGCGACATCCGGTGAAATTACCTTTGACGGCACGGCCGTGACGGGCCTGCGTGGCGCTGAAAAACGTCGTTGGCAATCGCAATGTGCGATGATCTTTCAGCAGTTCAACTTGGTGCCACGTATGGATGTTGTTTCTAACGTTCTGCATGGCACGTTGAACCGACGCTCTACTTTGTCCACGATGTTTAATCTGTATCCAGATGAGGACATCCACCGCGCCATCAATATTCTAGAGCGCCTAGGGATTGCAGAGCACGCCCCCAAACGGGCAGAGGCTTTGTCTGGTGGTCAGCAACAGCGCGTCGCCATTGCACGTGCGCTGATGCAAGACCCACAGATCATTCTGGCAGACGAGCCTATCGCCTCGCTTGACCCTATGAACGCGCAGGTCGTTATGCAGTCCTTGCGCGACATTTACGAACAAGACGGCCGCATGGTCATCGCCAACCTGCACACTTTGGATACCGCGCGCCGTTACTGTGACCGCGTGATCGGTA
The DNA here is from genome assembly GCF_030548175.1 of Cognatishimia sp. 1_MG-2023. Classification (GTDB taxonomy): domain Bacteria; phylum Pseudomonadota; class Alphaproteobacteria; order Rhodobacterales; family Rhodobacteraceae; genus Cognatishimia. The sequence continues at coordinate 623,935 of NZ_JAUORX010000001.1, read as the reverse complement.
TGCGGGGCGGTAAGATTGTCTTTGATGGCACGCCTGACCAACTGACCACCGGCGTGGCCCGCGACATTTATGGTGCGGACGATAGCTTTTCTGAAGCAACCACATCCACCGAAATCGAAACATCCGAGCCGGGCAAGAAATTGCTGGCCGACGTCGTCGCGCAGTAGCGCCAACAGTTTTCCCTCGCACCCTCGTGTGGGGGTGCTTTTGACAAAAGAGAGACTTCAGATGAAAAAGATCATCGCACTTTCCCTAATCACAACAGCATTGTCCGGCGCAGCTTTTGCTGACGGCCATGCCATCGACGAATTCCGCATCGGCATTTTGGGGGGTGAAAATGCCCAAGACCGCATGAACAGCAACGAATGCCTGCGCAGTTCCATCGAAGAGGCGCTAGGCGTCCCAACCAAAATCTTCGCACCTGCTGACTACAACGGCGTGATCCAAGGCCTATTGGGCGGCACAATCGACCTGTCGCTGATGGGTCCATCCTCTTATGCAGCGGTTCATATTGCTGATGAAACCGCTGTGTCCCCGATCCTTGTCAAAGTGAACACTGACGGCTCTACAGGATACTACTCCATCGGTTTTGCCCGCGCAGATAGCGGCATCACCTCTTTGGAAAGCCTGAAAGGCAAAGTCTTTGGCTTCGGTGATCCAAATTCAACCTCTGGCTACCTGATCCCATCCATCGAGATTCCGCAAACAACTGGCGCGACAATGGAAAGCGGCGATTACTTTGGTGAGGTCAAGTTCACCGGCGGTCACGAACAAACAATCGTTGCAGTAAACAACGGTGATGTCGACGGTGGCGTGACCTGGTCTGATGGCCAAGGCAACTGGGAAGACGGCTACAACTTTGGCGCGCTGCGCAAAGCGGTGGACGCGGGCCTTGTTGATATGAACGATCTGGTGGAAATCTGGAGCTCAAAACTGATCCCGGGCGAGCCTGTGGTTCTGCGCAATGCGCTGCCAGATGATGTGCGCGCGAAAGTGACAAGCATCATTGATAACATTGGCGAAACGGACCCAGCCTGCGCAACCGCGATTGCCGGTGGCGAAGTCAGCGGTTTCGACCCAATCACCCATGACGCCTACACATCCATCGTTGGTGCGCGTTTGGCGAAGTCCAACTAAGCCGACGAAAAGTCAAACCATCTGCTGGCCCTAGACACTCTGGGGTCAGCTATTTTTGTAGGGGGCAAATATGGCGGAATCTTCGAATACTCAGGCCACTGCGACGGACCTAAGTGATGCCTATCTTGCGCAGATCAAATCCAAGCGCTTGATGAATGTCATCATGTTGATGCTGTTTATCGCTATGCTGGCTTCCGGGTTTTATGTGGCTGACAGCCGCAATGCTGGTGGGTTCTGGGACGGGCTGGGCAACATCTTTGACTTCCCTGCTGCTATGATGGGCGAGGCGATAGAGCGCGCTCCCCTGTTACCCGGCTTCCTTATCAAATATCTGCCTTCGCTCATCGAAACGATCAACATCGCCGCCGCGGCTACGCTGATTGGTGCGATGATTGGCTTGCTCATGTCACTGCTGGTAACACGTGGTCTTGCCCCCACACCATGGCTGGTCGGCCCGCTACGCCGCATCCTTGATGTTTTACGAGCGGTCCCGGAAATCGTGATTGCCTTGGTCCTGATCTTTATGCTGGGTGGCGGGCCGGTGCCTGCCATGATCGCAATCGCACTTCATACTGTGGGTGCCTTGGGCAAACTGTTTTCCGAAGTGAATGAAAACGCCTCGCTAAAACCCGTCGAAGGGTTGGCCTCGGTCGGTGCCAATTGGACGCAACGCATGTGGCTTGGCGTGATCCCACAAGTGGCTCCGAACTATCTTAGCTATGCTCTGTTGCGCTTTGAAATTAACATCCGTGCCTCGGCCATTCTCGGCTTTGTCGGGGCAGGGGGCATTGGCTACGACTTGCGGAACACGATGAGCTGGGGTGTCGGTAAATACGACGAAGCAGCCGCTATCTTTCTTCTCCTATTCCTCACTATTGTCGCCGTTGATCAGCTGTCCAGCCTGCTGCGCGATCGCCTGACCCACGGTGCAAAACGTTCAGAGGTGATCCTATGACCGCCACAACCCTGCAGATGAACACTGTCGCGCAATTCAGCCGCAAAAAGCGGATGACGATGGCCGTGCCCTTGGTGATCTTGGCCTATCTGGCCTACATCTTTGTGTCCTTTGACGTTGCCGGGCTTGGCGAACGTATGAATATTAATAACGCCCGCACGTTGGTGTCAGATACCTACAGCTACAAAACCCATGTGACGCAAAACAACCGCAATGGCGGCCTGTCCATTTCCATCGAAGGCGAAAGCAAGGGGGCCTACCCAAATGGGACCGCACCTGATTGGGTCACGCTGGGCCAAGACAGTACATTGGTTGATTTGGGTAAGGGCCATCTGATCACACTTGGCGCGCAGGTCAGCTACGACATTCCCGGCTATGGCCTGATAACAGCACGCCCCGACGGAACAGGCGTGAATGCCGTGTTCCCCGCTGGGGAATTGCCCAGCTACATCAACGCCTCAAAGAACCGCGTCATGATCAACACAGAAGCGGGACGTCTTACCATCACACGGGCACGCGCCGAGGTGTTCAAATACAGCCTTGGATGGGAGCTGTTCTTCTTCACGCTAGACAGCCCGTATCATGGCATGGGACCAATCAAGCTGCTGTCATCTGCTTTCAGCGGCGAAGCAGGTGCCATCTGGAATGACTTTACAAACAACAAGATGTGGCGGCATGGCGATGTTATGTGGGCGTTGCTTGAAACTTTGTTGATGGCCTTCTTGGGTACATTCGGCGCTGCAATCATCGCTTTGCCACTGGCGTTCCTCGCAGCACGCAACTTCACCCCGCTGGGTATATTCCGGTTCGCAGCGCGCCGCCTCTTTGACTTCCTACGCGGCGTAGATGGGTTGATCTGGACGATTGTTCTAAGCCGCGCATTTGGCCCGGGCCCACTCACAGGTGCGCTTGCGATCTTGCTGACAGACACCGGGTCTTTCGGAAAAATGTTCTCCGAAGCGCTTGAAAACGTGGATGACAAGCAGATCGAAGGGATCACAGCGACAGGTGCAAAACCCCTACAGCGTTACCGCTTTGGCGTGATGCCGCAGTTGATGCCGGTGCTTCTTAGCCAGGTGCTCTATTACTTAGAATCCAACACCCGGTCCGCCACGATCATTGGCACAATCACTGGCGGCGGCATTGGTTTGTTGCTGACCCAAGCCATCGCGACCCAAAAAGACTGGGAAGAAGTCACCTATTACATCGTTCTGATCATCCTATTGGTGATGGCGATGGATACGTTATCTGGTTGGCTTCGCCGTAAGCTGATCAAAGGGGACGAGGGCAGGCATTAATGGCACGTTTATCCGCAGAAACGCCCGTTCTTCACCCGGATTGCAGCGTCAACGACACGACGTTCGGCACCTATGTAGAGATCGGACAGGGCACACGTTTGGCGCATAGCCACATAGACGACTATTCTTACTGCGACCGCTTCTGTGACATCGCCAATGCCTCTGTTGGCAAGTTCTCGAACATTGCGTCCTACGTGCGAATTGGCGCAACAGATCACCCAATGGACAAGGCCAGCTTGCATCATTTCCATTACCGCTCGGCAGATTACTTTGACGATGCGACGCATGACGAAGGCTGGTTCGCCCACAGAAAAAACCGCCGTTGCGTGATTGGTCACGATACATGGCTAGGCCATGGCGCGCAGGTGCGCCCAGAGGTCACGATTGGACACGGCGCAGTTGTCGCAGGTGGCGCCATCGTCACCAAAGACGTGCCGCCCTATATGATCGTCGCGGGCATTCCGGCAGAGCCCTTACGCGGCCGGTTTAAAACGGATATTTCAGACCGGCTAATGGCCTTGGCATGGTGGGATTGGCCGCACGATCAACTACGACAGGCTCTAACCGATTTCCGCGCCCTCAGCGCCGAAGCTTTTCTGGAACGCTACGAATAGGCGTCACAGATCGGCAAGCGTCAGTGTCACCTTATCCCCCGCAAACCAAGTGTGCCCCAATTCAATTGGGGTACCATCCGCAGATACATTCACCCCAATCGTTCGTAGAATAGGCGCATGTTCCGAGATTTGCAGATGCAGTGCTTGGGTGGCCGTGGCCAGCTTTGCATTCACGCGAGTAGAGGCGCGGGTGTAATCCGTGACACCGCATTTCTCTAGCGCAGTGGTAATAGAGGGATCATCCCGTAGATGATCCAACAACGCAGGGAGCGGTTCGGCCGGAAAGACACTGCGAAACAACGCGATAGGTTGGTTTTCCCGCAGCGAAAGCCCTTCGTGCACATGCACCAGCGCATCTGCAGTTAACTGTAGTGCCTCGATCTCTGCAGCTTTCGCCACGCGGGTATCCTGCATCAGGATCGTCTTGGCGGGCCGATGCCCCGCCGCCCGCAGGTTTTCATGATACCGGACCCGCCGCCCAATGGGGTAATCCGTTGGCGTAGAAGTCACGAAAACCCCGGCACCACGCCTTGCATGCACTAGCCCCTCGTCAGCCAAAGCCGTGATCGCGTGACGCACCGTATGGCGGTTCACACCAAAGCGCGTCGCAAGCGCGGCCTCTGTCGGAAGCTTGTCACCAGCGTTGTACTGGCCATCCGCGATTTCGCTGCGCAACGACAGGGCGATGGCTTTCCAGATTGGGGTGCGTTGGGTCATGTCATTGAAACTTCATACTTCGAAGGATTGGCAGAATCGGAGTGATATCCTATGATTTGTATAGTTGTATAGTATATGCGGAAGTTGTCTAGATGAATATGATGAGCGATCTGAATGCCCCTCGAAAAGCGTGGCTCGGTCTGCTGGCAAAATCGCCTGCTGCGGATGTGGCCCGCCTATGGGCAATGCTGACCATTGCGCCGGATCATACAGTTTTGCGCGGGCCAGAGATTGGTAGCGTCATGGTGCGTGGCCGGGCAGGCGCAGTTGGTGCCGCCTTCAATCTAGGGGAAATGACCGTCACCCGCGCCTCGGTCAAACTCTCTGATGGAACGATTGGTCATGGCTATGTCCAAGGGCGCAACCAGGACCACGCGCTTCAGGCCGCACAGATTGATGCGCTCATGCAAACCGATGCGGCGGATGTCGTAGAGGCCACCGTTTTGGGGCCACTGCGCCTCGCCGCGACAAACCGCAAATCAGATCGCGCAGCCAAAGCCGCCGCCACCAAAGTCGATTTCTTTACCATGGTCCGAGGAGAAGATTGATGCAGGCTCAGTTACTCGAAGGCGGCTTTGCTGACCTACCCGTCGATGCATCACACACATTTCGCGCGGTGATGACAGCCATGGCCCGCCCGGGCGACATCATGGATGTAGCAGGCGCAAAACCACCGTCTCCACTAAGCACCGCCTGCGGTGCGGTGCTACTCACGCTCTGCGATCCAGACACGCCAATCTACTTGGGCACAAGTCACAACACCCCTGAAGTACGCGATTGGATCACCTTTCACACAGGCGCGCCGTTTTCCGATGTAGAAAACGCCACCTTCGCCATCGGCACATGGCAGGCGCTGCCGCTTTCAGAATTCGCGATTGGCACGCCGGAATACCCGGACCGCTCTGCCACCTTGATCGTTGAAACAGCTGACCTGTCTAACGCCGGCACCACCCTAAAAGGACCGGGGATCAAGGATCAGGCGCAGCTATCGCTGCCAGAACAGCAAGCCTTTCAAGCCAACGCAGCGCTCTTCCCGCTGGGTCTTGATTTCATTTTCACCAGTGGCAATCGCCTTGCGGCATTGCCCCGAACCACAAAGGTAAGCTGATGTATGTTGCTGTAAAGGGCGGCGAACGGGCGATTGACAACGCCCACGCATGGTTGGCCGAAGAACGGCGCGGGGATACCTCTGTGCCCGAACTCACCGTCGCGCAAATCCGCGAACAAATGGCGCTGGCCGTCAATCGCGTCATGGCCGAAGGGTCGCTTTATGATCCAGACCTCGCGGCCTTGGCTATCAAACAAGCGCGCGGCGACCTGATCGAAGCGATCTTCCTGATCCGCGCCTATCGCACCACACTGCCACGCTTTGGTGGATCAACTGCAATCGACACCGAAAATATGTCCTGCGATCGCCGCATATCCGCGACATTCAAGGATGCGCCGGGTGGCCAAGTCTTAGGCCCGACCTTTGACTACACGCACCGTCTGCTTGATTTCAAACTGGCCGCAGATGGCGAGGCCACCGATGTGCCGGTCGATACCCCCAATCAGGACACAACCCCACATATCATGTCCTTTCTGGATCAAGAGCAGCTGATCCAATCAGAACCTGCGGGCGATGATACCCCGCCTGATCTCACACGCACACCGCTCGAATTGCCTGCAACCCGGGCGTTGCGTTTGCAATCGCTCACTCGTGGCGACGAGGGCTTTATCCTTGGTATGGCCTATTCCACCCAACGCGGTTACGCGCGCAACCACGCCTTTGTGGCAGAGCTGCGCATCGGGACAGTTCCCGTTGAAATGGAAATACCCGAACTTGGCTTCGCCATAGACGTTGGCGAAATCACGGTCACAGAATGCGAAACAGTGAACCAGTTCCAAGGGTCGAAAACACAACCGCCACAGTTCACACGCGGCTATGGTTTGGTCTTTGGCATGACAGAACGCAAAGCCATTTCAATGGCGCTGGTTGACCGTGCTCTCCGTTGGAAAGAACTGGGCGAAGACAACCTTGGCGCGCCTGCTCAAGACGAAGAATTCGTTTTGTATCATAGCGATAACATCCAAGCGACCGGCTTCTTAGAGCATATCAAGCTGCCGCATTACGTCGATTTCCAATCCGAACTTGAATTGATCCGCAAGCTGCGCTGCGAGGCGCAAGCCAACCTTACGCAGGAGGCAGCAGAATGAGCGATTATAACTTCGCCTATCTGGACGAGCAAACCAAACGGATGATCCGGCGCGCCATCCTAAAAGGTCTGGCAATCCCCGGTTATCAGGTGCCCTTTGCCAGCCGCGAAATGCCTATGCCCTATGGGTGGGGCACTGGCGGTGTGCAGGTATCAGCGGCCGTTCTGACGCCAGAAGACACGCTCAAAGTCATCGACCAAGGTGCTGATGACACCACCAACGCGGTATCAATCCGCCGGTTTTTCGAAAAAACAGCAGGTGTGCAGGTGACAGAGGCCACGACAGACGCCAGCGTCATCCAAACCCGCCACCGTATCCCAGAACAAGACCTGCGCGCGGATCAAATCTTGGTCTATCAAGTGCCGATCCCAGAACCGCTGCGCTTTCTCGAACCTTCAGAGGTTGAAACGCGCAAGATGCACAGTCTCGAAGAATATGGCCTGATGCATGTGAAGCTCTACGAAGACATCAGTCAGCATGGCGACATCGCTACGGCCTATGCCTATCCGGTCAAAGTCGAAGGGCGCTATGTGATGGACCCATCGCCAATCCCGAAATTCGACAATCCAAAACTGGAAATGGCCGGCATTCAACTATTCGGCGCTGGGCGTGAACAACGCATTTACGCGATCCCGCCCTACACACAGGTCGTTAGCCTCGATTTCGACGACTACCCATTCCAAGCCAGCAAAGCAGATCACGCCTGTGACCTTTGCGGCGCAAAAGACAGCTACTTGGACGAGCTGATCGTCGATGACCAAGGCGGCCGCGTGTTCATGTGTTCTGACACCGATTATTGCAGCACACGCCGTGCGCAGGGCCATGTGGGCGCACAAGGCTCCCCCATTCAAGAGGACGCAGCATGACCCCGCTTTTACAGGTTGAAAACCTAGCTAAATTCTACGGCCCACGCATTGGCTGCACGGATGTTTCACTAGATCTCTATCCGGGCGAAGTCATGGGCATCGTCGGCGAAAGCGGTTCTGGCAAATCAACGCTTCTGAATTGCTTAGCCGGTCACCTAACGCCAGACCGTGGTGCCGTCCGCTTTGACACCCGCGCCGATGGTCTACGCGACACCGTCACAATGTCAGAGCCAGAGCGCCGGATGCTCAGCCGCACCGATTGGGCTTTTGTGCATCAACACGCCCGCGACGGACTGCGCATGAACGTTAGTGCTGGCGGCAATGTGGGCGAGCGGCTCATGGCCGTGAATGCGCGTCACTACGGCGCAATCCGTGACGAGGCGATTGATTGGCTCGGTCGTGTCGAAATCACCGAAGACCGCATAGATGATCGCCCCACCGCCTTTTCCGGTGGCATGCAGCAACGTCTGCAAATTGCGCGGAACTTGGTTACCGGTCCGCGACTGGTGTTTATGGACGAACCAACAGGCGGATTAGACGTTTCCGTCCAAGCACGGCTGCTTGATCTTCTGCGCAGCCTCGTGCGTGAAATGAACCTAAGCGCGATCATCGTTACCCATGATCTCGCCGTTGTGCGCCTCTTGGCGGATCGCTTGATGGTTATGAAGGATGGGCATGTGATCGAAACCGGCCTGACCGATCAGGTGCTAGACGATCCGCAACACGCCTATACCCAGCTCCTTGTTTCCTCTGTTTTGCAGGTTTGATCCCATGATTTCTATCGAGAACGTTTCAAAATCCTTTGTCCTGCACAATCAGGGCGCCGCAAACATCTCTGTCATGCAAGCGGCCTCGTTGCAGGTCGCACCAGGCGAATGTGTTGCTCTCACCGGAGCCTCAGGTGCAGGCAAATCCACATTGATGCGGATGATCTACGGGAACTATCTAACCGAAACTGGCCGGATCATGATCGGCGACGTGGATGTCGCCCGCGCAGCCCCGCGCGAGATCATTCAACTGCGCCGCCGCACCCTTGGTTACGTCAGCCAGTTCCTGCGTGTCGTCCCGCGCGTGTCAACGCTTGACGTGGTTGCAGAACCCTTGCTGGTCACAGGAACCCCACAGGACAAGGCACTTCGTACAGCCCAAGACTTGCTCGCACGGCTCAATATCCCTGAACGTCTCTGGTCCCTTAGCCCAACAACATTCTCGGGCGGTGAACAGCAACGCGTCAACATCGCGCGCGGCTTTTCCTATCCATATCCCGCGTTGTTGCTAGATGAACCGACCGCCAGTCTTGATCCAACAAACCGCGCAACGGTGCTTGAGATGATCAAAGAGGCAAAAGCACGTGACGCTGCCATCATCGGTATCTTCCACGACCACGCCGCCCGCGACGCGATTTGTGATCGGCAGGTCGACATGACCCAATATACACCGGGACTAGCAGCATGAGCGGACGGTTCATCGCAGTCGTCGGCCCGTCTGGCGTTGGCAAAGACAGCGTCATGGAGGCCATGGCTGCCCGCGATCCCCGCATTGCCCTAGCACGCCGAGTCATAACACGACCCAGCGCAGCAGGAGGCGAAGATTTCGATGGTGTCACCACCGCAGAATTCAAAGCCCAAGAGACCGCAGGGCAATTTGCCCTAAGCTGGGAAGCACATCAAATGCACTATGCGATCCCAATGTCGGTGAATGCCTTGCTGCAAGCAGGGCTGGATGTTTTAGCCAACCTCTCTCGTTCCGCGCTCTTGCCCGCGATGAAGCAATTCGAACGCCTTGAAATCATCCACCTCACCGCCAAACGGGACGTCCTTGCAGAACGCCTAGCCGCTCGCGGACGCGAAACCAAAACCGAAATCCTGCACCGCCTTGATCGCGCACCTTTAACGCTGCCCGATGGCCTCACCGCGTGGAATATCGACAACAGCGGCCCGTTGGATCGAACAGTCCAAACCGCGCTTGATCATCTTTATGGCTCAGGAGCGTAACAATGGCATCCCTTCGCACCCGACACTTGCAAAAAGCGAAAGCATTTCATTCAATTGTGATCTTTCCATCGTACAATTTCACTTCCTCAAATTTCGCGTGACCCTGACATGACCCAGCAAACAATTTTCGCCAATGCCAACCTGGTTTTGAACGACGAAGTCGTCACAGGCTCTTTGGTCGTTCAGGATGGATTGATCACCGACATCGACAGCGGCTCTTCGGTTCCACCCAGTGCCATTGATCTGGGTGGCGACTACCTCGCGCCGGGATTGGTGGAGCTGCACACTGATAACCTAGAACGCCACTTAGCTCCGCGTCCAAAAGTCGATTGGCCCTATCGCGCCGCGATCTTGGCGCATGACCGCGAGCTCGCAGGAACTGGGATCACCACCGTATTTGACGCGATCCGCGTTGGCTCAATCGTATCGGGTCAAAGCAAACGCTATGGCAAATATGCCCGCAGAATGGCAGACGAAATCCTCGCAATGCGCGAACAGGGGCAACTGCGGATCAGTCACCACATTCACCTGCGTGCCGAGATTTGCTCAGAAACGCTTGTCGCGGAATTCGATGAGTTTTCAGCAGAGGACCGTATCGGCATCGTCTCGATGATGGATCACACCCCTGGCCAACGCCAATTCGCAGACCTGTCAAAATTCGAAACCTATGTGCGTGGCAAATACAGCTTCGGAGACCAAGAATATCGCGACTACGTCGATTTCCTCTATAGCCTACAAGCACAATACGGCGCCGACCACGAGGCCGCCACCGTCGCTGCCGCCAAACGCTTAGGCGCAACGCTCGCAAGCCACGACGACACCACCGCAGATCAAGTTGCCGCCAGCCATGCCTATGGCGTCACGATTGCCGAATTCCCAACAACCGTCGCCGCAGCGCAGGCTTGTCATGAAAATAACATCGCCACCATCATGGGCGCACCAAACCTCATCCGGGGTGGCTCGCATTCCGGCAATGTCGCAGCCGCCGAACTGGCGCAACTGGATCGCCTCGACATCTTGTCATCAGATTACGTGCCAGCAGGGCTTTTGATGGCAGCCGTTCAACTGGGGGACATCTGGGGCAACCTTGCGCGCGGCATGACAACCGTCACCTCCCAACCTGCCAAAGCCGTCGGGCTAACGGACCGGGGCACGCTGGAAATAGGGGGCAGGGCAGACCTCATCCGCTTCTCTGTTTTCGACGGCACACCCGTCCTCCAAGAAACATGGAGCGCAGGAAATCGCGTGGCCTAATCCGCCGCCTATAGGGTCTTAGCCCGCATCAAACACGCTGTGTCACCTGCTTTCGAACCCAAGCTGCAAAAGCCGCAGCTAGCGGGTTCGGCACAGCAGTCGGCGTTGCTATAAAGTAGTTCTGGTTGGGCGAATTCGGCACAGAGGCAAGCCTGACCAACGTGCCCGCCGCCAGCTCATCTTCGATCAAATAGGTGGGCAATATCGCAGCCCCCAAACCCGAAATCGCCGCAGAGATGACAAGCGAAAACTGATCAAAATAACTGCTCTGGTTCTTTGACCCTACGCGCGAGCTTTGCCCCTTTAGAAACGCATCCCAAAGATGGGGGCGTGATGAAATATGCAGAAGCGGCAGGGCGCTCATGTCTGGATGCTCTGGGTCTGCTTGTTGGCGAAGCAGCTCAGGCGCTGCAACAACCACCAAATCTTCGGGACACAGCGGAGTAATTTGCGCTCCGGGCCACTCCGGCGCGCCAAAATGTATCGCCAAATCAACACCTTCTTCGATCAAATCAAACGGTTCCGACCGCGTTTGCAGCACAAGACAAATGTCGGCGTGAACTTGTTTGAAATCCACCAGCCGTGGAACAAGCCAACGTGTTGCAAAGGTGGGTAAGGCAGAAATCGTTAAGACATTCTGTGCCTCACCCGCAGCAACCGCCTGAAACACACTGCGGCGCAACTGCGTAAGGTTCTGCGCAATATCTTTGGCAAACCGTTGTCCCGCATGGGTCAATCGCACACCACGCCCTTCGCGCCGAAACAGCGCCGCGCCGATCTGATCCTCTAGGTCTTTGACCTGTCGGCTGACGGCCCCCTGTGTCAGCCCCAGCTCTTCAGCCGCAGCAGTGAAACTTTCGTGTTTGGCCGCGGCCTCAAAACACCGAAGAACAGAGAGGCTGGGCAGATGAGCGTTTGACGACAATTGATTTAATCCATGAGTTTTATTCACTGATACAATCAGTTTTCATGTATTTTTATGCAGGTCAAGCTACGGTAATATGGGCAATACATATGAAGGCTTGCCATTTCACGGCCTAGGGGAGAACACGATGGAACATACTCAGGTACTACAGGCGCTTGGATTTCAACCGCATGAACTGGAGGGCGGCTCCCTAAACGTCGTCTCGCCCATTGATGGCCAGCGCGTGGCGCAAGTCAAAGAAACCACCGTGCCGCAGGTGTCCGACGCAATCGCACTGTCAAAAACCGCCTTTAAAGAATGGCGCACCGTACCAGCCCCCCGTCGCGGCGAGCTGATCCGCCTGCTGGGCGAAGAACTGCGCGCCGCAAAATCAGAACTAGGCGCATTGGTCACCTTAGAAGCCGGGAAAATCACCTCCGAAGGTTTGGGTGAAGTCCAAGAGATGATCGACATCTGCGATTTCGCTGTCGGGTTATCGCGGCAACTATATGGCCTCTCCATTGCATCCGAACGTCCCGGCCATAAGATGACAGAAACCTGGCATCCTGTCGGTCCAGTGGGTGTGATTTCGGCGTTTAACTTCCCTGTCGCCGTTTGGTCATGGAACGCAGCCCTTGCGATTGTTTGCGGCAATCCGGTCATCTGGAAACCATCCGAAAAGACGCCACTGACAGCCTTGGCCTGCCAGAAAATCTTTGATCGGGCCTTGGCGCGGTTCGGCGATGCACCGGATGGTCTAAGCCAAGTCATCATTGGCGGCGCAGACATTGGCGAGGCCTTGGTTGCGTCAAAAGATGTGCCTATCCTATCCGCCACAGGCTCAACCCGCATGGGCAGCATCGTGGGGCCAAAAGTGGCCGCTCGCTGGGGGCGACCAATCTTAGAGCTTGGCGGCAACAACGCCATGATCGTGGCTCCATCGGCAGATTTGGAAATGGCCGTTCGTGCAATTGTCTTCTCTGCCGTTGGCACGGCGGGGCAACGGTGCACATCGCTGCGGCGCTTGATCGTGCACAAGTCGCTAAAAACCGAATTGGTCGCAAAACTTGCCAAAGCCTATGCGTCATTGCCAATCGGTGATCCCCGCAAAGAGGGCACGCTCATTGGCCCGCTTGTCGACCAAGCCGCCCTGGAGGCCATGCAGCAATCCCTTGAAAACGCAACAGCCGAAGGCGGCAAGGTGCATGGCGGCGCGCCTGTCCACGATAATGTTCCAAACGGCGCCTATGTCGCGCCAGCCTTGGTGGAAATGCCGGACCAAACGGCAACGGTGAAACACGAAACCTTTGCGCCCATTCTCTACGTCATGGAATATGACACGCTAGACGAGGCGATAGAGATGCAAAACGACGTCCCCCAAGGCCTGTCATCTTGCATCTTTACTTTAAACCTGCGCGAGGCAGAGACATTCCTATCAGCCAGCGGGTCAGACTGCGGCATTGCCAATGTAAACATTGGCCCGTCTGGTGCAGAAATCGGCGGTGCCTTTGGTGGTGAAAAAGAAACCGGCGGTGGCCGTGAATCCGGCTCGGACGCATGGAAAGGCTACATGCGGCGCCAAACCTCGACCGTAAACTACTCAGCAGAACTACCACTCGCACAGGGCGTTAAGTTCGATATTTAGCTAAGTCAGGGAAACGCAAAACCATGCGTTTCCCGAATAGACAAACGCATGCAGCCAAAAGAAGCGTGACCTAAACACCGTTTGAACTGGAACTAACCTCAGCATTTTATATGCTAAACGCCAACGATATGCTGAGGTGAAGCCAAATGAATGACGCCCCCAACCCCAAACGCCGCATTGTGTCTTCTCGTCATTTGGCCGACGGAGAGGGGTGGGAAGTGTCAGAAATCGAATTTGGCATGATTGTCGCCTACAATGCGTTTTCCCGTTGGACCACCCGCTGCATGTCAGCCGCCGGCAACACAGACCTCACACCCTTGGAAATCCTTGTCCTGCACAACACCAATCACCGCGGCCGGGACAAACGGCTGACCGACATTTGCTTCCTGCTCAATATCGAAGATACCCATACCGTTAACTATGCGCTTCGAAAGCTGTTGAAGATGGGACTTTTGTCCAACGAAAAACGCGGCAAAGAGGTGTTCTATAAAACGTCCGATGCCGGCGAACAGCTTTGCGACGCCTACCGCGAAGTACGCGAAAGATGCCTGCTGGATGTGATGAACCGTATGGATATGTCCGGCGAGGAAATGCGCGAAATCGCCGCTAACCTGCGCACGATGTCTGGGCAATACGACCAAGCAAGCCGCGCAGCTGCATCACTATAAGCCCCACTCCGAGCAAAGGGATAAAGATCGCCAACGCAATCAACGGTGCTGCTCCCCTTCATAACGTTGACAATTTGTCAGCGTTATACTCATATCTGCGAGCAAGACACCCAAGGAGCAGACGATGGAAACGGCCAACAAAAACAAATGGCAATTTTGGGTTGACCGTGGCGGCACGTTCACTGACATCGTTGCGCGCCGCCCAGATGGGCAATTGGAAACGCACAAACTGCTCTCTGAAAACCCCGAGATGTATCCAGATGCCGCCGTGCATGGGATCAAGTCAATGCTTGGCGTGACAGGGGCCGAAGACGTCCCAAAAGGGCGCATTTCAGCCGTGAAAATGGGAACAACCGTCGCCACCAATGCGCTGCTTGAACGCAAGGGCGAGCGCACTCTGCTTCTGATTACCAAAGGCTTCGGTGATCTTCTGCGGATTGGCTATCAGAACCGGCCGGATCTTTTTGATCTGGAAATCAAACTCCCCGAATTGCTGTATGAAAACGCCATCGAAGTAGACGAGCGCGTCAGTGCAGACGGCGAGGTCGTATCTCCGTTGGACACAGAAAGCGCCCAAGAAGCTCTGACCAAAGCCTATGCAGACGGCTACCGATCCGTCGCAATCGCACTAATGCACGGCTACCGTTTTACCGATCACGAAACCCGCCTCGGCGAAATGGCACGACAAACCGGCTTTACTCAAGTCTCACTCAGCCACGAGGCAAGCCCGCTAATCAAACTGGTCTCCCGCGGTGATACAGCCGTAGTGGATGCATACCTCTCGCCAATCCTGCGCCGTTATGTCGAACAAGTGGCCAACGCCCTGCGCACATCTGACGGCGGATGCGATAGCCTGATGTTCATGCAATCCAACGGCGGCCTCACAGACGCGCGCCTTTTCCAAGGCAAAGACGCCATCCTATCCGGCCCAGCCGGTGGCGTTGTTGGCATGGTTCGCACAGCAGCCGAACACGGTTTTGATCGCCTGATTGGCTTTGACATGGGCGGGACCTCAACCGACGTCTGCCACTACGCAGGCGAATTTGAACGCTCCTTTGAAACAGAAGTCGCCGGAGTGCGCATGCGCGCCCCGATGATGTCCATTCACACCGTCGCGGCGGGTGGTGGCTCGATCCTGTCCTACCGTGATGGCCGCATGCAAGTCGGCCCGGAAAGCGCAGGTGCCAACCCCGGACCAGCCGCCTACCGTCGTGGCGGCGAATTGACCGTAACGGATTGCAACGTCCTGCTTGGCAAATTGCAGCCATCCGAATTCCCATCAGTCTTTGGCCCCAACGGGGATGAACCCCTTGATGTGGACGTGGTGCGTGAGAAATTCCAAACACTCGCCGCTGAAATCGGTGGTGGTAAATCCGTCGAAGACATCGCCGAAGGTTTCTTGCGGATCGCCGTTGAAAACATGGCCAACGCAATCAAAAAGATCAGCGTGCAACGGGGATACGATGTCACCAAATACACGATGAACTGCTTTGGCGGGGCAGGCGGACAACACGCCTGCCTAGTGGCTGATGCACTGGGCATGGAAAGCATCTTTATCCACCCATTTGCTGGCGTCCTATCTGCCTTTGGCATGGGGCTGGCAGACGTCCGCGCCATCCACGAATATCAATTCGCAGCCCCCATCGAAGACGCCGAAGCTGCCAAACGCGCCTTAGAAACGCTGACCGAAAAAGCCAAAGCCGAAGTCGCCGCACAAGGCATTGATCCGAACAACATCCGCACAGTCTCCGTGGCCCACATCCGCACAGACGGTGCGCATCAAACGCTCGAAGTCCCCTTTGGCACGCCAGAACAGATGACACTGAGCTTTAACAAAGCCCATCAGCAACGCTTTGGTTTCGTTCCAGAATACGCGACCCTAATCATCGACCTTTTGACCGCAGAGGCGATTGGTTCAACCGGTGAAACCGTCACAATCGACACAGCGCCCATCACACGCAGCACCCCGAAAACCGCCCCAATGTTCAGCCAGGGCGAATGGGTTGATGTCCCCCTTGTAGATCGCTCAACGCTCGCAATTGGCGAAACCGTAGATGGCCCCGCTATCCTAACAGAGCCAACCGGCACCAACGTGTTAGAGCAAGGCTGGCAAGCAGAAGCCACAACAGGCGGAAACTTGATCCTGCGGCGGGTCGTGGCCCTTGATCGCAAAGAAGCCATCGGAACAACCGTTGATCCCGTTATGCTAGAGGTCTTTAACAACCTGTTCATGTCGATTGCCGAGCAAATGGGGGCGACACTCGCCAACACGGCTTATTCCGTGAATATCAAAGAACGCTATGATTTCTCATGCGCGATCTTTGACGCAAACGGTGACCTCGTCGCAAACGCACCGCATGTGCCTGTCCATCTTGGGTCTATGTCCGAAAGCGTGCGCATCGTCCTTGCGCAGAACGCAGGCAAAATCCGCCCCGGCGACGTCTTTATGATGAACAACCCATACAATGGGGGCACGCATCTGCCAGACGTCACCGTCATCACACCTGTGTTTGATGATCAGGGCGAAAGCATCATCTACACCGTCGCATCGCGGGGCCATCACGCTGACATCGGCGGCAAAACCCCGGGCTCCGCACCGCCTGACAGCCGCCATATCGAAGAAGAAGGCGTGTTGATTGATAACGTCCGTCTCGTCAAAGAGGGCGTTCTACAGGAGGCAGCAGCCCGCGCGCTCTTGTCATCGGGCAAATACCCTTGTCGCAACATTGATCAGAACATGGCCGATTTGGCAGCACAGGTCGCCGCGAACTCGACTGGGGTTGTCGAACTGACCAAGATCACCCGTCAATTCGGATTGAACGTTGTACATGCCTACATGGGCCACGTTCAAGCCAATGCCGAAGAAAGCGTGCGCCGCGTGCTCGACGTTTTACGCGACAGTCGCTTCACCTATCCCATGGACAGCGGCGCGCAGATTAAGGTGGCGATTTCCGTGGATAAAACCGCGCGCGAAGCCACAATTGATTTCACCGGTACCTCCCAACAGGACCCGTTCAACTACAACGCACCACTCGCAATTTGCCGCGCGGTTGTTCTTTATGTCTTTAGAACATTGGTTGGCTCAAACATCCCAATGAACGAGGGCTGCCTAAAGCCGCTGAATCTCATCGTTCCAAAGGGAACCATGATCAATCCCCAAGCCCCAGCGGCCGTAATCTCAGGCAACACCGAGGTCAGCCAATCAATCGCCGACACGCTCTATGGCGCGCTGGGCGTGATCGCGGGCAGCCAAGGGACCATGAACAATTTCGTCTATGGCAACGATGAGTTCCAAAACTACGAAACCATCTGCGGCGGCACAGGCGCGGGCGATGGCTTTGCCGGGGCAAGCGCCGTGCACAGCCATATGACAAACACCCGCATGACCGATCCAGAGGTGCTGGAAACGCGCTTTCCCGTCCGCGTCGACGAGTTCTCGATCCGCCAAAATTCAGGCGGCAAAGGCAAATTCAATGGCGGCGACGGCATCGTGCGTGCCCTGCAATTCCTAGAACCGATGACCGTCACCGTCTTGTCCTCTCACCGTGTAACCCGCCCGCATGGCGTGGACGGTGGCCAAGAAGGCGCAGCAGGCATCAACAGCGTCATTCGCAAGGACGGCACCAAAGAAAGCCTAAAAGGCAATGACGAGGCCGAAATGAATCCGGGGGATGTCTTTGTTCTCATGTCTCCGGGAGGTGGGGGCTTCGGTAACCCAGCAAAGTAACCAACGCGCTGTAAAACCGAGAAAACCGTCTCAATTTTTTTGGCGCGGCGGCTTGCTCAGGGCAATCCTCCGTGTTGGTATAACCGCGATTGAAACAGCCGTTCGCTGACGCGCTAGAAAGGCACTGCATGGAACAAGTCACACTGCTGGGCGTCAAAGGCGGCCCTGCCATTCGTCAGGGCGGCGCAATGCCAACCGCATCGCTTTTGCAATTTGGGGGCCAGACGGTCCTGATTGATTGCGCAATCGGTGCCGCGCGCAGCACGGTAGAGGCAGGCGTCAGCCTGCTAGACATAGATGCGATTTTCATAACGCACCTGCATTCTGACCATGTCTTAGAACTTGGCCCGCTGCTTTACACCGCCTGGACAACGGGACTTCGACGCGAAGTCAAAGTCTATGGCCCCGAAGGGATACAGGGCTATTGGGATGGCTTCCTTGCCTCAATGTCCTTTGATTACGCAATTCGTATGGACGACGAAGGCCGCCCGCCATTGCGCGATATGATAACGATTGAAACCTACGGTCCGGGTGATGTCACCCGTCTTGGGGATCTGGCTGTCACCGCATTGCGCGTTGATCACCCTCCGATCACGGACTGTTTCGCCTTGCGGTTTGAGGCAAATGGAAAATCCATCGTGTTTTCAGCGGACACTTGTTATTTCCCACCACTCGCGGAATTTTCCAAAGGGGCCAACGTGTTGATCCACGAAGCAATGCTGATGGCTGGCGTGGAGAACTTGATCAAACGCACCCCGGGCGCAGAACGCCTACGCGAACATCTGCTCGCCTCACATACACCGGCAGAGGATGTCGGAAAGATCGCAAGCGCAGCCAATGTTGGCCATCTCGTGTTAAACCACTTGGTACCAGCAGACGATCCAAACTTTGGCGAAGCAGATTGGCGCGCTGACGTTCAAAAGACATGGGCAGGCCAAACAACCATCGGCCAAGATGGGATGACCCTGCGCATCGAATGATGCGCAAGGAGGGCGTCAGGCATTAAACCTGTTCTTACACAAATGCCTGTTTGACGCTCTGCAATGCTGCCAGCGCAATCGCTTCATCCTGATCAGAGGACGCGCCCGAAATGCCAATGGCGCCAACGGGCAAGCCATCAACCATAACCAACTCCCCTCCGGGCTGTGGCGCGAACCCGTGCGTCGCAACCGACGAAATCGCATTCGAGAAGCGATCAGGCAGCAACTCTCCTTCAAATAGCGAAAAAAGCTGCCGCGTGCTCATGCCCATTCCGATAGCGGCATTCGCTTTGGCCAATGCAATCGGGTAGCGCAGGGGGCCAGCGCCATCTTGGGTGGCCGCAAATTTCACATGCGCACCCGTATCCAGAATGACAATTGCCAACGGCGGTAACCCACGCTGACTAGCCGACGATAGGGCCGCGTCCCCAAGCGCCTTTGCAAGGTCAAATCGCATCACAAACCTCCCAAGCCGCCATGCCAATCGAGCCATAACTATAGGATCGATGAATGGTCTTCATCACCGAACGAGATCGCGCATCACAAATGCCAGCCACCACCAGAAGCGGCAAGAAATGCTCAGGTGTAGGGTGTGAAATCCGCCCGAATTCACTGTTTCGAAATTGAAAAAACGCAGCCCAGTCTTGGGCGATCAATACGTCTTCGATCCAATCATCAAACCCAGTCGCCCAACCGGGCGTCTTGCTGCCTTCGGGTGCGATTTTGCGTAAATTATGCACCGTCGCCCCAGAGCCAATCACCAGAATATCCTGATGCGCCAACTCTGACAGCGCTTGCCCCAGATAAAACAGCGCTTCTGGCGTGCTGCCATAGGGCAGGGACAATTGCACTACCGGAATGTCAGCCTTTGGAAGCGCCAACATCAGCGGAATCCACGCGCCATGATCCAGCCCACGTTGCCAATTGTCTTCGGCCTCAATACCGCCTGCGTTCAAGGCTTGCTTGGTCGCTTCAATGACCCAAGAGGCGGTCTTTGCAGGATAATGCAACGCGTGCAGCGCCGGACCAAAGCCACCAAAATCATGAATGGTCTCAAGCTGCGGTGCCGTGGTCAGCTGAAGCCCCGGGGATTCCCAATGGGCCGAGATAATCACAATCCCTTTCGGCAGTGGTCTGTCCTCAAAAAGGCCTTGCAAGAATTGAGCAGCCGGAATTTGGCTAAGCGCCAAATCCGGCGCGCCATGCGGTAGGAATAAAGCTGGCTGCATCGCTTACAATCCCAACTCTGAAAAATCCGGTCCCGTCGGCACAATGCCGTTCGGGTTTAGGGCTTTGATAGAATAATACCCCGCCTTGATATGGTCGATCCGAACCGTGCTACGAATGCCAGGGAGAGCCAGCACTGAATTCAGAAAGCCTTGCAAATAAGGGAAGTCCGCAATGCGGCAACGGTTGGTTTTAAACAACCCAACATAGGCCGCATCAAACCGGATCAAGGTGACAAAGGCCCGAATGTCAGCCTCTGTAATCTCTTGCCCCAGTAGAAAACGACGACCATCAGAAAGCTGGCTTTCCAACCTCTCCAACATTGCGAAAATGCCGTCGTTGGCTTCTTCATAAGCAAACTGAGACGTCGCAAAACCGGCTTTGTAAACGCCATTGTTCAGGCTGTCATACATCTGCGCATTCAGGTCTTCGATTTGCGCCAGCAGCGCGTCAGGGCGTAGGTCAATGTCATTATTCGCAAGTTCACCAAACCCAGAATTCAAAATCCGCAGAATATCAGCACTTTCATTATTCACGATGCGCCCCGTTTTCTTGTCCCAAAGCACAGGCACCGTCGCACGGCCGGACACTTTCGGATCACTATGGGTATAGAATTCATGCATATAGGTCGCGCCGATCAACGGATCGGTCATGTCCGATCCGGGGAAATCGCCAAACGTCCATCCTTCGTTAGAAAGGCGCGGGTCAACCACTGTTATCGAAATCACATCCTCAAGCCCCTTCAACGCACGCGCCATCAGGGCGCGCGACGCCCATGGGCAAATGTAAGCGACGATCAAATGATAACGACCTGCCTCTGCAGGTAAGGCGGGCTGACCTTCAGGTCCGGGGTGCCCATCAGGTGTAATCCAATCGCGAAAAACCGAATCCTGACGAACAAATCGCCCTTTCTCATCGGCAGCCTGTACCGGCTGCCAGTCCGCATTCCATTTTCCATCCACCAACATCTTGCTTCTCCGTTTTGGGGTCTTTGCAAGATATACTCAGAGTATCACCGGTGTTAATCTGGCTTATTATGGCTTCACTATCAACAAAATGTAGATAATTATCGACGCAGCTTTGATCGCATAAAATCAACAAAGACGCGCACCTTTGCCGACAGGTGGCGGTTCTCAAGGTAAACCGCATATACCCCCAAACTTTCGGGCCAGTGATGCTCTAAAATCGGCGACAGGCGACCGTCTTTTATATCTGCCTCAACAACATATTCAGGGCTTAACAAGACTCCACCGTCCTTTAATGCAAACCGCCGCGCAGCACCCGCGCTATTGGCCTTCAAGCGGCCCGTAACTTCGACCTTTTCCGAACCACTCGGGCTTGAAAAGGGCCAGCTATGTCCCATCCTGAAATTGCTATCAATAATACAGGCGTGGTCCCGCAAATCTTCGGGTTTTCGTGGCGTTCCGTGCCGCGCCAGATATTCAGGGCTGGCGCAATAGACCAGCCGCGCTTGGGCTATCTTACTGGCAACAAAGCTGGAATCCTCTAGATGACCAATACGGATCGCAACATCAATCCCTTCGTCCAGCAGGCTGACGTAGCGGTCAGACAATTGCAAATCTATCTGAACCTTTGGGTAGGCCAATGCAAAATCCGCGATGGCATCTGCAAGAAATAACTCGCCATAGGTCGATGGTGCCGCAATGGTCAGCTTGCCCTGAGGCGCGCGATGATCCTGACGCACAGCCGCGGTCAACTCGTCGAAATCCTCCAAAAGCTGCAAACATTTGCCAAGATATGCCGCCCCTGTTTCCGTCAGCCGTACATTCCGGGTAGAGCGAATAAACAACTGCGCATCTAGCTGATCCTCTAGCGCCCGTACGTATTTGCTAACCAGTTGCGGGGTCATACCAAGGCGCTGTGCAGCCCCTGTAAACGATCCCGTTTCTGCTACGGCCACATAGGCCTTCATTAAGTCAATGCGATCCATATCGTCAACGTAGTGTTGATTATGACATAAATGAAAGCGTTAACTCAACAAATTGACGATTTATGCGGAGGAATGCGACGTTCGTTTAAATCATCCTTTACGTATTCAGCGCGACCAAATGGTTATCCCACTGCACATCAGCCGCAGCGACGGTTGATAACCCAGCTCCCGTTCCCTTTAAAAGCAAACCCTCTCCGGTCGTCAGCACAAGCCCATCCTGCGCCGCCGCAACGCCAGACACATCTGCCTGTGACACCACAGAAGAGACCGCTGTGCGCAAATCATGCAGCAACACAACATTTCCGCGCGGTGACGTCGCTGCAATCATCTGCCCATCCGCCGCATAGGCAATGCTGCCAATGTACCCCCCAAAATCAACAGATTGCTGGGGCAGGGGAACCGCAGTTAAATCCGCCCCTCGGTTGTGCGTATAAACCAACGGCTCATCAGCCAGTGATCCCTGCCATTGGCACCCAATCGCAACCTGCCCATCACCCCGCACCGCCAAATGCCGGATAGAGGCCAGACGCCGCGCCGCCCCATGCCCCACCTGATCCAGCACCATGCCCTCTAGCGAAACGTAGCTAAGGTTTGGCTGCATCGTCGGGATATTCAGCTTTGTGCGCCCACTGTCTGGATGCGTTTCAATCCCACCATTCGCAATCACAAGGCTTTGACCATCCGGCATCAGCTTTATGTCATGTGGCCCCACACCGCCCGACGAAAACTCAGCCACCCGTTGATAGCCGCGCGCCACGTCCCAAACCCCAATTCGCCCTTCTGCCTGCTCAAAGTCGTTCTCGGTGGTAAACAACAGCGCACCGTCACCTGAAAAGACGCCATGCCCATAAAAATGCCGCCCCGCAGGCGCGAGCAACCTCTTGATCTCGTGCCCAGTGCTGCAATCAATCACCACCGCAAAGGTCCCCGGACGCCGCGCAAAGGCCACGGCAATCGGCTGATAGGGATGCGCCGCCGCTGCATGTCCGCGCGCGGGCAGGGGTATTTCAAACAGATGCGCCCCGTCCGCCGCCAATCCAAACAACGCAAACGCCCCATCCCGCTGCCGCGCCGCACTTAAAAACGCAGGGCTGCCCACATCCGCCCAACTTGGCGTAGGGCAAGCACTTGCCGCAAGCAGCCCCGCCAAAAAAGATCGCCGCGTCGTCTCCATTAATCACCGTCCAAAGAGTTAAAGCCCGCCGTCACCCCCAACGCAGGTGCCAGCTCAAGGGTCACGATTTCCCGAATACGATCAACGGCTTGCCGTAAAACCTCAACCCGGAACCGCCCAGACGGATCAGCCACCCCGGCAAAGGCCGGATCATCAATCTGCTCAACCAGCTCAATCGTACGATCATAGGCCGCCTGCAGCGATTGCGTGATCAGCGGCTCATCCGCCGCCAGCATCAAAGCCAGTTCATAACTCGCAACCAACGCCAGCTGAACGTGCCGTGCAGATCGCTCTGATCGCCATGCCTCTGCACGCCGTGGCCGAGGCCGTTCAAACGTGCCAAGCGGTCGCCCCAATCGGGCATCAGATGTAAACTGTAATCCCGTATGCAACGCCTTAAAGACCTCGCGCAGCGCCTCAGTGTCATCTTTGTATGGCCCGTCAGCGGAAGGCACACGCAGAACATCCTGATACCCCTGCCAACCCCACTTTATCGCGGCCGCATTTTGGTGAATCTCATGGGCAATGGCCCGAACCAAATCACACCGATAGGTCGCCGTTTCAGCATCCTGCAATCCTGCGTCAAACAGCAGAAACTCCAACGCATAAAACCCGCGCGCCGCGATGGAAATCGACGCAAAACCCTCTGGCTCATACACCACCGGATCCGCAGCCTTGATCAATGCGTTCAACGACTTCGCTGTGAACCCCTTGGTGTCCGGCCAAAACGCCAATGCAAAGGCGCGGTCCTCTTCTTCAGATGGCCCGACACGTATATGGCTCACCCCAACCCAGGCATCAAAGGCCTGACCATAAGCCGCCAGCAATTCCGGCGACTGCCCGTCACAATGCGTTGCTGAAACCTCAGCCAAATTTGCAGCACTCCTGTCCAACTGATCAAAGGCAGGCAGCGCATGCTCATCCAGAAAACGGCCCACAATAGCCTGATCCGCCATTGCGGAATGCGCCATACATATCAATGCGATGCTGACCTTTCTTAACATCACAGGCTCTCCAGAAACCGGATCAATGCCGCACGATCCGCAGGCGGCAATGTCACAACCGCATCCCGCTGCGTCTGTGCTTCTCCACCATGCCACAGCACAGCCTCCAACAGGGTCCGCGCCCGTCCATCATGCAGAAAATACGTGTGGCCAGACACTTGCTCGGTCAATCCAATGCCCCACAGTGGCGGCGTGCGCCATTCAGTGCCCGTCGCCCGCGCTTCGGGGCGGTTGTCCGCCAATCCCGGCCCCATGTCATGCAACAACATATCCGTATAGGGCCAAATCAATTGAAAACTCTGCTCGGGTCGATCCTTCAAACGATGCGTCACAAAGCTAGGCTGATGACATCCCGTACAGCCCGTTTCGTAAAACACCTGCTTACCGCGCAGCACGTCTGCATCCGCCACATCACGTCGGGCAGGAACACCCAGATTGCGGCTGTAAAACACCGTTAAATCCAGCGCAGCCTGATCAATTTCAAACACGCGGTCGCCGCCATCTCCATGCGGGGCCGCCAGACAATCAGCCTGTAGGTCAGTGCACTCCCCCTGCGGCGTTGGAAACAACGGATTGGAAATCCCGATGTCACCGGCAAAAGCGCCCGCCGATTGCTGCATCACCGTCGGATTGCCCGCCTTCAAACCAAAACGGCCCAACATGGGCGTTTCGAATTCTTTCGACCACACGATATTGGCGCGGCCAGAAATCCCATTCCCATCCGCATCATCCGGGTCCGCAAGCGCCAGAATATCTGCCGCAGGAATGGCCTCTAGCAAGCCCAGTCCAATCATCTGCGGCGCAACCCGCGGCGATAACATCGCCTCTGGATGCAACGGCCCATACCCCAAATCCGCAGCCGTATAGGTCGGCACGCGTAAATGCGCTGTCTCACCACCGGACAAGGCCACCTCGGTCTCCGTGTAATCTATTTGCAAGCGATATTCAGCAGGCACATTCGCAACTGAACTGTCTTGCAATTGCGTGCCATAGGTCGGCTCTGACGCTGTCGCGATATAGTCCTCGATCTCTGCCATCGCGTGACGCGCATCACCGGGGATCGAGACACGCAAAAACATCGAAACCGCATTATCATCGTGATCTTCTGGCGGATGCCCACGCCCATCTTTGATGTGGCACCGCTGACACGACCGCGCATTGTAAATCGGCCCCAACCCATCGGACGCCAAGGTAGACGAGGGCGAACTCACCCATATCTTGCGGAAAAAACCATTCCCAACCTTAAAGTCCAGCTCTTTGTCAAAACTGATATTGCCAGAGGGATCAGAAAACGCGTTTGCATCTGTTCGGGCGCGGACAGTGGCAGCACCCGCACTGTTTTCTTCAAACTGTTGCGGGGCGTCAAAGCGTGTCGCCAACTGCGTTGCGGCGGTGATGCGATCCTGTTCAGCGGCCGTACGTGGAATGATGTCCAGATGCGGCTCGTCCAAAGGACCAGAATTCGCGGCCGAGGCAATCAACGCCAAGGTGGCTGCGCACAATGTGCGGTTCATAAGAAATATCCTTAAATAGCCGTGGCGTGCGCGTTCCGCCACGGCTTTTCTCTTTGAAAGTATTAGTTAAATACGGCGGTTGGGTTGTCCAAAGAGTCGGACCCTTCAAACGCGATGTTCTCTAGCTCAAGCGCTGTCACAACACGCTCAATCGTTTTGGTCTGATCAATCAAACCAGTCACACCACCCATAACCAAGGCTTCGCCCGCGTCATTGCCGCGCTCTAGCATTTGGTCATAGGCAAACCCAGCTTCCGCCGCTGTTTTGATCGCGCCAAGGGCCTTCATGGTTGTGAACAACTTGCCCTTCATCTCGGCATCCAGTGCCGCGTCCTTTGCCATCACCAGATTAGACAAGGACGGGCCGGACACTACAGTGCCATCAATCCGGGTATAGGCGCCAAAATAGACGTTCTGCACACCAAGCCCATCGTAGTAGTGGCTGTTGTGTGTGTTGTCAGAGAAACAATCATGCTCTTCTTCAGGATCGTTCAGCATCAGACCAAGACGCATCCGTTCGCCCGCTTGCTCCCCATAAGACAAAGAGCCCATACCAGTCAGCATCGCAACGATGCCCGCGTTTTGATCCGCCAGCAATTCTGCCCGTGCCGCGCCAGCCTCAGCCCACTGTGCCACCATCCAATCCAGATCAGACACCAACAAATCCGTCGCCGCGATCAGATATTCCGCCCGACGATCACAATTGCCACCTGTGCAGTCATCACCTGCCGCGTAATCAGTCCAAGGACGCGCACCAGCACCTGCGCCATGGCCATTCAAATCTTGGCCCCACAGCAGGAACTCAATCGCGTGATAGCCTGTCGCCACATTCGCCTCGACGCCATCCGCTTCTTGCAATGTCTCTTCCAGCAGAGCAGGGGTGATCATAGTTGCATCAACCGTTGTGCCACCCAATTCAAACATTGGGTTCGCAATCACGTTCAACACAGCAACCGCATTCTCATCCGTCGCGCCCCCATACGCTGCATCCACATAGTCAATCAGACCTTCGTCCAATGGCCATGCGTTCACCTTGCCTTCCCAGTCATCCACAATCGCATTCCCAAAACGGAACACCTCGGTCTGCTGATAGGGTACACGGGCCGCGAGCCATGCTTTCTTTGCGGCTTCTAGGTTCTCGGCGGATGGCTTATCCGCCAAAGTCGCAACCGCAGCCTGCAACACTTTCGCAGTCGCAAGGCTATCGGCATATTTCGCTTCGGCGATATTCGCATAGTTGGCCAAAACGGCCTCTTGCGAGGCATGACCGCCCGCAAAGGCGCTGGTGCTTGCCAAAATAAAAGCAACGCTAGATGTGACGAGTTTCATATACTGATCCTGATAATAAGACGTGTTTAACCGTGCCTGAAACCGCGGGTCTCAAGCTGAAATTGGAATTTCCGAGATAAGCTGTTTTCTGACTTAATTAATCGGGATAGTCAATCCGATTAATTTAATCAGATATTTGACGCATATCGGCAACATCATCAGAGTTTCGAAAATGCGTCAAATGTAGGAAACGACAAAACCCGCTATTCAGCCGAAAACGCCGCAGGGCATCGCATTGCAAACATCAATTTTTGGGACTAATAGTCTCATAACTGCCCAGACCATGGATTCTGTGGCAGCCTTTGGCGGCAATCGCCACTCTTGAAAATTCAGCCGACAAGATGTTCGGCGAAGGACCGCAGCCAGACGTTCGATCAGGACGACAGCAAAGGAAGGCTTTCACGTATGACTTGGCGTTTCGGACGACCTGCAGAAGAAGCGCCGCACATCGCGCCCCCCGCGACCAAACAAAAGGTCAGCGCAAAGGCACGCGTACGCGCAATGATGCCTTTTCTCGATTGGTTCCCGATGGTCAACCGCGAAACCTTCCGCGCGGATGTTTTTGCAGGCCTCACCAACGCCGCAATCGTTCTGCCGCAGGGCATCGCCTTTGCCGCCATCGCGGGCCTTCCTCCGCAATACGGCCTTTATACTGCAATGATCACCCCTGTGATCGCCGCGTTCTTTGGCAGCTCTTGGCACTTGGTGTCCGGCCCGACCACTGCGATTTCCGTCGTGATCTTCGCCACCTTGTCCGAGCATTTCGTACCCGGCTCCCCAGAGTTCATCGCAGCCGTTTTCAGCATCACGCTGCTTGCGGGCTTCTTTCAGCTCTTCCTCGGCCTTGTGAACCTCGGCCAGCTTGTCAGCCTTGTATCTCACTCAGTCATGGTCGGCTTTACTGCGGGCGCGGCGGTCCTGATCTTTCTTAGTCAACTCCCCGGATTCATAGGAAAATCCCTGCCCAGGCCGGATGAACTTGTCGAATTTGGGAGGGAGCTCTGGCACGCCTTACCCACGCTCAGCCCCCATGTTCTGGCCGTCTCATTCACCACGCTCATCGTGGCCGTTTTGGTCAAGCGCTACCGCAAAAACTGGCCAAACTACCTGATCGCCCTGACCGCAGGCAGCGCCTTGGCCTATGCGCTAGACGCCCAATCCCACGGCGTGATCTTCGTGCAACCCATCAGCTCAGGTATCCCTCCGGTCGCCGTCCCAGAGATGTCTTTCGCCATCTTCCGCGACCTGTCCCAAGGGGCCTTTGCCCTTGCTCTGATCGGCCTGCTAGAGGCGGTTTCAATCGCCCGCGCCATGTCATTGCAATCGCACCAATCGCTCAATTCCAACCAAGAGATCATCGGCCAAGGTCTTTCTAACATCGGCGGGTCTTTCTTCTCGGCCTACATGGGCTCCGGCTCTTTCACCCGTAGCTCACTCAACCTCGAAGCAGGGGCGAAAACCCCGCTGGCCGCCATCCTCGCCGCGATCTTCCTCTTGGTGATCTTGCTGCTGGTCAGCCCGCTAATCGCCTATATCCCGATCCCCGCTATGGCCGGTCTGATCATGCTCGTCGCGTGGAAATTGATCGACGTAAAAGAGATCAAACACATCCTGACCAGCAGCCCGTCTGAAACAGCAATCCTATTGATCACCTTCATCGTTGTCCTACTGGTCGACCTAGAATTCGCGATCTACGCGGGCGTCATCGTTTCACTGTCCTTGTTCCTGCGCCAAACCATGCGTCCGGGCCTGCCAGTGAACGTGCCCAACGCCGACGTCGAAGGCCGCCCCTTCATGAGCCCAATCCACTGGAAGCTGCCAGAGTGCCCACAGGCCGTCTTCCTACGTGTCCAAGGTCCGATGTATTTCGGTGCGGTGGAGTATCTGGAAAAAGAATTCCGAAAACTCGAAAAGCGCCGCCCAGAACAAAAACACCTCGGCATTCTGATCGACGGCTCCGTCGGTATGGATTTGGCAGGCTCTGAATGGCTGATCGAAGAAAGCCGCAACCGCAAAGAGATCGGCGGCAGCCTAAATATCGTCGGCCGCTACCCGCCACTGCGCCGCCAGATGGATCAGTTCCATGTCACCAAATTGGTCGGCAAATCCCACATCTTCCGCCGCAAACGCGAGATGGTGTCGGCCATGGTTCCACAGATGGACCCATCCGTTTGCGAGACCTGCAAACTGCGGGTGTTCATCGAATGTAAAAATCAGCCGGGTCACCCGACATCCGAGGATGAACAGGCTTAAAAAGGAATCGTACGTTTCAGACGGCGAAACGTACGAATTTCCAGATTTTCAAAACGTAAAAGGCCCGCACGCGCGGGCCTTTTTCTTTAACGTTTGCTATGTGTTAACTCAGCTTAACGGGTAGCCCAGTTTGATAGGATTCCGTCGCCGCATCCGCCAAAACCTGCGCCTGCAAACCGTCGTAAATGCTTGGAGACATTGGTGTTCCCGCCGTCACCCCTTGGATAAAGGCGAGCATCTCGGCACGATAAGCAGCCTCATAGCGTTCCAAAAAGAAATGCTGCGCAGGGGCCGCTGCGAACCCTTGCTCGGTCGCAATTTCTACAGTGTTTTCAAGCACATTCGCGGCCCGCAACATGCCTGCTGACCCATGCACTTCGATTCGTTGGTCATAGCCATAGGTCGCCCGACGCGAGTTCGAGATCTGACAGACCTTCCCAGACCCCGTCGTCAACACAACCGCAGCCGTATCAATATCGCCCGCCTCTCCAATCGCGGGGTCCACCAAAGCAGACCCCGTTGCGTAGAGAGAGACCGGTTCTTCGCCCAATAAAAACCGAGCCATATCAAGGTCATGGATCATCATGTCACGAAATAATCCGCCCGAACTTTTGATGTATGACACCGGCGGAGGCGAGGGATCACGCGATTGAATCGTCACGATTTCAACGTCGCCAATCTGCCCATGACCAATTCGATTTTGAAGATTGGAAAAATTTGGATCAAATCTTCTGTTAAAAGCCGCCAAAAAAGGTACATTTTTTTTCTCAACGATATCAATGCATTCGCGAATGCGATCCGCGGACATATCAACCGGCTTTTCGCAGAAAATCGCCTTGCCGGCCTCAGCCGCAAGATGAATCAAATCATAATGCGTATCCGTCGGCGTCCCAATCACAACCGCGTCTACATCACCGCTTTGGATCAGTTCTTCGGGCGATAAAACCTGCGCATTTGCCTGCGCTGCAAGCGCTGCTGCCGGTTCTGGAAAAGCATCCGCCACCACAGTAACACGAGCGTTTTCAATGTGTTGTATGGATTTCGCGTGGACTTGCCCGATGCGTCCACAGCCTAATAATCCGATGTTTAGCATGTCACTCTCCCTTAAACGCCCGCAGCACCTGACGTGCCGCTGCGACCACTGGATCATGGGTTTCTTTCAGAATTTGCACCCGATCAAACCGTGTTTCATCTGCCAAAACCGCAGTTCGTAGCGCATCACCAAAAGCCATCCGCAATTCTGTTCCAATATTGAACTTACAAATCTTGGAGTTCCGCGCCAATTCAACCCGCTGCGCCACCGGAACACCAGAGCCACCATGAATGACAAGTGGAATTTCTGTCACCTTTTCAATGGCTTGTATGCGCGGAATGTCTAACCCGCCTTCTTTGTCTTGCTGCAAATGAACATTGCCCACAGAAATCGCCATCGCATCTACACCGGTCTCTCGTGCAAATTGCGCTGCCTCTTCAGGGTCCGTTCCAGCCGAGGCTTCGCCCTGCGCATAACCCACAAATCCAATCTCACCCTCGCAAGACACGCCAGCAGCATGCGCCATTTCGACGATTTGTCCTGTGTTTTCAATGTTTTGTGCAAGAGGGGAGCGCGATCCGTCAAACATAACAGAGGTAAACCCACTCTCAATCGCGATCCGGCATTCCTCGACCGTATAGCCATGATCCAAATGCGCCACGACCGGAACACTGGCCGTTTCAGCCAAATATGTGAACATCTTCCCCAAAACCGGCAAAGGCGTATGCTCTCGACAAGACGGCCCTGCTTGTAAGATCACAGGAACCCCCTCGGCCTCCGCCGCCCGAACATAGGCACGCATCTCTTCCCAGCCAAGCGTCACAAGCCCGGCAACCGCATACCCATTTTTTAACGCGGGTTGCAGCACATCTGCCAATGAAACAAGGCTCATTTGAACTTTGCCACCATATCCATGATGCCCGGAATCGTGTGCAATTGCTCGGCATGTGTGGGTTGGAAATACTGTTTCAAACTGCGCTGACTCAGCCCGCCAAGGATGGTGAAATAGTACATTTCATACCCCGGCAGAACGGCGCAGGGGTGATAGCCCTTGTCGATACACAGGGTAGAGCCATCCATGATGTGATAGGCATCCCCAGGCTTGTTGTCCTCACGCTGCAGCATTTGCACGCCAGAGCCGTAGTTGGGTTTGAACCGGAAGTTATAGGTTTCATCGTGCCGCGTTTCGTCAGGCAGGTTGTCGGTATCATGTTTGTGGCTTGGGAAACCAGACCAGCCGCCTTGGCCCACTGTGTACAGCTCGCTAACCAACAAGCGCCCAACTTTATTGTGGTGGTTTGCACCTAGTATGTGCTTGATTTTACGATGTGTTTTCGTGTCGTCAGACCCGTATTGCACGATGTCCAGATCGGGAATGCGCACGTCAAAAGGTTCTAGTACCTTATCGTATTTGGCCCCAGCAATGAACGTTTCGGTGGCGTCGGTGGTGCAAGTGATCCGCACTTTGGCGCCAACGGGCACATAAACCCCCTCAGGCTCGCCGCCCCAAACATCGACGCTCCTATGGCCCAAGGCAGGATAGACAGCACCGTCCACATCGACATCAACAGTGCCCGTCGCTGGCACAACGCAGGTTTCATATCCGGGGACAGCGTATTCAAACACTTCACCCTTTTTCAGCTTGATAATGTTGAAATAATTCAACGGAACCAGAGCGTCTTCGACATCCACGATGGGTTTGTTTTGGTTATCATGAGGGGCAATATGCATGATGTTTCCTTTCAGGAAGTCGTTGGGCCAGAGTGTTGCGCCAAAAAGGCCTCAAGCTCTGCAGTATTGGGCATGGCAGGGGCGCAACCGGGTTTTGCAACAACGATTGAAGCGCAAGCGGACCCGCGCAGAATGGAGTCTTGAAGCGGCCGGTCCTCGGATAGCCCAGCGAGAAACCCCGCCATAAAGCTATCGCCAGCACCCGTGGGCTTCACTGCTTTGACAGGATAGATGCCGGTTCGAATTTCTTGATCGTCCGCAAAGGTAATCGCGCCTTCAGCGCCCATTTTATAAACCACGATGGCAGCGCTGGTGGCGGCTAAGGCGCGGGCCTTGTTTAGTCCATGCGCAATGCCGCCTGCCATAAAGCCGAACTCTTCGTCGTTGCCGACGATTACATCTGCCATGTCTCCGGCTTTGGATAAAACCTCTTGAGCAACCGCGGCAGAGGGCCAGCTATACGGGCGGTAGTCGACGTCAAAGATGATGGGAATACCTGCATCTCGCGCCAATTCAAACGCACGAAAGGTGGCCGTCCGAGATGGTTCGGCGGCAAAGACAGTGCCAGCGGTGATTAGGGCACCATATTGTTTGAAATCAATAGCTTCTATGTCTTCGATGGACATCTGAAAATCAGCCGCGTTGTTGCGGTAGATGACGCTTTGGTGGTCTTCGACCTTCGTTTCATAAATCGCAAGCGAGGTTCGTTCCTCGCCTTTGATACGGCGAACATGGCTGCGATCAATGCCGTATGCGTCTAGCTGCCCTTCGCAGTACCAGCCGACCGCATCATCGGAGACGCAGGTCACAAGGGCTGCGGAACAGCCGAATTTCACAAGACCCGCTGCGATATTGGCAGAGCTGCCGCCCATCGCGACCATCATGGTTGTCGCGTCTTGCGTGCTGGTGCCAGCTGGGTCCGGGGACAGGTCCATTCCAACCCGCCCGATCACCAGAAAGTTGCGGGATTTTATACCGTCGAGGATCATTTGCGGCCCTCTGTATTACCCGCTTTGGCGGCGTCTAGGATTTCGGGGTAGGGATAGTTCAGCCCAAGCAACTGACGGATGTCTGGGCTTGCTTCTTCGACAAAGGACTTTGGCAGAGCGGCTGGCATATCTTCCATGGGTTTCACAAATTTTGGCAGATATTGAATGAGGATCGCGCTGCGATCGTGGTCAGCATTATTGGGCATCGCGCAGTGCCAGGTGACACCGTAGAATAACGCAACATCACCGGGCTCGCCTGTCATTTGTTCGCAGTTTTCATGGAACTTGTCGGCCTTTGTTGGGTAGCGCAGCTCTTTTTGAGAGCCGGGAACATAGCCCGTCGCACCGCTTTCTTCTGTGAAAGGGTCCAATAAAACAGAGACTTGAGCATTCATTGGGAACGATCCGTTCAGGCCAACGGGATGTGTTTCGGGCTTGTGAAAATCCCAATAAGGATAATCAACATGCGGCTCTTGACCGGGGCCACCCGGTAGAATGCGGTTTGCTGCGATTGATCCCATGATGAATTCTGTCCCTAGGAACGCGCGCAGGATGTCCATTAGAACGGGATGCGCGGCCATACGCGAAAAAACCTCACCTTTGCCAAGAAGGTTCCATACGCGGCGTTGCAGGTTCAACTTGCCTGCATCCGCTGCAGCGCCTTGGAAATGTGTGACTTTTTCGGATTCCTCTTCGGAATGCTCCATGACGATAGCGCGCGCCTCGGCGATCTCTTCGGGGGTGAACAGCCCCGAAATTCCGACGGCACCTCCACCATGCAATAGCTCATGCACGATAGCCTGTGGGTCAGCGGTTTGGGCGGTGAAACGTTTCATCACAGGCCCTTCCGTTGCTTACTACGCGAAGATTCCCAATCAACATGGGCCTCACGGATTGTCGCGTTTTCCGAAGTATGCGGCGTGCCAACTTCCCACCAAGTGTGGCCTTGCGTGGTCCAACCTTCGTAAGGATCGACTTTCATCACAATCACATGTGTGCGGCCGCTGGCTTTGGCACGGGTAAAGGCCTCGCCCAATTCAGTCGGGGTCGATACGGTTTCAGAGATCGCCCCCTGCGCACGGGCATGTGCTTCAAAATCAACGCCAAACGGTTCTGGGATGGTCGGGCAGTCGGCCAGCAGGTTGTTGAAGCTTTCATTCCCGGTGTTGTTCTGCAGCTTGTTGATGACAGCAAATCCGCCGTTATCCAGCACAAGGATGATCAGTTTTTTCTGACTTAGAACCGAAGAATAGATATCAGAGTTCAGCATCATGTAAGAGCCGTCGCCGACAAAGACGATGGTGTCTTGATCTGGCTCCTTTTGCATCTGGGCGATGCGCGCGCCCCAAGCACCTGCAATTTCGTAGCCCATACAACTAAAGCCGAATTCGACATCAACCGTACCATGCCCCAAAGTGCGCCAGTTTGCGGTTACCTCGGCAGGTAGGCCACCAGCGGCTGCAACAACACGGTCGCGCGGATCGCATAGGGCATTTACCGCACCGATGGCTTGGGCATAGGAATTCGGGCGATTACCGATCGCCACGTTTTCAGCGACATAGGCGTCCCACTTTTTGCGTTCTGTCTGTGCCAGGGTCACCCATTCGGATGGCGTTGTGTAATCAAGACCATCGGCGAGCGCATTCAAAGACAGTTTGGCATCCCCAACCACTGGTAACGAGCGGTGCTTGGCCGCGTCATGACGTGCTGCGTTGATTGAAATGAACTGCGCATCTTTTGCAAAGGCTGTCCAAGATCCGGTCGTGAAGTCTTGCAGCCGTGTACCAACCGCAACAATAACATCCGCTTTTTCGGCAATTGCATTGGCGCTGTCTGAACCGGTCACACCAATTGGACCAATGTTGAGCAGATGATCCGCCAACATATTCGCGCGTCCCGCGATGGTTTCGACAACCGGAATATTGTGTGTTTCGGCGAAGGTAGTTAGCTCGCTCACGGCACGTGAATACTGCACGCCGCCGCCCGCAATGATCATCGGCCGTTTGGCATTCCGCAATGCGTTGCGCGCGTCGAGGATTTCGTTTTCATCGGGAGTGATGCGGCGAATGCGATGGGTTCGTTTTTCAAAGAACTCTACCGGATAATCGTAGGTCCAGCCCTGAACGTCTTGTGGTAAGCCCAAAAAGGCCGGACCGCAGTCACCGGGATCTAGCATGGTCGCAATGGCTGCGGGCAGGGATTGGATCACTTGCGCTGGGTGGTTGATGCGATCCCAATAGCGCACGACGGGTTTAAAGGCATCATTTACGCCAAAAGTCGGATCGTCAAAATTCTCCATCTGCTGAAGAACTGGATCGGGCAGGCGGGTTAAAAACGTATCGCCACATAACATCAGCATTGGCAAACGGTTGGCATGCGCCAATGCCGAAGCTGTCAAAAGGTTAGATGTGCCCGGACCGGCGGAGGCAGTGCAGAACATGAAGCGTTGGCGCATCCATGTTTTTGCGTAGCCTGCAGCGGCAAAGCCCATGCTTTGTTCATTCTGCCCACGGTAGAGTGGCAGGGAATCGCGTGCATCGTGCAAGGCTTCGCCAAGGCAGGAGACATTCCCGTGACCAAAGATTCCAAATCCACCCCCGCAGAGGCGCATCTCTTCGCCATCTATCTCGATGTATTGGTTCGAAAGCCACCGGATAATCGCCTGCGCGGTGGTCAGTCGGATTGTGTCTGTTTTAGTCGTCATGTGAGCAGGGCCCTTCTGGGAAAATTCGACCGGAGCCGAATTCATCTTGCGAGTATTCGATTCTCAAGATACAAGTTTTGCAACCGGTTGCAAACTGAATTTCAAAAAATAGGAGACGCCACGTGTCTGAGATCGGAATCGGCATCCTCGGAGGAGGCTACATGGGCAAGGCGCACGCTGTCGCGATGGCGGCGGTTGGTGCTGTGTTCAACACGGCGTTGCGTCCGCGTCTTGAGATGGTTTGTGCGTCGCAAGAAGAGTCGGCTGAGCGGTACCGCAAGGCTTACGGCTTTGCACGCGCGACCGCTGATTGGCGTGTTTTGGTGAACGATCCAAAGGTCGAAGCAATCGTAATCGCATCGCCGCAAGAGACACACCGTGACATTGCCGAGGCTGCCTTGGCCCTTGGTAAGCCGGTGTTTTGTGAGAAGCCTTTGGGGGCTTCTATCGACGACAGTCTGGCAATGACAGAAGCCGCAGAACGCGCAGGCGTGGTGAATATGGTTGGATTTAACTACATCCGTACACCTGCCAGTCAATTTGCACGCAAGCTGATTTCTGATGCCGAAATTGGTGCGATCACTTGGTTTCGTGGTGAACATACAGAGGACTTTTATGCCGACCCTCAATCACCCGCCAGCTGGCGCACCACCGGCATGGCAAACGGTACAATGGGCGATCTCGCCCCGCATATGATCAACGCCGCCCTTGCTTTGATTGGGCCTGTTGATCGCGTGATGGCAGAAGTCGAAACCGTTCATTCAGAGCGCACAGGCGGGGCGGTGACAAACGATGATCACGCCCAAATGATGTGTCGATTTGCGAGTGGTGCAATGGGCCAGATGTATTTCAGCCGGATCGCAACCGGTCGCAAAATGGGCTACGCCTACGAGATCACAGGAACCAAGGGCGCGATCCGTTTTGATCAAGAAGATCAAAATGCGTTGTGGCTATATAAGTCTGATGATCCCGAAGACATCCGTGGCTTTCGCAAAATCCTGACCGGACCAGCGCATCCAGATTATCTGCCGTTTTGTCAGGGGCCGGGCCACGGCACGGGATACCAAGACCAAATCATCATCGAGGCGCGGGATTTTCTACGCGCTATTGAAACCAAACAATCCATTTGGCCAAGCTTTCGCGATGGGCATGAGGTGAACCGCATTGTGGCGGCGGCCCTTGCATCATCTGATGCAAAGACTTGGCAAGATATCAACGCATTCTGAGCATCGGAAAGGGAAAAGATGACGATCAGAATTGGCAATGCGCCCTGTTCATGGGGTGTAGAATTTGCACAAGATCCGCGTAACCCTCAGTGGCAAGATGTGCTCTCGCAATGTGCGGCAGCGGGCTACAAAGGGATAGAGCTTGGCCCGGTTGGGTTCATGCCCGAAGATCCCGCGATCTTGTCAGAAGCTTTGGCGCAGCACGATCTGGAATTGATCGGCGGCGTCGTGTTTCGGGCCTATCATGACCCAGACAAATGGGATGACGTTTTGGACGGAACGCATCGGACTTGCAAAGCATTACAGGCCCACGGTGCGCAACATTTGGTGCTGATCGATTCAATCTCTGAACGTCGAGCGCCAACCGCTGGCCGGGCTGCCGAAGCCGAGCAAATGGACGTCGAAGAGTGGAAAGCCTATCGCGACCGGATAGCTGAAACCGCACGTATTGGCACAGAAGAGTATGGTTTGACTGTAGGCATTCACGCACATGCGGGCGGGTTCATTGACTTCGAACCAGAGCTGGAGCGCCTGCTAGATGAGGTCGATGAAAGCATCCTGAAAATCTGCTTTGATACAGGCCATCATTCCTACGCAGGTTTTGATCCGGTTGCCTTTATGAAACGGCACATTGATCGCATTTCCTACGTGCACTTCAAGGACATAGACCCAAAGGTAAAGGCAGATGTGATTGCCAAGCGCACGGGGTTCTATGATGCCTGTGGTCAGGGAATATTTTGCAACCTTGGCGACGGTGATGTCGACTTTCCGGCGGTGCGTCAGGTGTTGTTAGACGCAAATTTTCAGGGGTGGTGTACAGTGGAGCAAGACTGCGATCCGCTGCTTGACCCTGATCCGATTGGCGATGCTAAGCTTAATCGAGAATACCTTGAATCTATTGGGTTTTCATAAGGAGTGCCTCTGATGTCAAAGCTAAAATGGGGTATGATCGGTGGTGGCGAAGGTAGCCAGATCGGCCCAGCTCATAGAATGGGTGCAATGGCGGATGGTCGCTTTGAAATGACCGCGGGTGCGTTGGATCATCGGCCCGATGTTGGGCGTGAATACGCACAACGTTTGGGGATCGCAGCAGATCGTGCGTATGGCGATTGGACGGAAATGCTAGCAGGCGAAAAGGACCGCGCAGATCGCGTTGATCTTGTGACAGTCGCTACGCCAAACGCGACGCATTTTGAAATCACCAAAGCGTTCCTGGAGGCTGGGTTCAACGTGCTTTGTGAAAAGCCGATGACCATGACCGTTGAAGAGGGCGAAGAGATCGTTCGGGTCGCAGAAAAGACCGGCAAAATCTGCGCAGTGAATTACTGTTATTCAGCCTATCCCATGGTGCGCCAAGCGCGTGCCATGGTGCGTGCTGGGGAAATTGGCAAAGTGCGCTTAGTCGTGACGAACTTTAGTCACGGTCATCATGGTGACGCGACAGATGCGGATAATCCTCGGGTGCGCTGGCGCTATGATCCGGCGATGGCAGGTGTTTCGGGTCAATTTGCGGATTGCGGCATTCATGCGCTGCATATGGCCAGCTTTATCAGTGATGATGAGGTCGAAACCTTATCTGCTGACTTTGCTTCAACCATCGCCAGCCGCGAACTAGAAGACGATGCGATGGTTAATTTCCGCATGTCTGGCGGTACCGTTGGGCGTTTGTGGACGTCATCTGTAGCCATCGGGCGTCAGCATGGATTTGATATTCAGGTCTTTGGTGAAACCGGCGGTTTGCGTTGGGCGTCAGAGCAGCCAAACCAGTTGATCTATACGCCCGTTGGTGGCCGTACCCAGATCATTGAAAAGGGCGAGGGCGGATTGCACGAAGATGCGCAGCGTCTGTCTCGAGTCGCAATTGCACACCCAGAGGGTTTCCCATTGGCGGTCGCGAATATCTATTGCGATTTGGCTGATGCCATTCGTGGTGAAACGCGTGACGGATTACCAAACGCTACGGATGGCCTGCGGTCTATGGCAGCGGTTCATATGGCAGTAGAGTCTGCGAAATCGTCTGGTGCGTGGGTCGATGCCCGCCCGCCGATGTTCCGTTAATTTGCCAGGGCGGGGCGCAATGTGTCCCGCTCTACAATCGAACATGGGAAAATCCGTGCCTCGGGATAGCGATCCGGTTCATTCAGCATCGCCACCATAAGTTCAATCGACGAGGTCACAATCTGCCGGATCGGCTGGTGAATGGTGGTCAAAGAGATATTCTCCCAGCGCGCCATTTCCATATCGTTTAGACCCAATAGTCCCATGTCCTCTGGCACCTTCAACCCGCTATCAATAGCGGCAGATAGAGCGCCAATCGTCAGAACATCATCGCCGCAGAAATAGGCTTGGGCTGGGTTGTTTTGAACAAGACGCATCATTTCACGGCGGCCTGCATCAAAAGAGTAATCGCCCGCAAAGGAATAGCTGGTTTTGACGTTTGGATGCGCCTCCATTTCAGACATGAAGCCCGTGAAACGGTCTTGGGTCGAGGTGGCTTTCTGAGGGCCGCCAAGAAAGGCGATGTTGCCATAGCCGCGTGCGACTAGGGTGCGCGCTGCCATGCGTCCACATTCAACGTTGTCGATGCCCACGACATGAACCGAGGGCGTTGGTGATGCGCGGCCAAAAGAATGCACCACGGGTACGCCCGCATCACGAAAGGCTTTGGCAAATCCGGCTGGTAACGTCGACGAAGCGACAACAACACCATCCACAGAATATTGGCGCAGCATTCTGACAGAGTTTTCTGGATCAGTTTCATGTGACAGGTTCACAAGCAGGGGCCGTAGGCCGCGCTCTTGTAGTCCACGCGTGAATAGATCGAAGACTTCTAGAAAAATCGGGTTGTGAAAGTTGTTGGACACAAGGCCAATCAGTTTTGTTCGACCGGTCGTTAACGAAGATGCCAATGCGTTTGGGCTATAACCAAGGTCGCGCGCCGCTTTTTCGACTTTGCGTCGCATTTTGTCAGAAACAGAGGCCCCATCGGTAAAGGTTCTTGAGACGGCAGAGCGGGAAACACCGGCGCGTTCTGCAACCTCTTTCAACGTTACGACCATGTCTTTCTGTCCTTAAAGTGCTGATAGGCGGTCTTCTACTTTGTTTCTGTCCTAAGTGCATCATGAAATGGAATTCGTAATTTTGCAACCGGTTGCAAAATGAATCGACTTGTGTTTAACTCGAGTCGAAGAGTCGGGGAGGAAACCGCTCTTTCGCCAAAAATGGTGAAAACTGGGAGGAAAACATGTTTTCAACAATGAAGAAAATGGCTCTGGCAACTGCGGTTGCAGCTGCCCCTTTGATGATGGCCACAGGGGCATCAGCAGAGGGTGAGAAGTATATTCTTGTCAGCCATGCGCCCGATAGCGATAGCTGGTGGAATACCATCAAAAACGGAATCGCGCTTGCCGGTGAGCAAATGAATGTTGAGGTCGAGTATCGCAATCCACCTACAGGTGACCTTGCGGATATGGCCCGTATTATCGAGCAAGCAGCAGCGTCTGGACCAAACGGGATTATTACAACCTTAGCGGACTTTGACGTACTTAGCGGCCCAATCCGCGCGGCGGTTGATCAGGGCATTAACGTCATCATCATGAACTCAGGCACACCTGAGCAAGTGCGCGAAGTAGGCGCGCTGATGTTCGTTGGTCAGCCAGAGTATGACGCGGGTTTTGCCGCAGGTCTGCGTGCTAAAGGCGACGGAGTTGGTAGTTTTGTCTGCGTGAACCACGTTATTTCTAACACAGTTGTCGCAGAGCGTTGCCGCGGTTTTGCGGATGGTCTGGGTGTCGACCTAGGCGATCAGATGATTGACTCAGGTCAAGACCCTGCAGAAATCAAAAACCGTGTAACTGCTTACCTCACCGCTAACCCTGAAACAGATGCGATCCTGACATTGGGCCCAACATCTGCAGACCCAACTCTGTTGGCCGTCGAAGAAATGGGCATCGCGGGTGACATCTATTTCGGCACATTCGATTTGGGTGATGAAATCGTCAAAGGCATTAAGTCTGGCGTCATCAACTGGGGGATCGACCAACAGCCGTTCTTGCAGGCGTATCTGCCGGTTGTCGTGTTGACCAACTATGACCGCTACGGTGTTCTTCCTGGTAACAACATCAACTCAGGCCCTGGTTTTGTAACCAAAGACGCCCTGGGCAAAGTCGAAGAATTCGCTGGCGAATACCGCTAAGCGTTTCGGCGCAGCGGCAAACCTTCTTATCGCTGTGCCCTTTTCTAATTCCGAAAAATTGAAGGCTTTGGAGAAAAAGCATGTCAGACGGAAACGTCACGTCAGGCGTAGATGAGCGTATTAAAGAACAGTCTCGTCTTCGCACCGCATTGATCCGCCCGGAACTGGGCGGCATCTGTGGAACAATTATTGTATTCGCCCTATTTCTACTGTTCGCAGGTGATAGTGGCATGTTTAATTCTCAGGGCGTCCTGAACTGGTCGACAGTCTCTGCGCAATTTATGATCATCGCCGTTGGCGCATGTCTGTTGATGATCGCAGGCGAGTTTGACTTGTCTGTTGGGTCGATGATCGGCTTTGCTGGGATGATGATTGCGATCTTTTCGGTCACCCTAGGCTGGCCTGTATGGCAAGCCATCATCGTCACCTTCATTCTGTCAGTCGCGATCGGTGGGTTAAACGGCTTCATCGTTGTTCGCACGGGATTGCCCAGTTTTATTGTCACATTGGCCTTCCTGTTCATCCTGCGTGGCTTCACCATTTTCTTACCGCAGCTGATCGAACGTAAAACCATTATCGGTGGCATCCGCGATGCAGCCGAAGGTGACTGGCTCGCCGTTGTATTTGGGGGCAAGGTTCTGACCGGCCTCTTCAGTTGGCTAGGCGAGGCCGGCATGATTGCCACATTTGAACGGGGAACCAAAAAGGGAATGCCCGTTGTGGATGGCATTCCGATGTTGATCGTATGGGCGATTGTTCTGGTGATCTTTGGCCATATCCTTTTGACCCGCACACAGTTTGGGAACTGGGTCTTTGCCTCTGGAGGCGATGCCGAAAGCGCGCGTAACTCCGGTGTCCCAGTAAACCGCGTGAAAATCCTAATGTTCATGTTTACAGCCTTCTGTGCCTGCGTCTTTGCCACCTGTCAGGTGATGGAGTTTGGCTCTGCAGGGGCAGATCGTGGTCTGTTGAAGGAATTCGAAGCGATTATTGCTGTGGTCATTGGAGGCGCTTTGCTAACTGGTGGCTACGGTTCAGTTATTGGTGCAGCACTTGGCGCGCTGATCTTTGGTGTTGTCCAACAGGGGCTTTTCTTTGCAGGGGTCGAAAGCTCGCTCTTCCGCGTGTTCCTCGGCCTTATCCTTTTGGCGGCGGTGATCCTAAACACCTACATCCGTCGTATGATCACTGGGGAGCGCTGAGATGTCTGAGCCAATCATCCAAATGAAGAACATCGAAAAGCACTTTGGCAGCGTGATTGCTCTGGCCGGGGTCTCTGTCGACGTGCACGCAGGCGAGTGCCACTGCTTGCTGGGCGACAACGGG
Organism: Cognatishimia sp. 1_MG-2023; assembly: GCF_030548175.1. Lineage (GTDB taxonomy): Bacteria > Pseudomonadota > Alphaproteobacteria > Rhodobacterales > Rhodobacteraceae > Cognatishimia. Next base: position 581,325 of record NZ_JAUORX010000001.1, on the reverse strand, counting down.
GCAGGAAAGTCGACATTCATCAAAACAATGTCTGGCGTTCATAAACCAACGGCGGGCGAGATTTACTTTGAGGGGCAGCCAATGCACTTCGAAGACCCGCGCGACGCGATTTCAGCGGGCATTGCGACCGTGCACCAGCACCTTGCGATGATCCCATTAATGTCCGTTAGTCGAAACTTTTTTATGGGTAACGAACCTCTCAAAAAAATTGGCCCGGTCAACTTCTTTGACCATGAAAAAGCCAACCAGATCACCATGGAAGAAATGCGAAAAATGGGCATCAACCTGCGTGGTCCAGACCAAGCGGTTGGTACCTTGTCAGGTGGGGAGCGTCAGACAGTCGCCATTGCCCGTGCAGTTCACTTTGGCGCCAAGGTACTGATCTTGGACGAACCAACATCCGCTCTGGGTGTGCGCCAAACAGCGAATGTGTTGGCAACGATCGACAAGGTGCGCAAACAAGGCATCGCAGTCGTGTTTATCACCCACAACGTGCGCCACGCGATGGCCGTGGGCGATCAGTTTACAGTTCTTAACCGGGGCAAGACGCTGGGCACAGCTGTGCGGGGCGACATCTCTCCAGAAGAGCTACAAGACATGATGGCTGGTGGCCAAGAGCTGGTTCAGCTCGAAGGCAGCCTTGGCGGTACCGTGTAATTCAATGCCTCGCGCGACCTAGCAGGATCAATCCTGTTGAACAGCGCGGGGATTTCCGTCTTCATCCAATGCGACAAAGATGAAATCAGCCTGTGTCACGCGTGCGCTTTCTTCATTAAATCGCGAACGGGCCCAAGCATCAATGTGAATAGTCATCGAGCTGCGCCCCACCTTTTTCAACGATGCATACAGCGTGACTTCATCACCCACTTTCACTGGCCGTAAAAACTGCATGGCTTCAACAGCCACCGTAGCTCCGCGTCCTCGTGAAACCCGGGAGGCCAAATTGCCCGCCGCCAAATCCATCTGAGACATCAACCATCCACCAAAAATATCCCCGGCTGGGTTTGTATCGGCTGGCATAGCAATTGTGCGAATGGCCATTACACCGTCTTCTTGCTGTTTGGTGCTAATGGGGTAGCCTGTCATGCCCTGTTTGGGTTGCAACGATTTTTCGGTCACGATGTTGATCCTTTGTTGGCGTATATGCCAACTGAAAACCAGCGGCGTTTGGGGCTCTAGGATACGGTAGCAAGGGCGGCGTTTCCAGCGATAGATGTTCGCATATTGCCGTGCCTAAATCTGTGTTGACGAGTTCATGGTCACATGTCGTTTGCCACAAGGGCGTAAGGCCGCAAGGTATTGCGGCCTTAGTGAATTTATCTCAGGAGGCTTCGGCAGGGGCCGAAATAACATGATTTAAGATTTTCACGTAATTCTCTGTACCCTGTGCGCCGGTCACAAGGTGCTTGTTGTCAAAGATCATAGAAGGAACGCCGCTGATCCCACGTGAGGTCCAAAAGCCTTCTTGCGTGCGCACGATTTCAGCGAAACGACCATCTGCCAATACGGCCCGCGCTTCGTTGGCATCCAGACCAACAGCCGACGCTTCTGCAACTAAAACGTCTACGTCAGAAACATCTTTGCCATCTGTGAAATAGGCCTTGAGCAGGGCCAGTTTTAAATCATGCGCCTTTCCGGTTTCTCCCGCCCAATGCAGCAACTGATGCGCTTGGAAAGTGTTGAAAATCCGACTGTCTTCATTGAACGCAAAGGTAAACCCCAAGGCATCTCCTGCCTCAGTAAGACGGGCGCGCGCTTCGTCAGACTGTTCTTTGGTAGAGCCGTATTTACGCGCAAGATGGTCGCGCAGCTCTTCGCCTGCGGGTTCCATTTGTGGATTCAGTTCAAATGGATGCCAATAAATTTCAACCTCATGGCCGGTTTCTTTCAGCGCCTGTTCCAGCTGCTTGTAACCAACGGCGCACCATGGGCACACAACGTCCGAAACTATATCAATACGAAGAGCCATTTATTTCCCCAACAATGTTCCGATCCAAAATGGGTCGCAAGTCGTGGGATTACAAGACGTCAGCCAAGAACGATCAACCAGGCAGATACGCTAAGGATTGAAAGCGACGTCGCGACCAATACACCACTCGCAGCAACGCGCATGGCGTGCCCGTAAAGGCTTGCAAATATATAGGAATTTATGCCCGGAGCCATTGCTGAAATAATGACGGCAGACCGCAAATACTCTTGTGATAGGTTAAACTGCATGCCCATCCCAAAGGTAATAGCGGGATGAACGACCAGCGAGATCACGCAAATGTAAAGAACAATGCGCAGGTCGCCTTCGGGCTTATAGCGTTTTAAAACGCCGCCGATGCCAAACAATGCCACAGGCAAGGCCGTTTGGGACAACAACCCAAGACTATCAGTAAGAGACGCAGGCAGAGTTATGCCGAATAGATTGACGGCAAAGCCCGCAAAGATAGCCATTACCAGCACATTGCGGAACATGCCTTTCGCCACGGTCTGTACGGTTTGGGCAATTGATTTGCCACGCGCCCGCACGATTTCCATGGTTGAAATGCCAAGCCCATAACAGAACAGCGAATGAACAGAGATAATCGCGAACGCTCCGCCAAGGCTGTCAGGCCCATAAGCGCGTTCAGCAATCGGGACCCCTAACAATAAGGAATTCGAAAACAGGCAGCAAAATCCAATGGCAACGCTGTCTTCCCAAGCACGCTTGAAGACGTAACGCGCGCCGAAAAGGCCAAGGAAAAAACAAGTGAACGCGCCAGTGTAAAAACTAAGGAGCATGCTTGGCGCAAGATCGGCCTGCAAATCCAAAGTAGAAATCGCGCCAAATAACAGGGCGGGCACAGCAAAGTTCAAGGCGAACTTCATCAATGCATCAATATGCACATCCGCGACAAACCCGCGCCACCGCGCGACGTAGCCAAAACCGATCAGGATAAAAACTGGCAAGACGACGTTTAGGATGTCTGCCATGGTGTGCTCAGATTTCGAAGGTCAGCTTTAGCCCATCATAGGCAGGCTGAATGTGGTTTGCGGTCTCGTCTGCAATCACTTGGTAATCTAGATCAATATGCATGTTGGTCAGGACGGCCTGCTTCGGTGCGACCCGTTCGATCCAATCAAGTGCCTTGTCCAAATGCACATGGGTCGGGTGCGGCGTACGACGCAGGGCGTCTAGGATCCAACATTCCAAACCCTGCAATTGATCCCACGCAGCTTCCGGAATGTCGGAGACATCCGGCATATACAACACATCATTCACCCGAAAGGCCAATGCGTCGATAGAGCCATGGCTCACTTCAATAGGTTTTAGCGTGATGTCACCGCCCGGACCAGAAACCGTCACGTCGCCACGGATGGCATTCAGGTCCAAGATAGCAGGGTAGGGTGAACCATCCGGTTGCACAAAAGCATAGCCAAAACGGGACAGCAGTGCGTCTTGGGTTGGGCCATCTGCCCAAACCGGAACGCGTTCGCGCATGTTGAATACGACCATCCGCAGATCGTCGATACCATGCACATGGTCCGCATGGGCATGTGTGTAAATCACGCCGTCCAAACGCCCAACGTTCTCGCGCAACAATTGCTGGCGCATATCGGGCGAGGTGTCGACCAGCACAGTTGTTGTGCCGCCAGGGCCAGTCCGCTCTACCAGAATAGAGCACCGCGTGCGCGCATTCTTAGGATTGTTCGGATCACATTCACCCCAATGCCCACCAAGACGAGGCACGCCGCCTGAGCTACCGCAGCCCAGAATGGTGAATGTCAGAAGGTCGCTCATGCGGCCTCTGCTTGCTGAATGGCTTTGCTAAACAACCGTTCAAAGTTCGCCTGCGTTTGCGCTGCGAAATCTGCATAGTCCATGCCAAACACCTCGGCCCCCATACGTGCGGTATGCGCTGTATAGGCAGGCTCGTTTCGTTTGCCACGGAACGGCGTCGGGGCAAGATAAGGCGCATCTGTTTCAACAAGCACGCGGTCCACAGGGGCTGCCGCAAAGATGTCGCGCACCTCTTGGCTGTTCTTGAACGTCGCGATGCCAGACATTGACAGATAGAACCCTAGGTCCAAGCACGTCTTGGCCAACTCCGGCCCAGAGCAATAGCAGTGCATCACACAAGAATATGTACCCTTAGCGTGCTCTTCGGAAAGAATGCGGGCCATATCGTCATCCGCCGCACGGGCGTGAATGATCAATGGCAGGCCAGTCTGCCGTGCCGCTTCGATGTGCACCAACAGCGACTCTTGCTGAATGGATGCGCTTTCAGCGGTGTAATGATAATCCAGCCCAGTCTCACCAATCCCCACAAACTTGGGATGCGCGGACATAGCAACCAGCTCTTCAACAGTGGCCAATGGCTCTTCCGCTGCGCTCATCGGATGAGTGCCCGCGGCATAAAACACTGGCGCATATTGTTCAGCGATGGCACGCACTTGTGGTTCGTTCTTCAAGCGAGTGCAGATAGTCACCATGCGAGTCACGCCAGCCTCTGCAGCACGCGCAATAATGTCATCGCGTTCCCCGTCAAAATCCGGGAAATCAAGGTGGCAGTGGCTGTCTGTAATCATGGGTACTTGGGTCATCGTCACATCTGTGCGGTTTCTTGTATCTTCCAAACCGTATCCAGCACCAAAGCCGCAGGGTCAAGGTTTACCGACCGGCCATGGCGGCTTCGTGTTGTGATTTCAGCGGCAACTTCGGCCCAAGCCCGTGTTTTACGCGCATCGGGCGCCAGCCGTGCAAACAAGGCTCCTTCGCCCGGAACCGCCTCAACCAACGGCGGTTGCCCAGTGGCCCCACAGCGTGCCAGCCGCATCAAGAAGAGGTCGATTAGGTTCAGTAAGAGATCGAATTTATCATCCGCTCCACGCGCGGCCGCCATCTCGGCCAGTTGCAAAGCTTTCTGACGATCCATTTGCGGAAGGCCTGAAAACAACGTCACCAATGCCTGATAGATTTGCAGCCCGCCTGAATGGGACAGACGAATGGCCTCGCCAACAGAACCAGCCGACAATTCAGCCATCGCCGCAGAGGCATCCGTTTCTACATCGGCCTGTTCCAACGCCTGCGCCATCGCATCAACGCCCAAAGGCGTGAACCGTAATTCGCGACACCGCGATCGGATTGTTGGCAGCAATTTCGACGGCTGATGTGAAATCAGTAACAGCGTCGTATCTGCTGGCGGCTCTTCTAGCAGCTTCAGCAAAGCATTCGCCGCGCTGACGTTCATTTCATCAGCACTATCCACGATCACAATACGACGTCCGCCATCGGTTGCCGAAAGGGAAAAGAAGTTCTTAAGCTTGCGCACCTCATCAACCGTGATCTGCGACTTCAGCTTCTTGGTCTTTTCATCATAAGGCCGACGCACCGTAAACAATCCCGGCTCGGACCCCGCAATCATGCGCCGCGCGACAGGATGTTCGGGGTCAATCTGCAGGCTTTTCGCAGCCATCGGAGCATCCCCAAACATGCCACCATCATCCTTTGGTGTTGCCAACAAGAACCGCGCGATCTGCCACGCCATCGTCGCCTTACCCACACCCTTTGGCCCGGTCAGCAACCAGCCGTGGTGTAACCGCTCTGCATTAAATGCCTCGAGAAACGCATCTCGCGCGCCATCTTGGCCAAATATCTCTTGGGTTTCGCGCGGGTGAGGGGCGCCGTCTATGCGATCTGACTCTGGTAGGCTGTCGTCGGCACTCATGAAAGGTAATCCATAACGGCCTGTTCAATATCAGACGCCACTTCCGCAATCTCGCGATTGCCATCAATCAAACGGAACCGGTCTTTGTACTGCTTTGCCAGATCCAAAAAGCCTTGGCGCATCTTCACTTGCAGCTCTTGGCCGAAATCCTCAAACCGTTCTTCAGCAGTTTGCCGTCCCTTAGCGCGGGCCAAACCAACCGTTGGGTCCATATCAATCAAAACTGTCAAATCCGGCTCTCGGCCGATCATCAAGTCATGCAGTTGATCGACCTTGGCGCGTAAATCGCCGCGGGACAGCCCCTGATACATGCGCGTGCTGTCAGCAAAGCGGTCACAAATCACAACCTTGCCCGCCTCAAGCGCAGGAATAATGGTCCGTTCCAAATGATCCCGCCGCGCAGCCGTAAACAATAGCAGCTCCGTCTCCGCTGACCACCGATCAGGATCACCTTCCAAAACCAACCGCCGAATTTCTTCCGCACCGGTAGAACCACCAGGTTCACGCGTAAGGATAACGTCGCGCCCACGTTTTTTCAGACGCTCCGCAAGCAATCGGGTCTGAGTTGATTTCCCAGACCCGTCAATACCTTCAAAGGTAATGAATACACCCGTATTTGTGGTCAACTTGCGCCCTCTGCTGTCAGACCAAGCTGGCCCATCAGCACTGTTGTAGCAGTGCGCAATCGGACTGCAAAGCCACCAGTGCCCACATCAGATTCAGCCACCAGGGGTACCCGAATTTCTGGCAAGTCTGTTGGTTTCAGCACCAACTCAGCCAATTCTTGACCTTTCACAATCGGCGCTTCGATCGGGCCGTTGTAAACCACTTCGGCGCCGACATCGCTTTGACCCAAGACAGGCAGCAACACGTCCACATCTTTGGCGGCGACCAACCCGACACGTGGGGCAGTTCCCATCCAAACATCAGCCATCGCCACACGCTTGTTCGCGCGCAGCAGCTTCTGCTCGCTAAATTGACGGAACGCCCAGTTCACCACCTGCTCAGACACTTCTGCCCGCGCTTTGGTGCTGTCCATACCGGACAAGGCAAACAAAACCCGGCGCTGACCTTGGCGTGCTGATCCCACAAGCCCATAACCCGCTTCGCTGGTATGACCCGTTTTCAAGCCATCCGCGCCAATTCCTAGGCTAAGCAAAGGATTGCGGTTCTGCGTGTTCTTCGGTGCTCGCCCGTCAAAGGCAAATTCAGTTTCGGAAAACATCGGATAGAATTCTGGGAATTCCGAAATCAACAGATTGGCCAACAAAACCAAATCGCGCATCGACATCCGATGCCCTGCCGCTGGCCAGCCATTGGAATTGGCAAAGGTCGAATTGGTCATGCCCAATTGATTGGCCCGCAACGTCATCTGACGCGCAAACCCGGCTTCGGTGCCATCGGGGCTGAGTGTTTCAGCAATCACAACACAGGCGTCGTTACCGGACAGAACAATGATACCACGCAGCAAGTCTGCGACTTTCACACGGTCCGTCGTGTCCAAAAACATGGTAGAGCCGCCATAGCTCATCGCGTGTTGCGACACTGGCAGCTTTTCTTCCATAGATAGCCGCCCATCGCGCACCGCCTCAAAGGCCATGAATAGCGTCATCAACTTTGACATAGACGCAGGAGGCAACGCCTCATCGGCATTCTTGGCCATCAAAATCGTGCCAGTCGTCTGATCCAACACAAACGCTGCCTTTGCGCGGGTTTCAAATGCTGTTGCAGGAACAGCCAATAGCGCTGAGGTCATCAGCGCTATGAGCAGTCGTTTTCCAGATCGCATCATCTGTGGTGCTCTCCTTAAGATCGCGCAGAATACATTAATGGGTAACCGCATAGGCATCGGTAAAGCCCGTTCCGTGGATTTTCTTGATCAACTCGTTAAGTTCAGACTTGTTCGAGGCAGGCCCAACAATTACGCGCCAGAACGTTTTGCCCTTGCTGGTCTGTTTCTTGACCGTTGGTACCATGCCAGCACGGCGCATCTGTGCCGCAACACCATCAGCATTTGATTCAATGCTAAAGATACCAATCTGAATGAAAGGCTTGCTTAGACTGCTTGCCTTTGGCGCAGCTGCCGGCTTTGGCGCTGTCACTGGGGCAGGGGCCGCAATAGGCGCCTTTGTATCCGCCGCATCAATCGCGGCTGCAGCTGACAGTACAGGATCAAGCGACTCGGTCTCAACATTCGCTGCCTCTGCAACGGTGTCTTCAACTGGCACCGGCACATCTACGGGTGCCTCTTCGCGGCGCAAAGCCGTAACTTCTAGTTCAATCGGCTGGCCTGCCAACAAAGAGATCGCTGCCGCGGCATCCGAAGAGACCTGCAGACGCGGTCCCGGAATGGCCCGCTCACGACGGAACAGGGCACCAATCACAAATTTACCGTTGGATTTGTTGCGAATGATCACCCGCTCAGGGTCTTTCACATCAGGATGTGCCACCCAAACACCACCTAAGCTTGGGCGCCCATCCCACAAACCCGCTTCTGCAACGGAAAAAATTTCTGGTGCTTCAACATCGCGCTCAACAAATTTTGCAGAGGTTGCATTGCTTGGAGCCGCGTTTTCATCCTGCGGTTTCTTTAAACTAAAATCGCCAAAAGGTTCGCAGGCCGTGACCGCGGCGAGGGCCGTGATCAATAGTAAAGCACGCCCAGTGCGCACCGCCGAGCCTTGTTTACGTACAAATTCCAACATGACATGCCCTTTGCCTAATATGATGCGCCAATTTTTTGACGTTCTGCGGACACCCCAAAATCCCCTTAAAAGGCGCCGTTCGTTGAGCATACTCTACCGCTTGCGACCCCATGTGAAAAGCCGTCGTGAAATAATCGGCGAAATTTCCCCAATTTCGACTTTAAGAATCAAAATTGTAACAGTAATCAGGGGGCGTCGGAGAAGTGGCAGAGTGGTCGAATGCACCGGTCTTGAAAACCGACGAGGGTTAACGCCCTCCGTGGGTTCGAATCCCACCTTCTCCGCCATTTATGGCCTTTCCCAACATCGAACGAAATATGCCTATATTTTAATAGGATAGCCACGCTTCCAAAACCTCGTTATCGGATGCCGTTTGCAAAAGCAGAAACAGTTTCAAAGGTTCTGGGTTCTTATCAAAGGCGAATCCTGCGATGCCAGTATTCGTGGGCGCTCAGATCAACCAAATCGAAATGCAGTTCGAAATTATCTCAATCTACGGGCAATCACGGGCACAATTTTCACATGGCCAGCTCCGATCGCCCCATTTGACACGTCCTCAAGCAACAAATGAACGCAAAAAGCGCTGCCGCGACAGGCAACGCTTTCCTATCTCTTATCGCGATCTGCGATTAAACAGCAGCAGTAACGATGAATTCCACCAGCAATTCAGAAGATGCCAGTTTCGCCTCACCACAGGCCCGTGCGGCAGGGGCCGCTGGATCAATCCATGCGTCATAAACTTCATTCATCGCGGCAAAGTCTTTCATGTCGGATAGCCAAATCTCGACTTGTAGCAATTTGGACTTATCAGAACCCACTTCCGCCAAAAGCTGGTCAATCTTTTCCAAACATTCCCGCGTCTGCGTTGTGATGTCCGCACCGCGTGTCCCGACTTGGCCGCACAAATAAGCGGTACTGTTATGGACAACTGCGCGGCTGGATCGAGGGCCAACTCCAATACGTTTGATCGTCATGTAATTCTCCTGAATTCAAAAGCCATTGCGTTTTGCCCAAAGGCTCATTTTTGACGTAAACCGATGCAGCGATCACTGCGCGAATGCAAGCAGGTTTTTACGCGAGCTGACCAACTGATCGGGCCGTCAAGAAACAAGTGTACGGCCAATGGAAACTGCGACTGGCACCCTAAGGCGAAATCGACTAGGGGTTGGGCCATTCAAGGAAGAGCACATGCAGAAAATAACTTTGCCAGAACGCCCCCAATGGCGCGACAAAGCCCAAGAACTGGGTTTCACCTTTGCTGACATGCATGGCGAACCCTATTGGGACGAAACCTCGGTTTACCAGTTCAACCTGCGTCAAATCGAAGACGACATCGAAGACCCATCTACCGAACTGCACGCTATGTGCCGCGAAGCAGCTGCTGCAATTGTCGCCAGCCAAGAGCTGATGGAAAAACTCGCCATTCCCGAAGAACACCGTGATCTGGTTGCGAATTCTTGGGCGAATAATGAACCCGAAATCTACGGGCGGTTTGATCTGGCTTATGACGGCTCTGGTCCCGCCAAGATGCTGGAATACAACGCCGACACACCGACCTCTCTTTATGAAAGCGCATCTTTCCAATGGAGCTGGCTTGAGGATCACCTCGCCACGGGCGTGTTGAACGAAGGCGACGATCAGTTCAACGGTATCCACGAAGCACTTGTCGCACGGTTCCAAAGCCTCTTTGCCAAAGACACCGACCTGCATTTCACCGCCATCGGCGGTAGCCCCGAAGATTACGCCACCGTTGAATGCATGGGCTGGGCCGCCCGCGAGGCTGGCCTTGGCGCGCATTACACAGACCTCGAAAAAGTCGCTCTGTCGACCGACGGTCAATTCCTTGACGCTGAAGATCGTGTGATCGGCAAGCTGTTCAAGCTATACCCATGGGAAGACCTGTTGCGCGATGACTATGCCATCAACCTAAAAGCCGCCGATTGCTTAATGCTGGAACCCGCATGGAAAGCGGTGCTGTCCAACAAGGGCCTCTTGCCGGTGCTTTGGCAGATGTTTGAAGGTCATCCCAACCTATTGCCCGCCTATTTCGAAGACGACGCTGCCAAATCCGCCTTGGGCGAGACCTTTGTGCGCAAACCACTCTTTTCTCGCGAAGGCGCGTCCATTCAGATCGTCGAAGCCGGTGAAACCACCGAAGCATCCCCAAACAATGACTACGCCGAACACGCAAAAATCCTACAAGCCTATGCGCCACTCCCTGAATTCGCAGGCTTCCGCCCAGTGATCGGGTCGTGGATCATCGGCACCGAATGCGCCGGTATCGGCATCCGCGAGGATCGCTCGCGTATTACCCAAGACCTGTCGCGATTCAAACCGCATTTCATCCGAGATTAAGCCAGAGGTTCCCATGAAAAAACGTTCCAACAAAGTGGCGCTGACCATCGTCGGTGCAGCAGCTTTCGCACTCGCTGGCTGTCAGGAAGAACAAGTCGATGCGCAAGCATTTCCAGACCTGCAAACCTGTAAATTGAATGCGGACGAGGGCACTGCCCTAACCGCCGCTGATTGCGACTTTGCCTTTGCACAGGCACAGCAACTGCACGAAGAAAGCGCGCCGCGTTACAACGACCTGCAAGTCTGTGAAGAACAACACGGCGCAGGCAACTGCGGCTCTGAGCAGCAAGCCGTTTCCTCTGGCGGTTCTAGCGGCATCTTCATGCCTTTGCTCACCGGCTACCTGATTGGCAACATGCTCAGCGGCAATCGCACCGGCATGGCCGCCGCGCAACCGCTGTATAAGAACGGTAAGGGCGGTTTCACGAATGCGTCGGGCAGCAGCAGCTATTCCAGCAACAATGGCAAAGCCAAGCTGAACGCCTCGCAGTTCACAAAGCCGCAAGCAACCAAAGGCAAACCGCCAATGACACGGGCAACCGTTGCGTCTCGGGGTGGGTTTGGGAAATCATCAACATCAGGGCGCAGCTTCGGCGGCTAATCCGCATTTGATGTTTGAAAAGAAAAAGCCTTGGCCAGTCTGGCCAAGGCTTTCTTTGTTTTAGCGAACGACAAACACCGATTGCTTGGCATGCCGCGAGATACGGGCCGCATTCGGCCCGATCAAATAGTCTTTCAGTTGCGACTTATGTGCGCCCACGACGATCACATCAGCCTTCACCGTTTCGGACTCTTTCAAGACCTCTTCGTACACAGTGCCCTGATCCACCTGCAGCGTCACATTCGCCACGTCTTTCAGGTTTTCCTTGGCCCATGCTTCAAGCGCTGCTTTGGCATCTTTCATGATCTGCGCATTGTGGTCAGGGCTAAAGAACGACCCAACCAACGCCATGCCAAAGTCTGGCACCACGTTCATCACATGCAAATCTGCACCATCCGCAGCCGCCAATCGAACTGCTGTTTCTGCAGGGCGCTTGGCGCCCTCCAGATCATTCACATCTACGGCCAACAATACTGTCTTAAACATCATGTCCTCCTTAGAACGCAGGCTGTGTTGCACGTGGGCGCTGGATCATCACCAGCCCCGCAAGCAACAACAGTGCTGGGAAAAAGAAGATCTCTTTCGGCATGCGGTCATTTTCGACCTGAACCGCAGTCACAACCACAGGGGCGTCACCATAGAAATCATACTCATTGCCAAGGGTTTCGAAATACGGTGTTCCGGGGAAAGGTTCCTCGAGCAACAGCTGCTCACCCTCCGCCAATACCGCCAGACCTTGATCAGACAATGCAGTTTCTGCATCGCCAGACACAGCAGGGAAAGAGATGGTCGTTGACCGTGTCTCGCCCGTGTCGAAATCAGGTCCAGCCACGATAAGGCGAACGTCTTTCCCGGTCTCTTGACCAGCGATCATTTCAACCGCAGTTGGGCCAGCTCCCGTCGCATACTTCTCAGACACTTGATCTAAGAAAAAGTCAGGGCGGAACAACATAAACGCAATCACCAACAACATAGCGCTTTCCCATTTGCGAGACTTCGCAATGAAATAACCCTGTGTCGCCGCTGCGAATATCAGCATCGCAATGGTCGAGATAATGAAGACCAACACCGCCTTGCCCCAACCAACATCAATCAACAATAGATCGGTGTTGAAGATGAACAGAAACGGCAAAAGCGCGGTCCGAATATCGTAACCAAAGCCCTGCAAACCGGTCTTAATCGGATCCCCTCGTGAAATCGCCGCCGCCGCATAGGCCGCAAGACCCACAGGAGGCGTGTCATCCGCTAAGATCCCGAAGTAGAACACGAACATGTGGACAGCGATCAATGGCACCACCAAACCAGATTGCGCCCCGACGGTCACAATCACCGGCGCCATCAACGAGCTTACAACAATGTAGTTCGCTGTCGTTGGCAGACCCATGCCCAAGATCAGGCTTAGCACCGCAACCAAGAACAACAAGATCATCAAGTTGCCACCAGAGATGATCTCAATCACCTGACCAATCACCTGATGGGCACCGGTCAAACTGATTGTGCCAACAATGACACCAGCCGCACCTGTCGCCACACCAATACCAATCATATTGCGCGCGCCCATGATCAGGCCTTGCACAAAATCACCCCAACCCGCGCGGGTCTCAGCACTGATGCTGGCCTTGCGGAAATAGGCTTTCATCGGACGGTGTGTCAGCGCGATGATGATCATAAAGATCGTCGCCCAGAACGCCGACAGGGCAGGGGACAGACGCTCTAGATCGTCGGTCCGCACCATCAGGTTCCAAACCAAGATAAAGATCGGCAGCGCATAGTATGCCCCACCCAACAACGTCGGCGTCAACCGCGGTGCCATTGGCATAGGCGCATTCGGATCGTCTACTTCAACATCCGGATACTTCGCCGCCAAAGCCACAAGGGCCACATATAGGATCCCAACAAGAACAAGACCGCCATAAACGCTTTCGGCCATAAATGGATCAAGCACAGCGCGGACACCAACCATCAAGAAGGTCGCAAGCCCAAGGAAGATAAAGCCTGACAGGAACAAGATCATGATCATCAGAACACCGATCTTGCGACCGTCTTTCTTTAGACCCTCAAGGCCCATCTTTAGGCTTTCCAAATGCACGATATACAGCAGCGCGATATAGGAAATCACCGCAGGCAAGAACGCATGTTTGACGACCTCGATGTAGGGAATATTCACATACTCCACCATCAAGAACGCCGCAGCACCCATAACAGGTGGCGTTAGCTGACCATTGGTGGATGACGCCACCTCAACCGCACCCGCTTTTTCCGCAGGGAAGCCGATGCGCTTCATCAATGGGATGGTGAACGTACCCGTGGTCACCGTGTTCGCAATTGACGAACCAGAGATCATGCCCGTCATCATGGATGACAAAACAGACGCCTTCGCCGGCCCACCACGCAACGCCCCCAATAGGGCAATCGCCACTTTGATAAACCAGTTACCACCGCCCGCACGATCCAGCAGAGCACCAAACAGAACAAACAAAAAGATCATCGTGGTCGAAACGCCCAGCGCCACACCAAAGACCCCTTCGGTCTGCATCCAATAATGTCCCAACGCCTTCGTCAGCGATGCGCCACCATAGTTAGTAATTTCACGCGCCCATTCGGAATACCCGCCGAAAAAGGCAAACAGAACAAAGCAGCTCGCAATGATCACCAAAGGCAGGCCCAGCGCGCGATACACGCTGATCAGCAAAACGCCCATACCAATGGCAGACATGATGATATCGCTCGGCGCCCATAGGCCCGGACGATCCGCAATCTCAAACCGGAAAACAATCAGGTATAAACAGGCTGATACACCCAGTATCAGCAGGGCCCAGTCATACAGCGGGATGCGATCCCGTGGGGATGACTTGAACAGTGGAAAGGCCATCGTGGCCAAGGCAATGCCAAACGCCAGATGCACAAAACGCGCCTGTGCAGCAATATTCGCGAAATCCGAAATTCCAGTAAACTGGGCTAATAAACCCGGCGCTTTGGATGCGATGTAAAGTTGAAAGAGTGACCAAATAATGCAGGTCGCGATAATAATCCGCCCCTGAATGCCCGCTGGGTTGCGTGCACCAGTATCCGCTTCTGCCACCATGGCGTCTGCGGCGGCTGAACCATCTGTTTGATGATCTTGAGCCATAAGTTTCCCCGTTCAAGAATGCAAAAAGGTGCGCCCCATTCTTACGAGGGCGCACCAAATATCATGTTCCCAAGGGAACGATTACTTCAGGCCCAGTTCCATGTACGCTTTTTCCGCACCTGGGTGCAAAGGAGCGGACAGACCGTCGTTGACCATTTCAGCTGCGTCTAGGTTCGCAAACGCAGGGTGCAGCTTGCGGAAGTCTTCGATGTTTTCCATCACAGATTTCGCAACAACATAAACCACGTTCTCAGGAACGTTCGCAGATGTCACAAAGGTCGCGCCAACACCGAATGTTGTGGTGTCAGTGTCAGTGCCTTTGTACATGCCACCTGGGATGGTCGCTGTACGGTAGAACGGGTTGTCAGCAATCAGTTTATCCACTTCTGGACCAGTCACAGAGATCAGACGCGCGTCACATGTTGTGGTCGCTTCTTTGATCGCCGCTGCCGGGTGACCAATCGTGTAGATCATTGCGTCGATGTTGCCGTCGCAAAGCTGCTTGGACTGCTCAGACCCTTTGTACTCTGTTGCCAAAGCCAGATCGTCCATGCCGATGCCAAAGGCTTCCATTGCAACTTCCATAGTCGCGCGTTGGCCAGAACCTGGGTTACCCACGTTGACGCGTTTGCCCTTGATGCCAGCAAAGCTCTCGATGCCGCTGTCGCCGCGAACGATCAAAGTGAATGGCTCAGGGTGTACAGAAAAGACCGCGCGGACTTCTGGGAACGGGTTATCTTCAAATTTGGAAGTGCCGTGGAACGCGTGGTGCTGCCAGTCAGACTGTGCAACGCCGAATTCCAGCTCGCCCGCTTTGATGGTGTTGATGTTGTAAACAGAACCACCAGTGGATTCCACGGCGCAACGGATGCCGTGCTCTTTACGGGATTTGTTCACCAGACGGCAGATCGCGCCACCAGTTGGGTAATAAACGCCAGTAACGCCGCCTGTACCGATTGAAATGAATTCTTGCGCAGATGCGCCAGAGCCAAATGTCATAGCCGCTGCAACAAGTGCACCGCCGATTTTAAAGTTCTTCATCATACCGAATTTCCTCTTCCATTGGTATTTTCGTGAGTGTTGACGTAGTTCGCCAAACTTGGTTCGCCATCAAAGGGCCACTACACCCTCATCTGCATGTCTTGGTTCCACACCCTGGGCTACGCCCTTTAGAATATGAGACCTTAATAAGTTTTGCGCCGTATCTGCGTCCCCCGTTAGGGCCGCTTCGCGGAGCTTTAAATGTTCGTCTGCACTGGCCTGTAGCCACGTCAAACGCTCATTATGAGAAACAGATTCACCGTGCGCCATCAAGCGATAACGACGACTTAAATCATATTGCATTGTGATCAGCGATATTAGCTTTGGTGATTGGCAGTTAGACGCCAGCGCCAAATGAAAGCCCCGGTTCAGCTCGTCCCACTCCAAAACATGTTTGCGCGCATCTTGCTCCAAAAGCGCTTCGGCTTCGGTTAACGCGTAATGCGTCGCAACAACCTGCGCGCGCCATCCGCGTGTGGAATGTGCAATAGACCACCCAATCGCAACGGCCTCTAATTCTGCCCGAACACGCGAAATATCGCGCTGCTCATCAACAGAGCTTTCCAAAACGCGAAAGCCTTTTTGCTCTTCAAGAAACACATAGCCTTCACCCAGCAACAGTGACAACGCTTCGCGCACAGAAGGGTGCGACACGCCATGGGCACGTTTAAGCGCCTCGATGCTCAGCCGTTCACCGGGCTGCAAAATCCCCAAGGAAATATCCCTGCGCAATTTGTCGGCCAGGTCAGCTACGACTGAAATAGATGTCTGTTGCATGTATCACCTTATGATTCTGCAGTTGATCATATTAATCTAGTCTATAAATGCAAAAAGAAAATGTCATAATATGATTCGGAGCGCGTCATGCTGGTTTCCTCGACTAAAAATGCATCATCCACGGTGACAGCTTTAACTCTTGTCGTCGGTGGTGCTGGCGAAATCGGATCTGCCATTGTCCAGCAATTCCTTGAACAAGGCCGCACAGTCATCGTGCTCGACCGAACTGCGCCCAGCACCGACAAAGCAGGGTTCATCGAGGTCGACCTTTCCGCGCCATCTAGCGTGCGCGCAGCTTTTGCCGAGGTCGATGCCCTTGGTGCCCAAGTTGAGACATTGATCGTCGCCGCAGGTTTCCTGCGTCCCGGCGCATTCCTAGAATTGTCTGACCAAGACATACAAGACCATCTTGATGTGAACCTCTTGGGGGCGTTCCGCGTTGCCCAAGCCGCGTCAGAGCGCATGTTAGAAAAGGGAGGGCGCATCGTGTTTCTGACCTCCATCCATGGCCAAATCGGCGTTCCAAATCGCACTGCCTATGCGATCTCCAAGGCTGCTATCGGCGCGCTTGTGCGTGCCATGGCGGTCGAACTGTCCCAACATCGCATCCGCGTAAACGCCGTCGCGCCCGGCGCGGTCGATGGGGGGATGACGCCAAACGCCAAAACCCGCGACTATTGGGTAAAGTCCACGCCCGCGCATCGCGTCGCCGAACTCGAAGAGGTCGCACGCTTTGTCACTATGCTGGCCTCCCAAGATGCCAGCTTTCTCTCTGGCCAAACCATCGCGTTGGATGGCGGCGCAAGCAATCTCAGGCTGCTGGAATAAGCCAACAGCCGCAAATGCGGTTTCTTCTTTAATCGTAGAAATCATCATGCTCTCCCAAAATGATGATTTAAATGGCAGGCTTAGCTAGTCGTCCCAAAACTCCCCTAGGCGTTTGTTCTGGTTTTCAACGTCACGAATGCGCTGGCTCGCGTCCCCCTCGGACTGAGCCACCAACATAGCGATCATCGTTTCGATCAACGTCAATGTCGCGACATAAGATGACAAAAACTGCGGTGTTTCTGTCGGTACAATAAACGCAAAATCGGCATATTTCAGCGCTGGGCACGTATGACTGTCTGTTATGATAATCGTCTGCGTGCCCGCAGACTTTGCAATTTCAGCAGCGTGAACCGCGCGCCGTGCATACGGAGATTTGGTGACGATAAACAGCACGTCCTCTTCCCCAGTATTCGTGAGTGCCGCGCCAAGCGACGACCCCATGCGCCCAGCCAAAGTCCAATGGCTGCTAAAGTAATTTGCCAAATAGACGAGGTATTCCGTAATCCCGGTTGACCCAAAGGCCCCAAACAGCACCACTTGTCGGGCGGTTTGCAGGGCATGCACCGCTTGCTGCAATCGCGCACGATCTAGGCGCGCCGCCATATCCGTAATGTTATCCACGCAAGCCTGCGCTTGACGGTCAAGAATATGCGGAACGCCGTCTCCGGTGTCTTTCAACATTGCCGCACGCTCTGACAGCGACACATTCCGCCCAGCCAAAGTTCGGCGGCAAAGCTCCCGCATGGCCTCGTAACTGTCAAAACCCAATGTTCGCGCCAAACGAGACAGCGAAGCCGGCGAAACACCACTTTCAGCAGACACTGCGCGCAAAGACCGTGTAGCCACATCCATTTGATGGGCGACCACATAATCTGCGGCATCCTTCAATTTTGCGCTTAAATTCGAATATGCCTCGGCAATTCGATCTTCCAAGCTGATGTCTACACGTGCGTCCAAATGGCGAATCCTTTCACTTGACACAAATGTTCCATCTGTTTTACCTCGTGTCAATGTTTGAAACATTTGTTTCAGAATGCAGACGGCCACGCGTGCCCAAATCGGAATAACTATGTCTCACTATTACTCGCCACTCAGCGCTATCGAATTGCGCGGCCCTCAAGATCGACGCCCCGCAAAGATCACAGTGGCTCCGAATGGTGCGCGTCGTAATAAATCCGATCATCCACACCTGCCGATGACGATTCCAGAAATTGTTGCAACCGCGGATGCCTGTTACCGAGCAGGGGCCGACGAAATCCATCTTCATGTACGGGATGAAAACGGTGCACATTCCATAGACGCGGGTCTCTATGCCGAAACCATAGCAGCCGTCGCCGAGGCTGCCCCATTGATGACAGTACAAATAACAACGGAATCCGCCGGGATATTTGACGTCAAAACCCAGCTCGCAACACTGAGGGCGCTTAACCCAGCGGCGGCCAGTATTTCGATCCGCGAGATCAACCGCGATCGCAAACGCGCCGCCTCTGTTTACGCGCAGGCGCAGCAGTCCGGCACACAGGTGCAGCACATCCTATATGATCACGATGACCTAAAACGCCTACGCCGCTGGCTTGATAATGGCACCGTGCCCGAACATATGCGCGACGTTCTCATGGTGTTCGGCGCTTATCATCCGCCACGCCACGCCCAACCCCAAGAACTCTCGGGGTTCCTAACCGCCCTAGGCCGGGATTTTCCCGATTGGACAATCTGCGCCTTTGGTCCACACGAACTGGATGTCGCCGAAGTCGCACTTTGGGCTGGCGGCAATGTGCGCATTGGCTTTGAAAACAATCTATTCGGCCCAGACGGCAAACACGCGGCAAGCAATGCCGCCAATATCGCCTATGTCGTTTCGCTTGCCCACCAGATGGGCCGCCCGCTGCTCAGAGAGGTCTCCACACCATGAGCCATATCTTCCCACGTCATTCCCGCCAATCTTTGCCAACAGTCTCTCATGGTGACGGACCGTTTCTGATCGACACCAACGGCAAATCCTACTTTGACAGCATTGGTGGCGCAGCCGTGTCCTGCCTTGGCCACTCTGACGCCAAAGTCACCGAAGCGATCAAAGCGCAGCTTGATAAATTGGCATTTGCCCACACCGGATTTTTCACATCAGACCCTGCCGAAGAACTGGCAGACACGCTGATCGCCCACGCCCCCAAGGGCCTAGATCGCGTCTACCTCGTGTCTGGCGGCTCTGAAGCCGTCGAAAGCGCATTGAAACTTGCGCGTCAGTATTTCCTGGAAATCGACCAACCCAAGCGTCGCCACATCATCGCCCGTAAACAAAGCTATCACGGCAACACCCTTGGCGCTCTTGCGGCAGGGGGCAACCAATGGCGCCGCGATCCCTATGATCCGCTCCTGATGGAATCCCACCACATTTCCGCCTGCTACACCTATCGCGATCAACTGGCGACCGAGACCGCCTTTGAATACGGCCAACGTATCGCAAACGAGCTTGACGACCAGATCAACGAACTCGGCGCAGAAAACGTCATGGCCTTTATCGCCGAGCCAGTCGTTGGCGCGACATCTGGCGCGACACCACCCGTCGAGGGCTATTTCAAACGCATCCGCGAAATCTGCGACGCCCACGGCGTTCTTTTGATCCTAGACGAAGTCATGTGTGGTATGGGCCGCACCGGCACGCTATTTGCCTCTGAACAAGACGGTATCAGCCCCGATATCTGCGCCATCGCCAAAGGTCTCGGCGCGGGCTACCAGCCCATCGGGGCCATGATGTGCACCGCCAAAATCCACGACACCATCCGGGATGGCAGCGGGTTCTTCCAACATGGTCACACCTACATGGGCCACCCAGCCGCCGCCGCTGGTGCGCTGGCCGTGCTCAAACGCCTCACCGATGACGGCATCGCCGAACGCGTTGCACCCCTAGGGGACAAATTGACCGAGGCGCTAAACACAACGTTTGGCCAGCACCCCTACATCGGCGACATTCGGGGCAGGGGCCTCTTTATGGGGATCGAGATCGTCCAAGACCGCGAGACAAAGACCCCCTTCGATCCATCCGCGAACGTCGCCGGTAAGATCAAAGCCGCCGCATTCGAAGCGGGCCTGATGTGCTACCCAATGGGCGGCACCATAGATGGCGTGCGTGGCGCACATATCTTACTCGCCCCGCCATTCATCATGGAAGACGCACATATTGATCTTATCGTGGATGGTCTGAAAAAAGCAGTCGACACAGCGCTTTAACGCGCTGAGTCACAGTCACGAGGCTGGCGTCAGGGTCTTGGTGAACATATCCACCAAAAAGCTCCGCGCATCCTCGGCAACCGCTGGATCACGCCCCATCAACACCTGCACCTGCGTGTCAAAATCCGCATAATGCTGCGTTGTCGCCCAGATCGAAATCACCAGATGCCGAGGGTCCACATCCGCAATCTTGCCCGCATCAATCCACTGCTGGATCAAAGCAACCTTACGATCAAACAACGGCTTCACACCGCTTTCCAAATGCGCCTTCATCCGAGGAGCGCCTTGAATGATTTCATTCGCAAACAACCGGCTTTCTCGTGGCATATCCCGCATCATTTCGATCTTACGCTCGATATAGGCCATGATTTCTTGCAGCGGATCACCGTCCGGGTTCATGGAATCCAACGGGGCCAACCAATCGTGGATCAACCGATTTAGCAAAGTGACATAGATGTCCTCTTTGCCGTCAAAATAATACAAAATATTTGGCTTGGACAGACCCGAGGTCGCCGCGATCTGATCCAATGTAGACCCACGAAAGCCGTCCTTGGAAAACACATCCAAGGCCGCGTCCATGATCAATTTGCGATTACGCAATTGAATCCGACTTAGCTTTTTACCGCCCGCATTGTCCTCTGGCATTCCAGACACGTCCCCCAAAACCAGCGGTTATCCTAAACGGCTGCCCCCAATAGGTCCAGACAGCATCGCGGAATCACAACGATTTTGGAGAGGCGTCCACCAGAGTGGCATTCACCTTGTCAATATTCGCCTCATACCAGGCCACGGCCCCAGCGGGGTCTTCGGTCATGGCTTTGGCAAAACTTGGTGGTGATTCCGTCGCAGGATCGTGCTGCACCGACCACATCATCAGCCCCAAAAACGCAGGCAGCAAATCCCGCGCCTTTCGGGTGGGCAGGTAATAGACTCGACTGCGTTTCACTGGATCAACATGCCGTGTCAACATCTCTGATTTCTCTAGCTGTGCCAATCGGTTAGCTAGGATGTTCGTTGAAATACCTTCCTCTGAACCCAGGAAATCACCGTAATAGCGTTTGCCATGCAGCAACACATCGCGCAGCAGAACAAAGCACCATTTGTCCCCAAAAATCCCAGCCGCATAACGCACCGGGCATCCTTGCCAAAGAGAGTCAGTCGTTTTCATGTCCTTAATGTAGGGCGCAGAAAATGACTTGCAAATTAAAAGCGACTCGCGCTACCTGTAATTCACTTGCAAAATAAAAGTGAATTGGAGAACCCCATGCCATCCCCCTTTGTATGGTTTGACAACATCGGTCCCGCGCGCCGCGAAACAGAAAGTTTCTTGTCCAAAACATTCGGTTGGGCACAGCAAGACATCGGCCCCATGACCTTCCAAACCGCAGGCAGCGCTGAAATGCCCTTTGCTGCGACATGCGATGCGATGGACGGCGTGGCTGGCTGGGTGCCGTATATCGAAGTGGATGACCTCGCCGTTGAAACCGCCAAGGCCACATCCAACGGCGCAACCCTCATCGCCGCAGACCTCGTTGGCCCTGCTGGTACTGCTACATTCCTGCGCGATCCCGGCGGCGCACCCATCGCTCTGTGGAAACGAGCCGCCCAATGATCAAACACACATTGTCCGTTCTCGCGTTTATGGTCATCACCCTCGCAGTGCAGGGGGGATCGCACTTTTGGCTTAACAAAAACCATTACGACGCGCTGACCTTCACCCGTGATCAACCCATCATGCCCATGGGCATCGCCGCGATGATTATCCAAGGCATCATCATGACCACCGCACTCCACATCTGGCGCGGGCCAGAGGTGCAACTAGGGCAGGGCATCCTCATCGCCGTGGCTTTTGGCCTGTTCCTCGGCTCTTACATATCCCTCGCGGAACCCGCCAAATACGCGGCCCCCTCAATCCTGCAATGGGTACGTGTCGAGGCCGTCTCAACCATCTTGCAATTTGGCACTTTCGGCATCCTACTCGGCCTCATTCACCGCAAATTTGCGTGACAATACCCACAACACATTCTTTTCCGCCATCCCATCACCTATATGTGCCCCACATCAATCAGACGAGGCGACAATGGCGGGAAAGAAACTTACATGCTTGGACTGCGGACAGGTCAATCGGGTTCCCGAAGAACGCCTAGATGACACCGCCAAATGCGGCACCTGCGGCGCGCGTCTGATTACGGGAAAGGTCACTGAAATTGACTATGCCACCCTGCAAAAAGCCGCCCGCAACGATGACGTGCCTCTGATCGTGGATTTCTGGGCGCCGTGGTGCGGGCCATGCCGTCAAATGGGCCCCCAATTTCAAGCAGCCTCCGGCACCCTAAAAGGCAAGGCGCGTTTGGTGAAACTCAACACCGAAGAATACCCAAAGGCCAGCCAAACCTACCGGATCAAAGGCATTCCGCTTTTGGCGCATTTCCAAGGCGGCCGCGAAAAATCACGCCAAGCCGGCGTCATGCCAACACCAGCCATCCTGAACTGGGTGCTGCGCGGATAAGCGTCATCTATGCTGCCGGACCTATTCGCGTAAAATCCACGTCAATACAGCACATTAATGCTTTTTCTTGATCCAAATACCTCCGCCGGAGGCACGGCCCCGTAGGGGCCCACAAAAAAACAAAAACACCCGGAAATCGATGGAGGGATGTATCGATTCCGGGTGTTCTGTTAAGGCGCTATAAGGCTGCGAAAAATGCCCCCCGCGCGCCCCTTAGGAAAACTGTGAAGTGTGTTTACCTTCGCTGCGGAAGCGAAGAAATGTTGCCAAGAGAGTGACAACTGGCAGGCCGAGAGAAATCATCAAATACGTTTGAAGCGCCGCGCCGAAACCACCGACCCCAAGGGACAGCTGGAGGATGGCTCCAAAGAGACCGAGAACGCTACCAAATAAGAATAAAACGATTGCCATGACCTGCTCCAATATCTGGACGTGAATGGCCGCTTCTGCTGGCCGGTGTGTCAATGGTGTCTTTATATCCTTAATCAAACGTTCAAATGGGGCGCGAATATGGCGAGGTCTGGACCACTTCTGGGAGATTGCCTATCCAAGTGGATTATTTTCAATCCCGACGCAGCACCGCCCACCGGCCAATACTCACAAGCAAAGCCGCCGCCATAACCGCGATCGCAATCCAACCAAAATACCAAAGCTGTCCCGCAAATGCATCCTCTGCGTAAGAGGCCGCAAATCGTGTCTGTCCTGTCTTGGCTGTGAAATAGCTCAACAAAAGCAATGCACTAAATCCAATCGGCGCAATGCGCAGCCGCAGAAAATAACCCAGAACCAACCCAATCGGCGCGCCGAACATTAGCGTTTTCACCGACCACCAAGGGTGCGCGCCCAGCGTTTGGGGCAGATCAATCAAGGCAGCAATGCCCAAAATCACAAGGGCAGGGCCCAAAATCACCAGTCGTTTCATCTAAATTGCGGCCCAATCTGTAAATCTAAAGGGAAGCGGTGCCTCTGCATCAGGGGCCGGCGCGGGGTGTTTCGGGGCGGATGCTGTGTCATCACGGGGCATAGGGGTCTCCTCTCTTATAATAGAAACGTGGGAACGCGCACACGCCGCGTCCACAGATGTTTCACCCATCTGGCACCCCTGTGAACCGACGTGTGAATTACGCTGGAATTGTTACGGGGAAGCACAACGCATCTGTCCCCATGACCCAATCGTCCTATGTCTCTACCCCTAAAGGCCAACCAACTTAGGAGACTGCTATGTCCGTCGCACGCGTAACCGAAATTATTGCCTCTTCCCCCAAAAGCTTTGACGATGCCGTCGACACCGGCGTGGCCCGTGCCACCAAAACGCTGAAAAACGTCACCGGCGCTTGGGTCCAAGATCAAAAGGTCGTCGTCGCAAACGGCAAAGTCAGCGAATACCGCGTGACCCTAAAGGTAACTTTCGTTCTGGAATAATACGTAGGCCGGGCTTCAGCCCGGCTTACCCTTCCTTAACCATGTCGCGACATCCTCGCGCCATGTCCCACTACCTCCGCCCGAAAATCCCCGGCGCCACGATCTTCTTTACGGTGAACTTGGCGGATCGCCGGTCTTCACTGCTGGTCAACCAAATCAACGTCCTGCGCGACGCAGTCCGCAAAACCAAATCCGAACGCCCCTTCCACATCGACGCCTGGGTCGTTCTGCCCAACCACATGCACACAGTTTGGACTTTGCCCGAGGGTGATAGTGACTATTCAGTGCGGTGGAGCATTATCAAGGCGCGTTTTTCCATTCAGATAGAGGCAGGACGGAAACGTCAAAGCCATATATCACGCCGTGAAAAAGCCATCTGGCAACGCAGGTTCTGGGAGCACCACATCCGAGACAGGGAAGAATTGAATGCATATATTCAATATTGCTATATCAACCCGGTAAAACACGGATACACCGAAACACCAGAAGACTGGCCCTACAGCTCGATCAACCGGTAGGGTGCGCATTCATGCGCACCACCACGAAATGACCAACGTGAAAAGGTGCGCCTGAAGGCACACCCTACGCCTCACAAATCTTACCCAACCAAAATCCGATAAATCTCATCCTTCAAAGCCGCGCGCTTCTTGCGCATCTCGACTTCGGCCAATTCCTCAACCGGCTCCACATTGGTCTCCGCCCGATGCACCGCGCGGTTCAATGCGTGATACTCCTCCGCCAACCGCGCGAAATGCGGATCTGCCTGTTTCAGGTCCGAGAGTTTCACCGCATGTTCCGGGAATTCAGCTGCCAATTCATGTGGGGTGTGACCCATGATCATTCTCCAATCATCTGTTATGGCCTGAGCCTATCCGGCCAGCGAACAGGGCGACTTGATTGGGATCAAATAATACAAAATCCGTAGGCCGGGCTTCAACCCGGCAAGGGTCGATTTCATCGTAGGGTGGGGTTTCACCCCACCTTTGCACGATCGTTGCAACCGGTGATGGTGGGTTAGAAACCCACCCTACGGCTCTCTGTTATGGCCAGAGCCTATCCAGTCAGTGGGCCGCGCGAATTGATTGGGATCAAACCGGAAAAGAATTTGTAGGCCGGGCTGCGGCTTTGTCGCGAATTTGGCCGCGCACAAACACTGAAGTGGGATATGAAGCCCTTGAGTTATCTAGTTTAAATGCCAAGGAAAGTATTGATCCATTCCTTAAGTGCTATCTTGTCTAAAATACCCTCGAAGACATAAGAGATTATGAAGAATGATACGCCAGATACTGCCCCTAAATATAGGGCCCTTTTGCGTGCTCTTGATGCTTTTTCTCGTTCGGCAGTCGCAGCGTTTTTTTCGTCGCGAACCTCGCGTAGCAACTGTGTAGTAAGTTGGTTAAGAGAGTTGGCTTTTTGAGATGCCTTCTGAGAGGCATCCGCGGCTTCCTCCGCTGCTTGTGAGGCCTCAGCTATAAGAATAGCTTGAAAACGATCTTGGGCATTTGGTAGTCCATTTGACCAAGTCAAAAAATCTCTTTTACAACATTTCTCTAATGTGAATTTTGCGCGCTGGCCTTCCTCTAGTTTGAAGTCTTCAGCCAGCTCTTTCCAGAGTGCAATTTTTCCTAAGGGGCAACCCGCTGAGCCTAACATTACCACTGCGGACCTTGAACCATGTTTAAGTTTGGCGAGGTCTCCGTTGCGAAAGCCACGAGGACGGCTCTTGTTTGGAATTAGGACCTTTTGAGCAAAGTAGAGCTCTTTTTGGTTTAAATCTTGGGTTACTTCTAAATGCATAAAGAACTCAAATAAAATTGCGGCACGAAAAAAAAGGGTCTTAGAATTAAGACCCTTTTAAGTTGTATTTTATGTGTGTCAATTCTACCGCGTAAACTTCTTATGCTTCAGGCGCTTAGGCTCCAAAGCATCCGCACCCAATCGGCGCTTCTTGTCTTCTTCGTAGTCTTCAAAGTTACCTTCGAACCACTCCACATGTGCTTCGCCTTCGAACGCCAGCATGTGCGTACAAATCCGGTCGAGGAAGAAACGATCGTGCGAAATCACAACCGCACAGCCGGCGAAATCCACCAGCGCATCTTCCAAAGCCCGCAGCGTCTCAACGTCCAAGTCGTTGGTCGGTTCATCCAGCAGCAACACGTTGCCGCCTTCTTTCAGCAAGCGCGCCATATGCACACGGTTGCGTTCACCACCAGACAGCAGGTTCAACGGCTTTTGCTGATCGCCGCCCTTAAAGTTAAACGACGAACAATAGGCCCGCGAATTGACCTGCGCGTCGCCCAGCTCAATAATCTCGGCCCCGCCAGAGATCGCTTCCCACACGGTGTCTTTGTCGTTCAGATCGTCACGCGACTGATCCACATAGGACAGCTTCACTGTATCGCCATACTCAACCGTACCTGCATCCGGCTGCTCTTGACCGGTCAGCATCTTAAACAGCGTCGATTTACCCGCGCCGTTCGGGCCAATCACGCCCACGATCCCACCCGGAGGCAAGCTGAACTCTAGGTTCTCAATCAACTGCTTGTCGCCGAAATGCTTACCAAGGCCGGACACCTCAATAACCTTGCTGCCCAAACGCGGACCATTCGGAATAACGATCTGCGCGCGACCAACCTTTTCACGCTCTGACTGACCCGCCAGCTCGTTATAGGCCGCAATACGCGCCTTGGATTTCGCCTGACGCGCCTTCTGCCCTTGCTGCATCCACTCCAGCTCGCGCTCCAACGTCTTTTGCTTAGACTTATCTTCCCGCGCTTCCTGCGACAGACGCTTGGCCTTTTGCTCAAGCCAAGCAGAATAGTTGCCCTCGTACGGAATACCCTTGCCGCGATCCAACTCAAGGATCCAGCTGGTGATATCATCCAGGAAATACCGATCGTGGGTCACACACAGGATCGTTCCTTTGTAGTCGATCAAATGCTGCTGCAACCAAGCAATCGTTTCCGCGTCCAAGTGGTTGGTCGGTTCATCCAGCAACAGCATGTCTGGCGCTTCCAGCAACAGCTTACACAGCGCCACACGACGCGCCTCACCACCAGACAGATCCGCAATCTTAGCGTCATCCGGCGGGCAGCGCAGCGCTTCCATAGAGACATCAACCTGACTGTCCAGATCCCACAGGTTATCCGCGTCGATCTCATCCTGCAGCTTGGCCATCTCTTCGGCGGTCTCATCCGAATAGTTCATCGCCAATTCGTTATAGCGATCCAGAATGGCCTTTTTATCCGCCACACCCAACATCACGTTCTCACGCACCGTTAGGGTCTCGTCCAACTTTGGCTCCTGCGGCAAATAGCCAACCTTAGCGCCCTCAGCCGCCCAAGCCTCACCGGTAAAGTCCTTATCCAACCCGGCCATGATCTTCATCAAAGTCGATTTACCCGCGCCGTTCACACCCACGACACCGATCTTCACACCGGGCAAAAAGCTCAGGTGGATATTTTCAAAACACTTCTTGCCGCCGGGATAAGTCTTAGAGACTCCCTGCATGTGATAGACGTACTGATAAGCTGCCATTTTGGGCCTCGAGACTTAGGGGATTTCACGTTGAAGGCCGTGATAGCGGATGGGGTGGGGGATGGCAAATGTGCACTACAAGTGGAGATAATATTTGGAATGAATTTTGAATTTTTGGAAATGCAATTGTTGGAAGACGATATCGAAATTCTGGGCAAAGAAGCGTCATCTGCTTTTTTGGTGCTGGCCTTGGCCGCGGATGAAACAATGCAGCTGATTAATCTCTGGATTATGGCCATGAATACGCAAGCCATGGGTGAGCCGACCCTTAAGTTGGCTTCTGCTAGGTCTCATCTCTTTTTGAGACTGGTGAACTTAAAGGTGGTTGAAGCGCAATATGCAATGAAAGGATTGGAAATTGCCTTGAAACGGCGCGCAAAATCCCGATCTGACTTGGCTATTTTGGAAAAGATCTCAAAAACATGGGCCGATGGAATGTCTGATGTATTAGAAAGTGAATGGTTAGGATTCAGTAAAAAGATGAGAAATAAAATGAGTGGTCATTGTGGAACACAAGACGTGCTTGCGTGGTTGGACTCTGCTCCGCGTAATTCGGACCGGCGTTTCTTGTTCCACAAAGAGTACGCCAACTGTTCGTACCCAGCGACAGATGACTTGGTCTTTGGTTCGTTTCTGAATTTTCATTTCAATCGAATGGGAGGTAAGAGCTCGAACCATGAAAAATTTGACGAATTTCTAAATTGGTTAAACGCCGCTTCGCACAGTGTCTACAGAACGTTTCAGCTTGTGGCTGTGGACGTCTTTTTTAGAATTTTGAAAAAAGAACCTGACAAGACAATACAGTTTGAGATCGGCCGCGAACTTTGTGGATCGTCAAAGACGACCAAACTTCCCGTTTTCTTTTTACGAGATTAGACATATGCCCGGCACCGCCGGGCAGCGCCCGACCCTCCCCACGGGAGGGCGCTTTGCACCCACCCAGGGTCAGGCGCTCCCCTCTGGGAAACCGTTACCCTCTATTCGCGCTGGACGTCCCAAACACCCACTGCACAAACCGCCGAAACCGCATGCCAGAATACGCGACCCACGTGCGCAACACCGGGGCGTGTACGCTTAACGCCGCCTCAAACCATTGGCTGTCCGCAAACGCGCGGCGGTATCCGCTTTCGATCAGATAATCGTGGATCAATGCCGATTTCAAAAATCGCGGATCATCCGGCAGGAACACCCATCGCAACAGCACCGGAACCGAGCTTTCAAATTCTGTACCCGCCGGAATGGTCAAAACCCACCCGCTGTCTTTGCGTCCGATGCACCAGTCCAAATCGCGCACCGAAATATACCCGCGACGGCCGCCTTTTTCGTACCAATTATCATCGTGAAAATCGCCCATCTTACCCTCAATATATTTAATCAAATCGAATCGTACGTTTCGCGCCGTGAAACGTACGAATTTCCACATTTACCAAAATTCTTATCACCGTCCCAAACCTATTAACGGCGCAAGGAACGCAACACCCGGATTTGACTGGACATTTATTGCGGTCACCTTTCTATTCGCCGCATGAGAAAACGCGTCACATATTTACGATCTGGCATGACGGTCGGCCTGCTGGGCGGCTCCTTTGATCCGCCGCATCAGGGCCATGTGCATATCACCCAAGAGGCGCTAAAACGCTTTGGGTTGGATCGTGTTTGGTGGCTTGTAACCCCTGGTAACCCTTTGAAAAAAGAGGGGCCCGCCGCCATCGCCCGCCGTATGGACGCCGCCCGTCAGATCATGGATCACCCCCGTGTCACCATCTCTGATTTTGAGGCCCGCGCAGGCACGCGCTACACGGCTGAAACGGTGGAACGGTTAACCAAAGACTACCCCGGTGTTAACTTTGTTTGGCTGATGGGAGCTGACAACCTTGCGCAGTTCCATAAATGGAAAGATTGGCGTAAAATCATGGACTTAGTCCCCGTTGGCGTCCTCGCGCGCCCCGGTGACCGCACCTCGGCGCGAACCGCCAAGGCTGCAGATGTTTACCGTTTTGCACAAATAAAAGGTAGGGATTCCAGACTGTTAGGCGTTGCGCAGGCGCCGGCCTGGTGCTTTGCCAATGTGCCCATGGTCAATCTCAGCTCCTCCCAAATCCGCGCAACTGGTGCATGGGAAAAGCCGTAACCCGTTTATTTAATTGATATTTTCGAGATAACGCTGTTTTGCGTTTTCTTTCCAAATCCCGCAGGCTAAATTCTTTTCATGTCCAATTTTCTATCCCGCCGATTTTTCCTGACCGCTCTGACCAGCACCGTCGCAACCCCGTTGCTCGCCAACGCGCCCGAGCGTTCGCTGCGTCCGCACCTGCGTCCAGAATCCCTTGGAAAACAACCGGTTAAGACGGTCGAGGAATTGATCAAAGCGGCGAATTTGAACGGCGACGTGGCCTTTTCGGTGGTCGAAATTGGCACTGGCAAGGTCCTAGAACAGCACGGCATAACCACGGGGTTGCCTCCAGCAAGCGTTTCAAAGGCCGTTACGGCCCTTTACGCCCTAGACGCCCTTGGCCCAAATCATCGTTTTCAAACACGCGTTGTGGCCACAAAACCTATTGAAAACGGGGTGTTAAGGGGTGACCTGATCCTCGTCGGCGGCGCGGACCCGACCCTAAGCACCGATCACCTTGGCGAACTTGTGCAGACACTAGCAACGGCTGGCCTCAAGCGGGTCGAAGGTCGTTTTCTCGTCTACGGCGGCGCCTTACCGTTTGCCGAAACGATTGACCCAGAGCAACCGCGGCACGTCGGGTATTCCCCTGCAATTTCAGGCATTTGCTTGAATTTTAATCGCGTTTATTTCGACTGGAAAAAGACCGCAGACGGCTACGACACAGCCATGGAAGCCCGCAGCGCCAAACACCGCCCCCCGGTCCACGTCGCCCGTGTTTCTCTCACAGATAACAAAACGCCAATTTTCGCGTATTCAGCAAAAAATGGTAAAGATAACTGGACCGTAGCGCGCCATGCATTGAACAAAGCCGGCGGCCGCTGGCTCCCAATGCGTCAGCCTGAAATCTATGCGGGTGAGGTCTTGCGCTGGCATGCGCGGGCGCGGGGGATAACGCTGCCAAGCCCCCAGAAAACAACAAGTTTTCCACGTGGTGAGACATTGGCAACCCATAGCAGTGGGCCGCTCACGGACGTGCTGCGCGACATGCTGAAATACTCCACCAACGTAACGGCCGAGATGGTCGGATTGTCCGCAACACTGGCGCGCGGCACCTACGCCGCGTCGCTCCGGGCGTCTGGTCAGCATATGTCTGAATGGGCCGCGGAGCGGTTGGGAATGGCGCAGGCGAAATTCATGGATCATTCCGGTTTAAGTGACCGCTCGCGCATGGATGCGAGTGAACTTGCCCTTGCTTTGGCGGCCTTCCAGCGTAAAGAAATTTTGCACCCCATCCTCAAGCCAATCACGCTAAAACATGAAAACGGATCGCCGAATAAAGATCATCCGATCAATGTTTATGCTAAAACTGGAACGCTAAATTTCGTAAGCGGGCTGGCAGGTTACCTGGAATCTTCGCAGGGAGAGGAAATGGCATTTGCCATTTTTGTCGCGGATACAGACACACGTTCCAAGCTGACCCGCGATCAACGCGAACGGCCGCGTGGTGCCAAAAGTTGGAACAGTCGGGCGAAGAAACTTCAGCAAAAACTGATTGAACGCTGGGGGCTTGTCTACGCAAGCTGAACACGGACTTTTCGCTTTTCTTCGAAATGCTGATTTGCTAAATCCCGCGCGTTCGGGATGGTCCCGGATACCGGTCGCAGCCTACCCGGTTCGCTAAAACAAGGGTTCAAAAAATGAAAACTCTCGTCATCTGCTCAGGCGGATTGGATTCCGTGTCTCTTGCTTACCAAGTCGCTGAGGAACAGGAATTGTTGGGGTTGATCTCGTTTGATTACGGGCAGCGCCATAAAAAAGAAGTCGAATTTGCAGCCCTTGCGGCAGAGCGATTGGGCGTTGTGCATGAGTTGATCGACATGCGCCACATTGGAGCGTTCTTGGCTGGCTCAGCGTTAACCGATGATGTCGACGTTCCCGATGGACACTATGCTGAAGAAACCATGAAGGTGACTGTTGTCCCAAACCGTAATGCAATCATGTTGTCAGTTGCATTTGGCGTGGCTGCTGCCAAGGGTGCAGATGCCGTTGCGACAGCCGTTCATGGGGGCGATCACTTTATCTATCCGGATTGCCGTCCTGGATTTATTGATGCGTTTCAGGCGATGCAAAATCAAGCGCTAGAGGGCTATGCCGAGGTTCGATTATATACACCCTTTGTGCATGTTCCAAAGTCAGACATCGTAGTTGCGGGCGCTAAATTTGATACGCCATTTGCTGATACCTGGTCTTGTTACAAGGGTGGGGAAAGCCATTGTGGTCGCTGTGGAACTTGCGTCGAGCGTCGCGAAGCCTTTGATATTGCAGGTGTAACTGATCCAACGGTTTATGCCGATCCCGAGTATTGGAAATCTGCGGTGGAGGGGCACTGATGTTTCGTATCACAAAAGAGTTCCACTTTTCCGCAAGCCATCAGTTGTGTGGTTTGCCAGAGGATCACCCCTGTTCGCGCATGCACGGGCACAACTACATTGTCGAAGTTGAACTGTCTGCGCCAGAGTTGGACGAGAACGGATTTGTACTGGATTACCGTGCGTTGTCGCCCTTGAAAAAGTGGATTGATGATAGCTTGGATCATCGGCATCTGAACGATGTATTCGGTCATGATATGGTTACGTCTGAACGGCTGGCAAAAGAAGTGTTTGATTGGGCAAAACCTAAGTGGGAACAGGTGACCGCGGTGCGGGTGTCTGAAACACCAAAGACTTGGGCTGAGTACCGACCATGAGCAAGCTACGGATTGCGGAAATCTTTGGGCCAACCATTCAGGGCGAGGGCGCTGTTATCGGTGCGCCTACCGTTTTTGTACGGGCTGGGGGCTGTGATTATCGCTGCAGCTGGTGCGACAGTCTGCATGCTGTTGATCAGGAATACCGCCACACATGGACAGCCATGGCGACAGAGGACGTCTGGTCAAAGGTGCGTACGCTGTCAGGTGGAAAACCGCTGACGGTTTCATTATCCGGCGGCAACCCTGCCATTCAGGATTTTGGCCCGCTGATCGCTTTGGGCAAGGCCGAGGGCTATGAATTTGCTTTAGAAACGCAGGGGTCAGTGGCACGCGATTGGTTTTCTGAACTGTCGCCTCTGATCCTGTCTCCCAAACCACCGTCTTCGGGAGAGGTTGTGGATTGGGACAAGTTTGATGCGTGCCTCGTTGCTGCTGGTAATGCCGAGATCGCGATGAAAATCGTTGTCTTTGATACGGTGGATTACCAATGGGCCAAGGACGTCGCTGCGCGTTACCCGCAGGTACCTTTGTATCTGCAACCGGGCAATCACACGCCGCCACCACCTGATGCCGATGATGCGGTGATTGATATGGATGGCATCATGGAACGATACACTTGGTTGATCGAAAAAACACTTGGGGATCAATGGTTTACTCCCCGTATTTTGCCGCAATTACATGTCCTTGTTTGGGGCAATAAACGTGGGGTCTAAGGAGAGACACATGGCTGATGAAAGCATTTACGCTGGGTTGACTCAATTGGGTGGCAAGACTGAATTGCCCAACTCACCGGAAGAGGCGTTATTGGAAAAAGTGCCAAACCCGCAAGCCGGAACAAACTACGCGGTGCGCTTTACAGCGCCGGAGTTTACGTCGCTTTGTCCGTTAACAGGCCAACCAGATTTCGCCCATATCGTGATTGACTATGTGCCGGGTGATTTTCTTGTGGAAAGTAAGTCGCTTAAGCTCTTTTTGGGATCGTTCCGTAATCACGGTGCCTTTCACGAGGATTGCACGGTGTCGATCGGCAAGCGGCTTGTTGAATTGCTAGAACCAAAATGGCTGCGCGTCGGCGGGTATTGGTTCCCGCGCGGCGGCATCCCGATTGATGTGTTTTATCAAACCGGTGCCGAGCTGCCGGGCGTCTTTATCCCAGATCAAGGTGTGCCGACATATCGCGGCCGAGGTTGAACTGGTGGCTGCTCGGCGATCTTATCCTTGATCTAGTCGCCCAGCTTTGACAAACGACCTGTAACCTCTTTAAGGGCGGCCGCGTTGGTCGCCTTTTCTCATGACCGACGCTGGAGCATACACATGACCATTACTCATCTTGTCACCCATTCCGGGGGCTTTCATGCGGATGAATTGCTGTCCTCGGTTGTGCTGACGCGCCTGTTCCCTGATGCGACTTTGTTGCGCACACGTGACAAGCAGTGGCTCATGCCTTCGGCTAAAAAGATTATCTATGATGTTGGTGGACAGTTCGATCCAGACGCGCAGATATTTGATCATCACCAGCGGCCGGGACCGATGCGCGAAGATGAGCAGCCGTTCAGTTCCTTTGGTCTGATTTGGGCGCAGTACGGGCGCGCTTATCTGTCTGCGATGAATGTGCCCGCGGATGATGTTGAACTTATTCACGCGAAATTTGACAGCAAATTTGTGCTGCCGATTGACCTTTTGGACAATGGCGCGATGGATCCGTCTGTGGCGGGGCCGCTGTCGATCCTGACGTTGCCCGCGTTATTGGGCAGCTTGAAGCCTGTGTTTGATGATCCATCGCCAACCGCAGATGATGATGCGTTTTTTGCAGCACTTCCAATGGCGCAAGGCTTTGTAGAGGCGCAAATCCGTAACCTTGCCGCGAAATCCCGTGCGGAAAGCGTGGTTGTTGAGGCCATCGCGAAAGCTGGAACATCGCCTATTCTCGAGCTGCCGATGGGCATGCCGTATCGATCTGTCTTGGTTAAGGCAGAGGCAGATCATATTCTCTTTGTGGTTAATCCACGCGGAGGGGATTGGACCTTGAATGGTATCAAGCTTTCAAACGACACCTTTGATCAACGTGCCGATTTACCGGCCTCTTGGGCTGGCCTATCTGATGCAGCGCTCGAAGAAGCAAGCGGCGTACAGGGTGCCAAATTCTGCCACAACGCGCGTTTTATCGCGGTCGCGAATTCGCGAGACGCGATTTTGGAAATGGCTGAAATCGCTGTGAAGGAAGCCACTTAAAACATAAAACCCGGCAACCATTGGGATACCGGGTTTGGTGATTGGTAATGCTGTGATGACCGTTTAGATGGTCATATGACGCGCACGTGCGCCACGCTCGATGGCAGCGGCGTGCAAGCGATCAATGTTCAGCTCGTAGCGCATTTCCTCTAGTAGACGGAGCTCACCTTCTAGGATTAGGCCATCTGCCGCAGCAACATCGCAGGCGAGGGCATATGCCGTTTCGTACAACTCTTCAGGAAGGTTATCGCTGATCAGACCGAATAGAGCGGCAAGGCCGTCTTCTTGTTCGAAAAGGTCAAAAACGGTTTGGCTTACAACTGTGATCCGGTCGATGTCATAATCGCCGAAAACCGGTAGGTTGTTGACGGCCGATTGGATTTTGATCAACTCCGCCGTTCGGATGTTTTCATCCGACGCTGAAATCGCCACCATCATCGCAATTAAGCAATCTTGAGGTGTCAGGGGATGGGGAATCTCTTGAGTCATATTCGGGCCTTTGTTCCAGCGCTTTTGATTGCAGGATATGGAGCAGTTTGCAGCGGGGCAAGCTTAGAGTGAGGTATTACGCAGATCGGGGGATTCAAGCTGTAGTCATCTGCTGAAATGGATATTTCTGATTGTTGCGACTATGAAGCGTCCCGAAGAAATGTTGACCATGCTGCATTCGCAAACTATGCATCTCCGGTCGCCAACGCATAGGGCGTGGCGGCTGATTTCTGGAGAATACAATGTCTGATCTGCGTGATGCTGCGATGAGCTCGAAAGCCTGGCCATTTGAAGAAGCGCGCCGGGTGCTCAAACGCTATGAAAAGCAGCCGCCAGAAAAGGGCTATGTGCTGTTCCAAACAGGTTACGGCCCCTCAGGTTTGCCGCATATCGGCACCTTTGGTGAGGTCGCGCGGACGACTATGATCCGAACTGCGTTTGAAACGATTTCTGATATTCCTACAAAGCTCGTTTGTTTCTCTGACGACTTGGACGGTATGCGCAAAGTGCCAAGCAATGTTCCGAACTCGGAAAGCTTGGCAGAGCATCTGCAAAAGCCGCTGACGTCTGTTCCTGATCCGTTTGGAACACATGACAGCTTTGGCGATCATAACAACGCTATGCTGCGCCGCTTTTTGGATACGTTTGGCTTTGAGTATGAATTTATCTCGGCCAATGAGTTCTATGGCTCTGGTAAGTTTGACGAGATTCTAAAGCGCGCCGTTGAAAAATACGATGAGGTTATGGCGGTCATGCTGAAATCTCTGCGTGAAGAACGGGCTGCGACCTATTCGATCTTTTTGCCGATCCACCCAGAGACCGGTCGCGTTTTGTATGTGCCCATGAAAAAGGTGGATGCGGAGAATTACACGATCACCTTTGACGACGAAGAGGGCAAAGAGTGGACGCTGCCTGTGACCGGCGGCAATGTGAAGCTGCAATGGAAGCCGGATTTTGGTGCGCGTTGGGCGGCACTGGGTGTCGACTTTGAGATGTACGGAAAAGATCACTCCACTAACACTCCAATCTATGACCGCATCTGCCGGATTTTGGGCGCGCGTGCGCCAGAGCATTTCACATATGAATTGTTCTTGGATGAAAACGGCCAGAAGATCTCAAAGACGTCTGGTAATGGCGTGTCGATTGACGAGTGGCTGACCTATGCGTCGTCAGAAAGCCTGTCGTATTTCATGTACCTCAAGCCAAAGACGGCAAAGCGGATGCATTTTGATGTTATCCCAAAGGCTGTTGATGAATATCATCAGCAACTGCGCGCCTATCATGGGCAGGACATCAAAGGTCAGTTGAACAATCCAGTTTGGCATATCCACGGTGGCAAAGTGCCAGAGTCTGACATGGTTGTGCCATTCTCGATGTTGTTGAACTTGGCAAGTGCGTCGAGCGCTGAAGATAAGGCGGCGATGTGGGGCTTTATCAACAAATACGCACCAGATGCGACGCCGGAGAGCAATCCAACGATGGATCAAGCCGCGGGCTTTGCTGTGCGGTATTTCAATGACTTTGTTAAGCCTAACAAAGTGTTCCGTGCGCCTACAGATCAAGAACGTGCAGCGTTGACCGATCTGGCAAAGGCATTGTCCTCGCCAGAGGCTGCGTTGGCAGTGATTGCTGAAAAGAATGCTGCGATGGGGAATGATGACGCGTTGCCAGAAGCGAATTTTGCGAGCGATGAATTTTTGCAATCCATTGTCTTTGCTGTTGGTAAGATCCATGGCTTTGATCCGCTGCGCGATTGGTTCAAAGCTATCTACGAAGTGCTATTAGGCGCATCGCAGGGGCCACGGTTTGGGGGCTTTATTGCGCTCTATGGTGTGCCAGAGACCATTGCCTTGATCGAAGCCGGATTGAACGGCGAATTGATGTAAACGAAACGGCGGCCAATTGGCCGCCGGTTTTCTTTGCGCTCATGAAATTGGACAAAAACGGAATTCGCTCTAACCTTCTGTGACAGGAGGAATTGACATGCGTTTGATTTTTGCTGCCGCGTTGGCGGTCTGGGCCTCGGTTCTGAATGCACAAGATGCTGAGATTCAAGATGTGATTTCCAGGCAAATCGAAGCGTTTCAAGAGGATGACGTGGAGGCGGCTTACGGGTTTGCTAGCCCGTCCATTCAGAACCTGATTGGATCACCAGCACGTTTTGGCGCGATGGTGCGCAATGGATATCCCATGGTTTGGCGCCCATCTGATTTTCGTTTCTTGGAGCTCAAAGAGCTGCGCGGAACCTATCGGCAAAAGGTATTGTTTAAGGATACTCATGGCGTGTTTCATGAACTTGAATATCAGATGCTGTTGATCGAAGACCGTTGGCGGATCAACGGCGTGCGGTATTTGCAAGCTGCGCCAGCCGCATAAAACGCAACACCCAGCGTACGCTGGCCTGAGTTATCGTTAATGAACGCTCGGTAAACCCCAAACGAGAGCGCGTCCGTGCTGATCACGCTGTGACGCCAATCAGTGAAAAGGGGTTTTCGATGAACAAAGCAATCACAGATGGTGTTGTCTTGATGCCGCCGGCATTCTCGGCTGGGCTTGGGGTTTGGTCTAGTGGTGATGGGACGCCGGGATCAGACACTTATAGCGGCGCGTCGAATGCGGCATTTGTCCCAGCCGACGCTGATTTCGCGGGATGCTTGGAGCTGCAAAAGACGTCTGCAACGCAGCGATTGCGGCACATGGGGCAAACGCCTGTTCTACCGGGGTGCTATTTGCGGGTGACTGCACGGGTGAAGGCGATGAGTGGGGCTTTGCCAGCGGTGCGTATTGCGGCTTGGGCCGGAACGGCAGGTGGCAGCCATGTGAGTGGGTTGGTCGAGGTTGGGCCTTCGACATCATTGACGAGCTACGGTGAGGTTGTTGAGATTTCGGCAATCATTGGGTCCGGCGTTCGTGGTGGTGTGGATATGCCATGGGGTGCGCAGCCTGATTACGCACATGTGGGGCTTGATCTGACTGGGGCGTCAGGTGGGGTCGTACGTATTGATGACATCGTTGTCGAGGACCTAACGTCTGCATTTTTGCGCGACATGATGGCTATGGTTGATGTGCGTGACTACGGGGCTGTAGGCGATGGGACTACGGATGATACAGCCGCCTTTATCGCGGCCAATGATGCAGCAGATGGGCGCACGGTGCTGATTTCCAAAGGGACGTATTTGTTGAATTCTAATGTGAAGTTCACAGAGCGTGTTCGGTTCGAAGGCACATTGAGCATGCCGCGTTCGGCCATCTTGGATTTGACGAAGAACTTTGATCTGCCCGCATACATCGATGCTTTTGGGAATGAGCAGCTAGCCTTTGAAAAGGCTTTTCAATCGCTTTTGAATAGTTCTGATCATGAGTCTTTGGATCTTGGCGGACGTCGCATCACGATTTCTTCGCCGATTGATATGCAAGCGATTGTGCCAAACCGTGCCTCGTTTGCGCAACGCCGGCACCTTGCGAATGGGCAGTTCTATGTAACCAGCGATGCAAGTTGGGCGCCCACAGTTGTGACGTCTCAGGGGACATATTCAACCAGCAATGCGCTTACGCTTACGAATGTTGCGAACATTGCGAATGTTCAAGTTGGTTCGTTGGTCACTGGTAACGGGGTAGGGCGAGAGGTTTATGTCAGGTCTAAAAATGACGCGACACAAGAAGTAACCTTGAGCGCCCCGTTGTATGACGCGGCTGGCACACAATCCTATACGTTTACTCGGTTCAAATATGTTTTGGATTTCTCTGGTTTCAGTAAGCTCCAGAGTTTTTCGATCTCGGATGTTGAGTTTCTATGTAACAACATTGCCAGTGGCATCCTATTGGCCCCTTCGGGCGTGATTTTTCATTTGCGAGATTGTTGGATCAATCGCCCAGCAGATCGCGGGATCACAAGCCATGGCGAAGGCTGTCAAGGTATGCTGATTGATCGCTGTCAATTCATTAGCGGCGAGGCTGCGCAGCGCTCGCAGGATCGTAGTTCGATTGTTCTGAATACGAATGCCAATGATATTAAGCTGCGCAACAATCGCTCGACGCAATTTCGACATTTTGCAGTGCTGGGTGGGTCAAATAACACAATCATTGGCAATCACTTTTTCCAAGGGGATGGCGAAACGAACGGTATCCGCACGGCCGGCATCGTGATCATGAGCGGGCATTGTTCGACAACGATCACCGGGAACTACGTTGATAACTGTTCGATTGAATGGACGAATGAACATGATGCGAGTCCGGATTTTACAAACGGCTTTTCATTTTCCGCGATGAGCATTGATGACAACATGTTCCTATCAGGGAACGTCGCCCCTTGGTTCGGGTATTTGGTTATCAAGCCCTATGGAACAGGGCACTTCATTGGCGGCTTAAGCGTGTCAGGGAATAAGTTCCGAAGTATTAACGGGACGATTGACCGTGTTGATCGTGTGGACAGTTCATTCGCTCCGTTAAATATGTCCAAGGGTAAGAATATTCGATTTGATGGAAATACGTTCCACCAAATAGAAACGCCGGCCTATAATCCGCTGGTGGTCAAACATGATCAGAATACAGCGGCGACGGCGTGGACGGTTGATACAGACGGACATCTGCCCTTTGGCGGCCAAGCACGAACTGTTGAATCTGTGGTCGCGACCTCTCGGTTGCGCACAAGCAGCAACCAAACGCGCTGGGCAACGCCATATGTTGATTTACAGCAGGGGGCGAATGGGGATCAGGTGCGTTTGAACTGGCAAGAGGCCTTGCACGGTGATGTGACGTTGAAGGTCTCAATGACCTAAGTTAGCGCCAGAACGCGATCCATTCGATCAGCTCTGCAAACTTTCGTCCTGCTAATAAGCTACCAGCCCCATCAAGGAAATATTGATCCGCGATGACTGCGAGGACAATGGCGAGACCTAAGAAGATTGCGATCGGGTTGGTCATGAAATTGCTGCGCCCCCGGAGACTATTGGATACCTTGTTAAAGGGTATGCCTGACAGTCTGCGGGGGCGCAATAATTTTGGATATAGAACAGCTGTTTAGATCAGCTGACCCATTTTCGCGGCAACATCTGCCATACGAGTAGAAAAGCCCCACTCGTTGTCATACCAAGCCAAAACGCGAACGGTTCGCCCGCCAACAACTTTGGTTTGATCTGGTGCAAAGATGGAGCTTTCTGTTGTGTGATTAAAGTCGATAGAGACTTTTGGCTCTGGATCGTAGCCCAACACGCCTTTCATTGTTGTCGCAGCCGCTTCGCGAACGATTTCATTCACATCAGCTGCAGTGACATCTTTGGAAGCTACAAAAGTCAGATCAACGGCAGAAACGTTGGGCGTAGGGACACGTATTGCTGTGCCATCAAGCTTGCCTTTTAGATCCGGAAGCACTTCGCCCAAGGCTTTCGCAGCGCCGGTTGAGGTTGGGATCATTGCCATGGCTGCTGACCGTGCGCGGTACAAGTCACTGTGACGGCGGTCCAGAGTTGGCTGATCGCCTGTGTAGCTGTGGATCGTGGTCATCAGACCGTTCTCGATACCAATGTTTTCGTGCAGGACTTTTGCAAGCGGAGCCAAGCAGTTTGTCGTGCAAGAGCCGTTTGAGATCATGTTGTCATTCGCATTGAGCAGATGATCATTAACCCCAAACACAACGGTACGTTGGACATTCTTAGCAGGCGCGGAGATCAGAACTTTTTTAGCGCCACGTTCTAAGTGCTTGGCTGCCTTTTCGCCGTCATTGAATTGGCCGGTGCATTCCAGAACAACATCAACGCCCGTCCAGTCCAACTCATCCATGTTGTAGGTTGAATAGACGCGCATTGGCCCTTGGCCGACATCCATTGTGCCGTTTTGAACGGTAACATCGTTGATGAAGCGCCCATGGATCGAGTCATAGCGGATAAGATGCGCCGCAGTTTCGAGTGGGCCTGTTGCGTTTAGCTTAACAACTTTTACATCGTCACGAGCAGCTTCTGCGATTTGCATCAAAGTGCAGCGACCGATGCGGCCAAATCCGTTGATGCCTAGGGTGACGGTCATGGAATGTCCTCTTTTTATAAGCACGTGGAGTTGGCCGCCGTATAGAGCGAATAGGGCTGGGGAAAAAGGTAAAACACGTTTTTTGTCAGTATGTTAGCGTTAAACGTGACCTGACTGCTTCTGTTTGCGTTAACGGTTACGGCACCGATGGCGATAACGGTTTTCCGTATCGGTAAGAAATTCCAAGGCTGATCTGGTTGGCCCAAGATTCAGCGGGATGATTCCCTGTCAGAGCGTGTTGTTCTATAGGCTGGAGGGTGTTGGACTAAGATTAGGTGTTCGTCGCTTAACGTTATCCGCGCAGGCTACTTGATGACTTCCAGACGGTCCAATTGCCAGATGCTGCGAGAATAGATCGTTTCAGATCGGTATTCAGGAACCGTATCATATGGATAAACAATCCATAGCGGCCCCTTGCTGCGCACTGACATTTCAGTTCCGTTGCGAAGGTAGGCTATGATTGGTCCCCCTTCTTTCGCGTCTGAAAGTGGGATTTCTACGCTGTAGTCGTTGATCGCGCTGGCAATAAGTGTCTCACCATCCATGCCGATTTGTTCTTTGAGGTCATGAAGTGAAACGCCGCTGAAACTTTGAAGCCCGTCTGTCCAAATTGTTGTCGTCTCAAATTGTGTGACTGGTAGGTCGAGAAGCATGTCACGATCAAAGATGGCGATCTGTTTTGCATTTCTCTTCTCAATAGAGCCGGAAACAGTCAAAAGAACCTGCCCTTTGGGTTCGGGTAACGCTTCAGCACGTGCAGTAGTTGAAAGACAAAGAGAAAGGAGTGCAAAACAAAAAATGCGAAGGATCATAGCTTAACCTAAGTTAGTTTATGATTTGAGTTTTGGCATAGAATTGTAAGCTAGAGCACCTGCTCAATTGGAATGAGACCTATCCGTTCGGATAGGTGGGTCTCGAAAATCACTGGATTTGAATTGCATTTTTCGGTAAAATGCAATTGAGGGTATAGTCCTGCCTTTATCTAAGATCACAGTTTGCTCCTCAAGGTGAAGGCCTTGAATGGCTTAGACTGAATACTCTTACCAACAAAATACCAATGCCACTGATATGCGAATACTCATTGCAGATAATCATGCACTCGTGCGTGAATTACTTGGTGCTTACCTAGAAAATATGGGTAGTGCCCGTGTTGTGACGGCCAAATCTTTGCATGAGGCATTAGACTTCTGCCAGACAGCCGGGCCGTTTGATTTGGCGCTCTTGGATTATGACATGCCAGATATGAATGGGCTTGCGGGCTTAGAATTGGCGGTGAAGGCCAATTTGGCACGTGGCATAGCTATCCTATCAATCAGTGCGCCTAAGTCTGTCGTAGAAGGGGCGATTCAGAAAGGTGCAATTGGGTTTTTGACTAAGGTAATGACGGCAAGCGATTTCCTGAAGGCTGTCAATACTATGGTTTCTGATGAAGTCTTTGTGCCCTTGGAATTCACTCAAGAGGATGAGGTTGTCAAAGGGCTCATCAAAATACTCAGTAAACGTGAAAGAGAAGTTTTGAATTGTATCAGCCAAGGGCTGTCTAACAAAGAAATCGCGCGTGAGTTGGGATTGCAAGAAGTGACGATCAAGCTTCATGTGCGGACGCTGTGCCGAAAGTTGGCTGCCAAAAATCGGACGCAAGCCGCGATGATTGCGAAAGAGGCTGGTTTAGTGTGATGCTCGCCTCTTAGCTGAAAATAATCTGAATATTCGCTTTATTGCCTTTTTTTTGTACCAAATCTTTAGGTATGTCGCCAGCAACAAGAATTCCTGTTGAGGCAGCTATGCGACATTTACTTTTATCCCTTGGGCTTTCCGTCCTTGGTCTTGCTCAGATTGTTATCCCAATTTCGGCGCAGGCCGAGCAGCTCGGTTATGGCCGTTTGATTGTGAACGACTTTTTGGGGGACGGGCATGATCGCTGGCGGTCAGGTTCTATCGTTGGCAGCCATGTGTTTGGGCCAAAATGGATGGACCAACTCCCTGAAGATATGGGTGAAATTGTTGAACTGCGTATACTTGGCCAAATTATTGCGCCTTCAAATCTACAATCACCACCAGCAGGCGATCGCCCTTATGCAGCGGCTCTATCGGTTGGTGCGCATACGCACTTCCAACGCAACTCGCTTGAATTCTCGCTTGGTGGTGACCTGACTATCCTTGGCCCGCAAAATGGGTTAGGCGATTTTCAGAACTTCTTACATGACAGCTTTGGAATAGAGGGTCCGTCGTCTGGTGTGTTGGGCAGCCAAGTCGGCAACAAAACAACGCTTTCAGCGGTGGCTGAGGTTGGTAAATCACTGTCGCTAGGTTCAAATGCGTCTCTTCGACCTTTCCTAGAAGCACGGGCCGGAGACGAAACACTAGTTCGCGCCGGTTTTGACCTAACAATTGGTAACATCGGTCAGGGCGATCTTCTGGTGCGTGATCCAATCACAGGCCTTCGCTATCGCACAATCCAGCAAAGAGAAGATGGCATGGCGTTCTTCATCGGTGCCGACATCGCTTATGTGGATAGCAGCATTTACTTGCCCACGTCCTCAGGTATTTCGCTTGAGAACACACGTCATCGTATTCGTGCTGGCGTTGAGATGCAGCGAAAGAAGTACAGCATTTACTATGGCGCATCATGGTTGAGCCCAGAGTTTAGTGGCCAGCCAGAGGGGCAAGTGTTGGGTGCAATACGCATCAAGTTTGACTTTTAAGCGTATGGTCTCACTGCGAGATTCATTTTGCACTTCCCAGAACGAATCACTTTTGCTAACGTCTCATTAATAAAAATAATGAGGCAGGACACAGGCAAATGGGAACGGGCTTTTTGGGCACGTTCGTCATCTCCTGGTCGCAAACAGAAGTAGATGGTCTTACGGCCGCACCTATAAGCGCTATTGAGCAAGGCGCGGTGTGGTCATGGCGTGGAGATGCTATCCGCGTGGACGGGCCAACAGAACTGTTGCGATTGGAGCGCGGCGAAGGCGAAGTGATGTTGCGGC
This sequence comes from Cognatishimia sp. 1_MG-2023, assembly GCF_030548175.1. Lineage (GTDB taxonomy): Bacteria > Pseudomonadota > Alphaproteobacteria > Rhodobacterales > Rhodobacteraceae > Cognatishimia. The sequence goes on along the minus strand of NZ_JAUORX010000001.1, from coordinate 536,899 downwards.
GCAAAGCGGCACGCATGGTACGCAAGCTTGTTGGGGCGGCGTTGGCCAATACAACAAAGTTAGATCAAGTCGAAACAGACGACCCAATGCGCGACAGCAGCTTTGTCGTGACCAATGGGCGTAACAGCTACACTGTCACCCTTATCGACGTTGACGGTGGCGCGCCGCTATTGATGTTTATTGATGAAATTCCGCCCAAAGATTCCGATCTTTGGGTTGTTCACCATACGTTGGAGATGCACGAAACCCATTCCTCAGAGGCGGATGGGGCAGGGACGATTTGTTTTACTCCTGGCACGCGGATCGACACGCCCAAAGGCCCACGCCTGATTGAAAAGCTGCGCGAAGGTGATCTGGTCCTAACCAAAGACAACGGTCCGCAAGAAATTCAGTGGATCGGGTCTCGTCGGATGACAGGGGCACGTTTGTTTGCATTGCCTAAGTTGCGGCCAATTCGGATCAAGCCAGGCGCATTGGGTCATGAATTCCCTCAGCGTGCTTTGATCGTTTCGCCTGATCACCGGGTTTTGGTGCGTGGCGAAGTGGCTCGGGCACTATTTAATACACCAGAAGTGTTGGTTTCGGCGCGCCAGCTTGAAAATGGCCGCAATGTGAAAGTTGATTTCAAACTGCGCGAAGTGACTTACGTGCATCTTTTACTGCCGCGTCACGAAATCCTTTTTGCAAATGGTGTCGAAACCGAAAGTTTCCACCCAGCAGACGCTGCCATGTCCTCCCTTGGTGACGAGGATCGCACAAGACTGCTGGGTATCAATCCTGAGTTTGCGGCGCGTCCTTATAGCTATGGGGACCATGCACGCCGTCAACTGACAGCATCAGAGGCCGCGATTTTGCGCCACGAGGCAGCATAGGCTGACATAGCAAGACTAGCATCGGTTTTTCCTTCTTCCCTAGGGGAGCGGAAAAACCGCATTTCTTTTCTTCATCCCCGTTGACTCCGCAAGTGCTACGCGTATAAGCGCGGCTTCATTGGTGTTGGTGGCCCCCGCAAGGGGATTCCTGTCAATTCGGCAAAATCCGAATAGAGGACAACGCCCTTCGAAACCTAAACGAAGGAGATCAGCCGTGACTAAACGTACGTCTGCCAAGTATAAAATTGACCGCCGCATGGGCGAAAACATCTGGGGCCGTCCTAAGTCTCCAGTAAACCGCCGTGAATATGGCCCAGGCCAGCATGGTCAGCGCCGTAAAGGCAAAATGTCCGACTTTGGTATCCAGCTGCGCGCAAAGCAAAAGCTAAAAGGTTACTACGGCGACATGACCGAGAAACAGTTCCGTCGCATCTATGCCGAAGCTGAGCGTGTAAAAGGCGATACAGGTGAAAACTTGATCGGTCTTCTGGAGCGTCGTCTGGACGCTGTTGTTTACCGCGCGAAATTCGTTGCAACAGTATTTGCTGCACGTCAGTTCGTGAACCACGGCCACGTAAAAGTTAACGGCAAGCGCGTTAACATTCCTTCTTACCGTGTAAAAGAAGGTGACGTGATCGAAGTTCGTGACAAGTCCAAGCAATTGGCTGTTCTGATCGAAGCGACACAATTGGCTGAGCGCGATGTTCCTGATTACATCGACGTTGACCACTCCAAAATGACAGCAACTTTCACACGTGCACCTGGCTTGTCCGACGTGCCGTACCCAGTTGTTATGGAGCCAAATCTGGTTGTTGAATTCTACGCGAAGAACTAATCTTCGCCGACATTCAAAGACTTTGGGCCGTGCTGGTATTCAGCACGGCCTTTTCTTTTGTTTGGCCGAAACGTGTCGTTGTTTCGCTGTTTAGCACTATGACTGGGCATTGCCGCAACAAACGTCGCAGAAGGAGTGCCAGTTTCGAATAGCTATTCCTTCTCTCTGATAACCGAATTAGAACGGGTTTGAAGTGTAAGGAACGGACATGACCAAGATCCAACCGCAGCCCGGAATTCTGGAAATCGCTCTCTATCAGGGCGGACAGTCAACGGTGGCTGGTGTCACAGACATCGTAAAACTGTCTTCAAACGAAAACCCTTACGGAGCTGGTGATGCTTCCAAGGAAGCCTTTCGCAAGGCTGGTTTGAACTTGCATCGCTACCCTGGGACTGATCATGCTGATTTGCGCACCGCAATTGCCGAGGTGCATGGCCTGAAAGCTGACCAAATCATCTGTGGCGTCGGATCGGACGAAATTCTTCATCTCATTGCGCAATGTTTCGCAGGCCCTGGTGATGAGGTGATCTACACCGAACACGGGTTCTCGATGTACCCGATTCTGACACTCGCCTGTGGTGCAACACCTGTAAACGTTGCAGAGCGCGAGCGTGTCGTCGATGTCGATGCAATCCTAAAGGCTTGCACAGACAAAACCAAAATTGTCTTCATCGCCAATCCTGCCAACCCAACTGGCACAATGATTGGTGGCAACGAAGTCGCTCGTTTGGCCGCAGGCCTGCCCGAAGGCGCGATCTTAGTACACGATGGCGCCTATACTGAATATGTCGAAGGGTATGACGGGGGCGCAGCACTTGTTGATAGCCGTGACAATGTGATCATGACCCGCACCTTTTCCAAAATCTATGGTTTGGGCGGGATGCGGATCGGCTGGGGCTATGGCCCGAAAGAATTGATCGACATTTTGAACCGAGTGCGTCCGCCTTTCAATCTTTCAGATGTGCAAATGCAGGTGGCTGAAGCCGCTGTACGCGACACGGAATTCGTAGCGCGTTGCCGCAAAGATAATGCGCGGCTGCGGGCGTGGTTGGCCGAAGCGCTTGCTGAAATTGGAGTGCCTTCTGACACGTCTTGTGCCAACTTTATCTTGGCGCGCTTCGCATCAGAGGACGAGGCAAGCGCCTGCGATGAATACCTTAAGAAACAGGGTGTTATCGTTCGCAAAGTCGCGGGATACGGGCTTCCTAATTGCCTACGGATAACTGTGGGCGACGAAGCAGGGTGCCGTCGTGTCGCCCATGCGGTCAAAAGTTTTAAGGAAGGGGCGGCATGAGTCAGGTCTATGATCGTGTCGCGCTGATTGGCTTAGGATTAATCGCATCCTCGATGTTCTGGGCGATCAAACGCGCAGGTCTTGCTGGCGAGGTCACTGGTTTTGCCCGCAGCCAAACGACACGCGATACCGCGCGCAAGATCGGCCTATGTGATCGTATTTGCGACACTGCCGCCGAGGCTGTCAAAGATGCAGACCTTGTAGTGCTATGCGTTCCCGTTGGTGTGATGGGCGATGTCGCTGCCGAAATTGGTGGATCGCTTAAACCAGGTGCGACTGTATCTGACGTTGGATCGGTGAAACGGCAAGTCATTGACGCAGTATCGCCGCACCTACCTGAGGGCGTGCATTTCGTTCCGGCTCACCCGATCGCAGGGACCGAGCATTCCGGTCCCGAGTCTGGCTTTGCAGAGCTGTTCGATAACCGCTGGTGCTTGCTGATCGTCGACGAAGAAACGGATTTAGACGCCGTACAAAAGGTCTCTGATCTCTGGAAGGGGATGGGGGCAGACGTTGAACAAATGGACGCTGATCACCATGATCTCGTTCTTGCTGTTACATCGCACACACCGCATTTGATCGCTTATACAATGGTCGGTGTCGCAGACGACCTACGCCGCGTTTCTGAAAGCGAAGTCATCAAATACTCCGCATCCGGTTTCCGCGACTTTACACGAATTGCCGCAAGCGATCCGACGATGTGGCGCGATGTTTTCCTAAGCAACAAAGACGCTACTCTAGAAATCCTTGGGCGCTTTACCGAAGAGTTGTTTGCGTTACAGCGGGCTATTCGACAGGGCGACGGCGAACATTTGCACGATTACTTTACGCGCACACGCGAAATTCGCCGGGGCATTATTGAGGCGGGGCAAGATACAGACGCGCCAGACTTTGGCCGAGGGAAGGCGCATTGATGAAGCTAAGAGCGGGATTTTTAGCAATAGTTCTCGCTGCTTCGGCCGCAACCGCAGACGCGCCAACACGTTCATTGCGTCCGGTTGCAAGGGTAGATGTGTTCCCGGTCGCTTTACCCAGCCTTGCGCCATCCATTTCGTTGCGGCCATTGGTTCGACCCGCTGTTTCAAGAGCTGCGAATTTTTCACCTAAACCGGTTTCCTCTGTCACGCGTACAACGTCGTCTGGGCAAAAAATCGGGCGGATTTGCCGTGATCGCGACCTGCAAGGGATCAACGTTGGACGCGTTCCCGGAAAGCTAAGCGGGTGCGGGATCAAAGATGCTGTCAGGCTCTACTCTATTTCAGGTGTGCAGCTCTCTACTCCGGTTGTCATGGAATGCGATACGGCACACGCGCTTAAGACCTGGATGGATCGCGGAATGTCACGCGCTGTAGGTCGACAGGGTGGCGGTGTTGTGAAAGTTCAAGTTGCTGCTGGATATTCATGCCGAACAAGAAACAGCAAACCGGGTGCCAAAATTTCAGAGCATGGCAAAGGCCGCGCGATTGATATTTCGGCATTCCACCTAAGCAACGGCGACCGGATTTCGGTGCTAAAAGATTGGGGCAAAGGCAAAAAGGGTCGCATCCTAAAACAGATGCATGGCGCAGCCTGCGGTCCTTTTGGAACGGTTCTTGGCCCCAACGCCGACAAATACCATCGTGACCATTTCCACTTTGACATCGCCCGCCATCGGGGCGGAGCCTATTGCCGCTAAAGCTTAACGCAGCGCGAGCTTAGGGGCAGGGCCCAGTGGCAGAGGCCCCGCGAACACCATCCCGCGTTTGAAGTTCAGCGTGACATCAATGTTTTCGCCCGAACCTGTTAGTGATGACATTAGCTCCAAGCCTTGCTCAACAGTATCCAAGCTGATCTGCGGAAATTGCTGAGTGGTTCGTGCGATTTCTAGTATCTCGCGCCATTTGCTGACCCGTATTGTCACCGAACCGGTCGGCACGCCTGCATTATCAACCGCAAGGTCGCCTGCAACTTGCAGTTCTAGGTCACCCCATTTTGCATCAGCTGTTCTGATCGAGATCTGGGTTGGTTGTGGGCGCTGCTGCTCTAGCGCTAAAATGTCCCAGCTGCGATCAAACTCAACAGAGGCATCTAGGTTCAAAGCACTCATTGTTTTAGGGAGTACGCTATTCTGCAGGTCTTGCGGTGGCGCAACGCCCTGTCCTTGAAACGCAAACTGATACAGCGTGTCAGTTTCCTCGTTTTGCGAGAGTGCGAACAATAAGCTCTCTGCTGAAAGCGTCCAACCCGCGTCAGATGAGATTTCGGCACTTTCTATAGCAAGATTTCCGCGCTTTAGCGTTAACTTGCTGTTGGGTTCAAACACCGCAGATGCCTGCATGGACCCAGAGCGGATGGCAATTTTACTTTGGGGCGTTGATAGCTGATGATCTTCTGGCCACACGGCGATGATATGATTTGGCCGATAGCTTAAGGCAAAGAGCTGAAAAAACGGCGCTTCCCAAGCAAAACCTGTATTTGGATCTGCCAAAGCAATGTCTTCGAAAGTTGTGTCAAAACGGTTGGGGAAACCACGAAGATGCAAAGCCTTATATTCAGCTTGCCAGCCGTCCGCCCGCCGCGCTTCGAACCATTCTTCATAGCCTGTTTGAATTCCAACAGAACCGACAAACCAATAACCAAACCACCCCAAAGAGGCCACAAGAATGGCGATCAAAAGACGTTTCATGCATTGGCCCCTTTGCAGTCTTAGCGCATTGGTGTTTAAACGCGCGGAACGATGAACGCCAGACATGGATGACATATGACTCTTTGGGTATTTGGGTACGGTTCTTTGCTTTGGAACCCTGGATTTGAAGTGGCTGAGCAATCGGTCGCAACACTCAACGGATGGCACCGCAGCTTTTGCATGTCATCCATTCACCATCGCGGCACCGAAGAGCACCCTGGTTTGGTCTTAGCGCTGGACGCCGCCGAAGGTGCAACTTGCCAAGGGTTGGCGCTACGGGTGAAACCCGGCACAGAAGACGCCGCAATGGCGGAACTGCGCGAACGCGAATTGGTGTCCTCCGCGTATTTAGAAACCCATTGCGATGTCACATTGACCGATGGGCGTAATGTGACGACCGTGACTTATGTAATTGACCCGGATCATCGGCAATACATCCATTTGTCGTTGGAACAGCAGGCGCATGTGATTTCTACCGCAGTTGGTGGACGGGGGCCTAATACGGAATACCTCTATAATACCGCGTCGCATTTGACGGAATTAGGGATTGAAGACGCAGAACTGGATTGGCTATCCGCCCGCGTTAAAGAATTAACCGCCTAACTCCTTCTCAGGCGCAAAAAACCTTGGCACAGCAGGCACGCGGCCCTACTGTGGACAAAGAAAATAACAGCGTCAGGAGCTGGCCAAATGGAACAGCCAGACCGAGAGGCCGAGCCGCATTTCTCGCACCCAGTGCGACAGATCATACAGATGTTGATTGTTCTCGGGTTTACCGGGGTCATCACCTATATCGCTTTGCCCAGTGTCCTCCCCGTGTTCACGGCAAACCCATATCTTAATGGGTTTATCGTTTTCGTATTCTTCATCGGTGTCATTGCCTGTTTCCTACAGGTCTTGTCCCTTATTGCCTCTGCACGTTGGATCAAAAGTTTCGCGCTGCAAAACGAAGATTTCCAATACCTAGAACCACCTCGTTTGTTGGTTCCACTGGCATCCTTACTGCGGTCGCGTGGGGCCCGTGGGCAAATCAGTGCAACATCAACGCGCTCAATCTTAGATTCCGTTGCAACCCGCATCGACGAAGGTCGTGAGATCACGCGTTATATTGTGAACATGCTGATTTTCCTCGGCTTGCTCGGAACGTTTTATGGTTTGGCAACAACAGTTCCCGCCGTCGTTGATACCATTCGTAGCCTTGCACCAACCGAGGGCGAAGAGGGGCTTGCTGTCTTCCAACGCTTGATGACCGGGCTCGAAAGCCAGCTAAGCGGCATGGGCATTGCTTTTGCATCCTCACTGTTGGGTTTGGCTGGATCGTTAGTTGTTGGCCTACTCGAGCTTTTTGCAGGGCAGGGGCAAAACCGTTTCTATCGCGAGCTTGAAGAATGGCTAAGTTCCATCACCCGTGTTGGCTTTTCCGCCGGCGAAGGGGAACATGGTATAGAGCACAATGTCCTTGGCGAAGTGCTTGAACATATGGCTGAGCAAATGGACCAGCTTCAGCAAATGTTCACAAAAGCTGAAGAAAGCCGCACACGTGTCGAAGGCCAAGTTGGTGCTTTGACGCAATCGGTTTCGGCACTCACCCAGCAGCTTGGTACTGAAACTGGATCAACCGCCGCCATGTCGCGTGTTGCCGAAGGGCAGGAGCGTTTGATTGAGGTGCTGCAAAACCAAGGAACAGGCGAAGGCGTTGACGCCGAAAGCCGCATGCGCCTGCGTTCGATTGATGTTCAAATGCTGCGCATCCTCGAAGAGATTTCTGCAGGTCGTCAGGATACGATTACAGAGCTTCGCACTGATCTGTCCGCATTGACCCGTGCCATCACTTTGCTTGGTGAAAAACAGGCAGTGCCGCGCCGCCGGAAGCCTACGAACAATTCATCAAGCGCGCAGGAGAGCTAACCAATGGCGCTTTCACGACGCTCCGGGCAACGTTTCCAGGCTTCGATCTGGCCGGGTTTCGTGGATGCGATGACGGGGCTTTTACTGGTCCTGATGTTCGTGCTGACCATTTTCATGGTGGTGCAATTTGTGCTGCAAGAAACGATCACGGGACAAGAAAGCCAGCTTGATGAACTGTCCGTCGAAATCGCAGCCTTGGGCGCGGCACTTGGGCTGGAACAGCAAAAGTCATCGCAACTGGAAACGCAGGTAGAAGGCCTGCGCGCCACATTAACCAATACCCGCGCACTTGCAGAGCGCCAGACTGCTTTGATCGCAGCCTTAACAGAAGAGCGCAACAAAACGGCAGAAGCGCTGTCAGCGGCGCGTACAGAGATCACAAGTTTCGAAGCCCAAGTCGCAGCGTTGTTGTCACAACGCGACGAAGCTTTGGGGAATGTCGCAGCCCTAGAAGGGGAACGCCAGACATTGCTGTCAGAGCAAGAGGCGTTGAATTTGGCACTAGCCCAGGCCCGCACAGAAATTGACGCGCAAGTCGAAACCGCGCGTCTGGCCGCGGCAGAACGTGAAGCACTCGATCTGATGATTGCAGAGCTTCGGTCCAAAGCACAGCTCGATGCAGAAACAAACGCGGCTCTTGCCACGCAGGTATCCGAACTACAGGGCAAGCTGACAGAAGAAGAGATTGCCCGGCTCGCCGAAGTAGCTGCAGCCGAAGCTTTGCGCGAACGACTTAAAAATTCTGATGCGGAACTTACGGCGATGACCTTGTCGCTTGAGGCACAGCGCAAAGAGGCCGAAGAAACGCTCACGCTTCTTGCCGCCGCCGAAGCCGTGCGTCAGGAACTGGATCGGAAATTGGCCGCGGTCTTGATCAATGAAGAAGCTCTAAGCAAAGAGTTGACGAGTGCGCTTACCGAATTAGACAACACAAAGACTGGCGCCGAAGCTACGGTTGAACAACTTGCGGCTGCTTTGCTGGTGGCCGATGAAAATAAGTCCAAAACCGCTGATCTAGAAGTGCGTCTAGCCACGGCTGAAGCTTTGTTAGCAGCGGCGCAGTCAGACGTGGAAGGGACGCAAGCCGGAGTTGCCGAGCTGGAAAATGCTTTGGCAGCCGCAGTGGCCGCAAAGCTTGCAGCAGAACAAGCTGCCGCCACCCAACTCAGCGAAGCTGAACAACAGAAACGTCTGCTCGCCCTAGCAAACCAAGCGCTAGAGGATACGCGATCAGAAGCAACCGAAAGCGAAAAGCAGGCTACTCTGCTAAACCAACAGGTCGCGGCATTGCGCGAACAGCTTGGCGCTCTGCAGGCCTTACTTGATGATAGCAAAGCACGTGATGCAGCTGCGCAGGTTCAGCTGTCTTCCTTGGGAAGCGACCTCAATGCAGCCCTCGCTCGGGCAGCTTCTGAGGGGCGCCGTGCCGCCGAAGAAGAACGTAAACGACGCGAGCTTGAAGAGGCCGAGCGAAAGCGGTTAGAAATAGCTGCCAAAGACCTAGAGAAATACCGCTCGGAGTTCTTTGGGCGCATGCGCGATCTTCTGGCAACGCGCGAAGGCGTGAGAATTGTCGGGGACCGCTTTGTGTTCAGCTCCGAGGTGCTATTCCCATCTGGTGGCGCTGATCTTAGCTTCCAGGGGCGCGAGCAAATTGCAGGTGTCGCGCAGCTGTTGCGCGAAGTTGCGGATGAAATCCCTCCAGAGATTAACTGGGTGCTTCAAGTGGATGGCCATACGGACAATGTGCCAATCGTGAACGGCGCGCAATTCCGCGATAACTGGGAGCTTTCGCAAGCACGTGCGCTGTCAGTCGTCCGCTTTATGGCGAGTGATTTGGGGCTTTCGCCCGCGCGCTTATCCGCAAATGGCTTTGGTGAATATCAACCAATTGATCCCGCCGATACACGCGAAGCCCGCGCAAAGAACCGACGCATCGAATTGAAGTTTACCGAGAAATAAGAGTGTAAATGGAACAAAGAAAAACCCCGCCAAATCGGCGGGGTTTCTTTTTATTCAGCTGTTAGCAGCGGTGGCTTATTGCCCGTAATCCGCGGCTTATCAGGCCCTGATAGCTTAAGATGTAGCTCGCCATCTTTGGTTGTCACTTTCACAACACCACCTTTGGCGAGTTTCCCAAATAGCAGCTCTTCGGCCAACGGCTTCTTGATGTACTCTTGAATAACCCGCCCAAGAGGACGCGCACCCATTTTGTCATCATATCCCTTGTCCGCCAGCCAAACGGCTGCTGGCTGGGTAAGCTCAATGTGAACATTACGATCCAACAATTGCGCTTCAAGCTGCAGAACGAATTTCTCGACCACCTGCAGGATAGTATCCTTGGGTAGGGGAGAGAACGAGATGACCGCATCCAAACGATTGCGGAACTCTGGCGTAAAGGTACGTTCAATCGCAGCGGTGTCTTCACCCTCACGACGATCCCGTCCAAAGCCAATCGCAGCCTTCGCTTGCTCAGTCGCACCCGCATTGGATGTCATGATCAAGATCACATTGCGGAAATCAACAGTGCGCCCGTTGTGATCCGTCAAAGAACCGTGGTCCATGACCTGCAACAGAATGTTGTAAACATCCGGGTGCGCCTTTTCCATTTCGTCCAGCAAAAGCACACAATGTGGATGCTGATCGACACCGTCGGTCAGCTGACCACCTTGATCAAAGCCAACGTAACCCGGAGGCGCACCGATCAAGCGTGATACGGCGTGCTTCTCCATATACTCGGACATGTCAAAGCGTAGCAATTCCACACCCAACGTGTTTGCCAATTGCTTGGCAACTTCGGTTTTACCGACACCAGTTGGACCAGCGAACAGATAGTTCCCGATTGGTTTTTCAGGCTCACGCAAACCGGCGCGCGCAAGTTTGATTGCACTCGACAGAGCTTCGATTGCTTTGTCCTGACCAAACACAACACGTTTCAAAGACTTCTCTAAGTCTTTAAGAACCTCAGCATCGTTTTTGGACACATTCTTTGGTGGAATGCGCGCAATCTTGGCAACGACGTCTTCAATCTCTTTTGTGCCGATCGTTTTGCGACGCTTAGAGGCAACGACCAGATGCTGAGCCGCGCCAGCCTCGTCGATGACATCAATCGCTTTGTCAGGCAGTTTCCGATCATTAATATAACGCGCAGAAAGTTCCACAGCCGTTTTGATCGCATCAGCAGTGTATTTTACACTGTGGTGCTCTTCAAAATACTCCTTAAGACCTTTCAGGATCTTAATCGTATCCGGCACAGACGGCTCACTCACGTCGATCTTTTGAAAACGACGGGACAAAGCGCGGTCTTTTTCAAAATGCTGACGGAACTCTTTATATGTCGTTGAGCCCATAGTGCGCAGCTTACCACCCTGCAAAGCAGGTTTTAGCAAGTTGGATGCATCCATAGCGCCACCAGACGTCGCACCGGCGCCAATCACTGTGTGAATCTCATCAATGAAAAGAACGCCATCAGGATGATCTTCAAGTTCAGTGACAACAGCCTTTAGTCGTTCTTCAAAGTCGCCACGATACCGAGTCCCGGCCAGCAACGCACCCATGTCGAGCGAGAAGATAGTGGTCGAGGATAAAACCTCAGGCGTTTGGCCATTTACGATACGATGCGCCAAGCCTTCCGCGATAGCGGTTTTACCAACGCCCGGATCACCCACCAACAACGGGTTGTTTTTCCGACGGCGGCACAAAACTTGAATACAACGTTCAACTTCGTGGTCACGCCCGATAAGCGGGTCAACATCACCTGCGTTGGCCTTTTTGTTCAGGTCCACGCAGTACTTTGCCAGCGCGCTTTCTTTTTTCTCGTCCGAAGAGGCGCTCGAAGAGATTGTCGGTTCATCATCATCTTCATCATCGCTGCCAGTGATCGGGCGATTTTCGCCATATGACGGATCTTTGGCGACGCCATGAGCGATATAGTTGACTGCGTCATATCGGGTCATATCCTGCTCTTGCAGGAAGTATGCCGCATTGCTTTCGCGCTCCGCAAAGATGGCAACCAAAACATTGGCACCAGTGACCTCTGTACGACCAGACGATTGTACATGGATCGCGGCGCGTTGAATGACGCGTTGGAAGGCAGCGGTTGGGACCGCTTCTGATCCTTCAATGTCCGTTACCAGATTTGCCAGGTCTTCTTCGATAAACTCAACAAGCGTTTGGCGCAGACCTTCTAGGTCAACGCTGCACGCCTGCATAACGCGAAGGGCGTCTGGCTCGTCCAATAAGGAAAGGAGGAGATGCTCTAGTGTTGCAAATTCATGGCGACGCGCGTTGGCTTGCGCCAATGCGGTATGGATCGCCTGTTCTAATGTTGTCGAGAATGAAGGCACTGCTCGCACTCCTTCCGTTTGCGGCATGTCTGGGAAAGCTCCCAAAAACACCATGGCCTGATAGTCTTAAAGTTTGGTCGATCTACAGCCAGCTTCAAGGCCTTTCTTGATTTTTTTGCTCACTTTTGACGTCAAAGTTGTGACCTTTGCTACATTCGTCACGCTTTGCGGCGAAATTTGGCATGTCTTTTCGGGTGCGGCGGCGGTGAGCGGCGACGCGAAATTTTCCTATGTTTTCAGCCTGACAGAAGAAAAGCCGAAAGGCAATAAGCCCAAAAGATTAGCTTAATTATTAGAAGTTATCTTTGCGGCGACGAATTTCAGCGAAAACCGCATCAGGCGAGGCCCCGACCATATTAAGCTGTGTTTGCAATTCGGCGATATGTGGGCGCAAAAACGGGTTTGTCGCCAGTTCCAAACCTAGGTTGGATGGGACGGTTGCCTCACCCTTTTCCCGGGCCGCATCTATCGACGCAACGCGTGCCAAAAGGTCTTCGTTGTTGGGATCAACAGTCAGCGCAAATTTCGCATTCGCTTGTGTATATTCATGGCCTGAAAAAACGGTCGTCTCTGCAGGTAGTGCCGCCATCTTTGACAGGCTCGCAAACATTTCTTCGGCTGTACCTTCGAATAGGCGACCACATCCCAAAGCCATTAAGCTATCTGCAGAAAACAACGCCTTCGCGTTTGGCAAATAAAACGCGATATGACCGTTTGTGTGGCCGGAAACATCCATAACCCGCACTTCTTCACTGGCCAGTGAAAACACGGTACCGTCTTTCACCTTCATATCTAATGCGGGGAGGCGATGCGCGTCAGCCTCTGCTCCAATAACTGTCGTGTCAAATTTTTCACGCAACGCGTCGACCGCTTGAATGTGGTCCGCATGGTGATGAGTGATCAGAATAAAATCGAGGTTCCACCCGCGCTTAGCGAGTTCAGCTTCGATTGGCGCCGCTTCCGGCGCATCGACAAGCGCCGTTAATCCACTAATCGGGGCGTGCAATAGAAAGGCGTAGTTATCCGTCAAACACGGCACGGTCACAATTTCTAGTGGCATGGCTGCTTCCTTTTTGCTGCTTCTGCAACATGACAGGTTCAATCTGCGACGAAACCCTCTATGTTGACGCTAGATTTGCCCATTCTGTGAGCGCGTGCAATGCATCTTGATGTGAAGGACCTTCGCAACTTTTATTATCGTAGCATGCTTGGACGTGCTGCGCAAAAAGCAGTGCGGGATGAGGTAAAGCAGCTTTGGCCAGATGTAACAGGCCAAACTGTCGTCGGATTTGGCTTTGCTGTCCCACTCTTACGTCCATACCTGACACAGGCACGTCGCGTCGTCGGGCTGATGCCTGCGCCTCAGGGTGTGATGCCATGGCCTGCAGGGATGCCGAATGTATCGGTGTTGTGCGAAGAAACGTTATGGCCGCTTGAAACAGGGCGTGTTGATCGCCTGATTATGATGCATGGCTTGGAAAACTGTGATCGTCCAACCAATTTGTTAGACGAAGCGTTTCGTGTACTTGGCCCTGGTGGCCGCGCATTGTTCATTGTGCCGCATCGGGCTGGGATGTGGTCTCGATCAGACACAACGCCATTTGGTTATGGGCGTCCATACTCAACAGGACAGTTAGAAGCTCAGCTACGCAATCACGGCTTCATGCCAGAGCGTCATCGCACAACCTTATTCCAGCCGCCAAGCCATAGACGGTTCTGGCGCAAAACGGCGCAATTGTGGGAAGGGACGGGACGTGCGTTGTCACCTGTTGTCTCCGGGGGGGTGCTGATGGTTGAGGCAAGCAAACGGGTTCACGCTCCGACAGGTGGGTTGCGTCAGACAGTTCGCAAACCAATGGAAATTCTCGCGCCAAAGCCCGAAGTCGCACCAATTTGACCGTCTAAATTCAAACGCACACTGCCTTGAATTCTCGCGCAGTCGTTCTCCGGTTTGATTGCGAGTGAAACTGTCTAAGCGAACATTTGTCCCGCTTTTTGAGACCGACCACGGACAGGGAATCGGGCGAAATAGGTCGAAACTCTGTTAGATTTATGTAACATTATGAAGCCATTCGGTCGCACCCCATGCAAGGCCTTATAAATAAGGGGTTTTTGGTGTGTGACCTTTTCGTTAAACGTTATTGCTAGCTCAACGAGCCTCTGCTAAACCCCGGCTGGATTTTAATGTTTTGATTTGGATCAAAACTAGAAACGTCCTCGGAAGCTGTTTCGCAGTGAACCGAGGCCAAAATATCGGAAGGGTGGACGTGTCCGAACCAGCTTCGATTTCGCAAGGTATAGCTGCGCGCTATGCCACTGCGGTCTTCGAGATCGCAAAAGAGTCAAAAGCCGTCTCTGAATTGGAGAAGGGTCTTGATGATCTGCATGCAGCTTTGGAAGATAGTGCTGAATTGCGCGAGTTTATCAACTCGCCAATCGTGAGCCGCGCTGAACAGGGCGACGCTATCACTGCAGTTGCAGCTAAAATGGGTCTGCCAACAGTTCTGGCGAATACTCTAAGCCTTATGGCTGAGAACCGCCGCCTGTTTGCCTTGCCTCAGTTGGTTAGCGGACTGCGTGCGCTGATCGCCGAAGACAAAGGCGAAGTGACTGCAGAGGTAACCTCTGCAAAAGCGCTGACCAAAACACAATCTGACAAGCTTGCCAAAACGCTGAAAGCGCGTGTTGGCAAAGATGTCAAAATTAATGCGACCGTTGATCAGTCTTTGATTGGCGGTCTTGTCGTTAAGGTGGGCTCGAAGATGATCGACACGTCGATCCGCTCCAAGCTCAACTCACTCCAGAATGCAATGAAAGAGGTCGGATAAATGGGTATCCAAGCAGCCGAAATTTCGGCGATCCTAAAAGACCAGATCAAAAACTTTGGTCAGGACGCCGAAGTGGCCGAAGTTGGTCGTGTTCTTTCCGTAGGTGACGGTATTGCCCGCGTCTACGGCCTGGACAACGTTCAAGCCGGTGAAATGGTCGAGTTCCCAGGTGGTATCATGGGAATGGCGTTGAACCTTGAAAGCGACAACGTTGGTGTTGTTATCTTTGGTTCCGACCGCGACATTAAAGAAGGTGACACTGTTAAGCGCACCAACTCTATCGTTGACGTTCCAGTTGGCCCAGAGCTTCTTGGCCGCGTTGTTGACGGTTTGGGTAACCCACTTGACGGCAAAGGTCCGATCAAAACATCCAAGCGTAGCGTTGCGGATGTTAAAGCACCGGGCATCATTCCACGTAAATCGGTTCACGAACCGATGGCGACTGGTCTGAAATCTGTTGATGCGATGATCCCAATCGGCCGTGGCCAGCGAGAGCTGATCATTGGTGACCGTCAAACAGGTAAAACAGCGATTGCGCTCGACACAATCCTGAACCAAAAATCCTACAACGAAGCTGCAGGCGACGACGACAGCAAGAAATTGTTCTGCGTTTACGTTGCGGTTGGTCAAAAGCGTTCCACAGTTGCTCAGCTTGTTAAAAAGCTCGAAGAAACTGGCGCGATTGAATATTCCATCGTTGTTGCTGCGACGGCGTCTGATCCTGCACCTATGCAGTTCCTGGCACCATATGCTGCGACTTCTATGGCGGAATACTTCCGTGACAGCGGCAAGCACGCTCTGATCGTTTATGATGATCTGTCCAAGCAAGCTGTGTCCTACCGTCAGATGTCTTTGCTTCTGCGTCGCCCACCAGGACGTGAAGCGTACCCAGGTGACGTTTTCTATCTTCACTCTCGTCTGCTAGAGCGTTCCTCTAAGCTGAACGAAGATAACGGTTCTGGTTCTTTGACTGCTCTACCAGTTATTGAAACTCAGGGCGGTGACGTTTCTGCGTTTATTCCAACCAACGTGATTTCCATCACCGACGGTCAGATCTTCTTGGAAACTGAATTGTTCTACCAAGGTATCCGTCCAGCGGTGAACACTGGTCTGTCCGTTTCTCGTGTTGGTTCATCTGCACAAACCAAAGCGATGTCTTCGGTTGCTGGTCCAGTTAAACTGTCTCTGGCTCAGTATCGTGAGATGGCTGCGTTTGCTCAGTTTGGTTCCGACCTAGACGCCGCAACACAGCAGCTTCTGGCACGTGGTGCGCGTTTGACCGAGCTGATGAAACAGCCTCAGTATTCGCCACTGTCCAACTCTGAAATCGTCTGCCTCATCTTCGCAGGCACCAACGGTTACCTCGACAAAGTCGACGTAAAAGACGTTGGCCGCTACGAAGCAGCCCTTCTGGCGCACCTGCGTGGTAAAAACGCAGACCTGCTTCAGTGGATCACGGATGAAGATCCTAAGATCAAAGGCGAAGCAGCAGACAAAGTGAAAGCAGCGCTCGACGAATTCGCAGCTGACTTCGCATAAGGGGTTCGGACAATGCCTAGTCTGAAGGACCTTAAAAACCGGATCCAGAGTGTGAAAAACACTCGGAAGATCACAAAGGCCATGCAGATGGTTGCCGCGGCGAAACTTCGCCGCGCGCAGGATGCTGCCGAAGCGTCTCGTCCTTACACAGAACGGTTTAATGCCGTTCTGGGTGGGCTCGCGGCGTCTGTAGGCGGCTCCGACACTGCACCGAAGCTTTTGTCAGGCACCGGCAGCGATCAAACTCACCTTTTGGTGGTTATGACTGCTGAGCGTGGCTTGTGCGGCGGCTTCAACTCTAACATCGCCAAGTTGGCGCGTGCGAAAGCATTGGAACTCAAAGCTGCAGGCAAAACTGTTAAGGTTTTGACTGTTGGTAAAAAGGGTCGCGATTCTATCAAACGTGAACTTGGTGATGCGTTTATCGGCCATGTTGACCTGACCGAAGTTAAACGAGTGGGCTATGACAACGCGCAAGATATTGCACGTGACATCCTCGCACGCTTTGACGGTGGTGAGTTTGACGTTGCTACGATCTTCTTTGCGAAGTTCGTAAACGTGGTTTCACAGATCCCGACAGCACAACAAATCATCCCAGCGACCTTCGAAGCTGAGGAAGATGCGGGTGCGTCTACTCTGTATGACTATGAGCCAAGTGAAGAAGCCATTCTGGCCGACTTGCTGCCGCGCGGTGTCGCGACACAGATCTTTGCAGCTCTTCTTGAAAACGGTGCGTCTGAGCAAGGTGCGCGTATGTCCGCGATGGACAACGCAACCCGGAACGCGGGCGAAATGATCGACAAACTGACAATCGAGTTTAACCGCTCACGTCAGGCCGTGATTACAAGCGAGCTTATTGAAATTATCTCGGGCGCTGAAGCGCTCTAAGACCGGAGACGAAACATGGCAAACGCAAAAGGCAAGGTCACACAGGTGATTGGCGCCGTTGTGGACGTGCAGTTTGAAGATTCCCTACCGGAAATTCTGAACGCACTGAATACAGACAACAATGGTAAGAAACTGGTTCTGGAAGTATCCCAGCACCTTGGTGAAAACACTGTTCGCTGCATCGCGATGGACGCGACTGAAGGTCTCGTTCGTGGCGCACCAGTATCAGACACAGGCGCACCTATTTCTGTTCCAGTCGGCAAAGCAACGCTTGGCCGTATCTTGAACGTTATCGGTGAACCAATTGATGAAAAAGGTCCTGTAAGCGCAGACGAAACTCGTGCCATCCACCAGGAAGCACCTGAGTTCTCTGAGCAGTCTACAGAATCCGAAGTTCTGGAAACAGGCATCAAAGTTATCGACCTTCTCGCGCCTTACGCGAAGGGTGGTAAAATTGGTCTGTTCGGTGGTGCCGGTGTTGGTAAAACCGTTTTGATCATGGAATTGATCAACAACATCGCGAAAGTACACTCTGGTTACTCCGTTTTCGCGGGTGTGGGCGAGCGTACACGTGAAGGTAACGACCTTTACCACGAGATGATCGAATCCAACGTTATCAAACCTGATAACCTCGAAGACTCTCAGGTTGCTCTGGTTTACGGCCAGATGAACGAGCCTCCAGGTGCGCGTGCACGTGTTGCTCTGACAGGTCTGACACTGGCGGAACAGTTCCGTGACTCTTCTGGTTCTGACGTTCTGTTCTTCGTTGATAACATCTTCCGCTTTACACAAGCGGGTTCCGAGGTTTCCGCGCTGTTGGGTCGTATCCCATCTGCGGTTGGCTACCAGCCAACACTGGCAACCGACATGGGCGCGATGCAAGAGCGTATTACATCCACAAAGAACGGCTCGATCACTTCGATCCAAGCGGTTTATGTTCCTGCGGATGACCTTACCGACCCTGCACCAGCAACAACCTTTGCTCACTTGGACGCGACAACCGTTCTGAACCGTGCGATCTCCGAGCTGGGTATCTACCCAGCGGTTGACCCGCTCGATTCTTCGTCTCGCCTGATGGACCCATCTGTTGTGGGTGAAGAGCACTACAACGTAGCCTTCGAAGTGCAAGGTATCCTGCAGCGCTATAAGTCTCTGCAAGACATCATCGCAATTCTAGGCATGGACGAACTGTCTGAAGAAGATAAGCTGACTGTTGCGCGTGCGCGTAAGATCCAGCGTTTCCTCTCTCAGCCGTTCGACGTTGCGAAAGTCTTTACTGGTTCTGACGGTGTTCAGGTTCCTCTCGAAGACACAATCGCTTCGTTCAAAGCTGTTGTCGCCGGTGAATACGACCACTTGCCAGAAGGCGCCTTCTATATGGTTGGCGGCATCGACGAAGTGATCGCGAAAGCCGAAAAAATGGCAGCGGAAGCCGCCTAAGAACGGAACTCCCTTGCGCCGCATTGGCGGGGCAGGGGAACCCTGAAAGGAGGCCCCAATGGCACAAACCATGCAATTCGATCTGGTCAGCCCGGAACGTGCGCTTGCCTCTATGCAAGCTTCGGCCGTGCAGATTCCGGGTGCGGATGGCGACATGACAGCAATGCCTGATCACGCGCCAACCATCACCACCCTGCGCCCAGGCGTCCTGACTGTAGAAGGTCCGGATGGTTCCCAAAGCTACGCTGTTACTGGCGGTTTTGCGGATATCAACGCCCAGGGCACGTCTGTTTTGGCAGAAAAAGCTATCCCAACTGCGGACGTAACTGCCGCGGATATGGATGCTTTGATCACCACAGCGAAAGAAGCGGTCGAAACTGCTTCTGCTGATCTAAAAGACGTAGCTGCGAAAAACGTGGCAGATCTAGAGGCTTTGCGTTCTCTTCTGAACGTTTAAGCGCCTTTGATTTAACAAAAGCAGGCCTCGCCATTTGGCGGGGCCTGTTTTTATTTACAGATCAGTTCCAAAAGTTGTAATGTTTCGGCAGACTTAAGGAATGTATCATGCAAAAAATGCGCGGCCGCACGTTAGGGATCGACCAAGGGGAACATCAGTTGTTCTCGGATTTCCAGCATGGCGGCGATATGTGGACCGGTAAAGGCCCGCGTGAACGCCGCAAACGCATCAATTTCTCAGAAGCATTCGTAAACAAACCCGTTGTCCAAGTGGCCCTGTCACTTTGGGATGTCAGCAACGGGTCGAACTTACGCGCCGACATCGCCGCCGAAAAAGTAACAGAAGACGGCTTTGATTTGGTCTTTCGTACATGGCAAGACAGCCAGGTCGCGCGCGTTCGGTTAAGCTGGATCGCATTTGGTGAGATAGACGACGAAGATGCGTGGGACGTCCCATAGGCCCAACGAAAAACGCGCCCACAGGGCGCGTTTTGTATTTTAGCGGTAAGGTGTCGGGCTATTTAGCTCAACAACCCCTCATAAGCGCCTTCAAGCGTGTCTGTCTCGAATAGGGATGAGACCGACGCACCGTTCCAAATATTCATGATCGCATGCGCAAAGATCGGAGCTGTTGGCAGGATGCGAATGTTTGGCGCATTGCTGACAGGACCAGTTGGCTGAATTGAATCGGTGATCACCAAGCTCTTCATGACAGAGTTGGTCACACGCTCAACAGCAGGACCAGACATAACACCATGAGAGATATAAGCGTGCACTTCAGTCGCGCCATGTTCCAGCAGCACTTCAGCGGCTTTACACAGCGTGCCAGCCGTATCGCACATGTCATCTACGATGATACATTTCTTACCAGTCACATCACCGATAACAGTCATCTCAGCAACTTCACCGGCCTTCTCGCGGCGCTTATCAACGATCGACAATGGGGCATTAATACGCTTTGCAAGCTCGCGCGCACGGGCAACGCCGCCAACGTCCGGAGACACAACCATGATGTCTTCCATGTTGCCTTTGAATTGCTGCTTGATGTCCAATGCAAAGATCGGAGAGGCATACAAGTTGTCGACCGGAATATCAAAGAACCCCTGAATCTGCGCCGCGTGCAAATCCATAGTCAAAACACGCTCAACACCAGCTTCGACCAGCATGTTGGCAACCAGTTTGGCAGAGATCGGTGTACGTGCCTTAGCGCGGCGATCTTGGCGTGCATAGCCAAAGTATGGGATCACAGCGGTGATGCGCTTAGCAGAAGACCGACGCAAAGCATCGGCCATAATCAGTAATTCCATCAAGTTATCGTTCGCCGGATTGCTCGTCGGCTGAATGATAAACATGTCTTCACCGCGAACGTTTTCAAAAACTTCGACGAAAATCTCGCCGTCGTTAAAGCGTTCAACGCGCGCGTCGACCAATCCAAGATTGCGATGAATTGTCATGCGCCGGGCAATGGCAGTTGCCAACGGCTTATTGGCGTTCCCGGTGATCAGTTTCGGTTCCATAGTGCTCGGCATATGCGGAATTCCCCATTGTCGCAGATGACAGATTCGTGACGTTGCGCACGCCTTAGCATGTCGCTACGTTTTGGCAAAGCGATGCTGTGACCTAAGGGGGCCAAATGGCACATATAGACTATTATTTTGCAACTATTTCTCCGTATGCCTACTTAGCCGGGAGTGGCCTAGAAAATGTCGCCTCAAAACATGGCGCCAGCATTACATACAAACCACTGGACTTAATGGCGCTCTTTGCCCGGACAGGCGGGACACCTCCAAAAGATCGGCACCCAAGTCGAATCGAGTATCGCGCACAAGATTTGGTGCGGCGGGCGAAGACACTTGAAATGCCGTTTCACCTAAAGCCAGCCTTTTGGCCAACCAACATGGCCCCATCATCCTATGCCATCATTGCCGCCCAAAACGCAGGCACAGGCGATGTGGGGGCCTTGGTGCAATCTGTTCTGCGCGCATGTTGGTCCGAAGAGCGCGACATTGCCCAAGATGACGTAATCCGCGATTGTCTGGAAAAGAATGGATTTGATGCTGGTCTTGCAGACAGCGGTCTTTTGACAGGTGCCGAAACGTATTCGCGCAATCTTGAAGAGGGCTACGCAGCAGGCGTGTTCGGTGCGCCATTCTATGTCGTCGATGATGGGGCTAAATTCTGGGGCCAAGATCGGCTTGCTGATCTGGATCAGCACCTTGCAGAGCTTGAGTAACCCTTAGATCACACCGATCTCAGCAAGAGCCATTGCCAATTCAGTTGGCAATGGCTCTTCTGCTTTACGTCCCTTGGGCAGGTCAGGCGGAGAATCCTCTAACTTGAGGTATCGCCAGCCTTGAAACGGTCGGCGTAACGCCGATTGGGTGCGGATCAATTCGGGTGCTAGGACGAAATCGCATCGACGAATACCATCAGCTCCAATGACCTCATCAAAGCGAACGATCTGTTGACGTGCTTGGATCGCACCCTTAATCACCCAAAAGATCGACCCGCCCGCAAGAATCTCTTTCTCTCGCTTGGGCCACATACGTGTCACATGGTGTGAAAACCCATCATCTGTCTGAGCACGCTTGGTTTTTTGCCATTCGTCTAACGTATCTACGCTATCTGTACCAACGCTTAGCTTCACTAGATTTAGATATTTCACAAAAGAGACCTACTACCTGTTGTGTTATTTTCCGGTTTCGAATTATAGTAGTCCTCTCAACAGGGCTTTCAAGCCCCTCAAAAAACTGTCAGTACATATAAAAACCTAAACAGACCGAGGAAACCGATGAGTCGTTTTGCTGCCCCGATCGCCGAATCCATTTGGGATATGAAATACCGCTTTAAACAGGCGGACGGTACGCCCATTGATGAAACGGTCGAAGACAGCTGGCGCCGCATCGCGCGCGACTTGGCAAAAGTCGAGAAAAAGCCAGAACAGTGGGAAGACAAATTCTACGCCGCATTGGAAGACTTCAAGTATCTTCCAGCGGGCCGCATCACAGCAGGTGCGGGCACTGCGCGTAAAGTTACATTGTTCAACTGCTTCGTTATGGGCACGATTCCTGACAGCATGTCTGGTATCTTTGACATGCTCAAAGAAGCCGCACTCACCATGCAGCAGGGTGGGGGCATCGGATATGACTTCTCGACAGTGCGTCCAAAAGGGTCTGACGTAAAAGGTGTTGCAGCAGACGCCTCTGGCCCGTTGTCCTTTATGGATGTGTGGGACGCGATGTGCCGCACCATCATGTCCGCAGGCTCACGCCGTGGCGCGATGATGGCGACCATGCGTTGTGACCACCCGGACGTAGAGCATTTCATCACAGCCAAATCTGATCCAGCGCGCCTTCGCATGTTCAACATGTCCGTACTGGTCACTGATGATTTCATGGAAGCCGTCAAAGCAGATGGCTCTTGGGAATTGGTCTTCGCAGATAAAGTCTACAAAACCGTCAATGCGCGGGATTTGTGGAATAAGATCATGCAGAACACCTATGATCAGGCCGAGCCAGGCGTGATCTTCATCGACCGGATCAACAAATCCAACAACCTCAGCTACGTTGAAACCATCGCAGCAACGAACCCATGCGGCGAGCAACCTCTGCCGCCATATGGCGCGTGCTTGCTTGGCTCCATAAACCTAGCACGTCTTGTAACTGCACCGTTCGAAGATGCCGCAGAGCTGAACGAAGAGGCCCTAACAGACCTCGTGAAAACCGCTGTCCGTATGATGGACAACGTGGTTGACGCATCCAACTTCCCGCTAGAGCGCCAAGCGCAAGAAGCCCAAGCCAAACGCCGGATCGGCCTTGGCGTGACCGGCCTTGCCGACGCACTGCTGATGCTGGGCCTGAAATACGGCTCTGAAGAAGCAGCTGAGCAAACCGAAGCTTGGATGAAAGCCATCGCACACGCGTCATATCGCGCGTCTATGGAACTTGCGAAAGAGAAGGGCGCGTTCCCACTGTTTGACGCAGACAAATACGTCAACGGCGGCATGGTTCAGTTCCTAGATGACGACCTAAAGGCAGACATTGCAAAGCACGGCATCCGTAACGCGCTTCTGACATCCATTGCCCCAACCGGCACAATCAGCCTTTATGCGGGCAACGTGTCTTCCGGCATCGAACCGGTCTTTGCCTATGCATACACCCGTAAAGTTCTGCAAAAAGACGGCTCACGCACCGAAGAAGAAGTCGTTGATTACGCTGTGAAATTGTGGCGTGAAAAATTTGGCGACAAAGAACTGCCGGATTATTTCGTCAACGCGCAAACCCTTGCGCCGCTTGACCACGTGCGCATGCAAGCCGCAGCACAAAAATGGATCGACAGCTCGATCTCCAAGACCATCAACTGCCCAGAAGACATCAGCTTTGACGCCTTCAAAGATGTTTACATGGAAGCATGGGACACCGGCTGTAAAGGCTGCACAACCTATCGTCCAAACGACATCACAGGCTCCGTTCTGACAGTTTCCGAAAGCGAAGACAAAGCTCCGGGTGAAAACCCAGCAGATCACCTCACCGATACCGGCGAAGTCATCTATATGTCCGAACCGCTGGAGCGTCCGCAGTCCCTAGAGGGCGCGACATACAAACTGAAATGGCACGACAGTGAGCACGCAATTTACCTCACCGTAAATGATGTGATCGTGAATGGTGTCCGTCGCCCATTCGAAGTCTTCATCAACTCCAAAAACATGGAACACTACGCTTGGACCCTTGCGCTTACCCGCATGATCTCTGCAGTGTTCCGTCGTGGCGGTGATGTGTCCTTTGTGGTGGAAGAGCTGAAAGCGGTCTTTGATCCACGTGGTGGTTCTTGGATGGATGGCAAATACATCCCATCCATTCTGGCAGCCATCGGCGGCGTGATCGAAAAACACATGATCTCCATCGGCATGATCGAAGGCGAAGGCATGGGGTTAAAATCTGACCCTCAAGCCGAAGTCATTGCTGTCGGCGAAGCGCCAAAAGGCAAAGCTTGCCCATCCTGTGGTCAATACGATCTGCAAATGGTCGAAGGCTGCATGACATGCCGCAGCTGCGGCCACAGCAAATGTGGCTAAACCGGCGGTTGGTTGTGTGTTAGACACCGCATAACTTGGCCACTTTGGGGTGTTTTTTGACCACTCCGCACAGATCAAATGACCATCGGCAGTTTCCCTGTCGGTGGTTTTCTTTATTTGTCAGTGGTTTAGAGTATCTTTTGGCAATGGAGTTCCACAAAAGTGTGCAAACGCGCACAACTGGCGCAGCCTATTGCCCCCTAGTTCACTTTGCTCCCTAAGTGTTCCCATCGGCTCCGGAGCCTTTTCATATTCAATCGCCGAACCGGAGCGATTCAGGCCTTTGGCGCAACCCGCATAGGTTCGCGCTTTGAAAGGATGCCGCATGACCCTCACGAAAACACCGATCCCATTCTGCTCTCTCAAATTTATTGATAAGCTGCCTCGCATGAGAGAAGTGGCTGATCTCCTGAAAGAAGCTCTACGCGAGATCAGGGCCCAAAAGCGCTGACGTCAAACACAACGCGGTCCACACCGACGCCGCTAACAGTCATTCCGCTAGAACACCAACTAACTGACCGAAACGGCGTTCTTAACGAACACGCTAAAACCACGCGTGAATATCGGCTCTTAGCGCTGGCAGGGCAGACCCCACCAAAAAAGGGGCTGGTGCATGCTCCCGTAGCCCAGCGACGAACCACCTAGGCCGCTGGCTGCATTTCCTTTTGCAACGCTTCACCAAACAGGCGGCTCCAGTCTTTTTGAAACCGTTGCTTTTGGCGCTCTGCCATATCAGTTTGGTTTACCACAGATGGCCCCGCCTTCACAGTACAAGCCGCCGTTATCGCCTGAGTCCACACGCTATTGCCCAGTCCAGACACAACGCGCGCGCCGTCGATTTCTTGATCCAACAACCCATCAATGGGCGCAACCAAAGTCATACGCCCAGCAGCCAAAGCTTCTTGCGCAACCAAACCAAAGGCCTCCCAGCGGGATGGCACAAGCAAGGCGTCGATCTCGGCCATGGCCTGCACCGGATCAGGGCGGAACCCTTCTAAGGTCACACGCGGGTCTGCTGCGGCCAGCCCCTCTAGCGTCGCTTGCATCGGCCCTTCGCCGAATACCTTCAACCGAATGTCCGGGGCATCCACCTTGGCAAAGGCCGCGATCAACCCATCAAAACCCTTTTGCTCATGCAGCCGCCCAATTGCGCCAAACACCTTGGGAACACCACTTGGGGCGGGCAGGGCGGCGAACCCCATTAAATCCACCGCAGAACGGATCACCTGCAACCGGTCCTGCGCCACTAGCCCCCTTGTGACCAACCAATTGCCCTGTGCGCGGCTGACCGCGACAACCTGATCAAACAAAGCAAATCCAGTGCGCAGCAAGGTAAAGAACCGCTCGCGATTTGTAACATTCAGCGCGGTAAAGCTTTTGGTGTAGCTATGCTCAACATGGATCAAAACTGCATTCGGATGTTTAGCGCGTAGCGAAATCAGCATCGGCAAATTGCGCCAACTCATCGTTAGATGTGACACGATAATATCGGCCTGCATCGCCGGCGCGCTAAGTCTATTGCCATTCAAAACGCGGCGATGATGCACCGCTTGCGCATTGAGAACAGGTGAGGCCATCAGATGATCGACAACCCGTGTCACCCCACCGGGCGTAACGTCATCCAGCAAGTGCAATACAATTGGCTTAGTCATTGGAAATCCTTCCCTTTTGTTAAATCAGCAGGACGCGAAAGCATCCGAACGGCAGTCATTGGATTGGCTTTGAACATCCTAAGAACGCCCGCGGCCGCCCAAGTGATCAACGTTTTGCGCGGTTCCGCCCAAAGCGGCTCTGCAGATTGCGCCCAAGACAGGCGCAGATACCGCATCGCATCGATGCCACGACCACTGCTCACCGCACGCCGCGCCAGATACCGATACTGATAAGCCCGCGCTGCTCCCTCGTGCTGGGCGAAAAAGCGTGGGTGCAAGGGGCGCAATTTGTTGATGACGTTTTCCCAAGAGGCCAACTGCCGCTCGGTCTGCGCCGATAACCCATCCCCCACCACGCGATACAGCGTCAGGTGCCCGGGAATGCCTTCGATGTCCCAATCTGTCGTCAAGGACAGGCGCAGCCAGCATTCAATGTCTTCAGATTGCCGGAACGTCTCGTCAAAATAACTGGCCCTCCGATCCGCCCCCAACGGATAAAACGCAATCTCCTGCAAAGCCGCCCGTCGCAGAACGGCGGCAGAGCCATTGCCAACAGGATTACGTTTCAAAATATGCGCGCTATCAATTCGCTTTAGGGCAGGGGATTGATTGATCCCAATCGGGCGACTGTTTTCATCAATCATCGCAGAGCCAGAATAACTTAGCCCCAAACGCGGATTGCTTTCCAAATGTGCAATATGGCGGCTTAGCTTATCGGGCGCCCACAGATCATCAGCATCGCAAAACCCCACATAGGGCGCGCGCGCCTCTTCGATGCCGCGGTTCCGCGCCCCGGCCAAGCCGCGATTGGCCTGTTTGACATAACGCACACGGCTGTCCTCTAGAAAAGGCGCGACAACCGCCTGCGTGCGATCCGTAGACCCATCATCAATCACGAGCACTTCAAAGTCGCGAAAGCTTTGCGCCAAGAGCGAACGAAGCGTTTCCGCCACCGTGGCCTCAACGTTAAAGGCCGGAACAACAAGACTTGCGAGGGGCATCAGGGCTCTCCTTATCGTGCAAACAGCGCACGGCGCATGGCGTCAGGCATCAGCGGCGCAGATAACGCGGCCAAAGCGGTCAACGCACCGCGGTGCAGGGGGAACAAAAAGGCGACCGGACTTTTCCAAAGCCCCGCAGCCGCGAACTTCAACGCGATCAACCCGGTGTGGTTCAGCCGAAGCGCTCGACGCGCCAAATACCGTAGATAAATCGCTTCGGACTGGGCGCTGGGCGTGAACCCAAAATTCCGCGCGGTTTTCAGCGCTTGCCGCCGTGACGTCGCCATCGCCGCCAAATCCGCAGACAATCCCGCAGCAGAGGTGCGGTACCAAACCTGAACAATCGGCAGCCCTTCAATACGTGCGCCATGCCCCACCAAACGGATCAACCATTCCAAATCTTCGTTATGCACAAACCCCTGCGCAAAGCCGCCGCACTTAAGAAACTGCGTGCGACGCAGGGCAAAGTTCGACATCGTGCAAACCGGGTTCTCCCCCATCAACATCGGAATGGTCAGCGCGCCTTTTCGTACCGTGGAATGTGTGAACGCGACGCCCGTTTCCGCGAAAAACGCGACCTGAGCAAACACACCATCAATCGCGTCATCCTCAAATACCCGCGCCAATTGAGTCAGCTTCTCGCAATCCCAAATGTCGTCGGCATCCAGAAAGCACAGAATATCCCCACGCGCATGGGCACACCCCATGTTGCGCGCCACAGCAGGACCACGCCCAGAGAGGGTTAGCACCCGAACGCGCGCGTCCTGTGTGGCCCAACCCTCTAGTATCGAGGCCGTCCAATCACTTGACCCGTCATTGATGCAAACCAATTCCCAATCACCATGGCTCTGCGCCAAAACCGATGTAATCGTTTCGTGCAACGTGTCTTCGGCATTGTGGCAAGGAAGAATAATGGAAAACTTAGGCATCGTTACACCTCTTGATGACGTTGAAATAAAGGAAAGATCAGGCGCGGCACCGCCGCTCCACACAGCACGACGGTCACGCTCACCACATAGCCCGTGGCCATAGCCAGCAATCCCATGGGGGCGGTCACAATTGCGCTGACCGCCAAAGCAACTGTCAGGAACAGCGTGACCAGAAATTCGATCTCTGGCTTTTGCGCCAACCGCAGCTCTGCCGCGGCCACCGACCAAAACGTCAGGGGCAGGGCGCAAAGGCATAGGATAGACACAACCGGCACCACCGCGTCCCAGCCCGGGCCCAACAACAGCGGCACATAAACCGGTGCAAACAAAGACTGTGCTAAAACCACCGGCGCAATCAGCCCAAGCCCTGTCAACGCCATCCGCCCTGCCGAGATCGACTTTGCCGCCAAATGCGGGAACACCACTTTCTCAAAGGCCGCGACATAGCTCGTGGCAATGCTTAGCCCTGCGTTAAAGGCCATGAAATACAGCCCCAGCCCATCGGCCCCCAGCAACAAGCCAACCAACAGCTTATCCGCATGCAGACGCAAGGCCTTGATCAACTCGATCCCAAGAACCGGCACACCAAATGTAATGAAGGGCAAAAAAGGTGCTGGCTCCACCGCGGCATCTTTCTGCCAGGGACGTAGCCGACGCATGGCGATCAACCAATAAGGCGCCGTTAAGACGCGCGGTAGAACCAGCACCAGGGGGGACGGAAAAACAAAAACAAGCGCAACGCTCAACAGGTTGGCACCGACGATTTGACCACCCGCAATACTCGCGGTCTGCGTCAGCTTGCCCTCTCGCATCGCGAGGGCCGCTTGCACCAAACCACCAGGCATAAACAGATATTCCAGCGCGGCCACGGCAACCAAGCCACCCACAACCGGATGCGCCCAAACCCACAGACCCGCAGCCACCAACAGTTGCACGCCAAACAAACCAAACCCAAGCCACCAATACAGCCGATGCGCGGTCACGCAGATGCCCGGCAATTCAGCCTTGGGGGCCGCGATGATCCGCTGGCAAATCCCATTTTGCGTGACGCTCTTAAGCAGATCACAAATCGCCAGAGCCGCAGCAGCCAGCCCGATTTGCTCTACACCCAAGGTCCGCGCCACCATGACCACCACAAACAAGCGTGACAGCTTGCTAGCCACCTCAGATGCGCCATAGGCCATCAGGTGGGCTAAGAAATTCGAATCTGTGTTGCGCCAAGACATGTGTCAGTTCCCCTTAAGGTCACCTCACTTTGCCCGCTCCGCCCCCTCACAGGAGCAACGCAAGCGGTCAATGCATGGCACAGCTGGTGCAGAATTGACCCAAATGGATAGGAAAACGATCCGCCATAGCGTGTATGGCTGGATTTCGATCACCGCTATGGTGTCATCTCGGCAAAAAAGAAGATCGGGGCGATAGTGGCGACTTTTAAATCAAATCCTTTGGCCCTCATGGCCGCAGCAGCGCTACTGAGCAGCTGTGCTGCAGTGAGCCGTCCAAACAACATTGAACCCATCGCAACCGGGCAGGGCTATCAGGCCCAATATCGTGATGTTGTCACCCGCCAAGACCAAAGCTACCTGACCTCCGCCCGCATGAACGCTGAAACCTGCCTGCCATATCGCGGCGGTAATGGCGGCAAAGGCTTTGCCGCTCAGGCGCTGCTAGGCGAACGCTTTTCACGCAACGACCTGCTGGACATCCGTATCGCAGAAGATGAATCGCTATCTGGTCGCTACGTGGTCTCACGCGATGGCACGTTAAAACTGCCCTTCATCAAACCCATCCGCACCCAAGGCCAATCCAGTTCCGAAGTTGAACTCTCCCTTGTCCTCGCACTGATGAAAGCAGGCCTATACGACGAACCGCCTGCCGTTTCCGTCCGTGCCGCCGATTTCGCCTCTGTCAGCGTTGGCGTATCCGGTGCCGTCTTTGAACCCCACCAAATCGAACTTGGCAAAGTCGCGGGCGACGCCATAGACCAAAACCGCGCCCAAGCGCTGGGCGCCTCAACCGAGGCCCGTAATCTCTCCGCAGCTCTACGCGCCGCAGGGGGCATTCGCCCAGATGCAGACCTGTCTGCCGTCGAATTACACCGCAAGGGCCGCGTCTATAAACTGGATCTTCGGGGCGTTTTCGAGGGCCAAAACAGTGTCGATGTCATGCTCATCACCGGCGACACCGTGGTCGTGCCATCCCGCCAATGTTTCCAAGATGACCTGATGCGCCCAAGCCCCATCAGCCCACCGGGCGTGACGCTTTTCCTATCCAACCTGACACAACCCGCAACCGGCAACGCACCCTCCGCCATTGGCCGTGACGTGCGTGAAATGCCCTATGGTACGCGATACTTACAGGCCGTAGTGGATGCAAACTGCGTCGGTGGATCACGCGTGACCAGCGCCCATCGTTCCGCACTGTTGATGTCGCGCAATCCAGAAACCAAAGTCTCGGTTGTGATCGAGCGCGACATCGAGGACATGCTCCGCCGCGCCGACCGCGACGATTATGATCCCTTCATTCTGCCCGGCGACGGCATCGCCTGCTACGACAGCACTGTCACCAATGTTGCAGAAGCCGCCCGCGTATTGGGCCTGATCACCGTGGGTGCTGCCCTAAACTAAGCGTTCGCCACCAGCCCCTCACGGGCTGTGGCCCAAGCCTGCGCCACCTGTTCTTTGGGCGCTGCCAAATCCGCTGCGCCCTCTGGCTTGGCCTCTTGTTCCAATCGCTGCAAAGCCGCATGAAACGCTTGCGCGCCAAACAATGCCGCCGTCGCGCTGATCTTATGGCATCGCTGCACGATCTCTTCACGGTCCTCTGCCGTTTGCACCCAGGCTGCCAACTCATCAGCCTCATCTAAGAAACGCGTCAGGAATTGGTCGTAATTCTCCCCAAACATAGCGCGCGCGTCCTGCGTTTCCGCTACAGGCGTGTCAGCCACAACCGGACCACGCCCCACACTTGCCAAAGCCGCGCGCATCTCTTCGATCTGCACAGGCTTGCCGATAAACCCATCCATTCCACTTTCGCGGAACCGCTTGGTGTCTTCAGGTAAAACATTGGCAGAAAAGGCGAAAATAGGCGTGTCTTTGGCATGATCAATCTCTGCCCGAATACGCTGCGTGGCTTCTAGCCCGCCCAGCCGAGGCATGTTGATGTCCATCAAGATCACATCAAACGTGGCCTTTTCAGCCCATTCAATCGCCTCCAACCCATCCTGCGCCCAGGTCACTTGGTGCCCCTCAGCCTGCAACATCTTTTCAACGACAAAGGCGTTCATCTCGTTGTCTTCAACCAGCAAAATCTGCAAGCAATCCACCAACGCCGCATCCGCATCCTCACCAGAAGCCGCCGCAGGTTTGTGCCCCTTTGGCATCGGCAAGCGCAGCCAAAACACGCTGCCCTCACCAACCGTGCTTTCCACGCCGATCTCGCCACGCATCAACGAGGCCAGCCGTTTCGAAATCCCAAGACCCAGCCCCGTGCTGCCAATCTGCCCACCATGACGCGCGCCAGTTTCGAAATCTTCAAAGATCCGCTCTTGATCCGCTTCGGCAATCCCAATTCCCGTGTCGATCACCCGCATCTCAATCAGCGGCGCCCCGTCTTTATGTCCAGTTTGCTCAACCTCAATGTCGATCCGTCCGTTTTCAGTAAACTTGATCGCATTTCCCACAAGGTTCAGCAGAATTTGCTCCAGCAACCCTTCATCGCCATGCACCCAATCCAACGAAGGGCCAATCCAGCTCCAGCCAATGGCCGTCTGTCGGTTTTCAGCAGGGCCACTTTGGCTATCCACAATCTCTTGCAAAAAGGCACCCAGATGAAAGGCGCGCTCCTCAATTGGCAATTTACCACTTTCAAACCGAGCAATATCCAGAATGGAATTCACATGTTTCAGCAACTGCCGCCCGGAAATGCTCATGTTTCCAGTGAATTGCGCCTGCTCAGCATCTAGCTGAGTATCACTCAACAACGACAGATTGCCCAACAACCCGCTCAACGGCGTACGAATTTCATGGCTCATAACGGTCAAAAATTCTGCCTTGGCCTTTTCCCCCGCAAGCGCCTGATCTCGCGCTTGGCGCAGCTCTTCTTCGGCCTCAACCTGCGCAGAAATATCTCGCAAAAACGCGATCAATATCTCGCCATCCGCACCAGTCGCGGATTGCAACGCCAGTTCTACCGGAAAGATTGTCCCATCCGCGCGCGCCGCTTCAATCCGAATGCGCCCATGTCCCACCAGCTTTTTCTCGCCCGTGCGGATCATGCGGTCCATCCCTGCCTGATGCGCGGCCCGCAGTTCAGGGGGCACAATCAAATCACCAATCAACTGCCCGCGAATATCCTCAAGCTTATAACCAAAGATCGCCTCAGCCGCGGCGTTGAAATCCACCACGCGCCCCGTGTGATCTGACACAATCACGCCATCCAAAGAGGTCGACAGAATCGTCTCCATATGCGCATTCGCTCGCGCCAATTCCCGGCCACGCATCCGGCTCTTTGTGGCCGTCGCACGGGAATAAACCGCCAATACCGCAAGCGTCGCAATCAAAACCATCGTGACCCAAGTCAACTGCCATAGCGTTGCAGACAGGCGTTCACGCAAGCGATCAGACTGAATCGTAAAATGCCCCAGACCAGACACATAAAGCCCGCGCACAGCCGGGCCCAAGGCCTCCACCTCGGCATTAATCTGCGGCAATGCCGCAAACAATGCTGCGTCATCCCCGTCAATCAAAGGGGCCGTTTCATTCAGAAACGCTGCAATCGCCTCGGCAGAGGCCGCAAAGGCTTCGACCTGACGCGCGTCCTTAAACACCAACCCCTGCGCAATAATGTCATGGCGGCTAAAGAACACGTCAAAATCCTTGCGCAACCGCTCAAGGTCCGGCGGCGCGTTCTCCTGTGCCTCGTGTATAGAAAGCCGAAAATTCAGATACTCAATCTCAACCTGCGACAGTGTCCACTGTACCGTATCCGTCTTGGCAGAGCGCAGTTCGTTTAGGTCGACAATGACGCTCCGCGCCAGAAAACTCATAATCGCCAGGCACATAACTGTGGCTGCCGCAAAGACCCATCGACCGGCCTTACTGTCTTTGGATGAATAGATGTCAGATACGCGCGTCCAAAATGCCACTTCAATTCGCCTTAATGTGTGAAATCACTTAACGATGTGAAGCCTATTAAGCTGCCAAATGGAACGCGCGTAAATGGTTTCTGTGCGAAATTTTGCTGCGCGGTCAAATGGGTACACAATCCAAAGCGGTCCTTTGGCTCTACGATGCATCGGTGCGCCATCCATTTCAAAGGCCACAAGGGCCTCTGACATGATGGCGTCATCAAACGGAATTTGGATGGCGTAGTCGTTCAGTGCCTGTGCTTGAACGACTACGCCGGAAGTTGCGCCAACATGTTTAAGCAAATCGCGCAACAACACCCCTGAAAAACGATGGACCCCGTCGGTCCAGATAGTTGAGGTGACGATCTCTGTTGTGCCGATGGCCCGTAAAGCCGTGATGTCCAACGTGACCGTCACCTCTGTGCTGCTCCTCATCCCCGAGACTTCAAGCACAGCTTCAGAAGCATCAGGCGATGCTGTCGTGGTATTGGCAAAGACTGGGGCAACGAACGTCAATGCGGTCAAAACCAGTGTCAGCATCATCTTCTGAAGTTTCATGGTACTCCCTTCCATGCCTCATCATTGCGCAGATCACTTTCAAAATCTGTGGCTCGGGTGGTTAGGGACCTATCCATCCGGATAGGTCATTAGGGTCAGTAGGCACCGCGCCCCGAAACGATGGTCCGCACCGTGAGCCAAATCAGCATGCTGTCCAACAGAACAGAGCGCGACTTCGCATAGGCCAGATCCATCTCGATCATCTGATCAAATCCAATGTCTGCTCGCCCAGACACTTGCCACAGCCCCGTCAGCCCCGGCTTCACCGCCAAGCGTTTCAGCGCACGCGCCGGATAGACCGCAACCTCTTGCGGCAGGGCAGGGCGTGGACCAACCACAGACATCTCGCCTTTGATGATATTCAGAATTTGCGGCAACTCATCCAAAGAGTACCGGCGCAGCACCCGTCCTAGCCGCGTCAGCCGCGGGTCGTTCTTGGCCTTAAAGCAAACCCCATCTCGATCCGACTGCGCCAATAGCGCCGCGCGCTTAGCTTCGGAATCCACGGCCATCGACCGCAGTTTATACAAGGTGAACGGTTTCCCATCTTTTCCAACGCGTTCTTGGCGAAACAGGGCAGGGCCTTTGCTGTCCAGACGAATAAGCCCCATCAAAATCAACAAGACCGGTCCAAGGATCAACAAACTCGACAGGCAGAGCGTTAAATCCATAACCCGTTTCAAAACAGCAGACCGATTGGCTTGCGTCAACGACCAATGCGCGGCCCGCGCCAAAAAGGTGACATTGCCGATCAAATACCGTTTCGCCAAACGACGCGGTTCCATCATCAACCGCCAGACCCATTCCGCCTTGGCTTTGCGCACCACCTTCGGCGCACGCCGCACATTGCCCGCCCAGAAATCCAACAACCCGCCAACCGACAGACATACCTGCGTTTTCAACTGGCCAAAGTTCTGATCCAGCCACAACTCCTGCATCGGCACGCCCATGGCCACCAGCAGAATATCTGCCTTTGACGCATTGATTGCCTCAACCGCACCCTGCGTCCCGCCATAGCCATCGCGCGTTCCCGCAATCCGCAATCCCGGCACCTGACGACAAATCGTATCCGCCGCCCGTTCCGCCGTACCCGGTGTGCCACCAAACAAGAACACCGATAGCCCCCGCTGTGCGGCCTCTTTCAAAAGCTTCGGTGCCAAATCCGTACCGTTCAGATTGGCGGTGATGGTCTTGCCCTCCATCTTCGCCGCCAGCTCAACCCCAATCCCATCCGGCAGAACCATATCCGCCCGCGCCAACGCTGCCTTGTAATAAGGATCACGCGTCGCGACATTCACACAATGCGCGTTCAAAAACGAAATACACCGCCGCCCCGGGGCCAACATGGCCTGCACCGCTGCCTGCGCAGTCGCGCTGACAATGCTTTGCCCCATAACCGTAATGTGCGGCAGCACGGCTTGGGTGTTTGGACCGCTCTGTAGGGCCACCTGTGAATGAAAAGTCATAGTCTCGCCTCCGTTAACCTTCATTCAACATCAGGCAAAAACAGAGAGGCCGCGTTAACGCTTATGGCTGAAATATGGTCTATTGTGATGGCGGTGACGAAAAAAGACGTTTTAATTCATGCCTTTGGAAAAAATCATATCCCTTTGGGTAGAGTAGTAGCCTGATGTTTCCCCCGGAATATTCCCATTTGCGCCACAGTTGTGGGTGAGTATTGCAAATATAACGACCTATCGAGCGAGGGTTCGACTTTGAGAATATTAATTGCCGATGACCATGACCTGCTGCGCGATGCGTTGGTGGCCTTCATGGGAAACGAAGAAAACATTGAAACCCACACCGCCGCCGATCTAGACGCGGCCTGCGCCCTTATTGATGGCGAATACACCTATGATTTGGTCCTGCTGGATTACAACATGCCCGGTATGAACGGCCTCGAGGGGTTGAAAATCGCATCAGAACGCAATGGCGTCCACCGCGTCGCCTTGATGTCCGGAGAAGCCTCGCGCGAGGTTGCAGAGCAAGCGCTTGAAATGGGCGCCGTCGGGTTCATCCCCAAAACCTTGCCCGCGAAATCACTGGTCAACGCGATCAAATTCATGGCCATGGGCGAAAAATACGCTCCACTTGATTTCATGACCGCAGAACCAGAGGGCAATGATCATCCCTTGCTAAAAGGCCTGACAGAACGCGAAACCCAAGTGCTGCGCGGCTTGACCGAAGGCAAATCCAACAAAGAAATCGCCCGCGATCTCGATCTGTCGGAACCCACCGTCAAACTGCACATCAAAACGCTCTATCGCAAACTAGAGGTCGGCAACCGGACCCAAGCGGCCCTGATCGCCCGCGACCAAGGCGTGTTTTAACGACCTATCCCAATGTCCCAAGGGCAGCCCGTTTGCCCTCGGACACTCACGAAATCCCTCATATATCAAGCCATCAAACGACCTAGTCTGATCCAAGAGCATTCTTGAAAGACAGGTCCATGGCATTTCAATCTGACATTTCAAATTACCAAAGCAACGCCGCCTACCTCAGTCGCTTGGACGCTTTGCTGCGCAAACGCAAACCCGGCCAACCGGGCTACATGGTGCGGCGCGTCATTCGCTATTCCGGCGTCTTCCTGATTTGGGCCGCTGCAATCTGGACCCCCATCGTCGGCTACCTGACCAGCGTCCCACCCAGTTACACTTCGCAGATGTCGCTGATCTTACCGGGGGCAGGGGTCTCGTCCTCGGTCAATATCGACAGCATTGGCCAAGCCAGCAGCTACGCGTCATCCGCCTTTGCCAACAATTCCATCAGCCCCACCCAGACCTACAAACGCCTGATCCGCGCGGACCGCATCATCAACGCCGCCGCCCAGCAACTCGGCACGCCCGCCAATGCCTTGCCGCGCCCCAAAGTCACGCTTGTGGATCAAACCGGTCTGATCCACATCGAAATCACCGGCGGCAGCCCGGCAGAGGCCCGCGCCCGCAACGAGGCCGTGCTTAACGCTTTCTTCACCGAAGTAGACGCGCTGCGCGATGACGATCAATTCGTTCGCGAAGAAGGCGCTGTGCAGGCCATCGAAGAATACCGCGACAGCGTATTGGCCACCCGCACCGCCGTAGGGGCTTTGCAAAACGAAACCGGCTTTCTGTCGCGCGATCAATTCGCCGCCCAAGTGGCCGAAAACGATGCCCGCTACGCCCGTGCCTTTGCGCTCAAGGCGGACCTCGAGGAAAAAACCGCCTATGTCTCGGCACTCGAGGCCAACCTAGGCCTTTCCGCCCAACACGCCGCCCGCGCGCTTGATCTCTATTCAGACCAGGAATACCTCGCCCTTGTCGCTGACATCGCCGACAAAGCCGCCGCATTGTCAGAGGCCCGCTCGCGTTACGGCTCCCAGCATCCCCGCCGTAAAGAGGCGGAACAGGCCTATACCCAAGCGCAAGAGGCCACCTTGCGCGCGGCCATCGCAATCACTGGGTTGCCCCGTCAGACCGCCGCGCGCCTCAACGTGTCGCAATTTGGCGACCGAACAACACTCTTAGCCGATCTGTTACGCAACGAGGCTGACCGCGCAGGCCTGCAAGCGCAGTTTGACACGCTTAACAACCGCTTCAACCAAGAACGCCGCCGCTTAGAACGCGCGTCACGCGCCGCCGCCCAACTCGAGGATTTGCAGCGTGACTTCCAAGTTGCCGAAGCGGTCTTTGCCTCGGCCATCGCCCGCGCGCAGTCATCCAAAACCGATGTCTTTGCGTCCTATCCTTTGGTGCAAGTGCTTGAAAATCCATCATTACCAACCGATCCTTCGTCGCCCAGAAAGAAAATCGCCCTGTTGGCAGGCATCGCAGCAACCTTGCTAATGCTCATGGCGCTGACCTTGGGTTGGGTACGTCGGGGCCTAATCAACTGGCTGCTTGGTCTGCGGGAACGCGAAGACAATGGATAAGCTCTCCCCAGAAAATCCCGCCGAATGGCTCGCCTATAAAACGCTCACCTACACGTGGCCGCTCTATGCCATCGGCGCGCTCTATATCGCAGGCCCCGTGATCGCGTGGTCGCTTGGCACCTTAGCCGTTGTGGCGCTTTACCTAGGCCCCGCCATGCGCGTGGACCTCAAGCCGCATCCAATCCCGCCAGTGGTCTGGGCATGGATACTGGGCATGGGCGCAATGCTCCCAATCCTGTGGCTGGGGCACATCAATTGGAACTTCAGCGCTGCGCAAACCATCAAATCTACAATTGGCTGGGCCAAAGGCTGGGCTCTGATGGCGCTATTCCCTTTGGCTGGCGCTGTCCTGCCCATTCGCCGAAGCATCTTGATCCGCGGTCAATGCATTGTCGGCCTATGGGTGCTCTGCCTCGCGCCTCTGATGCTCGCTGCCCCCTACATCGGATTGCCTGAACGGATTTTCACATCACCCCTAAAAGTCGTCGGCGGGCCGGGGCCGGAATACTTCACCGTCTTCCTCTTCACCTACGATCCCGCCACGTGGTCCCCAAGATGGCAGTTCTTCGCCCCATGGTCTCCCTTTGCCGCGCTACTAGGCGTGATGATGGTGCTCTTTGCGCTAGAGGAAGAAAACCGCAACTGGCGCGCCATCGGCATCGCCGCCGGAACACTGATGGTGCTCGCCTCAAAATCCCGCATGGGTCTTGTTGGTCTTGTCCTCTGCACCATGCCCCCACGCGCCTTGGGTCTGATGAGCAAACGCTGGGCATGGTTCACCGCCGCAGGACTCACCGCCAGCCTCGCGATGACAGCAGATCGGTTGATCCAAACCTTAACAACCGGCATCGCCACATTCAAAAACGCCCGCGCCGACAGCACCCGCGTGCGCGCGACCTTGCAACGCATCGCCGAAGAACGCTGGTGGGAAGAAGCGATCTGGTTCGGACACGGCCGCCCAGCCCCCGGCGGCCACATCGTCGAATACATGCCCATCGGCACACATCACACGTGGTACGGGTTGTTGTTCGTAAAAGGGGTCACCGGATTTCTGGCGTTAATGATCCCGCTGGTCTTTCAAACGCTCCTCGCGCTCGCCGATACCATCGCCTCGACCAGAGGCCGCTTGCCGCTCGGCATCCTGATGGTGATCCTTCTGCTGTCCTTCGGCGAGAATATTGAGATCGAGGCATATCTGCTTTGGCCCGGTTTGATGGTTCTCGGAATCCACGCGCGCGAAATTGCGGAGACGTCATTTGTGCAAGCGCCGACAGGGGGCGTGCCGGCCTAAATCTGCTATTTGCATAGGAATGAAAAAGGAATCGTACGTTTCAGCACATGAAACGTACGAATCTCACATTTACCAAAAATTATAGCGGCGCGCGTTGCGTGATATTAGGGCTGCAAGAACCGCACATTTGGCAGCGTCTGGATAAAGTCAACATCCGCCTCATACATCTCTGTTACAGCGGCAACATGTTCATCCGTCCAACCCGGATAATCAATGTCTTCTTCCAACACATCTTCCACCGCGAACTTTTCCAAAAACGCTGCTGTTACGCGCTGTTTTTGCTCGACAGACATGTCAGGTCGTTGTTTTAGAAAGTCAGAAAACCGGCTAAACCCTTCATCTGACATGATTTCTTTGATGAACCCAAAGTTCCCGCGCAGATCGAAAGTGTCATCGACACCCGCCAAATCGCGGATCAACTTATCCCAAATCAGCGGCGTATCTTCGTTGCACCACGCGGTTACCGGCGTCGCTGGAAAGTTTTCGCAAAGCCGTTCCATGAACTCAGACCACCGCAAATTCATCGGATCGCTATGGCTAAGCAGCGCATTGATGTCCTCGCCTTGATGGCCTTTCATCAATCCCTGAACAAAGTTGGCAGGGTTGCAAATCGCGTAATACAGCTCAACATCAGCCCCATCAAAAAGATGAAGGAACGCGCCTATGCGATTGAAATGACCGGGAAAAAACGAGTCGTTAGATACAGCAAGCCGTGGTACGCCCAAAAAGTTGTCCATCGAAAAGACAACCCGATCCGCTTCTCTGTCGCCAACAACTTCGTCGAAAAACTCCATCCGAAGCTCGTCGTCGCCAGTTCCTTCTTTGAACCGGTTGATCACCGGTTTCATCCGGCGCCGATACGCAGAGGGGCGCGGAATGACAGTGCCAGCCTCAGCCAAAGCCTCTCGGTTTTTGCCTAGGCAAAGTTGCAGGCGGTTTTCATCTGTATATGGCGCACCAAAATGTAAAACGACCTGCATATAAACACTATTCTTTCTACTTCTTTGGTTCACAATATAGCTTCGTTTCTGGACAGTGAAACCAGATTCAGGCAACAGAGCGACATGAAACTGCTATCACAGACCCTCAATCCGCGTTCCACATTGGGCTTGGCCTTAAATCCATGGTCCATCGGAGCTGTTTTGATTTGCGCAATTGTTCTTATTCCGATTGTCGCTGTGGCTGTCTTAGCCTTCTTCCCAACCGAAAATATCTGGCCACATCTTTTGGCAACAACGTTACCTCGGTATCTGCAAACCACGGTTATCTTGATGGTCAGCGTCGGGCTTTTAGCCGCTTGTATCGGCACGGGCGCCGCATGGTTGATCACGCGATATAGCTTTCCTTTGTCCCGTTGGTTGGAGTGGTTGCTGCTGCTTCCGCTGGCGATCCCTGCCTACGTAGGGGCCTATGCGCTGGTCGATTTCCTGGAATACGCAGGGCCAATCCAAACTGGGCTAAGGGCTTTGTTTTCATGGGAGAATTCACGAGACTACTGGTTTCCAGAAATACGATCCATGGGCGCTGCGATCTTGGTCTTGGCCGCGTCGTTGTTCCCATATGTCTACATTCTTGCGCGCGCCGCTTTCAAAGAACAATCCGCCTCCGCCGAAGAAGTTGCGCAGTCTTTGGGGGCAGGGGCTATTGGTCGTTTCCTACGTGTCGGCCTGCCATTAGCGCGACCTGCTATCGCTGCGGGTGCGGCCATTGTCATGATGGAAACGGTGAACGATTTTGGCACCGTTGATTACTTTGCGGTGCAAACCCTAACCACCGGTATTTTCAATGTTTGGCTCGAAAGCCATAACGTTGGCGGTGCTGCTCAAATTGCCTCTGTCGTTCTGGTCCTTGTTATCTTTTTGGTCACGCTCGAGAAAATTAGCCGCCGTAAGATCAAGTTTTTCAACCTTTCCAGCCGCCATCGCCCGGCGAAAAAGACAAAACTGACTGGTTTTTCTGCCCTAGCAGCAACATCGGCATGCTTGCTGCCTTTCTTGTTCGGCTTCGTTCTGCCCCTGTCGGTGATCCTAAGCCACGCCCTAGGCAACCCAGATCGCTGGACGGATGCAGGCCTTTTGCGCGCGCTAACCAATACGCTAACCGTTGGCGGGATTGCCTCCGTTGTCACCGTATTGGCAGGTGTGTTCTTGGTCTATGGGGTGCGCTTGTCAGGGCGCAGCTTGCCACGTCTATTGTTGCCTCTGACCACAATTGGTTACGCGGCCCCCGGTGCTGTTTTGGGCGTAGGGATATTGATTCCATTGGCATTTGTGGATCATCGCCTTGCGGATTTGATCGAAAAGATCACGCAACAACCTGCGGGTTTGATTTTGACGGGCTCGGCGTTTGCTTTGGTCCTAGCCTA
This sequence comes from Cognatishimia sp. 1_MG-2023, assembly GCF_030548175.1. Lineage (GTDB taxonomy): Bacteria > Pseudomonadota > Alphaproteobacteria > Rhodobacterales > Rhodobacteraceae > Cognatishimia. Next base: position 495,923 of record NZ_JAUORX010000001.1, on the reverse strand, counting down.
TTGCGTGCGCTTCTTTGCGATTGCTCAGGGGGCTGCAGATGCCGCAATGGGGCGGGTGTCCCCCAGCCTTGAAATGGCCGCGCGCTCCCTTGGACGGACGCGTGCGCAAACCTTGCGAGAGGTCTATTTCCCGTTGATCCGCGGCTCTATCGGCTCGGCCCTGTTACTTGTCTTTGTGGATTGCGTAAAAGAACTGCCAGCGACCATGCTATTGCGGCCCTTTAACTATGAAACACTGGCCACCCGCGTGCATGATCAAGCCAGCTTAGAAAACCTAGGCGATGCCAGCCCCGGCGCAATCATGATCGTTTGCGTGGGGCTGTTGGCTGTTTTGCTTTTGGCGCGAGCGAACCGCTGAACTAGGCGCTCAGTGCAAAGTCCCAATACAAATCGCGCGCCCGTTTGCTAAGCGGCCCAAAGGGCAGGTCGCGTTCTTGGAAGCGCGCAACAGGCATGACTTTGGCAATGTTACCGGTGCAAAAAATTTCTTCCGCATTTTCAAAGTCTTCGACTTTCAACGTGGTCTCAATCACCTCTGCGCCATCGGCCCGCAACAAGCCAATAACGCGCTGGCGGGTCAATCCGTTTAAGAAGCAACCGTTTGGAATTGGAGTAAAGACGGTACCGTCTTTAACCAAAAACACATTGGTCGATGCAGTTTCGGCGACATTACCATCAATATCCAGCGACAGCGCGTTGGAAAACCCGCGCGCACGGGCCCATGCCATGATGCGACCATTGTTGGCATAAAGCGATCCTGCCTTTGCTTCGGTTAACGCCATGTCTTGCCGAGGGCGGCAGTAGGGCGCGACCGTCAGCGAAAAGCCTTCTGCCTTGGGCATTGGTAATTCTTCGATACATACTGAAAACGCCGTAGAATTTGGATCAAGATCAATAATGCCCGGCGTGCTTTCGGTCGCCCACATCATCGGGCGAATATATAGCTCTGCATCATCGGCATAGGTCGCGACACCTTCTTTCACGATCTCAATGATCTGATCGCCAGTGATTTGTGGTGTCATGCCCAGAGCTTCCGCAGAGCGGATCAAACGATGACAATGCCCGTGCAGATCAGGCATGACGCCTTGGAATTTGCGTGCGCCATCAAATACCTGAGACCCAAGCCACGCAACGTGGTCGGCCGCGCGGATCACCGCAATATTGCCGTCCTGCCAAGACCCTTCGAAATAGGTCCGCACGTTATTGCTGAGTGCCATGATGTCCTCCATTGGCGAAGCTTCAGGTACAGCTCCATAACGCCGCAACAGTACTGGCCGCAAGACCCGCGCAATAATCTTTCGCGCCAATAGGAATGTGTGACTTTAGCTCAGTCGAAGAACAGGTTGTTGATTGCTGTAGTGTCTGGCTACCAAACGCTTTTGGTTGCGCGAGCTAGGGATATGCCGTGCGGGTATGCTTTCGACCATTTCGGCAATTTCGGGGAAGAGGGCCAAAATCTCTTCCTTTGCTTCAGGAGCCAAAGTTTTCAACGCTTCTTCGCCTGTGAATAGGCTTTCCGAGGGTGCGTCCTCTGCGAAAATAACCTCGTGGGTGTCAAATAACAGGTGATGATAGGTTACGAGTGCGTCGTCACGCTCTACAAAAATACCGGGCAACATTGTCAGTTTGACGGCTGAAACCAACGCTTCGGCGCTGCCGAACATGCGTTCTGCGATCTTGGATTGCACCATCATGCGGTGCTGACGAGACACCAAAAGATCACGTGTTGGCAGGCCATTCCCCAAGGCACCAGCCGTAATCCGAATTGGACGCATTTTGTGGTTCTTCGTCAGCGTTTCCACTGAAAGAGTACGGCACATATTCATGACCAGCGGCTTATAGTCACCACTCGACGTCAAAACCAAATCGCCGGCCACCAGTTTTTCAACCGGGACTTTGCCCTGTTTGGTGGCAATCAACGTGCCCGAAGTAAAGCAGACGACCTCGTCATAATCCCAACCAACTGTGTGGCTTTGATAGTTGCCAAAAGTCGCGCCTTCTGTGAAGGCTGACCCTTCTTGCGGCGCGAAATACCAACCACCATCCGACGTATAGAAAAAGTTGAAATCCTCGACGTGCGAGTTGCCATCGGTATCCGTAAAGTTAACGCTGATTTTGTAGGGGCTGCCACCGGTTACATTCGAAGCGCCGCCATCGATGCTGACGGTTTCATTGGCGTCGCTTGAACCGCCAACTGAGTCATCGTCATCGTTGAACACGGCCGTATGCGACGTGTTATACTGGGCATTGTAACCAGTGCCGCTCCATTGGAACACTTGAAACGTATGTGTTGGCATATCTGGCCTCGCTCAACCTCGTGTAACGCCCTTTTAGGCGCTTCTATTTTGGATCAATCATACTCCTAATAAAGGGGAGTTGTCCAAGAAATTCACCGTAAGGTTTAGTTGATCGAAAAGGCGCTATAGGCGCACGATAGCGTGAAAAGTTAGAATTAGAACAACAGGATTTGCGTATTTTCCCCCTGCAAATTTTCAAAGCCATGCTATGTGAATTGGGGTCAAACGCTATGGATTAGGTGAAAATGATGAAGCACGGTTTGCTTGCGATTGTGGCATTTGCGTCTTGGATAGGTGCGAACCTTGCCTTTGCGGAAACAGAGCCGCGTAAGATTTACGTCTTTGGTAACAGCTTGATCCATCATGCGACGGATAGCGACGAAACAACTGTGCCGCATTGGCTGGCCTATTTCGCCGAACAGGACGAGCGTGCATTTGAGCTGGACGGAGAATGGGGCTTTCTACGCAATTGGGCGGCTGAGCTACCGCCATCTCCGCAGTGGGGCTTCAAAACAGTGACGTCGGCCTGGTCGCGCCAATACCGCACCTTTGATCAGGTTGGGTATGATACGATCCTTATGAATCCCGCCAATTTCGTGCAATATCAAAGTGCCGACACAGCCTATGATGGTGACAATACAACAGGGATTTCGCCGTTGTCAGCCACCGTTGATCTATTGGACGGCGTGGCGACGGATAAGCGGTTTTATATCTACGAAGGCTGGGCAGACCTTGCGCCATACTTGCGGAGCTTTCCACCAAATGCACGCCGTCTGCGCAAGTATCATAACTTCAATCTGGGTGAGTTTCACGATTGGCATGTCGACTATGCTGAGCAAGTGATGGCTGCGCGCCCTGACGCGAAGGTCACATTGATACCTGTGGCCCGTGTATTGGCTCGCGCCGCGCTGGAAACAGGACTAGGTGATATTCCTGTAACCGAATTATATTCCGACGACGCCCCGCATGGCACGGCAACGCAGTACTTTTTGGCAGCAGCGGTGACCTACGCTGGGTTGTTCGGCGAGGCTCCAAAACTTGGCCCGTTGCCGCAAAACGTTCATCCGTTGGTAAAGACGCATTTCGCAGACCTGTTGCGCATCATCAAAGAAGAGGTGCCTTTTGAGATTGCGGCAGCATCCGTTGCGCTAGAACCCATTGCCACCCAGAAGGTGGCCGAGGTGCAAATTCAGAAACCGCCCAAAACCGGTGTGCCGGCGCTTGGCGTTGGGCTAAACGGCATCGCCGATTGGTCAACTCAAGCGCCCTTCGTGAACCACATGAAATCCGCGCGCCAATGGGTGGGCCATTTACCTGATCAATTTGGCGGATGGGGCCAACCAGAGCTGGTGGCTGGCGGGCATTTGGATGCAGATGGCTGGCCGATACGTATTCCGGATGAGCTGGTTAAAATCGAAACTCTGATGCTGACGGATTTGCCCGAAGATGCAAAATTGCAGGCAGGCGTCTATCGTTTGACTTATGAAGGCACGGGCAAGGTCGATCTTGCCGGAACCGCGCGGCCAATCAAATACGGTGATCGGGAAATCTGGTTTCGGTTCCAACCGGGTGAAGGGTTCATTGGTATTGTTCTAAATGAAACAGACCCAGAGGGCATTGGGGACTATGTGCGCAATATCGCGGTGGTTCGTGAGGATCAGATACCGCTTTATGAAGCTGGTGTAGTGTTTAACCCCGAATGGATTGCGCAGATCGAAGACCTGCGGCTTGTTCGGTTCATGGATTGGATGTTCACCAATGGGTCTGAAATCTCGACATGGGATCAACGGCCTATTGCGTCTGATTATAGCTTTACGCGGCGCGGAGTACCGCTGGAATTGATGCTAGAGCTCGCCAATCAGATTGGTGCCGATCCATGGTTTAACATGCCGCACACGGCTGATGACGCCTATGTAGAGGCCTTTGCAACCCAAGTGCGGGACGGCCTGCGACCGGGGTTAAAGGCTTATACTGAATATTCAAACGAGTTATGGAACTTCCTCTTTCCGCAAACCCATTGGGCTGTAGCGCAAGCGCGTGAACGTTGGGGCGATGCAGGCGAAGAGGATTGGATGCAATTTGCCGGCATGCGCGGTGCCGAAATGGCGCGAATTTGGACGGACGTGTTTGAGGATCAAGCGGCGGATCGTTTGGTTCGCGTCGCTGCCACTCACACAGATTGGCCGGGGCTGGAATTTGGCCTGCTGAACGCGCCTTTGGCCGTTAAAGATGGGGCGGAAATACCGCATCAGCTTTTCGACGCCTACGCCGTCACCGGCTATTTCGGACATGGGCTTGGCACTGACGAAGGTGCGCCAGAGATTTTGCAATGGATCGCTGAAAGTCAGGCCGCTGGTCGGGGGTATGATCTGGCCGTTGAAAAGGTTGCTCAGAAATTGCGGGACGGATCGTTGACCCATTTGTTGAAAGAGGCGTGGCCCTATCAAGCCAAAGTCGCCAAAGATCATGACCTTGATTTGCTGATGTACGAGGGCGGCACACACGTCGTTGGCGTCGCGCAATGGACAGGGGATGAAACGCTTACCGAGTTTTTCAAACATCTGAATTACACGCCAGAGATGGCGCAGCTTTACCAAGAGCTTCTAGCGGGTTGGAATGCGCTTGGCGGGACAGTGTTCAACGCCTTTGTTGACGTCGCCATGCCTACACAATGGGGCAGTTGGGGGGCTTTGCGGCATTTGGCTGACAGCAATCCGCGACACGATGCTTTGGTGGAATACAATGCTGCTGGACCGGTGTGGGCAGATGCCCGTGACGCCTCAGATTTTGCTCATGGGCTGCGACTAACTGGAACCGATAAGGCCGATGTACTGGTTGGGACCGCGTTTGACGACATCCTGTTCGCCGGGGCTGGCAATGATGAACTGACTTCAGACGGGGGCACCGATTATCTGCATGGCGGGGCAGGTGACGACCACGCTGTACTGCCGGGCTTCTTGGAAGAATACCGTTTCTTTCGCGAGGGCTCGCGCCTGCGGGCGACATCGGAATACGGCAATGTCCGCCTTTTCGCGGTAGAGACGATTGCCTTTTCTAAAGCGCCTGATGTGATCTTGTCAGTCTCAGATTTCTTCTGAAATCCGCAGATCAAGGGATTCGCGCGCAATTAACTCGGCCCCCTTATCGCAATTGAATTTCGCGATAATGCGGTCGCGTCCAGCTTTGCCTAGGCGCATTGCATCTTCTGGGTTCTGCGCCAAAAGCTGAATGGCTGCTGCGATATTGTCAGGTGATTTGGGTTTCACCATCACACCGTCAACGCCACTGCGGATCAATTCCGGCACGCCACCTGCGTTGGTGCCAATGGTTGGAACCTCGCAAGACATGGCTTCCATATAGGCGACGCCAAGGGGCTCGTGCCAACTTGCCAACACGAACAAATGTGCGTTCAAAAGGTAGCGGCGCACCTCTTCTGCGCTGATCGCGCCCAATAGGGTAATGCTGTCCCGCAGGCCAAGTTCTTCGATCTTGCTTTCCAGAACCCGACGATATCCGCTGCCCCCATCGTCATCTTCGCCCGCAATATCGAGGCGCGCGTCAATGCCTTGGTCTCGCAATTGTTTGACGGCTTGCATCAAGTCCTGATGGCCCTTGACGATGTTTAACCGTCCACAAGAGAACACGCGCAGCGGTCCGCCAGGTCGGTGGGGCATATAGGGCAGGTCGCGTTTCAGGGCGTTCACATCTACGCCCATCGGCTGCACAAACAGAGATTTTGGCAAGTCCGCCCCAAGCTGCTCAGGCAATTCTCGTCGAAGTTTTTCGGTGATGACGGTCGCGAACTTTGCGTGGCGCCATTTCAACCGCTGACCGGGGCCGTAGTCAGACATTGGGCCATGTAGGGTAACGCTATAGCTTGGCCCGCCTAATCGGTTGGCCAACATTGCGACCAGCGCAGATCGCCCGCAAGAATGCGCATGGACATGGGTAATCCCCTGCGCGGAACAGCTTGCTTTAAGCTGATGGGCCGCAGCTGTTGTGATCGCTAAATCCTTTGCTAGCGCTTTGCCTTCGCGCATAACGTCCTTGGCCCAGACCATTGGCGACACACCAATGGCGGCTTGAGCAGCTGCCATTGGATCAACTTTGCCAAGGTATTCAGTGCGCGCCATCGCCTCTTCTGACCACTTATGAGAAATTAAGCCGGGCGGTGGTTTTCGCGTACTAAACAGGGCGACTTTGATCCCCATTCGTTCAAGCGCAAGGATTTCACGCCAAAAGAAAATATGGGTCTGGCCCGGAAACTCCGGTATCAGGTATCCAAGAGTAGGGGATTTGATCACTGGATGCGCTCGATATCTGTCGTTAGGGGTGCGTGAACCGCTTTGCAGCGAGCTAACACATTTGGTAACAAAAACCGAGCAGAAACCGGCCAGTATAAGGCAGATCACCTGATGAAAATGAGCATCATCATCCCAGCAAGCAACGAAGCGCATTGGATTAGTGCCTGTCTGGAGGCTGTTCTGGCATCGGAACGGCTAGACGGCGCACAAATTATTGTCGTTGCGAATGGGTGCCAAGATAAGACAGCCGAGATTTCGCGGCGCTACAGCGTGTTGGCGTCCGAAAAGGGCTGGGCGCTTGAAGTGCTTGAGCTTGAGATTGGAAATAAGCTGCATGCCTTAAACGTCGGTGATCGCGCGGCTAAAGGCGACGTGCGTGTCTATCTGGATGCGGATGTACGGGTAAGTCCCCGTATTCTTTGGCAGATTGGGCGTGCGCTGGACCGCGAAACGCCCGCTTGGGCCAGTGGAAAACTGCAGATGGCAGCTGCCAGCCGCATCAGCCGGGCCTATGCAAAGTTCTGGGGCAAAGTGCCGTTTATGGCCAAAAGTGTGCCGGGGGCTGGTCTGTTTGCCGTGAACATCGCGGGCCGGGCCCGATGGCAGGATTTCCCAGACATCATCTCAGACGACATGTTCGTACGCCTTAACTTTGCGCCGCGCGAACGATTGGCCGTTCCGGGAACTTATATTTGGCCGGTGGCAGAAGGGTGGAAAAACCTCGTCAAAGTGCGTCGCCGTCAAAACATGGGTGTTGCGCAATTGGCTGAACGGTATCCGCGATTAATGAACAATGAAGACAAAGGCACCGTTTCCAAGGGGCATATGCTCAACTTAGCCGTCAGCAATCCGTTTGGGTTCTGTGTCTATGCTTCTGTTGCGTTGTATGTACGACTGACCAAAGACCAAGCTGGAACCGATTGGAGACGTGGTCGATGAACACATTGCGCAGGCGTTTCAGCGGTATTCTAAGTGGGCAGGGGCTTGGCGCCAAAGCGATGCGTGGTTCGGCGCTGACCATTCTCGGGTTTGGTGGCGGGCAGTTTCTGCGGCTGGTTTCAAACCTCGTACTGACCCGGCTGTTGTTCCCAGAGGCCTTTGGGATGATGGCGCTTGTCTATGTGTTTATGCAGGGGCTTAACAACTTTTCCGACGTTGGCGTGACCCCGTCGATCATGCAAAGCAAACGTGGGGACGATCCCGAATTCTTGAACACCGCTTGGACGATCCAAGTCATTCGCGGAATGCTGTTATGGGGCGTTACCTTTGTCATCGCCTATCCCGCAGCGCAGTTCTTTGACGCGCCCATGTTGGCGCAATTGCTGCCTGTCGTTGGTGTGACCTTGGCAATTGCGGGCTTTAACCCGACACGGCTGGATACGGCCAACCGACATTTGAATTTCGGCCGTTTGACCGTGATTGATTTGGCTTCACAAGTTGTCAGCCTAATTGTCGCTGTCGTGGCGGCATGGATACTCCAATCCGTATGGGCTTTGGTGATTAGCGGCATTGTTGGCGCGTTGGTTCAACTGATTTTCTTGTCCGTTTTCTTACCCGGTCAGCGCAATCGCTTCCGGTGGGAACCTGCTGCAGCAAATGAGCTGATTAACTTTGGAAAATGGATTTTCCTCAGCACTGTTGTTGGTTTTTTCCTAAGCCAAGGGGATAAAATCATCTTAGGGAAATACCTGTCGCTTGAAACGCTGGGTATCTACAATATCGGTTTCTTCCTCGCGAGCTTTCCGCTCTTGATGGGGGGCACGGTGACACGACGTATCTTGATCCCGATCTACCGCGAACTTCCACCAAAAGACTCGCCCGAAAACTTCCGGAAACTCCGCAAGATGCGGTTCGCTTTGTCGGGTGCTTTGATGGGGATCATGTTTGCCTTGGCCCTTGTCGCAAGCTGGTTGATCAACACCTTATACGACCCGCGTTACACGCTTGCCGGTGGCATTCTCGTCATGATTGCATGTGCACAGGTTCCCCATTTGATTGCTTTGACGTATGATCAAGCAGCACTAGCAGCAGGGGACTCCCGGCGGTTTTTCGTTTTGGCGCTGTCACGCACCATCTTGATGCTCGCCGGGCTGGTGATTGGGGTCAAAGTCTTTGGTCTTTTGGGTGCGCTTATCGGACAGGGTTTCGCCATGGTTTTGGTCTACCCGGTTGTGGTCTGGCTGGCGCGACATCAAGGGACATGGGACCCACGCCACGACGCGGCTTTTGCGATATTGGGAGCGGGGTTGATGTCGATCGCCCTTTACGTGAATTGGCCTGCCGTTCAAGCACTGGTCGCCTTGAATTCGCCTTGATCCGACCAAGTTAGTGTTAGGTTTGGCCGCTACATAAAATGCAACGAGTCCGGTGACTTAATCAATACACCGGAACAAAGCATTTGTGATCGAGTGGGACATGGCTGAAGACAAAACAGCAGAGTATTGGAACGAAAACGATATTGCGATTGTAGGCATGGCAGCCCATTTGCCAGGTTCTTCTACGCTTGACGACTATTGGGCCAATCTGCGTGACGGTGTGGAATGTATCACTCGATTGACCGAAGATGAGTTGATCGAAGCGGGCGAAAGCCCGGCAAGGCTACGTCACAAAAACTATGTGCCATCAGCAGCGATTCTAGATGATTTTGACAAATTCGATGCGGATTTCTTTGGCCTAAGCCCCAAAGAAGCCGCAATTATGGATCCCCAACATCGTAAATTCTTAGAGGTCAGTTGGGAAGCGTTAGAAACCGCAGGGCACATGCCCGAGAACTTTGAAGGCCCCATTGGGGTCTTTGGCGGTTGCGGCATGGGGAGCTATTTTTACTTCAACATCTGCTCCAATCGCGACCTTGTGGATAGCACTGGCATGTTCCTGTTGCGGCACACTGGGAACGACAAAGATTTCCTGTCCACGCGTCTAAGCCATATCCTTGATCTCAAGGGGCCAAGCATCAGCGTACAAACTGCATGCTCTACGTCTCTGGTCGCAGCGCATTATGCGTGTCAGTCTTTGCTCAATGGCGAATGTGATATGGCATTGGCGGGCGGCGTCACGATCGAGCTACCGCACAAGCGCGGTTATGTGTTTGAAGACGGCGAAATACTATCGCCTGATGGTCACTGCCATGCCTTCGATCATCGCGCGCAAGGTACGGTTTTTGGTAGCGGTGCTGGTGTTGTCGTCTTGCGTCGGATGGCCGATGCTTTGGCGGACGGCGATCATATCTGGGGCGTGATCCGTGGGTCGGCCGTAAATAATGACGGATCAGCCAAAGCCGGGTATCTAGCCCCTTCTGTTGATGGGCAGGCTACAGCCATCGCCGAGGCGCAGGCTATGGCGGATGTCACAGCCGACACCATTGATTATATTGAATGCCACGGCACCGGCACCTATCTTGGCGACCCGATTGAAGTGGCCGCACTGACCGAAGCGTTCCGTGAAACGACTGAAGACACTGGCTTTTGCCGGATTGGATCCGTCAAAACCAATATCGGCCATCTGGATACCGCCGCGGGTGCAGCGAGCCTGATCAAGGCGTCGCTGTCGTTGCACCACAAACAACTCGCCCCCAGCTTGGGGTACGAGGCACCTAACCCCGCGATTGATTTTGAGACGAGTCCATTCAAAGTGAACAGCACTTTGACCGAATGGGACAGTCACAAAGGCCCGCGTCGGGCCGGTGTAAACTCGCTTGGTGTTGGCGGTACGAACGCCCACGTTGTGCTGGAAGAAGCGCCAATCCGACCACTGTCAGAAGAGGCAGACTGGCCGTTTCAATTACTGACCATTTCGGGTCGCTCTACCAAGGCACTTGATGCCAATGCTGCGGCTTTGGCTGAACACCTACGGGCAAATCCTGATCAGCCTTTGGCGGATGTCGCTTACACCTTACAAACAGGGCGCCGCGCATTCGAAAAGCGCCGTGTGGTTGTAGCTGCGTCGCATGAAGAAGCGGCAGAATTACTGGAAACCAAAGCCCAACGGCGAGTCTTTAGCCATTCCGCTGATCACGAAAATCCTGACGTTGTCTTTATGTTTCCCGGTGGCGGCGCGCAGTACGTGTGTATGGGGCAGGATCTCTATGAAACCGAGCCTGTTTTTCAGGACTGGATGGATCGTGGTCTAGATATTTTACAAAGCAAGGTGGACTATGATGTGCGCGCGCTTTGGTTGGCTGATGGCATGTCAGATGGCGATGCGGATAAGGCGCTTCAGCAACCATCGCGGCAACTGCCGCTGATCATGATCGTGGAATATGCGCTGGCGCAACTCTGGATGAGCTGGGGCGTGACACCTGCTGTTTTGGTTGGCCATTCCATGGGAGAAAACACAGCCGCTTGCCTCGCGGACGTGATGTCGTTTGAAGACTGCATCGGCTTGGTTCTGCTTCGTGGTCAATTATTTGATTCGGTTCCTGCGGGCGGCATGCTGTCAGTGCCCTTGTCGCGCGGTCAGATTGAACCGTTGTTGACTGACCAACTTGATATTGCAGCAGAAAATGCAGCGGATTTGACGGTTGTTTCCGGCCCACAGGCAGCACTGGATGCATTGCAAAAAACACTTGCAGATCAAGATGTTGAAGCGCAGCGCATTCCCATTGATATTGCTGCTCATTCGCGGATGCTTGAACCCATCCTTAAAGAATTCGGCGCCTATTTGAAAAGCATTCAGCTAAACGCACCGCACATGCCGATTATTTCCAATCGCACCGGTGTAGAATTGACAGCGGAACAGGCTATGGACCCCGACTATTGGGTTGGCCACCTGCGTGGAACAGTTCGGTTTGCTGATTGCATCAGCACTTGCAGCCAAACCCCCGGCCGTGTCTTCCTTGAGGTTGGTCCGGGCAAAGCGCTAAGCTCGCTCTCGCAGATGCATTCCTCTGTCGGGAAGGGCAAAACGCTGTCCAGTCTCCGGCACCCCGAAGAAGAGATTGAGGATGACCTCTATTTCGTTGGACTTTTAGGTCGCCTTTGGGCCTGCGGCGTATCCATAGATTGGGACCAAATCTGGGGCGAAGCGCGCCGCAATCGCGTGGTTTTGCCGACTTATCAATTCCAACGCAGCCGATATTTCATCGAGCCGGGCAAAGCCTTGGTCGAGGCACCTCAGGATCTGATGCGGATTGAGGATATGACAGACTGGGGCTATCGCCCGGTTTGGAAACCTCGTTTGGCTGAGTGTGACTTGGATATTCTTGACGATCTGTCCAAGGCTGAGCAGCATAGTTGGTTGATTTTTGTGGATGACTCCGGCGTGGGTTCAGAGATCGCGCAAAAACTACGTAAGGCAGGACAACCCGTTGTCGAAGTTTCGCTAGGCGATGCCTTTGGTCAACTCAGCGAAGATCATTATGTCCTTGCGCCAGAACGTGGGCGTGAGGGGTATGATGAACTGATTTCAGACCTAATCGCAAATGGCCGCGCGCCGGACCGTATCTTGCATATGTGGTTGCTCACAGAGGCGGAAACTTTCCGCCCGGGCGGCAGTTTTTTCCACCGCAATTTAGAACAAGGTTTCTATTCGCTAATGTTCTTAGGGCAGGCGATGGTTGAGGAAAACCTACCTGGCCCAGTGCATCTGGTCACAGTCACCAGTGATGCAGCCCAACTGCGTGACGAGGGATTGAAGTACCCGGAAAAGGCAACGATCCGTGGCCCGCTCGGCGTAATGCCGCGCGAGATCCCGGGTGTAACGACTATGAGCATTGATGCGGATTGGTCTGTGATCAATCGCGGCAAAGCTGGCAAGTTTACCTTGGCAAACCGATTGATAGAGGATTTGATCGCCGACCCAATTTCGGCCCAAGTGGCTTATCGTGGCGAAAAGCGTTTTGAGTTGATCACCAAGGCAACACCACTGCCAGAAGATCACGCGATAGAATGGTCTGCAGGTCAGACATATTTCATCACGGGTGGATTTGGCGGCATTGGGGTTTCTATTGCCAAGGAGATGCTGGCAGCTGGTGCAAATGTCGTTTTGCAAACCCGCAAACTACTGCCTGATCGGGCGGAATGGGGCAAGATTACACAATTCCGCGCATCGGGTGATAAATTAGCGCGCCAAATCGCAACGGTCCAAGAGCTCGAGGAGCTTTCCGGCCAACTGCTTGTCGTTGCCGCCGATGTGAACAACATAGGCGAGATGCGTGATGCCGTTGCGCAAGTGTCTGATAAATTTGGCGAAATCAACGGTGTGATCCATGCTGCAGGCGTTATTGACGACGCGCCAATGTTGGCTAAGTCGTCCACTGACGTCGAGGATGTGCTTGCACCAAAACTTCACGGCACGATGGTCTTGGATCAGATGTTCTCGGATGGGATGCTTGATTGGATGGTGCTCTTTGCTTCTACATCAACTGTGACCACGCCCGCGGGCCAACTTGATTATGTGGCTGCAAACGAATTCCTCAACGCCTATGCGCAATCCCGAGCAGGGGATAAAACGCGGGTCATTGCCGTCAATTGGGGCATTTGGTCTGATACGGGCATGGCTGCGGACAGCATGGCCGATAGGGTCGGAACGGCCGCGGTCCCAGAACAACGCGAAATTGCCGCGCCATTCTTGCAAAAGGTTCAGGTCGATGCAGACGGAAGCATTCTGTTTTCGTCTGACCTAAGCAACGAAAGTTGCTGGATGCTGGACCAACACCGCACTTCTCAGAACGAGGCTATCTTGCCGGGCACCGGTTATCTGGAACTTGTTTCAGAGGCGATGCAAACGCTTGATGCGGATCGGGCTTATGAAATTCGCGATCTCATGTTCTTGCGTGCCTTCCATGTGAAAGACGGCGATACACGACAGCTACGTCTGAAACTCCGCCAAACTGATGCCGGCTATGATTTTGAAATCCTTGGAGATTACCAAGATGGCTTTATCACCCACGCCGAAGGGCGCATTTTCATGGTCGCCTTACCCGCGCCAACAGATGTCGAATTAGACGCCATTCGCGCACGTTGCGACACACCGGATTTAGCGCTTCAAAACCAAGTGCTTACAAGCCCCCAAGAAGCGCATCTAAACTTTGGCCCGCATTGGAAGGTACTGAAATCTCAATCATTTGGGGATGGCGAAGGCGTTGCAGAGTTGGAGCTTGATCCAAGCCTTGCGCCAATCGTTCAGGACATGTCTTTGCATCCGGGTCTGCTGGATCTTGGTACAGGTTGGGCGATGGGATTGATTGATCAATACACCGCAAAAAGCCTTTGGGTGCCTGTCAGCTATGGCGCGTTACGTCACTACGGCACGCTGCCTTCGCGGGTCGTCAGTTGGGTTAAGTCGGTCAATGGTTCCTCTGAACAGGGAACCGCAAGTTTTGATATTGTCTTGACAGATACCAAGGGCAATGTCTGCGTCGAAGTCGACCGGCTCACAATCAAACGGCTTGAAAGTGGTTTCGCCCTAAGCGCGACGCCTGCGCCGGCCGCTGCAGAAATCCAGCGCGATCAGTCCGTTCAGTTGGAGCAAGCGCTTTCACCAAACGAACTGCGTCTGCAACACAACTTGTCGCAAGGTATTCCAGCTGTGTCTGGCCCAGCAGCACTACGTCGCGCGATGGGGCTTGGCGTTTCGCAGGTTGTGGTCTCATCTTTGGATATCAACGGTTTAACTGATCAGATGGCAGCTCTGTCGCAGGACGATCAGGCTGACAACCAAGGGTTTGAACGGCCTGAGCTTGAAACTGACTTTGTTGCACCATCCAATGATGTCGAGCGCACGCTCGCCGGATTCTGGCAAGATTTGCTTGGCATCGAACAAGTCGGCGTGAATGACAGCTTCTTTGATCTTGGCGGGCATTCGCTGATCGCGGTCCGCTTATTCTCGATGGTGAAAAAGGCCTATCGGATCGAATTCCCGATTTCGGTTTTGTTCGAAGCACCGACGATTACCCAATGCGCGAATTTGATCATAGATCGTATTGGTCCACAGGATGATAAACCGATCGAAGACGCGACAACACACGTGCCGGAACGACGGTTTACGCATATCGTACCGATGCATCAGGCTGGAAATTCAGACAAGACACCGTTCTTCCTAGTTGCCGGTATGTACGGTAACGTATTGAATTTGCGTCATTTAGCACATCTCGTTGGGGCGGATCGCCCTTTCTTTGGTCTGCAAGCACGTGGTTTGTTTGGCGATGTCGCGCCACATGATGATCTGGCCGAGGCCGCGACAGATTATATCGCGGAAATCCGACAAGTTCAGCCGCAAGGTCCATATATGCTTGGCGGCTTTTCGGGCGGAGGGATCACCGCCTATGAAATCGCGCAACAATTGGAAGCCATGGGAGAAGAGGTTTCTCTCGTTGTTATGCTGGATACACCGCTCCCGATCCGCCGCGAGTTATCGCGTGAAGATCGACTAAAGATTCAGCTCCATGAGTTGAAAACGGGTGGGGTGGGTTATGTCCTACGTTGGGCAAAGAACCGTGTGCTATGGGAAATTCAAAAGCGCCGTGCACCTGATGTCACGCAGGATGAATCCGGCGCGCAATTCCACAATGCCGAGATTGAATCCGCATTCTACCGCGCATTACCAAAGTATCAGATGCACAGTTGGAATGGTCGCGTTGCGCTCTATCGGCCCCCTTTGGTTGGCAAATGGCAGGTGGGTCCAGATCGCTGGGTGAATAGCGAGCGCACATATGTGCTGCACGACAACGACTGGAGCAGTTGGACACCGAATTTAACGGTGACCGAAGTTCCGGGCGATCACGACAGTATGGTTCTAGAACCAAACGTTCGGGTGCTCGCAGCCCATATCCGCAAAGAAATTGAACAAGCAGAGAGCGCGACACAGGTCGTTGTGCCGTTCCGAAAGGCTGCGGAATGACAATGCACTCACCATCTGTGGTCACCATCATCTTGAACTACAAAACACCGGATATGACGGTGCAATCGGCCGAGGCCGCCTATGCCGAAATGGAAGGAATTCGTGGTCAAATCCTAATTGTTGATAACGACAGCGGCGATGGCTCTTTTGAAAAGATCACAGCTGCTATTGCAGAAAAAGACTGGCCAGCAGATCGCGTCCAAGTTTTGCAGTCTGGTCGCAATGGGGGCTTTGGTGCCGGAAATAACTACGGCATCCGGCATGGGTTTTTACATGGTGTTGATGGCGAACTGCCTGACTATTTCTACATTCTAAACTCTGATGCCTTTCCCCATGATGGGACTATAAAAGCTCTGTTGAAGCACTTGGAAAACAACCCAAAAACAGGTTTCAGTGGCAGCTACATTCACGGACCTGACGCCGCGCCGCATATCACGGCCTTTCGGTTTCCCTCTGTTGCAGGAGAGTTAGAAGGTGCCGCGCGTTTAGGGCCGATTAGTCGTTTGCTGAAACATGCGGTTGTACCGTTGCCGCTACCGCAGGAAACTTGCACCGTGGACTGGCTTGCAGGCGCGTCAATGATGATGCGTCGCGAGGTGCTCGAGCAAATCGGGCTCTTTGATGAGGCGTTCTTTCTGTACTTCGAAGAAACCGACCTTTGTCTGCGTGCCCAACGTGCGGGATGGGCCGTTGACTATGTGCGCGACAGCGAAGTGACCCATATCGGGTCTGTCTCTACTGGGATGAAAACCTGGGAACGTATTCCGCAATTCTGGCTGGATTCACGGCTACATTACTTTGTCCGCAATCACGGCGTTTGGTATGCGGCACTCGCAACCTTGGCGCATTTGCTGGGTGGGGCAATCGCGCGATTGCGCGCTGTTGTGCAAGGTAAATCCATAGATGAGCCCAAATATTTCCTCATTGATATGGCATTCCATAGCCTCAGGGCCGCGTTTCGCAGCTCTTCGATAAAGCCAAGAGATATTACTTTTCCCAAGGGGTTAAGGCCTCTGAATGGAGAACATGGATGAATTTTGAACGCAAATCCGCAGAGGCACCAATGCGTGCCTTGATGATCGGAAATGAGTCGCTTCTTGTGGAGTGTGCCAAGATTTGGCGTGCCCATGGACACGAAGTTGCCACGATCGTCACGCGGAATGCGGATATTGCTGCTTGGGCAAAGGGCGAAGGGCTTGAATGTATTCATCATTCGTCATCGCTTTCAGACGTCTCGCCAGCTGGCGAGTATGATTGGTTGCTCAGCATTGCGAACCTTCAAATCATCCCGGATGCGCTACTTGCAAAAGCCTCGAGAGGCGCGGTTAATTTTCATGACGGGCCTTTGCCGAAATACGCGGGTCTGAACGCACCTGTCTGGGCGCGCCTGCATGGCGAGGCGTCGCATGGTATCACCTGGCACCTGATCGAAGGTGGTATCGACAAGGGTGACATCCTCGCTCAGCGTTCTTTTGAGGTCCGCGAAAGCGATACGGCACTTACCCTCAATACAAAATGTTTTAGCAGCGCGATTGACAGCTTCCCCGAAGTTGTCGCGGCGCTGTCGTCACCAGAACTACCGCGACAAAAACAAGATTTCACAGCGCGCAGTTACTTTGGCCTGTCTGCACGTCCTGCCGGTTTTGCCCGCCTAGATTTCCGCAAAAACACTGCCGAGGTGGTGAATGTCGTCCGTGCTTTGGACCACGGAACCTATGTAAATCCGCTGACCTGCGCCAAAATTTCTATTGGCGGAGATATTCTGCTGGTCGGCAGCGCAGAAGCCGTCGACGGGCAGGGGCAACCGGGACAGATCGTTGATTTCACGGAAGTATCTCTTACCGTGGCAACAACCGATGGTGCGGTTCAGCTGTCAGACATTTCTGACCAGAACGGTGTTTCTGTTAAACTCAGCAAATACACCGCAACGCAGACACATTTGCCGAGCTTGGACCGCATAGACGGCCTAACAAAGGCCCATCAGGAAACGGCAAAACACGATGCGTTTTGGCGTAAACGTTTGGCTGAATATACTCCAGTAACGCTTCCGTTGTTAGTCCAGACTGACGAGCAACCCGATTTAAGCAGCTTACCTATCGCGGTTCCTGACGGTATGAACGTTGCTGCTCGGATTGCATCTGTCGGCGTATTCGCAAAAATCAGCGGTGCGGATGATCCAATCAACGTTGCCTATTGCCCAAGTGGGCTGACCACCGCGACTGGGTACTTGTCCACATGGGTGCCTTTGACAGTCACCTATTCCCAAGAGACGTCGATTGAGGCATTGATCGCTGAAACAGCTGGTGCCAAAGCGCGTGTCGAAGGCAAAGATACCTTTGCGCTGGATATTGCCGCACGTGACCCAAGTCTCGGCCCAATCCAGACACCTGATATTGCCATTATCGCCGATCCTGACGCTGGGCCAGTTCCGGGCGTCGCTTTCAACGTCATCCTGTCTGATACGGGTATGCGCCTGCGCTATGATCGCAATCGCCTGACGCCAGAACATGCGGCGCGTCTTGTCGCGCGCCTAGAGCTGATTGTTCAACAAGTGGCTGCGGGGCAGGGCACCATAGCGCAGATGCAAACCCTACCGGATGCGGAACGCAAAGAACTATTGCTCGATTGGAACGATACGCAGACTGATGTTGATCTGAACCAAACCATTCATGGTGCAATCGCTGTTCAGGCTGCCGAAACACCAGATGCCGTGGCGGTTGTCTTTGAACATGCGACATTGACCTACAGCCAGCTAGAAGAGCGGGCAAACCAAACCGCGCGTCACCTACAATCCATCGGCGTCACCAAAGGCAACGTCGTCGGCGTACACTGTAAACGTTCGCTTGATCTGGTTGTGGCCTGCATTGCGGTAATGAAAGCAGGCGCAGCATATCTGCCGCTTGATCCGTCATTCCCGGCGGATCGCATCGCCATGTATATCGAAGACAGCGCGACGAAGTTCATTCTAACGCAGTCTGGAATCGCATCTGAACTACCTAAAACGGACGCGCAGCTTGTTGAAATTGATAAGGAAATAGCAATTTCTGCTGCATCAACGGATCTTGTCGATGGCGGTGCTACGGGCCAAGACTTGGCCTATTTGATCTTTACTTCTGGTTCCACTGGCCGCCCCAAAGGCGTAATGCTCGAACACCGCAATGTTTCGAACTTCTTTGCCGGGATGGATAGCCGTATCCAACGCGATGGCCCAAGCACATGGCTTGCCGTCACCAGCTTATCGTTTGATATTTCGGTGCTAGAGCTTTTCTATACGTTGGCTCGCGGTTTCAAACTGGTGATCTCAGGCGACGAAAGCGCGACCCAAATTTCAAACGGCCCGGTCGGCACCAGTGAATCTGGTATGGATTTCAGCCTGTACTATTGGGGCAATGACGATGGCGCCGGGCCAGACAAATACAAACTTCTGCTCGAAGGCGCGAAATTCGCGGATGACAACGGCTTCTGCGCCGTTTGGACACCAGAGCGCCACTTCCACGCGTTTGGCGGCCCATATCCGAACCCTTCAGTCACCGGCGCTGCGGTCGCTGGCCTAACCAAGAATATCGGCGTGCGTGCAGGCAGTTGCGTCGCGCCGCTGCACCATACGGCGCGTATTGCCGAAGAATGGGCAGTTATTGATAATTTAACCAACGGCAAAGCAGGTCTTGCGATTGCAAGCGGCTGGCAGCCGGATGACTTTGTTTTACGGCCAGAGAACACGCCGCCTGCGAATAAACCAGCGATGTTCGAACAAATCAAAGACCTGCGTAAACTGTGGAAGGGCGAGCCGGTAGAGTTCGCGCGCCAAGATGGCTCGATGCTGCCCGTCATTACACAGCCACGTCCGGTTTCTTCTGAACCTGCGCTTTGGGTGACGACCGCAGGAAACCCAGAAACGTGGAAAGAAGCGGGCCGTAATGGCACCAATGTTCTAACGCACCTTCTAGGGCAAAGTGTGGACGAAGTTGCTGATAAGATTAAGCTATATCACGAGGCGCTGCGCGAATCTGGGTTCAACCCGGCTGACTTCCAAGTCACGCTGATGTTGCATTCCTTTGTCGGTGATGACCGTGAAAGCGTGCGTGAAATCGCGCGTGAACCGATGAAAGATTACCTGCGTTCAGCTGCGGGTTTGATCAAACAATATGCTTGGGCTTTCCCTGCCTTTAAAAAGCCAGAGGGCGTTAAAAACCCATTTGAATTGGATCTCGGCAGCCTGAATGAAGACGAAATGGAAGGCATCCTAGACTTCGCATTCTTGCGGTACTTTGAGGATTCCGGCCTGTTTGGCACAGTGGATGAATGCGTTCAGCGTGTCGAAAGCTTGAAGCGCATCGGCGTAACCGAAATTGCATGCTTGATTGATTACGGCATCCCGACACCCGTTGTGTTGGAGGGGCTAAAGCCACTCGCTCGGGTCTTGGAATTGTCCAATCAGACCGGTGGCGTAGCCGAAAGCGACGTATCAATTGCCGGTCAAATCATTCGCCATAAGGCGACCCATTTGCAGTGTACCCCTTCGATGGCGCGTATGCTAACGATGAACCAAGAAGCCGCGATTGCACTTGGTCAGGTAGATCACTTGATGATTGGCGGCGAAGCGCTTTCAGGTGCATTGGTTGCGGATTTGAACGCTGTAACCGGCGCATCCGTCACCAATATGTATGGTCCAACCGAGACGACAATTTGGTCGTCTACTGCAGTTGCTAAATCCAGAGATGGCGTAGTTAATATTGGGCAACCTATTGCGAATACATCGCTTTTCGTTCTGGATGACCAATTGCAGCCCGTGCCAATGGGGATCGCGGGCGAGCTCTTTATCGGTGGCGAAGGCGTCGCACGTGGGTATTGGAACCGGCCCGAACTTACAGCAGAGCGCTTTATTCAGAACCCGTTTGAACACGGCGGTGACCGCCTCTATCGAACCGGTGATCTGGTTCGGGCGCGACTTGATGGCGGGCTCGATTTCATTGGCCGGGCTGATAACCAGGTCAAACTCCGTGGATACCGAATTGAGCTTGGCGAAATTGAAAGCCGCTTAGAGGAGATGCCAGACATCTCGCAAGCCGTCGTCATCCCGCGGGAGGACACACCGGGCGACACCCGCCTCGTTGCATACCTACGCGGCACAGCGATCGAAGAGCAAATGCGAAAGCATTTGGCGGAACACTTGCCGGATTACATGGTGCCCAGCCACTTTGTGACATTGGAAAGCTTCCCTTTGACACCGAACAAAAAGGTCGATCGAAAAGCGCTTCCTAAGCCGCAAAAACGTGTTGTTTCGCCAGTCGAACACGCGCAGCAAGCATCTGAAGTCACGAAACAAATTACCGAAATCTGGTCACGCATATTAGGCGTGCAGGGCATCAGTGGTTCTGACAGTTTCTTCGATCTCGGCGGTCATAGCCTTTTGGCCGTTCAAGCCCATCGCGAAATTCGCGACACACTTGGGCACAATAAAGTTTCGATTACCGACATCTTCCGCTTTCCAAAACTGGCAGCGCTTGTCGACCGGATCGAAGCACTCGGGGGCGGGGGCCCTCAATCGTCGCCGGTCCAACCGGCAGCGGGGCAAGACCAACCCAAAGCTTCAACAGCGCCTTCGCGCCAAGAAGCCATGTCAAAGCGGCGCGCCATGCGTGCGCGCCGTCGGGAGAAAAACGGATGACTATTCAAATGCGAAGACTCTCAATGTTGGAAATGGCCGCACGTTCCCTCGTATCCTCGGGCGTGGCAGTTGCGGTGACGTCGCCCGCGACCAACTCTGACCCACTTTGGCCCGCAGAAGAGCAAGCCATTGTTAATGCGCAACCACAACGTCGCGAAGAATTCACAGCAGGCCGCGCAGCTGCACGCAAAGCACTGTTAGCTTTAGGGCGGGCACCAGCCGCTATTCCGATGGGCGAAGATCGCGCACCAATTTGGCCACGCGCCATCGTTGGTAGCATCTCGCACGACGACAAGGCATGCATCGCAGTCGCGGCCGATCGCGAGCGGTATCGTTCAATTGGGATCGACATTGAGCCAGCACTGCCCATCGAAGCAGAGATTTACAGTGAAATTTGCCGCCCAGAAGAGCTTGCATGGCTGCGCCAGCTGCCCTTCCAGTCACGTGGATTGGTTGCACGCCGTTTCTTTAGCGCCAAAGAGGCAATCTACAAATGCCAGTATGCGATCAGCCATGAAATGTTCGATTTTCATGCTTTGTCGCTGGTATTCGATAAGCAGGGCCGGTTTGACGCACGCCTGATGCAAGATGTGTCGCATTTCCCTAAGGGAACCATGTTCAAGGGTTTGACCACCCATGTTGGCGAACAAATCCTTAGCCTTTGCCATCTGACAGAGGGCTTTGAAACAGATACGGATTATCCAAATTCGGTCATGGGATGAACACATTGCCTTGGCATAGAGTGGTTGAGGTAATTGCAAATAAAGACACGGCGCCCAGAATGGGCATAGGAAATTGAGCAGATACGATGAATAGGCTTGCCACACTCGAAGAAATCATTGGCGCAATTCTGCGCCATATTGTGCTTTTGGCATTGGTTGTGGCTCTTGGTGTCGCAGCCTCGCTTTTTTACGCGCTTAGCCTGCCTCGCGAATACGAGACGACCGCGGTTATCCAAATTGAGCAACCACAGGTCCAAGCACAGTCCGTCGCAGCAGGTTCCTCTGTGAATGCCCAGACATTGCAGCAGTTGCAAATTATCGAGCAACGCGTGATGTCACGAAACAACCTTTTGGCCATTATCAGCCGCGAAAACCTTTTTGCGGAATTGCCTGACATGACGGACAACGACAAAGTGGTCGCATTGCGTCAATCAGCACAAGTCAGCCGCGTTGCAGACCCAGCATTGGCCTGGCGCCCAGACATTATCCCGACGGCTTTGAACATCACTGTTCGCCTCGGCGATCCAGAAGTCGCAGCACGGGTAGCTAATACTTTGGTTAGCAACGTTTTAGATGAAAACCGCAATAGCCGATCAGAGCGGGCCAGCGAAACTTTGGCTTTTTTCGAAAGCGAAGAAGCACGCCTTGGTGGCGCAATCTCCTCTTTAGAAACCCGTATTTCTGATTTCAAAAGAGCCAACTTCGATACGCTCTCCGGTGGTCTATCAGGTCAACGTGATCAGCTCGCCATCTTGCTTCAAGACAAGCTGAAAATTGATCGCGAATTGATCGAATTGAACACTGGAAACCGAGGAACTCGGAACACAGTTTTCACAAATAGAATTGCGCAAGCGGAACGGCAGCGTGACCTTTTGACAGGTCGTATCAATGCAATCAATTCACTGGTGCAAGGCGCGCCAGAGGTTGAGCGTGAACTCAGCGGACTTGAACGCGAGCTACAAAAACTTACGGATCAGTATCGCATCATTACGCGAAATCAGGCCGAAGCCGAAATGAGTTTGATGCTACAGGCAAGCCAACAGGGTGAGAGCTTTCGCATACTTGAAACCGCCATTATCCCGGAAAATCCAATAGCGCCAAACCGTAAACGGATTGCCTTAATGGGATGTATTTTGGCTGGTCTCGCAGGTATCGCTTTGGTCGCATTCTTAGAGATGCGGAACCCAATCATTCGTACCGAAGGTCAGCTCGAACGGCACCTCGGATTGCGAGCCGTTGCCGTAATTCCGAACGTTCATGTTGCCAGCGAGCGCGCATGGCGCCGCGTCTTCTGGATCATTGGTTTGGCTGTTTTTGCGATTGCTGTGCTGATCGTGCTGGCCATGGTATCTGGCCGGTAAGGCGGACATCATACTTAGACTCAAAGGCGCCTTATTGGCGCCTTTTTTTGTTTTATCTAAATGACAAAAGCGAATCAAATTACCCGCATCAAGAGAACTCAACCGGCTGTTCTCCTTCGGTTTTAAAGAATTCTTCTGATTTCGCGGTATTGATGACCTAAGGGAAACAGTTCAAACCCTTGATTTGGAAACAATCACCACTAAAAGCTAATTATTCTTTCAATTTAGCCAACTTAGATTTGGATATTTTGCCGGAATTATGACAATAATGTGCGGAATTTTACCGCATTATTGGAAAAATCCTTTGAAACCAACGCATTACACCTATGCGTGTGTGGCATTTTTCTGGACGATTTTCGCCACATTTGATATTGTGAGTCTGAAAGTTACTAGGAAGCATTTAGCAAAACATTAGACGGAACTACTCGTCCGCTGCTGAAGGAGTTCAGCAATCGGGGGCAACGGTCAGGACGAGAGACCTTCCAGAAACCTCAGGGATAATACTGCGCATTCTGCGTCGTAGAGGGAGTTTTGTTGTCTGTTTCGGGAAAAGGAAATGGGATGGCTTATTTTGATCGGCGCGAAATCGCGCTGGGTCAGCGTGGTGAGAGTTCGGCCCCCGGACTGTATCGACGCTTTGCGAAGCGTTTGTTTGACCTATGTGTTGTGACCCTGCTGGCAGTGCCAGTTCTTATTGTCGTTAGCCTTTTGGCTGTCGTGGTTGCTATGGACGGGAAGTCTCCGTTTTACTTGCAGAAGCGTGTTGGCCACAACGGTCGTGAATTCTTGATGATTAAGCTGCGCAGCATGGTTCCTGATGCGGACCGTCAGCTCACGAAATACCTATCCGAAAATGCCGAAGCCCGCCGCGAGTGGGACCTGATGCAAAAGCTTCAGTTTGATCCGCGCATCACGCCTATCGGCAGCTTCATCCGCAAAACCTCTTTGGACGAATTGCCTCAGCTCTGGAACGTTCTAACTGGCAACATGTCATTGGTTGGCCCGCGTCCTATTATGACGTGCCAAAAAGAAATTTATCCGGGCGAGGCGTACTACAATATGCGCCCAGGTATCACCGGCCTTTGGCAGGTGTCAGAACGCAACGAAGCAAGCTTTGCGCAGCGTGCGTTCTACGACAACCTTTATGACAGCGAGATCACCTTTGCGTCCGACATCTCAATCATGATGCGAACTGTCGGTGTGGTTTTCCTGGCCAAGGGTCGTTAACCAAAAGATATATTGAAACACCGCCATGAAATCGGCGCGTTTCCTTGCTACATACTGTTTCAGACTTTCACCGAGTCGCGCCTGCGTTCCTAATCTGGAATGTGGGTGTTGGCTTTGGTAGATGCAGAAACACAAGGACTGATGGCAGAATGCCCAACAGCATTGCCTTTCTCGTATTGGCCGCATGGCCACTGGTGATGGTGGCCCTGTTTCGGCTGCTGCCTCCGGGGCGTGCGCTGGTCTGGTCGCTATTGGGTGGTTACTTGCTACTACCACCGCATCCGACGGCATTTGATTTCCCATTGATGCCGCCACTCAGTAAATTGACACTCCCAAACGTCATGGCACTGATCATTGTCATGGTGATGGTACGACCTAAGCTAGAACTATTGCCGCGTTCGACGATCGGCAAAGTCCTGACGCTGACCTTTGTCTTCTGCCCAGTCTTCACAGTATTAACCAACCCAGAACCGGTGATCTTCGCGACTGGAGGTTTACGCGGATTGCATCTGATGGACGTTGTCGCATTGGTTATCAACCAAGCGATCCTGTTGATCAGCTACCTGCTGGCCCGCCAATTGTTGAATACCAAAGAAGACCTACGCGATCTTCTGATCGCAATGATGATCGCAGGCGTTGCCTATGGCTTCCCTATGTTGCTCGAAGTGCGCCTTAGCCCACAGATCAATACGTGGGTCTATGGCTTCTTCCAGCATAGCTTTGAGCAAGCCATTCGTAGCGGCGGGTTCCGATCCCTCGTTTTCCTATCTCACGGCATCTGGGCCGCGATGCTGGCAATGATGACCCTGTCTGCCGCGATTATCCTGTGGAAAAATGAAAAGGGTAAAATTCGGATTTGGGCTTTTGCCGCCGCTTTGTTCTTAGCGGTGGTTTTGGTGCTCAACAAAACCCTTAGCCCGGTACTATATGGCGCCGTTGTTATCAGTGTGGTCGTCATGAGTTCGTGGCGCGTTCAGCTCCAGGTCGCGGTGCTGTTGGCGATGCTTTCCATTGGCTACCCGGTGATGAAAGGCGCGCAATTGGTGCCAGAGGCACAAATTCTTTCCCTCGCAGCTGCCGCAAGCGAAGACCGCGCCGGATCTCTTAAATTCAGGTTTGATAACGAAAACATCCTGATGGAGCGCGCCCGAGAGAAACCCCTGTTTGGTTGGGGGTCTTGGGGCCGCAATCACATCCACGATCCCATTTCAGGAACCATCATGACGGTGTCTGATGGACGTTGGGTCATCACGCTAGGTGTTTTTGGCTGGGTCGGCTTCTTGGCTGAATTTGGGTTGCTGGCCTTACCCATATTCCTATTGGCCTATGTCGCCTCTGGTACAAAACGCGTTGTATATAAGAAGCGTCGTCAACAGGCGTCGGTTGCTATTCCGGTGCGTCGTGTTTTGACTGATCGCATCGAAGAACACGCACTTTCCCCGATTACGGGCGGGATTGCATTAGTCTTAGCGCTCAACATTGTAGACCTTTTACCCAACGCCACGCTGACGCCATTAACATGGCTTCTGGCTGGCGCATTGCTTGGGTATTCAGAGCGTATCATCCAACAACGCGAAGAGTTCTTGTCGTTGAAATCTACCGATAAAGTGCCGCTGGAAAATAGTGGTGTGTTGGCGAAGACCCGAGAACCGGTGATCTAGCCCTCACTCTTTGCTGCTACCCGAAACAACAGCTTTCGCAATCACGCGTGCAGGAATACCAACGGCCGTTTCGTAGTCGCCAATATCTGCAGTAACTACCGCATTTGCCCCGATCTGTGCGTGCTTTCCGATTGTAACGGGGCCTAGGATTTTCGCACCCGCGCCAATATCAACGTGACCATCCAATTCGACAATATCCGCCAATGTAACTTGTTGGAAAATCAAGCAGTTTGGCCCAATCTTGCAATGTTGATGAATGACAACTCCGTTCGGATGGGGCAGGCGTAAGCCACCCTCGATGGACGTATGCAAATGGATTTCGCACTGCGTGATAACAGACCAGAACCGATGGTTCAGCACCCAGTATTTTGACGCCAGTCGCCCCAAAAATCCCCCAACCACCTGAGCTTTTTGATACCGGCGGATAGAGCGCAGCAACTTTGGGCCCGGGTCCCAAAACGCACGAATGTCTTCCCGCGACCAATCGGGCTCCGTCGCGGATACGGTTTCGTGGTGCTGCAAAGCGCGTGGCTCTTGTTCCAAAGCAGGGGACTCATTCATAACATGCCACCTCTATTGATCTATCTGTCGCATGCGACGCGCATTTCGCCAATGGCCCGGCAAGATGGCAAAGCATGACATATATCGCCGCCACATGCGTTTCGGATTGCTTAACAATCGCCATAGCCACTCCATAGCCATCATCTGCGCCCATTTGGGGGCTCGCGCCTGCGTGCCCGCTAGGAAATCTAGTCCGGCACCAATGCTTGCGAAGCCAACATTCGGAGCGAACTCGCGCCCTCGCGCAGCCAATGTCTCTTGCTTGGGTGCGCCCAACGCCAAGAAACACAGACCAGCGCCCGAGGCTTGCACAGCCTGCAGCATATCAGCCGCGTCGCTTCCGTCAGGATCAAACCCAAAAGGAGGCGCAATTTGCGCAACCACTTTTAGTCCGGGCACCTTGCGTTCCAAGACCAATGCCGCCGCCGCTAATGCCTCTTCCGTACTTCCCAACAGGGCCACGCCACGACCAGCAGCTGCGGCCCATTCAGCCAGTGGAATGACCAGCTCTGATCCGGGCATCAACTCAACCGGATGCCCCGCCGTACGCGATAGCCAAACAATCGGATTGCCGTCTGCCACAACCAAATCTTGTGCATCATAAGCGTTAAAAAATGGCGCACTGTCAGACAGTTTTACAAGGTGATCTAGGTTTAAGGTTGCTAGGGCAAAGCCCTGTTTTTCCTTAAACTTCGCTTGCACACGGGTTTGCAATTGCGCCTTTGTGGGCACATTGACGGCAATTTGGCCATGAGCGGTTTGAAACTGCATAAAACCTTCCCGCGATGCTTTCGCTTGGTTTACCATGAGCAGAAGCAAATGCCATGTACTTGAATGCGGATTTTTTCATTGTGCGGCAAATGCCTGACGTGTGACTTATTCTTGTCGATTTTGACACGTAGGTCACTTGGCAAAACAAGGCCCATAGCGGTCTAATAATGTAGGGGCGAGCAGGCCAAGATATGAGTTCTGTGTTTATTATCGGCTGCGGCTTTGTTGCGGATCTTTACATGCGGTCCCTAACGACCTTTCCGCATGTGAATGTGGCGCGTGTCTATGACCGCGATCCCAACAGGCTTTCTGCATTCGCCACACATTGGAACCTGCAAACAGCAAACTCCTTGGATGAACTTCTAAATGATGCACCTAAGGGCAGCTTGATCTTAAACCTGACCAATCCACGCAGCCACTACCAAATCAACAAAGCCTGCCTTGATGCAGGCCATCACGTCTATTCCGAAAAACCGCTCGCCGTTTCGATGCAAGAGGCAATAGCCCTGCACAAGCAGGCAACAGACCTTGGCCTAACACTGGCCTCAGCGCCGTGCAGCTCGCTCAGTGAAACCGCCCAAACCCTTGGCAAAGCCATTCGTGACAACGTCGCTGGGACACCACGCCTGATCTACGCCGAATTGGACGACGGTTTTATCCCGCAAGCTCCGTTTAAAGATTGGCAAAGCGAATCCGGTGCCCCATGGCCCGCCGAAGATGAATTCCAAGTTGGTTGCACCTTAGAGCACGCCGGTTATTACCTAAGCTGGTTAATCGCTTGGTTCGGCTCAGTACGCCGGGTTGTCGCGGCATCCGCCGAAGTTTTGCCAGACAAAGACCCAAGCGGGCAGGGCACCCCCGATGTATCCGTCGCCACGCTATTCTTTGATAACGGTCCAGTTGTTCGGCTAACGTGCTCGATTGTGGCCCCGCACGATCACCAAATTCGCGTGATCGGCGACAATGGGGTGCTGCACGTCAAAAAAGCATGGGACAACACCGCCCCTGTAAAATTCCATCGCCGCATGCGCATTCGTCGTCGATTGCTGGAACACCCCCTTGGCCGCCGGATCAAACTCGGCCACGCGACCCATCCCAAAGTCGGCCGTTGGGGTGCTGCCTCAATGAACTTTGCACTTGGCCCTGTCGAGGTACTTGATGCCATTTCAGAAAACCGAGCTAGCCGACTGTCTGGTGATTTTGCACTGCATCTAAACGAAGTCACCCTGGCCATTCAAAACGCTGGTGACTCATCTGGCGCACAAGATATGACCACCCGCTGTGATCCAATGGAGCCGATGCCATGGGCGACCTAAACCGCATCGCGTATCTTACTGGGGAATACCCAAGGGCAACGGATACATTTATCCAACGCGAAGTCGCGGCTTTGCGCGATTTGGGTCACCATGTCGAAACATGTTCCATCCGACAAACGGGTGTCGAGCATCTGGTCGGCGAAGAACAACGCACAGAAGCCGCCCGCACATTCTATGTGTTGAAAGCGGCCAAAGCTCCTTTGCACCTGCTCAAATGCCACTGGAACTTCCTTCGCGAAAATCCATCCCGCTATTTCAAATCATTGAAACTTGCGCTGCAAACCAATCCGGGTGGGCCAAAGTCCACGTTTTATCAACTGTTCTACTTTGCAGAGGCGGCGGTTCTTGGTGACTACCTGCGTCGCCAGAACATCACCCACCTGCACAATCACATCGCCAAATCTAGCTGTTCGGTTGCGATGCTGATGTCAGAAATGACAGGCATCCCCTATAGTTTCACACTGCACGGCCCAGACATCTTTTTTGCGCCTGACCATTGGCGGCTAGATAAAAAGATCGAAAAAGCCAGCTTTGTGGCCTGCATCAGTCATTTCTGCCGCTCCCAAGCGATGAGCTTTTCAAACCCCGCCCATTGGAACAAACTCCACATTGTGCACTGCGCGATTGATCCAGATCGGTATGACGACGCATCAAACAAAGGCGGCAAACGCCTGTTGTTCGTGGGCCGCTTGGCCGCGGTCAAAGGCCTTCCGATTTTGCTGAATGCAATGGCAGACCAACCTGACCTAAGCCTTACAGTCATCGGCGACGGCCCAGATCGCGCGGCGTTAGAACAGCAATCCGCTGACCTCGGTCTCGCAAGCCGCGTGACATTTGCGGGATACAAATCACAATCCGAAGTCGCGACCGCATTGACCGAACATGACATTTTTGTCCTGCCCAGCTTTGCCGAAGGTGTCCCAGTTGTCCTGATGGAAGCCATGGCTGCCGCGCGCCCTGTCATCACAACACAAATCGCAGGTATCCCAGAGTTGGTGACGCACGAAGCGTCTGGCATTCTGATCCCACCCGGAGACGAAACCGCACTTAAAACCGCCCTGAAATCCCTCGCGGATAACCCAGAAAAGCAAGTGCAAATGGGGCAAACCGGCCGCGCCAAAGTGGTTGCAGAGTTCAACCTAAACCACGAACCCGCATGGCTGTCGCAGCTTCTAACCGGATACGCTAATGATACGCCGCCGCAATCCATTCGCCCACCGGAGGCATCGAAATGACAGCAAAACTCGCCGTCATCGCCATTGGCCGTAACGAGGGCGCGCGCCTAATAGCTTGCCTTGCGTCGCTACAAGGCAAAGCGGATCGCATAATATATGTCGACTCTGGGTCAGTGGATAACTCCGTTGCCAATGCGCGTGCAGCAGGGGCTGAAGTTGTTGAATTAACAGCCGATAAACCCTTTACCGCCGCCCGCGCGCGACGCGAAGGATATGAACATTTGCAATCCGGCGACATGCCAGAATTCGTGCAATTCATTGATGGCGATTGCATTGTTGTGGATGGCTGGCTTGATCATGCCGTAGCAGCCCAACAAGCCGACTCCAACCGCGGGATCGTCACCGGCTGGCGCCGCGAAATCCATCCAGAAGCGAGCCTTTACAATGACCTGTGTCACGACGAATGGAACCGCCCAGCCGGTGACATTCTAACATGCGGCGGCGACATGATGGTGCGCCCACAAGCCTATGAAGAGGCGGGTGGATTTGATGATACCGTTATCGCCGCAGAGGACGACGAATTCTGCGTCCGCCTTCGAAAACAAGGCTGGACGATCCACCGCATTCCACAAGAAATGACAAAACATGATGCGGCCATGCTGCGCTTTGGCCAATGGTGGCAACGCGCCATTCGGTCTGGCCATGGGTTTGCCCAAGTGGGCTACATGCATCCGCCATACTTTGCCAAAGAGCAAAAGCGCGTTCTGATCTACGGTGCCATCACTCCATTTCTTGCGCTGCTATTCCTGATGACAGCACCCATGCTGCTTATCCTTATCGCCGCACTTTACAGCATCAATTATTGGCGCACCGCCAAGGGGCTTATCGCAAATGGTATGATCCCAACCCGCGCCTATCGTCATAGCGTTCTCTTAACGCTGTCCAAAATTCCAAACGCCCTCGGCATGGCCATCTTCCATTGGCGCCGTCTAAAAGGGCGGAACATGCAGATCATTGAGTATAAATGACATGACCCAAACACCTATTCGCACAGCCATTATTGGCGCAGGCTACATCGCTGATTGGCACGCCGAGGCCCTAAAGGTCACGAATGGCGCAGAGCTGACAGCGGTCTGTGATCTATCGCAATCCTCTGCAAATGCCTTCGCAGAGGCTTATGGCATCACCGCTTACACCGATCTGGACGAAATGATCGACGCGGATGTCTGTGACGCGGTCCATATTCTAACACCACCAAACTCCCACGCGATGCTAGCTGAAAAATGCCTGCACGCCGGGCTGCACTGCTTTGTCGAAAAACCGGTCGCCCTAAGTCATGCCGAAACCCAAACTGTGGTGCAAGCCGCGGAAGAAGCAGGTAAAACCTTTGCTGCCGGGCATAACTTCATGGGCTTGCCAAGCTACCAGCGTTTAAAAGCTGCGAAAGAGAATGGCGATCTGGGGCGCATCACCTCTGCCGAAATCAACTGGCATTTTCCATTGGCACCGCTGCGCTCAGGCCCCTTTGGCTTATGGCTGCTGCGCGAGCCAAAGAACCTGCTTCTGGAACTCGGCCCGCATCTCTTTGCTTTCGCCGTTGATCTACTGGGCCCGGTAGAGGTTGAATACCTCAGCCTCGGCAAACCCATCGCATTGCCCGCAGATACAGATCGCCCGCAAAGCTGGCGTATTCTTGCGCGGGCAGGGGACGTGGATGTGACCCTGAACATTTCAATGGTTGAAACCATGGACGACCGTTCAGTCACACTGCGCGGCACAACGGCCCAAGCACGCTTAAGCTACGCGCATGATACGCTGGTGGTTGAGGGCGAAAACGCCTCTGATCTCGTGCTAAATCCACTGCGCAAACAGCTTAACCTTGCAGGTCAAAACCTGCGCGAAGGTGTGGTGAACGCCACCCGTCAGCTGGCCTCACTAAACCGAAAATCGGCTTATGGTATTAGCTTCCAAGGCGCATTCTCGGCCTTTTACGACAGCTTGCAGAACGACACACCACTTGACGCACGTTTCAACGGCCCAGCCGCGTTGAACGTCATGCAGGCCATCGACGATACACTGGCGTTGCTTCCGAAACAGGCCGCAAAGCCACAGCCCAAAACAAAGAAAAAGCCTAAACCCTCTGTCCTCGTGATCGGTGGAACCGGCTTTATTGGCCGTGCACTCACGCGCAAATTGGTGGAACGCGGCAAAGACGTGCGCGTGCTGTCACGCGGTAACACTGGCCCGTTTGATGACATCGCGGATCATGTGGAATTGTACTCGGCACCGCTTTCAAATCGCGAAGCCCTGACCGAGTCCATGCAAGGGATCGAGGCTGTCTACCACCTAGGGAAATCCATGGACACCACCTGGGAAGATTGCCTTAAAAACGACGTTGGCGTCACGGTTGGCATTGCCGAGGCCGCCATTGATGCAGGTGTGAAACGCTTCATCTACACCGGCACGATCGCTTCCTACGACATGAGTAACCCCGAGGAAACCATCACCGAAACCACGGGTTTCGATGATGGCATGCAGGACCGCAACCTCTACGCCCGCTCCAAAGCGAAATGCGAGCAAGAGCTTGAAATATTGCACAATACCAAAGACCTACCGCTCGTCATTGCGCGACCCGGAATCGTCGTCGGGGCAGGTGGCCCATTGCAACATTGGGGCATAGGCCGCTGGCACGGCGCGGGCGCTGTCCGTATTTGGGGCAACGGCACGAACATCTTGCCATTCGTTCTGATTGACGATGTCGCCGAAGGCCTCGTCCTGATGATGGAAAACGAAGACGCCATTGGCCAATCCTTCAACTTGGTCGCCGACCCGATGATGTCAGGCCGCGATTACTTTGCTGCGATCCACCATCAACTTGGCGCCAAGATCAAAGTCGCCACGGGCAACCTTACCGCATTCTGGATGGCGGATGCCGTCAAATACGTGCTGAAAAAACACGCGCTCCGTCGTCATGGGGTCATTCGCCCGTCTTTGGCAGATTGGAAATCACGCGCACATCTGTCACCCTTTGATAACCAGCACCCCAAAGAAGTTCTCAACTGGCAGCCAGAAGCCAGCAAAGCGGAATTCATCCGCAAAGCGATAACCGAGGCCAATCTTCTCGGATTTTAAAGAACGCCATAATTTCCCCCCATTCTTGCGCTAAACCCGCAGAGATTGAGACAGGATAGACTGATGACAAACGAAACGCTCCCGAGCGCCAAAAAAAGCAACATTTACATGACGCTTGGCGACGAGGCTCAAGTTCTCTGGGATGAAATGCACCAGATCGAACTCGATCAGGCGCATCTGCTGCGCAATCGTATCGTGACCGCACAGAAATCTGACCCAGCGCACAAGCGATTTGACATGCTGCGCACGCGCCTATTGCTTGCGATGCGCGAAAACGGCTGGAGCCGTATCGCCGTGACCGGTGTGACCGAAAGCTGCGGCGCAAGCTTTGTTGCTGCTAACCTTGCCCTGTCCGTCGCGCGCATGGAAAGCGTACGCACCATCCTGTTTGATATGCATTTCACCAAGCCAAGCCTTGCAGGCATCCTTGGTGTGCATAACCCGGGTCGCCTGTCTGACTACCTTGGTGGTCACATTGCCCCCGAAGAATACTTGATCCGCGCAGGGCAGTCGCTGGCACTGGGCTTGAACGACACCAAAGTCATCAACTCGTCTGAATTGATCCAGCAAATGATGACCACCGATGTTCTGTCAGAAATGCAGGATTTGCTGTGCCCGGATATGGTGATCTTTGATCTGCCATCCGTACTCGACAGCGATGATGTGCTGGGTTTCTTGCCAAACGTCGATGGCGTTTTGCTGGTCGTCGGCGGCGGTCAATCACTCCCCGAAGAAGTACAGCGCGCTGAACAAGCGCTCGGCGACCGCGCCCAACTATTGGGTGTCGTGCTGAACAAGGCGGAAAGCCTGTTCTCCTAAGTCACCACAAATTCAGAGAAATTCAAAAGGCGTGCAAGGAAACTTTCACGCCTTTGCCATGACCACCAGACCAATGGTGATAATCAACAGACCCATAACGCGGGTCATGTTCCAAGGCTCGCCAAGCCCAAACACGCCAATCAGGAACACCACGATAAAGCTCATCGCGACAAACGGGTAGGCCAGCGAAAGGTCGAGCTGCTTCAACGCAAACAGCCAGAACAGTGTCCCAATTCCATAAAGCACCAGCCCAACCAAAATGAACGGTGACCCAGCAAAGCCGATGATTTTGCTCATCACCGCTGCGTCTGGGGCAAAGCTAATGCGCGTGACTCCCATCTTAAATGCCGTTTGGCCAAAGGCGGATAGGGTGACAGAAATAAAGACCAAAGCAAAAGAATGCAGCGTCATAGCGCGACCCCGTTCAGAGTTAAGAATTTAGAGGCCAGCACGACCATCACCGTCAACAATAGCGTCAATTGGCTGGTGCGATCCCGCATCGCAAAGACCACGGGATCATCGTCAATCTCATCCCGCAGCGCTTTAAGCCAGGCGCGGAAGATCCAGAACATGATCAATGGCGCAATCAACCACAGGATCTCTACCGCACCATAGGTCGCCGCCACAAACGCGCTGTTCAGATACAGCGTTAAGGTCAGCACGGCTAACCCACCACAGGACACGCCCATCGGCAAAATCGCGGTCAGGTCATCCACCAAATACCCGCGCGCGCCGTCTTTGCCCGCGGCCTCAACCCGGCGCATTTCGGTGTAGCGTTTCATGAACGCAAGGCTGGCAAAGAAGAACAGTGAAAAGTTCAACAACCACGGTGACAACGCCGCACCAATCGCCACACCACCCACAAAGATGCGCAGCGTATATAGACAGGTCAGAACAACCACATCAATCACAGGTTTATGCTTTAGCCACGTCGAATAAAGCGTTGTGGATAAAACATAAAACAAAAAAAGCCCTGTAAAGGCGAGCCCATAGTAAAGCGCACTGACACCAAGGCTGACAATCAATAAAACGGCAGAAGCAATGACGCCTTTCACCGGTGACAACGTCCCCGCAGCAAAGGGACGAAACCGCTTTTTCGCGTGGTGCCGATCCGCCTCAATGTCCAACAGATCGTTGAAGATATAAATCGCCGAGGCACAAAAACTAAAGATGATCACAGCCAACAGCGCGCGCATCACCAATTCCGTATCGCCATATTGGTGCGAGAAGAACAAAGGCAGCAATATCAGCGCGTTCTTCGCCCATTGGTGAGGGCGCATCGCGCGTCTGATACCATCCAGAACCGAGTGTTTCTCGCGAATATCCAAAGAAACACGTCCCTCAGGGGCGACCAAATCCGAAGCAGGGGCCGGTGCGTTCACAAAACCGCTGACAGCCGCTGACTTCCAAATCACCCGATCCGCATTGGAATCGCCAAGGTATTCAAACGCCTCGCCGCCATCTTTTTTGATAGCCTCAAGTTTGCGCGCACCTTTCAGGTTATCGCCATCGGTCGACGCAATAACCGCGTCAAACAATCCCAAATGCGCAGCAACCTTTTCAGCCACACGAATATCCGTGGCGCTTGCCAAAACAACACGCCGACCACGCGCCTTTTCGGCCCGCAAATACTCCAGCACCTCAGGAACATAGGGCAGGGTAGCGGGATCAAACTCGCCGTCCTGTGCTAGAAATTGCTTTGCTTCAGCACGGCCTTGGGTCAACGACCGGGCCAACGGGCCCCAAGCCTTTGGGCGCGCAACCACTTGCAACAGCAGTTCCTGCGCGACATCGGTGTTCACCAAAGTCCCATCAAGGTCCACATAAAGTGGTAAATCTATGTCTGACAAAGTCGCGTCCATCACTGTCACTAGGATTTTTCTCGTGTTTTTCAGTATTTGTATCCGCTTTAGTGCAAAATCACTTCAAAAAATTGACCCAATTAAGGTTTAAGTGGGAAACCAACGATACCTAACTGGCGAAGCACAAGGCACATTATGAACAGTTCAACGACTCCACGCTCAGAATGGGCCATTCTGTTTGGTCTCTTTTTGGCGGCCTTTGCCATTCGTCTAATCGGTATTAATCACGGTGTTGTCCTTGGGGATGAACGCATCAACGAAGCGGCCAAGGTGCTAACCGGTCAGCTTGTCCCGGATCAGCATTTCTATCCGCCTTTGATGAACTATCTAACCGCCGTGCTTTATGGCGCTCTCTATGCCGTCGGCAAAGTCACGGGTGTTTGGGCTGATTCCGCCGCCTTTCGCGCGCAGTATTTCCAAGACCCAACCATCTTTGTGGTCACCGGTCGGGCCTTGGTCGGTTTCATAGGCGCTTTGATGACCCCCATCAGCTATCGCATTGCGCGCCTGCTCAACCTAACCCGAACAGAGGCGCTGGTCGTTGCCATCTTTGCCGCCCTGGCACCGATTTCTGTCTACCTTTCCTATATTTACAAGGGCGACGTGCCCCTCGCCACAGCCACGCTTTGGACTGTGCTGCTGTTGATCCGCAAGTATCAAACGCCCAATCTCAAACGTGTCGACATCGCCCTTGGCATCGCGATGACCTTGGCGCTTAGCTTCAAGCATTCATTTATCTTCCTGATGGCGCCACTCTTTGTGGCCTATGTGGCCGTGATGCTACCGCACCTCGGCGCAAAGGGGCTGTTGGCCTCTATCGGGCGTATCTTCTTCACTGGTCTTGTGCTGTGGCCGATCCTGAACATCGGGATCGTGCTGGATTTTGAAACCTTCCTCGCGTTCCAGAAAATCCAAGCGGTCATGTCCATCACCGAAGGGGCCACGCTCTATGATGCGCTTACCTTGTTGGGCCAACGTATGATCCATTGGCAAAGCGGCCTTGGCTTTGTGATGCCGCTGGCCTTCCTTGCCTTCCCGCTTTTGGCCCCGCGCTTTAACCAACCTCTCAACCTGATTGTCATCTGGCTTGCGGTCGTTGCGGGCATGATCCTTGTCGCCTACCTCGTGCGCCTGCGCCAGCCAGAGCATTTGTGGGTTAGCTTCTTTGTGGTCGTTCAACTGTTTGGGGCCTTGGCCCTGATCCAACTGACCCGTTTCATTAAGCCCCTTGGTGTCATGGCAACCGCCGCCGCTCTCGCGCTTGCACAAATCGGTAGCATCGGCGTGTGGCAAGAAACGGTGGCCCGACCAATCGCAGTGGACATTGCCGAGCACCTGAAAACCCATTTCCCAGATCGCAAAGCTGTCACAGGTATTCCTTTGCCGATCCAGCAATCACGCCCGGCACAAGATTTCGAATTCGCCCGCGTCGAAGCCACCGCCGCGAAATACGAGGTGATCCTCCCAGAACGCGCCGCCGAACGCCGCGTGCCGGAAAACAATCCAGAGGCTTATTTTATCTTGCCGTTACCCAACCCAATGTCTGGACTGGAAAACGCCAGCGACGAGGATCTAAAGGGCAACATCCAAGCCTACGCTTGGCCACCCCAGCAAGAGGACTGGACATTGGATGCATGGCTGGCCGAAGGCGTGGAACTCTTTGTCGTGTCAAACTTGCCCTACCTGCAACGCGAAACATCCTCGACCATGCTGCGCGCATTCTACCAAGACCTCGGCGCACGCTGCGCGATCACCGCGCAATTCGCTCCCCGAAAGCCACTGTTTATCGAGCGCCATACAGTTATCCTCGATTGCAAAGACGCGTAAAAAATGGCGGGCACCCAGATGAGGCCCGCCGTCACCACTTAAACCCTAATTAAGAATTCGGTCGAACCCGCGCCGCTGTCTTATTCGCAAAAGCTTCCAACCGTTCGCGGGCAGGGGCCTGCGTATTAACCACACCTGCAACCACAGCCTCTGCATAAGAGGCATCCATCGCCGACATATTCTTCATGTGGCTCACCGCCGAACAAATCG
This sequence comes from Cognatishimia sp. 1_MG-2023, assembly GCF_030548175.1. Classification (GTDB taxonomy): domain Bacteria; phylum Pseudomonadota; class Alphaproteobacteria; order Rhodobacterales; family Rhodobacteraceae; genus Cognatishimia. Next base: position 458,172 of record NZ_JAUORX010000001.1, on the reverse strand, counting down.
CAAAGTTGGTTAATGGCAGGTTCGCCGCCGTCCGTTTTGCCAACTCCATCGCTTTATCAAAGCTTGACCCATCAACCAGATACTGCGCCAATCCCAGATCAATGGCCTCTTGCCCCTGATACACGCGACCGGTCAGCATCATGTCAATCATGCGGGCCTTGCCCACCAAATCCGTCACCCGGATCGTCGCGCCACCACCGGTGAACAACCCGCGCTGACCTTCTGGCAAAGCGAAATAGGTGCTTTGATCCGCCACACGAATATGCGCCGCGCTGGCCAGCTCCAGCCCACCGCCCACAACCGCGCCCTTTAGGGCAGCGATCACCGGCACACCTCCATATTCCATCTTGTTAAACGCCTCATGCCACCGCAGGCACACATGCATGAAGTCTTCTGGCGAACGGTCTGCTTTATGGTGCTCCACCAAATCCAAACCTGCGCAGAAGTGATCCCCTTCTGCCGTCAAAACAATCGCCCGCGCGCCACTCCGGGGCGCTTTATCAAACAGCTCCACCATCTCTTCGATAGTGTCGAGGTCTAGCGCATTACGCTTCGCCGCACGGTTTAACGTGACAACCCAAACACCATCTTCGCCAGCGGTGATGGCGAGGTTTTTAAAGTCTGATAGATCAAGCGTTCGGCCCATGGTGGATTCCTGTGTATGAGTTTTGATGACATATATCTTGCGAATTTCAGGCGTTATATGGCGTTAATGGACAAAGAGTTTGCATTAAGTGACAAATAACGCCAACTTACCCAAGCAATGCACACCCCAACCGACACCAATGACCATCTCGCAACTGTTTCCTTCGCTTTGTTGCAAGATTGGATAAATGCGCTGCAATCCATCTGTCCGCCGCGACAGCTTGCGGCTTTGCTGGATCAATCGGGCATCGGCGCAATGCACAGCATTGATCTAGGTCGAATTTCGCACCATCAATTCGTGCAACTCTACCAACTCGCCGCCGTATCAACTGGCGACGAGATGATGGGGCTCTGGAGCCGTCCAATTCGGGCTGGCGCGCTAAAACATCTGTGCACCGTCATGATGGGCGCATCCTCAATGCGTGGAGCGCTTTTTCGGTTCACGACGTTTTGGAATCTCTTGTTAGATGACTTCCGACTGGAATTGACCGAAGACGCAACTGGCCTTCATGTTGACCTCATCCCAATTACGGACCAAAGCCCGCAACGGTTTGGCCACATGCTACTGCTCAAACTCACCCATGGCATCACCTCTTGGCTTGCTCACCGGGAACTGCCGCTTATTTCAATTGAATTCCCATTCAAACGCCCATCTTTTGCCGAAGATTATGCAATCCTTTTCCCGGCGCCGATTTACTTTGACAGCAATCACGCACGCATCAGCTTTGAACCAAGCGTCGCGCAGCTTTCAATAAATCGCACCGATGTCGAGTTGAACGCATTCCTAAACCGCGCCCCGCGCGATTGGATTTTCACAACTTTCCGCGAACACTCGCTACCCCTGCGCGTCCGGTCCCTCATTGCGCCGCTACAAGAGGGCGGGGATGACCTGCAATCCGTTGCATCAGCCCTGTATATGACGCCACGCACCCTCATCCGCCGTTTAAAAGCAGATGGCACATCGTTTCAATCCATCAAAGACGGCCTCAGACGCGACATCGCCATTCTCGCACTCTCTCAGCACTCCAAATCCATCGAAACCATATCTCAATCGGTCGGCTTTTCGTCAGTAGCCACATTCCACCGGGCATTCAAACGCTGGACAGGCCTAACCCCAAGCGCATACCGCAAAGCACAACTCGGTCCAAAACCGAATTAGCATGTAAAATCATTGATGATATTTGGGAGTAAATGGTGCGGTCGAGAAGACTCGAACTTCCACGGGTGTTACCCCACAGCGACCTCAACGCTGCGCGTCTACCAATTCCGCCACGACCGCACATGACTTGGTGAGCGGGTCTATATCGGGTCGCAAAAAGGATGTGAAGCGTAAATCGGTCTGTGTTTCAAAAAAGAAATACAGTGCACGCCAAAACCCTTAATCCGCGGTAGGATGGTGCTCCTCCACCCAGCGAATATCCCAATTTGAGGGTTTTAAACTTTTATCCGTTCTCACCAATATTTATGCAGGAACAATTGCTTTCTAAGACGGACGTGACATTCTGGTCGCCTCTTACTATGTCTTCGCGTGGAACAAATACGAGGCATTCCCGCCTGCCAGAAGAAAGTGACCCGACCCCATGGTTGAATGGATCATCAGCGACGGTCTGACAGACTATGACGAAGCGGTCACCTTTATGGAGGCCCGCGCCGAAGCCATTCGCGCAGGCGAGGCCGATGAATGCATTTGGCTGGTCGAGCATCCGCCGCTTTATACCGCGGGTACCTCTGCCAAGGCCCAAGATCTGACAGATCCGGATCGCTTTCCTGTCCATACAACCAAGCGCGGCGGGCAATATACTTATCACGGTCCGGGTCAACGTGTGGCCTATGTCATGCTCGATGTTGCCAAGCGTGGCAAAGACGTGCGCGCCTTTGTGCATCAGCTCGAAGCTTGGGTGATTGCGACATTGGATAGTTTCAACATCAAAGGCGAAATTCGCGACGGCCGGGTCGGGGTTTGGGTTACGCGTGACGACAAGCCGCGCACCATCACCGGCGCGCCTGCCGAAGACAAAGTCGCGGCCATTGGCATTCGCTTGCGCAAATGGGTCAGCTTTCACGGGCTATCCATCAACGTTGAACCTGATCTTGAGCATTTCACAGGCATCGTGCCTTGTGGCATCACCGAATACGGCGTGACCTCTTTGGTTGATCTTGGCTTGCCCGTAACCATGGATGATGTGGATGTCGCGCTTAAACAAGCGTTCGAGGACACATTTACCACCTCCTAAACGGCCTATTGCCTTCATTCACATTTGCGCGGAGCCTTGCTGCCGCGCTGATTTGTCCATTGAACATTTCTAAACTCTGGCAGAGTGTGCAGCCAAACGCGCATGACTCAAGAGGAAGCTATGAGAACCATCATTTTGGCTGCAGTTGCAGCTATTGCAGCAACCAGCGCATTCGCAGAGGGCGACGTGACAAAAGGCAAAAAGACCTTTGGAAAATGCAAAGCCTGCCATACCGTTTCTACCCCTGAGGGTGAGGTCTTGCTAAAGGGCGGTCGCACCGGTCCAAACTTGTTCGGTGTGATTGGCCGTCCTGTCGGCACGGCAGATTTCAAATACTCCAAGGCCCTGACTGCAATGAGTGAAAACGGCGTTACTTGGGATGAGGCCTCGCTCAGCGCCTTTATCACCGACCCAAATGGCTACCTGAAAGAGCAGGGGATCAAAGGCAAAACCAAAATGACCTTTAAGCTCAAGAAGGGCGCAGAGGACGTCGCGGCATTCTTAGCTTCATTAAACCCAGCCCCGGCTGAGGACGCAGCAGAAGCGACCGAAGCTGCCGAAGAGCCAACTGAAGCGGGCGAAGCAGCACAAACAAACTAAGCTGCAAAAACAAAAAAGCCCCGCAAGCATTAACTTGCGGGGCTTTTCTTTGCGTAACCGGAATTTACCCGGCGATTGTGTTCAACACAAAGAAGATCAATGCAGACAGCAATGCTGCAGCAGGCACAGTGATCACCCAAGCCGCGGCAATCGTTAAAAAGTGCGACCGGCGCACAAGCTTACGGCGACGACGCTCTTCGCGGGAAAACTGCGTTTGATCCGGTACCGCCATGCGCGCACGCTTCAAACGGCGCTCTGTGTACCACTCGCGGAAAAAGCCAACGCCAAACACACCGCCAACGGCAATATGTGTAGAGCTCACCGGCAGACCCAACCAGCTCGCAACAATCACAGTGATCGCAGCAGATAGGGCCACACAATAAGCACGCATTGGGTTTAGTTTGGTGATCTGATTGCCGACCATCTTGATCAGCTTTGGCCCAAATAGGAACAGGCCAAACGAAATACCAAACGCCCCGATGATCATCACCCAATAGGGGATGCTAACCGCCGCTAGAAAGTCACCCGTTCCAGAGGCCTGAACAATCGCCGCCAATGGACCAACCGCATTGGCAACATCGTTCGCGCCATGCGCAAAGCTTAGCATTGCAGCAGACACAACCAGCGGAATACCAAACAAGACTTTCAAAGATTTGTTGCGGTTCTCCAGCCCTTCGGACTGGCGCTTAATCACTGGAATGGTGATTGCCCAAACCAGAACCGCCGCTGCGGTGCCAATCATCAAAGCGGTTGGCAGATCAATCTTGATGACCTTCTTCAGACCTTTGATCGACAGATAGGCCGCAAAGGCACCCGCCATGATACCGACCAGCACAGGCACCCACTTACGCGCCGCTGCAATCTTGTCTTCTTGATAGATGATGCGAACCTTGATGAACCACAGGAAGCCTGCGGCAATCAAACCGCCCAATACAGGCGAAATAACCCAGCTTGCTGCGATCTTACTCATGGTGCCCCAGCTCACCGCGCCAAAACCGGCCGCCGCAATCCCGGCACCCATCACGCCACCCACAACCGAGTGGGTTGTAGACACAGGCGCGCCGACCCAAGTCGCCAAGTTCACCCAAAGTGCGGCCGCCAATAAGGCCGCCATCATTGCCCAGATAAACGTCGCTGAATCACCTAGTGCTTCTGGATCAATAATGCCCTTGGCAATGGTCTTCACCACGTCACCGCCAGCCAACAAAGCCCCGGCACTTTCAAAGATCGCCGCGATAACAATCGCGCCCGTCATTGATAACGCACCCGCACCCACAGCCGGGCCCATGTTGTTGGCCACATCGTTTGCGCCAATGTTCAGCGCCATATAAGCCCCAAACGCCGCCGCAACGACAACGATCAACGTATTGTTGGATTGTCCGAACAAAAGTGCGGCCGCAAGACCGGCCAATGCGATAAAGACCAAGGCAATGCCACCACCCACAATCGGGCGGGCTGCAAAGGCCGTCGCTTGCTCAAGATTAGACAGGCGACCAAGGTCACGATCCAACGTGTCCAAGTGCCGTGCATCTTGTGAATTCTTGTCTGACATTATGATGTCCCCGTTTTTTGTCGCCTCCGCTTAGGCGGCGAACGGGGTCATTGCAACAAATTCGTAACGGTTTTGTAAAAGTTTTATGACAAAGTGTCAGGCTGAGACGCCTTTAAAAGTTGGCCAAAATCGCCTTTAGCTCAGGTTCGCGCACCAGATTTGCCGCTTCTTCCGCGCTGACCCATTTGCGTTTGCGCTGGTCCGCTTCTGGAAAACTGTCTGACAGTTCTTTGACTTTCACTGGAAAAACAAGCGCTTCCACAGGAACAGTCCAACCGGTCGCTTTCACTTTATCATAGCGATACTGGCCCACAGCTTGATCCTGTGCCTCGCCCTTGGCAACGCCAGCTTCTTCCCAAGCCTCTTGCAAAGCAGCTTGTGCCGAGTTTTTGCCGTTCATGGGCCAACCCTTAGGAATGATCCAACGCCCTGTACCGCGGCTTGTCACTATCAGCACCTTCCGCTCACTCCCTACATCGCGGTAGCACAAAGCCGCCACTTGCAGGCGCCGCGGACGCTGCATCATCGGACGAATAAATTCGCCCCAAACCACTTTGAGTTGCTCGATCACTTTTTTAACTGCCTCGTTTTTTTCAATAAATAGGGGATAAGAACGGAAAAGCCAAGGTGCCGACAGAAAAGAATTGACGTGCACTACAAAATCAGAAGTTGAAATTGGAATCACTCGCGCACCGGTACCACACACCGCATTTGCTAAAGATTGGTAAACAACTCCCCCAATTTCCCCCAAATTCAGCCATTATCGTAAAGACGGTTGTTGCCGCGTTCGCTCCCCGACTTATGCTAAAGCCAAGCCCATTCAAAACGCGCAGTAAGGATTTCGAATGCCAGCAGCCCTTTCAGTCGACAAAACGATGACAAAGGCCAAACAGGCGTCAAAAAACAAGGATTGGGTGACCGCTCAAGCGTTTTACCAACAAGTCCTAGACCGCTTCCCATCTAACAAACGCGCACAAAAAGCCGTGGCTGAATTGCGCCCAATAGCGGTGCCCGAGTTGCTGAACTTGGTAAATGATGCCGAAAAAGACGAAAACTGGCTCGAAGCTAGGCGCTTGTTAGAGGCGGCGTCGACGCTGGCTCCCGAAATCACCCAAATTACCAAGGCGCTATGTGATTGTTTACTGGAATTGGGGGATGCAGAAGAAGCCCTTCGAATAGCTGATCTCCAAATTTTGCAACATCCGAATGATCTCGATTTTTGGAATGTAAAAAGCCGAGCGATGCACGAGCTAAACCGTCCGCATGAAGCGCGTGATGCGGCAAATCGAATGCTAGAGATTTCGCCTGACAACGCGCTTGCTTGGCGTAACCTGGGCCTGGTGGCGCGCTCACTAGGCGATATGAACGAAGCGGAGACATTTTATCTCAAAAGCCTGGAACAGCGACCTAAAGATGTCGCTCTACATTTACAGCTGTCGCATGTACGAAAATACACGGATGATGACCCGCACATTCATCAAATGCGCAGTGCGCTTGCTAAAATCGGCAAAGACAATCCAGCTTCAGGGCTTCTGCACTTTGCCCTGTTTGAGGCGCTGCACGCAGTTAAGCAGCATGATAGTGCTTTTGAACACCTTGCTAAAGGGAATGCCCTGTTATCGAAACGATATGGGTTCGAGCTTCGTCCAAAGTTAGCTCTGGCTGCTTTGACCAAAGCCCTGGTTGCCAAACCTCTGCAGGAACAAGACACACCTTCAGGGCAACGGTTTATATTTGTAACTGGCTTGCCGCGCTCCGGTACTACGTTGACCGAGCGCGTGTTATCGCGCGCGCCAAATGTGCAAGCTTGTGGCGAGCTGTCATTTGTCAAAGAGGCCATTGTTGAGCGATTTGACGCGATTCGAAACCGACCAGATAAAAAACTGACGCCAGACGACGTGCAAATCATGAGGGATCACCTCTTGAAACGGTTCTCTGAAATTAGTGACGGTAGCGAAATACAAATCGACAAAATGCCACTCAACTTCCGTTGGATCGGATTGATCTGCACAGCATTACCAGAAGCAAAAATAGTTCACCTAAACCGAGATCCACGAGCCGTCGCTTGGTCGCTGTATAAACATACCTTCAAACGCGGTTCTCATGATTTCATCTATAAATTCGAAGACATCGCTGGCTATATGGTGCTTCACCGGGATTTAATGAAGCACTGGCGCCATATTTGTGGGAACCGGCTCTTTGATCTGAACTATTCTGACTTAGTATCGGACCAACTGTCGACGACTCAGGCCCTTGCAGAGGCTGTTGGGGTTGAATGGACGCCCGAACTATTATCGCCTGAAAAGGCTACGAATTACGTTAGGACGTCCAGCGCAGGGCAGGTCACAAAGCCGTTGTACACCGGCAGTGACGAAAGCTGGAGAACTTACGAGACACAACTTGCCCCATTAATGCACGCGTTATCCACCTTGGACTTCATTTGAAGTGCCGAATAGTGCGGGCTTCATGCAATTTTCGTTATATTCAGATAAACCGCGTCACTTTTTCTCGGTCTGCGTCAAAGACGGTCATTGCCGCGCAGCAAGATGCACTCTAAAACGAGCAGGAATCCGCGTGAGAGGTGACTCTCGCGCCACTCATGCACTTCAACAGGAGGCGACGCATGGCAGACGCAGCCATTCACGGCCACGAACACGAGGATAACCGCGGTTTCTTTACCCGTTGGTTTATGTCCACGAACCATAAAGACATCGGTCTTCTTTATCTTATTGTATCAGCTTTTGTTGGTTTGATCGCGGTCGCATTGACCGTCGGTATGCGTCTGGAGCTCATGGAGCCGGGCGTACAATACATGTGCCAAGAGGGCGCACGTTTCCTTCAGCTGAACGCAACAACCGAAGGCTGTACGCCTAACGGCCACCTCTGGAACGTTTTCATCACCTACCACGGTGTTTTGATGATGTTCTTCGTGGTTATTCCGGCCCTTTTCGGTGGTTTCGGTAACTTCTTCATGCCGCTTCAAATCGGCGCGCCGGATATGGCGTTCCCACGTATGAACAACCTCAGCTTCTGGCTGTACGTTGCAGGTACGACTTTGGGTGTGGCATCCATGTTCTCACCAGGTGGCAACGGCCAGCTGGGTTCTGGTGTTGGCTGGGTTCTGTACCCGCCGCTCTCCACCAACGAAGCAGGCATGTCCATGGACCTCGCGATCTTCGCGGTTCACGTTTCTGGTGCATCTTCGATCCTTGGTGCGATCAACATCATCACAACCTTCCTGAACATGCGTGCCCCAGGCATGACCTTGTTCAAGGTTCCACTGTTTGCATGGTCCATCTTCGTAACCGGTTGGTTGATCCTTTTGGCTCTTCCAGTTCTGGCCGGCGCGATCACCATGTTGCTGACAGACCGTAACTTTGGCACCACATTCTTTGATCCTGCTGGCGGCGGCGACCCGATCCTGTACCAGCACATCCTGTGGTTCTTTGGTCACCCAGAAGTGTACATCGTTATTCTTCCTGGCTTCGGCATCATCTCTCACGTCATCGCGACATTCGCACGCAAGCCAGTCTTTGGTTACCTACCAATGGTTTGGGCGATCATCGCGATCGGTGGCTTGGGCTTCGTTGTTTGGGCGCACCACATGTACACCGTGGGCATGTCTCTGACGCAGCAATCCTACTTCATGATGGCCACCATGGTCATTGCGGTTCCGACCGGGGTTAAGATCTTCTCTTGGATCGCAACCATGTGGGGCGGCTCGATTGAGTTCAAAGCACCAATGATGTTCGCATTCGGCTTCCTGTTCCTCTTCACCGCTGGTGGTGTAACAGGTGTTGTTCTGTCCCAAGCGGGCGTGGACCGGGCCTATCACGACACATACTACGTTGTGGCACACTTCCACTACGTTATGTCTCTGGGCGCCGTCTTTGCGATCTTCGCAGGCATCTACTTCTACTTCGGTAAAATGACAGGCCGTCACTACCCTGAGCGCGCAGCACAGATTCACTTCTGGCTGTTCTTCATCGGGGCAAACGTTACCTTCTTCCCACAGCACTTCTTGGGTCGTCAGGGTATGCCACGTCGTTACATCGACTACCCAGAAGCCTTCGCATACTGGAACAAGATCAGCTCCTACGGTGCGTTCCTGTCCTTCGCGTCCTTCCTCTTGTTCTTTGGCATCATGTTCTACGCAGTGTTCAAAGGCAAAAAAGTGACCGAGAACAACTACTGGAACGAGTACGCAGATACCCTAGAATGGACTCTGCCATGCCCACCACCAGAGCATACCTTTGAAATCCTGCCAAAGCAGGAAGAATGGGACAAAGCACCGTCTCACTAAGACGCGCTTTAGAAAAAATGACGCAGGGCCTCGAGTTTTCACTCGGGGCCCTTTTTCATGCGCGCCACACAGCTTAGATGTCCGCCATGCCCTACCATTGGTCCAACACGCCCCAAGGCCCTGACGTGCTGTCTCTGACGGCCCATAGGTCATTACCACCACGCGGCTTTGCCCTGATGATCTTACTGACGGCGGGAATGATCTCTTTGCCACTGTTGGGGCTACTGGGCACCGCGCATCTCTGGCAGATGCTGCCCTTTGTGGCAGCCGCCGTCTGGGCGCTGTGGGTGGCGCTAAAACGCTCCTACAAGGATGGCCATGTCGCAGAGCAACTAACGCGGGCAGGGGACGAACTCACTCTTGTGCACAACCCCGCAAGGGGCGAGGCCAAAACATGGCACTGCAACATCTACTGGGTCCGCGCCGAAATGCACAAAGCCGACGGACCCGTGCCCCACTACATCACACTATCCGGCAACGGCCGCACCGTAGAGATCGGCCGCTTCCTCGCCGAAGATGAACGCATCACGCTCTTTGACGAACTCAATCGCTACATCGCCAAAGCCTAGGGTAATGACCTGCTTAGTCGGGCAGATTATAATAATCGCCCTTGGTGTCGGTGAAGATATGCTTGGCTGTCGTCAGCCCTGTGTCGCCATCAAGACTACCCGCCATGATCGAAATCCGATCTTCGCTGTGCATCTTCCAGAACAGTTGACTGCCACAAGTAGAACAAAACCCGCGCTTGGCCTCGGCAGAGCTGTCAAACCAGGTCAGACTTCCCCCGTCTTCAATATGCAACCTATCAACGTCAACCTGCGTTGCAGCCACATAATGCCCAGAGGTCTTTCTGCACTGCGTACAATGACACGCCACAACCGGCCGCGCCGCGCCTTCGATGGTGAACGTCACCTTCCCACACAAACAACTTCCACGCATATCCAAAGCCTCCCTCAAGCTATGTACCATAGCCTAGCCAACGAACCCTGCACCGATAAGCCAAAAGCGACCACTCGTGGTTGCTTTTAAACCAAACGTACAAATGACAACAAGCATCACGGTGTTGGGTGGGGGCGCTTGTGATTGAAAGCAGAGGCGATTTGGCTAGATGACCGCTATGCGGACTCAACGGACGTTTGCGACTCCGCCACAAACGTCCGGTTCAAATTACATGTTAGAAGACGATGCTTGGAAGAACACGGCAGCTATGATTCCAGCAAAAAGTATGTTCATGGATATGTATGCTAGTGTCGCTATCGGCGATAGGAGCGCGACTGGTGCGAGTACGACAAGTGCTCTGGCTAACCACCTTGCACACAAGCCGCCCTTCGTATGCCCGGGTAGCAAAAAAGAAAGGCAAAGAGTCAGAAGAAGGCCGAAATTAAACTTGGTCTGAGTAATTACTGTCTCGAACGTGACCCTACCCATGCTGACCTCATAGCCACGCTCAACTGCTGCTGCCATGGCCAAAATATGGTTGTTCTCGATGAAATCCAGCGACGCAGTCCCTAATGCAGCTACGCAAGCCAATATGCCGACTGGGGTGGTCTGCCCAGTTGCCAGTACCATTGCAAATACCATGATGAGATAGGCAAAAATATAAAGCGTATCAAGTGGATAGATTGCCCTGAGCACTGATGATGAGGTTGCAAGTCTTGCCGCGTATTCGTCGACAGTCCGATAGTTGCGGATGGACTCAAAATCCTGATAACCCGTTCCATTTACCAGTGTTATCCCAACAATTAGGCACACTAGGATGGCGCCGCAGCTTGCCGCGACCGCGACGACCCTGTTGTAGTTTGTGCTAAAAGGTTTGTCCGTCATCATCATTTCTCACCAATGGGTTCCATTATTGAACTCTATTGCCAATTGAGTTCAATAATGCAACCTGCTTTGCATGAAACGACAAGATTTTTCTCAGTGGCCCTGCTCCATTGCACGGGTATCGGATTTGATTGGAGATGGCTGGAGCCCGCTCGTTTTGCGCGACATTGCAGCTGGGCTTTGTACATTCAATGACTTGCAGACCAATCTCAACGTGAGTCGAAATACACTGACGCAGCGGCTGAACCATCTCGTTCAAGTAGGCATGCTCCGACGTGAAAGATATAGCGAGAAGCCTGAGCGGTTTAAGTATTTGTTGACTGAGATGGGCGAAGAGTTTGTGCCAGTACTTCTCACGATGGCGACTTGGGGAGATAAGTGGATATTCAAGGACGCGCCACCTTACAAAGTCAAACATATAACTTGTAATGCAAGTGTGACCGCAGAAGTCCGATGCGCTGAATGCGGCGAAATTATTAAATTTGGGTCGCTGAACTTAGGCAGATCATCCTGTTAGCCTTTGTCGGACAGTCACCGATGGTCCGAGGAATTATGAAAGACGACATTCGCTGCATAGCGGCAAAACTGCAAGACGGGCTCAATCCAGACATTGGCGACCTCACGTTCAGGGGCCCATTCCTCGGCTGTATGCCCCCCCAAAAGTTAACGCACAGGTAACCATTTCAGGCTGATTTGACATGCCTTACCCAATTCTGGGCTTCCGCACCTGCACAGTAATTTTCAATTCACGTAACCACAAAGAACGTTGCATCCGCCACACCGGCAAAGAAAAACGGCCCCCATATGGGAGCCGTTTTCGAATCGTACGTTTCAAGCGCTGAAACGTACGAATTTCCACATTTACGAAGTGTTACTTATGCGATTCCGCGGTCGATCAAGTCCTGCGCAATACGCCCATAAGCCGCTGCGATTGGACCGTCACCTGCCGCAATAGGCGTACCAGAGTCACCAGCCAAACGTGTGTTCAGATCAATTGGCAAAGTCCCCAAAAGCGGAACGCCCAGTTTCTCAGCCTCTGCTGCGACACCGCCAGTCCCAAAGATATGTTCTTCGTGCCCACAGTTAGAACAGATGTGCGTCGACATGTTCTCAACCATGCCTAAAATAGGCGTTTTCAATGAGTTAAACATATCAATCGCCTTACGCGCATCGATCAATGCAACATCCTGCGGTGTGGACACAAGGATCGCGCCAGCCAATTCTGTTTTTTGGCAAAGTGTCAGCTGCACGTCACCTGTTCCTGGTGGCAGATCGACGATCAGAACGTCCAATTCACCCCATTGAACCTGTCCCAACATCTGCTGAAGTGCGCCCATCAACATCGGGCCACGCCATACAACGGCCTTGTCCGGGTCCAGCATAAAGCCGATGGACATAAGCGTAACACCATGAGATTCCAACGGAATAATGGTTTTGCCATCTGGGGAGGAGGGGCGTTTCTGAATGCCCATCATACGTGGTTGGGATGGGCCATATATATCAGCGTCTAATAGGCCAACCTTTTTGCCCTGTTTAGACAGCGCAACAGCAAGGTTGCTCGAAACCGTAGATTTCCCAACGCCGCCTTTGCCCGAACCAACCGCAATAATACGTTTGACGCCCGGAATTTTCATCGGTCCGTCTTGCGGTTTTGGGTGGCCGCCAACTTTTAGAGACGGAGGGGCTTTTTCCTCATGCGCGGTCAAAGCTGCGGACACCGATGCGACACCGTCGATCTGTCCAACAACCTGTTCCGTCGCTCGACGCAGGCCTTCCATCTGGCGCGCAATCTCGGGCGAGGGGGCTTCGATCACAAACCGAACCGCGTCCCCATCAATTGTAAGGGCCCGGATCATGTCCTGACTGATCAAGTTCCCGCCACCAGGCAAGCCAAGACTCGCCAATGCATCTTTTACCTGCTGCTCACTAACCGCCATAAAACCTCTCCGTTATTTAGGCGCCACTAAGCCAGAGATCGCGCCGAGCGCAACAATTATCATTTTTTTGTCGCAATAGAATCGCGCAAAACGCCGCGAAACGTCTAAAATATAGGTCAGCGTCTGCTATTCATTTTCTGCATAGCAGCATTGCAATGGTGTTTGTTGTGCAGCTGCAGCAACTTCTTATATGTTGATCACAACAAAGACGAGTTAACGAAAGTTTAAGAACATGGCATACGCAGCGAACTACAACGCCTCCGCAATTCACACCGCACCTGGCGGTTCTTTCTTTGCGGGCCTGGTAGCTAAGTTCAACCAGTACATGCTGTTCCGTAAAACTGTAGCAGAGCTTAGCTCGCTATCTAACCGCGAACTTTCCGATCTGGGTTTGTCCCGTTCGGGCATCAAAGCCACCGCAATCGAAGCGGTTTACGGCTAAAAATTACAGTTTCGAAGGGCCTCTCCTCCTCCCTGGCTCTTCGAGAATAGCGGCGACATCCTCCTCCTCCCTGATGTCGTCGCAGTTATTCCGGGCTCAACGCCCACAGAATTCAAGGGTCTCGTCCTCCTCCCTAGAGATCCTTGGTGCAAGACCGGTGGCGCTCTCCTCCTCCCTGCGTCACCGGACCTGAATTACGGACCTACGGTCCAGACATGCAGATGGCCTCCTCCTCCCTGGCCAGATGCTCAAAAGAACGGTGGCGCCCTTCCTCCTCCCTGGCGCCGCCGTTTTTTTATGTGCAAATTCCATTGAAATTCTCAATTTCGGCATGCTTGTGCCTAGGTTGGCTGACAGCCTGAACGTGTTACACTTGAAATGAAGCGTCACGCGAAGTTGCGTCTGGGTCAGGTGAACTGTGAACGTAAAAACCTTATGTTAAGTGTGTAGGGCGCTAATATTGGTGCCAGAGTAGGAAAGAAATGAAACTGTCACGCCTGACATTAATGATGCAGTCCCTGTTCCGCCGCAAAGTGTCGGGACCGACCAAGGCTGGGCCACGTCGAGAGCCGCAGATTCACGTTATTATTCTTGATGGCACGATGTCCTCTATGGCGGAAGGTATGGAAACCAACGCTGGGCACGCCTATCGGCTTGTTAGCGAACTGATCCCGCCTGTATCGCTATATTATGAGGCCGGAGTGCAATTCACCCGCTGGCGGAATGCGCCAGATGTGATGATGGGGCGGGGGATCAACCGCCAAATTCGCCGCGCTTATGGCTTTCTGGCCTCCCGGTACCATCCCGGCGATAAGATTTTTCTAATGGGATACTCTCGTGGGGCCTACGCGGTGCGGTCGCTTGCTGGCGTGATTGACCAAGTTGGATTACTCTCCGCTGAACACGCAACAGAACGCAATGTCCGTTTGGCTTACCGCCATTATGAAAGTGACCCGACCAGCAGTTCCGCTGATGATTTCGCCCAGTTGTATTGCCATGACAGCGTTAAGATCGAGATGATTGGCGTTTGGGATACAGTCAAAGCATTGGGCATCCGGCTTCCGGTTCTCTGGCGTTGGTCCGAAGAAAAACACAAGTTTCACAACCACCATTTGGGCGAAAGCGTGAAACATGGTTTCCAAGCCCTTGCGATGGACGAGACCCGCATGGCCTATGAACCAGTCTTGTGGGAATGCCGTGACGATTGGTTGGGTAAGTTGGAACAAGTTTGGTTCAAGGGGTCACACTCTGACGTCGGAGGTCACCTTGACGGGCATGAAGCGACTCGTCCACTGTCCAATATTCCATTGGTTTGGATGATGGAGAGGGCAGAAACTTGCGGGCTTCCCTTGCCATCCGATTGGCGCAGCCGTTTTCCACAAAATGCCCAAGCACCGTCTATTGGCACATGGCGCGGTTGGGGCAAGATTTTCTTACTGCGAAGCCGTAGAAAGATTGGACTTGATAGATCCGAGCGTATTCATGAATCGGTAGAGCCTAAACCGGAAAAACAAGACCGGTTTAAGCTACCATTTCGAAAGCGCGCTTAGGTCTTAGGCAACATTTTCTAACTTAGATTCTGGTGTAATCCCCAGCGCGTGGCAAACGTCACGTGTCAGTTCTGGGCGGTTCAGCGTATAGAAGTGCAGGTTATCTACGCCCTCATCCATCAGGTCGCTGCACAATTCACTGCAAAGCGATGTCGCGAGCAAATCTTGACGGTCGTCGCGAATAGCCTTTTCAAAAGCATCGTCCAGCCATGCTGGCACTTGTGTGCCGCAGCGCTGCGCAAAGCTCCGCACGCCTTTCCAGTTTTCGATCGGCAAAATACCCGGAACAATCGGCGCATCAATTCCTGCTTTTACACAAGCGTCACGGAACCTTAGGAAAGCTTCTGGTTCAAAGAAAAATTGCGTCAGCGCCTCGGAAGCACCCGCATCTATTTTCGCCTTCAGCCAATCAATATCGGCTTTCTGATCCACGGCTTCTGGGTGTTTTTCAGGGTACGCGCCAACGCGAATGTCGAATGTGCCTTTGGCTGCAAGCGCTTCAATCAACTCAACACTATTGGCAAATCCCTCTGGATGAGGGGTAAAACCGCTGCTTCCCTTCGGAGGGTCACCTCGCAGTGCCACGATTTCAGAGACGCCAGCTTCCGCGAAGCCATCTGCGATTTCTAGTGTTTCCGCTTTTGTCGCGTCAACGCAGGTCAAATGCGCGGCTACGTTCAAACCGCTGGATTTATGCAAGGTAGCAACGGCGTCCCGCGTTAACTCACGCGTAGTTCCACCTGCGCCATAAGTCACAGAGACAAAGCGTGGTTTAAGCGGAGCGAGCACTTGCACAGTATCCCAAAGGCGAAACGATCCTTCGAGGTTTTTTGGCGGGAAGAACTCAAGCGAAATTTTTGGCGCGGTCATTTTTCAGGTCCATTCTGATGTTGCCCCCTTGTCGCACAACTCTAGTTGTGAGAAAACTTCATAATACTCAACAACAATATGAGCTTCACATGAAGATGCATATCGAATTCCGTCACCTACGCACCGTGAAAGCGATTCACGAATGCGGTGGCTTGGCGCGTGCCGCAGATAAATTGAGCATTACGCAATCGGCTTTGTCCCACCAAATCAAGGGCTTAGAAGCGCAGACAGGTGTAGAGCTTTTCGTGCGCCGTTCAAAGCCGATGAAGCTGTCAGCGGCTGGTTTACGGTTTTTGCGCCTTGCTGAGCGGATTTTGCCAGAAGTTGAAGCACTAGAAGACGAATTCAATGGATTACGTGATGGCAACTCTGGTCGCCTTCATATCGCAATTGAATGTCACGCTTGCTTTGAATGGCTCTTTCCGGTGCTTGAAAAGTTCCGCAAGAAATGGCCGGATGTAGATGTCGATATTCGCCCAGGCCTCGCGTTTGATGCAATGCCCGCGTTGCAAAAAGAAAATGTCGATCTGGTTGTATCCTCTGATCCAGAGGACATGCCAGGTGTCGAATTCACGCATTTGTTTGACTACAACCCCGTCTTTGTAGCTTCCAGCGGGCATCCGCTTGCACAAAAAGAGTGGGTTGATGCCGAGGATTTCCGCGGCGAAACGCTGATCACTTATCCGGTAGAACGTACGCGCTTGGACATTTTCAGCCAGCTATTGATCCCAGCCAAAGTCGAACCAGAGCGTGTGCGCCAAGCCGAGTTAACCGCTGTGATCCTGCTGCTGGTTGCATCAAATCGCGGAATTTCTGTCCTGCCAGACTGGGTTGTTCGCGAAGTGAAATACAACTCTGACTATGTGACGCGCCCGCTCACAGAAAAGGGCCTGACACGTGGTCTTTATGCAGCAACTCGACAAGACGATCTGAACAAAGCGTATATGCAAGACCTGATTGAACTCGCCGGACAAGAGGCAAGACGTCTACAAAGCGTTTAAAGCACGAAAACCCCCAATAATTCGACGAAATCCACCCCATATGGCCTTGGCAAATGGGGCGGCGGGGCGTAAAAGCGCGCTCTGATGTCATAGGAGCCAAAGCATGGTGGGCAGCGCCAATCTTAACGTAATGATGAAAGCCGCCCGTAAAGCTGGGCGCTCATTGGTCAAAGACTTCCGCGAAGTTGAGAACCTACAGGTTTCGATGAAAGGCGCTGGCGATTTCGTTAGCCGCGCTGACGTCGCCGCAGAAGAAATCATCAAAGAAGAATTGATGGCTGCGCGTCCAACATATGGTTGGCTTGGCGAAGAAGGCGGCGGCGAAGAGGGCAAAGACCCGACACGTCGCTGGATCGTTGACCCGCTGGATGGCACAACCAACTACCTTCACGGTATGCCACATTGGGCAGTTTCTATCGCGCTGGAACACAAGGGCGAAATCGTCGCTGGTGTGATCTTTGACGCAGCAAAAGACGAAATGTTCTACGCCGAAAAAGGCGAGGGCGCGTGGCTGAACGATAGCAACCGTCTACGCGTTTCTGGCCGTAACCGCATGATTGAATCTGTTTTCGCAACGGGCGTTCCTTTCGGCGGTCGCAAAGAATTGCCTGACACATTGAAAGACCTCGCGCGCTTGATGC
This sequence comes from Cognatishimia sp. 1_MG-2023, assembly GCF_030548175.1. Lineage (GTDB taxonomy): Bacteria > Pseudomonadota > Alphaproteobacteria > Rhodobacterales > Rhodobacteraceae > Cognatishimia. The sequence continues at coordinate 440,573 of NZ_JAUORX010000001.1, read as the reverse complement.
CTGCGACGGCTGGCGTGCGCCGCTGGGGCGCTGCGTCGCTGGATATGGCATATGTCGCTGCTGGCCGTTACGAGGGCTACTGGGAGCGCGGCTTGAACGCTTGGGATGTTGCTGCTGGCATCATCATCGTCAAAGAAGCTGGCGGTTTTGTACAAGCGGTTAATCCCGATGATACCGTACTCGATAGTGGAACTGTGCTTTGCTCAAACGAACCAATTTTTGACCAATTCGCAAAAGTCATTCGCAACACCTAAGCGGTTGCAAATATTTGACGAAAGGCGCCCTTGGGCGCCTTTTTTGTTTCAAGAGACGCGCAGTTATCTACCGCGTCTCACGCTTGGAATGGAACTTTGTTTAAACTTGTATTTGGCATCGGGATGCGGTGGTTTCCCTTGGGTTGTTTGCCAGTAGGCCATCCCGCCATTTCTTAACCAAACAGGAATGGTTAGTAAAAAGCCAATCACAAACCCACCTGCATGCGCCCAATAGGCGACACCGCCAGAGGCTGCATCAACAGCAACACCATTCACCAATTGCAAAGCAAACCAAAGCCCGAGCATCACCCATGCTGGGATCGAGAATACTTTGAAGAAAATGATCAAAATCAAAAGTATATCGACACGCGCCTTTGGATAAAGCAACAGATAGCCGCCCATAACGGCTGCAATTGCGCCAGATGCGCCGACTGTTGGAATACCACTTAGCGGCTCTGAAATGACCTGCGCCAAGCCAGCGCCGATACCGCCAGCCAGATAGAACAGGGTAAACCCAATATGCCCCATCTCATCTTCGAGATTGTCCCCAAAGATCCAGAGGAAAAGCATGTTCCCGGCAAGGTGCATAAACCCGCCATGCAAGAACATAGAGGTAAAGAGCCCCTGAATGTCTTGCCCAGTTGAAACCCGATTGGGGAACATGGCGTAGTCTGAATAAAAGGCAGCCAATCGGGCAGGTTCGCCCTCTAACGGCCAAGAAAAGAGGAAGATCGCCACGTTAGCGGCGATCAACACATAGGTCACATAGGGAATGCGGCCAGATGGGTTATGGTCACGGATCGGAAACATAACGCCACGCTGGCCGGAAAGACGGTAGGCGTCAAGCCATCCCGCCAAGAAGTGCTGCGTTACCGCCAGCTGCTGTTGTGTCCACACACACGTGGCGTTCAGACCGCGCGCGCGCTTCATCAGGTGCGCCAGTGATCAGCGGAACAATGATCCGGTCACGTCCGGCCAATGCCAGTTCGTATTCACGAGCCTTTGCATCATCACCCCACCAAATTACGCCAGAGAACCCTTCCAAGCTAGAGAGAGTTACAGCAGAGACATCGCCGGTCGCGACGGCCGCACGGCCCCCAAGGTCAGTGATCGCCTTTGCTTGCGCGTCAGCGGCTTCTTTTCCTGGACCGAGGCACAGAACAGGAGGGCGCGCCATTGTGGACAGGCGGTTGGATTCACCTGTTGGGCCAGGCAGCGAAGTGGTGACACTCGGCGCGCCTTCTGGCGATGTGTTGATCGCTTTCTGCATCGCTTCTGTCGCCATTGTGCCCGACCAAGCGCCATCAGCCTTGACTGGCTCAACCGCAAGGAACCGCGACAGATACAGCGGACCGCCAGCTTTCGGGCCAGTACCAGAAAGGCCTTCACCGCCAAACGGTTGGCTGCCCACGATCGCACCAATTTGGTTGCGGTTGACGTAAACGTTGCCTGCGTGGATCGCATCAGACACATGCTGCACCCGGTCATCAATCCGTGTTTGCAGACCAAAGGTCAGGCCGTAGCCTGTGGCATTGATCGCATCGACGACATCATCAATTTCTGTCGCTTTGAATGTCGCAACATGTAAAACCGGACCAAAGATTTCCTTTTCAAGATCACCAATGGCATTCACACGGATCATCGTCGGAGCAACAAACGAACCAGTCTGAGGTGTCGCAAGTTGATAGATGACACGCCCTTCGGCCTCGGCTTCTTCGATGTGCGCTGCGATTTCAGTTTGTGCCGCTGTATCAATGACAGGACCGGAATCTGTTGAGTATTCCCAAGGATTGCCAAGTGACAATTCCTTCATTGCGCCTTTCAGCATATCAAGCAGGTTGTCCGCGATGTCCTCTTGGACATACAGACAACGCAGCGCAGAACAACGCTGACCAGCGGATTGGAACGCGCTTTCTACAATCGCGGTCACAGCTTGCTCAGGCAAAGCAGTGGAATCCACGATCATCGCGTTCATGCCACCAGTTTCAGCAATCAGCGGTGCACCCGGGGCCATTGAGCCTGACATGGCTGCACGAATACGCTGTGCTGTGTCTGTGGAACCAGTGAAGCAAACACCGTTTACACGAGGATCAGAGGTGATAGCCGCGCCGACTTTTGACCCAGAACCCGGAACAAATTGCAGCGCGGACCGCGGAACACCTGCTTCGTGCAGCAGTTTGACAGCCTCAAAGGCGATCAGCGGAGTTTGGTCCGCAGGTTTTGCCAAGACAGCATTGCCAGCGGCAAGAGCTGCAGAAATCTGACCTGTGAAAATCGCCAATGGGAAGTTCCAAGGGCTAATGCAAGAGAATACGCCAGCAGGCGCCTGAACCGGTGCATTCGCTGCGTAATAACGCAAGAAATCAACAGCCTCGCGTAGCTCGGCCACTTGGTCCAGTGGCGTTTTGCCTGCTTCACGGGCCAAGATGGCATAGAACTGGCCAACGTTCTCTTCAAAAAGGTCAGCAGCTTTGCTCAGAACAGCTGCGCGTTCTTCAGGGCTTGCATCCCAAGGCTTAGCTGCAGCCAATGCAACCTCAACAGCTTCCGCTGTTGCATGGCGCACGGTGCCCAGTTCGTCTGACGGTTGGAACGGGTTGGACACGGGCTGCGGATCCAGCGTCGGAGCATCAGAGGCCAGCAATGGTTCCGCATGCCATGTTGCAGTGCGGAACGGGTTACGTGCGGCATCTACTTTTTCGATCGTTGCAACATCACGCAAATCGTAACCGATAGAGTTCACACGCTCTGGCGCGAATAGCTCTGGGCCCGTTGGCAATGGTGTGTGGTCTTCTTCGTAAGTCTCGAAAGGATCACGCGAAACAACTTCTGGTGCCACATCTTCGTCAACGATTTGGTTCACAAAAGAGCTGTTCGCACCGTTTTCCAGCAGGCGACGGACCAGATAGGCCAGCAAATCGCGATGCGCGCCAACCGGTGCATAGATACGGCAACGTGTTTTGTTTTCGTCCAAAACGATGCCATGCAGGCTTTCGCCCATGCCATGCAAGCGTTGGAATTCAAATGCATCTTTGTCGTCTGCCATGTCCAAAATGGCCGCAACAGTATGTGCGTTATGTGTCGCAAACTGAGGGTAAATCCGGTCAGTCATCCCCAACAGCTTTTTCGCATTGGCCATATAGCTAATGTCTGTCGCAGCTTTAGAGGTAAAGACAGGGAAGCCATCAATGCCTTGTACCTGCGCGAGTTTGACTTCGGTATCCCAATAGGCCCCTTTCACGAGGCGAACCATGATCTTACGATCCAACCGGGTCGCCAGTTCGTATAGGTAATCCAAAGCCGCACCCGCGCGTTTGCCGTAGGCTTGAACCACAACGCCAAAGCCATCCCATCCAGCCAATGCTGGTTCGGCTAGAACGGTTTCGATCACATCCATGGAAATCGACAGACGATCCGCTTCTTCCGCGTCAATGTTCAGACCCATGCCCGCAGATTTTGCAAGCAATGCCAGGGAACGTAAACGTGGGACAAGTTCATCCATCACTCGCTGACGCTGACCAATTTCATAACGTGCATGTAGTGCGGATAGCTTAACAGAGATGCCTGGATTGTCGCGGATGTCATCGTTTGTGCAGGCGGCTGCGATTGCTGTGATCGCGCGAGAATAGGCCAAGTGATAGCCCATCGCATCCGCATCAGTTTTCGCACCTTCGCCAAGCATATCGTAGGAATAAGAATAGCCTTTGGCTTCCAAATTCGCAGCGCGTTTCATCGCTGATGTGATGGTTTCACCCAAAACAAACTGACGGCCCATTTCCTTCATGGCACGGCCTACGGCGGCCCGGATCACTGGCTCGCCCAAACGCTTTACTGCGCCGCGCAATGCGCCAACGATGCCTTTGTTTTCGTCATCCAGGACTTTGCCAGTCAGCATCAATGCCCAGGTAGAGGCGTTTACCAAAGAGGATGTGGAATGCCCCAGGTGTTTACCCCAGTTCGAAGGTGCGATTTTATCTTCGATCAATGCATCAATGGTTTCTGCATCAGGAACCCGTAGCAGAGCTTCGGCCAAGCACATCAATGCGATGCCTTCGTCTGTGGACAGGCCGTATTCGGCAAGGAACACTTCCATTAGGCCGGGCTGAGTCTTGCCGCGAATTTTACGCACAAGATTAGCACCTTTTTCAACGATCCGGGCACGATCTTGATCACTAAGACCCGTCTCTTCCTTAAGGCGCGCCACCAAGGCAGCTTCGTCAGTGTATGTCGTGGTATCGATCAGGCGGCGGTGCGATGTCATTAGTGAGCTCCATAAAATTTAGGGCAGTGTACCGCGAATTTGATAGTCGATTTCTCCTTTCCTTTGATATAGGTGGTGCAAACGCTCTAATTTTTGGAACAAAATGATGCAAACTGCGCAGACTCAGCTAGATGGATTTGATCATAAGATTCTTGCCGCTCTGGGCCGTGATGGGCGCATTTCGATTACGGATTTAGCCAAAGAGATCGGGCTTTCTAAAACGCCAACACAGGCCCGACTGCGGCGCCTCGAAGCCGAAGGTGTTATCACCGGGTATCGGGCGACAACAGATCCGGTGCGTTTGGGCTTGGACCACGTGGCTTTTGTGGAGGTGAAATTAGACGACACACGCGAGACCGCGCTAAAGTCTTTTAATGCAGCCGTGCGTCAGGTGCCCGAAATTGAACAAGTGCATATGATTGCGAGCCATTTTGATTATCTGCTGAAGGTGCGCACAACGAATATGGCAGCTTATCGGGTGGTTTTGGGAGAGAAGATTTCAGCGCTTCCTCATGTGTCTAGCACGTCAACATTTGTTGTGATGCAAGCGGTGAAAGAGGTCGGCTACAGCGACTGATTTTGATTTTCCGAGCTTCCGTGGCATGCTTGGGTATGCGGTGTTTTCTTGTTCTCTCAATGTTGGCGACGTCTGCTGTTGCTAGCACTTGTCCTCCAGCGCCAGATCATGATGCGGCGTTGGATGCACTATTTTCCGAAATTCAATCTGCGCCGACTCAGACCGATGGATTGATTCTAGGGCAGGGGCTTTGGGCTTTTTGGGCAGATGCGCCGGATGAAAAAGCGCAGGGATTGTTGAACTATGGAATGGAGCTGCGCAACGCCCGCGATTTTTCTGGCGCTTTAGACGCATTTGGGGAACTGATTTCCTACTGCCCAAACTATGCCGAAGGATATAACCAGCGCGCGATTATCCGCTTTGTTCAGCAAGATTTCGAGGCGGTGTTGCCTGATCTGGATCGAGCACTGTCCTTATCCCCAAGGCATTTGGGCGCATTGTCTGGCCGCGCAATGACGCTGATCGCATTGGGGCGAGACTATGAAGCACAGACGGATTTGCTTGCTGCTTTGGCGCTAAACCCTTGGTTGCCAGAGCGACGATTTCTGCTTCCGCCGCCAGAAGATGCGGATCAAGAGCTATAGCTGAAAATTTGCCTTCCAGAGCCCCTTTACACTGCCAACAGTCACGCTATTGTCGCGCGCAATTGCAAGGCGTTACGCGCCGTGCAAGGAGGCCCGCGTGGTGGAATGGTAGACACAAGAGACTTAAAATCTCTGGACCGAGAGGTCGTGCCGGTTCGAGTCCGGCCGCGGGTACCAACAAAAAAGGCGCAGCATTTGCTGCGCCTTTTTCTTTTGGGATCAAGCCATTGGATTAATCGCGTGTACCGGCGAATTTTTCCTGCCACTCAGTGCGCTCATCATCTGTGATTTTGCGGAAGGTGACTTCTGGAACAGTGAATTCGTGACCCACTGGCAGTTTGGACAGCGTTGCCGCAACATCATCGGGCCAAACCGCATCTTGGGCATTCATTGACTCAAGCAATGAGGCGGACGCGTCTGGAATAAAGGGTTCTGACAGGACCGCGTAGAATGGGATTAGGTTCAAGGCCAAGCGGATTTGGATCGCGGCTTTGTCCGGGTCGGTTTTGAAGGTCGACCAAGGGGCTACGGTTTGCAGGTATTCGTTGCCTGCTGCCCAAATCGCACGCAGTTCTTGGGCGGATTTGCGGACTTCCATGTTTTCCATGTGCTGCTCGTAAGCGCGCACGCGGGTTGTCAGCTCTTCGATCAGGGCAAGTTCTTCGGGCCCGTATTCGGCGCCTTCTGGAACGGCTTCTGAGAACTTGGAGCGGCAGAATTTTGTGACGCGGGAGACAAAGTTTCCAAGCACGTCTGCCAAGTCTTTGTTGACCGAGCCTTGGAAGTTTTCCCAAGTAAATTCCGCATCAGAGCTTTCTGGAGCATGGGACAAAAGCCACCAACGCCAGTAGTCGGCTGGCAGGATTTCAAGTGCTTGGTCCATAAAGACGCCGCGACCGCGAGAGGTTGAGAACTGGCCGCCGTCATAGTTCAAGTAGTTGAAAGACTTGATGTAATCCACCAGCTTCCATGGCTCCCCAGAACCGATAATGGTCACTGGGAAGGAAAGCGTGTGGAAGGGCACGTTATCTTTGCCCATGAATTGTGTGTAGGTTACGTCTTCGGCGCCTTTGTCGGTGCGCCACCAGCGTTGCCAATCGGTGCCTTTGCCTGCGTCTACCCATTCTTGAGAGGCGGCAATGTATTCGATGGGGGCGTCAAACCAGACGTAAAAGACTTTGCCTTCCATACCGGGCCAGTCTTTGTCGCCGTTTTTCACGGGGACACCCCAATCCAGATCGCGGGTGATACCGCGGTCTTGCAGGCCGTCGCCATCGGTGAGCCATTTCTTGGCAATCGAGGTTGTCAGAACAGGCCAGTCAGTTTTGCTGTCGATCCATTCTGCCAGCTTTTCGCGCATTTCGGATTGGCGCAAATGCAGGTGTTTTGTCTCGCGCGCTTCAAGTTCTGTAGACCCAGAGATCGTGGAATACGGGTTGATCAGATCGGCTGGATCAAGCTGCTTTGTGCAGTTGTCACATTGGTCGCCACGCGCGCTTTCAAAGCCGCAATTCGGGCAAGTCCCTTCGATATAACGGTCTGGAAGAAAACGGCCATCCGCATGAGAATACATTTGTGTTTCAGACACTTCGCGGATCAGGCCCGCGTCGGCAAGGCGTCCTGCAAAGTGCTGAGTTAGCTTTTGGTTTTGCTCAGAAGAAGAGCGCCCAAAGTGATCAAATGACAGGCGGAAGCCTTCGGCGATTTTGGCCTGAACCTCGTGCATTTCGGCGCAGTATTCTGCAACCGGTTTGCCCGCTTTGGCCGCGGCCAATTCGGCTGGGGTTCCGTGCTCATCCGTGGCGCAGAGGAACATGACCTCGTTGCCGCGCGTCCGCTGGTAGCGGGCGAAGAGATCGGCTGGCAGCTGGCTGCCCACAAGGTTGCCCAGGTGTTTGATCCCGTTGATATAAGGAATGGCTGAAGTGATCAGGTGGCGCGCCATGGATCGTGTTCCTTTGTCCGTCGTTCTGCTCTCCCTAGACCAAAGTTCCGTGCAGTTCCAGAGGCGCTGCGCCTGAGAGCAAATTAGGGGTAGGTTTCGCGGCGAAACGCGTTGCTGACCGGGCGTACGCCGCGTTCATTGTGGAAATTCGTACGTTTCAAGCGCTGAAACGTACGATTCGTGGTTTTGGGGAAGGAGGTAGGCGCTAATGTCCACTTTGAGCCCGAAGTGACGAGTTGCCGCAATACAGCGAATGTCTGCACTTGGGGCGCATTCGAGTGTTTTCTCAATGAGGGCTGGACACGGCCCCCGAGTGCTCATAAAATGCGATCGCATTGAATACCTGAGGCTTCGGCGATTGGTTGTGCATGGAGTTATTTGAAACATGTTTCGAAATGCGTTGAAGAGGCTCTCTGCCCCCCAAACTTTCGAAATCTCACTGTTTTTCACAAATGATCGCGCCTTGGCCATTCCCCACGTCACAAGGCCCTTTGCCATGCCGGAAGCCATCTTCCCAGGCGTTGAATGCAATAGTCTGAGCGCAGACGAAATCGGCCAAACCATCAAGAGCGCACTGCAACAATGCGAATTTAGAAGAAGGAAAGGGCAAAGGCTCAACTACTTGGAGGTCGCTAGCCAGTTCGAAGTTGAAATGGGAAAGTTCCGCGAAACCATCGGACTGTCAGAACGGAAGTTTCATCAACAATTAAGGCTCGTCGAAATAGAATATTCAAATGATCAATATTTCTTTTGGCCTCAGAAAAGAGCGCATTCGCGTTTTGCATTTGAGGGCGTATGCAAATCTGATGATCGCCCTAGCTTTTCTGGAGACGCTCAATCCAAAACGTTAGGTTTCCACATCTTAAGAGCTATGGCCGAAACGTCTTAGGGTGACGGGACCGGACATGTGTGATTGAAATTGGTTGATCACACAGCACACTCATCGCAATCTCAGGCATCAGTATTGGGTAGCCATCCAACCATCGTTGCCGTTCAAATTTTTTGATCTAACGGCAGCTTTGTCCGCATAGCCGTCATCTGACACAGAAAAATGCAGAATGTTGCGCGACAGTCTGGGTCGTTGAACCGCGTCGCATTGGTGGTTTTGGCTGTAGCAAACGCATTGGAAACAGGCGCAGAATATGCTTTAGGTTGGCCAAACACGAAAGGATTTGTCGCATCACTCAGTTTGACCCAAAGACGTTGTCGGTTGCTCATCAAGACGTGGTTGAAAACACCCGGCGATGGCTTGATGAAATGGTGGTGGGATTAAATTTATGCCCATTTTCCTCTAGTGTCATTGCCCGAGATCAGGTGCGCTATGCCGTTTGTGATGCCACCACCGATGCGGAGCTACAGCAGTTTTACTTGAGTGAGTTAGAGCTTCTGCTTGGGACGAACGAAAATGAGGTTGCCACGAGTTTGCTTATGTTTACGCAAGGTCTGGAAGCGTTCGAGGATTACCTGACCTTACTTGAATGGTTTGAGGAGCTGTTGGAGGCCGCAGAGCTGACGGAGCATGTGCAATTGGCATCGTTTCATCCGCACTATCAGTTTGATGGTGTGGAGGCAGACGATCTTAGTCATTTTACCAATCGTTCACCCTATCCAACCATACATCTTTTGCGCCAAGATCAGATGACAAAGGTTCTGGCGCATGTTTCGGACCCCGAGAAGATTTATTTAGATAACATTGAGACATTGAATAGGCTTGGCCGCGGGCAGGTCGAAGCGCTCTGCCCTTGGGGTAAGTAATGCCTGTTTGCAATTGGGGCGCGGTTTGATGCGCGGCGGTTAGATTGCTTTGGGCGTCGCTTCCGTCATTCGTTTATGCACGGGTTGCTTTGGCGGCGTAGCAGCCTTGGCGGGCGTTGTGGATGTCTATGAAGGTGATCGCTGGATTTTCGAACATGCGGTGCAGGGCCTCGGCGAGGGTGGTGCCTTTGACGACATCGGCGGTTTGCATCATTTGGCTCGCATCAAAAGCGCGGATGGATAAGAGGCGGGATGATAGGACCGTTGGGACTTCGTCGGGTTTTGGTTGTGCTTGGGTCGCGGAGTGCCGGACGTAGATTGCGTGGCTGGCGGCGTAGGGCGTGGGGCCGTTGAGGTGCCGGTAGTTTGTCAGGATGAGCGTTTCGCCGGGGGCTGCGTCCTGAAGGCTGACACGGCAGGGGAAGCCGGGATTTGTATCGGCGATGACTCGGCATGCGCCTTTGGTTTTTAGCTCTTGGTCGGAGAGATCAAAGAGGGGTTGAAACGGGGCCATGGGCAGGGCGTGGATTTGGAAGGTCATGGGGTATCCTTGGTGCTTCGGGTTGGATAGCGCCATGATTAACGGGGGTGGGCTTATGGGCCGACCCGTTTCCTGCGGAATGGGCGTTTAGAGCTCTAGATCGAGGACAAGAATGCCGTCAATTCCGCCGGTGGCATTTTCAACAATCTGGGCGCCGAGGGCTTTGTGTTCTGGGTGGTCTGCGTAGGTTTTAAGATCTGCCCAACTGTCGAAGTCTATGACGAAGGCGTGTTTGTAGCCGCGTTCGATCTGTTCGGGGCTGTTGGATCGGCCCCCTGTGAAATTATGCGCGCCGGTGAGGGTTTGGGTTAGGTCGGATAGGCCGGAATAGAGTGCGGCAATCGTTTCTTCTTTGGTTTCAGGTTTGAACTTGGTGAGGACGATATGACGGATCATTGCGGTATCCTTGAAGGCTGCAGTTGCTGAAGACTGTCATTGTTCGGTCTGTAGTGAAAGCCAGCAACACGGATCGTTTTGGGGGTTACGCGGTGGTGCGTGCGGTTCCTTCTATGGGGAAAAAGCCGTTTTCGCCCATCGCGATGTCCCAGCTTTTTGGAGAGGCGGTGCGGGCGCGGAGGCGTTTTAGGTGCCAGGTTGTGGCCTGCTCGTGAAAGCTGGGGGCCATGTGCCAGCGGGTTTCAACGCCGGGGGCACCGCCGTTGTCGGGGGTTAGGATCACGCCCAGAGGGGCGCTGCCGTTGATCTTGGCGCCTTCTTCTGCCGCGAGATGCATGCGGCGGACCGGGGTTAGGGCGGGGTAGCCGGTTAGCTCGCCAATCACGAGGGGGACATGGCCCGCGCGGAGGGCGGTTTCGAGGGTCCAGAGCACATCTTCGTCGCGGGTGGGGGTGAGCAGGATAAAGCGCGCGGGGTCGGCGAAATGGGCGATGCCGCGGGGGTTCAATTTATCCGGGAGCCATTTGGGGCTGACCCAGAAGATCGGGCCTTCGGTTTTTTGGGCAAGCCACATGGCAAAGCTGCGGCGACCCGGGCCGCAGACTTCGTGAAGACGGGCAAGCCGCAGAGAGATGTCCGTGGCGAGGGAGAGTTGGGGGGTAGGGCGATCTGATGCGCGTTTGAGCAGGTGAGTCGTCATTTTTCTTAACTTAGCATGTTCCCTTTTTGTTCTCAAATACCTCTTGTATGAAATATTTTGGTCAAATGGAATTGGCTGCTTGCAGTCCGTACGATCGGGCTTAGGTTGCTGGCAAGCTCGAACGGAGAGGACAACTCGATGAAAATGAACCCGCTAGGCCGGACCGGTATTGAGGTGTCTGCCCTCTGCCTTGGTACGATGACTTTTGGCACGCAAACCAAAATGGAAGACTCCCACCGTCAGATGGATATGTCTTTGGAGGCAGGGATTTCATTCTGGGATACTGCTGAGATGTATCCGGTGAACCCTGTGTCCGCTGACACTCAAGGTGCGTCAGAAGAACATGTGGGGGCGTGGTTTGAGAAGACAGGACGCCGGAGCGAAGTGGTCGTTGCAACCAAACATTCCGGTGAGGGGTTGCGGCACGTGCGAGATGGCGCATTGATTTCGTCAAAGACGATTTCCGAGGCGATTGAAGGCTCGTTGGCACGGTTAAAGACCGATTACATCGATTTGTATCAATTCCATTGGCCTAATCGCGGAAGTTATATGTTCCGCAAGAACTGGACGTATGATCCATCCGGTCAAAACCGGGACGAAACTATCGCGAATATTCACGATTGCCTTGAGGCGCTGCAAAAAGAGGTTGATCGTGGGACAATCCGGGCGTTTGGGCTTTCGAATGAAAGCGCGTGGGGGACGGCGCAGTGGTTGCGGGCATCCGAGGATCGTGGGCTGCCGCGGGTTGCAAGCATTCAGAACGAATATTCGCTGTTGTGCCGGTTGTATGACACCGATTTGGCCGAGCTTAGTTTGAACGAAGAGGTTGGGCTATTGTCCTATTCGCCATTGGCGACAGGGCTTTTGACAGGGAAGTATCAAAATGGTGCCGTGCCCAAGGGCTCGCGTGCAGACCAAAACGGCAATCTTGGTGGGCGCATACACGGTGATGATCGTGTGTTTACAGCGACGCAGGCTTATTTGGATATTGCGGCGAAGCATGATTTGGATCCGATCCATATGGCATTGGCGTGGTGTATGCAGCGCCCCTTTATGGCATCTGCAATTTTCGGCGCGACCAATGTGGATCAACTTGCGCGGATCATTGAAGGCAAGGATTTGGTGCTGTCAGACGATGTCTTGAAAGAGATCGATGTGGCTCATCGCGCCTTTCCGATGCCGTATTAAGCCGTATCTCTACCCAGTTCTGGGGGCTCGCTTGATCGTAGGTTTTGCGATAGGGGGACCTGAGGATTGGGGAGAAGACACATGACACAAGAGGTTTTGGCAGTTGCACAGGCATCTGGCGCACGGCGCTGGATGGCCATTGGAATGCAGCTGACGCTGGGCGCAATGTTGATCTATGTGGCTTTAGCGCAGCCGCCCTCGTTTGGTTGGCAAGTGTTTTTGTTGGTTCTGGGGGCCGCAAGCCTTTGGTTGGCATCACGCACCCATGCTGCAAGCCAGCGTCGGCTAGAACTGACCCGCGAAGAGATCCGAGACAGCGAAGGTGAGGTTTTGGCGTTGATTAAAGACGTTAAGAGCATCTCGCGCGGCACATTTGCAGCGAAACCTTCGCAGGGCTTTACAATCGTTCTGAAAGAACGCAAACGCCCGGCGCGTTGGCTACCGGGCGTTTGGTGGCGTTTGGGACGCCGCGTTGGCATTGGCGGGGTTACCCCAGGATCGCAGACCAAAACGATGGCCCAAATCCTGGAATCCCTGCTAAGCGAGCAGACTTAGCTTGCCTCATACACCAATTGCGGTGCGTAACGCGGACGCGTGAACGTAAAGGTCTCGATGTTTCTTGCACCTAGGCCAACGTTCAATACTGGAGTGTAGCTCATACTCGTTTCGACCAAGATTACTGTATCTTGGTCTGCCATTTGGGGCAGGTTTGCTTCGAGTAGGATTAGATCAGCTGTGACAAGCGGTTCGAAGTTAGCACCGCGGGTCTGCGACCACTCAAGTTCGTATTCGCTTTCATCCTCATTCCAAGTGATAACCGAAAGGCGCAGTGAGGTGCCTTGTTCTACGGCGGGCACTTCGAGTCCGGTTTCTGGGTCAAGGGTTGTTGTCCCAGTCGCACCACCAGATGATGCATCAGAATGAACCTGTGTCCGCGAGATTGCCTCATACAATAAGCGAGTATTGTCGATATACTCTGGCGTAATGGCGTTTGTCTCACGAGAGAGCATGTCGCCAATAGTGTAGGATGCTTTTTCTGCCGCGGATTTTGTGCGGAAGACATCGAAGTAGATTGCCATTGCTGCGATCGCCCACAAAAGAATTGGTAGGATGATCACAACTTCGACTGCGACAACACCTTTGGTGTCTTTGGCAAAGTTTTTGATATGTGTCAGGATCATACGCATGGTGTTACCTCGGCTCCTGTACAAATGCTGTTGAAGTTGTCAGGCTTGCATTTCCGTCAGCATCGAGCTGCATGGCGGAGGCAAACACAGTGCCTGGAAAGAGTGGTTCGTATTTGGCGCAAGCACGCAAAACGACCAAATCATTGTCCATTCCAAAGCTGTATTCTGACATAGGCGTAATAGTGGTTGATTGATCCGTGCACGCATAGGTGGCCGACATCGGTTCCCAATTACGGATATCACGTGGCGCCATTTCCAAAGTCAGGTTGTCAGCGCAATTTGGTACAACATTATACTCGCAGACCATTGCCTTTAGCTCTGCGTGCGTTGGTGTGGCGCCGGTGTTTAACCTTACCCAGCGTACAGTATCGTCTAACGCTCGTTCCAAAATGGCATGGCGGAGTGTCATTATTCCGATTTCTACTGCTGCCAGCATAAATACCAGAAGGATTGGTACCATGATGGCGAATTCAACACTGGCGTTGCCATCGTCTTTGCGACCAAACAGGCGGAGTTTTTTCATGATTGGATACATCATTGTGTCAACCTCAACTGGCGGATAGAGGACGCGATGGATGCAAAGGCATCTTCGATCTCTGTACCGGTCACGGGGAAATAGTGGCTAATCGAGCTAGCACAGTCCTTTAGCACTGCCTTACCGTTGGTTGTCGCTTCGAATGGGATCGAAAAGACGACGATGCCGTCATTCTTGGCTGCTTCACAAATTGCACGAGTTCGTACGTCTTTTGCAGAACCGTGCACCCAGCTCACGACATCTTCGTACCAGTCTTGGTGCGCTTGAGACGTGTCCATCCAGCGGTAGTAATGCTTGTTGCGGTTCTCTTTCACCGAAGTGAAGGCCCAAAGGTCTGCATAGGTGAGGATCTCTGCCGAACCAGGTTCATCAACGGTCACAACAGTTGACACCTTGCGATAGCGTTTGCAGGACCCGTTCCGGCGATAAGAGCGGCATTCCCAGGTTTGCTGTGTTTCTTCATAGACGCCCTCACCATAGGCGTGGTCGTGCCAGGATCTGTCGTAAGGCCAGAAGAACATGGGTTCTGTTGTGTTGCCGTCGCCATCTTCGTCACCGGTGTCTTCGCCGATATAAACCGAATAGCGCTCCGCTTCGTCGTTCCACCAGATGTTGGAATCACCAGTACGGTATTCTGGTTCAACGTAGCCCTGCGATGTGTTTTGTCCGTCTGTCATGAGGACAATCACCTTGAGGGTTTGGCTTGAGGACGTTGGATTTGGGCGCGCTGCGAAATCTGTATGAACGTCACCATTATCGACCATATTCTGAATGACCGGCTGTAGGCTGGAATTCAGCAATGCTGTACCCCATTTCATGCCGATGTCGATGGAGGTGTTCCCGCCACCCCAAAGGGAGTCGATGAAGTTCTTCATGTAGGTCGCGTCTTTTTGCAGAACGACGATTTCGCGGCTGTTGTCGGTTGCTGGCTCGCAAATCGGCGATTGCACAGTACGCTTTGGATCATACCGGCGGCCGTCATAGGTCGACCATGGGCTGAAATGCATCGTGCGCTCTAGTGGCGCCGTGGGATCAATCGAAGAGGTATTAAAGTCGGCTGAGTCGAAATTAACGCAATTCGAATAACTATGCTCAGACGACAGATTGAGATGTTGCGCGAGAGATTCTGGCGCAGATACCTGTGTGGCATATGGGACGATCGAAATGGAAAGCTTTCCATCCTCGGTTGTCGCGGTCAACGTATCGACAAAGGACTTTGCCGCCACCTTTAGGTTAGGCAGGCGGTTATTGTTATTCATCGAACCTGAAACGTCGAGAATTAACGAGATTTCTACGTCGCCAATGCGTTCTTCGGCTGCGCTTTCGGCGTTCATGGTTAGGCTATCAACGCCAGATAGATGCATGAATTGAGTCGCAACTGTCGTATCTGCGGAGGCGCGCACTGTGCGGTAGCCAAGACCTTCTACAACTTCGATGTCTTTAAGGTGTTCAGCCAGATCAGACTTTTCAAAGTAATCTTCGACCACGGATTGTGGATCTAGTTGCTGTTCTAGGGACGAGGCGGCCAATACAGCACGGTCAAGCGTATCCTGAAGCTGCGTCCGGCGCATCTCTGCCAACATCACGTCGACCCCGATACCTCCCATCATCAAAATTATCAGGAAGATCGTAATTCCAAAATAGACCATGCTGCCATCTTCTTCGCGACGAAACTGTCGCAAAAACCTTGCAGATGTGGCCCATCTATTCTTTGCAGAATGGTGTCCCATATTCTGTCCCTCACATAACGCCCCCAAAGGCCGTCATTGGACGGTCTTCGGCTACTCTCACTCCCGATCATGTATGACGTGGCAATTTGGCTGAATTAGGGCGAAATGTGCTCAATTTTCGACAATTTAGGCCTGAATTCAGGGCATTATTAGAAATTTTGGAAATGCTTTTCGCGAAATTGCTTGAATGTTCATGGATTGGAAACACTCTGCAAATACGTTGCCTTGAGATTTTGGCTGGAAAAAAGTTTTCAAACTGATGAAAATTTGTGCAGTTGTGGCTCGCTTCTTTCGGGGAAACGCGTTTAGGTGGAGTGACTATGTGCGACCTTGAGTCGCGAATGGCTTGTCGGGAGGTATATGATGAGCGTGAAGAACGAACCCAGTTTCCGCGAGAGTGTGGATTTGATGTTCAACCGTGCGGTGTCTTTGTTGGATTTGCCGCCAGGCCTTGAGGAAAAAATTAGGGTTTGTAATGCGACCTATACGGTCCGGTTTGGCGTGCGCTTGCGCGGAAGCCTTCAGACATTCACCGGATACCGGTCTGTTCACTCAGAACATATGGAACCGGTCAAAGGTGGTATCCGGTATTCGATGGGCGTGAACCAAGATGAAGTCGAAGCGCTTGCAGCCCTGATGACTTATAAATGTGCGCTGGTTGAGGCGCCGTTTGGTGGCTCTAAGGGTGGGCTTTGCATTGATCCACGCGAATACGAAGAGCATGAACTTGAGCTGATCACGCGTCGCTTTGCCTATGAGCTGGCGAAGCGCGACTTGATCCATCCGTCGCAAAACGTTCCGGCACCAGATATGGGCACGGGCGAGCGTGAGATGGCGTGGATTGCTGACCAATATGCGCGGATGAATACAACCGATATTAACGCCAAAGCCTGTGTGACGGGTAAGCCGTTGAATGCTGGTGGTATCGCGGGTCGTGTCGAAGCAACAGGTCGTGGCGTGCAATATGCATTGCAGGAATTCTTCCGGGATGCGCGTGACGTTGAAAAAGCGGGCATGAGCGGCACGTTGGACGGCAAGGCGGTTATCGTGCAGGGCCTTGGTAACGTGGGTTACCACGCGGCGAAGTTCCTTGTTGAGGAA
Organism: Cognatishimia sp. 1_MG-2023; assembly: GCF_030548175.1. Taxonomy (GTDB): domain Bacteria; phylum Pseudomonadota; class Alphaproteobacteria; order Rhodobacterales; family Rhodobacteraceae; genus Cognatishimia. The sequence goes on along the minus strand of NZ_JAUORX010000001.1, from coordinate 423,819 downwards.
GATGGCGCGAAGGTCATTGGTGTGATCGAACGTGACGGTGCGGTGACAAATCCTGCAGGCTTGAAGATTGATGAGCTGCACAATTGGATTTTGAAACATGGCGGCGTTAAGGGGTTCCCGGGCGCGACCTATGTGGAAAATGGCGCGCTGGTGCTGGAAGAAGAATGCGACATTCTGATACCGGCGGCGTTGGAAGGGGTTATTAACCTGACCAATGCGGCAAAGGTGAAAGCGCCGTTGATTATCGAGGCTGCGAATGGTCCGATCACGGCTGGTGCGGATGACATTCTACGCGAGAAGGGGACTGTGATTATCCCTGACATGTATGCCAACGCGGGTGGTGTAACGGTGTCCTACTTTGAGTGGGTTAAAAACCTGAGCCATATCCGGTTTGGTCGTATGCAGCGTCGTCAAGAAGAAGCGCGTCACCAACTGGTTGTGGATCAGCTTGAATCCCTGTCAGATGCGATGGGCAATGCTTGGTCACCAAGCCCGGACTTCAAACAGAAGTATCTGCGCGGTGCGGGCGAGCTAGAGCTTGTGCGCTCTGGTTTGGATGACACGATGCGGACTGCGTACCAATCTATGCGTGAGCTTTGGCATGAGCGTGAGGATGTGACTGATCTACGGATCGCGGCATACCTTGTGTCTATCGGTAAGGTTGCATCCAGCTACCGTGCCAAGGGTCTGTAACGGTTTCGAAACGGTTTCAAATCTTGGAAAAGCCCGCTTCGGCGGGCTTTTTTTGTTGCGGGTGATTTGTAAGACTGCCATCACAGGACCAACTGCTTTGGAGGGATACATGCGCGTAGGTGTCACACTGGCTTTGATCTTGGCCGCCAACTTGGCGACCGCTGATGAAACGACAGATGCAAAGGCTGCACAGTGCGAGGCGCTGGGCGGTGTTGTGGATCAGATTGTGGTGCTGCGCCAAGAGGGTAAGCGCGAGAACCGTGCGATCCGCACGTTGACCAAAGGCAAATCTGCAATTGATGAATCCTTGCAGCCAGCGGTGCAGTTTTTGGCGGGCTGGGTCTATGCGATGAGCGAAAATGAACTCACGTTTGAGCCGGGTGCGAAATACGCCGAAGCCTGCAAAGCCCAGTGATATTTAGCTACATTTTTGGTGACGCCCCGTGCTGGACATCCAGCGCGCTGCGTCCATATAGTGTCTTATGAGCCTGCCTCCGGGATTTATGGATGAATTGCGCAGTCGCACCAGCCTTGTTCAGGTGGTGGGGCGCAAAGTCATGTGGGATAGCCGCAAGTCGAACCAAGGCAAGGGCGACATGTGGGCGCCTTGCCCGTTCCATCACGAAAAATCTGCGTCTTTTCATGTAGATGACCAAAAAGGCTTCTACTACTGCTTTGGCTGTCAGGCCAAAGGGGACGCGATTAACTTCGTACAGGAAAGCGAGAATGTCTCGTTTATCGAGGCGGTTAAAATCCTAGCGGATGAAGCCGGGATGACCCTGCCGGATCGTGACCCGCGGGCGCAGGCCAAGGCCGATAAGCGCACCCAGTTGTCTGATATTATGGAGCAGGCGGTAAAGTTCTTCCGCATGTCACTAAAGACTGGGGCTGCCGCGGAAGCGCGGGCCTATTTGGAGCGGCGCGGCATGAAGGCTGCGACCCAGGACCAATTTGATATTGGCTATGCGCCCGAGGGCAATGCGCTGTTTGCGCATTTGACGGGGCAGGGCGTTGATCCGCAGTTGGTGATTGATGCTGGGCTTGCTGCGCGACCTGATGATGGGCGTGCTCCTTATGATCGCTTTCGTGGACGTATTATTTTTCCGATCCGCGATGCGCGGGGGCGGGCGATTTCGTTAGGTGGGCGATCACTCGATCCGAATGCCCGGGCGAAGTATCTGAATGGTCCCGAGACCGAATTGTTCGACAAGGGCCGTAGCCTTTACAACCAAGGTCCGGCGCGGGCGGCGGCGGGCAAGGGGCAACCGTTGATTGTGGCCGAGGGCTACATGGACGTGATTGCGTTGGCAGAAGCTGGGTTTGGTGCCTCTGTTGCGCCACTGGGTACGGCCGTGACGGAAAATCAGTTGGCCCTGTTGTGGCGGATTTCGTCAGAGCCGATCATTGCGTTGGATGGCGACAAGGCCGGTATTCGCGCGGCGATGCGGTTGATTGATTTGGCGCTGCCATTGTTGGAAGCGGGTCAAAGCCTGCGGTTTGCGATCATGCCAGAGGGGCAAGACCCTGATGATTTGATCAAGGCCAAAGGGGCAGGTGCGGTTCAGGCCGTGTTAGATCAGGCCAAGCCGATGGTTGATTTGCTGTGGCAGCGCGAGGTCGAGGGGAAGAACTTTGACAGCCCCGAACGTAAGGCTGCGCTGGATAAGACCCTGCGAGAAAAGATTAAATTGATCCGTGATCCGGGTATTCGTGCCCATTACGGTGAAGCGATCAAAGAGTTGCGGTATCAGTTGTTCCGCCCGCAACGGAAACCCTTTGAACCGGGTAAAGGCGGTGGCAAGGGCAGCTTTAAGCGCGGGAAGTGGCAAGCGCCAACGCGGGCTCAGGCGAGCACAAAAGCCTCGCTTTTGGTGTCAGCGGATGAGGCGCGGCAGCAGCATTTGCGCGAGTCTGTGATTTTGGCCTGTGTGATTTCAACGCCTGCGGTGTTGGATGAGTTTGAAGAGGGCCTTGAGAACCTGCATTGCGCGGATGAGGATCATCGGTTTATGCGTGATTTGATGCTTCGGCAGGCGCATCGCGGTGTTCTGGATTTAAAGTCTGTAGTTGAAGAGGCGATGGGTCCAGAAGCTCTTGATTTTCTGCTGGGTCATCCACATGTCCGTTTGGCACCCCCTGTGCGTCGACCAGGAGATGTGGATATGGCTCGCCAAACGATTTCAGAAGAGCTGCGCAAGCTGGCCTCTGATCTTGGACATCGCGCCGAAGTTGCTGAAGCGGTCGAGGTGATTGGCGAAGTGGAAGATGAAGCTGTGACTTGGCGATTGGGCCAGGCCGCAGAGGCGCGTAACTCGGCGCAACGGAGCCAACAAGAAGAGGGTGGCGAGTTTGAATTGGGCGACAATGGCGCCCCAATCGACAAGGATGAACGCAAGGCGCTGGACGCTTTGATACAGAATATTTCGATGACCAAGGGAAAACGATGAGTGATTCGCGACACTTGGTAAAGAATTCATAAAAGAATCGGGGTATATGGGTGTGCGAATCACACAATCGCGCTATTGATTCGGTTTAAGCGAATCACCCAGCCCTTTTTTTGCAGGAGCAGCGAATGGCCGCAAAAGACACCGACGACCGCAAGCCAGACGATCAGGATGCCGAAATCTCATTGGATATGAGTCAGGCAGCCGTCAAAAAGATGATCGCCGAGGCGCGGGAGAAGGGCTACATCACGTATGATCAGCTCAATAAAGTTCTGCCGCCCGATCAGGTCAGCTCTGAGCAGATCGAAGATGTGATGTCGATGTTGTCCGAAATGGGCATCAACATCATTGAAGACGAAGAAGTTGAAGAAGAAGACGGCAAGACCACAGCGTTGGTTGATACGTCTTCTGCCAACCGCGAAGTGGCGCTTGGCTCTGGTACTGCTGAAAAACTGGATCGTACCGATGACCCTGTGCGTATGTATTTGCGCGAAATGGGCTCGGTTGAGCTATTGAGCCGTGAAGGCGAGATTGCGATTGCGAAACGGATCGAAGCTGGCCGTAACACGATGATTGCAGGGCTGTGTGAAAGCCCACTGACTTTCCAAGCCATTACAATCTGGCGTGACGAACTTCTGTCCGAAGACATTTTGCTACGCGATGTTATCGATCTTGAAACCACCTTTGGCGATCAGCTTGGCGAAGAGGGTGAAGAAGAGGGTGTTGTAACGGCTGCGAATGCGTCTGCTGCGCCTGCTGAAAAGAAAGAAGCTGCGCAAGAGTTGGACGCTGATGGCAACCCGATTGCCACTGATGACGACGATGATGAAGACGAGCAGGCCAATATGTCGTTGGCTGCGATGGAAGCTGCGCTGAAGCCGCGGGTTCTAGAAATGCTGGATCGCATCGCGGATGATTACGAAATGCTTGCCGAAATGCAGGATAGCCGGATTTCGGCGACCCTGAATGAGGATGATACGTTCTCTTCCAAGGAAGAAGAAAAGTACCAGACGCTGCGCGCCGAGATCGTTTTACTGGTGAACGAACTTCACCTGCACAACAACCGTATTGATGCGTTGATTGACCAGCTTTACGGCATCAACCGTCGTATCATGTCAATCGATAGCTCCATGGTGAAACTGGCCGACCAAGCCCGGATCAACCGTCGTGAGTTCATCGAAGCCTATCGTGGTCGCGAACTTGATCCGACTTGGTTGGACGACATGCGTGAGAAAGCCGGCCGTGGTTGGCAGATGTTCATGGAACGCTCTGTTGATAAGGTCGAAGAGCTGCGGAACGATATGGCGCAGGTCGGTACCTATGTTGGTCTGGATATTCCTGAATTCCGCCGCATTGTGCAGCAGGTTCAGAAGGGCGAAAAAGAAGCCCGTCAGGCCAAGAAAGAAATGGTCGAAGCCAACCTTCGCTTGGTTATTTCGATTGCGAAAAAATACACGAACCGTGGCCTGCAATTCCTTGATCTTATTCAAGAAGGTAACATCGGTCTGATGAAGGCCGTTGATAAGTTTGAGTATCGCCGTGGTTATAAGTTCTCGACTTATGCGACATGGTGGATCCGTCAGGCGATCACGCGTTCGATTGCAGACCAAGCGCGAACCATCCGTATTCCGGTGCATATGATCGAAACGATCAACAAACTGGTTCGGACAGGTCGTCAGATGCTGCACGAAATTGGCCGCGAGCCGACACCAGAGGAATTGGCAGAAAAGCTGCAAATGCCTTTGGAAAAAGTGCGCAAGGTTTTGAAAATCGCGAAAGAGCCGATTTCTTTGGAGACGCCAATTGGCGACGAAGAAGATTCTCAGCTGGGCGATTTCATCGAGGACAAGAATGCGGTGCTGCCTTTGGACAGCGCGATTCAGGAAAACCTCAAGGAAACCACGACACGCGTGTTGGCATCGCTGACGCCGCGTGAGGAACGTGTTTTGCGGATGCGCTTTGGTATTGGCATGAACACTGACCATACGCTGGAAGAAGTTGGTCAGCAGTTTAGCGTGACACGTGAACGTATTCGTCAGATTGAGGCGAAAGCGCTGCGTAAGCTCAAGCATCCAAGTCGCAGCCGCAAGCTGCGCAGCTTCTTGGATCAGTAATAATATTATGGCCCTTTCTGGTATACCAGAGAGGGCTTTTTTACTTGGAGCGGACTTATGTCTTTGTTTTCAAAACTATTTGGTAGCAAGCCACCTGCAGAGGTCAAACCCGAAGACTATAATGGTTTTCTGATTTTTGCGGAGCCTCAGAAAGAGGCCGCTGGATTTCGCATAGGCGGGCGCATTGAAAAAGAGATCGCTGGCGAGGTGAAGAGCCACCTTTTTATGCGAGCAGACACGTTTAATACGGCAGAAATTGCGTCTGATATGACATTGCTGAAGGCAAAGCAGCTGATTGATCAACAGGGCGAAAGCATTTTCAGATGATGTTCTGCCGAGCGGCGTTGATTGCGCTTGTTGCTTCTAGCGCTTCGGCAAAAGAACAGGGCGCGGAGAGCGGTCCCTTTCAGATATTATCTTGTGATATGGGCAAAGGCCGTGTTTTGGCGGTGCATATTGATCAAGGCGTTGGATATTATTCCTTTGGTCCTGCTGCTGCGCCAGAGTTATCCCTTGCACAGGATTTACGAGACATTTCTGGCACCGCTTGGAATGGGATTGGGCGAAGCATCTGGGAAGATATAACCTTTGAAAATGAAGGCTATTCCTATCGCGTCTGGTACGCGATTGACCGGTTGGTCGAAGGGCATCCGACCGACGGTGGCGTTGCCGTTTTAAAAGGCAATCAAGAAGTGGCCTCACTGGAATGCGTTAAAGGGACAGCCGAAGTTGGCGGTTTTGGCGTGTCGGATGGCTTTGAAGCGGCTGGTTTGTGTTGGAACCCTGAGGTGCAGCGATTTGAGGATGGGTGCGATTAAGCCCGATGTCATTGTCTTTGATGGACATTGCATATTGTGTCAGCATTTCTTTCAGTTTGTCCTGCGTCGGGATCGGGCCGAACATTATGCCTTTGCCGTGGCTCAGAGCGATTTTGGCCAGCAGCTTTACGCTGAACTTGGACTTCCGGGAGATAGGTTGGAGACAATGCTGGTTGTTGACGGTGGGACAGCCTATCAGAAATTAGATGGCGTCTGCGCGATTATGGCGCGACTTGGCGGGATTTGGTCCGTGCTAGGCTGGATGCGGGTTTTGCCGCGGCCATTGAAAAACCTTATATACGGGATCATTGCAAAGAACCGGTTTCGCCTGTTTGGACGACGTGAGACCTGTATGGTGCCGAGCGCGGATCTGCGGGATCGTTTTGTGCCAGGTGGTTGGATATAGCCGCAGTTTGGCGTGAATTCGCCATTCTTTGAATTCGCCCAGTGTCTTCAATTCCTATATGTTAATATGCACGTGGATACAGCCAGAGAGGGATTGGTTATGCGTATCATCAAACGAATTTTTCAGATTGTTGTGGTGTTGATTTTGGCTATGGTGGCGATTGCCTTTGCACTGCCGCGTGAGGTGAGTGTTGCGCGCTCGGTCGATATTAACGCGCCGGCGGCAGATATTTTCCCGCATGTGAATAATCTCAGGGCCACAGAAGCGTGGTCGCCGTGGTTGGACCGCGACCCTAATGTACAGACGAATTACGGCACTGTTGCTGAGGGAGCAGGGGCTGCAATGTCTTGGAGCTCGGATCATCCGCAAGTTGGGAATGGGAGCCAGACGATCACTGAAAGTGTGGAGAACCAGCGCGTTGCAACGGATTTGGATTTTGGCACTCAGGGTACCGCGAAAGCCTATTTTGAACTGGCGGAAAATGGTGGCGTAACCAACGTGACCTGGGGGTTCACCACGGACACGGGGTTTAATCCGATGGCGCGTTGGTTTGGCTTGATGTTGGATGGGTTCGTTGGGCCGGACTACGAGGCCGGGCTTGGTAATCTAAAGGCGCTTGTCGAAGGGTGATATGCGTACGATCGGAATGAATGGCCGCGCCCCTATAAGTGGGCGCGGCTTTTTTATGCAAGTTATGCAAGGTTGGCTTTGAAGAAATCCACCGTGCGGGACCATGCGAGGTTGGCGGCCTCTTCGTCGTAGCGTGGAGTGGAATCATTGTGGAAACCGTGGTTGGCGCCTGCATAGATATGCGCCTCGTAAGACTTACCGTTGGCTTTTAGGGCCTCTTCGTAGGCTGGCCAGCCTTCGTTGATGCGTTTGTCGAGTTCGCCATAGTGCAGCAAGAGAGGCGCTTGGATTTTGGGCACGTCTTCGGCGGCGGCTTGACGGCCGTAGAAGGGGACGGCGGCACCCAGTTCTGGATAGGCCACTGCGGCTGCGTTACAAACGCCGCCGCCATAGCAGAAGCCAGTGATGCCGACCTTGCCGTTGGTTTTTTCGTGGCTCATCAGGAATTCGATCGCGGCGAAGAAATCGTTCATCAGCTTCGTGCCGTCCACGGTGCGTTGCAGCTCGCGCCCTTCGGCATCGTTGCCCGGATAGCCGCCGACAGATGATAGGCCATCAGGTGCCAGTGCGATGAAGCCTGCTTTGGCAACACGGCGCGCAACGTCTTCGATATAGGGGTTTAAGCCGCGATTTTCGTGAACCACGACGACAGCGGCGGGTTTGGATGGCATAGCTGCACCGGCATCAACTGGGCTGACCATATAGCCACGCACATCGCCGTGCCCGTTTGGTGAGGGGTAAGTGATGTATTCTGGTTTGATGGTTTCATCATTGAAGCTGACTTGTTCAGCCCAAGCATAGTTGGGCTGCATTAGATCAAAGGCAGCAAGGGCGGTCATTCCGGCGACGGTATATTTACCGGCGCGCCTGAGGAATTCGCGTTTCGTGATTTGGCCGTGGGCGTAGAAATCATAGAGTTCTAGGATGGCCGGGTGGAAATCTTTGGCAGTCAGTCGTTCCATGTCGCATCTCCCTGTGGGGTTGGATTGTCATGTTCGATTGCAGGTCTTGTGGGGGCAGTTTACAATACAACTTGCGTGTTCCCCCTCTCAATTTGCCGTGAAGCAATGGAGCTTATGTGATGTCACAGACTATTTTCCGCGTCGCAACGTCAGGGCAGGGGCTTTATGAATTTACGCGTTCGGTGAATGAATGGATTTCAGGGCAGGGTGTTTCGCAAGGATTGCTGACCTTATTCGTGCGCCATACCTCGTGTTCGTTGCTGATACAGGAGAATGCTGATCCTGAGGTGCAGACCGATTTGCGAAATTTCTTTCAACGCTTGGTTCCACCAACAACGGACCCGTCGATGTCTTATCTGACTCATACTTACGAGGGGCCGGACGATATGCCTGCGCATATCAAGGCAGCGATGATGCCGGTGAGCCTTTCGATTCCCGTATTGAATGGGCAATTGGCCTTGGGAACATGGCAGGGCATCTATCTTTTTGAGCATAGAGATGCCGATCACGAGCGGCAGGTTGCTGCCCATGTCTCAATTTGAAATTCATCATATAGCGTGTGCATTTCCCCTCTACCCAAACCCTAGCGTAACCCCTATAGTGACTGTGGATAACTTAGGGGATAACTCTAAGGATGATGGCTAGTTGGTCTCTGGGGGATTGTGATGCGCTGCCCGTTTTGTGGAAATATTGATACACAGGTTAAAGATTCTCGCCCGGCGGAGGATCATGTTTCGATCCGGCGTCGTCGGTTTTGTCCGGCCTGTGGCGGTCGGTTTACCACATATGAGCGGGTGCAATTACGTGACCTTGTGGTGGTTAAGTCCTCGGGACGACGGGAAGATTTTGATCGCGACAAGCTAGAGCGGTCTATTCGGATTGCCTTGCAGAAACGCCCGGTTGAACCAGAGCGGATTGACCAGATGATCTCTGGCATTGTGCGCCGGTTAGAAAGCATGGGCGAGACGGACATTGGATCGAAATCCATCGGCGAAATCGTGATGGAAGCGCTCGCGCGGATTGATACGGTGGCCTATGTGCGCTTTGCTAGCGTTTATAAGAACTTTCAGGCGGCAGACGATTTTGATAAATTCGTTTCAGAATTGCGGCCGGATGTGAAACCTGAAGAGTGACCCAAACAGACAATCGGTATATGGCGCTCGGCCTTTCATTAGGGCGACGCGGTCAAGGACGCTGCTGGCCTAATCCAGCGGTTGGCTGTGTTGTTGTCAAAGATGGCCGAATTGTAGGGCGTGGGCACACGCAGCCCGGTGGGCGACCCCATGCAGAAACAGAAGCTTTGGCGATGGCCGGTGCTGCGGCACGCGGTGCGACGGCCTATGTGACGTTGGAACCCTGCGCGCATCATGGAAAGACACCGCCCTGTGCGCAGGCGTTGATTGATGCTGGCGTGGCGCGGGTTGTTGTCGCGGTCGAGGACAGCGACGGGCGTGTGGCTGGGCAGGGCTTTCAGATGTTGCAGGACGCGGGCATTCAGGTGGATGTGGGTGTTTTGGCGGATGAGGCGGCTTATGACCTCGAAGGGTTTTTCCTAAAGACAGAACAGGGGCGTCCATTTGTGACGCTAAAGCTGGCGACCACTTTGGATGGGCGCATTGCGACTGCAACGGGTGAGAGCCAGTGGATCACCGGCCCAGAGGCGCGGCGGCGCGTGCATATGATGCGCGCGCGGCATGATGCGGTGATGGTTGGCGGCGGGACGGCGCGGGCAGATGATCCGTCGTTGACCGTGCGGGATTTAGGAATTGATCATCAACCGGTGCGCGTTGTGGTCTCTCGGCGGTTGGATTTGCCGCTGATGAGCACACTTGCGCGGACGGCAAATGATGTGCCTTTGTGGCTAGCCCATGGTGGCGATGCTGATGCGGAATTGGTGCGCACCTGGGAAGGTTTGGGGGCAGAGTTGCTGTCCTGCGAATTGCAGGGTGTGCATGTGTCGCCCTTGTCGGTCTTACAAGGGCTTGGTGCCAAAGGTTTGACACGGGTCTTTTGCGAAGGTGGCGGGGCTTTGGCCGCGTCGTTGTTAGCCGCGGATTTGGTGGATGAGCTGGTTGTGTTCTCGGCTGGCATGGCCATAGGCGCCGAAGGCTTGCCTGCGATTGGCGCGATGGGATTGGATCGTTTGGCGGCTGCCCCCCGATTTGTTTTGCAAAACCAAGAGCGCGTTGGTGCCGATTTGATGAGCGTTTGGCGGCGACCGACTTAGCGCCAGAGGGTGCTTCGACTGGCGAGGAGGCCTTGGGCCTTGGACAGTAGGCGGTTTAGTAAACCGGGATGCGGGATATCACCCTGCGAAAGACGTTCAATCGCTACTTCGACAGAGCATGGTTGGTTCGTGACGGGATCATGGTAACGCGGCGCATCAATCAGTGCAGCGTGAACGAGGCCTTTCAGCGATACTTCGGCTTGGCGGCGGAGTGGTATCTTGCCAAGATCATTGGTTAAACCCCAACCCGCATAGAATGGCGCGCCGAGGGTGGTGACTTTGCACCCACGGATCAATGCCTCGAACCCTGAAAGCGATGTCATCGTCCAGACCTCTTGGACGTTTTGCAAAAGGCTGGGCATGTCGGCGTCTGTGACAACCACATCTGCAAGTTCTTCGGCGTCGGCTACGTTGCCTTCGCGCAGGCCTGCTTGCACGTCGGGGTGGGGTTTGTAGATGATCACCGCATCTGGGTTTGCTTCGCGGGTGGCTTGCAGCAAGGCGCGGTTGGTTGTGATGTCGTCGGTGCCCTTTAGGATCGACGCATCGTCTTCGACTTGACCGGGGACAAGGATGCGATGGCCTTCGGGGAGGGCTGGGAGATCGCCGCCGAGGTTGTATTTGCTGAGGCCTAGCGAGATTAGGCTGTTGATCAACCGGTCTGCGCGCAGGGATTGATCTGGGCGCAGCTCTGCCCGTTTGGTGATGAGCTGTTCCATATCGCTGGGACGGGTTGGGTCGTAGTAAATGCCGGATGTGTCTGTGATCAGTGAGAGTGGCGGCACAAGGGCTGCGCCAAGGCCACGTGATCTTAGAAAGCCGTCTTCGACGCTGGCTGCGTCTGAAGGGCCGTCCTTGATGCCCCAGACCATGTTGGGGGCATCAGGTTTTGTGGTTTCAAAGCCAAGGCGGCCGTGCTGACCATAGAAGTTCTGAAAGTGTTTTCGTTTCCAAAGGCGGATACCATGGGCGTTCCAGCCCTGGTGATCTTCGCGCCATGCGCGTGCCTTGGCTTCTAGGTGGGCAATGACATCTTCGATTTCGCAAAGCTGATCGCGGGCGGGATCGTACCACGTGGCGTATTTGATCATGGCGGCTGCGAAAAGCTGCGCGCGGGTCAGTTTGCGGTGACGGCGTGGGACAGGGCGTTCGTCATCTGTCAGGCCCCAACCTGCGTAGAAGGGTTGGCCAAAGACGCGGGGCTTGTGACCGGCAAAGATGGCTTCGAACCCGACTTGAGACGAGAGGGTGTAAACGCCAACTGCGCCCTCAAACAAGGTCCATGGGCTGATGGGAGTGTCCCAAAGCGTAATACGCCTGTTGGTGTCTTTTTCGGAGTAATACCCAGTGCGGAACCCTTGTTGGGTTTCCGGGTGGGTTTTGATGATGATGGGGCAGCCGGGGTGTTCTTCTTGTGCCATGACGAGCATTTCTTGAAAGAAGGCGTCATTGGCTTTGCTGGCCGTTACAGAGGCGTCCCCACGGGTCTGGTCAACGACCAAGACATAGCCGGGATCGGGGGCCGCGATGTTTGTTGGGAAGGCGGAATATTTGCTGAGGTGCGCCTCTTTGATGCGCTCGATGCAGCCGCGGGCGCGGTTTAGCAGAGCTGTGTCATCAAGGGGATCTTCGGCAAGAATGGTTTCTAGGTCTGATCGCTGAGCTGGATCAAAGTGAACCCCTTTGTGGTCAAGGAACAGTCCAACCGGGGCCTCGCCCGCGCGACCGGGAAAGAGGCTACGCAAAAAGGCGTCTTCGACACGTAGGATAGGGGCGTTGTGTTTGGCAGCGATCGCCTCGCCACGATGGGCGGTTGGGCTTTGGCCCCAGACGCCCACAAGATCGCCGTCTTTTGGCAAGCCAAGGCGGATGTCATAGCCGGATAGCTTTAGGATGCGACGGACGCGGCGCTGTGTGATGAAACCGCCGTTGTAAACAAAAAGCCGCCGGGGAGTTGTCTCCCCGGCGGTTGGATTGTGCATCGACGTATCGTCGTACATTTAGCCGCCGCCTGCCAACGTTGTGAGAGAGCTAACAGAGGTCGCAGAGCCAGTGATCGACGAAATGGTTTTATCCCAAGTCGTGAACGGTGCTTCGGTGACATATAGCGTGTCTTCGTCGCGGATCACAAAATCACGGGCTTGGAACATGCCATTTGGCTCGGTCAGATCAAGCACATAAACCAAACGCTGGGCACCGATTAGGTCATCGCGACCCATGACTTGGTTGGCGATTTCTGCAGGCTCGTTCCGGAAGACGAAAACGCCTGTTGGATCAGCTGCTGCGGAGTTAAGGCCGCCGACTTGCGCGATGGCTTCGATTGCAGACAAGTTCTGTGTTTCAAAGGTCACGCGGCTTTGCGCACCTGTGGCACCCAAGGCTGTAAAGGCGCGTGTGTCGGCCTCTACTAAGATGCGGTCGCCGCCACGTAGCGCGATATCTAGGTGTGGGTTGTCGTAAAGATCTTGGAACCAGACGGTGCCTTTTTTGCCTTTGCGTACCACGGTGACCTGAGCGATTTCAGGTTGGATGGTTACGCCACCGGCACGGGCCAGCATCGCGGCCAATGTGCGGGTTGGGCGTTCAATGGCAAAGACACCCTGACCACCAACGGCACCTACGATAGATACTGTTGCACCGTCACCTGCTGCGCGGCGAACTTCGACTTGTGGGTCAGGTGTTTGCTCTTCGAGCTTGGAGCGGATGATCCGGCGAATAGCTTCTGGGGAATTGCCTGCGGCGCGGATGCGACCAGCGTAAGGCACAAAGATAAAGCCTGCGCCGTCTACTTGAACTTCTTCAAGGATTGCAGCCACTTGGCCTTCGGGGCCGAGTAGGGGTTTATCGACGTTTTCCCAAATGGTGAGCGACAGGATATCACCGGGGCGGATTGTATCCGAGCCAATGGTGCCTGCGTTGCGGAATTCTTTTGAGAAACCTAGTGCCGGTGTTACGGCGGTTGCGCGCGTGACGCGGTCATTCACAGACACTACAAAGGCATCGCCTTTTTGTTGGACTGATCCTGCAAAAATTTCGCGTTTGTTCGGTCCTGGACGTGGCAAGCCACAAGATGACACCACGGCTATAGCCGCAACGAGGGCGACGCACTTCGCCCAGCGGGAAGAATGGGGTTTCACTGCACGGTCTCCTCGACCTATTATTGTTCTGCCTCAGTATTTTTTTGGTAAACTACCTGAAAGCGAAGATAAAATCCAGCGCTAGACCTTGTGTCGATCAGTTGACGGACCGCAACTGTTGCCTTGGAGCCGCTGTTCCAGATTCGAGCGCATCATACGGATCTTCGCGGGATAGCATCATATCCACGACATGGCGCAGCAATTGGCGGCGGCCGCGGCGGGAGTAAAATCCACCGGTGACTTGGCTGGTTTCCAACAGAAAGCGACGGTATTCGCGATAGGCCATCATGTCTGGGCGTTTGGCCCCGGCAAAGAAGTGGCGGAGGGATTCATCAGCGATGAATTCAGGTTGATCATAAACCGCTTTGCCAAAAATCTTGAGCGGGATACCCCGCCAAAGCACCTGTTGCCCAGCGGTGGAATTAACGGTGACCGCCGTACGCGCATCGTTCAAAAGTTGCGCCAGTTTGCCGCCGCGCACAAAATGCACGCGATCTGAAATGCCGTATTCTTTTGCAAGGCGCACAATCGTGCGGCGCACAGGAACGCGGCCATCCTCTAAAGGATGGGCTTTGAAAACAAGGTGATGGTGCTGTGGCGCTCCGATAGCGAAGTTTTCGATCACAAGTTCCAAGAATTCGGTCATCGTGTTGAATGGCGAATGCTTTTGAAAACTTGAGTCATGTTCAAGCTGCAGCAGTGCAAGATGATAGGGGAAGCCACCAAATCGAATACGGCGGGTAGCAACACGGCGTTCGATCGCGTGGATCGGCATGCGCATCAGGCGGCGCATATAAAGACGGAACTCACGGACAACGGATAAATCACGGTGGGGTTTGAAGTTTTCGAACTTGCGATTCTTGAACATGACAAACCAATGATACAACGCGCCGTAAAACACATGGTGCCGCATATCGCCCCAATGGGATGGGGGCATGGGGGTTTCCATGTCAGAGCGTTCTAGCGCCTTTTGCATCTGTGGGATGGTCATATCCATCAGGCGGGAATTGCCGTTAGAACCGCCGCGTTCGTAAGTGACCCAAAACGGACGTAGGTAGCCCTCTTCAAAGATATGCACACCAATGCCGCGCTCTTTGGCGATTTTAACGGCTTTTGCGTGGATGTCGCGTGTGTCGCCATACAGCGCAATATCGGTCACGCCTTTGTCGATAACGGTTTTCTCAAAGAAATCCGCCCAAGCATCGGGTTTATCAAGAAAAGGAATAAAGGTCTTTTTGTCGTTCCAAAAAAACGCATCGCCAGCATTAAAGCCCACGCGATACACCTTTGCCCCAGAGTGGCGCAACATGGTGCCAAGCCCTTGGAAAAAAGGACCGTGCGGCCCTTGCAAAAAGAGAAATACGCGGTCTGCGCCGCTTTCCTGTGTCATCATTAACTGCCCGTTTTCTACAGCTTATCACGCCGTATTTTCACAAAGGTTAACGAAAGTTCACGGCAAAAGTAAGGCGTTTGTCATGCTTGTCATAGACGAGGGCTCACGTTAGGTCTGGGCGCAGATTATTGGATGGAGCACAGCATGTTCACAGGGATCATTACCGATATTGGCGAAGTACGCGCTCTGGAACAGCGCGGCGACCTGCGCGCGCGGATCGGGACATCGTATGACACAAGCACGATTGATCTTGGCGCATCTATCGCGAGTGACGGTGTTTGCCTGACTGTGATCGAAATGGGCGATGATTGGTATGATGTTGAAATCTCTGCCGAGACTGTGTCCAAAACCAACCTACATGCGTGGACTGTGGGTAAACGTTTGAATCTTGAGCGCGCGTTGAAAGTCGGCGACGAGCTTGGCGGGCATATCGTGTCAGGTCACGTGGATGGCGTGGCTGAAATTATTGCAATGACGGACGAGGGCGATAGCACCCGCGTGACATTGCGCGCGCCACTGGAATTGGCGAAATTCATCGCACCAAAGGGATCCGTTGCACTGAACGGGACATCGTTGACTGTGAATGAAGTCGATGGATGTGACTTTGGGATCAATTTTATTCCGCACACCAAAGAGCATACGACTTGGGGTGATGCCAAGGTTGGCGGCTTTATCAACTTGGAAATTGACACGCTTGCCCGCTATGTCGCACGGTTGAACGAGATGACGGCAAAGCCTTAAAGCTATCTCTATTATCAAAGGCCTAACCGCCATCGGGGCATCGGTTTTTATGCAGTCAGTCGCTGATTGTCGGAAATTGCTTCACTGGTGTTCCATACCCCCATAGGGTATTTGCAGGGAGTAATTTGGCGAAAGAGGCCTGCTATGAGTTTTGAAACCCCTGGACCCGTTGAACAGGCCCTGCGCGATGCAATCAGCCCTATCGAAGACATCATCGAAGATGCGCGAAATGGGCGGATGTATATCCTTGTTGACCATGAAGATCGCGAAAACGAGGGTGATCTGGTTATTCCGTCAGGGTTTGCGACGCCTGAGGCTGTTAACTTTATGGCCACGCACGGGCGCGGCCTGATTTGTGTAACATTGCCAGCGGAACGGATTGAACAGTTGGGCTTGCCCATGATGGCAATGCATAATTCATCACGGCATGAAACTGCGTTTACCGTGTCGATTGAGGCACGCGAAGGCGTCACGACAGGGATTTCGGCTGGTGACCGTGCGTTGACCGTGGCGACTGTGATTGATCCAAAATGCACCTCTGCGGACATTGCGACACCGGGTCATGTCTTTCCACTGCGTGCGCGTCGCGGTGGCGTGTTGGTGCGGGCCGGGCATACTGAAGCAGGCTGTGACATCAGCCGCTTGGCAGGGCATTATCCATCCTCTGTGATCTGTGAGATCATGAATGAAGACGGCACAATGGCGCGCCTGCCGGATTTGGTGGAATTTGCTAAGAAGCATGATCTTAAAATCGGAACGATTTCTGATCTGATCACTTACCGGTCGCGCAACGATAACTTGGTTGAAGAAACCTCTCGTGAGATGGTCACGTCAGAATTTGGCGGCGATTGGGAGATGCGGATATTTACCGACCAGACGCATGGTGTTGAGCATGTGGTGATGATCAAAGGCGATATTTCCACGCCAGAGCCTGTATTGGTGCGCACTCATGCATTGCACGAAGCTAGCGATATGTTGGGGTTGGGGCCGAAGCCCGCGAATGAGCTGAGCCAAGCTATGCAGATCGTTGCTAAGGAGGGGCGTGGATTGGTGTGTCTGTTCCGCTCGCCGAACAATAGCCTGTATGCAGGTGATGACGAAGGACCACGCACGATCAAACAGACCGGTTTAGGTGCGCAAATCCTAAGTCACATGGGGTTGAATGAATTGATTTTACTCACAAACTCCCCGCAAACTGTATATGTCGGGCTGGATGCGTTTGGCCTATCTATTGTCGACACTCGTCCGATTGTTCAGGAGTAAATCATGGCTGGCGCAGAAAACCACTACATTATGCCACGTGCGGAATTTGATAAGCCGGTCAAGGTTTTGATCGTCGTTTCGCCGTATTACAAAGATATCGCAGACAACATGATTGCCGGTGCTGTGGCTGAAATTGAAGCCAGCGGCGGCACCTATGAGATTGCCGAAGTTCCGGGTGCGTTGGAAATTCCGACAGCGATTGGCTTGGCTGAACGTCTAAGTAATTTTGATGCCTACGTGGCATTGGGTTGTGTCATTCGCGGCGAGACCACGCATTATGATACGGTCTGTAATGACAGCAGTCGCGCCATCCAAATGCTTGGTTTGCAAGGACTTTCCATCGGTAACGGTATCCTAACAGTGGAAAACCGTAAGCAAGCCGAGGTACGCGCAGATCCAAAAGATCAAAATAAAGGTGGTGGAGCGGCGGCTGCGGCCTTGCATCTGGTGGCACTTTCGCGCAAATGGGGCAGCCCGCGTAAAGGAGTCGGATTTCTGCCGTCTTCTGAAGAGTTCCAAATTGCGGGCGACAACAAGGGTAACCCCACCGCATGACCTCTGAGACAAAGTCCGGCCTTTCCGGCAACCAGAAACGCAAAATGAAATCAGCCGCCCGGTTCTTTGCCGTGCAGGCGCTGTTCCAGATGGAGCATTCTGAGCAAACCTATGATCAGGTTCGTTTGCAGTTTTTGGATCACCGGTTTGGTGAGATTATTGATGATTATGAGATGCTTGAAGGGGATAGTTCAACCTTTTCAACGCTGCTCGAAGAGGCTGTGAATAACCAAGCTTTGATCGACCAAATGACCGACCGAGCACTGGTTGCGAAGTGGCCATTGGGTCGGATCGACAGCACGTTGCGCGCGCTTTTCCGTGCCGCAGGGGCCGAGTTAACCCAGATGGATACGCCGCCAAAAGTGGTGATTGTCGAATTCGTACAGGTCGCGCAGGCGTTCTTCCCTGAGGGAAAAGAGGCCAAATTCGTGAACGGTGTGTTGGACCACATGGCCCGCGAGGCGAAGCCAGAAGCGTTTTGAATTGTACAATTCGTACGTTTCACGACCCGAAACGTACGTTTCAGACTGAGTTTTTTGAAAGCCCTGCGAAAGCGGGGCTTTTTTGTCTTTGTGTTGGCGTAAACTACTATGCAGTTTTGTGGCGAATTTGAGTGGCGCTTGGCCGTGAAATGTCATTTGCTACGGAAGTGAATCTTCAGGTTGTCAAAGTCAGGTTACCCTGAGAACACGGCACAGAAATTGGTTCGTGTTCAAATCAGAGGGACCAATAGAGGCTTTTGGCTAAATGTCTTAATGGCCACTTTGAATTCTAAGAATTCTAAGAATTCTATTTGTGACAGGGAGCTATCCAAGTCTGGTATCGAAGACATGCTTGCTTGCAAAGGTGAGCCGTTTTGCTCAAGTCTTAGGGTCCGGTTAAGTATTCATAAAAAGGTGCAGTTGCATGGATGTTTACGAGTTTGCAGAAACGCTTAATCTTGGCGAAGATATTTCAAGTTTGCCTGAATTTGAGCGAACGATATTTGTTATTGTAGCCTTGGAAACCGAGGTTAATAACGGTGGATTCGACCAGTTCTACTTTAATTCAAGTGGAAGGATCGCAAACGAAGTTCCAAACGCTCTGGTGCGTATTGGTGCGCCAATTATGGCAAATATTGTACAGCGGTCTAATGCTATACTTGGGCTCGCTGTGCCTTTGGATGATGTTGCAAGACAAACTAAATTAGAAAAACTTGAAGAGGATTCCGAGGGTATATTTGAGGTGTTTGACGATGAGTTCTTGGCTTACCCAGAGGATTTGAATCAACTACTTCAGCGGTATTACGCGCAACGGAATTAGAACCATTAACCAAGACGTTTCCAGTTCGCTAAACCACAACCCAGCCCTTAAAAATCCAGACCCAGATCAACCGTCCGAGCCGAGTGCGTCAGGGCTCCGGATGATATGTAATCGACGCCTGTTGCTGCGATGGATGCGATGCGGTCGAGTTTTACATTGCCGCTGGCCTCGGTTTTTATTTGGCCGTTAACGATTTCTACAGCTTTGCGCAGTAAATCATTGCTCATGTTGTCCAGAAGGACGACCGAGGCGCCGCCGACTTCTAGGACTTCTTGCAGTTGGTCCAAACGGTCGACTTCGATTTCGACGGCCATCATGTGGCTGGCGTGTTGTTTGGTGGCTTCTAGCACTTGGCGCACGCCGCCTGCTGCTGCAATGTGGTTGTCTTTGATCATGATCGCGTCAGAGAGTGAGTAGCGGTGGTTGTGGCCGCCGCCGTGCAGGACGGCGAGTTTCTCGACGAGGCGCATGTTGGGTGTGGTTTTGCGTGTGCAGGTGACGCGGGCGTTTGTGCCTTTGGCCTCTGCCACGAAGCTGGCGGTTTTGGTGGCGATGCCGGTGAGGCGGCCTGCGTAGTTTAGCGCCACGCGTTCGCCCGATAGGATCGATGCGGCTTTGCCGTTGATGGTCATCAGCACGTCGCCCTTGCGGCAGGGTTGGCCGTCGGCGATGTGGGTGGTGATTTCCAGTGTCGGATCAACAAGGCGGAACGTCAGCGCGGCGACCTGCATACCAGAGACGAAGGCGTCCTCGCGGGCGTTGAGTTTGGCGGAATAGGTCGCGCCGGCCGGGATCACAGCGCGGGTGGTCACGTCGCCATAGCTGCCGAGATCTTCGAGCAGGGCGTTGCGGATCATGGGTTCAAGGATGAGGTCGGGGACGGTTGCAAAGCTCATGTCGTTTCCTTGAGGATGTTGTCGCGAAGGCTGAGAGCCTCGTCATAGGTCATGTTCGAGCGCTGGCCCTCGCCGGGCAGGCTGTCTGGGAAGTCTGCGCGTTCGTGGGCACCACGGGATTCCTCGCGCTGGAGGGCGCAGAGGGTGATCAGGGTGGCGGTGGCGCACATGTTCTGGAAGCTGGGCGAGGGGTCGCGTTGTTCAAGAGCTGCGATGTTGTGCAGCGCTTGGGTCAGGCCCGTCGCTGTGCGGATGACGCCGACGTGGTTTGTCATGGTTTGGCGTAGGGCAGTGACGGCTTGGGCGTCTGGGGCTTTGCCATTGCCTGAGAAATTCATTTGAATTTCAGGGGCTTCTGTAGCGTTGTTGGCTGTTGTGATGCCCTCGGCACAGATGCGTGCGTAGACGAGCGCTTCGAGCAGGCCGTTGGAGGCGAGGCGGTTGGCGCCGTGTAGACCGGTGCTGGAGGCTTCGCCGCAGACCCAGAGGTTTTTCAGGCTGGCGCGCCCTTGTTTGTCGGTTTTGATGCCGCCCATGTGGTAGTGCGCAGCGGGTGCGACTGGGATGGGTTCGACGGCTGGGTCGATGCCGTTGCGAGCGCAGTATTCCGCGACCGATGGGAATTGGGTTTTGATCTTTTCGCCCAAGGCTGCGCGGGTGTCGAGCATGGGGCGGTTGCCGGATTGGACCTCGGCAAAGATGCCACGGGCGACGATGTCGCGTGGGGCGAGTTCGGCGTCTGGGTGGATCGCTTGCATAAAGCGGTCGCCATGTTTGTTGATCAGGATGGCACCTTCGCCGCGCAGGGCCTCTGTTGCGAGGGGGGCCGGGTCTTCGCCCACGTCCATGGCGGTTGGGTGGAATTGCACGAATTCGGCGTCAGCGATGATGGCACCGGCGCGGGCGGCCATGCCGATGACCTGACCACGGATGCGAGGTGGGTTTGTGGTGACGGCATAAAGCCCGCCAGAGCCGCCGCCCGCGAGCAAGTAGGCTGCGCCGCGCAGCATGATGGGGGCAGAGCGGCTTTCGTCGCTTTCCTGAATCGCGATGCCGGTGACGGTGTCGCCGTCGGTGTCCAGCGATACGGCCATTGTGCCTTCGAGCACTTGAATGCTTGGGGTTTGAGCCACGCGCTCGATTAGGGCGGCCATGATTTCTGCACCGGCTTGATCGCCTTTGACGCGGACGACGCGGGCAAAACTGTGGGCCGCTTCGCGGCCAAGGACGTATTTGCCGTCTTCGGTGCGATCAAAGGGGGTGCCCATGGTGGTGAGATCTAGGATGTGTTCGCGGGCTTCGCGGGTGACCATTTGGGCGACTTGGGCGTCAACGGTGCCGGCACCTGCGTTTTGAGTGTCGCGGGCGTGGCTTTCGGGGCTGTCTTTTAGGTCCATTGCGGCGGCAACACCGCCTTGGGCCCAAGCGGAACTCGCGCCTTTGCCAAGCTTTTCAGGAGAGATCATCACGACGGGTTGCGGCGCAAGTTTTAGGGCCGCATAGAGCGCGCCCAAGCCTGCGCCAACAATAACGATGCGATCCGTCGTGATCTCTTGCATGGTCGCTTAGAGGCCTAGCTTTTTGGAAAGGTCGATCATAGCTTGAACGGACTTACGTGCGTTGATTGCCATTTCTTCGTCGACTTCGACCTGATTTTCCATGGTGTGCAGCACATAAAGGATTTTCTCGAGTGAGATTTTCTTCATGAAAGGACACATGTTGCACGGCTTGGCGAATTCGACTTCTGGCAGCTCGTCAGCGATGTTGGATGCCATTGAGCATTCCGTGACAAGCATCGCCTTGGCAGGCTTGTTGTCGTGTACCCATTTTATGATGCCGGATGTGGAGCCGGTGAAGTCAGATTCAGCAACCACTTCGGGAGTGCATTCCGGGTGCGCGATGATTTTGACCTGTGGGTCGTACTCGCGGTATGCGCGCATGTCTTCGGCTGTGTAGAGCTCGTGCACGATGCAGGAGCCTTCCCAGAAGACGACTTTTTTCTTGGATTGGTTCGCCACGTTTTGCGCAAGGAACTGATCCGGGGTCATGATGACCGTGTCGCTTTCCATTGCATCCACGATTTGCACAGCGTTGGAGCTGGTGCAGCAGATGTCGGAGGCGGCTTTGACTTCGGCAGTCGTGTTTACATAGCTGACCACCGGCGCGCCGGGGTATTTGGCGCGCATTTCTTCGACGCCTTCGGCGGTGATGCTTTCGGCCAAGGAGCAGCCCGCTTCCATATCTGGCATCAGAACGATTTTTTCTGGTGACAGGATTTTGGAGGTTTCGGCCATGAAGTGAACGCCGGCTTGGACGATCACGTCTGCTTCGACTTCTGTGGCTTTGATTGCTAGTTGTAGGCTGTCGCCCACAAAATCCGACACGCCGTGAAAGATTTCTGGGGTCATGTAGTTGTGGCCCAGAATGACGGCGTTGCGTTTGGCTTTAAGCTCGTTGATGGCTTTGACGTAAGGCGCATAGATTGCCCAGTCGGCCGGAGAGATCACGCGATCCATCTTGGCATAGATGTCTTGCATCGAAGCCGCCAATTCGGGGTTCGGGGCAAGGTCATAGTGATCAGAAAGAGTGGAGCGCACGTTGGTAAGATCGAGCAACGGTCAATTCCCTATTAGCTGCGTTAAGCCGCGTTTACACGGCTGTTACAGTGTAGGCTAGGGTTTTAAGGGAAAAATGGGGAAGTTCAGGTGGAATTTCCCGACTTTTATGTCGTTTTTGGGGTGATTTTCCAGGTGCGCGCGCGAAAGAAACGGTCCGCAAGGCTTTGATTGCGATAACTATATTTTTGGTAGGGACTAAGGCGTGGGTTTCAACCAGCGCAGAATCCAAGGCGCAATGGTGACGATTAAGGCGATGCGCAGGATGTGGTGTAGCACAACATATGTCAGATCTGCCCCGGCGATAATGGCAAGCACTACCATTTCGGATTGCCCCCCAGGCAAGAAGGCAAGATAGGCGTCTAACCCTGAGGCAGTGAGGCCCATGCGGGTGATGGCGATGATGAACGCTCCGCTGACAATAGCGAGTAGGATGCTGTTCACCACGCCCGCAAAGACGCAGGTGCGCATTTCCATCATGGTAAGGCCGACATAGCGGCTGCCAACGGCGATGCCGATAAAGAATTGGCTGGCCCAAATCATCTCGGCTGGTGGGCGTTGGGTGATGATGCCTGTTACGGAAAGGATGGTCGTTAAGATCATTGGCCCAAGGATAGATGCGCCAAACATCTTTAGGCGCACTGCGACGCGCCAGCCGATTAGGCCTGCGGCGATCAGAAGGGCGATTTGCAGAATGGGCGTTTCGGCGGCGGGTTTGCCGGGAGGGGCGACAAGGTCGATTTGCCAGATAGCTGTTAGCAGGAGTGGTGCTAAAGCGACGATAAAGAGCACGCGAGTGGCGTGGATTAAGGATAGGGCGCGCAGGTAGGCGCCGGCTTCTTCGCCGAAGATCAAGAGGTCTTGGAGGCCGCCGGGCATGGCGGCATAGTAGCTGGTGGTGGCGTCGAATTTAAAGACGCGGCGCATGAGTGGGTAGCTGGTGAAGGCGACGCATAGGATGAATATTGGCAGGATGGCGAGTGAATAGGCCATCTTTGGCAGTTCGGATAAGATTTCCGGTGTGATCGACGACCCAATGGCGACACCAAGGATTGTGCGGAAGGCCATGCCAAGTTGACCCGCGCCTTTCAGGTCTTGCCCTAGTAGCGCCGCGATCAGGCAGAAGGTCATGGGCCCCATTAGAAAGGGGAGCGGCAAGTTCAGCCACAGAAAAACCG
Organism: Cognatishimia sp. 1_MG-2023; assembly: GCF_030548175.1. GTDB lineage: Bacteria > Pseudomonadota > Alphaproteobacteria > Rhodobacterales > Rhodobacteraceae > Cognatishimia. The sequence continues at coordinate 400,445 of NZ_JAUORX010000001.1, read as the reverse complement.
CCGCGCCTAGGGAGGCGACGGCGGCAGTTTTTATTTGTACGAGGTGGCTTTGCATGGCCCGCCTTCTGATTAGTGCGAGTGCGTGGCAGGAGGGCTACGCACCCGAAGGGATTAATCGCCGTCGGCGACGCCTTCGGCGCGTAACCGTGCGCGGCGCTGGCGGTAGCTTGGTAGAACCACAAGAACCACAGCGAGACCAAGGAGTCCAAGTGTCATTGGGCGTTCCCAGATGAAAGCCATGCCATCATAAAGCTGCATTGCGCGGGAGAAGTTGTTTTCCAGCAATGGGCCTAAGATGAAGCCAATCAATAGGGGGGCCAGTGGGTAATCCGCAAAGCGGAAGGCGGTTGCTACCACGCCAAAGCCGACAAGGATCAAAAGCTCTGTCGCGTTGTTTTGCCCGATATAAGCGCCCATCAAGGTAAAGAACAAGATGAACGGGATCAGGTAATTGCGCGGAACAGAAAGAACCTTGGCGATGTAAGGGATCAGTGGCAGGTTCAAGATAAGCAGAACCAAGTTCCCCAGATACATCGAGATGATGACGGCCCAGAAAATCTGAGGTTCGTCCACCATCAAGCGTGGACCCGGGCTGACGTTAAGCGCGATGAGTGCGCCCAACAAGATAGCCGTGGTACCAGAACCAGGAATACCCAAAGTGAGAAGCGGTACAAAGGAGCCTGTGCAAGCCGCGTTGTTGGCGGACTCTGGGGCAGCGATGCCTTTGATGGAGCCTTTGCCGAACTCGTCCTGTTCCTCTTTGCTGGCGATGTTGCGTTCGACCGCATAGCCAAGGAAGGAGGCAATAGTCGCACCCGCACCGGGCAGAACACCGATAAAGAAGCCTTGCAGCGATTGGCGACCAATAACGGGCGCGATCTTTCTGCCTTCTTCTCGGGTGATGCGGAGGTCTTTGATTTCTCCGGTACTTTCACCATCTGCTGTCTTGGAGCGGTTGGGATCAAGCACAAGGTAGATCGCTTCGGGCAGGGCAAACAATGCCATCGCAAGTGTGATGAAGCCAAAGCCTGTTTGCAAATCCATGACGCCCATCGTGAAGCGCGGCATGTTAAACAGGACCCCTTCGCCGACGGTTGCCATCATCAGACCCAGAAGCGTCATCAGCAGAGCTTTGGTGATTTGGCCTGTGCCTGCAAAGGCTGCGATGGCGGAAAGGCCAACAACCATTAGCGCGAAGTATTCAGAGCTGTGGAAGAGTAACGCAACTGAAGCGAGGGCCGGGGCGAAGATGGCAAGTAGGATCGCGCCGATGGTACCACCTGCAAAGGAAGAGACCGCGGCAACAGTTAGGGCTTTGCCTGCTTGGCCTTTGCGGGCCAGCGGGTAACCATCAAAGCTGGTCGCAACAGTAGATGCCACCCCCGGAGCATTGATGAGGATGGATGACGTCGAGCCACCAAAGACCGCGCCGTAGTAAACGCCAGACAATAGGATTAACGCTGTGGCAGGGTCGCCGATGGTGATGGCAATCGGGATCATGATCGCAATGATCGACATAGGGCCAAGGCCCGGTAGCATGCCGATGAATGTCCCGATCAGACATCCGCCGATAACCATGAGAATGTTGGTGAACGTAAAGGCCGTTACAAGGCCTGCAATGAGTCCTTCGATCATGTCAGCCTCCGATCATGAATAGGGGAAGTGGGCTTAGGAAAATGCCCAGTACCGAGTCGACCAACCACCAGACAGTGCCAGCTGCGATGGCCGAGACGGTGCCCATGATGACAAAACGACGTTCGCCCAAGATAAAGCTACCAAGGAACAGAAACAGGAACGTCGCTGCTAAGAAGCCGATAGGGCGTAGCAACAAGGCGTAGGCTACCATCAAGGATAGTAGAATTATGGCCTGACCCAGTTTGTATTCGCGGAGGCGGGCAAATGTGATATCGCCGGTGTCTTCCTTTTCGGGCGCTTTCTCAACGCCAAGGAGGATGGCAAGGCTCATCAAAATAGCGCCGATGCTTAGAACTTTTGGGAAACTTGAGGGCCAGATGGGGCTGCGTTGCATGATGGGAGGCAAAAGGCCGTCCATGGTGAAAAACGCGGTGTACGCATAGGTGATGCAGATGAGGAGTATGATGAAGGCTATCCAGCGATCGAGCGCCATTGGGTGTCCCTTCCTTTCTTGTGAAATACGCCCGAACAATGCCGGGCGTATTGGAGTGTGGAAGGCAGGACTTAGAGGAAGCCCAGTTTACGCATTAGGTCGCCGATGACCTTTTCTTGGTTTTCCAAGAACGATTTGAACTCGTCACCTGGGTTGTGAATGTTGACCCAACCGTTGCGAGAGCGCACATCTTCCCATTCTGCGGTTTCATAGACTTTTGCGATGGCATCTTGGTACATCGTCAGCTTGTCCGCAGGCAAACCTGGTGCTGCGAAGAAACCACGCCAGTTGACAAACGTGGTGTCATTGCCTTGTTCAACCATAGTTGGAGCATCTGCATATGCATCAACGCGCTCGTCAGCTGTCACACCAATGATGCGTACTTCGCCTGCTTTCGCCAGTTCGATTGCTTCGGAGAAGCCGATTGAAACGGTTTGAACTTCGCCGGACAGAAGGCCCGCCATTGTTGCGCCGCCGCCATCGTACGGAACGTACTTCATTTGAACTGGATCAGCACCTGCTGCTTCGAAGACCATGGCCGCAACTAGGTGGTCCATGCCACCTGGAACAGAACCACCACCGACGGCAGTTTTCGCAGGATCAGCGTTGAAGGCTTCGATCAGGCCATTGACGTCTTGGATTGGGCTATCTGCGGCTACAACCAGAGCTGCGTAGTCGCCGATGGTGCCTGCAACCAGTGTTAGGTCGCGGAAAGACTGTGGGAATACGCCGGTCAAAGAACGGATCACGATTGGGGTGGAGTTCACCATCAGTGTGCCGTGCTGGCTTGCTGCGTTTTCGATCAGATACCCGATGGCTTTACCGCCGCCGCCACCTGACATGTTTTCGTAGGATGCCGAGCCAACGAGGCCGGATTTGGTCAGGGCTTCGCCTGTGCCGCGTGCTGTGCCATCCCAGCCGCCGCCTGCGCCACCTGGGATTAAGAAATGGATGCTATCAACAACCTTGTGGCCACCTGCAAGGGCTGGTGCGCCAAGGCTGATTGCTGCGGCTGTTGCCGCCATCATCACACGGCGTGTGAAGGTAAGTTTTGTCATGTGGTTTCCTCCCTTAAGACAAACTTTATAAACTTTCTTGGTACGTGTTTGGTGTGCTGACCGGCGGGGCAGGCAGTGCCTGATCGCTGACCAAAACACCGTCTGGATCGCAATAGATGTATTGACCCGGCTCAAAGAGCACGTTGCCAAAGGCGACGGGTACATCGATTGCGCCAATTCCTGTTTTTCCGCTGCGCGCTGGGCTGGTTGCTAGTGCCATAACGCCAAGACCCATCTTGCGCATTACAGAGACATCTCGAACGGCACCGTTTATGACAATACCTGCCCAATTGTTGTCTATTAAGACCTGTGCATTAATGTCCCCGAGCAATGCCGTGTTGCTAGAGCCGCCGCCATCTATCACGATAACGGCGCCTTGGCCGTCTGTGCGAAAAAGGGTCTGCGCGAGGCGAGTGTCTTCCATCGTAGCAACGGTTCGGATTGGACCGTGGAACTGAGATGTTCGACCAAAATTCTTCAGATCAGATGTGACACGACGCAGCATTCCTGGGTTTGCGTCCCAAAGATCCGCTGTCGGAAATGATGGCGTCATGGTGTAAGAGTTCCTTCTGGTGAAACGGTGCATTGTTCGGCGATGAACAGCCAATTTTGCAGAAATATCTCTTTTTTTGTGGCGATGGATGTTTGATCTAGCAACTGGAAGCTTACAAGATTTCATCTGGTAGAATTTTGAATACTTCGATTGAGAAAGCGTTTGGCCCCTATGCGCGACGCGCGAAAGTGCACGTGCGCTGTCTACATGTCCAACATAATGCGTCAGGTCACATGCCGTAGGTCGCCGTAAACGTTTCAAATCATCCCCCCATTTGACAAGCGACCCGGAAGCCGCCCATGACTGAAAGGGAACACGCGAAGCTGACACAAACCTGTCACGACGTGATGGGCCGTTTGGGAGGACGGAATGCGCTTCTTATTAGTTGAAGATAACGAAGGACTGGCAACCGCGGTTTTGGATCGGCTGCGTATGGATGGGCATGTGGTGGATCATGCTCCGGATGTTTCGATGGCTGAAGAGTTCTCAGCTACGGCTGATTACGACTTGATTTTATTAGATATTATGTTGCCTGATGGGGATGGTCGCGACTTTCTAAAATCGCATCGGGCACGCAAGGATGAGACGCCGGTAATCGTGCTGACAGCGCGTTCTGAAGTATCAGATCGGGTCGGTGTTTTGGACCTTGGGGCGGATGATTATATAACCAAACCTTTCGATTTTTCCGAGCTTGAGGCGCGGTGTCGCGCGGTGTTGAGGCGGCGCGGGGGGAGTTCTTCGAATGCACATCGATTCGGCGATTTGGTGTTTGATGCGCTTGCTGGGACGCTAGATGTCGATGGGGTGACGGTCGCATTGCGCAATAGAGAGCTGCGATTGTTGGAAATATTTATTTCAACGCCTAATCAGATTTTCTCAAAAGCGAAGCTGGTGGACCGGTTGTTTTCCTATGACGAGGACGTCTCTGAGAATGCAATTGAGGTCTATGTTGGGCGGTTGCGGAAGCATTTGGCCGGGTCAAATGTAGAGATTTCAACGGTGCGCGGACTGGGTTACCGCATGTCGAAGTCATGAGTGAATTGCCCCCCAGCACTGGGTCAATCCGGCGGCGACTGACGCTGCAATTGATGAGTGGTGCGGCGATATTGGCGACGATGTTGTTTTTCGTTGTCCTCAATGTCGCGCGGGATTTGGCGGAGTCTTCGCAGGATAACATCTTGTTTGCTTCGGCCACGTCGATTTTGGAATCGGCGGCGGTGCAGGGGGACGAGGTGGTCGTTGATATTCCTTATGGTGCCTTGTCGATGTTGGGGAACGTAAGCGATGATCGCGTTTTTTATCGGGTGATGGCCGGGCCGATGTTATTGACCGGCTATGATAACTTGCCTGAGATTGTGCGTGGGCGTGCGGAACCTTCGGGTTTTCTGACGGCCTCATATGGTGGTGAAGATATTCGGATGGTCGAGGTTTCGCGCCGGTTATCGCTGAATGGACAAGCGGTTGATGTGGCGGTGGCCGTGGCCCAAACGCGCAATGGGCAGGCGGAAACAGTGGCACAGATGACGCGGGTGGCCTTGTTTTCCGGGGCCGGGTTCTTTTTGGTAGCGGCGGTAATGGCTGTGTTAACGGCGCAATCTTCTATTCGGCCGCTTAACCGGTTGGCGGGATCGGTATCGCGGCGAGGGCCAAAGGATATGCGGCCCGTCGCGGGCCCAGTGCCCAGTGAAATGGTGCCTTTGGTGACGTCACTGAACCGCTTTATGGCGCGGCTTAAGACGTCCTTGTCACGATCTGAGGATTTTATTGCAGAGGCAGCGCATCGGGTGCGGACCCCGTTGGCGACAGTGCGGACGCAGGCCGAGGTGGTGTTGCGCCGTGTGGATCGGGATGAGAATCGGCAGTCTTTGCGGGAAATGATCCGAGCGATTGATGAAAGCTCGCGCGCGGCAGGTCAGTTGTTGGATCATGCGATGGTGACGTTTCGGACGGACCATTTGGAACGCGAGCATATCAACTTGGCCGATTTGGCAGAGGAACTTGTGGCGCGTTTGACCCCGGTGGCAGAGCTGAAAGAGTTGCAATTGGTGACGAAGCTGGATGCTGGGTGTGAGATATATGGCGACGCTATTCTGATCCAGAACGCGGTGCGCAACATTTTGGACAATGCCATTAAGTATTCGCAGACGGATCGCGAGATATTGCTCGAAGTTCTAAAGGGCGGTGAACGTAGCATTTTGCGGGTGACAGATCAGGCCGGGGGATTTCCGGATGCGCTGACCACAAAACTAACGGAGCGATTTGCACGCGGGGTTAATTCTGAGGGGACCGTTGGGTCTGGGCTTGGTCTAACGATCGCAAAAGAAGTGGTAGAGGCACATGGTGGGCAACTGCTATTGCAGAACACAGACAGAGGAGACGGCGCATGCGTCACCTTATCTTTTCCATAGTAACAATTTGCGTTGGCTTTGCTGCACAAGCCTTTGAAATTGAGGGGGAGTACCGATTTGGGTCGGATGATGCGAGGCAGGAAATACGCATCATTTCGACGGCTGATGTCGAAATTTTGATACCCTTGATGCGTCTTTTTTTGGATGCCAATCCTAAGGTTGCCATTGAATATACGTCTGTCAGTAGTGGCGATTTGATGACGGCAATTGTTGATGAAGGGGCACAGTTTGATCTGGCCCTGTCATCGGCGATGGATTTGCAGATCAAGCTGGCGAATGACGGATTTAGTGCAGAGCATTCGTCTGACGCGACGAAGCTGGTGCCGGATTGGGGAAACTGGCGCAACCACGTGTTTGCGTTCTCGCAGGAAGAAGCCTCTATCGTGGTATCGCCGGAAGCGTTTGAGGGCTTGGATATTCCGCGGGATCGGCAGGCATTGATCAACGTGTTGCGCAGTCATCCAGAGCGATTTGAAGGGCGCGTGGCAACCTATGATTTGGCACTGAGTGGTACAGGGTATCTGTTTGCCACCCAAGATGCGCGCACGACCGAAACCTATTGGCGGTTGATGGAGGTGATGGGCAGTTTGGATGCAAGGTTGTTTGGCAGCTCTAACGCGATGATCGAAGCAGTCAGCCGTGGTGAAATGGCCGTCGCCTATAATGTGTTGGGCAGCTACGCGCGGGCGCGCAAAGATTTGGACGGGATGATCGAGGTGATTGACCCGGCAGATGTGACTTCGATGATGTTGCGCACGGCTATCTTGTTGAAAGGGGCCGAGGAAACGGAATTGGCGCAAGGTTTTATTGACCATTTGTTGCTGAGCGCTTGGGGTGCTGAAGATGTGCCGGAGTACCCGTTTTATAAATGGCATTTGGATACGTCGGAGGCGGCAGCTGCGACAAAGCCGATCCGACTTGGACCGGGGCTGTTGGTGTTTCTAGATGCGCAGAAAAGAAAGCGATTTTTGCGGGAATGGTCCGCAGCTATTCGCCAAGAATAAGGGCAATGTTAAGCGGAGCGCTGCAACAGTGCAAAAGCAGGTGTTCTGACACTGGACCTTTGTCGCGCGATGGGGCATATGGGAATGGAATTTGCGGAGGCATCCATGAGCATTTTGAACACAATTCTAAGCGCCGTCACTTGGTGGAACGGCCAGACCTTAAACACTCGTATTCACACGTGGCGTAAAGGCGAGAAAGTGGGCGAAGACAATCAAGGCAATGTCTACTACCGCAACAAAGACGACAGCAAACGCTGGGTGATCTTTAACGGTGAAGCTGAAGCAAGCCGTGTGAATGCTGATTGGCATGGTTGGCTGCACCATACATTTGACGAGTTGCCAACGGACAAACCGTTGAAGCACAAGTCTTGGGAAAAGCCGCATCAGGAAAACCTTACCGGTACTGCGATGGCCTATGCGCCGGCTGGTTCGATTCGATCGGGTACGCCTGCTGAGCGTTCCGACTACGAAGCCTGGCAACCAGAATAACGACCTGAATTATGGCGCAAAAAACTGAAATCGTTGTCGGTGGCGTCGTTCTTGCGGCTGCAATCGGGTTTGTTGTTTACATGGGGCAGGCTACTGGGTTTGCCGCGCGTTCCACTGGTTATGAACTGACGGCTTCTTTCCGATCCATCGAAGGCATTACGGTTGGCACAGATGTACGCTTGGCCGGTGTTAAGATTGGGTCAGTGACCGACATTCGCTTGAACCCTGAAACCTTCCGCGCGGATGCTGCGATTACAGTTTTGGATGAAGTGGCTTTGCCAGATGACACGGCGATTGTGATTTCTTCCGAAGGTTTGTTAGGTGGGAATTACGTTGAAATTCTGCCGGGCGGATCGCCCTTTAACCTGGAGCCAGGTGACGAGATTGAAGACACGCAAGGTGCAGTTAGCTTGATTTCCTTGCTGTTGAAGTTCGTGTCTGGAAGTGGCAGCGAATGAAGTGGCTCGCGGGCACAGCTTTGGCGCTTTGCTGCTCTATGGCCAGCGCGCAGCAGATCATCATCGAAGAGCTTGATGGTTTGGAAGATGGCGTCACGCTGCGGCAGGCGCCTATCTTTGAGGAGATCACGGAAGAAGCCCGCGCGGTGGCTGGTACAGGCGCGATTTTACGTGGGCTTGATAAGCTGAACGGCCAGATTGCCGATGTGGAGCTGCAGAACGGGTTCAGTGTGGCCTTTGGTCAGCTGCGGATTGATCTGGCAGAGTGCCGCCATCCGGATGATAACCCAACCGGCGAAGCCTATGCGTTTTTGACGATCTATGATGGCCCTGCGGCGGGTGATCCGTTGTTTCAAGGGTGGATGATTGCATCATCCCCAGCGCTGAGTGCGATGGACCATGCGCGTTATGATATTTGGGTTCTGCGTTGTACAACATCATCTGCTGACGGTAGCGAATAAGCTGTAAAATCTGCGCTGCGTGTGATCGCTTCGGATAGTTGCTTGTGGTAGCTCGCGCGTGTGATTTCGATAGCGCCAAGCGATGCCAGATGTGGTGTAATGAACTGTGTATCAAACAGTAAATACCCGGACCTGTTCAGGTGAGCGATCAAAAAGGCCAAGGCAACTTTGCTAGAGTCAGTCGCGCGTGAGAACATGCTTTCGCCAAAAAACGCAGCCCCTAGTGTGACACCGTAGACACCGCCGACTAGTTTGTCATCTTGCCAAACTTCGATTGAGTGCGCTTGAGATCTGTCGTGTAAGGCGATGTAAAGCTTGCGGATTTCGGAGTTGATCCATGTGTCTTCGCGATCTGCGCAGCCATCGACGACGGCATCGAAAGCTTGATTAATCGTAACGCTAAATATGCCCGAGCGAATGCGTTTCGCCAAGCTGCGTGAAATGTGGAATTGATCAAGAGGGAAGACGCCGCGGCGCTTGGGGTCGACCCAGAAGATTTCCGGATCGTCCCGATGTTCTGACATGGGAAATACCCCCATGGAGTAGGCGCGCATTAGCATCGCTGGCGTTATGTCCGCCATACTATCGCGCGCCTTTCGGCATTAGCCGTATTTGGCGTCCAGCCACTTTTCCAACCAGTGAATGTTGTAGTCGCCGGAATGAATGTCGCCTTCTTCAAGCAGAGCATGGAAGAGGGGGATGGTGGTGTCGATGCCGTCAACGATCAGCTCGCCCAAGGCACGGTGAAGACGCGCAAGCGCTTCTTCACGGTTGCGACCGTGTACGATCAGCTTACCAATCAAGCTGTCGTAGTAAGGTGGGATGGAGTAGCCGTCATAGAGGGCGGAATCCATACGTACACCCAGACCGCCTGGTGCGTGGAAATGCGTGATCTTGCCGGGGCAAGGTGCGAAGTTGGGCAGGCGTTCAGCGTTGATGCGGACTTCGATGGAGTGACCATTGATTTCCAGATCGTCTTGCGTGAACGACATTGGCAGACCTTCAGCTACGCGGATTTGCTCGCGTACCAAGTCCACACCAAAGATCGCTTCGGTAACCGGGTGTTCCACCTGAAGACGGGTGTTCATTTCAATGAAATAGAACTCGCCGTTTTCGTAGAGGAATTCGATTGTGCCAGCGCCGATGTAGTTGATTTTGGCAACCGCATCCGCGCAGACCTTACCAATCGCGGCACGCTCTTCTGGCGTGATGCATGGGCCCGGTGCTTCTTCGAAGACCTTTTGGTGACGGCGTTGCAAGGAGCAGTCGCGCTCGCCCAAATGGACAGCATTACCCTTACCGTCGCCAAACACCTGAATTTCGATGTGGCGTGGAGTTGTCAGGTATTTTTCGATGTAGACTTCGTCGTTGCCGAAGTTGGATTTGCCTTCGGCCCGTGCGGTCATAAAGGCTGATTCCATGTCAGCAGCGGTTTGCGCCACTTTCATGCCTTTGCCGCCGCCGCCAGCTGTGGCTTTGATGATGACTGGGTAGCCCATCTCTTCGCCAAGCTTTTTGGCATCTGCCAAAGTCGCAACACCGCCGTCAGAGCCGGGAACGCAAGGAACACCGAGCGCCTTCATTGTGTCTTTGGCTGTGATCTTATCGCCCATGGTGCGGATGTGTTCCGCGGTCGGGCCGATGAAGGTCAGGTCGTGATCTTCGACGATCTGAACGAACTTGGCGTTTTCCGAAAGGAAGCCGTAGCCCGGGTGGATCGCTTGCGCGCCGGTGACTTCGCAAGCGGCAATGATCGACGCTACGTTTAGGTAGCTGTCGGTGCCGGGTGCTGGGCCAATGCAGATGGCCTCGTCTGCCATGCGAACGTGCATCGCATCGGCGTCTGCGGTGGAATGCACCGCAACCGATTTGATGCCCATCTCGCGGCAAGCACGGATCACACGCAGTGCGATCTCGCCACGGTTGGCAATTAGGATTTTATCAAACATGCCCGTGCCTTACTCGATGATGGCCAGCGGTGCGCCATATTCAACGGTGCCGCCATCTTCAACCAGAATGCGTTTCACAGTACCCGATTTAGGTGCTGGGATGTGGTTCATGGTTTTCATCGCTTCGATGATCATGATGGTGTCGCCTTCGGACACTTGTGCGCCGACTGTAATGAATGCAGGTGCGCCTGGCTCTGCTTGCATGTAGACCGTGCCAACCATCGGTGACGGTACTGCGCCCGGGTGGCTGGAAGGATCATCAACAGCTGAAGCTGCAGGTGCTGGTGCAGCAGCGACTGGAGTGGCTGCGGCGGCAGGTGCTGCTACGGGCGCAGGTGCTGCAACGGCAGCGACAACTTCTTTTTTGCGGCTGACACGAACGTTCAGGCTGTCATTGTCGCTATACTCGCGCATGACTTCCAATTCGGTCAGGTCGTTCTGTTGCAGCAGCTCTGCCAGAGCCTGGATAAAGGCGACATCAGAGTCGTGGGATTTTTTGCTCATGTTTATCCTCTGTCGCGCTCGTCTTAGCGCGCGTCTTGATTTGGTTTCCCCTAATGGGTGCTTATAGGCCAATTTTTACGTAAGGAAAAGCGGCGCTTGAAGGGGGATTTGGGGGGAATTGCACCTAGGTGCAAGCGAATGTGGTGTCTTGGCAGTTGAATGATTGATTACAATGGCATTCCTGACAATTTCGCCACCAGTTCAGCAAGTTTTCGAGCGCCGAATTTCTTTAGCAGGCGGGCGCGGTATTCTTCGACGGTGCGATAACTGAGACCCAGTTTTAGGCCAATCTCTTTGGAGGTTAAGCCCCGACACGTTAGGATGGCCACTTCGCGTTCACGCTGGGTGAGTGATACGACGGGGCGTTCTTCGGATAAATCCGCAAAGGTCCAGACGCCGCAATGGAATGGGTTGTCTGGCGTTAGGGATTTCCCACGTACGCGGCACCAAAAGAGAGTGCCATCTGCGCGCTTCATGATGCGTTCGTCGTTATATGCGCCCAAATCTTCCATCGCAGTGCGCACGCGAGCACCAATTGATCGGAAGTCTTCTTCTGAAGCGTAGAATTCGCCAATGGATTTGCCTTTGCATTCCTCAACAGTGGTCCCAAACATCTTGGCAAAAGCCTCGTTTGGCGTACGTACAATTCGGTTCTCGAGCATGCAGATGCCAATTGGTGCATGTTTGAAGGCAATTTCAGAAATGTTCATGGCGCTATCAATGCATAGGTAGCAGGCAGTGCCAAGAGCCGGGAATGGGTTTCACGGCATAACGGGAAATTTTCTTGGTTCCAATATTTGATGACATTCCAAAAAACGATACATTGGTGTCGTGGCTGTTTTGGGGAAGCTTATGATGATTTTTCGTTTGGGAATCGGTCTGTTTTGCGTCACCGCGTTGGTGGGATGTTTGGCTGACGAAAAGAAATTCGGTTATGCGGCTGGGTATGGAAAGTCTTATCCAGAGCCCGTGGTGTTGGAAATGCCAACAAATGCCCCGTCTATCACACAGCAATTTAGATCGCCGTTGGCTGTGAGCAGCTTAAACGGGATTGAGCCGCATTTGGGGATAGACGTGCATGCGCCAATCGGGACACCTGTTCTGGCGGCGGCTGGTGGGTTGGTCGAGCGTTCCTTTTGGGGGCCGGCCTACGGCAATCAGGTGCAGGTTTTGCACGCGCCAGATTCTAGCGGTAAGGCGTCGCGAACGCGATATGTGCATTTGAAACGGCGATTGGTTGAAGCAGGGGAGACGTTAACCCGAGGCCAGCAGCTAGGTGAACTAGGAGTAACTGGGTTTCTGTCGAGCGGCTTTCCGCATTTGCATTTTGAGCTGATTTATCGCGGAGCTGCGTTGGGACATAGTTCGGCTGATCCACATCTGTATTGGGCGAAAGGAGCTGGGAAAATCACCTGTTGGGGACCTGAATGGCAGGGGTTAGGTGACGATGAGCTGCGTCTGACCTATCCGGTGCCTTGTAGCTAACAAAAAAAACCCGGCGGGAAGCCGGGTTTTCATGTGCGGTATGAGATCGGATTAGTTAACGATTGTTGCTTCGGTTGCTGCGCGAAGTTCGTCTTCGGTGACGCCATCGGCGACTTCGACGATTTTCAAGCCACCTTCAACAACGTCAAGAACGCCGTAGTTGGTGATGATGCGATCCACAACTTTCTGACCCGTCAGTGGCAGAGTGCATTCCTTGAGAACCTTAGACTGACCGTGTTTGTTTGCGTGATCCATAACGACAACAACGCGGCCGACGCCAGCAACCAGGTCCATTGCGCCGCCCATACCTTTGACCAGCTTGCCGGGAATCATCCAGTTTGCGAGGTCGCCGTTTTCGGCCACTTCCATCGCGCCTAAGATCGCCATGGCGATTTTGCCGCCACGGATCATTGCGAAGGATTGTGCCGAATCGAAATAGGCGGTCTGCGGTAGTTCGGTGATGGTTTGCTTACCTGCGTTGATCAGGTCGGCGTCTTCTTCGCCTTCGATCGGGAAGGGGCCCATGCCAAGCATGCCATTTTCCGATTGCAGCGTGACTTCGATGCCTTCAGGGATGTAGTTGGACACCAATGTCGGAATACCGATACCAAGGTTCACATACCAACCGTCTTGAAGTTCTTGTGCCGCGCGGGCGGCCATTTGGTTACGATCCCAAGCCATGATTATGCCTCCTCGCGTTTACGGGTGGTACGCTGTTCGATGCGCTTTTCGTGATCGCCTTGGATAATGCGGTGCACGTAGATACCGGGTAGGTGGATTGAATCGGGGTCAAGCGAACCGGTTGGAACGATCTCTTCAACTTCGACCACACATATTTTGCCGCAAGTTGCAGCAGGCGCGTTGAAGTTTCGTGCGGTTTTGCGGAACACAAGATTGCCTGTTTCGTCAGCCTTCCATGCCTTCACAATGGCCAGATCGGCAAAGATGCCTTCTTCCAAAATGTAGGTCTCGCCGTTGAAGTCTTTGTGTTCTTTACCCTCGGCGATCACAGTGCCTACACCGGTTTTGGTGTAAAAGCCCGGGATGCCAGCACCGCCTGCGCGCATACGCTCGGCCAATGTACCTTGGGGATTAAATTCTAGTTCCAGTTCTTCGGAAAGGTACTGACGCATAAATTCTGCGTTTTCACCCACGTAGGAGCTGATCATTTTCTTGACCTGTTTGGTTTGCAGCAAGATGCCGATACCAAAATCGTCAACGCCCGCGTTGTTGGACGCAAAGGTTAGGTTTTGTGTGCCAGCCTCTTTGATTGCTTGAAGCAGCAATTCAGGAATGCCGCATAGGCCAAAGCCCCCAGCGGCGACAAGCATGCCATCGTGCAAGAGGCCATCAAGCGCCTCTGTTGCATTTGCATAGACTTTTTTCATGGAACTCTCCCTAAAATCGGATTGCGCAAGGTATTGATCCAAGACGGCTCTGAGTCAACGACTGCACCCGTCTCCGGTATTTCTACGGTTTGCGCGCATTTGTTGGGGTAACAACGAAAAGGCCGGGTCAAACCCAGCCTTTGTTATTATTCGCTTTTGGCAGCTGTCTTTTTAGCCGTGGTCTTTTTGGCTGCGGCTTTCTTTTTAGGAGCCGCTTTTTTTTTCGCGGGTGCTTTCTTTTTCTTCACGCCCTTAGCCGCGGCCTTTTCATTGACCAGTTCGATTGCTTTTTCGACGGTCAAGTCAGCGTGTTCTATCTCTTTTGGGATCGTCGCGTTGACTTTGTCCCACTTGACGTAGGCACCGTAGCGCCCTTCCATGATGCTCATGGCGCCGCCATCCGGGTGATCGCCTAATTCACGAAGTGCTTTTGCGGCAGCGCCGCGTCCACGACCTGGGTTGGCGCGTTTGTCGGCCAGCAATTCGACGGCGTGGTTCATGCCGATGTCAAAGAGGTCCTCGAAGTTCTTGATACTTACGTAGACGATCTTTTCTTCGTTCGGAGATTTATGCGCGATGTAAGGGCCAAACCGGCCAAGGTTGGCCGAGACTTGGTTGCCTTCTGGGTGGTCACCAACTTTGCGGGGCAATGTCAGCAAACGAACGCCTTTTTCAAGGTCGATGTCGTCTGGCGCCCAACCAGGTAGATAGTCGCGCCCTTTCTTAGGAAGCGATGTGCGGCGCGGTTTTTTGTTTTCAGGCGTTGGTTCGCCACGCTGTACGTAGGGGCCAAATCGACCGTCTTTCAACCAGATTTCATCGCCTTCATCGGAACCCAGCAGTTTATCCTCGCCCTCGTTTCCGGCGATTGCACGGGTAAAGTTACATTCTGGATAGTTGCCACAGCCGACAAACCCGCCAGTGCGGGACGTTTTGAGGTGCAATTGACCCGTGCCGCATTTTGGGCAGACACGTGGGTCTGTGCCATCTTCGCGTGGTGGATAAAGCTGTGGTGCAAGGGCTGTGTCGAGAATTGTTAGAACCTCGGCAACGCGCAGATCGCTGGTTTCTGCGATGGCGGCAGAGAAGTCTTTCCAGAAATTACGCAGAACTTCTTTGTAATCCATATCGCCGGCTGACACGTCATCCAGGCTGGTTTCAAGGTCAGCGGTGAATTCGTAGCCCACATATTTGCGGAAGAAGTTCATCAGGAAGATTGTAACGATCCGGCCTTTTTCTTCGGGGAAGAGGCGGTTCTTGTCTTTGCGAACGTATTCACGATCTTGGATTGTTGTGATGACTGAGGCATAAGTAGACGGGCGGCCAATGCCGAGCTCTTCCATGCGTTTGACCAATGTCGCCTCTGTGTAGCGGGGCGGTGGTTGGGTATGGTGTTGCAGCGCTAGAACGCCTGCGTTTTCTGACAAGATCGCAGAACTTGCGCGTTGCATGCCGCTGATTTCAACGACTTGGTCTTCGCTGTCTGTTGCTTTTGCGTATTGCGCTGCGAGGCCCTTATCGCTGAATTTCGCGGCTTCGCCTTGCATGATTTGCGGCAAGCGCTTGTCGTCGTCATCTTGGGCGACGTCATCGCGGCCTTCTTCGTAAATACGCATGAAGCCGTCAAATTGAACAACCTGACCGGTGGCGCGCAGTTCGACCTGATCGTCTTCTGATGCAATGTCGACAGTGGTGCGTTCTAGGCGAGCGGCTTCCATCTGGCAGGCCAGTGTCCGTTTCCAGATGAGATCATATAACTTGCGCTGGTCTTCTTCAGTAATTTTTAGCTGCGATGCATCGCGCGTCATTTCTGTGGGGCGGATACATTCGTGCGCCTCTTGGGCGTTTTTGGCTTTGTTCTTATAGATGCGTGGAGAGGCGGGAACGTATTCTGCGCCATAGCGTTCTTTGATCGCGTCGCGGGCTGCGGTCACAGCTTCTGGCGCCATGTCGATACCGTCGGTACGCATATATGTGATGTAGCCGGCCTCGTAGAGACGCTGTGCCGTGCTCATACACTGACGGGCGCCCATGCCGAATTTACGGCTGGCTTCTTGCTGCAGTGTAGACGTCATGAAAGGGGCAGAAGGATTACGGTTGGCGGGCTTCGCCTCAACCGATTTCACATATAGTTTTCTAGATGTTACGGCCTGAACTGCAAGTTCCGATGCGGTGCTGTCTTTCAGCGACATCTTTTCAACTTTTTGGCCGCCGAGTACGGTCAGGCGCGCCTCAAAATCTTTACCGCGTGGGGTCTGAAGCAGCGCTTTCACGGACCAATATTCTTGTGGATTGAACGCCTCGACTTCCATCTCTCGCTCAACGATCAGGCGTAGGCAAACAGATTGCACACGGCCTGCGGAACGCGCGCCCGGCAATTTACGCCATAAGACCGGCGAAAGTTTAAAGCCCACGAGATAGTCCAACGCACGGCGGGCTAGATATGCCTCTACCAATGGTTCGTCGACTTGGCGTGGGTTCTTCATCGCTTCGGTGACAGCGGTTTTTGTGATGGCGTTAAAGACCACTCGAGACACTGGCGTGTCTTTTTTGATGATCCGTCGCTTACGCAGAGCTTCTTCGAGGTGCCAAGAAATCGCTTCTCCTTCGCGATCGGGGTCGGTCGCGAGAATGAGGTTGTTGTCTTCTTTCAAAGCATCAGCGATGGCTTTGACATGGGCACGTGATTTTGTATCAACTTCCCATGTCATTGCGAAATCATTGTCAGTGTCGACCGAGCCATCTTTGGATGGCAGGTCGCGAATATGGCCGTAAGAGGCTAGGACAGTGTAGTCAGAGCCCAAGTATTTATTGATGGTTTTGGCCTTCGCCGGGGACTCTACAACAACTACTGGCATTCAATTTCCTCTCGACTCAATACGGTCGGCCTTATGGCGGGCAAAAATGTGGTGTGAAAGGGGTGAATGTCAATGATTTGGAAAAAGTCATTTCGAATGACGTGTATTTCGTGACAATTTTGGGCGTTCTTATCCGTTGCGGGATAAGAGACCGCCGGCGCTGCGCGCGATTTGACCATTAAGTTCCATGTCGACCAAAATTGGGGCGACTTGGTTGGAAGGTGCTTGTAGATCACGGATCAATTGATCTTCGGCCACGGGGGAGGGGCTGAGGTGATCAAGGATGCGTTTGTGTAGCTCATGTGTTTCCCGCAAGCTGCGTGGGGTAGGAGGTTGCGGTGCTTCAGTCAGCGGGAGTTCTTGTTGGTCCGGTTCCGCGATGGGGGTTAGCGTTTCAATCACGTCAGAGGCGTTGCGGACCAAAGTGGCGCCATCGCGGATCAACATGTTGCATCCGGCTGCACGAGAATCAAATGGATGGCCGGGGACAGCTAGGACATCGCGACCCTGATCAAGTGCGTTTTGCGCGGTGATGAGCGAGCCTGACTTTGACGCGGCTTCAATCACGACGACCGCAGGGGCGAGGCCCGAGATGATCCGATTGCGCGTGGGAAAGTGACGCGCCATTGGGTGCATACCCATGGGTTGTTCAGACAGGATAAGCCCGCTTTCTTTTACTTGGAGTGCCAAGTTTGTGTTTTCGGAGGGATAGATTGCGTCCACGCCTCCGGCAAAGATGGCGATGGTGCCGGTGTTTAGTGCGGCGTCATGGGCTGCCGCATCAATGCCGCGCGCGAGGCCGCTAACAATGACTTGGCCCTTTTCGCCAAGTTCTGCGGCAAGACTGCGAGCAATGCGTGTACCAAGTGATGAAGCATTGCGCGCGCCAACAAGTGCGATTTTGGGACGGGATAGCAATGCTGTGGCACCTTGTGCCCAGAGAAACGGAGGCGCGTCGTGTAGATCGTATAGCTCTGTGGGATAAAGTGCGTCACCAAAGCAAATGAGCATTGCGCCGACGGCTTTCGCAGCATTGAGTTCTTTGTGAACGACCGCTTCCGGGCAAATTTCGTAGTTTTTCACGCCAGCCTGACGCGCGATATGCGGCAGTGCCTCTAGCGCTTTTGCTGCTGATCCGTGTTCTTTCATCAAACGATGAAAGGTTGTTGGCCCGACGCGCCGAGACCGCAAGAGACGAAGCCACAGAAAACGCTCTTCTTCCGTGGTGGGTGGGAGTTGGGGGTGAGTGGAAGAAATTCGACCGTTGGTCATCCGTGGCTCCGCCTGCTTGCAAAGCCACAGTTACGACTCAGTGGTTAATGGCCCGTAAACTTTGGCGCGACTTATGTCGCCGCGCCACCAACAGTCAGACCGCCCATCAGAACGGTCGGTTGTCCCACACCAACCGGCACCCATTGGCCTGCCTTGCCACAGTTGCCCATGCCTGGATCAAGCGACATGTCGTTACCAAGGCCGTGGATCTGTTTCATCGCCGTTGCACCGTCGCCAATCAGAGTCGCCCCTTTGACAGGGGCGCCGACTTTGCCGTTTTCTACGCGATAGGCTTCAGTACAAGAGAACACGAACTTGCCATTGGTAATGTCGACCTGACCGCCGCCGAAGCCAACAGCGTAAATGCCATCCTTAAGCGAGGATACCAAATCAGCCGGATCACTATCGCCACCCATCATATATGTGTTGGTCATGCGTGGCATTGGGGCGTGTGCGTAACTTTGACGGCGGCCGTTTCCTGTTGGATCTACCCCCATCAGGCGCGCGTTTTGGCGGTCTTGCATATAGCCCATCAAGATTCCGTCTTCGATCAGGGTATTCTTGCGGGATGGGGTGCCTTCGTCGTCGATGGTAATAGATCCGCGACGATCTGGGATTGTGCCATCATCGACAACGGTCACACCTTTGGATGCGACTTGTTGGCCAACAAGACCTGAGAAATTGGAGCTGCCTTTACGGTTGAAATCACCTTCTAGGCCGTGGCCGACTGCTTCGTGCAACAGGATGCCTGGCCAGCCGGGGCCAAGAACGATGTCCATTTGACCCGCAGGGGCAGGGACGGCATCTAGGTTTACGACGGCGACCCGCAAAGCTTCGCGGGCTTTGGCTTGCCAGTCCGCGGGATCAATTAAGCCATCCAAGCCGATCCGACCACCACCACCTGCGCTGCCACTTTCGCGACGGCCGTTGTGCTCGACGATGACGGAGACATTTACACGAGTCATTGGGCGGGTGTCAGAAATGATCTGTCCGTCTGGACGCATGATGACGACTTCTTGCAAGGATGCGGCCAAAGAGGCGCTGACCTGAACAACCCGAGAATCAAGGTCTCGGGCAAAGGCATCAATTTCACGAAGTGTGTCGATTTTTACAGGAAAACTTGCACCGGCGATCGGGTCTTCGTCTGTGTAAAGGCGCTGGTTCGTGGGAATCGGTCCAGCGGCGAGGGTGCCGCCACCCTGACCAACGGCGAGTCGTGCTGTTGCGACGGCGCGCTTGAGGGCAGATTCGGAAATTTCAGAGGAATGAGCGTAGCCTGCGACCTCTCCATTCACGGCGCGAAGGCCAAAACCCTCGGATGCGTCGTAACTTGCTGTTTTGATTCGCCCATCATCGAAGTGAAGTCCCTCGGCGCGGCGGCGTTCAAAGAACAGCTCGCCATCCTCTGCCCCAGATGTCGCTTCACGCAACAGGTTAAGGGCGCGGCCCTCATCCAAAGAGGTTTCGAATGGATTAAATTTTGGCTGCATAACGCACTCCTGCCTTCGAGTTTTTGAGATAAATCAAAAAAGCGTCTGTTTGACGCAAGCATATTCCTTTATCTGCGTGTCAGAATATGGTTCATAGCACCGACAAAACAACGGGATTCCGTCCGATGGGCGATTTTCCCTCCGTACACACGACGTAATACGCAACCGATCAGGGTGACACATGCGAATTCTTTCGACCCTCATGGGACTCTGGGCAGCTTTTTCCGCCCTTCCGGCCATCGCTCAGGATGCTGAGCACCTCGGTAAACCTGTAGACAAGGGCCTCGGCTTTCAGCCGGCCGTGACCGAACTGTCGCGCGACATCCAATCACTAGACAATATGATCAACGTGATCATTTTTGCCATCGTTGCATTTGTAGCGTTGTTGCTGGTGGTTTGTATCGTGCGCTTTAATCGCCGCGCAAACCCAAGCCCAGCAAGCTTTACCCATAACACACCAATCGAAATTGCTTGGACATTGTTCCCAATTTTGGTTCTGGTTTTCATTGGCGCATTTTCGTTGCCAGTGCTGTTCAAGCAGCAAGAAATCCCAGAAGGTGAACTGTACATCAAAGTCACAGGCCACCAGTGGTACTGGACATATGAATACCCAGAACAAGAACTGGAATTTGACAGCTATATGCTTGGTCAACCAGCCACCATTGGTGATGGTGACGAAGGTGTAACACCTTATGTTCTTGACGACGCGATGAAAGCGAAGCTTTCGGAAGCTGGCTATAATGAAGACGAATTCCTATTGGCGACAGACACACGTGTGGTTGTTCCAGTCGATACCGTCGTTGTTATGGGCATCACTGCTGACGATGTGATCCACTCTTGGACCATTCCAGCGTTTGGCGTGAAACAAGATGCGGTCCCAGGTCGTCTGGCGCAGCTTTGGTTCGAAGCCGAAAAAGAAGGCGTTTACTTTGGTCAGTGCTCTGAGCTTTGCGGCAAAGACCACGCCTACATGCCAATCACTGTAGAAGTTGTCAGCAAAGAAGCCTTTGCTGCATGGACCAAAGCGGCAGCTGAAGAGCTTGCAGCGAATGGTACAATCCCAACTGCATTTGATGTAGCTTCTGCTGAGTAAGTAATATCTTGGGCGCACTTTCGGTGTGCCCTTGATGACCCCGGGTAGGGATGACCTGCCTTTTCGAACAGGATTGATCATGAGCGACGCCAGCATTCATTCGCAAGCGCAGGAGAACGAGGCCTCTTTTGGGGATTACTTCGCTCTACTTAAGCCGCGTGTAATGTCATTGGTTGTGTTTACAGCTTTGGTCGGTCTGTTGGCGGCACCTGGTGGTGTTCATCCTGTAATTGCCTTTTGTGCGATCTTATTTATCGCAGTGGGTGGCGGTGCCTCTGGCGCGCTGAACATGTGGTATGACAGCGACATCGACCAAGTGATGAGCCGCACGAAATCTCGTCCTATTCCATCAGGCAAAGTTACTCGTGAGGAGGCTTTTGCAATTGGTCTGACCTTGTCGGTCATGGCTGTGGTGATGCTTGGGCTGGCAACCAATTGGGTTGCTGCAGGCCTATTGGCCTTTACGATTTTTTTCTACGTGGTGATCTATACCATGTGGCTGAAACGTTGGACCCCGCAGAACATCGTTATCGGTGGTGCGGCTGGTGCTTTTCCTCCGATGATCGGGTGGGCGGCTGTTACTGGCGGCATTTCAGTTGAAAGCGTGTTGATGTTCACGCTGATCTTTATGTGGACACCTCCACATTTTTGGGCGCTGTGCCTGTTCATGAAGTCTGATTATAAAGACGCAGGTGTACCGATGTTGCACGTGACCCACGGGCGCGCGGTGACACGGAATCACATCCTCGTTTATACGCTGATCCTTGCGGCGGTTGCAGTCGGCATGGCGTTTACCTCTGTTGGCGGGTTGATCTATCTGGTGACTGCCATCGTTATGAACGCGATGTTCGTTCTTGGTGCTATTTCGATTTGGCGTCGGTCTGACGAGGCTTGTGCGGCTGACAATCACAAGGTTGAGAAGCGATTCTTTGGCTTTTCCCTGATGTATTTATTCCTGCACTTCGGTGCTATTCTGGCCGAAGCTGCTTTGGCCCCTTATGGACTGGGTGGCTGGTAATATGAGCTTCCGTGAAGAGCACGAACTGCACAAACGCCGTTTCGGCCGCAACCTCGGCGTTGCGCTTGTACTGGGCGCATTTGTCGTGTTGCTGCTTGGGCTAACTGTTGTCAAAGTCACAAGAGGTGATTTTGAGCCAGAGAGCGTGAGGATTCAGAGCCAATGAGCATGGATAAGAACACCAAAACTGTTACCAAACTGGCAGGTGTGGTTGTCTTGATGGGCGGTCTCGCCTATGCATCCGTTCCGTTTTATGACTGGTTCTGTAAGGTCACTGGCTTTGGTGGTGTGACACAAGAGGCGGATGCCGGATCAGATGTGGTGCTGGATCGCACTATTTCTGTGAAATTTGACGCATCGAAAGATCGCGGCATGCTGTGGGATTTCAAACCACAGCAGCTGGAAATGACATTGAAGATCGGTGAAACGGGTTTGGCTTTTTACGAAGCGTATAACCCAACTGATCGTCCAATTGCGGGGCAGGCGAGCTACAACGTTGCCCCTTATGAAGCAGGCGAGTTCTTTTCTAAGATCGACTGCTTCTGCTTTACCGAACAGGTGTTGATGCCTGGCGAGCGTGTTGACATGCCGGTGACATTCTTTGTCGACCCGGAGATGGTAAAAGACCGCGACGCGAAATTTATCAAAGAGATCACATTGAGCTATACGTTCTATGAAATTGATCTTCCCGAAGAAATGGCGACCTTGACCGAACCGTCAAAGGCCGTAGAAATTGAAGCAAACCAATCCTCCAACGAGGGATAAGAAACATGGCGCACGCAAAAAACCACGATTATCACATTCTGCAACCGTCCTGGTGGCCATTCCTTGGCGCCGTGGCAGGCTTTATCATGCTCTTTGGCGCTGTCGTGATGTTCCACGACAACGGCCCTTGGATGTTCCTGATTGGCCTTGTTGGCACCCTATACGTCATGTTTGGCTGGTGGTCTGACGTTGTTGCTGAAAGCAAAGTTGGCGACCACACCCCGGTTGTTCAAATCGGCCTGCGTTACGGCTTTATTTTGTTTGTTATGTCCGAAGTCATGTTCTTTGCAGCATGGTTCTGGAGCTTCTTCAAACACGCGATTTACCCAATGGGCCCAGACAGCCCAATGGTTGACGGTATCTTCCCGCCAGCAGGCATCGAAACGTTTGACCCTTGGCACCTGCCATTGATCAACACATTGATCTTGTTGTGCTCTGGCTGTGCCGCGACTTGGGCGCACCACGCCTTGGCACATGAGGACAACCGTGAAGACATGAAATGGGGCCTGATTATCGCTATCGCTCTGGGTGCAGTGTTCACCGTATTCCAGGCGTATGAATACAGCCACGCAGCCTTTGGCTTCTCTGGCAGCGTCTACGCAGCAAACTTCTTTATGGCGACGGGTTTCCACGGCGCGCACGTGATCATCGGTACCATCTTCCTGTTCGTTTGCTTGATCCGTTTGCAGCGCGGTCACTTTACCAAAACACATCATGTCGGTTTCGAAGCAGCTGCTTGGTACTGGCACTTTGTTGATGTTGTTTGGTTGTTCCTATTTGCAGCCGTTTACGTCTGGGGCCAATAAGGCGCTCCAAAAGGTTGCACCTTTGGATCAGTTAATATTATAGCAAGTCGCGGCGGATCACTTTCGCCGCGACTTTCGTTTTTAAAGGGCTCGCTTGTGCGCCGGTTAATCCTTCCTTTGTTCTTTGGTATCGTGGGCACAGCGGTTTTGCTGTGGCTTGGCACGTGGCAAGTGCAAAGGTTGGCGTGGAAAGAGGGCGTGCTTTCCCAAATCGAAACACGTATTTCGGACGCACCGATTGCTTTGCCAGCGCAGCCGACCCAGGAATACGACCAGTATTTGCCCGTTGTTGCGCGTGGTCTGATTACGGATCAAGAGGCGCATGTTTTAGCGTCTAGCAAGAAAACAGGCGCGATTTATCGCGTCATTGCAGCGTTTGAAACGGACGATGGTCGCCGCGTGTTGCTTGATCGAGGGTGGGTTAAGCCACCTGCGAAAGACGAAGCACGTACAGCAGTTTCTGCTGAGGTCGTTGGGAACTTGCTTTGGCCTGATGAGCGCGACTCGTATACACCTGAAAATGATGTAAACGGTAACATCTGGTTTGCCCGCGATATTGCCCAGTTGGCTGAGGTGTTGAACACCGAGCCGCTGTTGGTTGTTGCACGCAAATCAGATGAGTTAAATTCTACCGTGACTCCGTTGCCAGTCACGGTAACGGGAATTCCAAACGATCACTTACAATATGCGGTGACATGGTACGGCCTGGCTTTAGTCTGGGTGATCATGACGCTGTATTATCTGCGCCGGATGCGCACACAGAAAAAGGTTTTAGAGACGTGAAATATATCTCTACCCGAGGGAATGCCCCTGAACTAAGCTTTGCGGAGGCGATGCTAACCGGTTTGGCACGGGATGGTGGACTGTATGTCCCAAAAAAGATCCCAACTATGGCGCATGACGAAATTGCTGCCTTGGCCGGTCTGTCTTATGAAGAAATAGCCTTTCGGGTGATGAAGCCGTTTATCGGTGAGAGCTTCAGCGATGACGAATTCAAGGGCATCATTGAACGTGCCTATGCTGGGTTCCGTCACGAGGCTCGTGCGCCTTTGGTTCAGTTGGCGCCAAACCACTATCTGCTAGAGCTGTTCCACGGCCCGACATTAGCGTTCAAAGACTTCGCGATGCAGCTTATTGGGCAGTTGTTCCAATTTGAGCTGAACCGCCGTGGTGAACGTGTGACGATCGTTGGCGCGACTTCTGGCGATACAGGCTCTGCTGCAATCGAAGCATTCCGTGGGCTCGATAATGTGGATGTGTTTATTCTGTATCCAGAAGGCCGGACCTCTGACATTCAGCGTAAACAAATGACCACGCCGGATGACGCCAATGTGCACGCCTTGGCACTAGATGGTGATTTTGACGATTGCCAGGCGCGTCTGAAAGATATGTTCAACGATTTCGAATTCCGCGATGGTGTGAAACTCGCAGGCGTGAATTCCATCAACTGGGCGCGTGTTTTGGCGCAGGTTGTATATTACTTCTCGTCTGCGGTTTCTTTGGGTGCACCGCATCGCGAAGTCAGCTTCACTGTGCCGACCGGCAACTTTGGCGATATATTTGCTGGTTTCATTGCGAAGCAGATGGGCTTGCCCATAGAGAAGCTGGTGATCGCGACAAACCAAAACGACATTCTACACCGGACCATCGAAACCGGGGCTTATACAAAAGAGGGCGTGAAGCCTTCGATTAGCCCGTCGATGGATATTCAGGTGTCTTCGAACTTCGAACGTGCATTGTTCTTTGCTTATGATCGCGACGGCGATGCCGTGGCGCAATTGATGGAAGAATTGAAAGACGGTTCTTTCACCATCAGCCAAGGTGCGATGGAGACGCTACGGGAGACATTTACCTCTGGTCGTGCCTCTGAAGAAGAGACCATGGCGACGATAAAAGCGGAATTTAGCGCATCGCAAGAAGTGCTTTGTCCGCATTCCGCCGTTGCGGTAAAAGTCGCCAATGAGCAGCTATCTGAAACACCAATGATCACATTGGCAACCGCACATCCCGCAAAATTCCCTGATGCCGTTGAAAAAGCGATGGGTGTTCATCCAGAATTGCCGCCGCATATGGCGGACCTGATGGAGCGGGAAGAACGGAGCTGCAAAGTTCCAAACCAACTTGCTTTGCTAGAGACCTTAATCAAAGATCGGATCGCGTCCCGTTGACCGTAAGAATTCACACACTTTCAAATGGCTTCCGTGTTGCAACTGAGCACATGCCGGGCCTGCAATCTGCGTCTGTTGGGGTCTGGGTGACGGCTGGTGGCCGTCATGAGACACCCAAGCAAAACGGCATTGCGCATTTTCTTGAACATATGGCGTTCAAGGGAACCAAACGTCGTAACGCACTTGAGATTGCTGAGGCGATTGAAGATGTGGGTGGATATATCAACGCTTATACCAGTCGCGAAGTGACTGCGTATTACGCCCGTGTGCTAAAGGAAGATGTGCCTTTGGCGATGGATGTCATTGGTGACATCTTGATGAACCCAGTATTCGATCCGAAAGAGATCGAAGTGGAACGCGGCGTGATTTTGCAAGAGATTGGCCAAGCCTTGGACACTCCGGACGATGTGATCTTTGATTGGTTGCAAGAGCGTGCCTATCAAGATCAACCATTAGGCCGAACAATTCTTGGCCCAGAAGAGCGGGTGCAAAGTTTTGGTCGCGAAGATCTATCTGGGTTTGTCGGGCAGCACTATGGACCAGAGCGCATGATCCTTGCTGCCGCTGGCGGTGTGGATCACGATGAGATCGTGAAGCTGGCCGAAGAGATGTTTGGCCACATGAAGCCCGGTCCGAAGATGACCGAGCTCAGTGCTAGCTTTTCGGGTGGTGAGTTCCGCCAAGAAAAGACGCTTGAACAGGCGCATTTTGCGTTGGGCCTAGAAAGCCCAAATTACTGTAGCCCTGAGATATACACGGCGCAGATTTATTCCGTAGCATTGGGCGGGGGGATGTCTTCGCGTCTATTCCAAGAAGTGCGCGAAAAGCGTGGCCTTTGCTATACGATTTATTCCAGTGCGGGCGCCTATGCGGATAGTGGTATGACCACGATCTATGCAGGAACATCTGGCGATCAGATTGCTGATCTTGCAGATATTACGATCGACGAGCTGAAGCGAGCAGCTGAAGATATGTCTGCCAAAGAAATCGAACGTGCGCGTGTTCAGATGAAAGCAGGTATGTTGATGGGGCTTGAAAGCCCGTCTAGCCGCGCTGAGCGTCTGGCTCGGATGGTATCTATATGGGGGCGTGTCCCTGGACTCGAAGAAACCGTTGAGAAAATCGATGCGGTGACAGATGCAGATGTACGTGCCTTTGCCGAGCATATGGCGGTAAGTGCGCCTGCAGCTATGGCGCTATACGGTCCAATTTCTGCGGCACCTGATTTGGGTAAATTGCAGGAGAGGCGCGCTGCCTAATGCTGCTAACACGGAAGAAAATACGCATCGAGACAGAGCGCATGACTCTGCGGCCTCCAATACACTCGGATTTTAGAAGCTGGGCTTGGATGCGCGAAAGCAGTGCGGATTTTCTGACGCCTTGGGAACCCGTTTGGGCAGCAGATCATTTGAGCCGCAAGAACTTTACCAATCGTGTTTATTGGGCGCAGCGGTCTATCAACACCGGTGTGGCTGTACCATTGTTTCTGGTCAATCGGGAAACGAATGAGCTTATGGGAGCGATCACGCTTGATAATATTCGGCGTGGACCTGCACAGGCTGGAACACTCGGGTATTGGGTGGGCAAAGACCATGCGCGCAAAGGTTATATGCGCGAGGCAATTGATGCCCTGGTGCATTATGCGTTCCATCGCATGGACCTAAGCCGGATCGAGGCGGCTTGTCTGCCAGAGAACGTTGCAAGCCGTGGCGTTCTTGAGAAGAGCGGGTTCAAATACGAAGGTGTTGCGCAAAGCTATCTACAGATTGATGGCCGTTGGCGGACCCATGTTTTGTATGCCGCATTGCGAAATGATCGTCGCGGGCGAACGCAGGCTGGCTAGGTAACTCCAGCATTTCTAGGTGTGTGTCGGCAATAGTTGAGAAATATGCTATTCTCTATTTTCAGGAGGATAGGCCATGCGTTGGATCATACTCTTACTTTTTGTAGCGTCAGGGGCTTCTGCGCAAGAACGTCGCGCTAGTCATTGTATTGCCGTCGCTGAAAATATTTCCGAGGCGACCTATGTGCATAAGGCCGCGTTTCGTGATGCGGTACCAGAAGATTCCGTTCGTATCATTTACATAGATCACTCTGCATTTTTGATCCAAACCGAAGGCGGTTTAAACGCAGTCACGGATTTCACAGGCTTTATCGGAACAGCGAATTTCCTGCCTGATATTGTGACGATGAACCACGCGCATTCAAGTCATTGGACACCTGTGCCTGATCCAGCCATTCCGCATGTGCTTGAAGGCTGGGGCGCGTTTGGCGTGGGGATCGAGCATCATTTGGATCTGGGTGAAATGTTAGTACGGAATGTTTCAACAGATATTCGATCTGGCTTTGAAGTGGAGCCAAAGGGCAATTCGATCTTTGTCTTTGAAGTTGCTGGCATGTGCATCGGACATTTGGGTCATCTGCATCATGAACCGGATGCTGCGCAATATGCAGCGCTTGGACGGCTTGATGTTGTTATGGCGGCGGTTGACGGCGGACGGACGTTGGATTTGCCGACAATGATGAAAGTGCTAAGGCGCTTGAAAGCGTCGATCGTGATCCCAATGCATTGGTTTGATGAAGCAACTTTGGGAGCATTTCTGATTGGGATGTCAGAGGTCTATGACATTGATCGGGGAAAGGGCAGTGATGTCGTTGTCTCGTTACGCAGCTTGCCTAAACGTCCGAAGATCATTGTGTTGCAGCCAAAATTTCTGACGGACCCCTAGATAATTCTCTGGGGCGTGGTAGGCCTATGAAATGAATTATTCTGCCGCCGATCCCAAATTTGTTGCTGACCTTGCCGCTTTGTTGCCGCCGGATAGCCTGCGTAATCCTGAACCGCGTTACCTAGAAGAGTCGCGCGGGCGCTTTTTGGGTGGCGGGGGCGTTCTTGCACTGCCTCGGAGCGTTGATGAGGTTTCGATCATCATGCGCACATGTCATGCTGCTGGCGTGCCTGTGGTGCCTTATGGCGGCGGCACTGGGCTTGTTGGTGGACAGATCATGCCAGGGCACGCACAACCGGTTATCCTGTCGCTAGAACGCATGTCCGCTATTCGCAGCATCAACGGCGCTTCTAATGTAATCGTTGCGGAGGCCGGTTGTATCCTAGCGGATGTTCAAGCTGCTGCAGATGCAGAGGGCCGCTTATTTCCATTGTCATTGGCAGCGCAAGGCACGGCAAGGATTGGTGGGAATTTATCGACCAACGCCGGTGGTTTGAACGTATTGCGCTATGGCAATGCACGGGATTTGTGTTTGGGTTTGGAGGTAGTGTTGCCCAATGGGGAGATCTGGCATGGGCTGTCCGAGCTTCGCAAAGACAATACGGGCTATGACCTAAAGAACTTGATGATTGGGGCAGAGGGAACCTTGGGGGTGATTACTGCGGCTTCCCTAAAACTGTTTTCCAAACCCGTCGCGCATGAAACAGCTTTTTTAGTTGTCCCAGATCCAGAAGCTGCGATTGGTTTACTGGCTTTGGCGCGCGCGCAACTGGGTGAGGCTGTTAGTGCGTTTGAGCTCATTCACTCCCGAAGTCTAGAATTTTTGTCTGAGGCGTTCCCTGATTTGCGGCAACCTTTTGAAGAACGGCCAGAGTGGTCTGTATTGATGGAGGTTGGATTATCAAAGGCATTGGTTGGCCAAGATGTACTTGAAGTGCTTTTTGGTGAGGCTTTGGAGCGAGAGTTGGTGACTGATGGAGTGGTGGCGTCCTCTGAAGGGCAACGGCAGGCATTCTGGTCGCTGCGAGAAACAATTCCAGCAGCCAATAAGATTGTGGGATCAATCAGCAGTCACGATGTGTCCATTCCAATTGAACGTATTCCGGCATTTATTGAAAAAGGTACACAAGCTGTCGCAGCGTTCGAAGGGCTTCGGGTGAATTGTTTTGGACATCTTGGGGATGGGAATCTGCATTTCAATGTATTCCCTCCGGCAGGTGAAAATAAATCGGATTACAGTCACTTACAGAGCGAAGTAAAAGTTGCCGTGCATGATGTCGTGCATGAATTTGGCGGGTCATTTAGCGCGGAGCATGGAGTTGGTCGACTAAAGGTCGATGATCTAGCCCGCTATGGCGATCCCGTTAAACTGGCGATGATGCGCGCGATCAAGAATACGATTGATCCAAAGGGGATCATGAACCCCGGTGCGATGTTTTCCAATTAATTGCGCCTCATCCCGGTCAGAATGAGGCGCGTGTGATCCTTAGGATCTGTGCAAGCAGGACCGTTTCCCAAGCGGCAAAGGATTTATTGCCGAGAAACCTTAATGCTAGATTTATAGGCCTTCGAATTCACAGAGAACGTCGACATTAATGCCAAGCGCTTCGAGTCGCTTGCGACCGCCTAGGTCTGGAAGGTCGATGATAAAAGTACAGCTTAGAATTTCGCCACCCAGACGTTCAACGAGTTTGATGCCCGCTTCGGCTGTGCCACCAGTCGCCAAAAGGTCATCTACGACTAAGATTTTTTCGCCAGGCTGAATCGCGTCGTCGTGGATCTCGACAATAGCCTCGCCATATTCCAGTTGGTATTCTTCGGAAATCGTCGTGCCAGGCAATTTGCCCTTCTTACGGATCGGAACAAAACCCACGCTAAGCTGATGGGCAATCGCACCACCTAGGATGAAACCACGCGCTTCTAGACCAACGACTTTGTCGATGCGCACTCCGGCGTAGGGGTGAAGCATTTGGTCGATGGCCATGCGAAACCCACGTGGATCAGCAAATAGCGTTGTGACATCGCGAAACAGTATCCCTTCGTGAGGGAAGTCGACGATGGTGCGAATGTAGTCTTTGACATCAGTGCTTTTGCGCATGATTGGCCCCGGTTGTTTTTCGGCAAAGGTGTCGCCTAAAGCGTGATGGTTGGCAAGTGGCTATGCCTTCAGGCTGCGCGTCGAAGGCTGGCGGTTAAGGCGGCCATTCCGATCAAAGCAACGCCTCCAATTCGGTTAAGCCATTGAATTGTTGCTGGGCGTGCAATTGTAGAGCGAAGGCGGTCCGCCAAAATTGCGTAGACCAGTGAATTTACTGCTGCCAGTCCAACGAACGTTGCTATCATGATAGCGAATTGCGGAGCGATAGGTGCCGCTGGAGTGATGAATTGTGGAACAAAGGCAATGAAAAAACCAATGCTCTTTGGATTAAGGGCAGTCACCAATGCCGCATGACGAAATACGCCGCTGGCGGATTGGTCGCGAGCGGGAATTAGCTTTTCAGATGATGCAGATCCCGCACTTCGTAAAAGTTTGATACCAAGCCAGAGGAGGTATGCGGCACCGACCCATTTTAGGATGGAAAACGCTGTGGATGACGCCAAAACAATCGCGCCTAGGCCAAGTAGCGAAGCTGTCATCGCAATCAAATCACCCAGAGCCACCCCTGCAGCGGTCGCGAGTGCAACGGATCGGCCTTGGGAAAGGGCGTAGGAAAGTACCAACACCACGGTTGGGCCGGGAATGAGTAGTAGGGCGAGAGAGGCCGCGGTGAAGGCCAACCAAAGATCAAATGCCAAGACAGAAATCCTTTATAAGTTGGCCTTATCCAAGGCAGGGGGGCTGCCCCCTGTCAAGAAAGTTGTTTAACCTAGAACACGGCCAGCGACCGCGTCTAGCTTTGCGACGACAGCTGGATCACGTGCGTCGGGCGCGGTCAATATTGCGTATTCCAGGGCTTTGTCACAACCATGTGGGCAATCTGCGCGGTCTTTCCCGAGCAGG
The DNA here is from genome assembly GCF_030548175.1 of Cognatishimia sp. 1_MG-2023. Lineage (GTDB taxonomy): Bacteria > Pseudomonadota > Alphaproteobacteria > Rhodobacterales > Rhodobacteraceae > Cognatishimia. The sequence continues at coordinate 369,360 of NZ_JAUORX010000001.1, read as the reverse complement.
GCAGGCAAACGCTTTACCAAGTTGCGGCCTTTTTCGGCGTTGCCCATAAGCGTTTTGATAATTTGGGTTACGTCAACTTCGCCGTGTTCTGGGTGCCAGCTGTCATAGTCGGTGATCATTGCGACGGACGCATAGCAAAGCTCAGCTTCGCGGGCGAGTTTGGCTTCGGGCATGTTGGTCATGCCAATGACATCACAGCCCCATTGTTCACGATACATCTTTGATTCTGCCAAAGTGGAAAACTGCGGCCCTTCCATTGCGAGGTAAGTGCCGCCGCGATGAACGGTGATGTCAGCGGCTTTAGCGGCGGTTTCACAGGCGTCTGATAAGCGTGGGCAGGTGGGATGAGCGACACTGACGTGTGCTACGCAACCAGTGCCAAAGAATGACTTTTCGCGTGCAAAGGTGCGGTCAATGAATTGGTCAACGATAACAAAGTCGCCGGGGGCCATGTGTTCGCGAAAGGAACCGCAAGCCGAGACAGAGATCACGTCAGTCGCTCCCAGACGCTTGAGTGCGTCGATATTGGCGCGATATGGCACGGTTGTTGGCGAGTGTTTATGGCCGCGTCCATGGCGCGGCAGGAATGCCATTTTGACATCCTCGTATGTGCCGGTCAAAATTTGATCAGATGGGTCACCCCAAGGGGTTTCAACCGTTGTCCATTCCGCGCCTTCCAGCCCATCTATGTCGTAAATGCCAGAGCCGCCAATTACGGCGATCATTGTCTCTTTGTCTGCTGCGCTCACGGGATGCTCCTGTCGATTGATTTGGTTTAGTTTTGGCGAGGCTTTCCCTTAGATGCAACCGTTAGGCTGCTCTAAATCACGCAACTGCCAAAGGGTTGGGTACCCACCCTTGTGGCAAATGGCGATTTCCGTTAGGGGCAGGGCAACACTCCAAATCTGATGAGCGAATAGGACTGCCCGATGAAACGTGCTGCATTGGCGAATTTTGCCAAAAATATCTCTCCGCCGAACTTGTCTATTATGCAAGACGAGGGTTGGTCTGTACCGCGTGTGCGGACTGAGTTGCTGTCTGGCTTGACTGTTGCTTTGGCTTTGGTCCCAGAAGCGGTTGCGTTTGCTTTCGTCGCTGGCGTTCATCCGTTGGTTGGATTGTATGCTGCGTTTATGGTGGGTCTGATCACTGCCTTGATCGGTGGGCGTCCGGGTATGATCTCAGGTGCGACTGGGGCATTGGCCGTTGTTATGGTGGCGCTCGTTGCAGATCACGGCGTGGAGTATTTGTTTGCGACCGTCGTGCTAATGGGGATTTTGCAGATCATTGCCGGTGTCATGCAGTGGGGCAAGTTCATTCGCCTTGTGCCACATCCCGTTATGTTGGGCTTTGTGAATGGTCTAGCTATCGTGATTTTCCTTGCGCAGCTCACACAGTTTAAAGATCCTGCCAGCGGTGGTGCAGAATGGCTGGGTAATGCGTCTATGTTGCTGATGCTGGGTTTGGTCGGTCTCACAATGCTGATCATTTGGGGTACACCAAAGATCACGTCGGTGATCCCGGCGCCTTTGGCAGGAATTGGTATCGTTGCCATCTTGGTTATTGCGTTGGGTCTAGATGTGCCGCGCGTTGGTGACATGGCGAGTATTGAAGGTGGATTGCCTGCATTCCATATTCCGCTGGTTCCGCTGAACTGGGAAACATTCCAAATCATTCTGCCATACTCAGTGATCTTGGCGGCCATTGGTTTGATCGAAAGTCTTCTGACGTTGAACCTTGTTGGTGAAATCACCGGCAAGCGCGGTGGCGCATCGCAAGAATGTATCGCACAGGGTGCGTCTAATATTGTGACCGGTTTCTTTGGTGGCATGGGCGGTTGTGCGATGATCGGTCAGTCTATGATCAATGTGAAATCTGGCGGCCGGACACGGATCGCTGGCATTTTCGCGGCCTTGTGCTTGTTGTTGTTCATCGTCGTAGCGAGCCCTGCAATTGAGCAAATTCCACTTGCTGCACTGGTTGGTGTGATGTTCATGGTTGTGATCGGCACATTCGCTTGGAACTCTTTGAAGATCATGACCAAGGTGCCATTGATGGATGCCTTTGTGATCGTGTTGGTGACAGTCGTGACTGTTGCAACTGACCTTGCCATTGCCGTCGTCGTTGGTGTGATCGTGAGCGCTTTGGCCTATGCATGGAACAACGCGCGCCGTATTCATGCGGTGACACGAGAGTCTGCTTCAGACAAAGGTGCAAAGGTTTACGAAATCAATGGTCCGCTGTTCTTTGGCTCAACAGAAGGTTTTGTTGAATTGTTTGATGTCGAAAACGATCCAGATGCAGTGATTGTAGATTTTCAGTTTAGCCGCGTTGTTGATCAGTCAGCTCTGCAGGCGATTGAAACAATTGCAGGTAAGTACGAAGATGCAGGCAAGAAGATTACCTTGCGCCATCTAAGCCGTGATTGCCATGGGCTGCTTACCCGAGCAGGTCACCTGATGATCGACAGTTCCGATGACCCTGAATATGAGGTCGCGGTGGATTACGGTGTACGGACCGGTGTTTTAGGCGGTCACTAAAATAGAAAACCCGGCGCTTAAACGTGCCGGGTTTTTGTTGGATTAAGAGCTGGGCCTTTCCTGCTCGAAAAGCGTTTCGACAACGCTGTAGTCTTTATATCCAAGCCGAGCCAAAGGCTTGTAGGTTGTAACGACAAAACGACCACCGTTGATGCATTCATCGCGCATATGAATTCCGGTGACATTTCCGATAACCATGAAATTGCTTTCCCCCTCAAGGCGGATGATCTGGCTCAATTTGCACTCAAGGCTTGCGGGGGCTTCTGCCACGCGCATGCAATCGATGCTATCGCAGGGTACGGCGGCTAGGCCTGCCACTTGAAATTCATCTACGTCTTTGCCTAGCGGTGCGGTGGATGCGTTCATTGGGTCTATTAGATGTTCAGCGACAATATTGATGCAGAACACACCCGTCGCGCGGATGTTTGAGACGGTATCTTTACTTTCCTCCTGGTCGTCTTTTGCTCCGGTGGACCCAAAGACGACTTGAGGCGGTGTATCTGCGATCGCGTTAAAGAACGAATAAGGTGCCAGGTTTGGCGTGCCCTTTAAGTCGCGTGTTGATATCCATGCTATAGGGCGCGGAGAAACGATCGCTTTGAATGGGTTATGAGGTAGGCCGTGACCATCCTCGGGGCGATAAAACATCAATGCCTCCTTCGTGTTTGCCCCAGACGTAGCGCCATGATAGTGGCGTTGCCACCGGAAATTCGGTCAAAGCGACGAAAGGGCGTTGGCAGGTGCTTTATCTAAGGCAAGAGACAGAGGCGGACTGGTGGGAAGTCGAAGCCCTGTATGACCTATGTTTTGCGCCGGGTAGGGAGGCATTGTCTTCTTATCGCCTGCGCGAAGGTGTGGAGCGCGTGCCTGAATTGTCTTTGGTTGCGAGGGATAGCGACGAAATTTTAGGCGGAGCAATACGGTATTGGCCCATTCGTGTGGATGAGGTTAAGGCCTTGTTGCTTGGCCCTGTTGCTGTCCACCCGACACGACAAGGCGAAGGCCTGGGTGGTTCACTGATCCGGGAAAGTTTAGACATCGCCAAAACGCTTGGTTGGGAGCGTGTGATCTTGGTTGGAGATGCGCCATATTATAAACGATTTGGTTTTACGCGCCTTGAAGGTGTGTTGATGCCACCGCCAACAAATCCGGCTCGTGTGTTAGGATATTCTTTGTCTTACAGGGCATGGGACGGTGTCGAGGGGACCGTGAAACCCTATGCCTAGGGTTGAAAGCGGTAAACATCTATCCCAAATCTAAGGATACGGAGGAAAGATGCGCGACACTGAATTATTAGCAATTGATGTAGATGCTGAGCTGGACACTTTGGTCGCGCGTTATCGCGGAGCCAGTGGACTGGCTATCGAGGTGTTGAACCTTTTAGGGAAACAGGCGGATGGGCTGGTCGATAGCTTGCCGCGCCCTGTTCGGGATCGGTTAGAGGGTGCAACAGAGGTTGCATTGAAACAGGCGATGAAGGCGGCTAATGGCTCTCGTCGCTTGGTGGGCAGTGGTCAGAAAGGTTGGCTGCACACTGCCATTGCTACGACGATGGGCGCTGCTGGTGGGGCAGGTGGTGTGCCTACAGCATTGGCAGAATTACCTGTAACGACAGCGCTTTTATTGCGTGGAATTCAGGATGTTGCTGAAGAGTACGAGTTTGATCCTGCTTCAGAAAACGTTCAATTCGATTGCATTCAAGTATTTGCCGCGGCTGGTCCAATGGCGCATGATGACGGTGCCGATCTTGGCTTCTTGGGCGCTCGCATGGCTTTGTCGAGCGGTGGTCTGCAAAAACTTACGGCTTGGGTCGCGCCACGGTTGGCTGCCGTTCTTGGACAAAAGCTGGCCGCTCAGGCTGTTCCGGTATTAGGTGCTGCGACAGGTGCCGCTACCAATTATGCTTTCGTGAAATACTATCGCGAAATTGCACACGTGCACTTTGGATTGCGCAAGTTGGCAATCGACGCAGATGTGGCCCACAACGAGCTTGTGGCCTTGTTTCTGGACAAAATGACGCCAGAGATCGCCGCGCCTTTGGATTAGCGTGGTGCCTGACTTTGCTTTCTTAGATACTCTAGCACAGCAGGGCGCACTGTTTGCTCACCGCTTTCACGCGCGTCTTCGATAACCGCTCTGAGTTCCGACAAATTGGTACGCATCAATAGGCTTTTTACCGGCCCAATAGACGCTGGCCGCATTGAGAGGATCTGGAGGCCCATAGCCGCTAGGCACAATGCCTCAATCGGGCGTCCCGCGTCTTCTCCGCAAAAACTGACGGGTGTATTTGTAGAGCGGCAACGATTTGCAATACCTTCAATAAACGTCAGGAAACTAACATTCAAAGTGTCGTAACGTTTGCGGACACGCTCGTTTTCTCGATCAGCGGCAAAGAAGAATTGCTTAAGATCGTTGCCGCCAATGGAAATAAACCCAACCTCTTCGAAGAATTTCTGTGGGGCAAAAGCAAGCGACGGCGTTTCTAACATAGCGCCAACCGTCAGTTCCGAAGGGATCGCATGCCCAAGAATGCGCTCGCGATCTACGGCTTTGTCCATTTCTGCCTTAGCGGCCGTGTACTCATCAAATTGAGCAATGAAAGGGAACATGACTTTCAGCGGTCGTCCCTTCGCAGCACGCAATAGGGCCTGCAGCTGCATGCGCAACACGCCCGGTTTATCAAGACCAACACGGATTGCGCGCCAGCCTAAGGCAGGGTTCGGCTCATCTTGCGGGGCCATATATGGGAGGACTTTGTCCGATCCAATATCGAGTGTTCGGAATACGACCTGCTTGTCACCAGCACTGTCCATTACGTGTGAGTAGAGTTTTGCAAGCTCTGTACGACGTGGCATTTGGTTGCGAATGAGAAACTGTAATTCGGTTCTGAAAAGGCCAACACCCTCAGCTCCAGAGCCCTCTAGGGAGGGTAAGTCAGCCATCAGGCCGGCATTCATTTGCAAGCTGATTGTCGTGCCGTCTAGGGTAGTGGCCGCCTTGTCGCGAATGGAAGCATAACGCTCTTGGGCATTTGCTTGCATCGCGATTTTATCTCGGAAAGCGGTTACAACGGATTCATCAGGGCGCAGATGGACCAGCCCCTGATCCCCGTCGACCATGATCTGATCGCCGTTAAGCGCTTCGGTTGTTATGCGTTCTGCGTGTATGACCAGAGGTATTGCCAAGGCTCTGGCGACGATAGCAGCGTGAGAACCAACAGAACCTTCCTCTAAGACGATGCCTTTGAGTTTGCGGCCATATTCCAGTAATTCTGCGGGGCCAATGTTGCGGGCCACTAGAATTGGGTCTTCGGGCATTTCTGCTCCGGTGTTTTTCCCTTGGCCGGTTAGAATGCGCAACAGTCGGTTTGAAAGGTCATCAAGGTCGTGCAGGCGGTCACGAAGGTAGGCATCTGACGCTTGGGACATACGCGCGCGCGCCGTTGATTGTTCTTTCTCGACTGCGGCCTCTGCGGACAGACCCTGATCAATGTCCTGCTTCATGCGTCGCAACCAACCCTTGGAATTGGCAAACATGCGGTAGGCTTCTAGGACTTGTAGCTGATCTTTATCTCCGCCTGCGGCGCCGGCGAGCATTTCATCGACACCAACACGCAATTCTTCGATAGCTGTATCCAGACGGCCTTGCTCGGCTTCAGGGTCATCTGCAATCGGGTTAGCAACGACGACCCGTGGCTCATGTAGCCATACACGGCCTTCGGCAGCGCCTTCTTGGGCTGTGCCCCCCTTCATAAGGACCTGTTGTTGGTGAAGAGGGGAAAGCGCAGCACCTTCTCCAACAAATGCGCCAAGTTCTGTCATTTCGGCCAGAACCATTGCTACGACTTCAAGCGCGTAAATCTCGTCAGAGGAATAGTCGCGCGCTTCTTTGGATTGCACGACAAGCACGCCCAGCTTTTCCCCAAGCCGTTGGATAGGGACACCACAAAAGGACGAGAAACTCTCTTCGCCGGTTTCCGGCATATAGCGGAAGCCGCTTTCTTGCGGAGCGTCGGCTGAATTGATGATACGGTTTCGTCGCGCAACACGGCCTACTAGGCCTTCGCCCATACGCAGGCGTGTTTTGTGCACCGAGTCAGGGTTCAAGCCCTGTGTTGCACATAGCTCGAGTGTTTCGGCATCACGAAATAAGTAGATGGAGCACACTTCAGTGCCCATAGAGGACGCGATCAATGTTGTGATCTTGTCCAACCGTTCTTGGCCTGCGTTTTCTTCGGCCATTGCTTCGCGCAATCGCCCGAGAAGTTTGCGGCTTTCGCTGTCTGATCGTTCAGCCATACTAGTTCACCTTTTGGCGCGCCACGCTCATGCCGCGCGCCAAAATGCGCTTAGCAGAGCCTTAGGCGGCCTTTTCGAGTTCGAAGGCATCATGCAGGGCTTGCACCGCAAGTTCCATGTATTTTCGGTCAACCAGCACAGAAATTTTGATTTCCGATGTCGTAATGACCTTAATGTTAACGCCTTCATCCGAGAGGATCTTAAACATTTTGGCCGCAACGCCTGATTGTGACCGCATACCAATTCCAACAACCGAAACTTTGGCCACGTCAGAATCGACGATCAGTTTGTCAAAGTTCAATTCGTTGCCACGAATTTCCTTCATCGCAATGTCTGCGCGCTGAACTTGATCAGTGGGAAGGCTGAACGTCATATTCGTGCGGCCATCCTCTGAGATGTCTTGAACAATCATATCGACGTTCACACCAGCGTCTGACAATTTGCCAAATATCAAAGCAGCAATACCTGGACGGTCAGCAACCGATAAAAGGGTCATCTGCGCTTCGTCGCGAGAATAGGCGACACCTGCAACTACGTTGGATTCCATGATTTCATCCTCATCACAGACGAGCGTTCCTGCCTCGTCAGATTGTTCTTCAAAAGAGCTTAGCACGCGCAGTTTAACTTTATAGCGCATAGCCATTTCAACAGAGCGGGTCTGCAAGACCTTGGCGCCTAGCGATGCCAGCTCCAGCATTTCTTCAAAAGCAATGCGATCAAGCTTGCGGGCTTTTTGGCAAATACGCGGGTCTGTTGTATAGATACCGTCAACATCCGTGTAGATGTCACACCGTTCGGCATCAAATGCTGCTGCAAATGCAACGGCTGTGGTGTCTGACCCACCGCGACCAAGTGTGGTAATGCGACCTTCTGGGCTAAGGCCCTGAAATCCAGCAACAACTGCAACCTTCATACCTTCACCAAATTTGGCGTTGATGTTTTCGGTTGGAATGTCTTCGATCCGTGCCTGCCCATGCGCCGAGGTGGTCAAAAGCGGAACTTGCCAGCCTTGCCAGCTACGCGCAGGGATTTGCATCTCTTGTAGCGTTAGTGCCATTAGGCCAGCGGTTACGTTCTCGCCTGAGCTAACAACAGCATCATATTCGCGCGCGTCAAAGAGTGGGGAGGTTTCATTTACCCAGCCAACCAACTCGTTTGTCTTACCTGACATTGCGGAAACGATGACGATCACATCATAGCCCTTGGCCACTTCAACGCCGACACGCTTTGCGGCACGGCGGATGCGGTCAAGGTTCGCGACAGAGGTGCCGCCAAATTTCATTACCAATGTGGGCATGGTCTTGGTGTCCTGCCATTTACGTTTTCGGGTTGGTGGGCGGTTTACGCTGCAGCGATGGTCTAGACAAGCGTTTGAGGGCTATCAAACGTGTTACTACGTGCAAAGAATTGCATTTATTCCCCGAAGTCCTGCAAATTTGCCGGTCAGGAGACCGAAGCCTCCAACTTAACAGAATTTTATTTGATCAGTGCTGGGTGGAAAGGTTGATGGAATCAATACTAGGAAACTCCTCGAAAGGCGTGATCTTGCGCCTCATAAAGTTGGCTTAGTTAGACTTTCGCCCTGGCCTGAATGGGAGAGGGGCGACGGGGATGCCTTCTTCGATCAAGCTTTTGGCTTCTTCGGCATTGGCTTCGCCGTAGATAGAACGTTCTGGAGTATCGCCAAGATGCATTGATCGAGCTTCTTGGGCAAAATTCCCACCGACGTAATCTGCGTTGTCTTCGACCTTTTTCTTAAGCTCAGCGATTGCGATTTCTGCAGCGTTGTTTGGTTTGTTTAAATCGGGCGCTTCTGAAGGAGATTGTTGTTCGTCGATGGTTGATGCAGCTGCGCGTGCCGTGCGCACGCGCGGCGCCATGATGGCTTTTTCAACTTTAGGGGACCCACATGATTCACATGTAATCAGACCGGAGGCTTTAAGCTTGTCGAAGGCGTCTGCACTTTGAAACCAGCTATCAAACCGGTGATCGTTTTCGCATTTTAAAGTGTATTGGATCATATGTTTTTTGCCTAAGCGGTTGAGCGCAACATAGACATGCAGGTGAAGTGTATCAAGACGCCTTCAAAAACTTCTATGTGTTGTTAGTGCAGGCTTCTTGGGTCGAAGGACTTGATGATTTTTGCGAGTTCCGGTTCGTCAACAAGCTTTGCGGCCTTCTTGCGGGAATACCATTTGCGTTTTCTTTGCCCGGCTTCTGGAAAGCTTTTAGATAGGCGCTTTGCGCGTAATGGGTAAACCATTGCGAGGCAGGGAAGCATTTCCTCATCAGGCCCGCGCTTATAGTATGAAAAGATACCTTGGCATTGGTCGCTTACTTTGCCAACGACGCCGGCTTCTTCCCACGCTTCTTGAGCTGCACCCTTTGCCGGTCTAATGCCAAGCATCGGCCATCCCTTTGGGATAATCCAGCGGCCAGATCGGCGGCTTGTAATAAGCAGGAACTGAATTTTCCCATCTTTGACGCGATACACGAGTGCTGCAAATTGGCTGCGGACTTCGCGTTTAGGTGCGTTTTCAATATTGATGGGCAGTTGCACCGTCGTTTTCATACTAATGCTATTCGCTCGAATTGTTTTTGGTCGTATCGGTATCCTACGGGCTTTTCTATCTTAGGCCAAGTTTGACGGTATCGGTATTTAGTCTTGTTGTTCCATTTTTCATATCTGCCATCGTTGAAACGCGATTGACGATATCGCCTTGCCTTGCGTTAGGGGGGCTTTCAACGTTGCTAGTCGTGCTTGTGGGAAAACGTGGGTCAGCGGAACGTAATCGTACCTATTCTCGATGAGATTTTGATCCTGGAGAATGAAATCTGTGCAGTTTTGCGTGTTTTGTTCCGGAGGATTGTGATTTTTCTATTTTTTCTGGGAATGCATGGGAAAGGAATGAGTTGATTGATTTTTCCTATATGTGGTGCCTGTAGTTGTAAAATTAACTCCATATGGTGGTCACTTGGTGTCCTTGCGACGTTTTGAGCGAGTTTCTGATCCGTGGCATCCCAATTTTTCCCATGATGTCCCAATTTTTTTGTTGATTTCCATAATTTCCCATGGCATCCCTATACATACGATGAGGACGGGAGATTAAGGGGCGCTAAAGACCCCGAATTAAAAAACTCCAAGTCAGGTTTCATACAGGCCCCGATTTCATCGAACGAAGAGATCCGGCGCGCGAGCGAGCAGACATCCCCCCAGGTGGCGCGCGCAGCTGGACATACCCCGCAAAGCGGGACGAGGGCGGCGGATTGAGCAGTGGCAGCAGCTCAATCCGCCGTTTCGTTTCTAGGGGTTCAAATTTAACCGGGGGCTAAACAGAAGGGCGGGTCAGGCAGTGGCACGCAGATTCAGAGGCGAAAGCCACCATAAGGTGGATGCGAAGGGCAGGGTGTCTATCCCGGCTTCGTTTCGTCGTGTTTTGGAGGCTTCTGACCCCAACTGGAAATCTGGTGAAGCGCCTGAGTTGGTCATTGTTTATGGTGACCATCGCCGCAATTACCTAGAATGCTATACCATCGCCGCAATTGAAGAGGTCGACGCAAAGATCGACGCTTTGCCTCGCGGCTCGATGGAGCGTAAGATGCTGCAGCGCTTGTTTCACGGTCAGTCCTTTCCAACAACTGTTGATGAAACTGGACGTCTGGTCCTGCCAGCGAAGCTGCGTCAAAAAATTGATCTGGAAAAAGAGGCCTTCTTTATCGCTGCAGGCGATACGTTCCAGATTTGGAAAACAGAAACATACGATCAGGAAGAAGCCGCCAAGACCGAAGAATGGTTGGATGAGCTCCCAGATGATTTTGATCCGCTGGTCTTCCTTGATCAGCAGAAGGAGACATAAGGGATGGCGGACAAGGCTTCTCAAACGTCAGATGCCCCTCATGTTCCTGTGCTTTTGCGCCCGCTCTTGGCGGGCGTTTCGCCTGTTCAGGGTCGGTGGCTTGATGGAACGTTCGGTGCGGGCGGGTATACGCGCGGCCTATTAGAGGCTGGCGCGAGCAAGGTTTATGGCGTTGATCGTGATCCATTGGCGTTCACAATGGCGGCTGACTGGGTTGGTCAATATGATGATCGTATCGAGCTGGTTGCAGGTGTCTTTTCTAAAATGGACGAATATGCGTCCGGACTAGATGGCGTTGTTCTAGACCTTGGTGTGAGTTCCATGCAGCTTGACCTCGCGGAGCGTGGGTTTTCGTTTATGCGCGACGGGCCACTGGATATGCGCATGAGCCAAGATGGGCCTTCGGCGGCGGACTTGGTGAATTCTGCAAGCGAAGAAGAAATCGCTGATATTTTGTATCATTACGGCGAAGAACGCATGAGCCGCCGTATTGCGCGCGCTATTGTTCGTGAACGTGCGATTGAGCCGTTTAAGACCACGCTGCAACTTGCTGGTTTGATTGAGAAAACATTGCCGCGCACAAAGCCGAATCAAAGTCACGCTGCGACACGTAGTTTTCAAGCGCTCCGCATCGCCGTGAATGATGAATACGGCGAGCTGTTCCGTGGTTTAATGGCAGCAGAACGTGCGTTGCGTCCCGGTGGATTGCTTGCAGTTGTGACATTCCATTCAATTGAAGACCGCATGGTTAAGAAATTTCTCCAAGCCCGCGCAGGTCGCACAGGTGGTGGCAGCCGCTATGCCCCAGAGGTCGAAAAGGAAGTTCCAGCATTTGAGCTACTGACACGCAAAGCAGTTGGTCCTGATGATCAAGAGTTAGAAGAAAACCCTCGTTCGAGGTCTGCAAAATTGCGGATTGCACGGCGCACTGATGCGCCAGCTGGCGACGTGGATGGTAAGAATATCGGTATGCCTATGTTAACGGCACAAAAATCTGGAGGACGTCGCTGATGCGTGGTCTGTTTTACGCTTTAACGGTTTTATCTGTGATCGCCTTGGCCTTTTGGGCCTACCGCGAAAACTATACGACGCAAGAAGCATTAGGTGAAACAGAGCAGCTGCAAGTAGAGCTTGGTGAAGCTCGAAACCGCTTGGCGATGCTACGGGCTGAATGGGCTTATCTAAACCGCCCAGATCGCCTGCGTGATTTGGCTGATTTGAATTTTGAACGTCTTAAGTTGTTACCTCTGCGCCCTGATCAATTTGGGCGCATTGAGCAAGTTTCGTATCCACCGCTAGGCGGGGCGACAATTGACGGAATTGTTGAGGTTTCTAATCAGGAGGGGCTGTAATGATCCGCAAACCACTTCGCCCTCTCGCAACTATTATTAAGGCGCGTGCTACGGGGCAAAACCCAGACGCAATTGAAAAAGAGAATATACGCAAGCGTCACGAAGAAATGCGCGATACGTCTCGGGTACGCGCTGAAGGTCGTTTGTTGGTTTTGGGGGTCGCCTTCTTGGCGGCCTTTAGCGTTATTGGTATTCGCATGGCAGGCCTTGCAGGCAGCGAAGCCGCTGAACCGCGGGCGAGTGCGAGCGGCGCGCGCATCCTTGCGCAGCGTGCAGATATTGTTGACCGTCAAGGCCGTATCCTTGCCACCAACCTGGAAACTTTTAGCTTGTATGCCCAGCCGCATCACATGATTGATAAAGAACGTGTTGCTAAAGAACTGGTCTCTATCTTTCCTGACTTGAACGAGCAGCGTTTACTTAAAGATTTCACTGGCAAGCGTAAGTTCTTGTGGGTGCGTAAAAAATTAAGTCCCGAGCAAAAACAACTGGTGCATGACATTGGCGATCCGGGACTATTGTTTGGCCCGCGTGAAATGCGCCTCTATCCAAATGGTAAACTGGCGGCACATATTCTTGGCGGTGCCGGATTTGGCCGCGAAGGCGTGAATGCTGCCGAAGTGATTGGTGTTGCGGGTGTCGAAAAGACGTTCGATGAAGCACTGCGTGATCCCGCGAATGGCGGTAAGGCCCTGACGCTATCTATTGATTTGACGGTTCAGGCGGCCATCGAGCGCGTCTTGTATGGCGGTATGAAGTTGCTGAATGCGAAAGGTGCGGCCTCTGTTTTGATGGATGTTCACACAGGCGAAGTTCTTTCGCTTGTTAGCTTGCCGGACTTTGATCCAAACGATCGCCCACGTCCATTGGTCGAAGGGGATGCAGCCGATAGCCCGTTGTTTAACCGTGCTTTGCAGGGTGTTTACGAGCTTGGGTCAACTTACAAAATCTTCACTGCAGCGCAGGCTATGGAGCTTGGTCTGGTCAATGCGAATACCGTTATTGATACCAAAGGCCCGATGAAAGTTGGCGGTCACCGGATCGGAGAATTCCAAAACAAGAACTACGGCAAGCTGTCTGTCACAGACATTATCGTCAAAAGTTCGAACCGCGGCACTGGCCGGATGGCTTTGGAAATTGGACCAAAGCGGCAGCAAGAATTCTTGAAAACACTGGGGCTATTTGAACCAACACCGATTGAAATCGTTGAGGCGAGCGGTGGTCAGCCCTTGCTACCTGCCAAGTGGACAGATCTTTCAGCGGTAACTGTTTCTTACGGTCACGGTTTGTCGAGCACGCCACTTCATCTCGCATCTGCATATGCAAGTCTGGCAAATGGCGGTCTTATGGTTAAGCCAACGATTCTAAAGCGCACTTCGCCACAGGAAGGTCCTCGTGTCCTCAGTGAGCGGGTCGCCGCCGAAAGTGTCACAATGTTGCGTAAGGTTGTGACTGAAGGAACAGCCAGCTTTGGCGAAGTTCCCGGGTACTACGTAGCTGGTAAAACCGGTACGGCCGATAAGCCAAAACCGACCGGCGGTTATTATGATGATAAGGTAATCAATACGTTTGCCTCTGTATTTCCTGCACACGATCCAAAGTACGTCTTGGTTGTGACTCTGGATGAACCAGTCGAAACGTCAGGGAAAAAACCGCGACGTACCGCTGGCTGGACAGCGGTTCCTGTTGCTGCAGAGATTATTGAACGTGTCGCACCGCTATTAGGGCTGCGTCCACAAGTTGAACCTGTGGAACTGACTGATATAACGCTGGCATCTCATTAACGCCAAAATAAGGGCAATGCATGACAGCGCAGGCAAAGACACTTTCTGAAATGGGTCTGACCGCTGTGGCGGGACTAAACCCAAAAATCACTGGGATTGCGGTAGACAGCCGGGACGTCAAAGAAGGCTATTTATTCGCCGCTTTGCCGGGCACGCGTGTACATGGCGCGACATTCATTCAATTTGCATTGCGCATGGGCGCTACGGCTATTCTAACGGATGCAGAAGGTGCGCGCATTGCATCGGCTGAATTAGACGCCAGCGATGCAGCCTTGGTGCTTTGTGAAGATCCACGACAGGCCTTGGCTTATACCTCAGCACTTTGGTTCGGGCGGCAGCCCAGCGTGATGGCCGCGGTCACGGGGACGAATGGTAAGACATCAGTCTCGACGTTTTTGCGTATGATTTGGCAAGAGCTTGGTTTGGCATCCGTAAATCTGGGAACCACTGGAGTTGAGGGTGACTTTGAAGCTCCTTTGAACCACACAACGCCCGAGCCAATCACGCTACACCGCATTTTGGCTGCAGCGAATGATGCCGGCATTGAGTGCGCAGCAATGGAAGCCAGTTCGCATGGGTTAGAACAACGCCGCCTGGATGGTGTTCAGTTGACGGCAGCTGGGTTTACCAATTTCTCGCAAGATCATTTGGACTACCACGCGAACTTCGATGACTACTTTGATGCCAAAGCAGGGCTTTTTGCACGTGTGCTGCCCTTGGAAGGCACCGCTGTCATTAACATTGACGACATGCGTGGAACCGACATGGCGGCGATCGCGAAAGGGCGTGGTCAAGATGTGATCACTGTTGGACGCCATGGCGCAGACATCGAACTACAAGCGCAACGATTTGATGCAACGGGGCAGGACATTCGATTTACCTACCGGGGTAAGACGTATCAAATTCGTTTGAATCTTGTTGGCGGGTTTCAGGCTGATAATGTTTTGTTGGCAGCAGGTTTGGCAATTGGGTGCGGTGCAGAGCCAGAGCATGTCTTTGAAGTTTTAGGTGCGTTGCAAACCGTGCGTGGACGGATGGAATTGGCGGCAACCCGAGGCAATGGAGCGGCAGTGTTCGTTGACTACGCACATACGCCAGACGCTATTGCGACGGCGCTACAGGCGTTGCGCCCGCATGTAATGGGCCGTTTGATTGCCATTGTTGGCGCTGGCGGTGACCGTGATGTTTCCAAGCGTCCCTTGATGGGGGCCGCAGCGAGTGAGCATGCGGATGTTGTATTCGTGACTGATGATAATCCGCGTAGCGAAGACCCTGCGTGCATCCGGTCTATGGTGCTTGAGGGCGCGACAGATGCAATAGAGGTCGGAGACCGAGCGGAGGCAATCTTGCGCGGCGTTGATGCGCTTCAACCTGGAGATGCTTTGTTGATCGCGGGCAAGGGGCATGAAACCGGACAAGTCGTCGGAGATGATACTTTACCGTTTAACGATGTAGAACAAGCAAGCGTTGCGGTTTTGGCGCTTGATGGGGGCTTGGCATAATGTTGTGGACTTCTGAAGAGGCCGTAGCCGCGACCGGTGGACGCTCACCAGGCGCTTGGGAATGCAATGGCGTTTCTATCGACACCCGTACATTGCAAAAGGGCGATTTATTTGTTGCTCTAACCGCGGCGCGTGATGGACATGATTTTGTTGCGCAAGCGTTGGAAAATGGTGCCGCGGCGGCTTTGGTTAGCCGGATTCCTGACGGTGTCAGTATTGACGCACCGCTATTGCTTGTTGACGATGTGCTGGATGGCCTTGAAGCTTTGGGTCGCGCTGCACGAGAACGCTTTTCGGGTAAAGTGGTTGCTGTTACCGGTTCAGTTGGCAAAACCTCCACAAAAGAAATGCTGCGTAAAGTGTTGGGTGGCCAGGGGAAAACCCATGCCGCCGAAGCGAGCTATAATAATCATTGGGGCGTCCCACTGACATTGGCGCGTATGCCACGCGATTGCGCGTTTGCAGTTATTGAGATTGGCATGAACCACCCCGGTGAAATTGCACCCTTGGCAAAACTGGCCAGACCACATGTCGCGATGATCACAACTGTTGCCCCGGCGCATTTAGCGGCATTCGAAAATGTTGAAGGTATCGCGCACGAAAAAGCAGCGATCTTTGATGGGCTGGAAGAGGGCGGTACAGCTGTTTTTAACGGCGATTTAGAGGTTAGTCATATCCTAAAAAGCGCGGCAGCTATGCATGCCAAAACATTGATTTCTTTTGGTGAAAGTGAAACCTGCCAATATCGTTTGTCTACCGTGAATATCGGAGATACCGCAACTGTGGCTCAGGCCGAGGTCGCGGGAGACGCAATGTTATTTAAGGTTCCCGCGCCTGGTCGTCACTATGCTTTAAACGGTCTAGCTGCTTTGGCTGTTGCCGATGAGCTTGGGCTTGATCGTGCCATCTCCATTTCTGATATTGGCCAATGGGTCCCCGGTGCAGGTCGTGGTTTGCGAGAGGTGATTTCACTAGATCGCGCGGATACGCGTCCTACAATCGAGCTAATTGATGATGCCTACAACGCGAACCCAGCGTCGCTAGGTGCAGCACTCGAGGTGTTGGCCGCTGCAAAAGTGACGCATGATGTTGGCCGGATCAAGGAAGGCCGACGCATCGCTTACCTGGGTGACATGAAAGAACTTGGCGTTAACGAGAATGATATCCATCGGGCGCTCACAGAACACCCAAGCATGGCATTGATCCATCGTGTCCACTGTGTCGGACCCCTGATGAAGTCGCTGTATGACGCTCTGCCAGAACATCAGCGTGGTAGATGGACTGAAACATCAAAAGAGATGGCCGAAGGAGTCACACGCGACTTAGATGCAGGAGATGTCGTGTTGGCGAAGGGCTCTTTGAGCATGGGATTGGCACGCGTAGTTGACGCAATTCGTAAATTAGGTCATGCCGCGCCAAAGAAAAGTGAAGGGACTTAGTAAATGCTGTATTGGCTGACTGCTCTATCGGATGGCGGCGACGTCTTTAACTTGTTTAGATATATCACTTTTCGGGCGGGTGGCGCATTTTTTACGGCATTGCTGTTTGGCTTTATCTTTGGCCAGCCGCTGATCAACGTGTTGCGCCGCAAACAAGGTAAAGGCCAGCCGATCCGCGAAGACGGTCCCGAAGGTCATTTTTCCAAGGCAGGTACGCCGACCATGGGCGGGCTTTTGATTGTTGGTGCGCTGGTCACGTCGACATTGCTTTGGGCGCGCTGGGATAATGGATTTGTCTGGCTGGTTCTCTTTGTGACCCTTGCCTACGGTTTGATTGGCTTCGCAGACGATTATGCGAAGGTGAGTAAGCAAAATACGAATGGTGTTTCTGGCAAAGTTCGACTGGTTCTTGGTTTTCTAATTGCCGCGATTGCTAGTTTTTGGGCTGTCGCACTTCACCCTGAAGCATTGCAAAATCAAGTAGCCTTACCGGTTTTCAAGGACGCATTGGTTAATTTGGGCTTTTTGTTTATCCCATTCGCGATGTTCGTCATAGTTGGCGCCGCAAATGCTGTGAACTTGACCGACGGCTTGGATGGCTTGGCCATCATGCCTGTGATGATTGCAGCGGGTGCATTGGGCGTCATTGCTTATGCCGTTGGCCGTGTCGATTTTACCGAATACTTGGACGTGCACTATGTTCCTGGAACTGGTGAAATTTTAGTCTTTACCTCTGGCCTAATCGGGGGGGGGCTGGGCTTTCTTTGGTACAACGCACCTCCTGCAGCTGTCTTTATGGGCGATACTGGTTCGCTCGCGTTTGGCGGTGGCTTAGGTGCGATCGCGGTTGCCACCAAGCATGAGCTGGTGCTGGGCATCGTTGGTGGTTTGTTTGTTGCCGAGGCCTTGTCGGTTATCATTCAGGTACTTTACTTCAAACGCACTGGAAAACGCGTCTTCTTGATGGCGCCAATTCACCATCACTATGAGAAAAAAGGTTGGGCCGAGCCGCAAATCGTTATCCGGTTTTGGATTATCTCGTTAATCCTCGCGATGATCGGCCTCGCAACTCTGAAAGTACGCTAATGATTCCTGTCCGTGGTTATGCTGGTGCACGTGTTGCTGTTTTAGGTCTCGGGCGTTCCGGTCTTGCGACTGCCCGCGCCTTAGTCGCAGGCGATGCAATCCCTGTATGTTGGGACGATAACCCCGCCGCGCGTGAAGTCGCGGCAAGCGAGGGCTTTGAAATTGCCGAGCTTCGCAAGAACGGTGCATTTGATGACATTACTTGCTTGATCGTTTCGCCGGGCATTCCGCATCTATATCCAGAGCCCAATCCTGTTGTGCTCGCAGCACTGAAGGCGGGCGTGCCTATTGATAACGATATTGGTCTATTTTTTAGGTCTTTTGCGACGACTGAGTGGGAAAACTTTGACGTGCCCCCAAAGATTGTCACGGTGACTGGATCAAACGGTAAATCAACGACATCAGCATTAATCCACCACGTGCTGCAGCAAGCAGGGCGTAACACGCAGCTTGCAGGAAACATCGGACGAGGTGTCCTAGATATTGAGCCCGCTGCAGATGGCGATGTGGTCGTGCTCGAACTTAGCAGTTATCAAACCGATCTTGCGCGTGCCCTAACGCCTGATTTGGCCGTGTTTACCAACCTGTCACCTGATCATTTAGACCGTCACGCAGGAATGGGTGGGTATTTTGCTGCCAAGCGCCGTTTGTTTGCAGAAGGTGGTCCTGATCGTGCAATTGTGGGCGTTGATGAAAATGAAGGCCTGTATTTGGCTGGTCAACTCTCAGAAGGCGCAAGCGATGATCGCGTGATACGCATTTCGGTTGAAGCCAAGCTTACTGGGCCTGGATGGCACGTTTTTGCCAAGAAGGGTTTCTTGTCTGAGTACCGAAAAGGTCGTCAGGCTGGGTCTATAGATTTGCGCGCCATCAAAGGACTGCCAGGTGCCCACAACCATCAGAATGCGTGCGCTGCTTATGCAGTTTGCCGTTCCTTGGGCTTGGCACCCAAGGTGATTGAAAAAGGATTTACGAGCTTTGGCGGTTTGCCGCATCGCAGCCAGTTGATTGCAGAATCCCAAGGCGTGAGCTTTGTGAACGATAGCAAGGCGACAAATGTCGACTCTGCAATAAAGGCGCTTTCTGCCTACAAGAACATCAGATGGATTTGTGGTGGTCTTGAAAAAGAAGGTGGACTTGAGCGATTGGCAGCGGCGGCAGGGCAGGTGACAAAAGCCTATGTGATTGGCCGAGAAGCTGCGCAATTTGCTATGCAGCTAACGGGTGTCGACAGCGAAGTTTGCACGACCATGGACCAAGCCGTATCGAGCGCGAAGGCTGATGCTGTTTCTGGGGATACGGTTCTGCTGGCGCCTGCGGCGGCTAGCTTTGATCAGTATGACAATTTCGAAAAGCGCGGCGACCATTTTGTTGAATTGGTGCAATCGGCGCTTGAAGAATAAGGGGAGGGGCTTTGCCCCTCTTGGCCTATGGCCAATTCACCCCAGAGTATTTTTGAAAAGGTGAAGTTGGCTAGAGTTTTGCTTTGATGGCGGTCCCCGCAGCAAAACCGGAGCTCCAAGCCCATTGAAAGTTGTACCCGCCAAGCCAACCGGTTACGTCCATTGCTTCGCCAATGACATAAAGGCCGGGAACAGATTTAGTTTCCATGGTTTTTGAAGAAAGCTCATCTGTATCAATGCCCCCAAGAGTTACTTCGGCTGTGCGATAACCTTCGGTTCCTGATGGCGTGACTTGCCAGCTTGTGAACGCCTCAGCCAATTGCATCAGCGCAGCATCGCTTTGGTCGGCGAGATTGCCCTTAAGTTGCAGAGTTTCAGAGAAGAACTCAGCAAGGCGCCCAGGAAAAAAGTGGGCCACTACCGTTGAAAGGTTCCGACGGCCGTCGGTTTTCTTTTTGGCGCGAATATCCGCGAAAAAATCGCTGTTTGGAAAGAAGTTGACGGTGACTGGTTCACCTTCGCTCCAGTAGCTAGATATTTGCAGCACAGCGGGACCAGAAAGGCCCCGATGCGTGAAAAGCATGGCTTCCTCAAAGCTGGTATTATTTGAGGTGATGCGAACCGGGTGTGCGACACCGGCAAGTGGCTTGAAGCGGCCCTCTGGGAAAGTGAACGGCACAAGTCCTGCGCGCGTGTCTGTGACCTTTAATCCAAACTGGGTTGCAAGTTCATAGGCAAACCCGGTAGCGCCCATTTTGGGAATGGATTTTCCACCTGTGGCAACAACAAGATTGGTTGTCGTTAAGTCAGAGGTTTTGCCATCTTGTTCGATTTGCACGCTAAAGCCGGATTCAGTTTTGGCGACGGATTTCATGCGTATATTCACGCGTAACTCTGCACCCGCATTTTTCATTTCGGTGAGCAGCATTTGAATAATGTCTTTGGCTGAGTTGTCGCAAAACAATTGGCCTAGTGTTTTTTCGTGGTGGGCAATGCCGTGGCGGTTCACCATTTCGATGAAATCCCACTGTGTGTATCGGCTTAGGGCGCTTTTACAGAAGTGTGGGTTTTGCGACAGAAAGTTTTCGGGCCCCGCGTACATATTGGTGAAATTGCACCGCCCGCCGCCTGAAATGCGGATCTTTTCCCCCGGTGCTTTTGCATGGTCTAAGACCAAAGTGCGCCCGCCCGTATGAGCCGCACACATTAAGCCAGCAGCGCCAGCACCCAGAATGATGGTATCATATTGCATGAACGCGCTGTGCCCGATGCGGGCCAGTGGGTCAAGCAATTCGCAATTTGCTGCTTAGAAAGCTTTCAATGATGCGCAACTGCTGATAGAATCACCCTTAGATCCGGAAAACCGGGCGTAACGAGGCAGACATTCGGCAGGTACCCGATGACAGAGATGGTTTATGGCGCGCTCCCCGTGCGGGATGTGGAGCCGATTCTTCCAAAATGGTGGCGAACCCTAGATAAATGGACAATGTCCTGCATCCTGATGCTATTTGGCATCGGGCTTTTGCTTGGATTGGCGGCGAGCCCTCCCTTGGCGGAAAAGAATGGTTTTGACCATTTTCATTATGTTTTGCGGCAATCTGTTTTCGGTGGTGCTGCGTTAATCGCAATGTTCACAACCTCGATGATGAGCCCGAAGTTGGTGCGTCGACTTGCAGTACTCGGATTTCTGGGTGCGTTTTTAGCTTTGCTCATGTTGCCGTTCTTTGGGACCGACTTTGGCAAAGGGGCTGTCCGCTGGTATTCACTTGGCTTTGCGTCCATCCAACCTTCTGAGTTTCTTAAGCCTGGTTTTGTTGTCGTCGCCGCTTGGCTGATGGCTGCGAGCCAAGAGATCAACGGCCCTCCGGGTAAGCTTTGGTCCTTCATGTTAACGGTTACCATTGCGTTGATATTGGTGATGCAGCCGGATTTCGGACAAGCGTGCCTTATCTTATTCGCTTGGGGTGTGATGTATTTCATTGCCGGCGCACCTATGGCTTTGCTGGTTGCGATGATGTGTCTTGTGATTGTTGGCGGTATGGTTGCTTACAATTCGTCAGAGCACTTTGCGCGCCGGATTGATGGCTTTCTAAGTACCGATGTCGATCCGACCACACAGCTTGGTTATGCTTCAAATGCAATTCGCGAAGGCGGCTTCTTTGGCGTTGGTGTTGGCGAAGGTCAGGTGAAGTGGAGCCTGCCGGACGCACATACCGATTTCATTATTGCAGTAGCTGCCGAAGAATACGGGCTCGTGCTCGTGCTCGCGATCATTGTTCTTTATGCAATTATCGTCGCGCGTAGCTTTCTGCGTTTGATGCGCGAGCGTGATCCATTCATCCGTTTAGCGGGCACTGGCCTTGCTGCGATGTTTGGTGTTCAGGCGATGATTAACATGGGTGTGGCCGTTCGATTGTTGCCTGCGAAAGGCATGACATTGCCCTTTGTGAGCTATGGCGGTAGTTCCTTGATTGCCGGTGGGATTGCGGTTGGTATGCTATTGGCATTTACCCGCAGCCGTCCACAGGGCGAAATTGGTGACATTCTTCGAGGCCACTACAGATGACAAAACAGCCATTGCTGGTGATCGCAGCCGGAGGAACCGGGGGGCATATGTTTCCCGCTCAGGCTCTTGCCGAGGCAATGCTGGCCAAAGGCTGGCGCGTAAAACTAAGCACCGATGCACGGGGGGCACGCTACACTGGTGGGTTTCCTCATACAGTAGAGATAGAGCAGGTGCCTTCAGCGACTTTTGCGCGTGGCGGTTTGCTTGCCAAAGCAATGGTCCCGTTCCGTATTTTGGGTGGCGTTCTGTCTGCCGCGGCTAAGCTGCGTCGGGATCGCCCGGATGTCGTCGTTGGCTTTGGCGGTTATCCGACAATACCCGCAGTCAGCGCTGCAATCTTACTGGGGTTGCCGCGAATGATTCATGAGCAAAATGGCGTACTTGGCCGTGTGAACGAGAAGTTTTCAAAGCGCGTTGATTACGTTGCGTGCGGCACGTGGCCTACGGATTTGCCCGAAGGGGTCGAAGCGCAGTTTGTGGGTAATCCTGTGCGCAATTCGGTCCTCGAGAGAGCTGGGGCTGGATATATCCCGCCAGGTGATTATCCGATGTCTATTCTTGTCATGGGCGGCTCGCAGGGTGCGCGTATTCTAAGCGATGTTGTTCCGCCTGCGATTGATGCATTGCCAAGCGAAATTCGCCGGCACATCCGTGTCTCACACCAAGCGCGTGGTGAGGATTTTGAACGCGTTACCAAGTATTATGCGGATCAAGGCATCTCTGCGGATGTTCAAGAATTTTTCAGTGACATCCCAGAGCGCATGAGCGAAGCACAGCTTGTGATTTCTCGGTCCGGCGCTTCCTCGGTTGCGGACATCTCTGTGATTGGTCGCCCTTCGATTCTTGTCCCTTTTGCCGCCGCAACAGGTGATCATCAGTCTGCGAATGCGCGGGGACTTGCCGATGCAGGTGCGGCGATTGTTATTCCGGAAAATCTTTTCGAAGTAGACAGCCTGTGCGAGCAAATAGAGATCGTTTTGTCGAATTCAGATGGTGCGTTGCAAATGTCGCGCGCGGCCATGTCAGTTGGTAAGCCAGACGCCACCGAGAACCTTGTTTCTCTGGTCGAGTATCTTGCGAGTAAGGAATAAAAAGTAATGAACGCTGCAACCAAACTTCCGGGCGACGTTGGCCCTATCCATTTCGTCGGGATTGGCGGGATTGGTATGTCAGGGATCGCCGAAGTTTTGTTGAACCATGGATATGTGGTTCAGGGATCTGACTTGAAAGAAAGCAAGATCACAAAGCGATTGGCCAAAATGGGCGCAACGATTTTTATCGGCCAAAAAGCTGAAAACCTTGAAGTTGCGGAAGTGGTCGTGATTTCTTCGGCGATCAAGCCGGGCAATGCCGAATTAGACGAGGCGCGCCTTCGCGGGCTTCCCGTTGTGCGCCGTGCTGAAATGCTGGCCGAGTTGATGCGCTTGAAATCGAACATTGCGGTTGCTGGCACGCATGGCAAAACAACAACGACGACGATGGTCGCTGCCGTTTTGGATCACGGGAACTTTGATCCGACTGTGATCAACGGTGGCGTTATTCACGCCTACGATTCAAATGCGCGCGTCGGCGATGGCGAGTGGATGGTTGTCGAGGCCGATGAAAGCGATGGCACATTCAACCGGCTTCCAGCGACAATCGCGATTGTAACAAATATCGACCCTGAGCATATGGAACACTGGGGTGACTTCGACACGCTGCGAGCCGGATTTCAAGAGTTCGTATCCAATATCCCCTTCTACGGGTTGGCCGTTTGTTGCACGGATCATCCAGAAGTACAGGCGCTTGTCGGTAAGATCACAGACCGCCGTGTCGTGACGTTCGGATTTAATACGCAGGCAGATGTGCGTGCAGTTAATCTGACGTACAAAGCAGGCGTGGCCTATTTTGACATTGCATTGCAAAACGAAGACGCGGTTATCGAAGGTTGCAGTCTGCCGATGCCGGGCGATCACAACGTTTCAAATGCCCTTAGTGCTGTTGCCATTGCCCGTCACTTGGGTATGAAATCCGAAGAAATTCGCGAAGCGCTGTCAAAGTTTGGCGGTGTAAACCGTCGATTTACCAAAGTTGGCGAAGTAGATGGCGTAACAATTATTGATGATTACGGTCATCACCCTGTAGAAATTGCAGCGGTTCTGAAAGCCGCACGTCAAGCAAGCGAAGGTCGCGTGATCGCTGTCCATCAGCCACATCGTTACAGTCGACTTGCCACCTTGTTTGAAGATTTCTGTACCTGTTTTAATGAAGCCGACGTTGTTGCAATCGCCGAGGTTTTCGCTGCCGGCGAAGAGCCGATCAAGGGTGCTGAGCGTGATGATTTAGTTGCAGGTCTGATTGCCCACGGTCATCGTCATGCGCGCGCCATTGTTTCTGAAGATGATTTGGAACGGCTTGTGCGTGAGCAAGCAAGACCCGGCGATATTGTGGTTTGTCTAGGCGCTGGTACAATCAGCTCTTGGGCGAATGGGTTACCTGAACGCCTAAGTCGGTAATTCAAGGGAGAGCATTGCGTGACGTATTCTGTAATTGCAGCACTGATTTGGATGGTTGCAGCGAACGTGCGCGCTATGTTTCCTAGCAAAGACAACCATTGGAAATTTGCCTACGCGATGATTGCCGTAGGTATTCCAATATTGGTTTGGGTCTTTATAGATCACGGCCTGATGCTGGCGGGCCTCTTATTGCTAGGCGCCATGTGGGTTATGCGCTGGCCTGTCATTTACTTATCGCGTTGGGCGCGTGGGAAACTCGGCATATGAATGCTGATGGATTGCTCCTCATTGGTGGTACGCTTGCAATGCTTTTGGCCATTGCCGCGTTCGTCCTGACGCAACGCAATGCATGGCGTTCAATCCTGATACTCGTCGCTTTGTTTGGCGGGATGAATATTGGCGTTTTTGTTTGGTCTGAAATCCTTGATGGGTGGAGCAGTTTCCGCTTATTCCTTTTTTGGATTGCTGCCCTGTTGCCGCCGCTGATTGGCTTGGCTATTGGGGCAGGGCTTGGCGCGCTGGTTAACTGGCGCATTTCCAAGATTAGATCCAAAGCGAACAACTAAGGGTTCTTTCATGATCAACCTGCCTGCTGTGAATGGTAAGCTGACGCCTAACCGTATGCTGTCTGATTTGACATGGCTACGTGTTGGCGGACCTGCGGATGTTTTGTTTCAGCCCGCGGACCTAGCTGATTTACAGGGCTTCTTGTCTGCGTTGGATGCAACGGTTGATGTGTTTCCGATGGGTGTCGGAAGCAACTTGATCGTACGTGATGGCGGCTTGCGCGCCGTTGTGATCCGCATGGGGCGTGGCTTTAATAGTATTTCGATAGAAGGTAACCGCGTTACTGCAGGTGCGGCAGCATTGGATGCGCACGTGGCACGTAAAGCAGCCGAAGCAGGTGTCGATTTGACGTTCCTGCGCACCATTCCCGGCGCTATCGGAGGTGCGGTTCGCATGAATGCGGGCTGCTATGGTTCTTATATTGCTGACGTCTTTGTCGAGGCAAAGGCCGTCACGCGTTCTGGTGAACTTGTGACGTTGACAGCAAGGGACCTGAACTTTCAATACCGCCAAACTGATCTGCCAGAAGGCTGGGTTCTGGTTGAGGCGACGTTTGATGGTGTTTCTGGCGATCCGGCAGAGCTCGCCGCCCGCATGGACGAGCAGCTTGCGAAACGAGACGCAACGCAACCCACCAAAGACCGCAGCGCGGGCAGTACCTTTCGGAACCCAGCGGGTTTTTCAAGTACAGGCAATGCGGATGATGTGCATGACTTGAAAGCGTGGAAGGTCATCGACGACGCTGGAATGCGTGGCGCGCAAATCGGCGGGGCGCAAATGAGCGAGATGCATTCAAACTTTATGATCAACACCGGTGGCGCAACTGCCGCAGATTTAGAAAACCTTGGCGAGGAAGTCAGAAAAAGGGTTTTCGAGAATAGCGGAATAACGTTAGAGTGGGAAATCAAACGGGTCGGCGAATTTTAGGTTTTTCGATCCAAGTGCGAAATATTATGTTTGCGCAATAATAATTAAGGGTGGCATGATCCGAAGAACTCGGTCAAATCAGTCACTGAAAAGGCCCCGAAAAAGGGGCGATAATAAAAGGCCAAAAAGGCCTAAGATTTGAGGCGCTGGAGTGGGTATGTCGAGCAGGGCAACCCCGAAAGTGGCGGTACTGTTGGGAGGGCCCTCGGCTGAACGCGAGGTCTCTTTGTCATCAGGGCGTGAATGCGCCGCTGCTTTGAGGGATGGTGGATTTGATGTGATCGAGGTCGATGCTGGCCGTGATCTCGCGTCAAAGCTGCAAAAGATTAAACCGGATGTTGTTTTTAACGCCTTGCATGGTCGCTGGGGCGAAGACGGTTGCGTTCAAGGCCTGCTTGAGTGGCTGAACATTCCCTACACGCATTCTGGTGTTCTGGCGTCTTCATTGGCGATGGACAAAGAAAAAACCAAAAGCGCTTATCGCGCTGCAGGTCTGCCAATTGCTAGCAGCGTCATTGCATCTCGTGCCGATATTGAAGCGCGCCACGTCATGGCGCCTCCTTATGTTGTAAAGCCGTACAACGAAGGGTCTTCTGTCGGCGTTTATATTGTGCGCGAAGCGGCCAATGGCCCACCGACGCTCGCACCCGAATTACCCGAAGACTTGATGGTCGAAGCCTATGTGGCTGGCCGCGAACTGACCTGTACGGTGATGGGGGATAAGCCCTTAACTGTCACAGACATCGTGACCGACAGTTGGTATGACTATCACGCGAAATATGCGGAAGGTGGCTCAAGCCACGTTGTGCCAGCAAACATTCCACAAGAAATTTTTGACGCATGCATGGATTACTCTTTGCGTGCCCATAAACTGTTAGGATGTCGTGGCATCAGCCGTACAGATTTTCGTTGGGATGACGAGCGTGGCCTAGAAGGCCTGATATTGCTTGAAACCAACACGCAACCAGGCATGACGCCAACGTCCCTTAGCCCGGAACAAGCGCAGGCCTGCGGTATTTCATTTACCGAACTGTGCCGTTGGCTGGTGGAGGATGCATCATGCAACCGGTAAATCAGCGCGCAGATCCAGCTCCGTCACGTTTGTCTTATCGTTACCAGCGTATGATGCTGACCCCCTTGTTTCGGTTCGGAATGCGAGTTGTCTTGCCTTTCGGCGTAGCCGCATTGGGCACTGCGATTTGGTTCTCTGACCAAGATCGGCGCGATAATATCAATATGGTTATCGACGACGTACGCACGAGTATCGTCGAACGCCCGGAATTCATGGTGCAGGCCATGTCAATTGATGGTGCAAGCGCAGGTGTCGCCGACGATATTCGTGAAATCCTACCCGTCGATTTTCCGGTCAGCAGCTTTGATCTTGATCTGGATATGATGAAAGAGACGGTCGCAGGCTTGTCTCCGGTCAAGTCGGCGACCTTGCGTGTTCGTCCTGGCGGCGTTTTGCAGGTAAATGTTGAGGAACGTAAGCCTGTCATCCTATGGAGGATGCGTGACGGGTTGCACCTTGTCGACGCCGAAGGCTTCGTTGTGGCGCAGGCGGCATCACGTGAGCAATATGCAAATTTGCCGGTTATGGCAGGTGAGGGCGCAGATACGAAAGCGACCGAGGCGATCGGTTTGATGCGTGCCGCTGGACCATTGGCCAAGCGTGTCCGCGGCTTGGTTCGTGTTGGCGAACGACGTTGGGATGTTGTCCTAGATCGCGACCAGCGCATTATGCTGCCCGAAGTGGGCGCAAAGACCGCGCTGGAACGTGTTGCGGCATTAAGCCAAGTCCAAGAGATGCTGGAACGAGATCTAAGCGTTATTGATATGCGCCTAGGCGACCGGCCAACAATAAGAATAGCAGAACGTTCGGTTGAAGCCTGGTGGCGCATCCGAGACATCCGAGTGGGGCACGAGTAAATGTTTGAGCTGTACAAATCCCAGCGCGCGATGCGCGCCATGCGCAAAGCAGCAATGCAGCGTGGAGTGGTTGCCGTTTTGGATGTGGGGACATCCAAGATTGCATGTTTGGTTCTTCGATTTGATGGTGACGAGCACCTTCGTGACGTTGATGGCGTCGGATCATTAGCTGGGCAAAGTGGCTTCCGAGTGATTGGTGCCGCATCGACCCGGTCGCGCGGTGTGCGATTTGGCGAAATCTCTGCCATGCAAGAGACAGAGCGTGCGATCCGAACCGCCGTACAGGCCGCTCAGAAAATGGCGCAAATCCGTGTTGATCACGTGATTGCATGTTTCTCTGGTGCAGAGCCGCGTTCTTATGGCTTGGA
This sequence comes from Cognatishimia sp. 1_MG-2023, assembly GCF_030548175.1. Taxonomy (GTDB): domain Bacteria; phylum Pseudomonadota; class Alphaproteobacteria; order Rhodobacterales; family Rhodobacteraceae; genus Cognatishimia. The sequence goes on along the minus strand of NZ_JAUORX010000001.1, from coordinate 341,247 downwards.
TGGTCATGTGGAACTTGAAGATAACGTTGTAAGCGAACAAGATGTCGCGCGCGTTTTAGCAAATTGCGATGTGCCAAACTATGGCGAAGGTCGCGAGGTGCTTCACGCGCATCCGGTGAACTTTGCGTTGGATAACCGTTCAGGCTTGGCTGACCCACGCGGGCAGATCGGTCACGAGCTGACTTGCGACATGCACCTATTGACGGTGGATGCCTCCGTTGTCGCGAACTTGGCGCATTGTATTAAGCGGTGCGATCTTGAACTGGCCGGAATTGCGAACTCGGCCTATGTGTCCGGCCTATCTGCCTTGGTCGAAGATGAGCAAGAATTAGGTGCGGCATGTATTGATCTGGGTGGTGGCGCGACCAGCATTTCGATCTTTATGAAAAAGCACATGATCTATGCGGACAGTGTGCGCATGGGCGGTGATCATATCACCAGCGATATTTCTATGGGGCTGCAAGTTCCAATGGCGACTGCCGAGCGGATTAAGACGTTTTATGGTGGCGTTCATGCGACCGGTATGGACGATCGTGAGTTGATCGACATCGGCGGTGATACCGGTGATTGGGAACATGACCGTCGGTCTGTCAGCCGCGCAGAGTTGATCGGGATTATTCGTCCTCGTATGGAAGAGATCCTAGAAGAGACCCGTGCACGATTAGATGCAGCCGGGTTTGAACATCTACCAAGCCAAAAAATCGTCCTGACCGGCGGCGCGAGCCAAATTCCCGGTCTAGATACATTGGCCAGCCGTATTCTTGGTCAGCAAGTGCGCCTTGGGCGTCCAATGCGGGTTCATGGATTGCCACAAGCGACAACAGGGCCGGGCTTTAGTTCATCTGTGGGTATGTGCCTGTTTGCAACCCGTCCACAGGATGAATGCTGGGACTTTGATTTGCCGGTTGAACGTCAAGGCGCAAAGTCATTTCGGCGGGCCGTTCGTTGGTTCAAGGCCAATTGGTAGCTGTAGAATTACTTTTTAACCAAAAGTTAACAACGGAGTATCGCGCATCGACAGATAGAAAAGAATGATTTAAGGTAGCTTTCAAGCATCGCCTTAAGGTGCAATTGGTAGGCCGAGCAGGTTTACCGCGAAAGTGAATCAGTAGAATCCGACGACCCTAACAACGGGTGGTCCGATGTCGTTTGTTGTGTGCGCTACCCCCAAATTCCCCAATATATGGTCTCATCGGCGAAATGCCGCGGAATGAGGCAAAATTTTGTCCACAATTTGTGGATAACTTCGCTTTTGGACGTGACGGTTCCATCTGCATTCGCTAATAATGTGGAAGAGTAGGAGAAAAATACCCGCTGTAGCGGGATATAATGACAGGCGGACGCTCTTATGGCACTGAACTTGATGTTTCCTGAACAGGAAGAACTAAAACCTCGTATTACCGTATTCGGTGTCGGGGGCGCCGGTTGTAACGCGGTCAACAATATGATCGCTCAACAACTGGAAGGCGTAGACTTTGTCGTCGCCAACACAGATGCGCAAGCATTGCAGCAAAACAACTCTGAACATCGCGTTCAGCTTGGTGTGAAAGTAACCGAAGGTCTGGGCGCTGGGGCGCGTCCTGCTGTAGGTGCAGCTGCTGCTGAAGAAAGCATTGAACAAATCGTAGATCACCTCGCGGGCGCACACATGTGCTTCATCACTGCGGGCATGGGGGGCGGCACTGGGACAGGTGCAGCGCCAATCATCGCTCAGGCAGCACGCGAGCTAGGTGTTCTAACCGTTGGTGTTGTCACCAAACCCTTCCAATTCGAAGGTGCAAAGCGGATGCGCCAGGCGGAAGCCGGTGTTGAAGCACTGCAAAAGGTTGTGGATACACTGATCATCATTCCAAACCAGAACCTCTTCCGGTTGGCGAATGAAAAAACAACATTTACCGAAGCCTTCGCACTGGCAGACGATGTTCTGTACCAAGGTGTGAAGGGTGTGACTGACCTTATGGTTCGTCCTGGTCTGATCAACCTCGACTTTGCTGACGTTCGCGCCGTAATGGACGAAATGGGCAAGGCGATGATGGGCACCGGCGAAGCTGGTGGCGAAGATCGTGCGATCCAAGCGGCAGAAAAAGCCATTGCAAACCCACTGCTGGACGAAATCAGTCTACGTGGCGCAAAAGGCGTTCTGATCAACATCACTGGTGGTCACGACCTTACATTGTTCGAACTCGACGAAGCAGCGAACCGTATTCGCGAAGAAGTCGATCCAGATGCCAACATCATCGTTGGTTCTACTTTGGATACCGACCTCGAAGGTGGCATGCGTGTCTCCGTTGTTGCGACTGGTATCGATGCGGCAGCAGTGACAAGCGATGTTCCAGTTCCTCGTCGCAAGCTTTCTGAGCCTCTGAAGCAATCTGTTGCAATGGAAGAAACTGCTCCGGCGCCAGCTGCGGAAACTGCAGTCGCGCAAGAGCCTGTTGCAACCCAAGAGCCTAGCTTGTTTGGCGAAATGGATGCGTCAAAGCCAGTTTCAGAAGAGCAAAAAGAAGCGTTCTTCAACGAACCAGCGCCAGCTCCAGTGCAAGCACCAGCTCCTGTACAGGCGCAAGATGATCTGCCTCCTCCGGCTTACCAGCCTCAGGTTGCTCAGTTCCAGCCGCGCCAAGAGTACTACGAAGATGAAGTCGAAGGCTACGTTGCACCAAAAGCTCCTGCGCCTGGCACACCATCGCCAGAAGCAATGGCACGTTTGCGTAACGCAGTTGGCAAAGTGCCATCGGCAGCTCAGCCTCGTCAGGCTGTTGCACCTGCACCGCAGGAACCAGAGCAAGTCGAAGAGAAGCCACGCTTTGGTATTAACTCTTTGATCAATCGTATGACCGGCACTTCTGGTGAGGCAGCGCCGCAACCAGTGGCGCGTCAGCAACCTGCTGCACGTCAACAGCCAAGCGTTCAACAAGCGCCTGCACCTGCTCCAGCAGCAGATCCAGAGCAAGAGCGCATCGAAATTCCAGCGTTCCTTCGCCGTCAAGCGAACTAATACGCCGAATATATCACGACAAAGGGCTGCCGATTTTGGCGGCCCTTTTTCCTTTTAATCAATGCATTAGCGCGAATTAGGCGGGCTTTTGCCGAGCTGGAATCGGGATGTTTCAGTCCGTTACAATGTTTGAATTGTGTATTTGCCCGACAAACTTTAGGGCTAACAGGCGTCCAAAGTAGCGGGCGCTTTGTTTGGGGCTGAATTTGCAAAATACGATCAAATCTTCAATTCGCTTTGTTGGTGTTGGTTTGCACTCTGGCAAACCTGTACGCATGACATTGGAACCTGCTTCGGCGGGATATGGGATTTGGTTCCAGCGCACCGATCTTCTTGAAGGCGATCAGATGTTACCCGCGCGTTGGGATATTGTAGAGCAGTCTCCACTTTGCACCAAATTGGTAAACGCTTCCGGGGTTTCCGTTTCTACGATTGAGCATATTATGGCGGCCCTTGCAGGGTGCGGTGTGCACAATGTGTTGATCCGCATAGATGGCCCAGAAGTTCCAATTATGGATGGTAGCAGTGCAGCATTCGTGAAATCCATATTGGCATGTGGCCTTGCAAACCAAGGTCAACCGATCCGCGCCATCCAAGTTTTGAAATCGGTTCGAGTAGAGCGCGATGACGCTTGGGCTGAATTGCATCCAGCAGAGAATCTAGAAATCGACTTCCAAATTGATTTTGATGACGAAGCAATTGGCGTGCAGCACCGTGTACTGAATATGGCGAATGGGTCATTTGTACGCGAGTTGAGCAATTGCCGTACATTCTGCCGCCGTGCAGATGTTGAATATATGCAATCTCATGGCTTGGCGCTTGGCGGTATTCCTGGTGAGAATGCGATTGTCTTTGATGGTGCACGTATCGAAAGTGGTGAATTGGGGCTGCGTCAAACGGACGAGCCTGTACGCCACAAGATGCTTGATGCGTTGGGTGATCTCTATACAGCGGGTGCGCCAATTCTGGGTCGTTACGTTGGGCACCGTTCAGGGCATGCAATGACCAATAAGCTATTGCGCGCGCTTTTGTCTGATCCGACAGCTTACAAATTTATCGAATGTTCTCCAGAAACAGCGGCTCGTCTGCCTGGGGCAGGCGTTCGAATGGCAGAAATGCCAGCTGTAGCGTAAGGTTTACCACGAATTCTCTCCAAAGACGTTTTGCCTTGGAAAAAACTGTGTTAACAGCTTTGGAAGAGGTGCTGCCTCAGGAAGACAGTCAAGAAGGTAGAGCAGAATGGCGCGTCGCGACTCTCGCAAGATTGTAGTTGCTGCACTTTTGTCCGCAGCGGTCCTCGCAGGCTGTAGCGGCGGTGGCGCAGATCAAAAGTTGTTCGGATCCGTTCCGTTAGAGAATTTCTCAGCAGAGCAAATTTTCGGCCGAGGTGAATTTGAACTCGAACGGAATAAACCGGATGATGCCGCCTTTTACTTTTCTGAAGTAGAACGCCTGTATCCGTATTCAGAACTAGCGAAACGGGCTTTGATCATGCAGGCATTTGCCTACCACCGTGATCAAGATTACGAAAACAGCCGGTCAGCAGCACAGCGTTATATCGACTTCTTCCCACAAGATGATGATGCCGCATATGCGCAGTATTTGTTGGCGCTCAGCTATTACGATCAGATTGACGAAGTCGGACGGGACCAAGGCCTGACGTTCCAAGCGTTGCAATCCCTGCGTAAAGTGATTGAGACCTATCCAGACAGCGAATATGCGCGGTCTTCCGTATTGAAATTTGATCTCGCTTTTGACCACCTTGCGGGCAAAGAAATGGAAATCGGACGCTACTATCTAAAGCGCGATCGTTTTCCTGCAGCGATCAATCGGTTCCGCGTTGTCGTCGAAGATTTCCAAACCACGAGCCACACGCCAGAAGCGTTGCATCGTTTGGTCGAAGCATATCTATCGCTTGGTCTAACTGACGAGGCACAGACAGCTGGCGCCATACTTGGGCATAACTTCCAGTCAACCGATTGGTATGAAGACAGCTATCGCTTGCTAACAGGCCGTGGCCTGCAGCCAAAGGTCAAAGGGAACGGCTGGCTTGCTCAGGTGTACCGTCAGACCGTTAAGGGCAAATGGCTATAAACATGTGGGCTTTGGGCCAGTGTAAGGCGGTGCTTTACTAATGTTGCGCGCGCTAGAAATCCGAGACATGTTGATTATCGACCGGCTGGAACTTGATTTTCAGCCGGGTTTGAATGTTTTGACTGGTGAAACCGGCGCGGGTAAATCCATTTTGTTGGATTCCTTAGGCTTTGTTCTTGGCTGGCGCGGGCGGGCTGAATTGGTTCGCAATGGCGCGGAGCAGGGCGAAGTCATTGCTGAATTTGATTTGCCAGACTCCCATCCCGTACACGCAATCTTAGAAGAAGCTGGGTTACCCGGCGGTCGCGAACTGATGTTGCGCCGGATTAACCGTAAAGATGGGCGAAAAACGGCATGGGTTAATGATCGGCGCTGTTCTGGCGAGGTGCTAAGAGCGCTCTCTGAAACACTTGTCGAACTTCACGGACAGCACGACGACCGTGGCCTGCTTGATCCCAAAGGTCACCGCGATTTGTTGGATCAATTTGCTCAGTTGGAAGGGGTGCGTGAAGAAACACGTGTTCTCTGGAATGACGTGAGCAGGGCCCGAAAAGCGCTGCAAGCTGCAGAAGCCGCATTGAAAGCCGTTCAAGCCGAAGAAGAATTCTTGCGTCATGCTGTGTCTGAACTTGATTTACTAGACCCACAGCCCGGCGAAGAGGGCGATTTGGATGTTCAGCGACGTGCAATGCAAGCGGCAGAGCGGGTACGAGAAGACGTAAATCATGCCCATGCCGCCCTTGGGCTAAAGGGTGCCGAGGGCACTATGGGCGATGCTCTGCGTTGGCTTGAAGGGGCCGCTGCGTCACTCGAAGGTCAACTTGATGCGCCGTTGGCCGCACTTGGCCGTGCTCTGGCGGAACTGGACGAGGCAACATCAGGTGTCGAGCGTTGCTTAGAGAATTTGGATTTCAATCCACTGGATCTGGAGCAATGCGAAGAGCGCTTGTTTGCAATTCGAGGTCTTGCACGGAAGCATAATGTAGCGCCGGACGAACTTGGTACCTTCGCAAATGAGCTGCGCGAAAAAATGGCCGCGTTGGATGCGGGCGAGGGGCAGATTGCAGAGCTTAAGAATACGTTGAATATCGCTGAAGCAGCCTATCGTGCACAGGCCGAGAGGCTCAGCGCATCTCGCAAGGCCGCTGCTTTGGAACTGGACCGTTCTGTCATGGCTGAACTTGCTCCGTTGAAAATGGAGCGCGCGGTATTTACAACGCAAATTACAGAAGAGCCAGCGGGGCCGCATGGTCTTGATGCCGTTTCTTTTACAGTCGCGACAAACCCAGGCGCACCATCCGGCCCGCTTGCAAAAATTGCCTCAGGTGGCGAACTTAGCCGGTTTCTTTTGGCACTAAAGGTTTGCCTGACTGGGGATGATCGCGAAACCACCATGATTTTTGACGAGATCGACAGAGGTGTAGGCGGTGCAACAGCTGATGCCGTTGGGCGGCGCCTGTCTGCGCTGGCTGAACAGGGCCAAATTCTTGTTGTCACACATAGCCCGCAAGTTGCTGCCTTAGGCGCACATCATTGGCGTGTCGAAAAGAACGTGAATGACGGGCTGACGCTATCAACGGTTGTGCCCTTGGATGCGAACCAACGTGTTGACGAAATTGCGCGCATGATTTCCGGCGATAGCGTAACTGATCAAGCGCGCGGCGCTGCAAAGGCTTTGTTGGCAGGCTAAGTCTCGAAACGGCTTGGTTATAGGTGACTTAAGCGTACCACTTCAAAAAGTTATCGTCTCTTCAGGTTCAGAGGCTTTCGTCTTTTGCTTCTAGGGCATAAAGCTGGATGAAATAGACGAAAAACGGGTGTTATGGCTCATCCTCTTGGTTCCTTCTTGGTCGATAGTGCGCGACAAGCTGGCGTTGCTTGCCGTGATGGTTGGCAAGTCCTGCTGAAACGTGGCCCCAGCCAGTTTCAATTCTGGGTCATTGCCTTGCTCATTGGCATCGTTTCTGGGTTCGCAGCCGTCATTTTTCGAAAGTGCATCGAGTGGCTGCAGTCATCGCTTTATGGCACCGAAAACATCAATCGCCTGCATAGCTTTGCCGAAACTTTGCCTTGGTATTGGATACTCTTCATTCCCATCACGGGCGGTCTTCTTGTCGGGTTATTGTTAGACCGGTTCACGAAAGACGCGCGTGCATTCGGGCCTGCTGATGTGATCAGCGGCGCTGCACTAAACGAGGGCCGCGTTGGGATCAAAGAAGGTTTTGTCTCAGCACTCGCCTCTCTCATTACGTTGAGTTCCGGCGGTTCCACTGGCCGCGAAGGCCCTGTTGTTCACCTTGCGGCGGTCATCTCCAGTTGGGTGAGCGAGAAAATCCGTGCAAACGGCGTGACTGGGCGCGATTTGCTTGGCTGCGCCGTCGCTGCGGCGGTGTCTGCGTCCTTTAATGCGCCGATTGCGGGGGCATTGTTTGCCCTAGAGGTGATCCTTCGCCACTTTGCCGTTCACGCTTTTGCGCCAATCGCGATTGCATCCGTCGCAGGCACTGTGATCAGCCGACTTACCTATGGGGACGTTACCGAATTTGTTCTACCGGTCGAATCCGCATTGGCCTTTTATCAAGAGTTGCCAGCGTTTCTTATGCTTGGTGGGGTATGTGGGCTAGCTGCGGTTTTCCTAATGTGGACAATCTTCTGGGCTGACGACATGGGCACGTTCATAATGTCTCACCTGGGGTTAAAGCGGTGGATGCGTCCTGCCATTGCTGGGGGTTTGTTGGGCCTTTTAGCGATCTGGTACCCACACATCATTGGTGTCGGCTACGAGACGACCTCAGCCGCTCTGAAGGGCACGCTTCTATTGCATGAGGCCATTGTATTCGTGGTGCTCAAAGTCATTGCGGTTTCCATCACAATGGCGGGTCGAATGGGCGGCGGCGTGTTCTCACCGGCTTTGATGGTCGGCGCTTTGACTGGGTTGGCCTTTGGATTGATTGCCACACCGATTTTTCCAGAAATATCTGGGTCACATACGTTATATGCACTGGCTGGCATGGGTGGCGTCGCGGCAGCAGTATTAGGTGCTCCGATTTCGACAACCTTGATCGTGTTTGAACTAACCGGAGACTGGCAGACCGGATTGGCCGTAATGGTTACAGTTTCCATATCTACTGCCCTCGGGTCACGCCTTGTCGATAGATCGTTTTTCCTAACGCAGCTTGAACGACGGGACGAACACGTGGCTGCAGGCCCACAGGCGTATTTGTTAGGGTTGTCCAAAGTCAGCGACTTTGTTGCTGACATTTCAAAAGACGATAACGCGACTGAAAAGATGTGTTGGAACTTGATTGAACAAGGCATCTATGCTGACCCTCAGGCGACATTAGAAGCTGTCATGCCCTTGTTCGAACGGCCGAATGTGTCGTTTATCCCCGTGGTTCAGTTGACGGGTGAGGGGCAGGCGCCAAAGCTTTTAGGTGTGGTTCATCATGTCGATGCCCTGAAAGCCATTAACAAAGCGCTCGCTGCAACGGCTGCTGAAGAGCATTCTTAAAGCTGCTTGAGTCTTTGTTGGGCAAGAATGCTGTGCGCCAGAATTCCCCCCAAGAAACAAACCAATAACATGCCTGCCAGACCAGGAAACCCGTGCCAGCCTATGACAACCAGCATGATAGGGGTTCCAAGTGAATTCCCAAGGTTGCCCATTTGACTCATGCCACCATTTGCGAGCGCTTGAGAGTCTGCAGTTTTATTGAGCTGTGGAATAGCCGCAAAGCTAGAGGATTGAACAAGACCAAGGGCCGCAAAGAGGCTTATGTAAACGATCGGCGTGGCGATCCCCATCAACAAAGCGATTGCGGCTGCGGCACCAATTGCAAAACCAATCTGAATAAGTCGATACGCTTGGATAATACGTAACAGCAATGCGCCAACCGTCAGAGAGCTGACAATACTCGCAAGCGGAAGCAAGGGGATCAATGTGGTCCGTTGTGCCTCTGTGACATGAGGCGGCAAAAGCGTAAGAACAGACACAAAGGTTAACGTGTAAAAAAGCCAACCCAATGCCGGTGCAAATTCCCGAGGGGACCTATAGGCGCGAATATGACGCTGAATAATTTCAGAGGCACTTGGCATTGCTTGCGTCGCTACTGCGTGCTTGGGCAACCAAAAGTAAAGTACCACCCCAATGACGGCCATATAACCCGCATGCAGAGCAAACAATGAACCAGGACCAAACGCCTGAATGACCTGGGGGCCAAACCAAGCCATCGTCGCAAATGCGACGCTAAAAAAGGTGCTCCAAAGCGCCATAAAGAACGCGCGGTTCTGCGCAGATGACAAAACAGCGATCAAAGTTGGTGCGGCAATTGTGATGGCAAGATGCGTTATGCCCTCAAGCGTTCGCGATAGCATCAAAACCCAATAGGGCGGCAAAGTAGCCTGTATTGCTGACAAAACTCCGCCCAAAAACAGCGCGCCAAGTAGCATCTTTCGAAACCCAATCGAGGAAACGAATTGTGCGGCCGTCAGTCCAAAAATAATTCCCATCACACTGATGACCGAAACAATCAGACCAAGGTATGTGTCAGAGACAGGGTAAACAGAACCCAAGGCCTCGAACGACACCGATACTTTTGCAAACTGGCCAGCTGCGCCCAGACCTGCTGCCCAAAGGACCAAAATCAAAGCGATTGGGTTTTTCTTTGACACGTTTGAATCCAATGTTTTCCCCTAGAAAAGAAAAAAGGGCCCCTTGGCCCTTTCTGCGCGTAAGTGACTTCAGCTTATAATTGCTCTACGGCGACACCTTCATTGCTGGTGAAAGCAAGGTACCCCTTGATCCGGGCAACCTCTTCCTTTGGAGCTTCATAGCTCCAAACAGCGTTTTTTAGGGTTTTGCTTTTCGTGACGATAGAGAAATACGTTGCATCCCCTTTGTGGGGGCAGTGCGTTGTATAGTCACTGTCGTCAAGGAAAGCCGTCGCAATGTCTTCTCGAGGGAAGTAAATGACAGCAGGGTAATCGCCTTCAGTTAATTCAAGTGCATTTTCGGTTTCACCCAATACAGCGCCACCAGCACGAACAGACCATTTTCCTGGCGCCCTGCGAATAGTAATATAGCTCGTCATTTTCTTTCCTCGTATCGTCGTGTTGCCATCCCTAAGACAGCGAACATGTTACAGGATTATGTCACAGCGGTTTTGTCACTTCGGACAACCAACGCCGCGTCTCTGATCCCACCCTTGGGCTCAGATGATCAAAACACTCCTGATGGTAGGTATTTAGCCAATCCCGCTCTTCTGCGGTCAGCAAATCGGTGACAATAAGGCGCCGATCAATCGGTGCATATGTCAGGGTGCGAAATTGAAGCATGTCCCTGTGGCTGTCACCACCTTCCAGTGATGGTGCATGCTCTACCACAACCAAATTTTCAATGCGAATCCCAAATGCACCTTCGCGGTAGTAGCCTGGTTCATTGGATAGGATCATGCCGGGCATAAGTGGGACGTCACTGATTTTGCTCAATCTTTGCGGACCCTCATGAACGCAAAGGTATGTACCCACGCCGTGACCCAACCCGTGATCAAAGTCCATGCCAGCTTGCCACAAAGGCACGCGGCCCATCGCCTCAAGATCACGCCCCGCCAGACCAGCAGGCCAGCGGAGTTGCGATACGGCAATCATGCCTTTTAGGACTAAGGTAAAGGCGTGGCTTTCTTTTTTTCCGATATTGCCAATTGGCAATGTTCTTGTGATGTCGGTGGTGCCGTCCAAATATTGGCCGCCGCTGTCCACCACCATGATTTCACCAGACTGCAATGTCCGGTTTGTGTCGTGCGTCACGCGATAATGGATAACCGCGCCATTCGGACCCGCACCCGCAATGGTGTCAAAACTGATGTCGCGCAGCAGACCAGTATCGCGCCGACAATTTTCTAGCTGTGTCGCAACGTCGATTTCGGTGATGTGCTGTTCAGCGTTTTCGTCAAACCATGCCAAGAAATTACAAACCGCGGCACCATCTCGCAGATGCGCTTCGGTCGTACCTGCGATTTCCTGCGCGTTTTTACATGCTTTAGGGAGCGCACAGGGATCTTGGTCATAGGCAATGTCTAAGCCGCTTGCCGCGAGGACAGAGGCGATTGCAAGCGGTACGCTGCCCTTATCTAAGCGCACAACGCCGGTGAGGGCTGCAAGCATTGGCATCAACTCATTCGGCTCGTGGCAAGTAACTTTGTCGCCTAAATGGTCATGTGCATCCGTTAATTTTTCACGTGCCATGAAGAGATCAACGCGCGCATCGTTGTGCAAAATTGCAAAGCCTTGGGCAACCGGATTCCGGCTAATGTCGGTACCGCGAATGTTCAGCAACCAACACAAGCTATCTGGCAGCGTGATAACGGCGGCGCTTTGGCCTTTTCCGCGAAGATCGGCGGCCAAGCGAACCATTTTGTCCGCATGGTGCTCGCCTGCAAGCTCTTCTGGATAGGGCAGAACCTTGGCGGTTGGCGGTGCTGGTTGATCTGCCCAAATTGCATCAACAAGATTGTGGATGGGTTGCAACGAGATACCGCTGTTTGCCAGCTCGATCTCTAGGCGTTCGATTTCACGCGCGGTGTGCAGCCAAGGGTCAAAACCAATAGTCCCTGTGATGCCTGTCTCTTTCAGCCAAGCGGCCAAAGAGACTTCGGGCCAATGCACAATTGTGAAATCATCGGCGACTTGTTGTTTTGCTTGAATGCGATAGCGGCCATCTACGAATAGCCCGGCGGTCTCTTTCAAAGCGCAGCAAAATCCAGCGGAGCCAGAAAACCCTGTGAGCCATATCAAGCGGTCGTCATGAGGGGCGACATATTCGCCCTGATGTGCATCCGCGCGTGGCACGAGAAATCCATCGACCGAGGCCTCATTCATTGCGGCACGCAGAGCCTTTAAGCGCGCTGGTCCCTGTGCTGGATTGGATGTGGTATCAAATGACTGAAACATCGAAGCCCCTCAAACATTCATTTGCAAAGTGGTAATCGCAAGCTGCCCGCAGGTCTATAGGCAGAAACGCATGTGCAAGAAACATGTCGTTGCGAATAATGCTGCTGATCAAGTAGTGCGCATTGAGCGTTGAAAAAGGCGGGCCAATTGACCCGCCATTTGGAAGTTAACCGTTGCGCATGCCCATAACGCGCGCGCGGGCGCGTGGGTCGGTGTCAAATAGGCTAGCAAGCTGTTCTGTCATCGCGCCTGCTAGTTGTTCCACATCGGTAATGGTGACAGCACGTTCATAATAACGTGTCACATCGTGGCCGATGCCAATCGCAAGCAATTCCACCTGACGGCGCTTTTCAACCATCTCGATAACGTCCCGCAGGTGTTTTTCCAGGTAGTTCGCCGGGTTCACCGACAATGTGGAGTCGTCCACCGGTGCACCGTCTGAAATCACCATCAGGATTTTACGCGCCTCATGACGGGCAACCATACGCTTGTGCGCCCATTCCAGCGCTTCGCCGTCGATGTTTTCTTTCAGTAAGCCTTCTTTCATCATCAAGCCCAAATTTGGGCGCGTCCGACGCCATGGGGCGTCTGCGGACTTGTAGATGATGTGACGCAGGTCATTCAGGCGACCAGGCTGCTGTGGGCGGCCGTCGTTCAACCATTGCTCCCGAGATTGGCCACCTTTCCAAGCGCGCGTCGTAAAGCCAAGGATTTCGACCTTAACATTGCAACGCTCAAGGGTACGGGCCAAAACATCGGCGCAAATCGCGGCAATTGAAATTGGACGACCACGCATAGAGCCAGAGTTGTCCAACAGCAGGGTTACCACCGTGTCGCGGAACTCCGTGTCTTTTTCAACTTTGAATGACAACGGCGTCGTTGGGTTGGCCACAACCCGCGCCAGACGACCAGCATCGAGCGTGCCTTCTTCTAGGTCAAATTCCCAGCTGCGGTTCTGCTGCGCTTGCAGACGACGCTGTAGCTTGTTGGCAAGGCGGCTAACTGCCCCTTTGAGCGGCTCAAGCTGCTGATCCAAATAAGCGCGCAGGCGCTCTAGCTCCGCAGTCTCAGCCAAATCCTCCGCACGGATTTCTTCATCAAATTCGGTGTTGAATACCAGATAGTCCGGGTCTGCATCCGAAATCGGTTGTGGGGCAGGCGGCTCAAGCGGAGCTTCGCCGTCCGGCATATCGACGTCTTCTGACATCTCTTCGTCAGACATGTCATCCATCGAAACCTGTGCTTCAGAGCTGTCTTGTTGCTCTTCTTGCGAAGACTCGGGTGTTGCGTCGCTTTCGTCTTGTTCGCTGTCGTCCTGACCTGTGGAATCTGGATCGGACTCCTCGTCGTCTTGCTGTTCGGCTTCGTCCTGTTGATCCTCGTCCATGTCATCAGGGTCATCGCCCAGCTGATCGCCGTAGCCAAGTTCATCAATGATTTGGCGCGCGAACTTTGCGAACTTTGATTGGTCCGAAAGCATGTCCTGCAGGTTTTCAAGCGTATCGCCTGCGTTCTGCTCAATAAAACCACGCCATAGGTTCATGACATTGGCAGCGGCCGGCGGTAGCTCTCGGCCAGTCGCCAGATGACGCAGCAAGTAGTTCGCAGCCATTTCCAGCGGCGCATCAGAAGCGGCCGTGATCTTATCAAAGCTACGACCAAGCGCTTCGTTTTCGATTTTTGCGTCAATGTTGACGGCGGTTCCCGGCATATCACGCGCGCCCATCGCTTCGCAGCGCGCAATTTCCATGGATTCAAACAACTGACGCGCCATCCCTGTGGGGGGCGCATATTTCGCAAAGGTCGAGTCATTGTGGTAGCGGCGGTGCAGAGCCAGCGAGTCCGCAGTCCCGCGCGCCAACATAACCTCGTCGCGCGTCATACGGCGGCTGATCTGCGGCAGGCGCATTTGATCGCCTGATAACCCTGACGGATCGACCGTATACGTCACGGCTAAATCAGGGTCATGGGCCATGACCTTCGTGGCCTCAGCAAGGGCCTTTTTGAACGGATCGGCCGGGTTGTCAGTTGGCTTTGACATGCGATCTACCTTGTTCAGTCATTCCAAACATGCCTGGAAAATGCGCCAAGGGCGCTGGTTTCCCAGACATATAACGACCTTTGAAATCAAAGGTCATGCAAGAGCCATATGAATGGCGCTGGATCAATTAGCCCAAGCTCATGCTTGCAGCGCTTTCTGGCAGCTCTTCATCAAACAAACGCTGATAGAATTCGGCAACCGTTTGGCGCTCAAGTTCATCACATTTGTTAAGGAAGCTCAGACGGAATGCATAACCCACATCACGGAAAATCTCTGAGTTTTGGGCCCAGTTGATCACTGTCCGCGGAGACATAACAGTCGACAAGTCGCCGTTCATGAATGCAGTCCGGGTAAGGTCAGCGACGGTTACCATCTGTTTGATCTGCTTGCGGCCAGCTTCCGTGTTGTAATGCGGTGCTTTTGACAGAACGATGTTGGTTTCTGCATCAATCGACAGATAGTTCAACGTGCTGACCAAAGACCAACGGTCCATCTGCGCTTGGTTGATTTGCTGTGTGCCGTGGTAGAGACCAGTGGTGTCACCCAAGCCAACGGTGTTTGCAGTCGCAAACAGGCGGAAGAATGGATGCGGTGTGATGATTTCGTTTTGATCCAGCAGCGTCAGCTTACCGTCGTGTTCAAGAACACGTTGGATCACGAACATAACGTCTGCGCGGCCGGCATCATATTCATCAAACACAATCGCAACAGGGTTGCGCAGCGCCCAAGGCAGGATGCCTTCGTGGAATTCAGTAACCTGTTTGCCATCGCGCAGTTTGATCGCGTCTTTACCAATCAAGTCGATCCGCGAGATGTGGCTATCTAGGTTTACACGCACAGAGGGCCAGTTCAGACGGGCCGCAACTTGTTCGATATGTGTGGACTTACCTGTACCGTGGTAACCCTGGATCATCACGCGGCGGTTGTGGCTGAAGCCTGCGAGAATTGCCAATGTTGTGTCTGGATCAAACTTATATGTTGGGTCCGTTGCTGGTACGCGGTCAGTCTTTTCGGCGAAGCCTTTGACCACCATATCTGTGTCGATCCCGAACACGTCGCGTACCGAAATATCCTCGGTCGGTTTTGCGTTGATATCGATCATGCCGTCAGCCATGTCCCTGGTCCTTCTAAAATCGGCCTGAGCCGCGTCATTCATGCATTTGGTTGCAACATATCGCCGGGTGGCGCGAGGGAAAGGGTAAAAGCGCCATATTCCCTGTAAATGGTGCGGATTTTTATGGGGAAGTCCCCGTTTCGCATCTGTCTATAATTACATTGACCACATAAATCGAGACCAAATGTCTCAATTTATGTGATTTGTGTAATGACTCCGATACTGTGTCACAGGGATGTGACTAAGGGTGCATTGCTAAAGTTGAAGTCAGTTCAGATGATGCGGGCATATTGATTTTTGGGGACCGTATCATATGAACCGTCGCGAAGCACTTTTGGGCACTGCTGCTTTTTCAATCTTTGGTAGTTGGGCGGCAACGCAGTCCTTGGCATCTGGAGCTTTCGAGATAACGCGGACGGATGATGAATGGCGGTCGATGCTGACACCTTTGCAATTCAAAGTGATGCGGAAAGACGGAACAGAGCGCCCGTTTTCATCGCCCTTAGATAAGACTTGGGACGCTGGGAATTACCATTGCCGCGGGTGTGACCTAAAGCTCTATTCTTCTAAGCATAAATTCGACAGTGGGACCGGATGGCCGAGCTTTTACAAAGCGTTGCCAAAGTCTATCGGTACCAAACCTGATCGCATTAAGCTGCGTGTTTACACCGAGGCCCATTGCCGACGGTGTGGTAGTCATTTGGGGCATATCTTTGATGATGGCCCTAAGCCTACTGGCAAACGGCATTGTATTAATGGCGTATCCTTGGTTTTTAAGTCAGCTTAATTCCACGGAAAGTGAGTTTTTAAGGCGCTGTTTGATCAGCGCCTTTTTTGTTGCAAGTTTTTCTGTTATTGTCATACCTTGGTACCTAGATGTTGTGGGTGGTGTAATGAAGAAGATTGAACGCGTCCAAACGGGCCTTCGTTTGGAGAAGAACATGTTGAAAGTTCTCAAAGGGTTAGCGGAGAAGCTTGAGATGTCAGTCGCGGAACTGATGGAAGGGGTCATTCTTCATGCGTTTGAGGGTAAAGCACCTTTTTCAGCGGAGACAATAGGGACAATTGCCAAGTTGAAAGATGTCTATGACTTGGATCTCACAGCGGCTGATGCGCATGGCCTTTCAGAGGGTGAGGCCGATGAATTACATTGAGACATTAAAGGCGCTTGAGGATGGATCGTTGGATCCCAGATCTTTTTCACATAAAGATCACTTGGGTGTTGCCTTTGAAGCATTAAAGAAATTCGATTTTTTCGAAGCATCTCATAGGGTTGCGCGTGGATTGCAGCAGGTCACCCAGACTGCGGGTGTTCCTGAAAAGTTTAATGCCACAGTAACCCATGCCTTTATGAGTGTGATCGCAGAGAGATGCGCGATGACTGAGTTTAAGGATGCGGAAACATTCTTGGATAGTAATGCTGATCTTTTGGAGGCACGTTACTTGAGTGGTCTCTTTTCCAAAGAGTTGTTGGCATCGGATCTTGCGAAAACAGTGGCGCTCAGACCGGACGTGACATGAAAAAGGCCGCCAAAGAGGCGACCCGTATTTTCAACAATAACAATAGCTTATTTGAAGCTGCTGCTGTCTTTGATCTGTTCCCAAGCCCAGACAACTTCTTGAAGCTGCTCTTCTTGGCTACGGTCACCACCGTTCATATCGGGGTGCAGAACTTTGATGAGCTTTTTGTAAGCCTTACGAATTTCGGCTTTGGTCGCGCGATCATCGACTTCTAGAATATCAACGGCACGGCGTTCTGTGGGCGGTAGGCGGCGGCCTACAGCGTTGCGGCCAGGGTTTTGGGTGGCATTGCCGCCAAGCACTTGATGCGGGTCCTCGATGCCAAGACGGGCCCATGCGCGGGCTTCTGGGTCGTCGATGCGTTTGGTTTCGCGTTCCCAGACCTTGTCTTTGGATTTTTGGGCGTTGGTTTCCGCTTCGGTTTTTCCGTCGAAGAAGCTCCATTTCGCATTGTATTCGCGTACGTGGTCTTTGCAGAACCAGCGGAATTCATCCAATACATCCGGGGCCTTAGGGGCGCGGAACTTTCCGGCCTCTTCACAACCGTCCATTTCGCAAACGCGCGTAGAGGTTGCGGATTCGCCTGTCATCCCACGGCGACCGCGTGGGTTCTTCTTCTTTGCAGAAGAAACTGACATATCGAAACCAAATGGATCTGATTTTGGCATGGCTCACCTTTTCGACTCGGAGAAGAGAGTTTATTCTATTGGTGGCCAGATTGAAGGGGGCATGTGAAAAAAATGCGCGTTAAAGACGAAATATATGAGCGGTTGTCCGCTGCCTTTACGCCCCGGGAGCTTGATGTTGTTGATGACAGTGAAAGCCATCGTGGTCATGCGGGATTCCAAGAGGGTGGCGAGAGCCATTTTAACGTGAGAATTCGCGCGCAAGACTTTGATAATATGTCAAGAATTGCGCGTCATCGTGCAGTTCACACTGCATTAGGGAAAGACTTGGTTGGCCGTATCCACGCGCTGGCTTTGGACATCGACAGCTAAGGTTTACTCAGCTGCGAGGTTCTTTTTTGTGCCCTGACTGCGCGCTCTGAGCCTTAGAGCGGCTGGAAGGCTGTCTGGATTTGACGCGTGGGGGATTAAATCGGTGTCTTCGAAGAAGTCGTTTTCGGTTTGCGCGGCTTGTTGTGGGGCGGGTTCCGTCGGAGCGGGGGCTATTTTGGGCTTTTGGGGCCGTGAAACGCGCGTTGGTAAGATTTTTGCGGGCTTTGGTTCTACGGTTTCGAGCAGGGGTTCGGCCACAGAAACGTTAACACCACGACGAAAGACGAGGATGCTGCGGTAGGACGTGATGGTCTTTGTTAACCCGGAGCGTTCTTCGCTGGGAAGGGTTTCACTGCGCAGAAATTCCCAGCCGTCGGTTGCGTATTCGTTCATAACCTCTTGAAGGGCAAAGGCAAATTTGTCTTCTGGTTTGCGCACGCCACTTGCTTTGCGTCCCTTGGCCGGAGCTGGGACAACTTTGTATTCATAATGGTTCATTAGATAAACCTGCCTGTCTTTTTGCGGTTATCTTAACGAATTTCGCTGTGGCTGTCTGGGGTGTTTGACCTGTGGATAACTTAGTTATGTTGAATTGTTGCCGAAAAGACTCTGCTCTTGATCACGCTGGGGCAATTCGCGTTTCTGCGAGCGTTGCTTATGCAACGCCCGGTCTATGGTATTTCGATAAATCTGGAAATTCGTACGGTTCCCGCACTGAAACGTACGATTCCTTTTTCTACGATTTTTATGAACCAAAGACGTGATTTTGACGTACATAGAACAGACCCAATTTTTTGGAAAATGAATGACTGACACATCCCCGATTTTGATTTGGCTGCGCCGCGATTTTCGGTTGCAGGATCATCCGATGTTGCATGCTGCCTGCGCGACCGGACGGGCGGTTATACCGGTGTTCATTCTTGATGAGGTTGTTGAAACCTTTGGTGCTGCGCCAAAGTGGCGGTTGGAACAATCCATCGCCTGTTTTGCGAAACAGCTAGAGGCGCTTGGCGCGCGGCTGATTTTGCGGCGTGGGACCGCGCAGACGGTGCTGTTGGAACTCGCCGAAGAGGTCGGGGCGACAGATGTTTGGTGGACGCGTGCCTATGATCCAGATGCGGTTACGCGGGACACGGCCGTAAAGGCCGCTTTGACCGAGGCGGGCTATGGAGCCAAGAGCATTCAGGGTGCTGTGATGTTTGAGCCTTGGGATGTGGCGACGCAACAGGGCGGGTTTTACAAAGTCTACAGCGCCTATTGGCGGTGCGTGAAGGATCGCCATGTTGATGCGCCTTTGCCCGCGCCCACATCTTGGGTCGCTCCGCCTGTTTGGCCTGCGAGCGATGATCTGGCGGATTTGGAGTTGGCGCGCGCTATGAACCGGGGCGCGGCAGTTTTGGCGCGGTATGCGCAGATTGGTGAAGAGGCAGCACAAGCGCGGTTGGATCGGTTTTTGGATCAGGCGGTTGCCACCTATAAAGAAGACCGCGATTTTCCGTCTTTGCCTGCGACCTCTGGTCTGTCTGAACATCTGGCCTGGGGGGAAATCAGCCCGCGTGTGATTTGGCATGCAGGTCAGCGTGCGCTTGCTGAAGGGGCTGCTGGGGCCGAGCATTTCCTAAAAGAGCTGGTCTGGCGCGAGTTTGCGTATCATTTGGTGTTTCATACGCCGCATATCGTGACGGATAATTGGCGGCCGGAATGGGATCGCTTTGCCTGGTCCGTTGAGGATGACGCAGATGTTTTGCGTTGGAAGCAGGGGCGCACGGGTGTGCCGTTTGTCGATGCGGCGATGCGCGAGCTGTATGTGACGGGCATTATGCACAATCGGGCGCGGATGATTGTGGGGTCTTATCTGACGAAGAACATGCTGAAGCATTGGCGCATTGGTCAGCGGTGGTTTGAAGAGTGTTTGATTGATTGGGACCCGGCCGCCAATGCGATGGGGTGGCAATGGGTTGCTGGATGCGGGCCGGATGCCTCGCCGTATTTTCGGGTGTTCAATCCAGAGACACAGGCGAAAAAGTTTGATCGTGATGGGGCCTATATTGCTGAATATCTGGCAGAGGCTGGATTGGTGAAATCCGAGGCGGCATTGGCGTTTTTTGAAGCCTGTCCAAGGTCTTGGGGGCTGTCGCCGACTGCATTGTATCCAGAGCCAATGTTGTCTTTGGCCGAGGGGCGGCAGCGGGCTTTGGCGGCTTATAGTCAGCGGTAAAACAAAAAAGGGCGGGGAAATCCCCGCCCGTTTTCTATTATTCTTCCGAGGCTTAGCCTTTTAGCTTTTGTGCAACCAGTTGGTTGACTGCCTTTGGGTTGGCCTTGCCGCCGGTGGCTTTCATGACCTGACCCACAAACCAGCCCGCCAGTTTTGGGTTCTGCTGGGCTTTTTCGACCTGTGCCGGGTTGGCTGCGATGATTTCGTCCAGTGCCGCTTCGATTGCGCCGGTGTCGGTGACCTGCTTCATGCCGCGGTCTTCGACGATCTGCGCTGGGTCGCCGCCTTCGGTGTAGACGATTTCAAACAGGTCTTTGGCGATTTTGCCAGAGATCGCATCGGAGCTGATCAGATCAATCACGCCGCCCAGTTGAGCAGGGGAGATTGGGCTGTCGCTGATGCCTTTGTCGTCTTTTTTCAAGCGACCAAAGAGTTCGTTGATAACCCAGTTTGCAGCCAGCTTGCCGTTGCGGCCATTTGCGACTTCTTCAAAGAAGACAGCGTTTTCGGATTCTGCTGTGAGAACGGATGCGTCATATTCGGATAGGCCGAAGTCATTGACGAAACGCGATTTTTTCTCGTCTGGAAGCTCTGGCAGGGTGGATTTGATGTCATCGACCCAGGCTTGTTCGATTTCTAGTGGCAGCAGGTCTGGATCAGGGAAATACCGGTAATCATGCGCTTCTTCTTTAGAGCGCATCGAACGGGTTTCGTTTTTATCCGCATCATAGAGGCGGGTTTCCTGATCGACTTTTCCGCCGCCTTCAACGATGGCGATCTGACGACGCGCTTCGTATTCGATGGCCATTTGGATGAACCGCATGGAGTTCATGTTTTTGATTTCGCAACGGGTGCCGAGATGGGAGAAATCGCCGGTTTCTTGGTATTTCTCGTATTGGCCTGGACGGCAGATCGAGACGTTGACGTCTGCGCGCATGTTGCCGTTTTGCATGTTGCCATCGCAGGTGCCCAAATAGCGCAGGATTTGGCGCAGTTTGGTGACGTAGGCTGCGGCCTCTTCTGGGCCACGGATGTCTGGACGGCTGACGATTTCCATCAGCGCGACGCCTGTGCGGTTCAGGTCCACGAAGGACATGTTTGGATCCATGTCGTGCACGGATTTGCCGGCGTCTTGTTCTAGGTGGATACGTTCTACGCCAACCTTGCGGGCGATGCCCGGTGCCATATCGACGATGATCTCACCTTCGCCCACGATTGGGTGGTACAGCTGGGAGATCTGATAGCCTTGTGGCAGGTCAGGATAGAAGTAGTTTTTGCGGTCAAACGCAGACCACAGGTTGATTTCGGCGTTCAGGGCCAGACCGGTGCGGACGGCTTGTTCCACGCAGTATTCGTTGATGGTTGGCAGCATGCCGGGCATGGCCGCGTCAACGAAGGAGACGTTTGCGTTTGGTTCGTTGCCGAATTGGGTGGAGGCGCCTGAAAACAGCTTGGCATTCGAGCTGACCTGAGCGTGTACCTCAAGACCGATGACCAGTTCCCAGTCGTGTTTTGCGCCCGCGATGACTTTGGGCTTTGGGGTTTCATATGTCAGGTCCAGCATGTGCCGTCGCTCCGGTTTATTTATGAACTCTTGGGGTTCTAGGGCAGGGCGCGGACAGGGGCAAGAGGGCTTGCGGGATGTAGGCGCTTGTCATGGGATCGGCGGCGCGTTTTTGTGCGGGAAATTGGCCGTCCGTTTCGGTGGCGTGGTTTAGAAGGCGTGTTTTAGAGAGACGGAGCAATCAAAGGTGTCATAGGTGTATAGGGCCACGTTTGAGGATTGCCGTTTTGCAAAGCAATTGAGGGAGGGCGTCATCTCTTTGATGCGGATGTCGCGGTGGGACAGGCCGATAGAGATTGTATTGGATTTGTCCGCGCGGGCATAGGATAGGGCTGTGAAGATGTCATCGTAGTCGCGTTGTGAGGCGTGGTAGCCCAGTGACCAGTCAAAGCCGCTGTTGGATTTGTGACTGTAGCGCAGGCCAAGGTCAAAGCCGGAATAGGAAAAATGCCCTGCTTGAAGGTTTGCAGTGCTGGCACCGCCCATGAGTGTGACGTTTCCACGATTGCTGATGGGGAAACTGTAGGCTGCATTTAGAGAGGTTGTGACGCCGTCTAAATAAGAACGCTCCGTATACGTTTGATCTCGAACTGAAATTCCGTAGGAGAGGGCGCGGTTTTTGGGAAGGGCGTGGTACGCATTTAGGGATGCGCTGAGGGAGTTGTTGTCTGGGGCGCTACGCCCCGGAAGTGTTGGATAGCTGGTATGTTGCCCCGCGACAGAGAGTGTGTAGCGCGCGCCTGGGACGAGCCAGCGGTGGGCTAGGGTGAGTGTCTGGTCGGAGCTGCGCAACGAATCTGACTCGTGCAATGATGTGCCAAGTTTTGCTGTGGCTGACAGGTCGCGGCCGGGGGCGTAGGCGTATTTATAGGTGCCTGTTGCGTTGATCCGTAGGCCGATGCCGCTTTTGGATGCATCGGGATCACCGATTGTGAAATCACCTAGGTCGGTATGAAAGGTCGTTTCAGAACTGCTGCGGCCTGCGTTTGAAGAGGCAAGAAGGGCTGCGGAAAGCCCAAAGGACAAGGGTTTCTTTGATGTCAGCGTGCGAATTGCGTTTTGGTAGAACGTAGACCGTTTGGAATTTGCCGTATCGTTCAGCAGTAGCCATTCATAGCGCAGTTTGGCATGGTTGGTTTTGCCAGCCTGTGCGTCGGTTTGGGCTATTTTAGCGTGCTGCAGTGCAATTTTAGGCTCCATAGCGTGTCCCGTGACTGGCGTCAGGAACAAGCACAGGGCGCTGAGCTGGATCGCTCGTTTTATGGAAATGGCAAACATCAGAGGGTGGAGAGCCGAGAGGCCTATTCCAGCTCGTAAACGAAATAGCTGCCAGACGTGATGTCATAGATTGTGGAGTCGCCAGCGGAGGTTACATCGAGATTGCCCTCGATCTGACCCGCTGACGCTAGATCACCAACTTCGCCTACGCCTGCGAGATTGCCTACTGCGGAAGTGTCGTAGAAGTTACCGTTGATATCGATGTCGACCCGATAGATGGTTGCGGTGTCGCCGCCAACCGGCGTGTCAGTCAGAGTATCTGCGCCGGAGGCTTCCATTTGCCAGCGTGTGGTGTTGGTGCTGTCCACAAATCCGCCGGATGGGTCCATATCAATGTTCCCAGAGAAACCCACACTGCCGTCAAGTTCGACGACGCTGCTTTCGCCAATATGATCTGGATCGTGGTAATTGTTATGCAGCGAACCGGAAACGGTGTTGTTCCCAAAGTTCACATTCATGCGCATTTCCCCTTCAATGCGGGGTGAAATTGCACTGTCTGCGTTGAGCGTGTATGCGCCATTAAGTTGTGCTGTATCGTTGGTGGGAGCTGTTGAAAGTAAATCTGAGCTGCTTGCGCTCGTATCTACGTTGAGGTCCACAGTTATTGCATCTCTCCGGGCATCGACAAATGCGTTGTACTGAGCCTGATCTCGCGCAATTTCTTCAGCGACTGGATCAATTGGAGCCGCGCAAGCGCTTACAATAAAGGAACAAGCAGCCGCAACAAGCGGAGTACGATACATCATTTTTAGGCCTTAATACAAATTTGGTAAGTTCTTTAAAATCGAGTTGTGTAGAAACTTATCAATGAAATTAGGTGCTTTTGAGTGTTTTATACTGAGTGGGCTAAAATTGGAATTCATATTTGAGCAGGAAGTGCTTTTTTTGAAAGCTCGGGTATTGGTTGCTCAACATGGTGCATGAAGTTGTTGGTGATGGGTCTTTGGCTGCGCGCAAGTTGAGTGGGCAAAACTCTGTCATCTGCTTGCTAAATAGGGTGGGCCGCGGTGCCATTGCGGGATTTGCGGCAGGTACCCATTGAGGGTATTGCCGCATTCATCTGCCTTTGGAAATTTCCAGTACCGACTTGCGCCGCAACCGTTAGGGTTGAATTTCTGTGATCCCGTCTGGACCGAAGTGGATTGTGGTTCCGGCTTCTAGGCCTTTGATGAAAGGTTGGGCGACGGCGGTCATGGCGAAGTCGCGGCCTTTTTGGGCGAGGCGCTCGATTGAGACGCTGCGCACGCCGTTGTCAAAGCCAAGTTCTGCGTGGCCCCAGATGAGGGGGTGGACTTCGCGGAGGTGGTTTTGGATGACTTGTTCGAAGCCTTTGCGTAGGGCGGCGGATTGTTGGGTGCCAGCCCCTGTGTCACGGTAGTGTTGGCGGCTGGCTTGCCATGCGCAATAGATTTGGGCGGCCAGCAGGTTGGCTGTGGCTTGGTCGGGGCGACGTTCGAGGATATCGAATGCGCCGTCTAGGAAATAGTCAGTGTCTAGGTGTTCTAGGCCCGTTGGGTCCGTTAGGAGCGCGTCAAACCAGACCCATGTGTATGCACCTGCGCCCCATAGGTCATAAGTGCGGGCGGCTGTGCGGCGGGCTTGGAGATCAAGTGCAGCGTGATCACCATACCAGCGGGGCAGCATATAGGTGCCGAGGGCGCGCATATGGCGCGGGTTTTTCGGATCAAGGTCGATCAGGTCTTCGAAATCATCAGCAATGCGGTCGCCGGGGTGTTCGATGCCGGGTAGAAGGGCGCAGCGAGCGGCGGAAAGCGCGGGTGAATTTAGTTCGTGTGCGCTGAACCGGTCGAGGATTTCTTCGGCACGGGCGAAATGGGCGACAAAGGCTTCGCGGTTTGTGTGGTGAAGGTCTGCCTCGGCGACGGTGCCGCGCCATGCCCAACCGATGTCGATGTGCATATGGGCGACGATCAGAGCGATGGCGTAGTCGTCTGGGAATTCTGTGAGCACTTCTTCGAAATCTTCGATGCCTTCGAAGAAGTTGGAATCGCGGGCAGGTTTGCCGTGCAAGAGCGCGTGTTCACCGGCGCTGACCACATCGGCGCGGGCACCAAAGAGCATCAATTCAGAGACAGGTGTGCCTTGGTTGGTGCGTTCGCGGGCTTGATCCGCCTCGCGAATGCGATCAGAGAGGCGGTCCCAGCGTTCTTGGCGGGCGAGGAATTGACCCTGCTCGCGCATCTCGCTGTCGCCTTTGAGGCGCAAGGAGGCGTTGTTTACTGGGATTTTCACGCGTTCGACCAATTCAGCCTTACTGGGCTGATGGATCGGCAGAAAAGCCAATGGGGCCGCATCACGGGGGGCAGAAAACTTACGCACAATCGCCATTAGTGGCTCTGGTAGGCGTGGCTTCTGCAACACCGGAAGGGGGAATTGGAATTTCATCGCGGGCTCCGTAGTTCGTGGAGCCTTTGTCGCCGCCAAATTGGGCGGGAAAGGGGCGCGTTGGGGGTATGACCCAGACCATTACAAGGGGGATTGGGGCGATTGTCGGTGTTGTTTCTGGTAATGCTAGGGGAAGCGTCGTTATTGTTGCGAAACGGGTTACAGTTAACGTTTGGTTAACGGATGGCCGCGTGGTTTTGCGGATCAATTAAGTGGATTTGAGCGGTATGGATTTAAGTGTTTGGGTTTTCTTTGCCATGGCGATTTTGGTGGCGTCTGTCTCGCCCGGGCCAAATGTTTTGATTGTGGTTATGAATTCCGCGCGATTTGGGCGGTATGGGGCCGTTTGGACGATCTTAGGCAACTTGACGTGCCTGTTCTTTATCGCGGCTTTGGCGTCTGTTGGTGTGGGGGCAGCATTGGCGACTGCGCCGGTGGCTTATTTGATCATGAAGATAGCAGGTGGGGTGTATCTGGCTTGGGTTGGGATCAAGCTGATTAAAACGTCGTTTGGTCAGATGGCATCTGCTGGAGTGATAGAGACGGCAGTGGTGGGAGAGAGACCTTCGCGCAAAGAATTGTTTTTGCAGGCCTTTGTGATTTCAGCCAGTAACCCAAAGTCTATCTTGTTTCTAACGGCTGTGTTTCCGCAGTTTTTGAATGTTGAAGCCGCTATTGTCCCACAGTTTGCGATCATGTTTGCGACCATCATTGGATTGGTGTCATTTATCCATGGGGTCTATGCATTCGCCGCAGTTTCATTGCGCGAACGACCACTTGGCCAACGGGTGCGCCGCTGGTTGGCGCGGGTGACGGGCGTGACGTTTATTGGGCTGGGGGCAGGCGTGGCGTTTGCCAAGTAAGTGGCCCAATCCTGACTGGGCCACTTGAGATTAGGCACATTACCCCAAGATACGCGTGACCATTTCGGTGGTGTCGCGGCTGAGGTTTTCGGTGGCGAGTATGCGCTCTAGCTGGGTTTTGACCTTGGCTTGGCGGGCATCGTCGTAGCGTTTCCAGGTTTGGAAGGCGGTGCACATGCGGGCCGTGGTCTGCGGGTTCAGCGGATCAAGCTTGATCAGGTAGTCCGCCAAGAGTTCGTACCCTGCGCCGCTTTCGTGATGGAAGCCCGCGTGGTTGCCCGCCAGAGCGCCAAGAGTGGCGCGGAAGCGGTTGGGGTTGGTCATGTCGAAATCTGGGTGCTGAGTTAGGGCGCGGGCTGTTGCTGCGGCCTCGTCCGGTTTGGCGAGGGTGATTTGCAGGCCGAACCATTTGTTGACCACAAGTCGGTCGTGTTTCCATTGATCATAGAAGGCTTGGACAGCATCGGTGCCTTCGCCCGCCTGAACCAGTTGGGACAGAGCCGCGATTTGCTGGGTCATGTTGTCCGCCGCGGCGAATTGTTTGGCTGCGGTGTCAGATTGGCCGAGCTTGGTCATAAGGGCCATTGCGACGTTCGCCAGACTGCGTTTGCCTGAGCCATCGGCATCTGGGGCATAGTCGCCTGTGGGCTGGTTGTCCGCATAGAGCGCGGGCAGCAGGTCGGCGAGGGCGGTGGCCTGCGCGGTGCGTAGGGCTTCGCGGGCGGTGTGGATTTTGGCGGGGTCTGGAATGCCGCCTTCGTCCGCGATGACGCCTGCAATTTCGGATTCGCTAGGCACCGCGACCATGAGGGCACGGTATGCGGGATCAAGTGTCGTGTCGGCAATCACGGCTTTGAGGCCTGCGAGGTAGTCTGGGTTCGGTTGTGCGTCGGTGCGGATCATGTCGAGCAGGGTGTCGCGCGCCAGATCGCGGCCAGATTCCCAGCGGTTGAAGCTGTCGGTGTCATGGGCAAGCAAGAAAGCGCGGCGGGCGTTGTCGATGTCTTGTTCCAGCATCACTGGGGCGGAGAAGCCGCGCAGGATGGATGGGATTGGACGTGCAGCGAGGTTTTCGAAGGTGAAGGCTTGCTCTGCTTCGGTCAGCTCTAGGATTTCGGTTGGGTGGGTTTCGTCGCCATTTGGGTTCAGCAAGCCAACGGCCACGGGGATGACGCGTGGGTCTTTGATGTCTTGGCCCGGTGTTGGGGCGGTGGATTGCGACAGGTGCAGGGTGAATGTGCCGGTGTCGGCATCCCATTCCTCGCGGACGGATAGTTTTGGCGTGCCGGATTGGCTGTACCAGCGTTTGAATTGCGAGAGGTCGCGGCCTGTGGAGTCCTCAAAGACTTTGATCCAGTCCTCAATCGTGGCGGCGTCACCGTCGTGACGGGTGAAGTAAAGGTCCAGCGCCTTGTAGTAGGCATCGTGGCCCACAAGGGTTTTCAGCATGCCGATGACTTCGGCGCCTTTTTCATAGACCGTTGCGGTGTAGAAATTGTTGATCTCTTGGAATTCTTCTGGGCGCACAGGATGGCTGAGGGGGCCTTGATCCTCTGGGAACTGACGGGCGCGCAGGGCGATGACGTCTTCGATGCGCTTTACCGGTTCGCTGCGCATGTCGGATGTGAATTGCGCGTCGCGGTAAACTGTTAGACCTTCTTTCAAGCACAGTTGGAACCAATCGCGGCAGGTGATGCGGTTGCCGGTCCAGTTGTGGAAGTATTCGTGGGCGATGATCGCCTCGATGCGTTCGAAATCTGCATCGGTGGATGTGGCTTGGGAGGCGAGAACGCAGGAGGAGTTGAAGACATTGAGGCCTTTGTTCTCCATCGCGCCCATGTTGAAATCATCCACGGCGACGATGTTGAAGATGTCGAGGTCATATTCGCGGCCATAGACGTCTTCGTCCCATTTCATGGAATCCTTGAGTGCCTGCATGCCAAAGGCGCATTTGTCTTCGTCACCGGGGCGGACGTAGATGTTTAGTTCAACGTTTTTGCCGGACATTGTGGTGAATTGGCCGGGGTGGTTGATCAGCTCGCCCGCGACGAGAGCAAAGAGGTAGGCGGGTTTTTTCCATGGGTCGGACCATTCGGCGAAGCCTTCGCCGGATGCGCCGGGGTTGCCGTTTGACAGAAGCACCTTTTCATTGCCTTCAACGCGGACATCGAATGTCGCCATGACGTCTGGGCGGTCTGGGTAGTAGGTGATTTTGCGAAAGCCTTCGGCCTCGCATTGGGTGCAATACATGCCATTTGACATATAGAGCCCTTCGAGGGCGGTGTTGGTTGAGGGGGAGATTTCGACCTCTGCCTCGAAGGTGAAGGGGGCGTCGGGGGCAGTTGCGGAGAGGCCTTCGGGCGTGACGGTTGGGGTGATGGTTTCGCCGTTGATCTTGGCAGAGATCAGTTTAAGCTGCTCGCCGTGCAAGAAGAACGTTTTGTCCGTAGCGTCGGGATTTGGACGGAACTGTATGCGGGACAGCACGCGGGTCTCGGTTGGGTGCAGCTTGAACGTTAAGTGCACGCTGTCGATCAGATAGCCGAAGGGGGTGTAGTCCTTGAGGTAGATCGTCTGGGGGGCTGCGTCACGCATGGGGGGGCTCCGTCATATGGTGTTACGGATAGGTGTAATACACGCGGCGGGGGCTGCAAGCGGAATGGCAGTGTTAATTTGATTTTGATGCTAGCAATTGTGCGATGTCTTCTGACTGGCGCACAGTGTCGTAAAATTCAGTAAAGCTATTTTTGTATTGGTCGTGTTCGAGCTCTTTGAAAATGGATTGAAACACGTGATCGAGGTCTACGGTCCGATTTTGCCAGATGGAAATGGCGAGGCATTTCTCAGGGTTGGCACCACCTGATTTGATATCCCGTTGTGTCTTTCTCAGAATGTCCGTTTCGTTTGCCATATCAAGGACTTTGGGAATGAGGTGTGACGTTGTGAATTGGCGTAAGGCGTTAATTGTATCGATGGGGTCATTGTTTGGATGGAATTCGAACCATGGTTTGTCGAAAAATAAGGGTGACCAAAGCCTTGAGCGCGTGGGTTGCTGAAAGCGGCTATATTTGCGTCGCATTCCTACAGCAAGAATTTGGTTAATCGGATGCCAGTAGACTTGTGGATATGGCTCGATCACAACGGTTTGGTCTGGGTAGTCACGCTTTGCTAAGTTTATGGCGCCAGTCATATAGGCGTTGAGCTGCCAGACAAGTAGCCCTCTGCGCTGTCGCGTAAGGTTAAGTTCAGCTATTGCGGCTGAACACTGGTCTAGGATGCTGCTGGTAAAAGGCTTCAATGTGAAATTCTTGTCCTGCGTTGGCTCACTGCCGCTTCAGTGTGAATCCGTGGCTGGTTCTGAATTGGTCGGCAGAAAACTGGCGTAGGGTGAAGCAGGTTTCGCGGCCAGCGCGGAGTTCGGTGAGGCGGGTGCAGAGCTGGTTGCCTTCGATGCGCCATGTGCCGCCGTCGGGGGCTTGGCTTTCTGTGGCGACTTTTAGGGTTTTGTTGCTTTTGAACTGCATTGAGCCGGAATAGTATTGGCCATTGATGTGGCCGTTATATCGAAAGCTTTGGCCGGTGATCTGTTGGGCGACTTGAGTGCCAGATAGGATGTTGGATTGTTGGGCTGTCGCCGTCCCGGTTAGTAGTGTGGCGACGATAAGGGCAGACACGAAGGGTTTGCGCATTCGTTAGGTCTTTCTGAAATATGTTGGTCCGCGGTGCGGGAAAAATATAGCTGTCCCACCAGTTTTTGCGCGAAGTTCATGGGATGGCAAGCTTTGTGGCTTAGGGGCAGTTGGTCTTGTCTGGGCATTACCCTGAAAAATGCGAAGCTGATTTTGGTATAGTTCTTTGTCCAGTTTGTTGCTGACTTCGCGGAATTGACCTAACACTTGGCGCAACAGATTAATTTGCGGGGAGATCATCCATGTCGCGTATCGAAAAAGCAGGGTTGCAGGTTGCTGCAGAGTATGTGGATTTCATTGAAGGGCAGGCTTTGCCCGGTAGTGGGGTCTCTGTGGATGCGTTTTGGGATGGGTTGAGCCATCTGGCGCATGCGTTTGGGCCAGAGAATGCAGCGCTTTTGCAGAAGCGTGAGGATTTGCAGCAGCAGATTGATGCGTGGCACAGTGCGCGTCGGGGGCAGGCGCATGATGCGGTGGCTTATAAGGCGTTCTTGCAAGAGATTGGGTATCTGTTGCCTGAGGGGGATGATTTTCAGATAGAGACCTCGAATGTTGATCCAGAGATCGCATTGGTTCCGGGGCCGCAGTTGGTCGTGCCTGTTACCAATGCGCGTTATGCGTTGAATGCAGCGAATGCGCGGTGGGGGTCTTTGTATGATGGCTTCTACGGCACGGATGCGCTGGGCGACTTGCCAGAGGGTAAAGGGTTTGACGCAGCGCGTGGGGCCAAGGTTGTTGCCGCAGCGAAGGCGCATCTGGATGAGGCGGTTCCGTTTGAGGGCTGTGCTTGGGCTGATGCGAAGGGATTTGATTTTCAGGATGGTCAGTTTGTGGCGGTTACGGCGAATGGGGCGTTTCCATTGGCGAAGCCTCAGCAGTTCCGTGGGATTACCGATGACCTTACACAGATCATCTTTGTTAAGAATGGTCTGCATATCCGCGTGGTGATTAACCCAAGCCATTCCATTGGCAAGACGGACCCTGCGGGGATTGCGGATGTGATCCTAGAGAGTGCGGTTTCCGCGATTATGGATTGCGAAGACTCTGTTGCCTGTGTGGATGCAGAGGAAAAGGTGCAGGCCTATGCCAATTGGCTGGGGTTGATGAAGGGTGATCTGGAAGAGAGTTTTGAGAAGGGCGGTAAGACTGTAACTCGTCGTTTGAATGATGATCTGGCGTATAACACCGCAGCCGGAACGCAGCGTAGCCTAAAGGGGCGCGCGTTGTTGTGGGTGCGGAACGTGGGGCATCTGATGACAAATCCCACAGTGTTGGATCGTGATGGGAATGAAATCTACGAAGGGCTGATGGATGCGCTGACCACGGTGATGATTGCCAAGCATGATTTACAGCGGGAGAGCGGGAACTCTGTCAAAGGGTCCGTGTATATCGTGAAGCCAAAGATGCATGGGCCAGAAGAGGTTGCCTTTGCGGATAAGATTTTTGGCTATGTCGAAGAGGTGCTGGGGCTGCCTGCCAATACCGTCAAGATCGGTATCATGGATGAAGAGCGCCGGACCTCTGTGAACCTAAAGGAATGCATCCGGGCGGCGAAGTCTCGGGTGGCGTTTATCAACACTGGGTTCTTGGATCGGACTGGGGATGAGATTCATACCTCCATGGAGGCGGGGCCTTTCTTGCGCAAAGACGCAATTAAGGGCGAAGGCTGGATTGCGGCCTATGAGGCGCTGAACGTCGATATCGGTTTGGAATGCGGTCTAAAGGGTAAGGCGCAGATCGGTAAGGGCATGTGGGCCATGCCGGATATGATGGCCGCTATGATTAAACAGAAGGTGGGCCATCCAGAGGCGGGTGCCACCTGTGCTTGGGTGCCTAGCCCAACGGCTGCGACCTTGCATGCGCTGCATTACCATAAGGTCGATGTGATGGGGGTGCAGGATAAGCTGCTTGCTGGGGGGCGTCGTGCCTCTGTGGATGAGATCTTAGAGATACCTTTGGCGGTCAACCCTGATTGGAGTGCCGAAGACATCCAGCGCGAGATTGAGAATAACGCGCAGGGTATCCTTGGCTATGTCGTGCGTTGGGTTGATCAAGGGGTGGGTTGTTCGAAGGTGCCGGATATCAATGACGTAGGATTGATGGAAGATCGTGCGACTTGTCGGATTAGCTCGCAGCATATTGCGAACTGGCTGCATCATGATGTGGTGAATGCCCAAGACGTGATGAAAGCGATGCATAAGATGGCGGCCGTTGTGGATGGGCAGAATGCGGGTGATCCGCTGTATACGCCTATGGCGCCGGGGTTTGATGGGATTGCCTTTCAAGCGGCCTGTGATCTGGTCTTTAAGGGACGTATTCAGCCGTCTGGGTATACCGAGCCTGTGTTGCATGGGCGTCGGCTAGAGCTAAAGGCGTCGTAAGCGCATATGCTGAGACGCAGAGATATGATGATTGGGATGGCCGGAGCATTAAGCTTTGGCCGTTCTGCGTTTGGGGAGGCTGTGACTGGTTTGTATGTTCCACCCGAAGAGGGGCCGCATGAGCGGACCCTTATGCAATGGCCCAATAGTCGCAAAGTTTATGCCGAGCGCTGGGCGTTGGATGAAACAAAGCAAGCGATTGCCGATATTGCCAATACGATTGTTGATTTCGAACCGGTTGTGATGCTGGCAGATGCTAGGATGCATCGGGAGATGCGCAAGCTGTTGTCGGATCGTGTTGAGATTTGGGATATTCCGACCGAGGATTTGTGGTGTCGTGATAGTGGACCTTTGTTCGCTGTGCGGGATGGCGCGTTGGTTGTGAGCCATTTGCAGTTTAACGGTTGGGGCAACAAGCAGGTGCATCGCAATGATCGCGGTGTCGCTGTGCGTGTGGCGGATCGGTTGGGGCTGGATGTTGTGAGCAGTGGCTTGATCGGCGAGGCCGGTGGGGTTGAACACGACGGGCACGGGTTGCTGATGGCGCATGAAAGCTCTTGGGTGAATAAGAACCGGAATGCTGGACTGTCGCGCGATGAGATAGAGGCGAGGTTATTGGCGGCTTATGGGGCGGATCGGATGATCTGGTCTAAGGGTGTGTATAATCTGGACATTACGGATTACCACATTGATAGCTTGGCGCGGTTTACCGGCGCTGGGCGGGTGTTGATGAACTTGCCGTCGCAGGTGGATCGAAATGACCCGTTTCATATAGCGGCGGTGGAGACCCATGACGCTTTGCAGCGCGCTGGGCTTTCTGTGGATGTGATTGATGAGCCGAAGTGGCCGCGCGCGCAGGATGATGATTTTGTGGCGTCTTATGCGAATTACTACGTCTGTAATGGTGCGGTGATTGCCGCGCAGTTTGGTGATAGCCGGGCAGATGCAAGAGCGCGTGATGCACTGGAACGGCATTATCCGGGGCGTGAGGTGGTGGTGTTGAACGTGGATGCCTTGGGCTATTTGGGTGGCGGTATTCACTGTGCCACGCAACAAATGCCGAAAATCACGTAATTTTCCCCCGAAATATCGTTTCCAATGCAAGCCAACTAGGCAATGATGCAAGCGACGAAAGCAGCGATAGGCTGCATTAAACAAGGGTAGGGACAGAACCATGGCAGAAATCAATTTGCGCAAGGCGCGTACGATCATTCGTAAGTCATTAGAGCAAGGCCGCGAGATGAACCTAAAGCCGCTTTCTGTTGTGGTGATGGATGCAGGCGGGCATGTGATTGCGTTTGAACGCGAAGATGACTCGGCCCCTGGGCGGTTTGCGATTGCGCATGGTAAAGCTTATGGCGCGGTGATGTTGGGCATGGCGGGTCGTGCGCAGATGGCACGCGCGGAACAACAGCCGTATTTCATGGCCGCTGTGAACGGTGCCTATGGTGGGCAGGTGATCCCGGTTCCGGGTGGCGTTTTGGTGCGCGACAAAAAGGGCGGCATCATTGGTGCGGTTGGCCTGACGGGCGATACCTCTGAAAACGATGCAGAAGCTGCGCTGGCAGGGATTGCTGCGGCTGGCCTAGAAGGCGAAGCATAAGAGTTAGCTGATCCCCGACGCTGGCGAAGGCTGGCGTCGGGGCTGGCGAACAGCCAGATTGGTGGGCAATTCCGCCGGTTTTATGGTCTATTTGACCATGGTGAACTTTGGTTCCTTAGAATTCGCTGGTTGTTGCGTCTTCTTGCTGTAGTCTTTTCCTTGGATTTTTCGAAAGGACCTCTATGCGCCGTCCCGTTGTTGGCATCATTGGCAATCAGTATTTGATTGATGATCAATATCCGGCCCATGCGGGTGGGAAGATGAACTCTGAGGCGATTGCGCAGGTGGCAGGTTGCATGCCCTTGTTGATCCCGGCGGACCCTCGGTTGGTTTCGGTGCCGGAGTTATTGGCGCAATGCGATGGTTTTTTGCTGACCGGTGGGCGACCCAATGTACATCCCAGTGAATATGGCGAGGACGTCACCGATGCACATGGCGAGTTTGATCAGGCGCGTGATGCGATTGTATTGCCATTGGTGCGGGCTTGCGTTGAGAGTGGGCAGCCCTTTTTAGGTGTGTGCCGTGGCTTTCAAGAGGTGAATGTGGCTATGGGTGGCTCGCTTTATCCTGAAATTCGCGATTTGCCGGGGCGTATGAACCACCGGATGCCGCCGGATGGCACGTTAGAAGAAAAGTTTGAGCTGCGGCATGAGGTGAGTTTTGTCGAAGGTGGGGTGTTTCATCGGTTGATGGGGTCACAGACCGTTTTGACAAACACACTACATGGGCAGGGGATCAAAGAGGCCGGGGCGCGGGTTGTTGTTGAGGGGCATGCACCAGACGGGACCCCCGAAGCGACCTATATCAAAGATGCGCCGGGGTTTACTTTGGCGGTGCAATGGCACCCAGAATGGAATGCGGCGCATGATCCGGTTAGCCGGCCGTTGTTTACCGCCTTTGGTGACGCTGCGCGGGCTTGGTCCAGTCGGTGCTCTGGAATGGCCTAAATTAGGCCGGTTTGGATTGCATTCCTTTGATGAGGCGCAACACGATACGCCGCGGCAATAAGGGAGTGATCCAGTTTAGCATAAAGGCAAGACGCGGCTCATTGATTACAACAAGTTTGCCTTTGAGCATTCCATCATAGCCGATCTTTGCGACACTCGCGGCTGATGCTCCTTTTTGTTTGCTAAGACCCGTGTTGCCAAGGTTGGCCGTTGCCACAAACTCTGTCAGGACGAGGCCAGGATTGAGCGAGGTCACGGTAACACCTTTGTCGCGCATCTCTTCATCCAGCGCCTGGCTATAGGACATGACGAATGCTTTTGATGCAAAGTAAACGGCTTGTAGCGGGCCAGGTATCATTGCTGCCGTTGAGGCAACGTTGAGAATTTTGCCACCGCCATTCTCTATCATTTGCATGCCAAATGCGTGGCTAAGTTCGGCCAAAGCTTTCACGTTAAGGTCGATCATCGCAGCCTCTGAAGCCCAGCTACGGTTAATGTGCATTCCGTGCCCGCCAAAGCCTGCGTTGTTGATTAGTATATCAACGGTTAAGTCGCGCGATTGGATTTCATCGATAAGATTGCGCGCACCATCTGAAGCGGCAAGATCAAGGGCGATGACGTGCACGGTCACTCCATGTTGGGCTTCGAGCTCTGCCTTTAATTCTGAAAGCGCGCCTTCTCGGCGGGCTGTGATGATGAGATCGCCACCTTTTGAGGCGTGATATTTGGCAAATTCTTTACCGATGCCAGACGAAGCCCCGGTGATGAGCGCAGTTTTTTTCACAGCTAAACTCCGTTTCTGAGATGGCGAACTTGTCGATATGACATATTTAGTGCAAAGTGTCAGTGTGTCAATTGACAAATTTTGGTAAAATTGTCAGAAGCTTGATATGGAAGAAAAACTACCGCTCCCCAAGGACCCCAAACTGGCCGCCATTTTGAAAGCAGCCTTTGAGGCGTTTGGGATGTACGGATTTCGACGTACGTCGATGGAGGATATTGCTCAGGGCGCAGCGATGTCGCGTGCGGCTGTGTATCTTCAGTTTAAAAACAAAGAAGACATCTTTCGGACATTGGTCGCTTGGTACTACGAGCAATCTTACTTGGATTTGAAAGCGGCGTTAAGTCAGCCCGGTTCTGTTGATGACGTATTGCTGGCTGGTTTTCGGGCGCAGTCCGGGGAGGCGTTCAAGGCTTTGTTGAATTCTCCGCATGGCGGCGAATTGCTAGATGCGAAAACTACAGCAGCAGGAGAGGTGGTGGCCGCTGGTGATGCCAAGATCATTGGGCTTTATGCTGAGTGGCTGGACGGATTGGCCGCCGAAGATCGTATTGATCTGCGGCCCTATGGCGGATCTTCTGTGGATGTCGCACGTTTGATGATGACCGCATTGTGGGGACTGAAGGCAGGTGTTCCTAGCTATGATGACTATGCGGCAGGTCGGGATCAATTTGCGTTGATGTTTGCGCGTGGGCTTACTGCTTAGCGTTCATTCTTTAGGTTCCGGAATGCCAAGCTCTGTGCGTTTTTTCTTGGAAAGCCCTGCAGAGACTAACCCATATGAAACCTCAATGTGCGTTTTGAGTTCTGCGTCTGATAGGCCCGGCTCGCCGTATTGTTGTAACCATTTCATCCCGCGTGATGCGAGATAGGGGGCAGGGCGAATGCCTGGTTGTTCCTGCAAAACTTCGAAGGCAAGTGGAGTGACTTTGAACGTGAAGGCATCTTTGCCTTCATTCCATCCGCAAATGGCAAAGACCTTGCCGCCGACTTTCCAGACATCGGCATTGCCCCATTGAACGACATGGGATGTTGCAGGCATTGCTTTGCAAAAAGTGTTGAATTCGTCTCGGGTCATTGTGCGCCTTTTCGAAAACATTAGGTGTGACCGTAAAGTGACGCAACCGATTGTGTCGCGACGTCGCTATGCCGCAGTGCAGAAAAATATTGCGCTTGTAATTAAATTGCGCATAAAGGGTGCATGATAGAAATCTTTGTGCGTGACGGATTGGCGTGCAGGGGGCGAGAGATGGCCGTTGGGCCATGTTTTGCAAGGTAGGAGACCGAAACATATGAACGAAATGTTTTTATTCATCAGTTCTCTAGTTTATTTTTCTATTTGCTTGCTGAATTCCGGATCGGGTTTGCGCATGACAGCGCTACCACGAAACATTGGCGTAACGAATGGTCGCAACAGGGACTATTTCTGTAGCAATTACTTGTGAAATAGGGCTGTACAAAGTAAGGAAATCCCGAGCCGGCTAAGACCGGACCGGGGAATGGAAAGTTCTGTATAGGGGGACTGGAAACGTGAAAATCGGAACACCAAAGGAGATCTTTGAGGGTGAGGCGCGTGTCGCTATGACCCCGGACTCCGCCAAGCAACTGCAAAAGCTTGGATATGAGTGTGCAATCGAAAAAGGTGCAGGTGAAGCTGCAGGTTTTTCTGACGCTCTTTATGAAGAAGCTGGCGTTGAGGTCATCAAGACCGCAGCCGGGCTTTGGAAAGAGGTCGACATTATTGCAAAGGTGCGTCAGCCGGAAGCGGTTGAGCTAAAGCGCCTGACAAAAGACAAGACGCTGATCTCTTTCTTCAACCCAGCCGGGAACGAAGAAGGCATGGAAGCTGCCAAAGCCAAGGGCGCGAATGTGATCGCCATGGAAATGGTGCCTCGTATCTCGCGCGCTCAGAAAATGGATGCTTTGTCGTCCATGGCGAATATCGCGGGTTATCGCGCGGTGATCGAAGCGGGTAACAACTTTGGCCGTTTCTTTACCGGTCAGATCACAGCGGCGGGTAAAGTTCCTCCTGCGAAGATCTTGGTTGTTGGTGCGGGTGTTGCTGGTTTGGCGGCTATTGGTACGGCGACGTCGCTGGGTGCAATCACCTATGCGTTTGACGTGCGTCCAGAAGTGGCTGAGCAAGTTGAATCCATGGGGGCCGAGTTTGTTTACCTCGACTTTGAGGAAGAACAGCAAGACGGCGCGGCGACCGGTGGCTATGCCTCTGTTTCTAGCCCAGAATTCCGCGAAGCGCAGTTGGCGAAATTCCGTGAATTGGCGCCCGAAGTTGACATCGTGATCACCACAGCGTTGATCCCGAACCGTCCAGCACCAAAGCTATGGCTTGAAGACATGATCGCGGCGATGAAGCCGGGTTCTGTTATTGTTGACCTTGCTGCAGAGCGCGGCGGCAACGCCGAAGGCACTGTGATGGACGAGAAGATCGTCACAGACAACGGCGTGACCATCGTTGGTTACACTGACTTCCCATCTCGTATGGCGTCACAAGCATCGACATTGTACGCGACAAACATCCGTCACATGATGACTGACCTGACCCCTGAAAAAGACGGTCAAATCAATCACGACATGGAAGACGATGTTATCCGTGGCGCGACAGTGACCTTTGAAGGTGACATCACATTCCCACCGCCCCCACCAAAAGTGCAGGCGATTGCGGCGCAGAAACCGAAAGAGGTGGCTCCAGAGCTGACTCCGGAAGAGAAGCGCGCTCAGGAAGTTGCTGAATTCAAAGCGCAAACCAAGCAGCAGGTTACTTTGCTTGCCGTTGGTGGTGCATTGATTTTGGGTGCGGGTCTTTTCGCGCCTGCCAGCTTTATGCAGCACTTTATCGTGTTTGTTCTGGCGGTCTTTGTTGGCTTCCAAGTGATCTGGGGCGTGGCGCACAGCTTGCACACACCTTTGATGGCTGTGACCAACGCGATTTCCTCGATCATCATTTTGGGTGCTTTGATGCAGATTGGTTCTGGATCAGCCTTGGTGATTATCCTCGCCGCGCTTTCGGTCTTTATGGCCGGGATCAACATTTTCGGCGGCTTCCTCGTAACACGGCGCATGCTCGCCATGTTCCAGAAATCTTAAGGAGACGGGGACAATGGAATTTGGTTTCACTACAGCGGCCTATGTCGTCGCAGCAGTTCTGTTCATCCTGTCATTGGGTGGTCTGAGCGGTCAAGAAAGCGCGAAACGCGCTGTTTGGTATGGTATTGTAGGTATGGCTTTGGCCGTGGCTGCAACGCTGATTGGTCCGGGCTCTGGTCTGTGGCTTTTGTCTATCCTGCTGATCGCCGGTGGTGGTTCGATTGGTTACTACGTTGCGCAAAAGGTTCAGATGACCGAAATGCCGCAACTGGTGGCTGCGATGCACTCGCTGGTTGGTTTGGCTGCGGTTTTTGTGGGCGTTATCGCGCATATTGAACTGGGCCGCGTACTGGTTATGGACGATGCCGAAAAGAAAGCGTTGGATGGTTTTGCAGCACTTTTGGCTAAGAAAGACGCGATTGAGATCGGCATCCTACGGGTTGAGCTGTTCTTGGGTGTCTTTATTGGTGCGGTGACATTCACTGGTTCTGTCGTTGCTTATGGCAAATTGGCGGGCAAGGTGTCTTCGGCGGCAACGAAGCTTCCGGGCGGTCACATGTTGAACGCTGGCGCGGCGGTGCTGTCTGCGATCTGCTTGATCTGGTACTGCAACACCGGTGGCGTACTGCCACTGACGTTGATGACTTTGGCGGCGCTGTTCATCGGTTACCACCTGATCATGGGTATCGGCGGCGCGGATATGCCGGTTGTTGTTTCCATGCTGAACTCTTACTCGGGTTGGGCAGCAGCAGCGATTGGTTTCAGCCTTGGCAACGACCTGTTGATCGTGGTTGGTGCGTTGGTTGGTTCTTCTGGTGCGATCCTGTCCTACATCATGTGTAAAGCGATGAACCGTTCGTTCGTCAGCGTTATCCTTGGTGGTTTCGGCGGCACAACTGGTCCTGCGATGGAAGTCGAAGGCGAGCAAGTGGCGATTGATGCGGACGGTGTTGCGACAGCTTTGGACGAAGCAGACTCTGTGATCATCATCCCGGGTTACGGTATGGCGGTTGCACAGGCGCAGCAGAACGTTGCGGAGCTGACACGTCGTTTGCGTGCAAAAGGCAAAGAGGTTCGCTTTGCGATCCACCCAGTTGCGGGTCGTTTGCCGGGTCACATGAACGTATTGCTGGCTGAAGCAAAAGTGCCTTATGACATCGTGATGGAAATGGACGAGATCAACGACGACTTCCCGGAAACGGATGTTGCGATTGTTATCGGTTCCAACGACATCGTTAACCCAGCGGCACAAGAAGATCCGAACTCTCCAATCGCGGGCATGCCGGTTCTGGAATGCTGGAAAGCGAAGCAGGTGTTTGTGTCTAAGCGTGGTCAAGGTACTGGGTATTCCGGTATCGAAAACCCGCTGTTCTACAAAGAGAACACACGCATGTTCTATGGTGATGCGAAAGCGTCCTTGGATACATTGCTGACGCTGATCTCTTAAGGCTAACGTTAAATAAAAATTGAAAACTCCGCCTTTTTGGCGGAGTTTTTTTATGCGTGGATGCTTTGTATGGGGCAAACCGTTGGATGTGCGACCCTTTAGATACGTTGGTGGAGCGTGCCTTCCGCACTTATTTCCCACTGTGTTAGAATGGGCAGGCACAGGAGGATGTCATGCAAAAAGTAAATGGAATTGGTGGCTTTTTCTTTCGGGCAAAGGACCCGAAGGCATTGGCTGAATGGTACGAAACGCATCTTGGGGTGGATCAGGTTGCAGAGCTGCCTTGGGCCACAGAAGCGGGATACACGGTGTTTGCGCCATTTGCGAAAGACACTGAATATTTTGGTTTGATGGCGCAGCCATGGATGATCAATTTTCGGGTCGATGATATTGATGCGATGATGGCGCAGCTAAGGGCCGCGGGGATCGCGGTGGAAACCAATCCAGAGTGGGAAGCAGACGGTGAATATGGCCGGTTTGCGCGTATTCATGACCCAGAAGGCAATCCGATTGAGTTGTGGGAACCCCCGAAAACTTGAATGGGCGATCAAAGGTTTCAAAATGGCATGGGGATTTCAGTGGTTTACAGGTTTTGTATACCGTCGTATTCACGTAAGCTGTTGAAATAAATAAATTTCTTTACAATTTTGGCTTTGCGGATAGGTTTGCTTTGATGACAGGAGCCTTTGATGACGCCAATAGAAAACCATCCGCTGCGTTATAAGCTTGCCAACGAACTGCATGCGCGACCTTTCCCGTCGTTGTTGGCGCCTTCGATGGCGGCGTTTTTGGCGATTATGAAGGATCGAGATGCAGTTGGCCGGTCTAAAAGCGATGATTTGGGTTTTCTGATAAAGCTTCTGGATCGCTTTGGTGCGCCGCATCCGCAACCTGGCGCAACGCATTATTCGGGATCTTTGGGGCGGCACGAGTTGAAGTGGGAACAGCACGCGGAATTTGTGACGTTTACGATGTTTACTCCGGGGTTGTCTGATCGTGCGTTTGATCCGGCTGAATTTGAGGTTTTCCCAGAGGATTGGCTGGCAGAAGCGCCGGGGATGCGGTTTACATCCGCTTTGATCCGAGTCGAGCAGCGCCCATCAGATGATGACTTAACAAAGAAGCTAAAGGACTGGTTTGTTCCTGAGAGTTTGGCGGTGAGTTCGGTTTTGGATGGCTCCGCGATCATCGCTGGGGATTTTCGTATTTGCGCCGCCGGACATTTGCGGTTTGCGGTGTTTCCGTCAGAGAATGTTGGCCGCCAGCGCATTGGGCGCGTGGTACAGCGACTTTGCGAGATTGAGATCTATAAGTCGATGTCTATGCTTGGCTTTGCGCAATCTCGGGATGTGTCTGAGAAAATGGAACGGATTGAGCCTCAGTTGACGGCGTTGATGGATGACATGAGCGGTGACGCTGAAGCGGAAGAAACCCTGAATACGCTTTTGGGGATTTCCGGCGAGTTGGAAGCATTGGTTGCGCGGACGTCTTTTCGCTTTGGTGCGACGCGCGCGTATGAAGCGATTGTAAAGCAGCGGATCGAGGTTTTGCGGGAAGAGACCTATGCGTCGCGGCAGACTTTTGCGGAATTCATGATGCGGCGGTACGATCCTGCGATGCGTACGGTGGCTTCGACCGAAGGGCGCATTCAGACGCTGGCGGATCGGGCAATGCGGGCCGGGGAATTGTTGCGGACCAAAGTAGATGTGGCGCGGTCTGCGCAGAACCAAAAACTGCTGGAAAGTATGGATCGTCGTGCCGATTTGGCGTTGCGATTGCAGGAAACGGTTGAAGGGCTGTCGGTTGTTGCGATCAGTTACTATGCGGTGTCCTTGGCGGCCTATTTGTTTTACCCGCTGACGAGCGTTTTGGGCATCTCTAAGGGGGTGCTGATCGCGGGGCTAACATTGCCTGTTATTGGGGTTGTTTGGTGGTTGATCCGGCGGATGAAAGCCAAGATGCATTAGCGTGATTTGACTGTTCTCTTTCCTTCTATAAAGAGGATGAGTGAACTGGTTAGGCGAGTGAGTGATGACCGATAGGCTTTCTGCACGTGCGATCCTTGAGGCTTTGGTTGGGTTTCCAACTGTAAGCTCTGTTAGCAATCTTGATCTGATTGTTTGGGTGGAACGGTACTTGGCCTCACATGGGATCAAGAGCCATCGCCATTATGATCCTACAGGAACGAAAGCTGCGGTATTTGCCCATGTTGGTCCGATGGAGGCAGGCGGTGTTGTGCTGTCTGGGCATACAGATGTTGTACCTGTTGAGGGCCAAGCGTGGGATACTGATCCTTTCACCGTGATAGAGCGCGATGGTCGGCTGTATGGCCGGGGCACTTGCGACATGAAGGGTTTTGATGCGCTTGCGATTTGGGCTTTGGTTGAGGCCAAATATGCTGGTGTAACGCGTCCCTTACAATTGGCACTGAGTTATGACGAAGAAATCGGCTGCATCGGAGCGCCGGGCATGATCGAAGCGATGGCTGACCTGCCTCGGGCGACTGCTGTGATCGTTGGCGAGCCTTCGATGATGAAGGCTGTTAGTGGGCACAAGGGCACGTCGTCTTATCATGTTCATGTACGTGGGCATGAGGTGCATTCCTCGATGTTACACACAGGGGTGAATGCCATCATGTATGGCGTTAGGTTGATCGAATGGGCGAATGCAAAAAATGCCGAGGGGCTGGCGGCTAAGCCTTCTGAACTCGCGTCTGTATTTAATC
This sequence comes from Cognatishimia sp. 1_MG-2023, assembly GCF_030548175.1. Classification (GTDB taxonomy): domain Bacteria; phylum Pseudomonadota; class Alphaproteobacteria; order Rhodobacterales; family Rhodobacteraceae; genus Cognatishimia. The sequence continues at coordinate 298,529 of NZ_JAUORX010000001.1, read as the reverse complement.
CGCCATGTTCAACCGTTCATGTGGGGCAAATCAGCGGTGGGACGGCGCATAACATTACCGCGAAGGATTGCGAATTTGAGCTGGATTTCCGGGTCGTTCCCGGGGAGGCGGTTGCCGATTGGCAGGCCGCGTTTCTAGACGTGGTACGGGATGTTGAAACAGACATGCAGGCGGTGGTGACTGAGGCTGGGATTGATCTGACGCTTGGCTTTGATGTGCCCCCGTTGGTGCCTGAAGCTGATGGAGAAGCGGAAGCCTTGGTGCGGCGTTTGACCGGGGACAATAGCGCGAATGTTGTATCCTATGCGACCGAGGGTGGGCAGTTTCAGCAGGCTGGATATTCCACCGTTGTTTGTGGCCCGGGTGACATTGCACAGGCCCATCAGCCGAATGAATTTATTGACGTAGCGCAGCTTGATGCTGGAGAAGTCTTTATGCGTCAATTGCTTAAGGAATTGGTGGGATAACACCCACAGGAGAACACTATGCCGATCAAAAACCGTTTTGCCGAGTTGCTGCCTGAAATTACGGAATGGCGACGCGACATTCATGCGCATCCTGAGATATTGTTTGAAACTCATCGGACGTCGGCGCTGGTGGCAGAAAAGCTGCGTGCGTTTGGCTGTGACGAGGTTGTGACCGGGATTGGCCGTACGGGCGTTGTTGGCGTAATTAAGGGGCGGTCTGTTGCTTCGGGTAAGGTCGTTGGATTGCGGGCGGATATGGATGCCCTGCCGATCCACGAGGAAACCGGTTTAGACTATGCGTCAAAGACTGATGGGGCCATGCATGCCTGTGGGCATGATGGGCATACGTCGATGTTGTTGGGCGCTGCGAAGTACCTTGCGGAGACGCGCAATTTCGATGGCACTGTTGTTGTTATCTTTCAGCCGGCTGAAGAGGGCGGTGGCGGTGGCCGTGAAATGTGTGCGGATGGCATGATGGATCGGTTTGGTATTCAAGAGGTTTATGGGATGCACAATTGGCCGGGTGTTCCTGCGGGCACCTTTGCCATTCGTCCCGGTGCCTTTTTCGCGGCGACGGATTTGTTTGAGATTAAGTTGATTGGGCAGGGTGCCCATGCGGCCAAACCACACGACGGCATCGACCCAACTGTTATGGCGAGCCATGTTGTGTTGGCCCTGCAAACCATTGCGAGCCGGAATGCCGATCCGGTTGATCAGTTGGTGGTGTCTGTGACCTCGTTTGAGACGAGCTCTAACGCCTTTAACGTCATTCCACAGAGTGTGACCATCAAAGGCACCGTACGCACCATGAGCAAAGCGATGCGCGCCTTGGCCGAGGAACGGATCAAAGCCATTTGCACGCTACAATGCCAAAGCTTTGGTGGTGAGGCAGATGTGAATTACATGCCGGGCTATCCGGTGATGGTAAACCATGAGACGCAAACGGAGTTCGCGGCTGATGTGGCACGCTCTGTCGCTGGTGGTTGTGCTGAGGCGCCGTTGGTGATGGGCGGTGAGGATTTTGCCTATATGCTAGAAGAGCGCCCCGGCGCGTATATTCTGGTGGGCAACGGCGATAGCGCCATGGTGCATCACCCAGAATATAACTTTAACGATGATATTATTCCGGCGGGCTGTAGCTGGTGGGCGGGTATCGCCGAACAGCGTATGCCGATTTAACCGCCGGTATGGCTCATGTGGCGGGTCATTTGGCCATCCACCGTCTGGCGAGAATAGTCAAAATCGTGGCCTTTGGGCTTGTGTGAAATTGCGTTGCGAATGGCGTCTTCCAACAGTGCGTCGCCTTCGCTTTCGCGCAGGGGTGCGCGTAGGTCAGCCATGTCTTCTTGGCCGAGGCACATGTACAGCTCGCCGGTGCAGGTTAGGCGCACGCGGTTGCAGCTTTCGCAGAAGTTATGGGTCAGCGGTGTGATGAAACCAATTTTTTGGCCAGTTTCTTCGAGGCGAACATAGCGGGCAGGGCCGCCGGTACGTTCTGTAAGCTCTGTTAGTGTGAAGGTTTCACGGAGCGTTTTGCGCATGTCTTCGAGGGACCAATATTGATCAAGCCGATCCTCGTTGCCCAAATCACCCATCGGCATGACTTCGATCCATGTTAGATCCATATCACGCTCTTCGCACCATTTGATGATGGTCAGCAGTTCGTCTTCGTTGAAGCCTTTCAACGCGACAGCGTTGATTTTGACCCGAAGACCCGCCTTTTGCGCGGCATCAATGCCACGAATGACGTTTTCCAACCGGCCCCAGCGGGTGATGTCCGCGAACTTCTTTTCGTCAAGCGTGTCCAGTGAAATGTTCACGCGGCGCACACCACAGGCATAAAGCTCGTCCGCGAAACGGTGGAGCTGGCTGCCATTTGTTGTGAGAGTCAGCTCTTGTAGATCGCCGCTGTCTAGATGACGGCCCATTGCCTTGAAAAAGGTCATGATATTGCGGCGTACCAGCGGTTCACCGCCTGTAATACGCAGTTTCTTCACCCCCATTCGCACAAAGGTTGAACACATGCGATCAAGCTCTTCGAGTGTCAGCAGATCTTTCTTTGGCAGAAAGGTCATGTCTTCGGACATGCAATAGACACAACGAAAATCGCAACGGTCGGTCACGGAAACGCGCAGATAATCAATCGTGCGTTGAAATGGGTCGATCAATGGGGCTGTCATAAGCTAGACTTAAGCAGTGTCGTCTTGAGGAGCAAGGGGCATTGGGACACAGGAATGAAGGTGACATGAGATATTTTGTACTTAGTAGCATTGTTTTGATCGGGTTGGCGGGGTGTGCAGATATTAATTTGCGCGAGAATTCTGAAACAAAACCCACCGTAAACGCCGAATTAGGCGAGGTGCGGCCCGAAGCGCGGCCTACAGATAATGAAGTGGTTGAGGTCGCTGCGGCCGGGACCGCACGGGTCGGCACGCTGGGCGTGACGATTGCATCATTGGATGCCAGCATGCCCGGATTGTGGATGAAAACGCCTTTGGTTTCTGTCGCGCAGAATGGGCGCATCAGTTTCAATGGGAAAAGCGCATCGGTGCAATTGTTGCCAATTGATGGGCCAGCCACCTCTGGTAGCTTGATTTCGCTCGACGCGATGCGCGCGATTGGCGCTCCGCTGACGGGGCTGCCTGAGATTGCGGTGACTGGCGTTTAGTCGGGTAAATGCCGCGCAGCTTCTTTGCGGGCGAATGGCTTCATCGTCTCGCCATGTTCTGCAAGGAAGGCTCGGGTGCGGTCTGCGTCATGTTTTGAGAGGTCACGTAGCCACCAAGCGACAGCTTTCTGAATAAACCAATCTGGATCAGTGACATAGGTCGCGGCCCAGCCCAGAACGCGATCACGCGTTTCTAGCTCATGTGGTTTTGGGAAATTCTGTTTTGTCCAAGGCAGTGTGATGACTAAGGCCGCTCGGCGTGTCCACATATGTTCTGATGTGGTCCATTGTTCCACGGTATCCAGTCGGGAAGGGTCTGCAATCAAACGCTTTTGCCCGGCAGAGCAGGCGTGGTCGGCGATGGCCCAGCTGTCAAACTCTGGTACCCAACTTTGGATAAGTGCCCAAGCGGCATCATCTGGGCGTAGGCGTTGTTGGGTTAGGAGTTTGGACGCCGCAATTCGAGCTTCGAATATATCAGTTTTCCACAAGTTATCCGCTAGGGTGACGCGTTCTTCAACGGTGAGCGTTTGGCGCCATGTTTTGGATACGTCGTTGATTGCTGGATTTGGCACGCCCAATACTGGGCGTGTCTGTTTGTGGTATGCTGCTTTCTGTTCCGCTTGGCCGGTTTCGGCCAAGGCGGTTAGCTGTTCAATTGCGTCTTCGACGGTAAATCCCATTACTCAACGGTCACTGATTTAGCGAGGTTTCGTGGTTGGTCCACGTCTGTTCCTTTGGCAATTGCCGTGTGGTAGGCCAAAAGCTGTGCTGGAACCGCATAGAGAATTGGGCTGAGAACTGGGTCGACTTCTGGAAGAACGATAGAATTCCAGACATCATCGCCGCCTTCTTTTAGGCCTGCTTCGTCAGTGATTAGCAGCACCTTACCGTTGCGTGCCATGACTTCTTGCATGTTCGAGATCGACTTATCGAACAAGCTGTCTTTAGGCGCTAAAACAACCACAGGCACATGTTCGTCAATCAGCGCAATTGGGCCATGTTTCAACTCGCCGCTTGCGTAAGCTTCGGCGTGTATATAGCTGATTTCTTTTAGTTTTAGCGCGCCTTCAAGCGCCAGTGGGTACATTAATCCGCGGCCCAAGAATAGGATGTCGCGCGCTTCGGCGAGCTTGCGGGTGATCGCCTCCATCTGGCTTTCAATTTCCAGAGCGGTGTTTAGCACGCTTGGCAATGCACGCAGGGATGACAGGTGATCGGCGATGGTTTCGTCTGACAAGGTGCCACGATCTGATGCGGCTTTTAGGGCCAACATCAACATGACAGTTAGCTGACAGGTAAATGCCTTGGTCGATGCTACGCCGATTTCAGTGCCTGCAAGAATTGGCAATGCGACATCGCTTTCACGCGCGATAGAGCTTTCGGGCATGTTGACGACGGATAGGATTTTATCAACTTTGCCTTCGCAATAGCGAAGCGCTGCCAATGTGTCGGCTGTTTCGCCGGATTGGCTTACGAATAGCGCGACGGTGCCTTTGGTGATCGGAGGTTCGCGGTAGCGAAATTCCGAGGCGATATCGACTTCGACGGGAATGCCTGCGAGTTGTTCGAACCAATATTTTGCGGTCAGGCAGGCGTAAAATGCTGTACCGCATGCGACCATTGTCATGCGTTCGATTTTGGAAAAGTCGATGTCTTGGCCAGGTAAATTTACCTGTGTACCGTCTTGGGACAGATAATGGCGTACAGCCTCGCCGATGACAGTGGGCTGTTCGGCAATCTCTTTGGACATAAAGTGCTTATGACCGGCTTTATCGACACGTGCAGTCCCGACTTCGATTGTGCGTTTTTCCCGATTGGCGATTTCGCCGGACTCGTTGCGAATTTCAAGCGACGTGCGTGTTAGAACTGCGCTGTCACCTTCTTCGAGGTAGGTGATTTGGTTTGTCATCGGAGACAAAGCGATGGCGTCGGAGCCTACGAACATTTCGCCGTCACCATGGCCAATCGCTAGTGGCGAACCTTTACGGGCTGCTACGATCAGGTCTTCTTCGCCTTCAAAGAGGAAGGCGAGGGCAAATGCACCGTCAAGTCGTGCAAGCGTTTTGCGCGCAGCTTCTACTGGTGTCAGACCCTGCTGTAAGTGCAGTTGTGTGAGTAGGGCGACGGTTTCGGTATCTGTCTCCGTATGAAACGGGATGCCCGCTTGGGAGAGTTCTTCGCGTAATTCACGAAAGTTCTCGATGATACCATTGTGTACGACTGCCACAGGACCCGCACGATGTGGGTGAGCGTTATCGACCGATGGCGCGCCGTGTGTGGCCCAGCGGGTGTGGCCGATGCCGGACTTGCCTGCGAGAGGCTCGTGAACAAGCAAATCTGAAAGATTAACGAGTTTTCCAAGGGAGCGACGTCGATCAAGAACGCCGTTATTTACTGTTGCAATACCTGCGCTGTCATATCCGCGGTATTCCAACAGTTTTAGAGACTCCACCAGCATTGGGGCTGCTTCGTGATTACCTAGTACACCAACAATTCCGCACATTAATTCAGTCCTTTGGAAAGGTTTTTCTTCTTTAGCTTTAACATTTCAAACAATTTGCGTGCCATGCCCGGTTTTGATACTTGTGGGGCCCTTGCAAGTGCCAGCGCACCTTCCTCCACGTCTTTCGTGATAACAGACCCGCTTCCGGTCATGGCTTCGTCGCCAATTGTAACCGGCGCGACGAGCATGGTGTTTGATCCAATAAACGCACGTTTGCCGATGGTGGTTTTGTGTTTCATCACGCCATCATAATTGCAGGTAATCGTGCCTGCGCCAATGTTTGACTTTTCACCGACGGATGCATCACCGATGTAGGATAGGTGATTAACCTTTGCGCCTTCATCAATAATCGCGTTTTTGATCTCAACAAAGTTGCCGATGTGAACATCTTCGGCAAGTTCGGCACCTGGACGAAGTCGGGCATAAGGGCCGACTGTGCCGCCGCGTGAGACATGAGCACCCTCAAGGTGAGAGAACGCACGAATGCGCGTGCCGCTTTCTACGGTAACGTCTGGGCCGAAAAATACATTGGGTTCAATGACTGTGTCGCGGCCGATGATGGTGTCATGGCTGAGGTAAACAGAACTTGGATCAATTAAGGTTACGCCGTCTACCATCAGATTGGTGCGGGCGCGTTCTTGGAAGGCAGCTTCGGCCTCTGCCAGATGGACGCGAGAGTTTACACCCATGGTTTCCGTCGCATCACAAGAAATCGCAGTGGAGGAAAGGCCTTTTTCGCGGGCAATTTCTACAAGGTCTGTGAGGTAGTATTCACCAGACGCATTTTGGTTTGTAGTCGCGTCCAGAAGATCAAAGAGAACTTCGCCGCGAATAAGCATTACGCCGCTATTACAGAAGGTTATGTCGCGGACTTCATTCGTTGCGTCGGCAAACTCAACGATTGTTTCAAGCGTTTCGCCTTGCATGACCAAACGTCCGTATTTCTCGCTTGGATCAGCTTGGAAACCTAGAACCACTACGGCGTGATCTTTGCGTGCGGCGACCATACGTTCCAGCGTTTCTGGCTGGATGAAAGGGGTGTCACCATAAAGAACAAGCACATCACCGGTAAAGCCATCAAGGGCGTCCCGTGTGACCATCACTGCGTGGCCGGTGCCTTTTTGCTCTTCTTGCAAGACAACAACAGCTTCGGGATCGTACGCCTTTGCGGCAGCGTCGACAGCGTCAAAGCCGTGACCTGCGACAATCACCTGTCGTTCCGGTTCCAAAGTTGCTCCGGCCTTCATGGCATGCACAAGCATAGGCGCGCCTGCAATTTCGTGCAGCACCTTCGGGAGGTCGGAGTTCATCCGTGTGCCTTTGCCTGCGGCGAGGATAACCAGAGCGATACTCATATAAATTCTCTTTGTAATTAACTTCCGGCCGTTTTATCGGGTTGGGGGTAAGGCGCAAGGGGGTCTCGCTTCAAAGTTGGTTGCGGTTTGTGACAGTGTTGGGCGAAAAGCCGCTTTGGGCGTCATTTGAGTAAGGATATTGGCATGAAAGCCGTGATTTTCGATCTGGACGGGACACTGGCAGATACCAGTGGGGATTTGCTTGAGGCCGCGAATGTATGTTTCCGAGAGATGGGGCATGGTGATGTGCTTGATCCGGGCCGGGATGCTGGTGTCGCTTTGCGTGGTGGTCGCATGATGCTGACTGTGGGATTGAAGCGTTTGGGGCTTTTTGATCCGCAGGTGGTGGACACCTATTATCCAATGTTGCTGAGTGCCTATGGTACGGCGATTGCTGTGCATACAAAACTGTATCCGGGTGCGATTGACGCTGTCGAATGTTTGAAATCTGCCGGATACGCCGTGGGTATCTGTACGAACAAGCCCGAAGGGTTGGCGGATCAGCTTCTCAAGGAGCTTGGGGTGCGCGACGTCTTTGGCGCGTTGGTCGGTGCCGATACTTTGACGGTTCGAAAACCTGATCCGCTACCTTTGATCGAAACGGCCAGGCGCTTGGGCTGTGATCCGGCGCAATGTCTCTTGGTTGGTGATAGCGATACCGATCGTAATACTGCGAAAGCGGCCGGCGTTCCGTCCATTCTTGTAACTTTTGGTCCAAGTGGGGAGGATATGGCGGCGCTAAATCCCGAAGCGCTGATGCAGGATTACTCTGAATTACGCGAGCTCACCGAGGTTTTGATCGGTTCGGTCTAACCGCGTTATTCAGGATTTTCGTTTCCACGCTTTCAGTATGCAATATCCGGCACCTTCGCGTTGACGCCTTGGGCCACTCCATTCAAAGTGATGCAATGACAGAGATATTTACCGGCAATTTCACCCAACAAGAACCAATCCCAGAAGAGGGGATCGCAGCGGCCATTGACGTTATGCGTAGCGGACGATTGCATAGATATAATGTGGCCGAGGGCGAGGCGGGTGAAGTCGCTTTGCTAGAGAAGGAATTCGCTGACCAACTTGGCGTGTCATATTGCTTGGCGGTGGCCTCTGGCGGTTATGCCATGGGGGCGGCTCTGCGGGCCATGGGTGTTGGGCCCGGGGCGCGTGTTTTGACAAATGCGTTCACATTGGCGCCGGTTCCCGGTGCGATTGCTTCTGTCGGGGCTGTACCGGTTTTTGTTGGTGTGACGGATCAGTTGGTGATTGATCTTGATGATCTGGAGGCCAAGGCTGATCAAGCCGATGTCTTGATGCTTAGCCATATGCGTGGCCATCTGTGTGACATGGAGGCGTTGATGGCGATTTGTGATGCCAATGGTATCCGTGTCATCGAAGATTGCGCTCATACAATGGGGGCAGCTTGGAAGGGCAAGCCATCTGGATTGTGGGGTGCAATGGGCTGTTTTTCCACGCAGACTTATAAGCATGTTAATTCAGGAGAGGGCGGGTTTCTTGTGTCTTCTGATCCGGAATTGATGGCGCGTGCGACAATCTTGTCCGGGTCTTATATGCTTTATGATCGACACCTTGCTGCCCCAGCACCTGAAGTGTTTGAGGCCATAAAATACCACACGCCGAATGTTTCGGGCCGCATGGATCATTTGCGAGCAGCGATTTTGCGACCGCAGCTTAAGCGGCTTGATCAGCAGCGGGAGGCATGGAATGCGCGGTATCAGGTGTTGGAGCAAGGTCTTGCAGACACGCCGGGATTATCACTGACGCATCGTCCAGAGTCGGAGACTTTTGTTGGTTCGTCCATTCAAATCCTTTTGCTTGATTGGGAAGAACGCAAGGTGCACGACGTCGTTGCACGTTGTTTGGCGCGGGGTGTCGAGTTGAAATGGTTTGGCGGTGCGGAACCGGTGGCGTTTACATCCCGTTATGACAGTTGGCGCTACGCGCCGTCTGCGCCAATGCCTTCATCAGATCGGGTTTTGGCAAGTATTCTGGATATGCGTATTCCGTTGACGTTTAGCCTTGAGGATTGCGAGATGATTGCGCGGATCATTCGGGCAGAAGTAAGTGCCGTGTTTCAGGGGGGCTAAGCCTGTTTCAGCGCCACCTTCTTTTGCGGTGTTCCCATCGTTTCGATGAAGAAGGTGCTTACGATCATTATCGCACCCATCCATTGAAGGGCCTGTAGGCGTTCTTCGGGGAACCAAAGGGCGGCGGATACCACGGCGACCAAAGCTTCGGACATCATTAGTAGGCCTGCGCGGCCAGGGAAAAGCCGCTTTTGCGCCCAGAAAATTGCGATCACGCTGGGCAAGAAGAATACCAGCGTGACAACGGTCGCGATGGGCAGTGCGCTTGCGAATGCCGCATAGGTTGGCGTTTGGGCTCCTAATATATAGCCCACAGCGCAGGTTGTGATGGCGGTCGCTGCAAATTGAGTGCCCGCCATGCTGGGCAAGGGCAGGCTGGGATTGGCGCGGATCAATGTTGCTGCCACGGCCCATACGATCCCAGAGACGAACGCGAATATGTCGCCAATGCCGATCTGTGTGTTTGTTCCGCCAGACACCAGTAGTGACAGCCCCAAAAGGCCGGTCGCAATAGCGAGCCAGCGGCGCCAAGTTGTTTGTTCAGAAAGCCACAGGATGCCAATAATCGTTGACCAAATGGGCGTAAGATAAAACAGCAATGTCGTGCGAACGACTGAGCCGTAGACGATACCAAGTGAGTAAAGGGCAAACCCAAGCCCTGCAACAAAGCCAACAAATGCAGCGCGACCGAATGTGCCACGAACGTCTCGCCATTGTAGTGAAGTTAAACCTAATAGCACGATGGCAGGTATCGCATTGATCAATGCGACGGCGCTGATACCTGAGATCCCGAACCCTTCAAGATAATGAATCGGGACCCAGTACAATCCCCAAATAGAAGCAGCAATGGTCATTGCTATGGATGCTTTTCTTTCTGTTGAATAGTTTAGCATTTCTAGAGCATCCAGCTTTAAGTTTGTTGTTAGTGCATAGATATATATTATATCTTTTGAGGTGAACTCATTTGTCCTGCGATCAAAGGTTAGAAAAACTAAGTTATGTCTGATTGGTTGCCATCTCTGAATGCGCTACGGGCTTTTGAAGCTGCAGCGCGACACTTGAGTTTCACGCAAGCTGCTGTGGAATTGGGCGTGACGCCCGCTGCGGTTAAGCAGTTGGTCGACAAGCTAGAGCAAGCCATAGGCGAACCGTTGGTGCAGCGGGATGGTAAGGGGCTAAAGGTTACGCCTTTGGGGCAGGCAGCTATGGGCGATCTGAATGATGGCATGCAACGGATCGCGGAAGCGGTCCGAAAGATGCGTGATCCGCAAATTCGGCAGCGATTGGTGATCTCTTGTGAGGCAAGCTTTGCGTCGAGTTGGTTGGTGCCCAACCTATCAACGTTTCGGCGCGAGTTTCCGCAGATCAATATTCTGGTCGAAAGCTCTCAGCGCATAGCGCAATTGCAAGCGGGCGAGGCGGATATTGCTATTCGTTATGGTGGGGATACTTCTGGTTTGGTCGCGCACCGCTTGTTTGATGACGAGATTTTTCCTGTTTGTAGCCCCGCGCTTTTGGCGGATCGGTCGCGGCCTCTTGCGATAGATGCGCTGCGAGACTTGCCGCTGATCCATTCTGATATGTCGCGGTTGGGGTGGGTAACTCAGGCACGGAAATATTTTGAGTGGCGCAACTGGGCGAAGCAAGTTGGGTTTGATTTTGATCCTGCAAAGAATGAGAACGCCGGGTTCTTTGATGACTATGATCACGCCATGCAAGTTGCTGTGGCTGGGCTGGGCATTGTTCTAGCAAGTGGCCCAGTTGCTGAAGGGTTGCTAAAACGCGGTTTGTTGGTGCGACCCTTTAATGAAGTGCTCTCTCCGGGGATTGGATTTGACGTGGTTACCAGCCCCCTCGCTGCAGAACGGGCCGATGTTCAAAGCTTCGTCGCGTGGATTCGCGCAATGGTGTCTACAGGTCAGTAAATCAAAAAAACGCAGAAAGACGTCGCGTCCTACTGGGGCGTGCTGGCTTGATCGGTTTCTGAAAATCCTATTATATGAACGCATGTTCAATAACGGGGTTGCCCATGTTTACGCACACTATGAATTTTGACCTAGGCGAAGATGTTAACGCACTGCGCGATATGGTGCACCGCTGGGCGCAGGACCGGGTGAAGCCGATGGCTGCGGAGGTTGACGCAAAAAACCAGTTTCCAAACGAGCTTTGGACGGAAATGGGGGAACTTGGCTTGCTGGGTGTGACCGTGCCCGAGGAATTTGGCGGCTCGGACATGGGGTATCTGGCGCATACTGTTGTTGTTGAAGAAATCGCGCGGGCTTCTGCGTCAGTGTCGTTGTCTTATGGGGCGCATTCCAACCTGTGTGTGAACCAGGTCAAATTGAACGGTAACGCAGAGCAAAAGGCTAAGTATTTGCCAAAGCTGATCTCTGGTGAGCATGTTGGCGCTTTGGCAATGTCCGAAACCGGTGCGGGTTCTGACGTGGTTTCGATGAAACTACGGGCTGAGAAAAAGAATGATCGCTTTGTTTTGAATGGAAACAAGTTCTGGATCACCAACGCCCCTGACGCAGATACGCTGGTTGTTTACGCCAAAACTGATCCAGAGGCGGGTTCTAAAGGCATAACTGCCTTTATCATTGAAAAAGATATGGCTGGTTTTTCGGTCTCTCCACACTTTGACAAGTTGGGCATGCGTGGATCGAATACAGCCGAGCTGATTTTTGAAAACGTCGAAGTGCCGTTTGAGAACATTCTGGGTGAAGAGGGACGCGGTGTGCGTGTTTTGATGTCTGGCCTAGATTACGAACGTGTCGTTTTGTCAGGCATCGGAACTGGGATCATGGCGGCATGTTTGGATGAGGTGATGCCGTATCTGAAAGAGCGCACGCAGTTTGGTCGGCCTATTGGCGACTTCCAACTGATGCAGGGCAAAATCGCCGATATGTACACCAAGATGAACTCTGCACGGGCTTATGTGTATGAGGTGGCAAAAGCCTGTGATCGTGGTCAAGTGACCCGTCAGGACGCTGCGGCTTGTGTTCTGTATGCCTCGGAAGAAGCGATGGTTGTTGCGCACCAAGCGGTGCAAGCCATGGGCGGCGCGGGCTTTATGAATGAAACACCAGTCTCTCGGATTTTCCGCGATGCCAAGCTGATGGAGATCGGTGCGGGCACCAGCGAAATTCGCCGCATGCTGATTGGTCGTGAGCTGATGGGGAAAATGTAATGCAGCTGAAGTCTACGGCACTTCCGTCCTCGGACGGGTTTAAGGCGAACGTTCAGGGGCATCTTGAAGCGATCAAAGTTGTATCTGATGTGGCGCAAGCCGCTGCATTGGGGGGCGGCGAACGGTCTCGGGAACGTCATCTGAGCCGAGGTAAAATGCTACCGCGCGAGCGTGTAGCTAACCTGCTTGATCCAGGCTCCCCGTTCTTGGAAGTTGGTGCAACTGCTGCGCATGGTCTTTACGACGGCGCCGCACCTTGTGCTGGTGTCGTTGCCGGGATTGGCCAAGTGCATGGTCAGGACGTCATGGTGCTTTGCAATGATGCGACCGTCAAAGGCGGTACGTATTACCCGATGACTGTAAAAAAGCACCTTCGCGCGCAGGAAATTGCTGAGGAATGCAACCTGCCATGCATTTATTTGGTGGATAGTGGTGGGGCGAACTTGCCCAATCAGGATGAAGTGTTTCCGGATCGCGATCACTTTGGCCGGATTTTCTATAATCAAGCGCGGATGAGTGCCAAAGGCATTCCTCAGATCGCGGTTGTTATGGGGTCTTGCACGGCTGGCGGGGCATATGTGCCTGCGATGTCAGATGTGACGATCATCGTAAAAGAGCAGGGCACGATCTTTTTGGCGGGTCCACCGCTTGTGAAGGCAGCAACAGGTGAAGTTGTAACAGCCGAGGATCTTGGCGGCGGTGATGTGCATACACGTCTGTCTGGTGTGGCTGATTATTTGGCCGAGAATGACGCGCATGCGTTGGAATTGGCGCGCCGGGCGGTAAGCCATCTAAACCGGGAAAATCCGCAGACGGTTGCGTGGCAAAGCTCAGAAGAGCCATTGTATGATCCGTCGGAGATTTTGGGCGTTGTTCCAACAGATTTGCGAACGCCCTATGATATTCGTGAAGTCATTGCGCGAGTTGTAGATGGCTCTCGGTTTGATGAGTTCAAAGCGCGTTTTGGTGAGACGTTGGTGACGGGTTTTGCGCATGTCAAAGGCTGCCCTGTTGGTATCGTCGCTAATAATGGTGTCTTGTTCTCAGAAGCAGCGCAAAAAGGTGCACATTTCATCGAGCTTTGCAGTCAACGTAATATCCCTTTGGTATTTTTGCAGAATATCACGGGCTTTATGGTGGGTCGTAAGTACGAAAGCGAAGGCATCGCGCGTCATGGTGCCAAGATGGTGACGGCTGTTGCCACAACAAATGTCCCTAAGATCACGATGTTGGTTGGCGGATCGTTTGGTGCCGGTAACTACGGCATGTCAGGACGGGCCTATTCGCCGCGGTTCTTGTGGTCGTGGCCAAATTCACGGATTTCCGTGATGGGTGGGGAACAGGCAGCTGGTGTTTTGGCAACAGTGAAGCGTGATGCGATTGAGCGTCAAGGTGGTAGCTGGTCTGCGGAAGAAGAAGCGCAGTTTAAACAGCCCACGATTGATATGTTCGAAGAGCAAAGTCACCCTCTGTATGCCTCTGCGCGGCTTTGGGATGACGGCATCGTCGACCCTCGCAAAACACGCGATGTATTGGCGCTGTCGCTGCGTGCCTCACTCTGTGCGCCGATTGAACCAACAAAATTTGGTGTGTTCCGGATGTAAAAGGGTAAGGGGGCCAGCCCCCTTGTGTGAAACAGAGTTTCACACCTACCCCCGGAGTATTTTTGGAAAGATGAAGATCATGGTCCAGGAGGCCGCCAATGTTTGACAAGATCCTAGTTGCCAACCGAGGTGAAATCGCCTGTCGGGTTATAGAAACGGCGCATGCGTTGGGCGTGAAAACCGTTGCCGTGTATTCCGATGCCGACGCACAGGCTAAGCACGTCGAGATGGCTGGTGAGGCCGTTCATATTGGCGGTTCGGCGCCTGCAGAGAGCTATCTAAAGGGTGATGTCATTATTCAAGCCGCGTTGGATACAGGCGCTGAGGCGATTCATCCGGGGTATGGATTTCTGTCCGAGAACCCGGACTTTGTGGATGCGGTCGATGCCGCGGGGCTCGTGTTTATTGGGCCATCTGCCGATGCCATCCGTGCCATGGGGCTGAAAGATGCTGCGAAAGTTTTGATGACAGAAGCAGGTGTGCCTGTTGTACCCGGGTATCATGGCGCAAACCAGGATGCTGTGTTTTTAGAACAGCAGGCAGGTGAAATTGGATACCCGGTTTTGATCAAGGCTGTTGCGGGCGGCGGCGGCAAAGGCATGCGTTTGGTCGAAGAGGCTGGCGATTTTGCCTCTGCCTTGGCCAGTGCTCAGAACGAGGCGACGACTGCCTTTGGCAACCCAGATGTGTTGATTGAGAAGTACATTCAGCAACCGCGCCACATTGAAGTTCAGGTGTTTGGCGATGGCGTTTCGGCCGTGCATCTGTTCGAACGGGACTGTTCATTGCAACGCCGCCACCAGAAAGTGATCGAAGAAGCGCCCGCGCCAGGGATGACTGCGGAAGTGCGCAAGGCAATGGGGGATGCGGCCGTCAAGGCAGCAGAGGCCATCGGATACAAAGGTGCGGGCACGATTGAGTTTATCGTGGATGGCTCTGATGGGTTACGCGCTGACGGGTTCTGGTTCATGGAGATGAACACACGTTTGCAGGTGGAGCACCCTGTGACTGAGCTGATCACCGGTGTCGATCTGGTGGAATGGCAATTGCGTGTTGCGGCAGGCGAGCCAATTCCATTGGCGCAAGACGATTTGACGATTAATGGCCATAGTTTTGAAGCCAGGCTTTATGCCGAAGACGTACCAAAGGGTTTTCTGCCCGCGACTGGCACGTTAAGCCATCTACAGTTCCCGGAAACGTGCCGTGCAGATAGTGGTGTGCGTGCGGGTGATGTGATTAGCCCGTTTTATGATCCGATGATTGCCAAAATTATTGTGCATGGGGCATCTCGATCCGTGGCTTTAGCGAAGATGAAACAGGCGCTTTCTGGGTGTGAAGTGGCGGGCACTGTGACAAACCTCGCCTTTCTGGGCGCGCTAAGTGCGCACCATCAATTTGCGGCGGGGGATGTTGATACGGGTTTGATTGCCCGTAATCTGGAAGCTTTGACAGAGATACCAGAGGTTGGGGCCGTGCCAGCGGCGGTGGCCGCTATGGCGGCGGCTAACTTACTAGGCGATGCGGGTACTGAGATGGGCTTTACTTTGTGGGAGCCTCTCGCGCGGAGCATTTATCTGCGACGAGACGACGAGGCTGTTACTGTAAAACTGAATTTTGAAGGCGCAGACAAAGTCACCGCGGATGTGGATGGTGTATCTATCCTGGCGTTACGTGGGCCATTGGGCTGGCGCATTGGCGGGAATAGGATTGCAAAAACGGTTATGTCAGATCGACAAATTACCGTATTTGACCGCTTTGGCATCACCTTTGAACATGTTGATATTCTTGATCAATCGTCTGGAATGATTGGCAATGGTAACCTGATCGAAGCGCCGATGCCTGGGTTGGTGAAGGCTGTTTTTGTTGAGGCTGGGCAAACCGTGGCAGAGGGGGATCGTTTGGCCATCTTGGAAGCCATGAAAATGGAGCATTCCTTGTTGGCCGCGCGCGATGGTATTGTGGCAGAGGTCTTGGCGGATGATGGCGATCAGGTTGAAGCTGGCGCTGCTTTGATCCGCTTAGAGGATGACAGTCAGGAAAACGCATGATCCGCTTACACCACGTTTCAGCATCGCGGTCTTTTCGCATCCTTTGGTTGCTCGAAGAAATGGGCCTCAGCTGTGATATCAGTCATTACAGCATCACCGACGGGTCGCTCCGTGATCCGGATTTTCTGAAGATTTCACCGGCGGGGCGGGTTCCTGCGTTGGAAGTCGATGGCAAGGTTATTTTCGAAAGCCCGGCGATTGTTCAGTATTTATGTGAGTCGCGACCGTTGTCTGGCATGGCTCCAGGAGTTGATCATGCTGAACGCGTCGATTTTCTGCAATGGCTCTCTTTTGCTGAAACGCAGGCCAGCATATTGGCGTCATTGAATTTGCAGGTTGTGTTCTTGCGGCCCCCAGCGGTGGCTTCGCCAGCAGTTGTGAAGCTGGATGTTGCGCGTTTGCGCAAGACGCTGAAGCCGTTAGAGAAGGTGCTGGCTACACAGGAGTGGTTGTTGGCGTCAGGTTTTTCGGCGGTGGATACCATGCTTGGCTATAACCTGTTTGCGGTGAAGTATTTTGTTGAGATGGACGCGTTTCCAAATGTGTTGGCCTATATTGAACGTATAGAAAAACGTCCTGCTTATCAGAGTGCTCGGGCGTTGGATGGGGCGCAGGAATTCTACTCAAAGGACTTTTATCCAGTTCCAGAAGGTGGTGCAGGTGACTGAATACGTTGATATTTTTGAGGTTGGGCCACGGGATGGTCTTCAGAATGAAAAACAGTTGATTGAGACTGAAGACAAGATTTCATTGGTCGATTGTCTGAGTGGTGCTGGGTTCAAGCGGATTGAAGTTGCTAGTTTTGTATCGCCTAAATGGGTACCGCAAATGGCAGATTCAGCGAACGTTTTGGCGGGTATTACGCGTGGCGCAGGGATTTCTTATGCTGCACTTACGCCGAATATGAAGGGGCTTGAGCGAGCCATAGAAGCTGGGGCGGATGAGATTGCGATCTTTGGCTCCGCGTCAGAAGGGTTTTCGAAAGCCAATATTAACGCGACCATTGCCGAGAGCTTGGAACGTTTTGCGCCGGTGGTTGAAAAGGCACATTCTGTCGGGCTTCCGGTTCGGGGCTATGTGAGCTGTGTGACGGATTGCCCATATGATGGGGCCACGGATCCGGCACAGGTTGCACATGTTGTTCGTGCGTTAAGTGATTTTAATTGCTACGAAATTTCTCTTGGGGATACCATCGGGCAGGCGACGTCTGAAAGCATCCGCGCTATGCTTGAAGCGGTTTTGCAGGAGGCTCCAGCAGAAAAACTGGCAGGTCATTATCATGACACGGCTGGACGTGCGTTGGAGAATATCGAGGTTTCCTTAGAGATGGGTCTGCGCGTGTTTGATGCTGCTGTTGGTGGATTAGGCGGCTGTCCTTATGCGCCGGGAGCGGCTGGGAATGTAGCGACGGAAGCGGTTGATGCGCGGTTACGGGCTTTGGGTTTTGAGACTGGGCTGGATTCTGACGTGCTTGCGAAGGCTGCAGAAATGGCGCGTTCTATGCGTTCAAGTCATTGATAATAATAGACATCCACTAAGGGGTCGACATGTATAATACCATCAGTATCGAAATAGATGAACGCGGTGTTGCGACATTGGCGTTGGATCGCGCTGAAAAGCACAATGCGATGTCGGCGGAGATGATGTTGGAGCTGACTGCGGCGGCGAAACAGCTTGGCGAAGATCCCAAGGTGCGTGTTGTCGTGTTGACGGGGGGTGGAAAAAGCTTTTGTGCGGGTGGTGATTTAGCTTGGATGAAAGAGCAAATGGCAGCTGACTCTGAGACGCGATTTGTAGAAGCTCGTAAATTAGCTGTAATGCTTAATTCATTGAATAATATACCAAAACCACTGATCGGAAGGCTTCAAGGCAACGCCTTTGGCGGTGGTGTTGGGATGGCTTCGGTTTGCGATGTAGCGATTGGTGTGAACACCTTGAAGATGGGACTGACCGAAACAAAGCTGGGTCTGATCCCGGCGACAATTGGACCATATGTTCTGTCCCGCATGGGCGAGGCTATGGCGCGGCGTGTGTTTATGTCATCGCGCCTGTTTGGCGCGGATGAAGCTGTGACATTGGGTTTGTTGGCCAAGGCCGTTCCTGCAGAAGAGCTTGATAATGCTGTGGAAAACGAAGTTGTGCCATACCTGAGCTGCGCGCCTGAAGCGGTTGCGCGGGCCAAAGCGTTAGCGCGTTCGTTGGGGCCAAGAATTGATGACGCCGTTATTGATCACACGATCCGCGAGCTTGTGGCGTGTTGGGATGGGGATGAGGCCAAAGAGGGCGTTGGTGCGTTCTTTGACAAGCGTCCTGCGGCTTGGATTTCCAAATGAAACGTACAATTCGTACGTTTCGCGGGTTGAAACGTACGATTGAAAGACAGCGCTGAAATTTGTGCCCATCCAAAGTTGATTTTGGGAATCGGAGTGGCTGCGTGATGCATCACGCCGTGCAATTTGTTTCACGGCCGAAAAATTCGTTAAAGTTTTTTTAAGAATCTTGCCTAATTTGGCTGCGGCGTAATGGCTCAACACACAATTTTCACAGGGGCTATTGTAGGTTTGCTAACCGTTCCAGCAAAAGAGTTCGAATATAGCCAGATTTGGTTGACCCCACCTTGGGGCAGGGGTAAACCCCATTCTGATCAATAAAGCCATCTGACTGCGGGATTTTGTCCGCATGAAAGGAGCCACCACGTGGAAGAGATGCTGAGGGAATACCTTCCCATTCTCGTCTTTCTGGCCATCGCCATTGCTCTTGGCCTCGTTCTTATCCTTGCTGCCGTTATTGTTGCTGTACGCAATCCTGATCCTGAAAAGGTCAGTGCATATGAATGTGGTTTCAACGCCTTTGACGATGCGCGGATGAAATTTGACGTTCGATTCTATCTGGTTTCGATCTTGTTCATCATTTTCGATCTAGAAATCGCAATGCTGTTCCCTTGGGCTGTGGCCTTTAAGGATGTCAGCATGGTTGGCTTCTGGTCGATGATGGTCTTCTTGGGTGTCCTGACCATCGGGTTCGCCTATGAGTGGAAGAAAGGGGCCCTGGAATGGGAGTGATGACCGGTTTGAATACGGCTGGTGGCGATAAAGAAGTCGCGACACAGGCGTTGAATGCTGAGCTGCAGGACAAAGGTTTTCTGCTGACCTCAACAGAGGACATCATCAATTGGGCCCGCACCGGGTCTTTGCACTGGATGACCTTTGGTTTGGCGTGCTGTGCGGTTGAGATGATTCAATTGTCTATGCCACGTTATGACCTAGAGCGTTTTGGTACCGCACCTCGTGCGTCCCCACGCCAGTCTGACCTGATGATTGTTGCGGGTACGCTGACCAACAAAATGGCACCGGCGCTGCGTAAGGTTTACGATCAAATGCCTGAGCCGCGCTATGTGATCTCTATGGGGTCCTGTGCGAACGGCGGCGGTTACTATCACTATTCTTATTCTGTTGTACGTGGCTGTGACCGGGTTGTTCCGGTTGACGTCTATGTGCCGGGCTGCCCTCCGACCGCCGAGGCGCTGTTGTACGGTATCCTGCAACTGCAACGTAAGATCCGCCGGACAGGGACGCTTGTACGATGAGTGAAGCAATGAACGAATTGGGCGCTTTAATCGAAGCGAAACGCCCGGATTGTGTGCTGGCTTGGGATGTGACCCATGGCGAGTTGAATGTGGATGTTGCGCCATCGCATTTGGTGGATTTCGTTGAGTTTCTGAAAACGGAGCCAACTTGCAAGTTCACACAGCTGATTGACCAGACCGCTGTTGATTATCCGGAGCGCGATAAGCGCTTTGATGTGGTGTATCACTTGCTGTCGATGCATCAGAACCACCGCATTCGTTTGCGTGTGTCTATTCGTGAAGAAGCCATGGTTCCGTCCATTGTGTCTGTACACGAGGGTGCGAACTGGTTTGAACGCGAAGTGTTCGATATGTTTGGGATCATCTTTACAGATCACCCAGACCTGCGCCGTTTGCTGACAGACTATGGTTTCCGTGGTTATCCGCTGCGCAAAGATTTTCCGACTACAGGCTACACAGAAGTACGCTACGACGAAGAGTTGAAGCGCGTTGTGTATGAACCTGTTAGCCTGACCCAAGAGTACCGCCAGTTTGATTTCATGTCCCCATGGGAGGGCGCGAATTATATTCTGCCGGGTGACGAGAAAGAGGGGGCGAAGTGATGCCGTTTCTGACTGAGATCGTTTTGATGGCTGCTTTGGCTGTGGTTGCCGTGATGGCAATGCCTGAGCCTAAGAAAGTCAAAGTGAAGGCGCGTGCCCGTAAGGAGGCCAAATAATGGACGGCTCCAAAGGTTTCGAAGACGCCCAAACTGGCGAACAGAAAATCCGTAACTTCAATTTGAACTTCGGCCCGCAGCACCCTGCGGCGCACGGGGTTCTACGTCTGGTTCTGGAGCTAGACGGTGAGATTGTTGAGCGTTGTGACCCGCATGTTGGTCTGTTGCACCGTGGGACTGAAAAGCTCATGGAAAGCCGGACCTATTTGCAGAACCTGCCGTATTTTGACCGGTTGGATTACGTTGCGCCGATGAACCAAGAACATGCTTGGTGCTTGGCGATTGAAAAGCTGACAGGCACGGTTGTGCCGCGCCGTGGCTCTTTGATCCGCGTTTTGTTCTGTGAGATCGGCCGCGTGCTGAACCACTTGATGAACGTGACCACACAAGCGATGGACGTTGGTGCACTGACACCACCGCTTTGGGGTTTTGAAGAACGCGAAAAGCTGATGATCTTTTACGAACGTGCCTGTGGCGCACGTTTGCACGCGGCGTATTTCCGTCCGGGTGGTGTGCATCAGGATTTGCCTGATGCCTTGCTGGATGACATCGAAGAATGGGCGCTGACCTTTCCTGAGAAAATGGCGGACATTGACGGTTTGCTGACGGAAAACCGTGTTTTCAAACAGCGTAACGTTGATATTGGCGTCGTGGACGAAGAGATGGTCATGCAGTTCGGCTTTACTGGCGTTATGGCGCGGTCAGCTGGTTTGGCATGGGATCTGCGTCGTGCGCAGCCATATGAATGCTATGACGAGTTCGATTTCCAAGTGCCTGTTGGTAAGAACGGCGACTGCTATGACCGTTACCTGATGCGCATGGAAGAAATGCGTCAGTCGGTTTCGATTATCCGTCAAGCGATTGTGAAACTGCGCGAGGCGACAGGTGATGTCATGGCGCGCGGTAAGATGACCCCACCAAAGCGTGGCGAGATGAAGACCTCTATGGAGAGCTTGATCCACCACTTTAAACTATACACCGAAGGCTTCCACGTGCCTGCAGGTGAAGTTTATGCGGCGGTTGAGGCACCGAAAGGCGAGTTTGGTGTGTACTTGGTGGCTGATGGCACCAACAAACCATACCGTTCGAAAATTCGGGCGCCGGGCTATGCGCATTTGCAAGCTATGGAC
This sequence comes from Cognatishimia sp. 1_MG-2023, assembly GCF_030548175.1. Lineage (GTDB taxonomy): Bacteria > Pseudomonadota > Alphaproteobacteria > Rhodobacterales > Rhodobacteraceae > Cognatishimia. The sequence goes on along the minus strand of NZ_JAUORX010000001.1, from coordinate 277,155 downwards.
ACATTGGCAAAGGGCCACCAGTTGGCTGACGTTGCTGCGATTATTGGTACGATGGATATCGTGTTTGGGGAGATTGACCGCTAATGCTGCGCCGTCTTTATCACGACCAACCCGAGAGTTTTGCGTTTACCCCAGCTAACCAAGCTTGGGCCGAGGCGCAGATGACGAAGTTTCCAGAAGGCCGTCAGGCCTCTGCTGTGATCCCGCTGTTGTGGCGCGCGCAGGAGCAAGAAGGCTGGGTGACCAAGCCGGCGATTGAATATATCGCAGACATGCTGGGCATGGCATATATTCGTGTGCTTGAGGTGACCTCTTTCTACTTTATGTTCCAGATGCAACCTGTTGGTTCTGTTGCGCATATCCAGATTTGCGGGACGTTGTCTTGCATGATCTGTGGTGCGGAAGATCTGATTGCGGTTTGCAAAGAAAAGATCGCGGCGAATCCGCATGAGCTATCCACAGATGGTAAGTTCAGCTGGGAAGAAGTTGAGTGCTTGGGCGCATGTACGAATGCTCCGATGGCGCAAATCGGCAAAGATTTTTACGAAGATCTGACTGCTGAAGGCTTCGCGAAGATGCTGGATGAGATGGCGGCGGGTGCGGTTCCGGTTCCAGGCCCACAGAATGGTCGGTATGCGGCAGAGCCTTTGTCGGGTCTGACTTCGCTGACAGAATATGATTCAGGTAAGACGCAGTATAACGCGTCGGCACAACTGGCGACGGATATTGGTGACACAATCAAACGTATTGATGGCACCGAAGTTCCATTGAGCGCGCCTTGGATTGGTAAAGACGGTGTTGTGGCTGGTCGTGCTGCGGCAGAGCCGACGCCAGCTGCACCTGCACCTGCGAAACCTGCTGTGAAGCAGGCGGAAGAGGCGAAGAAGGCAGCTAAGGCGAAAGCGCCGGCAAAGAAGGCGCCTGCTAAGAAAGCAGAGCCTAAAGCGGACGCTAAGAGAACAGCGCCTAAAAAGGCTGCGGCTAAGAAGGTCGAAGCGGCTGCACCAGCAGCTGAGAAAGCACCAGAAACACTAAGCGCGGCGCGCGACGGTGGGGCGGATGACTTGAAGCAGCTGAAAGGTGTTGGACCGAAGCTTGAGCAAACATTGAACGAGTTGGGCTTTTTCCACTTTGATCAAGTTGCAGCTTGGGGTGCGGAAGAAGTCGCTTGGGTTGATAGCCGGTTGACATTCAAAGGTCGTATTGAACGCGATGGTTGGATCGAACAGGCGAAAAAGCTGGCGGCTGGCGAAGAAACGGACTTCTCGAAACGCGTCAAAAAAGGCGGCGTTTACGAGGATTGATGAATGATGGATGAGCAGAAAGAACAACGTTTGGCAAAGCAAAGCCGATTGGTCAGCCTTGTGATTGCTGGCACGTTGATTGTCTGGATGCTCATTCAAGTGATTGGACAGCAGATTGGACTACCTGGGCGATATGCGCTCTTGTTTGATTTTGCTGCTTTGGCGGCGCTGATTTGGGCGCTGGTGAACGTATTTATGATCTGGCGCGCGCGTCAGGCAACAGAAGGGTAAAACGGGATGCTCAAGGATCAGGACCGTATCTTTACCAACCTTTACGGTATGCACGAGCGTACGCTTAAGGGCGCGCAGCAGCGTGGCCATTGGGATGGGACAGCCGGCATTATCCAAAAGGGTCGCGATTGGATCATCGACACGATGAAGGCCTCTGGCCTGCGTGGGCGTGGCGGCGCGGGTTTCCCAACTGGTTTGAAATGGTCGTTCATGCCGAAAGAAAGTGATGGTCGCCCATCCTATCTGGTGATCAACGCCGATGAATCCGAGCCGGGTACATGTAAAGACCGCGAGATCATGCGCCATGATCCGCATACATTGATCGAGGGGGCGTTGATCGCGTCTTTCGCGATGAATGCGCATACGGCTTATATCTATATCCGCGGCGAGTTTATCCGTGAACGTGAAGCGTTGCAGGCGGCGATTGACGAAGCCTATGACGCTGGCATGTTAGGTAAAAACGCTGCTGGCTCTGGCTGGGACTTTGATCTGTTCCTGCATCACGGGGCAGGTGCCTATATCTGTGGTGAAGAAACCGCATTGCTGGAAAGCCTAGAAGGCAAAAAAGGCATGCCGCGTATGAAGCCGCCGTTCCCAGCTGGGGCCGGTCTTTATGGTTGCCCAACCACTGTGAACAACGTGGAATCGATTGCTGTTGTGCCAACGATCCTGCGCCGTGGCGCAGATTGGTTTACAGGCTTTGGTCGCGCGAATAACGCGGGTACCAAGTTGTTTGGTATCTCTGGTCATGTGAACAACCCATGTGTTGTTGAAGAGGCGATGTCGATTTCGTTCGAAGAGCTGATTGAAAAGCATTGCGGCGGTATTCGCGGTGGCTGGGACAATCTGCTGGCTGTTATTCCGGGTGGTTCGTCTGTTCCATGTGTGCGTGGTGAAAACATGCGCGATGCGGTTATGGATTTTGATTACCTGCGTAATGATCTGGGTTCTGGCCTGGGGACAGCGGCGGTGATTGTCATGGACAAAAACACCGACATCATCAAAGCAATCTGGCGTCTTGCGAAGTTCTACAAACACGAGAGCTGTGGTCAGTGTACGCCGTGCCGTGAAGGTACTGGTTGGATGATGCGCGTTATGGATCGTTTGGTGCGCGGCGAGGCCGAGCTGGAAGAGATCGACATGCTATGGGATGTGACCAAGCAGGTTGAAGGCCACACGATTTGTGCCTTGGGCGATGCAGCGGCGTGGCCTATTCAGGGCTTGATCCGCAACTTCCGCGAAGAAATCGAAGATCGCATCAAAGCACAGAAAACGGGCCGTATGGGCGCGATGGCGGCGGAGTGATGATGATGCGTGGAACGATTTTAGTTTTGCTTGTCGCAGCGGTTGCTGTGTCTGCCTGTGGCCGTCTGAAAAAAGACACTGGCCTGCGCTTTGACGAACAGCGGTTCCGGATCAAGGCGAGCAAAGTCAGCAAAGAAGATCGTTCCAAGTTTATTGTCTCTGTTGCACCTGCGTCGGCCACTTTGGATGGCGCACGCGAAGCGGCGCTATATGGCGGTACGGAATATTGCATTCAGCAATACGGTACATCCGTAATTGCATGGGCGCATGGCCCAGAAGACGAGCCACGGATTGATGGCGACAAGTTGTTCGTTGAAGGGGTTTGCAAACCGTGATGCGCCAAAAGGCATATCTGGGCCAAGGCCTTGTTGTTGATCAGCAAAACAACGCCGAAAATGGTGCGTGTTATTGCATATCAATGGGGCATTCTCTTGATCTAAGCCAGACAGGGCGCGATTTCGTAGCCCTCTTTGGCATGGAAGGAGATAAGACATGCGTATGATGGTTTTGGCTTTGGTAATGGCAGCTGGTGTGGCCGAGGCGAAGCAACCTTTGGAAAAGGTTGAGAGCGTCACTGACGGATTGCTTTGGGTTGGTATTGCGGATGAGATCCGCAAGACGTGCCCAACCATTTCGGCGCGGATGATCCGGGCGCTTGGCTACATCAACGACATTCAGAACGAAGCGAAATCCCTTGGGTATTCCAAGGCAGAGATTGATACCTTTCGCAAAAGCGACGCGAACAAAGCCGAACTGCGCCGTCGCGGTGAGGCATATCTAAAAGCAAATGGGGTCGATCTAAGCGACCCGAGTAGTTACTGCACGCTTGGGCTTGCAGAAATCAAGAAATCCAGCCAGATCGGCGCGCTGTTAAGGGCCAATTGAATATGTCTGACCTACGCAAGATCATCATCGACGAGAAAGAAGTAGAAGTGGACGGCGCGATGACGCTGATCCAGGCTTGTGAGCAAGCCGGGATTGAAGTTCCACGTTTCTGCTACCATGAGCGTTTGTCCATCGCGGGCAACTGTCGCATGTGTTTGGTCGAGGTCGTTGGCGGCCCTCCAAAACCTGCGGCATCTTGCGCGATGCAGGTACGCGATTTACGTCCTGGCCCAGAAGGCCAGCCTCCAGTCGTGAAAACAAACTCGCCGATGGTTAAGAAAGCACGCGAAGGCGTGATGGAATTCTTGCTGATCAACCACCCGTTGGATTGCCCAATTTGCGACCAAGGTGGTGAATGTGACTTGCAAGACCAAGCGGTTGCGTATGGTCTGTCTGGCTCTCGTTTCAAAGAAGCAAAGCGTGCGGTTGAAGATCTGGATTTGGGTCCACTTGTTGCGACCACAATGACACGCTGTATTTCTTGCACACGTTGCGTGCGTTTCACGACCGAGGTCGCGGGTATCACGCAGATGGGCCAAACCGGTCGTGGCGAAGACTCTGAGATCACGAGCTACCTGAACGAAACTTTGGACAGCAACCTACAGGGCAACATCATTGATTTGTGCCCCGTTGGCGCTCTGACATCAAAGCCATATGCGTTTACGGCGCGTCCTTGGGAATTGACCAAGACAGAAACCATCGACGTCATGGATGCCTTGGGGTCCAACATTCGTGTGGATACCAAAGGCCGTGAAGTGATGCGGATTTTGCCGCGTAACCATGATGGTGTGAACGAAGAGTGGATTTCCGACAAAACACGTTTTGTTTGGGATGGCCTGCGCCGTCAGCGTTTGGATCGCCCTTATGTGCGTGAGAACGGTAAACTGCGTGCAGCAACTTGGGGTGAAGCCCTAAGCAAAGCGGCAGAGGCAATGAAGGGTAAAAAAGTTGCTGGCTTGGTTGGCGATTTGGCTTCAACCGAAGCAGCCTTTGCCTTGAACGCAATGATCACTGGTTTGGGTGGCAAGGTTGAATGCCGCACAGATAACGCGCGTCTGCCGATTGGCAATCGCTCTGGTTATGTGGGGACTGCGTCTATCGAAGATATTGATAGCGCCAAGGCGATCATGTTGATCGGTACCAACCCAGAAGTCGAAGCACCTGTTTTGAATGCGCGCCTGCGTAAGGCGTGGTTGAACGGTGCCAAGATTGGTGTGGTCGGCGAAAAGCTTGACCTATCCTATGAGTATTTCCACATCGGCGCCGATCGCGCTGCGTTGAAAGGTCTGTTGGGCCCGAATACAAAAGACGCGCTTGGCAAAGATACGTTGGTTATTGTTGGGCAGGGCGCTTTGCGTGAGGCAGATGGTCTTTCTGTTCTGGCGCATGCGCAGCAGTTCGCGGAAATGACTGAGAGCAAATTCATGGTTCTGCACACAGCCGCTGGCCGTGTGGGTGCGATGGATGTTGGTGCGGTGACCGAAGGTGGTCTGAACGCAGCAATCGAGGGTGCCGAAGTTGTTTACAACATGGGTGCCGACGAAGTTGACATCGATGCCGGTGCATTTGTGATTTACCAAGGATCGCATGGCGACCGTGGTGCGCATCGTGCGGATGTGATTTTACCAGCGGCAGCATACACCGAAGAAAACGGTTTGTTCGTGAACACCGAAGGCCGCCCACAGTTGGCGATGCGTGCAAACTTTGCGCCGGGTGAAGCGAAAGAAAACTGGGCGATCTTGCGGGCCTTGTCCGCAGAATTGGGTGAAGCGCTGCCATTTGATAGCTTGGCGCAATTGCGTACAGCAATGATCAAAGCGGTGCCGCACCTGGCGAAGGTTGATCAGGTTGTTGAAAACGAATGGCAAGCGGTTGAGGTTGATAGCCTTGGCACAGCAGATTTCCGCAATGCGGTTTCTGATTTCTACCTGACAAACCCAATTGCCCGCGCAAGCGAGCTGATGGCAGAACTTTCGGCGAATGCGAAAGCACGCGGCGAACAGAAAATCGCGGCGGAGTAACGGAATATGCGTCTTTTCTTGCAACATGCTGTGACAGTGCTGGCGGTTTCCGCCGGTCTGTCGGCCTGTGCCATGCAAGAGGATGCTGTTTCCCGTGGCGAAAACGAGTTTGCACCAACCTACGACGGCATTTCTACGGACTTGTTGGACGGAGATTTGGTGAATTTTCACGTAGAGATGCGTGATGCAAGAAATGAAGCAGATGTAAGTGCTTATGCCGAATGTGCGGCAGCGCAATACACGTTAATCCGGGGTTACGGATTTGCGCGTCATCTGCGGACAACTATCGAATTTCAGGGTGGAATTTGGCGGGGGGATGCTGTTTACACCATCTCGTCATCTCTGCCCCGTGGTTTGAAGACCATTGACGCTGAAGTCACGGTTTCGAACTGCGAAGAAAATAGAATACCCACGGTGTGAGGACCTATGGCTGATTTCTTTACCACCCCCTTAGGACTAGGCGTCCTTATCGTCGCGCAGGTTTTGGCCGTTGTTGGCTTTGTGATGATCTCGCTGTTGTTCCTTGTTTATGGGGACCGGAAAATTTGGGCGGCTGTGCAGATGCGCCGCGGTCCAAACGTTGTTGGTGCATGGGGTCTGTTGCAGACCGTTGCCGATGCGTTGAAATACATTGTTAAGGAAGTTGTTGTTCCAGCAGGGGCCGATAAAACGGTTTTCTTGCTGGCGCCACTGACCAGCTTTGTTTTGGCGATGATCGCTTGGGCGGTTATTCCATTCAATGATGGCTGGGTGTTGTCCGACATCAACGTCGCGATTTTGTATGTCTTCGCCGTATCTTCGTTAGAAGTTTATGGTGTGATTATGGGCGGTTGGGCGTCGAACTCAAAATACCCATTCTTGGGATCTTTGCGGTCTGCTGCACAGATGATTTCTTATGAAGTCTCTATCGGTCTGATCATTGTCGGCATCATTATCACGACAGGGTCCATGAACTTTGGTGACATCGTTCGCGCGCAAGATACTGGATATGGTTTCTTTGGTTGGTACTGGTTGCCGCATTTCCCAATGGTGTTCTTGTTCTTTATCTCTGCCTTGGCAGAAACGAACCGTCCGCCGTTTGACTTGCCAGAAGCCGAGTCCGAACTGGTTGCTGGTTATCAGGTCGAATATTCATCCACACCGTTCCTGTTGTTCATGGCGGGCGAATATATCGCCATCTTCTTGATGTGTGCGCTGACCACGCTATTGTTCTTTGGCGGCTGGTTGTCCCCGATCCCAGGTATCTCTGACGGTGCGCTGTGGATGGTTGGCAAAATGGCGTTCTTCTTCTTTATCTTTGCGATGGTGAAGGCGATCACTCCACGGTATCGCTATGACCAGTTGATGCGTATTGGTTGGAAAGTCTTCCTACCGTTGTCATTGGTTTGGGTTGTCGTCGTGGCGTTCCTTGCAAAATTCGAAGCCTTCGGCGGTGCGTATGCTCGCTGGGCGATTGGAGGCTGATATGGCGAATATCGACTATACCCGCGCAGCCAAGTATTTCCTGCTTGCTGACTTCATCAAAGGCTTTCAGCTTGGGTTCAAATACTTCTTTGCGCCAAAGGCAACGCTGAACTACCCGCATGAAAAGGGGCCTTTGTCCCCGCGTTTTCGTGGAGAGCACGCTTTGCGCCGTTATCCAAATGGCGAAGAACGATGCATTGCATGTAAATTGTGTGAGGCGGTTTGTCCGGCTCAGGCGATTACAATTGATGCGGAACCTCGTGAAGATGGGTCGCGCCGGACTACGCGCTATGACATCGACATGACCAAATGCATCTATTGCGGTTTCTGCCAAGAAGCTTGCCCTGTGGATGCGATTGTAGAAGGCCCGAATTTCGAATTCGCAACCGAAACCCGTGAAGAGCTGTTTTACGACAAAGAAAAACTGCTTTCGAATGGCGAACGTTGGGAAGCGGAAATTGCGCGTAACCTAGAATTGGATGCGCCGTACCGATGACAGATTCTCAGAACCCTTTTGAACAAATGATGAAGCAATATCAGGAGATGGCGAAATCCGTTAATCCTGCGCTAGAGACATTTACGCCTAAGGGGTTTGAAAAGCTTTGGCCCACGATGCCGAAAGACATGATGGAGATGTTTTTTGGGAACGCGATGAACAAAGACGGCTTGGACGCGAAAACGCGTCTGTTGCTGAGTTTGGCTGCGTTGACTGTATTGGGTGGCCAAGCAGAAGCACAAATTCGTCTGACTGTCCGGCATCTGCTGGAAGCGGGCGCAACGAAACAAGAAATTGTCGAGACCATTGGCCAAATGTCAATGTTCGCCGGCATTCCCGCCATGACCAAAGTGATGGAACTCGCGCAAGAGGTCATGGGCGACAACGAGGAAAGTGAGACATGACCATAGCGGCGCTTGCATTCTATCTGTTTGCGATCTGTGTGATCGCGGGCGGGCTATTCACCGTGGTCAGTAAGAACCCGGTTCATTCGGTTCTTTGGCTGATTTTGTCTTTTATCAGCTCTGCTGGTTTGTTTGTTCTGCTGGGCGCAGAATTTGTCGCGATGTTGCTGATCATTGTATATGTCGGTGCAGTCGCGGTTTTGTTCCTGTTTGTCGTCATGATGCTGGACGTGGACTTTGCCCAATTAAAGGCGGGAATGGCACAATACTTGCCAATCGCGATTTTGATCGGTGTGGTTTTGCTGATGCAATTTGGCCTAGCGTTTGGCGCTTGGGAAGAAGCAGAGCAAGCGCAGTCACTGCGCGCCGCGGTGGCACCTGAGGGTGTTGATAACACTTCGGCTTTGGGGCTGATCATTTATGACCAATATTTCCTATTGTTCCAACTGGCGGGTCTGATCCTGCTAGTGGCCATGATCGGTGCGATTGTTCTGACAATCCGTCATCGTCGCGACATCAAGCGTCAGAACGTTCTGACACAGATGTGGCGTGATCCTGCGGCATCGATGGAAATGAAAGATATCAAACCAGGGCAGGGGCTCTGATGTTTGAACTCTTTGAGAGTGTATTTAGCGCGGTCGGAGTTGGCGGGTTTGCTGCACTTTGGCTGCTAAAGGCGGGGGCCGCTGTTTTGGTCCTTCGCTATTTGAAACAAAAAAGAACTGGGACCAGTGGGTGAACGTATGATCGGACTGGAACATTATCTAAGTGTCGCGGCGACATTGTTCGTTATCGGTATTTTTGGCCTCTTCCTGAACCGGAAGAACGTCATCATTTTGCTGATGTCGATTGAATTGATGCTGCTGGCGGTGAACATCAACCTTGTGGCTTTCTCGTCCTTCTTGGGCGATTTGGTTGGGCAAGTGTTCACATTGTTCGTGCTAACCGTTGCGGCCGCAGAAGCTGCGATTGGTTTGGCGATCCTCGTGTCCTTCTTCAGAAATCGCGGCACAATCGCGGTCGAAGATGTCAACGTGATGAAAGGCTAATCGAGCATGGAAACCATCATCCTCTTTGCGCCTCTTGTTGGGGCGATTATTGGCGGGTTCGGTTGGCGCTATATTGGCGAAACCGCAGCACAATATGTGACAACGGGTTTGCTGTTTTTGGCCTGCTTGCTGTCATGGATCGTGTTCCTAACCCACGGGCCAGAAACGCAGCACATCCACATTCTGGATTTCATCCAGTCTGGTGCGCTTGATACCAGCTGGGGCATTCGTCTGGACCGTTTGACATCAATCATGTTGATTGTTGTGACATCCGTTTCGGCGCTGGTTCACCTGTATTCCTTTGGCTACATGGCGCATGACGACCACTTTGGCGAAGATCAGAACTATAAGGCGCGCTTCTTTGCGTACCTAAGCTTCTTTACCTTTGCGATGCTGATGCTTGTCACATCCGACAACCTTGTTCAGATGTTCTTTGGTTGGGAAGGCGTGGGCGTTGCGTCGTATCTGTTGATTGGTTTTTACTACAAAAAACCAAGCGCGGGTGCAGCGGCGATCAAAGCCTTTGTTGTGAACCGTGTTGGTGACTTTGGTTTTGCATTGGGCATCTTTGGCCTGTTCATGCTGACCGACAGCATCCAGTTTGACGTGATCTTTGCGGCAGCACCTGCTTTGGCAGAGACCTCTGTTCACTTCTTGTGGACTGAGTGGAACGCGGCGAACCTGCTGGCATTCTTGTTGTTCATTGGCGCGATGGGTAAATCTGCGCAGTTGTTCTTGCACACTTGGTTGCCTGACGCGATGGAAGGCCCGACACCCGTTTCGGCGCTGATCCACGCGGCGACGATGGTTACGGCTGGAGTGTTCTTGGTTTGCCGTATGTCGCCGTTGATGGAGTACGCTCCGGAAGCGACAGCGTTTATCACTTTCCTTGGCGCGACAACTGCATTCGTGGCGGCGACCATCGGTTTGGTTCAAAACGACATCAAACGTGTGATTGCGTATTCAACCATGTCTCAGCTGGGCTACATGTTCGTGGCCGCTGGTGTTGGTGTTTACTCAGTTGCGATGTTCCACCTGTTCACACACGCGTTCTTTAAAGCGATGCTGTTCTTGGGCGCGGGCTCTGTCATTCATGGCATGCACCACGAACAAGACATGCGGAACTACGGCGGCTTGCGTAAGAAATTGCCGTACACATTCTGGGCGATGATGATCGGTACGCTTGCGATTACCGGTGTTGGTATTCCGCTGACACATATTGGTTTCGCGGGCTTCCTGTCTAAAGATGCTGTGATTGAAAGCGCTTATGCGGGTACTGCAGGTGGCTATGCCTTCTGGATGCTGGTTATTGCGGCTTTGTTCACAAGCTTCTACAGCTGGCGCCTGATGTTCTTGACGTTTTATGGCAAGGCGCGTGGCGATCAGCATACGCATGATCACGCACATGAAAGCCCGAAGGTTATGTTGGTGCCACTTGGCGTACTGTCATTGGGTGCGGTGTTTGCCGGTATGCTTTGGTACGAAGCGTTCTTTGGTCACAACGTGAACAAGTTCTTTGGTATTGCAGGTGGCGATCACCACGTTGAGGCATCTCATGACGATGGCCACGGTGATGACCATGCGAAGGATGATCATGCTGCGGCTGATGCATCGCATGGGGATGATCACGCGACAGATAGCCATGGCGACGATCATGCGATGGCCAAAGTTGCAAGCGGTGACGCCCCACAGGGTGCGATCTTTATGCACCCAAGCAACCACGTGATGCATGACGCACATGATGTTCCAAAGTGGGTGAAAGTCAGCCCGTTCATTGCGATGCTGATTGGTTTCATCATGGCGCTATGGTTCTACATTTGGGATCCGTCGATGCCGCGCAAGGTGGCTGAAACACAGCGTCCTTTGTATTTGTTCTTGCTGAACAAATGGTACTTTGACGAGATCTTTGATTTCTTGTTCGTGCGTCCAGCAAATTGGGTTGGTCGTTTCCTTTGGAAACGCGGTGATGGCGATGTGATTGATGGATCCATCAATGGCGTTGCAATGGGGATCATCCCATTCTTCACCAAGCTCGCGGGTCGTGCGCAGTCCGGCTACATCTTTACTTATGCCTTTACCATGGTGATCGGCATCGTTGTTCTGATCACTTGGATGACGCTCAGCGGAGGAGCGCACTAATGGATAACCTTCTTTCCATTGTCACCTTCATCCCGGCTATTGCTGCTGCGATCTTGTTGGTGTTTTTGCGCGGCGAAAACCAAGCATCGCAGAATAATGCGAAATGGGTGGCGTTGATTGCGACAGTGATCACCTTCCTAGTGTCGCTGTTCATTCTGGCGCAGTTCGATCCGCAAGACACAGGCATGCAATTCGTTGAAGAGCGTGATTGGCTGCTGGGTCTGAAATACAAATTGGGTGTCGACGGCATTTCGGTTCTGTTTGTTATGTTGACCACATTCATGATGCCGCTGACGATTGCTGCATCTTGGGGTGTTGAAAAGCGCGTTAAGGAATACATGATTGCATTCCTGTTGCTTGAGACCCTGATGTTGGGTGTCTTTATGGCGCTAGATCTGGTGCTGTTCTATCTGTTCTTCGAAGCAGGTCTGATCCCAATGTTCCTGATCATCGGGATTTGGGGCGGCAAGAACCGCATCTATGCGTCGTTCAAGTTCTTCCTATACACCTTCCTTGGCTCGGTTCTGATGCTGGTGGCGATGGTTGCAATGTATGCGGATGCCGGCACAACCGACATTCCGACATTGATGAACCACACCTTTGCTTCTGAGACATTCTCTATCCTGGGTATCCAGGTAATCGGCGGATTGCAGACACTGTTGTTTGTGGCCTTCTTCGCGAGCTTTGCGGTGAAGATGCCGATGTGGCCCGTTCACACTTGGTTGCCTGATGCGCACGTTCAAGCGCCGACTGCCGGTTCTGTTGTTCTAGCGGCAATCTTGCTGAAGATGGGCGGCTACGGCTTCTTGCGGTTCAGCCTGCCGATGTTCCCACTGGGGGCAGAGGTGATGACAGACTTCATTCTGTGGATGTCTGCGATTGCGATTGTGTACACATCTCTGGTAGCGCTGGTGCAGCACGATATGAAGAAGCTGATTGCTTACTCATCCGTTGCGCACATGGGGTACGTGACTATGGGTATCTTTGTTGGTAACCAACAAGGTATCGACGGTGCGATTTTCCAAATGATCAGCCACGGCTTTATCTCTGGCGCGTTGTTCCTGTGCGTGGGCGTGATCTACGATCGGATGCACACACGTGAGATTGACGCCTATGGCGGTCTGGTGAACCGGATGCCTGCCTATGCGTTGATCTTTATGTTCTTCACCATGGCAAACGTTGGCCTGCCGGGCACCTCCGGCTTTGTTGGTGAATTCCTGACTTTGATGGGTGCGTTCCAAAAGAACACTTGGATTGCTGCGATTGCGACCTCAGGTGTGATCCTGTCTGCGGCCTATGCGCTGTGGCTGTATCGCCGCGTTGTGATGGGTGACCTGATCAAAGAAAGCCTAAAAACCATTAGCGATATGACTGCGCGCGAAAAGTGGATCTTTGCACCTTTGGTGGTAATGACCATTCTTCTGGGCGTTTACCCAACGCTTGTAACTGACATCATCGGCCCTTCGGTTGAAGCGCTGATCCATAACTATGACACCGCATTGGCGCATGCTCCGGCTGCTGACCAAATCGCGGCATCGCACTGAGGGAGCGATACACGATGATCTCTGCTGATCTGAATATCATCCTGCCAGAAATCATTCTGGCAATCTACGCGATGGTCGCGCTTGTGGGCGCGGTTTACACTGGGAAGGATGCTCTTGCGAGTTTGCTGACTTGGTTGACCGCTGCTGTGTTTGTTGTTGTTGCTGCCTGGATAGGCATCAGTGGCGCGGGCACAAACGTTGCCTTTAACGGCATGTTCAACGACGACGGCTTTGCGCGTTTTGCCAAAGTGACCATCCTATTGTCTGCAGCGGCAGTTTTGGTCATGGGCCAGGAATACATGTCGCGCCGCGGTATCCTACGGTTTGAATACCCTGTTCTAATTGTACTGGCTGTTGTCGGTATGATGGTGATGGTAAGTGCGGGCGACTTGATGGCACTTTACATGGGCCTCGAGCTGCAGTCTTTGGCGCTGTATGTTATTGCGTCATTGCGTCGTGATAGCGTGAAATCGACCGAAGCGGGCATGAAGTATTTTGTTCTGGGCGCGCTGTCGTCTGGCTTGCTTCTGTATGGTTCGTCTTTGGTTTACGGTTTCGCGGGTACAACGCAGTTCTCGGGCATTATTCAAGTTGCGGGCGAGGGTCATACGACTTTGGGTCTGCTCTTTGGTCTGACATTCGTTGTGTCTGGACTGGCATTCAAAGTGTCTGCGGTTCCGTTCCACATGTGGACACCTGACGTTTACGAAGGTGCACCAACGCCAATTACTGCCTTCTTTGCGACCGCTCCAAAAGTTGCTGCGATGGCGCTGTTTGCGCGGGTTGTGCATGATGCCTTTGGTGGCGTCGTGGGTGACTGGCAGCAGATCGTTGCCTTGCTGTCGCTACTGTCGATGTATTTGGGCGCTGTGGCGGCGATTGGTCAGAGAGATATTAAACGTCTTATGGCTTATTCGTCGATTGCCCACATGGGTTATGCATTGATGGGCCTAGCTGCGGGTACAGAGATGGGCGTCAAGTCGATGCTGATCTACATGGCGATCTATGTTGCGACTAATATTGGGACATTTGCATTCATCCTATCGATGGAGCGTGATGGCCAACCGGTGACTGATATTCAGTCGTTGAATAACTATTCCAAGCGCGAGCCTGGTAAGGCGATTGCTGTGCTGATCCTCATGTTCTCTTTGGCTGGTGTTCCGCCATTCATCGGGTTCTTTGGTAAGCTGGAAGTGTTGCGCGCTGCCTATGATGCTGGCTTGGCGTGGTTGGCAATTGCAGGTGTGATCGCGTCCGTGATTGGTGCGTATTACTATCTGCGCATCGTCTTCTTTATGTATTTCGGCGACGAAGATGCAGAAGGTTTGGACAAAAGCCGTAGCCCGGTTCTGTACGGGTTCTTGATGGCTTCAGCGGCAGTCATGTTCTTTGGCTTGATCAACTTGTTTGGCATCGAAGGCCCAGCGACCTTGGCCGCGGCGTCTTTGGTCAACTAAGATCGAAGACATTTGAATTACATTGGCGCGCCCTGTCGGGCGCGTCTTTTTTGTTTAAAGTGCCTCCGGCGGAGGTATTTGGATCAAGAAAAAGGGCAAGTTATGCAAGATTGGCCAGTTGGATATGGACGCCGGGTGTTGGCAGAGGTGGATAGCACTAATGCTGAGGCTACACGGATTGCAGCAGGTCTTGCCGGAGCGGAGTGGATACTCGGGCTACGCCAAACTGCAGGACGTGGCCGACGTGGGCGAGAGTGGCGATCGCAAGATGGGAACTTTGCGGCGACACTGGTTCTTCGTCCAACAGAGGCGCCGGATGTGATGGCGTTGCGGTCATTTGTTGCGTCATTGGCGTTGTTTGATGCTTTTGTGGCAGTGACGGGACGGTCACAAGGATTTTCGCTGAAGTGGCCAAACGACGTTTTGTTAAATGGCGGTAAAGTCGCTGGCATTTTACTAGAGAGTGCAGGGTTTGCAGCGGGCAAGGTGAGCCATCTGGCGATTGGGATTGGCGTGAATTTGAAGTATACGCCGGATGTTGATCAATTGGAGGCCACGGCCACGCGGCCTGTGTCCTTGTTGTCCGAATGTGGGGCAGAGGTAGACCCCGAGACGTTCTTGGACGTCTTAGCCCCAGCTTATGCACATTGGGAGCATCAGTTTGTTACTTATGGGTTTGAGCCGATCCGAACCGCTTGGCTAGCGAGAGCGGCCAAGCTGGGTGAGGTTATCACAGCACGTACGGTGCGGGACGAAACTGTTGGAACCTTTGAAACTGTGGACAAGTCGGGCAATCTGGTGTTGAAGACAGCTCAAGGTGCTGTGGCAATTCCTGCAGCTGATATTTTCTTTTGAGGGCGGGGTAGGTCATGCTACTGGCGATCGACTGCGGTAATACAAATACGGTGTTCTCAATTTGGGATGGCGAAAAGTTTTTGTGTACACTTCGCACGTCTACGCACCACGCTCGGACAGCTGACGCCTATTTTACTTGGTTCTCGACGCTGATTAGTCACTATAAGATAGAGTTGGCGATTACCGATGTGATCATCTCATCGACTGTTCCGCGCGTTGTGTTCAATTTGCGGGTTTTTGCGGACCGGTTCTTTAATTGCCGACCATTGGTTGTTGGTAAGCCAGAGTGCAAATTGCCCGTCACGCCGCGTGTGGACCAGGGCGTGCAGCCGGGGCCAGATCGTTTGGCTAATGCTGTAGCGGCCTACGACCGTCACGGTGGGAATGTAGTTGTGGTGGACTTTGGCACAGCTACCAACTTTGATGTTGTGGCCGAAGATGGCGCCTATATTGGGGGCGTAATTGCACCCGGTGTGAATTTGAGCCTAGAAGCGTTGAGCTCTGGCGCGGCAGCATTGCCGCATGTCGACATTAGCCAGCCTGATAAGGTGATCGGTACGAACACCGTGGGCTGCATTCAATCTGGTGTATTTTGGGGATACACGGGCCTGATCGAGGGCATAATCGCCCGCATCAAGGCCGAATATGGTACGCCGATGAAGGTCATTGGGACCGGCGGTCTCGCCCCACTGTTTGAGAAGGGTGATCACCTTTTTGATATGATCGAAGACGATTTGACGATGCATGGATTAACTGTAATCCACGCTTACAACAAAGAAAGCTGAAGCACTCTATGAGCAGTGACCGTTTGATTTACCTTCCCCTTGGTGGGGCGGGTGAAATTGGTATGAATGCCTACGTTTATGGGTATGGGCCAAAAGGCAAAGAACGCTTGATCCTGGTGGATATTGGCGTGACCTTTGCGGATATGGAGACCTCGCCCGGGGTCGATTTGATATTCCCCGATATGTCCTGGTTGATCCAAAACAAGGATAGGCTGGAGGCGATTTACATCACGCATGGTCATGAGGACCACATTGGCGCGATTGGTCAGTTCTGGGACAAACTGGGGGCACCTGTTTATGCGCGTGCCTTCACGTCTAATCTGGCGCGCCACAAGATGCGCGATCAGGGACAACCAGAAGACGCGATCACAACGGTATCTGCGTGGCCTGAGACGACGACAGCGGGGCCGTTTACCGTTGGCTTTTTACCAATCTCGCATTCGATCCCTGAAAGCGGATCTTTGGTGATTGATACGCCTGTGGGCCGGATCATTCACACGGGTGACTTCAAACTTGATGAAACGCCTGTTGTTGGCGAAGCCTTTGACCCAGAACTTTGGGCAGATGTGTCCTCTAAAGGTGTGAAAGCCTTGGTCTGCGACAGTACGAATGTGTTTTCTTTGCAAGCTGGTCGTTCTGAAGCGACGGTTGGTCCTGAGATCGAAAAACTTGTGGCTGCGTCGCCAAACTTGGTTGCGGCGACAACCTTTGCATCCAACGTCGCGCGCGTGAAAACGCTTGCGGAAGCGGGGCAGCGGGCAGGGCGTTCTATCTGTCTGATGGGACGTGCAATGCGTCGTATGGTCGAGGCAGGTTTGGAAACAGGCGTTCTGACTGATTTCCCAAAAGTTGTAAGCCCAGAGGATGCGCAAGGCATTCCACGAGGCAACTTGATGTTGCTTGTGACTGGGTCGCAAGGGGAGCGCCGTGCGGCCTCTGCACAGCTTGCACGCGGGAAGCACAATGGTTTGACGTTGAAGGAGGGTGATACTTTCTTGTTCAGCTCAAAGACCATTCCGGGCAACGAAAAGGGTGTGTTCCGCATCATCAACCAATTCTCGGAAATGGGTGTGGATGTAGTGGATGATAACAGTGGTTTGTACCATGTGTCTGGTCACGCGAACCGTCCTGACCTAGAAAAGATGCAGGACATTGTGAACCCGACAATGGTGATCCCGATGCACGGTGAACACCGTCATTTGCGTGAACACGCCAAGCTAAGCGAAGCCAAAGGGCGTGCAAGCATTGTGGCTGTGAACGGCACGATGTTGGATTTGACTGGAGATATGCCAAAAGTTGTTGGCTCTGTTGAAACAGGCCGCACCTATTTGGATGGCTCTGTGAAAATCGGTGCAATGGACGGGATTGTACGGGACCGTATCCGTATGGCTTTGAATGGCCATGTGATTGTGAACGTCATTCTGGACGAAGACGATGAGCCGCTTGGCGAAGCATGGGTAGAGCTGATGGGCTTGCCCGAAGTTGGGTCCAGTAACGCGCCTTTGGTTGACGTTCTAGAAGCAGACCTGACCCAATTCTTGGGACGTGCAGGTGCAAAGACTTTGGCTGATGACAGCAAGCTAGAAGAAAATCTACGCCGGATTGCGCGCAATAGCAGCAAAGATGAAATCGGTAAGAAGCCTGAGGTCACTGTGATCGTAAGCCGTCTTAGCTAAGGCGCTGTAGTATCGAATGAAAAGGCGCCCTTTGAGGCGCCTTTTTTGTTTCTAGGACTGTGAAATGCATAAAAAAACACCCAGCGGAATGCGCTGGGTGTTTGTACTTCTAACGCGAATTGTTCGTATTACCCTGCGCGGCGTTCTTCGAAGCTTAGGGCGATAAAGCTAGGCAGGTGGTCACCCATGCCAACGACCTTGGAGTCATTACCACGATCATTGTTGCGACCGCCGCGTGACCGATTGCGGCTACGAGACTTGTTGCCTTCGTTAGGCGCTTTTGTTTCTTGCTTGGCTTCGGTCTTTGCCACTGGCTTTGCTTCTGCAGCAACCTCAACCTTTTCCTCGGTTTTTGGTGCGCGTGTGCGCTTTGCAGGTTTTTCGGCCTTTTCTGCGGACTTCTCAGGCTTTTCCGCAGGCTTAATTGGATTTTCGACCCGTGGAATTTCTTTTTGGATCAAAGCCTCAATCGCGGCAAAGTTTTTGTCGTCACGTGGGGTGCAGATCATGATGGCTTTGCCGTCGCGACCCGCGCGACCGGTACGACCAATGCGGTGCACGTAGTCTTCGGCGTGGCTTGGGACATCGTAGTTAAAGACGTGTGTCACGTCAGGAACGTCGAGGCCACGGGCGGCAACATCAGAAGCGACTAGAATGCGAAGGTCGCCGTTACGGAACCCTTCTAGCGTTTTTGTTCGCTGAGATTGATCCAAGTCACCATGAATCGGTGCGGCGTCTAAGCCATATTTTTTCAGAGACTTCGCGCAAATGTCGACATCTGTCTTGCGGTTGCAGAAGATAATCGCGTTTGTGCAATTGTCACCTTCGAGCTTGATCAATTCGCGCAGAACTTTGCGCTTTTCGCTGCCTTCGCGATCACGACGAGAGGCTTTGAACATTACCACGCCCTGCGTTATGTTTTCAGACGCCGTCGCTTGGCGCGCTACTTCGATGCGGGCAGGGGCGGAAAGGAACGTATTGGTAATACGCTCAATCTCTGGCGCCATAGTTGCAGAGAAGAACAGTGTCTGGCGCGTAAAGGGTGTGAGGCCGAAAATGCGTTCGATATCGGGGATAAAACCCATATCCAACATACGGTCAGCTTCGTCTACCACCATTACTTTGACGTCTGACAAGATCAGCTTGCCGCGTTCAAAATGGTCTAGCAGACGGCCTGGTGTGGCAATCAGAACGTCGACGCCTTTGTCGATGATGTTCTCTTGTTCCTTAAAGCTGACGCCGCCAATCAAGAGGGCTTTGGTGAGCTTTAGGTGTTTTGTGTAAGTATCAAAGTTTTCAGCAACCTGTGCTGCAAGTTCGCGTGTTGGGCAAAGCACCAAGCTGCGTGGCATGCGAGCGCGAGCGCGGCCGCGGGCCAAAAGAGAGATCATCGGCAATGTAAAGCTGGCTGTTTTGCCAGTACCGGTCTGCGCGATGCCTAAAACATCTTTGCCTTCTAGAGCCGGAGGGATTGCACCTGCTTGAATTGGTGTAGGTGATTCATATCCCGCTTCGACGACGGCTTTCAGAACCTTAGGGTTCAGATTAAGATCGGAGAATTTTGTCATGCGTATCCGTGGTTTACGGACAGCTTTTGCCCGTAGCGGCTAAGTCGGATCAGGCCCGGTTGGCCTCGTGATATATCACAATTATGATCCGTCGCGCTCGGTCTAGCGCATTAACGTTAGTGCGTCAACGAAAGGGAATCTTTGGAATAATTCTGAGCCTGTATTGTTTCTAAAATCGAAACGCTATTTGCCGAAACTAGGGAAGTGTTTCGATAACTTTGAAGAAAGTTCTAAATCATAGGCACGGAAAAGGCCGTGCTCTTTGAGCTTATCAACCAATTTAGGCGTGGCTAGGCAGACTTCTTCGAAAAATGCGCGTAACCCATCCGTGCCGTCTTCGGTCAGAGCAGAAAACAGATTGTGGCGTGACATACGTCCAGAAGCCGGATCAATTGATTGCTCGAGCTCTGCGCGATAGGAGCCATTGGCGAGCCGGAACTCCATAATCTCCAGCCATTTTTCCCAGCTTTTGACGTGGCGGTGGCACAGCTCGATGCTGGCGAGGTCACGATTTTGCAAAGGTGACTTGGTTTTTTGGTCAAAAGCCCGGTGAATACGGATTTCCACATTTGGTAAACCGGTTCGAACGAAGATCTTACCAACAGTGTGGCTTACAAATCCGCTTTTGAAGAAACCGCCAAATTCAGGATAGAGTTCTCTTTCCAATCTGGCAGCGTTAGAGCCGCTTGGTAGTTTGGCTTTGCATAGTACGGTTGCGCTGTCGTCCGCTGCATCATCTTCTCTACAAAGAGATTCAAAGGGGCGCATGCGCAAAACATCGAAGTCCTTAGGCTGGTTTGCCAGAATTGTTCGAATGTCTAAGTCTGTGCAAAGGAATTCATCAACATCAATGTGGGCAACCCAATCAAGACCGTTTGAATTTCGATAGCAACGAGTTGCGTTTCGTGTTTGGCGTTGCTGATGTTTCTTAGGAACGCGGCCTAAGTAATTGTCCCAATATTTACTGTCAGTACAAATGCAAGTGACGCTAGGATGGTCTGCGAGCGCTTTGGCGGTCTTTGGGTTGCTGTCATCTAAGAAGATCGTGATATGATCTGCACCGAGTTCAAGATGGTAAGCGACAAAGGAGAGGACCTCTGAAGTGGGCGCTTTGATAGTGGAAACGATGCCCCATTTGGTCGAGGTCATACGTGGAACTCCTGGATGATCCTTTCGATCTTCTTTTCAATATCGAAGTCAATTGTGCGCAAGACGTTGTGTGCGGCAAGCGCTTTGACTACTTCAGGTCGTGCAACGGCGATTTCGTTGAAAAAACGTTGAAGCTCTGGTTTTTTATATTGCTTGTCAGCAGCTTCCAGTGCGGAGTTAATGCTAATCGCACCTTCTTTGTGGCGGCTGTACCCTTGATCAATGCGACGTGGAAGTGCGTTTATAAAGCTGTTGAAGCTATCTGCATGACAATGGGCCACGACCATGTTTTCAGGAAAAAAGGCGTTAGTCGCGATCCGTTTATTGTGCTTAACGATGAAGTTCGCAACGCGAATGTTGCTTAGGCGCGCACGGACGAATAGGCGCGGGTCCGGCTGGCCAAGGATAAGATCGGGAAGGTAATTTCCAAATAGTGGAAAAAGGTCCGCACGTAGGTTTGGATCCATTTCATATGTTGATGCTGGTGGGCGAAAGAGCGTTGGGCTATCTGCGAATTGCTCAACAACGGGAATTTTCATGAAAGCCGCATCAGCGGGCACTTGAGACAGAATGTCCTTGATTGGATCGTTCGGGATTAAATACTCATCGGTATCAAGCATCGCGAGCCAGTCCAGAGACAGGTTGCGACGGGCTTTGTTGAAGTAAAACACTTTACGCATGTTCCGCGTTGACATGTTTTTGCGTTGCTCTGCAGAGATAACTGTATCGTCGCATACAACCAAGTGCACCCGAGGGTGATGAGCAAGCTCGTGGGGAACAATATGTGGGTTATCCGCATACAAAGCCACGGCATCAGCGCCCAAATCAAGATGATGGGCCGTAAAGCAAACCGCTTGATCCAAATCTTCATTTAATGTGGTTGCAACACCCCAGGAGATTGTTTTTGGGTCACGTTTGATATGCCGTGGCGGCACAGGGATTGGGTTGGTGTTCTTTGTTGCTTTGCGTTGCTTGCGGTCTTCGGCCATGTCACGTAGGCGCCGAAACAACGTGTCTGGGTCGGTGTTGATTTCGTTTAGCAGGTGGCGCGCTAGCGGTTTCACGATTGGATCTTCGTCTGCGTCGCTCCAAAGTCGTGTAAGGATGGCTACGTCTAAGCCGCCCCCGATAAGTGAATAGGATGGGATGCCGAGTGGTAGCGGCGCGTTAATTTTGTTGGTGGTTGGATATGTCTCACACGGATGATGTCCCGAATAAAGTCGCTCAAACTCATAAAGTTTGATCATCCCAAACATCAGCATCATCGAACGGCCGATATGGCGCTGTGCTTCGTTTATGCCTTGGTCGCCAAAAGTGGTGACGGCTGACACGAGCCAACGTAGTGGTAAGTTCTGTATGAGAAACTCACCGTGCTCTGCCCAGATTTTTTGATAAAGCGCGGGCGCATGCGCAGGAAAATCATTTTTGCGGAGGTTCGCGGTTACAAGGCCGTGAAGCATCAAAAGCTCTGGCTGGCCTTCGAATTCCTTTTGCAACGCACGACGCTTTCCTGCGAAGGTCGAGCCACTGTCAGATAGATGCATTGTTGTCGGACGTGTGAGGAGTGGTGTTAGATCCTCATCGAGTGATGGCAGAGACTCGCCCTCGGCATAAACCAAGGGGTCGCGACGTGATTGAACGCGTTGCATCATGGCGTCATAGCCGCCTGGATAAGTCTCGTTTTTTGCCATTCTGCTCGTGTGGGTCCTTTGTCGTCACCCCAGCGGGGATGGCTAGACCATCATTTCCTTTGTAGCGGTTAGTTTCACGTCTGGATAGTCTCTGCCAACGCGATCAATGTCCCATTGCAATCGTGTTAGGTAAACGATGTCACCGTCGTGATCGTGAGCAATGTGCTGAACATTTGATTGCGTAAACTTATCAATGGCTTGCTTTTCACCACTCACCCAGCGAGCGCTGGTGAATTGGCTAGCTTCGAAGCGAACCGGCAGGCCGTATTCCAATTCGATCCGGCTGGCCAATACCTCAAATTGCAATGCTCCAACAACGCCAACAATAAAGCCGGAGCCGATGGAGGGTTTGAAAACTTTGGCGGCGCCTTCTTCGGCGAATTGCATCAGCGCCTTTTCAAGGTGCTTCGCTTTCATCGGATCGCCTGCGCGAACGCCTTGCAGCAATTCAGGTGCAAAGGATGGAATTCCGGTTGCTCGAATTGCTTCGCCTTCGGTCAAGGTATCACCAATACGTAGCTGGCCATGGTTTGGAATGCCAATGATGTCACCTGCCCAAGCTTCTTCTGCAAGTTCGCGGTCTGACGCGAGGAAGAGCACAGGGTTAGTGATAGACATCGGTTTTTTGGAACGTACATGGGTCAGTTTCATACCGCGCTTGAAGTGGCCGGAGGCCATACGCACAAAGGCGACGCGGTCGCGGTGCTTTGGGTCCATGTTGGCCTGGACCTTGAAGACAAAACCTGTGACTTTCTTTTCTTCGGGGGCAATGGAACGTGGAGACGCCTTTTGAACCTGTGGTTCCGGACCGAATTTAGCAATGCCATGCATCAATTCTTGGACACCGTAGGAGTTAATAGCGGAGCCGAACCAGATCGGAGTCATATGCCCTTCGAGGACAGACTGTGGATCAAGAGCGGGTAGGAGTTCTTTGGCCATTTCAACTTCTTCTAGGAACTTGTCTAGAAGGTTTGCAGGAATATGCTCTGCCAGTTGTGGATCATCTAATCCGTTGATTTTTATGCTTTCGGCCACTTTGTTACGGTCTGCACGGTCCATAAGCTCTAGGCGGTCGCGGAGTAGATCGTAACAACCAACAAATTCACGACCAACGCCAATTGGCCAAGAGGCTGGAGTGACGTCAATTGCAAGATTCTCTTGAATTTCGTCAATGATTTCAAATGTGTCGCGGCTTTCACGGTCCATCTTGTTACAGAACGTTAAGATGGGCAGATCACGTAGGCGGCATACTTCGAAAAGCTTTTGCGTTTGGCTTTCAACACCTTTGGCGCCGTCGATTACCATAACGGCAGCATCTACCGCGGTTAGTGTCCGATAGGTATCTTCGGAAAAGTCAGAGTGACCTGGCGTGTCAACGAGGTTGAAACGGAAGCCTTCAAAGTCAAAGGACATCGCAGAAGCTGAAACGGAAATGCCGCGGTCTTGTTCCATTTTCATAAAGTCAGAGCGGGTACGGCGCGCTTCGCCCTTGGCACGTACCTGTCCCGCCATCTGAATCGCACCACCATACAGCAGGAACTTTTCAGTTAGAGTTGTCTTGCCGGCATCCGGGTGCGAAATGATCGCAAAAGTGCGGCGGCGTGCAATTTCTGCAGGCAATTCGGGGCGGTTGTTGGCGGTGTCTAACATGTGCGGGCGTATATCTGGCGTGGATGGATCACGCAATAGATCAGCGGTGTTATCGAGATGACGCGCGGCGCAAAAGTGCTGCGGCATCGCGATGGCGAAGCAGCGCCTCTTTGACGTCATAAGCGATAGTGTCGACGTTTGGCAGGCCTGGCTGGGACCTTGCGAATTTCTCGCCTAGAGATTTGGGGAGCACGGGGTGGGTAGCTTGATTGACCATCATGGTTTCTGCAGCAATGCCTTCGGCAAAGATGATTTCATGATCATCGAAAAGCAGTTGGAAATATTCGATAAACCCGCCTTCTTGAAAGTAGACAGTTTCACCATTTACCAAATAGCGGGCTTTGACCAAAATTTCTGCCTGTCCTGCGCCAACGGTGTCTTCGCGTTGATAAACGAATAAGCGGTGATCCGGATTTACTTTGAGGTCACCCATATTGTTCATGGCACCTGCTTTGATGACAATCGGGGCAAAAGGGCCGGTGGCGCGCACCGTTGATCGGCCAACCCAACGAATTTCTTGAACACCCGAGTCGCGAGTTAAGACACGATCGCCCACTTGAAGGTTTTCAATTGGTTTCTGTTCGCCAGTTGCTGTGGTGATGCGCGTGCCGCGTGTGAATGACACGCAGCCGATTAAGGCCATGCGACGGCGTGCGTGATCTCGGTCAATACCGACAAGAGAATAGGCCGTTTTGGGAGCGATTGGTGCGAGTGGATGAAGGTAAATGTCGCGGATGTTTCCGCGGGTGTCGACCTCAACCAAAATGATCGCCTCGACCGTTTCGCCGTTTGGGGGCATCAGCGTGACACAGCAATCCAAGTGCAAGGTCGCACCGGGACGGCCTACAGAAGACAAATCGGAAATACGAAAGGCGCCATCAGACAGTGCGTCAAAGGCCAGAGCCGATGGAATAGCACCTTCTGTCAGCTCGTAAATGTCATCGAGCATAAGTTCAGATGCAAAAGAAAGCTCATCACCTTGGTTAGCTCCGTTCACAACGGTAAAGCTAGCCGCGCGGTAAACCGGCAGCTGTTGACCATTTGTATCCTGACGGGGGATCGCTTGGGCCATTGAGAGTCTTCCTTTTGTCTTGTGTTCCGTCAAAGATGCTGCCCAATTATGGCAACAACAGGGATGGGCCTCGGCATTTTGCTGGCACGTTGGTGAAAATGCAGTGATGCTGCGACCAAATTGAAGGAAGCATTTTATGGATCTTGGAATCACGGGGAAAAAGGCGCTGGTTTGCGCCAGTTCAAAGGGGCTTGGCTTAGGTTGTGCTGAAACTTTGGCTGAAGCTGGTGTTGATTTGGTGATGAACGCACGTGGTAGCGAGGCGCTTGAGGCTGCTGCCGCAGACATTCGTGCTCGATTTGGCGTGGATGTGGTTACAGTTGCTGCGGATGTCTCTACGCCAGACGGGCAAGACGCAGTACTGGCTGCGTCGCAGGGTGTTGATATTCTTGTGACAAATGCAGGTGGGCCGCCTCCGGGAATGTGGTCTGACTGGGATCGTGATGATTTCATCAAGGCTTTGGATGCGAACATGTTGGCGCCAATTGCATTGATGAAGGCACTGCTACCGGGGATGATGGAAAAAGGCTGGGGTCGGGTGGTGAATATCACCTCTGTGTCGGTCAAATCTCCGATTGCAGTTCTGGGGCTTTCGAATTCTGCGCGTGCTGGTCTAACCGGGTATGTCGCTGGGACGGCGCGGCAAGTGGCCGGTTCAGGTGTTACGATTAATAATCTGCAACCAGGTATTCACGCGACGGACCGCGCGGCGTCTTTGGATGCTGGGGCGAGCAAAGCGCAGGGGATTTCTGTGGAAGAAGCGCGCAAGCAAAGATTTGCTTCTATTCCAGCTGGTCGTTACGGCACGCGTCAGGAGTTTGGTGCGGCTTGTGCCTTTTTATGTTCGCAACACGCTGGATTTATGGTGGGACAGAACATCCTGCTTGATGGCGGCGCGACGAACGCGACGATGTAATTATGGCTGAAGGTTTTTCGTTGGCAGATCAAATCTTTAACGCGGATAGCGTTGCGGATTTGGCAAGTGAATTCGCCGGTGCGATCTCGGGATTTGATACCGCCGCCTTTGAGGCAGAGGTGCTTTCGGGGTTTGCTGAACGTGAGTTTATGGCGCGGATAGATTGGATTGCTGATTGTCTGGAGGGGTGGCTGGCCGCTGATTTTCCGACAATGGCGGACCAGTTACAGTCTGCGATGGTCGCACCGCTTGATCCGACAAAAAAAGATGACGACTTTGGGCGGTTTATCCACACCATACCAGGCGTCATGGCAGTGCGTCATGGATTGGAAGATCACCGAGATCGCGCGCTTGATTTGTTGTATGAGGCGACCAAGCGCTTTTCGATGGAATTCTACATTCGCCCCTTTATCAACCGTTGGCCAGAAGAGACTTTGGCGCGTTTGGCTGAATGGGCGAAAGATGAAAATTACCATGTGCGCCGCTTGGTTAGTGAAGGGACACGTCCAAAATTACCTTGGGCAAAGAAGATTAATATCGAGGTTGAGACGCCGTTGCCGTTCTTGGACTTGCTGCATGCAGATGACGCACGGTTTGTGACTAGATCGGTTGCTAATCATTTGAACGATATAGCTAAATTAGACCCAGATGCTGTGATCAGGTGTTTGGCGAAATGGGCATCTGAAAAACGTCAGAATTCGAAAGAACTGACATGGATGACCAAACACGCGTTGCGGACGTTGATCAAGCAAGGGCATCCCGAGGCCTTAGCATTGTTGGGTTACCGAGCGGATGCGCCGGTAAACTTAGAGAGGCTTTCGGTTGCAGCTGATCAGATTCAGGCTGGTGACGCGATTGAATTTGAGTTTGCCTTGTCTGCAACTGAACGCAGCCCGGTTATTGTAGACTATTTGATCTATTTTCAACGTAAGGACGGATCGCAATCTCCGAAAGTCTTTAAATTGAAACAAGCTGTTATAGCGGCTGGCAAGGCTTTGGAATTCTCGAAAACCCATAAGTTAAAGGCGAATGCGACGACATTTCGGTTGTATCCCGGCCAACATCGTTTGGCGGTACAGGTAAATGGTCGTGTTTTGGGAGAGGTTGCATTTGAGCTAACGGTCTAAGGCAGGTTGCATGACAGCGTTTCACAATCGCGTGGGGTGTGATCAAGTTACTGGTGCGGTTTTTTTCTCGCTGCTACAGCAAGTTGCATAACTAATTTTGGGGAAAATCCATGCAGGCCACTGCCGTTATCGCAATATTTGCGTCCATTATTCTTGCAAGCCTTTATGTTGCGCCACGTCGCGCAAGTGTTGAAGGCTTTTTTGGAGGGACCTCGGCAGCTGGCACAACACCCGGTTTGTGGACCCTTGTCTTAAGCCAGGTCACGACATGGATTTTCGCGCGTTCTTTGATGAACGCTGCTATTTTGGGTTTTTTCTACGGAATCGCAGGTGTTTTGGCCTATGCGGCATATTACATTTCGTTTTTGACTGGTGGGTTCATTGTAGGCCGCTTGCGGGCAAAGGGCGCGCGTTCGGTACAGGAATGGCTAGTTGGAGAATTCGGCGCGATTGGCACAGGTTGTTATAACTTGGTCATCGGCCTGCGCTTGCTGTCGGAAGTATTTGCCAACTTGATTGTTGTTGGATTGATCTTTTCGGCGGCGCTTCCTGAAGTGGGCTTTGCCAAAGAAGGCTCCATACTGATCGTCGGTTTACTTGCGTTGGCTTACTCGGCATGGGGCGGATTAAGTGCTGCTTTGCGCACCGACGTGATGCAGATGGCGATGTTCTTGGTGGTGTTCGTCTTGGCTTTTGTTGCCTTGGTCGCAACACCGGGATTTGAACTAGGTGCTGTGCTAACGGCAGAAGGCGCTTCTGGTCAGTATAACGGTTGGGTTTTGCTGGTTGTCGCGTTTTTGCAGGTGTTTTCCTATCCAGTGCATGACCCGGTTATGATGGACCGCGGGTTTATTGCGGATGAAAGCACAACACGGAAAAGCTTTTTGCATGCATTTTGGATTTCAGCGCTTTGCATCATTGGATTTGGTTTCTTTGGCATCCAAGCCTCGTTGGAAGGTGCTGAGTACCAAGGCGAGCTTATCGGTACTTGGGCAGCTATCTTGCCAACTTGGGTTTTTGTGCTGTTGTTGGTTTCATTGTTGGTCTCAGCTCTATCAACGCTGGATAGCGCGCTGTCCTCTGCTGCTCGTTTGGTCGTCGAGGAATTGCGTCTAGCACCTAAAACGTTGTCTGGCGGTCGTATGGCTATGGTTGCTTTTGCGATTGCGGGCGGTGCTTTGACACTTTGGGGCAATCAATCGCTCTTTGATGCGGTTGCCGTGTCAGGGACAGCTTCGATGTTCTTAACGCCTGTCTTGGTTGCGGGACTATTGGCTGGACGCCGGGTTGCTCTGTGGGCGTATCTGGTGAGTTTCTCGGCAGCGATCCTTGGGGCCGCGGCTTATTTCTTGCGTAGCAATGAAATGATTGCTTCGGTTTTGGTCGAAGGGCACAAATACGAACAGCTTCTGCAGATCTGTGTGATCGTATTGGTCGTCGGGTTTGTCGCTGTTTTGACAGGTGCTCGCAGGGTTGAAGCCTAAACAGAGGGCTGTTACACCACGCCAAACCCGATGAAATTCGTTGGGCATTGCATGAGGCAGCTGTGACATTTGACCAACCGGCCGATACGCCACCCCGTTTAGAAATACGCAACCTGAATCGTCGCTTTGGCGACCGGATGGTTGTTGATGGGGTGTCTCTGACGATCGAGCCGGGACAGGTGACGTGCTTGCTTGGGCCATCTGGGTGCGGAAAGTCTACAACCCTACGCATGATTGCCGGTGTCGATATGCAGGACAGCGGCGAAATCTACGTTGATGGTAAACTGATTTGCGACACGCATTTCAGAGTGCCTCCCGAACGTCGCCAGATTGGCTTGATGTTTCAAGATTTCGCACTATTCCCGCATTTGTCCGTGGCGGATAACGTCGCCTTTGGCCTGAAAGGTGCGACAGTAGAAAAGCGCGCTCGCGTTGAAGAGTTACTTGGTAAGGTTGGCCTGTTCTGGGCAATTGATGAGTATCCGCATCATCTTTCTGGAGGCGAGCAGCAGCGCGTCGCGCTTGCGCGTGCCTTAGCACCGCGCCCACGTATCATGTTGATGGATGAACCGTTTTCAGGGCTGGATAACCGTCTGCGGGATGGTATCCGGGATGAAACCCTTGCGTTGCTGAAAGAAGAAGATACGGCAGTATTGTTGGTAACGCATGAGCCCGAAGAAGCGCTGCGTATGGCGGATGAAGTGGCGTTGATGCGGAATGGGCGGATTGTTCAATGTGGATCGCCATACAACATCTACAATGCACCGGCTGACCGAGATGCTATGGCATTCTTTAGCGATATTAATGTGATCAAAGGCGTCAGTAATGGCGCTTTGACTGATACTTTGTTTGGTCAGTTCCTGACGCCCGGCTGCGAAGATGGTGCAGAGGTTGATATTGTTATTAGACCACAGCACCTGCATTTGGATTTTTATAGGTCTGGAAAAGGACCGACACCAACGCCAACCAACGGTCAGGCAGCCGCGGGTATTGTGGAGCGTGCACGCTTTATGGGCACCGAAAGCCTTGTTGAGTTCCGTATGGAACATGACAACAGCGTGCTAAAGGCGACCGTACCGAATGTGTTCATGCCCAAAGCCGGTACTCGGTTGTGGCTGACGTTACGGCGTGATCGGTGTTTTGTATTTCCCGCAGCGCAATAGACACAGGTCTTTTGCCTTAAACAGGGGCATTAAGGTTCGAAATCTTCTGGTACACCGAAAACTGGATTTTCGAGGCTGCTACCGGTCAATGACTTTAGAAACGCCACTAAGTTTTGCACTTCATCATCGGTTAGCGTGATTGGTGTCATGTCATTTTTTTCAATCTGGCGCGCCATTTCAAGGCGATCAGACCACACAACAAAATCAATCGGTTCTAACCAAGGCGCTTTTGGTAGCTGGGCATCTGTGGGTTGCCAATTTTTTAGCGCGGCTTTCGGGGCAAGATGGTGGCGAACGATGCCTTCTAGTGTTGGATAAGCCCCGTTGTGACCGTAAGGCGCAGTCAGTGCGACGTTGCGCAGCATGGGGGTACGAAAACGGTAGGCATCCTCGATGCGGTCGCTTTCCCCCATTCGACCGACATCCCGCACCATTGGGTCAAAACGGCGTGTCCGTCCGGGACCAAAGGGAGGTAGGCCGAGTGCATGGAATTTTTGATCGCTCATCAAGGGGCCTGAATGACAGGTGCTGCATTGGGCTTTACCATAGAACAAATCCATTCCTCGCTTTTGTGAGGCATTTAATGCTTCTGTAGTGCCTGCTAAGTACTGGTCAAATGGACTGTCGATGCTTTTCCATTCGATAGCCATGAAAGCCGCAAGTGCATTTGCTATTTCGACGATCGAGACCTGTTCAGGGTCGTCGATATGATCAAATGCCTCAACAAACCTTGGGCCATAGTCACCTTTAGTTCGGGTAGCTTTCGCAATTATTGGCCATGGGGCATCTATGCGGTCGTGCGCAGCCCCAGCGACTTGGTTTTCACCTGGGTTTCCGGCCATTTCAAATTGGGCAACAAGTGGAAAAACGGCTTGTGCCGCTAAAATGGAGTTGAAACCTACTGGCAGCCATTCTTCGGCAGGTGAGTTGAAACCGTTTCCGTATTCGTCGCTAATGGAAAGGCGACCATCATGAAATATTGTGTGCAGGCTTTTTGCTCCTAGGTTCCAAAGCGGAGGAGCATTGCGTGGAATGCGTTTTTTTATACGGCTTTCGCCAATACCGGCCGTGCGATCGGTCCCTAAACCAACGCCGCCCTCGCCAATGCCAAGTGAAAGCCCATCGCCTGTACCGAAGTCAGGATGATGACAGGTAGCACAGCTGATATTTCTGTTGCCCGATAGGATTTTGTCGTAAAATAGATCACGTCCCAAGGTTGCCTGTTTCATGTCAAACTGAATGAAATCGGCATCGGTTAACGGGGATGGAAGATCGCTCGCCCAACTGGGTGTGGCCAGCAAAACGGAAAGACCTAGAAGATGCGCGCAATAGCCTTTGGATTGGCCCTTTTGGCGACGCCAGCTGTGGCGGAAATTGAACATGCTCGTGACCTTATGGAAGAGGGCAATTTTCAGCAAGCTTACGAAGAGCTTTGGCCCGCGGCACGTTCTGGGAATGCTGATGCCGAAGAGCTGATTGGCGTGATGTATGCGATGGGGTTGGGGATGCCGAAAGATGATCAGCGCGCTTTCGAATGGTATTTGCGTAGTTCGATGAAAGGTCATCCGGGTGCACAAAGCGGTATTGGTTGGTACTATGAAATCGGCCGCGGTATGCCCGCGCCGGACCTTGTACGTGCTTATATGTGGTATACTTTGTCGGCCATTGGCGGTGATCCTGATGCCGCGATCAGCTTGGAAGAGGTCGTTAAGAAAATGACGTCTGAAGAGATCGAAAAAGCGCATATTTTGGTCGAGGACTATAAGGTCTGGATGTATCCGTTCCGGTGAGCGGAAATGGAAAGGCGACCAATGAGGCCGCCTTTGTTATTTCAAGCTAAACTTAGTTCAGGTCAGCGGCGCGAGACGCGTTTACGTCTGCTTCAGCTGCTGCAACCGCGTCGGTCAAAGCTGTGAATATTTCATCGCCGCGTGCAACGTTGGATTTGAACCAGTCGTAAACCGGAGACGCGGATTCTTTGAACGCGGCTTTTTGATCCGGTGTCGGAACATATAGATCACCACCGCCAGCAACGAAGTCTTCGTATGCTTTAATGGACTTACGCTTTGGTGAAGCAAATGTTGCTTGTTGCAGAGCATAGAAACCATCAACAACAACACGGCGCATGTCTTCCGGCATACCCATGAATTTTTCGTTGTTCATCCACCACAGCGCGCCCATGTAGGCGTGACCATCCAGAGTAACATATTGCAGGCCCGCATCTGGGAATTTCATACCCATGATGTCGGTGATGCCGTTTTTGGACCCTTCAACAACGCCAGTTTGGAAGGATGTGAACAGTTCAGGCCATGGGATCGGAGTAGGGGACGCGCCTAGTGCTTTGACCAATTCCTGTGGAAGATCCGCAACAACCGTACGGATTTTCAGGCCTTCCATGTCAGCTGGGTTTGCGACGCGGTGCTTTGTGTTCGCGAAGTTACGCCAACCTCCGGTGTTGCCAACAGTCATCAGACGGATCGCATTGCCTGAATCCTCAAGCGCCATGTCGCGCAATGTGCGTGTAAAGTCGCCAGAAAGAACATGCTCCGCGATACGGTCGTCGGCCATCAAATATGGTAGGTCCAGAACCTGAACATATGGAAAGATGCCGGATGCGCCGCCTGAAGTTGAGATATAAACATCAACCTGGCCTTCAGCCACGCCTTGCAGGCACTCTGCGCCGTTTGAGCAAAGCTGTGTACCGATAAACAGTTCAACTTCGATCGCGCCATTGGATGCCGCTTCGACGTAGTTTTTGAAGACTACGAGGCCGTCATAGTCTTCGTCGTTTTCGTTAGAGTTTGCTGTGGCACGGATTGTGTAATCCGCAGCTGTAGCGGTCACGGCGGACGTAGCAAGCAGCGCTGCGACAGACAGTGACTTGAGGGTTTGCTTGAGCATGGTGTTTCCTCCCCTGTTTACTCAATTTTTAGTTCGCGAAGCCCGTCAAACGCGGGATCGTCATGCTAATGGCTGGGACATATGTGATTAAGAAAATCACAGCGATCTCCACAGCCAGGAACGGCAGAATGGCTTTGGCAATCGTCTCGACTTTTTCTCGTGAGACTGCCGCGGCGACAAATAGGACAAGCCCCATCGGTGGCGTCGCTAGACCAACGGTCAAGTTAACACTCATGATGATGGCAAAGTGAATCGAGTCTACGCCCAAGTCCGTAAAAATTGGCCCAAGAATGGGGCCAAGGATGATGATCGCAGGACCTGCATCCAAGAACATGCCAACCACGAAAAGCAGCAAGTTAATCAGGAACAGCAGGATTAGTGGGTTTTCACTTAGGCTTAGGATGAATTGCGCTAGTATTTCTGGCGCATGGCTTAGGCTGACAACTGTTTTAAAGGCCATGGCAGCGCCGACCAAAAGCAGAACGACTGCCGAAGTGATACCTGCACGTGTTAGGACGTCGGGCAGATCACTTAGCTTCATTGTTCGCAGAATACCAAAGGCTACGATTAGGGCGTAAGCCACTGCGACAGCTGCTGCCTCTGTTGGGGTAAACACACCCGCCAGAATACCGCCTAAGATTAGGACCGGGGTTTGCAACGGAACCACCGCGCGTTTGCAAACCATGCGGAAATCATGGCTGACCATTCTGCGTAACCCTAGCATAAGGCCATGCGTGATTAGGATGCTGCCGCCATACGCCAGCCATTTTGCTGTGCCGGTGGCCTCGTCGCCGAGCGGGACAAATTGCGCGAGTAACAGGCCTAGGTTGAGGCGCACTAGCGCAAATGAAAACCAGTATTCCAGAGGGCCGAGTTCGATATTCTTCAACACGACACGTTTTGCTGCGGGCAGGTTGTAACGATCTGCAGTCACGCGGACCATCAGCATTAGGCCAAGCCCAACCAAGATACCGGGTACGATACCTGCGAGGAATAGCGCGGCAACACTTTCCCCCATTACATAGGCGTAGATGATCATGATGCCAGAAGGTGGAATGATCGGGCCAATGACAGAGCTTGCCGCGGTGATGGCTGCTGCGAACCTGCGCGTGTAGCCCTGTTTTTCCATCGCAGGGATTAACATTGATCCTAGTGCAGATGTGTCAGCAACCGCTGAGCCGGACAGGCCAGCGAATAGGATTGAAGACAGAATGTTTACCTGGGCCAAACCGCCACGAAGATGGCCCATGAGGGCTTGGGAGAATTCGACTAGGCGGATGGTGATCCCACCTTTGTTCATAAGCTCTCCGGCTAACATGAAAAAGGGGATCGCCATCAAAGGAAAGCTATCCATCCCATTGTAAACATTTCGATATAGAAGCGCGATGTCTTTTTCTTGCCCGTTCATCCAAAGCAAAATGCCAGGGGCCGCGAGAAGGCCAAAGAAAACTGGCAAGCCAATCATGAGAAAGATCAAAAAGACAGGAAGGAACCAGATCAACATTATTCTGCTCCTCCAATGTCTGCGCCTGTGATGCTAGGTAAACGGTCGCGCCCCCCCCATAGGCCGACTAGACTGCGTAAGATCAGTTCTACATTAACTGAGAGCAACAAAACGACACCGACAAAGAGGGAAGCCATCATCCAGCTACGAGGAATCCGAAACCATTCATCAAAGCCAAAAGAGGTTGGTAAATATAGTGATGCTGTCGCAAAACGCCCTCCGAACCCAGTGACTTCGCTGTAACCTAAAACGACTGCTAGCGACAAAACGGCCAAGGAAATTGTAAGTAAAAACAAGCTGAGGGTATCACCAACGCGGCTTGGCAGCATGTCTGGAATAGTTTCGATGGCAACAAAGCCACCGCGACGAAATGCAGTTGGAGCCATCAAGCCTGTCATCCAAAGCATGCCAAATCGTGCAGCTTCGTCGGGCCAGGGAAGGGCGTTGTTTAGAATGTAGCGAAAGAAAACCTGAATCAAAATAGCGGCTACCATAAAGGCCACCGCAACGCATCCAACACCGCGTCCTACCTTGAGAACCGCAGCGTTTACCAAACTTAGAGGCGTAACTAACGCCAACAATCCGCCCATGCGGATCCTCCCCCTTGTTGTGTGGCCCGGACCCTCCTCGATCCGAGCCTCGCGCTTATTGTTGCGCGAATTGGCCGTACTTACCGGCGTAAAAAGCCAATGCATCACCGTCGCGCATTTCGGCCCTTAAGACTTCTCCCAAAACAATAACGTGGTCGCCGCCGTCAAACCCCGCGACGCGTTTGCATTCAAAACGCGCAAGGCAGTTTGGGATGATTGGAACACCTTCGGCATTCCTGTCGTGTTTAATGTGATTTAGCGCAAAAACATCTTTTGCAAATCCGGTGCAAAGGTCAGTTTGATCGGCAGCAAGCACATGGATTGCATAGTGCTCTGCTTTTTCGAAATAGGGAAAGCGGCGTGATGTTTTACCCGGCGCCCATAAGACCATTGCAGGTTCCAAAGACACTGATGAGAAGCTATTGGCAGTAATGCCAACAGGTCCATCCGCAGAGTCTGCGGTTACGACGGTGATACCTGTCGCAAACCGGCCAAAAGCATCTCGCAACAGGCGCGTATTTTCTGGGTCTGGCTGAAATGCAACAGGCATTTGGGGCGCTAGGGCATTCATCATGGCACCTCTTTTCCGAGTGCCGCCTCATAGAGGCGATACCAGTTTTCGCGATCGAGTTTCACTTTCAACGCATCGGAAATTGTGGCGATACGAGACAAGTTATTGGTGCCCATAACTGGTAGAATTTTGGCAGGGTGAGCCAAAAGGAATGCAACTGCCACGGCACCACGATCCACACCATAAGCGTTTGCGATGTCGTCCAAAACGATACCTAAATTACCTTCGTTGCCAATGATGCTGCCGCCGCCCAGAGGAGACCAAGCCATCATTGCGTCGCCTTGCTTTTGATGGAACGCTAGGTCTCCGTTTGTGAATGGGCTAATTTCCGCAAGACTGATTTCGATCTGGTTTGTGACCAGTTTGGTTTTCATCGCCGATTGCAGTAGGTCCCAATCCCAAGGTCGGAAGTTGGACACGCCAATGTTGCCGACTTTGCCTGATGCGACCAAATCATCCAACGCAGCACCGGTTTCATTATGGTCCATCAAAGGATCAGGGCGATGAATTAAGAGCAAATCAATGTGCTCAATCGCCATCTCTTTTAGCGATATATCAACTGATTTTTCGATATGCGCACGTGAAGTGTCGTAGTATTTCACCTTGGCGTCTGAATAGCGGCCACAGGGCGCAACGATGTCACATTTGGTAACAATTTGCATTTGATTGCGCAGTGCTGGGTTTGCTTTTAAAGCGCCGCCAAGAACAGCTTCTGCGACGTATTCGCCATAGATGTCTGCTTGATCAAATGTCGTAATGCCTTGGTCCAAACATGCTTGGATCTTTGCCTCGACGTGTGAAGGTGATGTGTCGCTGTCGTCCCCAAGGCGCCACATGCCATATACAATACGGCTCATTTCAAGGGATGGGGAAAGGGTAATACGATCCATTAGCGGCGGACTCCATTGCCAAGAGGTGTGGCGGGTGTTGATGCGGGCACGCGACCATACTCATGCGGTAACGAGCAGGTTTTTAGATTGGGTAAAATACGTGCGCCGAAGTGTTTGGCTTCGTCGATGTGTGGGTAACCTGAGAAGATGAAAGCACGAATGCCCATCTTTTGATATTCTTCAATTTTGGACATCACTTGGTCGGTTGATCCAACCAAGGCAGCGCCGCAGCCAGAACGCGCACGACCAACGCCGGTCCAAAGGTTTGGTTCAATGTAGCCATATTTGTCAGCCAATTCACGGTTTTTGGCTTGGTGGCTGACACCGAGTGACGTGCTGTCGAGTGCGCGTTCCCGGATCATTTGACCATACTCATTGTCAAGTTTTGAAACGATGTAATCTGCGTATTCTTGCGCTTCTTTTTCGGTGTCGCGAACGATCATGTGGACGCGTAAGCCGTAATCAAGAGTGCGGTCGTATTTTTCAGCAACCGAATGCACCGCTTGCATACGGCCCTTAAGCTCTTCGATTTTTTCAGGCCACATCAGATAGACGTCACAATGTTGGCCACAAAGCTCTAATGCGGATGGAGAGTAGCCTCCAAAATACAGCAGCGGTCCTCCATTTTGCTGATAGGGTTTGACTGGATCTGTTGTCAGGCCTTTGAAGTTGTAAACTTCGCCTTCATAGTTGATTTCGTCTTGAGACCAGGCTTGCTTTAGAATCTCAACAACTTCTCGAGAGCGTTGATAGCGGTATTTGCTCTCTTCCTTCTGTCCGGGAAAGTCGGAGCTGATGATATTAATCGTCAGACGACCCTGCAGCATGTGATCAAGCGTGGCGATGGTGCGGGCCAACATGATTGGTTGCATTTCTCCGCAGCGGACGGCGGCTAGCAAATTGATTTTTTCTGTTATGGGCGCGCAGCCTGCGACAAAGGAAAGTGTGTCTTGCCCAACTTGGTAAGAGGAGGGGCATAGGATGTTATTGAAACCCTGCGCCTCTGCTTCTTTCACAATAGCTGAACAATGATCCCAAGAGGACCGTAATGCGCCATCAGGTACGCCTAGGTACCGATAGTCGTCTGAACAGAGAGCTGAAAACCAAGAGATTTCTGCGGCTTTCAGGTCTGGGGATGTGATCGGAACGACTGTCATTTTCAAACCTATGGGTTGTCTTCACTTGCTAGATGGGTAACATCCGCCTTGATGTGGATCAATGGTGTATCAATTTTTTCCGCGGCATCCTGACACGGGGGATTAGGTGACAAATCGTAATCGAAACGCGCTGCCAGTTTATCTGCAGATCGCAGAACTTATCATCCGGGATATCGGCGCGGGCCGCTTGATTGATGGCGAACGGTTGCCGCCAGAACGCGAGATGGCCATGGGGTTGAACACATCTGTTGGAACGCTGCGTAAAGCACTTGGTGCGCTCACAGAAAAAGGGCTTTTAGAGCGTATTCAAGGGTCTGGAAATTACATTCGGGCAGGCAAAACTCGCAATAGTATCTACGGCATGTTTCGCCTTGAACTACACGAGGGCGGCGGGTTGCCGCGCGCAGATTTATTGACGGTAGAGCGTGTTGCCAAGCCAGCTGATCTTCCGGATTTTGGCTATAGTGATCACGGCGCGCGCATCCGTCGACTGCGTTATCTGAATGATACAATTATCGCGGTTGAGGAGATTTGGCTCGACGATTCGGTCGGTCAGGTCGCGAAAGACACGCTGTCGGATTCGCTTTATCACTATTACCAGAAGCAACTTGGCATTTGGATTACACGGGCTGAAGACCGCGTGGGGATTAGCGAGGTGCCAATATGGGCTCCCTCGGTTTTTACGAAACGGCCCGGAACACCTATTGGATTTGTGGAACGCTTTAGTTGGGCCGATAAGGATCTGCCCATCGAGTATTCTCGCACTTGGTTTGACACGGATCAGGCGCTGTACGTTCAGCGCCTGAAATGAGGGAGCATACTATGACCCGTGACATCACCTATGGTATCATCGGCTGCGGCATGATGGGGCAGGAACATATGCGCAATATCGCCTTACTTGAAGGCGCGCGTGTTGGGGCTATTTTTGAGCCGAATGAAATAATGGCGAATGCGGCCAAGGCCATTGAGCCAAACGCAAAGATGTGTGCAACGATCGAAGAGTTATTGGATCGCGATGACCTTGATTGCTTATTGGTCGTTAGCCCTAATCATATGCATGTACCACAGCTAGAGATCATTGCTGCGCGTAATCCACTTCCTCTGTTGATGGAGAAACCGCTGTTCACCGACCCAGCGGACGAAGACATGTTGCGTGCATTCCAAGAGAGTTATCCGGCACCCATCTGGGTTGCTATGGAATACAGGTATATGCCGCCCATTCAGACACTTTTGGAAGAGGTCGAAAAAGCGACTGGTGGCGTGAAAATGCTGACCATTCGAGAGCATCGCTTTCCCTTCTTGGAGAAAGTGGGCAATTGGAACCGCTTCAATAAAAACTCGGGTGGAACGCTTGTTGAAAAGTGCTGTCACTTCTTCGACCTGATGCGCTTAATCATTGGGGCTGATCCTGTACGGATCATGGCGTCTGCAGGCCAAGAGGTGAACCACTTGGATGAAAGCTATGGCGGTGAGCCATCTGATATTTGGGATAGCGGCTATGTGATTGTCGATTTCGCCAATGGTGCACGCGCTATGCTTGAGCTTTGCATGTATGCCGAAGGCAGTAAGTTTCAGGAAGAGATCAGTGCTGTTGGACCAAACGGCAAAATCGAAGCGTTGGTACCTGGGCCGGGCCGGTTTTGGCCAACCCATCTAGGTGAGCCGCCGGTTTCACAGGTTATTGTTAGCCCTCGCTCTCCAAAAGGGCCACAGATGGTTGAGATTCCAGTTGATCCCACAATCTTGGATGCTGGAGATCACAATGGATCGACGTTTTATCAGCACGTCAAATTCTTAGATGTCGTTCGTGGGAAAAGCGTGCCTGATGTCTCATTGATGGATGGCCTACACGCTGTAAAAATGGGGATGCAGGCACAAGATTCTGCTCGAGATGGTGTCACCAAATCTTACTCATAAGATGTGTAAATTGATGAGAAAGCGCGCCTAAGTTATTGGCGCGCTTTCCTTATTCAGCAGGCTTTGGTTGTGGACGCATGATCAACCAGATCAGCGCACCACCCGCGAGGACAATGAAAGGAGCCATTGCCAGATTTACTGCAACCCAACCTTCAACAGGTGAACCCCCAGAACAGTTCATCAATCCGCCAGAAGCGAGGGATGCAACTGTTACGCCACCAAATACGATGAGGTCATTTAGACCCTGCATCTTACCGCGCTCGTGTGGTTCATGAGCACTTGCAAGCATTGCGGTAGCGCCGATAAAGCCAAAGTTCCAACCGATACCAAGCAAAACCAAAGCGACGAAGAAGTTGCCGAGTGTGACGCCTTGCAGGGCAACCACGCCCGCTGCGGCTAAGATTGCAATGCCGATAGCCACAATTTTTTCCACGCCAAAACGGGCGATTAGGTGACCTGTGAAAAAGGATGGGGCAAACATCGCCAACACGTGTGCACTGACCACATCAGCCGCATTTTCCTTGGCAAATCCACATCCGACCACCGCAAGTGGGGTGGATGTCATCATTAAATTCATAAGCGCGTAAGAGACTGCTCCGCAAATGACAGCAACTGCGATACGCGGTGTGGTCAACAGTTCCCAACGGCTGCGGCTTGGTGGCGCGTCAGCCCTTGGCGCTTCGGGTACCGGCAGGTCAAGGAACAGGAAAAGGATGGAGCCTATCAAATTCAAAGCGATCACAGCAGCATATGTGCCCATAAATGGTACGACCATTGCATCCGCTGTTACTTTAACAATTTGAGGACCGATAAGTGCCGCCGCAAGACCGCCAGCCATGACATATGAAATGGCTTTTGGGCGGTAAGATTCTGATGCGCTATCAGCAGCGGCAAAGCGGTAAAAACCGTGTGCGCTCATATAGATGCCTGTAATAAAACTACCCAACAGGAACACAGGAAAGCTTGATAGGTACAGGCCATAGGCCCCAATCGCACCACCAAGAGCTCCGGCCAGAGCGCCTAGCAAAAAGCCAACCCGGCGACCAAATTTTTGCATGATCGACGACATCGGTGTCGCTGTGCACATTGATCCCAGAACAATCATCGAAATGGGTAGTGTTGCAAAGCAGGCGTTGGAGGCTAGAGATTGCCCGGCCAATCCGCCAATCGTAAAAATCATGGGCATCTGGGAGCCAATTAATGCCTGGGCCAGAACTAATATGAATACGGCGCGTCGCGCTCTGCGGTCATCAATCATTTGTGTCATAGGGAATGGCTAGACCCGAATTCTTGGTTTGAAAAGGGGATTGGTACAATAAAATGAACTGATCCGTTCAGATGTATACAATACGCATGATCCGGGTTTGACAAGCAGCGCAGAGATTGGTCCGATGCACGAAATTTTGGAGGTCGTTTTGGTTGGTCGCATAATAAAATCCGACACATGCGTTGCCGAAGGCGTCGCCTATTTAGGTAAATTGGATCCACGTTTTGCTAGTGCTTATGCAAGAACTGGTAAGTTACCTCTGCGTCTCAAAAAAGATGGCTTCGAACCGCTACTTAGCGCAATTGTAAGCCAACAGGTTAGTGTCGCAGCCGCCAATGCGATTTGGGCGCGTCTGAAAAAGGCGAAATTGGCTGGCCCTCGAAAGATTATGTGGGCAACCGATGATGAACTGCGAGATGCCGGGCTGAGTTGGCAAAAGGTTCGTTATGCGCGTGCTTTGGCAGAATCACGAATTGATTTCAAAGCGTTACGAGATGCGCCTACGCCTCAAGTGATTAAAAGGCTGACTGAGGTTAGTGGGGTCGGAGCTTGGACTGCGGAAATCTATGCGATGTTTAGCCTTGGGCGCGCCGATGTTTTTGCACCCGGTGATTTGGCGTTACAAGAAGGCGCTAGGGTTTTATTTGATCTTGATACGCGCCCAACTGGAAAACAGCTGCGGCTTATGGCCGAAGCTTGGTCTCCTTGGAGATCGGTTGCAGCGCGTCTCTTGTGGGCCTACTACCATGTTGCAAAAGACAGGGAAGGGATCAGATGACTCGGGTACTTAATGCGCTTCGTAAGGAACCACTATCGGGGGAAACTCGATCAGTTGTCGTGTTTTTGCATGGCTATGGTGCGAATGGTCAGGACTTAATCGGTCTGGCTGATCCTTTGGCGGAACACCTTCCAGACACGCTATTTCTAGCGCCAGATGCTCCGGAAACAATTCCAGGAATGCCCACTGGTCTTCAGTGGTTTCCTATCCCATGGATTGACGGAAGTTCTGAAGAAGAAAGCGAACGCGGGATGCGCGCGGCGGTCGAAGACCTGAATGCGTTTTTAGACGCAATGATGGTCGATGAAGATGTATTGCCCGAGCAAGTGGTATTGTTTGGCTTTTCACAAGGCTCAATGATGAGCTTACACGTCGCGCCACGCCGAGAAGATCCAGTCGCAGGGGTTGTTGCCTTTTCTGGTCGCCTTCTTTCACCCGAAGTGCTTGCGGATGAGACTGTAAGCCGCCCAGCAATCTTGTTGGTTCACGGGGATCAGGATGATGTCGTACCAGTGAATTCTCTGCCAGAGGCTGCTCAGGCCTTGCAGGATGCTGGGTTTCAAGATGTCTTTGCCCATATCATGAAAGGCACGGCACATGGGATTGCGCCGGATGGTCTATCTGTATCCCTCGCATTCATGCGGGACAAATTGGGCCTCTGATTAACTACAGGTCAAGCTGCTCTATTAGGGCGGCTTGTGGATAACTGTCATCCATTCGTTACGGAATCGCGTTAGCCATCATCTGAACTTCATATATCGTGGGGGTTGCCAAGTCGCTCCCCCGATATATAGTAGTTTTAGAGCAGGGCGGGATGTCCCGCCCGAATGCTGAAAAATCAGGCAGTTGGGCGGAGGTAGAGTCCCAAATGGAT
This sequence comes from Cognatishimia sp. 1_MG-2023, assembly GCF_030548175.1. Classification (GTDB taxonomy): domain Bacteria; phylum Pseudomonadota; class Alphaproteobacteria; order Rhodobacterales; family Rhodobacteraceae; genus Cognatishimia. The sequence goes on along the minus strand of NZ_JAUORX010000001.1, from coordinate 235,271 downwards.
GGCGATTTCAGGTCAGAGTTTGTACACCAACCCGGTGGGTTGAAGCAGCACCCCGCGCTTGTTCTTAACGCGGATTATAGGCCCTTATCATATTATCCACTTTCACTGTGGCCATGGCAGGAAGCTGTTAAGGCGGTCTACATGGATCGGGTCGATATTGTCGCGGAATATGACTACGTAGCGCGAAGTCCTAGTATCGAAATGCGGATCCCGTCGGTGGTCGTGCTGAGAGATTATGTAAAACCTGTAAAGCGCGTGGCCTTCACGCGCTTTAATCTTTTTTTACGGGACGAATTTAGGTGCCAATACTGCGGTTCCCAAGGGGATTTGACATTTGATCACGTTATCCCAAGGGCTGCGGGCGGTGTGACAAGCTGGGAAAACGTTGTCGCGGCTTGTAGCCGGTGTAATTTGAAAAAAGGATGCAAAAGCTTGCGGCAAGCCAATATGCATTTGAAGAAACCGGCTCGCCAACCGCGCGCTGGCGAGCTTCGCGATATGGGACGGAAGTTTCCACCAAACCATCTGCACGAAAGTTGGATGGATTTTCTATATTGGGACGCCGAGCTTGATGCATAAGCATTAAAAAAGCGGATCAAGTGATTGATCCGCTTTTGTTTTCTTACGAAACAGGAACAGCACGCTGTACCATGCCAAATAGGTCACGTGGATCATCAGGATCTGCTAACATGTCGAGGTTTTCGCAGAACCCGCTGTCTTTTACCTGATCACGGATGTAACGCAGGGCCGAAAAGTCTTCGATTGCAAAACCAACGCCGTCAAACAATGTGATTTGCTTGTCGTCACAGCGTCCAGCTGCTTTGCCTTCGATGACTTCCCACATTTCGGTAACCGGAAAATCTTCTGGCATTTGCTGAATTTCACCTTCGATTCGTGTTTGTGGCGGGAATTCCACAAACACGTCAGAGCGATTCAGAATATCTGCAGCCAATTCGGTCTTGCCGGGGCAGTCACCGCCGATTGCGTTAATGTGCACACCCGCGCCAACCATATTGTCGCTTAGGATCGTCGCGTTTTTCTTATCAGCGGTGCAGGTTGTCAGAATTTGCGCACCTTGAATTGCTTCTTCTGGTGTTTTGCAGATTGTGACGTTGACACCTTGCCCCTTAAGGTTGCGTGCGCATTTTTCTGAAGCGGCAGCATCGACGTCATAAAGGCGCACATTTTCAATGCCAACAATCGCTTTCATGGCGAGAGTTTGGAACTCTGATTGCGCGCCGTTACCGATCATTGCCATCGTCTTAGAACCTTTAGGCGCCAAGTGCTTAGCGACCATAGCTGAAGTCGCTGCCGTACGCAGGGCAGTCAGAACTGTCATCTCGGTGAGAAGTACAGGATAGCCGGTGTAGACGTCAGCCAATAGGCCAAAGGCAGTAACCGTTTGCAGGCCTTCTGACGTGTTCTTCGGGTGGCCATTTACGTATTTAAAGCCATAAGCTTCGCCATCGCTGGTTGGCATAAGTTCAATTACACCGACGTCGGAATGCGAGGCAACGCGTGGTGTTTTGTCAAACAATTCCCAGCGACGGAAATCGGCTTCGACGTAATCTGCTAAATCGCGCAAAACAGTTTCGATGCCAATGTGATGCACGAGGCGCATCATGTTTTCGACGCTTACAAATGGGACGAGCGCTTTTTCAGAAGGTTGGTTCATTGTGACCTCTTATGTACGGCGAGTTAGATGGATGCCAGCGATCATGCAGCGCACTGACCCACCTGCGGTTTCGATGGTAGGAACTGAAAGGGGCAAGGGATCTGCCGACTTTTCGATAATGCTAAGTTGTTCAGGGCGCAGCGATTTAAGCGCCCGTTCGGAAAGGGCCAGCACGCGTCTATTGCCGGTGAGCTCAATGGCATTCCCAGCGAATTCACCAATCTGAGAATGGGTTAAGTCAATGACTTCGCATCCTGATTCTTCAAGTCGGTATGCAACGGTTCGGCGGCGCGCTGGGTCTGTAATCATATCAAGACAGATCAGCGCATAATCCGTTCCAATACCCATTAGAACATTGGTGTGGTACACATCGCGCCCTTGCGCATCTTTTGCCTCAAATGCGATAGGCTCATAGTTAAAATGTGTGCAAAAACGCTCCAGAATGACTGGATCAGCGCGGTTTGACTGCGCTGTATAGGCAATGCGGCCCGTATGGTCCAAAACCATTGCACCAGTGCCTTCGAGCGCTAAGTTGTCTTGCTCGAGGCCTGAGTAATCAATGACGTCTTGAACGCGATACTCAGCTTTTAGCAGTTCAATCACATCTTGGCGTCGTTCCTTGCGACGATTTTCTGCGAACATCGGGTAGATCGCAATATGGCCACCGGCATGCGTGGAAAACCAGTTGTTCGGAAAAACACTGTCTGGGGTTTCGGTGCTGAAATCATCAAAAACATGAACGCGGACGCCTGCAGACCGGAGTTTATCAACTGCTGCATCGAACTCCGCCAATGCCGCGTCCGATGTCGCATCGGCATCGCGATTGCTGAGCGTTTGAAATGCATTGTCGTCACGCGTTTCCGGATTGGAACAGAAATGGTGTGGGCGGATCATGACAACCGCCTGAGGGGCTTGCACGGATTTCATTAGTAACTCCGAGTGGGTCTATCAAATATGCGCCGCCCCAAAGACGACGCTGCGAGGTCTACCATAAGCGTGGCTGTACGGCCGCGCTCATCGAGGAAGGGGTTTAGTTCTACTAGATCAAGCGAGGTCATAAGACCGGCATCGTGCAGCAGTTCCATGACCAAATGTGCTTCACGCACGGTTGCTCCACCAGGAACTGTGGTGCCGACGGCAGGCGCAAACATTGGGTCCAGAAAGTCGACATCCAACGATACGTGCAGCATGCCATTAGCCGCCGCTACCTTGTCTAGGAATGCTGTGAGCGGTTTTACTATGCCAATTTCGTCAATTTCACGCATGTCATGGCGATGGATTTTACTGCGTTGCAAAGCGTCACGTTCAGCTGGATCAACGGACCGAAGTCCAATGATGCAAACATTCTCTTCAGGTATTGGATGGGGCACTTTGGGAAAGCCGTCAAAACCATCTTTACCGGTGAAGTATGCTACTGGGGTGCCGTGGAGGTTGCCAGAATCCGTTGTTTGCGGTGTGTGATAATCGCTATGAGCATCAAGCCATAATACAAACTGTGGCCGGCTCTGTTTTTGCGCATACCGGCTGACACCCAGGACCGTTCCAGCGGCAAGACTATGGTCGCCGCCTAGAAAAATGGGAAACCCCTGTTCAATGGCCCGTTCCGCCGCGTCAGACAACGATTGGGTCCAACCGATAGTTTCAGACCATGCATGTGTGTTTGCTTGGGGCGCGGGAACCGATACCTGTGCTGGCGCGATATTCCCTGTATCTATGACCGTATGGCCAAGCTCGGTTAAGCTTTCTACGAGACCAGCAGTTCGGTAAGAGTCTGGGCCCATGATACAGCCGTGACGCCGCTTTCCTGAATCCACAGGAGCGCCAACTAAAATACAGGTTTTCGGTGTCATATCATTCCTGCGAGTTGAGGGTTGCCTTAAGAATATTGCAAATTGGGTTGATTTTCATCCATCAATTTGCACATATTGGGCAGCCACTACTCAATACGAAAGATAGATTGATCAATATGGATAATGTGGATCGTAAGTTAATTTCTGCTTTGCGTCACGATGCTCGTTCGTCGTTGTCTGACCTTGCTATTGATTTGGGCGTGTCTCGTACGACTGTGCGTGGACGTCTTGACAGGTTGAAAGAGCGTGGTGATATCGTCGGATTTAGTGTTGTTTTGAAAGAAGACGTTCAACGCGATCCAGTTCGTGGGCTTATGCTGATCGGTATCGAAGGACGTGGTGCGGAACGCATTGTGCGTCAGCTCAATGGGATGCCTGCAGTGCGTGCCGTGCATTCCACCAACGGTCGTTGGGACTTGATTGTAGAGCTTGGTACCGAAACTTTGGAAGAATTAGATAATATTCTTGCACGAATTCGGCGCTACGAAGGTGTCGCGACGAGCGAAACGAACTTGTTATTGGCAACGCGCAAGCAGGGTTAGTCGCGTTTAAGTGCGACCAAGATCCAAAGAAAAGCTAGACCTAATGAAATAATGGCATTCAAATTTGCCATGGTAAAGCCTGCCATTTGCCAGGGGATATCATCGCAACGGACCAATGGCGCATTCATGATCTGATTAAACAGCTCATCTGAATTCAAGCCACCGATACTCGAAGAGGTACATGACGTTGGGCCCTCCCAAAGCTTGCGTTCAACTCCAGAATGATAAATTCCGATCACGCCAGTTGTCACTGATGCTAGTGCACCAAGCCAAACAAACACGCGTTGTTTGATCGCGAGGGCCAATCCGCCAATGATGACTGCGGCGATATGGGGGTACCTTTGCCAATAACACATTTTACAGGGTGCATAGCCACCAATGTATTGAAATCCCCAGGCCGATAATATCATCGCAGCTGAAGCAAGCGTAAGAAAAAGAACCGCAGTTTGGCGAGGCATAATTATAGGTACCTTACTACAAGAAATCCGCCAAACAGAAGCACAAGAAAGACCGTGAATACAAGGCCTAGACGTTTCTCAATGAAGTCACGAATTGGTGCCCCAAATTTCCATAGCAATGCGGCAACAATGAAGAAGCGCAAGCCCCGTGCTAAAATAGAGGACACAACGAATGTCGCGATTGGCATTCCTGTCCAACCGGACATGATTGTAATCACTTTATAAGGGAATGGCGTAATTCCAGCGCCAAGGACCGCCCAGAAGCCAAAGTCGTTAAAGCGAGTATTGAATTCGGCAACGGCGTCGCCTTTTCCAAGGGCCTCAAGGATCGGCTGACCAAGCTGTTCAAATGCTAATGCGCCGATTGTGTAGCCAAAAAGTCCACCCAACACGGATGAGACCATGGCAACGCCTGCAATTAGCCAGGCGCGATGAGGCGCAGCCAGGATCAAAGGAATCATCAAGATGTCTGGTGGGATCGGAAAAAATGAGCTTTCCACAAAGCTTACGATGGCTAGGGCCCAAATTGCGCGCGGGTGATCGGCTAGGCGCATCGTCCAATCGTACAAACCTTTTAACATTCCGGCTCCTGATGTTTTTCGCTTTGAGTTACTTTTTTATGCTCTTACTTCAAGTTTGTATGACCTAGAAGTGCGAGCGCCTAAAGCGACATGCTCTGATTTTGGAGCATTGTTAAAGGAGCGTTTGGATGAAGCCCACGAATATTTTGATAGAATGAAAAAATCCGCTCAGATTTGCACTTTCGCTCTAGACGTTCCCAACTGATTTGAGTATCCCACTCAAACGTGCCCAAGTGGCGGAATGGTAGACGCAGGGGATTCAAAATCCCCCGCCGCGAGGCGTGCCGGTTCGAGTCCGGCCTTGGGTACCACCTATTTTAGGTTTCCGCAAAATTGAATAATTTCAGGTATTTAGCCTGAAAGCTTCATGCGAAAGCGCGTGTAGTCTTGACCGTTGAATGGTCACGACCACACGCGTTTGTGTTTTGTTTATTTGAATAGAAGTTGTGCTTCGCGTTTACGTGCGACAGGTCGCGCTGTGGCGAAAACGCTGCTAGGATCAAGCATCAACTCAGGAAACAAAGTATAGATTTCGTCGCGCTGTGGAGCGTCCAGACCGGCGAGCGCTTGAAGCCCAGGTTGGAAGCTTTCGCTCCACAATCCGTCAGACATAACGATTTCATGTCGCTCAAACATGAAATGTACGTAGGTAACATCAGCAACCTCTGCTTTTTCAATCCCAGAGGTGCCGATCAAATGTTTCGCAGCAACTAGAATTTCAGCCTCTCCAAACAACAGCTCAGCCTTTGCATCGGTTACCAGAACACGGTGATTGGGGCTAACCATCATATCGCGATCTGGCAGTGCATTGCCAAGAGCACCAGCTCTAATAAGCACCGGCCGCAAAAATGGTGTTTCGTTCAGGTCAGATTCTGAAAGGTGGCGCGTGCCAATCCAGCGAATTTTCTGAATACCATGATCACGCGTGTGAATATGATCGCCTATGGCAAGCTCGCTTACATTCCGCGCACCAGTTTCAGTTGCGATCAGTGTTCCGGGTGTAAAGCAGGGGACGATCCGCTCAATCCCTTCGAAGTGTGCTGAGCCTGTTACATTGCCGTCTGTATCCAGAAATTCAATTGTCCCAGATTCTGCGTCAGCTACATCATAAGTGACCCGGTGATCACCAGATCCAGTTAGATTTATGGTGTCAAAGTCATCTCCGGTTTCACCACCAAAGATGGTGTCGCCGTCATTGACTTCAAAGAAGGTATCGCGATCGGCACCGCCGTCCATTTCATCAGCGCCGGTTCCGGAATAGATAGCGTCGTTGCCGTCTTCGCCAACAAGCTTGTCGTCACCTTCGCCACCGTAAATGGTGTCGTCACCAACGGATGCATAAACCGTGTCGTTTCCTGTGCCGCCTTCAACAATATCGTCGCCTGCACCAGAGAATACCAAGTCATTTCCATCAAGTGCTTGGACATGATCGTCATCACCCGTACTGCCGGGAAGGGCCGCATCACCGCCGTCTATTAAGTCTCCATCAGCGTCGATGTCGCCGACATTAATGACATCATCTCCAGAGGAGCCAATGAAATAGCCATCTGGCGCTTCTGGAATGCCTAGGGATTCTAGCGCTTCTGGTGAGGAAAGTGATGATGCTGCAACGCCTTCTAACGTCAGGGATTCACCACCCGGGAAAGAAAGAACAGCATTTCCATCGGCATCTTCGCTGACAGTAACGTTTCGCGTGGTGATTGGTGTTGCGCCAGAATCAGAGGTCAGTGCGGTTACATCTAGCAAATCGCCTGCAGTGAATGTGCCATCGCCATTGTCTGTAGGGACCGCAAAGCCAGTCACCGTGTCAGAACCGGATCCATCGGCAAGAACGACGGTGTCTTGTCCTGCAGATAATTCAATGTTTTCGATGGCCTCAAATTCGGTTGTGCTAGTGCCGTCCGAAAAGGTGCCAATGCCAGATGCGCCATTCGTCAAATCCAGCCGTACACCGGTTGTTACTGCGGATAGATCAACGGTATCGCCATCTACTTCATCTATGTTTTCGCCAGCGATTGTGTCGTTGCCAAATCCGTCAGTGATGACGAACCGATCATCGCCATAACCACCCCATAGATAGTCATCGCCTTCGCCTGTACCACCTGAATGGATTGTATCGTTGCCAAAGCTGCCGCGTAAAAAGTCGTTACCAGTGCCGCCATGGAGCTCATCATTCCCGAGATCACCGTTGACCCAGTCATCGCCTTGCCCGCCATAAAAGACATCATTGCCTTCACCAGCTTGCGCGCTGTCATTGCCATCACCACCGATGAAAACATCGTTACCCTCATAGCCCAGCAAAGTGTCGTTTCCGTCACCGCCCTCAAGCGTGTCATCACCGGCTTCGCCGACCAATATGTCATCGCCATCACCGCCTAGAACACTATCGTTACCTGTGCCTGAAAACACTGTGTCGTTTCCGCCACCTGCTTCGATTTGCGTACCAGCATTGGTTACAACGTCGCCCTCAGGGTCCCCGGCATATGCGCTGTCGATCAATTCCGCCGCGGCACTACCTTCGACAATGCCGTCAGGAGCATTGGAAAAAGAAATGTCGCTTAACCCAATTTTTCCTGTTTGGGCTGCGTCTTCGCCGTTCTCAAAGATGATTTCTAAGGATGTAATTGGACCAGCAATAGAAACTGAAACTGAGTCATCGGCACCTGTTGTATCAGTTGTAAGGCTCGCGATCCCATCAGCATCTATAATACCGTTGCTGGCAGAATGTGTTCCATCAAGATCAGACACGGAAACTGGAAAAACATTTCCTTCGGCGTCTGTCGCTAGGATCGTAACGCGTTCATCCCATAAAGTGCCGTTCTCGTCTAAATCAAATATTTCAAACGAGACGTTTTCAACCGGGGCATCAAACGTGAGCGTGGTGGTGACAGCGTCTGTTAAGTCGTCGACCCAAAGCGCATCTTCGGCTGGGGAACCTTGTGTCGTTATACTGCCGGTTTCGCCCGCGGCATTTGTATTCGTGGCGATTGTGACACCAGTAGAAGTTTCACCCGAGCCAACTGTAACGTGGCCGTTCGTAGCCGCGTCTGCCCAATTCAATGTATTTTCTGTCGGCATAGCCCGTCCGATCATCATTAATATGGCCACACCAAGGTGCAGCGATCTAGTTTAATTTTGGTGTTTTTGCTCGCGTATTGCGGTGTCAGTTTGAAATAAATGAGGCAAAATTTTCTTGATTGTGAATTTGCTGTGGCAGTGCCTTTTTGTCGAGGTATTTCAAGGAAATTTGTCCAAAGTCTCCTATATGTCGCCTAAAAGCAGCCTTCTTCGCTCGGTAGTCCATGGATATTAATCACGACGTCTGCAGAAGCGGGCCAAATCGAGCAGAACAAGGCTTTTCAATGAAAGTACGAATTATCAATCGGCGTTTGCCGGACATTGAACGCGCGCCCGATTTTGGCGACAATATATTCTCTAATATACATGATGCATCTGCGCCACGCGCGATCGTTCCACATCAGCGGCTTAGTAAGTCGGCAGAGGTTGTTTATCCGACGGGATTTCAATCTGTTGCGCCTGAGAAAATTACACGAAAAACCCCTGAATTATTGCGTGGCGTCAGTAGCATGTCTGCGAAGACACAAGTGGTCACTGCAAGCGGTGGGAAAACTGTGGGCGAGCTTTCGGTCGGGGAACAGATTTTGACCCGTGACAATGGGTTTCAAAAGCTGCGCTGGACTGGTTATTTGCCCACCAAGAGTAATTCTACGATGGTGGAAATCCAATCCAGTGCCATTGATGCTGGTATCCCATCAGACGTACTTCACGTTTCTGGGCGCCAACGCGTGCTTTTGACGTGTCCTGAAATTGCAGATCAATTTGGCACTCGCGAGGTTTTGGTGCGTGCAGGTGATTTGTTACACCTCGAAGGAGTGAACGAGATCGAGTGCAATGAACCTATGGTCGCAATGCTGTTTGATCGTCAGGAAGTATTGCGCGCCAACGATGCTTGGCTGGATACGATGACACCTGACAAAGAGGCATTGGAGCAATTTTCAGGCGATGAGCGCCAGGAGATACGCGCGATTTTCCCGCAATTGAATGATGTGCCGTTAGAGAGAAGCTATCCGTCTGCACGGCCGGTTTTGCGCAGTGAGTTCGCACGCCAGTTCCAGCGTTTCGATTGCTGATAGCGCCAACCTCGGCACGTTCACACAGGAAGGTACTCTCTGCCAGAATGAGCAAACGCAAGAGCCATTCGTAGTTAATATTCTACTGATTGGACCTGAACACTTAGTGGTGATTTTAGTATCGTAAGCCCGATGTGCTAGCATTGAGCTATGTATACTAAAGTTTTTAGGCCGTCCTTCGTCGTAGCAGCAGTTTGGCTCTGTAGCCTAGCCTCATCGGTATTGGCAGAGCCGCAACGGTATTCTGTTGATCAGAATGCGTCGCGTGTAAGCTTTTTCTTCGAAATTGGTGATCAACGCAGCAAGGGCTTTTTCCCAGTTTCAAATGCCGATGTGATCCTTGATTTGGATATGCTGTCTAAGTCCAGCGTAACGGTCGATCTTTCTGTAGAGCATGCTCGTGCGGGCGATCTGTTTTCAACGTCGGCTATGAAAAGTCAGGAAGTTTTAGATGCAGCTAGGTTTCCTAGTGCCAAATTTGTAAGCCGTCAGGTCGTTCAACGCGGGCAGGGGGCAGACATACGCGGCGACCTAACGCTACGCGGTGTGACGCGCCCCGTAAAAGTCAGTGCTCGCTTGATCCGAACGCCCGATGCCCCCAAAGACAATTCAAAACTCGTGCTAGAAATTTCAGGCCGTTTAAAACGTTCGGATTTTGGAGCAACCGGTTACGCAAATTTTGTTGGTGATGACATTTCGCTTAAGTTCTTTATTTGGCTCACTCGGGCGTAGCGTTGAACGTTTCAAGCGGGCGTACTTTCAACCGAGTGATGCGGTTGTCTTTGCGCGCCATGACCTCAAAGCGGAAACCATGAAAGGCAAAGACCTGACCAACCACAGGGATGGTTTGGGCTTCATGGATCACAAGGCCTGCAATTGTATTGGCTTCGTCATCCGGTAGCGTCCAGTCGCTTGCGCGGTTCAGGTCGCGAATGGTCATGGCGCCATCAATCAAAAACTGACCATCATCGCTTTTGCGAATTGGATGTTCTGCAGCCGGATCAAATTCATCGGTGATTTCACCGACGATTTCTTCCAAAATATCCTCTAGCGTAATCAAACCGCGCAAGGCGCCGTATTCATCAACCACAAGGGCAAAGTGGCTGCGCCGACGCAGGAATTGACGCATCTGATCATCAAGCGATGTCGTGTCGGGTACAAAATATGGCTTCTTCTCAACCAATGTGAGGTTGAATTTACTCAAGTCAGCGCGCGTTCCATCACCATCAACGAACTGAGAATGCATTGCCCGCAGCAAATCTTTGGCGTGAACAACACCCACGATATTTTCTGGATCATCCTTGTAGACAGGCAAGCGCGTGTAATTGCTTTCAAGGCACTGCGCTAAAATATCGGAAGGATCGTCATCGGCATTGATCATTTCGATGCCTGAACGATGTAGCATGATCTCTTCTACGGTTCGTTCACTTAGATCCAATGCGCCCAAGATACGGTCGCGATCTTCTTTTTCGACGATCCCTTCGCTGTGGCCCAATTGAATGGCTCCAGCGATTTCTTCACGGACGGCAAGGATTTGGCTATCTGGATCAGCGCGAACTCCAAAAATGCGCAACACCATACGTACCAATAGGCGAACAGCAGAAACCACAGGTGCAAATACCGTTACGATAGCTTGAATAATACCCGCCACCCGAGCTGCCGCTATCTCTGGCGCAGTGATTGCATAGGTTTTCGGAAGAACTTCAGCGAAAATCAGCACGAGCAATGTCATGACCAAAGTCGCAAGCGCTACGCCACTTTCGCCAAAGACCCGCGTAAACAGAGCGGTCGCTAAAGACGTCGCGAGGATATTCACAAGGTTGTTTCCCAAAAGAACCGAGCCAATCAAGCGCTCATTGTCTTCTGTGATGTCTAAGGCGCGCTCAGCCCCTTTGTTACCTTTATCAGCTTGGCTGCGCAGCTTGCCTCTGCTTGCTGCGGTCAAAGCGGTCTCGCTGCCTGAGAAGAAGGCGGAGAGCATCAAAAGCACAGCGATTGCTCCGGCTGTGAGCCAAAAGGCGCTGTCCAATGCCACAGTTGTGACTTCCATAGATCAAATAATCCTCTTATCTGATGGCGTTATGAGCCTCGAAGGGCGTTCATTCAAGGAAAAGCACAAATGAAAGTCGTCGACCTTGGCAATTTTGATACGCCTGTGTTGTTGTTTGGCGGTCCATATTCCAACCTTCAGGCAACGCAGGCTTTGCTTCAGCAAGCACATGACATGCAGATTAAACCGTCAAATTTGATTTGTACGGGCGATATAGCAGCGTATTGTGCTCATCCTTCGGAAACGATGGATCTCATTCAACAGCTAGATTGCCCTGTCGTAGCAGGTAATTGTGAAAAACAACTTGCTGTGAATGCGATGGACTGCGGGTGTGGATTTGACGAGGGCACGACTTGTGATCTGTTGTCTGCAGGATGGTTCGCGCATGCCTCATCCCAAGTTACCGATGAACAACGCGACTGGATGCATAATCTCCCAGATGTTCTGGTCTTTACCCAAAGTGGTAAACGGTTCGCTGCGATTCATGGCGGCATTACCAACATCAGCCGGTTTTTGTGGCCAACTTCACCCGAAGCCGAATTTAGAGAAGAGCTAGGTGCGATTGAAGATGTACTTGGAGCTGTTGACGGTATCATAGCGGGGCATTGCGGAATGCAGTTCTGCCGCGATTTAGTTGATAAAATTTGGATCAACGCAGGTGCGATTGGAATGCCGGCAAATAATGGAAGCGCTGATACCAGTTTTGCTGTACTGAGCTCTGGAAAGCCAGAATTTCACTCTTTGAGCTACGACGTCGTTTCTGCCGTTTCCGCAATGAAGAGCGCCAATCTAGTTAAGGGTTATGATGTTGCATTGCAAACTGGGTATTGGCCTTCGGAAGATATTCTTCCGCAAGAATTACGCGCCAAACGATAGAGTTTGTTAGCAATCGGGGGGGACAGCAAGAGGCTGCCCCAGACCCAGCATTTAGGACTTAGCAAGTGGATGATGATCTAACACCAACTCCTTTAGTCGTTCATCAAGCACATGCGTGTAAATCTCGGTCGTTGCGACGTCTGCATGTCCCAGCAGAACTTGGATAGACCGAAGGTCCGCGCCATTTGCGAGCAGATGCGTTGCAAAGGCATGCCGCAAAGTATGTGGTGTAACCTTGTCTGGATTAACACCTGCAGAAACCGCAAATTCCTTGATAAGAGCGTAAAAACGGTGCCGGGTGAGGTGGCCAAGTTTTCCGCGACTTGGGAAGAGGTATTTAGAAGTCGCCTTCCCAGATTTGACCCTGACGTCTTCAGCGGCATCTCGGATAACCAGCCACTCAGCGAGTGACTCTCGTGCAGCCGGGGACAAAGGAACCATGCGCTCTTTGCCGCCTTTACCGGAAATTAGTAGCATCCGTGGATCACCGCGTGACGCACTAACTGGCAGAGACACCAATTCAGAAACGCGCATGCCTGTGGCATAAAGCAGTTCCATCATGCAGATGTTGCGAGCCTTATCTTGTTTGTTCCGCCCAGAAACGCGTGCGGCTTCAATAAGCAGATCGACTTCTTTAACTTCCAACGTCTTTGGTAACCGTTTGTCTAGTCCCGGGCCTTTGACTTGAATGGCAGGGTTGGTTTCGCGCCAACCTTCTTCAAATCCAAAACGATAAAGCTGTTTAATTGCCGAAAGGCGGCGTGCACGCGTGGATTTAGCAAGGCCCTGTTCATCGCAGTGAACAAGGTAGTCTTCAATATCTGAGCGAACGACATCGACGAATTTGATTGATCTGTCGCCAATCCATTCTGCGAAGTTCTTCAGATCACGCGCATAGGCCATCTGCGTGTTCGTCGCAGCGCCAAGTTCCGCAGCCTGCGCTTCAAGAAAAGTAGAGATCCATTGCATTTCACGCATTAGTAACCGCGCTCCAACAAAAGGACCTGCAACGCAGCTTGGCGCGCAGTGTCTTCTAGACCAATTGCTCGAAATGTAGCCAAGGCGCTCGTTAGGGCCCGCAAATCGCCGGCTGCTCCTTGTGAAAATAATGTCATAGCTTGCAAAATAACTTCACCTAACTGGCCGCGTGCCAAGCGATTTGAAAGTGCTTGTGGTACGCCTGCGCCATGAAATGCATCCGAAACAGATTGTTTTAGTGGGTCGGCACTTTGTTTAGGCGGGTTACCTAAAGCAAGTGCAGATAGATAGTCATCTGATCCTGTCGGATTAATATTTTCATACATAGGGGAAAGTAGCAATATTTTTCCCGCTAAGGTTGCGGCTTCATCTTTTAATGTAAATTTGGATAATTTTTCTGCATAAAATCTAGCAAACGGAACCTCAAGACGTGCGCTTTTCATCGCGTTCCAAGCGGCAGGTAATGCTTGTTCGACTTTAGACTGATCCTTTGAAGCGAGCGCTGATTCAAACTTTTGAATTGCGCTTGCTCGGTCCCAAACCGTACCCGAAGCTGCGGGACGGTTCTCGGTATAGATCGCAAAAAGGCGGTTCTCGGGAAGGGCACCAACACGAGCTAATCTTTCCGCAGCCTCAAGCCGAGATTTCCAACCGGCGGTTTCGCTTAAATCAGAGTGGCTATATGCCCTTGGTAGGGAAGCAGTCGGTTGCGCCTCGCCAATTGCTTCGTAAAGTCGGAAGTTTAATGGAGATGGCTCGGAAACGGATACCAACAACGGCTCTTCTGCGAAGAGCTCGGGATCAAGAAAGCGAAGTAAAAGGGAGTCAGTTTCTTCACTGATCAAGTTTAGCAATTTTGCCGAATTTAGAGTGATTGCAGCAGAGTTCCAATCGCCAGCACGCGCCAAACAAAATACTCTGGCCCCATAACTGGGTGCGAGATGAGGCGCACCTTCAAGTGCTGAACATGCGCGATCTTCTTCACCAATCAGCAACGTCACATCAAACCAGCGCGCAAATAGATCAGGCTCATCTGGGTTCGCGCGGACCAGCAATGCGTTTGCCTGTTCAATTGCGCCAAGTGCGATCAGTTTATCTACTCGTTTCAAAAGCAGAGTGTGTTTACCAGGAACATCAATTGGTGGGTTCGCTTCGGCCAGCAGAAGGGTGTAGGTTAATGCCTGCATCGCGGGGAATGCTTCGGCAGATTGAACTGCCAATAAATCCGCTAGGTTTTTGGCATTGCTTTCTTGCCACAAGCTGTTTGGTAGACCTGTTACATTACTGGGTAGTAGGCCGACCGCATCTCTTCCTTCAGAATCCAGTTGCCCAACGGACACTTCAGGTGTGCTTCCACCTTCGGCGACCGGGGGTTCGTCGGGAGCTATATGTATTGTTACGGTTGGCGTTTGACTCAACCAATCAATTGCAGACAACGGATCAGCCGGCTGCGCCATTGCTGCGCTAGCTGCTGCAATGCAAGTTGCTGCAATGGATGCCGATTTAATTCGCATCCAATGGAACCGTTTCACGCACTTCGCGCTGTGGTGCCGAGAAGTCTGCACCAAAAATTGGTCCTAAGTAGGCATAGCCCACTAAGCCAATTGCGATGAGAACCACTAGGAAAAACAGTGCTCTTAAGAGCTTGCCCATTCGCTTCCCCAATTTTGCCTGCCGTTTTTTCTACTTTATAACTGGCCTTTTCGCGAATATCACGTCATTCAATGTCAAATGGCGGATTTTGGCCGGATTTCGTTCAAATTCTCCAAAAAGCAAGGCGTTGCATAGGCATGAAACTTAAGAAAACTGTTGTCATGGTCGGGATGATGGGGGCGGGAAAAACCGCTGTTGGCCGTGCTTTGGCGGCAAAACTGAATGTTCCCTTTCTGGATTCGGATGCGGAAATTGTAAAAGCAGCGAATATGTCGATTGCCGAAATATTCAAACGCGATGGCGAACCCTTTTTCCGCACAAAAGAAACACAGGTCATTGATCGGCTCTTGGACGATATGCAAGGCGTGCTTTCGACCGGGGGCGGAGCATTCTTATCGGATAGCAACCGAACAATGATTTCGGATAAAGGGGTCTCTGTTTGGCTAGATGCTGACCTCGACCTGCTTTGGCAACGTGTTCGTCACAAAGATACACGGCCACTGTTGCGTACTGCAAACCCGAAAGCGACCCTTGAACAAATCTACAATGAGCGCGTTCCGATTTATTCAAAAGCCGATCTTGCGGTGCAATCGCATGCGTCTTACTCAATCGAAAACATGGCTGACCGGGTAATCAAAGCCCTTCTAACGCGGCCTGATGTTCTGGAGCCCTAAATCATGGAAACCGTTCACGTTGGTCTGGGCGACCGCGCCTATGATATTCACATTGGTCCGGGTTTATTATCCCAAGCTGGTACGCTGATTTCAAAAATCAGTTCTCGAAAGCGGATGATGATCGTTACCGAAGAGAACGTCGCGCCTCTGCACCTGAAAACACTTCAAGATGGGTTAGCGGCCGCTGGCATTCAGTCGGAAGCATTGATTTTACCTGCGGGTGAAGGCACCAAAAGCTGGCCGTATTTTGAGCAAACCGTAGAATGGCTTTTGGCTCAGAAAGTGGAACGTAAAGATTTGGTCATCGCTCTAGGTGGCGGTGTGATTGGCGACCTCACTGGATTTGCAGCAGCTACGCTGCGTCGTGGCGTTGGCTTCGTCCAAATTCCAACGTCATTGCTCGCGCAAGTCGATAGTTCCGTTGGCGGAAAAACTGGCATCAATGCACCACAGGGCAAAAACCTGATCGGCGCCTTTCATCAGCCATCTTTGGTTTTGGCTGATATTGATGTCTTAGAAACGATGACCCCACGGGACTTTCTGTCTGGCTACGGTGAAGTCGTCAAATACGGCATGCTCGGAGATGCTACGTTTTTTGAGTGGCTGGAAGAGTGGGGCCCAAAACTGGCCGCTGGTGATCAAGGCGCGCGCATCGCTGCAGTAAAGCGCTCTTGTGAAATGAAGGCGGATATCGTGATGCGTGACGAGACAGAGCAGGGCGACCGTGCGCTGCTTAATCTTGGGCACACGTTCTGTCATGCACTAGAGGCTGCGACTGGATACGGCGATCGTTTGTTGCACGGCGAAGGTGTCGCAATTGGTTGTGCGTTGGCGTTTGAACTGTCGTCGCGGTTAGGTCTGTGCTCACAAGAAGACCCGAGCCGGGTTCGCGCGCACCTAAAGGCAATGGGAATGAAAACAGATTTGTCTGACATCGAAGGTGCTTTGCCTGATGCTGACGCTTTACTTGATCTAATGGGGCAAGACAAAAAAGTTGTTGATGGGCAATTGCGCTTTATCTTGGCGCGCGAGATTGGGGATGCGTTTGTTTCGGCTGATGTGCCAAAAGATGCAGTCCTGAAGGTGCTACAAGACGCTCTCGATCAATGCTGAGCTAGTACTCCAGATTATGAAAAGGCCCCGCAATGCGGGGCCTTTTTTATTAGAATGGAATTTCGTCATCTAGGTCTCGTGACGGTGTGCTTTGTCCGCCACCACCTTGGCCGCCACCGTAGCTACCGCCACCTTGGCCGCCACCGTAGCTACCGCCACCTTGTGCGCCACTGTCGTAACCGCCGCCTTGACCACCGCCATAGCTACCTTGGCCGCCGCCTTGACCACCGCCGCCGCCGCCTTCGCCGCCGCGACCGTCAAGCATTGTCAGCGTGCTGCCAAAGCCTTGCAAGACAATCTCGGTGCTGTAGCGATCTTGACCGGATTGATCCTGCCATTTCCGGGTCTGCAACTGGCCTTCGATATAAACTTTGGAGCCCTTACGTAGGAATTGCTCGCAAACACGTACGAGGCCTTCGCTAAATACAGCAACCGAATGCCATTCCGTACGTTCGCGGCGTTCGCCAGTGTTACGGTCTTTCCAGGTCTCAGATGTTGCAATACGCAGGTTGCATACTTTGCCACCATTTTGGAACGAGCGCACCTCTGGATCACGCCCCAGGTTACCAATCAGCATAACTTTGTTCAGTGATCCGGCCATGTGCCACCCCCTTGGATTCTATTGTAGGTTTCGCGCAAGCTTACACCATCACAGGGGACAGAACGCCAGCAGAAATTTGAGCAACTTTGCAGCACCGAAACAGCCAAGTCTTTAAAAAAGGATAATCATTGCTATATTCAGCGGAATTAACGATGGGACAGAATTCATGTTCAAGGTGGTCAGTGTTATTTTGATCGGGGCTCTGGGCTTGGCCACAAGCGTGTCCGCTAAGGATTTGATCGGCAGTAAATCGCGCACGTCTTTATTCAAAAGCCAGACAAGTGTTTTGGATAATCGCGCATCCGAACAGTACAAAAACTCTGTAAAGTTAACCCCTCAGAAAGTCGTGACGCCGACCAAATGGGGCACAAAACCTTTTAAAGGCAAGTACCGTGGTCCCTATTTAGATGTGGCACGTAGTGCTGCTCTGAAACATAATATTCCAGTAGATCTATTCTTGCGCCTGGTGCAGCAGGAAAGTGGATGGAACGCGCGTGCAAAGTCACACAAGGGCGCGTTGGGGCTGGCACAACTGATGCCCGGCACAGCAGCATCTTTGGGGGTCAATGCGCATGACCCAGCACAGAACCTAGAGGGTGGGGCACGCTACCTAGCCGCTCAGTATCGCGAATTTGGATCATGGCGATTGGCCTTAGCGGCCTATAACGCAGGTCCAGGTGCTGTGCGAAAATATGGCGGTGTGCCTCCGTATAAAGAGACACAGAATTACGTCAAAATTATCTGGGGTAGCTAATAGCTCTTATTCCCCATCAAGTGTGTTAGCTCGTTTGAACTTTATGGCTTGCGCGCTGACGGATGGTTGTGGGGGTAGCCCCACAATGCTGTTGAATGAACCTTGTAAAGTAAGCAGCACTCGCAAAACCCAATTCTTCTGAGATGGCTTTGAAGCTTGTGGTGCTTGTCTCTAATTGTTTTCTAGCCGAGTGAATAACGCATTGCGCTAGAATGTCGGCAGCAGTCATACCAGCGGATTGCCGACACACACGCGTCAAATGCGTCGGGGTCACGTTTAACATTTCGGCAAAATCGGCCATCGTTTTCCCAGAGGTATATTCAGCCGCAGCAATATCGCAAAACCGCCTAACCAATCGGGTCGCAGCTTTGCGTTTTGGGGCAGGCGGCTGGTGTTGCATTTGGCGCTGCAGCCAGATCGCTAACAAAGTTGCTTGCGAAGACAAAGCTTGGCCAACAAAGGCGCGGTCTTGCAGAATCTCTCGTCGCATATCTTCAATCAGGCCGGTTAATTCACTCTGTGCTAACCCATCTTGGATGCGAAGCAATTGGCTTTCATTCGGGAATGCATCGGCGACATTGTCTGGCACAATAGCCGCTTGGCCAAGCGTCTGACGCCCAATTTCTATCGACCAAATCTTACCCGCGGGTACGAAAATGGCATTGTGTGTTCCAAAGCCTTTTCGTTCACCTTGCAGGTTTACGACGCCTTGTCCCCGCGTTGTCCACAACAGTAGATTTTCTGTTTGGACGTGCATTAAGCCTAAGTCCGCGGACGATCCCGTGGTGAGTTGCGCAATAGTCGCGACTCTAACGTTCTGGTTGGTCATGTCGTTTCGTTGCGCTCAAAAGGTATGTTTTGTGAAACTTTTAAGCATATCTTCTGTAAATAATCATTAATTAAATTGATTAATTAATACCTTGTCTCAATTGGGTGCTATGTGTTTCCAGTCCTTCATCCTTCCGCGAAACCAGCTGCGCTGGCGTTTCGCGTATTGGCGTGTCGCAATTGTTGAAAGCTCTCTGGCTTCCTCTAACGTTGTTTCCCCCTTAAGGTAGGCGATCAATTCTGGTGCACCGATTGCCTTGGAGGATGGCAAAGATGGCGTCCAGTCTTCTAGGTTTTCTCGAGCTTCATCCAGAGCACCTAAATCTAACATCATCGAAAACCGCTTTGCGATCCGCTGGTTTAGCCACTCTTTGTCGACGTCAAAAAGAAACGGCGCACAGGATGAAAGGGGCAGCAAAGGCGCCGGTGTTTCATCCTGCCATTGCCAAAGAGGACGGTTGGTTGCTCTTTGTACTTCCCAAGCGCGCTGAACACGCATCGGGTTTAACGTGTCGATCCGAGAAAGGGTTTCGGCGTCTAATTCGCGACGAAGCATTTCAAAACCCTCGGATGCGACGCGCTCATTCGCTTCATCGCGAATCTCTGCTGGGGTTTCGGGTATTTCTGCCAGCCCTTGAGTGAGTGCACCAAAATATAGCCCGGTGCCTCCGACGATAATTGGTCGTTGGGAACCATCTAAGAAGGTGGAAATTTCACGTAACCAATGCCCCGTGGAATAAGGCTGCGTTTTTCCAATGTGACCATACATTGCGTGGGGGGCTTGCGCTTCATCCTCAGCTGATGGACGGGCCGATAGCACGCGCCAATTGCGATAAACTTGAAGAGCATCAGCATTCACAATAACGCCGCCCTGCTGACTCGCGATCTGAAGCGCAAGCGCGCTTTTTCCACTAGCTGTCGGCCCTGCAATCAAGACGGGTATTTCAGGAGACAGGGCTTTCAGGTCAATCATTCACGCTTTTCCGTTTTTTTTCCGCCGACTCGCAACAAGAAGTGACATCTCGCATTGAACATAGCTGTAATTTCCGACATCTTGCGCGCAATTTAATTCCCTGCGCAGACGGAGTGCAACATGGCCGAGTCATCCCCCGAGAACGTGTCCACCTATAACCGCGTCATGCTGAAAATATCGGGGGAGGCATTGATGGGCGATCAAGGCTTTGGCCTTCATCCTCCTACAGTACAGCGCATCGCTCAAGAAGTGAAAACTGTTCACGATCTTGGTGTTGAGATTTGTATGGTTATCGGTGGCGGCAACATTTTCCGCGGGTTGTCTGGTTCTGCTCAAGGCATGGAACGGACAACAGCTGATTATATGGGGATGCTCGCGACTGTTATGAACGCACTCGCGATGCAGTCCGCGCTAGAAGAAATTGGCGTATTTACACGTGTTATTTCCGCGATCCGCATGGATGAAGTTGCAGAACCTTACATTCGTCGCCGTGCAGTGCGTCACCTAGAAAAGAAGCGGGTATGCATCTTTGCTGCTGGTACAGGGAATCCCTATTTCACGACCGATACCGCGGCCACTTTGCGTGCCAACGAGATGGCCTGTGAGGCGATCTTTATGGGGAAAAACGGCGTTGATGGCGTTTACGATAAAGATCCAAAAGAACACGCGGATGCCGTACGATATGATGATGTGAGCTATGACGACGTTCTCGCGAAGCGTTTGCGCGTAATGGATGCATCCGCAATTGCGCTTGCACGTGACAACAACTTGCCGCTTGTCGTCTTTGGTCTAGATCAACCGGGCGGGTTCCGTGGTGTCCTCGCTGGTGAGGGTACCTATACAAAGGTCTCCTAAACCTTTTAAGGTAAAGAAAACAAATCCGGGGCAACGCCCCATAGAAGCAGAGTAAATCGCCATGTCTGAAGAATTTGAACTCGACACCGATGACCTGACACGCCGCATGGATGGCGCGATGGCCAACCTAAAAACCGAATTCGCATCTTTGCGTACAGGCCGAGCATCGGCTTCGATGCTGGAACCTGTGCAAGTTGACGCATATGGATCAATGACCCCGATCAACCAAGTTGGCACGGTTAACGTACCGGAGCCACGCATGGTCACAATTAATGTTTGGGACAAAGCACTGGTTGGTAAAGTTGAAAAGGCTATCCGCGAATCTGGCTTGGGCATCAACCCACAGCTAAACGGCACAATCATCATGTTGCCGATCCCTGAGCTTAATGAAGAACGCCGCCGTGAATTAACCAAAGTGGCCGGCGGTTATGCCGAAAACGGCCGTGTTTCCATCCGCAACGTGCGTCGTGACGGCATGGATAAGATTAAGAAAGCTAAAGCCGACGGCATGTCTGAAGATGATCAAAAGCTTTGGGAAGGTGAAGTCCAAGAACTGACTGATTCCTACATCAAAAAGATTGATGAAGCGCTCGAGGCAAAACAAGCCGAGATCATGCAGGTTTGACGCAGGAAGGGCAGGAAATGGCCGCCGATCAAGAAAACAACACTGGTCCCGGCCATGTTGCCATCATTATGGATGGCAATGGTCGATGGGCACAGTCACGCGGTCGACCTCGTCTATTTGGTCACCATGCAGGTGCAAAACGCGTCAAAGAAATCGTGCGCGCATGTAAACCACTTGGTGTTAAGTACCTGACAATATTTGCCTTTTCGACGGAAAATTGGAAGCGAACACAAACTGAAGTGTCCGGTTTGATGAGCTTGTTTCGTCAGTACATCCGCAAAGAAGCCCGAGGCCTAAAGGCTGAGGGCGTGCGTGTTCGGTTTATTGGTGACCGGCTTAAGTTAGACGATAAGCTGATTGCGCTAATGGATGATCTCGAAGCGATTACATCAGAAAACGATGTGGTGCATTTGACCATTGCCATAAACTATGGCGGCCGGGATGAGGTGGCTCGCGCCACCAAACGTTTGGCTCAGGACGTTGCGAATGGCTCTCTTATGCCAGCGGATGTCGATGAAGAGACTTTGCCGCGCTACTTGGATACACATGTCCTACCGGATCCAGATCTGGTAATCCGCACAAGCGGTGAAGCGCGCATTTCTAATTTCTTGCTTTGGCAATCTGCATACGCCGAATACGAATTTGTCGACACGCTTTGGCCTGACTTCTCTGATGAAGAATTCCAAAAGATTGTTGGTGCCTTTGGGGGCAGAAAACGCCGATACGGCGCGGTGCCCGCATGACAATGGATGGAAAGTGGGGAGACCTCCCAGTCCGCATTCTGTCAGCGATCATCATGCTGTCAGTTGGAATGTTTGCCATTCTCATGGGCGGCGTTATTTTTCATGTGTTAGCAGCTTGTTTATGCGGCGGCATGATCTGGGAGCTAACTCGGATCATTGCTCCAGAAAAGCGAAGCTTAGCGACGCCATTAGGCTTTTTGGCCGGTGTCGCCCTTTTTAGCATTGCGTTCATTCCCCCATTTTTCTTTTTGCCCGTTTTGATAGCGCCGGCGATTGTCGGCGCGACAGGAATTAAGAAAGATCGTTTAATTTTCGCGGCTTATGGTTCAGGCCTCATGTTGGCCAGCTTTGGCTTGATCGCCTTGCGGGAATTTCGCGGGACGGATTGGGTTTTGTGGCTCGTATTTGTCGTGGTTGCGACGGATATTGCGGGCTATTTTGCTGGGCGGCTTTTGGGTGGCCCAAAGTTCTGGCCATCGGTCAGCCCGAAAAAAACTTGGTCAGGCACGTCAGCAGGTTGGATCGCAGCAGCTATTGTTGGGTTCATTTTTGCAGGTCCGCCGCTCGCAATTGTAAGTATTGTGATGTCTTTTGCTAGCCAGCTTGGAGATATTGCTGAAAGCGCGATCAAGCGTCGTGGCGGAGTTAAGGACAGCAGCAATTTGATTCCCGGCCATGGTGGGCTGTTGGATCGCTTTGATGGATTGACGGCCGCTGCTTTGGTTGTGCTACTCGTTTCATCGTTTATTGGCTTGCCGCAGCTTCCGGGTTAAGTACGGGCGCAAGCAAACAGGGTTAGTATGAAACGCGTTTCAATCTTTGGTGCAACGGGATCAATTGGTCAAAACACCATTGATTTGATCCGTCGCGCACCGTCTGAATATAAAGTAGTGGCAGTAACGGGCGGCGCGAATATCGCGCAGCTTGCTGCGGACGCGATTGAATTAAACGCTGAAATCGCAGTTACGGCCTACGCTGACCGACTGAACGATTTGCGCGCTGCTTTGGCTGGATCACCTGTCGAAGCAGCTGCAGGAGAGGCGGCTATCGTTGAAGCGGCGTCTCGCCCCGTAGATTGGGTCATGTCTGCTATCATTGGCTATGCCGGCCTGGCTCCGGGTATTGCCGCACTAAAACAGGGCGCGACCTTAGCACTGGCCAACAAGGAGTCATTGGTCACCGCTGGTGATTTGGTTCTTCGGACTGCCAAGGCTTCTGGCGCTCGGCTATTGCCTGTGGATAGCGAACATTCTGCTGTGTTTCAGGCTTTGGTTGGCGAAAACATGGCAGGGGTTGAAAAGATCACGATTACGGCCAGCGGTGGCGCGTTTCGTGATTGGTCACTCGAAGATATGGCCTGCGCAACTCCAGAACAGGCGGCGACGCATCCCAATTGGGACATGGGGCAACGTATCACGATTGATTCAGCCTCTATGTTCAATAAGGCCTTAGAGGTTATTGAAACCAAAGAGTTCTTTTCGGTTGATCCGCAGCAAATTGAAGTGTTGGTGCACCCTGAATCTTTAGTGCATGCGATCGTTAGCTATCGCGATGCTGGCATGATGGCGCATGTCGGCCCTGCGGATATGCGCCATGCTATCGGATATGCGCTTCACTGGCCTGAGCGCCGCCACTTGCCGGTTGAACGCTTAGATCTTGCAAAGGTTGGGCAGCTAAACTTTAACGCGCCTGATCCTGCACGATACCCAGCACTTCGTTTGGCCTGGGGCGTTATGGAACTAGGTGGCATGGCAGGTTGCATTTTCAATGCAGCCAAAGAAACAGCACTGGACGCCTTCATTGATCACCGTATCGGATTTTTAGATATGGCGACTGTCGTCGAAAAGACGCTCACGAAACTGTCATCAGACAATGGCCTTATTCGTGCCGAAATGACATTAGATACGGTCAAAGAAACAGATCAGTTGGCTCGCATCACAGCCAAAGAGATAATGCAGTACCGCAAAGGATAGGACGACCTTGGATTTTTCATCTTTCCTCCCTCAATTTCAAAGTGGTGCAGTCACTTTGTTGGCCTTTGTTATCGCGCTTTCTGTCATCGTCGCCATTCATGAATACGGTCACTACATCGTAGGGCGTTGGTCAGGCATCCATGCCGAGGTTTTCTCGCTTGGTTTTGGTCCAGTTTTGTATTCTCGGTATGACAAGCGTGGCACCAAATGGCAGATCGCAGCGATCCCAATGGGGGGATATGTACGGTTTAAGGGGGATGCTGATGCCGCTTCTGGGAAAGACGGCGAGATTATTTCCTCGCTAAGTGAAGAAGAACTCAGAACAACGATGCACGGCGCCCCGCTTTGGGCGCGTTCTGCAACGGTTGCGGCTGGTCCGATATTCAACTTTGCCCTCTCTATTATCATCTTTAGTGCTGTGATTTTGAGTCAAGGTGTCGTCGGCGATAAACTGATTGTGGGTGAACTGCGCACGTTGCCCGAAAGCAGCTATACGCTTGAAAGCGGCGATGTCATTTTATCCGTCGAAGGTGTGGACTTACCGAGTTTTCAAGATACCGAGGCAAATGATGCTTTTGTTGAAAACATGCCTGTTCAGTCCATCCTGAACTACGTTGTGGAGCGTAATGGCTCTGAGGTAACGGCTGTTGGGCCACATATTTACCCTCCTTTTGTTGTGCAAACGTCTCCACAAAGTGCAGCCTATGAAACCGGGCTTGAACCCGGTGATGTTATCACGGGGATCAACGGCGAAGATGTCTTTGCCTTTCATCAGCTTCGTACAGCTGTTGAAGGGTCCGATGGAGCGACACTTCAGTTGCAGGTGTGGCGAGCAGGTGAAGAGCTTGACTACGAACTCACGCCTAAACGTGTCGATGAACCAACAGCATCCGGTGGTTTCCAGACCCAATGGCGGATTGGTATCCGTGGTGGCCTTGCATTTGAGCCAGCTCGCGAATCTGCTGGTGTAGGGCAGGCGGTTAGCACTGGAGCGTCCCAAACATTGCGGGTTATCGAGGGCTCTCTTTCCGGGCTTTATCACATGGTGACGGGTGCGATTAGCAGCTGTAATTTGTCTGGCCCACTCGGCATCGCACAGACATCTGGCGCAATGGCCAGCCAAGGGACACAAAATTTCATCTGGTTTATTGCTGTTTTGTCGACAGCCATTGGTTTGCTTAATCTGTTTCCAATTCCTGTCTTGGATGGTGGGCATCTGATGTTCCATGCCTATGAAGCAATTAGTGGCAAACCGCCGAGCGATGGAATCGTACGCGTGTTAATGACAGCGGGGCTGGCAATCGTCCTTGGCATGATGCTCTTTGGCTTAACCAACGACCTTTTCTGCCCGTAAAAAATTGCCTGCCCAAATGTTGCCCCATTCTTTTGCGATAAGCAAAACTAAGAAAAGGTAACTGCGGAGCATCCAATGCAAACGATTCATAACGGATACCAAGCCATGGGCGTCCTTTTGGACGTGAACTGGGAGCGTCTCTTGTTCCCAATCGCTATTTTGCTTTCGCTCGGCGTTGGTGCCCAGCTGGGCAGCATGGGCCTATTTTGGTAATAACGGCAATTCCACGCCGTATCTCATAAATAATGTTATTTTTGCCACGCGAACCCTCGGTTCGCGTGCATTGCTTTTTTGACAAGCAAGTCTAATACAGATACTCACTTCATAACTGGGACGTCTGACAGGATTTGGGCAATGAGCGAGCATATTTGGGGGACACCCCGGGCCGGGAAACAACATAAAGCGTTGTTGCGCCGCACAGCATTTGCATTTTCCGTACTGATTTCACTTGGGATCGCCGGTACTCCGGATGTGGCCCAGGCACAGAGCTACCGCTTCTCGACACTCGCCATCGAAGGCAATAACCGGATCGAAGATGCCGCCATCGCGTCTTATGCCGGAATCGGACGTGGACAAGTTGTTTCTGCCGGTGAATTGAATGACGCATATCAGCGTATTCTAGGCAGTGGATTGTTTGAGACAGTCGAAATCACCCCGCGCGGCAATCGACTCGTTATCAAAGTTGTCGAATTCCCGACGATCAACGTTATCCGCTTTGAAGGTAACAAGCGCCTCAAAGATGAAGTACTCGAAGCAATTGTCGAATCGCAGTCCCGGCGTGTTCTCAATCCAGCTGCGGCTGAACGTGATGCTATCGCAATTGCCGAAGCATATGCCGAAAGCGGCCGTGTTGCGGCGCGCGTAACACCGCGTGTTATCCGTCGGTCAGACAACCGCGCTGACTTGGTGTTTGAAATCTTCGAAGGTGCACTGGCGGAAATTGAACGCCTAAGCTTTGTTGGCAACCGTGTTTACAGTGACCGTCGCCTTCGTCGTGTTCTTGGCACCAAGCAAGCGGGCGTTTTACGTGCATTGGTTAAACGGGACACGCTTGTCGAAGACCGTATTGAATTTGATAAGCAAGTGATCACTGATTTCTATCAGTCCCGCGGTTATGTCGATTTCCGCGTGACAGGTGTGAATGCCGAACTTGCGCGCGAACGCGATGGATATTTCCTGACCTTTAATGTCGAAGAAGGGCAGCAATTCTCGTTTGGTGAAGTTACAGCAGTTAGCGAACTACCAAACGTAGATGCAGAGTTATTTCAGGATGAACTGAAAATCCGCTCTGGTGTTACATATTCACCTAGCCTTGTTGAAAGCTCCATCGCACGTCTAGAGCGCTTGGCCATTCGCGAAGGTTTGGATTTTGTTCGGGTTGAACCTCGCATCACCCGTAATGATCGCGACCTGACCCTGGATGTCGAATTCGCACTGGTGCGTGGCCCTCGGGTGTTTGTCGAACGGATCGACGTTGAGGGGAACACAACCACGCTGGATCGTGTTGTGCGCCGTCAATTCAAAGTCGCAGAAGGTGACCCGTTTAATCCACGTGAGATTCGGGAATCCGCAGAACGTATCCGCGCATTAGGTTTCTTTGCGACAGCAGAAGTAAACGCGCGTGAAGGGTCTAGCCCTGATCAAGTGATCGTCGATGTGGACGTTGAAGAAAGACCAACTGGGTCTTTGAACTTTGGTGGTACATATTCAACGGACTCTGGTTTCGGCTTAGTAGCAGGTTTAACCGAACGCAACTTCCTTGGCCGAGGTCAGCAACTGTCATTCAGCTTGTCGACTTCTCCGGATGTGAACAACTACGAATTCCGCTTTGTTGAGCCCGCGTTCATCGGGCGTGATGTGGCGGTTGGTTTCTCTGCTTCTTATCGGGATTTGACGTTTAGCCAGGTACGTTACGAAAATACAGTTGGTCAAATTCAGCCATTCATGTCCTTCGCGACCGGCGAAAATAGCCGACTTCAACTGCGCTACACATATGAATCAGTGGATATGTCTATCGCAGCTACAGATGTCATAGCTGGGTCCTTGCTTGATGCAGAAGCGGCACGCGGCGAAGAAGCATCTAGCTCAATTGGATATACCTATACCTATGATACACGAATTGGCGGGCTAAACCCTGATGCAGGATTTTTGCTTGAATTTGGCCAAGACTATGCTGGCGCCGGTGGGGATATCGAATATCTCCGAACAACCGCCAAAGCTGTCGCTCAGACCAAAGTTTTCAACGGAGATGTTACACTAAGAGCATCGCTCGAAGGTGGCCTGCTTTACACGCCGAACAATGACTCGCGTGCAAATCACCGGTTTGCGCTTGGCGGTAGTCAGATGCGCGGCTTTGAACCCTATGGGATTGGGCCCCGGGAGCAGGGTGGGGGCATCGACGAAGGTCTTGGTGGCAAGTATTTTGCTGTAGCACGCTTCGAAGCTGAGTTCCCACTCGGGCTGCCGGAAGAATACGGCATCTCTGGTGGTGTTTTCTATGACGTTGGATCGCTTTGGGGTGTCGATGGCACCGCTGGTGCAGGTTCGCTTCTCTACAATGATGCAAGCTTGCGGCATGTGGTCGGGGTATCCTTGTTCTGGGAAACGCCAATCGGACCATTACAATTCAACTTCTCAAAAGCGCTTCAAAAGGAAGCGTTTGATCGTGAACAAAACTTCAATCTGACGATCCGAACAGAGTTTTAATATGCGTTTGACTTTGCTTTCACTGTCAGCCGTTGCGAGCCTTTGGTTCGCACCGGTTCAGGTGGTGGCGCAGCAGGTGTCCTCGACAGTTCCAAGTCCAATTATCATCATCGAGTCGGACCGGCTCTATGAACAATCGTTGTTTAGCCAACGCGTTAGACAAGAACAGAACGCACGCAAAGCTGTGCTGCTTGCTGAAAACCGTCAGATTGCGGCTGAGCTGGCAGAAGAAGAAAAGCGTTTAACAGAACAAAGAACCACGATGGAGGCTACCGACTTTCGGAAGCTGGCCGATGCTTTTGACAGCCGCGTAGAAGAAATCCGCTCTATTCAAGACGACAAAGAACTGCAAATCATCCGGTTTGCCGAGGAAGAACGTATTCGCTTTTTCCAAGAACTTGTCCCAGTTCTTGAGCGTATTCTAAACGAACGAGGTGCATCAATTGTTCTCGAAAAACGCACCACATTTGCGTCTAGCAGCGCATTGAACGTGACTGACCGAACATTGGCGATTGCCAATGGTCTATTGGGGGACGGCGCTGTGAGCGAAGAACCTGAAGCAACCGAACCTGCGGTAGACAACTGATTACCGCCAGTTGCTTGCCCCTAGGCCTCGAGATTGCTAGGGACTAACGAACAAAAGTACAAAAGACAGCAGGAGCCACCCATGAGCGAGACTTTGAAAACCGCTGATATTCACCGTATTCAACGCATTATCCCGCATCGTTATCCATTTCTGCTGGTGGACAAAGTTGTAGACATTGATGGCTATCAGTCAGCAACTGGCATCAAGAATGTCACAATGAATGAACCGCATTTCCAAGGACATTTCCCTGGAAACCCAATCATGCCTGGCGTGACAATCATCGAAGCAATGGCGCAAACGGCTGCTGTGATGGTTGGTACAGAACTGGGCATGGAAGACAAAAACATGCAGGTTTATTTCATGGCCATCGACAAATGCAAATTCCGTCGCATGGTTGTACCGGGTGACGTATTGCAAATGAAACTGACCACCACACGCGGAAAGCCGGGTGGGAAAGTCTGGAAATTTTCAGGCATCGCCGAAGTTGATGGCGAAATGGCTGCCGAAGCCGAATTCACTGCTATGATGGAATTGCCTAAGGAGTGAGCCTAATGGCTGTTTCCCCTGATGCGCAGGTTCATGCCTCCGCAGTCATCGAAGACGGCGCCCAGATTGGCGCCGGGTGTATCGTCGGCCCGTTTTGCGTGGTCGGCTCGGAAGTGGTGCTAAAAGACCGGGTTGAGCTAAAGTCTCATGTGGTTGTCACTGGCAATACGGAAATCGGCGAAGAGACCGTAGTTTTCAGCTTTGCGGTTATCGGCGAAATTCCTCAGGACCTTAAGTTTAACGGCGAAGCATCGCGGTTGGTGATCGGCAAACGTAATCGTATTCGCGAGCATGTCACAATGAATCCGGGCACCGAAGGCGGTGGCGGCGTAACCAAAATTGGGGACGATGGATTATTCATGGCAGGTTGCCACGTGGCACATGATGCCCAAATCGGTGATCGTGTGATCCTGGTGAACTCTGTGGCCGTCGCGGGGCATTGCATCATCGAAGAAGACGTCATTGTTGGTGGCTTGTCAGGTATCCATCAATTCGTTCGTATCGGTCGCGGTGCCATTATCGGTGCGGTTTGCATGGTGACGAATGATGTTATCCCATATGGCCTTGTTCAGGGACCACGCGGCAAGCTTGATGGGTTGAATCTTGTCGGTCTCAAGCGTCGTGGTGTGTCACGTCCTGATATTTCCGCATTGCGCGCAGCGTTTCAATCTTTGGCGCAAGGCGAGGGATCGTTCACCGAACGTGCTAAGCGCTTGGGTGACGACGCAGATAGCGATTATGTCAAAGAAATCGCTTCGTTTATTTTGGGCGATTCAGATCGTTCGTTTCTTACACCGGAGTAAATGAATGGGGCGCTTAGCTATCCTGTCCGCAAAGGGGGCGTTGCCCGTACAGATCGCGGCGGCCCATCCTGATGCTTTGATTTTTACGCTGCAGGGCGTCGATCACGATCACCAAGTGTCGACAATTGAGCATCGTTTCGAGCAGCTTGGCGGTTTGATGGATGACCTCAAAGCACGAGGCGTGGATCAGTTGGTCTTTGCTGGTGCAATGACACGCCCACAGCTAGATCCTACCGCGTTTGATCCATACATGCAGGCCATTGCCCCAAAGCTTGTACAAGCCTTTCAACAGGGCGACGACAAACTACTGCGGTTCGTCATTTCACTGTTCGAAGAACAGGGTATCCAAGTACGCGGTGCGCATGAATTATTGCCAGAACTGACGTTAAAGCCGGGCTTATTCGTTGGGTCGGAACCATCCGACATCAACTTAAAAGACGCTCAAAAAGCGGCGGAGATACTTCGCACCCTTGGGCCACTTGATGTGGGGCAGGGTGTCGTTGTGTCGGCGGGCCTTTGTCTTGGAATTGAAACGCTTCAAGGCACAGATGCGCTGTTGAGTTTTGTCGCCCAAACACCGGACACACTGCATCAAACACCCGGCGTCTTTGTTAAAGCGCCGAAAGTAGGGCAGGATTTACGCGTCGATATGCCTGCTATCGGCCCGCAAACCATTGAGAACGTTTCAAAAGCAGGGCTGGCCGGTATCGTTGTTGCGGCTGGACGGGTGTTGTTCGTCGACAAGCCAGCCATTTTAGCTGCGGCTGAAAAATACGGCGTTTTCATTTTAGCCCGGGATGATCTCTGATGAAGATCTATATGATTGCTGGCGAGCTCTCAGGCGACAAACTTGGGGTTTCTCTAATGAAGGGCCTCAAATCCCTTTCTGAGGACAAGATCGAATTTCACGGCGTTGGTGGCCCATTGATGTCCTCCGAGGGATTGCAGAGCCAATTCCCAATGGACGAGCTGTCAGTCATTGGTCTGGTGGAAATTCTACCGAAGTACTTTCACCTAAAACGCCGCATTCAAGAATGCGCTGATGCGATCGCGGCACTTAAGCCGGATGTTGTGATTACAATCGACAGCCCTGACTTTTGCCTGCGCGTAGCGAAACTTGTGCGCGAACAGGGCGATACACGAACCGTTCACTATGTCGCGCCATCAGTCTGGGCATGGCGCCCCGGTCGCGCTGCCAAAATGGCGCCGATGATCGACCAAGTCCTTGCGCTTTTGCCGTTTGAGCCTCCGTATATGGAGGCACATGGTATGCGCTGTGATTTCGTTGGGCACCCTGTTGTATCAGAGCCCGTCGCCACCGAAGAAGAGGCCACAGCCTTTCGCGCAGAGCAGGCAATTGATGCCGCACCGCTTGCTTTGGTGCTACCGGGTAGTCGCCGTAGCGAAGTCTCGCGGTTGCTACCGACGTTTGTTGAAACCATGGAGTTGCTTCAATCAGAACGGCCGGAGCTGAAGTTTGTCTTACCAGCTGCCGCACCAGTTGCCGAATTGGTCGTAGAATTGACAAGCGGCATGGCAAACCCACCCATCATCTTGGACCCGCGCAATGTCGATGATGCGACGTTTGCCACGCAAAAGCGCGCAGCGTTCAAAGCGGCGAATGTCGCCTTGGCTGCATCAGGAACAGTGTCTTTGGAGCTGTCGGCTTCAAGCACACCGATGGTCATCGCCTATGACGTAAGCTGGTTAAGCCGCAAGATTTTCCAGCGGATGCTAAAGATCGACACATTAACCTTGGCCAACCTAGTGACCGATACCCGCGAAATACCGGAATTTCTGGGCGAAAACTGCCGCGCCGATTTGATCGCGCCGGGTGTGTTGGGCGTGTTAGATCAGCCAACGAAGCAGCAGAAAATTGTGAACCAGACGATGGAGTTGCTAGGTCGCGGAGCGGAAGACCCGGGCATACGTGCTGCACGGGCTGTTCTTGATGGGCTTAAGGCGCGCTAACTTAGCCCCGCCAAATCCAACCGCCACCAAAGATGCGGCTGCTGTCAGGTGAGTAAAACACACAAGCCTGACCCGGTGACACACCTTCTTCTGGTGTCAAAAGCTCGACCTCAGCCGTTGTAGGACCGGTTGGGCGAATGATGGCTTCGCGTGGTGGCCGCGTAGAGCGGACTTTCACAGACAAGTTCCATTCGGATTTACTGTCAAACGGCACATCACCTAGCCAGTTGATTTCACGGACTGGAATGATGCGAGTCGACAGCATCTCTTTTGGCCCGATGACCACTTGTTTCTTGTCTACGTCGAGTTTCACTACATACAGGGGATCCGCAAGACCACCGATGCCCAAGCCACGGCGTTGGCCGATAGTATAATGGATCACTCCGTTGTGCTGGCCACGTACATTGCCGTCTTGGTCGACGATATCACCGGGTTCAGCGGCACCAGGGCGCAGTTTTTCGATGACCTGCGCGTAGTTCCCATTTGGCACAAAACAGATGTCTTGGCTGTCAGGCTTGTCCGCAACCGACAATCCATATTCCGCCGCTAAGGCGCGTGTAGCATCCTTGTTCGGCAAATGACCTAACGGGAAGCGTAGATAATCCAGCTGATCGCGTGTGGTTGAGAACAAGAAATAACTCTGATCGCGACGTGCATCCTCAGCGGAATGAAGCTCTGGCCCATTCTCACCAACCTTGCGCTGAATGTAATGGCCAGTTGCCATGCAGTCAGCCTCTAGGTCTTTTGCGGTTTCCAGCAGGTCTTTGAATTTCACACGTTCATTGCAGCGAATGCACGGAACAGGGGTCGCGCCGGCTAGATAGCTATCTGCGAATTCGTCAATCACCGCATCTTGGAAGATGTTTTCATAGTCCAATACGTAATGCGGAAAGCCCTTTTCCTCGGCAACGCGGCGCGCGTCGTGAATGTCAATGCCCGCACAACATGCACCCTTTTTCGCCAAGGCAGCACCATGGTCA
This sequence comes from Cognatishimia sp. 1_MG-2023, assembly GCF_030548175.1. Lineage (GTDB taxonomy): Bacteria > Pseudomonadota > Alphaproteobacteria > Rhodobacterales > Rhodobacteraceae > Cognatishimia. The sequence goes on along the minus strand of NZ_JAUORX010000001.1, from coordinate 202,372 downwards.
TACAGCTGAAGCGTCACGCCAACCACGTCATAGCCTTCATCGGCCAAACGTGCTGCAACAACGGAACTGTCGACGCCGCCAGACATGGCAACCACAACCCGCGTCTCTGCCGGTGGCTTGGCAAAGCCAAGAGAGTTCAGTGGGTGTTTGGTATCCAGCGCCATGGCCGTTCTCCTAGAGGGGGCGAAAGTGAGGAATATAGGAAAATCCAAGATACTCTCAAGCCCTTGTTTTAGTCTCCGTTAAGGACGTGTCCCCAATGCTTGTAGCAACAAAAGGGGAATGGCGATGTTTTTGAAAAGAGTAGAGGGGCGGCGCACGGTAACTTTGCCCAATGGTCAGGTGTTTTCGCAAGCGGACTTGCCATCAGAAAACACGCGACGCTGGGTCGCATCACGAAAAGCGGCTGTCGTACGTGGTGTCATCTATGGGTTGATTACCCAAGAAGAGGCGTTGGAACGCTATAAATTAACAGAGGAGGAGTTTTCTCAATGGATTGTCGCGATCAATGAATATGGAGAAGATGCTTTGAAAACAACAGCCTTGCAAAAGTATAGACAACCTTAGCGTGTGTGTATTAATCTCAATTCGAGATTAATTCGAATTTAACGAATTGTTGTCCACTATTGTTTTCAGCCTTGCTTTTACCGGAGAATATTGATGCGTGTTTTATTAATTGAAGACGATCCAGCGACTGCGAAAAGCATTGAAATGATGCTGACCCACGCAAACCTGAATGTCTACGCCACGGATTTGGGGGAGGAAGGGATAGATCTAGCGAAACTATATGATTACGATTTGATCCTTTTAGACCTCGGATTACCGGATATGCTGGGCCACGACGTTCTGCGCCAATTGCGTTTGGCACGGATTGATACGCCTATCCTGATTCTTTCTGGATCTGACGACACCGAAAGCAAACTCAAAGGGTTTGGATATGGTGCGGATGATTACCTCACCAAACCGTTCCACCGCGAAGAACTGGTCGCGCGTATTCATGCGATCATTCGGCGGTCAAAAGGGCATTCGCAATCCGTCATCAAAACTGGTCGAGTCGCTGTGAACTTGGACGCCAAAACCGCAAGCGTGGATGGCACCGCCGTTCACTTGACGGGCAAAGAATACCAGATGCTAGAGTTGCTCTCGCTGCGCAAGGGAACAACACTGACCAAAGAAATGTTCCTGAACCACCTGTATGGCGGCATGGACGAGCCAGAGCTGAAGATCATTGATGTCTTTATCTGCAAGCTGCGTAAGAAGCTAAGCGAGGCGACCCAAGGATCAAACTATATCGAAACAGTCTGGGGGCGTGGATATGTTCTGCGTGATCCAGAGCCGGGCCAAATAGATGCGCCAGAGGATTTGGCCCTGCGCGCCTAGCGCCGCTCAAAACGCTAACGAAGACACATGCCCGCTGGACGAAACTCGCGCCCCGATTTATCTAGATGATCAAGCAGGGGAGCGGGCAACGTGACGCAAGACAAAAGCATTTCTGAACTTTCGACAGCAGAAGCGAAAGCCGAACTAGAAAACTTGGCAAAATTGCTGACGCAGGCCAATGCGGACTACCATACCAAAGATGCCCCCCAGATTTCTGACGCGGAATATGATCGTCTGAAACAACGCAATCTAGAGCTAGAGGCCGCGTTTCCTTCGCTTGTACGCGCTGATAGCCCGTCATCAAAAGTGGGTGCACCGGTTGCGGATGGCTTTGGAAAAATCACGCATGCCGTTCCGATGTTGTCTTTGGGAAATGCATTTGAAGATGATGAGGTTGTACAATTCGCCGACCGTATTCGCAGCTTTCTGGGGATGTCCAACGCCGAAGCCGTTGCTTTTACAGCAGAACCCAAGATTGATGGCCTTAGCCTGTCGTTGCGATACGAGAATGGGAAACTGACCCAAGCCGCAACGCGCGGCGATGGCGCAACAGGTGAAAACGTCTTGGCGAATGCCCTGACCATCGCTGACATCCCCCAAGAACTGACCGGCGCGCCCGACATCCTAGAGGTCCGCGGCGAGGTTTACATGAGCCACGCTGATTTTGAGGCATTGAATACGCGCCAAGCTGCGGCCGAGGATCGGCTTTTCGCCAATCCACGCAACGCCGCTGCGGGGTCATTACGCCAGTTGGACGCGAGCATTACCAAATCGCGCCCTCTGCGTTTCTTTGCCTATGCATGGGGTGAACTCAGCGCACCGCTGAGCGAGACGCAATCAGGCGCCATTGAACGACTGGCAGAGTTGGGGTTTGTGACCAACCCACTGACCAAACGCTGTGAAACCGCCACAGAGCTTTTGGCGCATTATCACCTGATCGAAGAGCAGCGCGCAACACTTGGCTATGACATCGATGGCGTTGTCTACAAAGTGGATCGTCTGGACCTGCAAACGCGTTTGGGGTTCCGGTCAACCACACCGCGTTGGGCCATTGCGCATAAGTTCCCAGCAGAACTGGCATGGACTCGGCTTGAAGCTATCGACATCCAAGTTGGTCGGACTGGCGCATTGTCACCGGTTGCGCGTTTGCATCCCGTCACAGTCGGCGGCGTGGTTGTGTCCAACGCAACCCTGCATAACGAGGATTACATTCGCGGCTTAGATAGCAAGGGCGAAACGATCCGCGACGGAAAAGACATTCGTGTTGGCGATTGGGTGCAAGTCTATCGCGCCGGGGATGTGATCCCTAAAATCGCTGACGTTGACCTGTCAAAACGTCCAGACGATGCGCAGCCTTTTGAGTTCCCGCAGCTCTGTCCAGAATGCCAATCTGATGCGATCCGCGAAGAAGGTGATGCTGTTCGACGGTGCACGGGTGGGATTATCTGCCCCGCGCAAGCCATTGAAAAGTTAAAGCATTTCGTTGGTCGTAAAGCCTTTGATATTGAAGGTTTGGGGGCGAAACAGATCGAATTGTTCTACGATGATCCCGACCTACCAATCCGTCAGCCAGCCGATATTTTCACATTGGAAAGCCGTGATGGGGCGAACCTAACCAAGCTTAAGAACCGCAAAGGCTGGGGCGATCAAAGCGCCACAAACCTATTCGCGGCTATTCAAGACAAACGGTCCATTGCATTTGGCCGTGTGCTGTTTTCGCTTGGTATCCGACATGTTGGTGAAGCGGCGTCAAACATGTTGGCCAATCACTACGGAAACTGGGCCGAATTCGAAGCGGCTTTAGGTCATGCTGCAGCTTTTAAAGGCAGCGCTTGGGATGATTTACTGGCGATTGATGGTGTTGGCGAGGTGATGGCACGCTCTTTGGTTGGTGCGTTCAACCATCCGCGCGAACGGGCGTCTATTGATGCCCTGATCTCGCAATTGCAGGTCGCTGATGCTGCCAAACCAAAGACCGAAGGCAGCCCAGTGGCCGGAAAAACAGTCGTTTTCACAGGCACCCTTGAGAAAATGACCCGCGCCGAGGCGAAAGCTCGTGCCGAGGCATTGGGCGCAAAGGTATCGGGTTCCGTTTCGGCCAAAACCGATATTTTGATTGCGGGACCGGGCGCCGGTTCAAAAGCCAAAAAAGCGACGGACCTTGGGGTCAAAATGATTGACGAAGACGCCTGGCTCGCATTGATTGAGGGGCTATGAGCGGTCGCCCCGAAAAACTCTTTCCGTTATTTGCGGATTTAACCAAGCTTGATGGCGTGGGGCCCAAGATCGCGCAATTGATGGGTAATCTTGGTTTCGAAAAGCCGCGTGACCTATTGTTTTCATTGCCACATTCAATTGTGGATCGCCGTCGCCGTGATACGATCCAAGGGGCGGAGTTGCCTGGTATCGTTACTGTCGAGGTGACAATCGGCACGCATCGCCCATCGCGTACCAAAGGTGGAGCTTACCGCATCACGGTGGAAGACAGCGAAACCAGCTTTCAACTGGTGTTTTTCCATGCACGCGGCGATTTCTTGGCGCGGCAGTTGCCCGAAGGCGAACGGCGGTTGGTGTCTGGCCGGATTGAGTTATTCGATGGTATCGCGCAGATGGTTCACCCAGATCACATGCTGCCGGTCGAAGAGGCTGATACAATCCCCAGCTTTGAGCCAGTGTATGCGCTGACCTCTGGTGTGACGTTAAAGACAATGACCAAGGCCGTGACCTCAGCTTTGCGGATGGCGCCGGAATTCGATGAATGGATTGATCCGGGCCAAAAGGCCAAAGCGGAATGGCCCAGTTGGTATGGCGCCGTGACCGCAGCCCATGCGCCGCAGGGCTTGGCTGATATTGCCGCGACGGCCCCAGCGCGCGAACGGTTGGCCTATGACGAATTCCTAGCCCACCAGCTAACGTTGGCCTTGGCGCGCTCGCAGTTGAAGAAGGCGCAGGGGCGCGTTAGCCGAGCGGCGGGTAAGTTGCAGGGCAAAGTCCTTGGAAGCCTGCCGTACCGGCCCACAGGGGCGCAGCAGCGCGCTATTTCAGAGATTTCCGAAGACATGTCGCAACCTTTGCGCATGAACCGCCTTCTACAGGGCGATGTGGGCGCGGGTAAGACGTTGGTTGCCTTTATGGCCATGCTGGTCGCGGTAGAGGCCGGTGGACAGGGCGTTATGATGGCGCCCACCGAAATCTTAGCACGTCAGCATTTACAAGGGCTTAGGCCCTTGGCAGAGCAAGCTGGCGTTGTTGTGGAAATCCTGACGGGCCGGGACAAGGGCAAAGAACGCGTGGCAAAGCTGGAAGCTTTGGCAAATGGCAATATCCATATTCTTGTGGGCACGCATGCGGTGTTTCAGCCGGATGTGCATTTCCAAGACCTGCGGCTTGCAATCATTGATGAACAACACCGATTTGGCGTCCGGCAACGGCTAGAGCTAGGTAAAAAAGGCGCGTCAGCGGATGTTTTGGTGATGACGGCAACGCCAATCCCACGATCCTTGGCACTGGCGCAATATGGCGACATGGATGTGTCGATCTTGGATGAAAAACCACCGGGACGGCAGCCGATCACGACGGTTCTGGTCTCTGATACCCGGATGGATGAGGTTGTGGACCGCATGCGGCGCGCTGTGGCTGAAGACAAGCAGGCCTATTGGGTCTGTCCCTTGGTCGAAGAGAGCGAAGTGATGGACCTGACGGCTGCAGAACAACGGTTTCAGCACCTTCGCGCCGTTCTGGGCGAGGGGGTGGTTGGATTGGTGCATGGGCAGATGCCGCCGTCTGAAAAGGACGCAGCGATGGCGGCCTTTGCAGCGGGAGAGACCAAGGTTTTGGTTGCGACTACCGTGATTGAAGTGGGCGTCGACGTGCCAAATGCAACAATCATGGTGATTGAACGGGCCGAAAGCTTTGGTTTGGCGCAGTTACACCAGTTGCGCGGGCGTGTAGGGCGTGGGTCAGAGGCGTCGACGTGTTTGTTGATGTATCAGGCGCCGCTTAGTGAAAATGGCCAAAAACGCCTGACAGTTATGCGCGAAACCAATGATGGGTTCCGTATTTCGGAAACCGATATGGAAATGCGTGGGGCGGGCGATTTGATTGGGACTGCGCAATCGGGCTTGCCGCGATTCCGTATTGCAGATGTCGAAGGGCAGGCGGCGTTGATGGCTGTGGCGCAATCTGATGCGCGAAAATTGCTGCATGACGACCCGACTTTGGAAACACCACGCGGACAAGCGGCGCGTGTTCTTTTGTGGCTGATGGAACAGGATCAAGCGATCCGTTTGATTTCAGTAGGTTAGCATTTAATTCACTAAATGTTCTCAAATGTTCTCATAAAGTTCTTTACAATAAGAACAAAAAATGAGAACAAAGAGGCAACAAAGGAATTAACGCAGGAGCAACACAATGATTACCCAGATCAAAACAGTGATCCGCAATTCACAAAATACGTTGATGCAGGACGCCGTTGGCGTTGGTGCGTTGGCGGTGATGATGATTGTTGCCCTGCATATTCCTGGTCTTGCCTAAGTTTACCTACTGCCTGGCGTTCTGCATTGGTTGTTCACGTATCCTGTCCCCAATTTGATACGTACCGACTGACACTGCCTGTCCTATAGTCCGAAGGGTCTGCCTCACATTCCCAATTTGGAACAACGATGCACATAGAACGCAACCTGCGCCGCACTTCCTCCCCGGTAAGTGCGGCGTTTTTTTGTTTACTGGTAATGAGTTAGGGGGTTAGGCGCAGGCGGATTGTTCTGCCTGTTCGATGGCGTCAAGTGTGGCTTCTAGCGCCAGGAGGATTGATGCGTGACGGTTTTTGTAATCGCGCGCGGGGCGCAGGACTTCGAGGCCATCAAAGGGGGCTGGCGGTGTTGGGCCGTCTTCTTTGAGCATGGCTTTGAGCGCGTCGCGGGCCGTTTCAAGCTGGGCGCGGTCGCTGCCAATCACGTTGCGCGCAACGACTGATGCGGCTGCTTGACCTAATGCACAGGCTTTCACGTCTTGGCCAAATTCTGTTATTTTTCCGTCACTTAGATTTACATCTACGGTGATTGTAGAGCCGCAAAGCGGGGAGCGTTTTTTACTGGAACCGTCGGGATTTTCCAAACGCTCTGTGAATGGCATATCCGAAGCGAGGCCGAGAATCTGACCAGAATAAAGTTTGATAAGATCGGTTTCGCCGGACATTTGAGTTCCCTTTCGTTCCTCTTTCCTAGATAGAGAGCCTTATGGCAGATGCAAAGGAAATCGTTATGGCGTTTGATCCAAAGAGCCTGAAATTTGATGACAATGGCTTGATCCCGGCAATTGCGCAGGATGCAGAGAGTAAAGACGTGCTGATGATGGCATGGATGAACCTGCAAGCTATTGAAAAGACGTTAGAAACCGGAAAAGTGACCTATTGGTCGCGCTCCCGCCAATCGTTTTGGGTAAAGGGTGAAACCAGCGGTCATACGCAGGAATTGGTGGATTTCCGCTATGATTGCGACAGCGATTGCATTTTGGTGCTGATCAATCAGGTTGGTCCGGCCTGTCATACTAACCGTCGTTCGTGTTTCTATACCTCTGTCAAAGACGGGCAAGAAACCGAATTGATGAAGCCGATGTCTTAAGGTTCCAAGCAGATCATCTTAACAATGTCTTGAGGCTGCGCGCCCTCGGCCCGGTAGGTGGCGATGGCGCGTGCGTCGTCGCGTTTGGCCAAACGCTTGCCATTTTCATCGCGGATCAGGTCGTGGTGAAAGTACTTAGGTGTAGAAAGCCCCAGAAGCTTTTGTAAAACAACGTGAATTTCCGTTGCCTCCCAAAGATCCGCGCCGCGCGTGACTTGGGTGATACCTTGGTCTGCGTCATCCACAACAACGGACAGGTGATAGCTGCTGCCCATACCTTTGCGCTGCAAAATCACATCACCTACGTTCGATAACATATTGTTTTTGTTTATTTTGTGGGTTCCTGTGTGAAGCGGTCCAACCTCTGTATAGGTGAGCTCACCGAGCTGCGTTAAGGCTTTGCTAAGGTTTAGGCGAATGGCAACATCCGTCTGTGTGCCGTCCTGTTCCTTGTCGCGACAGGTGCCGGGATAGATGCGCCCATCTGGGCCGAACTGTGGAACGCCTTCTTGGGGTGCGCCTGCGGCGGCTTCGATGTCTGCGCGGCGGCAGGTGCAGGGATATGTTAGACCCATGTCGGTTAGGCGCTGTAGGGCAGATTGATAGGCAGGTGTACGGTCAGATTGGCGCATGACGGGGGTGTCCCAGTCTAGGCCAAGCCATTGTAAATCATCGTATATCTGTGCCTCCCATTGGGGGCGACTGCGAGATTGGTCGATGTCTTCGATGCGTAGTAAAAACGCCCCGCCTTCTGCCTTTGCCTGTCGATACGCCAAGAGTGCCGAATAGGCGTGGCCCAGATGCAGTGGGCCGGTTGGGGATGGGGCAAAGCGGGTTTTGAAGGTCATTTCAGGCGTCGTACCGTGTGAATTGCAGCGCCAGCGTAGCAGGTGAAGGCGTTAAGGCAACGCACGGTTGGCGTAATGTTTGGAAATGTGGAAATTCGTACGTTTGAGCGGCTGAATTGTACGATTCCCGAATTGTGTTGGTGAGCCGGGCTGAAGCCCGGCCTACGGTTTTGACGTTATGCTTGGGTGTCGAGCCAAGATTGCCACTCGGCTTTCGCGCGATCCGAGTAGGCTTTGTACCGCTCCTTGCGACCACGGCGACCGTGCTTGAGTCCTTCGACCGGTTGGAAGAGACCGAAGTTCACATTCATTGGTTGGAATGTTTTCGCCTCGGCACCACCAGTGATGTGATGCACAAGCGCGCCCATCGCGGTGTTGAGTGGGGCAGTGTCCATCGGTTGGCCGAGAATTTCGGAGGCTGCCAGACGACCGGCGAGCAAACCCATTGCAGCGCTTTCCACATATCCTTCGACACCGGTGATTTGGCCTGCGAAACGGATGTGCGGTTTGGATTTCAAACGCATCTGATCGTCAAGCAGGGTCGGTGAGTTGATGAAAGTGTTGCGGTGGATGCCGCCGAGGCGCGCGAAAGAGGCGTCTTCGAGGCCCGGGATCATTTTCAGAACCTCGGTTTGCGCGCCGTATTTCATTTTGGTCTGGAAACCGACGATGTTCAGCAAAGTGCCAAGCGCGTTGTCGCGGCGGAGCTGGACGACGGCGTAGGGTTTGTTGTCTGGATCGTGGGCGTTTGTCAGACCGACGGGCTTCATCGGGCCAAAGCGCAATGTTTCGCGGCCGCGTTCGGCCATGACTTCGATTGGTAAGCAGCCGTCAAAATAGCCGGCGGTTTCGCCTTCGTGGAATTCGGTTTTGTCAGCAGCCAGCAATGCGTCGATGAAGGATTCGTATTGATCCTTGGTCATCGGGCAGTTGAGGTAGGCTTTTTGCTCTTCTTCGGTTTCGCCTTTGTCATAGCGCGATTGCAGCCATGCGACATCCATGTTGATGGAGTCAGCGTAGACGATTGGGGCGATGGCATCAAAGAAGGCCAGCGCGTCAGCGCCGGTTTCTTGTTGGATGGCCGCACCTAGACCCGCTGAGGTTAGGGGACCAGTGGCAATGATCCAGTGGCCGTCGGTTGGGAGTTTGTTGATCTCGCCATATTCAACGGAGATGTTTGGATGGGCCATCAGGGTTTCTGTGACAGTTTCGGCAAATGGATCACGGTCCACAGCCAAGGCACCACCTGCGGGCAGGCGGTGTTTGTCGGCGGTTTGCATGATCACACCGTTTGCGGCGCGCATTTCCCAGTGCAGCAGGCCGACGGCGTTTTGTTCGCTGTCGTCTGAGCGGAAGGAGTTAGAGCACACCATCTCGGCCAGGTTGCCGGTGCGGTGGGCAAAGGTTTCGACTTTGGGCCGCATTTCGTGGATCACCACGTTCACGCCCATGTTCGCGGCCTGCCAAGCGGCCTCGGATCCGGCCATTCCGCCGCCGATGATATGCAATGTCTCTGTCATAAGGGGCGAGATAGGCCACGGGCGCGGCTTTGGAAAGGGGTTTTAGATGTGGGAGAGATCATTTGGGCCGCTGAGGCAGGAATGTCGGGTTAGAGAGATAACCCTGGAGGGACCTTCCACCGTTCAGCGACCCAATGTCTATGTTCGAAGTCTGCGATGTTCTGCGCTTCGATAGGGTGGTTATGACATGGGTTTTCGGGTGCGGCTAGACCAAATTAGGAAAAAGTGGGGCGCAAAAAGGGAAACAATGCCTAAAATTGGCGGAAAATCGCGTATTTCCCTTGTTTACTTAATGTTAACCACTTTCTGGCTGCCGAATTTCGAAGGATTTTGCCACATTTCGGACACAATTCACGGGCGGATCGGCGTTATTGATCCCAATTTGGCGGGCGTTTTTCTAAAAATGCGGCGATGCCTTCGGCTGTGTCCTGAAACAGCATGTTTTGCACCATGACATCGCCTGCATAGTCATAAGCTTGATCCGTGGGCAATTGCGCCTGCTTGTAAAAGGCTTGTTTACCAACTTTCACCGCAGACCCGAGTTTTGCTGCGATGGTTTCGGCGAGCTCGGTGGTTTTTGCTTCAAGATCGTCGATTTGGACGGCGTAATTGATCAGCCCAAGCTGTTCTGCGCGTTCTGCGGAGATGAATTTGCCGGTGGTGAGCATCTCGAACGCCTGTTTGCGGGGGATCACGCGGGTGAGGGCGACCATGGGGGTGGAGCAGAACAGGCCGATATTGACGCCATTCACGCCGAATTTGGTTGTATCTGTGGCGACGGCAAGATCGCAGGTGGCGACAAGCTGGCAGCCCGCTGCGGTGGCGATGCCGTGGACTTGGGCGATGACGGGCTGGGGGATGGATTGGATGGTCAGCATCAGTTTGGCACAGCGCGCAAAGAGATCGGCGAAATAGGCGCGGCCAGCGTCTTTGGCTTGGCGGCCTGCGGTCATTTGTTTGAGATCGTGGCCCGCGCAAAAAGCTTTGCCATCACCCGATAGGATGACGACGCGAATGTTGGGATCTGTGGCGATTTGATCGAGCTGTGTTTGCAGTGCATGGATCATCTCATCTGACAGCGCGTTTAACCGCTCTGGTGCATTCATTTGCAGATGTGCCACAGCCTGTGTGTCGTTACGTTCTAAAATTGCCATCTTGCCCTCCGTCACAATTGCCTAGAGCGTAGGATGCAGAGCGGTTGCGCCAAAGGCAAATCGCATAAGACGTTACGGCATAAGGGGAATGGTGATGACGCCAGTTATGACGCGCGCTGAGATGCAGGACTATTTGTGGGAGGTTTTTCCGCAAGTCCGAGGGCATTTTTCTGTTGAACACATTGATGGTGCTGTGACCGTGATGCGGATGCCTGTGACGGATCAAAATCTGCGACCGGGGGGAACTGTGTCTGGGCCCACCATGTTTGCACTTGCGGATGTGGCAGCCTATGCGGCGACATTGGCGCATATCGGACGCGAAGCATTGGCTGTGACAACCAATTGTTCGATCGACTTTATGCGTAAACCTTCAGCAGATGCGGATTTAATTGCGACGGCAGAGGTGTTGAAGCTAGGCAAAAGCCTGTCTGTGGTTGATATTCGTATTTGTTCTGAGGGGCAAAAGGCGCCGGTTGCGCGTGCGACGTTGACCTATTCAATCCCTCCGAAGCGCGATTGAAAAAAAAAGCCGGGGCGAACCCCGGCTAAGTGATTTCTGACGTTCGACGGGGTTTGCGCCCGCCAGAAGATGACCGCGAAGCGGTCACGCCATCGGGAGTGACTCCGATGTCGGTCGCACCCAAACCAAATTGACCTAGGCGCTCCTCCGCAAAATCACCTCAGTCGAGCTCCCCAGTGATGATGTGCGACGTCCGGAAGAGGGTGGATCGCACAGCGTCAAATCTGAACGCGACAGGTCGTAGGTGACCTTGCGGAAACTTATGGATTGTATCGATACATATCCATTGATGTGTTGTTAAATTCTAGGTACAATGAGCGCAGTTTTTGGTCTAGGAAAACATTGTAATGGGTACAAAGTGGACTCCGATGTTGGCGCAAACAGGGCGTGCCAAGTATCGCGCTCTGGTTGATTGCATCCGTAAGGGTATCCAAGAGGGCGAACTTGATCCGGGGCAAAAGTTGCCGCCTGTTCGTGAATTAGCCTACCGTCTAGAGATTACGCCCGGCACCGTTGCGCGGGCCTATTCACTGCTGGTGGAGGACGGCACATTGACCGCAGGCGTCGGTCGGGGCACCTATGTTTCCGACGTCAACGGCATGGAAATTGACGTGGGGGAAACCGGTAGTGTTGACCTGTTTAGCCCACGCATTCCAAACATGGGTCAAGAGGCACTTATACGCGATGCGATGCGTAAAGTTACTGCAGAATTGCCTGCTATGGCCTTGATGCAATACCCAAAACGCGAAATGAACCTTCCGGCGCGGCTGGCATTTATGAAGTGGATGAAGGACGCACCACTGGGGGATTACACGGTTGATGATTTGGTCATTACCCATGGCGGACAGAATGCTGTGATGCATATTATGCAGGCTGTCTTGCGGTCCAAGGATCCGGTCGTGTTGGTGGACGATGTGACCTTTTCAGGATTTCGAAAAGCGGCCGAGATTTACGGCGCGCGGATCGTTGGCGTGCCGTGGGATGGTGACGGACCGGACCCAGCAGCCTTTGAAGAATTGGTACAATCCACAGGTGCTGAATTGTATTGTACCTCTTCCGAGGTGAATAATCCAACAACGCGGCCAACATCTGCAGCGCGGCGTCGCGAAATCGCATCCGTCGCATTGAGACACGGCATTCATGTGCTGGATGATGATTGTTACTATATGGGGCAACACACTGGTGAAACCTATCGGGCCTTGTTGCCTGAATTGGGCTGGTATGTGAATTCTCCGTCAAAGTTAGTTTCGCCGGCCCTGCGTGTTGGATTTACCTTGCCGCCCAATGGGTGGGTCGGAGAAATGCTGCGCAGCGTGCAGTTTAGTCACTTTGGCGTATCAACGATGCTGACTGAGGTGTTTGCCAAGGTGATGACCAACCCAAAGCTGCCGGGGGTTATTTCCAAGATGCAGGCGCGGATCAATGCGGATTTGCGCATCGCGGTACACCAATTGGGCGGATATGCCATTCGATGGCGAAACAACGTACCGCTGGTTTGGGTTGAACTGCCTACTGGATGGCGGGCCCCAGCCTTTGCGCAGGCTGCAGAGGCGGCAGGCGTGATGTTGAAATCTGCTGATGAATTCACACTTCGGGATGGTCGCACAGTGCATGCGGTTCGGTTGGCCATGAATGGGCAGATCGACCAAAAGCGGTTTGAGCAAGGGATCGAGATCGTTCGGCGTTTGTTGGACAATCCGCCTCGTAGTTTCACGACGTAGCGAGACAAAACCGAAAATCAGGAGCCGAAGGAACGGCTCTGCCGGAGGAGAGACAGACGATGGCAACAGATATGAGTGATGCAAAGGCAGGTCTTGCGCATTTTCCAGTTACATTATTTGCGTCCTCTATGGGGTTGTGGGGCTGGGCCTTGGCAAGTTTCGCAATGGCTGCGGTATGGCCTGCGTTTATGCCTGTGGCCTTGGTGTTGCGGGTGGTTGCGACGGTGGCCTTTGTTGGCTTGGTCTTGATCTACGGGGCCAAACTGATCCGAGCGCCGCACGATTGCCGCGCAGAATGGCAGGTGCCGGGCAAGCTGGCGTTTTTCCCAGCGATTTCGATTTCTATGCTTTTGGTGGCAATGGGGTATTTGCAGGATGCGCCGGGAATGGCCCGCGTGATTTGGGTGATCGGCTTGGCGTTTCAAGGGCTTTTGACGCTGTCGGTGATTTCTAGCTGGATCAGTCATCGGTCATTTGAGGTGGGGCAGCTAAGCCCCGCGTGGTTTATTCCAGCGGTTGGGAATGTGATTGTGCCCGTAGCGGGCGTTCCGTTGGGATATATTGAGCTGTCTTGGCTGTTCTTTTCTGGCGGTGTTCTCTTTTGGTTGGTGTTGTTGACCTTGGTGATGAACCGATTGGTGTTTCACGATCCGCTGCCGGGCAAATTGGTGCCAACCCTTGTGGTTCTGATCGCGCCACCTGCACTGGGGTTTCTGGCCTATGTGACATTGACGGGTGGGGTAGACAGCTTTGCACGGGTGCTTTTGAACGCGGCCTATATCTTTGCGATGTTGGTGGTGATCCAGCTGCCGAAACTTGTGACTATGCCCTTTGCCTTAAGCTGGTGGGCGCTGAGCTTTCCTGTGGCGGGCTTGTGTATGGCATCAATCCGGTTTGGCGTTGAGGCCGCGTCGCCCGCGCATATGGTGATTGGCGCTGGATTATGGGCGGTACTAAGTGGGATTGTTGCGTTTCTGACCGCGAAAACCCTGCGTGGGTTGTTTGCCGGGGTGTTTTTCCAGCCGGAGCGGTGAAATAAGTGGGGTAAAATAATACCTATTTTGTAAGGTGTTGATTTTACTTGGTTAATTTAACTTTGCCGCTGTTGACTGTGGTTGTGGGGGCTTTATAACCCGCCCATCGCATATTGATGTGTCGACTCGTTGCCGCATCTGTCAACCAAACTTAGGTAGACCACAATGAAAACCTTTTCTGCTACTCCGGCAGACATCGATAAGAAATGGATCATCATCGACGCTGAAGGCGTCGTGCTTGGCCGTCTTGCGTCGATCGTCGCCATGCGCTTGCGTGGCAAGCACAAGGCCACCTTTACTCCACACATGGACACAGGTGACAACGTTATCATCATCAACGCCGACAAGGTGCAGATGACTGGTAAAAAACGTACCGACAAACGTTACTACTGGCACACAGGCCACCCGGGCGGCATCAAATTCCGTACGGCTGAGCAAATTCTCGAGGGTCAATTCCCTGAGCGTGTCGTGACTGCTGCTGTAAAGCGCATGCTGCCAGGGAACTCCCTGAGCCGTAAGATCATGACCAACCTGCGCGTCTATGCTGGTTCCGAGCACCCACACGAGGCGCAAGCGCCAGAAGTGTTGGATGTGAAATCCATGAACTCCAAGAACACGCGGAGCTAATCAATGGCTGATCAAATCAATTCTCTTGAAGAGCTCTCTGCTGTTGCAAACGGCGAAACTCTTGTTGTTGACGCAGCTCCTGCGGAGCCTGTTCGCGACGAGCTAGGTCGTTCTTATGCAACTGGTAAACGTAAAGACGCTGTTGCACGTGTTTGGATTAAACCAGGCTCTGGCAAAGTTGTTGTAAACGGCAAGCCACAGAACGAATATTTCGCACGTCCGGTTCTGCAAATGATCCTGGCACAGCCATTCACAATTGCAGGCGTTGAAGGTGAATTCGACGTATACGCAACTGTGAAAGGTGGCGGTCTGTCCGGTCAAGCGGGCGCGGTTAAGCACGGTATTTCTAAAGCGCTTCAGCTTTATGAACCATCCCTGCGTGGCGCGTTGAAAGCTGCTGGCTTCCTGACACGTGACTCTCGTGTTGTTGAACGTAAGAAGTTTGGCCGCCGCAAAGCGCGTCGTTCCTTCCAGTTCTCAAAGCGTTAAGCTTTACACATTTCGAATTTGGAAAGGGCTGCCTTCAGGCGGCCCTTTTTCTATTGGCTATTTATCTTCGGTAACTGTGGTGCTTGGGCGACGCTTCGCTGTACCATTTTGAACAAACTGACCGCTTTTAGTATCTCTTTCGCGTCCGGTTTTACCGCCACCAACTTTCTCGGAAAGCGTTGTTGCAGGTCGTCGCTGTGCCCCTCTTGGCCGCTGGCCAATTCACCCCAGAGTATTTTTGGAAAGATGAAGATAGGCTTTTTCTTGACCAAAATACCTCGGGGGAATGCGCGCAGCGCAGGGGGCAGAGCCCCATTATGCGTCGTCGGGTTTGATCAGGCCGAGGCCTCGTAGGTAAACGCCGATGCCGGTTTCTAGCAAATCTTCTGGTGGGAAGGGGCTTTGGGTGCCGGGGGAGTTTCGGGCGAAGAGTTCCACCACGCCGTGGCTCATGGCCCAGATGTGGGCTGAAAACATACTTGCTGGGGGACGTTTTTCCGGTGGGATGTGTTGAGAGAGATCATTGGCCGCTTGTTCCATCACACCACGCGCGCGGGTGGCGATCGCGGCGAGTTCTGGGGTGCGGTTGACGGAGATGCCGCTTTCAAACATCGCGATGTAGTGGCCCGGATATTTGCGGGCGAAGGCGAGGTAAGCGCGGCCGGTTGCTTCGAAACTGGCGAGCGCTGAGGGTTGGCCTTTGTCGTAGGCGAATTGCATCAAATCGGCAAAGATTTCATAGCCTTGGCGGGCGGCTTCGGCGATCAGGTCTTCGCGACCTTCGAAATGGCGGTAGACGGCTGCGGGTGTTACGCCTGCGGTTTTCGCGGCTTCTGACAGGGTGAAGCCTGTTGGGCCTTTGACCTCGATCAGGCGCAGGGCGGCTTCGACCAGCGCTTGGCGCAGGTTGCCGTGGTGATAGCCTTGCTTAGGCATGCCAAATATCCGTTGTGCCGCAAATGGTTGGGTCGCATTGGCCGATGGCCTTTGCGTCTTTGTGGGTGTAGTCCACGCGATGGAGAACGTGCCGAATTGCGTTCAGCCGCGCGCGGCGTTTGTCGTCGCTGCGGATGATGGTCCAAGGGGCGATGTCGGTGTTTGTGTGATCAAACGTTTCTCCGATGGCTTGGGTGTAGGCATCCCATTTCTTGAGGCCTTCGACGTCGATCCAACTGAGTTTCCATTGTTTTAGTGGATCGCTTTCGCGGGCCATAAAGCGGCGCAGCTGTTCGGCGCGGCCGACGTTGAGCCAGAATTTGATCAGGATGATGCCTTCGTCCACCAGCATTTTTTCGAAATCGGGGGCTTGGGCAAAGAAATGATCGCGTTGCTGATCGGTGCAGAAGCCAAAGACCTTTTCCACGACACCTCGGTTGTACCAGCTGCGGTCAAAGAAGGTCATCTCACCAGCTGCGGGCAGGTGTTGGATGTAGCGTTGGAAATACCATTGGGTGGACTCGGTTTCCGTTGGTTTAGACAGCGCAACCGTGCGCGCGCCACGTGGGTTTAGGTTTTCGCGGAAACGTTTGATGGTGCCGCCTTTGCCTGCGGCATCGCGGCCTTCAAAGACGATGGCGACCCGTTGGCCGCTGTCCTTAAGGGCGGTTTGCATCTTGGCCAGTTCGATTTGCAGCGCGGCCATGTCTTTTTCATAGGTCTTGCGGCTAAGTCTTTCGCTGAATGGAAAGCTGCTGTCGAGGATTTCGCCCTTATTCGCAGTCTTAATCGCGTCACGAATGTCTTGTGGCGCGGTGTTTTTGTAGAAGGCGCTGATTGCGCCATCAAAGGGCAGCTGCATGAAACCTCTCCATTTTTTTCTAATATGGCGATGCGAGACGCTTAGTGCAATGAGGCGCGGGCGGCGGCGCGGTGGATTGCGTCGATCACGGCCTGTTCTGCGCTGTGATGCGGCATGTGGCCGATGCCCGGAAGGGTGGTTAGATTGGCGTCTTTGATTTGCGGCGCCAGTGGGATCGAGTGGATCGAGGCGCCGACGGTTGTGTCAGCTTCGCCGTGTAGCAGCTCTGTGGGCACTGTGACTTGGTCGTAAAGCTTTGACAGGGTTTGGATTTCCATCAACAAACCTGCGCGTTGTTTGGCATTGGCAGTTAGCGAGCTGCGGCGCAGGGTCAGGCCGGGGCCGAAGTGGGCGGCGTAGCCATCGGGGGCTGATTGGGGGGCGAAGACGGCGTTTACTTCGCTGTTCACATAGGCGTTGGGCACCCAAGCGGTGAGGATTGGGATAACCAATGGGCCGAGGATCGGGTTTGATGTGATTTTGTAGAAGCGGCTGAGTGGGGTGGTCCAAGGCAAAGATGGTGTTGCCACGGGCACAAGGGCTGCGAGGCTGTCAGGGTGGTTTACGGCCCACGCGAGGGCGACAGAGCCGCCATAGCTTTGTCCCATAACAATGGGTTGGAACGCGCCAAGTTCGGCGGCGGTTTTTTGCAGCAGCTCCGCTTGGTGAAAAATGGATGGGTTATCGATGGCTTGGGAATAGCCAAGGCCGGGCCGGTCGATGGCAATGACGCGGTAGTCAGCGGCGAGCTTGTCCATCAGCGAAAAGGTAAAGTCGCGTGTGCTGCCAGAACTGCCGTGGATTAGCACGAGGTCGGGGCCTTGGCCGCGCACGACTGCGTGCATTTGACTGCCGTCAATAGTGAGGATTTGGCCTTCGGGCGGGTAGGCGGTTTCAGCGCGCATTTCATTTGCGCGGGCTTTTAGCACTGTGGCGACCGCAAAGGCCGCCACGATAAAGCATAGCATTATGAGGAGTTTAGCTGCCAATTTTTGACAAATCGTAATGCGTGGTTTCGTAAACTTCGGTGATCCAGTTGCCGTACAAAAGATGCGCGTGGCTGCGCCAACGATTTTGCGGTGGCTTGGATGGATCATCATCCGGGTAGTAGTTCATCGGCACGTTGATCGGCGTGCCATTGGCAACGTCGCGGTCATATTCTTGTTTCAACGTGTCGCTGTCGTATTCGAAATGGTTGAAGATATAGAGACCACGGCGCGCTGGGTCTTCGACCAAGCAGGGCCCTGCTTCGTCGCTGGCAAGCAGGGTTTTAAGACCTTGCGCCGCGTCAATCTCTTCTTGTTTCATTTCGGTCCAGCGGCTGACGGGGATCACGCAATCATCCGAGAACCCGCGCAAATAGTGGCTGGATTCATCTAGATTTTGATGGCGGAAGCAGCCAAAGAGTTTGGTATCCAGCAGGTGTTTTTTCACGCCGTGGAAGTAGTTGATCATCGCCATGCCGCCCCAGCACACGCCAAAGGTGGAATGCACATGGGTTTGTGTCCAGTCAAAGACCTCGCATAGCTCGTCCCAATAGGTGACGTCATTGAACGGCATATGTTCAATGGGCGCGCCGGTGATGATCAGGCCGTCGAATTTCTCGCCGCTGGCTTTGACATCGGAGAATGGGCGATAGAATTCGGCCATATGCTCGGCTGCGGTGTTTTTGGTCTGGTGTTCGCTCATGCGGATGAGCGACAGCTCGATCTGCAAGGCGGTTGCACCGATCAGACGCGCGAATTGGTTCTCGGTTTGAATCTTTTTCGGCATCAGGTTGAGCAACCCAATGCGCAGCGGACGAATGTTTTGCCGTTCTGCTTGGTGATCCGACATGACCATCACACCTTCGCGCGAAAGCACGTCAAAGGCAGGCAGGTCGGAGGGCAGTTTGATGGGCATTGGACAATCTTCCTATATCTTGGAAGCCGATATGTAAGTCAGGAACTACTTACTCTCAAGGGCATCTGCGATGAGGGCTTCGAAGTCTGACGTTGATGTGACCTGTGCGACGTCCTCGGCCTGAACGGTGATGCCCCAGTTTGACATCGCCTCATAGCGCGGTTGGCGGTGTGCCAGCGCTTGGGAATAGGTCCACCGGACAAAGGCATTTGGGTTCACTTCGGATTCAGCGCATCCTTCTTGGGCGAGGTATTCGGCCCATTTGGCGCGCAGGAATTCTGGCTGATAATACATAGGCTTAGGTGCACGATCAAAACGGCGAATAAGCTCGTCTGTGTGGGCGTCTGAACCTTTGATCCAAACCATCAGCGTGTTTTGCTGAAGCGTTTTTAGGATGGGATCATTTGGATCATTGGCATCCACGACTTCGCAAATCGATCCGCCAGTGTCGCAGACAAAGTGATCGTAGCCATAAAGGTTTTGCGCACGATCAATAAAGTGCGGCGTGTCTTGCAGGGCTGCGATTTCAGCGGTGCGGTGTTGATCTTGGCGTCGCATATAATCATCAAACGGCAGGCCACCGCGCTTTGGGCAGCCGGGTTTGCCAAGGTAGGCGGACAGTGGGGCTAAGTTGTTAAAGGTGATGTTCGAGCCGATATAGATGCTGTCGCTAAGCAGCAGTTCCCGCAGGAACGGAACGGTCATGGCCTCGGCTTTGGCGTGATCTGCGATGTGCTCGCCCATGTAGCGGGTGCCAATGCGGTAATCGACGGAATAGTGAAACCAGTCGCCAGACTCGCGCAGCATGTTCGAGACATGGGTCTTCCCAAGGCCCGACATGGCAAAGAGAAGAACTTTTTTCTGTGGCGCATCACGCCAATCTGCTGCGGATTTATAGAGCATCACCCGACCCTTATCGTTTCACTCGTTGGTAGCGGGCAGGGCGGATATGGTCAATGTTTCTAAGGGCTTTTCCCGAAGGGTTCCGGGAAAAGCCCAAGGTGTTTAAAAGCGGAAACGCACTTTTAGGCCAACACCAACAGCCGTGTTATCCGTAAATGAAGCTGCTGTAAGCGGGTCAATGGAGGCAAGCGTTGAGGTCGCATCGCCAAGCCAGATGTGGCTAATGCCGCCCGTAATCTCCATGTTGTCTTTTTTGTAGGTCGCCCCGACGGTAATCCCAGATTTGCCGTTTGTTGGCCCAAGGTTTGATGAAAACCCCGAGACCTTTGGTTCATGCATGAAAGAGATTGCGCCAGACCAGTTTTCGTTAAAGCGACGTCCGACACCTAGAGTATAGGTGATGGTATCTTCGCGAAAGTTTACCAAAGGAACCGTCGTCGCACCTAAATAGACCGGGGGTGTGATGTCGAATTCTGACCAATCGACCCAACGGACACTACCGAAGACCAACGTGTCTTTGGCTATGCCTGATTGGAATTCAAGGTTTAGGGATTGTGGGGTTTCGGTTTGCAACGCGCTGGTTGCTGTTCCCGGTCCTGTTTCTGAAATCGTCCAGTCATGTGTGATCGCTGAGTTATAGGTCAAAGCAACACGCAACGCGATTTCTGGTTTTTCATAGGCCACGCCGACTAGGTAGCCTACGCTCGCATCGGTCGAACTGCTACCAGTGTATCCAGCCACAAATGGCAGCGAAGCTTCGGCTTGGAAGGTCTGATACCGCAAGCCGCCAAGAATGCTGATGTTGTTGTCGGTTGTGTATTTCAGAACGCCCGTCAGTGCTTTGCTATTAAGTTCTGCTGTTGCGCCACCGGCGAAGTATCCCGACGCTGATGGGTATGACACGTTTGCGCCAAACGGCTGATCATAAATAAGAGCAAAAGATAGGTTTTCGTTTAAATCAGTTTTATAGGCCAAGCCTGTCTGAATATAGCTATCGGCCATATCGCCAGAAGGAGTGCCTGGAGTTACCGAGACCCCGGTACCTGATACTGATGGATCGACGGACCCAAAGCTTAGATCGATTAGGCTTCCTTCTTCGAAGATGACAGACACAGATTGATTGGACCGTTCAATGCCTCCCGCAAGAGCGGTCGATGCCATGAGCCCAAAGGCTACAGCACCCTGTAGTGTATATTTCATGACACGCCTCCCCGCGCGTTACATTCTTATTCCGTGTAGCGTAGAAATGTAACTATCGTTCGGTCAAGCGGTGACCACACGTAATACGAGCCAGTCTAACTCGTGGTCACTTCGCGTTTTAATTTATTTTCGTGCATAATATTCAAGTAGTTACCACCGAAAATGAGGATCGCACCTAATAAGACGCTGGCTTGCAGGGGTTCGCTGTAAAACAGCGCTCCGACAATGGCGATCACCGGTAAACGCACAAAGTCATAAGGGGCTACAACCGAAGCGGGAGCAATTTTAAGCGCGCTTGTAATGCAGAAATGGGCTGTCAGACCTGCAAGGCCAATGATCACAAGAGATGGAATAGCCGCTGCTGAGGGCACGGTTATATCGCCGTCGTAGCCTGCGAAGATCGCCCCGAAAACAAGTTGCATCGCGGTGAGATAAAACAGGATAGAGACCGTGCTGTGCCGCTCGGTCAGCTTCTTTGTGAAGATCAGCGAGAATGCAAAGCACACCGCACATAGGGCCGCGGGCAAAAAGCCGGGGCCTAAAGGGGCCGCGCCGGGTTGGGCGACGATGATAATCCCGACAAAGGCAATTGCCGCAGCCAATAGACCCATCGGGCGAATTTTCACATTTAAAATGAGGGGAGCTAGCAGGAGAACCCAAATCGGTGTGGTGAACTCTAACGCAAAGAGCTGTGCCAATGGCATCAACGTAAGCGCATAGAACCACAGGTTTTGTCCGCAGAAATGGGCAAGGTTACGCAGGGTATGGGTGCCAATATCTTGCGTAGACACATGGGCCCATTGGTTGCGCGCCGTGGTGATAGCAACAACGACAGTAAATCCAATCAGGCTGCGATACATCATGATCTCAAAGGTATCGAGCTCTGCACTTGCAGCGCGTCCTGCAACGGCCATCAGCGAAAAGGATATGATCGCGCCAGACATCCAAAGGGCCGCGCGAAAGTGATTGGACATAATGTACTCTCCCCGCGGCCACGTTGGCGAAAAACGCATCCGTTTGAAAGTGGAATTATGCTTTGTGCACACTTAACGCGAGGGCGTCGTCGACAGAAAGCGGTGGCGTCCAATCACAGTTTGTTGGTTCAAACTGGAGCGAGTCAAAATACTGCTCGTATAGATAAGGGCGGCGAACAGCGTGGGCGGCCAATTTGATCAGCGGTTTTGGCGCAGTGAAAAGACGACGCGGGCGGCCAAGACCATGGCGCATGGCGGTCGCGATGCGCGTGGTGCCAAGGTCTTCGTGATCAGTGGCAAGGATCACATCGGGTGTTGATGGGGCTGCGATGCAATGACGAATAAGGTCTGCTAGGTTTTGCACTGCCATCATGCTTCGGCGGTTACCAACGAAATCAAATGGCAGCGGATAGCGGCTGTTGCACAGCTTTAATAGTCGGCGCCAAAAGCCCGGCGCGTTGGGACCATAGACCAATGGCACTCGCAAGATCGTGGTTTTGATCGGGCTTTGCGCGATGATCTCTTCGGCTTCAAGCTTGGCCTGACCATAAGGGGTGTTGGGATCGGTTGGATGATCCAGTGGTATGACAGCGTCGGCTTTGTCTAGCCCATAGACAGCTATAGTTGAGAGAAACACGAAATGTTCCACACCAGCAGCCTCGGCCTGACGCAATAGATCAACGGTCGCGTCGCGATTGGTGCGGCGATGATCCTCAAGCGCGGTTTTAGGGTCTTCTTTTCGGTGCACGCGGGCGGCGCAATGCACGACGGCTTTGGCACCCGTTAGGACTTTGGATAGATCCCCAAGGTTCTCAAGATCAAACCCATGCACCAGCCCCTTGGTTGGTTTGCGGCAAAGCCCAACAGGATATTCGCCAGCCTGCGCAAGGGCTTGCATAACGTGAGTGCCAATAAAACCGCTGGCACCTGTGACGACAATATGGGGCTGTTTTTCGGTCATATGCTTGGCCTTGCTGAACTGCGCGTTAGTTCATCTAAGCGAAAAGGCTGCGCATACAAAGCGTTAATCGGCAATCTCTTCGACTTGGTAGTCGCGCGGGATGCCTTGGGTGATCTTGGCCCAATCCGATTGCGCGGCACGCGTTTGATGCGCGTCAAAAGCCGCGCGATCTAGAAACGTTTCGGCAACGTCAAATCGGCCAGCAATGGTGGGGTGTTCAATCACGCTGAACGTCAGATTGCCGGGTTCGGCGCGGGTTAGGTGAATGTGGTCTGCCAATGCAGAACGGACCGCCGTTAGGCGATCCGCTGGTACTTGGATATGTCCGGTCAGCCGGATCATTCCCACTCAATCGTGCCCGGAGGCTTTGAGGTGATGTCATAGGTGCAGCGGTTGATGCCTTTGACCTCGTTGATGATCCGCGTTGCGGTTTCACCTAGGAATTCATGGGTGAACGGATAGTAATCCGCGGTCATACCATCAACAGAGTTCACCGCACGCATTGCGCAGGCATAATCATAGGTGCGGCCATCGCCCATAACACCCACGGTTTTCACCGGAAGGATGGCAACAAAGGCCTGCCAGATTTCGTCATACAAGCCATGTTTGCGGATTTGGTCGATATAGATGGCATCCGCTTCGCGCAGGATTTCCAGCTTTTCGCGGGTGATCTCACCAGGGCAACGGATCGCAAGACCCGGTCCAGGGAAAGGATGGCGACCGATAAAGGACTGCGGCAAGCCAAGTTCACGACCCAAGGCGCGGACTTCGTCTTTGAAGAGTTCGCGCAGCGGTTCAACCAGTTTCAAACCCATCTTTTCAGGTAGGCCGCCCACATTGTGGTGCGATTTGATGGTGACAGATGGTCCGCCAGAGAAGGACACGGATTCAATGACATCCGGGTACAACGTCCCCTGCGCCAAGAACTCAGCGCCTTCGATCTCATTGGCGTATTTCTGGAACACGTCGATGAACAGCTTGCCGATGATTTTGCGTTTGGTTTCTGGGTCAGACTGGCCTTCCAGCTCGCCCAAGAACAGATCGCTTTCATCGGCTGCAATTAGCTTGATGTTATAGTTGTCGCGGAACATGGCGACGACTTCTTTCGCCTCGTCCTTGCGCAGCAGGCCGTGGTCGACAAAGACACAGGTCAGCTGATCGCCGATCGCTTCGTGGATCAGGATTGCAGCAACAGAGCTATCAACACCACCAGACAGACCACAGATCACCTGTTTGTCGCCAACCTGTTCGCGGATCTTAGCGATCATCTGCTCACGATAAGCACCCATGGTCCAATCGCCAGAGAAACCCGCCAGTTTGACAAAGTTCTCATACAGCTTCGCGCCATTTGGCGTGTGGTGCACTTCTGGGTGGAATTGCACCGCGTAGAAATTCCGAGAGACATCTGCAGTGATGGCATAAGGCGCGTTGGGTGAGGTGCCATAAACCTCAAAGCCGGGTGCGATTTCGCTGACGTGATCGCCGTGACTCATCCAGACTTGTTCGTCACCTTCGGCAAACCAACCATCCAAGATCGCCAACTTGTTCTTTGGCGTCACGTAGGCACGACCAAATTCGGCTGTTCCGTGGCCGCTTTCGACCTTGCCGCCAAGCTGCTGCATCATGGTCTGTTGACCATAGCAGATGCCAAGGATCGGCACGCCCAGATCAAAAATCTCTTGTGGCGCGCGCGGAGACCCTTCGCGGGTCACACTGTCTGGGCCACCGGAAAAGATCACGGCCTTTGGCGCAAAGCTGCGCACAAAATCCATTGTGACTTTTTGATAGGGGTGGATTTCGCAATAGACATTCAGCTCGCGCAGACGACGCGCAATCAGCTGCGTCACTTGGCTACCAAAGTCGATGATTAAAAGGCGGTCATGGGATGTCTCTGTCATGGTCGCCGCATAGGCCAAATGACCCATTTGCGCAAGAGATTTGCCTATCATCACCTCTAATAATTCACCTTTCTCCAAATACTCCGGGGTGAGCGGCGAAACATCGTTTCGACGTGAGGGGCAGAGCCCCTTTGAGCCATGCGAACGCGCATTGCCGTATCGAATGTCGTTTTTAGTGTTTAATCGCCGCAATTATCACGCGGAGATGGGACGTTGCTGGGTAGAAATATAAAAAGACCTTCAAAGCTATGAGGACCATATGGCTGAACCCGCTCCAACTCGTCGAGGCCGTTCAGGCGGTGGTGCTGCACGTCGTGCGGCACGCGCCAATGTGACCGTTGAAACCGCGAAGTACATAGAGCGGAACATACCGCTATATGAGGTGCTGACCGACGAAGCGTTGGCGGTTATTGAAGCGAACGCCGAAATCGTGCTCGAAGAGATAGGCGTGGATTTCCCGAATAATCCGGGCGCCTTGGCGCTGTGGGAAAAAGCGGGGGCCAAGATTGATGGCCACCGTGTGCGTCTGCCAAAGGGACTTGCGCGGGAGCTGTGCAAAACAGCGCCGTCTTCCTTTACGCAGCATGCGCGTAACCCGGAACGGTCCGTTGAAATTGGCGGCAAAAACTTGGTGTGTGCGCCGGTCTATGGCCCGCCCTTTGTGCGCGATGCCGAGGGTGGTCGCCGGTATGCCACCATGGCAGACTTTGAGAAATTCGTGAAATTGGGCCATATGTCCAAATGGCTGCACCATTCCGGCGGTACCGTTTGCGAGCCGACCGATGTTGCAGTGAACAAACGCCACTTGGACATGATCTATGCGCATATGTCTTTGACGGATAAGCCATTTATGGGCTCTGTCACTGAACCAAGCCGCGCGCAGGATTGCGTGGATATGTGCGAAATTCTGTTTGGCAAAGAGTTTGTACAGAACAACGCGGTTATGACGTCGTTGATCAACATCAACTCGCCAATGACGTTTGACGACATAATGATGGGCGCGCTTGAGGTTTATGCCAAGAACCACCAAGCCTGTATCATTTCTCCGTTTATCGTGGGCGGCGCGATGGCCCCGGTATCGGTTGCGGGGACGTTAACGCAGGTTTTGGCAGAGGTCATGGCAGGCATTGCCTATAGCCAATTGGTGCGCCCCGGTGCGCCTGTGATCTTTGGGGCCTTTGTGACCTCTATCGATATGGCATCGGGTGCGCCAACCTTTGGCACGCCCGAAGCGAGCCAAATTTTATATGGCGCGGGTCAATTGGCGCGGCGCATGGGATTGCCGTTCCGTTCCGGTGGTGGGCTATGTGGCTCAAAACTACCAGATGCGCAGGCGGCTTATGAAACAGCACATACCCATAATGCGGCCTTGATGGGCGGCGTGAACTTTATGCTGCATTCCTGTGGCTGGCTCGAAGGTGGTCTGGTGGCGTCATTCGAGAAATTCGTGATGGATGCCGATCAATTGGGCACCTTGCATAAGATGGCCGAAGGTGTTGCCATTGATGAAAACGGGCAGGGCATGGAAGCGCTGCGCGAAGTTGGGCCCGGTGGGCATTTCTTGGGCTGTGCCCATACGCAGGCGAACTTTAAGACCGCGTTTTGGCGTTCTGAGATACTTGATTACAAGCCGTTTGAGCAATGGCAGGACGAAGGGGCACGCGATACGCAAGCGCTGGCAACTGAGCGTGTCGCAAAATTGGTTGCAGACCATGTGGCCCCGCCTTTGGATCCCGCGATTGATGAGGCATTGAAAGCCTTTGTTGCTGACAAAAAGGCGTCTATGCCCGATTCCTTTATGTAATCGCTGCCTTTAAGTATATTGGGAGGCCTGCATCAGCTGGGCCTCGCCAACAATGGCAATCATCACGTCCACATGGGCGATTGGGGAATACCCTAGGTGTTTTTGTCGGCGCATCTCGTTATGTGTGTGTTCCAGTTCTAGCAAATTTATAATGGCTTCGGCGTGTCCCGGTAGGGTTTTGGCGCGCAATAGGCGTGCCAGATGGACGGGCCTTTCGTAATCGACTGCCGCCGCTTTTGCCGCGCGAACCAATAGTTTTGGGCGGTTGAATTGACGAAGCATTGTATGCACATCCTGCATGGTTTTGACCTTTCATAGGGTAATCGAAAGGGCAGCCTTGCACAGCTTATAGGGGTGTTGCATTCGGAGCGTACCCAGCGTTCGGCCAGTTTGAAATCTGTTTATCATTTGGAAACACACTCCGAAGTGCCGACGGATGTTAACGCATGGGTAACCTCTGCGACCTAGATTTTCTGGGATGATCTGTGGGTAAAATGGCAGCAAAAGATACCCACCGGGGGCATGAATGAAGACACATTGGAGGGCAGAGGACGAGCTTGCTTGCGTTCCAACTTGGGTGCCGAACTACGCAGCACGTTACTTGGCGCACATAGAAAAAGGCATTTCAATTCGGGCGCTTGCACGGCAATCACATTGTCATGCATCGACGATATCACGGCAAATTCGGCGCGTTGAATCGCGCCGGGATGATCCGCTGATCGACGAAGCGCTTGCAGCATTGGGGGCCCATGTTTCTAATTCTCCCGGCGCGGATCGACGAATGGAGACATTTGAGATGAATGCGCATGATATGGATGGCCCGCTTTGCGAGGCGGCTTTGGCTACGGCAGCAGAAAAGATACTCTTAAAGTTGAGTGATCCTGATGCCGTTTTGGCGGTGGCCAAAGGAATGGAAAAGGCAGTTGTCGTGCGCGATGGTGCGGACGGGGCAACATTGCGGACCGCTGTTGTGGATCGCGATGTTGCGCAAGCGATGGCCCTGAAAGACTGGATCAGTTGCAAGGCACCCGGACGTGTGTCGCGCTATAAAATCACGCCTGCAGGGCGCAGTGAGCTAACGCAATTGATGGCCAAGGCTTCCAATTCCGCGCGCGATTTTGCTGAAGAACAGTCAGGATTTGAAAAACTCGCAAAAGGAACGCCGCAGGCAGAGCAGGGCGCGCAACGGCGGATGCGATTTTCCACAAGTGAAAGCCCCTTGGCGGTATTGGCGCGACGCAAAGACAAAGATGGTAAACCATTTCTGTCCAGCGATTTGGTCGCCGCAGGTGAACGCCTGCGCGAGGACTTTGAGCTGTCGCAGATGGATGGCGCGTTGGGGCAAAACTGGGATCGGTTATTAACGGCAGGAACCTCTGCCGGTGCCAACGGGGATTGCACGAGCTCTGCGTGGCAGGCGCGTGATCGGCTGCGCGAAGCGATGGAACTGTTGGGAGAAGGGCTGGCAGACATCACATTGCGCTGCTGCTGCTACCTAGAAGGTCTTGAGATGACGGAACGTCGCTTGGGATGGCCTGCGCGGTCGGGCAAGGTTGTCTTGCGGATCGCTCTGGTTCGCCTTCGCGCGCATTACAACGCATCGCGCACAGATGTATCTGATATGATTGGATAAACATGCGCAGCCCTAGGGCTGCGCAAACGCGTTACAGTACAGAAAACTTAGCCATTCAAAGCAGCGCGGGCGGCACGAATGCCATCGCCATAGGCTTGGCTGATTTTATCGTAATGGCCCAGAACCCGTTCAATCGTGGTGTCTTTGGCACCCTGCATCGCCTCTGCCGTGTTTGAATACAGACGCGAACGCTGCCCATCATCCATCAGATCATGCAATGCGCGGGCCTGCGTGTAATCGTCATTCCCTTCGCGATGGTTGTAGCGATCCGCATCACCAGACAACGGCAGCGGTGGTTCTGCTGCAATTTTGTCTTCGCGTGGAGCACCTTCGACAGAGTTTGGCTCGTAATAGGCATCTACATTGCCAGACTGCTGGCCCATAAAGTTCATTTGGCCATCTTTGTGATAGTGATGAACCGGACATTTCGGCGCGTTCACAGGCAAGGCCTCGTAATGCGTGCCCAGACGATACCGGTGCGCATCCGCATAAGAGAAAATACGCGCCTGCAAAACCCGATCCGGGCTAAAGCCGATACCCGGCACAACATTTGATGGGCTAAAGGCAGCCTGTTCGATTTCAGCGAAATAGTTTTCAGGATTCCGGTTTAGTTCAAATTCACCAATGGTGATGCACGGATAATCGGCATGCGGCCAAACCTTGGTCAAATCAAACGGGCTGAACGGCGCTTGCTGCGCTTGCTCTTCGGTCATGACCTGAATTTGCATGGTCCATTTCGGGAAATCACCCGAGTCAATCGTGCCGTACAACGCTTCTTGGTAGCCTTCGCGTGTTTGACCGATTTTCTCTGCTGATTGTTGGTTGGTTAGATGCGCGTGGCCTTGCTGGGTTTTAAAGTGGAATTTCACCCAAGTCCGCACACCTGCATCGTTGATCAAGCTGAACGTATGTGACCCGTAGCCATTCATTTGCATCGGCGTTGTTGGGCAACCGCGGTCAGACATCAGGATTGTCACCTGATGCAGCGCTTCTGGGCTAAGGGACCAATAATCCCACATCGCCTCTGCATTGCGCAGGTTGGTTTTTGGATGACGCTTTTGCGTATGGATGAAATCCGGGAATTTATAGGGGTCGCGAATAAAGAACACCGGAGTGTTGTTGCCAACCAAATCCCAGTTGCCTTCATCGGTATAGAATTTCAACGAGAACCCACGCACATCACGTTCGTTGTCTGCCGCCCCAGCTTCGCCAGCCACAGTGGAAAACCGCGCCAGCATTGGCGTTGTCACGCCTTTTTGCAGCGCACTTGCCTTGGTGTATTGGCTGATATCCTCGGTGATTTTCAACGTCCCAAATGCGCCCCAGCCTTTGGCATGGACCACACGCTCTGGAATACGTTCACGGTTTTGATGCGCGAGCTTTTCGAGCAGTTGATAATCTTGCATCAAAATCGGGCCACGCGGACCAGCGGTTTGGCTATTTTGATTGTCGGCGATCGGCGCGCCAGCGGTTGTTGTGAGACGTTTGTCAGCCATGGAATAATCCTCCGAGGAAATACTTGATGAAGGCAAAATCGCAGCGAATTAGAATAATTACAAATTGTAGTTTTTCATTAATGTGATAGGTTTTGATTATCATTATTGGAGGCACCGATGGCCGTTACGATCAAGCAGCTGACGTATTTCAGAGCATTAGCGAAATATCGCAATTTTGGCCGCGCGGCAGAGGCCTGTCATGTCAGCCAACCGGCGCTGTCTGTGCAAATCAAAGAGCTTGAATTGCACCTAAGAGGCCCCGTTGTAGAGCGTTACGCGCGGGATGTGGTCTTAACGCCCTTTGGCAGGCAAGCCTTGGTGCATGCGGAAAAGATACTCGGCGAGGCCGAGATGTTAGAGCAGGCCGCGCGTTGGCGATCTGGTTTGGCAGGGCAATTGGCCCTGGGAATCATCCCAACAATTGCGCCCTATTTATTACCAAGCGCCTTAGCGGCCCTGCGTTCCAAAGACATCTCATTGGATGTTCAGGTGACCGAAGGCAAAACAGATCGTCTGATTTCCATGCTGCAATCCGGAACATTGGACGTGGCGGTCATGGCCTTGCCCAGCGAAGTCGAAGGTCTGCGCGATGTGCCATTGTTTGAAGATCGGTTTTTGCTTGCTGGCACACATGAAAGCGTGGACGCGCTAGAGGCCGTCGCCGAAACGCTGCACCCAACGATATTGGAAAACCATCAACTGATGCTTTTGGAAGACGGCCACTGCCTGACGGACCAAGCACTAGATGTTTGTGGGCGTGGAAATCGACAGATCAATCTAGGCGCGTCATCTTTGGCAACACTGTCACGATTGGTGGCGGCTGGGTTTGGATTTACCTTGATGCCAGAACTCGCAGCTCCGGTAGAGCAGGCGGCTACTCCCGGCATTGTGCTGCGACGGTTCGCCGAACCACAGCCCGCACGCCAAATTGGATTGGTCAGTCGTATCGGCAGTGGCGAAGAAGGGTGGCTTTCAGAGATTGCCGAGATGTTAGGACAGGTCGGCGCGGACCTCATGGCGCAATCACAAGATATGATCGGCGAATAAAGAAACGGCCCGCACAAGGCGGGCCGTTCTTAATGTTTAGGCAACAGCTTCAGCAGCAGTCGTCAGATATTTCATCAGATTTTCCGGTGAGCTTTCGCCATATGGATCTTCTGGGTGGTTGTCGTCACGGCCTGGCTCTTCGAACCATGCTTCAACAACACCGTTGTTGACGATGGCCGCATAACGCCAAGAGCGCATGCCGAAACCTAGGTTGTCTTTGTCGACCAGCATGCCAACTTTGCGTGTGAATTCGCCAGAACCGTCAGGGATAACTTTGACGTTTTTGATGCCCTGCGCTTCGGCCCATTTGTTCATGACAAAGCTGTCGTTTACGGACATGCAGTAAATCTCATCAATGCCCTGCGCCGCGAAATCGTCAGCGCCTTTTTCAAAGCCTGGCAATTGGAAGGTAGAGCATGTCGGCGTAAACGCACCCGGCAAAGAGAACAGGATGACGCGTTTGCCAGCAAAGTAATCTTCGGTGCTCATGTCCTGCCAGCGGAATGGGTTGTCGCCGCCAATGCTTTCGTCACGTACGCGGGTGCGGAAAGTCACGTTCGGAAGTTTTTGTCCTGCAAACATCATGTGATCCTCTATTTGCAAATTGTTCTGGTTGCGACTTAAAACGATTCTAATTCTGGTGCAACGGTTGGCTGAATTTCAGTTAAAAAGTTAAGATGCGATGCCTAAAATCCGAACAATCCGCACCAAATGCATAGCAGTTATGCAGCTCTGGCGCTGGCCATCCATTCTCGTTATGTTAGCCTGAATTTGACGCATCATGTCATGAGGGAATGCCGCGTGAGAGACCTTAAGATCCCAGAGCAACGCCATCCGGAAAAAGCACACCGCCCGGATAATGCGCAGCCACGAAAACCTGATTGGATCCGCGTAAAAGCACCAACAGGCGAAGGATATAACGCGACCAAGCGCATTATGCGCGAGAACAAGCTTGTCACCGTTTGCGAAGAAGCAAGCTGCCCAAACGCCGGCGAATGCTGGAGTCAGGGCCACGCCACCATGATGATCATGGGTGATATTTGCACGCGCGGCTGCACCTTCTGCAACATTGCGACGGGTCGTCCAGACGAATTGGATGCGTTTGAACCGGGTCGCGTGGCCGAAGCCGTCAAAAAGCTGGGCCTGAATCACGTTGTTATTACGTCAGTGGACCGTGACGATCTGAAAGACGGCGGCGCAGAGCATTTTGCCCAGACCATTCGCGCGATCCGTCATCGCTCGCCAAAAACAACGATCGAAATTCTGACACCTGATTTCCTGAAATGTGATGACTCTGTTTTGGAAACCGTCGTTGCTGCAAAGCCAGACGTGTTTAACCACAACCTTGAAACCGTTCCGGGCCTCTATCCAGAGGTACGCCCGGGTGCGCGTTATTTCCATTCTTTGCGGTTGTTGCAGCGCGTGAAGGAGCTGGACCCATCCATTTTCACCAAATCCGGTATCATGGTTGGCTTGGGCGAGGAACGTCAGGGCGTGTTGCAAGTCATGGATGACATGCGCGCCGCAGACGTGGATTTCATGACCATCGGTCAATATCTACAGCCAACACCAAAGCACCATGCGGTTGCGCGTTTTGTAACGCCAGACGAATTTGCGTCCTATGAAAAGGCTGCTTGGGGCAAGGGCTTCTTGATGATTTCCTCAACACCGCTGACGCGTAGCTCGTTCCATGCAGGTGATGATTTCGCCAAACTGCGTGACAATCGGATGCAGAAACTGGGCAAAGCCTAAGTCATCTACGACGTTTTGAAAGATCAACCGCGCAGGCGATCCCTTGCGCGGTTTTCTTTTGTTTGCAGATGTTTAGGGCAGGGCCTTAATGTAGGCCGCAATCGCTGCGCGATCCGTTTCAGGAAGCCGCGCCATGTTTTCAACGACATGGGTCATCGCGCCACCCGCACTGTCAAAATCAGGTGTGAACCCAGTTTCAAGGTAATAGGCCAAGTCTTCGACAGACCAATCCAACTCACTCGGCGCTATGCCGGGAACTTTGCCTTCTCCGGGTAGAAACGCACCCGTCAGCCACGCGTTTTTCTGCAATCCGCCCAATGCATTTCGGGGTGTATGGCATTCACCACAATGCGCCAAAGCCTCAACCAAATAGCGGCCTCTGTCCAGTTCTGGTGTGTCTACGGATGTGACAACCCAATCGTCAGATGCAAATAGGAACTTCCAGCCACCTAATGTCCGGCGGATGTTAAACGGAAAGCCAACTTGATGGGGCTGGCTAGGCGTATCCGACGCTGGCAACCTATCCATGAACGCTTTTAAATCCGCCACATCTTGCGGCGTCATATGGGCGTAGGCTGTATAGGGAAAGGCCGGATAATAATGCGCGCCGTCTGGCGAGACGCCTTTTTGAATCGCATTGGCGAATTCGATTAACGTCCATCCACCAATACCATGTGTCGGATCGGGCGAGATATTAGGCGCAACAAACGTCCCGAAATCAGATGGAAATGTTTGGCCCCCCGTCAGAATAGGATGATCCACGGCCTCTGCTTTTGGTGCCGCGTGACAAGACGCACATCCAGCGGCGTGAAAAACCAACGCGCCGTTGTCCGCATTACTTTGCAGATCGCGAAACAGTTCCGCCTCGACAGATTTCGGGGCGGTGACAAAATAAAACGCTGCAAGGCCCGCAAGGACCAATACACAAAGAACACGAATAATGCGGGCCATGCAGCTATCCTACGCGTAGGATTACTTGCTGCGATAGGCTTTGTGGCACGCGCCACATGCACCGCCAAGCGGACCCATTGCCGCCTGAAGCGACGCTAAATCCGATCCGGCCGCCGCCGCCATCGCTACCGATGCTTCAGCCATGGCACCCGCTTTTGCGCCGACATCCGGGAAATTAGACCAGATTTCCGCCTTGGCTCGTGTTCCTTCCATGCTTGTGCTGTCAGAGCCTTGCGGCCACATGGTCATGGCATTCAGCCCAGACACTGCAACAAGGTTATCCGCCGCAGCCTGAGCCGCCGCCGCGTCATAGGCCACATCGCCTTTTGCCATGGCACCAAGAACACCAAGATTGTGCGCATAAAGCTGCATTTGGCCCTGACGTGCTTTGACAGCACCCATCAAAGCTTTGGAATGGCCATCGGCCATAACGGCGCTTGCACCTAATGCAACAACCAGCGCTGCAGTCGAAATCAATTTGAAGGTCATAATCGCTCTCCCAGATAAACTGTTGTTTGTATAATGCCTGTGCTAATTTAGAAGTACATTTATCATTATCGAAGAAACCCCTGCGATTTATGCACAATAAGAACTGGGATGATATCCGCTATGTTTTGGCGGTTGTTGATGCGGGCACCGTCAGCGGTGCCGCGCGCGCGCTTGGCGTCAACCATGCAACGGTTTTGCGTCGCATCGCGAGCTTTGAACAGCATCACGGCGTGCAGATATTTTCCAAATCTGCACAAGGATATTCCGTTTTGCCCGAATATCTGCCCGTCACCGAAGCGCTGCGCAGCGTGCAGCACGCGATGGAATACGTGGATACCTCGTTGATAGGGCAATCCTCTGGCATGAAAGGCGTCTTGCGAGTCACCTCAACCGACACAATCTGCGAACGGATTCTGCCAGAGGTCTTAGGCAAGGTCGCAGAAGAGCTGCCCGATCTTAGGATCACGGTGATCAGCGCGAACAATCACCTAGACCTCGCACGCTCACGCGCCGATCTAACAGTGCGCCCGACAACAAAGCTACCGGATGAGCTTTTCGGCCAAATGGTCGGCTTCATGCCCTTCGGTGTCTATGAACGCGAAGGCGGACGCGACGCTTGGATTGGCATGACAGGTGATGTCGGTCGCGGCCCCATAGGCCAACGCATATTGAACATTATCGGAAATGACACCCTGTCAGCCAAAGCCGATACCTTTGTTGTTGCCGCTGCCTTGGCCTCGCGCGGCATCGGACGCGCGGTTTTGCCCTGTTTTGTCGGGGAAACCAAATCCGACTTAAAACGCGTATGCTCAGAAACAGAATGGCCGTCCGTTCCAATCTGGGTGGCCAGCCACGTTGACCTCGCAGATTCCCCCCGCGTGCGAACGCTGCAGAAAAAACTGGCAGAGGAACTCGAAAAGGTGATCTTGGACCACCCCGGACTAACACCGCGCATGGGCTAGGGGCGCAGCCCCTTGCGCTCCATTCCATTGGTTGTCGCCCAGTCAGGCCAGCCCACAAAATACTCATAGGCCAGCAAAGCCGTACACATCCCTAAAACCGTCAAAACCAGATAAACCCGTTTCTTAGACGGCGGATTGCGCGCCCATAACGCCGCACGCCAAAGCCAACGCAGGTTCATTCCGTGAACCGAACCTTGCCGATATAGGGCAGGTTGCGATTGCGCTGCGCGTAATCGATCCCGTAACCCACCACAAATTCATCCGGGATTTCAAACCCAATCCAATCCGCGCGAATATCCGCCTCGCGACGGCTCGGCTTATCCAGCAAGGCAATCGTCTTCATCTTACGGGGCGAGCGGCTTTCCAACAGATGCGCCACATGGCTCAGCGTGTGACCCGTGTCCACAATGTCCTCAACAACCAGCACGTCACGATCATGAATTTCGCCCCGCAGGTCCTTTAGAATACGCACCTCGCGGCTGCTTTCGGTCGAATCCCCATAGGAAGACGCCTCTAGGAAATCGACCTCAACGGGCATGTCCAGCTCGCGCACAAGGTCCGCAATAAACACAAACGACCCCCGCAACAGGCCAACCACAATCAGCTTTTCAGTATCCGCAAACTCCTGACGAATGTCATCGCACAGCTCTTCAATACGGGCTGCAATGCTCTTGGCCGAAATCATTTTGTCGATCACATAGGCTGGTTGTGACATGCTACCCCCTTGATTTTCCCTGCGTACCATACGAAATGGTCGCCTTGTGTCCATGCGAAAACGACCAAACCAAGAACGAGCAGCCAAATATGCCCACGCATTCCGAAACACGCGCTTTGCCGTATAAAGCCCAACAGATGTACGATCTGGTAGCGGATGTGGCGTCTTATCCGCAGTTCCTGCCGTGGTGCTCGGCCGCCCGCATCCGCTCACGCGAAGCACAAGACGAGGCCGAAGTCATGCTGGCCGATCTTGTGATCTCCTTCAAAGTCTTCCGCGAACGCTTTGGCTCTCGCGTTGTGTTGCATCCCGCGGACATGAGCATCGACACAGAATACCTAGACGGCCCGTTTAAGTTCCTAAAATCCACCTGGGATTTCAAAGACACAGAGGACGGCTGCGAAGTCTCTTTCTTCGTCGACTTCGAATTCAAAAACGCGATCCTACAAGGCATCATCGGCGTGGTCTTCAACGAAGCCATGCACCGCATTGTCCGGGCGTTTGAGACACGCGCGGCGGAGTTGTATAGCTGACGGGGGGCGAGTGGTTTTAAGGGGGCGGTTGGCAGGATTGAGCCCATTTTACGGAATGCTGCGGTTCGCGCCAGCGGCATCGAAGCGCAGAAAGCGTACTTTGCAAAATTCTGTGATCGGTTAAAATCCGACTCTTAAGACACGTTCAACAAAAAACTGATCTTAGGAACAAAGCCAATTTTAAAAATAGATACTAGATCTACAATTTTACTGAAGCTCATGGATTTCGCACGTTGAAGTTGCATGTATATGGTTCAATGAGACCTCAACTTTGAGGCTTGAGCTGGAGAGGTGTGGAAAAACACTATGACGCGAATTATCGATTTGGACGCGAAGACTGCAAAGGCCTACTTAAAGAAGCCAGAATGTTACTTTCGGTCTGATTTCCCGCCATACATTAGCTTTGAGACAATTTTGAAAGACACAGCCACCGCCATGGGTGGACAAGCCTACACAACTTTTCAAAAGGCTAAACCAGAGCGTGCAATGGATATGGCTGGAGTCAATTACGAACTTCTTAGTACAAAAGACGGACGCTTTGCGTGGCGACCGTTTGAACTCATTCATCCAGCGATCTATATGACGATGGTGCAGCTAGTCTGCGAGCCGGTCAATTGGGAGCTGCTTCAGAAGCGTTTGAAAGAACTGCACGAAGGTGTGGTGGAATGTACCAGCTTTCCGATGGCATCTGGCGACGATGACAAACATGACGCAGTTCAGGTGCGGAATTGGTGGCTGCGTTACGAACAGCGCTCCTTAGAATTATCGATGGAGTACACTCACCTTCTGAAAACTGACGTTTCGAACTGTTACGGTTCGCTATACACACACAGCATTCCGTGGGCCTTGCATGGGTATGAAACAGCCAAAGAAAAACAACACGACAAAAACCTTCTTGGGAACCAAATAGATTTTCACATCAGGAACAGCCGTTATGGTCAAACGAACGGAATAACCCAGGGTTCCGTTTTGATGGACATTATTGCCGAACTAGTTTTGGCCTACGTCGATCATCAGATCACCGATCATCTAGCAGACGATAAGGATTTCCACATCCTAAGGTATCGAGACGACTATAGTATTTTCACATGCAGTGACCAACATGCGTCTGAGATTGTCCGAGTAATTAGTGATTGCTTAAGAAAGGTTGGCATGCAGTTAGGGGCAGCAAAAACTTCCGTAAGTACGAACATCGTTGAGGGAGCAATAAAGCCCGAAAAGCTGGCGGGAATTCAACTTCAAGATATGGATATCACGCAAGCCAAGACCATCCAAAAGCAGCTTCTTCGCCTACACTCTTTTGCCCGTGAATATCCAAACACAGGGGCCGTCAAGCGACTAGCTGACAACGCATTTCAGAAAATATCGAAGATCACCGAGGTGCCAGACGATCTGGGTGTGCAGGTGGCGATTGTTTGTGATATCGCGGCGATTTCGCCAAGCGCATTTCCGGCATTGTCTGGTATCCTTGCCAAGCTGATTTCATTGGCCCAAGAAGATGCTCGACCTGAGATGTGGAAAAAGGTGGCTGAAAAGATGAAGCGGATACCACACAACGGCCATCTTGAGGTTTGGTTGCAACGCGTGACTAAAGCAAAAGATGTAAACTTGAACTTCGAGAGTTCGGAGCCAATCTGTCAGGTTGTGAATGGGCAGGATACAAAGCTGTGGAACAATGACTGGATCAGTAGTCAAGCACTAGTGCAAGCGCTGGATGTGGCTAAGCTCGTTATCAGTAAACCAGAAGATCTCGACCCTGTTCCTAAAACCGAGGAACTGTCCCTTTTTCGAGAGTATGCCGAATTCTCATAATGTGGCAGTCACCAACGTTTGGTTCCCACCTGACGTATCGAAAGATCATGTCTGCTCAGTGCTGTGTGCAGCTTTTGCTCCCCCAACAGGCGATGGACAACTCCTAACACCCAAAACCCCACCCACTCTTCATCTTTCCAAAAATACTCTGGGGGAATTGCCCATCCCGTAGGGTGGGCAAGGGGGCAAAGCCCCACACAAATCCAACCGTACGTTTCAACCCGTGAATCGTACGAATTTCCACATTAACCAGATGTTCGGTATCCGTGCGCAGGACGCGCAACCGTTTCGTGGCGAAACCTGAACGAAAAAAGGCGACCCGTGGGGCCGCCTTTGAGATCAGTTATGGGATCCGCTTATGAGCCGAAATCGTAAGCCCGCTCGCCGTGAACCGTTAGGTCCAGACCATTGGTTTCTGTCTCTTCGTCAACACGCAGCGGTGTGATCATGCCAACGACTTTGATCAGGATCAGCGTCACAACAACGGTAAAGATACCAACGATTGCAAGCGAACCAAGCTGCGCCGCCCAAGTGCCCGCGCCGAAGACTGCGATCATGATGGTCCCAAAGATACCGCCCACACCGTGAACCGCGAAAACGTCCAAAGTATCGTCGATTTTCAAGCTGTTACGGATCAAGTTCACGCATTCTTGGCACAAGATGCCTGCGATTGCGCCGATGGCCAAAGCCTCAACAGGACCAACAAAACCGGACGCCGGCGTAATAGATGCCAGACCCGCAATTGTGCCGGTAACCATGCCAACCAAAGAGGCTTTTCCGTATTTGAACTTTTCCCAAAGCGCCCAAGTCAAAGAGGCTGTCGCCGCAGAGATGTGCGTTACGGTCAACGCCATCGCCGCACCACCGTCTGCTGCTAGCTGAGAGCCGCCGTTAAAGCCGAACCAACCAACCCAAAGCATCGCCGCACCAATCATCACCATCCAAGGCGCGTGTGGCGGGGTCGTTTTGTTTTTGCGTGGACCAAGCACAACAGCAATCAACAACGCTGCAATACCCGCAGTTTCGTGAACCACGATGCCACCCGCAAAATCTCTGACGCCGGTTTCCCCAAAGATACCGCCATCCGCCAAAAAGCCACCGCCCCAAACCCAGTGAACGACAGGTGCGTAGCACACCAACATCCAAAGTGCAGAGAAGAGAAGAACAAAACCAAAGCCAATACGCTCAACATAAGCACCCACAATCAAAGCCGGTGTGATGATCGCAAAGGTCATTTGAAAGGCAAAGAATAGAACCTCGGGCAGAGTACCCGACAGGCTATCAACAGTGACGCCAGCAAGGAACATCTTGCCCAGACCGCCCCAATACCCAGAGCCACCGTCGCCAAAGGCGATGGAATAGCCAAAGATGAACCACAAAACGCTCATCAAACAAGCGATGGCATAGCAATGCATGAAAACGCTCAGCACATTGCGTGCGCGTACGAGGCCGCCGTAGAACAATGCCAAACCTGGCAATGTCATAAATAGCACGAGTGCTGTGGCAACGATGATCCAGGCGGTGTCCGCTCCGTTCATTGTCCCTATCCTTTTCCTGTTGTCCGTTGGATAGGGGTCAAAGCGGATGGGCTGCTTAAAACAAAGCCATACGTGTGCGAAAGGCGCTTAATTAGTGGTCAAAATACGAACTGATTAAAATTTAGGCGCGAAAGATGGTTGAGTGATGAATTTAGCGTCACAGTTTAGAAAGTGCAGTCTTTAGCATCGAAAGGGCATGATTCTGGGCTGCCACACGCACATTTTTTCGGCCCAACGCCCCAAATTCGACCGTTTCGGTAAGTGTTTCGGTTTTGCTTTTGATGCCAAAACAGACGCGGCCTTCGGGTTTGAACTCTGATCCGCCGGGGCCTGCGATGCCTGTGATCGAAACGGCGACATCGGCTTTGCTGTGTTTTAGGGCACCATTTGCCATTTCTGCGGCGACCTCTTCAGAGACCGCGCCGACCGCGTCTAGCGTGTCTGGGCTAACGCCAAGCATCTCTATCTTGGCGTCGTTGGTATAGGTGATAAAGCCGCGCTCCATTACGGCGGATGAGCCTGCGATGTCTGTCAACGCGGCAAAGACCATGCCGCCGGTACAGCTTTCTGCTGTCGCGATCCGAATGGATTTGGCTTTGGCTGCGTTCAAGACGTCCTCGGCAAGGCTCATAAGATCACCAGATGATAAAGCGCGCCTAGAATGCCGGTACAAATGGCGGCGTAAACACCTGCGATGACGTCATCCAACATTACACCAAGCGCATCGCCGCGACGGTCGGCCCAACCGATGAGGTTTGGTTTTGTGATGTCAAAGAAGCGGAACAGAACGAATGCTGCGATCCAACCAGGATACAATGCTAGCGGATCAAGCCCCATGCGGTAAGCGCCGTAGCTTGTGATCCAAAGGGCAATCCATTGGCCAGCAACCTCGTCGATGACAACTTCGCTGGGGTCATGGTCTGCTTGGCCGCGGGTCACGTTGGCTGTGGCCCACCAGCCCACAAAGAACACGACGAAGGTCGCGACAAACAACAGTGGAAACCCGCCGATATAGTGCAGGGCGAGCGCAAGGAGGACACCAACGGCTGATCCCCAAGTGCCCGGAGCCGGACGCATGTAGCCCGTACCGCAGACGGTTGCGATTAGGCGGCTCATGGTTTCACCAAGGTGGCTGTGGCGATAGAGGCGATGCCTTCTTCGCGGCCAGTGAACCCAAGGCGTTCGGATGTGGTTGCTTTGACCGATACTTGATCCATGCGCAGGCCCATGATCTCTGCCATGCGGGTCATCATTGCTTCGGCGTGCGGGCCGATTTTGGGGCGCTCGCAGATCAGCGTGCAATCGATGTTAGAGATTGCGTAGCCTTTTGATGTCGCCAGATCGACGGCATGTTTTAGGAAGATCGCGCTATCTGCGTTTTTCCATTCCATCTCGCTTGGTGGGAAATGGCGGCCAATGTCGCCCTCTGCCAATGCGCCATAAATGGCATCGGTGACAGCGTGCATGCCGACATCTGCATCGGAATGTCCTTTGAGCGCTTTGTCATGGGGGACGCTGACGCCGCAAAGTACGACGTGATCGCCGTCTTCGAAGGCATGCACATCAAATCCGTTGCCTAGCCGTATATCCATATGTCCTCGCAGGATTTTTTCCGCCCGAGCAAAATCTTCGGGGGTCGTGATTTTTAAATTGTCTTCGGAGCCGGGCACAATGGCAACCTTTAACCCAGCGGCGCGGGCGACTTCGACGTCATCTGCGGCGGGTGTGGTTTGCGCACGATGTGCGTCAAGGATCGCGGTAAACTTGAAGCCTTGTGGCGTTTGCGCGCGATAAAGCTGTTCGCGGGATTGTGTTCCTGTGACGTGGCCGTCTTGTCCGCGCCAAAGCGCATCTGTGACGGGCAGGGCAGGTGCCGCTCCTGTGCTGGTTTTTAGGGCGTTTATGACATCTGTTATGCAGTGATCCGGCACCGTGGCGCGGGCAACGTCGTGGATCAGAACGTTATCGAACCCTTTGCCAACCAACGCCTCTAAGCCATTGCGGACCGAGGCATCGCGGGTATCGCCGCCAAAAACCACATCTACATCTAATGTGTCGTAATGCGCTGCATCGTCTGGATGAACGACAAGCGCGACGTGATCAATGCCCGGGTGATTGCGAAAACGTGAGAGAGTCCAATCAGCTACACGCTTTCCAGCTAATGCACGCCATTGCTTTGGAAGGCCTGCCCCGGCGCGTGTGCCACGGCCTGCGGCGACAATCAGGGCGGCTGTTTTTTCAGCGGTTTGAGTCATGGGAACTGTCTAAGACCTGCCATGGAAAGACGCAATCTACCCCTTGTGTGTGATTAAAATTTAGGCATATGCGTAAATCTAGGACGATTTATTGGGTGATTTCGTTGTGGGTGCGACGTAATAGGCCTAATTTGACAGCACTGAACAAGGAAATGACCGTTGAGTATTCGACTCGGAGATTTGACATTAGACCCACCCGTGTTTCTTGCCCCATTGGCCGGAATCACGGACCTGCCGTTTCGCGAGCTTGTTGCACGATTCGGGGCAGGGTTGGTCGTGTCTGAAATGATCGCCTCGCAGGATTTGCTGAACGCAAAACCTGGTGTGCGTGAAAAGGCCGAGTTGGGCTTTGGCGTTGAAGGGACCGCAGTTCAGATTGCTGGATGCGAGGCCTATTGGATGGGTGAAGCGGCGCGCATGGCAGAAGCGAATGGCGCGCGGATCATTGACATCAATATGGGATGCCCTGCCAAAAAAGTGACCAGCAAGAGCGGGGCTGGCGCGTCTGGGTCAGCCTTGTTGCGCGACTTGGATCATGCATTGACCTTGATCGAGGAAGTCGTGGCCGCTGTTAAAGTACCCGTGACTTTGAAAACGCGCCTTGGTTGGGATGATAACCTGCTTAATGCAGCGGAGCTTGCGCATCGCGCCGAAGCCGCAGGTGTGCAAATGATCACGATCCATGGACGTACGCGGTGCCAGTTTTACAAAGGGCATGCCAATTGGAA
This sequence comes from Cognatishimia sp. 1_MG-2023, assembly GCF_030548175.1. GTDB lineage: Bacteria > Pseudomonadota > Alphaproteobacteria > Rhodobacterales > Rhodobacteraceae > Cognatishimia. The sequence continues at coordinate 160,107 of NZ_JAUORX010000001.1, read as the reverse complement.
TGCCATTCGCGCCGTCAAGGACGCGGTGTCTGTTCCGGTGATTGCGAACGGTGACATCGTGGATACGGCGACTGCACGGAATGCTTTGGGGCAGTCAGGTGCGGATGGTGTGATGATGGGGCGCGGTGTTCAGGGGCGGCCTTGGATGCCTGCGTTGGTTGCATCTGATTTATATGAAACGGCCGCGCCATCTATTCCACAAGGAAGCGATTTTTCTGACATGGTTTCAGAGCACTACGAGGCGATGTTGGCGTTTTATGGCGTTGATCTTGGCCTGCGTGTCTCGCGAAAGCATTTGGGTTGGTACATGGATGTGGCCAACACGGACAAACCGCTGCGAAACGAAGTTTTAACCGCAAAGACGGCGCAGGATGTGTTGCGACTTTTGCCTGATGCATTGCAATCACAACCGGAAAGGTCTGTGGCATGATTAATGAAAACGCATTGTGGGCGTCCTTGCCAGTTCCGGCGGTTCTGGTGAACGCCGGTGACGAGATCGTGGATTTGAATGGCGTTGCAGAGAACTTTCTGAATGCCTCTGCACGGACCTTGCGCGGCATGCCGGTTTGGGATCGGATTGCCGTGGATGCGCCGCTTGAAGAGGCATTTGGCCGAGCGCGGGCCAATGGCACACCATTGTTTGTAAATGACGTTGATGTTGGCACGGGAAATGCACCGCCTATGCAATGTAACGTGCAAATTGCACCGGTCGTTGGGTCAGATGGGGACATGATATTCCTGATCTCTCCCAGAGAGTTAGCAAGCCGCGTTACGAAATCTGATAGCGTTAAGAGTGCAGCAAAATCCGCAATCGGTATGGCGGAAATGCTGGCACATGAGATCAAGAACCCACTGGCGGGGATCACGGGTGCGGCACAGTTGCTGTCGATGAACCTGTCACAAGAAGACTTGGAACTGACGGACCTGATCGTTGAAGAAAGCCGCCGCATTGTGAAGCTGCTTGAGCAGGTTGAGCAATTTGGAAACCTGCAACCACCTGCGCGCGAGGCGATAAACATCCATGATGTTTTGGATCGTGCACGCCGCTCTGCTTTGCTGGGGTTTGGCGCGCATATGACGATCATCGAGGATTATGATCCGTCGCTGCCACATGCATTGGGTGATGCGGATCAACTGCTGCAGGTTATTCTGAACTTGTTAAAGAACGCGTCAGAAGCCGCTGGTCGCAAAGGAACTATTCGAATTCGGAGCTATTTCGAACATAGCTTTAAATTAAAACGCAACGATGGCTCGGGCCTCGCGTTGCCGTTGCAAATCGAGATTATTGATGATGGTCCCGGATTACCGCAGGACATTAAGGGCGATATTTTTGATCCCTTTGTGTCAGGCCGAGAGAACGGCACGGGCCTTGGGCTCGCCTTAGTTAGCAAAATTATATCCGATCATGGTGGTTGGATTTCAGTCGATTCAGTGCCCGGACGAACTGTTTTTCGGATTTCCCTGTCGCGCGCACCCAAAGACCTAATTCCCGAAGAGGAGAATTGATTCATGGATGGAACCGTCCTTGTTGCGGATGATGACCGTACTATTCGCACAGTTCTGACACAGGCCCTGACGCGGGCCGGTTGCAAAGTGCATGCGACCAGCTCTTTGACGACTTTGATGCGTTGGGTAAATGAGGGCAAAGGTGATGTTGTCATCACCGACGTGATGATGCCGGATGGCAATGGTCTTGAGATGTTGCCAAAGATCTCAGAGGATCGGCCCGGATTGCCGGTTATTGTGATCTCTGCGCAGAACACAATCATGACAGCCATTCAGGCGGCCGAGGCCGAGGCCTATGATTATCTGCCAAAGCCGTTTGATTTACCGGATTTGATGAAGCGGACGGGCAAAGCTTTGAGCCAAAAGCGCCGTGTGGCTCCGTCGACCTCGTCGGATGAGGCTGATCGTCCAGAAGATCTACCGTTGGTGGGCCGTACACCTGTGATGCAGGCGCTTTATCGCGTTGTGGCGCGGGTTATGAATACGGATCTACCTGTTTTGATTTCTGGTGAATCTGGGACAGGTAAGTCATTAATTGCAAAAGAAATTCATGACTTTTCCGACCGCCGGACATTGCCATTTGTCACAGTAACTGGCGCTGATATTGCCGATATTGAAGGGCCTGCACGGGTTCTGGCACGTGCCAAGGGCGGTACGATCTTGTTCGATGAGATTTCTGATTTGGATGATGATGATCAGGCCCGCGTTGTGCGTATGATCGACAATCCCGGCGATCACGCACCGCGCTTTATGGCAACCAGTCAGCAGAACCTGATGGATTCCGTTGAAAAAGGAACGGTTCGGCAAGATTTGTTCTATCGCTTGAACGGGGCGGCTTTGCACGTTCCTTCGCTGCGTGAACGTGTCGATGATATTCCGCTGCTTGTTGATTACTTCCTTGCGCGCTCTGAACGAGAAGGCGGCCCATTGCGGATGTTTTCTGCAGAGGCACGTGAATTATTCCGCGCCTATAGCTGGCCTGGAAATGTGCGGCAGCTTGAGAACGCGGTGAAGCGTTTGATCCTGACTGCGCGTGGTGACGAAATCACACGATCCGAAGCCGAAGCGATTATCGGGAATCAGCCAGAGGCGGTTCCATTGCTTGGGGGTAACGAAAGCGAGAAACTTTCGGGGTCAGTAGAACGTCATTTGAAGCGTTACTTTGATTTGCACGGCAATATGTTGCCGCCTCCTGGTCTGTATTCGCGGATTTTGCGCGAAATTGAGCTGCCTTTGATCGAGATCGCATTGGACGCAACAGGCGGAAATCAGGCGAAATGTGCTGATCTTTTGGGAATCAATCGCAATACTTTGCGCAAAAAGATCACTGAACTAGATATTCACGTGACACGCCGCCGCAAGTTGATGTAAAACTGCCACAGAGCGTGGCGCGATGGTCGCAAGCCGATCTCGCGCCACTAAATAGGGCGGTCTGTCACGCGAGTGGCACAATATCAATTGGGGTCTGCGGGTGAGCACCCGGGCAAAAACAACACATTGGGTTCGGCTTCGGCGCTTGCAACGGCAGCGCCGCGTGCAAAATTTTGCGACGTTTGGGCTGGTTGTTCTTGGCCCCGTGCTTGCGATGGCGACATTTCTGGTTCTTGGTCCGTTAGATCAAAGCGCGTCGTCTGTTTCGCTTCGCGCTATTCTACTGGCCGATCTTGTTTACGTTCTATTGATCGCAGCCTTGGTCTTACAACGCGTGGTGCGCATGATCGCATCGCGGCGCGCACGCTCTGCAGGGTCACGGCTGCATTTACGGCTGACGGGTGCCTTTGCCTTCATGGCGTTGGTACCGGCTGTCACAATGGCAATCTTTGCCGGTCTGACCATTAATATCGGTCTTGAGGGCTGGTTCTCGGATCGCGTGAGTAAAGTTATCCGTAGTTCTGTCGCGGCGGCGGAGGCCTATGAGGCCGAGCATATTCGCGACCTTGAAACCGATACGATGTTGATTGCGAATTTCATCAACGCGAGTCGCGAAGCATCTTCTTCTATATTTGGTCCCGGTGATTTCCGAGAATTGCTGCAACGCGCACAGCCACAAATTCAACGTGGATTACGCGAAGCCTATATCGTTGATGGCAGCGGAGAAATGCGGGCCCGTGGTGATCGGTCTTATCTGTTCGATTTTGACCGTCCGACGGAAACCCAGCTTAAAGAAGCGGAAGAGACCGGTATTGTCTTTATTCGTGGGTTAGAGCAGGGCGAATTACGGGCCTTGGTTCACCTTGAGGCTTTTGTAGATCGGTTCCTTTATGTCAGCCGTGATATTGATGCCGATATTTTTGCTCTGCTTGATGAAACGCAAGAAACGGCAAAGCTATACGCGCAGCTGGAAAATGAACGTGGCGAAGTGTTGATCCGATTTGGCCTGATCTACATGGGCTTTGCCGTGATCCTAATCTTGGCAGCGACTTGGATGGGATTGTGGTTTGCGGAACGCCTGTCACGCCCGGTTGGCCGATTGACGGGGGCCGCGCAAATGGTTGGTGCCGGCGATTTGGATGTGCAGGTGGTCGAAGAAGAGGGCGATGATGAAATCGCCATGCTGGGCCGTTATTTCAACCAAATGACCAAACAGCTAAAGGTTCAGCGCGCCACCTTGTTGGAAAGCACAGAACAGATTGAGCGACGCCGCCGGTTGTTTGACTCGGTCCTTGGGTCGGTGACCTCTGGTGTTGTGGGCTTGGATGAGGATGGTCGCATTACATTCCTAAACCGTTCCGCACAGCGTTTGTTGGATCGGCCGGATGATCAGAACCTGATCCCGCTAGAAGTTGCCATTCCTGAGTTTGGCGGGATTTTCCATTTGCTTAAGCAAAGCGGCGATGAAGTTGCCCAAGAAGAGATCAAGGTGGTTCGAAATGGTCAGCTTGAAAGTCTACTGGTCCGCATTGCAACGCGTCGCAGCGAAGATGGTGATCTAGAGGGCTATGTGTTGGCCTATGACGACGTGACCGATTTGGTGACGGCGCAACGGATGGCAGCATGGGGTGATGTTGCACGACGGATTGCGCATGAAATCAAGAACCCGCTGACGCCGATCCAATTGTCTGCGGAGCGCATCAAGCGCAAATTCTCACCTCGCGTTGGCGATGACTCCGAAAAGCTTGATCAAATGACGGATGTGATTGTCCGTCAGACGAATGATCTGAGGCGTATTGTGGACGAATTCAGTAAATTCGCGCGCATGCCAGAACCTGAGCGGCGCAGTCTGAATGTAACGCAGTTGGTAAAAGATGCTGTGTTGTTGCAAGAGTCTGGTCAGCCAGATGTGACATTCAAGATTGATATTCCTGATCAGGACATCACGGCACACGCGGATGACACGATGCTGTCGCAGGCGTTGACGAACCTGATTAAGAACGCGGGCGAGGCGATCGAAAGCCTTGCGCAAAAGGGTTCTGTTGAAAACCTTACACCAGAAATTCGCGTTTCACTCGAAGCGCAAGAAGAGCGATGCGTTATTCGCATTGCCGACAATGGCATTGGTTTGCCAGAAGACAGGGCAAAGCTGTTTGAGCCCTATGTGACAACACGCGACAAGGGGACCGGACTTGGTCTGCCGATCGTGAAAAAGATTATCGAAGAGCATGGTGGCAGCCTTGGGCTGGTGGATGCTCCGGTGTTTGACGGAAATTCCCACTTTGGGGCAATGGCAGAGGTCACTTTGCCGGTAACAAGTACGGCGCAAGCCGGTGGTATTGAAAATTAATTGGGGGATATGGTGATGGGCGATATTCTAATCGTAGACGACGAACGCGACATCCGAGAGCTGATTTCGGATATTTTGGAAGACGAGGGATATACCACGCGTCTTGCCGGAACCAGCGATGATGCGATGCGTGAAGTGACGTCAGAACAACCCGCTTTGATGATTTTGGATATTTGGCTGAAAGACAGCCAGATGGACGGGATTGATATTCTAAAGGCTGTGAAACGTGATTACCCGGATGTGCCAGTGGTGATCATTTCCGGCCACGGGAATGTTGAGATTGCGGTCGCCGCCATTAAACAAGGCGCTTATGATTTCATTGAAAAACCATTCAATATTGATCAGCTGCTTGTTGTTATCCGCCGTGCGATGGAAACCAGCCGTCTGCGTCACGAAAACCAAGCGCTGAAACGTCAGGACGTGAAAGCGACCGAGATGATCGGGCAAAGTTCGGCTTTCCGCACTTTGGTGTCGCAGTTGGACAAGGTGACCAAATCCAATGGTCGCGTGATGCTTTTGGGGGCTGCTGGTTCCGGTAAAGAAGTTGCCGCACGTTATATCCATGCGGATTCCAACCATGCGAATGGTCCGTTTGTGTCTGTGAATTGCGCGGGTGTTGAACCTGACCGGATGGAAGAGGTGCTATTTGGGCGCGAAACCTCTGATCGCGGTGTTGAGCCGGGCTTGTTAGAGCAAGCGAACGGTGGCGTTGTTTACTTTGACGAAGTCGCTGACATGCCGCTTGGCACGCAATCAAAAATCCTGCGTGTCTTGGTTGATCAGCGGTTTACGCGCGTCGGCGGATCGGAAAGTGTCAGCGTTGATTTCCGGGTGATTTCGTCGACCAGCAAAGATTTGGATGCAGAAATTGCAGCCGAGCGGTTCCGTCAGGAATTGTATCACCGCTTGGCTGTTGTTCCGATTGCTGTGCCTTCGTTAGAAGAACGCCGCGAAGACATTCCGATGCTGGCGAGCCATTTCATCAATGATTTCAATCAAAGTCAGGGCTTGCCGATGCGCGAGCTGTCTGACGAAGCGATTGCATTGATGCAAACGATGACATGGCCGGGCAATGTTCGACAGCTTAAGAACTTGATCGAACGTGTCTTGATCCTTGGTGATGGGACTGGCCAGATCGAAGCAAAAGAATTGCCTGGGGATGAAAGCCCTGCATCTGAAGACGGACGCGTTGTTTTGTCTGGCGCTTTGGCGACGTTGCCATTGCGGGAAGCGCGCGAAGCTTTTGAGCGGGAATATCTGTTAACACAGATCAACCGCTTTGGCGGCAACATCAGCCGGACGGCCTCATTTGTTGGGATGGAACGGTCAGCGTTGCACCGTAAGCTAAAGTCCCTGGGAGTTGTCACATCGAACAAGGCGGGAAGCCGAGTTGCGAGTGTGGATGCCGATTGATGTCTGCGGATAGTATTTGACGCTGTTTAACAGTTCTGCCACACCAAAGTTCGGACGAATGCGGAGACATCCATGAAGGTCATCATTTGCGGCGCAGGGCAGGTCGGTTGGCAAATTGCGCGTCATTTGTCGAGTGAACGCAATGACGTAACTGTCGTCGACAACAATGCCGATTTGGTGCGCCGGGCAACAGACACGCTTGATGTGCAAGGGGTTTCTGGGTTTGCGAGCTATCCTGATGTGCTTGATCGGGCTGGTGCGCGCGATGCAGATATGATTATCGCGGCCACGCATTCTGACGAGGTCAATATGGTGACCTGTCAGGTGGCCCATTCTGTTTTTGATGTACCTCGCAAAATTGCGCGATTGCGGGCGCAATCTTATTTGGATGTGATTTATTCCGATCTTTATCGCCGCGATCATATGCCGATCGAGGTTGTGATCAGCCCCGAGCGCGAAGTCGCGGCAGCGGCATTGAAACGTTTGGCAGCGCCAGCTGCATTTGATACGGAATTTTTCCTCGACGGTAAGTTGCAGCTTTTGGGCATTATGCTGGATGAAGAATGCCCCGTGGTGAACACGCCTTTGCGGCAACTGTCAGATTTGTTTTCTACATTGCGTGCTGTTGTTGTCGGCGTTCGCCGTGAGGGGACTTTGTTTGCGCCAGAGCCGGGCGACCAGCTTTTCGTCGGTGACGACATTTATGTCATGACCAATATCGAAGACGCACAGCGTGCGCTTGAGATTTTTGGTAAAACATCTGCAAAGCAAGAACGTGTGATTTTGGTCGGCGGCGGGAATGTCGGCCGGATGGTCGCGCAGGAAATCGAAGCCCTGCCTGGGCGTACAATCCGCGCGAAAATGATCGAAAAGAACCGCAGCATAGCTGAGAAATCTGCCGAAGCTTTAGAGCGAACCATCGTTTTGCATGGTGACGGTTTGGATGCGGCGCTTTTACGAGAAGCGGGAATTGATCGCGCTGACGCGGTTCTTGCAGTCACAGATGACGATAAAACCAATATTCTGTGTGCTGTTCGTGCGAAATCACAAGGTTGCCCATTGGCCATCGCGTTGATCAACGATCCGACATTGGTGCCTTTGATGGCGCCGTTGGGCATTGATGCCTACATCAATCCGCGCGGTACGACAGTTAGCTCGATTTTGCGGCATATTCGACATGGTCGCGTGCGTGATGTGTATTCACTCGGCGATGCTGAAGCCGAAATTATCGAAGCCGAAGTGCTTTCGACCTCTCCAATTGCAGGCCAAGAAGTGCGCGACATCGACTTCCCAGAAGGCGTTTTGTTGGGGGGATTGTTGCAAAACGGAGAGCTGGTTAAGCCTGTTGGCTCAACGCGTATCAACGAAGGTGACATTATTGCGTTGTTTGCTTTGGCCAAGGATATTGGCGAAGTCGAACGGCTACTCCAAGTCTCAATAGATTATTTCTAGGTTTAGATGTTATACCGCATCCAAAACATGTCTTTGTTCCTGCAACTCTCTGGAATTGCAGGATTTTCCATGTTTGTCCCGTCGGTATATGCGCTGTCACTTGAGGACTTTCACACCTCGCGTAGCTTCCTTTATGTGGGTGTTCTAACGCTTCTTGCGGTGATGTTGATTGGTATTGCAACAGCGGAAAGTGAAAAGAAACAGTCGGTTAGGTTGCAACGTTACCTTCTTGCGTTACTTGGCGCCTTTACGCTTTTGCCCGCACTGCTGGCATTTCCTTTCTACGAGGCATTGCGCACCACTAGTTTTGTAAATGCCTACCTAGAGATGGTCAGCAGTCTGACAACAACGGGCCTGATCCTGTTTGAGGACCCAAATCGGTTATCTCCGGCACTTCATTTGTGGCGCGCGCAAGTGGCTTGGTTGGGTGGTCTTGTCATGTGGATTGCCGCTGTTGCGGTGTTTTCGCCGCTCAGTTTGGGCGGGTTTGAGGTATCCGCGCGGGCAGACTTTGGCCAATTCAAAGATGATGCCACGCGCCTTGGGCAACTTGACCCCGCCCGCCGTTGGCGGCGCACGGCTGCCTATTTAACCCCAGTTTATGCAGGTCTCACCCTGGTTTTGTGGATTTTGCTTGTCATGATTGGCGAGGATTCACTGACGGCTCTTACACATGCGATGTCAGTTCTCGCGACCAGTGGTATTTCAGCGGTTGGTGGCGTGGAAAATGCCCAAACGGGTCTTGGCGGCGAAGTCCTAATCTTTCTGTTTTTGTTTTTCGCTTTATCTCGCCAGACCTTTGCAACGGACTTAGGGGCAACACGGCGCGAGGGGTTGCTCGACGATCCTGAATTTCGATTTGCTATGCTGCTATTGCTGACTGTGCCCGTGTTCTTGTTCACGCGGCATTGGATCGGCGCAATTGATGTGAACGAGGACGATAACATTTTCGCCGGTTTGCGCGCGGCGTGGGGGTCTTTGTTCACGGTACTTTCATTTCTTTCGACGACTGGCTTTGAAAGTGCAGAATGGGAAACGGCTCAAAACTGGTCAGGGTTGGGAACATCGGGTCTTATTCTAATGGGGCTTGCGATGATTGGGGGCGGCGTTGCCACGACGGCTGGCGGCGTAAAGCTGTTGCGCGTTTATGCGCTGTATCTTCAAGGTCTTCGTGAAATGGAACGCTTGGTTCATCCGAACTCTGTAAGTGGCGCTGGAAGTAGAACGCGCCGCATTCGCCGTCAGGGTGCGATTATCGCATGGGTCTTTTTCATGCTCTTTGCGCTTTCGATGACAGGCGTCACATTGGTTCTGACTGGGCTTGGGATTCCGTTTGAAGATGCGCTGGTTCTTGCAATTTCCACGCTCTCAACAACCGGACCGCTTGCACATACCGCCGTTGCTGTTCCCATCGAAATTCTGGCCGAAGGCGCAGCAGTTAAGCTGGTGCTTTGTGTGGCGATGGTTTTAGGCCGCCTAGAGACCTTGGCGATCATCGCGCTTTTGTCACCGAACCTTTGGCGCCACTAGCCGAAAAAATGGCGAACTAAGTGCGATTGCAGTCTTTTTTGGGGTGGAAACTTGCGCCAGAGCATTCCATACTTGCGATAAGATACCATACACCCGTGGCAATAATTAAGAAAAAAGGCGAACAAGCAATGGCTTCGGATCGACAGAACCTTCAGGACGCATTCCTGAATCACGTACGTAAGACCAAGGTTCCGGTCACAATCTTTCTGATCAACGGTGTAAAGCTGCAAGGCGTTATCACTTGGTTTGATAACTTCTGTGTATTGCTGCGCCGCGATGGGCAAAGCCAATTGGTGTATAAGCACGCGATTTCTACAATCATGCCAGCACAGCCGATCAGCCTATACGAGGGTGAAGACGCCCAGTGATGGAGCATGAAACGCATGTCACCCGCGCATGGGTGCTGCGACCTGAACTGAAAAATCCGAACGCTCGACGTGAGGCCTCTTTCGCATTGGAAGAGGCCATTTCCTTGGCGGACGCGTTACCGAACCTAGAAGTTGTCGGCGCGGATATTGTAAAGCTGCAGAAATTGCTGCCCGGCATGTTGTTTGGCAAAGGCAAAATCGAAGAGCTGAAAACCAAATTCAAAGCCGAAGAGATCGAGTTGGTCTTGATTGATGGCTCGGTCACGCCCGTACAACAGCGCAACCTTGAAAAAGAGTGGGGCGTTAAGCTGTTGGATCGCACAGCTTTGATCCTAGAGATTTTCTCGGATCGTGCGCGGACCCGCGAGGGTGTTTTACAAGTCGAGATGGCGGCGTTGTCTTATCAACGGACCCGCTTGGTGCGGGCTTGGACCCACCTTGAACGTCAAAGAGGTGGATTAGGTTTTGTTGGCGGTCCGGGTGAAACCCAGATCGAGGCTGACCGCCGTGCCATTGACGATCACTTGGTTCGATTGCGTCGGCAATTGTCCAAAGTCGTTAAGACGCGCGAATTGCATCGCGATGCACGTGCAAAGGTGCCTTATCCGATTGTCGCGCTTGTCGGCTATACCAACGCCGGTAAATCCACGCTGTTTAATCGGGTGACCGGTGCAGATGTCATGGCCAAAGACATGCTCTTTGCCACATTGGATCCAACAATGCGACGGCTGGAAATCGAAGAAGGGCCAGAGGTCATTTTATCTGACACCGTTGGTTTCATTTCTGACCTACCAACAGAGCTGGTGGCCTCCTTCCGTGCGACATTAGAAGAAGTGCTGGCGGCTGACCTTATCCTTCATGTCCGCGATATTTCGCATTCTGAATCTGATCTGCAGGCAGAGGATGTGAATGAAATCCTGTCATCTCTTGGTGTGGCCGAAGATACGCCACAGCTTGAAGTCTGGAATAAGATCGACCTGCTAGAGGGTGATGACGCCAAGGCCAAACAAGCAACGGCTGAACGCAGCGAAGACATCTTTGCGATCTCAGCGATCACTGGCGTTGGCATCGAAACCTTGATGCAGGAAATCACCACGCGTTTGCAGGGCGAAATCATGACAGATAGCTTTGTCTTGCCCTTCGCCGCGGGAAAAGAACGCGCATGGCTCTTTGCTGAAGGTCTTGTTGAATCTGAAGAGCAGGCCGAAGATGGCTTTGCTTTGACGGTACGTTGGACCGCAAAACAAGCGGCTCAATTTAAGCGCCTCTAATCCAAAGTATTCCGTGGAAATGACCCATCCCATTGGGGTGGGCAAGGGCGCATGACCTTAAAATGAATCGTACGTTTCAGCCCGTGAATCGTACGAATTTCCACATTAACCAGATGTTCGGTATCCGTGCGCAGGACGCGCAACCGTTTCGCCGCGAAACCTGCGCATTAAAAAGCGCCCCTCCATTTCCCTCACTATGGCAACAGTCGTGTCACACCCACGGCTGCCGCGCGTGCTAATTCTTCATCCAAGGACATCGGCACATATTCACCCCGACGCCAAAGCTGTGCCATGTCGTCATAGTAGCGGCTTAAGAAATGCCCTGATTGACCGGTAGAGATAATAAACACCGAGCTGTCCGGATCAGCAAAGTCATAGACGCCACGATACCCAGCGGCATGAACGTTCTGAAACGGATCGTCCCCGCGGCCAGAGGTTTTGCCGCGTTGCAATGTGTTGTCACCACCGCTTGTCGATTGGCGGATGTTCACGAAATGCTTTAAAAACGGCAGTTTTCCAAGGACTTGGTGATCATGTGTCGCTTGGTGCGCATCGCCCCAGCGTAAGGATTCCAGGTTGCTGCCGTATTTCTCTTCGATCCAGATCAGCGCGTCATCTAAGGCAAGGCGCGCGACATCTGTACAGGTCTCAGTCGGGGCGCTTTGTACAATGTCACACCAGACAGAAGCACCATCAACATCGCGGAATACACGTTCCACAAACAATGCGTCCACATGTGAGAACTCTGGTGCCAATGGGCCCAGTTCATCTTGGATCAAACGCGTTTGCAGTGCACGCATCCATGCAGAGTAAATTAATGGCTCTGGCAAATGCTCATTCATTTCGCCATTCCACTCTGCCAACAGGGCAAGTGCTCTTTGGCGCTGGCGTTCCCGCGTGCCTTCAGCGGTTGTTTCCCCGGTGTACCAGAGGTCAGCCGCAACAAGCGGCAATAGGCTACGAGCGGTAAAGCTAACAGTATCAAGCTGTGCTTCAATAAAGCTGTCGCGTGTATGCACCTGACGGCCTTGCATCAAGCGTTGCCAACGTTGCACACGTTGGCTGTCACCCCAGTTAAACGAGATATGCAAAGGGAAAGGGCGATCCACTGTCTTGTTATTGGTGTTCCCCAAAATGCCACCCACGGGCGCTATGAACTGCGGGTTGCTTGAATAGGGCAACCGTCCTTGCCAACGGTTTTCACGGCGCCAGCCTAAGCTTGGCATGCGGCCTTGGCTTTGATGTAATGACGCACGACGCGGGACGGCGCCAACGGTTTTCATGGCAATTGTATCTGCATCCACAAGGGTCAGATTTTGCGCAGGTGACAAATAGCTTTCCGCGCCTGCAATCGCTTCTTTGACAGAGCCGGCATACATCAAGCTGATGGCTGCATTCATAGATGTGTCTTGAGGCGACAGCGCGGTCCAACTGATCGCCGCAACATGCCCCTTTGGCGTAACAGTTTTTAGATCATACTGAGAACCGGGTAGAATGGGGCCATTGTCGCTCCACCGCAGTGTCAAAGTAATCGGCGCATCGTCTTTGATCTGGATGATCGACTTGCGCGATGTGAACTCTTTGAACCCAGTTGGCGTGCGATATTCGTTTGGGTTTTCAGGGTTTAACTCTTCGATAAAGATGTCTTGGTCATCCACATAAGCTGATGTGATACCCCATCCCAAAGAGTCACTGCGACCTGTCAAAATTGCCGGAATACCGGGAATTGTGCCGCCGATAACACCACCGGACGAAAGGCTCATACGTGCCAGATACCAGATACCAGGTGCAGACAATCCAAGATGTGGGTCATTGGCCAGTAACGTGCCGCCAGAGGCTGATCGGGCAGGGGCCGCAGCCCAGGCATTCGATGCGCCGGCAAGACCACGACGATTGACCGGGGATAAGGCATGCGGTTCTGCATTTGCCGTTTGAACGAACTTTGGAACGCCGGGAACCAACGCTGCATACTCAGGAAGTGCCGCAATACCAGCACCGGGATGTTCTGGCAGAATATCCGACAAGCGGTTTTCATCCGGCACCACCAGTGAAACACGTGCGCGAAGCACTTCGTCTTGCAAGTGGTCGGTTAGTTGCAGTGCCATAACTTTTTGAATTGAAATGGAGTCTGCCACACGCCACGGCGCAACTGGCGCTGAAAACATGAACATCTCCGGCGCGCCACGCCCAAGGGCTTGGCTGTTCACCTCGTTAATGCGAGCGTTCACGCCATTCGCATAGGCGGTCATCATTTCTTTGGTTCTAGGATCAAGCGCATCAACAGATTGCACGGCCAATGTGTAGATATCAAAGCGCCGGATCAGTCGATCAATTTGAACGGTCGAGGCGCCGAAAACCTCGCTAAGTCGACCTTGAGCCGTGCGCCGTAGAGTGACCATCTGCCAAAGACGGTCTTGGGCGTGGGCATATCCCAATCCAAAAAAGACATCAGCGTCTTGTTCCCCAAAGATGTGGGGCACGTTGGCATTGTTGCGCACAATTTCGACAGGGGCACTGATGCCCGCTGTTTGCAGCTCTTTATTGTATTCAGGTAGCGACCGAGAGGCGAAGAAATAGATCAGACCAATGGCAAAGGCGCCCAAAAGTGTGAGGCCGCCCGCTATGCGCAGAAGCCATTTGAAAATTACTGCCATTAGATGCCTTTATTTGCCTTGCACTCTGTACCGGGTGAGGTGAACTACTTAGGCAGACTTTACTGCTAAAATTCTCGAGGGGAAAGCACATGGCGAAAATTGCATTTCTTGGATTGGGCGTGATGGGTTACCCCATGGCTGGCCACCTAAAAGCAGCTGGACATGACGTTACTGTTTTCAACAGAACCGCAGCAAAAGCAGAGGCTTGGGTTGCAGAACACGGCGGCGAAATGGCGCTTACGCCAAAGGCTGCTGTTTCTGGTGCTGACTTTGTGATGGCCTGTGTCGGCAATGACGATGATCTGCGTCACGTTTGCGTTGGCGACGAGGGTGCGTTCCACGGAATGAAGCCCGGTGCGATCTTTGTTGATCACACGACGGTATCTGCAAAAGTGACGGCGGAACTTTATGCTAGTGCCAAAGACAAGGGTCTGGCTTTTGTCGATGCGCCCATTTCGGGCGGTCAGGCCGGGGCTGAGAATGGCATTCTCTCTGTGATGTGCGGTGGCGATCAGGCTGATTATGATGCGGCAGAGCCAATCATTCAGGCCTATGCACGTATTTGTCGTCGTATCGGTGAAACTGGTGCAGGTCAGATGACCAAAATGTGCAACCAAATCGCGATTGCCGGTTTGGTCCAAGGTCTGTCCGAAGCTTTGCACTTTGCGGAAAAGGCGGGCCTTGATGGCCGCGCGGTGGTTGAGGTCATTAGCCAAGGTGCTGCTGGTAGCTGGCAGATGCAGAACCGTCACGAGACGATGTTAGATGATCACTTTGATCACGGCTTCGCGGTTGACTGGATGCGCAAAGATCTCGGTATTTGCCTCGCAACGGCGGAGGAAACTGGCGCGAGCTTGCCAGTGACAGCTTTGGTTGACCAGTTCTACAAAGATGTCCAAAAGATTGGCGGAAGCCGCTGGGATACATCTAGCCTTATCAAACGGTTGCGCGCGTTAGATTAAGTGATGCACTAAACGAAAACGCCGCCCAATGGGCGGCGTTTTTGTGTAATCTCGTTATATCCATTATGGAATGATGCGCGTGTATTTGGTGCCTTCCAGCGTCGCGCCAATACGCAGACCGGCGCGGCCAAATACAACCGCCAATACTGGGGCGGTCAAAGTTGTTGTCTCTGTCGCCAAAGAGTCGCCTTGATCTGAAATTACATATTCCAGATCCGCGCCAGCAGCCCAACCGCTTGAACGGCGGAAATTCAACAAGGCGTCTTGTGTCATAAAGAACAGAACATGTGCGTATTGTTGTGCACCGATCTGCAAGCCAAAGTTTGCCTTTGTTGTTGAATAGTAATCAACAGTGATCCCATCCACCAACAACGCACCACGCCCATAAGCACCGCCGAACCCAAGGCCCGCTTCGGTAACAAGTGGCATCACTAACAAGCCGGTTGCTTTTTCAGCCAAGCCTACGGTGTTGGGAAAAGTGTTATACATGTGGTTCAGCGTGGTATCGACGCGTGCGTCGATGGTTTCTGCGCCTTGACCGCCAATGCCATTCCCGCATGCTGCAGTGACTGACGCACCAGCAAGGGCTGACAAGGCGAAAGATCGTCTCGTGAGGTTTTTCATATTAGGTGCCTGTTCATCAAAAAAGGTTCTGCTCTGCCGACTTTGTCGGTCTTGAGAGGTTTATAAACCATTGTCCGCGTTATGTCATCCTTGACCGTTGTATCGGCAAGTTAGCGCCCAGATAATACCTTAGCGACAGCTGGTGCAAAATACGTGAGGATCCCGTCGCAACCTGCACGTTTGAATGCCAAAAGGCTTTCAAACATGGCTTTGTCACCATCAATCCATCCGTTTTGTGCCGCCGCTTGTATCATCGCGTACTCACCTGACACTTGATATGCAAAAGTTGGAACGCCAAAGGTGTCTTTCACCCGTCGACAAATATCCAAATACGGCATGCCCGGTTTGATCATCACCATATCCGCGCCTTCTTGCAGGTCGCGTTCCACCAACAGCAACGCTTCGTCAGAATTACCGGGGTTCATCTGATAAGTCGTTTTATCACCTTTAAGCGCGCCAGAGGCGCCAACAGCATCGCGGAACGGACCATAAAAGGCGCTCGCGTATTTCGCAGAATAAGACATCAGCATTACGTTCTGGTGCCCCGCAGCTTCTAAAGCATTGCGGATTGCGCCAATACGTCCATCCATCATGTCTGATGGGCCAATAATATCGGCACCAGCTTCCGCTTGGCTTAGCGCTTGTTTCACCAAGGCCTCAACAGTGCGGTCATTTACGATCTCGCCATCTTCGACAAAACCGTCGTGGCCGTTGATGTTGTAGGGGTCCAACGCGACATCGGTCATGACAGCAATGTCGGGAACGGCCGCTTTGATCGCGCGCGTGGCGCGGTTCGTCAGGTTGTCGGGGTTCCATGCTTCGGCGCAGTCTTCGGTCTTTAGCGCCGGATCCGTATAAGGAAACAGACAGATCACTGGGATGCCTAGGTCATGCGCCTCAATCGCGGCTTTGACGACGCGATCTACGGAATATCGAAACACACCAGGCATAGACGCAATCGGCTCTACAACGTTCTCACCGTCGCGCACAAATACCGGCCAAATCAGGTCAGAGACATCTAGCCTATTTTCTTGAACAAGACCGCGAACAGCAGCAGATTGCCGCGTACGACGCAGACGAGCGACGGGAAATGGAGCAACTGTAGGTTTCATCGTGACCTCATAATTCGTTGTTACCGAGGTGCCATGGATATTGTCGCGCCACAAGGGTAGGAATTGCCGCGTTGCCGCGTTATGTGGGGACATTACGAACAAGGATGCAGTCGTGGACTGGTATACAACTATAATCGAACTTATCGATCTGCGCAGCTTTTCAAACCTTTGGTTCTGGATCATGCTTGCTGTGATCTGGTCTTCTGCGACCCATTGGATTTTGGGTGTTCCCTATGACTTGGTGCTGCGCGCGCGCCGCCAAGGAGGGCAGCACGAGGCGGATTTCGAAGATCTCGTACGGATCAACGTCAGCCGGTTGATGTTTATCAGCAATACCTCTGGGCTGTGGATGACCTCATTTGGCTGTTTCGTTTTGGCGATCTTATCCGTGCTTGGGTTTTACTACCGCGTTGAATTTGCGCAGGCTGTGTTCCTGATCTTCTTTCCGATGAGTTTTGTTGGCTTGCTGACGCTTGCTGCCGCACGTGGCATTCAGGCTGATGATGTGCATGGAGATGAGCTGTATCGCCGTTTCGCGCGCCATCGGGTGTATGTTCAACTGATTGGTATCATTGCAATTTTTGTAAGCTCCCTTTGGGGTATGTATCAAAACTTCTCTTTCTCGCCATTGAATTGACAGGACGACTAAATGCAGCTCTCGCATGTGACCATCGGCGGTGCGCCAGAAGGCTATGACGCCAAGCTGATCCTTGAAGAGGCTGCAAAGACGGGCAAGCCCGTTATTCACGTGGCGCGTGATGACAAGCGCCTTGCTGCGATCAAAGCGGCGCTCGCGTTCTTTCGCCCCGATATGCCGGTTATCACATTCCCCGGTTGGGATTGTTTGCCTTATGACCGTGTGTCGCCCAATGCGGATATATCTGCCGCGCGCATGGCGACCTTGGCAGGCATTGTGCATGGCAGCTTGCCAAAACAGTATATTCTGCTGACAACATTAAACGCCGCCACGCAACGCGTTCCCGCGCGCAACACGTTACAGGATGCCGCTTTTCGCGCGCAGGTGAATTACCGCGTTGACGAAGAAGCACTTCGTAAGTTCTTGGTTCGTATGGGATTTACCCAAGCGCCAACTGTGATGGAGCCGGGGGATTACGCGATCCGCGGGGGGATCATTGATATTTTCCCGCCGGGTGATGGTGGGCCAGTACGGTTGGATTTTTTTGGCGATGTCCTAGACGGGGCGCGCCGGTTTGATCCTGTCAGTCAGCGTACCACTGAAAAACTTGAATATATCGAACTTGCACCCGTGTCCGAAGTTATTTTGGATGAGGCCGCGATTACGCGTTTCCGCCAAAGTTATCGGATCGAATTTGGTGCGGCGGGCACGGACGATCCGCTGTACGAAGCGGTCTCTGCTGGTCGTAAGCACCAAGGTGTCGAACATTGGATGCCGTTTTTCCATGAGACGTTGGAAACCCTGTTTGACTACCTGCCAGATGCTACGATTTGTCTAGACGATCAAACCGATCCGATCCGCCTTGCACGCTGGGAATCGATCGAAGATCAGTATGAAACGCGCAAACACGCACTCGCCCAGAAAAAGCGTTTGGATTCCGTGTATAAACCCGTCCCGCCGGGTTTGCTGTATCTGAATGACGAGGCATGGGATACGGTCGTTGGCGAACGCCGTGTGTTGAATTTCAAACCGCTACCACAGGCGTCTGGTCCGGGTTCGATTGATAGTATGGGCCGCATCGGGCGTAATTTTGCACCGGAGCGCCAGCAGGAAAGTATCAGCCTTTTCGGTGCTTTAGCAGATCATGTTAAAGCAAAGATGCGGGATGGTCCGGTTGTTATTGCGTCCTATTCCGAAGGCGCGCGCGAGCGTCTTTCTGGGTTGATCGAAGACGAAGGATTGGTCGAAACAATCCTGATCAATGACGCCGGCGCGATTGGAAAATCCGGTTTGCATTTGGTCGTGTGGGCATTGGAAAATGGCTTTGAAGCACCCGGCCTAACAGTCATTTCCGAGCAAGACGTACTCGGCGATCGTTTGATCCGAGCGCCGCGCAAACGCCGGAAAGCCGAGAACTTTCTGACAGAAACACAATCGCTGTCTCCCGGCGATTTGATTGTACACGTTGACCACGGTATCGGCCGTTATCAGGGCCTAGAGGTGATCACGGCAGCAGGTGCCGCACATGAATGCATCAGCCTAGAATATGCTGAAAGTTCAAAGCTTTACCTGCCAGTTGAGAATATCGAACTTCTCTCCAAATATGGCCATGACGAGGGGTTCCTTGATAAACTGGGTGGCGGTGCATGGCAGGCCAAGAAGGCGCGTCTAAAAGAGCGTATTCGCGAAGTTGCGGAAAAGCTTATTCGCGTTGCAGCAGAACGAACCCTGCGCAAAGCCCCGGTCCTTGAAGCACCGCACCATGCGTGGGAGGCCTTTTCTGCTCGGTTCCCATATCAAGAAACCGATGACCAGTTGCGTGCAATTGAGGATGTGCTTGGAGACCTGACCGCTGGTCAACCGATGGATCGCTTGGTCTGTGGCGATGTTGGATTTGGCAAAACTGAGGTCGCAATGCGCGCGGCTTTTGTTGCCGCCATGACCGGAATGCAGGTCGCTGTTATCGCACCAACCACGCTTTTGGCGCGTCAGCATTACAAGAGCTTTGCAGAGCGCTTCCGTGGTTTTCCATTAGAAGTCAGATCATTATCGCGTTTTGTTAGTGCAAAAGAAGCAGAGCAAACACGCGATGGTTTATCGCGTGGTACCGTCGATGTCGTGATTGGTACGCATGCGCTTTTGTCCAAAAATGTGCGTATCAAGAACCTCGGCCTTTTGATCGTTGACGAAGAACAACACTTCGGCGTGTCCCACAAAGAGCGCCTAAAGCAGTTGCGCTCTGACGTGCACGTACTGACGTTAACTGCGACACCAATTCCAAGAACGCTACAGCTTAGCCTGTCTGGTGTTCGTGACCTGTCTATTATCGGCACGCCTCCGGTCGATCGCCTTGCGATCCGCACTTATGTCAGTGAATTCGATGCGGTCACCATTCGCGAAGCGCTGCTGCGTGAACGCTATCGTGGTGGACAAAGCTTCTACGTCGTTCCTCGTATTTCTGATTTGCCTGAAATCGAAGAGTTCCTGAAAGAACAGCTGCCCGAACTGACCTATGTCGTTGCGCATGGCCAAATGGCAGCTGGCGAACTCGATGATCGGATGAACGCCTTTTACGACGGCAAATATGATGTGCTTTTGGCAACGACTATTGTTGAAAGCGGTTTGGATATTCCAACAGCCAACACCATGGTTGTTCATCGCGCCGATATGTTCGGCCTGTCACAGCTTTATCAAATTCGTGGTCGCGTCGGGCGCTCCAAAACCCGTGCGTATGCCTATCTAACGACCAAACCACGTATGAAGCTGACCGCGACAGCAGAAAAGCGGCTACGTGTGCTCGGATCGCTCGATACATTGGGGGCGGGCTTTACGTTGGCGTCGCAGGACCTTGATATTCGTGGCGCGGGTAACCTGTTGGGCGAAGAGCAATCAGGTCAAATGCGGGATGTGGGCTATGAGCTGTATCAATCCATGCTCCAAGACGCGATTGCTAAAATTAAATCGGGCGAGCTTGAAGGTCTTACAGAAACTGATGATCAATGGGCACCTCAGATTAACCTAGGTGTGCCGGTTCTGATTCCAGAAACCTATGTGCCTGATCTTGATGTGCGCCTTGGCCTGTATCGTCGCCTAAGCGGTTTGACGACCAAAGTAGAGCTAGAAGGGTTCGCAGCGGAGCTGATTGATCGCTTTGGTAAATTGCCACGCGAAGTGAACACGTTGCTGTTGGTCGTACGCATTAAAGCGATGTGTAAAAAGGCAGGTATCGCAAAGCTGGATGGTGGCCCAAGAGGCGCGACCATTATGTTCCACAATGATAAGTTCCGCTCACCCCAAGGTCTGGTCGAATTCATGACAGAACAAAAGGGTAAGGCGAAAATCAAAGACAATAAGATCGTTGTGCAACGTGATTGGAAATCTGACGCGGACAAGATCAAGGGTGCCTTTGCAATTGCCCGTGATCTTGCCCATAAGGCCCGCGTTTAGACCGCGGGGCGCGGTCCTAAGCGCAGCATCAGGATCAGTGAAATAACCCAGCAGATCAATGCGCCGATCAACAACGCTTGGGGCGTCCCATCAAAGCTTAGGCTGATAGGGATCGCCAATAGCGCAGAGACCACCGTTGCCAGTGAGCTGCTGATTGACGAGGCCATGCCTGCGATATGCCCCAATGGCTCTAGCGCAAGGGCGTTCAAGTTGCCAAATATGAAGCCAATCGAGAACAACAGACTAGTGGCCCAAACAAAGAAGACCCACACCGTCATATTGCCTGTGTACCAAAGGCTGATTGCGATTGTTGAAACAAGGATCTGCCCAATCAGAGCTGACTTGATCAGCTTTCTCATTCCCAGTCGTAAAACCATACGGCCGTTAATGATACTCGCCGGAATGGACAGCAGCGCAGCAGCGGCAAAGAAAAGTGGAAACTTCTCTTCGATACCAAAGCTTTGTGCATAAATGGGCTGAATCAACGAAATCATCGCGAACAGGGCTGTATAGGCCATTGTCTGTGTCGCGACAGAATAGCTGAAGACCCGATTAGAGAAACTTTCGATAACTGCGCGCCAAACTTTACTGATGGAAAGAGGGCGGCGATCTTCGGGTTTCAGCGTTTCGGGTTGGCGAAAGGCGACCCACAGTCCGACCATCACGCCAAAGATGGCAAAGGCAAAGAAAATGGCCCGCCAACCTGCGGCAATCATAATGGCCTGACCAATAACCGGCGCCACCGCAGGGACGAGCGCAAAGACGGTCATGGCAAATGACATAATCGAAGCCATCCGTTCACCGGAATAAAGATCGCGCACCATTGCAACTCCGGCAATTCGCGGACCAGCAGCTGCAAGACCCTGAATGAACCGACCAGCAAGGATCCAATTTAGATCATTAGATAGTCCTGCCCAAAGCGCGCCAGCCAAGTACAAGGCAAAGCCGCCAAGGATGACGGGCTTGCGCCCAAATGCATCTGATAGCGGACCCGTAAAAAATGTGCCCACGCCCATGCCCAAAACAAAAATACCGACGATAAGTGTCGCGTTTTCTGGGGCGTTTGGGCTAAGTTGCTCACCAATTTCTGTGAGTGCGGGGAGCATTGCATCGATCGAAAATGCGATTGTTGCGAATAACATTGCGACAAGCGCAATAAATTCCGGTTCGGCGATACGCCGCGGGCTGTTCATCGTCATATCCTAATGAGAGGAGAGCGGCCTAAATCGAAAAGCCGCTCAAAATGTCGCCGTAGGTTACATTAGTAACCATTAAGCGCAAGATGAAAGCATCTTGCGATTATGCATTTTGGCTTTCACGAAATTCCGCAATAACTTTGCGCCACAATTCAGGTGGCTGCGCACCCGGAACAGCGTGTTGTCCACCGACAATAAATGTTGGAACAGAATTCACACCCATTTCACGCGTTAGCCGGTCGCGTTCTTGAATGTCTGCAACGTCAGAATCCGTTTTCAACAGCCGTGTGACAACTGCAGCATCCATACCAACGCTATCGGCTATATCCGCCAATACCTCATGGTCACCAATGTCACGACCATCGATGAAATAAGCCTGAAACAGCATATCAACCAGATGGTTTTGCTTTCCTTCCAGCTTTGACCAATGGATCAAACGATGCGCGTCAATTGTGTTTGGTGTCCGCTTGATCGCTTCGACGTTAAGCGGGATACCGGCGTCTTCAGCGTGTTTTACGATTTGGCCGTACACGCGCACTGCACCATCCTTGCCACCAAACTTACGCTCTAGATAATCGGCACGATCCATGCCGCCCGCAGGCATATCTGGGTTCAATTGAAAGGGATGCCATTCAATAATAAAGGGATGTTCATCTTCTTCAGCCAAGGCGCGATCAAGAAATGTCTTTCCAATATAGCACCAAGGGCAAATTGGATCAGACATAATGTCAAGCTTTAGGGGTTCAATGCTCATGGTGGGCCTCATAGATTGCGCGTCGTTTCATGCAAGGCGTTTGTCGTTGGCATAAGCCGACAATGATGTCACTCGCTAGACTAGTTAGTGCCGCTTGTAGCGAGCCAACACCGCATTGGCAAAGTCTTCAAGCTCTTAAGGCGTCAATTCTTGTTGAATTGAGTAATTTAGGGCAACCCATTGCGTGGCTGACTTGCAGTTTGCATATCAGCCACTTAAGACTAGCTCATGACTGACCAAGAACCAAAAACATTGATCCAAGTCGCCCGCGAAAATGGTGCCCAAGAAATGGGCGAGCCGCTTGATCTGGGTCAACGTGTACGTGACTTACGCAAGGCGCGGAATTGGACACTAGAGCAAGCGGCGAACCAAGCTGGGCTTGCACGGTCAACACTGTCCAAGATTGAAAATGGTCAGATGTCGCCAACCTATGATGCCTTGAAAAAATTGGCTGAAGGTCTGGAAATTTCCGTGCCTCAATTGTTTACGCAGCCTTTGCGTGACCAAGTGAACGGCCGTATGTCGATCACCAAAGAGGGGCAGGGCGCGCGCCGTCCGACGACCACCTATGAGCATGAATTGCTTGCGGAAAACCTGACAAAGAAAGACATGTTACCGTATCGCGCGCGCGTGCGGGCACGGAATATGGATGAATTTGACGGCTGGGTCCGACATGACGGCGAGGAGTTCCTCTATGTCCTGACTGGTGTGGTTAAGCTTTATACAGAATTCTACGAACCCGTTGAAATGCGTCGTGGCGACAGTGCCTATTACGATGGTAGCATGGGGCATAATTTGATTTCGGTCAGCGAAGAGGATGCGAATGTCCTCTGGGTAACGTCACTGACTTAATCGGCCGCAACGGCTTTTAGCGCGTCTTCTAGATCGCCGTATCCCGTGAAACGATGCTCAAAAGCCAGCCCAAGACGGTCAGCGCAGTCGCGCGCTTTTTCCACCAGTGCAGGGTCATTTGTCTGCGCTTGGTAAATTAGCTTTTCGTAATTCCCAAAATACATATCTCGCAATTCGGGGTGGCGGTCCAAACCCATTGGTTTCCAAACAAACGCATCAAATTGCCGAACCAGAAAATCCGTCAGATAAAACGATGTGAATTCATGCTCTGCCAGTTCTGCAAAGCGATCATTGCCTTCATAGAAGCTATAGCAATGCGGACCGGCAACCATCTCTACGCCAAGCTCTGCGCATGTGTTCTGTAGCAAACCACCTGTGCCGCAATCCGCATAAACCACGAAGATTTGGTCAAACTGATCACGCCGCTCTTTGACAACAGTCTTTACCGCATCCGGAATTTTTTGCGGCTGAATGTGGTAGATCGCGGGCAAACAGGTCAAAACCATATGGTCCCAACCATTCTGCTCTTTTAGGGCCAGAATTTCGCGGGCCAAAGCACCGCAGGCAATCAACAAGATACGACCAGCATTCGCCTCTGGTGCAAGCCCGCCTTGGGTAAGGTCAGTATCAGAGATCTGGGTCATACTTGGTTCCTTAACGGCAAAAAGGCCCGTAACAAACGGGCCTTTGCGAAACACCTGTAAGCTAAGCGACGCTTAAGCTGATAGGGAGTTATGTTTGCGACCCATGAAATCTTTGGCCATCTCAACAGCAACCGCTGCATCACGGCAATAGGCATCTGCACCAATGGCTTTGCCGAACTCTTCGTTCAACGGCGCACCACCGACCATGATGACATAGTCATCGCGGATGCCTTTCTCGACCATAGAGTCGATCACGATTTTCATATACGGCATCGTTGTCGTTAGCAGTGCAGACATACCAACAATATCCGCATCAAATTCTTTTGCAGCATCAATGTAGTTTTCAACTGGGTTATTGATCCCAATGTTCATGACTTCAAAGCCTGCGCCTTCCATCATCATGGTCACAAGGTTCTGACCAATATCGTGGATGTCGCCTTTGACTGTGCCAATAACCATTTTGCCAACACGTGGCGCACCAGTTTCTGCAAGCAATGGTTTCAGAATGGCCATGCCGCCCTTCATTGCGCCAGCCGCAAGTAGAACCTCTGGAACAAACAGAATGCCGTCCCGGAAGTCCGCGCCAACAATGGTCATGCCACCAACCAGCGCTTCGGTCAGAATGCGATAGGGTTCCCAGCCACGCTCGAGAAGGATGTTAACACCCTCTTCGATTTCCTCTTTCATGCCGTCGTAAAGATCGTCGAACATCTGTTCGACAAGTTCTTCATCATTAAGTTCAGACAGGATGATTTCTTGTTCGTCCGACATGTGTGTTTCCTTACGGATAGGCTAATAGGATAATACCGTTGTCAGTATTCTGTGTTTTCTTGCTGCTGAACTGTCAAATTTGCGACCAGCCCGCAATCGGTTCCGACTTATAGAGCGAAAAAAAGCATAATTCTTTTGAAAAAGATTCATTGAGATCATGTGGTAGATTGCAATTGTTCACTATTTGTTCTTATTATTCGGTATGGATGCACCAGACACGATCAAAATAGACCAAGAACGCCGCCGCGCGCGTGGCGCCGTGACCAATCATACGGGCCGATTTGAATCGACCACACGAGTCGAAATCAGCGATGATTGGGCTATTGAAGAAGAGCGTTCGATGTTTCGAACGCAGGTCAGCCTTGAGACTGCCAAGTCCATCATCACACGCAATACGTCGCCTGATCTGCCTTTTGATCGGTCCATCAATCCATATCGTGGCTGCGAACATGGGTGCATTTACTGTTTTGCGCGCCCAACTCACGCCTATCTGGGATATTCGCCAGGGTTGGATTTTGAAACCAAACTCATCGCGCGTCCCAATGCGCCCGAGTTATTGGAGAAAGAACTGCGAAAGCGGGGATACGCGGTTGCGCCAATCGCCATTGGCACGAATACCGACCCTTATCAGCCCATTGAAAAGACCCACAAAGTGATGCGCGGGTGTCTAAAGGTTTTGCAGGCCTTCAACCATCCCGTCGCCATCGTGACAAAGGGAACACTGATCGAGCGTGACATCGACATTTTATCAGACATGGCAACCCGCGGTCTTGTACAGGTCGGTGTCTCAATCACCTCGCTGGATGCCCGAACGTCGCGCCTGATGGAGCCGCGCGCACCTGTTCCAGCAAGGCGCTTGGCCTTGATAGAGCGGCTCAGCAAAGCAGGCATTCCCGTGCGCTTAATGATTGCACCGGTTGTACCGTGCATTACGGATCATGAAATTGAACGCATCATTGGCGCAGGTGCGAACGCAGGTGCCAAAGCCGCCACATGGATCATGCTTCGCTTACCACTTGAGGTTTCAGAGCTGTTTCAAGAATGGCTATCCGCCCATTATCCCGATCGAAAGTCGCGGGTCATGGGGCATATTTGCGATATGCACGGCGGAAAACCATACGACGCAGAATGGGGCAAACGGATGCGAGGTGAAGGCCACTATGCCGAACTGATCGCGCATCGGGCCGCCTTGGCTATACGGCGACACAAACTGTTAAAACAGCTGCCAGCCCTGCGCACGGACCTCTTCGAAGTCCCTTATGCGCAAGGCAATCAGCTTAGCCTGTTTTAGTCTTCTGCCATACGGCGACGTCGTGTTTTGCGCACGTTTGATCCAGCACCTTCTTCGGTGCCATCGTTGGCGGATGAAAAGGCACCCAAGGCATCCGTGATTTTTTCAGGGGATGGGCGTTCACCGCGTGGACGTGTTTCCAGCGCTTCGCGCATCGCAACCAAATGCTCTGCCATTGTACCACAGCAACCACCGATGATTGTCGCACCAGCGTCACGCGCCATAACGGCGTAATCAGCCATCAGTTCTGGCGTGCCATCATAGTGGATGTGACCTTCGTGGTATTTTGGAATGCCTGCGTTTCCTTTGGAAATCACTGGGCGTTCTGTACCTTGCGCAGAGAAACCCAGAATGGTGCGTAGCAAATCAGACGCACCGGTTCCGCAGTTGGCGCCAAAACCAATCGGTGGGTTTGGCAGCTCTTCAACCAGCTTCACCAGATCAGCAGAGGTAACACCCATCATTGTGCGGCCCGCTGTGTCAAAACTCATAGTGCCACACCAGTCCATACCAGCCAGCGCAAATCCTTCGGCCGCCGCGCGGAACTCTTCAGGAGCGGAAATCGTTTCTAGCCACAGAACGTCAGCACCGCCTTCTTTTAGGCCTTCTGCTTGCTCGTGGAACATTTCAACTGCATCTGCGTGGCTCAATGTGCCGACAGGCTCCATGATGTCGCCCGTCGGGCCAACAGACCCTGCAACGATCACAGGACGACCCGCTTTATCCGCAACTTCACGACCAAGTTCTGCGGACATACGTGATAGCTCGCGCGCACGATGTCCTGCATTGTGCAGGTTCAAGCGGGACGCATTGCCGCCAAAAGAGTTCGTTAAAAATAGATCACTACCGCTATCGACGGCAAATTGATACAATTTCTTAATACGATCAGGATGTTCTTCATTCCAAAGCTCTGGTGCATCGCCAGATGTCAAACCCATGTTGAAAAGGTTTGTGCCAGTGGCGCCATCCGCCAAAAGCCAGTCGCGCGTTTCAAGCAGGCGGGAGAGGGCGTTGGTCATATTAGAATCCTTTGGGCAAATGCAAGCAAGACGTCCCCCCTTGCCATGTCATCACCCAAAGGACAAATGTAAATTCTGCAAAATGATTATGAGCGTGGGTTGTGATCCACAGCTTTCACTGTTGCAAATTGCGGTGTACGCAGCGGCTCGGCACGATTGACCGACCGGATCAAATCCATTGCGGCAAAGGTCAACTGTGTCCAGCTTGGTGCTGCCATATACAACGGCTGCCAGCGTGGATTAAAGCACGCCTTGAATTGACGCAAACCTGCGCCACCCGCTTTGGCGAAAAAGATTTTACGCATCCAGGATTCAACTTTTCCATGCCGAACAGGACCCGCAGGGGCCGCGGCTAAGGATAAGCAAGGTACATCGACGTCTTTCGCAGATTCAATAGCGATATGGACAAGCTGATGCATGGTTCCGTCCGGCGCGTCAGGTGTGACGCGCATGAGATCCAAGCACCATTCATGTCGCGTTGTGTGAAAGGTGACAAAACCAACAAGCACGTCATCCAAATAAGCCAAAAACACACGCTGATGCGTCACATAGGACTCTTCGAACTGCCCCATAGACAAACCACGCGCTGCGCCATGAGATGCTTCCCAAGCTTCAGAAACGCGGGACATTTCATCAAACGGCAGTTGCGTTGTGCCACGGCGGACATCAATTCCTGCTTTTTCTGCATGCCGCAGCTTCCGGCGCAATTGGCGGAATTTAGAGCCCTCTAACGAATGAGTTGTAGGGCAAATCAGCGCCTCATCAGATACATGTAACACCGACCATCCCGCCGCGCGGGCCCGCAACGCATGGCGCGCTGTGATCTTATATTTGCAGATGATGCGATTTTGCTCACGGGCGATGCGTTTCAATGGGATCGCCAAATCGGCGGAATGCCCTTGAACCGGATCAAAGATCGTGGTGAGCGTTTGTCCCGTACGAACAACCCCGCAGACACCGCCGGTGCAATGTAGAATAGCGCCGCCATTTTGACGTACTACGCCCAATTCTGCACGTGCCGTACCATATTCTAGCGCTGTATCAAGGCATCCATTGGTCTGGGATAGCCATTGTCCCTGAGTTGGTTCAGCCGTTGGACGCAACAGTGAAATACCGCCGATAATTGCGGGCAACGCGTAATACATCATCCGAAATGCCAAAATCGCCGCCATCAAATCGCCCTCAGGCATCTGTGGCAACAATGCGAGGATTGTTAACTCAAACGGACCAACACCACCGGGTGTGCCGGATAGAATAGCGGCCCCCAATGCAATCAAATAGACCGGAAAGAGCTGCGCCAACGTTAAATCAATGCCATCTGGTAGCAAAACCCAAAACGCGAACGCCGCAGCCAATGTGTCCAGCAAGCAAAAGCCAGCCAGCGCACCCATGGCGGGCAGGGTAGGTAGCTCAATCTCGCGGCCCCAGCGTTTGAAAACAGGATTGAAAAAAGCCAACCCCAGCATGATTGCTGCAATTGCTAAGACAGAGCATGGAATAGACGCATGCACACCGGCTGTCGGCAAGATCAATACCGCTAAAGCGGTAATGACCGCCCAGGCGGCCAAAAAGGCGAATGTGACAAAGGCAGTGATTTTTGCAGATGTCACTAACCCCAAAGAGGGCTGCAATCGCCAACGGATAAAGGCGCCCACAACGGCACCCGCGCCGACAGTCTGCCCAACAGCAATGGCAGTAGCCCCTGTGGCCGTCGCGCGGCGATCAGGTAAACCTGTTTGAAAATGGCGATGCGCAATAACGTCATAACGCGCGATGGCCCAGAAACTAAGAGCGGTGGCTAAAATGGAGACAGCCCATTGCCAAGGCTCAACTTGCATGACGGTTTGCCAGAGTTGTCCAAAGTCAATGTGCTGAAGTTGATTATATAGTGCCCAACAGCATGCGATTCCGATAGCTATCGGAATCCCATGACGAAGCACTGCCCGTGCGCGTCTTATGGTCTGCCCCAAGATCTCACCCTCAATAAACGTTTTTATCCCACCATAACCAGCTTATGGCTCAGTGGGTTTCCAAAACCTTAACAAGGGGTGGTTAAAAAAAAGATAAAGCGAGCAGAATGACTTAACAGCCCTGCTCGCCCTGTGGTTGTTTTGCAACAGCCTAAATTGTTAAGCTTCGTTAGAAAGCTGTTCTTTGGCCGCCACCACGCATTCACGGCGCTTTGCGCGGATTTCGTCAGAGTCCACTTTGCCTTCCAGATCGGCAGTCACTTTGCGAATTACGTCTTCGTCGCCAGCTTCTTCCATGTCAGAAGCAATAACGGTCTTTGCATAAGCATCCGCATCTGCACCAGAAATGCCCATCAACTCAGCAGCCCATAGGCCCAATAGCTTGTTTGCGCGGGCTTCTGCTTTGAACACCATTTCTGCATCATGCGCGAATTTTGCCTCGAATGCTTTTTCGCGGTCGTCAAACGTCGTCATAAGTTGATCCTTTGTCTAACTTGCTCTCACTACATGATATGCCCAGCTAGACGCTATGTCGCAAGGGGGCAGCGTGGCTTGCGACAATCTCGCCCATGGATTAAGAGAGCGCTAAGTGAAGCGGGGAGTCGGTTCCCCCTGTATAGAAAGAGCTCCCATGGCGCGTGGTAAAAAACTCTACGAAGGTAAAGCAAAGGTCCTTTATGAAGGTCCAGAGCACGGTACAATCATCCAATACTTCAAAGATGACGCGACCGCTTTTAACGCCGAGAAAAAAGATGTGATCGACGGCAAAGGCGTGTTGAACAACCGTCTCAGCGAATATTTCATGGTTGGCCTTGGTCAAGTCGGTGTGCCGACACACTTCCTAAAACGCTTGAACATGCGCGAACAGCTTGTGCGCTCTTGCGAGATCATTCCACTCGAAGTGATCGTGCGCAACTTTGCAGCGGGTAGCATGGCAAAGCGTTTGGGCATGGAAGAGGGCACGCAATTGCCGCGCCCAATCGTTGAGTACAGCTACAAAGACGACAGCCTAGGCGATCCACTGGTGCCCGAAGAATACATCGCAGCCTTTGGCTGGGCGAGCCAACAAGACATGGAAGACATTCTCAGCATCGCGCTGCGTGTGAATGATTTCCTATCCGGTGTTATGTATGGCGTTGGCATCAAACTGATTGATTTCAAAATCGAAATCGGCCGCGTCTATGATGGTGACTTTCAGCGTTTGGTTGTGGCTGACGAAATCAGCCCAGACAGCTGCCGTTTGTGGGACATCGAAACAGGTCGGAAGCTGGACAAAGACGTGTTCCGCCAAGACCTCGGCAGCCTGACGGATGCGTATTCCGAAGTGGCAAGCCGTCTTGGTGTTATGCCAAAGACCCCGACACCGATTACCAAACCGACCCTGATCAACTAAACGAACGGCCCCGCAGCACGCGGGGCTTTTTGAGTATTTTTTGAAAGATGAAGCCAAAGGTGGCTTTGACTTAAACGAGCTGGAGAAGATCGACATGAAAGCACGTGTCTACGTGATGCTGAAGAACGGCGTACTGGACCCACAGGGTGAAGCGGTACGCCACGCGCTTGGTTCGCTTGGTTTTGACGGCGTCGAAGGTGTGCGTCAGGGCAAAGTGATTGAGCTCGATCTAGCCGAGGGCACCACCGAGGCAACCGTGACCGAGATGTGTGAAAAGCTTTTGGCCAACACAGTTATCGAAAGCTACCGGGTGGAGCTGTCCTAATGAAAGCGGCAGTCATCGTATTTCCGGGTTCAAACTGTGACCGCGATCTAGCGGTGGCATTTGAACGGGCCGGAGCTGATGTGACCATGGTTTGGCACAAAGACAGCACATTGCCTGCAGGCGTCGACATTGTTGGCGTACCGGGCGGCTTTTCTTATGGCGATTATCTGCGTTGTGGCGCAATTGCTGCGAATTCCCCAATCTGTAAGGCTGTTGTGAAACATGCCGAGGCAGGCGGGTACGCAATGGGCATCTGTAACGGATTTCAGATCCTGACAGAAACCGGCCTGTTGCCAGGCGCGCTGCGTCGCAATGCGGGTCTAAAGTACATCTGCCGCACAGTTGGTTTGCAGGTTGCGACGTCTGATTCTGCGTTTACCTCGGCCTATGCCAAGGGCGACACAATCGACATTCCAATCGCGCATCATGACGGCAACTACTTTGCGGATGATGAAACTCTTGCACGTTTGCAAGGGGATGACCGCGTTGCCTTTACCTATGCCGAAAATCCAAACGGCTCTGTTGCGGACATCGCGGGTGTTCTGTCTGCCAACCGTCGGGTGCTTGGTATGATGCCACATCCAGAGCGCGCTGCGGATGCGGGCCACGGTGGCACCGATGGAACGGCAATGTTTAGCGCATTGATGGAGCAGGTAGTAACAGCCTGACTTGAGTGCGCCGCTTAGGCGGCGTACCTTAACCGCTATGAGCGGGGAAAACGTGACACAACGCAAGCAACTACGACTGCGCACCATCAGTTGGCGCGTACGCCTGATGCTATTGGCGCTTTGCATTATTGCGGGTTCCACCATTTGGATCACCAACAGTCTTTTGACGGATCGGTTTACGCAAAATACGCGTAACCGGGCCGAGCTGCGCCTCGCGCTTTATTCCGGTAACCTTCAGTCAGAACTACGCCGCAGCGCGATTGTACCCCAGCTTTTGGCACGTGACCCGGAATTGATCCGGGCACTTGAAACCAGCGACTTTAGCCAATCCACAGCCCGCCTGATTTCTTTTGTCGAAGAGATTGGTGCCGCGTCATTGGTTCTGCTCGATACAAGTGGCCGAACAGTGGCGGCGACGGACCGCAATCGTTTGGGTGAAAACCACCGCCAAGCCGCTTCTTTTGTTGAGGCGATGCGCTCAAATGCAACGGTCTTTACCGTCGAATCCCGTGAAAGCGCGGGCTATAGCTTTACCTATTCCCGCCGATTAGATGACCAAAACGTTGCCTTAGGTGTGATCGCTGTCGAAGTCGATTTGCAAAAGTTTGAACGCGCTTGGGCAGGCATTTCTGACGCCGTCTTGGTGACCGACAGCGAGGGCACGATTATCCTTGCCACAGAACCACGCTGGCGTGGTTTGACAGAGGGCGAGGCGCTTGTGCGCCAACCGGCCCAAGGCGCCATTGAACGCGCGATCCAAGCGACCTCGGATTGGACGGCATTACCTGCGGATGCCTACCTGCAGGGCGAGGCCGTGATGCGCAAAGAGGCGCGTATTCCGTTTCGCGGATGGCAGATCGCTAGCTTTACGACCTATGCCAATGTCCGCGAACGCGTGAATGCAGTTCTTGCGCTCGAAATCATGGGATTCGCCATTCTGCTTGCGCTGGCCTTCTATTTCCTCAGCCGAAAGAACGCGTTGCGCATGGCGTTGTTTCAACGAGAGTCGGCGAGCCTTCGCGCATTGAACCATCGCCTCCAGCGAGAAATTGCCGAACGTGAGCGCATGCAAGCGAGCCTAGAAGTGGCCGAACAAACCCTTGCCCAAAGCTCTAAATTGGCCGCCCTTGGCGAGATGTCAGCCGCCGTTTCACACGAGCTAAATCAGCCGCTCGCCGCCATGAAAACCTATCTGGCCGGCGCGCGTCTTTTGGTGCGGCGCAATCGCTTCGAAGAGGCTTTGTCGTCCTTCAAACGCATCGACGATTTGATCGAGCGCATGGGCGCCATCACCAAGCAGCTAAAAAGCTACGCCCGCAAAGGCGGAGAGGACTTTCACCCAGTAGAAATGGGGGATGCGCTAGCCTCAGCTGTGTCCATGATGGAACCGCAACTGCGTCAAAGCCAGACGAAAATCAGTCGTATTATCCCCGATGACTCTGTCCGTGTGATGGGCGATCGCGTGCGGATCGAACAGGTTATGATCAACCTTCTACGCAATGCCCTAGATGCCACCAAAGGCGTCGACGAACCCGAAATCGAAGTCCTGCTTGCCGCCGGTGAAACCGCCACCCTAACAGTGCGCGACAATGGCGACGGTATTGATAACTTTGATAACCTCTTTGAACCTTTCTACACCACCAAACAGCCCGGCGACGGTGTTGGGCTGGGCCTTGCCATTTCCTCTGGGATCGTAAACGACCTAGGGGGAAGGCTGACCGCACGAAACGGTCAGAACGGGGGGGCTGTATTTGAAGTACAGTTACCTATCTTGAGTGGTGAGATTGAAGCTGCGGAGTAAACGATGGCTCAGGCTATGAAAATCGCGATTGTGGATGACGAAAAAGACATGCGTCAGTCCATCAGCCAATGGCTGGCCCTGTCTGGCTATGACACTGAAACCTTTGGCAGCGCCGAAGAGGCGCTCAAGGTCTTGGGGCCTGACTATCCAGGGATCGTCATTTCCGACATCAAAATGCCGGGTATGGACGGCATGCAATTCCTGAAAAAACTGATGGGCAGCGACAGCGCTTTGCCTGTGATCATGATCACAGGTCACGGCGATGTCCCCATGGCGGTCGAGGCGATGCGCGTTGGGGCGTTTGATTTCCTCGAAAAACCGTTCAACCCAGATCGCATGAGCCAACTGGCCAAAAAGGCCGCCAATGCGCGCCGCCTGACATTGGACAACCGCGTATTGCGTAAAGAGCTGTCAGATGGCAGCCAGTTGATGAAAAAACTCATTGGCTCATCCCCGGTTATGTCTCGTCTGAAAGAAGATATTCTTGATCTGGGTCAGGCCGATGGTCACGTCCTGATCGACGGCGAAACTGGCACCGGCAAAACCCTTGTGGCCCACGCATTGCACGCTGTTGGCAGCCGCGCAGGCAAGAAGTTCGTTCTGATCAGCTGTTCTGCGCTGGAAGAGGATGCGCTGACCAAACGCCTGTTTGGCCCGATGCAACCCGAAGACACGCAATTGCCCGCCGTCGAGGAAGCCCGCGGCGGTACGCTTGTCCTCGAAGATATCGAAGCACTCAGCGACACGCTTCAGGCGCGCTTGCTTAGCTTTATCAACGATCAAGGCACACCTGCAGAAACCCGCATCGCAGCAATCTGTAACCTACAAGAACAGAACCGCACCTGCGAAGACGCCTTGCGCTCTGATCTCTTCTACCGCCTTGCGGCGCTGCGCATCACCGTGCCACCGCTGCGCCAACGCGGCGAAGACATCTTGTCCTTATTCACACGCCATGCAGAACAATTCTCTGACGAATATGGCTGCGACACACCACAAGTCAGCGCCCAAGAAGCAGCACAGCTTTTGCAAGCACCGTGGCCTGGCAACGTGCGTCAGTTGATCAACCTAGCTGAACGCGCCGTTCTGCAATCCCGCCGGGGTGGGGGCACCATTGCGTCGCTTCTGATGAACGACCACGAAGAAATGCAGCCCGTCATGACGACCGAAGGTAAACCGCTCAAGGAATACGTCGAGGCGTTTGAGCGTATGTTGATCGACAACACCATGCGCCGTCATCGCGGTTCCATTGCCAGCGTAATGGAAGAACTCTGCCTTCCACGTCGAACACTGAACGAGAAAATGGCCAAATACGGCCTGCAACGCGCAGACTATTTGTAAGCCACCAGTTTTCAGACTGTGAAATCAAGTGAACGCCGCACGTCTAATAATGGCTTGTGGCGTTTTCTTATCTCTGTGATGGATACGTACATCAATTATCCCATTCTTTAGGACCATTTTGATGACCTATGTTCAACGGCCCAAGGCTTTTCTATTCGATATGGATGGGCTGCTTTTGGACACCGAGCGGATGTTTCTGGATGCGTTCCTTGAAATAACGGCAGAGATCGGAATTCCGGAACCATCTGCAAAGTCGTTTTTCTTAGATTTGGTAGGAACCTCTAGCAAAGTGACAACTGCCAGACTGGATGCGTTTTTGCCAACGGATATTGATAGGGATGCATTCGATCACGAATGGCGCAACCGTCATGCAAAGAATGTCGAGAATGGTATTCCGGTAAAGCCATACGCTGTGCAGCTACTCACTGCCATTCAGGCAAAGGGTGTACCAATAGCGGTTGTGACCTCAACCAATGCTGCGCCAGCCCATCATCACCTTGATCACGCGGGTCTATTATCGTTCTTTGAAACCATCTGCGCAGGCGATGAAGTACCAGCAAACAAACCCGATCCAGCACCATATCTAATTGCCGCCAAATGCTTGGGTGTCGAGGCAACGTCTTGCGTCGCGTTCGAAGATAGCGATCTTGGCACAACAGCAGCGGTGCGTGCTGGTTGTAAAACATTTCAAATTCCAGACTTGCGTCCTGTGGATAAGTCTTTGCCTGACTTAGGGCAGGTGGTGGTTCAAAACTTGGGGCAGGCGGGTGTGAAACTAGGGCTATTTGACCCGGCATTAACCAGTTCGGAGCAACTGTAAGCAGATTCCCCATTGTGTTTTCCACAGGGGTGGTCTTATGTAGAGATGATGGATTGCGAATAATCGCTCCACATGAGTTTCGCTGATCGAAAGCCGAGAAGGACGCAACTGCGCCCGGTTTTCCCTCAGACCGATTGAGCCTTTAGGGGCTAGACAAACGCCCGGACCGCGACAGCGCGGCGGGCATTCAACAGGCGCTACGGCGTCGGAGAAGAACCGCGATGAAGCGCGCGCAAATATTGAGAACCCGAGCAGAGGCCGCAAGCGGCCCCCTCGGCTGCGCGCCTAACCTCGCCTTTACAAGACACCCCCCTCAAACACTTGAACCGCCCGGAGTGACACCCCGGCGCGTCAGTTATTTGCGCGGGTGCAAACGGAAAACATGGCTAAGAAAATGCTCATCGATGCCACCCACGCGGAAGAAACCCGCGTTGTGGTGGTCGACGGAAACAAGGTCGAGGAATTCGATTTTGAATCTGAAAACAAACGTCAGCTTGCTGGCAACATCTATCTAGCAAAAGTTACACGCGTAGAACCGTCCCTACAGGCGGCTTTCGTGGACTATGGCGGAAATCGCCACGGCTTCCTTGCGTTCTCGGAAATTCACCCGGATTACTATCAAATCCCGGTCGCTGACCGCGAAGCGCTTATGGAAGAAGAGCGCGCATATGCAGAGGCTCAAAAGTCTCGCGATGAAGAAGACGAAAAACCAAAACCGACCCGCACCCGCCGGTCCCGTTCCCGTAGCCGCAAACCAGCAGCCGCAGATGTAGCAGAGACGTCAGTTGAGGCGGAAAAGCCTGCGGAAACCGTCGGCCAAATCGACGGCATGGAAACCATTGATCTGGATGAAACATCATCTGATCAAGCGGATACTGTTGGTCTGGTTGACGAAGACGCCCCAAAACCTGTTGAAACCGCAGAAGCTGCTCCAGCCGTTGAAGATGCGCCAGAAGCAACACCTGCCGAAACAGAAGTAGCCGCAGTAGAAGATGCACCCGTTGCAGAGGACGCTCCTGCAGAAGACGTGGCCGAAACTGCTGCTGAGGATGAGACACCATCTGATGACGGCGCAGGCAAACCAGGTCAAACAATGGCTGCAAAGTCTGAGTCTGACAAAGACGACGCTGTCGCCACACAAGACCCAGAAACCGGCGAAGAAACAGAAAGCAATGGCGCAGCAGATGCTGAGCCAGAAGCAGTCGAAGCGCCAACAGAAGAAACCCCAGTGGAAGCCACCGAAGAAGCATCGGCAGATGCTTCTGACGACGCTCAAGCAGCGGACAAAGAAGACACAGCAGAGAAACCTGCTGAAGAGGTTGAAGCACCATCCGAAGAAACCGCGAAACCTGACGAAGAAGACGAAAAACCGCGTCGTCGCCGTAAAAACCAAAAAGCTAGCGAAAAAGACGATTCCATTGAATCCGTAGCTGACGAAGATGACACCGACGACATCCGTCCGCCACGCAAACCACGTCCGCGTCGCTATAAAATCCAAGAAGTGATCAAGGTTCGCCAGATCCTTCTGGTGCAGGTCGTGAAAGAAGAGCGTGGCAACAAAGGCGCGGCTCTGACAACTTACCTAAGCCTTGCGGGTCGTTACTGTGTTCTTATGCCAAACACCGCACGCGGTGGTGGCATCAGCCGTAAAATTGTGAACGTCACAGATCGCAAAAAACTCAAAGAAATCGCGACAGAGATCGACGTGCCACAAGGCGCGGGTCTGATCATTCGGACAGCGGGCGCCAAGCGCACCAAAACCGAAATCAAGCGCGATTACGAATATCTACAGCGTCTCTGGGAACAGATCCGCGAGCTGACGCTGAAATCGTCAGCACCTGCAGGCATCTACGAAGAAGGCGATCTGATCAAACGCTCGATCCGCGACCTTTATAACCGCGAGATTGACGAAGTTTTGGTCGAAGGCGACCGCGGTTACCGCATCGCCAAGGACTTCATGAAAATGATCATGCCGTCCCACGCCAAGAACGTGAAAAACTACCAAGATCAACTACCGCTCTTCGCCCGCTATCAGGTCGAAAGCTACTTGGGTGGCATGTTCAACCCAACCGTACAGTTGAAATCCGGTGGTTACATCGTAATCGGCGTGACCGAAGCCTTGGTTGCCATCGACGTGAACTCTGGTCGTGCCACCAAAGAAGGCTCGATCGAAGACACCGCAACAAAGACCAACCTAGAAGCCGCCGAAGAAGTCGCGCGTCAACTCCGTCTGCGCGACTTGGCAGGCCTGATCGTCATCGACTTTATCGACATGGACGAGCGTAAGAACAACGCTGCCGTCGAAAAGCGGATGAAAGACAAACTAAAAACCGACCGCGCCCGCATCCAGGTGGGTCGCATCTCGGGCTTTGGTCTGATGGAAATGTCCCGTCAGCGTCTGCGTCCTGGCATGATCGAGGCGACAACGCAGCCTTGCGCACATTGCCACGGTACTGGCTTGATCCGCTCTGATGACAACCTTGCTCTGAACATCCTGCGCCAAATCGAAGAAGAGGGCACACGCCGTCGTTCTGGCGAAGTTCTGATCAAAGCACCGGTCTCTATCGCCAACTACCTGATGAACCAGAAACGCGATCACGTTGCCCAGATCGAGGCACGCTATGGCCTGTCCGTTCGTATCGAAGGTGACCCGCATCTGATTTCGCCTGACTTTACTCTTGAAAAGTTCAAGACCGCGTCACGCGTTGTGCCCGAACCAACCGCTGCCGTTGTTTCTGTTGACACCATGCTGATGGATCAAGTCGACGAAGAGATCGAAGACGCAGAAGTCATTTCCGAAGATGCGCCTACGCCGGCACCAGCTGATGACGAAGGCGCCCCAAAGAAACGTCGTCGCCGTCGTCGTCGCCGGAAACCCCGGACTGGCGAAGAAGGTGAACAGACAAACGGTGACGAAGACAACGGTTCAGACGCTGAGAATGCGGATGCACCTGCGGAAAAATCTGAGGAAAAAGCAGAAGAGGCTCCAGAAGCCGCTGAAGCAACCGAAGAAAAACCAAAGCGTCGTCGTCGCTCACGGTCTCGTAAGAAGCCAGCAGAAGAAACAACCGCAGCACCAGAAGAGGCCGCAACGCCATCCGAAGATGCTGTCGCCGCTGAACCTGCACAGGCGCCTGAACCAGAAGCACCAGTAGAAGCTGCCGCTGAAACTGCCGAGCCAGAGGCACAACCTGCCAAGGTTGAAGAGGTAGCAGAGGTCGCAACACAAGAAGCACCTGCCGCCGAACCAACCCCAGAGCCGGTCGTCGAAACACCGGCACCTGAGGGTGACGTTCAAGTTCTGGAAAAAGCACCGGAACCAGAGGTGAAATCAGATGAACCACCCAAGCCGAAACGCCGCGGCTGGTGGTCGATGAAATAAAACAAAACGCCGGGCAATCGCCCGGCGTTTTTGTTTTTAGCAGTGGTGAAGAACTCAGCCCTTTTTCACGACAAAGACAATCGCCCCATCAGCCTCGTGGCTCGACACCAACTCATGTCCTTGCTCATTACAGAAATGCGGCACGTCCACGATGGACGCCGGATCATCAGCAATCAATCGAATACAATCACCAGCCTCCAAAGGCTGCATTCGCTTGCGCAGCTTTAAAACGGGCAGGGGGCACAACAGCCCAATCGCGTCAATTTCTGGAATAGTATCAGTCATGTATACGCAAATAGTCGTGATGTTTCACTCTGTCCACAGGGTTGTGATCATCTGTCGCGTGACGCGCCAGCCCAGATCACTTATGTGAGTCATATGTTCGGATTTGAAATCATAGACGCAGCTCTGCTGCCCGCCATGTTCATCGCGCTTGCCGCTGGGTTCATCTCGTTCCTCAGCCCCTGCGTGCTGCCCATCGTGCCACCGTATCTGGCTTACATGAGCGGCGTCTCCGTCACGGACCTGTCCGAAGGCAAAGCCAAAAACAAAGCCATGATGCCCGCGATCTTTTTTGTACTGGGCCTGTCTACCGTCTTCTTGCTGTTAGGATTCACCGCATCCGCCATCGGAACGTTATTTCTTGAATACCAACAATGGTTTAACACCCTTGCCGGTATCCTCGTGATGATCTTTGGTGCGCATTTCATCGGCGTCTATCGCATTGGTTTCCTTGACCGCGAAGCACGCATTGACGTGGGCGACCGTGGCGGCAGTGCCTTTGGCGCTTACATCCTTGGTCTCGCCTTTGCCTTTGGCTGGACGCCCTGCATCGGCCCACAGCTTGGCGCGATCCTATCCATGGCCGCCTCAGAGGCATCCATCACCCGCGGCACACTACTGCTCGCCATCTATGCCTTTGGCCTTGGCGTGCCGTTCCTATTGGTCGCGGCCTTCCTGCCACGCCTCACCGGTGTCATGGGCTGGATGAAGCGCCACATGGAACAAATCGAGCGCATCATGGGCTTGCTTCTCTGGACAATCGGCCTCTTGATGCTGACCGGCGGCTTCGCAGCCTTCTCCTATTGGCTGCTCGAAGCATTCCCAGCCTTGGCGCTGCTCGGATAAGGCGTTAGTCTCTTCTCAAACTGCCGCATCTATAACGCGCAGGAGAGAGCAGAGAGTATGGCCAAGCCAATGTCTAACGTTACACGTCGCCGGGTGTTTTACATTCCCGGATATGATCCGATCCACCCGCGCCGCTACCGCGAGCTGTACCGCAAAGAAGGTGCAGCCCAAGCCGCGATTTCGGGATATGACATTGCTCTGCAACCCAAACAGACCAAGGGAACTTATGGCTGGCGAGTCCAAGGCCAAATAGACGGCACCGACACAAC
The DNA here is from genome assembly GCF_030548175.1 of Cognatishimia sp. 1_MG-2023. Taxonomy (GTDB): domain Bacteria; phylum Pseudomonadota; class Alphaproteobacteria; order Rhodobacterales; family Rhodobacteraceae; genus Cognatishimia. The sequence continues at coordinate 119,789 of NZ_JAUORX010000001.1, read as the reverse complement.
GGCTGATGTCGAAGTCCTGGTTTGGGCCGACATCGTACGCGACAGTATGGAGGTTGGCGTGTTAGCCACCTACATGCAACTCGCGCGCACAGCGTGGTGCTACATTGGGTCGGGCGCGCTCTGGCGGTTGATGAAACTGCGCAAAGGTCCAGTTATTGCCGCACTCTATCCTGTTGTTTTCCTTCTGGTTCAACTGATCCTGTCACTGCTCGCGGCCTATGGCCTTGGCAAGCTGATCACCATGTTTCTCCCATGGTGGACAGGCTTTGCGGGCCTCGTAATCGTTCCCGGCCTACTGAATTGGTTCAAGAAAAAGGACAACAAGTTCTTTGCCTATTACCTCATGCACGACTACGCCTATTCCGCCTCCACCAAAGGCGCGAACCCGCCCGAGCTAGAGGCGCGCATGGCCGAATTTACCGCCCGCATCGCTGACGCTCTGACCGAAGATGTCGACGAGGTGCTTGTCGTTGGCCACAGCTCCGGCGCGCATCTCGCAGTATCAGTGCTCTCTGATCTCATCCGCGCAGATCACGTAAAACCAGACGGCCCCGTACTGTCATTCCTGTCCTTAGGGCAGGTGGTCCCGATGGTGTCCTTTCTGCCAGAGGCAAAGCGCCTTCGTCGCGATCTGGCTTTTCTCAGTCAACGCGATGAACTCTCTTGGGTTGATGTCACGGCCCCCGGCGATGGCTGCGCCTTCGCGCTATGCGATCCAGTCGCCGTTAGCGGTGTCGCGCCAAGTATCGGAAAACGTTGGCCTTTGGTCATCTCTGCGGCCTTCACCCAGACGCTAAGTGCCGAACGCTGGAAAGAACTCCGCTGGAAATTCTTCCGCCTACATTTTCAATACCTCTGCGCCTTCGATAACCCCGGCAGCTACGACTATTTCCAAATCACCGCAGGCCCCCAAACTCTTGGCGATAGGTTCCAAGGCCGCAAACCATCCAATTCCATGATCACAGATCCGGTCAATAAATTCACCGAGATGGCCGCATGATCCCGCCAAAGCCACCCACACGGCCCAACAAAGTCTCGCTCCGGCAATATGCCAAGCTGTTCAAACAGGATTTGTTATCGGCCCAACCCCAACGGCTGTATCGCGCGTGGATGGCAGAATTCCGAACGCCGTTTTTCCGGTCCTACCTGATCAACCAGCCAGACCTTGTAAAAACGCTGCTCAAAGATCGCCCCGACGATTTCCCAAAATCCGGCCGTGTCTCCGAAGGGCTGCGTCCGCTCCTAGGCAATTCCGTCTTTCTAACCAACGGCGACGTATGGAAACGTCAACGCCGCATCATTGATCCCGCATTCGAAGGCGGACGCCTACGCGATACATTCCCCGCCATGTGGGACGCGGCAGAGGCCAGCGTGGCAAGACTGGCCAATCACACCGGCAAAGATTACGAGATAGAGGAAGAAACCAGCCATACGGCAGCGGACGTGATCTTTCGCACGTTGTTTTCGATCCCAATCGAACATGAAATCGCCAGTCAGGTCTTCACCCAATTCCGCGACTATCAACGCAGCCAACCTATCCTAAACATCGCAGCCTTTGTCCCGCTGCCCAAATGGATGCCGCGTTTTTTCAGCCGTCGCACCAAAGAAACAGCCAAAACCATCCGCGCATTGATCAAGCAATTGACCGATGACCGCATGGCAGAAATCAAAGCAGGCACCGCACCGGATGATCTGGCTACTAAGATCATGACAACGGTCGATCCCGAAACAGGCGAGACGTTTTCAGCAGATGAAATGGTCGATCAAGTCGCGATCTTCTTCCTCGCAGGCCATGAAACAAGCGCCTCTGCCTTGGCCTGGACGCTGTATCTGATGGCGCTATTTCCAGACTGGCAAGAGAAAGTCGCAGAAGAAGCCAAGGCACTGACAACTTGCGATTTTTCCGTAATCAGATCGCTAAAACTCAGCCGCGATGTCTTTCGGGAATCCCTGCGTCTCTATCCACCAGTGCCCATGATGGTACGCCAAAACAGTGCCCCCGAAACCTTTCGCGAGCGCGACATCAAATCCGGCTCGCAAATGGTGCTGTCGCCTTGGCATCTCCATCGGCACGAGCGTCTTTGGGACAATCCAGATGGGTTTGACCCAACCCGCTGGGACACCGAAAACGGCAAAACCTGCGCGCGGGATGCCTATATGCCATTCTCAGCAGGGTCGCGCGTTTGCACCGGGGCAGGGTTTGCGATGGTCGAAGGGGTGTTGATCTTGTCGATGATCCTACGCGATTACAAAATCACGGCGGTGAAAGGCAAAGATCCGGTGCCCGTCGCGCATCTGACTGTACGTAGTAAAGATGGGATTTGGCTGCGCCTAGAGAAACGCAAATAACCGGGAAGAAGAGGGGCGCTGCCCCTCCGGCTGAAGCAAGTTCAGCCTCCTCCCCGGAGTATTTCTGGAAAGATGAAGCTTAGAACCACCCAGACACGCGCCGCGCGCCGCCTGAAATATCATCGCCTATGCCTTCGACCGTTGCACAGCCCGCGAGGGCTGCGCATAGGGTTAGAATGAGAGCTGTCGCCTTCATTTATTTATCCTCATACCACCAACTGTGCGGCATCCAATCGACGCCATCGCCATAGATTGGAAGGGTTTCCGGATACTTGATTTCCTTCACATGAGCAATCCGGCCTACCGCGAAATTCCAGAACGGGATCACATAACGACCAGCCGTCAGCGTACGATCCAGCGCCTTGGTCGCTGCGACAAAGTCCTCTTGGTCCTTGGCGTTCAGCATTTCGTTGATCAGCCCGTCAATCGCCGGAGATTTTGCACCCATCTGGTTACGTGACCCCGGTTGATCCGCAGCCGCAGAGCCCCAATAAAGGTTCTGTTCATTGCCAGGGCTTAACGAAACCGCGCGACGATAGTAGGCCATATCAAAATCAAAGCTGTTTGTGCGTTCGGTATGCTGTGCTCCATCCACCACATCAATGTTCAGTTTGATCCCCAACCGATCCAGCGCACCTTGGTAAATATCAACAACCGTAGCGGTTTCTGTGTCGCCTTGGCGTAGCAGAACGTTCAACTCAAACGGTTTGCCATCTGCCGAGGTCATTACGCCGTCTTGCACCGTATAACCGGCCTCTGCCATCAGGGCAGTGGCCTTTCGGATGTTGCTGCGATTGCGCGCAGTGCCGTCAGAAACGGGCAGGGTGTAGCCCTCAATCGCGCCTTCAGGCAGGACATCCGCATAAGGTGCTAAGAAGTCAGCAACGCGCCCTTCGGCGGGGCCATGATCCATCGACAAGATAGAATTGCTGAAAAACGAGGTGATACGTGGCTGGCGCCCACCGGTCAGCGTGTCGTTGATGAACTCAAAGTTAAACGCATGGGTCAGTGCATCGCGCACGCGGATGTCATCCAGCGGCGCATTACGTGTATTCAACACCAAACCCGTAATGCCAGATGGCTTTTGATGCGGAATTTCAGCCTTGATGATGTCGCCGTTTTCTACGCGGTCAAAGTTATAATTGCTCGCCCAGCTTTCCGCATTAAATTCGCGGAAATAGCTGAATTCACCGGCTTTAAACGCCTCAAACAGAACCGAACCATCGCCGTAAAAATCAATGCGAATTTCGTCAAAGTTATGGGTGCCGCGACGGAAAGGCACGTCTTTGCCCCAATAATCTGGGTTCCGCGTTAGGGTGACATAGCGGTTGGCCTCAAAGTCAGTGACCATATAGGGCGAGGTGGTCATCGGCACATCTTGCAACGTGCTGTCGTTGATGTCCTTGCCCTCCCACTGTGCCTTTTTCAGGATCGGACGCAGGCCAGCGATCAGTGCCAACTCGCGGTCTTCAACATTAAAGGTCAGGCGCACTGAACGGTCACCGGTCTGTTCAATCTTATCGACTTTTTTCCAGAACCCCAGATAGCGCGGGTGCCCAACCGTGCCCAACGTTTCGTAGGACCAGATCACATCCTCGACAGTCACAGGGGTGCCATCCCAAAACTTTGCCTCTGGGCGCAGGGTAAATTCAACCCATTCGCGATTCGGTCCTGTCTCAATTGTCTCGGCCAAAAGCCCATAAAGACCAAAAGGTTCGCCCCGGCTGCGGCCCATAAGTGATTCTGATGCAAAGAATCTAAGCTGCCAAGGCACTGATCCTTGGCGGATATATGGGTTAAGCGAATCAAAGCCACCATTGTTCCCGGTGACGAATCGCCCACCTTTGGGTGCGTCCGGGTTGGCATAGGGCAAGGACACAAAATCCGGTGGCAAGGCGGGTTCGCCATACATAGCTATGCCATGTTTGGGCTCGGCAAGGGCCGAAGTGCCCAAGAAAATAAGAGCCAAAGCGGCTCCTTTTTGTAACTGTCTTCGGAAACTAATTGATCTCATGCTCTGAACAATCCCTCTTTGCCCTTGTTTCTTTGAATGAACCGTAACGAGGGATTCCAGCCTTATCAAACTTTTAGCTTGGACTCTCGGCGCGACATTGCTTATAAAGATGTCACTGCTCGATAGGTTTCTTGCCTGTATGAAACCTGCCTCAATAACTTTACGCCCGCTTCGTGCGGGCGTTTTTTTTTGGCAGAACGGCTCTTCACAAGGTGCTGACTTGTTTGATTTCCCCTTATTTTGCGAGTGCAGCATGCTATGTTCCCCCAGCATTAAATCAGCAAGGGATTGAGCATGAGTTTGCAAGGTAAGACAGCTGTCATCACAGGTTCTAATTCGGGAATCGGTCTGGGCGTTGCTCGGGAAATGGCCCGCGCTGGCGCGTCTGTTGTGTTGAATTCTTTCACGGATCGCGACGAAGACCATGCATTGGCCGCCAGTATTGCCGAGGAATTTGGCGTAGTTGCGCGATATATCAAAGCAGACATGTCCAAAGGCGACGAATGCCGCCAACTGATCACCGATGCAGGTGGCTGCGATATTCTGATCAATAACGCAGGCATCCAGCATGTCGCGCCGATTGATGAATTCCCAGCAGACAAGTGGGACGCGATTATTGCCATTAATATGAACTCAGCCTTTCACACCATGGCAGCCGCTTTGCCCGTGATGCGTGAACGGGGCTGGGGCCGGGTGGTGAACATCGCCTCTGCCCACGGTCTGACTGCATCCCCCTATAAAGCGGCCTATGTCGCGGCCAAACACGGTGTTGTCGGCATGACCAAAACGGTTGCCCTAGAAACGGCACAAGAGCCGATCACATGTAACGCCATTTGCCCGGGCTATGTTTTGACGCCACTGGTTGAGGCGCAGATTCCTGACACGATGAAGGAATATGACATGAGCCGCGAAGAAGTGATCAAAAACGTCATGCTCAAGCGCCAGCCATCCAAAGAATTCGCCACGGTTGAGCAAATGGGCGGCACAGCCGTGTTCCTATGTTCTGATGCAGCGGCTCAGATCACGGGTACGACGATCAGCATTGATGGCGGCTGGACCGCGCTTTAGGGCGCGTGTGCTTCACTACATTTGAGCACTTGGGGGCTTTGCCCCCAAACCCCCAGAGTATTTTTGGAAAGATGAAGAGGTGGGCCTGTGATTAAGATCAATCTGGCGCTGCAAGGCGGCGGTGCGCATGGGGCTTTTACCTGGGGCGTATTAGATGTGCTCTTGCAGGAGCCAGACATCGAGATTTCAGCGGTCTCAGGCACATCAGCTGGCGCTCTAAACGGCGCGGCCTTAAAGGCAGGCATGCTAAGTGGCGGTCACGAGGGCGCGCGCGAAAACCTTGATTGGCTATGGAAGAAAATGGGCGCGCAATCCGGGGCAGGGTTCCCAGAATGGTTAAGCTCTTATGGCCCATCCTTTGTGTCCAAAGCGCTTGAATATTCCATGCCATTCATGATGGCAGATATGGCGAGCCGCTTGATGTCGCCCTATGCCTATGGGCCGTTTTATAGCAATCCTTTGAAGTCTATTGCGCAGGAGTTTCACTATGAAAAGGTCTGCTCAGATGATGGGCTAAAGCTGTTCATTTGCGCAACAAACGTCCGAACTGGCAAAGCCCGCGTCTTTCGTGGTGCCGAGATCAGCACAGATGTGCTCTTGGCCTCGGCGTGTTTGCCCACCGTTTTCCAAGCTGTGGAAATAGATGATCTTAAAACCGGTCGTCGCGATGCGTTTTGGGATGGCGGCTATACAGGCAACCCAGCGCTTTGGCCGTTGTTTGATCAAAGCTTGCCGGATGATCTGGTGATTGTGAATATCAACCCGATTGAACGCGAAGCCACGCCCGTGACCCCGCAACAAATCCAATCGCGGATGAATGAGATCAGCTTTAACAGCGCGCTCTTAGGCGAACTCCGCGCGATTTCCTTTGCGCAGCGGTTGATCAAAGACGGCGCCATGAAGCCCGGCCAGATGAAAGACGTCAAAGTGCATATGATTGCCGATGACGATCTGATGAACGATCTGTCGGCCACCACCAAAATGGTACCCATCCCCGCCATCCTGAACGAGCTTAAGGCCGCAGGCGAACGCGCGGCCAAAGGCTTTTTAGAACAGCATCGCGCAAAGCTAGGGCGCGAAAGCTCTGTGAATTTGACGGAAATCTACGGCTGAGATCACTCAGCCGCTTTGGCTGTTTCAACCGGCTCGCTGGGGTCTTTGGAATTTGGGTACACAAGCCCGGCCGAGATCACCAGCTTTGCAGCATCCTCAACCGACATGTCCAATTCGATCACATCGCTTTCAGGGAAATACAGCAGAAAACCCGATGTCGGGTTTGGCGTTGTCGGCACAAACACAGACAACAGCTGGCCATTGTCCGGCGTGCGCGCGCTGATTTCACCTTTGGCCGGGGTCGAGATAAAACCAACCGCCCAAATCCCTTTGCGCGGGTATTCGATCAAACACGCCTTTTCAAAGCTGCGATCTGCCTGCGCAAATACGGTTTCCGCGATCTGTTTCACACCAGAATAGATAGACCGCACCACTGGCATCCGACCCACTAGGTTTTCGCCATAGCGGATCATGGATCTGCCGATCAGACCCTTTGCGATCCAACCCATAAACACGGTGAACAGTAAAAAGAAAACAACGCCAACGCCGCGGATGTTGATCGAATTGCCTTCGCCAATCCACGCATTGTAGCGCTCCACACCGATGACATAGCGCACCAGATTATCAGGCTGATAAAACTCTGGCACAAAGGGCAACACAAACCCATCAACCCAGCCAATAAATGACCACAGCAACCAAATGGTAAAGGCCACAGGGGCGATCACCACAAGACCCGTCAGGAACGAGGTTCTCAACCCAGCCAATAGACCGGGACGAGGTAGTTTTGGTTGTTCATCAAATGGTGTGGTCATGTGGCGCCCGTTGTTTAGTGGCTAAATAAGGTGTTTTACGCGCTGCTTCAACTGATGCAGCGCGGGATTTGCCTAACCTGCCATATTATTAAGGCGCGCAGCGATCTGTGCGGCCAGTTTTGCGTTGTTCAGAACCAAGGCAATATTCGCCTCAAGCGAGCGCCCCTCGGTCAATTCGAAAATACGACCCAGCAAGAAAGGCGTCACACCTTTGCCCGTCACACCCTGCGCATCCGCCTCGGCTGTGGCTTGGGCAATGATCGGTGCCAAATCCGCCGCAGGAATTTCATCCGCTGCTGGAATTGGGTTTGCAACCAATTGACCACCAGGCAGGCCCATACGGCCCCGCATAGCATGCGCTGCGGCGATCTCTTCGGCTGTGTCCAACCGCAAAGGTGCCGCTAGATCAGAGCCCGCAGACCAAAACGCCGGAAAGGCATCTTGGCCATAAGCAATCACAGGAACGCCATGTGTTTCCAACACTTCCAGCGTCTTAGGGATGTCCAAAATCGCCTTGGCACCAGCCGCAACAACAGTCACAGGTGTGGCCGCCAGTTCCAACAAATCGGCAGATACGTCAAAGCTTTCTTCGGCACCCTTGTGAACGCCGCCAATACCGCCTGTTGCGAAAACAGAAATACCAGCCAAGTCCGCAGCAATCATCGTGGCTGCAACCGTTGTCGCGCCATTGCGCCCAGCGGCCATGCACACGGGCATATCAGCTCGTGACACTTTCATCACGTCTTTGGCTGTCGCCAGTTGCTCTAGCTCGGCATCCGTTAAGCCAATGTGCAAAACACCATTCAAAACAGCGATTGTTGCCGGTACTGCGCCTTCGGCACGTACGGTCGCTTCGACGCGACGCGCCACTTCGACGTTCTGCGGGTAGGGCATCCCATGGGTGATAATTGTGCTTTCCAACGCCACAATTGGCGTGCCCGCCTCTTTGGCCGCAGCCACGTCAGGCGATAATACGAATAGGCTCATTTAGGGCTCCCACCAGAGACATAACTTGCCGCGGCCTTTAGCGCGCGGTTTAAACTTTCAGATCGGTCAGAACCGTCTTTTTCAGCAGCGATATGCGCCGCCATAAATGTATCACCCGCGCCAGTCACCCGTGTGACCATCACGGCAGGCGGTTGCTGTGTCAGCACACCGTCACCTGTCGCATCGCTGGCGCTATTGCCGCCATCGGTCACCAAGGCGCGCTTGGCACCGCGTTCCAATAGCCCAAGTGCAGCCGCTTCGGATGTTTCAAATTCGGTCTGACACAAAAGACCCGCTTCTTCGAGGTTCACGTAAAGCACGGCCCGCTGATGCACCAAAAACGGCAGCAACCGTTCTGCCTTGCCCGGGCTTGCAGGCGCTACACGCAGATCAGCCTTCGCAAAGGCAGGGCTGACCGCGATGTTTTCCAACAAGCGCTGGGTCAAATTGCCATCCAATGCAATGAACCCTTCATAAGGCGCGTCATCACTGCCTAGAACGCCATTCATCAACGGGCGCAAAATCTTGTCACCAGCCGCTTCCAGTGAATGCGCATCTGCAATCGCAGCAATCAGGCCATTCGCCCCTTCGACCGCCATATAGCGATCAGTTGGCAAATCTTCTGACCGGTAAACATGAAACGCATCAAGCCCCAACTCTTCGCAGGCCATGATCAACTCGTCACCTTCAGGGTCACGGCCAACCGCAGTTAGCAAAGACGCCTTTAGGCCAAATCGCGAAAGGGTCATGCCGATATTCATCGCCACGCCACCGGGAATGCGGGTAATACGTCCCGCCACATCTGACCCTTGCCGCATGTGAACTGGCGCGCGGCCAATCACATCCCAAAGCACAGAGCCGATGCACAGAATATCATGTGTGTCACTCATGTCTCGCTTGTGGCGTTAAAGCGCTAACATGGCAAGATCAGAAGCCTACTTTGGCACCGCAAAAGTCATTGCAGCCCATAGGGTCTCCCAGACGATGCCTTTTTCCTCAGCAATATCGGCCGTGGGCAAACGCAACACTACAGAATCCAACAGATAACTATGATCGGGTTTCACCGCCACAACGGCCTCTCCCTGCGCATCCGTACGCAATAAGGTGATCAATACCTCGCCATCAGGTGACTTCTCAAACACCTCCACCTGCGCATTCCCGCGCGGCACACCCTGATAGATCAGCCGCACCGGCAAACCATCAGATAGATCATCGACATAGGGGTTCTTTAACGCCAGAAACTCAATCTCTAATCCGGCAACATCATCTTGCCCCTGCGCATCACCCACAGCGATCAAGGATTTCACAAACCGCGTGTAACCTTCTTTGAACGGATAGACCGGCGCGGGCAGGGCTGACGTATCCAAATCCTTATGCTCAACAAAGGCACCAAACTTCTCAGCCTCTTTATAGGTGATCCGGTCCATCACTGTTTTATGCACCAAACGCAATAAACCGGCGTCCTCAGGCGTATACTGTATGGCGGGCAAATCACCGTCACGTCCAACCAGCGCGTCAACACCGTCCATACGCGCCTCAGACCGGAGCTTTCGATGATCAAACCAACTCAACGACCCGCCGTTAAACTCCTGCCCATTTCGCAGGTTTGCCACCACCTCTTGCCCCAGGGCAACTTGATAAGTTTGGGGTTCAATCCAAAACTCATGGGCAAACGCTGATTTCGCCGCCATAACTGACAACACAACAATTCCGAGCAGACGCATGACACGATTCCTAAATTCTTTTGCCCACAAGCTGGCCTCATGGCTGATTTTGTCAACGCTTATGGTGGCACATCCCGCCACCGCGCACGAGCTGAACCCGACAATCGCGGATCTGACCGTCACCGATGGCAAAGCCGAACTCACCCTGCGTCTCAACGCCGAGGCCTTTCTAGCAGGCCTCGACCTTGATGCACTCACCGACACAGACGAAGCCACAGAAGCCGACCGGTACGAAACCTTGCAAGATCGACCCGGTGATGAAATCGCCAATGAATTCAAAGCACAAAGCGACAGCTTCCTACAGGGCCTAACGCTTGCCGCCAATGAAACCGCCATTCCACTCACCCTAGATAGCGTTCAAACCCCAGCCGCATCCATTCCCGAAGTCGCCCGCCTCAGCCTCGCGACATTCACCGCGCAACTGCCCGAAAATACCCGCAACATCACAGTCGCGTGGGGGCAGGGCTACGGCGCATTTGTTCTGCGCCAACAGGGAGTCGAAGACCCCTACACCGGCATCTTACAAGGCGGCGACACCAGCCCCGCGATTCCCGTATCAGGTGGTGGCGAACAATCCAGCTGGCGCGTCTTTGCTTCCTACATTCCCGTCGGCTTTGACCACATCGTGCCACAAGGCCTTGATCACATCCTATTCGTGCTTGGCCTGTTCTTCCTATCGCTGAAACTCAGCGCGCTGCTATGGCAGGTCTCCGCCTTCACGCTGGCCCATACAGTCACACTGGCACTTGGCGTCATGGGCTGGGTCACAATTCCCGGCAGCATTGTCGAACCCATCATCGCTGCTAGCATCGTCTACGTGGGTGTTGAAAATATCCTGTCCAAAGGCAACAGCCCATCCAGACCGCTGTTTGTCTTTGGATTTGGCCTATTACACGGTCTAGGCTTTGCCACCGTCCTTGGTGAATTCGGCCTGCCAAGCGGGCAGATCATCCCAGCATTGATCGGCTTTAACATCGGCGTTGAAGTCGGCCAACTAACCGTTATCGCCGTGGCCTTCCTTGCCGTGGGCCTCTGGTTTGGTCGCAAACCGTGGTACCGCAAGGCCATCGCCAACCCAGCCTCCGCAGTCATTGCATTGGTTGGCGCATATTGGTTCATCGAACGCGTGTTCCTCTAAAGATCACGCGCCACATTCAGGATGTCATGTAAGAAACTGTAAAGGCGGGGAAATCCGCCTTACTTCATAGCCTGTATAAAGGTCGCAAGCTGTACCGCCGGATCATCCGCGCGCCAAATTTCTTCGCCGATGCCAAAGAAATCGGTCACAGGGGCTAGCTTGCGAATAATATCAACATCCAGCGCACCTTCGGCCACAACCGGAACTTCGATCATCTGCGACCACCATTCAAAGGTATCAAATTCTGCAACCGATCCATCGCCAAGCGGTGTTTGCGCCACGGGACCAAAGCTTACGTAATCCACACCGATTTCACCGGCAGTGATGCCATCATGACGGGACGCACCACAAAACGTGCCTACAATCGCATCGTCACCCAAATCTTTGCGCACCTTGCGTACAGAACGCGCCGCATCAGTCAAATGCACGCCATCCAAGCCTAGACGTTCCGCCAAAAGCACATGCTCGCTGATCACCAATGCGATGTCGCGAGGATAGCAAACTTCGCGCACTGCATCTGCGGCCCGGCTCAACCGGTCCTCATCGCGCGTCGCGAGGGCAACTCGCACGCAAGCAATATCAGTGCTATCCAGAACGCGGGCCAATTGATCTGGAAACTGGCTCAATTCGATTTCAGGTGGGGTGATCAGATAGATTTGTGGTTGCTCGAGATCGGACATGTCTAATTTCCTGGACGTCTTTTCCGCCCCTATACCGGGGTTTTCACGCTTTGGCTATCTTTGCCTTTATTTAGCGGGCATGGCCCCAACATAAGTTTTTGCCAAAGCCAGCATTTGATGCCGCCGCGCATCATCTTCGATAAGATCTTCGTTTACATCAATAAATCCCGGCATCCGACGTTTGGTAAACGCCATCTCACTCGCGCCTTCAATCGCCAAAGCATCCGCCTCTAGCTCTTTGCCCACGCGAAACATCCCGCCGCCTTTGTGAACGCCGCACAGCATATTGCCGTTCAACATAAAACAAATGCCACCAAACATCTTTTTCTCGGCAATGCCCGGATCGTCAATCAAATCGTCGCGCAAAAGGGCGAGATGTCCTTCGTCATATGCCATTGGGGTCTCTTTTCTGAACTGTGGAATTTTAGGTATTTAGATCAAGAAAAAGCATGAGCGCTTGTTTTGCAAGGGTCCCTTGGGTAAGAGCGCAAAGATCGGAATAGGAGACAGTTGATGCCCGTCGGAACCCCACAGCCTGCCATCGTGCTTGTGCGCCCTCAGATGGGCGAAAACATCGGCGGCGCGGCGCGTGCCATGTGGAATTTCGGCTTGGACCGGATGCGCATCGTCAATCCGCGCGATGGTTGGCCAAATCAAAAAGCAGTCGCCATGTCATCAGGAGCAGGGCGTTTGTTGGACGAGGCCAAGATTTGCACATCGGTCGCCGATGCCATTGACGACTGCACCTATGTCTTTGCGACAACCGCCCGCGCGCGTGATTTGACCAAACCGGTCATGACCCCAGAACATGCCATGGGTGTCGCACGCGAAAAAATCGCAGCGGGTGAAAAAGTGGCTGTGTTGTTTGGTCCAGAACGCTCTGGATTAGAAAACGAAGACATCGCGCCAGCCAACGCCATTATTAATGTGCCGGTAAACCCAGAGTACGCTTCGTTAAATCTGGCACAATGCGTGTTACTCACCTCTTACGAATGGATGCGCGGCCAAGTCGAGGTCGCCCCAGAACGTGTCGAGATGGCGAAAACCGATTGGGCGGTTCAGTCCGAAGTCGAAGCATTGGCCAACCACTACGAAGAGCGCATGGATGACGCGGGCTTTTTCTTTCCAGAGCACAAAGCCGAGAGCATGAAATTGAACCTGCGTAATATGTGGTCGCGCATGCCAATGACCCGCGCCGATGTGCAGATGCTGCATGGCATGATGCGCCAAATGGTGCGTTGGAAAGAGCGCAAAGACTGAAACGTACGTTTCAGCCCGGGAATCGTACGAATTTCCACATTTACAAGGTATTAATCCAGCGTTTCATGGCTTGAAGCTGGGTTTGCTGCGGCCTAATCTCCGCGCAAACCGCAAGGACAAGACCATGAGCCAAAAGCGCAGTATTTTCGAAGACGTCAGCGACCAGCAAACGCCTGCAACGCCAACAACAGGGGCCATTGATCGTGCGCCTAAAGGGGCTCGTCGTGGGATACGCGCATGGCTTATCATATTGTTTTCTATGGTTGTTTTGATGATTGCTGTAGGCGGTTTAACCCGTCTGACAGACAGTGGATTGTCGATCACAGAATGGAAACCGGTCACCGGTGCCATCCCTCCGATGGACGACGCGACCTGGCAGTCCGAGTTTGAGAAATACCAACAGATCCCGGAATATCAGTTACAAAACAAAGGGATGACCCTTTCTGAGTTCAAAAACATCTACTGGTGGGAATGGGGTCACCGCCAACTTGGTCGTTTTATTGGTCTTGTTTGGGCTGTTGGATTCCTTGGCTTTGCAATTACTCGAAAGATTCCAACAGGTTGGACTGGTCGCCTGATCCTTATTGGCGCCTTGGGCGGCCTGCAGGGTGCGATTGGTTGGTGGATGGTCTCCTCTGGTCTAGGTGGTGAACGGCTTGACGTGGCGTCTTACCGTTTGGCGATTCATCTTGGCTTAGCCTTTGTAATCCTTGGATTTATTGCGTGGTACGTCTTCCTTCTTGGTCGCGAAGAGCGCGACCTGATGCAAGCCCGTCGTGGTAAAGAGGCCAAATTGTTCAGTCTTTCCACAGGCTTACTGCACGCGTCTTTCATTCAAATCCTATTAGGCGCTTTGGTCGCTGGTATCGACGCCGGCCGCACCTTTACAGATTGGCCCTTAATGGCCGGAACCTTCTTGCCACCAGACATGTTCCACATGTCGCCTGCATGGACAAATTTCTTTGAAAATCCGGGACTTGTGCAGTTTATGCACCGGATGTGGGGATATGTTTTGGTCGCATTCGCCATCGTCGTTTGGCGCCGCGGACTTGGGTCCACACACAAAACCACGCGCTTTGCATTCAACGCAGTTATGGCCACATTGGCCTTGCAGATTGCCCTTGGCATCATGACAGTTCTCTATGTCGCACCTTGGCAGTTGGCGATCATCCATCAAATCATCGCGGTCACGCTTTGGGTCTTGATCCTGCGCGCGCGTTTCTTGGCACATTATCCTGTCACAACTTCCATTCGTGAGGCGTAAATTATGAATGACTTCAACGCGTTGATGATGTTTCAGAAAGAAACCGAAGCTCTGGCACAAGTAGCAGGTCGCCTTGGCTGGGACCAAGAAACCATGATGCCCCGCGCCGCTGCGCCCCAACGCGGTGAAGAGATGGCCGCGATGGAAAACATGCTGCACGCCCGCCGTATCGACCCACGCGTCGGAGAATGGCTCGCCACGATCAACGACGCAGATCTTGATCTAGTTGGCCAAAGCCAAATGCGCCATATCCGCAAATCCTACGCGCGTACGCAAAAGGTTCCGGCTGCATTGGCGGCAGAGCTGGCAAAGGTGACCAGCCTGGCGCAAGGCCAATGGGCCGAAGCCCGTGCAAACGAGGATACAAAGGCATTTTTGCCTATTTTACAGGACGTTGTCCGTCTAAGACGCGAAGAGGCGCAAGCGCTGGCAGAGGGTGGCGACCTATATGACGCGCTGTTGGATGACTATGAACCCGACATGACAGCCGCCAAGTTGGCAGAGATGTTCAACACCATGCGTCCGCGTCTGGTGACCTTACGCGCCGCAGTTCTGGATGCGCCTGCACCCCAAGCGCTGACAGGCCATTTCCCAGAAGCTGCACAGTTGGCGCTGTCCGATAAACTCGCAGCGGCGTTTGGTTACGATTTTGACCATGGTCGCATCGATAAAGCCGTGCATCCGTTTAGCTCTGGCTCTGGTCTTGATGTTCGGATCACAACGCGTGTCAGTGAAGATGATCCATTCAATTGCTTCTATTCAACGATCCACGAAGTTGGCCATGCATGTTATGAGCAAGGTATTGATAACGCATATCTTTTGACGCCAATCGGGCAGGGCGTTTCGATGGGTGTTCACGAAAGCCAAAGTCGGATTTATGAAAACCAATTGGGTCGCTCACGTGCGTTTACCGGTTGGATTTACGGCCAAATGCGCGACGCCTTTGGTGATTTTGGAATTGCGAGTGAGGATGCTTTCTACGCTGCGGTCAATCGTGTCAATCGCGGTTACATCCGGACTGAAGCGGATGAAATCCAGTATAATCTGCATGTTATGCTACGCTTTGATCTAGAGCGCGCGTTGATGGCGGGCGATCTAGAGGTCAATGACCTCGAGACCGCTTGGAATGATCGTTTCTTGGCTGATTTTGGCTATGCGGTTGATAAACCAAGCAACGGCGTTTTGCAGGATGTGCATTGGTCCGTTGGACTATTTGGCTATTTCCCAACATATGCCTTGGGGAACTTGTATGCCGGCTGTCTGCACGAAGCATTAAGAACCGATATTCCGCAATTAGATGAACAGCTTAGAGCTGGGAGCACATCCAATGCGACAAGTTGGTTGCGCGAAAACCTTCAGCAACACGGTGGTCTAAGATCACCGCAAGAGACAATCGCCCACGCAAGCGGAATGTCCCCAACGCCGGAGCCGATGCTCAACTATCTAGAGAAGAAGTTCCAAGAACTATATGATTTATAAATAAAAAACCCGCATCTTAGAACACAAAGATGCGGGTTTTTCTTTTAGGTCAGTGCGCGAAGTTTACTCTTCGCTGACGATCTCTGCGTCTTCGACTTCGTCATTCTGTTCAGCAATCCAAGCCACGGAAACGACTTCTTCGCCTTTACCCGTGTTAAATACTTTTACGCCGCCAGCAGACCGTGACCGGAACGAAATCCCATCAACCGGAACACGGATTGATTGGCCTTTGGATGTGGCCAGCATGATTTGATCCGGCATTTCAACTGGGAAGGACGCAACCAACTCACCACCGCGCATTGCTTTGTCCATCGCAGCAACGCCCATGCCACCACGACCGCGGACAGGGTAATCATGCGAGCTCGACAATTTACCAGAACCGCCGGAAGTGATCGTAAGGATCAACATTTCAGCCGCAGACATCTCCGCATAGCGTTCTTGAGAGATGCTTGCGTTTTCGTTGCCGTCTTCGTCGTTGCTTGCTTCTTCATCAACGGCACCAGAAACGGCGCGACGCATTTTCAGATAAGCCGCTCGTTCATCAGCCGATGCTTCGAAATGGCGGATGATGGACATGGAAACCACGCGATCATCGTTATTCAAACGAATGCCACGTACACCTGTTGAATCTCGGCCTTTAAACACACGAACGTCTGTTGTTGGGAAACGAATGGCGCGGCCGGAATTCGTAACCAGCATGACGTCGTCGTCTTCTGTTGCGATCCGCGCATTTACCAGCTCTACACCCTCTGGCAATTTCATCGCGATCTTGCCGTTGCGTTTGACATTTGTGAAGTCGCTCAGGGCGTTACGGCGCACATCTCCTGCAGAGGTTGCAAAGATGATTTGCAGATCGTTCCACTCATCCTCATCGCGATCCACTGGCATAATGGCGGCAATCGAAACACCTGTCGGGATCGGCAGAATATTCACAATCGCTTTGCCTTTTGACGTCCGGCCACCCAACGGCAAGCGCCAGGTTTTCAGCTTGTATGCCATCCCATCAGTCGTAAAGAACAAAAGCTGCGTGTGCGTGTTCGCTACAAAGAGCGTTGTGACAACGTCTTCTTCTTTGGTCTGCATGCCAGACAGACCTTTGCCGCCGCGTTTTTGCGCGCGGAAGTCGGCCAGTGCTGTACGTTTGATGTAGCCGCCAGACGTGATCGTCACGACCATATCTTCGCGTTCAATCAGATCCTCGTCTTCCATGTCGCCAGACCAATCGACGATCTCAGTACGACGCGGGACAGAGAATTTGTCTTTTACTTCAGTGACCTCTGCGGCGATCAAGCCCATGATACGCTCGCGCGATCCTAGGATTTCAAGGTATTCTTTGATCTTACCTGCAAGTTCTTCTAGCTCGTCCGTGACTTCGGACACACCCAGTTGCGTTAGGCGCTGCAAACGCAATTCCAAGATCGCGCGGGTTTGCGCTTCGGACAGGTTATATGTGCCGTCGTCATTCATCGTGTGCGTTGGATCGTCGATCAAACGGATGTAGGCCGCGATGTCGGCTGCGGGCCAACGGCGTTCCATCAATTTAGCGCGCGCTTCGGCGGCATCGGCAGAGGCACGGATCGTTGCGACAACTTCGTCAACGTTTGATACAGCAACGGCCAAACCACACAGGATATGGCTGCGCTCGCGTGCTTTGCGCAATTCAAACGCCGTCCGGCGCGCTACAACTTCTTCGCGGAAGTCGATGAAAGAAGTTAAAAACGCACGCAGGGTTAATTGCTCAGGGCGGCCGCCGTTTAGGGCCAGCATGTTGCAACCAAAATAGGTCTGCATGGATGTGAAACGGAAGAGTTGGTTTAGAACCACCTCCGCTGTCGCATCGCGTTTCAGTTCAACAACAACGCGCACGCCGTTCCGATCTGATTCATCTTGAACGTGGGAAACGCCTTCGACCTTTTTCTCGCGGACTTGTTCCGCGATTTTTTCGATCATCGCAGCTTTGTTCACTTGATAAGGAATTTCATCAATAACAATGGCGTAGCGGTCTTTCCTGATCTCTTCGACGCGAGTTTTTGCGCGAATGATAACGCTGCCGCGACCTTCCAAATAGGCTTTACGCGCGCCAGAACGGCCCAACATAATGCCACCGGTCGGGAAGTCCGGACCTGGGACATAGTCGATCAGCTCTTCGCTGGTCAGGTCAGGGTTTTCAATCAACGCAAGCGTGGCTTCGCAAACTTCGCCCAAGTTATGGGGCGGAATGTTTGTCGCCATACCAACCGCGATACCACCAGCACCGTTAACCAACATATTCGGGAAACGTGCAGGCAGTACCGTTGGTTCACGGTCTTTGCCGTCGTAGTTGTCTTGGAAGTCTACGGTGTCTTTATCAATATCGGCCAATACAAATGCGGCCGGTTTGTCCATGCGGACTTCGGTATAACGCATCGCAGCCGGGTTATCGCCGTCCATTGAGCCAAAGTTACCCTGACCGTCGAGAAGCGGCAGTGACATCGAGAAATCTTGCGCCATACGCACCAGCGCGTCGTAGATCGCACCATCACCGTGAGGGTGATATTTACCCATAACGTCGCCAACAGGACGTGCAGACTTACGATACGACTTGTCGTGCGTATTGTTTGTCTCGTGCATGGCGTAAAGAATACGTCGGTGAACCGGTTTCAGACCGTCCCGCAGGTCGGGAATCGCACGGCTTACGATTACGCTCATCGCGTAATCGAGATAGCTTGTGCGCATTTCTTCTTCGATGCTTACCGAAGGACCGTCATGCTCCATGCGCGTGACAGTGTTTTCTTCTTCGTTTTCAGGTGTTTCTGGCGTGTCGCTCACGTGAGGTGCTCGCTTCTCTGAGACGTCTAGATTTTGTTGTCACTTTTATAACAGACGCTGGATATAGGGTGCAATGGGTAGCGCACGCAAAGCTGCTTCCCTTAGCCGTTTACAGGCTAAGGGTTTGATAAATAAGGGTAGAATTTTACTGGTTACGCGGAACAGCTCGCGCCACCCAAAACGCAGAATTTTGCGCAATGTGGGTGGTTCAATTGAACGGGTCGCTCTGCGTCTTCTAACGTTGGGCCCATGTCGAATTCTGGCTCATAGGGCAATAGAGTACAGGCGATCACCGAAGGCGTGTCAGCGCCTTTGTGTTTTACAACCATCCGAGAATTGGAGCACATAACTTGTGTCGGGGATTTGTCCAAGATACCCCAACAGGCGGTAGTGATCTCAGGAACTTCGACTTTTTCATCCATTTCTGGAAATAAAACAGTGGTACCAGGATTATAAGCATCAATATTAAAGTCATACTTTAAAAATAGCTCTGCGTAGCCTTTGCGGGAGTCAGTGTCGGTTTCACCCCAAACGGTACGCCCGGCCACAGCCATCTGAAACCCATTGTCGCGAAGCCACTGCATACCTTGCACGGTTTTGGCAAAGCTGCCTTTGCCGCGCTCTTTGTCATGAAGATCCTCGGACCAATGATCTACAGAGATCCGAAACGTTAGCTTATCGCCATAAGACTTAAGCGCCAAAAGCCCTTCTTTTACGCGCTTTCGCTGCATTGGCAGCATGGCATTTGTCAGGATCAAGACCTCATAGCCGCGCTCAAGGGAGCGCTTCGCCATTTCGATCATTTCGGGATTCATAAAGGGCTCGCCACCCGTGAATGCGATTTCTTTCACACCCCATTTCCGCGAATCCAATTGATCAAGGTAATCCGAAACCTCATCCGCGGTTAGGTAAACAAGCGCATCATTGGTCGGAGAGCTAAGAATATAGCAGTTTTCACATTCGATGTTGCAAAGCGTTCCGGTGTTAAACCACAGGGTTTGAGGGTTTTCTAAGGCGACATGCGCCCGGTCTTCACCCTTGGCTGTGACATAAGGGTCTTGGAACTTGCCAATATTTGCGTGATCTTTCATGAACCTTGTCATCCTGTTGTTTCTTTTGTGCTATCGAAGAAATCACGTGTCGAAAACCGGTTTGCGTCTATTTGACAGAGATGTGAAGGGACTTGTGGCATCGGTAACAGGTTGCTAAGAGTTCGTTAGCGCTAACAATAAGGGCTGTAACAATGGCCTATGAACTGCAGGGGTTCTTATGGTTTCACGAATTATTCCGGTAGATGTCTTTGATCTAATCATATTCGGCGGAACGGGTGATTTGGCGCGCAGGAAGATCATTCCAGCGCTCTATAAACGGTTTGTTGATGGCCAAATTCCTGCCGGTTCCCGGATCATTGGGGCCGCGCGAACTGATATGGACCAAGCAGCGTTTCAATTGTTTGCGCGCGAATCTGTGAGTGATGCGATTGGCAAATCCGTCGCCTCAGAACCTTTGGCCCAGTTTATTGCCGCGTTTGACTACGTTCAGATTGATGCGATGGGCGATGAGGGCTGGGAAGCCCTTGTGGGCAAAATGCAATCAGATCGCATTCGGTCGTTCTATTTTTCTGTCGGACCAAGCCTATTTGACGATTTGGCGGAACGGCTGGATCGCTACAATTTGGTCGATGCCGAAACGCGCATCGTTGTTGAAAAACCATTTGGTCGCGACCAAGACTCTGCGCGTGCTTTGAACAAAGTTCTATCCAGCCGGTTTGATGAAACCCAAATTTACCGGATTGATCACTATCTTGGTAAAGAAACCGTTCAAAACCTGATGGCTGTACGGTTTGGCAATATGTTGTTTGAACCGTTGTGGAACAGCCAATACATTGATCACATCCAAATCACCGTCGCTGAACAGGTGGGCGTGGGTGGGCGTGGGGCCTATTACGACAAATCCGGCGCGATGCGCGATATGGTGCAAAACCACTTGATGCAATTGCTGTGTCTAACCGCGATGGAGCCGCCCGCGAAATTCGATCCTGACGCTGTGCGCGATGAAAAGCTAAAGGTGATCCGCGCTTTGGAAACAGTAGAGCCGCATCACATTGTGCGTGGCCAATACAGCGAAACAGAAGACGAATCTGGGTTCCGTGAAGACGCTGAAAACATGCAGTCGCGCACAGAAAGCTTTATTGCGCTCAAGACCCATGTTCAAAATTGGCGTTGGGCTGGCACTCCGTTTTACTTGCGCACAGGGAAGCGACTTGCTGCTCGTGATTCTGAAATTGTTGTCGTTTTCAAAGACACACCGCATTCCATTTTTGGCCCAGAGGCTGGCAAGCATCGCAACGAGTTGCGTATTCAATTGCAACCAGACGAAGGCATCACGCTAAAGGTGACCATCAAAGAACCGGGGCCGGGCGGTATGCGCCTGCTCGACGTGCCGCTTGATATGAGCTTTGCAGAAGCTCTGGGAGAAGACGCAGAGGCGCCTGACGCCTATGAAAGATTAATTATGGATGTTGTGCGGGGCAATCAGACGTTGTTCATGCGCGATGACGAAGTAGAGGCGGCTTGGGCCTGGACCGATCCGCTTATCCAAGGCTGGGAGGCACGTCATGATGTGCCCAAACCGTATGAATCCTATAGCCAAGGTCCGACTGACGCGAAATTGCTGATGCAGCGTGACGGTCGTGAATGGAGGGAGATTGGCGAATGAGAATTGAAACCTATTCCGATTCAGAAATGTTGGCGATTGATGTTGCCCAAGTCATCGCCGGTGATTTGACGGCCGCTTTGCAGCACCAAGACCGCGCTGTGCTGGCTGTTCCGGGCGGCACAACCCCGGGTCCAGTGTTTGACGACCTATGTGCCGCCGATCTTGATTGGTCCCGTGTGGATGTCATTTTGACTGATGAACGCTGGGTTCCAGAAGATCATCCTCGTAGCAACACCAAGCTTTTGCGGGAACGTTTGTTTGTAAATCGGGCGGCGGCTGCAACTTTACTACCGCTATGGGCCGATGCGCCAGCGCCTGAACAGGCCCTGAATGGCCTAATCGCCAATATCGAACCACGTCTGCCGATTTCAGTTGCGATATTGGGTATGGGCGCTGATATGCACACGGCGTCGCTGTTTCCTGACTCGGCAGAGCTTGGCGCGGCACTGGCGTCGGATGCGCCAGTCTTGGTGCCGGTACGCCCAGATAGCCAGCCAGAGGCGCGGGTGACCCTCTCTGCCAGAGTGCTGAATGGTGCGTTGCGCAAGCACATCGTCTTTAAAGGCAAAGATAAGCTAGAAGCGTTGAACGCTGCACGCCGTTTGCCTGCGGATCAAGCGCCCATCAGTGCCGTCCTGGATGGCGCTATTGTACATTACACGGAGAGTTAACCATGTGGGATAAGCTTAGATCATTACACGAGGTTTCGGCTGACCGTGCCATTACAACTTTGTTTGACGACGCTATGCGTTCAGACGTGTTTTCCGTTGAGGCAGATGATCTGTATTTTGATTACAGCAAAACCAACATTGATGCAGAAACGCTTTCTGCGCTGATCGCTTTGGCAGACGTCAAAAATGTCGAAGCGCGTCGTGCTGCGATGTTTTCTGGCGAAAAGATCAACGAAACCGAAGATCGCGCTGTGCTGCATACGGCATTGCGTAATCTCGATGGCGGGCCTGTTTTCGTGGATGGCGAAGATGTCATGCCCGGCGTGTTGCAAACTCTGGAGCAAATGGCGTCTTTCGCCAATGCAGTGCGAGACGGTCGCTTCACTGGGGCAGGCGGCAAGATCACGGATGTTGTGAATATCGGCATCGGCGGATCTGACCTTGGTCCAGCAATGGCCGTGCCTTCATTGGCGCCTTTCGCAGATGGTCCGCG
The DNA here is from genome assembly GCF_030548175.1 of Cognatishimia sp. 1_MG-2023. Lineage (GTDB taxonomy): Bacteria > Pseudomonadota > Alphaproteobacteria > Rhodobacterales > Rhodobacteraceae > Cognatishimia. Next base: position 97,271 of record NZ_JAUORX010000001.1, on the reverse strand, counting down.
TGTGCATTTCATCTCGAACGTAGATGGCGCGGATTTAGCGGATACATTGGCAACGCTTGATCCAACCACAACATTGGTTCTGGTGGCGTCAAAGACCTTTACGACCATGGAAACCATGATGAACGCGCAAAGTGCGTTCAACTGGATGAAACAAAAAGTCGCTGATCCCGCCGCCCAATTTGCAGCAATTTCCACAGCCATGGCAGAAACCGCAGCCTTTGGTATCCCAGCAGAGCGCGTCTTTGGGTTCTCTGATTGGGTTGGTGGGCGTTATTCCATGTGGGGGCCAATTGGTCTTTCGATCATGCTGGCCATCGGTCCAGACGATTTCAAAGATTTCTTGCGCGGTGGCCAAGCCATGGATCGCCACTTTTGCGAAGCGCCTCTGGCAAACAATATGCCAGTTGCATTAGCGCTTGTGGGCATCTGGCACCACCAAATCTGTGGCTTCGGCACACGTGCGGTTTTGCCTTATGAACAACGACTTGTCCGGCTGCCTGCCTATTTGCAGCAGCTTGAAATGGAATCAAACGGCAAAAGCGTTTCGATAGAAGGCAAAGAGCTTGATCAAACGGTTGGCCCAATTGTTTGGGGGGAACCCGGGACCAACGGCCAACACGCGTTTTATCAATTGATTCACCAAGGCAAACAGATCGTGCCTTGCGAATTTCTTGTGGGCGCTCAAGGCCATGAGTCTGAGCTGGCCGCGCATCACAAGGCTTTACTTGCCAATTGTCTCGCGCAATCCGAAGCGTTGCTGTTGGGGCGTGATCTGGACACCGCGCGCAGCATGATGGCCGCGAAGGGTTTTGAGGGCGCAGCGCTGGAAGCCAATGCAATGCAGCGCGTGTTCTCGGGCAATCGTCCATCTACAACATTGATGTATAAGAAACTGACGCCATTCGTGTTGGGGCAGATCATTGCGCTTTATGAACATCGCGTCTTTGTCGAGGGTACGATCCTTGGCATCAACTCGTATGATCAATGGGGTGTTGAGTTGGGAAAAGAGCTTGCTCAAAAGCTTGCTCCGGCCGTTGAGGAGAATGGCAGCACAGCTGATCTGCATCCTGCGACTGCAAATCTGGTCACTCGCGCAAAGGCGCTCCGCGACGCCTGATCGCATACCTGAAAAACAAAAAAGCCCCGCAAGCAATGTGCTGCGGGGCTTTTTTGATGTCTTAAATTAAGCGCGCCCGCGACGACCGCCGCGACGGCCACGTCCGCTGGCACCGCCGGTGCCTGCCGGTTTGTTGAACTTAATCCAGTCTGCACCACCTTCGTCATTGTTGGTCAGGAAGTTTGCGGCGCGAATGGCCTCCATTTCCTTACCCGGACGCGCCAAGGTTGATCCCATACCGAATAGTTTCACAAAGGTTTCATCATCCATTCCCTCTGGAAGGATAATGCCAGCCGCTTCTATTTCTTCTTTTTTCGCGGCAATTTTTTTCGGACCGACAGGTAGAGCAACTGGGTTCATGATCGCAGATGTCATTCCGGCCGCCATTGCCATTGGCAAGAAGGCGTTGTTGATCCCATGACGGTTTGGCAGGCCAAACGAGATATTGGATGCGCCACACGTTGTGTTCACGCCCAACTCTTCACGAAGACGACGCACCAATGTGAAAACCTGCAAACCTGCAGTTCCCATTGCGCCGATTGGCATGACCAGTGGATCAACAACGATGTCATGAGCAGGAATGCCGTGATCTGCCGCGCGTTCCACAATGCGTTTCGCAACGGCAAATCGCACATCTGGGTCTTCGGAAATACCGGTGTCATCATTTGAAATCGCAACAACGGGCACGTTGTACTTTTTGACCAGCGGCAAAACCAATTCCAAACGCTCTTCTTCGCCGGTCACAGAGTTCAGCAAGGGACGACCATTCGCAGCCTCAAGCCCAGCCTCAAGCGCGCCAGGAACGGAGCTGTCGATGCAAAGCGGGATGTCGGTGACTTCTTGTACCTTTTCAACCAATTGGCGCATCAAAGTTGGCTCAACAAAGTTGTTGTCAGCGTAACGGACATCTTCGGCCATTTTGTTTGAAAATACTGCACCCGAATTGATGTCCAAGATGGTAGCACCGGCAGCAACCTGGGCAAGGGCGTCGGCCTGAACACGCGAGAAATCTCCACGTTCCAGTTCTTCGTTCAGAATTTTGCGGCCAGTTGGGTTAATCCGTTCCCCGATGACGCTAAAGGGCTGATCAAAGCCGATGATCGAAGTTTTTGAATTGGATTCGACGACAGTACGGGTCATGGACAGTCCTTAAAGATTATCTGTTTGCGGCGCTGGTGCGCCATTTTCCAAAGCCCAGTTCGCATTGGCCTTGATCCCACCTAGTGGGAAAAAGTGCACGGACTCTATATTAAAATCAGGATTGGCAGCTTTGTGATCTGCCAATTCGCGAATGACGTCAGTTGGTTCGTAAGGCAATAACAACTTAGACACATCCATCGCGCGTTTCTGTAGAACTCGCAATGACGGGCCAACGCCGCAGGCGATTGCGAATTTGATCATTGTTTGCAATTTGGCTGGTCCCGCGATGCCGATATGGACGGGGATCGTAATTCCAGCTTCACGCAATGCATCAATCCATGCGATGATCGGTTTGGATTCAAAGCAGAACTGCGTCGCCAACGCCATTGATGCATCGGTGGTTTCAGAAAAACGCTGTTTCCATTGCAGAGCTTCGTCGACCAACCGTGTCGATCCATCTGGATCAATGTCTTTGTTACCCTCTGGGTGGCCAGCTACGTGCAGTCGTTTGAAACCCGCTTTGTCAAAAAGGCCAGTTTCAAGCAATTGCATTGAATTTTCAAAATCGCCTTTGGCCTCTGAAAGGCCACCTGCCAGCAAAAGCGCCTGGGATACGCCGGCTTCGCCTTGATACATGGCGATCCAGTTTTCCAAAGTTGCTTGGTCTTTGATAATACGCGCAGGAAAATGCGGCATGACTTCAAAGCCGTCAGTCGCCAAGCGCTTTGCGGTTGCGACCATGTCGTTGATTGGCGTGCCGTCGATATGTGCAATGTAAACGCGCGTGCCCTTAGGTAAAATCGCGCGAAAGTCGGCCACTTTCTCAGCGGTGCGGGGCATGACTTCGATAGAATAGTCTTTCAAGAAGTCTGAGACCGAAACGGGCACGCCTCGTCCATTTGGGGACTTTCGTTTGAAACTCAAAAGCGACATCGCGAATACCTTATGCCATGTGGACCTAGGCCCAACCATCATTGTCAATCAGGACCTTAAGGCGGTCCTGATCATATTCTGCATCCAAACGGTCCAGTTCAGCCTGGGCGATGTCTGCAGCGTCTCCATCAACGGTAAAGGGGTCAGCCTTGCGCCATTCAGCAAGGTAAGCATCAGTATCTGACGAGCCGATTTTCATAGCCGCACGGTCAATCGCTTGTTCAAAGCGTTCGGCCAGTTGCTTTTTCGCAGCACGTCGTCCTTTGCCCACAATGACTTGAGCGGGGATGTCACGCCAATAAACGATTGTGACTTCAGGCATGAGCTGATTCCTCTACTTTATATTTCTATTGGTAGACCAGCCACCAAGACACGCTGCGTTCATTTTCGACTTAACTGTCGCTATCCGCGACCTGTGATCTTCTAACGAGCTATAGCTAAGGCGGCTACAGCTAGGGCACTGAAAATTCTTAATGATGATCATGAAGAGAACCAAGGGCAGGGGATTGCGTGACGGCATTCAACTGACTAGGTTGGTATCAACTCGAAATGGAGGGCGTGACTATGGCGCCCAAGCGTCCCAAAGGTGCGGGCGCCTTCCCAAAACCGGTTGAGAGCCCCGCGCCCCAACAACCAGACCCAAGCGAGCTGTATGCCGCCTTGGATCTGGGTACGAACAGTTGCCGCATGTTGATTGCCCAACCTAAGGGCAATCAATTTCATGTGGTGGACAGCTTTTCAAAGTCTGTCCAACTTGGTTCCGGTCTTGAAAAGACTGGACGGTTGTCGCGTGGTTCTATGCGACGCACGATTCAAGCCTTGCGCATTTGTCAGCAAAAACTGAAACGCCATCGCGTGACACATATGCGTTTGGTTGCGACCGAAGCCTGCCGTCGCGCGCGCAATGCGAAGGACTTTATCAAACAGGTACGCCGCGAAACCGGCCTGCAGCTTGAGATTATCCCAGCAGAAGAAGAAGCGCGGCTCGCGGTCATTTCCTGTGCACCTTTGGTGTCGACCAAGACAGAACAGTTGTTGGTTGTGGACATTGGGGGTGGCTCGACGGAACTGGTATGGATTGATTTGTCGAGCGTGCCGCATCGTGAACGCCCTAAGGCGATCATGCGGATGCGTCGTGGTTTTGAGCAGTTTGATACACCGTTTCCAGCAGCTAAGGTTGTTGACTGGATTTCGGTTCCGCTTGGCGTTGCGACGCTGCGGGATCAATTCAATGACGTCGAAGATGACGCTGCGCGCTTTGCTTTGATGAGTTGGTTCTTTGAGGAAAACCTTTCAGAATTTGCACCATATAAAGATGCGCAACCGCGTGAAGGGTTTCAGATCGTTGGGACATCGGGAACGGTAACAACGGTTGCGGCCAGTCACCTTGGTCTTCGGCGTTATGACCGCACCAAGGTTGACGGTTTGCGTATGACGTCGGAACAAATTGATGTTGTGATCAACGACTACCTTAAGATGGGGCCAAATGGGCGGCGGCAAGACCCGCGGATTGGTCAGGATCGACATGCATTGATCATGTCTGGATCTGCGATTTTGCAAGCATTGCTAAGATGTTGGCCGACGGATCGACTGTCAGTTGCGGACCGTGGCCTGCGTGAAGGTTTGCTTTATGCGCAGATGTCTGCAGATGGTGTCTTGGAAGATGGACCGTTCTAGGTATAAAAGGCCCCCCCAATAGGATCATTCCGCCAAGGGCGATATTGACATGAAAAAGAAGAACACTTCCGGGCGCGGTCAACGTGATTTGACTGTAAAAGTCAAAACGGCGCGTGGCCGAAGCATCAGCTCGACCCGTTGGCTACAACGGCAGTTGAATGATCCATATGTCAAACGAGCACAGGCCGAAGGGTTTCGTGGGCGCGCGGCGTTTAAGATTATGGAAATCGACGACAAATATCGTTTCCTTGTGCCTGGCGCGCGGATTGTCGATTTGGGCTGTGCCCCTGGGGGCTGGCTGCAAATCGCGGTGAAGCGTGTGAATTCCTTGGGGGAACGCAAAGACAAAAAAGTCGGGACTGTTCTGGGAATCGATTTGCAAGAAGTCGAGCCATTGCCGGGTACTGTTGTTCATCAGCTTGATTTTCTTGACGAAGGTGCAGATGACCAAATCAAAGAATGGCTAAATGGTAAGGCCGATGTCGTGATGTCTGACATGGCGGCGTCGTCTTCTGGGCACAAGCAAACGGACCACTTGCGCATTATTTCGCTATGCGAAGCTGCGGCGTATTTGGCTTTTGATGTTTTGGAAGAGGGCGGCACATTTGTTGCCAAGGTTTTGGCGGGTGGCGCTGAGGGCGAGCTTCAGAAGCTGCTTAAGCAGAAGTTCACGAAGGTCGCGAATTTCAAACCGCCATCATCTCGGGCGGATTCGTCTGAGAAATTTGTCGTCGCAACTGGATTCCGCGGATAATTCAGCGGGTTAGATTAGCGACCCAAAGACGCGCAGGCCATGTCGCGGAATGCTTCCATCGCTTGATCTTGCGATTGGTGATCCGTGGCTTGGCGGCGTGTGTGCGTGTTTTCCTGACGGATCAGTTCAAACAAGCGCATGTGGCGCGGTAGGTTTGTGGCGTTCATAAATTGACGATGACGAATGTGCATGGCTTTGTTCCTTGTCACGCTGTGCAAGGGCAATATTCCACGACAATTTGGCAAAATATGTCCAAAACTCAGACCATTGCGGGTCTTATTGTGGTCGTGGCTCTGCGTGTCTTTGGGGGAATGGTGGGTCGTGAGAGGCTCGAACTCCCGACATCTTCGGTGTAAACGAAGCGCTCTACCAACTGAGCTAACGACCCGATGTGTGGCGGGTTTTAATCGTTTCCTATGGCAAAGGGCAAGTCCCAAAATACGCTTTTCTGAAAAAAAGATTTTTAACGGTGAAACCGTTAGATTTTCATGTTGATTCCGTGGCTTGCGTGAATCACTTGCTGCCTCGGGGTGGGTTTTGACGGATCAGAATTCGTCGGGGCGCAGAAAATTTCGGGGGAATATTCAATGGAATATGAAGGAAATTTAACAACGTGAAAAAAATGCAAAGAAGTCTCTCTAAAGCGCTTGACGCTGACATCACCTACGCATAAACCACAGCTCACCGAAGCGACGGCAACGTAGCCTCGGAGATTACAGAGGGCGGTTGTAGCTCAGTTGGTTAGAGTACCGGCCTGTCACGCCGGGGGTCGCGGGTTCGAGCCCCGTCAACCGCGCCACTCTGTTGTCCCTGACCCGGGTAGGGTGCATAGCCGAAAGGCATCGCGCGGTTGTAGCTCAGCTGGTTAGAGTACCGGCCTGTCACGCCGGGGGTCGCGGGTTCGAGCCCCGTCAACCGCGCCACTTTCTTCCTTTAGACATGATTAGGTTTCGCCGCGAAACGCGTTGCGTTTAAGGCGCGCGCTGCGTTCATTGTGGAAATTCGTACGATTCCCGCGTTGAAACGTACGTTTGGGAATTCACGATGGACGTTGACTGTGGTCCTTGCATCCCAGACAGTTCGAGTGACCTAAAAGCCGAATTGGATTTCTAATGCTAAAGATGATTTCACTTGCGGCTTGTTTTTTATGTCCCTCTTTAGCCTTTTCGGATGAGGTTGCATTTATCCGGTATTTCGAAAGCAACGGGGTTGTTACACTTGAAGCCGGAGGGGGAGCATCCGCGCAAACTCCGTTTGTTTTGGCTTCGGTTGGCAAAACAATGACCTCTGTTGCCGTTCTGCGGTTGGTGGAGGCCGGCGCTTTTTCTTTGGATGAGTTGGCTCGCCATTGGGTAGACGATGATATCAGGGACGGACTTGGTGAATTAGAGGGTGTGACGCTGCGCCATTTATTGACCATGACCAGCGGATTGCCAGACTACCTGAGTGACGAATACGTCGAAGATGCCTTGGCTGATCCGGATCATGTGCAAAATCCAGAAACGGCGTTGAGCTACGCATTTGGCGAAGACGCTTTGTTCCGCGTTGCCCGGGGCTTTGACTATAGCAATACAAACTATGTGCTGCTTGGGCATATCTTAGAGAATGCCACTGGTATGACCTACGCTCAGGCAATGGAGCGCCACGTTTTCAAGCCCGCAGGCATGACGCGTTCCTTTGTATTCGGATCAAGACCTTTGCCACGTGGCCTGCCGAATGGGCATGAGGGTGGTCACCATATACGTGACTACTACGAAGGTGACGGTTTTGGGGACGGTGGAGTTATTGCGACAGCTCCCGATCTTGCGCGGTTTTACAAAGCTTTGTTTGCTGAGCGCAGCTTGTTGTCAGGCAAGATGATGGGTGAATTGCTACGGGATCCCCGAGGTGAGGGATATGGCATGGGGGTTGAGATCGAAGATCGCATTTATGGCCATTCCGGAGGCGATCTAGGGTTTTCAACTGACGTTCGAATGGACGTAGCTACCGGTGACATCGCGTTGATTTTTGTGGCGGAAGGGGATGCCGCTACGGACTGGGCGATGGATACTATTCTTAAGCAGTAAGTATCGGACGTCAGTTGGCTGATATTAAGTCAGCTATTATTGTGGTTTAGATGAAGGTGGCAACTGCACCGCACTGATTGTTTTCAGAGCGAAGGGCCAAAACACAAAGGTAAACTCGCGCGAATGTGTTGGCTTTAGGTCAAATTTAATTGTGGGGGGGTAATGGCGGACAGACAGGGATTCGAACCCTGGAGACGGTCTCCCGCCTACACACTTTCCAGGCGTGCGCCTTCGACCACTCGGCCACCTGTCCGTGAGGCGGTGTTTAGCCAAAATCATGTGGGGGGTGCAAGGGGCAATTCGGAATTCTTTGAAAGTTTTTTTCGAAAAGATCCGAGTTCGAAAAAAGTGCCTTATTTGAAAGGCTTGCGCGCGCCGGTTTGTGGCCAGCGCGCGCGGATTGTTATGTGCGTGTCATTGCTTCGAGGATACGTGCCCAGCTGCGGATGCCTTTGTGGAAGCTTTCCAGATCGTATTTCTCGTTTGGCGAGTGGATTTGATCGTCGTCTTTGGCAAAGCCAATCAACATCGCGTCTGTGCCTAGGATTTCTTTGAAGTGGCCAGAAATGGGGATGGAGCCGCCACAGCCAGCAAAGGCTGCAGCCTCTGGCCATTCATCTGACAAAGCGGCGCGCGCTTGTTCAAACGCGGGGTGGTCTGTCGCCATGACCGAGCCTTGTGATGCGCCGTGGGCTTTGTATTCAACGGTACAATCCGCAGGCAGCATGGATTGCACATAAGCGCGGAAGCTTTCGCGGATTTTGTGCGGGTCTTGGTCGCCGACCAAGCGGAAGCTTATTTTGGCGGAGACTTCGGCAGGCAGGACGGTTTTAAAACCATCGCCCGTATAGCCGCCTGTAATGCCGTTCACTTCGCAAGTTGGGCGAGACCAGATCATTTCAAGTGGTGTGCGGTCTTGCTCGCCTGCGGGGACGGATAGATCGACATCGCCAAGGAAGGCTGCATGGTCAAATCCAAGCGCTTGCCATTGGGCTGCTAGGTCTTCGGAGAGTTCTGGAACGCCATCATAGAAACCCGGAACGGTGACGCGGCCCGTGTCGTCATGCAGGCCTGCAATGATTTTGGTTAGAACGCGGATCGGGTTCATGGCGACGCCACCGAACATGCCGGAATGCAGGTCTTTGTTGGCGGCTTTGATGGTCAGTTCTTCGCCCAGAAGTCCGCGCAGCGAGGTGATGATGGCTGGAGTTTTGCTTTGGAACAGGCCTGTGTCACAGATCAAAGCGATGTCAGATTTCAGTTCTGCGGCGTTTTCTTTCATGAAGGGAACAAGCGAAGGTGAGCCGCTTTCTTCTTCGCCTTCAAAGAAAAAGGTGATTTTGCAGGGTAGGGCGCCGTTCACTTCTTTCCATGCGCGGCAGGCCTCGACGAAGGTCATCAATTGGCCTTTGTCATCGGATGAGCCACGGCCACGGATCACTTTGCCATTTGGGGTATCTTCGATTGCTGGGGCGAAGGGATCAGAGTTCCAAAGCTCTAGCGGATCGACGGGTTGCACATCATAGTGGCCATAGAACAACACATGCGGACCGTCACCTTCGACATGGCCAACGACCATGGGATGGCCTGGGGTTGCCCGTTTTTCTGCCTTTACGCCAATGCTTTGCAGATCAGAGACCAGCCAATCGGCGGCGGTTTGGCAATCGTCTTTGAAGGCCGGGTCTGTTGAAATAGAAGGGATTTTCAACAGATCAAGCAAGCGATCGGTTGCAGCAGGCAGGTCCGCATCTATTCGAGCTAAGACAGAGTCCAGAGACATGGGGTGGAATCCTTTTGTGTGTATTTTTTGTGGACCGTATCAGGACCATCAGCGCTGTCCAGATAACTTGATCTTGATCAAAGTGTCGCGAGCGACAAAATGTATTCTGGCATTGATTGAAAACGCGCAGTATATCCACATCTTAACAGAACTATTTCGCCTACCGAGGCGAATCTCTTGAGGTCGCAAGCCGTGCGCCAGCAAACCGGAGGTAAGCCAGTGGACTATTCCGCTAAGCTCGATGATGCCCTTTCCCGTCTTCACTCAGAAGGCCGGTATCGCACCTTTATCGATATTGAGCGTAAGAATGGCCAGTTCCCACATGCGGTATGGCGCAAAGAGGACGGCAGCGAGCAACCGATCACCGTTTGGTGTGGCAACGATTATCTTGGTATGGGGCAGCATCCTGTTGTTCTGGAAGCGATGCACGAAGCGTTAGATGCGACTGGTGCTGGGTCTGGTGGCACGCGCAATATTTCTGGCACAACGGTTTATCACAACCGTTTAGAAGCCGAACTTGCGGATTTGCACGACAAAGACTCGGCTTTGCTTTTCACCAGCGCCTACAATGCCAATGACGCGACGCTTTCGACGTTGCACCAATTGTTTCCGGGGCTGATCATCTATTCAGATGAATTGAACCACGCTTCTATGATCGAAGGTATCCGCCGTCATGGTGGTCAGAAACGTATCTTCCGCCACAATGACGTCGCGCATTTGCGTGAGTTGCTTGAGGCAGACGATCCAGCAGCACCAAAGTTGCTGGCGTTTGAGTCGATTTATTCCATGGATGGCGACTTTGGTCCGATTGCAGAGATTTGCGATTTGGCTGATGAATTCAACGCGATGACGTATTTGGACGAAGTGCATGCTGTTGGCATGTATGGCCCACGTGGGGCCGGTGTAGCAGAGCGTGATGGCCTAGTTGATCGCATTACAATCATTAACGGCACCTTAGCTAAGGCGTTTGGCGTTCAAGGCGGTTATATCGCGGCAAGCGCTAAAATGTGTGACGCTATCCGTTCTTATGCACCTGGTTTTATCTTTACATCATCCATGCCGCCAGCTGTGGCTGCGGGTGCTGCTGCATCCATTGCGCATCTGAAACAAGATTCCACATTGCGTGAACAGCATCAGATGCAGGCAAAAATCCTTAAAATGCGCCTTAAGGGGTTGGGTTTGCCAATTATTGATCATGGCACGCACATCGTTCCGGTGATTGTTGGCAATCCAGTGCACACGAAAAAGCTAAGCGATATGCTGCTGGAAGACCACGGAATCTATGTTCAGCCGATCAATTTCCCGACCGTTCCGCGCGGAACTGAGCGTCTGCGCTTTACGCCGTCACCGGTACACGGACCAAAAGAGATTGATGCTTTAGTTCGCGCAATGGATGAGCTGTGGTCTCATTGTGCGCTAAATCGTGCCGAATTAGCGGGTTAACCACACCATCTGGTGCAAAAACCCTTGCCCTGTGTTAACTTAGCCTCAATTAAATGGGGGTGACTCGAATCGGGGATGTTTCTCGGGTCACTTTACACAGTGAGGCTTTGGGCATGATCAGGCGCAGGTGGCGCAAATCCGAGGGGGAGGACAGTAACCCCAAAGGATTTGACGATTACGATTTCCGGCTCGGCGACGAGATGCGCGGCGAACGCGCAACTATGGGCAAATCCCTTTTGGATGTGCAGCGCGAGCTTCGAATACGTGCCTCTTATATTGCAGCCATTGAAAACGCTGATCCGTCAGCCTTTGAAACCCCTGGGTTTATTGCGGGCTATGTGCGGTCCTATGCGCGTTATCTGAATTTGGACCCGGATGAGACCTTTGCGAAGTTCTGCCGCGAAAGTGGTTTTCAGACTGCGCATGGCATGTCCTCTGAGGCGTCTGGTAAGTCTAAGAAAGACGAAGTCCTGGTTGCGGCAGCAGCGCGTGATCCTTTTGCATCCGCAAATGCGACCTTTGTCCCGGTCCAAGAATCCGTCCTTTCGCGCATTGAACCACGTGCCATTGGCTCGTCCTTGGTTCTGTTGGCCTTGATCGGTGGTATTGGCTACGGCGGTTGGAGCGTTTTGAACGAAGTTCAGCGTGTGCGTCTGGCACCAGTCGAGCAAACGCCAGTGGTGCTGTCTGATCTTGATCCATTGGCTGAAGCTTCGGCAGCGGATGTCGAGGTTGCGGATAATGCATCTGGAGTCTTTACACCGCCAGAAAACAAACTGGATCGTCTATACCGCCCACAAGCGCTTGATGTGCCTGTATTGGTGGCGCGTGATGCTCCGATTTCAACGTTGAACCCGCATAGCGTTGGTACGTTCACACCAGAGCGTCCTTCGATCACGATTGCTGAGGCGATTGAACCCGCGGTTCCTGCGATCCCGCAAGTTCTGGAAGAAGCAGACCCAGAAGTCGTGATGTTTGTTGTGCGCCCAGCTTGGGTGCGTATCCGGTCGGCAGATGGTTCTGTTCTGTTTGAGAAGACTTTGAATGCCGGCGAAGAATTCAAAGTTCCAAACACCGAAATTGCGCCAACGTTGCAGGCTGGCATGTCTGGGTCGGTTTATTTCCGTCTGAATGGCGAAATTCGTGGTCCGGCCGGGCAGGGAACCGGTGTTGTCCGTAACCTTGCGATCGACGTGGATGCGGTTCAGGAAAACTTTGCTGTCGCAGACCTTTCTGGTGATGAAGCGCTGGCTGAAATCGTATCGGTTGCCGCCGCGCAGAACGTGGTTATTGGCAACGAATAATCTTTTCTTTGATTGCTGCATTGCCCCTGTCATGACGGGGGCTTACATAAGCCCCAGACGTTATTCGGATGGGGCTTTTGCATGTCTATGAACCATATTCGCCCGTGGCGTAACATTGAACGCCGCAAGTCTCGCCAGATCATGGTGGGGAATGTGCCTGTTGGCGGCGATGCACCCATTGCTGTGCAAACGATGACGAACACAGACAGTGGCGACGTGAAGGCGACGCTGGCGCAGGTTTTGGCCGCGGCTGACGCGGGTGCGGACATTGTTCGTATCTCAGCCCCCGATGTGGCGGCAACGACGGCCCTGCGTGAGATATGCAAAGAAAGCCCGGTTCCGATCGTGGCAGACATTCATTTCCACTACAAACGCGCGATTGAGGCTGCTGAAGCGGGCGCTGCGTGTTTGCGGATCAATCCCGGCAATATCGGTGATGACACGCGGGTCAAGGAAGTGATCAAAGCTGCCAAGGACTATGGTTGTTCGATCCGCATTGGCGTGAACGCTGGCTCGCTGGAAAAGCATCTGCTTGATAAATATGGAGAACCTTGCCCGGATGCGATGGTGGAATCTGGTTTGGACCACATCAAAATTCTGCAAGATAACGACTTTCACAACTTTAAGATCAGCGTAAAGGCGTCAGATGTCTTTATGTCGGCTGCGGCTTATCAGATGTTGGCGGATGCAACGGATGCGCCGATCCACCTTGGTATTACCGAGGCGGGGGGCTTTGTGTCCGGTACCATCAAATCTGCGATTGGTTTGGGGCAACTGCTGTGGATGGGGATTGGTGATACGATCCGCGTGAGCCTGTCTGCTGATCCGGTTGAAGAAGTCAAAGTTGGCTTTGAAATTCTTAAATCATTGGGGCTGCGTCATCGCGGTGTAAACATCATCTCTTGCCCGAGCTGTGCGCGCCAAGGCTTTGATGTCATTAAGACAGTTGAGACTCTTGAGAAACGACTCGAACATATCAAAACGCCGATGAGCCTGTCGATTATTGGCTGCGTTGTGAATGGTCCGGGCGAGGCTTTGATGACGGATGTTGGATTTACCGGCGGCGGTGCTGGTTCTGGCATGGTGTATTTGGCCGGTAAGCAAAGCCACAAGCTGTCTAACGATCAGATGGTTGATCACATCGTTGAGCAGGTCGAACAAAAGGCGGCCCAACTAGAGGCCGCCTCGTCAGAAGATGCGTAAGCGGGGTTAGCCCCGCTTTTGCGCCACCAATTGGCGCATGCTTTCCAACGGTAGATAGCCGCGCAGCATGTCGTCTTGCATTACAAATGTCGGCGTACCGGTGATTTGCAAACGCTGTGCCAATAGGCGCGTGCTTGCAATCTCTTCGCTGACTTCGTCGCTGTCCATATGGTCAATCAGCTCTGCGGCATCAAAGCCCAAGGACTGGGCCAAGCGGCGCAATGTCACTTCGTTAGCACCAGAGGACATACGGATCAGCGCGTCATTTGCTGCTTCGTAAGCGTCTGCACCCAGCTTTTGTTTCACAGCAATGGCGAAACGAGAGCTCAGCATGGAATCTTCGCCCAGAATGGGGAATTCTTTGACGATTATGCGAATGTTGCCATCGGCTTCGACCAGCTCTTTGACCTCGTCATGCGCGCGGCGGCAGTAGCCACAGCGGTAGTCAACGAATTCAACCAAGGTGATGTCTCCATCCGGATTGCCGCCAACCCAAGAATAGCCGTCGTCAAAAATATCGTCAGCATTTGCTGAAACCAGATTGAGGTCCTGCGAAACCTGTTGGGCGGCTTGACGCTCTTCTAATACGGCAACCGCCTCCATGATCACCTCTGGATTATCCAGAAGATAGGCGCGGACTTCTTCGCGAAAGAGGGCGCGCTCTTCGTCGCTCATTGCGTTCACATCCAGCGCGAACGCGGGCAGGGTCAAAACCGAAAGGGCCGCAGCCAACAATGGGGTTTTCACTAGGTTCTCCTATTTCTTTTTCTTCGCGGCGCGCTTTGCGGCCAGTACAATATCATCTGCTCGTCTCCACCCTGATGATCCTTCTGGTAAAAGATCAACAGCGCGTTTGGCTTGGATACCTGCATCTTTCATCCGCCCTTGCAAGGCGTATCTCTCTGCAGAAGCGACAGCCGCCATGCCACGATTGCCGTTCTTGGCATAGGCTGAGGCTAGGTCGCGCAGGATGCGTGAATCGCGAAAATCGCGGCTGCGGGCTTTTTCTAGAACATTAAGTGCGGCGCGTGTTTGACCGCTGGCCAATAGTGCACGGCCATAACTGCCAAGACACAGCGCGTTGTTCGGTGCTAGATCAACGCAGCGTTTATAGGCCGGAACCGCTGCTTTGATGTTGCGGCTTTCCATGAGGATCTGGCCCTTAAGTTCATAAAAGTATGGGTCTTTTGGGCGCAGTGCGATGGCTTTGTTCATAGAGGCCAAAGCGGATTTTGTATTGGATTGACGATGAAACATCACCGCTTCGCGCATCAACCGAACATCCTGCGAGGGGCTGTTTTTTAAATCACGCTTTGTGGTTTTAGGGCTGCGCAAGAAAGCAGATAGTTTTCCTTTGGCACGGCCAAACCAATATTCCGCCTGCGGATCAGGCTTGGCTTTGCCGGCATAGGCTTGCGCTGCTGCTTTGGCCGCCCGCAGTCGATCACGTGTGAGCGGGTGCGAGCGCACATAGGGATCTTGGCGGTTGGTGTTCAACGCTTCTTGGCCGCGGAACAGCTCGAATACATCCACAGCACCCTGCGTATTTGCACCGGATTGCACCAAATAGCTGATGCCGGATTTATCGGCAGAGGCTTCTTCCTCGCGTGTGTGCGAAAGGAATACGCGCTGCGCTGAACTGCTGACCCCGAGCGCCACGCCAGCCCCGATTTCGCCATTGCCAGATGCCGCTGCTGCCGCTGCCGCCAAGGCAATCCCAAGACCAGCCACCGTGCGGGCATTGCCAAAGTTCCGGTGACGCCGCGCGATGTGGCCATTTGCGATATGGGCGGCCTCGTGGGCAATGACGGCGCGCAGCATGTCGGCATTCTTGCTGCGCATCAAAAGACCCGAATGAATAAAGATGTGCTTTTGATCCACGACAAAGGCGTTCAACTTGCTGTCGTTCACCACCAGAATGCGCACCGAACTGCCAAGGCCAGCTGCATTCAAAATCGGTGAGGCGAGTCGTTGCAGCGAATATTCGATGTCAGGATCACGCAGCAAAGATGTTGCGCGCGCGGGTAGTGTCGTGACCAAAGTAAGGACAACTACGAAACTTGCTAAAATCAGCTGTCGCAGATTGGTTGACGGCCGGGAAAAATAACGCTCAATACTCATGCGGGGTAATAGGACGGAAAATCATGCAGAACTCAAGGCGCAGTGCAGTTGATCCCTTTATTGTGATGGATGTCATGGAAGCTGCGCGCAAAGCCGAAGCCGCTGGACGCCATATTATACACATGGAAGTCGGCCAGCCAGGCACGCCAGCGCCAAAAGCGGCTCGGCAAGTTTTAGCCGAACAGATGATGCATGACACGATGGGATACACCGTGGCGCTTGGCATTCCAGCGCTGCGCAAGCGCATCGCCCAGCTTTATGGGGAATGGTATAACGTCGATCTTAACCCGGATCGTGTTGTTGTGACATCTGGGTCTTCTGGTGCATTCTTGTTGGCATTCACGGCGCTCTTTGATGCAGGCGACCGCGTGGCCATCGGCGCGCCGGGTTATCCAAGCTATCGCCAAATCCTAAAGGCGTTGTCGCTGGAACCTGTTGATCTGCAAAGCTCCTTGTCAAACCGGTTGCAGCCTGTGCCTGCTGATTTCGCGGATCAAGACATTCAAGGGCTTTTGGTGGCGTCTCCGGGCAATCCAACTGGTACCATGCTGGATAAGCCCGCGCTTTCAACATTGATTGACGCTTGCAAGGCGAAGAATGCGGCCTTTATCAGCGACGAAATTTATCACGGCATCGAATATGACGCCAAGGCGGTGACGGCGCTTGAGATCACGGATGATTGCTATGTGATTAACTCATTCTCCAAGTATTTCAGTATGACGGGCTGGCGCGTTGGCTGGATGGTTGTGCCAGAAGATCATGTGCGCACTATTGAACGGCTTGCACAGAATATGTTCATTTGCCCGCCGCATGTGTCGCAGGTCGCGGCCCTTGCGGCCATGGACTGCACCGAAGAGCTAGAGGCCAACATGGACGTGTATCGTGCCAATCGGCAGCTGATGCTGGAAGGGTTGCCAACGGCGGGGTTCACCAAGTTCGCACCGCCTGATGGGGCGTTCTATGTGTATGCGGATGTGAGTGATTTGACCGATGACAGTCGTGCCTTTGCTGCTGAGATTTTGGAAGAGGCGGGAGTTGCCGTCACACCGGGGTTGGACTTTGATCCGATCCGTGGGGCTGGCACGCTGCGCTTTTCCTATGCGCGCGCGACCGGAGACATAATCGAAGGGCTTGCGCGGTTGACCGCCTTTATGAAGGCCCGTGGTCATATCTAAGTATCCAATGGCTGCAACACAGGTTAAACTATCAAAAATTCATTCAGGCACCCATTCTACATGCGCAGAACTTTCTTTTCGATCCTGATCCTTTGGCTGTGTTCAGCGTTGACCATCCAAGCCCAAGAATTCAGCGGCTTAGCGCGGTTAAATGCAGAGGGCAGCGCCATCGTTGATGCGCGCAAAGGCGGGGCACAGATTGATCTGGCGTTGTCACAGGGCGTGCCATGGCGCGTGTTTACGCTGGATGAGCCACGCCGGCTTGTCATCGACTTTCGCGAGGTGGATTGGTCAAACGCGGATACAAACACGCTTTTGCAATCTGAACGCATCGAAGCCATTCGTGTTGGTGGGTTTCGTCCTGGGTGGAGCCGCCTTGTCGCCGATCTTAGCGCACCCATGGCAATCACAAGCGCGGAGATGCAGGTCGATGAGACGACGGGTAACGCACATTTACAGCTAAAATTGATCGCGACGGAACCGGAAGCCTTTGCGCAATCCGCAGGTACGCCGAAAGACCCGCGTTGGGATTTGCCAAGCCCGTCCATTGTGACAGCTCCGAAATCAGGCAAGCCAGATTGGGCCGCAACCGTTGTCGTGCTTGATCCCGGCCATGGTGGTGTTGATCCGGGGGCAGAGCGTGGGCATGTGCAGGAAAAAGTGCTGATGTTGACGCTCGCGCGTGAAATTCGTGACACGCTGCGCCGTGCTGGTGGGTTTGAGGTGTTCTTGACCCGTGATGAAGACAGTTTTGTTTCGCTCGAGGGCCGTGTTGCCACGGCGCACGAGGTCAATGCCGATATTTTCATTTCGCTTCATGCGGATGTGCTGAAGCTTGGGCAGGCCAGTGGCGCGACTGTTTACACGTTATCCAAAGAGGCCAGCGATGCCGCTTCGCAATATCTTGCCGAGCGCCATGATCGCAGCGCTTTGCTTGCGGGTATCGACCTAAGTGGGACGGACGATCAGATTGCCAATATTTTGCTGGACTTGGTGCGCCAAGAAACGACACCCCGGACGGAACGATTGGCCCAAGCGATGGTGCTGGGGATGCAGGGCACATTGGGTAAGCTGAACAACAAACCCTACCGCCAAGCGGCCTTTTCTGTGTTGAAAGCTGCTGATATTCCTTCGGTTTTGATCGAAGTGGGCTTTATGTCCTCTGACCGTGACCTACAAAATCTAAATGACCCATCTTGGCGCCAACGGTTGGCCGAAGGTATTCGCGATGGTTTGCAGGCGTGGGTGATCGCCGATAAGGCTGCACGCGACCTGGTGCGCCAATAAACTTTCGTACAGGCGAAATTCTGCAAGAAATTCCCCGCCTTGTGTTTTGACCGCCCCGGCGGCAGGCAGTATAGAGGGGGGGACTTACCCCGGGGGCCCTTGTGCTGCGATTCATTCTGTCTTTCTTCGGAAGCCTTTTTACATTGATCACAATGGGCGCTGCCTTTGTGGCGCTTTCGATTGGCGCGGTTTTTTACATTTATGGCCGCGATCTGCCTAGCCATGAGGCTTTGGCGCAATATCGCCCGCCGACGATCAGCCGGATTTACTCGGCAGAGGGGCGTATTATTGATGAATTCGCCAAGGAACGCCGTTTGTTTGCACCTGCGGACGAAATCCCTGATCTGGTTAAAAACGCGTTCATTTCTGCCGAAGACAAGAATTTCTACACACACAAAGGGTACGATGCCCGCGGTATGGTTGCCGCAGCTGTTGAGGCCGCACAGGGTGGGCGCCTTCGTGGTGCGTCTACAATCACCCAACAGGTTATGAAAAACTTCCTGTTGTCCGGCGACCGGTCTGCAGAGCGTAAGATCAAAGAACTGATCCTTGCTTCGCGCGTTGAAAACGTGCTGAGCAAAGACAAAATCCTAGAGCTTTACCTGAACGAGATTTTCCTTGGTCAAAACTCGTTTGGCGTCGCAGCTGCCGCGCAGACCTATTTCAACAAGCCATTGGCAGAGCTTCAGCCGCAAGAAGCCGCATATTTGGCGACCTTGCCAAAGAAACCGTCCAATTTGCATCCTGTGCGCCACAAAGAGGCGGCCGTAGATCGGCGGAACTTCGTCCTGAAAGAGATGAAGGAAAACGGGTATCTAACTGAAGCGAGCTATCAAGCTGCACGTGCACAGCCGTTGCTATCCGTACAAAACGGCGATTACGATAGCTACAAAGCGCAGCGTCCACCGCGTGACTATTTCACCGATGAAATCCGTCGTCAGCTCAGCCGAGACTTTGGTGAAGAGGAATTCTTTACCGGTGGTATGGCGGTACGCGCCACAATTGACCCAGAACTTCAAGCTGTGGCCGCACAAGCCCTGCAGCATTCGCTGGAGAAATACGACCGCAGCCAAGGCATTTGGCGCGGTACTGGCAAGACGATCCCGCTTGATCAACTGACCAACGAAGATGACTGGCGCAATGCGCTCGCCAACGTCAATGTGCCACGAGACATCAATGTTGATGGCGAATGGTTTCCTGCCGTCGTTCTAAGCGTTGGTTCAAACGATGCCCGTATCGGCATTGAAAGCGTTGGCGAAGATGAAGATGGCCACTTTATTCCGGCCAAAGACGTCCAATGGGCTCGCAAGCGACGCACAGATGGCACATTGGGTCGCAAAGCCAAAGTTGCGGGCGATCTTTTAGAAGCCGGTGAAGTTGTTCTTGTGCGCGCCATGACAAAAGACAGCGATGGCAGCTTTATTCGCTGGACCCTGCGTCAAGTGTCCGAAGTACAGGGCGGCTTTATGGCCATGGACGTGAACACCGGCCGCGTGATTGCGATGCAGGGCGGGTTCTCTTACCAGAATTCTGTCTTTAACCGCGCGACACAGGCACGCCGCCAGCCGGGCTCTAGCTTTAAGCCCTTTGTTTATGCGTCGGCACTCGACAGTGGGTACACACCAGCGACCATCGTTATTGACGCACCGATTGAAATCAACACACCCCAAGGCCTGTGGCGGCCGCGAAACTCGTCTAACAAGTTCTACGGCCCAACGCCGCTGCGGACAGGTATTGAGCAATCCAGAAACCTGATGACCATCCGTTTGGCGCAAGAGGTCGGCATGGATGTTGTCGGCGATTACGCCCGCCGATTTGGTGTTTATGACAATATGGGTCTTTTCCTTGCGAACTCGCTTGGGTCTGAGGAATCGACGCTTTTCAAAATGGTGTCTGCCTATGCCATGTTCGCCAATGGCGGCGAACGTGTTGAGCCAACACTTGTGGATCGTATCCAAGACCGCTTTGGCCGCACGATTTATCGTCATGACCAACGCGTTTGTACTGAGTGTGATGAACCTGGCATTGAGATCGACAAAGCGCCCAAAATCGTCACCAACCGCGAGCGCGTGATGGACCCGATCACCGCCTACCAGCTGACATCAATGATGCGCGGCGTTGTGGACCGCGGGACAGCGAGCACAGCCATCAACCTGCCCGTTCCTGTGGCCGGCAAAACCGGTACAACCAACGAGGCCCGTGATGTTTGGTTCATTGGTTTCACCAACACCATGGTGGCTGGGTGCTATATTGGCCATGACACACCACGCCCGCTGGGTCGTGGGACCTATGGCGGCAACACCTGTGGTCCTGTGTTCCAAGAATTCATGAAAGCAGCCATCAAGAAAAACGGCGCTGGTAAGTTCCGGGTGCCGCCCGGTGGTCAGTTTATCAAGATTGATCGGTTCTCTGGTGCGCGTCTTTCGGATGATGCAAGCGGCGACCATGTTGTGGCCGAATACTTCCGCGTTGGCGAAGAGCCATTGTTTGGCGTCGCCTTTGATGGTGGCTTTGAAATGGGGTCCAACTTGCCGTTGTTTGAAGATGCGCAAGGTGGGGGCACGACCGTTACCACGTCCACTGGTAAAAAGGCCGTCGTTGGACCAAAGGCCAGCTTTGGGACGCTCAGCTCTGGCGGGCTATATTAACGACATCACGAGATTTTCGAAGGAAAGGGCAGGGTGATCTTGCCCGCTTCTCTGGGGTGGTCTATCACCACCTTTGAAACGATGAACAGGACTGTCACATGCGCGCTGAGGTACAGAATACCGTTGCCGAAATCGAAAAATCCATTGAACTGCTGAAACAGCGGCTCAACTGGGAGACTGCCGAATTTCGCCTCGAAGAATTCAATGCGCGCGTCGAAGATCCTAACCTATGGGATGACGCGGACGCCGCACAAAAGCTGATGCGCGAACGCCAGATGTTGGTGGATGCGATTGACGGCGTCAAAGCCTTGGCGACTGACCTCTCCGACAACATCGAGATGATTGAACTCGGTGAAATGGAAGAAGATGACGAGGTCATCAAAGATGCCGAAAACGCGATTTTCAAGTTAAAGAATATTGCGGCCGAGAAAGAGCTTGAGGCACTGCTTGACGGCGAAGCGGACAGCAACGACACCTTCCTAGAAATCAACTCTGGTGCCGGTGGGACGGAAAGCTGTGACTGGGCTTCGATGCTGGCGCGTATGTATGTGCGTTGGGCCGAAAAGCGCGGCTATACGGTCGAGCTGCAATCCATGACCGCGGGCGAAGAAGCGGGTATCAAATCAGCAGCTTACAAAATCACGGGCCACAACGCCTATGGTTGGCTGAAATCAGAGGCGGGCGTGCACCGTTTGGTGCGTATCTCGCCATTTGACAGCGCTGCGAAACGGCACACGTCGTTTAGTTCTGTCTGGGTATATCCGGTTGTGGATGACAACATTGATATCGAAGTGAACCCATCGGACATTCGGATTGATACCTATCGTTCCTCTGGTGCCGGTGGTCAGCACGTGAACACAACCGACTCTGCAGTGCGTATTACACACATGCCAACCGGTATTGTTGTGACTAGCTCTGAGAAGTCACAGCACCAAAACCGTGACATCGCGATGAAAGCTTTGAAATCAAGGCTTTATCAACAAGAGCTCGACCGTCGCAATGCGGCCATCAACGAAGCCCATGAAAACAAAGGCGATGCGGGTTGGGGTAACCAGATCCGGTCTTATGTTTTGCAGCCGTACCAGATGGTCAAAGACCTTAGAACAAGCTTTGAAACCTCTGATACCAAAGGTGTTTTGGATGGCGACCTGGACGAGCTGATGGCTGCGACACTGGCGATGAACGTATCCGGTAAGAGCCGCGCTGACGCGCAGGGTTAAGACCCACGATTTGGGGTTTTAGCCCCCAAACGTGGTATTTATGGAAAGATGAAGAGCACAACCGCATTCCGCACTTGCAAAAGGTGCGGGTAAGCGGTGAAGTAGGGCTGCGCGAACGTACATCTGGGAGGATTGTATGCACGAGGCACCCAAGCCACTGGGGGTGCCCGATTTGGGCGCCGTGGAGTTTTCGACCTTAAAACAGGCCTTAGCGTTGGGATGGCATGATTTCCATGCGCGCCCCGGCTATGGATTGTTCTTTGCGGCCCTTACCGTTGTGGGCGGCTGGCTGATCAGCTGGGTCACCCTATCAACGAGTCAAAGCTATTGGCTGGTCTTTGCAGCCATTGGGTTTCCATTGATCGGGCCATTCGCGGCCGTCGGGCTATATGAAGTCTCACATCGGTTACAAATGGGGTATGAGGTGACGCCAGCGGCCATTACACATGCCGTATTGCACCAAAGAAAGCGGCAACTGCCGTCACTTTGTTCAATCATCGTCACTGCGTTTCTGTTTTGGTTCTTTCTGGCTCATATGATTTTTGCGCTGTTTCTGGGGCTGACGCCGATGACCAATATCTCATCGAGTTTTGAAGTCTTTTTGCAACCAAACGGACTTATGATGCTGGCCTTTGGCACAGCGGTTGGGGCGATCTTTGCCGCACTTTTATATTCACTGACCGTTTTCGGCATGCCATTGCTTTTGGACAGGGACATTGATTTTGTCACAGCGATGCTGACCAGCTTAAAGGTCGTCACAGATGCACCAGTGGTCATGTTGTCCTGGGGGGCATTTGTCGCCGCGGTCACATTCGTTTCTATGATACCGGGGTTTCTGGGGCTCTTCATCGCTATCCCAATTTTCGGGCATGCGAGCTGGCACCTGTATGCTCAGGTAAAGCATTAAAAAGGGGAGCTAACGCTCCCCAATTCTTTAGTATTTAGAAAGCTTACTCTGCACCGCGTGCCAGAGCAGCCACACCAGTACGCGCCACTTCGACAAGGCCAAGTGGGCGCATCAAGTCGGCAAAGGCGTCAATCTTTTCCGGTGCACCTGTGATTTCGAACACAAAGCTTTCTAGCGTTGTATCAACCACATTTGCGCGGAAAATATCGGCCAAGCGCATGGCTTCGACGCGTTTGTCACCTTGGCCTGCAACTTTGAACAAGCCCAATTCACGCTCAACAGATGGGCCCTCGACCGTTAGATCATGCACTTCGTGAACAGGAACAATACGACCCAATTGCGTTTTGATCTGTTCGATCACCTGCGGTGTACCGTTGGTGACAATGGTAATGCGCGACTGGTGCCCAGTGTGATCCACCTCGGCCACTGTCAGGCTGTCGATGTTATACCCACGTCCAGAAAACAGACCAATCACACGTGCCAGCGCACCTGGTTCGTTCTCAACGAGAACGGCCAAAGTATGCGTTTCACGAACGTCTGAAAAATTCGGACGCAGGTTGTAGGCAGAGTGGCTCGTGGAGCCTTTTTTGATTTTCAATGCAGCCATGATTTCTCTCCTTACACCAGAACCGCGCCGCCGGCCTGAATGGCCCCTTGGGTGGAATCTTCGCCCAACAGCATTTCATTATGCGGCTTGCCTGATGGGATCATCGGGAAGCAGTTTTCGTGTTTCTCAACCAAGCAATCAAAGATTACCGGGCCGTCGTGATTGATCATTTCCATGATCGCATCGTCCAAGTCAGCGGGATCTGAGCAGCGGATACCTTTTGCGCCAAACGCTTCTGCTAACTTAACAAAATCGGGCAGGGCTTCGGACCAGCTGTGGCTGTAACGTTCGCCGTGCAGCAACTCTTGCCACTGACGTACCATGCCTAGACGTTCGTTGTTCAGAATGAACTGCTTCACAGGCAGGCGGAACTGAACCGCGGTGCCCATTTCTTGCATGTTCATCAACCAGCTCGCTTCGCCAGCCACGTTTACAACCAACGCATCACGATGCGCCATTTGCACACCGATAGAGGCAGGGAAGCCGTAACCCATGGTGCCCAAGCCACCGGATGTCATCCAGCGATTTGGATCATCAAAGTTTAAGTATTGCGCAGCCCACATCTGGTGCTGACCAACTTCGGTTGTGACGTAGCGGTCCATACCACGGCTTAGCTCTTCGAAACGCTGAAGTGCATATTGCGGTTTAATTACAGAGCCTTCTTGCGTGAACTTCAAGCAGTCAACAGTCCGCCATTCGTCGATCTGTGCCATCCACTTGGCCAAACCTTCTTTGTTCGTTTTGCGGCCACGTGATTTCCAGACTTTCAAAAGGTCTTCGAGCACATGCGCAACATCGCCAACAATAGGAATATCCACACGGATCACTTTGTTGATTGAGCTTGGGTCAATATCAATATGGGCCTTTTTCGAATTCGGCGAAAAGGCCGAGATCAAGCCAGTGATCCGGTCATCAAATCGCGCACCGATGTTGATCATCAGATCACAGTCATGCATCGCCATGTTGGCTTCGTACAAGCCGTGCATGCCCAACATACCCAACCAAGATTTGCCGGATGCAGGGTAGGCGCCCAGACCCATCAAAGTCGATGTAATTGGGAAGCCGGTTGTATCCACAAGTTCGCGCAGCAATTGGCTTGCTGCCGGACCAGAGTTGATAACACCGCCGCCTGTATAGAACACAGGACGTTCGGCTTTTTCCATCAATTCGACCAAAGCTTCGATTTCGGTAATGTCACCTTTAAGCTGTGGTTGGTAATGCTCTGTCCGTGCGGTTTTTGGATCGGTATAAGCGCCGTTCGCGAATTGAACGTCCTTTGGAATATCAACCAATACCGGGCCAGGGCGGCCGGAACGCGCAACGTGGAACGCCTCGTGAAGGGTTGCAGCCAGCGTTGTTGTATCTTTTGCCAACCAGTTATGCTTTGTGCACGGGCGTGTGATGCCAACTGTATCCGCCTCTTGGAAAGCATCTGAGCCGATCATAAAGGTTGGAACCTGACCAGAGATCACCAGAATTGGAATACTGTCCAACAATGCGTCTGTCAGACCTGTCACAGCATTTGTCGCGCCGGGGCCAGAAGTAACCAATGCCACACCAACCTTGCCGGTAGAGCGCGCATAGCCCTCTGCGGCATGAACAGCAGCTTGTTCGTGACGCACCAGAATGTGTTTAATGTCATTCTGTTGAAAGATTGCATCGTAAATTGGCAGGACAGCCCCGCCGGGGTATCCAAAGACGGTATCCACACCCTGATCTTTCAGAGCTTGAACCACCATATCCGCACCGGTCATCTGACGTGTCATCTGTCTCTCCACTTACAACGTCTGTTCTAACAAAAAAGCCCCCGAAAATGTCGGGGGCGCATGGGTTACCTTTTGGGTGTCCGTTACCGGCCCATGCGCCTATTTCCAACAATGACGACTAGCTTAAACATGCGTCAGGTCCTTCTTGTGTTGCAGCGGACATTATGGCTGTGGAAAACAGGCGTCAACAGGCAAACGTCGAAAATATATGTCGCAAGGTCATTTTTTTCTTTTCATTTATTGCGCATGGCGGTCATTTTGGCATTTTTTCGCAAAGATCAGGCTGAAATTCCCTAAATAACCACCCCAGTGCCCTGCAAAACCCCATGCTCGATCGCATATCGCGTCAATCCAGCCGTTGAGCTGATGCCCAACTTCCGTTTGATATTCTTGCGATGGGTCTCAACTGTGCGGACAGAGATATTTAATTCAATGGCAACTTCTTTGTTGGACTTTCCTTGCGCCAATTGCAGCAGAACCGTTTGCTCTCTACTTGTCAGCGGTTCGCGGTCATCGCTGTCATTGGGTTCAAGCGAACCTTTGGCACCTGTGCATAGATAACGCTCGCCACTCATCACCGTATCTATGGCCGTCTTGATTTCATCGGTTGGCACATCTTTTAGAACATAACCGCGCGCGCCATGGCTTAGTGCAGTAGAGATGTATTCCGGGCTGTCATGCATCGTTAGGATCAGAATATGCGTGTCCGGTTTGCTTTCCAAAATCATCTCTGTCGCGGTCAAGCCGCTCAGATCGGGCATGTTTAGGTCCATCAAGACCACATCCACGGTGTTATTCTTTAAGAAACCAACCGCTTCGCGCCCATTCGTCAATGTTGCTTTGACTTCGATGTCATCAAAGCTTTCCAAAACAGATTGGATGCCTTCTGCGACCATTGGATGGTCGTCAACAATCACAACAGAGACTACTTCACTCATGTCTGTGCCTTTCGTTTGGTTGCGCCATCTTGCTCAGGAGGGAGCAATTGGCTCAAAGGAATGTCCGCGACGATCACAGTACCATGTTTACTGGAATGAATACGCAACGTGCCACCAAGCTGCTCAACGCGCTCTTGCATGTTCCGTAATCCCAGCCCACCCACGGGACCAGATCGAGAGGTTTGCTGTGGAATGCCGCCACCATTGTCGCTAATGCGCAAAGTCGCGCCGCGTTTATGGCCGCGCATGTCGATCGTTACTTTTGTCGCGCCCGCGTGCCGTTCGATATTCGTCAAGGCTTCTTGGGCAATACGGTAGAGCGAGAACTTAGCGTCTGGGTTCAGGCGGTTGCGAAACACCACGGTGTTGATATCCGTTTCAATGCCAGTCCGGCTGCCGAATTCTTCGGTGAGGGCACGCAGGGCAGGGCCTAATCCAAGGTCATCCAAAACACCCGGACGCAAATCCCGCGAAATCCGCCGCACCTCGTGAATGGCGGTCGAAAGGTGCCCCATGCCGCGCTCTAACGTTTCGCCAGCGCGCTCATCGCCTGCGGTCATGCGGCGGCGCGTACTGTCCAAAGCGTAACGTACGCCAACTAATATCTGCGAAATACCGTCATGCAGTTCGCGGGCCACTCGGCCACGTTCTTGTTCTTGGGCATCAAAAACCCGTTGCGTCAGCTTTTTGAGCTTAACGTCAGCAAGCCGCCGCTCCCGGATGTTGATCACCAAACCAGACAAGAACACCAAAAGCACCGCGCCCAGGGTAATGCCGCCGATATATAAGAACGTTCGCTGCACGCGTGCTTCTACCTCTGCGCGTGCAGCCGCAGTTGTGCGCAAGATGTCATCAATAAACACCCCCGTACCAACCGCCCAACGCCAACTGGGGAAAGAGGTCACGTAAGAAATCATACGCACTTCTTCACCGGTGGAGGGTTTTGGCCATAAATGCTCGACGTAACCGGCACCATCACGCGCAGTGTCGATAAAATTGGCAACTACTGGCGTGCCAGTCGAATCACGCAAGTCTATCCAGTTCTGATCAATCAGCTCTGTTTGACGAGGGGAAACCAGGTTGTTGCCGTCATAGTCATAGACAAAGAAAAACCCTTCGTCGCCATAGATCATCGCCGCCAAAATTTGCATGACTTGTTGCTTTGCAAAATCATCATCTGGCGCAGCATTTCCGTAGATGAAGTAGAACCCGTTACGTGCTTGAGTTACATAGTTTTTTAGCTCTGCCTTCTTGGCTTCGATAAGCTGCGTTTCAAGCGCTTGGATTTCGCGTTCCGCAAGTTGTCTTGATTGGTTTGCAACAAGCAATGAAATGGCTGTCACCGCCAAGATCAAAGGTAGCGTTGCCAGAAGAAATAACTTCTGCCCGTAAGAAAGACGTATGTGCCGAAACAATTCTCGCATGGACGATTCGAATAGGGGCTCCTTCGCTCGAATCATAGTGTGTTTTTTAGAAATGACATTGAACAATGCTCAAAAATGATGCGCAAAAACCGAGGTTTGTCTGAAAAATACCTAATTTCAGAACCCAGCTACGTAGTTATAGGTATTTTCACAAATCCCCTGTGTGAGTAGGCTCTTCACACTACTAACGGTCCGCTCTTCTGGTTTGATCACTAGAATGAGCACAAATATTCTGGGAGGAAACTTAATGGATCGTCGTTCATTCCTAAAAACTTCAGCAATCGGTGGCTCAGCAGCCGCAGCCACAACATTGGCAGCACCTGCTTACGCCCAAGGTAAGCGCACGCTCACCATGGTAACCTCCTGGCCACGCGGCTTTGCGGTTCTTGATGATGCGGCCACATACATGGAGAACATGGTTTCTGAAATGTCTGGTGGTTCTTTGACCATCGACAAAAAAGCACCAGGCGAGCTGGTTGGCGCGCTGGAAGTCTTTGACGCGGTAACATCCGGTCAGGCTGACATGTACCACTCTGCCGACTATTATTTCATCGGTCAGCATCCAGGTTACGCATATTTCACAGCGGTACCATTTGGCGGCACAGCACAAGAAGTCAGCAACTGGTATTACCATGGTGGCGGCGAGCAGCTGCATGACGAGCTTGGCTCGATCTTCAACCTAAAAGGCCTACTGGCAGGTAACTCTGGTTCTCAGTCTGGTGGTTGGTTCCGTAAAGAGATCAACTCTGCGGCTGATTTCAACGGTTTGAAATTCCGTATGCCAGGTCTTGGCGGTAAAGTTCTCGGTAAATTGGGCGCATCTGTTCAGAACATTCCGGGCGGCGAACTGTACCAAGCGCTGTCTTCTGGTGCGCTTGACGGCCTAGAGTGGGTTGGTCCAATGGCCGACGAACGCGCGGGCTTCCAAGAAGTTGCAAAAATCTACTACACAGCGGGCTTCCACGAGCCGGGCTCTGCTCTGTCTTCTTCCGTCAACCTAGACGTTTGGAACGAGCTGTCTGACCAGCACAAAGCAATCCTGCGTTATGCATCCATGGCGACAACACAGTTCCAGTTGGCAGAAACTCTGTCCAACAACGGTGCGGCACTGGCACGTCTGCAAGCGCAAGGCGTTAAAACAATGCAATTCCCTGATGATGTTTGGGATGCATTCGGTGCAGCGTCTAAAGAAGTTATGGACGAAAACATGGGTGACGAATTGTTCGCGAAGATCCGCACATCGTTCGAAGCATCCTTGGCGAACTCTTCTTCTTGGATCAACAAATCCGATGCTTACTACGTACAGCAGCGTATTCGCGTTCTGGGCGGCTAAGTAGCGTCTTATTCACAGTGGTCCCGGAATTCCGGGGCCACTCTTTCGTTCTCGCCACGGTAGGAGTGGTTTGAGAACGGCACACTGACCTCAGGGGGACATCATGGAAGACACTGGCGCCGCCAGCTTCGGGCAGATCCTTTCTGCTCTCGGGGATGGCATTGTCTGGGGTATCCAGAACATCCTTATGGCATTCGCAAACATTGCTTATGCTGTTTCACATCCGCAGTTATGGCTAGATTGGTCTGACAAAGAAGCCATCATGCGGTTCGTTTATTTCGGCGGTTCTGTCGAGTTTTTCTTTGCAGCCTTTACCATCTTCTTGATCGTTACAGCGATTGGCCTTTGGAAAAACAGCGTCCTTTGGGCCGTTGTCCGCGTGCTAGAAGGCATGGCTAATACCATCGGTCGCTTCTTTGCTTGGGCCGGTCTTTTGATGGTGCTGCAGCAGATCATCATCGTCTTTATGCAACGGATTTTCACACGGCCAGACATCGTCTTTGGCTTTGGTATTCCACTGCAATTTGACATCAGCTGGTACGCCGAAGAGTTGAAGCTTTACAATGCGTTGATCGTTGCTCTTTGCGCAACTTACGCCTTTGTCCAAGGCTCGCATGTGCGCGTTGACCTTGTGTATTCAGCCGTCAGCTACCGCACCCGTAAAATCATCGACATGTGTGGCTCGATCTTCTTTATGATGCCAATGGCTGTGATGGTCTGGCTCTATGGTTGGTACTTTATGTGGCGCCATTTGATCGTTCCAAAACCATCCGCCAGTGACACATTGGAACGGCTCTTGCTGAAATCCAAAGCACTGCGCTGGAACGTGGAAACCATTGGCTTCTCGCCAAATGGGTTCACCGCATATTTCATCTTTAAAATCCTTCTCGTGGCATTCGCAGGTCTCGTGTTCCTGCATGCAATTGCCTTTTTCTATCGCTCGTACCTTGAGCTGAAAGAAGGCCCTGAGAGCGAAGGCAAATACCTTGACCGTGATTCACTCGGTGAAGGCGAAGAAGCCTTCGAAGGCACGCACTGAGGTAGGGGACAGAAACAATGTTATTCGGACTTGATGGGGTCGAGATCGGCCTGATTATCGTCTTCCTCTGCCTGTTCGGGGGGATTCTTTCGGGCTTCCCCGTGGCATTCGCCATTGGCGGGGCAGGGATCATATCATTCGGGATTATCGCCGCACTTGATAGCGCCGGCATCCTAATTCACCAAGCGATCGACACCGCGTCGCCGCTATACAACGACTTGGTCAACCAAGGGATCAAAGCAGACACAATATCTATCTTTAGATACCCGGATCTGCCGAGGATCGCAGAACCGGTCTTTCCAAGTGGTTGGGAAACCGCCATGGACCGTAACCTATCGTTCATTGTGAACCGCATGAACGAGCGTGTGCTTGCAGGTCAATCCATCGAAACGCTTTTAGCTGTTCTGATGTTTGTTCTGATGGGTATCACACTGGAACGCTCTAAGATCGCGAACGATCTGCTGACAACGATGGCGCGCGTCTTTGGTCCGCTGCCAGGTGGTTTGGCTGTGTCTGTTGTGGTTGTGGGCGCGTTTCTAGCGGCCTCTACAGGTATCGTTGGTGCAACTGTTGTGACCATGGGCTTGCTGAGCTTGCCAACCATGCTGCGCAACAACTACTCACCGGAATTGGCGACTGGTGTCATCGCGGCATCTGGCACATTGGGTCAGATCATCCCACCATCCATCGTGATCGTCCTGCTAGGGACACTCGCGGGTGACTTGTACTCCGGCGCTCAAGAGGCACGGGCACAGGTTGCAGGTTGTACGGATGCTTTGACCTACTTGGGTGAGCCTGCGGTTGTATCCGTGGGGACCTTGTTCCAAGCGGCACTTATCCCAGGGATCATGCTGGCTGGGCTGTATGGCTTGTACGCCTTTGGCTACGCCATGATGAACCCAACCAAAGCTCCTGCTGTCACACTTGGTAAAAGCGGTGGCGAGATCACAACACGCAACGAACGTCTGACATGGTTTGTCATTGCACCTATCGTGTTGATTGGCGGTTTGATCGCGATGAACTCTGCCAATATCGTCGGCAGCCAGTCCATCTTGGTTGATAGCTATTCTGACACGGGCCAAGCAGCCAGCTTGCGCACAAACGTCGGTGCAGAATGTCAGGCGTCCATGATCGAACTGCATGGTCAAGAAGCTTGGGACTTTGCTGTTGCTGAAAACGAGGTCATCAACGCAGCTGGCGGCGTAGAGCAATCTCGCCAACTGACGCCAGAAGAGTTATCTGCCAAAAAGGCCGAGAAAATCGCGGCAGCTGCACCTATTGGGTCCGGTTTGGCGATTGGTATGGTGCTAATGGCATTGATCTTGACCACGGCACGCGGTGTGGCTCCTTCAGCTGACACAAAGCCTTTGCTTATCGGCGCGGCAGGGATCGTTCTTACGTTGCTCGTGGATGTGGTTCTGTTGTCTCCGGTGGCGACGGCAGGTGAACGCCTTGTTCTCTTTGCTCTCCCGTTGTTGGCGGTGCTATATGGCGCCAAATACGCGGCGGGTCTGCTTGGCAAGAACGAGCTTCTGCGCGTGGTATTTCCACCGCTGGTGCTGATCATTGCTGTGCTCGGTTCAATCCTTGGTGGCATCACAAACCCAACGCCAGCAGCGGCACTTGGGGCAGGCGGCGCGCTTCTGCTCGCGGCTTATCGTAAGCTGCAAGAAGAGGGCAATTCCGGCAATGTCATCCTGCAGGCATCCTTTGCCATCGTTGTGATGATCCTTGTGGGTGTGAACTTTGATCTACGGATCAACCAGCCGGGTGCTTCGACCGAAAGCTGGATCGCGTTCATCGTGGCCTATGGTGCGTATCTCTTTGCAATGTTTGGCATTTTGTTCAGCTGCTGGGTTCTTTTCCGCAATGCGGTCATGACACCAATCGTGCGTGAAACAGCCAAAGTCACCTCGATGGTCTTTACCATTCTGATCGGCTCTCAGATCCTCAATCTGGTGGTCATCTCCTTTGGTGGCGAGCATTACATCCAGCAGTTCCTGCGGGCCTTTGACAACGAGTTTACGGTCTTCTTGCTGGTTATGTTGGTGCTCTTTGTTCTGGGCTTCGTGTTGGATTTCCTAGAGATCATCTACATCGTTATCCCAATCGTTGGTCCGGTCATCTACGGCGGCAGCTTCGATCCAAAGTGGGTAACAATCATGATCGCTGTGAACCTTCAGACGTCCTTCCTGACACCGCCATTCGGCTTCGCGCTCTTCTATCTGCGCGGCGTTGCACCGGCGTCTGTCACGACACGCCACATCTACCGCGGGGTTGCACCCTTTGTGTTGATCCAGGTGGTGGGTCTTGGAATTCTCTGGTTCTTCCCAAGCATCGTGACAATCTTGCCAGCGCTTATTGGCAATTGATCGGCAACCAAATACTTAAAAGAAAAGGGGCCCTTAGGGGCCCCTTTTTACGTAACAGATGATCTAAGAAACACCGTTAGCGTACGGGTTCAGAAGACGTTGGTAGTTTGATTTTCGCCACTTGTTCTGCAATCGGATCCGCCGCCGCGGGCAGATCATCTTGGTGAATAGTCTCAGGCTGTTGAATCGGCTGCCACTTGTTGCGCAAAAAGACCTCAAGTCCCGAAAACCGTGCCTTGTATCCCATCTTATCACTGCCCGGAACCCAATATCCTAGATACACGTAGGGCAGGTTGGCCTCTTGGGCGATGCGGATATGATCCAAGATCAGATAGGTCCCAAGCGATTGGCGCATCAGGTCTGGCTGAAAGAAGCTGTAAACCATACTTAACCCGTCTTCCAAGACATCGGTCAAGCAAACTGCTGTTAGTAAACGATTTTCTGCGTTCGTATATTCAACCACACGCGTTCGGATCGGCGTTTCTTCGACCATTGCCGCGAATTCAAACACATCCATATCTGCCATACCGCCATCCGCATGACGCGCATCCAAATAGGTGCGGAACAGTTCGTATTGCTCCTCAGTCGCCCAAGGTGATGTCGCTTTACGACGCAATCCTTCATTCCGCTTTAGAATACGGCGTTGGCTTTTGGATGGCTTAAACTTGCGCACATCAATGCGCGCCGACAAACATGCTGAACATTCGGTGCAAGATGGCCGATACAGCACATTCTGCGAGCGACGAAAGCCTTGATGCGAAAGCGCGTCGTTTAATTCAGCCGCGTTATCGCCTTGTAATGCTGTGAATAACTTCCGCTCCATACGCCCTGGTAAATACGGACACGGCTGTGGCGCCGTTACATAAAACTGTGGGGCAAGGGGCAGGGAATGACGCATAGGGGCCGCATGTTTTGTTCAAGTCTTAGAAACTCTAGCAACGGGAAGCGGCCCCGCCAAGCGAAATGCAATTAATATCGAGCGGCTTTGTTAATCACGACAGAGCCAAGCACGTGATCTGTTAACCCTTGGGATCGCGATGACGTCATCATCAACACAATCGAAATGATCTGCAGGACAAAGAACGTGAACGAAACGCTATAACCCAGCGTGTGCATAAACGCAGTTCCCAGATCAAAGCGATCGCCATGTTGGGTGCGAAATTCAATGCCAAAGAACCGCATACCAAGCGTTGCAGACCCGTTGGTTAACGTAATAACGCGATATGCAAAGCCGACGACCATGATAAGGAACGGGAAAAAGAAGATGCCGGTAAAGGCTGTGAACGGTAAAATCAGGACACATAGAATGCCGATCAGAACCATATCTGCAATCCAGGACAGAAACCGTTTCATCGGAACATCAGCGTAAAACTCAGGTTGCGACACAGGATCGGGTAGGGCGTAAGCGCGGGTATTCATGGCTCTCCAAGCTCAATAAGATGGGCTCCCGCAGAAACGGGAGCCAATTGCATTTATACTATATATCAGGCGTCTGCGCGATTTTCTTCACGTTCTTGCGCAGCTTGTTTTGCGCGCTCGTCCATAAAGTCATCAAACTCAGACTTGTCTTTTGCTTCACGCAGGCGTTCAAGAAACGCCTCAAAGCTCGCTTGCTCATCTTCCAAACGCTTGATCATCTCATCACGATACGAGTCAAACGCAGAGTTACCGGTTGGCCGCGTCACATGCATGCGGCGCTTATGAGTGCTACAGGAACGGTTTTTGCTAAACATGCGTTTGCTCCAGATCATGTAAAAGAGAAGTGCCAAACCAACTGGCCAGAAAAAGACGAACCCAAGGACCATTGCCGCGATCCAAGCGCCTTTGCCTTTGCTATCCAACCAAGCCTCTGTGCGTGAGAACCATCCCATATGGGAAGTGTCTTGGGCGGCGGTCGCTACAGGTGTCATTAGTATCTCCGTGGTTAATTGTTAATGTGAATGCCTTTCACATGACTACAGATGGGGATGCCATTTAAGGAAACAAGAGGTAATGTAAAACTTTTTAACATCACGGTGATTTTATAAGTTTTCACAATAGGATAGAGCCACAGCCCATACGTAAATTCCCACTTCCATATAACGTATAATGGTAATTATGTTATTTATTGATGTGGTGGAATATCCAGAAACGCTGAATTTCCCCAATAAATACGGCTTTATCGCAATCTAACGCCGCCATACTGTGGACAGCCCTCAGAAATTCAAGCTAAACACGTTCTATATTCGAGGAACGCAATATGTCATCAATTCTTATCCTAAACGGTCCAAATCTAAACCTGCTCGGCACACGTCAGCCCGAGGTTTACGGTAAGACCACTTTGCAAGATATTGAAAACATGTGCGTCTCTCATGGGGAATCCTTGGGCGTTTCAGTGAGCTGCATTCAAAGCAATCACGAAGGCGCGCTCGTGGACGCAATTCATGCGGCCAAAGGACAGCACGACGGCATCGTATTAAACGCCGGCGCGTACACCCATACTTCTATTGCACTGATGGACGCCATTTCGTCCGTCGCCCTACCAGTTATTGAATTGCATTTATCCAATATTCACGCCCGTGAAAGCTTTCGCCATAAGTCCTTCATCGCGCCCGTCGCGGTTGGTCAGATTTGTGGGTTTGGTGCTCTGGGATACCGTTTAGCGATAGATGCGATGTTAAATCACATCGGAAAATAAATGCCTGACGCAATTTTGCGCTACATCTCAGACATGACCAACGCCGGAACGCTCGAAGAGCTTTGGACCATGCATGTTAATAAAATGGCCGAATACGGATTTGATCGTCTGATCTATGGCTACACGAACTTTCGCGTCGATTACAATCTTGGTGATCCCGAAGATTTCGTCATTCTGTCTAATCACTCACGCGAGTATCTGGATCCGTTCTTTGGCGAACGCATGTTCTTGCACGGCCCTATGATCAAGTGGGCGTTGAACAATGTTGGCGCGTGTAGCTGGCGTTTGATGGCCGAATTGGCCGCGAGCGATGGGCTAACGAAAGAGCAAGCAGACGTTTTGGAATTCAACGCCACGCAAGGTGTTGCCACAGGTTATACCATCAGCTTCAAAACAGTTTCGCAGCGCTCCAAGGGCGCAATTGGTTTGACCGGTCCCGTTGGCTCTACTCAAGATGAGTTGGATGCGATTTGGCAAGAACACGGCGAAGCGCTTGTACTTATGAATAACGTGCTGCACCTCAAAATCCTCAACCTGCCCTACAAGAACCCAAAACGCGCCCTGACGAAACGTCAGCGCGAAGTTCTGGAATGGGTATCTGACGGCAAAACAATCCAAGACATCGCGACCCTTATGGGGCGCACGTCTGCCACAGTTGAAAAGCACCTTCGCCTTGCGCGAGAATCTCTTGGCGTCGAGACCACACCTCAGGCGGTCCTCAAAGCCAGCTTCCTCAACCAGATGTTTACTTTCGAAGGCTAAACTCGCCTTTTGGATGGATAAAATTGTGGGAAAGTACGGGTTTCCTTACCTTACGTAACACACGTTTAGCGCGTAAACTTATTAAGTTCCGTGAGTGTGGCATTAGCCTAGGGACGCTAAGGGCGCAATCTCTGCAATTTCAGGGCTCTGCGCTCTTAAATTGCGACCTGTTCGCATTTAGGTGATTTGATTTTTTGGGATCATTTCGTCTGTTTTAGGCCCACCATCCCCATGTAATGGGTCTAGAGATTGAAACGACGCCTTGGGTTCGTCCTCTGGCGTCGTTTCTTTTATTAATCTAATGAAATCAGATCTGTAAGAACAAAAAACGCCGCCCATTTCTGGACGGCGTTTCTAATTTCAAAAGTCAGATGACTTAGCCTTGAGCGGCTTTAGCAACCTCAGCTGCAAAGTCTTCTTCTTTTTTCTCGATGCCTTCGCCAACTTCCATGCGAACAAAACCAACGATCTCAGCGCCAGCTTCTTTTGCTGCTGCTTCAACTGTCAGGTCTGGGTTGATCACAAAAGCTTGGCCCAGCAAAGTCACTTCGCCCAAGAATTTCTTCATGCGGCCAACGATCATTTTCTCGATCACTTGCTCTGGCTTGCCAGATTCACGCGCGATGTCGATTTGAACTTGCTTTTCTTTTTCAACAACAGCTGCGTCAAGGTCCGCTTCGGACAAAGACTGTGGGTTTGCTGCCGCGATATGCATCGCAACCTGCTTACCGAATGCTTCGTCGCCGCCTTTCAGCGCAACAAGAACACCGATGTTACCCATGCCAGCAGTCGCTGGGTTGTGGATGTAGGATGCAACAACGTCACCTTCTACAGTCGCCATGCGACGCAGAGACATGTTCTCGCCGATAGTCGCGATGTTGTCTGTGATCACTTCGGAAACAGGCTTGCCGCCCAGGTCCGCTGCGTTCAGCGCGTCAATATCTGCAACGTTCAATGCAGCACCCGCGATACCAGCAACCATGGCTTGGAAATCAGCGTTTTTGCCAACAAAGTCGGTTTCAGAGTTTACTTCAACAGCAACACCTTTACCGCCTTCAACTTGAACAGCCACAAGACCTTCTGCCGCAACACGGCCAGATTTCTTTGCAGCTTTCGCCAGACCTTTAGTACGCAGCCAATCAATTGCTGCCTCTTGGTCACCGTTGTTTTCAGTCAGCGCTTTTTTCGCGTCCATCATGCCTGCGCCGGTCATCTCGCGCAGTTCTTTCACCATTGCGGCAGTAACAGCCATCGTGGTTCTCCTAATATTTGATAGGTCGTTAATGGGGGCGGGTGTACCCTGCCCCCATGTCAGAAAAGTAACGCTTACGCGCCTGCAGGAGCTTCTTCAGCAACAGCTTCTTCAACTGGTGCTTCTTCGAATTCGCCCAGATCAACGCCAGCAGCGCCCATCATTGCAGACATGCCGTCCAGTGCCGCACGTGCAACAAGATCACAGTACAGAGCGATCGCGCGGGACGCGTCGTCGTTGCCTGGGATGATGTAGTCGATGCCGTCAGGAGAGCAGTTGGTGTCAACAACAGCAACAACAGGGATACCCAGTTTGTTTGCTTCTGCGATGGCCAGTGCTTCTTTTTTCACGTCGATGACGAACAGCAGATCAGGAACGCCGCCCATTTCGCGGATACCGCCCAAAGACGCTTGCAGTTTCGCTTGGTCACGTTCCATGCCCAGACGTTCTTTTTTGGTCAGACCTTCTGCACCAGAAACCAATTTCTCGTCGATTTCTTTCAGACGGTTGATGGACTGAGAAACTGTTTTCCAGTTTGTCAGCGTGCCACCCAACCAACGGTGGTTCATGAAGTACTGAGCGGATTTCTCAGCAGCATCTGCGATCGGCGCAGCTGCTTGACGCTTTGTACCAACGAACAGTACGCGGCCGCCTTTAGCAACAGTCTCACGAACAACGTTCAGAGCGGCGTCCAGCATTGGAACAGTCTGTGTAAGGTCCATGATGTGGATACCATTGCGCGAGCCATAAATGAACTCACCCATACGAGGGTTCCAGCGTTGTGTTTGGTGACCAAAGTGTACGCCTGCTTCTAGCAGCTGGCGCATTGTGAACTCAGGAAGAGCCATGCGTGTATTTCCTTTTTCCGGTTTACGCCTTGGTGGGGGAAGTAGGAAGCATTTGCTCCAACCGGCGGACCGTCAGGGATGTCTCCCCTGAACCAGCCCAAACCCCACCTGCGGGTTTGAATGCGCGCGGAATACATCGCTTTATAAAGGCTGGCAAGCGCTCTTTGCGTCTTTCGCACGTTTCGAACGAAAAATCGCGCGAAATCCCAGAAACAAAGGGGATTTAAGTGAAACCCTAGACCTCAGTCTTGGCTAAGTAATGCCCAGACTTCACATGCCGCCCCAGATATTCAGCCAAATCTTTGCGGTTCTTAAAATCAGCGACTGCAACTGGTTCGTGATACACAACGTCCACACGCCCGTGCCGCCGCTGCGCTAGCATTTGCAACATATGCGGGCCAAAATCCATGCCACCCCACCAGGCATAGAACCGTTGATCAACATGCTCCGGTGCATGGTAATTCACTGATACGGCCTGAATATGCGAAATCGGCTTTAAGCTTTCCGTAAAGAACGCCGCGAAAAGCGTTGATTTAAAATCTAAAACCCGCAGTGAATCTGTTGACGTGCCTTCTGGGAAAAACAACAACTTATGACCAGCTGATAGGCGATCTTCGAACACTTGTTGCTGCGCTTTGGCTTCTTTCCGGTCACGCGCGATAAAAACGGTGCCGGTGGCTTTTGCCAAAGTTCCGATCCCCGGCCAATTCGCCACTTCGGCCTTTGATACAAAATACGGTTGATCCTTGGCATTCAGCACAAAAATATCCAGCCAAGAGGCATGATTGGCCACCAAAGCACCCGGCAACCGCATCGGCCTGCCCTGCGTTTGAAATCCAATCCCCATAAACCGTAATACATTCCGGCAAACAAACTGCGTGATGCGCGGCGACCATGGGCGTTTAACCCCAAATATCGGCCGTTCAATCAACCGAACAAGCAGCAAAACAAGCAAGCCAACAATCAACAAAGAGAACACAAAGAACCCGCGAACACCCACACGCAACCAAGCCACGCCCTTAATCTCCGGATACTCCGGATAGCCATTCTCGCTATGCCAAGTTGGGCTGCTCACTTAGGCGCCTCGCGTATAAATGCTGCGTTGGGTGGCATTCAGCCGTTCGGTATCCATCACCAGACAAACGTCCGTTGTGTTAAACGCATGGTCCACATAAGCGCCCTCGCCCACATAACCACCTAGGCGCAGATAGCCTTTGATCAAAGCAGGCACCGCTAGCATCGCCTTGCGTCGATCTATGTCAACTTCGGCGTGTAAGTTCATATTTTGAAAGTGTTCTTTACGCGCGCGCACACGAAGGTCTTCGGGCGCTAAATGCCGATGATGCAACAGCGACAGCGGCGCAGACAAGGCGTCAATATCGGTGCCATGAAAACTTGCTGTGCCAAACAGAATATCAATCCCATGTTTCGCGACATATTCCGCAAGCCCATTCCACAAAACATACATCGCAGCCCCGCCGCGATAATCCTTATGCAAACAAGACCGGCCAAGTTCTAACAGCTTACGACCGCCCTCTTTCAAAACCGTCAGATCATATTCGTTTTCGGTATAGTATTTCCCGACCTTCGGCATCTGGTCATCACGTAACAACCTGTAAACGCCTATGATTTTATCATCCAAACCGCCCTCGCGGTCTTCATCCAACAACATCATATGATCAAAAAACGGATCAAACTCATCGCGTTC
This sequence comes from Cognatishimia sp. 1_MG-2023, assembly GCF_030548175.1. Taxonomy (GTDB): domain Bacteria; phylum Pseudomonadota; class Alphaproteobacteria; order Rhodobacterales; family Rhodobacteraceae; genus Cognatishimia. The sequence goes on along the minus strand of NZ_JAUORX010000001.1, from coordinate 57,770 downwards.
CAAACGCGCGTCGTGATCCACCATATCGCCCTGCCCGCCAAGTTCTTCGACAAACACGTCATAGCGCAACCGCTGCGCCGCGCGGATATCATCGGCAGTCTCAGCCATCTTTAGGACAAGATTTTGGGTCGCAGCGCGCATTGATAGATAAACCTGTTATTTTCTTTTGCTTTTACGGGGGACCAATGACCTTGGCAACTCTGCCGCCGCACCAGAATTCACTTCAAAATTTTCAATTCAGGGTTGAATTAGGCTTTCATTAACCATTACTTGTTTGATTAACAGGAAAGAGACCAACACGCTGACTATCTAGAACAACCTTTCCAACCTCTTGGAAGTTAACCGTAATTTTCCCGGAGATATTGGATTGGACTTGGCCAACGCCCCAATCAGGCTGGTCAGGATGCTGCACCAGCATACCCGGTTCGAAAAAGGCGTTTAGGTCTTCCATACTATTGCTCCAATGGATTCATGTATCTGTATGTCAAATTTTGCCGAACTTGTAGCCTCTCGTATTTGCCACGATCTCATTAGCCCCGTTGGCGCCATTTCCAATGGCGTTGAACTACTCGCAATGACTGGCGCACAAAGCGAAGAGCTACAGCTTGTCAATGACAGCGCCCAAAATGCCAGCGGCCGCGTGCGCTTCTTCCGTGTGGCCTTTGGTGCTGCAAATCCAGAACAGGTCATTTCCTCCGCCGAAATCAAAGGCATACTCGCAGATCTGGCCGGAGACCGCCTGCAATACGATTGGCAGGCCAAAGGCACCTTCCCACGCCCTGCCCTGCGCGCTTGCTTCCTCTCGATACTTTGCATCGAACGTGCCTTACCGCGCGGCGGATACCTGTTCATTCAGGAAAAAGAGGACACCTGGCACATCCAAGCCAATGGCCCGATCCTAAAGATCGACGAATCCCTCTGGCACCCCATGTCCCAAGGCCGTCCTGCGGATGAAATCACACCTGCAACGGTGTCTTTCGGCCTGCTGCCAATGGCAATATCTGATTTGCAAAGAACATTGGATATCCAGCTTTCGGAAAGCCAGATATCCATTTCTTTTTAATCGCTTAGGCGCGGGTCGTACCATCACCCACGACAAGATATTTAAAGCTGGTCAGTTGCTCTGCACCAACGGGGCCACGTGCGTGCATTTTGCCGGTCGCAATGCCAATCTCTGCACCCATCCCAAATTCGCCACCATCGGCGAACTGCGTGGACGCATTTCGCATCAAGATCGCTGAATCCAACCGCTCAAAGAACCGGTCTGCGATGGCGTCATCTTCGGCCAAAATACAATCCGTGTGGCTGGAACTAAACGCGCGAATATGGGCAATCGCACCGTCCACATCATCCACAACTTTCGCCGCAATATCCATGTCGAGGTATTCTTTCCCCCAATCATCGGATGTTGCAGGCATTGTGCCCTCGATGGTTTGCAACGTTTCGTCCGCGTGAACACGCACGCCGGTATCAACCAACATGCTGACAATGTCCTTGCCCAAAGTCGCTGCGATGTCTTTGTGGATCAACAAACACTCTGCCGCGCCACAAATTCCCGTGCGTCGCGTTTTGGCATTTAGTATTACTTCCAATGCCTTACGCGGATCAGCTGATGCATCAACGTAGATATGAACGATGCCCTCAAGATGCGCAAACACCGGCACCCGCGCCTCGCGCTGTACTAGACCGACCAAGCCTTTACCACCGCGCGGCACGATCACATCAACGGTATCCACCATGGTTAGCAATTCTTGAACCGCAGCCCGATCACGCGTTGGCACCAATTGCACTGCATCTTCTGGCAAACCAGCGGCTTTCAATCCTTCAACCAAACACGCGTGGATGGCGCCCGAGGAATGAAAGCTTTCCGAGCCACCGCGCAAAATCACCGCGTTGCCTGATTTTAGGCAAAGCGCACCAGCATCCGCCGTCACATTCGGGCGGCTTTCATAGATCACACCGATCACCCCCAAAGGCGTACGCACACGTTTGATGTTTAGACCAGTCGGACGATCCCAATCTGCCATGACCTGCCCCACAGGATCAGCCTGCCCCGCAACTGCACGCAGCCCGTCGCAGATCCCTTGGATGCGTGCATCATCCAGCATCAAGCGATCCATCATCGCAGGGCTCAGCCCTTTGTCGCGGCCGAAATCTAGGTCTTTTGCATTCGCTTCAACAATCTCAGCGCGACGCGCCCAAACCGTGTCAGCCGCCACCATAAGCGCTTTTTCCTTGGCCTCGGCCGGGGCAAAGGCCAGCTCTGCGCTTGCGGCTTTGGCGCGTAGGCCAATGTCGTTCATCAGGGCGGGTATATCTGCGATATCTTTCATCAGATTTTTCCTTTGCAAGGGTTACGAGGCCAGATGCTTCTGGCAGAGAGTAAGTAATAGTTAGATTGCCATGTCGTCGCGATGGATCAAGGCCGTGCGCCCAACATACCCAAGGATCGACTCAACAGCGGTGCTGTGCTGACCCATGATATTTAGAGCCTCCGCCGCCGTATAGGCACACAATCCTTGCCCAAGCTTCCGCCCATCCGTGGCGTGTATTTCAACCGGGTCACCGCGCTCAAATTGACCAGACACAGCCGTCACACCCGCAGGCAACAGGCTGTTGCCACGCGACAACGCCGCCTCGGCGCCGGCATCAATCGTCAGGATACCCTGCGGCTTCATCGAGCTGATCCAACGTTTGCGCGCCTGTTGTGGCGTCACTTGCGCTGTAAACCAAGTGGCCCGCGCACCGTTTTCCAATGCTTGCAAAGGACGCTCAACAGACCCTTCGGTGATCGCCATCGCACAACCGCCAGCCGTCGCCGTTTTGGCCGCCAATAGCTTGGTGATCATGCCACCTTTGGAAAGCCCCGATACACCCTCGCCCGCCATCGCTTCGATCTCGGGTGTAATCGTATCAATGACATCAAAATATTGCGCATCTGGATTTGTATGCGGATTGTCTGAATAGAACCCGTCCACATCCGACAACAGAACCAACTGATCTGCGCCGGTCGTCAACGCGATCTGCGCCGCCAAACGGTCGTTGTCGCCATAGCGAATTTCATCCGTGGCAACGGTGTCATTCTCGTTCACGATGGGCACAACGCCTAATTTCAACAAATGCCCCAACGTGGCCCGTGAATTCAAATACCTGCGCCGGTTCGCGCTGTCTTCTAGCGTCACCAGCACCTGTGCTGTCGTGATCCCATGAGGTGTTAACGCTTCTTCGTATGCGCGCGCCAACCGGATCTGCCCAACAGCCGCCGCCGCTTGTGATTGCTCAAGCGGCAAGTTGTTTGTGGGCAAACCCAAAACACCGCGCCCCAAAGCAATCGAACCAGAGGACACGATTACAACATCCGTGCCGCGCGATTTCAGCCATGCCACATCCAGCGCCAAAGCTTGCAACCAATCCTTCCGCAACGCCCCGGTCGTCCGATCCACCAGTAAGGCAGACCCGATTTTGACAACCAGACGTTTTGCAGAACTTAAGGTTGCCAAGGGGTTACGTCCTCATCCTGAGTCTTTAGGCGAACTCGATTGTCGTCGATTTGCGCGCGCAACGCCCGCAACACATCAACAACATTCTCTTGGCTCGCCCCAGACATCATCATGACTGGGCCGCCAACAACGGCTTCTAATTCTTCTTTCAAGAACTTGCGCTCTTCGGGATCCATCGTGTCGATTTTGTTCAACACGGTGATGCGCGGTGTATCCGCCAGAACCCCACCATAGGCTTCTAGCTCGCCAATGATGGTCTGATAATCCTTCGCCGGATCACCAGATGTCCCGTCAACCAAATGCAACAAGACGGCACAACGCTCAACGTGCCCCAGGAACAAGTCACCAAGCCCCCGGCCCTCGGATGCACCTTCGATCAGGCCCGGAATATCAGCCACAACAAATTCCACACCATCAACGCCAACGACGCCTAGGTTTGGATACAGCGTGGTAAACGGATAATCCGCGATCTTGGGCCGTGCATTGGATGTAGACGCCAAGAATGTGGATTTACCGGCATTCGGCAAGCCAAGCAGACCAACATCAGCAATCAGCTTCAACCGCAGCCACAGCGTACGCTCTACGCCCTCTTGGCCCGGATTGGCGCGCCGTGGCGCTTGGTTGGTCGAGGATTTAAAGTGGAGGTTACCAAAACCGCCGTTACCGCCCTTGGCCAACAACACGCGCTGCCCAACCTCGGTGATGTCAGCGATCAGCGTTTCCTGATCTTCGTCCAGAATTTCGGTTCCGACAGGAACGCGCAGAACAATATCATCGCCGCGCGCACCGGTACGCCCACTGCCCATGCCTGCTTGGCCGGAGCGTGCGAAAAAGTGCTGCTGATAGCGGAAATCAATCAACGTGTTCAAACCGTCAACGGCTTCGGCCCAAACGTAACCGCCATTGCCGCCATCGCCGCCGTCAGGTCCACCGTATTCGATGAACTTCTCACGTCGGAATGACACACAGCCACCGCCGCCGCCGCCGGAACGGATGTAGACCTTTGTCAGATCGAGGAATTTCATGTGGCCGGTCCTTTCAGGCGGTGATTATCCCGCCTGATACAGCAAAGACGGGGGGAGTCTCAATCCAGTTTTAGACTATATGTCCAAGTTGGTACCGGAGCGTTACGCGCAACAGAGAAAGTTTCAGCATCTCCAAGGTATTGGAAGCCGGAGTTCGTCAAAACTCGTGCCGATGCTGGGTTGTCCTGAAACACGCTGGCGTACATAGTTTTGCTCTGCAACGGGTTTTTCGCAATCAAGGCGCGAACCGCTTCGGATGCAATACCCGTATTCCAATACGGTGGCGCAACCCAATAACCGATCTCGGACTTACCGTCATCAATCCGATCAAGCGAGATGATGCCCATCAGCTCAGCAGCATTATCCTTTGTGCCATCCATCGCCCAAACATCAGCAATCCGCTGCGCATTCAAAGAACGCGCTATAAATGCGTCCGTCGCACCAGGCGGCAAAGGATGAGGAATGACAGAGGTCATGCGTGCCAATTGGCGATCACTTGCATAGTGGTCAATCAAACCCTGATCTGAACGGCGCAAAGACCGCAAGTCAAAGCGTTGCGATTCTATCACCGGCTGGTTCACGATCGTATCGTGCATCATCAAAGTATCCCTCCAAACTTTTCGTCACCATTGTGAGTGAAACCACTCTAACAACGGCCTGTAACTCTTTCGCAATGCAGGAACTCCTGCCATTTACATTTCAATCTGACCTCCTCCCAAAGACCAAATTGTACCTACTACCGAGCTATCCATAGCGATATGGAATGGCCCCACCACGCTTACAAGTCTTACACACACGATGTGGCGCGATTGTGTAAACGTGAAAAGGGACCGGCCCCAAAGCCGATCCCCTAATGTCTTAAAAACCTTTAGGTCGGCTTACTCTGCGGCCTCCGCCACAGGGAGAACCGAAATAAACGTGCGGCCTTTCAGGCCTTTGTGGAACTTTACGTTGCCTTCGACAGTTGCAAAGATTGTGTGATCTTTACCCATGCCAACGCCTGCGCCCGGCCACATCTTAGTACCACGCTGACGCATGATGATGTTACCAGCCAAAACAGCTTCGCCACCGTATTTTTTGACGCCCAAACGACGACCCGCGGAGTCGCGACCGTTACGGGAACTACCACCAGCTTTTTTATGTGCCATATCGTTAGTCTCCTATACGTCTCTTACTTCGCCAACTCGGCAGCTTGTGCTACCCAGCCTTCGCGCTCGATGCGGCCTTTGAACGACAGTTTTTCGTCGAACTCAGCAATATCAGCTTCGCCCCATGCCGCGATTTGCGCGAATGTGGTTACGCCATTTTCAAGCAACTTCTTCTCAAGTGCCGGACCAACGCCAGACAGCTTTTTCAGATCGTCTGCGCCTTCGACTGCAGCCGCTTTAGGCGCTGCTTTCTTAGGTGCTGCTTTTTTCGCTGCTGGTGCCGCCGCAACTGCCGCAGCAGAAACAGAACCGGAACCGATAGCCGCTTTAACGCCAGACTTGTCTGCGCCAGATGCCAAGATGTCTGTTACGCGAACCAAAGTCAGTTTCTGACGGTGGCCAACAGTACGCTTAGAGCTGTGCTTACGACGACGTTTTACGAATTTGATCAGCTTTTCGCCTTTGATCTGGTCGATCACGTCGGCTTGAACAGCTGCACCGTCAACAAGTGGTGCGCCAACAACGGTTTTTTCACCGCCAAGCATCAGCACTTCGTTGAATTGAATTTTCTCGCCAGCGTCTGCAGCCAGTTTTTCGACACGCAGGATATCACCTGCCTGTACTTTATACTGTTTGCCGCCGGTCTTTAGGACTGCGAACATGCCCCAACTTCCTTCGAATTGATCGCGTTCTGTGGCCATCCGATTGGATGTTGTGGCAAAGCCGCCTCGAACTGCGCGTCCTGGTACGGACGTAATTACAACAAAACACGGCGCAAGGAGGTCCCTACGCCGATGCGCGCTTATGTTCCCATCACTATATCAAGTCAAGCCGTACTTAGGTGAAAACCCAATTTTCTTTGACGATTTTATCGATTACAGGTCTTCGCTGGGGCGCAATTTGTCCAAATGTTTGGCCAGATCGTCAAAACGGTCGCCCATGATCTTATAATGCACCGCATTCATCAGCTCATAAACCGTCTGCATTTTCGGATCTTCCAATGCCACCGCATAGATCTCCAACTCATCAGCCGAGAAGTCCTGATAGGTATAAGCCGCGCCCGCAATCGCACCCGCCTGCATTGCGCGCAGCGTCTCGGCTTCATTCTCAGCGATCTGCGCCCACAACATACCTTCATCCAAATCACGACGGATCACACCCGCCCGCGATGCCGCCAACAAGAACCGCACCTGAATTTGCTGAATGGCCTTTAGCCCCCAGCCCTCTGGATCAATCGCCGCATTCATGCGCTGGAAATACTCGATCTTTGGATCGCCATCTTTGACCATCCCCGCCACGATCTGACGGCCAGCAATCTGTTTCAGCTCATCATCATCAAAATGCGCGAGGTTTTCAGCCTGCACCAACCGCTGACCTAAATCGCTTTCGTAAAAGCCAACCGCATGATCCAGTAAATCTTGCTCAAGCTTTTCCTCAAGAATATCAACCGCTTGCTCTACCATCTCCGGCACAAGAAACGTCGCCGCTGATAGGTCAGTCCAGGTTTTACCAAACGCATCCTCTTCTAATCCCAGCATACTGGGTGCCCCACCTGCCCCAAGCGCGATGGATTCCACCGCAACATCAAAACCGGTGATCTTTAAAAAGTTCTCGACATCCGCCCGCTCCGCCGCTTGCGCCGAAAACGTCAAAGACGCCAATGACAAAACCGCAAGAATGGGCGTGAAAAGTTTAACCTTTGAAAGCTGTGGCACGAAGATCTCCCTATCGTCGATGGTGCACATTTCAACTTAGGGTCTTTGCGCTGACAAACAATGCAAATCATCCTTGCACCAGTCAATTTTCCGCTATACATCCCCGCCACCAGACCCCCGCGGAGAGGTGCCGGAGTGGTCGAACGGGGCGGTCTCGAAAACCGTTGTCCCTGCAAGGGGACCCAGGGTTCGAATCCCTGTCTCTCCGCCATTAGGCACCAAGCCCTTCGCATTCTAGCTGTCTGTCAATTTCCCAATCGCCGCTTTGATGCAAGGTCGGACAACTCCATCGCGTGTTTGGTCAACGAGAGATGAAAGCCAGTTCTCAGGCGGCTTCGCAACTGAAGGCCATTGGTTCACTTTATCAATGATCTGCTGTTCATCCGAGATTGGAGGCTCATCAACTGGATCACGGTCATTCAACACACACCAAATGCCCGCCCAACATCGGGCCACCGCCCAGGGATTATATCCTCCCCCACCCGTTACCCAAATGCGAGGTGCTAAGTTGCGAAGTGCATCTATTGTTTTAAAGTAGGCGCGATTTGAAAGCCCTAATTTCATCATGAGATCGTCCTCAAGTGAATCGGCTCCTGCTTGGATGACAATCGCCTCTGGGGCGAATTTCTCCACAATAGGAAGCAAGGCATTCTCGACAACATATGACATTTCGCTGTCGTTGAACCTTTCCGGGACGCAAAGATTGTATACCCCGTAATGTGGGTCACTTTCAGTGCCGGTGTGTGGCCAACAGTTTTCCTCATGAATCGAAAACGTCAGGACGTTTGGGTCATAGGCAAAAGCTGCTTCGACACCATCGCCGTGATGTGCGTCAAGGTCAATATAGGCGATGCGCCTCAGGCCCCTGTCCTGCATTGCCAACATCCCGATGGCAAGGTCGTTGAAATATCCAAACCCGGCGGCTCTTGCCGGATGAACATGATGGGCTCCTCCAAGCGGAGAATGTACGATACCGCCATCCGTTAGTAGCTCGGCCGCTTTCAATGCGGCACCACATGCTGTGGCAGCCCGCTCAATGACGCTTGGAAAAATAGGGTTGTCACCAGTTCCAAGTCCATATTTCTGGCGAATAAGAGGTGAGACACATTGTTCTGCCTCGGCCGTATATGCGGCATCAATGTAGGCTTGATCATGAAACGAGCGTAGCCTTCGTGGATGGACTTTGGTGCATTCGATTTGGCAACTGTCATCAAACCACTCTAGTCGCTGAATGATATCAAGTGCAGGCACAGTCTTTGGCCATGACAGGGGATGGGCTGATGCCTGTCCTGTGCGACCATAAATATCACTGCTTAAAAGGATCGGTTTGGCTGCCATAATTGTTCCGTTTGTCTTGTGAGGTTAAAAGGCTCTCGGACGGTACGAAGACTGAAAATTTATGTTCCTTCTTGCGATGCGCATCGTCAGCACGCAATCATTTCAATCTGCACATTCATTGAGGTACGTCCACCTTAACAGGACATATGCACGCCGTGCAGTATCGGTTGTGATGGGCTCAAAGTGGACATTAGCGCCTATGCCAAAGACATTCGGTTCTTCGCCTCTGCTCATACCGCAACATCATATTCATTTCGCTACCAAACCATTCCCAAACGTACGTTTCAACGCGGGAATCGTACGAATTTCCACAATGAACGCAGCGCGCGCCTTAAACGCAACGCGTTTCGCGGCGAAACCTAGGCATACCGAAACAACGAAGTTGTGTTGAATTAATTACGTCTCAAGCAGCAAGTTAACCCGCCGGTTCTGACGGCCTTTGTTCTCAATCTTGCCCAACCGAACCCGTCCAATTTCCGACGTACGCGCAACATGCGTGCCGCCACAGGGTTGCAAATCAACCTGCTCATCACCCTGCCCGATTTGCACCAAACGGATACGGCCAGATCCTCTAGGGGGTTGAACAGACATGGTTTTTACCAAGCCGGGGTTCGCATCAAGCTCTGCATCCGTAATCCAGCTTTCAGACACTTGCAGGTCGCGATCAATCAACTCGTTCAGCAGGTCTTCAAGCGCATCTTTGTCCGTCAGCGCATCGGGCATGTTAAAATCCAACCGACCTTTCTCTGCACCAATAGAACCACCCGTAACAGGTAAAGGAATGACCACAGACAAAAGGTGTAATGCGGTGTGAATCCGCATATGACGATGACGTCGATCCCAGTCAAGTTGTTGAATCACATCGGTTCCTACCGGTGGCAACGCCGCTGGCTCTGCTGGCACCAGCGCAATATCACCACCATCAACTTTGACTGCAGTCGCAATTTTCAGCGTGCCTGTATCCCACACTAAATTCCCACTATCGCCGGGCTGACCGCCACTTGTGGCATAGAAAATTGTTCCATCCAAAATAACGCCACCCTCTTGGGTGTGGCCAACCACTTTGCCAGTGGTTTCCCGCAAATATGCGTCTTCTAGAAACAACAATTCAGTCATTCAGAGCTCTCCTCGGAAGTATGCGGCGCACGTAAAGCCTCGGCATTGCGAAGCCAAATATCTGTTTGGGCAAATGGAATTTCGATGCCTTCATCCATAAAGCGTTTGGCAATTTCGTAGTTCAGTTCAGACCTAACAGTGAGCGACCAATTCACATCTCGAATGATGGCGCGAATTTCGAAATCCAACGAACTGGCGCCAAAGCCTTGGAACACAATGCTTGGGGCTGGGTTTTCCAAAACCATGGGGTGGGCTTTGGCAATCTCTAGCAAGATCGCCTCAATCCGGCGCGGATCAGTGCCATAGGCGACGCCCACGGGCGCAATGACACGGCCAATGGTATTGCCACGGGTAAAGTTAGTCACCGTACCGCTAACAAGGTCAGAGTTCGGTACAATGACATCGGTCCGATCAAAGGTTTCGATGCGCGTGGACCGTACAGAGATACCGCGGACATACCCCATGTTGCCGCCAACTTCGATCCAATCCCCTTCAGAGATCGGACGTTCGATCAACAGAATGATCCCGCTGACAAAGTTCGAAACAACGTTCTGCAGACCGAAACCAATACCAACAGACAGCGCACCGGCGACCAAGGCAATTGAACTTAGGTCAATGCCTGCGGTCGTGATAGCAATCAAGGCAGCAAGGAAAATCCCGACGTAACCTAGCCCAGACACCAATGCATTTTGACCACCAATGTCGATCTTGGTCTTTGGCAGGATGGTGTTTTTCATCGTGCCTTGCAGCAAGCGGGTCACTGTTAGGCCGGCAACAAACACCAATACAAACATGAAGAAGTCAGTTGGCGAAATGCGCGTGTCACCAATCGACACACCTTTGGAAAACTGCGCCCACAGCTCGGTCAGATCAGAAGCTCGAGCCCCCCAAATGAGCGCCAGAATGGGCAGCGATGCGATGACCAGTAAGATGCCTAAGAAAACTGGAACAAGGCTATCATTGGCATTCTCTTCACCGCCTATGGCAACGGCATAGATCGCAGAGAAAATACGTTGCAGAACAAGGATAACAGCCAAGATCTGCATTGTGCTGATCGCTGGAAAGAACAACCGTTGTGCGGCGCTAAAGTAACCTATCGCAGCAAGCGAAAGTCCAATCAGTGCAACGGCCATAATCAGGCGGCCCCAAATGGTGACCAAACGATCCCCATAGCCAACCTCTGAAGAGTGGCGATTATGATGGCTTAACAACACCGCCAAGCGCCAGAACACCAATGCGGTTACAGCAAAGAGTGGAAAATAGACGACAGCCTGTGCTTCGTCAGACCATGTGTCGTATCGCGCCAATTCCGTTAATATCAGGTCTATGGCCAAGATTAGCCCTAAAAGCCCTGCATAAACGCGAGCTTCACGGCGTTCTTCGAATGGCAGTTTGATAAAGGGCTCAACCTGATCCAGTTTCGGGAACACGCGGCTTGCCAACCAAACAGAGACCAAGATTGCAAAGCCTGCATCGGGCAATACCAAGAGAATGCGCTCACCACGCAATCCGGCAAGTTCAGTCGCAAGAGCGGCTTCGATCAATGCCACAAGGCCGATAAATGGTACGATAATTTGCCCTAAAGACACGGCAGACGCTGCCAACCAGCGCCATAGCGTTGCAGAGCGCCTTTGGATTACCGTTGCCAGATATTCAAACCAACGACGTCCTCGCAAAAGCAACAACATCGCAACCGTCAAAAGCAGTAAAACTTCAGGAAGATTCTTGCGAAACTCTGCATTTTGAATGGGGTTCGACCAGGCTGTACCAACTTCAAAGCCCACACTCGCCAAAGAGTTTTGCAGGGCTTCTAATCCCGTAGGCCAAATGATCGGGTTGATTGGCGTTGGCCCAAGCTCTAACAGCTCTTCGGTTTGACGGTTTCGAATGATCCCGTCGATACCGCGGATCAGGCCATCGGCTTCTGTATAAGCGATTTCAGCCGTCTTTACGGGAACTTGCAACCCGGCAAGCCTGTCCGTCAGTGCCTGTCTTTGCCGACTAATATCAGCCAGCTCGATCTCACCTTCTGGGACTGGACCCAAAGCCGCAAGTTGGTTTTCGATAATCCGGATTGCAGTGGCGTTTGTCGCCTGTGCATTCCCAAGTGTTTCGCGCCATTCGACCAGCTGCGCGCGCAGTTCTTCTAGTGCAATATCAGAGGCACGTCCTGCTTCGACAGAGGCTTCGGCGCGTGTAGCAATCACACGCCATGCATCGTAATCAGGCCCGGAATTTGTTTGAGCCGAAAGAAAAACCGTGCCGCTTAACAGCAGCACGGTTGCAAAAATCACTCGGATCAAGTGGCGCATAGGGGGTTACACGTCCTCAAATACGCCAGGGATGCTTCCCGGTGCGTCGGTCAACCAACCGGGAACAGGTAAACCTTTTTCGCGAAGGAATTCCGGGTTGAACAGTTTTGATTGATAGCGTGTGCCGTAGTCGCACAGCATGGTTACAATTGTATGGCCCGGACCCATTTCCTTGGCCATCTTGATAGCGCCAGCCACGTTGATACCGCTTGACCCACCAAGGCACAGGCCTTCGTGTTCCAGCATGTCATACACAACTGGCAACGCTTCGTGGTCCGTGACCTGATACAGCATATCCGGCGTGAACCCTTCGAGGTTGGCCGTGATACGCCCCTGCCCGATGCCTTCGGTGATCGAGCCACCTTCGGCAGCAGCAGCGCCATCGCGATAGATGGTGAACATCCCAGAGCCCATTGGATCAGCCAGCGCAACTTTTACGCCTTTTGGCTGCAACGCTTGGCCAACGCCGGCCAACGTGCCGCCAGAGCCAACGGCACAGACAAAGCCGTCGACCTTGCCACCAGTTTGTTCCCAAATCTCAGGGCCCGTTGTTTCGATATGCGCCTGACGGTTGGCCACGTTATCAAACTGGTTCGCCCAAATGACGCCCTCGTTTGACTCCCGTGCCATTTTTTCGGCCAAACGACCGGAGTAGCGCACATAGTTGTTTGGGTTTTTATACGGAGCAGCCGGTACCTGAACCAATTCAGCACCAGCCAGACGGATCATGTCTTTCTTTTCCTGGCTCTGCGTCTCAGGAATAACAATCACGGTCTTAAAGCCCATTGAGGCGCCAACCAAAGCAAGACCGATACCGGTGTTACCTGCTGTGCCTTCAACGATTGTGCCACCGGGGCGAAGCTCGCCGCGCGCGATGGCGTCTTTGATGATGTAAAGCGCGGCCCGGTCTTTAACGGATTGGCCGGGGTTCATGAACTCTGCCTTGCCGAGAATCTCACAGCCGGTTTCTTCGCTGGCTTTGTTCAGCCGGATCAAAGGAGTGTTGCCAATGGCATCTGCCAGATCTCGTACAATACGCATCGGTGCGCCTTTCCTTACATCGTCTTTAAGTCGTCTATCGCATGTCTAGGGTGCATACGGCTGGAACTCAAGCCATGGAACGCAAGCGATCACGGTGACGTGCTAACCAAAGCCCAGCCAAAACCAGCGGTGTATTGGCTGCTTGTTGCGTGTCGATCATGGTCATGAGCTCGTCAAATGAGAATAAATAGGATTTGATGTCTTCTGCTTCAGACTCCAATCCATTGATCCCAACAATATCATCCGGTAAATCCGCGGCCCCTACGAATATGTTAAAATACTCGGTGCTGCATCCCGGCGAGGCGTAAGCTTTTGCGACAACGTGCAGATCGCTTAAAGTGATCCCAGCCTCTTCTTCAGCTTCGCGATATGCGGTTTCTTCGGGTGTTTCACCTGCATCGACGCGCCCAGCGATGGGTTCCAGCATCCACGGTGTCGCGTCATTACGGGCATAAGGACCAGGTCGGAATTGCTCGACCAACATAACGCGATCTCTGATGGGATCATACGGCAAAACGATAGAGGCATCCGTGCCCGCAAATATTTCCCGCTTAACAGGTGCGCTTTGCTTGCCATCATATTGGCGAAACGTAAAATTGTGCTCTTCAATTCCGAAAAAGCCTGTGAATGGTCTTTGAGTGCCAAGATCCGTCACATCATCGCGCGTAAAGCCACTTGGGCTGTAGGCCGGGTTATCCGCCGCAGCGTTCACTTTAGCAGCGGCGCGTACGCGTATCATTGGAAACATGAAATCAAATTCAGCATCCGTGCGAGTGCCAAAATATGTCATGGCTTCTTTAGCTGCAAAACAGGTCAGCGAACCCCATTTTTCCTGCCAAGAAGTAAGCGACCACTGATCCACCGGTGTCCACTTTCCCGGCTCCGGGAAATAGACCTGTGCCTGCTCGGTTCCAAGATCACTTTGGACAGCTATTTGCCGCAATTGGTAGTCAAAGCCGCCCTCGTAGAAGTTCAGACGCGCAACATCTACTTCTGACAAATCACGTAAAATCAATCCCTCTGCTTGGTTTGCGGAGTCATCTTGAATGATAATTGGAAAATCTTCGTTCTGAACATTTCGGACGCTGAAACCTTGCACCATTGCTTTGGACATTTCGCCGGCAGCCAGCGCGCGGCCCAAGACGATTTCAAGCAACGGAACATGCCGAAGGGTTCCGTAAAAAAACAATGTCGACAAAATTTATCTCCAGCGTCGAGACGTCGCCTCGGTCATGAGACCAGAGATCAATGCGCCGACGAGCAAGGTTGTGAGTATTTGTGGAGTCAGCAATAACAACCCGTATTCCAGCATCATACCAAAAATTGATTGAATAGCCTCAGCTGTGCTGTCGTAGCGCAGATTAAGTGAATTGTAGAACATCAACCGGCTGGAATGCGCGAACAGCAAAACCAGAACCATCGCAAGCATGCCTGTGATGCCATTGTTGATGCCGCGCATAATGCCTTCGCCAGCACGGCTGCCAATAATCTTCCAGCCCAGCACCGCAGCAAAGGCCATGTTTACATAGCTGAAATAACCAAATGCAAAACCTTCTGGCATTTGCGGCTTGAACAATTCAGATACGATCGCCGCAAGTAATGCGAGGGTAATAGCTGCAGTCAATTTAGCGGCGGTTGGCATCTTGGGCGCTCGTATTGAGGAATCTCTGGCTCAATTCTAGCGGGCGCACCGGATTAGATGCAAGTCTTTGCAATTTCTTAACCGCAAGTTGTGCTCTCCGGGCCTAAAGCGTTTCTTCCAGTGCGTTCAAAAGCTTATCGACCTCTGCTTTTGTTGTGTAGTGAACAAAACTAAGTCGTAGCACTCCGGGCATTGGTGCTACGTTCTGCGCCTGTAGGGCGCGGACCGCATAAAAATCCCCAGCGCCAGCCATGATCCCCTTGTCAGCTAAAGACAGCGCAATTGCATGTGGGTCCTTCTGCGTTGCAATGGCAACTGTGGGCGCGCGCAGTTTTGCGTCGTTCGGGCCAAGCAGTCGAACGGTGTTCTTTTCGGATAGGTAATCCAATAGCGGCTGCAACGCCTCGATTTCATGCGTGCGCATCAGGGCATTCACATCCTGTGCAATTTCATCCGGGCTACCGCTAAGATCATGATGCGCCGCCAGTGCTTCAAAATAGTCGATCATGCCAGCGCAAGCAGCGACCTGTGCGTGATCTGGGCCAGCAGGTGTAAACCGTTTGTACAAAACATCGCCGTTAAAGAAATGCCCTTGGTTCGGTAAAAGTTGACCCAAAGTCCGGCGGATTGCCATCACCCCTTGGTGCGGGCCATAGGTTTTATAGCTTGAAAACAGATAGATATCTGCCCCTAGCGCGCCAACATTCGGGATGCCATGCGATGCATAACTTACGCCATCCACGCAGACAAATGCCCCTGCTGCATGGGCCAGTGAAGTAATCTCTGCCACCGGGTTAATTTCGCCGACTATGTTGGAACAATGCGGAAAACACACCAATCGCACACTATCATCTAGCAAATTCGCCAGTGTTTCTGGATTCAGATGACCGGTTTCCGGATCAATCGCCCATTCGCGTATCGTAATGCCCGCATCAGCTAAACGGCGCCATGGGCCTGTGTTGGCCTCATGATCTTGGTTCGTCACGATGATGGTATCGCCCGGTTTCAGCCAGTGGCGAAAGGCTTGCGCCAATACATATGTGTTTTGCGTCGTTGAGGGGCCAAAGCTGATTTCATCAGTATCAACACCCATCCATGCTGCCATGCGCGCGCGGGCCTCGTCCATCTCAGCTCCGGCGGCTTCGCTTGCCGCATAAGGCGCATAGGGCTGTACTTTGCGTTGATGATAATACCGCGTCAGCCGATCAATCACGTGTTTGCAGGTATAGGATCCGCCAGCGTTTTCAAAAAAGGCCTGATCTTTCAGGCTGGCCTCCTGAAATGCGGGGAATTGATTGCGCACAAACTCGAGATCTAAAGTCATGGAGAATCCTTTCTCCGATGACTGAAAGCCATATTCCGTTTAAATTCAATTACTGGATTATCTGCGTCAGAAATTATTTCATTTCAGGTGAATGAAGTAGAAGTTTTTTTCACTGCTGCAAAACGAAACCGGCACCTCATTTAATGAAACGAAGTGCCGGAAAATCAGTCTATATTCAATTATTTACAGAAATAAGTGGAAGCGATGGTTAAGCTAGCGCTGCGCGGATTTTATCCGCCTGATCTTTCAGCACATCGAAATCTGCCATTGTTCCCGGTGGGCGCATTGGTAGGCCTTCTCGGCGTGGCAGAACGTGGTAATGCAGGTGAAACACTTCTTGTCCACCGGCGGCTTCATTGAACTGCTGAATGGTCACACCTTCGGCATCAAATGCTTTCATGACAGCATGGCCCATTTTCTGAACGGTCGCGATGCACGCGGCCAGTTGTTCGGGGCTGGCGTCCAGCATGTTACGGGCAGGAGTCTTTGGGATGACAAGGCAATGCCCGTCGGCGCGTGGCATAATATCCATGAAAACATAGGTATGATCGTCTTCATACAGTTTCTCGTTTGGAATTTCCGCACGTAGAATTTTAGCAAAGATGTTCTCTGGATCGTATTGCATCGTTTTGGCCTTTCAGAATCGCAGGCAGCACTTGCCGCCTGCCCGATTAATACACCAGCCGTCAGGCATTCACATCCACGACAACGCGGCCCTGTACCTGTCCGGCCAAAATATCGCGGCCAAGGTTCGGTAAATCGGCCAAGGTTGCTGGATGGATCATGCTTTCCAACTTATCTAGTGGCAAATCGCGCGCTAACCGCTGCCATGCCCGTTCGCGTTTCTCAAAGGGCTGCATGACTGAATCAATACCCAGCAAGTTCACGCCGCGCAGTAAAAATGGGACAACGGTCGCCGGTAAATTCGCGCCACCCGCTAAACCAATTGCTGCGACGGAACCACCGTAGCAAATCTGCCCAAGGACCCGTGCCAGCATCGCACCACCAACCGCATCAATACAGCCGGACCAAGTTTCTTTCTCAAGTGGACGCTTTGTTGTTTCGCTAAGCTCTTCCCGTGGCACAATCTGTGTCGCGCCAAGGCTACGGATGTAATCAGCGCTATCAGGCCGGCCTGTGACGCCCGCCACCTCATATCCAAGGTTCGCCAAAATTGCCGTTGCAACGGAACCTACACCGCCAGCGGCACCTGTCACCAAAACTGGGGAAGTTCCGGGTTTTAGCCCGTGATCTTCAAGTGCTAGAATAGCCAGCATCGCGGTGAAGCCAGCTGTACCAATGGCCATCGCCAGTCGAGTGGATAAACTATCGGGCAAAGGAACCAGCCAATCGGCCTTGACCCGTGCCTGTTGCGCATAGCCGCCCCAGTGGATTTCACCGACACGCCAGCCGGTTAGGACAACCTTATCGCCCTTGGAATAACGCTCATCCTGGCTTTCCAGTACCGTGCCCGCAAAATCAATGCCGGGCACATGTGGATAGGTTCGCACGAGGCCGCCGCCTGCCCCTAGGCACAGGCCATCTTTGTAATTCACCGTGGAATACTCGACAGCAACAAGAACATCGCCGTCAGGCAAGTCAGCCTGCGTTAACGTTTCAATCCGCGCATTGGTTTTACCGTCTGCTTCGTCTTTACGAACGACAAGTGCTTTGAATGTATCAGACATGTTATCCTCCCTCTTCAGCGTTGCTGAATGACCCTCAAAGATATCCTAACCGTTCAATTTTCTAACTACGAGCATGCTAACAGGCGACGTTGGGTAAGATGTCAAAATCTTTTGGATAATTCGGCGAGCTTAGTGAATTTTTTCACTGAAAACGCAAGCATTTCCCAGACATGTGCTTGCAAATCTTCCTCGGGCCGCCTATCTCAGATGTGCTCCTTCGGGGGCTATGAACATAAACGCGCTCATAATAAGCGGATCGGACCCGGGGGCGGTACCCGGCGTCTCCACCAATCAACCTTCATTTGGGGTCGGATGGGGACGAAATAGGATCGACGAACGTCTAAAGGGGTTAGCTTTGTTTCGGCTGTCTGCCACCGTTATCGGCGAAACTTGTACAATTGCAAATGACAATCGTGCTCCAGTAGCAATGGCCGCGTAAGCGGTCGGAGATACTGAAACTTAAGTCCTATCGCTAGCTGCTTTAGGCGGGGTTTGCAGGTACCTGGCAACAGAAACCTGCGCTTTCACATGAATTTCTGTTTTGTTTACCTGATCTCCATCAGTTTCAGCTTTCCTTTGTCTCAAAGTGAGCTTTGAAAGGGAGAGCTTTGATGACCAAAGAGCAAGACTTGCTGATTGAGTGGTTTCAAAGGGTCTGGAATGAATATGATCTAGACGCAGTTGACGAAATGTTTGAACCGGAAACCGAGGCGAATGGCCTTATGCCAGATATGGCGCTTGGCTCAGGTGATTTTAAAGACTTTGTACCTATGGTGAACGAGTTGATCGAAGATATCGATTTTTCACTGGTAAAGATGACGCAAACGGGTGACTGGGTTCAGGGGCTGTATCGCGTGAAAGCACGTGCGGCACACAATAGCGCGCCGATCAATGTGATGGGCCAAGTCTGCGTTCGGTACGAAGGCGATAAAATGGTCGAAGCCTATAACAACTTTGACTTTTTCGGTTTTTTTGAACAACTCGGTCAATTGCCAGAAATGTCGTTGGCATTGTGCCTTTCCGGGCAAAGTCTTTCCTAGCGTGCCCTTGACGCAATCTGAAAATCGTGGCACCCAAAGACCTATGGGGGCCGCGATTTCCCCGTGAGGCTAAGGCCACTAATCGCATCCTCTTAACGTTTGGAAGGATGCCCTATGCCTGGCTTTAACGAAATTTCCCCAGAAAAACTGATGCGTTTGGTGGGGACACCTGACTGCCCTGCCCTTGTGGATGTACGCATTGACGAAGATGTCGATGCTGACCCAAGTTTTGTACCAACCTCGTTTCGGCATTCCCATACAGAGTTGCCTGCATTAGCGGCCAAATTGACAGGCCAAAAAGCGGTTATCATCTGCCAAAAAGGTAAAAAACTTAGCTTTGGCGTTACGGCTTGGCTGTTGTCCCAAGGTATTGATGCAGAAGTTTTGGCAGGCGGGCATCTCGCGTGGCAGGCGGCGCAATTGCCTGCTGTGCCTACCGCTATGGCGCCCCTGCCATCATCGCTTTGGGTGACTAGACATCGTCCAAAAATCGATCGGATCGCTTGTCCTTGGCTGATCCGGCGCTTTGTTGATCCCGCGGCACAGTTTCTTTTTGTCCCGCCATCCGAAGTGACCGCTGTCGCAGAACGCTTTGATGCCACACCGTTTGACACCGACGCTGGGCCTTGGACGCATGATGGCGAGCTTTGCACCTTTGATACTATGATCCGCCGATTTGGTATTGCGCACGAGGCGTTAGATCGACTTGCGCTGGTGGTGCGTGCCGCCGATACCAATCGCCATGACTTAGCGCCCCAAGCCGCTGGATTGCTGGCCATTTCAACAGGGTTATCGCGGCAATATAAGAATGACACGCAGCAGCTAGAGGCTGGCCTTTCTATCTACGATGCGCTTTATCGTTGGGCGCGAGATGCCTTTAGCGAAAGTCACGATTGGCCCGTGTCAAACGGAGATAAGTAATGTCCCCTTCAATGGCTGAAATTTGGCGCGTCTTTGGGCGCATTGGAATGTTGTCGTTCGGTGGTCCGGCCGCGCAAATTGCGTTGATGCACAAGGAGTTGGTCGAAGATCGCCCTTGGATGAGCGAAAAACAATTCTTAGGCGCTTTGTCTTTTTGCATGTTGCTGCCGGGGCCTGAGGCCATGCAGCTTGCCACCTATTCCGGGTGGCGGATGAAGGGTATATTGGGCGGTTTGATCGCGGGTTTGCTCTTTGTCGTTCCCGGTGCAGTTGTCATCCTTCTACTTGCAATACTTTACGTGAATTACGGCACGTTACCCGCTGTTCAAGCGGCGTTTATTGGGATCAAGGCAGCTGTCGTGATCGTCGTTTTACAAGCGCTTTGGAAGGTCTCCAACAAAGCGCTTAAAAGACCGTCTAGTTGGGTGCTGGCCGCGCTCGCCTTTGTTGCGATTTATGTCGCCCAAGTGCCGTTTCCCTTGATTGTCGCAGCAGCGGCGCTGTTTGGCGCCATGATTGGCCCGGCGCAGGCTGCAACACAGTCGTCAATCGCTTTGCCACGCAAGGAAAACACCTTACCAACATTAGCCATCTGGCTCGCCCTTTGGGCCGCGCCTGTTGCTGTTGTGGCCCTTATAGATCACAGTTTTCTAACGGACATCGCGCTGTTTTTCTCAAAGCTCGCGGTTGTCACCTTTGGCGGCGCGTACGCCGTTCTGGCCTATATGACGCAAACGGTCAGTGTGGAGCATGGTTGGATCACAACGGCCCAGATGATCGACGCGCTCGGCCTTGCCGAAACCACCCCCGGCCCGCTGATCCTTGTGACAGAATTTGTGGGTCTCTTGGCGGGCTACCAACAAGGCGGCATTGGCTTGATGCTATTGGCAGGCATCCTGACGTTATGGTGCACCTTTACACCTTGTTTCCTATGGATTTTCGCAGCAGCTCCCTATGTGGAATGGTTGCTCGACCAACCCCGGCTCAAGGGCGCGCTCGAGGCGATCACCTCTGCTGTGGTTGGTGTTATTCTAAATCTATCTATTTGGTTCGCGCTTCATGTCTTGTTTGCTGAAATTTCGGTCACTCAATTCGGAGCATTGCCGGTCTGGTGCAGCTTTCAGCCAATCGCCTTTGGTTTATTGCTGATAGCGGCTGTTTTGCTGATTTGGCGCAAGATGTCTTTGCCTTTGGTTTTGCTCATCGCAGCCCTCCTCGGGCTTGGATCACATTTTCTTTGATCGAATTCTTGCCACAGCTTCTTTCGTTTCCAAACGAATCTTATATGCTGGGTCCGAAGTGAAGAAATAGGATAGCTCATGACCGGTTCAATTGATTACGGCAACCTTATGCATCGTGCGATGCGGGGGCTGATTCAAGAGGTTTTACAGGACGTTAAAGCAAACGGCCTGCCTGGTGAGCATCATTTTTTCATTACGTTTGACACCCAACACCCCGATGTAGAAATCGCGGATTGGCTGTCAGATCGCTATCCAGGTGAAATGACGGTTGTTATGCAGCATTGGTATGACAATCTGAACATCACGGACGAAGGGTTTGGCGTTACGCTTAATTTCGGCGACGCTCCAGAGCCGCTGTATATCCCATACGACGCGATCAAAACCTTTGTTGATCCATCGGTCGAGTTCGGCTTGCGGTTTGAAACCCAAGACGGCGATGACGAAGAGGAATTCGAAGCAGAAGACGAAGAAACTGCTGTCGAAGTAGCGCTAGACGCGCCCAAAGATGCCGAAGTTGTCAGCTTGGACAGTTTCCGCAAACCCTAAGCTGCGGCTTTTTTCTGCGCGACCAGTTCCGTCAGGTGGGCTTTGACGCCCTGTCCCCAAGCTTGCCAATTCAGCTGATCCTCATAGCATGTGCGCGTTGATCTTCGCAGTGATGCATAAGGTGAAGGGTCAGCCATATAGCTTTGAATAATATCTGCAAATTCCGTTTCACCCTGCCCAACTGGCAGCGCATGGCCATTTACGCCATCCCAAACCGGAATACCGCCGCGGCGTAAGCAAAGGGATGGCAGACCAAAGGCAGAAGCCTCGCAAAAAGCAAAACCATAACTTTCCAGCGATGGCTGCACCATGAAATGACTTTTGCGAAACAGGTCTTCGAATGTGGCTAATTGAGCGGGGTCTGACTTGTCCAAATTTGGATAAACATCAATCCACTGGCTTAGTTCATTCTCGGGCGGCGTTGTTCCAACCACGCTTAGCCGCGCATCGATACCACGATCACGTAATTTACGGAGCGTTTCCAACACCATTGGCCCGCCCTTGGCAAACCAATCCCGTCCAATCAGCAACAGCCGAACGCCATCTTTAAACCCCAACGACAAATCCAAACTGGCTTTATCTGGTGCCGGAATATTCGCGCCCCAAGGCAAGACAAGGGACTTTTCTGGATCAAGCCCATAACAATGATCCGCAGCCTCTTTTTGCCAATCAGATGGCCAAAAGTTTAGATCATTCGCCTCTAACGCCTTTGTTTCATGCGTCTTAACCCACCCATCCAAAACACGCCCGGGCTTGAAAAATGATCCAAAGCCCGCCCCGATTTCAGAGGTGCGATAGCTTGATTGCGTGGCATCCGACGTAAACACACGCGCCATATGCGTGGGAACGCGCAGGTTGGCCATGGAATGCAGGCTATAGACGCCCATCACCGCATCAAATGACCCCGCATGCAATTGCGCCTCTACGTGTTTGGAAATCAACGACGATAAGGCATAGTGTGCCCGCCAACGCGCCCGCATGTTCAGAGCAACGGGCAACTTATGCATTGCCCGACGCAGCAACTCTGCACGCCCCCAACCATTGTCGATGTATGTGACATTCCCAACATAGGACTGCACCGCATCATATATCCGCGCATTGCCACCAGAATATGACCAGCGCAAAGCTGGATCCATATCGCAAAGATAGGCAATTTTAAGCGGCGCATTTTGCGTCATAGAAGTAATTCCATATTCAGGTCTGGCAGGTTGTGCCGCCTCTTTTTGGCAAAGTCAGGGCGTAACTCAAGAAATCTAATTTAATTCTGAGCAATGTGGTTCTTCTTCCCCTCATTGTTAACGCAAACGTCTAAAAATCCAGCCAATCACCGTGGTATTCCATGGTATACAGCATTGCAAATCGCGCTACCCTTGATATGACTCGCCCCAA
This sequence comes from Cognatishimia sp. 1_MG-2023, assembly GCF_030548175.1. Classification (GTDB taxonomy): domain Bacteria; phylum Pseudomonadota; class Alphaproteobacteria; order Rhodobacterales; family Rhodobacteraceae; genus Cognatishimia. The sequence goes on along the minus strand of NZ_JAUORX010000001.1, from coordinate 34,784 downwards.
CTTGAGTTACGGAGGTCATGATGACTGAAACCCGCACAGAAACCGACAGCTTTGGCCCTCTAGAGGTCCCTTCTGATAAATATTGGGGCGCTCAAACGCAGCGTTCTATCATGAACTTCCCAATCGGTTGGGAAAAACAGCCTGTCGCCATCGTGCGCGCGCTGGGTGTGATCAAAAAAGCCTGCGCCATGGCCAACAAAGCCAGCGGCGATATGGACGCCAAAATCGCAGATGCGGTGATCGAGGCTGCGGGCGAAGTGATCGAAGGCAAATTCGACGACAACTTCCCACTGGTCGTTTGGCAAACGGGTTCCGGCACCCAATCCAACATGAACTCCAACGAAGTCATCGCCAACCGTGCGATTGAAATCTTGGGCGGCGTGATTGGCTCTAAAGATCCGGTTCACCCAAATGATCACTGCAACATGGGTCAGTCGTCTAACGACACATTCCCAACAGCGATGCACATTGCCACCGCAATGACGGTACGCGACATCTTGATCCCAGGTCTGACAAAACTGGCCGAAGGTCTAGAAGCGAAGTCTGAAGAATTCAAAGACATCATCAAGATCGGCCGGACCCACACCCAAGACGCGACACCGCTGACTTTGGGCCAGGAATTCGGTGGCTACGCGCATCAAATCCGCCAAGGCATCAAGCGCGTGAACGCGACCTTGCCCGACATCTACGAATTGGCACAAGGTGGCACCGCTGTTGGCACCGGTCTGAACACCAAAAAAGGCTGGGGCGAAACCGTTGCGGCCAATATGGCAGAGATCACTGGCCTGCCATTTGTAACGGCGCCAAACAAATTCGAAGCATTGGCCGCGCATGACGCCATGGTCTTTATGTCCGGCGCTTTGGCGACTGTGGCTGGCTCCATGTACAAAATTGCCAATGATATTCGCTTCTTGGGCTCCGGTCCTCGTTCTGGTCTTGGCGAATTGATCTTGCCAGAGAATGAGCCAGGCTCGTCCATTATGCCGGGCAAAGTGAACCCAACCCAAGCCGAAGCGATGACACAAGTCGCAGCACATGTCATGGGCAACAATGCTGCGATGACATTCGCGGGCTCACAGGGTCACTTTGAGCTGAACGTTTATAACCCGATGATGTCTTACAACTTGCTGCAGTCTATCCAGTTGCTGGGTGATGTGGCGGACAGCTTTACCGAGCGTATGCTCAACGGCATCCAAGCCAACGAACCACGCATCGATAAGCTGATGAAGGAATCGCTGATGCTGGTCACAGCTCTGGCGCCAACCATCGGTTATGACAATGCAACCAAGGTTGCGAAGACGGCCCACAAAAATGGCACCACCCTCAAAGAAGAAGCCATCGCGCTTGGCTTTGTGGATGAAGCCACATTTGACGCAGTTGTGCGCCCTGAGCAAATGATCGGTCCAAAGGGCTAATGGCAGAACCGGTCAATCTTAACCGGTTTCGAAAAGAAAAAGCGCGGGCTGAGAAAAAAGCCCGCGCTGACCAAAACGCCGCGAAATTCGGGCGTAGCAAAGCTGAAAAATCTCTGGAAAAAGCGAAAGCTGAACAAGAGGCTACGCGGCTTGAAAACCACAAACGTGACGACACATGAGCCGCCCCGTTAAGCGCTCGCTCACCCTCAAAGGGCACCGCACCAGCGTTTCGCTTGAGGATGATTTCTGGCAAGCCTTTCGCGATATTGCCGCTCAGAAGTCTAAGCCAATCAACGCGCTAGCTGCTGAAATTGATGCAACGCGTGATCTTGATACTGGCCTCGCCAGCGCCATTCGCCTCTATGTGCTACAGCACTATAGAAACACGCCCTAAGGCCTTCATCTTTCTAAAGATACTCGCGCCGCAGGCATCGCCCGTTAGGGCGGTTTAGGCCTCGCTTGCCACCAAACGAATACGTTCGATCATGGCGCGCAATCCGTTTGAACGTTGTGAGGATAGGTGCTCATTCAGACCAAGCCGCTCCATCTCTGCGCGTGCATCTACGGCCAGAACATCCGCTACAGCCAAACCGTTATAAAGTTTTTGTAAGACTGCGATCAGCCCGCTGACGATCATTGCGTCAGACGCACCGACAAAGGAAAACACGCCATCTTTGATTGTTGGATGCAGCCAAACTTGGCTTGCACAGCCGTCTACCTTGGTGGCTGGCACGCGCAATGCGTCGTCTAAAACGTCCATCGTCTTGCCCTGCTCAATCACGTAGCGGTAACGATCTTCCCAATCTTCAAGAAATTCGAAATCCTCAACGATTTCTTCAAACGCGTCTGTGGCCATTTGGTATCCCTTTCCTTGCCCTTCACCTAGGATGCGCAGCGCAAAAGGTCCAGACCTGCCTTGCGGCTTTTCAATTGCGCTTCAATGCGCTAACTCAATAACAAAGCAAATGAGGCAAGCGATGCGCAATTCTATAGGTGTTCTTCTTGTGTCTGGGTTGGTCTTGACCAGCTGTGGGACCGTTCGTGACTCGCGTCTTAACCCATTCAACTGGTTCGGCCGTGCCGAAGCCGTCGAAACGACGTCAGCCAAAGAGATCAATCCACTGATCCCGCGTGAAAAAGAAAGCATTTTCCGCCGCGGTGAAACGGAATACGCCGGTACCCCCGTTTCAACAATCAATGGTCTTGTGATTGAGCGCGTCTCAGGCGGTGCGATCCTGCGCGTCAGGGCGACTGCTGCCCTTCAAGGCGCATTCGAAGTTGTTCTTGAACCAGAGAACGAAGATGAACTGCCTGTAGATGGTGTTCTGACATACCGCGTTTTAGCCATTCAGCCGACAGGCTTTCGCCAAGGCACCGTGCAATCGCGCGAAATCAATGCCGCGCGCTTCCGCACCGACCAAGAATTGGCTGGTGTTCGGACCATCCGCGTTATGGCTGCGGACAATGCCCTGCAGGTGCGCCGCCGTTAATTACGGCAGGTGCACAATTTTAATGGAATTACCCTTGGCGGACAGCGCAATCTGACCGTCACATAGACGCAGCGCATCCTCACCAAACACTTCACGGCGCCAGCCAGACAAGGCCGCTACATCGCGGTCGCCAGATGCAATGGCATCAAGGTCGGATGCTGTCGCGATAAGCTTGCTGGCAACGCCAGAGCTTTCGGTTTTTGACTTTAGCAAAACACGCAGCAAATCCGCCAAAGCTGGGTTCACTTGCTGGTTGTCCTTCGCATTCGCCACACGTGGCATTGCAGAAGGTTCACATGCAATCCCAGCCTTAACAGCAGCCAAAATGCCGTCAGCAATGTCACCTTTGCGCGCTTCGCGCAGCAATAGGCGTGACCGGCCCAAATCACCCGCATTTGCAGGCTTGGTCGAGGCCAGCTCGATCAGAGCGTCATCTTTGAAAACACGATTGCGCGGGATATTCCGAGTTTGCGCATAGCTTTCACGAAACCGCGCAAGTTCCCGCACTATCGCCAAAAACTTTGGTGCAGTGGTCCGCGTTTTCACACGCTTCCATGCATCCTCTGGCTCGGTCACATAGGTGCCCGGAGTGGTCAGAATCTTTAGCTCTTCGTGCACCCAGCGCTCACGCCCAGTTTCTTTCAACTTAGATGCAAGGAATTCATAGATTTTGCGCAGATGCGTTACGTCAGCAATGGCATATTTGCTCTGCGCATCGGTCAACGGGCGGCGTGACCAATCGGTGAAACGGCTTGATTTATCAAGGCCTTGCTTGGCGATCTTACGCACCAAGGTTTCATAACCGACTTGTTCGCCAAATCCGCAAACCATCGCAGCAACCTGTGTGTCAAACAATGGATCAGGGATCACGCCCTCTTCGACAAAGAAGATTTCCAGATCCTGACGCGCGGCATGGAACACTTTGACAACATTGGTGTCGCGAAACAGCTCATACAAAGGCTCAAGCGATAGACCATCAACAAGCGGATCAACCAAAACAGCATCAACGTCATCATCCGAACCGGGAACAGCCATTTGAATCAGGCAAAGCTTGGAATAATACGTCCGTTCCCGAAGGAACTCAGTGTCGATGGTGACATAAGGATAGCGGCGAGCGTTTTCGCAATATTGCGCCAGCTCTTCCGTCGTTGTCAGTGTTTTCATAAAATCGGTCGTCTTCGTTTGTTTGTTATCTCGTGCCCGCGAGAACAGGACTACGAGGAAAAGAGCAAAATTGCAAACGTAGGCGGCCACTCGCTGCCAGACAGCTATTTAACGTCGCAAATTACAGCGAAATGGGCAGATTATCTCCAGCCGCGAAACGGCGCAGCACCGCAGGATACAGCAAATGTTCTTTCACCAAAACACGCGCCGCTAGGTCGTCAGGCGTATCACCCTCTAAAACCGGAACTGTCGCCTGTCCCAGAATTGGCCCGTCATCCAGCGCAGGTGTCACAAGATGTACTGAACAGCCGTGTTCCGTATCCCCCGCCTCAAGTGCGCGTGCGTGGGTGTGCAAGCCTTTGTACTTTGGCAGCAATGATGGGTGGATGTTCAGCATCCGCCCTTCCCAAGGGGCAACAAAGCTTTCGGTCAAAACACGCATAAAGCCTGCGAGACATAAAATATCTGGTGAAACCTTGTCTAACTCGCCTTGTAGAGCCGATTCAAATGCCTGCCGATCACCTTTAAACGGTCGATGGTCTACAGCAACTGTCGGAACACCCATCGCTTCGGCTTTCTTCAAGCCACCCGCGTCGGCGCTATTGGCCAGAACCAAAACAGGTTCCGCCATATGGTCGCCCGATTGCATATCCTCAACGAGGCGGACCATATTTGATCCGCCACCAGAGATAAAAATCGCGACGCGTTTCTTCACAGGAGAGACCCTGTGTAACGCATGCCTTCACCCTCGGTGACTGTACCAATGGTATAAACGTCTTCGCCTGCTGCTTTCAGTAGGTCTGCCAAAGCTTCGGCGCGATCAGCTTCTACTGACAAGATCATGCCAATCCCGCTGTTAAAGGTTTTAAGGATTTCAGCCTGATCCATTTGTCCGGTTTTGGCCAACCATTGGAATACAGGTGGCAATTCCCAAGTATCCAGATCCACATCAGCACCCAAACCTTCTGGCAGAACGCGAGGTAGGTTTTCGGTCAAACCACCGCCAGTGATATGGGCCAGTGCGTGAACACCCCCTGCCCGCACGGCTTCTAGCGCTTGCTTCACATACAGACGTGTTGGCTTCAGCAATGCTGCGCCCAATGTGCCGTCTTCCCATGGGCAATCATCGGCCCAAGTCAAACCTGACACCTCAACCAACTTACGCACCAGCGAATAACCGTTGGAATGCACGCCGTTAGACGCAAGGCCCAGCAATACGTCACCAGCCTTTACACCCGCGGGCAAATCAGCCCCACGTTCCATCGCACCTACAGAGAAACCAGCGAGATCGAAATCGCCCGCTTCATACATGCCAGGCATTTCGGCGGTCTCACCACCGATCAACGCACAACCAGATTGGAAACAACCCTCTGCGATACCTTCGATGATCCGCGCTGCAGTCTCGGTCTCTAGCTTGCCGGTTGCAAAGTAATCCAAGAAGAACAGCGGTTCTGCACCCTGACACACAAGGTCATTCACGCACATCGCAACCAGATCGATGCCAACGCCATCCACATTGCCCGTATCAATCGCAATCCGTAGCTTGGTGCCAACACCGTCCGTTGCCGCGACGAGGATCGGATCAACATAGCCCGCGCCCTTTAGATCAAACAGCGCGCCAAAGCCGCCCAGCCCGGCCATCACACCAGAGCGTTGCGTCCGCTTTGCAGCAGGTTTGATGCGTTCCACCAAAGCGTTGCCCGCGTCGATATCAACGCCTGCGTCTGCATAGGTAATGCCGTTCTTACCATCGGTCATGAGGGTCTCCATTTCCTTGTTGCGTCGGCCCTAAACCAAAGCTGTGCAAAGGGCAACGGTTCGGAGCCTTGTTCAACAGGCTAACGCAAAAAATCCTGAAAATTTCTGGAGGAATACCACCCGAAATCCGCTTGACCACCGCATCGGTTGTGCTAGCAATGCCCTCACGGTGGGCCTGTAGCTCAACTGGTTAGAGCAGAGCGCTCATAACGCTTTGGTTGCGGGTTCAAGTCCTGCCGGGCCTACCAATTTTCCACCAAAATCGTTGTTTTTCCGCTACTTGGAAATGATCAAATCAGCCTGTAGCCCGCCCAGGGTCGAGCTTTGTCCCAGTCGCAATACCCCACCATGTGCACGCGCTGCGTCTGCTGCAATTGACATCCCAAGGCCGACGCCACTGCCCTTGTTTTGATTCCGTGCAGGTTCAAGGCGCGCAAAGGGTTTTAGCGCCTCTTCGCGCTGGTCTTCTGGGATACCGGGACCATCATCTTCAATCCGAATGATGATCGACTTCTTGATTTGCAACACAGACACCTGCACCGTCTGACCATAGCGCAGGGCATTGTTGATCAAATTTTCCAAGGCCCGCTGAATAACCATCTTGCGGATCACAACTGTGCCGTGAACGTCACAGCGTTCTAAATGCGTTCCTGTCTTCCCACGCGAAGCTGTTGCCACAATCTCTTGAATAAACGCGCAAAATTCGACTGGCTCTGGCGTGACATCGGCTGTACTGCGCGCGAAACTCAGGAATTCATCCAGCATCCGCTGCATATCTTCTACGTCACGCTCCATCGGTTCGCGCTCTTCGTCTGTTAGAAACGAAAGCCCCAGCCGCAACCGCGTTAGCGGTGTTCGCAAATCATGGCTGACCCCCGACAGTAACATCGTGCGCTGTTCAATCTGCCGTTCAATACGCGCCCTCATGTCCAAAAACGCACTACCGGCAGCGCGCACCTCGACTGCACCAGCGGGCGAATAGTCCACATGCCGCCCGCGCCCAAAGGCATCTGCCGCCGCAGCGAGTCGCGTGATTGGGCGCAGTTGATTGCGTAAATAGATAAAGGCAATCAGCGTCATCAGTACCCCAAAGAACGCCATGTTTACCAACAATTGATGCGGGTTAGACGCCGAAACACGTCTGCGGTTGAATTCAACTGTGACCAACCCAGTGGGGAGGTCGGCAATCACCCGCACCAAATTGTTGTCAGGCAGTTGCACCACTGAAATTATAGGAATCGCACTATGCAATTCTCGCATCACAACGGTACCGGAAAAATCATACCATCTTCGTTGCGCGCTAAGATCATCCACGTCGCCAAAGGCAACAACCATCTCCAAGCTGTCTGAAATATTGCTGATCCGCGCCTGCGCCTCTGTAAGATCGGCGGACTTTTCAATTTCTGAAAACACCAACTGCAATTCATGCGACAAAGATCGCGTCATTTGCGTCGTGACACCTTCAAAGTGGCGCTGAATAAACACAACAGACACAACCAGTTGCAAAGTCACAACCGGTAGTACCAAAATCAAAGCAGCACGCCCATAAAGGCCGCGCGGCACATATTTTTTGAGCCACTTAAAGTTCATGCGCTAGACATTGCCGTGTCAGCCTCAGGAAGGAAACCCCAGATGCATCCCGAATCCATCGATTCTCGCCCCACACCCGGCGAAGCGATTCAGCTAGAGCCCGGCCTGCGCGTGATCCTTGCTGATAACCCCTCGCCGATGACCCATTGGGGCACCAATACCTACCTGTTGGGCACCGAAGAGTTGCTGGTGATAGACCCCGGCCCCAACGACACAGCGCATCTGACGGCGATCATGCGCGCCATAGGCCCTGCAAAACTCGCTAAAATCGTCGTAACCCACGCGCATCTGGATCATTCTCCGCTTTCTAAAGCACTGAAAGAAAAAACAAACGCAGAAATCTACGCTTTCGGAGATGCGCTTTCTGGGCGTAGTAAAATTATGGACCAACTGGCGAAATCGGGCCTGATGGGTGGTGGAGAAGGCCTTGATTTGGCATTCCAGCCAGATCACCTGCTCGCCCATAACGACACAATCGACTTTGGCAATGAAACCTTGCGGGTGCTTCACACGCCCGGCCATCTGGGTAACCATATTTCGCTCGCATGGAACGATGTTTGTTTTACCGGTGATCATATCATGGGCTGGGCCAGCTCGCTGGTCTCGCCCCCTGATGGCGACTTGACCGATTTTATGCGCTCCTGCGATCTTTTGGCGGAATCGCCATGGCGGGTTTTCTACGCAGGCCATGGCGCGCCTATCACAAACCCTAAAGAGCGACTTGAATGGCTGATCGCACACCGTAAGTCGCGCGAAGCAGAGATATTAACGCTACTTGCCCAACAGCCAGCCACCGCGGCCGACTTGGCCGAAACGATCTATATCGACGTCAATCCAAAGCTATTAGGCGCAGCAACCCGGAACGTCCTTGCACATTTGGTTGACCTTTATGGCCGCAACCTTGTGCGCCCACAGCAACAATTTGATTCCAAAGCGATTTTTGAACTCATCTGAAAAAAGCACCGGAAAACGAAAAAAATGTAACAGCCCCTCTGGACGCCAGAAAATTCGTTGGCTATACGATGCCTCGTTGATCCGGCGTAGCTCAGCGGTAGAGCAGTTGACTGTTAATCAATTGGTCGTAGGTTCGATCCCTACCGCCGGAGCCAACGAAAAAGATACCGTATTTGTTCCGACGTAGCTCAGCGGTAGAGCAGTTGACTGTTAATCAATTGGTCGTAGGTTCGATCCCTACCGTCGGAGCCAAATCTCTCAAAAATTCAACGGATTTGGCCCCTTATATGGGTAAGCTCGCATATTGCGCGAAGTTCGCCCGCTAAATCACGTTAACTTTGTATAGTCTCACCAGACGCACACTTTTGTATGCGTCTGATCGTGTCTAAATGGCCTTACAGGCTCATTTTCCCTTTTTCATGGCGTTCATCAGGGCATCACCAAATGCCCCTTGTCCGCCAGAATTTTGGGTTTTCGGAGCAGATTTGTAGTTGCGTTGCGCAGCCTGTGGTTTCGGCTTCTGATCTTGCCGTTTTTCACGCTGATTAGGCGCGCCACCATCGCTGGATTTCCGCATACTTAGGCCAATGCGTTTACGTGGTACATCAACTTCGGTCACGCGCACTTTTACGATTTGTCCCGTACTGACGACGTCATGCGGGTCCTTAACAAAGCGATCTGCCAGCTGTGACACATGCACCAAACCATCCTGATGCACCCCCACATCCACAAAGGCGCCAAAGGCTGCGACATTGGTTACTGTGCCTTCCAACATCATCCCGGGTTTCAGGTCATTGATCGTTTCAACGCCATCCGTAAAGGTTGCTGTTTTGAATTCTGGCCGCGGGTCACGTCCGGGTTTTTCTAGCTCAGATAAGATGTCCTTTACCGTAAGCACACCAAAGGAATCCGTTGCAAAATCAGCAGCTTCCAATCGTTTCACCGGTGTCGGGTCCTGCATCAAACTGCGCAAATCCCGACCACAAGCGGCCACGATATTACGTGCAACACTGTAAGCTTCTGGGTGAACCGCTGACGCATCCAGTGGCTCCGCCCCATCACGAATACGCAAGAACCCCGCGCATTGCTCAAAGGTTTTCTGCCCCATTCGTGCGACCTTCAACAGGTCCTGCCGCGTCTGAAACGCCCCATGCGCATCGCGATGCGCAACGATGGTTTCAGCCAAGGTTGACCCAAGCCCAGACACCCGCGCCAGCAACGGCGCCGAGGCCATATTCAGATCAACACCAACCGCGTTCACCGCATCTTCAACCACGCCTTCTAGCGCTTTGGCCAATCGCGACTGATCCACATCATGCTGATACTGACCTACACCAATCGACTTTGGGTCAATCTTCACCAGTTCCGCCAACGGGTCTTGTAAGCGCCGGGCAATGGAAACCGCACCACGCAAAGACACATCCAAATCCGGGAACTCACGCGCCGCCAACTCAGATGCCGAATAAACAGAAGCCCCGGCCTCTGACACAACAACCGTGGCAGGCTTCGCGCCCTTCAAGCTCTTGATCACATCACCAACCAACCGCTCAGACTCCCGGCTGGCCGTCCCATTCCCAACGGCCATCAATGCAACATTATGCTTTGCAATCAAATGTGACAGTGTCGCCATAGACCCCTGAACATCGCGCCGTGGCTCAAATGGATAGATCGTATCTGTTTCCAAAACCTTACCGGTCTCATCCACAACAGCGATCTTACAGCCCGTCCGAATACCTGGATCAAGCCCTAGAACTGCTTTAGGTCCTGCAGGAGCTGCGAGTAGCAAGTCTTTCAAATTGCGAGAGAATACCAAAATGGCCTCATCCTGTGATCGCGCCCGTAAGTCACCCATCAAATCCAGCATCATGGTTAGGCTCAGCTTAACGCGCCAAGTCCATTTCGCCGTTTTGCGCAGCCAATCATTGCCCGCGCCCGGGCCAGATACCTCGAGACAAGCCGCTGCCATATCTTCGATGCGTTGAATGGCGTCATCGTCAGCTGGCCCGATATCAAGGCTCAATACCTTCTCGTTGCTCGCCCGCATCATTGCCAGCGCACGGTGGCTCGGCACATCCGCCCAGTTTTCGCGATGATCAAAGTAATCGGAATACTTCGCCCCAGCCTGCTCTTGCCCGTCAATCACTTTGGCCGTCAAAACGGCGTTTTGCTGCAAATACAAACGCAACTTGCCCAGCAAGCCCGCGTTTTCAGTCAGCGACTCCGCCACAATATCCCGCGCCCCATTCAGCGCAGTTTTCACATCGGGCACAGCCTCGCTCACATAACCCGTGGCCAACGCCTCAGGGTCCGCCGTACGATCCGCCAAAATGGCATCTACCAATGGCCCTAACCCATTTTCACGCGCAATCTGCGCCCGTGTCCGGCGTTTCGGTTTATACGGTAAGTACAGGTCTTCTAACGAAGATTTCGTCTGCGCCGCCGCAATATCACGCGCCAAAGCATCCGTCATCTTATCCTGCTCGGTGATGCTCTTGTGAATCGCCACACGCCGCGTCTCAAGCTCGCGCAAATAGCCCAGCCGTTCGGCCAAGGTCCGCAATTGCGTGTCATCCAGCCCGCCAGTCGCTTCTTTTCGATAGCGCGCCACAAAAGGCACCGTGGCACCTTCATCCAGCAGCCCAATCGCTGCCGTTGCTTGTGTCACAGAGGCATTAATATCTGCCGCGATTGCCTGCGCAATGCGGGTTTCACTTTGTGTCGTCATAATCGTCTGCTTCGTTCTTTGTTATTGCCCAACCCAATGGGTGTTCATTCAGCGGCCCTTAAATAGCCCGCCCAAAAGCCCGCGCACAATGCGCCGACCTGTTGTGCCTGTTAGTTCTTTCACCACCATCTTGCGCATCTGCGTACCAAAACTCGCATCCCGCGCACTGCGGCTTCGTTTGCTGGTTGATCGCGCCACACGTGAACCACTATACCGCCGCGCCGAGGAATACTCGCGCGCACTCACCGCCATCTCTTCTTCCTGTTCTTCCAACCGAGCCGCTTCGGCAGCAGCCGTTTCAGCGCGCGATTGCAGGATTTCATAGGCGGATTTTCGATCAACCGTTACATCATATTTGGATGACAAGTCGCTGGTATTCATGACCATTTTTCGATCAGCATCCGTGATTGGTCCCAGCTTTGAAGACGGCGGCCTAATCAACGTCCGTTCAACCATGCTGGGCACACCTTTTTTCAGCAAGGTAGAGGTCACGGCCTCGCCCACACCGACGTCACGAATGGCATCTTCGGTCGAGAACCGCGGGTTCTCGCGATAGGTTTCCGCCGCCATACGCAGGTTCTTGCGATCCCGCGCGGTAAAGGCCCGCAAGGCGTGCTGCACACGATTGCCGAGCTGGCCCAAGATGTCCTCTGGCACATCAGCCGGGTTCTGGGTGATGAAATACACACCCACGCCCTTTGATCGGATCAACCGCGCAACCTGTTCTACCTTATCAACCAAGGCCTTAGGCGCGTCTTCAAATAGCAAATGCGCTTCGTCAAAAAAGAACACCAGCTTTGGCTTATCCGGGTCACCGACCTCTGGCAGGTCCTCAAACAGCTCTGACAGCAACCACAACAAAAACGTCGCATACAGCCGAGGCGACGACATCAGCGTGTCCGCCGCCAAAACGTTGATCTGCCCCCGGCCTGTTTCGTCAACGCGCATCAGGTCTTGCAGGTCTAGCGCCGGCTCCCCAAAAAACTGCGCCGCCCCTTGGTTTTCCAAAACCATCAAACGCCGTTGAATGGCGCCAATAGATTGCACCGAAATATTGCCATAGCGCAGTGATAGGTCTTTGCGGCTTTCACCAATCCAAACCAACAGCGCTTGCAAATCCTTCAGGTCAAGCAACGGCAGGCCTTCTGAGTCTGCCAAACGGAACGCAATGTTCAGGATACCCTCTTGCGCCTCGCTTAGTTCCAGCAAGCGCGCAATCAGCAATGGCCCCATCTCGGAAACCGTGGTGCGTACTGGATGACCTTGCTTACCAAATAAGTCCCAGAACGTGACGGGAAAGCTCTCATAGATGTAATCATCAAAGCCGATGGTCGTCGCGCGCTTGGTAAAGGCGTCATGCAACTTGAAATCAGCCGAACCAGCGGCAGCAAGCCCAGACAGATCGCCTTTGACATCGGCCATAAAGACCGGCACGCCCGCCTTGGAAAACCCTTCTGCAAGGATTTGCAACGTCACAGTCTTACCCGTACCCGTCGCGCCGGCAATCAAACCGTGCCGGTTGGCATATTTCAAATTCAGGAATTGTTTCGTGGCATAGTCTTCGCCACCGCCGCCCAGGAAAATAGAATTTTCCACAAATACACCTCTCAAAGCTGGGCCACAGCGGCCATTCGAAATTGCACGTTAATATCTATCCGGCATCCTGCCAATGCCCAGTTGTTAGGATCTGAACTGGGCAATCCTCCCTGTTAGACTGGCCTGCCTTTTGGCAGGCCTTTTTTTATGAAGTTTTTTTGTCAAAACCCGTTGACGGAGAAAAGTTTTCGCCCTAGCGTTCATGACAATAATAAGTCGGCCAGTCCGACGGGGAGTGTAAGTTTAAAAAGGGGCCGTTTGGCCCCTTTTTTCTTTTAGGGCCAAACGACAGTTGAATTCAGCTATTGGCGGGAATTCGCGGATTGGTGCAATCCTTTGCAAATTCCAAACTGACTCTCTTTGATCAACATGATATGCGATCTGAAAGCAGTCACATTTTTGGGGGCAATATGCTCAAAAATATACAAAAAATCGTCCTAGCCGCAGCATTCGCCGCTGCCACACCTGTCATCGCACAAGAGGCCACCACAGCCGATCCTGGGCTTTCCACTGGCGAAGATCTAAAAAATCCGGCACCCGAGGTGCGCAGCGAAACCATTGGTGATTGGACCGTAAACTGCCAAATCTTGGCAGAAGGCGAAAATTGCCAAATGACGCAACTGCTGCTTGATTCCTCTGAAACACCAGTGATCGAGGTGAACTTCTTCCCAGTTCCTGCTTCAGAGCAAGTTTTTGCAGGTGGTTCCATCATGGCTCCATTGCAAACGCTTCTGACATCGCAAATGACCATCGCCATCGATGATGCGCTGGCCAAACGCTATCCTTTTGCCTTCTGCATGCCAGCAGGCTGTGTGGCGCGCGTGGGTCTGACAAAAGAAGACGTGGCAGCCTATAAAAAGGGCAACGAGGCGAACGTGACCATCGTTCCAGCGGGGGCCCCTGACAAACAAGTTAGACTTAAGATGTCTCTGACCGGCTTCACCAAAGCTTTCGACACAATGTCTGGGAAAAAGTAACCCACCGACATAATCCTAAAACGCAAACAGGCTTCCCATTTCTGGGAAGCCTGATTTGTTTAAGAGACATAGTAATAAAGGGTTACGCCGCTTTCTTAAGCGCAATCACCGCATTCAACCCACCAAAGGCAAATGCGTTTGACAATACAACGTCCACTTTGGCCTCACGTGCTTCGTTTGGCACAACGTCCAACGCGCACTCTGGGTCAGGCTCTTCGTAGTTAATGGTTGGGGCAATCACGCCCTCACGTAGCGCCATGATGCAGGCCAACAGTTCCACTGCGCCAGTACCGCCAATCAAATGCCCATGCATCGACTTGGTCGAGCTGATCATCAAGCGATCTGCATGAATGCCAAACACATCCGCAACCGCCGCGCATTCCGTTTTGTCGTTCGCTGCTGTGCCGGTGCCATGTGCGTTGATATAGCCCACGTCTTCTGGGTTGATCTGCCCATCCGTCAATGCGCCTTTAATCGCGCGCGCAGCACCCTGTTTGGACGGCATCACAATATCACTCGCGTCAGAGCTCATGGCAAAACCCGCGACCTCTGCCAGAATTTCAGCACCGCGCGCCTTTGCATGTTCGTATTCTTCAAACACGAACACCCCAGCGCCCTCGCCCTGCACCATACCGTTACGATTGGCCGAAAACGGACGGCAGCCATCTTTGGACATCACGCGCAGACCTTCCCAGGCCTTTACTCCGCCAAAGCACAACATGCTTTCCGATCCGCCCGACACCATAACCGGCGCCATGCCAGAGCGAACCATCTGAAACGCTTGGCTCATCGCATGGTTGGAACTGGCACAGGCCGTTGCCACCGTAAATGACGGGCCTTTTAGGTTAAATTCCATAGACACATGGCTAGCGGCCGCGTTGTTCATCAGTTTTGGCACAACAAACGGATGCACGCGGTTTTTGCCATCTTCGTAAACCGTGCGGTAGTTCTCATCCAGCGTCTGCATCCCACCACCAGAGGTTCCAAGGATCACGCCAGATTTCGCTGCCAACTCACCGCTAAATTCTAATCCGGATTGCGCAACCGCCTGCCGTGCAGCCTGCAAAGCAAACTGCGTAAAACGATCATACAGTGCCATTTGCTGACGGTTGAACAGCCCTTCGGTCTCAAACCCATGCACCTGCCCCCCAATTCGGATAGACAGACGTTCCACATCACGAAACTCCAGCGGTCCAATGCCACTACGCCCTTCTTTCATGGCGTCCCATGTGTCTTGCACGTTGTGGCCAAGGGCATTGATCGTCCCGGCTCCGGTAATGACGACACGCTTCATGATGTTCTACTTTCAGGTAAACTTAGGATGTGACCCGAGCAGGCTTATGCCTGCTCTGCCACCAATTTATCAATGCCAGCTACGATTGTCGCGACGGAGGAGATGTCAAAGTCGCTCTCCGATGGTTCATTCGCATTAAATGGCACTGTGATGTCAAACGCCTCTTCGATTGCAAAGATGCTTTCCACCAAACCCAGGCTATCAATACCCAGATCCTCAAGTGTGCTTTCCATCGTGACGTCAGAGGTTTCTAGCACTGCTTGCTCAGCAATGATCTCGATCACCTTGTCTTTGACGCTCATGTTCGTATCCTTTTGTCAGACTTGTGCAGAGATTTAGTCATTCGTAGTCAACTTTGAAACAGCTTTCTTCAAAGCTGCCACATCTTTAAACAACCTTGGTAGCCGTCTTAGGCCTTTATAGGTCTCAATCTGCGCATCCATCTTCATCGCAGGCGATCCCAACATCGCACGACCTTTCGGTACACTAGATAGTACAGTTGTTCCGCCACCGGTAATAACATTGTCGCCAATCGTCAGGTTATCCCCAACGCCGGTCTGACCGCCCAGCACAACATTATTCCCGATTTGTGTAGATCCTGCGACACCAGATTGCGCGCACAACAAACAGTTGTTCCCAACTTGGGCGTTGTGACCAACCTGCACAAGGTTATCAATCTTTGTACCGTTACCAATACGAGTGTCGCGGATCGTGCCACGGTCAACCGTCGAATTCGCACCGATTTCCACGTCGTCACCGATGGTCACAGATCCAACGCTATGAATACGTGACCAGCTTTGGCTGTCTTGTTGCACAGTCTTGCCTAGGCTTTCCCGGGCCGCTTCAACATGGCTCTTTTCAGAGGTTACAAACGAAAACCCATCGCCCCCAATCCGCGCACCGGATTGGCACCAAAAGTTGTCACCCACCACGACCCGCGCCATTAAGCTTACATGGTTATGCAGCATCGCATTTGCGCCAAGCCGCGCATCAACACCAATAAAGCACTGCGGCCCAACTACAGAATTGTCGCCAATAACGGCTCCCGCCTCGATTACCGTCAAAGCCCCAATCGACACGTTCTCTCCCAATGTCGCATCAGGATGCACAACCGCACTTGGGTGAATGCCAACAGCCGTGCCGTGGCCCAGATCAAACATCTGCGTCAAACCAGACATGGCATAGCGTGGACGTGGCACTGTAATCGCCGCCTCAAGTCCAAAGCTTTCCCAATCAGCGCCGTCCCACATAACCGCGACACGGGCTTTGCCGTCAGACAGACCGCCTGCAAATTTTGGATTAAGCGCCAGTGCAATATCGCAGGATCGCGCCTCGGCCGGTTCTGCCACACGATCAACCAAAATATCAATGGCTCCGAAGGCTTGCGCCCCCAGAGCCGTAGCTATGTCACGTACTGAATGTGCCATTTTATCCCCTAAACGTCGGGGATTGTTTATCCGCGAACCGCTCGCAAGGCCACCCCTTGCTTTGCCAAGGCACGCCAGATCTTTGCGTCACGACCGTAAACATCACGGCGATACTGCATGTGACCTTTGGCTTTGGTGAATGCGGTCCGGTAAACGATGTGAACTGGAACATGCTGTTTTAGTGGCACAGTTGTTTCACGACCAGAATCCAACTTAGCGTGGAAGAACCCTTTAGGATTGCTTTCCTGCTTTGAAAGCAGCTCATAGGCAAAATCAAACGGATCAGCCAAGCGGATGCAGCCATGGCTATAGGCGCGCACTTCGCGAGAGAACAGGTTCTTTGCCGGCGTATCGTGCAGATAGATATTGTGCCGGTTTGGGAACATGAACTTCACCAAACCCAAAGCATTGGTCTTGCTTGGTGGTTGCTTGATGTTGAACGGAAAGCTCGCCTTTGTGTACTGTGAAAAGTCCACGTTGCCACGGTTCACCGTGCGCCCACGTGAATCAACCAGCCGCAGATGGCTAACCGCATTCCGGTTCTTCTTCAGCATCGGCAGATATTCTTTGGTCGCGATAGAGCGTGGAACGTTCCACGTTGGGTTGATGACCAGATGTTCCATTACGTCAGAAAACTCTGGGCTCACCCGATCGCTGACGTTCTTGCCAATGACAGAACGCGTGCGGAAGGTTTCTTTGCCATTGTCCATAATGACAGCGGAGAAATCCGTCAGGTTCACCCAAACATGGCGCTTACCGCGTGGCATATTGGTCCAACGCTCACGTTCCATTGAAACAATAACAGATTGAAGCCGCGCCTCAGCAGGTTGGTTGATCTCTTTGATCGTACCCGCACCAGCCACCCCATCCGGGTTTAGGCCATGCGCCAACTGGAACTGCTGAACCGCTTTTTGGATAGATGAGTCATAGGTCTTGGTCGCGCTGCGTTTCAGGAATTTCATACGGATCAAACGATTGCGCAATTGCGCCACGGCTGGTCCTGTGCTGCCCGGTTCTAGCTTCTTTGATGCAACCTTTTCACCGAAACCACCTTTGGCCAGCAGTTTCTCAAGATTCATCTTCTCTTTCATCAGGCGCGCATATTCAGGCGTCTCTGGCGCAAGAGATTTCAAAAACCGAGATGGCGAGCTTTTAGAGAAGTTCGTCAGATACTGCACCCGATCACGATACGGAACCTTCCGAACGATTCCAGAATCGATCTTCGACGGCTTCAACATTCCGGTCTGAACGTCGCGCGCATAGGTCAAAAAGGTCTTGGACAACGCAACTTCGATCTTTCCCAGATCCCGCGAACTCTTGGCAGCTTTCAGCGATGCTTTCAGATTCTCAATGTCGTAACGCGCCTCAGAAAGCCCATGATCAGCGGCTGAATCCAGCGCCCCAAAAAGCGCTTTTCGGCGGTCCCGAAATTTGTTGCCTTTGCCAGTCCAGACAGGTGCATAAGCTGTAGATTTGTAAAAGTTTGCGACATCTTTATCGCGCGCAGCAGCTTCTGCCACAGCTTGCTTAAACGCCGTAACTTGTGCCTGAGCTAAAGTCGCACCACCAAATGTTGCGACAATAACCATCCACATCACTGCGATTTTTTTCGACAGTCCTGGAATACCCACCATGAAGTTAACCCCTATTCGACCAATTAATTGGGTGCCGTATTTTTTCTCATATATAGCGTGGTGAAGTCCATTCACGTTTTGCTCATCTGGTATATGAACCACTAAGTGATGCAACTCCGCATCGTTTAAGCCGATCTTAAAACAATCGAAACGATTTAAGCAGGTTTTCGCCCAAAACCCTTGATCTATCGTTCGATTATAAATCTTCGCTTGGTCATAGAATCATCCTGTGCAATAAAACCATCACATCTGGGGATAACATACCGATACCACATAACAATGTGGGGCAGGAAAAGCGACGGGACAGGCGCGAGACTATGACGACCGAGAGCTCTTCGAGCATTTCGCGGCGTGGCATCTTAGGTGCATTCGCTGCAACCGCTGTACTAGCAGCACCAACATTCTCCAATGCAGCTGGCTTTTTGCGCGGCGCTGGCGACATTCGCCGCCTGCGTATGTTCTCCGGACGGACCGGGGAAAACATCGATACAATTTATTGGATCGAAGGCGACTACATCAAAGAAGCAGTCAGCGAAATCAATCACTTCATGCGCGATTGGCGCACGAATGGCGTAAAACAAATCGACACACGCACAATCGACATTTTGGCAGCGTCTCATAACCTGCTGAATATCGACGAACCTTATATGTTGCTGTCAGGCTACCGTAGCCCACAAACCAACAACATGTTGCGCAGCCGCTCGCGCGGTGTGGCAAAGAACTCTTTGCACATGAAAGGCCAAGCCACTGATCTTCGCCTGAAAACGCGCTCGGTTGGACAGTTGGCAAAAGCTGCAACAGCCTGCCGTTCTGGCGGTGTGGGTCGCTACTCTGGTTCCAACTTTGTCCACGTAGATTGCGGACCGGTTCGGACATGGGGCCGATAACCTAATCAAACGATTAATCAAATTTAGGCGCAACACAGCGCCTTTTTTTGTGCCTGATGCTTTCTAATTGAAAATTCTATCGGTAAGCTTTTCCCAATAAGCGGCAAAAAGCCGTATTCCGAGCAGCAAAGTACCCGTTATGAGTAATTCACCCTATAAAGACGTGCCCGACCAAGGATTTTGGCGCAGCGGCGTGGCCGAACAAAACCCGCTCGATATTCAAAACCTCTACAAACGCAAATTCCGCATCGCGCGTAGTCAAACCATTGCGACCGCCGGCAGTTGCTTTGCCCAGCACATCGCGCGCCATCTGAAACAGCGCAAATTCAAAGTGCTCAACTATGAACCTGCCCCGCGCGGGATGAGCGCCAAGCTAGCGCAAAAGTACCAGTTCGGCACCTATAGCTGCCGCTTCGGTAATATCTACACCGCGGCCCAGTTACTTCAACTCGCCCGCGAAGCCTTTGGCCAAATCACTCCGTCAGATCCCGTTTGGGAAAAAGAGGGCCGTTATTTTGATTCCCAACGGCCAAACGTAGAGCCTAACGGCTTCCCTACCCCCGATGACGTTCTGCGCGCACGGCAAACTCATTTGAAACATGTGCGCCAGATGCTGCTGGATATGGATGTGTTCGTGTTCACCTTTGGCCTGACAGAGGCTTGGGTGCACCGCGAAAGCCAAACTGTCTTTCCAACGGCGCCCGGTACAATCGCCGGCACCTTTGATCCAGACTTGTACGAATTCAAAAACTTCACGCATTCCGAAACGCTTCAGGCTTTTGTGAAATTCAAACGCCTGCTCAAACGCGAGCGCGAAAAGAAACTGCGCTATATCGTTTCCGTGTCGCCCGTTCCGTTGACGGCAACCATGTCTGGCCAACACGTGCTTGCGGCCTCGACCTATTCAAAATCAGTGCTGCGCGCAGTTGCCGGCGAATTATTCCAAACGCATCGCGATGTGGACTACTTCCCGTCCTATGAAATCATCACCGCACCACAAACACGCGGCGTGTTTTTTCAAGCAAATCAACGCAGTGTCACGGATACCGGTGTGGAAACAGCCATGCGCACCTTCCTCGCGCAGCATGATCCAAACCCCGTCAAACAGGACGGTCCAAAACCAAAGGCTGCAAAACAAGCACCCAAACCAAGCACAGATGACCTGATCTGCGAAGAAGCCTTTCTAGAGGTATTCTCCAAATGACCCGCAAAATTTGTGTTCTCGGCAATTCACATATCGCAGCCCTCAAAGGCGGTTGGGCCGACGGCGGCGCCCATGACAAATTCACACCCGATTTCTTTGGCGCATTATCCAAAGGCATGGCCAGTCTTGCGTTCATTGACGGTAAGATCATCCCACAGGATGCCGAAGCCGCTGAATTCTTCTGTAATATCTCTGGCAAAGAAAACGGCGCTGATCCGCACGACTACGATGCGTTTTTGCTTTGTGGAATGGGCATGAACTTGTCCCCCATCTTTAACAACTACGGTGGTTTTGGCACCCCCGACGCGCATCATTCAAATCCTGACCACTTTGTCAGCGACACCTGTTTACAGGACCTGCTTTGGGACCACATTGATCATTCCATGATGATGCATTGTGCCCGCCTCGTCCGTCGTATCACCGATGCACCTGTGTATTTGGTCTGGCAGGCCTTCTTTGCTGAGAACCTTTTTGATATTGAATGGCGCGCAGCGCAGATCGGGCCAATTCTAGAAAACAACGACCAAGAGTACGTGGTGAATCAGATGCGCTTAGTGAGCGATCGTCTCAGCACCGAGGGTTTCCAGATTTTACATCAACCGCCCGAAACCATCGCCCAAGGCATCATGACAAAATCAGAGTTCTCCCGTGGCTCCGTTCTCTTCCGCGAAGGCCTCGACAAACCACATCGCGAAAATGATGTTTTCCATATGAACAGCCAATACGGCGTTCAGTGCTGGCAAAACTGGGACATCTAAGCGTTTCGGGAATCGTACGTTTCAGCACGTGAAACGTACGAATTTCCACAATGAACGTAGCGTACGCTATCAAAGCAACGCGTTTCGCCGCGAAACCTAGCCGTAAATTTAAGAGAAATGGCGCACCCGAGAGGATTCGAACCTCTGGCCTCTGCCTTCGGAGGGCAGCGCTCTATCCAGCTGAGCTACGGGTGCTTAAGTGTCGTTATACCTTGCGGAAATTTCCTCGCAAGCGAGAAAATCTCCGATTGTTCGGTTTACGCCAAAAGCTCATGTGCCAATTCTAGCGCATCAACCAGAACGTCAACTTCCTCGGTTGTATTATACAAACCAAAAGATGCCCGGCACGTCGCGCTTACCCCCATATGCTCCATCAAAGGCCCAGCACAGTGATGCCCGGCCCGAACCGCAACGCCGCGTTTGTCCAGAATGGTGGAAATATCATGCGCATGCGCCGCACCGTCTAAGGTCATGCTAAAGATCGCGGCCTTACCCGGTGCATTGCCTTGAATGTTCAACCAATTCAGTCCCTTAAACTTGGCATTCGCATAATCGCGCAGGCTCGCCTCATGGGCTGCGACGTTCTCCATACCCAAATTCATCAGGTATTCCAGACCAACACCCATCCCAATCGTTTGCACGATTCCGGGTGTCCCTGCTTCGAACATCATCGGAGGATCATTGTAGATCACGCCGTCTTTCGTGACCTCTTTGATCATATCCCCGCCGCCAATAAATGGCTGCATCTCTGCCATGCGCTCTTTTTTGACGTAAATCGCACCGGAACCCGACGGACCATACAGCTTGTGACCAGTGATCGCATAGAAATCACAATCAATGTCCTGCACATTCACCGGCGCATGCACAGACCCTTGTGATCCATCAACCATCACAGGAACACCACGTTCATGCGCTTCGGCACAAATGGTCTTCACATCAACCATCGTGCCTAAAACGTTGGAACATTGGGTAATTGCGATCAACTTCGTCTTTGGCCCAATCGCATCAATCACCGCTTGCGGATCCAAACTGCCGTCTGCCGCAACATCAACCCACTTTAGAACAACACCTTGGCGTTCCCGCAGAAAATGCCAAGGCACGATGTTTGCGTGATGCTCCATAACCGACAGGATGATCTCATCGCCCGCCTCAAGTCGCGGCATCGCCCAACCATAGGCGACCAGATTGATGCCTTCGGTGGTGCCGGAATTCAGCACGATCTCATTCTCATCCGCCGCGCCAAGGAACCGCGCAACCGTGCCACGCACAGCTTCGTATTTGTCCGTCGCGAGGTTGGACAAGAAATGCAAACCGCGATGAACATTGGCATATTCCATTGAATAGGCCTGCGTAATGGCGTCAATCACAACCTGTGGCTTCTGCGCCGAGGCGCCATTGTCCAGATAGGTTAGTGGCTTACCATTCACTTCGCGTGCCAGGATTGGAAAGTCTTTGCGGATGGATTGAACGTCGTACATGAGATTATCCGAGTGAAGCCACGCCGACCAGCGAGAGCAGGATTGAGAGAACGACCGTCAGGCCAACGAAGGACAGGGCCAGCGTCATGGCTGATCGTCCCAAAGACGCGAACCCTTGCGCCACATTCAAAAAGTTAAGCAAGATCCAAACACCGTAAAGGCCGGCGAGCATCATCACTAAATTGGCTAAACCAGGTAGGAAGATCGACAAGACAAAACCCGCAACTTGCAGTGCAAACCGCATGAACTGCAGCCAAGCGATCATGCTAAGTATGTCGCTAAATTCTGCGACACCCTTTAGCGCTTGGCCGGACCAGTACAATACAAGCGCCGATCCACCCATGATCACAAAAAGCATAACTGCCATTGAAATCGGGCTGATCAGATTGGTGAATGGCAACGCTTGTACTGGCGGGAAGACGATCAGCATCATGAAAAACGCAAATGCGTTTAAGCAACATGCGGCCGCCAACGCCAATCCGCTTTCTGACAGCGAAAGCCGAAGGTTTAGAATGGTTTGTGCTGCGTCTGCTGGACGATAGATTGTGTCCAGAAACAAGGGTTTAAGCCATTGCATTAGGCAGCCTCTTTTTGCGCAGTTGCAAGCCCTGCGTACCAGAACCAGAAAAAGCAGGTGAACCCGATCAGACCGACCACGTCATAGGCACCGCCCTGCCCGACAAAACCGCCAACCAAACCGCGAAACAACACGATTGGTGTCGTTGCCAGCAAAGACCAAAACAGCGCAACGCGGCTGGCGTATCCTGTAATGGGACGTGACAACAGTTTCATAACGCCCTGAGCAAGAATGCTAAGAATGTAGAAAAACAAAGGCATGATAAAAACCCACAACAGCAACTGAGCGCCCAATAGTGGGTTCAGTTCTTGTTGTAGAATATGTGCCTCACGCGACAGTTTTGGCCATTGCGCGACAAAGATCACAACGCAAGCCGCCATGAGAATTGCAAGCGCACGATCTTCACGCGGACCACCTGGAAGGCGCCGCGCGAAGACTTTGCGAGGACCACGATACGTGGCCACTATGTCAAGAATGATCGACATTAGCCGCGACGACGCTCCAGCCAACCTTCGAGGCGACCAAGGATTTCGCCAGCAAGATCAGCATCTTCGATCTCATCAACCGCTTCGGCCAAAAAGGCCAAGGTCAGCAAATCAGTTGCGATGTCCTTTGGAACGCCACGCGCACGAAGATAGAACAATCCCTCTTCATCAATCGCGCCAGAGGTCGAACCGTGTGAACACGCAACATCGTCCGCATAGATTTCAAGCTCTGGCTTTGCCAAGAACTGGCTGTCGCCATCTAGCAAAAGCGATTGGCTGATCTGATAACCATCGGTTTTCTGAGCGCCGGCTTTTACAAGGATCTTCCCTTGGAAAACACCAGTCGCGCCATTGCGTAGCACCTTTTTGAAAACCTGCCGGCTTTCGCAAGCCACAGCATCATGCGTGATGAACACTGTGTCATCGTGATGGAAATCGCCATCACCCACACAAGCACCTGCAACATGCGCAATCGCATCGTCGCCTGTCAGTTCGATCACACAGTCATTGCGTGTCAGAACGCCATTCACTGTCAGTGTGAAGGATTTGAAGACGCTTTCGGTGCCAAGCCGTGTGAACATATGCGTCGCTGCGCGGCGCTCATGGTCACGGCCTTGTGCCCGGACGTGGTGGAATTCTGCTTTGTCTGCGATCTCTACTTCAAGCACATTGTTGAAACGCGCCGCTGCTGGACCGTTTTCAAGCAAAGTGACTTTTCCGCCTTCTTCGACCTTTACAACATGATGCAATACAACGTCAGAAACATCAGATTCATGTTTGTAAATCAAGTTGATAGGACGCGATACTTCACCCGTTACGCGAATAACAACACCATCGGTTGCCATTGCTGTGTTATAGGCCGCCAATGGGCGATCTACAGGTGTTTGGCCTTTGGTTTCCAAAGCACCATAGATGTCTTTGGCCCAATGAATGTCCGCTTGTGCAACGTCTGCAAGGCGTTCAATCGTTAGATTTTCACCGGGCAGATCGTCTGATGCATCCGCATCAAACACACCGTCGACAAAGACAATTTTCAAACGGTTGATTTCGTCAAACAGCGGTGCTTCGTCATGCTTAAACGGAGCTGCTGGTTTAACAGCTGCTTCAACCAGAGTTTCTGGGCGCGTATATTTCCAATATTCGTCGCGACGCGTTGGTAATCCCATCTGGCGAACACGCGCCAAAGCGTCCTCGCGCAGCGAGGTGATCCACCCTGCCCCAGCCGGAACGGTAGTGCCGCTCAGCTGGGCGGCGGTCGCCTCTTGTTTTGCTTGTAGAAGGCTCATTATACGGCCTCCGCCAGAATGTCGGCGTAACCGTTTTGCTCTACTTCAAGCGCCAGCTCTGGGCCGCCTGTCTTAACGATACGGCCGTTTGCCATGATGTGCACAACGTCTGGTTTGATGTGGTCCAGCAAACGCTGATAGTGCGTGATCACAAGAAAGCCACGACCTTCGCTACGTAGCGCGTTTACGCCTTCGGACACCAGTTTCATCGCATCAACGTCCAGACCGGAATCTGTTTCATCCAAGATGCACATCTTTGGCTCAAGCATTGCCATCTGTAGGATTTCGTTACGCTTTTTCTCACCACCAGAGAAACCAACGTTGACTGGGCGCTTCAGCATGTCTGCGTCGATCTTGAGTGTCTTCGCTTTGGCGCGAATAACTTTCAAGAAGTCTGCCGCTGACATTTCATCTTCGCCACGTGCCTTGCGCTGTGCATTCACTGCAGTGCGAAGGAACGTCATGTTGCCAACGCCAGGAATTTCAACCGGGTATTGGAACGCTAGGAACAGGCCAAGTGCGGCGCGCTCTTCTGCTTCGAGATCTAGCAGATCTTCGCCTTCGAGAGTCGCGGACCCTTCTGTCACTTCGTATCCGTCACGACCGGACAGAACGTAAGACAGTGTGGATTTACCAGAACCGTTCGGGCCCATGATGGCGTGTACTTTGCCAGCTTCGACTTTCAGATCGACGCCTTTAAGAATTTGCTTGTCTTCGTCTTCAAGTTTGACCTTTAGGCCTTTGATTTCCAACATCATTAATTCCTTCGTATTCCTACGTATCTTTGTTTCGTTATGCTCAAAACGCTTAGCTAAGCGTGAGCAGATCATTCTGTTTCTGGTCAGCGGTTAGGCGGACCAATCTAAATTCTTGCGTGTTATTCGTCCTTTGATCTGCCTAGGATCATCCACGCGACGAGCGATCCAAGGAAACCACTGACGAAACTGGTCAGCAAAACTTGTGTATTCGAAAGCATTGGCGCGACCTGGCTGATCGTAAATGCAAACCCGGCGCAGAAAACGCCCGTTGTGCAAGCCGCGGAAAATGCTCTCTGCCACATCAATCCAAAACCACCGCTGTTCCTGATGCAGAAACCATCAACATTGACTGGCCAACCACTTCGTAATCAAGGTCCACACCAATCACGGCGTTTGCCCCTTTTGCAACGGCGCGTTCTTCAAGCTCGCGCAAGGCCGTGTCGCGGGCATCCTGCAGCTTGCTTTCATATGCGCCAGAGCGGCCACCCACGATGTCTGTGATTGATGCAAATACATCGCGCACAACATTGGCGCCCATAATGGCTTCGCCAACGACGATGCCCTTATAATCAACGACCTTGCGGCCTTCGACAGAGTTGGTTGTTGTGATGATCATCTACAATCTCCCATTTACCCTAAAGCTGCGCCGCTTAGCGCTAAGCTGTTAATGACCAAGCCAATGAAAAACGCAGGCACCAGAACATTTTGAAGCCGACCTTTTTTGAAGTCGAACATCATGATAGCGGCCAATGCACCAAATACTGCGATCAACAAAACGCTGAATGCAGCTGCGATGAACACGGTCAATACAAAGCTTGGTTGGTTGATGAGTTCCGACTTTAAAAAGTCGAAATTCACCATCGTATAATGTGTGGTAAAGCTCGAAAACAGTCCAAGTACACCGCTTAGTGGCGCTAAGATGGTGTTGGTTATCCACGCCAATGAATCGGAATTCAGCCCGCTACTCTGCTTTGACCCCGCAGATTGTTGTTTCGCGTCATGCAATGCAAGGCGGCGGCTGAAATCCGATTGAGACATGATTAACCTACTGAACCTTCAAGAGAAATCGCAACCAACTGTTGCGCTTCCATTGCGAATTCCATCGGCAATGCTTGTAGCACTTCTTTGGCGAAACCGTTCACGATCAAGGCTACGGCTTCTTCCTCGTCCATACCACGCTGGCGGCAATAGAACATTTGCTCGTCATCCACTTTGGATGTTGTCGCTTCGTGTTCTACGCGGCTGCTGTTGTTCTTCACCTCGATATACGGAACGGTATGCGCCCCACATTTATCGCCAATCAGCAAACTATCGCACTGTGTGTAGTTCCGAGAGTTCTTTGCTTTCGGGTGCATAGACACCAGACCACGATAGGTGTTTTGCGCCACACCTGCAGAGATACCTTTGGACACGATGCGCGACTTGGTGTTTTTGCCCAAGTGGATCATCTTTGTGCCAGTGTCGGCCTGCTGGTGGTTGTTGGCAATCGCGATTGAGTAGAATTCGCCTTGGCTGTCATCACCACGCAAAATGCAGGATGGGTATTTCCAAGTCACGGCAGAACCAGTTTCAACCTGTGTCCACATCACCTTGGCACGATCACCGCGACAATCCGCACGTTTGGTGACGAAGTTGTAGATACCACCCTTGCCGTTTTCATCACCGGGGTACCAGTTTTGAACGGTGGAGTATTTCACTTCGGCGTCTTCTTCGATGATGATCTCAACGACGGCTGCGTGTAGCTGTGATGTATCACGTTGTGGCGCAGTACAGCCCTCTAAGTAGCTGACATAGCTGCCTTTATCCGCGATGATTAATGTACGTTCGAACTGGCCTGTGTTTTCCGCGTTGATGCGGAAATAGGTGGACAGTTCCATCGGGCAACGAACGCCCGGTGGGATGTAAACAAACGAACCATCTGAGAACACAGCGCTGTTCAACGTCGCGTAGTAGTTGTCAGACACTGGAACAACTGTGCCAAGGTATTTTTTGACCAGTTCAGGGTGATCTTTGATCGCTTCTGAGATTGAGCAGAAGATTACGCCAGCTTTTTTCAGCTCTGCTTGGAATGTTGTCCCAACAGAAACAGAGTCAAACACCGCATCAACCGCGACTTTGCGGCCTTCTGCTGGCATGTCTTCGGCACCTTCGACGCCCGCCAAGATCATTTGCTCTTTCAGTGGAATACCAAGTTTCTTGTATGTATCCAGAAGCTTAGGGTCCACCTCGTCCAAAGACTTTGGCTTCACTTCCATAGATTTCGGACGCGCATAGTAATACTGGTCTTGGAAGTCGATCTCTGGATAATCGACCATTGCCCAATCAGGCTCTTCCTTGGTCAACCAACGTTTGTACGCCTCAAGGCGCCATTCGGTCATCCACTCTGGTTCTTCGTTTTTCTCAGAGATGAGACGAACGATATCTTCGTTCAGCCCTTTTGGGGCATATTCCATCTCAATGTCGGTTTCCCAACCGTATTTGTATTTGCCACCAACTTCGCGGACTGCGTCGACCGTTTCCTGATCGACGCCTTCCTTGACGTCTGTATGTTCCATAGTGGTCATCTGCGTCTCCTTATTCACGCCGCGCGGGCGCGGAATTTATTCCTTTGGGTCAACCACTTATCGGCAAAACCCAATATGTCCTGTTCGCTCGTATCTGGGCCAAGGCTGACCCGTATTGCACTTGACGCGGTTTGCGCGTCGTATCCCATGGCCGTTAAAACGGCGCTGTTTTTAACTTTTCCAGAAGAACACGCGGATCCTGCAGAGATGGCGTAGCCTGCCAAATCCATCTGCATGACCTGTGTTTCGCCCTTCCATCCAGGTGTCGCGACACAGGATGTATTTGGTAGCCGGGTCACTGATTTACCAGCGATGATTGCATCTGGTGCGCGATCTAGAACAATTTCTTCGAAAAGATCGCGTAAACGAGCAACCTCTTGCCAGACACCGGATTCTAAATCGTGCAATGCCGCCTGAGCAGCTGCAGCAAAACCTGCAGCGCCAATGACATTTTCTGTCCCTGCGCGTCGGCCCATTTCCTGACCGCCGCCTATTAGGCGCGCTTTTACGTCTGTGCCGCGTTTTACAACCAACGCGCCAATCCCCTTTGGCCCGCCCAGTTTGTGGGCCGAGACAAGCGCCATTTCTGCACCGATCCAGTTGAACGATATAGGCAGCTTGCCAAAGGCCTGTGTTACGTCGGAGACAGCAAGCCCTTGAGGCAAATCAGGTTGAATAACGCCCGTCTCGGAGTTGGCGAATTGAACCGTCGACGTTTCTGGTGAATCGATACGGACAATGCCGTTTTCGTCTGTTGCTAAACTCGTTTTAATCCAAGATCTTACGGCGTCATGTTCAACTTCTGAACCAACAATGCCTTTGCCTTCTAACGCGAGTGCGGCAGCCTCTGTCGCGCTTGATGTAAAGATCACATCAGCGCCGTCTGCACCTAGAGCTGTGGCAATGGTTTGGCGTGACTTTTCCAACAACGACTTTGCCGCACGCCCCTCTGCGTGAACAGACGATGGATTACCGGCAATATCCATTGCGGCAATCATTGCATCGCGTGCCTCGGCGCGTAGTGGCGTCGTTGCGTTATGATCCAAGTAGGTTCTCATGCGCAGTCATCTACAACCGAGAAGAGCGAGGGTACAGCCGGACATGGTGCTAGGCCGTTCTCGATGACGTCTGATAGGCGTGTTTGATGTAAATATACGTATACGTGGGCGGACAGGCCTTCCCACAAGCGGTTGGCCATAGATTGTGCGCGCGAGCCACATTGTGCACCAGATGCTCCAGCACCTGTGTGTAATGCGGAAACGGTTTCATCGACGGCTGACAGAATATCGAGCACGCGAATCTCTGCCGGTGATCGCGCCAAACGGTAGCCACCACCCGGACCGCGAACAGATTCAACCAATTCTGCACGCCGCAGTTTGACAAAAAGCTGTTCTAGATAAGCCAGTGATATGTCCTGCCGCTCAGATACTTCTGATAAAGTCACAAGCTTTTCAACGGGTTGCAAGGCAATATCCGCAAGGGCTACAACCGCATACCGGCCTTTGGTCGATAGTTTCATAACCTTCGCCCCTTTCGCGAATTGATTGACCTGAGACGCTACAATGCTTAGATCGCTAACAGCGCTGTTGGACCATTCGTCCAATCATATTTATTAGAACCGTTCTAAGGTGACCAAGCAAAATCGTCAAGAAATTGCTTTCATCTAAATGTAGGAGCAGGGACACATATGCCCGAGGTCATTTTTCCAGGACCCGAAGGCCGCCTCGAAGGCCGCTACCACCCACAAAAAGACCGTGACGCACCAATTGCCATTGTTTTGCATCCGCATCCGCAGTTTGGCGGGACGATGAACAACAAGGTTGTCTACAACCTGCACTACGCTTTTTATAATATGGGCTTTACTGTTCTGCGGTTTAACTTCCGCGGCGTTGGCCGAAGCCAAGGTGAATATGACCAAGGTGTTGGCGAGCTTTCTGATGCGGCAAGCGCGTTGGATTACTTGCAATCTATGAACACAAACTCAAAACATTGCTGGGTTGCTGGCTTTAGTTTTGGGGCGTGGATAGGCATGCAGCTGTTGATGCGTCGCCCGGAAATCACTGGTTTCATTAGTGTTTCTCCGCCTGCAAACATGTATGACTTTAGCTTCTTGGCGCCCTGCCCGTCATCTGGTCTAGTTATCAATGGTACGTCTGATCGTGTTGCACCGCCGTCTGATACGACGGCTTTGGTGAACAAGTTGCACGAACAAAAAGGCATCACCATTACGCACAATCAAATTGAAGGTGCGGGCCATTTCTTTGAAGAGCCGCATATGGATACGATGATTGGTGATGTTTCAAGCTATGTGAAACGCCGCCTGACTGAAACATCACGGTAAAACAAAGAGTTACGAGATATGAGTTACGTCGAGAACCTTGGTGAAAAACTGGCGCGGGATGTGTTGGAGGTGCAAGCCGAAACCAACGATCTGAATCTTATTCAGGATATTGCCAAAGTTCTTGATGCATCTTCATCAACATTGCACGAAGCGTTTGTAACAGCGGTTCGTGTTTACGACGCCGAGAAACGGGCACGTAAAATGCTTGAATCAAAGGTGAATGACGCCATTAAGGCTGCGGAAAATAAATGAGCGATGCGCAGTTAGAACAGCAGCTCGCCTTTCTTACCGAAATTGATAAGTTAAAATCCGTAGATCGTTCGACACTGGTGACAGATGGATCGCGGCCGGAAAATTCTGCTGAGCATAGCTGGCACCTTGCGGTCTATGCACTGATCTTGGCACCTTATGCCTCTGATAATGTTGATGTATTCCTCGCCATCAAAATGCTTTTGCTGCATGACATCGTTGAAATTGATGTTGGGGATCATCCGATTGATGTCGCCACGAATTGGAGTGATGTCGCTGCGAAAGAGTTAATAGCGGCGCAGCGTCTCTTTTCTTTGTTGCCGGAAGAGCAATCAGCAGCTTTGCTGGATGTTTGGAGTGAGTTCGAAGCAGCGGAGACTGCGACTGCGCGGTTTGCGAAGTGTTTGGATTGGTGCCAGCCCATCTTTATGACCATGGCGTGTGACGCGGCACCTGCTGAACATTTTCAGGTGGTCAAAGATAATTTGAGCACTGGGCGCGCCTCTGTTTTGAAGGGTGAATTCCCCGAGGCTTATGCCTTTGCGACACATAAATTGGGATGGAATACGACGGTTCAGCCGGAAGAATTTGCCGCGCGACACGCGTTTTTAACAGAGGTCGATAAGCTAAAGACCGTCTACCGCGCGACCACATTGTGTGATGCGTCTCGGCGTGAGAATTCAGGCGAGCATTCGTGGCATATTGCGATGTACGCGTTGATTTTGGCAGAGCATTCTAGCCGCAAGATTGACATTGAGCGCGTCGTGAAAATGCTTTTGATTCATGATCTTGTGGAAATTGACGCCGGTGATAATCCGATCCACGGTGATCATGATCCAGCAGAGATGGAAGCGGTTGAGCAAGCTGCGGCTGATCGCATTTTCGGATTGCTGCCGGCGGGACAGCGCACTGATTTACGTGCGCTTTGGGAAGAGTTTGAAGCGGCGGACAGCGATGATGCGGTCTTTGCCAAGTCTGTTGATCGTGTGCAGCCGGTGATAGCCAATTTGGAAACCGGTGGCGGCAGTTGGATTGAATACAACGTGTCGCGCGAACAGCTTGAGGATCGTGTTGGTTGGAAGGTTGAAAAAGGCGCGCCTGCACTTTGGGGATACCTGCAGGCACGCATTCGTAGTTGGTTCAGTGAACGCGTCTAATACGTGAATGCTATTCTGTTCAAACTGGGTCATTCGCACCTGTTGCGCGTATTCTGACCGGTCCATTATCAATGAGAAAATGTGGAAATTCGTACGTTTCACGGGCTGAAACGTACGATTCCTTTTTGGCGTTTAACAGTCTGGTACGAAATCGGTCACAACGGCGCTGTCACCGGTCAGAGCCAACATTTTTCCCGGCGCCAAACTTTGCCAGCCCTCTTCGTTACGCTCCAGAGGTTCGGAGACCACGGCCCATCCATTTCGCGAATTGCTGTGCCGGTAGTAAACAGAGGGCGCAATCGAGTCGCTGCTGTAACGATATGCATACAAAGTTGTGCCGTCGCTGATCGCCGCAGAGAGCCGCATATGGGGCGTGACGCCGGTTCGGCGGCTTAGAGTTACCAGCTCTCCCACGGCCTTTTCCATCGCGCCACAGGGGTCGTTTTCTAATCCGTAACCGAGCGCGAGCAGAAACAACACTTCGGAATCTGTACTGCCGCGGCGGAAACCATAGTAGTCGTCGGGAATGGCCATATCCGCGGCTTTGCGAACCTGTTCAAACCCGCCAACTTGTCCGTTGTGCATGAACGTCCAATTGCGCGCAGCGAAGGGATGGCAATTGTTGCGGCTGATGCAGGATCCTGTTGAGGCACGCACATGGCTGAGGAACACCCCTGCCCGTACTTGATGCGCGACGCTGCGCAGGTTTGGATCGCTCCATGCTGGATAGACATCGCGGAACAAACCGGGCTCTGGGCGTTCGTTATACCAGGCCACGCCAAAGCCATCGGCATTTGTTGTGGTTTTGCATTCATCGGCCTCTATGCTTTGGGCAACCAATGAATGTCCGGGCAATGTAATGATGTCTTCTAAAAATATCGGCGCACCGATATAAGCGGCCCAACGGCACATATTCTAAAACTCCTGCTCTTTGAGGAATATTATTCTTTGTGAGGATGGCGCGTCTATCGCAAGGATCGCACATCTTCGAGGGCACTTTCGCACAGAACGCAGTTTCCGCTGGTGTTTTCCGGCTAGTCGCGTTACGGCGCGCGTGAACAGACATGAGGCAGGGCAATGGACCTTCGCAATATCGCGATTATCGCGCACGTTGACCACGGTAAAACTACACTGGTTGACGAGCTACTGAAACAATCTGGTGCCTTCCGGGCAAACCAGGACGTGGCCGAGCGTGCCATGGACAGCAACGACCTAGAACGTGAACGTGGTATTACCATTTTCGCGAAGCCAACCAGCGTTGAGTGGAAAGGCACACGTATCAATATCGTTGATACGCCGGGCCACGCCGACTTTGGTGGCGAAGTTGAGCGTATTCTGTCTATGGTTGACGGTGTTGTGCTGTTGGTTGACGCGGCCGAAGGCCCAATGCCACAGACCAAGTTCGTGACCTCTAAGGCGCTTGCGCTGGGTCTGCGTCCGATTGTTGTTTTGAACAAAGTCGACAAACAAGACGCTGAGCCTGATCGCGCATTGGACGAATGCTTTGACTTGTTTGCGTCACTGGATGCGACTGAGGATCAGCTGGACTTCCCACATATGTATGCCTCTGGCCGTAACGGCTGGTGCGACAATGAGCTGGATGGCCCACGCAAAGACCTGGACGCGTTGTTCAAGCTGATTGTGAACCATGTTCCTGAGCCTAAGCAGATCAAGCAGCAAGGCGATGATTTCCGCATGCTGGCCACCACTTTGGGTTCTGACCCGTTTGTGGGCCGTTTGCTCACTGGTCGTGTTGAATCCGGTACGCTGAAAGTGGGCGCAACCGTGCAAGCGCTTTCTCGTATTGGCCAAAAGATCGAGCAATTCCGCGTGACACGTATTCAAGCGTTCCGTGGTTTGAGCGAGCAGGACATCGACGAAGCGCAAGCGGGTGACATTGTGTCTATCGCGGGCATGTCTAAGGCGACTGTTGCGGACACAATCTGTGCCTTGGCCGTTGAAGAGCCGCTGGATGCGCAGCCGATTGATCCGCCAACCATCACAGTGACTTTCGGCATCAACGACAGCCCATTGGCTGGCCGCGATGGTAAGAAAGTTCAGTCGCGGGTTATTCGTGACCGTTTGATGAAAGAAGCTGAATCCAACGTGGCGATTAAAATCGCTGATACGCCGGGTGGCGAAGCGTTTGAGGTTTCTGGTCGTGGCGAACTTCAGATGGGTGTTCTGATTGAGAACATGCGTCGTGAGGGCTTTGAATTGTCGATCTCTCGTCCGCAGGTGATCATGCGCGAAGAAGATGGCCAGAAGATCGAGCCAATCGAAGAAGCAACAATTGACGTTGATGACGAGTACTCTGGTGCGGTTATCGAAAAGCTGACAGGTTCCCGTAAGGGTGAGCTGGTTGAGATGCGTCAAGCGGGTGCTGGCAAAACGCGTATCATCGCGCATGTGCCGTCTCGTGGCTTGATCGGTTATCACGGCGAGTTCTTGACTGACACACGCGGTACCGGCGTTCTGAACCGTGTTTTCCATGGTTGGGCCCCCTACAAAGGATCTATCCCTGGTCGCCGCGCAGGTGTTCTGATTTCAATGGAGAACGGCACGTCTGTTGCCTACGCTCTGTGGAACCTGGAAGAGCGCGGCAAGATGATGATTGGTGCGCAGGCTGATGTGTACACCGGCATGATCATTGGTGAGCATTCTCGTGAAAACGATCTAGAAGTGAACCCGCTGAAAGGTAAAAAACTGACCAACGTTCGTGCGTCAGGTACCGATGATGCAGTTCGTTTGACAACGCCGATCACCTTGTCATTGGAAGAGGCGATTGCCTATATCAACGACGACGAATTGGTTGAAGTTACACCAAACAACGTGCGTTTACGTAAGCGTTACCTTGACCCGCATGAGCGGAAGCGTCACGCGAAGTCATTCGCGTAAGGGTTTCGGGGGGGGGGGGGGGGGGGGGGGGGGGGGGGGGGGGGGGGGGGGGGGGGGGTGGGGGGGGGGGGTGGGTGGTTGGGTTTGTTGGGGGTGGTGTGGTGTGGTGTGGGGTTGT